>NZ_CP129019.1:0-2400000 GCF_020524355.2 Mesobacillus subterraneus
TTATAGTAGCATTGCCTATTTCAATGAAGAAAATATATCAAACTAGTAACGTAGTATTTTTGGAAGAGAGGTCACTTCTAGTAACTGCTCTTTTTAGTAGTAAAACATTTTGAAAGGAAAGCCTATTAATATAAAAATCAGGCCTAAAATCATTGTGAAAAACGGATAAATGAGTGGATATATAATAGACGGATAAGCGAACCATGCATCCGTAAAATATCCTGCACCACCGAAATGCATAGGCGGAATAAGTTTTGTTTGTAATTTATTTTTATTTTCATATGAAAATTCGTCTCTACTAATAGTTCCGTCTTCTTGAATAGTTATTGTGGAGTACTTTAGCTCCTCTTGAGGGACGAATCCCTCGATGTCTCCATTAGGAAGTGCTTTCTCATGAACTCCATTCATTTGCATAACTATTACAAATGAGGTCTTCCCACTTTGTTTCTCTTCCACTAACCAATAAGATAAATAATGATTGTATTGATTTAACCCTTCTTCGCCTAGCCTTACGGGATATTCCTCAAGGATCTCTTCAGTTTCACCATTTATAGCTATATCTATATCAGATATATCAATTAGGTTGTCCCAAGGATCACGGTACCGTTCATAATTTTTCGATAAATTATAAATATTAATATAACTATTTGCAAACCTGTATGCTGTAGGTGCACCTTTATACATCTCGTTTATTTCTGTTATTTTATACTTCTTACTCATTTCGTGATCATAAACCTTTTCTATAATCAGTGGGAAGGAAGAAGGAAGAGAAATGAAAAATAAAATAACACCTAAAATTAAAAGGGTTTTCCTCATCTGAAGGCTCCTTCGCTGGAGAATTTTCTAGCTGGACTCAATACATTTTAACATAAAATTACAATTTTAATGGTAATAATCTATTAATCGATAGGGAATAAGAAGAGACCAAATCATATGGGATTTGGTCTGCTTATAAGTATCAATAATTGTGTCTTCCTCCATCTACCTAATAACAATTCTACTTCATCGATAAAAATAAAAAGCCAGTTACCATTGGCAACAAGCTGATAAATTTTCGCTATGTCTTGATTTTAATTGCAACAGTCTTTGATCAGCCGAAGACACTTTTTCGTGGTCTACTGCCAACTTTAATGAATGTATGTCCTTCTTTGCTTTTGTAAAATTTAACTCCTACGAACTTTATAGGGGTAAAAACTTCTTTCATCTGTACTAATGGCATTTTTAAACCCTCCTATGTTTGAATTATTAAATTCGTTGCACCTAAATAAAGAACGAATTAAAATGAAATGTTCTCGATTAAACACGACAAAGAACGAGTAACTTAGAACTATCGGATATTATTTAATTTCTCAGTGATTAAAGTTCCACAGAATAACCCACTCTTTTTTCTGTTCAACGACATATACCTCTTGTATAAAGCTGAACTTCCCATATTTTCCTGTGTACATTTGTGTGACTTCAAATTTATAAGCTGTTTTAAATGTCTTTTCTCCTTTGGCGGCTCTCCATTCCTCCAGGTGTTCAGCTTCGTTAATTTCATAAGAAAATGTCTCAGCACCGAAATGTCCCATAAAAACATGCGTCCGGTCTTGTATGTAAGCAGCTTTCGGAAACTTTTCCTTCATATTTGGATGAAATAAATTCCACGAAGCTGAAAAGTTGGCATCCTGCTCGAAAGTATAAAATTGGTCAACAACAGACTTTGCCTCGCTGGATGGTGAACTGAACAAGAATTGGGCAAGCATGAAAATGAAGGTACCAGCAATAAAGAACACTAAAAGAAGTATACCTGGATGGTTTCTTTTTTTACGCATTAGCAGGCCTCCTTACTGATGGAATGGCTTATTCAATAGTATGTGAAGTTATAGGAGGATATACAAAAATCGGTGCTTTTCGAAGAATAGAATGATAAATTCCTAATTCCTCAAATTTCTAATTTAAGTCAATATTTGTAGAAACTTGAATGGAAGAATGTTACCATTTAACAAGAGTAATAGAATGAGAGGGGAATGGAGAATTGAAAAAGTTAGCATCAATGGTAATGGCAGTCCTTTTACTTATGGTACCATTGCAAGCTGCACTGGCAGAGGGGTTGAATCAGACAGAGATGAACGTGAATCCGCCGGTAGAAGTAATTAATAGACTTTTAACAGAGGCAGCTCTTAAATACGATATTCCACCTGAAATCGTCAAAGCTGTAGCAATCAGCGAAAACGGCAAATGGGAGCAGTTTGATGAAAACGGGGAAACAGTCATTTCTGATGATGGTGGAATCGGTCTTATGCAGATTACTGATAATACCCGCCCGGATCTGGAAAAATTGAAGACTAGTATTACGTACAATATAGATGAAGGGGTTAAAATACTTAACGCCAAATTCGAAAGCGGCATTTTGCCGGTAGTGAACAATAATGACCGCCATGTCCTTGAAAGCTGGTATTTTGCGGTTCTTGCCTATAACGGCCAGGTCCAGGTCAACAGTCCTCTTATTAGAGCGACTGGAGAAGTTAATACATCTGCCTACCAAGAAGAGGCTTTGGCGGAGATAAACAGATTTAATCCGGGTATGAATATTACAAGCTCGGTTTTCAACTTTAAAGTATCCGATTTCACTTATATGGATAATTCTCCAATACTGAAGTTCAACAAGCCGGTATATCCAATTCAAGAAAATCTTTTGCACAAAAGCAAGTATTTCTTCGAAGCGAACGATATTTTACTTACAGCAAAAGGTGCGAACCTAAGGACGGGCCCATCAACAGAAACGACAGTGGCTAAAAAAGTGACTGCTGGAACAAGTGAAGCCGTAACGGTTCTAGGAAACTTTGTTTATGATAATTCCAATGTCCATAAAAGCGGACTTAACATGCTTTATAAACAGTATCCCTGGTACAATGTCAGTTCACTTGATGGAAAGACAGGTTATACGGCAGCGATGGAATTAAAACACCTTGACCAAAGACTTTCAGGTCCGACCCGATATGAAACGGCAGCAGCCATTTCAAAAGAAGGCTGGAAGAATGGAGCTGACACGGTCGTGCTCGCAAAGGGGACTGACTTCCCGGATGCTTTGGCTGGCACACCGTTAGCGCATCAATTGAATGCTCCATTGTTATTGACACACCCAAATTTCCTTCATCCTTCTACAGAAATGGAGATTGATCGATTAAAAGCAAAAAAGGTTGTCTTGCTTGGCAGTCCCGGCGCAATCACAACACGAGTTGAAGAAGCATTAGAATCTAAAGGACTAACAGTAGTCCGCTATGGCGGTAAAGATCGATTCGAAACCGCAATTAAAATTGCCAATGCTCTGCCTGTCAAAGGGGATACAGCCGTTTTGGCTAACAGTCATGATTTCCCTGATGCACTTTCAATTGCTGCTTATGCAGCACGCAACAACTTCCCGATTTTCATTACAAGGAAGTCAGCGCTAACACCGGAAATTGAGTTAGAATTGAAGAAATATAAGCATACTATTGTAGCAGGAAGCGAAGGAGTAGTTAGCAAAATTATTTTTGATAAGTTAAACGACCCCAAGCGCTTTGGGGGTAAAGATCGGTTTGAAACGAACTCCTTGATTGTCAATGGTCTTCCACTAGGAAAGGAACAGGCCTATATTGCAACAGCATCAGCAGGAAAATTTGCCGATGCATTGACTGGCGCGGTTTTAGCAGCTAAAAATAATGCACCGCTGCTGCTGACATATCCGAGCAGCACCCCTCCAGTCATTCAAGATACGATCAAAGGACAGGGACTGAAATACTTCAATTTCCTTGGCGGCTCCGATGTAACAGGTGTCGAAAACGTTATTGGCCCCCTTGTTTTCGACAAACTATATAAATAAGAAGGAAAGACAGCGAGCAATGGACTCGCTGTCTCTTTTTAGTATAAAATGGAAATTTATCTCGCCTTTTAATAGGTCTTTAGACCGGTTACAACTATACAAAAATCACATAATATTAATTTGTTAAATTTACCTAAAAAAGGGGAGTATCTTTTGAAAGGGTTCACAAAATTTGTTTCCGTTGTTGCTACAATCAGTCTGATTGTTTCGCCATTCACCAATTCTGTTTTTGCAGAAGAGGACATCACCAACAAAGAAGATTTGAGGAAAGAGTTGATAGTAAATCAACTTGAACAGCGATCTTCTGAGTTGATTTATTATCAAAATCAGTTCACATCAACGCAAGCTGTTGCGACTGAAGCAGTTTACAAACAGCAGATTAACTACAATCGAATTCATGAATATCATTTTACAACAGGCGGCGGTATTTTTACTGTTGAATCCATGCATGTAGATAATTATGATGTAGATTATTTTATCTATGAAATGAATTCTGAAGAAATAATGGAACCAGTTGATGAAAATTATACTTATGATCTACCCGAAGGGACCTATTACCTGGTCGTAATGGGATATAGTGATGAACAAGCCCCTTATGAATATAAATTAAGTGGACCATTCAGTACTCAGCCTGATACAGTTTTACCAAACCTGAACATTACAAAGCCGGCATCAGAAGAGATCCGTCTTGCAAAAAATTCTTCTCCGTCTATCTCTGTAGCAGGTAATTCCGATGCAATCAGGCTCTCAGTAACTTTAAATGAAGAACAGGAAGTAGATTTAAATGCACCAGGTGCTTTTACTTATGATCATTTAGTGCTCGGTCAGGGATTCAACACAATTATGTTCAATGCTATGAAGCTTGGGGGGAATTCTGTTACAGCTTTATATTCGATAACGCTTCCCGGAGTTTCACGAATAATTGGTTGGGATCGCTATCAGGTTTCCAGTAATATTAGCCGAACATTAAGGTACTGGGGCTTTGGAAGCAGTACAGTGATTATTACCCGTGGTGACCTTTATCCTGATGCAGTATCAGGCGGACCGCTGGCATATGCGGAGGATGCCCCGGTTTTATTGACCAAACCTAATTCATTGCCGCCGTCAGTAATCACTGAACTGGAAAATATTCAGCCTGAACGGGCCATCATACTTGGTGGAACGGGATCTGTGTCGACAGCAGTCGAAAGCCAACTGGAAGACATGGGAATTGAGGTTGATCGAATAGCAGGAAAAGACCGCTATGTAGTCTCGGCGAGCATTGCCCAGAGAGTGGTTGATTATTGGGAGTCAGATACGGCGCTGATTGCCAGCGGGGAAGCCTTTCCTGATGCTCTTTCAGCTTCCACACTTGCAGGGCCGGCAGGAATGCCGATTCTGCTTGTAAGACCAAAAAGCCTGCCGGCTGCAATGGAGACGTTCATTAAAAACAATCCTCAGATTAAAAATTTTATCGTAGTAGGCGGACCAGCTGCTGTGAGCGATTCAGTTGCAACAAGAATCAAGCAGCTTCGGCCAGGAGCCAGCTTTGAAAGGATTGGCGGCCAAAACCGTTATGAGGTTTCTGTCAACGTCGCTAAATACAGTATGGAAAACTACGGAATGGATGCAAGCAGTCTGACATTCGCAAGAGGTGATTTATTCCCTGATGCATTGTCAGGTGCGCCGCTGGCGAACTATTTTTACTCACCAGTCATCCTGACTCCGGCAAATGGTCTTCACGAACAGGTAAGCCGTTTCCTCACCCAGCATAAAGCGGAGATAGACCATATGTATATCTTTGGAGGAACAGGAGCTGTTTCTCCGACGGTGGAACAACAATTAGGCGGCTTTATCCGTTAATAGCCCGATGTTAAATACACCTATACAGAAAACAGGAGCCACGTTTGGTTCCTGTTTTCTTATACTATAGAAAGAAATCCAAAGTGGTTAAAGAATTTAAGACAGTTTGGGATCAGATGAATTACTTCTGGTTGCTATTCTTTTTTAGGTGATCAAGCATAGTATTATTTGAAGTTGAGAGAAACGATTGGTCTTGGGTAATCCAATCAGTCCCTTTGGACAAATCAATCTTTTCAAGTGCGAAATTCTCAAATCCTACAGAGCTTATTAATGAAAGAGCATAAATTTGTCCTTTTTGCTGATACAACCAAAAGGCATCTCCATTAATTAAATAATACTTGTCGATTAAGAAATCACTGTAATCATGATTGAATATATACCCGCCAATTCCAGTGTAAAAACGATTTTGTCCAAGATCGAAGGCAACGTCATTGTATTGCACCTCTAATTCAGCTCCATATCCAAGATCCTCTTTAAACACATGACCATAACTGATAAACAGATACTTTCCGTCAGGAGATGCTTTAATTTCTGACATGTATTCATAGCTTCCGATATCATAGTCTCCGAGATCAGGGAAGCCTCTATATTCAAGGTGCCCGTCAGAAAGATAAAATTCTATAATGCTTCTTGGACCATTATCGGCATTGATTCCGTAAATTTTTGATTGATTTGGGTTCAACTCTAAATAGTTTTCTTGATAGACATCAATCGATGATACTTCTTGCCCGGTGACTGCAGAATAACTCTTTATCTCAGTCCAATTTCCAGAACCGCCGGATACATAGATGAACCCAGATTTGTCGACAACCAAGTCGAATGGGTCGATGTCTATCTCAAATGTCTTCTCGAGCCTGAATTCTCCAGCATCAATAATGGCGATAGTTCCAGACTGCGGACCGGTATGATTAGGGTCGTGTTCCCCATGTGCAATCGAAACAAAAATTTTATCGTTTTCTACATATAATTGTTCAGGTGAAGCATTTAGTTTTATGGACTTCTCTTCACCAGATGTTAAGTTATATGAACGTATGTAATCATCATCACTTAACGAATACAATATTGGCCTATTTGGGTCCATTGCGGAGGCAATGATGTTATGGTCAAATGTTTTTAAGACTTCCGAATCTGGATGGAAGGTCAAATCTATTACCGTATCAGAAGTAACGGCACCTTCACCGCCAAGAATGAAGTAGCCGAAATAACGATTATTTTTAAAGTATTCCTCAACCGCCGGCTTAACAGAAGTCGGGTGGGAAAGAATGATGTTTGCTCCCAGCTTGTGCGAAAGTCCGGCACCTGCAACTGCATCAGGGTACTGTTCCGATGTCTTGCTCGTGCTTGTTCCACGGACAATGATTACATTTTCAGACAGTGATGGATCAGCAGCGGCAATATTCGTCTGATAACGATCATCTCCAGCAATTCTTGTCACTTTCTTGCCTTGTTTTTTAAGCAGGCTTTCCACCTCGGTACCGACCACACCTTTTCCTCCGTAAATGATAACCTCTTTAATATTGCTCGGCAAATTCACCGGAAGAGAAGCTGTTTTTGAAAGGTAAATTGGTATCTGGTTAATAGCTGAATTGCTTGAGGCGGATAAAGCATCAGCAACAGAATAACCGTTAACGACAATCGCTTTTGAACCCCAGGAAGTTTGTGCTTCATTATTGATAATTGCTGCAGTATCGAACCGAGTACTGCCCCCAAGTCTGGTCACATCAAAGTCCAAAGCATCCAATTCTTTTTCAATAAGTGGACTAATTGCGCCCTTGCCGCCAAGAATATAAATAGTGGTAGCTCCTAAACGGTTAATCTCCTCAAGAACAACATCTGAAATTGAGTTAGGGGATGTCAGTAGAATTGGAGCATCAGCTACCCCTGAAAGAGAAGCAGACGATAACGCATCAGCCGGGTTATCAGCACGGGCCAGGATAACGTTTTCTGCTGTTTCCCAGCCAGCCTTTGAAATCTCAACTGAAGTTTCAATCCTGTTCGTACCTGAAATCCTCTCATAATAAGAAGAAGCATGAGAGTTTGAAGCGAAGAATACCAAGCCAGCGAAAGAAAGCAGTGAGGCAGTTGCAAAATTACGGACATTCAACAACGGTGTTTCCTCCCTAATAGTAATTTCCTCTTAAATATACAATCTTTTTATCAGTAAATATATGTAAAAATAAAAATTTAGAAAAATAGGATATTTGATGATAAATATAGGAAATATAACTACTTATACATAGAAATAAAATAAACCCAAACTGGTTAAAGGAATAACAAGCAGTTTGGGTCTTTATGTTTTACTTCAAATTACTTTTCTCTTTAAGGTTATCAAGCAAAGTATTCTGGGAAAGGGACTGGAATGATTGTTGTTCGCTAATCAAATCAGTTCCCTTTGCTAAGTCAATCTTTTCAAGAGCAAACTTTTCCAGAAGTCCTACGTTGACAACAGATAATAAATAAATTTGTCCATCCTTCTGGTACATGTAAAGAACTTCGCCATTCGCTAAGTAATACTTGTCTACAAGGAAATCAGAGTAGGTGTGTCGGAAAACATACCCGCCAATTCCTGTATAGAAGCGATTTTGTCCAAGATCAAAGGCAATATCGTTATAAGGGACTTCTAGTTCGGCAGAGTACTCCAAGTTCCCTTTAAAAACATGGCTATAGTTATTGAAAAGATATTTTCCATCTGGTGAGGCTTTAATGTCTGAGAAGTCATTAAAGCTTCCTAAATCATAATCGCCATGGTAAGGTGAATCTTTTGATCCGGTAATCATCCCATTGGAGATATAATATTCAGAAATATCTCTTGGAGAAACATCGGTGTTGATCGCGTAAACTTTTGTTTGGTTAGGGTTCATTTCCAGGAAGCTTTGCTGTCTAATGCTTTTTGATGAAATTTCTTCTCCTGTTACTGAAGAATAACTCTTGATTTCTGTCCACTGGGCTGAGCCGCTAGATACATAGATGAAGCCATGTTTATCAACAACCAGATCATAAGGATCTAAAGCGATTTCAAATGTCTTTTCGAGCTTGAATTGTTCGGCATTAATAATGGCAATTTCTCCAGACTGTTCACCAAAATTATCGGAATCATGCGGTCCGTGAACAATCGATACATAAATTTTATTGTTTTCTACATACAATTGTTCTGGTGCAGCATTCAACGGGATTGCCTTTTCTTCACCAGTTGTTAAGTTGTAGGAACGAATGCTATTATCATCATCGCTTAAAGAATACAATACAGGTCTGTTTGGGTCCATTACTGAAGCAATGATATTATGGTCAAATGTTCTGAGAACTTTTGCATCAGGATGGAAAGTTAAATCCATAACTGTTTCAGAAGAAACAGCACCTTCACCTCCAAGGATGAAATACCCCAAATAACGGTTATTCATGAAATATTCCTGAACATCTGGCTTAACAGAAGTAGGATGGGAAAGAATGATATTCGCTCCAAGCTTGTGCGACAGCCCGGCACCGGCAACTGCATCAGGGTACTGCTCTGAAGTTTTGCTAGTGCTTGTTCCGCGAACAATGATTACGTTGTCTGCCAATGTAGGATCAGCAGCTGCAATATTCGTCAGGTAGCGATCGTCACCAGCAATTCTCGTCACTTTCTTCCCTTGTTTTCTTAGTAGGTCTTCAACCTGAGTACCGACTACACCTGTCCCGCCGTAAATAGTCACCTCTTTAATGTTGCTCGGCAGATTCACTGGCAGAGAAGCAGTCTTTGAAAGATAAATCGGAATCTGATTGATAGCTGAATTACTTGAAGCGGATAAAGCATCGGCAACTGCATAGCCGTTAACGACAATCGCTTTTGTCCCCAAAGAAGTTCCCGCTTCTTTATTAATTAAAGCAGCAGTATCAAAACGTGTGCTGCCTCCAAGTCTAATAACATTAAAACCATAAGAATCCAGTTCTTCCTCAATAACTGGACTGATTGCTCCCTTGCCGCCAAGAATGTAAATAGTTGTGGCTCCTAAACGATCGATTTCATCAAGTACAACATCGGAAATGAAGTTAGGGGATGTCAACAAAATTGGAGCATCAGCAACACCTGAAAGAGAAGCTGACGACAAAGCATCAGCCGGATTATCAGCGCGTGCCAGGATAACATTGTCTGCTGTTTCCCAACCAGCCATTGAAATCTCGACAGAAGTTTCAATTCTACCAGCACCGGAAATCCTTTCATAATAAGGAGATGCGTAAGAATGTGATGCGAAAAGAACTAAGCTGACCATAGAAAGCAGTAATGCAGTTACAAAATAACGAGCTTTAAACAACTGAATTTCCTCCTAATAGTAAAGTTATATTAAATATACAATCTTTTTATCAGTTAATATATGTAAACATTTTTTTATTAAAAGATAGGATATTAGAATCAGTAAGGAAGTGTTAATATTGTTTTTATCAAGATGCATTAAAAATAGGGATTATAGACTTAGACTTAAAGAGCCAGATTATAAGATTGCGTTAGAAGAAAATTGGTAACTTCCTTGTACGGAAGGTGTGAGTAGGACGAAGTTTTAGTCGCATCCTCTAAAAATCTATGAGATGAAAATTAATTTAACTAAAATGTAATAAAGTGTTACTGGAAATGCATTTACAAATGGCTTGGAGTTTAATAGAATAATGTCATAATTTAGCGAACGTGGAGGATATATTCATTGAAAGACGTGAAAGTGGATGAGGCTAATAATATTAATTTTGTCTTAGTGTTAAAGAATGCATATGAAAAGGGTTTGAATGACAAAGAAATGACTGTTGAAAAGATTCTGGAAGAGTTAAAGATAGACCTAAAGAATATTATCACTTTATAAAAACGAGGAGGCGGAGGCGGAGGCGGACTAATCTGCCTCCTTTTTCTTATGAGAAACTGGTTTGGAATGTTTGAAGCTGGTGATGGTGCTTCGTCGCCATTTTTTCGTGGTATTCCAATCTCTCCGCAAGTTTATTGCGTAGGTTGGAACAAATGCACTCTTTAATGAGTGCTTTATTATAGCCATGCAGATAAGAATGCCAATGGTACTTTAAACGCCAAATAAGCTTTTTCATGACAGCTTACCTCCTGGAAGTATTGGTATTATTATATTCCCTAAACCCATACGAAATTAACCCATCGTTTGTTTGGGGGTTAAACTATAATTGTAATTTATACGTAATAAAAAATGCCCTCCCGGATGGAAGAGCACTGATTAAATAGAGTTTAATTTTTGGCAACCAAATAATCCAGTATATACTGAGCCCAGACTTCATGACCTTTATCATTTGGCGAACCATTGATCAAGTAGTCATTCATATCTGGTGAATCGAGTGCAGGCCATGCTGTCCAGTGATTCAGGTAAGGAATGTCATTTTCCTCTGAATATTCCTTTAATGCATCAACCTGAAGTGGGTAATATCTAGCATTATATAAAGGGTTAGGAGGATTTAAAATGACAACTGTATTGGCATCTGCTTCTTCTATATGATCTAAGACAGTCTGGATATTGATGAGTGAATTTTCTGTGCCGACTCCATTCGTATTATCATTTAATGTAAATGGTTCAAAAAGAATCAGGTCAGCTTTTGCAGCTGCTAGTTCTTCCTGATTGTTTTCCTCAACAAACTGTAAAGATGTTATTTCAAATTCTATTATATCGACAACCACATTTTCTTCCCCGAACGCCTGAATCAAGCCTTCTTTAGTCCGGTGCGCCCAGCCGACAGGATCGTCTCCCAATGCGGATGAACCGGCAATTAACACCTTATAAGCGCGCCCTTCTTGCTGTGCCTGTTTGAAAGTCTCTGCAGCTTCAGGCCAATTCTTTGTAAGTGAAAGCAAATCTTTTTCCTCTTCTGTTACCAGGTCGTTTTGTTCTGATATTTTTTTAGCAGGCTTCTCCGCAGTCGTCGTTACACTGGCACCGTTAACCTTGACTGCTGTTTTATCGTTCCAGTGGAAGTTCCCCCCATAGCAAAACAACTCCACAGAGTATTGCAAAAATAGTAGTTAAAAATGATTTCATAGTAACCTCCAAACATATTTATTTAACCTCATTTCTAAATGATAAAATTTGAAAATAAATCCAATAATAAAAAACATCTTCACGCTACTGTCATATCCTGTTAAATTAAGTAGTAGGCACAGAAAAATTACAATATCATTAAAATTATGACAAGAAAGTCAAAAAAAAACAACAATTTATGATATAATACTTCATGTTTTGATTATGAATTAATGGAGGAGCAAATGGAAGAGACAATCAGCTTAAAGGAATTAATGCAGACGTTAAGGAAAAGGTTGAATTTGATTTTAGTAGTTACATTGATTGCAGTACTGATCAGCGGGATCATCAGTTTCTTTTTCCTTACACCTATATATCAGGCTTCTACACAGCTATTAGTAAACCAGACAAAAAGTGACCAGGCTGCGTATAGTGTCGGCGAGGTACAGACGAATCTGCAGTTAATCAATACGTATAACGTCATTATTAAAAGTCCAGCTATATTGGAATTGGTAAGCAAAGAGTTGGATTTAAATATGACTTCGGGTGAACTAGTAGGGAAAATCAACGTTCAAAGTGAGCAAAATTCCCAAGTTGTCAATATTACCGTTCAAGATCCAGATGCTAAAAAGGCTGCGGATATTGCGAATAAAACGGCGGAAGTATTCCAAAGAGAAATCGTCGATCTTATGAAAGTAGATAATGTTAGTATTCTTGCAAAAGCAGCAATTGTTGAAAATCAATCCCCAATCAAGCCAAAACCGCTTCTTAATATTGCAATCGCATTAGTAGTAGGTTTGATGGCGGGCGTTGGTTTAGCCTTCTTAATGGAATACCTTGATAATACGATAAAGACCGAACAAGATGTGGAAAAAGTTCTTGGAATGCCGGTCCTTGGAGTTATCGCAACGATTAGTGACACAAAGGAAAGAGTCAGCCGCCAGGAAAGCAAGAGCAGGATAAGAGGTGAGTCGCATGGCGCTTAATAAAAAAACGACAAAGAAAAAGCTAATGGACAATAAAAGAAAGCTGATTACTAAGCTGGATCCGAAATCACCTATTTCTGAACAGTATAGGACAATCAGGACAAATATCCACTTTTCTTCAATTGATGATAAAATCACTACGCTTATGGTAACGTCAACAGGTCCAGGGGAAGGGAAGTCGACAACAGCTGCAAACCTTGCCGTAACTTTTGCGCAACAGGGGAAACAAGTGCTGATTGTTGATGCCGATATGAGGAAGCCAACTGTTCATTACACATTTAATCAAACAAATTCTGTGGGATTGACCAGTGTTTTGACAAATCAGACCCCTTTGCTGGATGCCGTGAAACTTACGGATGTTGCAAATCTTATGGTGCTTTCAAGCGGTCCAATTCCTCCAAACCCATCTGAGCTGTTGTCATCACGTGCGATGAAGCAGTTCCTTGAAGACGCATCAAAAAATTTCTCTATGATCCTGTTCGATACTCCTCCAGTCCTTGCTGTTACTGATGCTCAAGTTCTTGCGAACCAATGTGATGGTACGATACTAGTTGTAAGTTCTGGAAAAACAGAACAAGACCAGGCGATTAAGGCAAAAGAACTATTAACTGCGGCTAAGGGCAAACTGCTTGGTGTAGTACTCAACAATAAGAAAATGGACGGAAACGAACAATATTACTACTACGGGACGAATTGACACGATTCGACAAAAACATCCCCTTGTAGGTATGATGATAGAATGCTAACATTATAAAAGTCATAGAAAATTTACAATTTTAAGGAGGGAGATTAGCGATGATTGACATACATTGTCACATTTTGCCGGGGATTGACGATGGTTCCCAGAGCATGGAAGATACTATAAAAATGGCGCGTTCAGCTGTCGATGAAGGCATTCACACAATCATCGCCACTCCTCACCATAAAAATAGCAAGTATGATAACCCAAAAGAGTTGATTATTCCTAAAGTTGATAAAGTGAATCAGGTATTGGCAAGTGAAGGGATTAACCTGAAGATTCTTCCTGGGCAGGAAGTAAGGCTGTACGGTGAATTGGTAGAGGGGATAGAAAGTAACGAGATATTAAACTTAAACCATACTCAATATTTATTTATCGAGTTTCCTTCGAACCATGTACCAAGATACGCAGAAACGCTGCTGTTCGACCTGCAGTTGAAAGAAATCACACCGATTATTGTCCATCCTGAAAGAAACCAGGAAATCATTGAACGACCTGAGGTTTTATACAACCTTGTTAAAAAAGGTGCCCTGACACAAGTGACAGCTTCAAGCGTTAGCGGGCATTTTGGCAAGAAGATACGTAATTTCTCATTTCAATTAATAGAAGCCAATCTGACTCACTTTATTGCTTCAGATGCTCATAATGTAGGAAGCAGAGGCTTCAAGATGGCAGAAGCAATGGATATCATTCAATCTAAATACGGGATCGACCTAGTCTACTTCTTTCAAGAAAACGCTGAATTATTGGTTCAAGGTAATCATGTCTATCAGGACACTCCAGAACCAATTAAAAAGAAAAAGTTCCTCGGAATCTTTTAACTTACATCCAGAATTAACATATTCTTTGTCAGAAGAACTGACCGGCGATGCCTCCTACCCGTTATCCATGGAGGCACTCGGCTATGCTGTGGGATACGGGATACAAACCTATACTCCTTAGACACTTCGGTTGTCAATGGTGTGGCGTGAGGGTGGGTTAGATGCCTAATTTTTTCTTAATAAAGAATGTTCAATGTTAACTGACTCTAATAATCAGGAACATTAGAATAAAAAAAGTTATAAATTCTTAATAGATATCTAATGAAAGTACATGTCAAAAGAACATGGGTTTCCATTAGATATTTATTTTTGCCAGTCAGCCTTTAACAAAGGAAAGTGTTAATTATGAAAAGGGGGAATACGATGAGCTATCATAAACGATTGCTAGCTTTAGCCGGTCTTGACTCGTTGATTGTGTTATCAGCAATTTACCTAAGTTACATACCACTTCATCCATCACTTGAAACCTTCAGCTACGAGAATCTTTTTTTAAGTGGGATTGTCCTGGTCAGCAGCTATCATTTATTCGCTTCACTCATGCAGCTATATAATAAAGCATGGGAGTATGCCAGTATCGGTGAACTGGTGAGCATTTTTCGGGCCGTGACTCTTGCGGTCCTGACAGTGGCTTTGTTTCAATTCGCAGTTGGACTGCCAACATATGGACGGGCACTATTTAGTGTGTGGTCACTTCTGTTGTTGATGATTGGCGGCTCACGCTTTGTATGGAGGATATATAGAGACAGATATATCAAGCCTGACCATGATACGAAACGAGTATTAATAGTCGGTGCTGGACAAGCTGGATCATTGCTGGCAAGGCAATTAAAGAACAACCCGGAGCTGGGGATGGTAACAATAGCTTTTATCGATGATGACCTGCGGAAATACAAGCTGCATATTTTGGGCGTTCCAGTAGCAGGAACATCCCAGGACATTGTAGTCACTGTAGAAAAATATAAAATTGATAAAATCGTCATTGCTATTCCATCTTTAAAAAGAGAGGAACTTAATCGTATCTTTGAAGAATGTGCGAAAACAAATATTAAGACACAGATCATGCCGAAGATCGAAGACGTCATGCTTGGAAAGGTATCCGTCAGCCAGTTCCGCGATGTGGAAGTAGAGGACCTACTTGGGCGTGAACCTATCAAGTTAGATATTGAAGGGATCTCGGAATATGTTACTGGTAAAACAGTTTTAGTGACGGGAGCTGGTGGATCGATAGGTTCAGAAATCTGTCGCCAAATCTGCCGCTTTAACCCTAAAAAGCTAGTGCTTGTAGGACATGGAGAGAACAGTATCTATACCATTGATATGGAACTGAGAAATCAATATGGAAAAGTGATCGAGATTATTCCCGTGATTGGAGATGTCCAGGACCGCGACCGAATGTTCGAGGTAATGGAAGAACATCAACCGAATGTGGTCTATCATGCTGCTGCTCATAAGCATGTGCCATTGATGGAGTACAACCCTAGAGAAGCAGTAAAGAATAATGTATTTGGAACGAAAAACGTCGCTGAAGCAGCAGACACCTTTAATGTTGAAACGTTTGTACTAGTATCGACAGACAAAGCGGTCAATCCAACGAACGTAATGGGGTCAACGAAGCGAATAGCTGAGATGATTATTCAGCAATTAGATCAGCATAGCAAGACGAAATTTGTAGCCGTACGGTTCGGGAATGTACTTGGCAGCCGTGGAAGTGTCATCCCATTATTTAAAAAGCAAATCCAGGCTGGTGGTCCGGTTACGGTTACGCATCCTGATATGACAAGATACTTTATGACAATCCCTGAAGCATCACGACTCGTCATCCAGGCAGGGTCACTTGCCCGCGGCGGGGAGATATTTGTTCTTGATATGGGCGAGCCTGTGAGAATCACAGACCTGACCAAAAATCTGATTAGATTGTCAGGGTATACAATAGAAGAAATAGGAATCAAGTACTCAGGATTGAGACCTGGGGAGAAGATGTTTGAAGAGTTGTTGAATGAAAAAGAGATTCATCCAGAGCCTATTTTCCCAAAAATTTTTATAGGAAAGGCCGTTTTGGATCAGGGAGAAGAAGTCACATATTTACTGGAACGGTTTGAGAACTTTACTTCACCAGAGTTAAAAGAGTATGTCATTAATTTGGCTAATCGTAAAAAGAATATGAGATTATTATTAGCAAAGTAATAGTTTTTATTGTAACTTCTTGTATTTTTTTATTTATATTTTCAAAGGAAGGTTTTATAAATTACTAATGTAAAGGTGAGGAAGATTTAATGACCAAAACTCAAGAAAGAAGCATCTCATTTTCACCTCCAGATATATCTCAAGAAGAAATAGAAGAAGTTATAAAATCATTAAAATCTGGCTGGATAACTACAGGGCCTAAAACAAAAGAATTTGAAAGTAAAATAGCTGAATACATTGGGGTTAATAGAGCCGTCTGCCTTAATTCAGCAACTGCAGCAATGGAGTTAACTCTCAGAATATTAGGGATTGGCCCTGGTGATGAGGTAATAACATCTGCTTATACCTACACAGCATCGGCTTCTATTATTGAGCATGTTGGAGCGAAAATAGTACTTGTTGACACTGCTCACAATTCATATGAAATGGATTATGCAAAGTTGTCAGAGGCTATTACAGAGAAGACTAAAGCAATTATTCCTGTTGATATTGCAGGTAAAATCTGTGATTACGATAAAATACATGAGATAGTAGAGAGCAAAAAGTCGCTTTTTCAAGCTAATAATGCGTTGCAATGGACATTTAACCGAGTAATTATTATGGCAGATGCGGCACATGCATTTGGTGCTAGTAGAAATGGGCAGAAATGCGGACAAATAGCTGATTTTACATGCTTTTCATTCCACGCTGTGAAAAATTTAACTACTGCTGAAGGTGGGGCAGTTGTTTGGAGAAATGATTTAGGATTAGATGATGACTGGATTTATAAACAGTATATGTTGTACAGTCTCCACGGTCAGTCTAAGGACGCATTAGCCAAGACACAAATAGGTGCATGGGAATACGACATTGTATATCCAGCGTATAAGTGTAATATGACTGATATTATGTCCTCTATTGGGTTAGTGCAGTTAAAAAGATATGATACATTTGTTAACCGCCGAAAAGAGATTATAGAGAAATATGATAATGGTTTACTACCTATAGGCATTGAGAGCTTACCACATTTTGGTGATAATTATGCTTCTTCTGGTCACCTTTATTTTACTAGAATACCAGGAATAGAGGAACCAGAAAGAAATGAAATCATTAAAAGATTGGCTAAGGTGGGTATAGCAAGTAATGTACATTATAAGCCTTTGCCTTTGTTTACCGCTTATAAGAATTTAGGCTTCGACATTTCTAATTATCCAAATGCCTATAATATGTATAAAAATGAGATAACACTTCCATTGCATACTCTCTTGGTTGATGAGGATGTAGAATATATCATTAAAAATTATAAAAAAATAATTACAGAAGTATACAAGTAGGGTGAAGTATGTATAATAGTATCTTTAAAAGAGTAATTGATTTATTTTTTGCATTTTTAGTCTTGCCATTTTGGTTTATCTTACTATGTGGTATAGCGCCGCTAATCTATCTTCAAGATAAAGGGCCAATCTTTTATAACTCCCCAAGGTTAGGCAAAGATGGAAAGATATTTAAGATGTATAAGTTTCGGTCGATGAAAGTGAATGCACCTGATATTAGGAATGAAGATGGATCAACTTTTAATGCTGAAAGTGACCCTCGTTTGACTAATATAGGAAGATTAATCCGTAAAACTAGTATAGATGAGACACCACAATTACTAAATATTATAAAAGGCGATATGAGTTTTATTGGACCCAGACCAGATTTGCCAGAACATAAGGAGTTTTATAAAGGAACAGAGGAAAGAAAGTTAGAGGTTCGACCAGGTGTAACAGGATATAACCAAGCGTATTTTCGCAATACGATACCTTGGAAAGAAAGAATTCAGAATGATATTTACTATATTGATAATCAATCTTTTTATTTAGATTTTAAAATTATATTTAAGACAATTGAATCTGTATTAAAACAAGAAGATGTATATATAAATAGTCATACAACTGAAGAAAAATAGGAGTTTTCTTATGACAGTAAATAATATTAAAATTAAAGAAGCTTTCGATTTTAATGTTCTAAAGTGGGATACAGAATTCTTTGGTGTGAAAAGTGGTAAAGCAGTATTAAACAAAGAACTTACTACAACTGAATGGAATGAACTCTTATCTAAATGTAAAAACTATCAGTTTATTTCTATTGTTAACTTGTTTTCTGAACCTAAAAATGCGCAGACAATAGGGTTAAATACGTCAGCTTTTTTAGCGGATACTAATATACAATTCGAGAAAAAAGTAAATGGACCAAAAAATATACCGGGTAATGTTACGATTCATCAATCGTTACCACGAGATGAGCGAATCCTAGAAATGGCTAATTTTGAGTATTCAAAGTTTATTGAAGATGAAAAGTTAGCTAAAAGAGGTGGTTCACAGGTTTACTATGAATGGATAAGTAATTCTTTCAATAATCCTGAAAAGTACTTTGCATTGTATAGAAGTGAAAACAATTATCTTAATGGATTTGTTTTGTTTTCTTTTAATCAAAATGAGTGTGTCATAGAACTTATAGCTGTATCAAATACAAATAAAAGTAAAGGAATAGGTACAGCTTTATTTAGTACAGTAGAATTTGAAGCAGAGCGACGAGGAATAAACGTAATTCAGGTTGGAACGCAAATAAGGAATTTAGAGGCTATAAATTTTTATCATAAAGTTGGTTGTCAACAGATTGGGTGTCATCAGGTTTACCATCTATGGAAGGAAAAGAGTTAATGAAGAGGATTATTGTTATTAATCATTATGGGGTAACTCCTAACATGCCAGGACCATCGAAAAACTATGAAATGGCTAAATTTTTTGCTGGTAAATATAATTGTAATTCAGAGTTTTGGATATGTGGTTATAGTCACTACATTGGTAAGATGGATAAAAGCATAGGGAAGTTTAATCTGCAAGCCAGAGAACAAATTGATGATTTTTCTGTTATTAGAATAAAAAGTACCCCATATAAAAAAAACCCCTTCTTAAGGCAGTTAAATATCACCGTTTTCGATCTAATATCTTCAGTTAAGATATTGTTCTCAAAGGATATTGATTACATTGTAATAACGATTCCCCCTGTAACTATATTTAGTGTTTTAGCTGCAAAATTAAGAAGGATCAAATTAATTGCAGACGTAGAAGACTTATGGCTGTTATTTTTAGAAGATATGGGTATGAGAAACAAACTAGCAATAAAATATATGAATTTCTCTGCTGATTATCTTTATAAGTCGGCTGATGGCATAGCGGCTGTTTCTAAAGGGATGCTCAATTTTGTCAAACAAAAAGTAAACAAAAAACCTCTATGGATTTCTCCACTAGGAGTAAACACTAAAGATTATTTTAATAAAACACCGGATTATTCATTAATAGAGAGTAAAGAATGGAAAGATGATTTTAAAATAATGTATTTGGGAGTTCACGGAAAAGCCAATGATCTTTATTCGGTTTTGAATACAATTAGTTCATTTAATAAGAACTTCAAAAATAAGTTAACAAAAAAGGTTTCCTTCGTATTTATAGGAGATGGAGAAGAAAAGGCAAATTTAATCAACTTGGCAAAACAATTGGATTTAGGAAATGTATACTTCGAGGATCCAGTTCCTGGTAAGCTTGTTCCAGATTTTCTAATTCATGCTGATATATGCTTAACAAATTTGATGAAAATTGAAAGTTTCAAGCTTGTAAGGCCAAATAAGTTATTTCAATATATGGCTCTAGGAAAACCGATAATTTCAGGTATTTGGGGAGAATTTCAAGAAATTATAGAAGAGGTAGGATCGGGTAGTTATATCGATTTTACCAAATATGACGAGGCAAGTCATATGATATACGAACTATGCTCAGATGCAGAGTTACTAGAAACTATGGGCACCAAAGGAATAGAATATATTAAACATTATGGAGATAGAGAAAAGATATTCTCCAATTTCTATAATCATTTAATTGAAGATGTAAAATAGTAAGCCTAACTGGCAGTTTGCCAATAGTTTGTTCAGTTAAGGAGATAAAATGATAGGAATTATCTATGTTGGTTCAATTAATCGTTGTCCTTATTTAAAAAATTATACAAGTTCTCTTGATGAACTCTCAATTGAATATGAAATTATTTCATGGGATAGGTCTACTAACAGCCAACATGAAGTAACTGGGTTAAATGCTAAAAACCATCATGTATTTGAATTTCAGTCAATTGAGCTAAGACATCCTATTTTTAAAATTTCTGATTTTTCCCGTTTTGGCAAATTTGTTAATAAAATTATTCGCGATAAACAATATGAAAAATTAGTTTTATTATCAACAATGTCAGGTGTAGTAGTTTTGAGAGAGCTTTTGAAAAATTACAAGAACAAATATATTTTTGATTATCGGGATGCTAGTTTTGAAAATATTAAACCCTTCAAATGGATCCTAAATAAAATAGTGAAGTATTCTGCATTTACAAGCATTTCTTCCAAGGGTTTCCTGAATATACTACCTAGCGATGGTAAATATGTAATGGCGCATAATTGTTCAAGTTTTGAAACACTAACTAGAGAAAAAGTTCGTAAGAATAACAAAGTTACCATTGGTTATATAGGTGGTTTAAGAGAATCGGATTATATGAAATTACTTATAGATATTTTCGGGAATGACAATCGCTTCCAATTTGTTATACATGGTGGGGGAGAAAATCTTAAAGAGTTAGTTGATTACTCTAATGATTTAAATAATGTTCATTTTACCGGAGAATATTTAGAAAAGGACAAAAAGGATTTAGTGAAGGAAATAGATATTATTTGTTACAATTACCCACAGTCATTTGTTAATAATTTTGCCTTAGCAAATAAGTATTATGATGGCTTGCTATATAGAAAGCCATTATTAGGAAATATTAATACCTATTCTGGTAAATTAATTGTTGAAAACAATATAGGTATAAGCCTGGATTTTGATGATAAAGAATACAAAGAAAAGATTTACAATTACTTTGTGGAGTATGATGTTCAGGTATTTGAAAAACAATGCGATTTATTACTTGAGGAAGTAAAGAAGGAGAATATTAATTATAAGGATAAGATCAAAGAGTTCTTTATTAGTTAGAGACTCTTGATATAAAGGTTCTTAAGTCAAAAAAATTCTAAAAGTAGAAAGGTACAAAATGAAAGTATTATTTATTTGTTTATTTCCTATAGAAGCTAATAATTCTGCAATGATGAGAAATTTAGCCTTAGTAAATGGGTTATTATCTAATGGTTGTAAAGTAGACTTTGTTACGATTCCTGCTAGCAAAAATGTACAAGTTGTAACGGATAGTGGACACCTAGAGAATCTTAATATCATTAAATTAAAGGGAAATGATTTATATAACTCTGTCATTTCTATAAAAAATAAAAAGGCCAATTTTCTTAAGGACTTTACTATATCAGCAATTCGCAAAGTATACCATAAATTTTCGATTTTTGATTATACATTAAAGATCGCGAAGAATATTAAATTAAGTCAATTAAACCAAAAGGAATATGACTTAGTAATATCTTCTTCCGACCCAAAAACTTCTCATATTGCTGCTGCGAATTTAATAAGACAGGGATTAATATATAAAAAGTGGATTCAATATTGGGGAGATCCAATGGCAATGGATATAACAAACAATAGTATATATCCCCAATATTATTTACGTAAAATTGAACAGAAATTATTAAATGAAGCCGATCATATTATCTATGTATCTCCCCTGACGTATGAAGCTCAAAAAGAGGCGTTTCCTAAACTTGCGCAAAAGATGATTTTTGAACCGATTCCTTTTAAAGATAAGAAAGTTTATCCTGAAGTGAAAAAAAATAAGTTCCTTATAGGTTATTTTGGTGCATATATGAAAATTTCTAGAAACTTAGAACCTCTATATAATACATGTAATAGTCTAACACATGATATTGATTTAATATTGATGGGAGAAACGGATTGCGAGTTTTCGGAAAAAGAAAACATAGCTGTTTTCCCGCGAGGTGATGCTTCAGAATATGAATCAAAAGCCGATCTCCTAGTATGTGTATTAAACAAAAGTGGAACTCAAATACCAGGGAAAATATATCATTACGCTGCTACAAATAAACCGATTCTAATTATATTGGACGGTGAAAATAAAGAAATAATCAAGGAATATCTATTTCCTTACAATAGGTATATTTTTTGTAATAATAATGAAGAAGAAATACAGCGAACAATTAAAGAGATAATCAAAGGTCCAATTCAGTTTCATCCTTGCGAAGCTTTTAATTCAAGTGAAATTGCAAAAAGAGTATTAGAGCTTTAACAATAATTATTAAGTGATTACCTTAATAGGCTTAAAAACTACTTACTTGTAAATAATTTAGGAATAATTAAGGTAGCCGATTTAAAGAGGCGATTAATTTGCATCTAGGATTTTTAATTATATATATATGTTTATTTTTTTGTTTTATTTATTTCTTAAGATCGAATTATGAAAAAACTAATATTAGCGGTGCTTACGCAGGAATAACTTTTGGTTTTCTTTTATACTATGCACTTATTCCAATATTACTAATTATATTGGAAGGTAAGTTTTTAATGGCTAATAACTTTGGGCCTTTAGTAAAGTATGTTTACCAGAAAGATGATGTGAGTATCGCTGTTTCAATTATTGTAATAACTTTTGGTTTCTTTGCTTTTCATCTTGGATATGTTTTTAGTTCTAAATATAAACTAAGGATTTCAAATTTTCAGAAAAGAAAAATTAAATATAAAATCCATAGTATTAATTCTCTTAAAATATTTACTATTATTGGATATGGTACCTTTCTGATAGGAGGAATATCTTTCTTAATACTTATTAATTCCTTGGGAGGGATTTTAAATGCATTAACAATAGGAGAAAAATTTAGGGGATTTGGAGAAACTGCACTATCAGATTTTGTAGGCGTAAATACAGCATTGTTATTTATTCCTTCAAGGTTAATAACAGTTACACCAATCATTTTCTATTTTTTATTAATAAATAGAAAAAATAAAATGGATAAAATTGTATTTTCCTTATCTTTTCCGTTTGCGATCTTGTTCTTTTTATTTAATGCTGGAAGAGCTCCTTTGATAATTTATCTCCTGGCATTTTTATATATTTTTCTGAAAAGATACACTAAAAAGGTATGGATAAAAATATTTGCCTTAGGTATAATTTCCTTGCCATTATTAGATGTACTTGATAAATTCTTTATTTTTCTTTCCACAAACCAATGGTATGAAATTAAAGTGAATTATCTATCATATATATATCAGTTTACCCATCCTTTTAAAAGTGTAGTAAATTTGAGGGGGATAGTGACAATAGAAGATTATTATTTTGGAAGTAGTGTTTTTCGCGATATTTTTAGTATTCTCCCCAAAATTAATTTTGATCCTTTATTTTTTGAGGTTTCTGAGTACTTTTATGGGACTAACTGGAGTTCAATTGGTGGAGTCCCTACCGACTTATTAACGTACGGATATTTCCAAATGGGTATACCTGGGGTTATCAGTTTATTGCTAATGGTAGGCTATTTAACTGGAAAGATAGATAAAACACTCTTGTTACTTCCTCAAAACAAAAGTAGAGATTTTATCTCAGTTGTAATGGCTACGAATATTTCTGGTGTGATACCATCTGCGGATTTATCTTCTTTATTAAGAGGAAATGTAATGTTAATTAGTATCTCTATTATTTTATTTTTAACATATAAGCAGCAAAATAAAAATAAATAATATATCACTTGTATTTATAGCAAGAATTAAAAGGAATTATGAAAATAAAATAATTAAACTTTGAACTAGACCATTAAAAATTTTATTTTTCCCGAAGAAAACTGGTCAAGGAGTTTTGTATGAAACACTTTCATTTTGTAGGTACTGAGAAATTTACAGAGCCATATATAAAGTTTATTAATCTTAATTTTAATGGAAAAGAGCACGGATTTCATTGTGTGGAATCAAATACACCAAATTATATGAAAGAAAGTTTTGGGAACTTTTTTAAATATAGAAATGTATGGAATAAAAGTCTTATAAGGCAGCTATATAGAGCAGATAAAGTTTATATTCATGGACTGTTTGATTTCAGAATTATTGCTTTGTTTTTTTTTCAGCCTTGGTTATTGCAAAAGTGCCATTGGATCATCTGGGGCGCTGATTTGTATACCTATAGACAGTCAAGAAAAAATATGAAATCAAAAATAAAAGAGGCTATAAGGGCTTTTATAATAAAAAGATTTGGTAATATTGTTACTTTAGTGAAAGGGGATTATAAATTAGTTCAAAAGTGGTATCGAACCAACGCGAATTATTATCATGGAGCCTATATTAATCCGATATCACAAAGTTATTTAGACTCTCTACCACAAATAAGTGAAAAATCTGATGATGTATTTATTATTCAAATTGGTAATTCTGCTGACATAGCAAATAAGCATATTGAGGCATTAAGAAAAATTGTGAAATTCCGCGATGAGAATATTCAAATATTTGTGCCCTTGTCATACGGAGATAAGACCTATCAAGAACAGGTAATAAGAGAAGGGAAAAAACTATTTGGACATAAATTTAAAGCATTAACTGAATTTTTACCTCCAGAAGAATATAGTGCTTATTTAAATGAAATAGACATAGCAATTTTTAACAATGATAGACAACAGGCGTTAGGAAATATTTACGCGCTTCTTTATTTAAATAAAAAAGTCTATATTAGATCGGACACAGCGATGTGGGAACATTTTAAAGAAAAGTTTGACATCGATATGAATGACTTTTTATCAGTTGACAATATAAATTTTGATGATTTTACGAAAAGAGCAAATAATGATTTGAAAATAAAAATCAGTAAGGTTTTTGATAAAGACTATCTTGTAGATATATGGAAAGTAATATTTGAAGGGAGAAATAATAAGTGAAGAAAATTTTAATATATGGGGCAAGTGGTTTTGCAAAAGAAGTAGCTCATCTGATTGAAGACATAAATAATAATATGAGCGAGTGGGAAATTATTGGATTTGTGGATGATTTTATTACAGACCGTAATATTAATATAAATGGATATCCGCTCACGACTGTAGAGCAAGCTTTAAAAGATAACGAAACATTAGCAATTGCTATTGGGGTTGGTTCACCAAAAGCTAAGCAGATAATATTGGATAAGCTCTCTACTTATGAAAACATCTATTTCCCGAATTTAATTCACCCTAAAACACGTATCTCCTCTACCAATCAAATAGGAAAAGGAATTATTATCTGTGAAGGTAGTATATTAACAACAAATATTATTCTTAAAGATTTCGTTACTCTTAATTTGAATTGTACAATTGGGCATGATACTGAAATAAAGGAGTTTACAACTATATTGCCTAATGCATCAATCTCGGGAAATATTATTATTAACAAAGGTGTAGATATTGGAACTAATGCGACAATTATAGAAAAACTTGAAATAGGTGAGAATTCTATAATAGGAGCAGGTTCTGTAGTTGTTAGAGACATTCCAGATAATTGTACAGCTGTTGGCATTCCTGCGAAACCGATAAAATTTCATAATCGCGCTATAGAAGGATAGGGGGTTATATTTCATGAAAAAAATCATGGTTAGTAAACCCGCATTACCTCCAATAAGTGAATATACTGATTTACTAGAAGTGATATGGAATAATAATCATTTAACAAACAGTGGACCGTTACATCAGGATTTTGAAATTTTGTTAAAGGGATATTTAAAAGCAGAAGAGGTTTGTTTATTTACTAATGGTCATCTTGCTCTTGAAGCTGCACTACAAGTTTTGAATTTAACGGGAGAAGTGATTACAACTCCATTCACCTTTGCTTCTACTGCTCATGCTATAACTAGATCCGGTCTCAAACCGGTTTTTTGTGATATTGACCCTGAAACTTATAACATAGATGTTAGCAAGCTAGAGGATCTTATTTCAGACAATACATCTGCAATATTGGCGGTACACGTGTTTGGTACTCCTTGTGATATAGAGGGTATTGAAAAGATTGCAAGAAAATATAATTTAAAAGTGATATACGATGCTGCTCACGCTTTTGGAGTAACTTTTAAAGGAAGATCAATATCTTCTTATGGTGATATATCCATGTTTAGCTTTCACGCTACAAAAGTGTTTCATTCTATAGAGGGCGGGGCATTAGTCTTTAATGATAAAAGTTTAAAGCGTAATTTAGAGAAATTAAAGAATTTTGGTATTGAAAATGAAGAAGTAGTGGATATGGTTGGATTTAATGCCAAGATGAATGAATTTCAAGCTGCAATGGGTATTTTAAATTTAAAGAATATTGACGAAACTATATCTAAAAGAAGAGAGATTGTGTCGCATTATAATAGTAAGTTAGAATCAATATTAGAAATAACAGTATTAAAACCCACTGACCATACCGAAACAAATTATTCTTATTATCCAATTCTGTTAAGAAGCAATAAAGTTAAGGGTTTTAGAAATAAAGTATACACACTTATGAAGGAGAAAAATATTTTTACACGGAAATACTTCTATCCATTGTGTACAGATTTCGAGTGTTATAAATCTTATCATGTAAATGTCCCTATTGCAGAAGATATTGCTAGTTCTGTTTTAGTCTTACCGTTATATGATAGTTTATCTATAGAAGAGGTAGACTACATTTGTGACTCTATTAAGGAATCTATAACGTCAATGAATGGTGAATCGTTAAATTAAATTTTTATCTTACCTCTTCGAGAAGTGCACCTTCCCTCGAGGAGGTAAAATTGTTTAGGATTACAAATGAAAAGTTAGACATATTATTTTTATAATTTTTTTTATATTAGGTGGATGAATTGACTAATAATAATTTATTAAAGAAATTTTTTACATTTTTTTATGGTAGTGGTATTGGTTTATTAATTGGATTAGTTACGACATTTATCTCAACCAGATTGTTACCACCAGAAGATTTTGGAAAAGCGTCTATGTTTACTCTCAGTGTTAACTTATTAATGATTTTTATTTTATTTGGAACAGATCAAGCATTTGTTCGTTTTTTTTATGAAGAAAATAAAGAACTTCGTCCAAGGCTTTTACTAAACACAATGAGAATACCTACAATGCTATTTTTGTTGATATTTTCTATCATTTTTATTTTTAGAGATCAAATTATGATTTTAATACTTAATGAAAATGATTTAAAAGTTCTCGCAGTGTTAATTTCAAGCATTGCTTTCCAATTTCTATATCGTTTTGCTTTGCTTGTAATACGTATGCAGCAGAAGGGACATTTATATTCTTCACTAGAAATACTAAATAAAAGTCTCAATTTAATTTTGTTAGTAATTTTATATTATATAATTGGACCCAGGTATCAAATAATTATTTATTCTATAGGAATAACTTTAATAGTAGTTACGATAGTTGCTATTAGGATTGAAAAAGAATTTTGGAAACCAAGTTCTATAATAACCGCGAAAACTCGTCATTCGCAAAGTGATATTTTCAAGTTTAGCTATCCGTTATTACTTACGACATTAATTACTTGGCTGTTTGAATCGTTTGACAAAATCGCATTACGTCAATGGACTGATTTCGAGGAGTTGGGATTATATTCCGCAGCGTTTAAAATAGTCGCATTGTTGAATGTAGTCCAAGCTTCATTTTCAACTTTCTGGTCGCCTGTTTGTTATGAACATTTTGAGAAACATCCTGATGATCAGGAATTTTTTTCGATGACGAGTAAAATAATCGGTTTAATTATGTTTACTATAGGGGTTTTGAGTATTTTATTCAAAGATGTAATTGTAATGCTTTTAGGAACTGATTATAAACAAGCAGCCACAATAATGCCATTCTTAATTTTTATGCCAATGATGTACACTTTGTCAGAAACAACAGTGATAGGTATTAATTTCTTCAAAAAAACAAAATATCATATTTTAATTGCTGGTATCTCTGGTCTAATAAACATATTGGGGAATATAGCGTTAGTTCCTTTATATGGTGCAGAGGGAGCAGCCCTTTCTACGGGGATTTCTTTCATTATATTTTTTTTAATGAGAACACATATTTCAAAAAAGTATTACCCTGTCAAATATGGGCTAAAAAGGGTTTATCTATTAATTGGTCTTATCTTTGGCTATGCCCTAATAAATATGTTTTGGCCATACCATTTATTTACCTATCTAACTGGGGCATTAATAATAATATTTATATTAATGTTATATATAAAAGAGCTAAAGTTCATTTCTCGCATTATAATTAAAAATAGAAAGGTGTAAAGTGATGAAGGGAATAATACTAGCAGGGGGTTCTGGAACTAGACTTTATCCATTGACAAAAGCAGTGTCTAAGCAGATGCTCCCTGTATATGATAAGCCGATGATTTATTATCCGTTATCGGTTTTAATGCTTGCAGGTATAAAGGAAATTTTAATTATATCTACTCCAAGAGACATTGAGGCATTTGAAGAGCTTTTGGGAGACGGTAGTAAACTTGGTATTAAATTTGTATATGTAGT
Organism: Mesobacillus subterraneus; assembly: GCF_020524355.2. Lineage (NCBI taxonomy): Bacteria > Bacillati > Bacillota > Bacilli > Caryophanales > Bacillaceae > Mesobacillus > Mesobacillus subterraneus. The sequence continues at coordinate 28,866 of NZ_CP129019.1, forward strand.
ACAAGAAGAGCCAGGAGGTTTAGCTGAAGCATTTATCCTCGGAGAAGAGTTTATTGGGGATTCTCCTGTAGCATTAGTACTAGGAGACAATATTTTTTATGGTTCAAATTTTGGAAATAGAGTTCAAGAAGCTGCTTCTCTAACGAGTGGGGGTATTATCTTTGGTTGTTATGTAAAAGACCCACGAGCTTATGGTGTTGTAGAAGTTGATAATGAAAGAAATGCAATTTCAATAGAAGAAAAACCTGAAAATCCTAAATCGTCTCTTGCTGTACCTGGGTTGTATTTCTTTGATAATAATGTAGTTGAAATTGCCAAAATAGTAGAACCATCGACACGTGGTGAGAAGGAAATAACTTCAGTGATTGATGCATATTTGCACGAAGGAAATTTAAAAGTGGAAGTAATGGGCCGTGGGCTCGCATGGCTAGATACCGGTACTCATGAATCGTTACTAAATGCTTCAAATTTCGTGGAAGCTATTCAAAAACGACAAGGGTTATACATCGCATGTATTGAAGAAATTGCTTATCGAAGAGGGTATATTACAAAAGAACAATTAATTAAACTTGCACAACCTCTTTTGAAAACAGAATATGGGAAGTACCTATTGGATGTGGCAAAACAACCAATAGAAAAACAGGTAAAGTAAAATAATTTAAAAAGGTGAAATGAATGAAAAGAAAAAAAATTCTAGTCACTGGTGGAGCGGGGTTCATCGGTGGTAATTTTGTGCAATATATGGTAAAAAAATACCCTCACTATTATATTTATAATCTTGACTTATTAACATATGCTGGAGATTTAACCAAACATCGTGCAATCGAAAAAAACGATAATTATTGTTTTATTAAGGCTGATATTGCAGATAGAGAATTCATAATGTCTTTTTTTGAAAAAGAAAAATTTGATTATGTAATTCACTTTGCTGCTGAGAGTCATGTGGACCGTTCAATAACAAATCCGAGTATTTTTGTTACTACAAATGTTTTAGGAACGCAGGTGCTCTTAGATGCATCAAAGGAAATAGGAATCACTAAATTTATACATGTTTCAACAGACGAAGTGTATGGAGAGCTTGATTTTAATCCTAAAACATTTTTTACTGAAGAAACTCCGATACAGCCAAATAGTCCTTACAGTGCAAGTAAAGCATCATCAGATTTGTTAGTACGTGCATACCATGAAACTTTTGGATTGCCGATTAACATAACACGTTGCTCAAATAATTACGGACCTTTTCATTTCCCAGAGAAGCTAATCCCTCTAACAATTTCTCGTGTGCTAAATGATCAAAAGATTCCTGTATACGGTGACGGTAAAAATGTTCGGGATTGGTTACATGTCGCTGATCACTGTTCAGCAATTGATTTGGTCCTCCATGATGGTGTAAATGGGGAAGTATACAATGTTGGAGGACATAATGAGCGCACAAATTTAGAAGTTGTGAAAACGATTATTAGCATTCTTGGGAAATCGGATACTTTAATAGAATTTGTAACAGATCGACTAGGTCATGATAAACGTTATGCTATTGATCCAACAAAATTACAAAAATTAGGCTGGAATCCGACATACACATTTGAAACAGGCATTACACAGACAATAAAATGGTATCTTGAAAACCAAGCTTGGTGGGAACAGATTATTAGCGGTGAGTACAAAACTTATATAGAAAGTCAATATTCTTTTGAGTTGTAATTATATCGGATGGTCAGAAAGGAAGTTATGACTTGTCATTTATTAATATAATAGGTTTAGGATACATTGGTTTACCTACAGCACTCATGTTTGCAAAAAGTGGGCTTAAGGTAGTAGGTACAGATAAAAACTCTAATTTAGTAGATTCGTTAAAAAGTGGAAAGCTTACTTTTGAAGAAGAAGGATTAGAAGAGCTTTTTAATGAAGCTCTTACAAATGGAATTGAATTTTCAACGGAGTATAAGAAGACACATACTTATATTATTGCAGTTCCAACACCTTATCTTAAAGGTAGTAAAAAACTTGATCCAAAGTATGTTATTTCAGCAGTAAATAGTGTTTTGGATATCTGTGAAAAAGGAGCAGTAATTATAATTGAGTCAACAGTTTCTCCTGGAACAATAGATAAATACATTAGACCTGAAATAGAAAAAAGAGGCTATGTTATTGGCGAGGATGTAAATTTATTACATGCCCCTGAAAGAATTATTCCGGGGAATATGATTTATGAGCTTGAGCATAATTCAAGAACAATAGGTGCAGATAACTATGAAGTTGGGGAGAAAGTTAAAGCGCTATATTCAAACTTTTGTAAAGCCGAAATTGTTGTAACGGATATAAGATCGGCAGAAATGTCTAAGGTTGTAGAGAATACTTATCGAGACATTAATATTGCATTTGCTAATGAATTAGCTAAAATTTGTCGTACAGATAATATGGATGTATACGAGATTATTAAAATTGCCAATAAGCATCCGCGAGTAAATATATTACAACCTGGTCCAGGTGTTGGTGGACATTGTATTTCTGTTGATCCGTGGTTCTTGGTAGGAGACTATCCAGATCTGACTAATCTTATCTTAACAGCAAGGAAAATAAATGATTCTATGCCAAGACACGTGCTAGGACGAATAAGAGATATCATGAGAGAGCATAATATTAAAGAAATAACGAAAGTTGGACTATATGGATTAACATACAAAGAAAATGTGGATGACATAAGAGAAAGTCCTACATTCCAATTATTAGAAAGAATGGATGAACACTTAGCCTTTGGAGTAAAAGTATTTGATCCTTATGTTAAGGAAAGGATTGTAGATCATCAGTTTATGAATTTTGAAGACTTCTTAAATGAGATAGAAATCCTTGTTGTTATGGTTGGGCATGATCATATCAAAAGCAATATGGATATCATTAAAGGCAAGCTTATTCTTGATACAAAAAACATCTGTGCATTTGAAGGAACTTATAAATTATAAAATAAAGTTGGTAGATATTTATGAAGAAAAAAATAATGGTTGTTTTCGGAACTAGACCAGAAGCAATTAAAATGTGTCCTTTAGTCAAAGAACTTAGAACAAGAGAAGAACTTGATACAGTGGTTTGTGTAACAGGTCAGCATCGAGAAATGTTAACTCAAGTTTTAGATGCATTCAGTGTAGTCCCAGATTATAACTTATCAATAATGAAAGAAAAACAGACACTTTTTGATGTGACGATAAGTATATTAGAGAAAATGAAAGCTGTACTTGAAGAAGTTAAACCGGATGTGGTTCTAGTTCATGGAGACACTTCTACTACTTTCGTGACGTCTTTAGCTTGCTTCTACTTGCAAATTCCTGTTGGGCACGTAGAAGCAGGTCTTAGAACCTATAATATTTTTTCTCCTTATCCAGAAGAATTTAATCGTCAAGCTGTTGGTCTTGTAGCAAAATATAATTTTGCCCCAACGGAGATGTCTAAAGAAAACCTATTAAAAGAGGGGAAAGATTTATCATCTATTTATGTTACGGGGAATACTGCTATCGATGCGCTAAATACCACAGTTAAAGATGATTACACACATGAACAGATAGAATGGGCATCAGATAGCCGGCTTATAATGATTACCGCCCATAGAAGAGAAAATCTGGGAGAACCGATGAGGAATATGTTTAAAGCAATCAAAAGAATCGTGGATGAATTCCCTGATATTAAAGCAGTATATCCTATCCATATGAACCCTTTTGTGAGAGAAGCTGCTAATGACATACTAGGAAATAATAGTAGAGTAAGAATTATTGAGCCATTAGATGTATTAGATTTTCACAATTTCCTTTCAAGATCTTATTTAATACTAACAGATAGTGGAGGCATTCAAGAAGAAGCTCCTAGCTTAGGAAAGCCTGTTCTAGTTATGCGCGATACCACTGAACGTCCTGAAGGTATTGCGGCTGGCACTCTTAAATTGGTAGGAACAGATGAAGAAAATATCTATAAAAACTTCAAATTACTTTTAGAAGATAAGCAAGAGTATGACAAAATGAGTAAAGCAAGTAATCCATATGGTGATGGATTTGCAAGTAAGAGGATTGCTGATGTATTAGAAGGGAAGAATGCGGGTATTTTTTATGCTTAGTCAAGCACTACCTAATATTAATTTAGTTTAATAAAACCTTACTTCTATAATGTTGTTCTTAATTCTTAGGGATCCAACAAGCTGAGAGATGTTTTTATTTTAACGATAGGAACGGATCTAGCGTGTATTCAGGAGTCGAAATAGGTTGCTGATAGTCAGGTTGTCCTAGATTTAACGAGATTATTTGTCCTTTGTTGTCGACCCATCTATGTGTTTGGTCTACGGTTGAAGTGCTTTTGGTTTACTCTTTCCATCAAATTGATTCCAGAGAGGGAAATGACGTTCACAATGTCCAGAACTTTATGGTGGATTGTATTGAAACTAACAGAATCAATAAAGGGGAAGCAGTCTAATTGCTTCCCCAAATAACTATACAGTCAACTAAATACGTATTATTTTTCTTAGATAGAACCTTCTTCAAGTGTTCTTTAACAATTGTACATCTAGCTGGAAATGAATTACCCTTCATTTTACATGGGTAAATGTTAATTAAAGTTTTATAAAACCGTAACAAAAAAGACGGCTTTGATCCCGTCCTTTGTAATAATATAGTGATTCTAAAGTGAATAAGCCATTAAAGAGCTTACCTCCTAGCAAATAAGCTGAAAAAAGCAACATTATTAGCAGTCTCGCTTCTCTTAGAGTCAATTCCTGTATTTGCTGAATTGTGCGTATCTCACTAATATGATCTTGATGTTTCAACTCTTGCTCATATAAGTTGATACATTCCTTTAAAGTGTCTGCACGTTAGTTCAGTAAGTAGTTTTCGAATTGCACAATAGTGCTTGGATAACAATACTATGAGACACAGGGACGGTTCTTAAAGTGGACAATCGGAAGTTTTGCCCCAAAAAAGGCACAATAATTGGTGTTAACTGCTCATCGTGCCTTTTGATTTTAGGTTCTTCCTCCAAACGCAAAATTTTTGATTGCCGGAGAAGAATGAAGTCGCGGTTTTGTCCTATGGGGTTTCAATATTTCGATTTCCCTCAAAAGTAGGTTTTAAGAGAAGATCCTGAGATGAAATCATTGAGTGTATGGTCTTTTGAAGTGAAATGAATATAGTTTCCCCCTCCCCACTGAAGAGGCTTTTTAAAAAGGTATTCAATTAGTCCCATCTAAGGTATGTCTCCAGGAACCGCTAACTGTAAAAGGGCTGTTCGGCAGCCAGGGCATTGCCTGACATCCTTTTTTAAGATAATCGATACAATCTCCAAAACACTCAATCCATCAAACTGTGGTTTGTATCTTGGACTTCTTGTCAGTTTTCGGCATAGCGTAAGTCTGTTTTTTTTATTCCGGTTTGCAAGTATGCCATAATGTCTGATTTCACGAATCCCTTCGGGAGTACATGCATCAGGAATCTACGAATGAACTCGATTTTAGTCAAGGTGACTGTTTTTTTTCTTATTTTGATTACAGCCAAGAGATTTTACCACCCTTGCCATCTTTTTTACCACTGTTCGCCAAGGAATTTACCATGCTACTGAGTATTGCGGACAGATTGAGCCATCAGTGCGGAGATTTGAGCCACTATTAGCGGTCAACTGAGCCATTAAGTGCGGGGTGAGAGCCACTCTTATTAATGTAGCTAATAATATAAACAACCACTGGAACTTCACTCGCTCCAATGGTTGTTTATATTATTATTTGAATCTCTTATCTCTCAATTCCTGATCAATAATCTCAATAGCCCAACGAACTAATTCATCCTGATCTATATCCTCTTCTTCGTTCCAAATGCAGGAGGGTAATAGCTTGGAATGTCAACACTAAACTACACAGATTTTTTAAGGTGTCCAAGTTTGTATTCAACTGGGCTTAAATAGCCTAGGGTTCCGTGAATTCGAATATGGTTGAACCAATGAACGTAGTCATTTAATTCTCTCGTTAACTCTTCTAAACTTGTAAAATGCCTTCCTCTGACAAACTCTGTCTTAATGATCTTAAATGTCGCTTCAGCTACTGCGTTATCATAAGGGCAGCCTTTTTAACTTAAGGATCTCTTAATTTCAAAGGTCTTAAGTGCTTCATCTATCAGCTTGTTCTTAAACTCACTGCCACGATCTGTATGAAAATATTCGATTTTCCTCAAGTCCTTTTTAATGGACGCAAAAGCCCGATAGACCAATGCCGCATCTTTGTTTGTCCCTGTACATTATAGCCATTGATTTATACCACGCTTGCCATGTTTTTGGACCACTCCTGACAAGTTATTGTTCCACCTCTGCCATGTGCAGGACCACCCTTCTATATAATTGAGATGCACCTGCTGGTGCGCATCAATTCTATAGGAGGTTTTTTTGTGATCAAATACCGGGAAATCCTGAGGCTTCACGCCCAGGGAATTAGTCAACGGGGCATTGCCTCAAGTACCTCAAATTCTAGAACTACTATAAGGGAGGTTGTGAAAAGAGCTGAAGAATGTAACGTAGATTGACCATTAGAAGAAAACATGACTGATCAAGCTTTACAAGACCTACTATTTCCCGAGAAGCACACTTCATCGGATTTTAGAAGAAAGCCAGATTGTGACTATATTCATAAAGAACTAGCGAAGCCGGGGGTGTTTATGGCATCATAAAAATGTAGGTTATGGCATTTAATTTGTGCAGTCCCAGAGGGGCCTGCACAAATTAAAAAAGGCCACTTGTCAACATTCCAAAATACACATACACTTCCTGTTGGGTACAAAACGTGCAGGAGGTATTAAGGAGATGTTGGCTGTGGCTGAGATTAAGTATATCAGACATGAAGTTAACAATAAAGGCTGCGGATATGCAAATGTAGCTAAAAGAATGGGGAAAGATCCAAGGACTATTAAGAAGTATGCGGACTTGTGTGAGCGTCAAGTTAAAATGAACAATTTCGCTGATTATTTTTGAACACTTTCTCCAATAAAAATTCTTTGTCTGTTCTTCATTCTATGACTATCGTCTACGAAGCTTACTATCTCAGCCCGATGAATTAATCTGTCTAAAATAGCTGTTGCTACTCCTACATCTCCAAGCAGTTCTGTCCATTCCTTTGGAGATCTGTTAGACGTTAGAATAATCGAGGAATGGTTATATAAATCGTTGACCAGCTGAAAGAAGAGGTTGGCTTCCCTTGGATCCATTGCTGCGTACATTAAGTCGTCAATGATAACTAAATGTGAATCCTTAATCCTTTTTATCCTGGTTTGCGATTTCCGCGTTATGTCCAGCGTTTTTAAGGTGTGAACCAATTCCCCCATGGAAATAAATGAAACCTTATAGCCCTTTTGAATGGCCTCCAACCCTAAACCGACTGCTAAGTGAGTTTTACCAACACCTGGCGGTCCCAATAGTATTACGTTGAAAAGCTGTTCAACCCATGCTAATTCCTTCAGTTGGTTGAATTCCTTTCGGCTCAATGACTCTTGCTCTTCCAAGTTAAACGTTTCTAAAGGAGTAATACATGGAAAAGAGGCCAGCTTAAGCCTTTTTTCCATGTTCTTTTCATCTCGTTTTTCCCGTTCATGATCCACCAAAGTTTGAAGGAAGGAAAGGTAGCTGACTTGTTCCTTTTCGGCTTTGGCCAGTAGAGCCGGAAGCTCTTTTGAAGCCTCCGAAAGACGGAGGGATACTAGGGCATACTGAAGCTGCTGAAGCTGTTTCATTTGATTCCCTCCATAATTGCGACATATTGGTTAAGTGGACGGTGTTTCGCTTCTGCGCTTAGTAATGGCAATGTCTCCACATCGGCAGATGTTGATTGGTATTCAGCGATAGCACTTGGACTGTTCTTGTTCACTTGGCGTTGGCGTTTTAATAACTGGACTACATCTCGGAAATCATTAGCACTATATAGATTCCTCTCCATACATAACACTAGGGAATCATCTAAAACGTCGACAGCACTCACATCTATGCACTTTTTTATGATGCTTAGCTGGTCACGAACATATCTAGGATATTTTCTTTGTAGCTCCTGAATATACATCTTTGCTCTCTCAGGATCGGTGAAGTGGCTGCTTATAGAATCTTTTAATTCTGTAAGTCCCTTGGATCGATCCCGTTGATGGGAAGTATTACGGATCAACTGACCTTTATCCTGGCTGATTGAATGAACTGCTAAAATCTCTCCAGTATCTTTAACAAAAATGATTAGTTTGTTTTCCTTACTAGGCTTTAATTGCACTTCGGGGTATTTATGGAAAGTGCCTAGTGGTACTGTATAACGGTTCGAATGAAACAACACTGTGTTGTCCTTCCTTACACTTCTTGTTATACTTGATTTAATGTTTTGTTTTAAAAGGTTGACCTGTCTCATGTGTTGCTTTTCCAGGAGAAACACATCGGCGGGTCTTCTTTTTGTTCCATTATGAACTTTTCCATTGCCTGTCCTATCCAACCAGTGCTGGCATTGCTCGTTCCAGGAGTCAATATTGTGATAGATTCTGTGTTGAACGAAGTTCTTCTTGACGAAGCCTACTACGTTTTCTACTCTGCCCTTACTTTCAGGGTCTGCCTTTCGGCATAAAACTACTTTAAACTCCACCTCGTTGACAAACTGCTGAAATTCCTCGGTAAGAAGAATATCTCCTTCATTTTCTGCTACTACCAGTAGCCGATCCTGGTCGTACACAATTTCTTTGGAAACTCCGCTAAAAGCAATGAACGCTTTTTTATGTGCCTCTACTACGTCCTTAGTCGTAAATGGCCTATTTTGAAACCAAACATACTTAAACCTCGAATGCGCTAGCACAAATACGATGAACATGAGTTTGACTGGCTTACCAGCTTTGTTTCTTACAGTCACGAAACCGAAATCTGCTTGTATTTGTTCACCCATTGGTGGATCAGGAATGGCTTCATATTCCCGTTTGTTAACCTCTTTAGGGATTGAAAACTCTGCCCGAATATCTTTTACATAATTCCTTACTGTACTTTCTCCAACTTTGAAAGTAGGAAATTTTTCTTTCAGCCAATCATATACTTGGGCTGCCGTCATGTCTGGATATTCCCTCAACCAATTTAATATCAACTCTTTATGTATATCTAATTTTTTCGTTCTAGCCATAGTAGCTGCCGTCCATTCTGCCATTTCATCAGGTGTCTTCTGTAAGTACTTATACACAGTGTTTCTTGATATTTTCATTTTCCTTGCAATAGCTGAAACGCTGTACTTCTGATTGATCAGTCCTCTAATCTCTATATACATTTCAAACTTATCCACCCTTCATTTCCTCCTGCCTATATCTAAGAAGCTAATAATCTATGATATAGCCAAGACTCTCTGTAGTAAATAAGTGTTCATTTTTATTTAGCGGAAACTGTTCACTTTATTCTAGCAGTCACACTGCGATGGCTGAGCAATATATGGATCAATTGAAAAACCCAGAATACCGGGACTTATCTTTTGAGGACCGATTCTCCATGCTTGTTGATATTGAATGGGGACGTCGGAAAAATGCCAAGCATGACCGCCTCGTAAAGAGTGCGGATTTCAGAGATAGCCAGGCTTGTATAGAAGATATCGAATACCACAAAGATCGGAAACTAGATAAAACTCAAATCCTAAGATTATCGACAGGAAGGTACATTCAGGAAAAACACAATATCATTATCAAAGGTGCATCAGGTAATGGAAAGATTTACTTAGGATGTGCGTTCGGAATCGCTGCCTGTCGTCAGTTTTATAAAGTACAATACATTCGGCTTCCCGACTTACTCGATGAGCTCGCTGTGGCTAGAGGTGAAGACATTTACCGAAAGGTAATTAAGAAATATACCAAAGTAGATTTACTCATTCTTGATGAATGGCTCCTAACTCCACTAAAAGAAACAGAAGCTCGAGATTTACTAGAGATTATTGAGTCCCGATATCAAACTGCCTCCACTATATTCTGTTCCCAGTTTGATCCTCGTGGATGGCATGAAAAGATTGGTGAAGGCACACTGGCAGACGCCATTCTTGATCGCATTGTACATGATTCCTATCACATCATGGTGGATGGAGATATTTCAATGCGTGAACGCCGTGGATTGGTGGGATCTTCATGATTCCTATAGAAGTAGAGAACCGTATTGCCAAGTATTTTTTTCATCATTTTCTTCCTGAAGAGGTAATGGAACAGCTCATAGACTTGCTTTTACCACTATGTTTGGAAGCGGCTGAAGAGGAGGATTTAGACAAAGATGAACTTGTACGACAAGCTGTTCTAATGCTTGAAGCCAGATTAGAGGGGAAAAGCTTTAAATAACAAACGCAGCCATCGAAGGGATCTAGCTTCGATGGCTGTCTTCAAAGGATAATCGAGGCTTTAGCTCTAATATCCCGATTAAGTGGCTTTCTTGTGCGAAACGTCCCCCTCTTTCCTCCTGCACTCCTCAAATGGACCTCTATATGGCAGCGGTGGATCAATTTGATGGCAGAAGTGGACCAGAAAGATGTCAATAGTGGAACAATCGCATGGCTGTAGTCAGCTGATTACGGCCAATGAAATGTACCACCAATGACATTCTATTTACCACCTAATGACAAGAAATGTACCAGCAACTGCCAAGCTGATTACCACTATGCCTTCTGTATAAATAATGAGCACACCTTCGGGTGTGTCATTATTTATCAGGAGGTATTTTTGTATGATTCATTATCGAAAGATATTGGAATTAAACGATGAGGGCATCAGCCTTAGAGGTATCGCCTCAAGTTCTGGTCACTCTCGTCAAAAAGTAACAGAGATCATCGGACTTGCCGAGAAGAAAGGGTTAGTCTGTCCGTTAGAGGAAGAAATGACGGATAAATGGATTGAGGAATTTCTTTATCCTGAGAAGACATTGTAGACTTCAGGTCGACACCCTTTGAATTTTGACTATATTCATGAAGAGTTGGCAAAGCCAAATGTGACACTTTCACTTCTCCACCATGAATATGAAGCTGAATGTAGAGCCAATCTGTCATTCTCCTCTTTTGAGTTATTCTTCTGCCTTTCATCGATCCTTTTTCTATGAGTATTTCTCCATCCATAAAGTAAACACATTCCTCCGTTTCTATTTATTGATTTCTGAGAATTCTCTCCTTTTATTTGGCTTTTACCTTTATGAATTTTCTTATATATAAATCGTCTGGAGGTTTGTCTAAGTCTGTAAAGGTTGTAAGTATCGGTTTGAAAGGGCTTGAGGGTTATCGAGTTGATATTGAGGTTCAGGTGAAGGAAATTCGAGTCGATCGTGATTGTCTGGCTGCCTGATCCTTCGGTGAAGGAGTCGAAGGAGAGGGTGACGGCGGCACTGCATACAATGGGATTTCCGCTTGTGGATAAGAAGGTGATCATTAACCTGTCGCCGGCGGAGCAGAAAAAGAATGGGCCATTGTTCGACCTCGCGATTGTTATTGGCATCCTTAAGATGGTGGGTTTATACAGAATCCAATCCCAATGGATGCTGGTTTTATCGGTGCGTTATCTCTGGATGGGACAGTCCATCCTAGAGGAAATGATTGCGGCTATTTTGGCAGCCAGGAAGCTGTGGTTAAAGCGGCTGGTCCTGCCTTTTGATGCGACAATACCGAGAATTGAAATACATGACTTGAAACTTGTCTATGTTGAAACCTTGCTGGATATGATGAATCTTTTAGCGGGACAGCAGTTACTGCCTTTGCTGGTGGAAATGATTGAGTAATTAATGGTGGCCACAAGCGATTTCAATCAGATTATTGGCCACGATTTTTCCAATCATTCGCTTGAGATTGCTGCAAGCGGTGGTCATTATGTACTAATGGATGGTCCTCCTGGCTGCGGAAAGAGTCTTTTGGCTGAGACATTCCGAGCGATCCAATCATGATGAATGCCTTGAAGATATCTATCGTAGGCGGAAATTGATAGATGAACAGGCACGGCAAGAAATTAAAAAGTTGCTCGGCGTGATTAGCATTGCTCCGGTGAAAAGCCTACCCGGATGGCAGAGGGGTCAATATCCCATGCAAGTCAAAACTATTGAAGGCATCACCCTCCGACAGGCAGCCTGGATCTTGGGCGTATACAAGGATTTAGTGCATAGGGAAGGTTCTCGTTTCAACTGAAAAGTAAAACTACCTTAACATTTGGACAATATGAACAGTTTTATGTCTCTCATTCCTCTTTGAGACGTCAAGAACCGTCCCTATGTCTCCGTAGGATAAATTGATTCTTGAAAAAGTTAATGAAAAACAAGTGATTACTATATGTCTATTACTGAAGGTTTTGCTGTTTACTGGCAAATCCTTTTTTTTGCTGGAAATTAGTGAAAATTCAATAATATCTCCATTCGACAATTTACACCGCTTGCTAATCCAAAAGTCCTAAATTAAGATAGAGTTGTAGTGTAAAAAATATACAAAAGGGGAATTATATGTCGTATTTAATAAGAGAATTAAGATTCTATCTCTTTTGGTTTAGATGGGTCTCTCTTTTGGTCGGCTTTTTACTCTATTTCCACTTCAATACATACAATCTGGTAATTGCTTTGGTTATGCTTGCTATGAATACTCTCTGTACCATTGTATTCGTATTCAATAAGCATAGTATTGTAGCCTTGTTCATGATTTTTGGGGACATGATCTTTAATCTGTTTTTGATATATAGTACTGGAGGGTCAAGAAGTCCGTTCATCATTTATTCTTTTACAACTCTGGTGTGGCTAGGGACTTATTTGGACAAGCGTTGGTTTTCAATTTTCGCTGGTATTTATTTAACAGCAGCAAATGCTGTTATATGGATGCATCATCCCTATTGGAAAGGGGTAGCTGAATTTTCCCTGATATTTTTATTGGTTATTAATCTTTTCCTGGTTTTGTACTATTTTCGAAGTTTCATTAAACAGAAGTATAAAAAGTTGTTCATGACTGTTAAATTATTCAATAGCCTGTCTGAGGAAGAGGATATTTTTAGACTAAGTAAAAAAATTGAAAGTGTAGTGAAAAAGATCTATTCATCAGATAAAGTTTATTTCTGCTGGTATTCATATCAGCATGTTGATGACCAGTGGGAGTATTACCTCATCAAGGCTAGGTTGATAGAAGAGGGGATGCATCTGAAAGGGAAACCTACTTTTGTAAAGTTGACGAATTCAACAGGCCAAATGGAACAGTATTTTTATTTTCCCATCCGCAGCCGGAAAGAATCTTTTGCTGGTGTATTGATCCATTCTCCTAGAAGGGATATTAGGAAAAGATTTAATTATATCTATTTGTACTTGATAGAGGCTTTTGTTTCTAACCATGTAACTCAATTAAAAAGGAGCAGTGAGATAGAAACTTCAATCCGTACTGAAACCAAAAGCAAAATTGCCCAGGATATTCATGATGGTCTTGCTCAACAGCTCTTCTACTTGTCAACACAGGTTTTTTTAATGAAAAAAAGTGTCATGGAACGCGAGGAACCAACCCTTGATGAAATGGTAAAGTCGCTAGAACAGCAAATTAAAGAATGCCATACGGAAGTAAGGAAATATATCAAAGAGTTGAAGGATGAAGGTCAGGGGCACCAATTAATTGAAGCCATTCAAAGCTTAATAAGCAGGATTACCCAAAAACATAAGTTATATATAACATTAAATGTTACTGGTATATTACCTGAAGGTTATTATGAAATGGAGCATGCTGCTTATCGGTTGATTGAAGAGGCACTTAATAATATAGTCAAGCATGCTCAGGCCAGGAAGGCTTCCATCACAATTGATATCACGACTATTCAATGGACTTTAAAGCTAGAAGATGATGGCATTGGTATTGATGTGATGGATGGAAGCCGCAAAAAAGGTTACGGATTGCGGGGTATGGAGGAAAGAATAAATGAATTGGGCGGCCATTTCTCGATAGAATCTGCTCCATTGGGGGGGCACCCATATAACCGCGATTATACCGAAAGAGAGGAGGCGGGCTTATGGTTAAGGTATTGCTAGCGGACGATCATCAAATAGTGAAGAATGGATTGGGACTTATCTTAGCTCATGAAGGTTTTGAAATTGTCGGAGATGTTTCTAATGGTGATACCTTGATCACCAAGGCATTGAAAGTTCTGCCTGATGTCATAATTTCAGATTTGAGAATGCCTGGAAAAAGCATATTAAAGAACTGTCCTGAAATAAAGCAGAAGATGCCGCAGGTCAAAGTAATAGTACTGACGGCTTTTGAGGAGAGTGAAGAAATCTATCAGGCTATGGAAGCAGGAATCGATGGTTATATACTTAAAAACACAGATCCTGAAGAAATCATTAAAATGGTCCAAATGGTCATGATGGGATATTCCTGCTTTCAGCCCAAAGTTCGCAAGCCTATGGAGAATATGTCATTGAAAGATTTTGGGTTAACAGAACGTGAGAGGGAGGTTTTTGAGCTTATCATTGAAAACTGTAGCAACTTAGAAATCGCGCAAAAACTGTTTATTTCAGAACCAACCGTAAAAACCCACGTAAGCAGTATATTGCGAAAAACAGGTCAAGCGAACAGATCCCAAGCTGTTATCCATGCCTTGAAACTGGGCTATTTAAAAGTGCATTCATAATACTGGAGGGGTTAAAGTGCAGAGGTCTTCAGCGATTCAATACAATAACTTCATCGGGGAAAGAATTCTTTTTTGGGGTGCAGTGTTTATGTCTGGTGGATCAATATTGGGTGCCATTGGGTGGCTGGTGTACAAAACAGAAAAGTACCAGGACATATTAGCAGCCTTTTTGGTCTGTAGTTTCTTTCAATGGGGGTTTTACTTTTTAAATAGAAAAGCCCTCTTTCATCAGAACTATTCTCCCCATTTTAACGCTTGTTTTACCTTTTTAATGTTTGGATTCACCGCTCTCTACAATCCTCTCCGTTATTCTGAGATTTGGGTTCTCCTGCTTTTTTATCCTATTTTGCTAGGACTTTCTTCTACCAGGAGAGTATTCTTTATATGGAGCTCGTCATATTTTATCCTTTTCAATCTTCATATGTTCATTACTGCCCCCATTACAGAAGCGAATTTGTTTATCTTTGTCATGAGAAGTATGTTTTCTTTAGCCGCAATTGGAATTGGATGGCTTATCCATGCCTCGCTGCTGCATATGAATCAAAAGTCAAAGGATGATCAAATTAGACATAAAAAAGATCATATTTTAAAGGTCCTTAATGCATTAATACCCATCGCAGAAAGAAAGTCACAGATTGATAAAAATGAAATATTCTCAATGAGCAATTTAATGAAGAAAATCGTAACCCATTTACCAGAAGAGAAAATCGAGGAATGGGAAATGGAATTGCTGTCCGTACTGCATTATGTCAGCAGGGTCAATTGGCCGGATTATATGTTTGAAAAACAAGATAAACTGTCATCCTTTGAATTTGAGGTCATTAAGGCGCATTGTGTATTCGGTCATGAATTAATTGGGGAAGATGAAGACTTCAATAGGATTAGTGTTGCAATTCTACATCATCACGAGCGATTAAATGGGACTGGTTATCCAAATCAATTAAGAGAAGCTCAAATACCTGTTGCTGCACAGATTCTTGGTATCACCGAAAGTTTTCTCGCTATGACTGAACCAAGGTCATACAGGGATGCTAAAACAAGCTTAGAAGCATTTGAGGAAATTTTAGAAGGCAAAGGGATTTTATATAGAGAAGATTTAG
This sequence comes from Mesobacillus subterraneus, assembly GCF_020524355.2. Lineage (NCBI taxonomy): Bacteria > Bacillati > Bacillota > Bacilli > Caryophanales > Bacillaceae > Mesobacillus > Mesobacillus subterraneus. The sequence continues at coordinate 44,572 of NZ_CP129019.1, forward strand.
TGGGAGCCCTTGGAGAGGCCCTGGGTATCAATGATTATTACATTGGAAACGTCGAAAGAGCTGTCTGAACAAGGCAGCTTTTTTTATAGTTAACCAGGAATTTATAAACTTCTTGAGTTGAGGATAACTCCATTAAGTTTTCTTAATCCAGCTCCAGCGTCTAGCCCCTCGAGTCGCTTGTCTAGCTGCGACTCCTAACTCCTCGAGACGCTAGTCTAGTGTCGCCTCCTAGAAACTCCGAAACTGGACAGTCGGCTATACTTTTCGGTTTCGGTCCGCTCAGGTGAAGTCAAAGAACGACTTCACCGGTCGACCCTCCAGCGCTTGTCGGGGCTGAACGAGGCGCTTGCGCTTTTTGTTCCTTGTCTCATACTTTAGGATGAACTAATCCGCACTAAAGGATGATTTATTCTAATAAACAGTATTTGATATGATAATTCCAGCAAACTTATCTGGAGGGCCAATTATGTATCAAAAGAAATGCCCGAATTGCAAAACATACTCATACAGCAGCTCAACGAAAGGCAAATGGATTTGTCCATGCTGTCAAAGAGATATAACCAAACTTAAGCCCATTGAAAGATGCAATGAAATGATTCTAGTTCAGAAAATACCAAAAGAACTGAGACCATCGGTATAAGGTGGTCTCTTGTCTTATTAATGATTAATTTATCATTTGAAGAGTTGAGACAATTTGTGAAGTGACTCAGCAAAGCTGAGAATAGAAAGGAAATTATAGACGGGAACTCAAAATATATGTCATGTGTTCTACAATTATTTTTAATATGGTACTTTAGTATACCTCTAAATGGTACCTTACACCAAAATAAAGTATACCAACGGCAATTCAAAAGCATCCTTTGGAATGGTGAACTCCTGGCAAAAGATTCCTATAATGAAATTAGAAATAAGGCAATACATAATAAATTTTTAGGAGGAATTATCAATGAAGAAAAGTTTATTAATGGTAGTTGCAATGCTAGCACTATCAACAGTAATGGCGGCGTTTGCGTTTTCAAGTGCAACAATTAAAAATGACGGATCATTAACGGTATCCAGCACAGACGATTCTCTAGTATCACTAATTCCAGCAGACGAAACAGCAGTCGGAAGCAAAGACGGAGCAGCATTCCTTGAGGACGGAGAGCTTAAAATTGATTTAGCTAAAGGTAATGGAGATACATTTGGAGTTCAGGGCGACAGCTACTATAAATGGAATAACCTATTTACTGTAAAAAACAATTCAAAAGAAACTGTTGAATTTAATATCACAAAAGATGGCTGGGGTTATGATACAAAAGCTAACATTTACCTTGGGGCGTTTGATGGAGATGTAAAGAAAGAATTTTACAATAGAAGCAATGGAAAGAATGGAAAAGTTACACTTGCTCCAGGGGAAGAATCAGTTGTTTACCTTGAAATCGAAACTGAAACAGGTGCAAAAATGGTTACAAGAAATGCCACTTTAACTGTTAACGCTACTGCAGTGCCTGCTCAGTAATAATGCTAATCCCAAAGGGGAGATACCCTTTGGGATTTTCCTGTAATGAGAAATAAAATATTGGCATCCGAGGGGAATTCATATGAAGAGAGCTCTCTTTTTTACATTCAATATTATTTTCTATATCGGTATATTCCTCATTTTGATATCTTCGATTGGCTCGCAAATCCTTCAACGTCCTTTTATTTTTACGGTTATCCAATCGAATAGTATGTATCCACTGTTTGAGAGGGGGGACATTGTTTTTGTAGATGGAGTAGGCAATGATGATTCGATAGACATTGGACAAAACTACATCTTTTATTCAGAGACTGGCCAACTCGCAGACAAGGGGTGGATCTTTCATAGAGTCATAGAGGGAAATGACAGTAATGGATATATTACAAAAGGTGATAATAATGATTATACGGATCAGTCTTATGGGAGTAACGGTGCCATAAAACGAGAGTGGATAAAAAGTAAATCAATAACTGTGAATGAAAATACATTAGCATTACCTAAAGCAGGTTATATAACTCTTTGGTTGGGCCAATTTATTAGTAAAGCACAGTCTAGTCAATTAACAATTCCTATTTTCTTAATTGTCATCACTTTGTTGATTGCTTTTGCAGAATTGATGAAAAGACCACAAAGAAGAAAAAAAACAAAATTAGGTAAGGATTTTATTTATATCTTTGGCGGTTTAACATTTTCTATTCTATTGTGTGGAATCATGTTGGCGAATACACAGCTATATCGATTGAACTATGGAGTATCAGAGAATGCAGAAGCAGCGTTGATGGGAAGTGATATAGGTATTATAAAAAAAGGTACTGAAAAGACCATTCCTTTGCCAGAAATTTATCATGAAAGTTCCTTTCCTATTACTCTTACCATGACCTCAAATGATCAGAATTTTGAATTTAGCCATAGTGCTGCACTATTAAGAAGTGGAACTACAATTAATCCTACTCTTAAAGTTAAAGCGGTAAAGGTGGGCCAGTATTCGTCAAAAGTATATGTTGGCTATTTGCTTCCGTTGTTACCAAAAGAAATTATTTACAAAGTGTCTTCTTATAATTATTGGCTAGCTATTCTGATGATTTCTTTGCTTCCAGGATTACCAATCACTATGTACCCTTTTTTAAGCCGGAAGACCAGAAGAAACTGGAAAAAAGAAATCCGCCGAAAATACCGGCGGATCCGACAGGCATTGCCTGTTTAGTTTAATGAGAATTGTACAAGACCTTTTGAATTTGCCAATAATGCAGCTTGGGTCCGGTCAGCCAGTTCCAGTTTTGATAGAATCTGGCTGACGTGTTTTTTTACGGTGTACTCTGTAATGAACAGGGTTTCAGCTATTTCCTTGTTTGAAAAACCACGTCCTAGTTCCTTTAATACCTCTATTTCTTTAGGAGTCAATTCCTTAAGAAAGTCCTCTTCATTCTCCATTTGAAAATCAGAGTTCATCATGACATCCATGATCGCAGGGTCATAGTATTTTCTTCCTTTATGGATTAACTGAAGTGCATAGATTAATTCTTCAGGAAGGGCCTCTTTAAGGCAAAATCCATCTACATGTAAAGATTGGGCTTTTTTTATATCATTTGGAGCGGCTGATGAAGTAAGGACCACAAATTTACATTGAATACCTGATGTCCGTGCTGTTTCCACTATATCCAATCCGTAAGCGTCACCAAGAGACAAATCAATTAAAGCCAAATCAGGGTTTGTGTCCTTCAGAACCTGAAGAGCCTCCTCAAGTGTGGAAGCTTCTCCAACCAGTTCAATGTTTTTATCTCCTGATAGGATTGTGCCTAGCCCTCGCCTTACTAACGGGTGGTCATCGACTATTATGATCCTCATTACGTTACTGCCTCCTTAATGTTACTTTTGATTGGGAAAATAATATTTAATTCTATTCCATCTCCTCTTACATTTACAGCCATTTCTCCGTTCTCTGAGCCTACTGCAAGTTTTACTTGTTCAAAATAATCGTCATTATAATTGGAGGAGTGACCTAAACCATTATCTTTGTAGTTTAGCGTGAGGCAATCATCCGTTATAAAAAGAATCAAATGGATTTTCGTACTTTCACCACGCCGGACAGAGATGCCAGTCAACTGGCATACTGATTTATAGACCAATTTTTGTATTTTTATCGGGAGGAGTGAAAGCACTCCGGCAATTTCGTAGTCTACTTCAATTTCATTCAGAAGGGAAAACTTACTAAGATACTGCTTTAATTTTCGTGTGAGATTTTCTGTTTGGTCAGATGATGAAGACTTTAATTCTTTCAAAGCATGCTTTACAGAATCAATTATGCTGATAAAATTCTCATTTTTATGCCAGTCTTCCTTCTGTCCTTTGATTCCTTGCATGGAGCAAAGAATGCTGAACAATAGTTGATGTACTTTGTCGTGAATTTCATTCGTTGCCTTGAATTTTTCCTCAGTCAGCATAAGCTGCTCGTTCACCAGTTCAATGTTATGGCGGTCAATTATGGCTGTACATAATTCCTTTATAAACTGAATATGTCGTTTAATTAATGGGTAATCATTGGTATCAGAAATGCATTTTACACCGATTATTCCCCGAGAGTGTATCGTTTTAAAACCGATGATAAAGAACTCCCCAACTTCACTCCTTATGTGAGTCGGTTCAGAGTTTTGCCCAACATTGTCAGTATCGATTAACTGTAGAATAACATGCTCTGAAAGGATCTCGGGGTGGCTATTCGCCAGTATAGATTCGGGTTTGTTCTCGAAAGTAGAAACCCATATAAAATTTGGTTGACCATTAAGGATTCTCTGAGAATAGTCTGAGATAGCTTTTATAAAACCGTTAATTCCATTGTGAAAGTTAAAGGTTTCAACGATTTCATATAAGCCCATTAAATGTTCCAGAGCCTGGCTTTTTTTCATATTTGCCTGTTTCAACTTCATCTGGGCAGAGGTTAATTCACGATTCTGATGATTGATTTCACCGACCAGCCTGGAGAATAACTGGATAAAAATAGTCATGAGCGCCAGAACAATATAAAAATAGGAGTATTCTCCAATCGTTGCTCCTATTGTTTTTCCTTCGTTAAAAAGCCATATGTAAATGGAAGTAGAGATGGTCAAAAAGAACACAAGGATTCCCCAGGAAAAAAGAGAGCTGAGGAAAGAGCCTGCTAATAAAACAGGATTTAAGGCATACCAAATAAATGGACTTTCAATTCCTCCAGTAGGAATAAGAAGCAGTAATAATCCAACCGTTTCAACAGCTAGTATGGCTTTTAGCAATACCGGGTTCTCTCTATACACCTTCGTTAAATCCAATATCAGCTTTCCTGCAACAAAAAGGGGAAGCTACGACAATCAACTTAAAGTAAAGCGGAGAATCTGGCAAGCTGATCAAGTAAAAAATGGATGTCAAAAACCAAGAGGCAAAACGGTAAATTTTAGTTAAACTTAGTAAATCCTTGACACCTTCCTGAAGGAATGAGGTTCCTGATTTAAATCTTGCAAGGGCCTCCATGTTAATCCCCCCCTTTATGCAGGCTGTTGCTTGTTAATAGACTATTCAGTCGTCTTTACCATATAGATGAAGCAAAAATCATTTTCAAGAACGAAAAAGTGAAGGAAGCTTTGTGATTCTTGCTTAAAAACCGGCAGCTCTCTTTCTTCGGATATTTGAATCAAGTCCTTGAATGCCGTCAAGGGAATTTTTGTTTTCCCTGAGAGGTCAAGTTCCTCAGATACATTGATAATTCTGGATTTGAACTTTTTATCAATGGACTCTGCTTCATGGCTCCCCGAACCAGTTTTTTTAGAGAAATAAATGAGACCTAAAACAATAAGCAACAGAATGGAAAGAAAAGTGGATGCCCAGCGTACAATTTCCAATGGCGCATCTATTCCAAGGATCTGGAAACGAGTGTCAGTAACAATATTGTCCTCCACGTTACTGTTGTTGACATACTCTAAACCATTTTCATTCATTAAGGAGATCTTTTCCTTTGTATATTCAAACGATAAAAGGGCGTCGTTCTTGAATTCATATTGATTATCCTTGTATGTTAGAAAACCCTCGAATTTTGGTTTAATGGAAACCATGTACGAACTGTTGCTTATCTTTGTTTCACTTTCAACTGTTTCGATAAAGTTCGAAACTTTGTCCAGGTCAATAATGTATTTACCGTCAACTATCGATAGGTCTTTTCCGGTTAAAGAGAAGGATTCTGCTGGTTTTAGAGGGAACTCTTTTTCCCATAGGTCACCTGAAGATATACTGAGGACTATCTCTTTTGTTCCTTCCGCTTCTATAGGATTGTCTGATTGGATGGAAGTTTTAATATTTACTGGAATCGAAGAAGTAATATTTGTGAAAATGCTCTTCCCTGGCTCAATTGTGCCGCCATCAGGATAAAGAGTGTTGGGAGTTACGGTGGCCTTATAATCAAAGACGGTATTTTGGGAGATTGAGTTGTTGATTTTTGTTTCGACATTATCAGCAGGTGTCAAAAAAGCTTTAAATGCAATAAACGTAGTGATAATATAAACAATTCCAAGAACAGCTGTAACCCACCCTGGGATGGGCTTCATTATTTTGTTGAGTTTTGCAGTCTGATTGTTTGCCAATGCTATTTTCCCCTTTTCAGTTTCTTTGTTGTATATTTCGACGTATTTTATATCATTTCCTGTTAAAAAAAGGGAGGTATTTAGGTTATTTGTCCTTTGATTTGTTTTTTTCCTCTGAAAGAATATTGGTGAAATCTTCTTTTGCTTCTTTTTGATTTTTATTGGTTTCCTTCAAGCTGGAAGAAGTTGTTTTTTGGATTGTTTTGATATGTGCTTCACCTGAATTCCATGTAAAAGCAAAAACAGGCAATTCTTTTGATTTCATTATTTTTATTATCTTGACTTCTCCACTGCGTATTGTCTCTCCAGAGGATTCAACTTCAATACCATCCACACTTTTCAAAATAATATCTGACTCCATATTATTAATGATTTTGTATTTTCCATTGCCTTCACCCATATGATCAAGAACTGCAATAAGAGCCTTATTAGGATCTTCTGTTACTTTAAATGTTGCTTCGTTTGTTACCGTGGCGGATGAGTAACTGGTTACTTCATATGCACAAGACAGAGATACAGCCAGTGAAAAGGATAATAGTATGGCCTTCTTTAACATGGTTACTTCCCCCTTTGAAATAAAAAAGCCCAATCATAAAGATTAGGCCGGTTGCACCAATAACTCCATATGTTCCAGGTGCCCAGATATAGAACATATTTCACAGTCTCCATACATAGTGATATCTACCTTATTTTATAAGAAATCAGGCAATTTACCAATCCATAAACGGGATGAGAGTTATCATACTCAAGTATGAATTTTATTAAGTAATTTACAAAAGTTTATATGGAGGTATAATTTGTTCACATTAAAAAAAGGAGGCAGTCGAAATGATTAACACAACTAATGGAACAGCAACAGCAATTTCATATGTTTTACCATCGGTCGGCCTGTATTGTGTGTAGTAGCGCTTATTTTTGTCATTTTTAAATAATTGCGTAACCTCGGACTGGGATGTCTGTGTTTTTTTGTGGCTAAAAATAGAATGTATGTTCTTGGATAGTGATAATGTGATTACAGTTATAAATTTGTAGAAGGAATAAATTGGTGAAGCGTGACCCTGGGTCTTAAGGGGGCAATTAATTCGTTTTTTAACCGTAAGTATGAGACGAAGTATGCAGTGAAGGGGATTAATTTTATGATTGAGCAGAGAGAGACGGTTGGCAAAATTGGGGCAAATGGTGCCGGTATGAAATGTCCAAATTGTTCAATGAACAAGAATCAGGAAATCTCTGTGGATAATGCGCTTCAAGTTGTTCGGGGGCTATCAAGTTTATTATCTTAAGTTGGAATGGGGACGCAATCATTACCATTTTTTCAATTAACGTCATCCCTATTCATGTTTTCACTTCTTTTTGTCCTTAGGGCCTTACTCAGTGTTTTTCTTGCAGCCTATTCATGGGGAAAGGATTCACGATTAAAGAGTTACTGGCTCAATTCAGGAGTATTCTCACTCCGTTTGCTGCTTTAAATGTAGCAGCTATTGTCTTTGGTCTGATTGGCGCCGTTCAATTAACTTTAATTCTGACAGGGGTTTGCACTAATCTACAATATTATCATTCTGCCTTCACTTGTCGTATATGATCGAGCAATGAAAAGTGCTTAACCGGTCAATCGTTTCTACTGGGCAACTGGAGCTTCTGCAGTCTCCATGCTTATTACATATTTAATCATCCGTATTTGGGTAATGGATTTTATCAGTGAAATTGAGTCTTTGACGAATATGAGATTTTAATACTTGGGAGCAGGGGACGTGTGGGTCTTCTGCTTTTCTTTTTGTGATGACATGGTAAATGAGGATAAAGTACATGAGAGCGACCATTCCCAATATAGATACGATGACTTGCCATCTTTGTTTTAGTTCAGCGATTTCAGAAGCGAGGTGTCCTTTGTGGTGATGGTCACCTGGCCAACTGTAAGCCGGCATAGTTGGAGCAAATCGTCAGTCTGCCGGTCGTTTGGACTAATTATTATGATTTTTGAAGTATACAGTACCGTATTAGCTTTGTTTAACTGATTTTAGTATGATAGGTTTAAAGGATTGAGCTGGAATTTTCAGCTCAATCCTTGTGATTATGTAGCGTAATATCATGAGCATGGAAAATTAAAAAAAGGTGTATTATAATGAACAGTAGATTTTATTGAAAATACTAGCGTAATTTCATAACACTTGCCCAAACAATGGTAGAGTATGAATTTGCACAGCAACATGCTTAATCAAATTGATACTAAAAATGCTAAATCAAGTACGGAAGAGTCGCGAAAATATAGAGTTATTATAAGGAGAGAATACCATGAGTCTAAAATATGCCATCATTGGTTGTGGAAGAATTTCACCTAACCATATTGCTGCCGCAATAGAAAATGAACTTGATATTGTTGCTTTATGTGATGTAGTTCCTGAAAATATGAAGGATAAGATTTCAACATTCAATCTTCCGGAAACTACTCCGCAATACACAGACTATAAAGAGTTACTGGAAAAAGAAAAACCTGAGTTAATTGCAATCTGCACTGAAAGTGGAAACCATGGTTCTATTGCTTTAGATTGCATTGAAGCTGGTGCTAATCTTATCATTGAAAAACCAATTGCACTCTCACTTGAAGAAGCTGATCAGATCATTGAAAAGGCTAAAGAAAAGAATGTGAAGGTGAGCGCATGCCACCAAAATCGTTTTAACAAATCTATCTTAAAAATTAGAGAAGCTGTCGAAGAAGAACGCTTTGGCAGATTGCTTCATGGAACGGCTCATATCCGTTGGAACAGAGGAGAAGATTACTATAAACATGCTCCTTGGCGAGGAACTTGGGAACAAGATGGCGGAGCACTAATGAATCAGTGTATTCACAATATTGATCTCTTGCGTTGGATGATGGGTGATGAAATTACTGAAGTTGTCGGAATGACAGATAACCTAAAGCATGATTTCATTGAAGCAGAAGACTTAGGCTTGGCATTAATTAAGTTTGCTAATGGCAGTTACGGGGTGGTTGAAGGAACAACAAATATCTACCCAACTAATTTAGAGGAAACACTTTATATATTTGGTGATAAAGGTACAGTTAAGGCTGGTGGAAAGTCCGTAAATATAATTGAAGAGTGGCTTTTTGCTGATAATCTCGATAATGCAGAAGAAGTTAAAGAGAAATATCAGGAAAATCCGCCTAATGTGTATGGATTCGGACACAACCCTCTCTATGCTGATGTTATTGATGCTATTAAGAATGATAGAGAACCATATGTTACAGCAGAAGATGGAAGAAGAGCATTGGAGCTTGTTCTGGCTATTTATAAATCAGCTGCTGAAGGAAAGAGCGTGAAGCTCCCACTCGAAAAGTGCAGCACTACTGATTTCAAAGGCAGATATGATCGATAAGTTTTTTGGGAGACAGGATTGGTCCCCGAGTCCGGGTCGGAAGTTGAAATAAAATGAGAGAAGCGTAAAGGATATGAACTGCTCCCCGTCAAATAGACAGTGGAACTAATAAAACAATCTATGCGGCTTTAGCCCTATTTTCTAAGGGGCTAAGGCCGTTTATTCTTTTTGGTAACGTTCATGATTATAAAAGTATATGTACTCATCAATCCCCGCAGAAAGTTCTTCAAAGGTCTTATATTTCTCCAGATAATACTTTTCGCTTTTAAGTGATCTCCAAAAGGATTCCATTGGACCATTGTCAATACATCTTCCGACTTGGGACATACTCTGAGTCATCTGGGCTTGATCTATACTTGATTAAATCCTTGATGGGTATACTGGAAGCCCCGGTCGCTATGTATGAGTGGATGTACTCCATTCAAAAGGGCTGTAGCCTGATCCAGCGTCTCAAACACCAGTTTATTGTTGTTGGAACGTCCCAATACGTAGCTGTGAGTTCAGTTTCTTCCTTTTTCCTGCCCCGTTTATCCGTGAGGGCTTTTTCTCCGCCATCCTCATATTTTTAAACCCATTGATATACTTGTTGGTAAGAGACCTGGTAGGTATCAGCTGCCTTCTGATAATCCTTGCCCTTCTCAAGGCAAGATAGCACAATTTCTTTCCGTTCATTTAGGGTAGTGTTTCTTCTTTTAGTCATAAGTGTTTGTCCTTCCTTTGGAAGTATCCTTTAATTCTCTATGACTATTATACTTGTTAATCCATTTCTGAGGACAGCTCTACAAGAGATTTCATACTTTCCGAAAACCTCATTTTGAGAGTAGTCCCCGCTAAGATAGTCCTTGACTCGCGAACGATTATTTGCATCCGTTAGATGAACAAATGACAGAGAGAGGACATGGCATAACAAGATATGCGGACGACTTCGTCATCTGTTGTAAATCACAGAAGGGTGCGGAAAGAGTACTTGACTCCGTTACTCGGTTCCTTGAAGAAAAACTGGGTATAACTATACATCCGGAGAAGACTAAGATTGTTAATAACATGAAAGAGCCCTTTGTTTTTCTGGGTTATGAATTTAATCAAGCTCATTGGGCCAAGCCGTCACAAAAGTCAATAAAGAAATTTATAAACAGAGTCAAGGAAATCACAAAGCATAATCAAACGATAAACATTGAGAAATTGATTAAAGAGAAACTTAATCCCTATCTGCGTGGATGGGGAAATTATTTTGTACATTGGCACTTAACGACATTATTGATTAGATTTGATGAATGGATTAGAAGAAGATTAAGGTCAGTGCAATTAAGAAGTTGGAGAAAAATTAGAAAACTGTATAAGGAACTAAGAGGAAGAAAACGGAAGGGAGAACTCCCGCAGTTGCGAATGTATGCATGGCGAAGTTCAAATAGTAAACCTGTACACGTAGCACTCCCAAAGGAATGGTTCAGAGGAATAGGTCTATATCTCTTGTGAATATTTACAATGAACACCTCTAAAGGGGATAATCATGGAGGAGCTGTATGCGATGACCCGCACGTACGGATCTGTGAGAGGCGCATGAATAATATCATGCGCCTACTCAATTTTATTTGCGTGCAAAGGAAGCCGATCAGTGGCTTAAAAACCACTTCTCCGGTTATTATTTGCAAGTCATTCTCTCCATGCTTAAGAGTTCAATTATGTATCCTTGAATTCCCTTTAATATTTAGGGTGAAGTAAATCTCTTATTACCTGAATTCAACTAGGTATTATTGACCACGATAAATTCAATAAGAAAAATATTACTAAACAAGCATGGAACAAGCATGAGGACGGTTCTTCTTTGGATTATATTTAGCCATATAAGAATTGGATGAGGGCAAACTAAACGAAGAGTTGCTTTTCTGCCACAGTTCTTACTTGTATCTCTATTTTGCAATGGAACTATATTAAGAAAAGGTCGAAAAATACTTTGCTATTTAAAAATTACATAAATTAGTAGGTTTCTCTTGTCAGATAAAGTAGAAATATAGGTGAAAATGTCTATTTTTCGGTGGAGAAATATGATATAAATGTTCTGTTGGTAATAAAAGTTACAGGAGGTGAAAATATGAAAAAATGTCAATCGTGTCACAAGGGGAATGAGATAACTTTTAAATTTTGCGTGTATTGTGGAGCACCTCTTACAAATGTTGATGTACATATGGAAAATACTGAGTCCAACGTATCAGATGCATTACTTACGCCTAAAGATAAACCAGTTAAGGAGTCCCTTTTAAAAAATCGTAAATCTTGGTTGATTGGGCTTATTCTATTAATACTGCCTCTTGCAACTTATTTTTCAGGAAAAGTAATATATGAGCCACATAAGGTTGTGGATGAGTTTGAACAAGCTTACATAGAAGAGGATACTGCCAAACTCGCAAGCTACTTTGAAATTCCAAAAGAATCATTAAGCGAAATAGAGAATGAAGCCTTTATACAGATGGTTAAACAGTATGGCTGGACTAATCTAAAAACTGCCCTGATGAATGGAATAGATTCATTAAAAGAATCTGATTCAAATCTACTTGTAGTATATGACGAGGGCGGGAATGGATTTATTACTTTACATAAAAAACCTGTTATGTTTCGGCTTTTTGAAGAAGTAACGGTAAGATTTAAACCTGTTGAGTTATACGTGGTTGCACCTTATGCTGGAACTAAAGTCATCGTAAGTGATCAGGAGATAAACGTAGATAAAGTAGAAGAGCCAGTAAGAGCGGGATTCTTTTTGCCAGGGGAACATACAGTTACTGCACAATACCAGAATCAACTCGGTGAATTTAATCTGGAAGACTCATTGTACATAGGGACAGATGGATCTGAACCATATGTCATTCAGTTTGGTGAAAGATCAGTAGATCTAGATTCCGATATTCAGGATGCAGTCTTGTTTATTAACAATGAAACCACTAATCAGACAATTGATGAGATCCAGCAACTTTATCCGGTCCCTGAAGATTCAAATGTTGAAGTTTTTGCAGAATACATGGATGCGGATGGAACAATCTATAGATCATCTGCAGAAAAATTAAATGAAGATTATGTATATCTATCATTTGAAGAATACAACCGAAGGCAAGAGTCAATGGCATTGCATGAGGAAAACACCAGAGAATTTGTCGCTAACTTCCGAGATGATTACTTGGCTGCTATTATGGCAACAGACTTTAATTTTGTATCTGTATATTTTGAAGATGAAACACCAATTTATGACGAATATAAGAAGTTCGTAGAAGACCATGCCAAATTCGGTGTGTATTCGTATAATTTTTTGGTTAATGACATTACTTCTTTTGTAGAAACTAGTGAAAATGAATTTAAAATTGAGACCTTCGAAACATTTGAATTCAGTTCAGAGAAAGATGGTCAATTTTATTATGAGAGATCAAAGGAGTACACGATTGTTTATATAGACGACCGTTACTACTTCAAAGAAATTAAGAATTTAGATTCAAAGAAAACTAAAATATAGTAAAAGAGGTATCATAGTGAGAGAGACACATGGTGTAGTACTTTCAGAAGGCGAAACGGTTATCCGTGAATATGAAGCATCATATATTGAGAATCCCAAAACAGAAGGATATTTAGTAGCAACTAACCGTCGTTTAATTTTCACAGGCAGCTCCAAAAGCATGATGGGGAACAGCTTAATAGTTCGAGAAACAAAGATCGACCAGGTATCAGGCGTACTGTCAAATTTATCACGCGGAAAAAATATTGACCAAATTATCTTTGGGATCATTTTAGTGTTAGTTGGTTTGGTTTCTCTAATCGTAGGGGATTTTGGTTTTTTCTCGCTCATCTCCCTTTTAATCATAGCGTGGGGAGCTCACACATTATATAAAGCTTTTACACTATCAGGCATTCAGATGTATCTTAGTATTTTAACGAGTGGACAGTCAAGTAGCGCTATACAAGTAGCTGTAGAAGCTAAGAGCGGGATTTTAGGCAGGTTTGGTCTTGGCGGTGACACTGCTTGGCTGGCTGTTGCTGCTTCAGGACCTGGTAAACACACAGAACAAATGATCCGGGAAATTGGTGCTCTTGTTCAAGACATTCAGGTGATGGGAGATTTGGCTATTGATAAGTGGGTTGATCAGCCTATGAAAAACACACCTGTGAAAACACCAGTCTCATCAGAACAGTTATCATCAACCTTAAATAAAATTAAAGTTACAGCAGCTGCTGCTAGTACTGCTGTTAGTCAACAAGTCCAGGAAAAGAAAGCTGAATATCAAAATAATGCAAATGCAAAGAACTCCATGCAAGATGATGAACAAACATGTGATTGTGGAAACAACATACAATCAGGAAGTGCATTTTGTGGGGAATGCGGGAGACCTGTGAAGCAGAAAGTCTTAGAAGAGAGCTTCTTTGGTTGATTAACCAGGTTCATGCATATCATACAATTTGATCGTTACCTATAATAACTTGGTCTGAATACAAAGGGGTGTCTCAAGGTCAAACGGGCTTTTGAGACAGCCCTCATTTTATATATTTTTTTGTGGACGATCAGACTCTAGGGGGATAGTATGAGTTATTTGAAGAATATAACAATAGATGGACAAGCATTAAAAGAGCTGCAACCTGGTGATGTGATGTGGAAGGGCTCCTCAAAATTCGGGATTATGGGGGGGGATAATACTGGTGTTGCCATCCATCCACTTCTGCTTCAACGTCACATGCTTTTCATCGGCTCCATAGGCAGCGGAAAATCAGTATCAATGTATCATCTAATCGAAGGGCTGCGGAAAAACTTATCTGAAGACGATGTCATGATTGTATTTGATGCGAAGGGTGACTATCTAAAAACATTTTATCAAGATGATGACTACGTTTTGACAAATGAGACTGAACAGATTCCAGGATTAGTTCGATGGAATATATTTGAGGATATATTGTCTACAAAAAAAGAAAAGCAAGATGAAGTTATTTGGGAAATTGCTAGCTCATTATTTAAGGAAGATATCGAAAGTTCCAGTTCCCCTATCTTTGCTACAGGAGCTAGAGATTTGTTTGCGGCTATCTTAGTAGCCATCGTTAGGGAAAGTGAAGAAACTGGACTGCATTGGAATCACGCTTTATTAGTAGAATGGATTCAAAAAGCCACAGATGTGACTGTTCGAAATTTGCTGCTGAAACATAAAGATTTATCCTGGGTAAGAAACTATATAAACAAGGACAATGATGTTAGAACGAATCAATCTTTTTTCATGCATTTATATCAAAACATTTTCTCAATCTTTTCAGGTACGTTTAAGGAGGCAGGTAGTTTCTCTTTAACAAGAGCAATTAAAGAACGTAATGGAAGAGCGATTTTTCTTGAATACGATATTGCCAGCGGAAATGTCTTAAAACCTATATTTACTTTGATTTTGGATATAGCAATGAAAAATGTACTTGGGCAGAAAGAAGAGGATTGCAAAGGGAACATCTATTTTATCCTTGACGAGTTTCCGTTAATCCCAAAGCTTAATTATATGGATAGTGCTCTAAACTTTGGGCGTTCATTAGGTGTTAAAATCATTGCGGGTATCCAAAACGTAGGCCAGGTGAAAAATGTATATTCTGATTCGCTAGGTGAGAGCATTCTTAGTGGTTTCGGAACGATATTTGCATTCCGCTTATTTGATGAACCTAGCAGAAGCTTCATTATTCATCGGCATGGGAGAAGCAAAAAGATGGTTGCTTATAACTCATCAAACTCAAGTAAAGGTGTTCAAGATATGCTACTTGATGGGTATGTCATTGAAGATTGGGACCTGACGGATCTATCAATTGGAGAATGTATTGTTTCACCTTTTAATGGGGAGCCGTTTAAATTTTATCCGGTAAACTTTAAAAAATGATTAGGGGGATTTGGTGGAAATGACAGAAAGATTTGTACCAATTGGGCGTGAACTTGGCTTATATGGTGAGGAGCAAGGAAGGAAATTCTTTACGGTGGGGAATGGGATACATCAGGTTATATTGTCTGACCTTGAACATTTCATATGGAAACATCTAAAAAATTATACTTCCTTAACAGATTGGAAAACAGATTTATCTGGGAAATTGAATTCCAAGTTTCCCAAACTGGACTTTAATGAAGTCGTCCTTAAATTGCTTGCGTTAGATTTAATGAAACCTTGGGACTTTAAAGATATTCAGGATGATGATTTAGTAGGTATTTTTGTGGTAAGGAATGGAACGGTCTATGGAAACCATCAGGGTAAGTGGAAGATTGGCGATTTTGTCAAAAAGGATGAACGTTCCCTAACGAAGGAGCAATATACCCTTTGGAATGCAGCGGCTGGAGGGACCACTTTACTTCAAGTTGTAGACCAAGTAATGGAGAAACTAGGTTTGACGGAGGAAGCTGCATTACAGCTGTTAACTAAACAAGGATACTTTCTAATTAGAAAAGGGCTATGGAATACAGAGTATCTTGGGTTCTTAGTTGGAGGGGGAGAAGATGGAAAATAATTTAGTCGCAATCGGTGAAGGTCTTGGTGATTATCAAGGAGTGTCGGGGCCAATAACGTTCTCTATAAAATTGGGAGATGAAGAAATCGAGGTAGATGGCTTTACATATGGAGTTTGGCAGACAGTAAAAAGATCGTTAAGTTCAAGAAGCAAGTTAGTTAATCTTTATAAGCAGGTCGCTGAACCAAAGAAAGTATACATAGCTGTTGAAGAACTAGTGAAAAAAGGTATGTTGATCGAGTGGGAAAATCAGTATGATAAGACTTTCTTTGAGCAGTTTGCGTTAGTACCAAAAGGCCAAGCTGGTAAACAAAGAGGTAATGATCAGGAGTTGATTAGCTATCCTAAAACTGAGCCGAGTGTTGTGCCAGTGGCTGCATATCTAATTTGGCTTCATGCTCACCCGTTTCTTAGCTGCAATACAACCTTAAACGCTGTGCGTGAGGAAAGCGGAATCGATATGAATGAATTACAAAAAGAATTTGTCAGTTGGATTCCAATCTTGGTTATGTATGATGTCATAGCTATTGTTCCAGTGAACTAACGGGAAGGGTCAGCTCAATGTGGATTAAAAATAAGATAGCAAAAATAAAATCAGATATCAACACGAAAAGAGCATATTGCAAGGCCGTGGCAGAAATGCCTACTGGTGATCGAGTCAAGCTGGTAAAAGCGCAGTTGGAGAAAAGAATCTTAGGTTCCAATACTGAACAGAGCATCCAGTCTAAAAGAGAACAGTTGAAAGATCCTTCAAAAATTCCCGATGCAGCAGTAAATACTGAAAAAGCGATTGTAAAAGCTGGAATCGAAAAAGCACCTGCTTTTATTGTAAGTAGTTTTGTTGAACTCGATTTCACCATGAAGCTCGCTGGAAAAGAAGGGTTAAAGGCAATTGGCATAGACCTTGAAAAACCGTTCAACTATATCGGTGAAAAATTAGGTGCTGGTTTCGAAAAGGGGTATGATAAATATATTGCTGGAAGCCGGAGAGAGTCGTATCAAAAAAGACAAGACAATCTCTCGAGTGAAAAACGTGCAGAACAAGTGAAGAAACTGGAAGATAGTGTAGCCAAGCAAGAAGAGAGTCGCAAACTCATTGAAGAACACGATAAACGAATGAGCGAGATTTTACAAAGTTACGAAACTGAGCCATCCCAGCCAAAAGAAAATGAAACCGATATTCCTCAACAAATTGATCATGCCAAGGATGAATGGGAAGATGATCCCGAGGAAACAGAGAAAGATGCTTTAGCAGAAATAGATGAACTCAGCCCTCCAGAAGAAACCCTTCAGGATGAACCTGAATCTGATGAAGAATCGAATGATAATGAAGAAACTGATTCTAAAGAAGAAGACGGAGAATCAGAGAAACAGGAAGAACAGGACGTGCTGGGGGAAATTGAAGAACAGGAAGACTTGGAGGAACCTGAAGAGCCTGAGGAGCAGGAAAATTTTGAGGAACCTGAGGAACAGGAAGACCAGGAAGAGTCTGGAGCGCAGGAAAACTTGGTGGAATCTGAGGAACAGGAAGACTTGGAGGAACCTGAGAAACAGGAGGGCCAGGAAGAGTCAGAAGAGCAGGAAGACTTGGAGGAGCCTGAAGAACAGGAAGGCCAGGAAGAGTCAGAAGACCAGGAAGACCTGGAGGAACCTGAAGAACAGGAAAGCCAGGAGGAGCCTGAAAAACAGGAAGACCTGGAGGGACCTGAAGAACAGGAAAGCCAGGAGGAGCCTGAAGAGCAAGAAGACTTGGATGAACTTGAGGAACAGGAGGGCCAGGAAGAGTCAGAAGAGCAGGAAGACTTGGAGGAGCCTGAAGAACAGGAAGGCCAGGAAGAGTCAGAAGAGCAGGAAGACTTGGAGAAACCTGAAGAACAGGAAGGCCAGGAAGAGTCAGAAGAGCAGGAAGACTTGGAGAAACCTGAAGAACAGGAAGGCCAGGAAGAGTCAGAAGAGCAGGAAGACTTGGAGAAACCTGAAGAACAGGAAGGCCAGGAAGAGTCAGAAGAGCAGGAAGACTTGGAGGAACCTGAGAAACAGGAGGGCCAGGAAGAGTCAGAAGAGCAGGAAGACTTGGAGGAACCTGAGAAACAGGAAGGCCAGGAAGAGTCAGAAGAGCAGGAAGACTTGGAGAAACCTGAAGAACAGGAAGCAGCCAGGAAGAGTCAGAAGAGCAGGAAGACTTGGAGGAGCCTGAAGAACAGGAAGTCCAGGAAGAGTCAGAAGAGCAGGAAGACTTGGAGGAGCCTGAAGTACAGGAAGGCCAGGAAGAGTCAGAAGAGCAGGAAGACTTGGAGGAACCTGAGGAACAGGAGGGCCAGGAAGAGTCAGAAGAGCAGGAAGACCTGGAGGAGCCTGAAGAACAGGAAGGTCAGGAAGAGTCAGAAGAGCAAGAGGACTTGGAGGGACCTGAGGAACAGGAAGGCCAGGAAGAGTCTGGAGAGCAGGAAGACTTGAAGGAACCTGAAGAACAGGAGGGCCAGGAAGAGTCAGAAGAGCAGGAAGACTTGGAGGAACCTGAAGAACAGGAGGGCCAGGAAGAGTCAGAAGAGCAGGAAGACTTGGAGGAACCTGAAGAACAGGAGGGCCAGGAAGAGTCAGAAGAGCAGAAAGACTTGGAGGAACCTGAAGAGCAGGAAGGCCAGGAAGAGTCAGAAGAGCAAGAGGACTTGGAGGAACCTGAGGAACAGGAAGGCCAGGAAGAGTCTGGAGAGCAGGAAGACTTGGAGGAACCTGAGGAACAGGAAGGCCAGGAAGAGTCAGAAGAGCAGGAAGACTTGGAGGATCCTGAAGAACAGGAAGAGCAGGAAGACTTGGAGGAGCCTGAAGAACAGGAAGGTCAGGAAGGGTCAGAAGAGCAAGAGGACTTGGAGGAACCTGAGGAACAGGAAGGCCAGGAAGAGTCTGGAGAGCAGGAAGACTTGAAGGAACCTGAAGAACAGGAGGGCCAGGAAGAGTCAGAAGAGCAGGAAGACTTGGAGGAACCTGAGGAACAGGAAGGCCAGGAAGAGTCTGGAGAGCAGGAAGACTTGGAGGAACCCGAGGAACAGGAGGGCCAGGAAGAGTCAGAAGAGCAGGAAGACTTGGAGGAACCTGAAGAGCAGGAAGGTCAGGAAGAGTCAGAAGAGCAAGAGGACTTGGAGGAACCTGAGGAACAGGAAGGCCAGGAAGAGTCAGAAGAGCAAGAGGACTTGGAAAAACCTGAGGAACAGGAAGGCCGGGAAGAGTCTGGAGAGCAGGAAGACTTGGAGGAACCTGAAGAGCAGGAAAGCCAGGAGGAGCCTGAAGAACAGGAAGACCTGGAGGAACCTGAAGAACAGGAAAGCCAGGAGGAGCCTGAAAAACAGGAAGAGTCTGAAGAGCAAGAAGACTTGGAGGAACCAGAAGATCAGGAAGGCCAGGAAGAGCCTCAAGAGCAAGAACGACCGGAACCAGAGCAAGAAGAGCCTGAGGCTGAGCAGGAACGACCGGAACCAGAGCAAGAAGAGCCTGAGGCTGAGCAGGAACGACCGGAACCAGAGCAAGAAGAGCCTGAGGCTGAGCAGGAACGACCGGAACCAGAGCAAGAAGAGCCTGAAGCTGAGCAGGAACGACCGGAACCAGAGCAAGAAGAGCCTGAGGCTGAGCAGGAACGACCGGAACCGGAGCAAGAAGAACCTGAGGCTGAGGAGGAAGAGCCAGAACCAGAACCAGATCAAGATAATGAGTCGGAGAATGAAACTCATGAAATGGTATCAGAGGAAGATGAACATGAAGGAATGTAAGAAGATTATTTACCTATCGATTTATAACTCTTTAATACGTTCTGCTTAAAAAATATAAATACCCAGCCTATAAAACTATCAAGGCTGGGTGTTTTTTCTGTGTGCGGAAACCTGTTTATTGTGTCTGAAAACATAGCACGAGGTCCTTACTTTTTCATATCATCATCCTTGCCTAGTAATAATGTAACTTTAAAAAGGAGTATGGGTATCGTATTCGGTGAGTAAACAGGAAAATTAAACTATTTTTTTGGATTTTTGACATAAAAGTAAGTATTCGCAGGCTAGCGAATTGGCGAATGAAAGGTTAATGGAATATGAATTAACAAAAAAGTTCTAGAACCCTTCCGAGAATATTGTTAAATTACTCCTTTACTAAAATAACAAACCTTACACTTTTGGGAATTTCCACACTTTATTTGGAGCAAATATCTGATAAGGCCCATTCGCATTATCTTAAGCCTTCAACCAGGATGGAGTTCAGCTTTTTGGTCCAATATTGTGTTCTATGCCTGCAACCCTACCGTTTTGTCCGGTCGCTGACAATACTCTTTAATGTCTGGAGGATTACTGGATAGTCTTTCGTGGAAATGATGTAATAAGTGGGAATATAAATGCTGTCACCGCCAATTAAATTTAAGACGTATGCGGGGGTCTTTATTCCTAGGTACCCCGTTGGTATATTGTTTTCTTTTTCAACATTCTTAATGAAGTTCAATTTGACTGATTGATCCCTGACTGTGAGGGTTTCCTTGTTGTAGCTGAACATCTGCTTATTTCTGATTAGAAGGATATTGAGCATGATAGCCATTCTGCCAAAATATATAATGCCCAAGATACCTGCAGTAAAAGAAATTACCTTCCTGATAGTGGGAGCATCCATAAATATACTTGCCAGGATCAAGGAAGCACCAGTTATGATAAAGATTGCGCAAATGAGTAATCGTCCAATAATGGTTGTAGTACGATAATTTACTATTTTCATATTTCCACCTTATAGTTTAATCCGACTTTAAAAGATTTTACTTGTTGTTACTCGAGAAAGAGTTGTTTACAATAATTTCTGCCATTCTACTTTATGAAGGGTTCTTATGGTAATATTTTTCTCCCTCTCGCGCTCTTCTTCCTTAATCGCCCAAATTCGTTCTTTCCCAACAAGCAGCATTACAACCTTGAGAAAGTGGGGGAGTCCTTCATCTTCAGTCCGAAAGAGAGAAGAGTTAACGATGTTACCGTTCTCTTCATGAAAATCATTCGCGAATTGATCAGCTGCCAGCCAAAAATTGATTTTTTCCTTTAACTGAATCGAGCGAATGAATTCTTCAAAATGCTTTTCTTTAACTGTAAATTGCATCGAATCCCAGTTGTTGAATTGTGGCTGAAAAAAAGCAGTCACTTCCTCTCTTAGTTCATCTAACTCCAATACACATAAAACACGAACAACTTGATTGGAGACTAAATGAAATATGAATCCATTTCTGCTGCTAGGAGTAGTAAGAACGAACTGGCCATTTTCATTTTCATTATATGCCTGGAACATATTATTGGATGTTGCCAGGTCGTGTAACAACTCACTAAAACCCTCTGTAAATGCAAGTGGATCGTGTAATCGAAGAATATAATCATCGCCGTTATCAATCGGGCATAAATAAAGTGCCCCCGGTACAATACCGGGGGCACTTATTAGCTGCAAAGGTGCTTTTTTAAACTGTCCGTAAACGAAGGCACAGTGCACATTCGTTACCTCTTTTTTTTTATTTAAGCTTCAAGTGGCTTTTTAGTTCATCTTGAACTCTTTGTTTTTCACTTTCTGGAACCATTAAGTAATAAATTTTGTTTATTTTGGTTCCAGACCCCTTAATTTCCATTTGTTCAATATTTTTGCCTGCATCTTTATAATTCTTTTGAATGTCTACCATCTCATCAAAAGTGAGGTTGGTTTTGACATTATTACCTAGAGCTGCAAAGATCTCATCAAACTTCGTTAATGAAGAGAAGCTGGCACCTTTTTTAATAACACCTTGGATAATTTGACGTTGTCTTGTCTGCCTTCCGAAGTCGCCTCTCGGGTCTTCATAACGCATTCTGGAATATTTCAAGGCTTTTTCGCCATTAAGGACTAATTCGCCTTTTGTGAAATGGACACCTTCATAAGTGAAATCTAGTGTATTGTTGACCGTAACCCCTCCGACAGCATCTACAATTTCCTTAAAGCTCTCCATATTGATTTGCATATAGTAATCGATAGGGATATCAAGGAAGTTTTCTACTGTATCCATTGACATTTCTACCCCGCCAAACGCGTAGGCATGATTGATTTTATCATCGAAGCCTTTTCCTACGATTTCTGTTCTAGTATCGCGTGGGATACTTAGCATTTTGGTTGAGTTTTCTTCAGGATTTACTGTTAAAACAATCATTGTATCTGAGCGGCCACGGTCACCAGATCGCTCATCGACCCCAAGCATCAGAACTGAAAAAGGTTCTTTCTTCTCCAGTGTGATTTCTTCAACCCTTTTCTCCGATTTCTCACGCTTTATCGGCTGGTGCATGGTATCTACTGCTTTCGTTAGTGAAGAATAGACATTATAAGCGTATGCTCCTACTCCTGCAATTAATAATAGAAAAATGACTCCAACGACTCGGAGCCATGTTCGCTTCTTCTTTCCTGTATGTTTTTCGGCTCTCATGAATTGACCTCCATAGTATGACAAAATAGCATGACATCTGACATCTAGAATACCAAAAAAGCAAGAATTTGAATATCCTTTTTTTTGAAATAAAAAGCAGCATCCAACAATCTTGGATGCTGTCTAGATTAGTACGCGATATATCAAATTACAAAAATATAAACAATAACTTAATCCAACCTAAAAATGAAATCCAAAGCGGTATGCTTAATGAGAATGCCCATGAGAAACCTATTGCAAAATTACCTTCATGTTCCATACCATCACATCCCGTGACTTTTAATAAAAATATACCCGCTTTTCTGAAAATATATTCCTGGAATAATTGTACATAGGGAAAGATCCCAACTTGTTAATGTTGGGATCTTATTATATCTCATGGTCTCTTAAATCTGATTGGCAAGTAAAGTTACAAGTGCACTAATCAGTACGGTGGAGAGAAGGATGGATGTATATAATATGTATTTGTTCCGTTCCTTTTTCCGTTGTTTTTCTTCCGGCGTAAGCCACTGATAGTTAGACATCAAATGTAGTCTCCTTTATCTTTGATGGCAGCTGGCTGGCTTCGCCTTATGACGGAGGCCCCTCTAGCTTTGCGTCACTCTTTTTCAAGAGTTTTGCCTTCTAAAGTATAACTTTATGAAACTTGTGAAAAAATAGGTATTTTGTCACATTTTGTCGCTTGATTGTAATAGACTTAATAATTTTTTAATTATCGCTGATTAATTTTTGACCTTCCTGATCATCGATTTATCTGGGAAGCCTTCCCAACTAATAGGTAATACCTTACTATAGACATATAGTAAAAAGTATTAGGAGGGAATCATGTATAGGAAATCATATTTTGTATTTTTGCTAGTTTTTATTGCTATATTTTCTATGCCTGGAGTTCAGTCGAGTGCTGAGGGAATTGCTCCATTCCAGGTTACCGAAGTAACGGAAACAACGGTTAGCGGTACTGCAGTTGAAAAAGGGCGGATCCAGGTTATAGCCAATGGAAAGACCATCGGAAAGGGATATGTCTTAAATCATTCTTATTCTATAAAACTTTCTGAAAGACTGAAGGCTTCAGAACTGAGAGTGAAGTTTTTTGGAAAGACAAAGATAACAGAAGTAATTGTGGATTATAATCCGGTCATTAAAGTGAACCCCGTAAATGACAGTTTGAAAATTTTGTCGGGGATTGCTGAAAAAGGCGTGAAGCTTTCGGCATATACAGGTGCTACTGCCCTGGAGTTAGGTAAATATAATGGAACTACCGGAGAGTTTGAGTTCAAGCCTTCCAACCTTTTACAAGCTGGTTCTTTAGTTACTGTCATCTCAGAGAGAAATGGAGTCAAGAGCTCCAGCGAAGTCCTTGTAAAGAAGGCACTTCTGCCGCAAACTCCTATTTTAAACCCAATCTCTAACCTGAATACAGTAATCACTGGACAAGCAGACTATGGGAGTACATTATATGTCCAGGTCAATGGCCAGCAGATGTATTCCAGTTCAATAAATGAAACTGGCACCTTCAAAGTTTTGCTGAATGGCAGCACCCCTCTTAAAGCTGGTACAAAGTTGACAGCTTATGTGGTTGATGGGGCTGGCAGGAAAAGCGGGACTGCTGCTGTGACGGTTGAGGATAAGATCACGCCGCCGGCACCTAAGCTGAATGGTGTTACTGATAAGTCTTTTTCTATTAAAGGAAAATCGATTCCTGGGACACTGATCTACGTGAACAGGAATTCTAAATATTACAAAACAGTCAGAGCCAACTCATATGGCGACTTTTCTGTTCCGGTCCCATTACATAAAAGCGGTACCGTGTTCCAGGTGTATACATACGATCAAAACAAAAATAAAAGTCCCGAAAGCAAGGTCGTAGTTGCATCTGCAGCAAGGGCCAGTTCAAAACAACTTTACGCTCCGATTGTCAGGCAGATGCCAGAACTGAACAGAGGGTGTGAGGTCACATCGTTAAGCATGATGCTTGGCTCGGCAGGAATCAGCTCGAACAAGATGACTCTTGCCTTACAGGTGAAGAAGGATCCGACTCCATATCGGAAAATTGGTTTGAATATTTATTTCGGCAATCCAAACTATGGTTTCGTAGGGGATATGTATTCCTTTAGTAAGCCTGGCTTCGGTGTATTCAACGGGCCAATTGAGGAACTGGCCAATCAATATATGCCTAATAGAGTTGTAAATTTAACGGGTCAGTCATTTGATGAGGTGCTCAACTATGTATCAGCAGGGCATCCTGTCTGGGTTATCACGACAAGCTGGTTCAAGCCGGTGCCGGACCAGTACTGGCAGACATGGCATACTCCTCAGGGGCAAATCCGCATCACGATGAAGGAGCATTCGGTCCTGATTACCGGATATGATGCCAAGTACGTTTACTTTAATGACCCGCTTGATGGAAAGAAGAATAAAGCCGTTCCACTTAGTCAATTTATCGGCGGCTGGAAACAATACGGCAGCCAGGCAATTAGCTATTATTGATGGTTCTTTATCTATCTAACTAACTAATACGGGAGGAATTATGTCTAGAATCTTGAATCTGTTATTTTCATTGATATTGATTTTTTCTCTGGCTGCGCCAGCGGTCCAGGCCGAAACGTTCATTGCGGATGAGAACTTTGACAAGGCTATAAAGGAACAGCTTGGGCTGAAACAAACTTCAGAAATCAGTCTTCAGGACATGGAAACGATTCAGTCGCTGCTGGTACCGGAAAAGAGGATTAGCAGTCTTAAAGGAATTGAACGTGCTAGTAATCTAAAAGAGCTCGATATCTCTGGTAATCAAATTAAAAGACTGGGAGATTTAGAAGGGAATACTTCGATAGAAACATTAATCGCTGATGGAGATGGTTTATCTTCTGTTGAGGATTTGAAGCCCCTTAACAATTTACAATGGCTTAGCCTGGGGGGAAACCAGATTACTGACCTAAGTGGACTATTGCAGCTTAATGGGCTTACTTCTCTATCTCTTTTTAAAAATAATATTCAGGATATTACAGCGTTAAAAGGTCTGACAGAGCTGGAATATCTTGACCTGGATGAAAATAAAGTCACTGACCTTGCGGCGCTTGCCGGTTATGAAAAGTTGACTACGCTGTTGGTTAGCGGAAACAGGATTAAGTCAATTTCTCCGCTGAAAGAGATTGCCAGTCTTGCTTACCTGTATGCGAATGATAATGAAATTTCGGACTTATCACCTTTAGCAGGGCTAAATGTAGAGGATGGAGAAATTGATCTTGCCCGGAATAATATTAAGGATCTTTCTCCAATGGCAGGCATTCAAGTGAGAGGGACATTAAGGCTGGATATAAGTGAGAATGAGGTGTCTAGTCTTGAACCATTACAAAAGCTTCATAGCATAACCAGTTTGAAGGCAAGCGGAAACTCCATTAACAGTCTTGAACCGCTGAATGGTATGACAGAATTTAAGCTGTTGGATGTAAGTTATAATCAGCTGGGGAGTTTAACCGGATTGAACTTTTCAGGCGATAAAGACTACAAGCTGGATTTTAGCCATAACAGCTTAAAAGATATAAAAGTCCTGGAATCTGTAACGATGGGGGAAATAGATTTAGAGAGCAATAATATTGTAGACATCAGTCCCTTAAGGAATCTTTCTGCAGGAACTGTAAAGTTAAAAAATAATCCGCTTAGTCCTGAATCGATTAAGTTAATCCATGAGCTGCGGAAAAAAGGGGTAGAAATTGAATTTGAACGAACAGTAACCCGGCTTGGAGGAGCTACACGCTACGATACGGCAGCGGAAATTGCCCGTAATAGCTGACCGGCAGCGGATACGGTGGTGATAACAGATGGGGAGAATTTCCCTGATGCACTTTCAGGTGCACCTCTTGCCTATGCATTGGATGCGCCGATCTTGTTATCGAAACGAGGTTCTCTTCCACGGGCAATCATGCAGGTCATTTCGGAATTGACACCTAAAAAGGCTGTGATTCTTGGAGGGACTGGTGCTGTACCGGCATCAGTAGTAGATCAACTGAAAACTCTTGGTATCCAGGAGTTTGAAAGACTTGGCGGGCAAAATAGATTTGAAACGGCCATGCTCATTGCCAATAAACTAAGATCATTGAATGGGGTGCCTGACAAGGCAGTCATTGCATATGGAAAAGACTTTCCTGATGCATTGGCCGTTGCTTCAATTGCGGCGGAAAAGGGTTATCCCATTTTGCTGAGTGAAAGGAACTCACTTCCGCTTGACACGCAGAAAGCTCTTGCAGGGGTTGCTGAAACCATTGTAGTCGGCGGTGAAGGCGTCATTAGCAAACAAGTTTTCGAAAGTCTTCCAGGTGCTACAAGATTTGGAGGAGCTGACCGATTTGCGACAGCAAATAAAATTACGGAAATGCTAGGTGACCATAAAGCATTTTACCTTGCCAATGGACGAGGTTTTGCTGATGCTCTTGCCGGTTCTGTTGCCGCTGCTAAAGATGGCGCTGAAATGCTTTTGGTAGAACAAAAGAAGATGCAAGATGGGACACGGAATATCCTGAACGCGAATGTCTCTTCGGATACAGTGATTCTTGGCGGTGAAGGGGTGGTTGGGTCAGATATATCCAATGAGTTAAGTCAATAACAATGGAAAGAGTCAGCCGGTTAGGGGCTGACTCTTTTTAGTAATTATTTTTTATTATAGGAGAAAGGTTTATCAACGTGCTTGCTGAATTGTAAATAAGGTCCGTACTCCTCGTTATACCAGCTGTTATATAAGATTTGATCGAATCGCCAGACGATGGCCGGAGGGATAACTGCCGGACCGCCCAGTGTTATCATATCAGGCATGTTGCTGTATGCCGTCTTTTGTTTTACAAAGTCAAAGGTGGCTGCCGGTCCTTTTGCAGGATCCACCAGTACTAGCGGATAGTCGAGTTTCGCTGATACCGGTGCTCCGGACAGGGCATCTGGAAAATTCCTGCCTGTTGCCAGGATGACTCCATTAAAGTCACTTGTAGGCTTGAAATAATTAATGACTTTTCTGTTGGTATCAAATCGATCTGCCCCGCCGATTCTTTCGCCATTCGGAAGCTGTTTCAGAACCTGGTCAGATACTACCCCAGGACCGCCGATTACGATTGCTTTGCTGAACTTGTATTTGTTGAGGAACTCCTTGGTTGCTTCCGGAATAGAGTTTCGTTCAACAAATACGATTGGAATCTGTTCGCTGCCGGCAAAGGCTGATACAGAAAGAGCATCAGGGAAATCGCGGGCGTTTGTGACAATGACCTTGCCGCTCCGTTTGGCAATATAATCATTGATTGCAGCTGCTGTTTCAAATCGGTCATCTCCCATTAAACGATGGACTTCAAATCCGAGCTGTTCCAAGTTTGATTTCACGCTATCCGAGACTGCCCCAGGGCCGCCCATAATCAGCACTTGGTCGGCTTGCAGCTCTCCCAATGTATCAATGGTAGATTGCCTGAGACTGTTAGGGTACGTGAGTAAGAGCGGAGCATCGAGTTTATATGAAAGCGCACCTGCAGCCAGACTGTCCGGGAAGCTCTGATTGCTGGCCATGATAACGAATCTTCCTTCCCTGGCTGGCAGGTCAGGATTAAGTTCCAGTTCCTCTGGCATTAAGACACCTGGTAAGGCAGTTTCCCACCCTGTCATTGAAATGGTATTTGATGTTTCGACAGAAGTGGCACCATACGCTCTCGAGTAATCTTTGAAAAGCGTTAAACTGTTTTGGGCATTCATTCGTCCATTAGAGTGATATAAAGATCCTTCATACTCCTCACTGCTTGCTTCCATGATCCATCTCAGCTGGTTATTAGTCAGGCCAGGATGATGGTTTTTGATGAGAGCAGCCAGTGATGCGGCCATAGGGGAGACCATACTTGTGCCGTCCATTGTAGCATATTTGCCAGACAGGTAAGTGCTGTAAATATTGACGCCAGGCGCTGCGACGGAAATCCAGTCCCCATAATTTGAAAAATCAGCGAGTGTATTTGTCCTGCTGTCACTGGCGGCGATTGCCATAACTGAATTATGGGCAGCGGGATAACTCTCGTAAGGCACACCATCGTTTCCTGCAGCTGCAATAACGAGAACCCCTTTCTGGTACGCGTAATTGCATGATTCCTCAACGTATTCACTATACTCGCCTCCGACACTGATATTAATAATGGAAGCGCCGTTTTTCACCGCATGATAGATGCCGTCAGCTAAATCTATATTAGATATTCCGTTCTTTGTACCGATTTTGATTGGCATAATATAACTGCCCTTTGAAAGTGAGGCAACGCCAATTTTATTATTGGTTTCTGCCCCGATGATTCCGACCACATGGGTTCCATGACCGACATCATCGAAAGGAAGCGAACTGCCGTTCAGGATATTGTAAGGCTTGTAGATCATGTTTTTTAAATCGGGATGGGACATATCGATTCCTGAATCTAGTACGGCGACAACCGGACGGGCTTTTGGAATGAAGCTTCGCCATGCTTCTGCCGCTTTTATCGCGTTGAAATCCTTCAATTGATAAGTTGCGAAATAGGCATCATTTACAGGTGGGCTGTAATACTGATATTCCTTCTCTTCCTCTGCGTAGACAACATAGGGATCCTTTTTTAAAGCATTCATTACTTTTTGTGTTTCAGTTTTCGATACTGTTAGTATTTTTGTTTTCCTTGATTGATCCTCGGCCTTTTTTTTTAAAGAAAGTCCTTTAATTGCCTGCTCCGTTTTGTACTTTACGACAATTCTTTTCGTTTCTTCTGCATTTACTGGCATGCTTCCAAGGAAGAATACTACACTTAACAAAAATACAAATTTAGCCCATCTCCCCAAAATAACGGACCTCCCTAAGTCGAAATGATGTTAAGAATCTCTAAAGAAGAATATATAAGATATCTTTTACTTTTATTATACTTTTTTATCGGACTAGGCAGGATTTTTTTGAAAGACTATTATTTACAAAATATTAATATGTGAATAAAACAAATAAATAAAAATTTCACACTTTTTTTACAAAAAGTGATATATTATTACTATTTTTGCGTATATAATAGATTTGCTGTTACATACTTGAAAGGTGGGACTAGGGTGAAAAAAGAGTTCAAAAAGAAATTAAATGGACTAGCTGTATCTGCTTTGACGGTTGGTTTATTGGTATCCCCGGTAGCCGGCACGCCAGTATTCGCAGAGGGCACGCCGACGAATGTCATGTCGAGCGAAGCGCTTGTAAAGATGAAAATCATGGGAACTACTGATGTGCATGGAAGCATCATGAACCATGACTATTTTACTGACACAGAAGTCACGAAAGGATTAGTGAAGGTTTCTTCTTTAGTTAAGGCTGAACGAAAAGAAAACGCTAACAACTTATTATTGGACAACGGTGACATGCTTCAGGGCAATCCGTTTACAGACTATGTGGCAAAAGTTGAACCACTGACATTTGTAGACCGCTTAGCGGGATTGGATCGCTTTGAGACTGCGATCGACATCTCTAAGGAAGGCTGGGAATCAGCTGAAACGGTTGTTCTTGTAAGATCAGATGAATTTGCTGATGCTTTGGCAGCGGCACCATTAGCTTATAAATATAACGCACCAATCCTATTAACTAAGCCAAACACTTTACATGAAGATACGAAGGCTGAGATCAAACGCCTTGGTGCGAAGCGTGTAGTAATTGTCGGAGGAACTGGAGCAGTTTCTTCACAGATTCAATCAACTCTTTCATCCAAGATGAAGCTTTGGGTTAAGCGTCTTGGCGGGGAAAACCGTTTTGAGACAGCTGCTCTAGTAGCAGAAGAGCTAGGAAACAGCACTAAAGCAGTGCTTGTAAATGGCCGTGATTATCCAGATGCAATCTCCGCTGCACCATATGCAGCTAAGAATGGTCTTCCGATCCTTCTGACTGATGCAAAGAAAATTCCTGCAGAAACACAGGAAGCATTAAAGAACGTCACTGATACTGTATTGATCGGTGGTACTGGTGTGATCAGTACTGATATTGAGAAGTCTGTTAAAGGAGCAACACGTTTCGGCGGAGCAACACGTTTCGAAACATCTCTAAAGGTTGCTACTGAACTTGACAGCGTTAAAACAAGAGTATTCGTTTCAACTGGACGCGGATTTGCTGATGCTTTAGCAGGTTCAGTACTAGCTGCAAGAGAAGATGCTCCTGTTGTTCTTGTAGAGAGAAACTCAATGCTTAAGGAAGTTGCAGCGCTAGTAGATGGTAAATCTGTAACAGTTCTTGGCGGAGAAGGTGTCGTTTCTGATACCCTTGTAAAGAATGAAGAGCACCCAATCTATCAAGCTATGAATGAATTGGACTATGATGCTGCAACATTAGGAAACCATGAATTCAACTATGGTCTTGATTTCCTTGAAGGCAGCATGAGAACTGCAGAATTCCCATTTGTTTCTGCTAATGTTTACAATGATGACCATGACAATGATCCGTCTAACGATAAGACCTTTGTAAAGCCTTATCAAATTATTGATAAGGAAGTAGTAGACGAATCAGGCAAAAAGCACACTATTAAAGTCGGCGTCATTGGCTTTGTAGCTCCGCAAATCATGCAGTGGGACAAAGCAAACCTTGAAGGCAAAGTTGTTACTGAGGATATTGTAGCTTCTGCGAAGAAGTGGGTTCCAAAAATGAAGAAGGATGGAGCTGAGATCGTTGTAACTTTATCTCACTCTGGCTTCGATGTCGACAAGGATAACAAAGAAAATTCAGTATTCGCATTAAGCGAAGTCCCTGGCATCGACGCAATCGTGTTCGGGCATACACATAAAGCATTCCCATCTGATAAGTCATACAATGGCATTGCTGGTGTTGATAACGTAAACGGAACAATCAATGGTGTTGCGGCTGTTCAGTCCATTGTCGATGCAAGCCACCTTGGTGTCATTGACCTGGAATTGGAAAAAGTAGATGGAAAGTGGAGTGTTAAAGGATCTAAATCAGAAGTTCTTGCTGCTAAGGATGCTGAAGTAGACAAGAATATTGTTGATGTGATGAAACCTTCCCATGACGCTACAGTTGACTATATCAACCAGCCGATTGGAACAACTACTGCGCCAATTTACAGCTACTTTGCACGCGTACAGGATGACCCATCCGTACAAATCGTTAGCAACGCGCAAAAGGAATACATTGAAAATGTACTAAAAGGTACAGAGTATGAAGATCTACCGGTTCTTTCTTCTGCAGCACCGTTCAAAGCAGGAAGAAACGGAGCGGATGAATATACGTATTTCCCGGCTGGGGAAATTGCAATCAAAAACGTTGCTGACCTGTATAAGTATCCCAATACAGTAACTGCAATCCAGTTATCTGGTGCTCAAGTTAAGGAATATCTTGAGTGGACAGCAGTAAACTTTAATCAAATCGACCCTGCTGAAACAACTGAACAATCTTTGATTAACAGTGATTTCCCTGTATATAACTTCGATACACTTGATGGTGTTACTTATGAAATTGATGTAACTCAGCCAGCTAAGTATGATAAAGATGGCAAAGTGGTTAACGAAGGTGCAAGCAGAATTAAAAACCTTTCTTATGAAGGTAAGCCAGTTGCAGATGATCAGCAATTTGTCATTGCTACTAACAACTATCGAGCTTCATTCACTAAGCTTGCTAACCCTGATGGAAAGAGAGTGATCTATTCTTCACCTGATGAAAATAGACAAGTTGTCATGAACTATATCATCAAGAACAAGACGATCAATCCATCTGCTGATCAAAACTGGAGCCTAGCACCAATCAACACAAATGTAAATGTGACATTTGAATCATCTCCAGCAGCTAAAGCATTTGCAGAAAGCTCTGACAACATCAAATATGTTGGCAATGGTGCAAATGGTTTTGCTAAGTACCAATTGGATATGATGGGCAAGCCTTTTGAAGTTCAACTACTTGGAATCAATGACTTCCATGGACAGCTTGATACTTTTAATTCTAAGTTGAATGCTGGCGGAGTTGAATATTTAGCTGCATATTTAAAGAAACACGAAGCTGAAAATCCAGAAAACACATTGATGCTACATGCTGGTGATGCAGTTGGTGCAAGTTCTCCTGTTTCTGCATTGCTACAGGACGAGCCTACTATTGATATTCTCAATAAGATTGGTTTTGATATAGGTACTGTGGGTAACCACGAGTTTGATGAAGGCGTGGACGAAATGCTTCGCTTGATTAACGGAGGCAGCCACCCTAAAACGGTTGAGAAATACGGTGAGTTTGAAGGTGCTGATTTCTCTTATGTAGCCGCTAACGTAGTCGATGAAAATACAAATCTGCCAATTCTTGACCCTTATGTAGTAAAAGAAGTGAACGGAGTGCCGATAGGATTCATTGGTATTGCTTACTCTGATACACCATCCATCGTAACTCCTAGCGGCACGGCTGGTGTTAAGTTCACTGATGAAACAGAAGCAATTAATAAGTATGCAAAAGAATTGAAAGACAAAGGGATTGAAGCGATTGTGGTTATTACTCACAATCCAGCAAAATCCGACCGAGATGGCAGCAATGCAACAGAAGAGTTAGTTGATATCGCAAAGAATATAGATGATGAAGTAGATGTATTGTTTGTCGGCCACAATCACCAGTATACAAATACAGTTGTTGATGGCAAACTTCTAGTTCAGTCTTATTCTTACGGAACAGCTTTCTCTGATGTAGATCTTATGATAGATCCTGCTACTAAAGATATCGTTTCAGCAACTGCAGAAATCGTTGATGTAAAGCGTGACGGAATTACTCCAGATGCTGAAATTAAAGAAATTCTGGACACTTATATTGCAGATGTAGCCCCAATTTTGAATGAAAAAATCGGTACTGCAACTGAATTCATCAGCAGGGAAGCAAACGTTGATGGAGAATCTGCAATGGGCAACATGGTTGCCGATGCAATGCGCTGGAAGACAGGCACTGATTTTGCCTTCATGAACTCTGGCGGAGTCCGCGCAGATATTGATGCAGGGGAGATTACTTGGAAGGAAGCTTTCACAGTTCAGCCTTTCGGGAATGACCTTGTAACAATGGATGTAACGGGTGCTCAAATCAAGACATTGCTTGAACAGCAGTGGGGAAGTAAAGTACGCATCATGCCTGTTTCTGGCTTAAAAGTTACTTACGATGATTCAAGAGCCGCTGGAGACCGCATCGTATCTATTACAAAACAAGATGGAACTCCAGTAGCAGCAGATCAAACGTACTCTATTACTGTTAATAATTACATGGCTGATGGTGGAGATGGCTATGCAATTCTTGCAACTATTAAGGACCGTACTATCGATGTAGTTGATCTAGAAGGCTTTGTAGGTTATATCAAGGCTAACGGCACAGTAAACCCTAAGATTGAAGGCCGTGTAACAAAAATCAACAAATAGTCTGTTGGAGAAGAAGAGTGCAATCTGCACTCTTCTTTTTTAGTTCGTTTAATTATCTATTAAAATACAATATTAAGAATAATATAAAAATATAATAGAATTTTCCTAGTTTAAATTGACTCCAATGGAAATATCTCGTAGAATTAAACTGTATTTTCTAAATATTTAAAGAAATGGGGGGGTCTTTTTTCACATTTACTTTGTTTTTCTAATATATTTCTAGGGAGGAAAAAGGATTGAAATTGAGAAAGCCACTTACGTATCTATTGGCTGGTTCGTTGTTGTTCTCTAATGTGAACTTCGCATTAGCAGAAACTCTAAATAACTCAAAACCATCAAAGCCTGTAATTACAAAACAATGGGATGGCAGAAAAGCATTTGATAAGTCAAAGCAAAAAACAACTGCCAACTTCAAAGTCTCTGACAAGGTTCGCGTGATTGTAGAAGTTGAGGGAGAAACCCCGATCGAATACGCAACTAAAAATAAAAAGCTATATAAAGAGCTTCCTGAAACTAAAAAGAACGAATTGGCTGCTAAAGTTGAAAAGCAGCAGAACAATGTGAAGAAAGCACTATCGACAAAAGGCGTTAAAATCAAGTACAAGGGCAAGTTTTCTACAGTCTTCAATGGTTTTAGCGGAGAGGTTACATACGGTGATATCTCTAAGATTGAAAGCACTGCTGGAGTCAAGAATGTATACTTGAGCAATGAGTATAATCGTCCTGAAGTACAGCCGAACATGAAAACAAGTCATCAGTTCATTCAGTCTTACCAAACTTGGGGAGATGCGCAATTCAAAGGGGAAGACCAGGTTGTAGCTGTCATTGATACTGGCGTGGATCCATCCCATAAAGACTTTGTTCTAAGCGAAGGCGTCGAAGGTGACCTGGAGGAGAGCGAAGTTAACACACTAGTTGAAGAAGCAGCCCTTAAAGGTAAATATTTTACTGAAAAGGTTCCTTATGGCTTCAACTACTATGATATGAATGACACAATCCTTGATTTAGGACCTGGTGCTTCCATGCACGGAATGCACGTTGCCGGTACAGTAGCAGCAAACGGTGACGTCGAAAATGGCGGTATCCAGGGCGTTGCACCTGAAGCGCAAGTATTGGCGATGAAGGTTTTCTCTAATGACCCACTTTACCCGTCAACTTGGTCAGATGTTTATTTGGCAGCTATTGATGATGCGATTACATTGGGGGCAGATGTCCTGAACATGAGTTTGGGAAGTACAGCTTCTTTCTACGAGCCTGAAAGTGTTGAAGACTTAGCGATTACTAGAGCGGTAGATAATGGCGTATTAGCTGCTGTTTCTGCTGGTAACTCTGGTCACATTGGTTACGGCTGGGATAATCCTAATTTTGAAAACCCTGATATCGGAGTTGTAGGTGCTCCAGGTTTGAATCCTGATTCACTCCAGGTAGCAGCTTCAGGAAATGAAGGTTTCCTATACGAAACGAAAGTAACCGTTGATGGTTCTGGTTTCAGTGCAGTAGGCTTTGGTCGTGACAGCTGGGATGGCTTAGCTGACAAGGAGATCGTCAGCCTTGAAGGTAAACTTGGCAAGCCTGAAGACTATACAGGTCTAGATGTGACGGGAAAGGTTGTTTTAGTACAACGTGGCGCTTTATCATTCTATGATAAAACTCAAAATGCTGCTGCGGCTGGTGCTGTTGGTATTATCGTTTATGACAGCAATGCAGGAGCATACTTTTATAAGGACCAGGGCGGTTGGGATGTTCCATTCACGATGATTTCTCATGCGGATGGAAATGCTCTTCGTAAGGTTGTCGAAGAACAGAACCTCAAAACTCTAGGAGTCGAGCAGTTGAATAAAAATGAAGACCCGGAAATGGGCAGAATGACTGACTTCACTTCATGGGGAACTACTCCAAGTCTCGAAATGAAGCCTGAAATTACTGCTCCCTGGCGGAAACATTTATTCAACCTTCCAAAATAACTCATACGGTCTTATGAGTGGTACTTCCATGGCCGCGCCGCATGTTGCCGGTGGATCTGCTCTAGTTCAGCAATACTTAAAGACTGATGACCGTTTTGAAGCATTAGAAGCTTCTGAGTATACTAGACTGGCAAAAATCTTGTTGATGAACTCAGCAAAAGTGATTGAAGATCTAAATGGCCAGCCTTTCTCGCCTAGAAGACAAGGTGCTGGTATGATGCAAACATTCGCAGCAGTTGATACTCCTGTATTTGTTGTTAACAAGAATACTGGAGAAGCAAAAGTGGAATTGAAGGATTTCAAGGATAAGTCTCAAAGCTTCACACTTACTGCTACGAACATTTCCGATAAGGAAGTTACTTATGATGTAAATACTCGCCTTCTGACTGATACGTATCAGGAAGTAAAAGATGCTCCAGATCAAAATGCTTTGACTGCTGGAGATATTCAAGGAGCTAAAGTTGTTGCTCCTAAAACAGTCACCATCCCAGCAGGGGAGTCAGTTGACTTTACTGTATCTTTTGACCTGACAGGTGCGAAGATTCCTGGACTGGATAAAGACGGTAAGGCAACTAGCAAGGCATTGGTTGAAGATATTTTCGTTGAAGGTTTCGTTCAATTCACAGATGCAAACGGTGCTGAAGCAAAACTTAATGTTCCTTTCCTAGGTTTCTACGGCGAATGGGATCGCCCGGATGTTGTGGATGGAATGAAAGACCTTGGTGAAAACAAGTACTTTGATTATTCGCAATATGATTTCACGGATGTCCTTGTTGATAAGGATGAGTTTTTCACTTCACCAGTTCCTGGAAAAGACTTCTATGCCCTTTCACCAAACGGTGACGGATTCCTTGATGATATGAATCCATTGCTCGGGTTCTTGCGAAATGCAAAAGAAGTCCAATACAACATTCTTAACAAAGATGAAAAGTTGTTAAAAAGGATTTTAATGGAAAAGAATGTACGCAAGAGTTTTATTGATGGCGGAACAGAAGATGGATTCAAGTACAACCCAGACTCTCTATGGGATGGATCTGTAAAGTCCAAAACTGTTGCAGACGGACTTTACTATTACGAAGTTAAATCCGTTGTTGATTATACTGGAGCAGATTGGCAGTCTAAGAAAATTCCTGTATATGTTGATACAACAGCTCCTGCAGTTACAGTTACTTTCGATGAGAAGACTGGTGAGCTTAAGTGGGAGGGCAGCGATGAGGGTGTCGGAATCGCAGGTTATGCAGTCGTGGTAAACGGTAAAGTAGTCAAGGAATTAGGTTCAGATGCTACTTCTTTCACTCTAGCTGATCTGGCAAAAGACTCTTTGGTAGAGGTCTATGCAATTGACTATGCTGGCAATGAAGGTAGTGATGAAGTTGCTAATGGCGACACCGATAGCCCGCTTCTTCTAGTTGATTCACCAGAACCTTATGGTGCTTATAACACTAGAGAAGTTCCGGTAGAAGGTTATGTTGTTGAAAATGTAAAAGTCGCTTCAGTAACTATTAACGGCGAACCTGCTTCAGTATCTTATGATGCAGAAGAAGAAGCATACTACTTCTCTGGAGTAGCTAAATTTGACAATGATGATAAGCATGATGTCATCATCACAGCTAAAGATGTAGCTGGCAATGAGTATTCAATCTCAAGAAAAGTATTCGTTGATACAGCAGCTCCAACTGTTACAACTGATGCACCAGCATTTGTTGACAACAATGTTGAAGAATTGACTGTTAACATTGAAATGAAAGATAACTACAATTACTTCTCAATGTTTGTAAATGACAGTCATGAGTATGCACAATCCTTTGAAGATCCTGTTTCTGTATTAGGTGAAGGAACAAAAACAGTAGAAGTGCCGGTATCCTTAAAAGAGGGAGACAATGTATTTACTGTTAAGGTTACTGACATCGCTGGAAACGAAGTTGTTCAAGAAGTTAAGATTCACCGTAATGTAGATGCTGATCGTGTTAACCGCCTGTCAGGTGACGATCGTTACAAGACAGCCGCAGATGTCAGCAAGAAGGGCTGGAATTCAGCAGAAACTGTAATTCTTGCTCGTGGTGACAACTATGCAGACGCACTTGCTGGTGTTCCATTAGCTAAGAAGTACAATGCGCCGCTGTTGCTTACAAAGCCTAATGAATTTACAAAAGAAGCAAGCGATGAAATCAGCCGCTTGAATGCTAAGACTGTTTACATCCTTGGTGGAACTGGAGCTGTAAATGCAGCTACTGAAAAGGCCATTAAGGATAAAGGAATCAAAGTAGTGCGCGTATTCGGTTCTGATCGCTGGGAAACGGCTGCGAAAATCGCTAAGCACGTTGCTCCAGAGGGCGTGAACGAAGTTGTTGTCGTAAACGGAAACAACTTCCCAGATGCATTGTCTGTTGCTTCATTTGCAGCAGATAAAGGAATGCCGATCCTATTGACAAGAACAAACTCACTTCCTGACGTAACTGCCAAGACAATCCGTGATCTTGGAGCTTCCAAGACATTGGTAGTCGGTGGTACAGGGGTAGTTCCTAAAGTTGTAACGGATGACCTTCCATACGTATACCGTCTTGGCGGACAAAACCGTTACGAAACAGCTCTAAAGGTTGCGCAATACTTCCATAAGGATGCCAACCATTATTACCTGGCAACAGGCAGAGACTTTGCAGACGCTCTATCTGGTGCAGCACTAGCTGCTAAAAACCACACAGGCGTATTGCTGACTGACAAGAGCCTATCTGCCGAAACTGAGAAGTTTATCAAGGACAACAATCTTGATAAAGTTACAATTCTTGGTGGGAATGGCGTAGTTAGTGACGCAGTTGCTGCTAAACTTAAGGATCTTCTTAAGTAATAGCAAGCAAAAGAGAGAACCGTTGAATCTTTTCAACGGTTCTTTTTTTGGTAGAGAATTAACTATTAAAGTGATTTGTTCATTTAATTTTCCGGCTGTGGTATCATGCTATTATGTGAGTTTTAATTTGGCTAATAAGGAGAATTGTGAGTATATGGACGAGCAAAAATACCCGGTTTACGATTATGTGAAATTCATTTGGAATAAGAAGTTGTGGTTGGTAGTAGCAGCTATTCTTTTCATGATTGCAGGAGCGGCTTTCAGTTTTACCAGAACAACGAATTATACTTCTACTGCACTTGTTTTTACTGGTACTGGCAATAATGAATTTCTTTCTAAGCCGAACTTAATTGAAAGCAGGTACGAGAAAGAATTTCAAGGAAAGTTTAATGGTAGTTTAAACGTTAGAATCAAAGAACCATACCAGATAGAGTTAAGTTCAACTGATACTGATAAAAACAGACTTGAATCTGATGTCACTATGATAGCTGAAAAATATTATAATGACATGAATGAACGATATGATGTTCAGTATGGGTTACTTGAGAAACAAGTAAAAACAATCAAAGAAAAAATAGAGAGTATTGAACAGTCACTTGATACTTATGGAGATCTTGCTTCTAAGGAAGCTGATGAGGATCTTAACTACACTGATATTGGGACCTTAATAAAAAGGTATGAAGCATTGCCGCGTTATGAAGAGGAACTCTTAGAAGCTGAGTATGACTTAGAGCTCATGGAGAAGCCTGACCTGGTGGAAGTCACCACCACCGCATCATCCAATAACCTGCTAAGAAACATGCTATTAGGCGGGGGTTTAGGTTTACAATTAATGCTTGTCATCCTTGTTTTCTGGAAGTATGTCCTGAATGCTAGAAGGGCTGAATCACAAGAGTAAAGGTTCCTAAAATATAGAAGGTGTTTAAATGAGCAGTTCGAAAACGTTTTTTAAGAATACCCTGGTTACCTTGTCGAGACAAGTATCTGGAATTATGCTTGGTTTGCTGGCTTCTATTATTATCGCAAGGGTTTTGGGGGGCCTGAGGGGAATGGGATGTATCAGCTGATTATCCTCCTGCCTATGACTCTGATGACTTTGCTTAATTTTGGTGTAGGTTCTGCAAGCGTTTATTATGTTGGCCAGAAAAAATATGATATGAAGGATATCATAAAAACCAATACGGCTTCGGGCTTTGTACTAAGCTTTGGGGCTATCCTTATTGGCTCGCTGGTCGTGTTTTTTGCTGCCGAACAGTTTTTTGAAGGTGTTCCAAAGCCTTATCTTTACAGTATTTTAATCATCATGCCTTTGCTTATGCTCAATGATTTCTACCTCGTCCTATTCCAGGGGGTACAGGATTTCAAATCTTTTAAAATACTCTGGCATTGGTAAGGCAATTAGTTGCTTTGCTTACACTAGCGCTTTTATTGCTTCTTTTGGATACTGGATTAGTAGGTACAGTGTTCTCATTCACGATAGGTGTACTTGCCCAGTTTGTTTTAACTTTGTATTTCCTAAGAAAAAGGCTGAATATCACCTTGTTTTCAGGTGAAATATCCAGGCCTTATTTTAAGGATTCATTTAAATTCGGTTACAAGGCTCATTTCAGCAATGTTCTTTCTTTTATTAACTATAGAGCAGATATGTTTATTATCTCGATGTTCCTGACACCGGCGGCAGTCGGTCTTTACGGGGTTGCTGTTACAATAGCTGAAAAACTGTGGATCGTCTCGCAGGCGATCTCATCTGTGTTGTATCCAGTGATTTCTTCTTCTACCGATAACGAAAGCAAAAATAAGTTGACGGGCGCGATCAGCCGGAATGTATTATTTTTCTCTGTGCTGGGCGGTGGTGTATTTTACCTTGCGAGCAACTTGATTTTCAGCCTGCTTTTCGGCGAGGCATTTGATAGAAGTTCGGATATACTAAAAATGCTCTTGCCTGGTATTGTCCTTTTTTCCGTTGATCGGATTCTGTCGAATGACCTTGCTGGGAGAGGGAAACCGGAGCTTAATATGTATACTTCGATTTTTACAGTTGCATCCAACATTGTGCTGAACTTTTTGCTCATCCCGAAAATCGGGATTTCCGGAGCAGCCATCAGCACATCTGTCACTTATAGTCTAAGTACTCTTATTAAAATGGTATTGTTCAAAAAGGAGACTGGCTTGCCTTATAGCAAGTTCATCATCCTGCAAAAAGAAGATATCGATGCATATAAGAAAATAATCAGAAAAAGGATGAGATCA
The DNA here is from genome assembly GCF_020524355.2 of Mesobacillus subterraneus. Taxonomy (NCBI): domain Bacteria; kingdom Bacillati; phylum Bacillota; class Bacilli; order Caryophanales; family Bacillaceae; genus Mesobacillus; species Mesobacillus subterraneus. Next base: position 85,430 of record NZ_CP129019.1, read on the forward strand.
TGAACATGAAAGTCTTGATCATCCCTTCATGGTATCCAACGGAAGAAAACAAGATTCTTGGAATCTTTTTTAAAGAGCAGGCAATTGCTTTGAAGAAGCATGGCTGCCAGGTAATGGTGCTGTATCCTGAAATTCGGACACTGCGTTCATACAGCAGCAGCTGGAAGCAAGGTGTACAAATTGCTGAGGAAGACGGTTTAAAGGTATATCGTTATAAAACCTATAATCCGCTGCCGGCAAGAGTTCCCTTTTCCAACGCCTTTGTTTATTACAGCCGGCTGAAGAAGCTTTTTAAGGAAATGGTCCGTAAAGATGGCAAGCCTGACATCATTCATGCCCACTCAGTACTTTGGGGTGGCTGGGCAGCTGCCAAAATTGCAGAGGAAGAGAATATTCCGCTTGTTGTCACCGAGCATTCCAGTAAACTGGTAAGAGACTTGCTAAAGCCTTATGAGAAAAAGGAAGTGGCGAAAACTCTCAATAAGGCTGATGGTATCATCTCCGTTGGGCCAAGCTTAAAGAAAGAAATGCAAAAGTATACGGATAAACACGTTCTTGAAATTCCCAATATCGTGGATTATAAAGCCTTTCAAAATAATAGGCGCAAGGACAGCCAGAAAGACAGGTTCCGATTTCTTTCTTTGGCATTCCTCACCTCCAACAAAGGGATGGATATTTTGATCAAGAGCTTTGCGAAGGGGTTTAAGGGTGACGATGTTGAACTTGTCATTGGCGGAGATGGCCAGCAGATGGACGAGCTGGTTGAACTTGCAAAAGAGCTTGGCATTGAAGCCCAGGTGCAATTTTTAGGCAGGCTTGACCGCCAACAAGTAGTAGCTCAAATGCAAAATTGTGATGCTTTCGTCTTGGCGAGCAAGTTTGAGACCTTCGGTGTTGTGCTTATTGAGGCGCTTGCCAGTGGGAAGCCAGTGGTCTCTACCAGTTCTGGAGGCCCTGAATCGATTGTAAATGACAAGAACGGGTTCCTCGTTCCAGTTGATGATATTGAAGAATTAAGCAAGGCAATGCAGCAATTATATCATCAGTACCATGAGTATAACCTAGCAGCAATCCGCAAAGATTGTGAGAACAGGTTCAGCGAAGAAGTAATCGTGGGAAAAATAGTAGAAGTTTATCATAGTCTTTTATAGAGGTATAAATCATGAATTGGAAACTTACAGCGTACTTAGGTATATTTGTTTTAATCTTTTTAGATTCTTTCTTTATTAATATACCTATAGGACCTCTGAGAATGACGTTATTAAGAATGGCCATTCTGACCGTTTTTGCCATTATGATACTAAGGCTTATTGTAAAGAAGGACACCTTGGATTTATCAGGAATAAAGTTCCCGTTGATCTTTTTGGGAATCTGGTTTTATTACGGTGCTATGGCTGTTACCTGGTCATTCAGCAAATCAGCAGCGATCAAGGAATTGTACTACTTCTTCTTGTTCATCCTGTTGATTGTGGTAGTCGTTTACCTTCTGCAAAAAGTAACGGACTTTTGGATCTCCGAATCGATCTGGCTGGCTGGTGCAGCGATTGTGTTTATTGCATTGCTTGAGCTTGCATTTGATATCCATCTGCCAACCTCCAGGTATGTAATTGAGGCGGAGAGATTCAATGAAATGGATCTTCGCAGGGCAACGGCCTTCTTTTATAATGAGAATGATTTGTCTGTGTTTTTGGTCCTTGTCCTGCCATTCTTTATGACAAGGCTTTTAAGGAAACCCTTTTCGACTAAATTAATTAACTTCTTAGCCATCGTAGCTATTATTGCTGTTAATTACTTGAATGATTCAAGGTTAAGCCTGATTGCAATTATCCTTCAGATTACCGCTTTCGGTTTAATTGCATTATTTAATCAGGTGAAAAAGGGTGCGCGAATTGCATTGATTCTAAGCCCGATTTTGATTGGCATTCTCGCATGGTACGTGTTTCCTACCCTGTTGAATGTAGATTTGTTCGAGGGAATAAGGGAAGGGCGCGGATCGGCTTCACATCGCTTCAACCTTTACATGAATGGATTCTATGCAACATTTCAATCCGCCATGCTTGGTGTTGGCCCGGGGAATTTTCCGTTTCGTATTTATGAGGATATATTCCTGACTGGCGGATTTACAAATCCGCATAACTGGTGGCTGGAGGTTCTTAGCAGCTACGGGTTGATGGTATTTGCAGGCTATGTGGCATTTTTCCTCTTTATTGTCGTTCGGCTCTTCTTTATGTATGAATCTGATACGGGAAACAAACTCTTATCTTTATCACTATTGATGAGCTATATGGGCTTCGTGATTGCCTGTCTTGGCCCAAGCAGCCTGTTCTATTTCTGGCCGATGTGGTTCTTTTACGGAGTCGCCCTGGCGTTTATTGCTAAGCATACAAGAAAAGCAACATAGGGCAACGTATTCTGTTTTGAAGTACAAAATACGAATGAACATTGCTTTTTATACAGCAATTCGCATTTGAGTTAACAAGCAATTTGGCAAGTGAAAATTAGCAAATAAAAATGCTTGGAGACTGCTCCAAGCATTTTTATATTACAAGGTCAGTTAAGTGATTTACAAATAAATTGTCAGGCATCACCAGGAACCACTAAGATAAGCGGAGAAATTCCTCTTATTGAGGAAAGGGAGTGAAAAATAACTTAAATAGACGGAAAAATTCCGCCTATTTATTCGAAAAAAATGAAAATGGACCATTTTTCTTTGCTTATTCGGAAAAACTCCGCTTATATCCCCGAACGGAGCTCAATTCTGCAGAATAAGCGGAAAAACTCCACTTATTTAACCGGTCACGTGGTTACTCAATTAAGCAAAAGGAAGAATGTCTGCTTCACTCCACCTCTCAAGCACAGTACCCCCTGGTAATTCAAATATCATTTTTAGCACCCAAATCGGCATAAAAACCTTTGTCAGTATGTTAAAAGGAGTTCAATTTATTAACCACCATATATACAAACAAAAGAATCTGTCTAATTCAGTTGCTAATTAGTGCGCTATTTTAGTCTTTGTATTCGAGAAGGCTGAACCCGTTAATCCTAATGCTTTTTTATTTTGCCATGCTGGGGATTAGATTGTTCTCTAGCATGAAGCTTGAAGCTTCTATGTCTTTATATAACATATGAAAGCCTGGGCGGCATGCTTCAATGTCTGTTTCCTCTTGAGTGCTATTGTCAATGCATTTCCCGGACTCGAATACCCAATCATGGAATGCTGCATAGTCAACTTCATCAGAAAAGAAGCTGTACCTTGTTGTTTCATAGGCGAATCCTGCAAAACCTTCCTGTTTCACGCCCAATGTCTTTCCAAACTGTACCAGCGGCCGTTCAATTCCCAGCAGGGAGCTGATCGTAGGATAGATATTCATCTGGCTTGAGACAATCTCATTGACACTGCCTTCTGACTGTCCAGGGGGGGTGGATGATCAGCGGGACTCTGAACCGCTCTTTTTCATTAAAAGTGACATCAAGCAGTTTTTGTATTTCTTTTTTATCCTTTGGAATAGGTCCATAATGGTCACCGTACACCACAAAGATTCTATCTTCCCGAATCCCTTCCGCCTTCAAATCTTCAATGAACTTTCCGAGTGCCTGGTCGAAATAATAGACACTCTGGAGATAATGCCCGGTAGCAGTATCATCGAATCTTTCTGGGAGGTCAAGGTATTGGTACTCCTCAGGAAGGCCAAATGGCCGATGATTGGTCAATGTTACGATGAAATTATAAAAAAGGGCTATCGATCGTTTCATCGATGCAATGGCGATGAAAAATATAAGAACAGCTGTGCGAAACCAGTATTTTTTATCTATATTCATCAAAAAATAATCCCTTCCCTCTATCCTGCTTTGTGTGTTTCAGATTATATAATTGTTTAAGGTAAATTTACACAAAATTAAAGTAAAATAAACATTTATTGGTTATAATAAATCGTTATGCATCTTTCAATAATGGTTGCTGGTAATAGGGATTTGGAATTATAAGGTTTTATTTAATCAATAGGTTTTGCGACGAAAATTATGACGTGAATCCGAAGAGTATAAGGATCGAATCAGCCTGAATAGGGTGATTGAAACAATGAGGCAACAAAAGTAATGAAATTGACAAGTTAGTTAGTAAATTTAACTCGCATGAAATGGCTATTTCGACAAAATTCTTCTAGAGTTAAATTTATTGGTTTTGGATTTATAGAAATCAGAAAAAGGATTAGAATTTGAAACTTTTCCACTAATCCATCGTCTATAATGTTGTTGTTTTAAAAACTTTATTTAGGGGAAAGAAAAGAAAGGCTTTCCAGGAGAAACTGCACACCCGGCTTCCATTTAAAAAATCGTTGCTTAAATAGGGAATTGTGATACGATATGAATGGATTGGGAAGGATAAAACAAACTGATACAACAGGTGATTAAATTATGTACATTCAAGCGTTTATTGCTTTTTTCGTCTCCCTGGTCACAGTCTTGGTTGTAACACCGTTAGTCATAAAACTCGCCATAAAAATTGGGGCAGTAGATAAGCCGAATTACCGAAAAGTCCATGCGAAGGTTATGCCGCGCCTGGGTGGGCTGGCGATCTTCATTGGAGCAGCTGCAGGCTACTTTTCTGGAGGGCTCCACAATGAAAAGGTAACAGCTATCACAGTTGGAGCCATCCTGATCGTCATTCTTGGAATGCTGGATGACAAATATGAGTTATCAGCAAAGGTTAAATTTCTTGGTCAAATAGTAGTGGCAAGTTTAATTGCCTTCAGCGGCCTCACTGTAGATCTTTTGACCATCCCTTATGTGGGGAATTTCGAGCTTGGGATCTGGAGTTATCCAATCACGATTTTTTGGATTGTGGCATTCACAAATGCCATTAATTTGATTGATGGGTTGGATGGTCTTTCTGCAGGTATTTCAGCGATAGGGATAACAACTATCGCAGTGATGGCAGGATTGGCTGGAGCACAGCTTATCTTTACGTTTTCACTGATCTTGATCGGAAGCATTATTGGTTTCCTTTTTTATAACTTTCACCCTGCAAAGATCTTTATGGGTGATACAGGGGCATTGTTCCTGGGTTATTGTATTTCGATCTTGTCATTGCTTGGCTTATATAAAAGTGTTACGTTATTCAGTTTTATTGTACCGGTAATTATACTTGGAGTACCGGTCTTCGATACTACATTTGCGATTATCCGCAGAATAGCGAATAAAAGGCCGATTTCTTCACCGGATAAGTCTCATTTGCACCATCGATTGCTTGCATTAGGACTGTCTCATCGAAATACGGTATTGGCCATCTATGCTTTTGGAATTCTGTTTGGAATCAGCGCGCTGATTTTGTCTGAGTCCACGATGTGGGGAACTATCTTCATCATCTTCGGTCTTTTAGTCATAACAGAAGTCATTGCCGAAGTAATTGGACTTGTGCATGAACGATACAGACCTTTCTTGACAATCTACAGGAAGATGACAGGAAAGAGGTCTTTCGGCCGGAATAACTGAATAATGCCGTTTGTGCGGTTCACCGTACAAACGGTATCTTTCGTTTTTATAAGGATATTATTTCCCTGTATACCTGTTTTATACATAGTATCCTGAAATAAAAGTACTAAAATTATTCAAATGTATAAATTAATGATTTTTTTAAAATGTGTTAAACTAAGACGTGATTTTTAATATATTTTTTCATATCATGGAGGAATACTCATGAAAGTGCCTATGTTAGATCTTAGTGAACAATATCAGGAATTAAGAACAGAAGTATTGGAAGTTTTGGACCAGGTAATGGGATCTTCGCGTTTTATCCTTGGAGATAATGTGAAGAAGTTGGAAGAAGATGTGGCGAAATACAGCAATGTTTCATACGGTATCGGGTGCGGCAATGGCAGCGATGCTATACATATTGCCCTGCAGGCCATGGGTATTGGCCCTGGGGATGAAGTTATCACTACAGCCTTCACTTTTTTTTGCAACGGGCGGTGCAATTGTCCGTGCTGGCGCAAAGCCGGTCTACGTCGATATCGATCCGTTAACCTTCAATATTGATCCTGAAAAGATTGAAGCTGCGATTACAGAGAACACAAAAGCGATCATTCCTGTCCACCTTTATGGACAAATGGCTGATATGGAAAGAATCGCTGAAATTGCCAAGAAGCATGATCTAGGTGTAGTAGAAGATGCTGCACAGGCCATCGGTGCAAAGCACAATGGCAAGTCTGTAGGAGAGTTGGGATCTGCGGCTACTTACAGCTTCTTCCCAACGAAAAACCTGGGTGCATACGGTGACGGCGGAATGCTTGTAACAGATGATGCTGACATTGCCGAAAAGTCCCGTGTCATCAGGGTTCATGGCAGCAAGCCTAAGTACTATCATCATGTACTTGGTTACAATAGCCGCCTGGATGAATTGCAAGCAGCTGTGCTTAATGTTAAATTCCCTCATCTTGACAGATGGAGTGACTTAAGAAGAGAAAAGGCAAGCACTTATACCTCACTATTAAAAGAAAAACTGGGTGATTTAGTCGTAACACCTGTTGAAAAAGAAGGCAATCATCACGTTTTCCACCAGTATACACTTCGTGTTGAAAACCGGGATGAACTGCAGAGCTATCTGAAGGAACAGGGAGTAGCAACAATGGTGTATTATCCGCTTCCTCTCCATGTTCAGCCGGTATTTGCCGATCTTGGATATAAGGAAGGCGACCTGCCTGAAACTGAAAAGGCCGCTAGAGAAGCTATTTCTCTTCCAATGTTCCCTGAACTGAAAACGGAACAGCAAGAATATGTTGTGGCGAAAATTGCCGAATTCTATGGTAAATAAGTAGTGGAGAAAGCGCCGCCATACATAAGGGGCGTTTTCTTTGCGTACATTTTGGATCTTAAGTCAGGAGGAATTTTACCTTGATCAATTTTGCAATTGTAGGCATGGGGCATATTGCAAAAAAACATGTTGAAGCGATTGAACAGGCAGCGGAAGCCAACTTGTATGCGATCTGCGACACAGATCCAGTGAGGATGCAGGATGCTGGCGATGAGGTAAAGAAATATACTGACCTTGGTCAAATGCTGGAAGAGAATCCGGAAATTCATGTTGTAAATATATGTGTACCTTCCGGGCTTCATGCAAAGCTGACAAAAATCGTTGCTGAGCATAAACGTCATATCATTGTCGAAAAGCCGATGGCTCTCAAATTGGAAGATGCACAAAGCATGCTTAAGGATGCTGAGATAAATGGCGTCAAGCTTGCAATTGTCCATCCAAATCGGTTCCGCCCGGCGGTTCAGGCTATGAAGGCAAAAATGGATGCGGGCTCATTCGGTACATTAAGCCATGCGAATGCCACTGTCCGCTGGAATCGGAACCAGGATTACTATGATCAGGCAGCATGGCGAGGTACGAAAGAGTTTGACGGCGGGGTATTGATGAACCAGGCAATCCATGACTTAGACCTTTTGCTTTGGCTGATAGGACCTGTTGAATCTGTTCAGGCTATGACCGCCACTCGACTCCGGAAAATTGAGACAGAGGATGTCGCTGCTGCGGTTGTTCAATTCAAGAGTGGAGCTATAGGGTTGATTGAAGCCGCAACAACGGTTTTTCCAAAGAACCTGGAAGAATCGTTAGCGATTTTTGGGGAGACTGGTTCTGCCAAAATTAGCGGCAGCACAGCAAATTTCATTGAAACATGGGATTTTGAAGATACTACAGAAGAAGATTCTAAAGCAATTGCAGAGAAGGTAAAGGAAGATCCTTTTGAAAAACCGGGACATCAATGTATTATTGAAGATATGATTGAAGCAATCAATGAAGATAGAGCGCCTATTGTTAACGGGGAAGATGGTCTTGCACCTGTGAAGCTCATCCTCGCTATTCTGGAATCAGCAGAAACAGGAAAAAAAGTAGTATTACAATAAAGGAGAACTTAAAATGAGCCATTATGAAACTCTTACGAAAAAAATTGAGAATAAAGAAGCAGTTATCGGTGTAGTAGGATTAGGGTATGTTGGACTTCCGCTTGCTGTTGAGAAAGCAAAAGCAGGTTATAAGGTAATTGGATTCGATGTTCAGGCTTCACGTGTGGAACAAGTTAACATGGGTATTAACTATATAGGAGATGTTGTCGATCAGGACCTGGCAGACATGATTAAGGAAGGAATGCTAGAGGCAACAACTGACTATGCAAGGATCCAGGATGTTGATGCGGTCGCAATCTGTGTACCTACTCCGTTGGACATCTACCAGCAGCCAGATACTTCCTACGTTGAAAGCTCGTCAAAAGAAATTGCAAAGTATGCTCATGAAGGAATGCTTGTAGTGCTTGAGTCAACTACTTATCCAGGCACAACGGAAGAAATCGTTAAGCCAGCATTAGAAGAGAAAGGCACCTTGTTACTGGTGAAACTGTATTTATTGCCTACTCACCTGAACGCGTTGACCCAGGTAACAAGCAATTCAAGACGAAGAATACACCAAAGGTTGTCGGCGGAATCACAGAGAACTGTACAAAGGTAGCGTCTGCACTTTACCGTAATGTACTTGAAGGTGATGTGTTCGAAGTTTCCAGCCCTGCGATTGCTGAAATGGAAAAGATTTTTGAAAACACATTCCGTCACATTAATATCGCTCTTGCTAACGAAATGGCCATTCTATGCGAAAAAATGGGCATTGATGTTTGGGAAGTGATTGACGCAGCTAAAACAAAGCCATACGGCTTCATGGCGTTCTATCCGGGCCCTGGACTAGGCGGTCACTGTATTCCAATCGATCCATTCTATCTGACTTGGAAGGCACGTGAATATAATTACCACACTCGTTTGATCGAGCTTGCCGGTGAAATCAACAACAGCATGCCAGAATACGTCATCACACGTTCAATGCAAGTTTTGAATGAGGATGGAAAGGCATTGCGCGGTTCCAAAGTAGTAATTCTAGGTGTAGCTTATAAGAAGGATATTGATGATGTCCGCGAATCCCCAGTTCTTAAAATTGTAGAGCTTTTAAATGACCATGGTGCTGACTACAAAGTTGTCGACCCGTATGTGTCTTCATTTAAATCTTGCGGTGCGAAAGTAGAAACTGTTGAAATGACACAAGAATTGCTTAGAGAAGCAGACCTTGTCCTGGTAACTACAGACCATACTGATTTTGATTATGAAATGATCGCTAAGGAAAGCAAAGTTATTTTTGATACTCGAAATGCTCTTAAAGACATTGAAAAGCCTAACAAATACATCAAACTATAAAACGAAGTTAAGGGAGAGCCTTTTATGAATTTTATCGACCCATCAGCGAAACTGGATGAAACCGTAAAAGTTGGATATTTTTCAGTTGTAGAAAAGGATGTAAAGCTTGGAAAGGATGTTGTCATTGGCAACCGTGTGACAATCCATGAAGGCACAGTAATTGGCGATGGAACTACTATCGCAGATGGAGCGGTTGTCGGGAAACCGCCAAAACCTGCTAAAACCAGTACTGTTAAGTTGGCAGATTCAATTCCTGCACTTGAGCTTGGCGAAGGAGTAACTGTTGGTGCCAATGCTGTCATTTACCGCGGTGCAAAAATTGGATCGGACACCCTGATTGCTGACCTGGCAAGTGTAAGGGAAAATGTCGAGATTGGTAATTACGTCATTGTCGGACGCGGCGTCACTGTAGAAAATTACGTAAAAATCGGCGACCGTACAAAAATTCAGTCCAATTCCTATATTACAGCGTATACAACACTGGAAGAGCAGGTTTTCATCGCTCCTTGCGTGACAACTACGAATGACAACTTGATGGGAAGAACAGAAGAGCGATTCGATAAAATTAAAGGCGCTACAGTCAAGAAAGGCGCTCGTGTGGGCGGAGCGTCGATTCTATTGCCTGGAATAGTTGTGGAAGAAGAAACCTTCATTGCTGCTGGCGCACTTGTCACGAAAAATACAGAGCCAAAAACTCTGATTAAAGGTGTTCCGGCAAAATTCGTTCGCATGGTTGACGAACGTGAACTGTTATAAATCTTTTAAGCGTTTAGGAGCGGAATCGCTCCTTTACGTATTTTAACGAAGGTTTAACCTGCGATTGGGAAACCTTAAAGATAAGATTACTTATAAAGGAAGGTTCAAAATGAAGATTTTAACTGTGCTTGGGGCAAGGACTCAATTCATTAAAGCAGCTCCTGTTTCACGTGTTTTGCGAGAATCTCACGAGGAATTGATCATCCATACTGGACAGCATTATGACAGCAATATGTCTGATATCTTTTTCGAAGAGCTGAACATACCAAAGCCTGATTATTTACTTGGCGTAGGTTCCGGCAATCATGGAAAGCAAACAGGGGAAATGATGGCGAAGATCGAGGAAATCGTCCTCAAAGAAAGCCCTGATTATCTCATGGTTTATGGAGATACAAATTCAACTCTTGCAGGCTCTCTTGTGGCGGCGAAGCTTCATGTTCCTGTCATCCACATCGAAGCTGGATTGAGAAGCTTCAATAAGAAAATGCCTGAAGAAATCAACAGGATTATGACAGACCATGTATCAGAATACTTATTCAGCCCTACCGAGACTGGAGTAGTAAACCTCAAGAATGAAAACATCACCAGAAATGTTTATAATATTGGCGATGTTATGTATGATGCCGTTCTTTATAACCAGGAGCTGGCTGAAGAAAAATCAACTGTCCTTCAGGATAATGATCTTGATCAGAAGGGCTACCACCTAATCACCATCCACCGAGCGGAGAATACGGATGATGTAGAAATAATGAAAAATATCCTTGATGCCTTCTCTCAAATCGAAGAAACAAAGGTCTGGCCAATCCATCCGCGTACGAAGCATAAGCTTGCTGATTATGGTATTAATATCGATTCGGTACCTGGCTTAAAGGTAATTGATCCAGTAGGTTATCTGGACATGCTGACACTTGTTTCCAACGCAAAGAAAATCGTTACGGATTCTGGCGGTGTACAAAAAGAAGCTTACTTCATGAAGGTCCCGTGTGTAACAGTGAGGGAACAGACTGAGTGGGTAGAGACGCTTGAATCTGAAGCAAATATCCTGGTTGGCACAGAAACTGCCAAGATAGTAGAGGCGGTTAAGAAGAATGTTTCTCCAGAGTACAAGGATGTTTTTGGAGATGGGAAAGCTGCAAATAAAATCGTAGAAATTCTAGCAACATCTGAACAGAACTAAGACCACTAAATGTCAGTGGGGAGATTAAAGATGAAAACAGTACTCGTTTATTACCCCTTTGCTCTGGCCAAAGAAGCAAACAGCGGTTCCAAGCTGAGACCGCTTGAGATGAAAAAGGCATTCGAGGCATGGGGAGAACAGAATGAAGTTAATGTGATATTAATATCTGGAACTACGAAGGAACGTCGCCAGCAATTCCGGCAACATCTTTCATCCGGTGCGTTTGATGATCTCTGGTTTTGCTATATGGAAAACCAGACGATTCCTCTGTGGCTGACAGATCCAGGCCATAAACCGAAGCATCCATTTATCGACCGTCAGATTCTTGCGTTCTTAAAGTCAAAGAATGTACCTGTTGGAGTCTTTTACAGGGATGTCTATTGGAAGTTCGACCATATCTACCCGCTTAAGGGCTACAAGAAGACGATAATGCAATCGATTTATAAAATTGAAGAGAAATTTTATGAAAAATATTGTGATGTGATTTTCCTTCCAAGCCTGGAAATGGGAAAGTATGTTGACATTGAAAGGCCAATGGCTGATCTGCCTCCCGGCGGGAAGAAAGTGGACATTTTAGATAAAGAACCTCATGGTGAGCCCTTCCATGCAATATATGTAGGTGCCATAAAAGGAGAAGACTACGGTTTCGATTTACTAATGGGAGCTTTTGAAATCATTAACAAAGAAAAGCAAAGATGTGACTTGACTATTGTCTGCAGGCAGCCGGAATTTGAATCATTGACAGACCAGCAAAAAGAGCAGCTTACAAAATTAGGCATCGAAGTGCAGCATATTAGCGGCGAGAAGCTTGATGAGTTATATAGAGAAGTTGATTTTGCCTTAATTCCGAGAAAGTGTACTGAATACCAGAACTTCTCAATGCCTGTGAAGCTTGTTGAGTATTTATCCAATAATCTTCCGATCGTCGCAACCGCTTGTGATGCCCAGAAGCGTTTCTTGAGTGAAAATGGATATGGCATCATCTGTGAAGACGAGGAAAAATCAATGGCAAGAGCAATTGAAGAAATGATGGGCAGCCTTGAACAATACCAGAATAATATCCAGGAAACCTTCATGAAAAATCATTCCTGGCTGGCAAGAGTTGAGAAAGTGAAAAATTCTCTTGTTGGGAGTGAGTAACATGAAAGTTGTCCTATTTTCACCTGGAAAGTCCTCTCGCACACACATAAGTGGGCCATGTACTTCAAAGAGCACGGTCTTGATGTTACCGTTGTCACATTTAAGGACCATTATTCTGCAGAGAACGCCAGAGAAGTTAAAACTTTGGTACTGCCGAAAACCTTGCCTGGCAAGCTTTCGTACTTGCCAGCTGTTTTGGCATTAAGAAAGATACTGGCAGAATTGAAACCGGATATCCTTCATGCCCATTTTGTTTCGAGCTACGGCTTTGTTGGTGCCCTCGCTAACTATCAACCTTTCTTTGTATCAGTATGGGGTACGGATATCTACAAGTTTCCTAAAAAGAGCAGCCTGAACCGAAGGATTGTAGAATTCTCCCTGGGAAGGGCTGAGATCATTTGCTCCACCAGTAAGACGATGGCTAAGGAAACAGCTAAGTATACTAATAAGAAGATTGAAGTAACGCCTTTTGGTGTTAACCTATCCCTATTCTCACCTAAGGAAGATGTCAACAAAGGTAAATTGGTGGTTGGGATTGCAAAAGGGCTGGATGACATCTATGGTTTCCGGGATCTTTTTAAGGCTTTTGCCATCTTAAAGCCTAAGTTCGAAAGTCTTGAACTCCATATACTTGGAGATGGGTCAATGCGCGAAGAGTATGAGCAGTTAACCCATGAATTGGAAATCGATGAAAAAGTTAAGTTCATCGGCCGGGTTCCTAATACGATGGTTCCCCAATATATGAAAGAGATGGATATCGTGGCAATGCCATCATACGAAGATAGCTTTGGGGTTACCGCAGTTGAGGCAATGGCCTGCGGCATTCCTGTCGTGGTTTCAGATGTTGATGGTCTGAAAGAAGTTGTCCTGGAAAATGAGACAGGCTTTATTGTGCCTCGTGGTAATCCAGAAGAGCTGGCTCAAGCCCTTGATAAGCTTCTAAAGGATGAAGAACTTCGAGTGAAAATGGGAAAGCGGGGCATAGAGCATGTCCGTCAAAACTATGACTGGAATGATAATGCTGACTATATGGTTAAACTATATAAGAATAAAATTGCTCAAGAGTGAACCAATAGGAAATAAGCCAGTTGTCAATGAGAGTGTAATTTAGTTTGAATTATTTTTTATTTATCTAGAAATTTACTTAATGGAGTTGGGAAAATGAGAATTATCTATTTATGCCAGCATTTTCCCCCTGAAACGGGTGCACCACAAATTAGGGTGTATGAGGTCAGTAAGGAATTAATTGAACGGGGGCACCAGGTGGAGGTTTTGACTGCCTTTCCTCACCATCCTAAGGGTGTCATTCCGGATGAGTATAAGGGAATGTTTTATTTATACGAAAATTGGGACGGGATTCCTGTCCATCGATCATGGATCTATCCGTCACCAAAGGGCAGCTTCTGGAAGAGGCTTGCATCCTATTTTTCGTTCACATTCAGTGCCTTTTACTCTCTGGCTAAAGCTAAGCCAACCGATGTCATCATCTGTAATTCCCCGCCTTTATTTTTAGGGATTTCCGGGTACATTGGAGCCAAGCTTAAGCGGGCAAAGTTCGTTTTCAATGTTGCGGATATTTGGCCTGAGTCGGCGGTGGAACTCGGGATTCTAAAAAATAAACCCTTTATTCGCATGGCTGAATGGCTAGAGAATTTCCTGTATAAAAAGTCATGGAAGATAGCGACTGCAACTGATGGAATCAGGGATTATATGATCCGCAAAGGGAAAAAGCCTGAAGATGTGTTCTTGCTTCCTAATGGAGTGAACACAAATACCTTCAGTCCAATGAAGCCTGATCATGATCTGATTAAAGAGTTGAAACTAACAGGCAAGAAGGTGTTTATGTACGGGGGGAACACTTGGCTATGCTCAGGGATTGGATTCAGTCCTTGAGGCTGCAGCTCTTGTGAAGGAAGATACTCCGGACGCACATTTTCTGTTTGTTGGTGATGGACAGGAATGGGAAAAGCTTGTATCCATGAAAGAAGAACTTCAATTGGATAATGTGACTTTCTATGGGTCTGTTCCTGTCTCAGAAATGCCAAGGATGTTTTCTGTTGCTGATTACAGCATTGTCTCTTTACGTAATATCGCACTCTTTAAGGGGGCGAGGCCATCGAAAATTTTCCCTGCCATCTCAACTGGTACACCGGTCTTGTACTGTGGAGAAGGGGAGAGTGCCTCTATTCTTGAGGAATACAATTGTGGTAAAATTGCTCCACCTGAAAATCCAGAAGATATTGCTGCTGCCGTAAGAGAGTTGGTGGCGGTTTCGGAAGTTGATTACAAAATCATGTCCCAAAACGGACGGAAATTGGCTGTTGACCAATATTCCTGGAAAAGTATCGTGGACGATTTAGTATCTCATTTAAATAAAGGTGAAATGAAAAAAGCATCGACATAATAAAATGTCGATGCTTTTTGCTTATTTAGATACTGTAGTACCAGTAAAATAATGCTTCAAGATTCTTTCTGCAGTCCACCCATTTTCGGCAAAACCTTTTGCTCCGTATTGGCTCATTCCAATTCTGTGTCCCCAGCCTTTTCCAGTCAAGGTGACGGAGGATACCTCGCCATTTCCTTCAGTCGAAATAACGCCAGAGGAGGTCTGGATTGTCACATTTGAATCTGTTAATTTCACTTGCCCGCTTGTTGTCTGGACTGTTTGGTCGGCAAGATCAGATATTGTTACTGTTCCTGAATTTGTTTGTGCAGAAATGCCGATATCTGTTTTAGCAGCTTTCATTGTGAACCAGTTAGAATATAAGTAGCCGTAAACGTTGGAATTCTGAATCGGGAAAAGCTTCCTTATCACACTTTCATTGCCGGTGACAGTTTTATCGCCAGCAGATGTTTTTACAGTGACACTTCCGATTTCACCGTTAACACCTTTCTTGGTGACTGTGATGTCATACAACTTGTCCGTTTCGCTGAATCCAAATGATTTCAAAATTGTCCCAGCTGAGTATGGTGCACTCCAATTGCTGTATGGAGACTTTTCATATGGATCCTCAACAGAAGCCAGGTAAGGATAATATTCCTTGCTGGAATTCCATACATCCCAAACGTTTGCCGTACGGCCGCCGCTCGTTGAATGGAAGAAGGTTTGGATCGGTTTGCCGTTATAGCGGACCATCACACCAGCGGTTTCATGGATTGCCGCATTTGTTCTTGAATCTTCAGCAGTGTAGCCTCTATATACCTGGCTTGCCGCACTGTCTGTCAACGTCATCATATTAGCAGCGTAGCTTCTTGCTGCGATTGCTTGTGCTTTTAATGCTTCCTTATGCCATGATGCAGGCATTTCACTAGGGACAACACCTTTTAAGTAGTCTTCCATATCCAGGTAGTTAATTACTTGTACCTTTGTTCCGTTAGGATAGAGATAGAAACTGCCTCGATAAGTTAGGCCGTTGCTTAATTTCGTCAGCGGAGTGGCATTCGTTGAATCAAGAGATACCGTACTCGCCAGCACCCAGCCCGTATCAGAACCAGAAGTTACTCTGTACCAAACTTCATTACTGTTGTTGGTAAAAGAGGAAAGATAGTCAGCCGCTTCACCTTTTTTCAGGGTTTTTACCGCTTCGTAATCGGAAGTCGCCCCCCCGACGGATTGCTGTATCGATATTGGCAATAGCAATTTGCTTTGAACTGATCATTTCTTTTACATCAAAGCCTTTTGCCGAAGTCTGGCTGAATCCTGTATATGTTACAGTAATTCCGCTTGTTTCTTTTTTTACAGTAAGCACAGTATTTGAAGGGATGGTGTGAGTTTTGCTTGTATCCCTGTTAAACAACTGATAAGAAGTATTCAAAGTCATCGTCAGGCTGGTTGCCAGGTGAACAGACACATTAACTTTATTTGGGTATGACTTCACTTCAACTGCATGAGCAGGACTCGTATTGCTTCCTATTAGAATGGTGAAAATCGCTAAAAGTGAAAATAATTTCTTCACTTTAGTTCACCTGCCCAAGCCCACTGAACATCCAGCCTCTGATGCCTGTTGACGTTTCGACATTATACCATGTTTCACCATCGCTATTTTTGAATGATCCAAGATACTTTAGAACTGTTCCTTTTGGAACGAGTGTATAAGCTTCGTATTTTGTTGTAGCACCTCTTCGGATGTAAACTTCCCCTGTAGTTGTAACGGTTTTTTCAGTGCTAGCCGGTTTTGTTGTTGAAACATCCCCGCCGTAAACCCATCCGAGCACAGTAGATGAAAGTTGAACTCTATACCATGTTCCAGTGCTTGCCTTGAAGGAATCAACGACTTTTACCGTCTGGCCGGCAGTCACAGTAGCAACAACAGCGTATGATCTGTCTGCACCCCTATGTACTGTAACAGAGCTCTTATTTGGATAAACATAAGCAGGAAGAGTTCCTGTTGTTGGCGGTGGTGTTGTTGTAGTTCCGCCTCCAAGCTTTGCTTCAAGACTATCAATCTCTTTTTGCTGTGCTGCATTTTGGGACTCGAGTGTAGTAATCTTTGACTGCATTGTATTTACTTTCGATTCCAAAGTAGAAAGCTTAGAATTAACAGGGCTTATTTGGGAATTAACCCAGTCAACGCTTGCCAAAACAACATTCGTGCTAGCGTTCATTCCAGAAGGTGTGAAAAGGATTGCACCTGCTCCAATTCCGACAGATAACGCACCAGCAGCGACGATCTTTTTATACTTTTTCATTTTGAAAATTTCCCCCTAGAAAATTGTTTAGAATGATAAGAATTGGGTAAAATAGTAATAAAATTCTTTAGTAGATTACCATAACAATATAGTAATGGATATAGAGTTTACAATTTTGTTAATTTCCAAAGTATTCCTCTAATCCATTTCTTATTCCGACAGCTGCTTTTTGGCGGAATGCATCTGTTGCCAGTAATTTTTCTTCTGTTGGATTAGACATAAAAGCTAATTCAACTAAAATACTAGGCAATTCATTCATTCTGTTTACAAACAAGCCTTGATTGTAGACTCCACGGTTATATGTGGATAATGCAGCGACCATATTTGTCTGGATTGATTTTGCCATCTCTGCACTCTGCGGTCCATTGAAGTTTACACTTGTATTATAGAAAGTAGATGAACCTCTGGACGTGCTGCTATAAGAATCAGCATGGATACTTATAAAAGCATCATAATCTGAAGTATTGGCAATATCTGTCCTCTCATATAGTTCTAAAAAGACGTCTGTGCTTCTTGTTAACCTAACTATTGCACCATATTTCTCAAGTTCTTGTTTTAAAAGTAAGGCAGTACCGAGGTTCACGGTCTTTTCCATTAAACCTGAAGGTCCGATTGCGCCACTGTCTTTTCCGCCATGGCCAGCGTCAACGACAATCTTTTTGCCTTTTAATCCAGTTGTGATCACTTTAATCGACAATTTATCACTATCATTGCGAAGAGTATAAGTATATCCTGGCTCAAAAGTTATGATTGCTGATTTTTCAAACGTACTTGACTGGATAATTTCAACAGACTTGATTCCTTTCACCGCAAAAGGAGGAAGTGTAATATCTGTCAAACCTCCATTGATTTTGATTCGGTCGAATGACAAAACTTGATAGGAAGGCTTGAAGTTTGCAGGCTTCTTCCACATTAAATATTGATCCCCATTGATGATTGGAGCTGTTGGTTCTATCAATCTTTTCATAGAGGTTGCTGAAGTTTGTGATTCATATATCCAGCCTCTCACTCCAGCCTGCGTCTCAACATTCAACCAATCTCCCAACGATCTTAGGACAATCAATGCTTCATTCTCCGGCAGTGTGGCAATGGCAGAATAGCTTGTCGATGCTCCCCGGCGAAGTGGCGCGTTATTTAAAGCGTAACGCAATGTATAGTCACTCTTTGAAACTACTAATTCATATCCAGGCACCCAGCCTACGTTTCCGTTCGCTGCCTTGATTCGATACCATAGATCACCCGATGTTCCAGTGAATTGGTCAAGAACGGTTACTTTACTAAAGTAAGGAAGATTTTCAGTGACTTTATAGCTGTAAGAGGCTCCTGAACGGAGGACTGCGTTTTTGGTTCCTACATATTGAGTAGTTATGACTGCCTTTGATGTCATTACAGAGCTTGCGGGAACCCATCCCAGTAGGTTGGGGCTTAGCTCCAGTCTTAACCAGCTCACACCGTCCGTGCCTGTATAATGGGCTACAATCTTTGCAGCCTGATTAAGCTTTAATGTAGCAACTCCGGTATAAGAAGTTGATGCACCTCTTCTTACAGTCACACTGTCAGCTTTACCGTAAACAGTTGTTCCGATAGCAGGAAGTCCAACGGTTTGCTTTACAAATGCTATATCGCTGACCCATCCAAAAACGTTGTTGCCAAGGTCAAGGCGTGACCACTTTTCACCTTTAGAGTTGGTGAAAGCATCGATGACTTTAACAGGCTGCCCGCTGTTTACATATGTAACGACGGAATAGCTGTCATCCGCACCTTTTCTGACTGCTGATTTATCGACTTGGATAGTTTTCGTGATAGCTGTAAAAGCAGGTTTGACAAAAGCCCTATCGTTCACCCATCCAAAAACATTGTTACCAAGATCCAACCGTGACCACTTTTCACCCTTAGAGTTGGTGAAAGCATCAATGACTTTAACAGACTGCCCGCTGTTTACATATGTAACGACGGAATAGCTGTCATCCGCACCTTTTCTGACTGCTGATTTATCGACTTGGATAGTTTTTGTGATTGCTGTAAAAGCAGGTTTGACAAAAGCCCTATCGTTCACCCAACCAAAAACATTGTTACCAAGATTCAACCGTGACCACTTTTCACCCTTAGAGTTGGTGAAAGCATCAATGACTTTAACAGACTGCCCGCTGTTTACGTATGTAACAACAGAATAACTTCCATCCGCGCCTTTTCTGACCTCGGATTTGTCAACCTGTATGGTTTTAGTAATAGCTGTAAAAGCAGCTTTAACAAAAGCGGTATCATTTACCCATCCCAAAACGTTATTGCCAAGATCAAGACGCGACCACTTTTCACCTTTAGAGTTAGTGAAAGCACCGATGACTTTAACAGACTGACCGCTGTTTACGTATGTAACGACGGAATAGCTGTCATCGGCACCTTTTCTGACCGCGGATTTGTCAACCTGAATTGTTTTAGTAGAATAGCTGGGAGCAGGTGCAGTAGTTGTAGATTGGACATCTACTAAACTAGATAAGATCCATCCGACATTCCCATCGAATTCAATTCTGTACCAAATTTCACCGCTGGAATTTATGAAGCTATCAATTATTTTTACTTGTCTACCAGTTGATATTTTTGCGATGGAGGCATACGATATATCGGCCCTACGACGAACATTCACATTATCACCATTAACTATACCGATACTTCCGGTTACATTAGGCTCCGCAAATTTACTTGCGGGACTCCAGCCTAAAACATCACCTAAGTCAACTCTGTACCATATCTCGCCAGAAGTGTTAGTGAATTGGCCGATAACAGGTACTTTTTGGCCGGGGTCAATGTACTCAACAATTGGATAACTCGTAGTGGCACCTTTACGGACTTCAACTTTCTGCTCGACAACCATATTCGCCGGCAGTTTTAATTCCTCGGACCATGAAAGTGAAGGGAATAGTAAAGCTGTCGACAATACAGATGAAGCAATTATTTTTTTCACGATTTACCTCCATTGTAACTAAATTGTTTAACTTGTAACATTTTATCAGAGGATGTCAAATATTCCAACCTGTCGAAAGTAGTAGAATAATAGACATCCATGTTGTTTTTATTATCGGAATAAGGGTTTGAGGGTTTAATGGGAATTAAAGGAAAAATAAAAAAACCCCAAAAACTGGGGTTAGTTGTCATTGTTTGCAGTATTTAATCCTGTATCTTCTGATGAATTGTAGGAACTTTCACCATCTAAAGTCTGGTTGATTGATAAGGTGATTTCATTTAAGGAGTCCTGATCAGGAATATAATAATAAACATCATCAATATAATCATCATAACCTTTTAGCGAAAGCTGGTTGATTTGTGTATTCTTTAATTTTGAATAAAGTTTGACAAAGCTTGCGAACTTAGATGGAGGGATATTGGTCTTTACATTCTCTCCCAGATCGTTAAGGATATCATCAATTTTAGTGATAGATGAGAAGGAAGTTCCTTCATCTATTATTTCCTTAATGACCTGTTGTTGACGTTCATTACGCCCAAGATCTCCCCGTGGGTCTGATTTACGCATTCTTACATAAGCGAGCGCTTCATTTCCGTTCAAGTCCATCTCGCCCTCATAATACTTTTTCCACTTTAAACTTCCGGTTAGCTGTGCTTGGAAGTCAAATGGGACATCCACAGTCACACCACCAAGCGTATCTACAATATCTTCAAACCCTTCAAAATTGGTCGTAATAAAATAATCAACTGGTACATCAATCATTTCTTCTACCGTATCTATTGTTGAAGTAATACCGTTGTGTCCGTAAGAATGAGTGATTTTATCTTCATATCCTGCATCTGGAATGAATGTGCGAGTATCACGAGGGATACTTAACATCGTAATTTCTTCTGTTTGGGGATTCACTGAAATCATCATAATAACGTCGGAACGTCCTTTTCCGCCTTCCTGATTCTCAAGACCAACAAGTAATATGGTAAATGGGTCTTTTGTGACCTCAACTTCTTCAGCCCGCTGGTTCTTTTCGGGTCCTAGTTTTTGGTAAATACTGTCAGTTGCTTTGTACCCGCTGTAAAATATATCAATAGCAAATAATATTCCTGCTGCAAATAGGCTTAAAAAAACAAAGAGCAGCGATAACCGCAGGATTCGCTTCTTCCTCTTTTTCCTTAATACCGCTCTTGAATTGGACATATTAATCCCCGCTTCTTTAGTCAATTTACACTACAATACTTTATTTTACCGAATCTTTATTAGGGCGTAAATATAAGTTTTTATGAGATCAAGAAATGATTTCCTCTATATATATAACCTCTCCTGGCGCAATTTTGCTCTGGCCGTTCGTCAGTTCAGTCATCCACTCAGTAAAAATGTCTGTTTGTCCTTCTTCGACAAAGGTTTCTAATTCTACATTTTCCAGGTAATGAATTTCTTTTAACTTATATATAGAGGATCTGAGTTCATTTTCTAATTTTCCTAGCCAGGTATAGTCAACCGAAGTATGCATGATCCGCATAAGTTTACGTTCGACAATTCCGGTCGCGGCTATTCCTTCAGAAGTAGCTTTACCGTATGCGCGAATCAGTCCGCCTGCCCCTAGTTTTATTCCGCCAAAATATCGGGTTATGACTACCACAGTGTCCTTTAAATGTTTCTTTTTCAATACTTCAAGAATCGGCACCCCAGCTGTTCCACTTGGCTCTCCATCATCATTAGCTTTTTGAATCTGGTCGTTCTCACCAATCATGTAAGCTGAACAATTATGTGTCGCATTCCAGTTTTTCTTTTTAATCCTCTGGATGAACTCCTGTGCTTCTTCTTCTGTTTCTGCTCTGTCTATATAGGCAATGAAACGGGACTTTTGAATCTCGATTTCATGCTCTCCATAGCCTTTCACCGTTAAGTAACTTGGCAGCATTCATGCTCACCTCTCTAACGAAAATTTTCCCAACCTCATATATTGATTCATCGACATTATTTTTATGTTCGACAATAGTACTTAGTGCTACAATTCATTATAAGTTGACGGCAATCGAGGAACAATGGTGTCTTATGATTGTAATATAACTTTAATACTGTAAATGTGTTCGAATGTTATAATTGTTAGTGGTCTGACAAGGCGGATATTACTTTTGGAAAAATGTTTGTATTTTAAAATTGGAGTTTACCTCCTAAAATATTAGGATATAAGACATGGGATATAAAATCAATTCTATGACTTTATATCGATTTTCGGCAAAATTGGCATGATTTTCTTGTTGAAAATTAGTAACAAATAAGTTTTCAAGTTAAACTATTAATAGTACCGCCCATGGAGGAGTTTTACATGGCGATTAAAAAATTCGACACGAAAGCCCTTGATCTAATTTTAGAAAAAATGATCGAAACCGTTGGAGACAGTAAAGACGAAATCTTCCGGATAGGTGAACAGTGCAGGACGGATTATGAGTCGATCACCGACGAATTGAAGGAGATTAAGAGGAAGGTCGCGCAAATCATTAATGATGGCGACAGGCTGGATGCCCAGGTAAGGAGGGCCAGACTGCGGCTATCAGAAGTAAGTAAGCATTTTAAGGATTATTCAGAAGCTCAGGTTCGTGAGGCGTATGAAGTGGCCCACAAGCTTCAAATGGATCTGACGATGAACAGACAGACAGAAGAAAAGCAACTGCGTGAAAAACGAGATGACCTTGAGCGTAGGCTTGTAGGGCTAAATGAAACGATTGAACGCGCCGACCACTTAGTTTCGCAAATTTCGGTTGTCATGAATTATATGATGAGCGATATCCGCCAAATGGGGGAAGCGCTTGAGACGGCGAAACAAAAACAGGATTTTGGGCTGAAAATTATTGAAGCCCAAGAGGATGAGAGAAAAAGACTTTCTCGCGAAATTCACGATGGACCGTCCCAGATGATGGCAAATGTGATGATGCGATCCGATTTGATTGAGAGGGTTTATCAGGAGCGCGGCGCGGATGAGGCAATCCGTGAAATCAAGAGTATGAAGACGATGGTCCGATCTGCCTTGTATGAGGTGCGGAGAATCATTTATGATTTGAGGCCAATGGCTCTTGACGATCTCGGTCTGGTACCTACCCTCAAAAAGTATTTGCAGACGATCGAAGAGTATCATAAGACAACCAGAATCCAATTTACTAATATGGGTGAAGACAAAAGACTTCCATCCAACTATGAAGTTGCCTTGTTCCGGATCATCCAGGAGTCTGTACAAAATGCACTGAAGCATGCGGACGCCATGACGGTTCAAGTAAAGCTTGAAATCAAAAGGGACCAAATTATGGCTGTAGTAAAGGATGATGGCAAAGGTTTTGATATTAACGAAAGTAAACCGGAGTCCTTTGGCCAATCCTTTTAGGAATAAGAGAAAGAGTCGAACTGCTGGAAGGTGAACTGACGATCCATTCAAAAATTGGCACTGGAACGCTGGTTATCATCCAAATTCCGATGAATCTATAAAAATTTAAAAAATAGATAGAGAAAAATAGAGACAGAAGCCGTAAGGGAGGCGAAGGCTATGACAACAAAGATTGTCATTATTGACGACCATCAACTTTTCAGAGAAGGGGTAAAACGGATCCTTGATTTTGAACCGTCATTCAAAGTGGTTGCAGAAGGTGATGACGGCAGCGAAGCTATTTCGCTAGTAGAGCAGCACCAGCCAGATGTAATCATCATGGATATCAATATGCCTAATACGAATGGTGTTGAAGCGACCGGTGAATTGATTGAGAAATATCCTGAAGCTAAAGTCATCATCTTATCAATTCACGATGACGAAAACTATGTGACTCATGCTTTGAAGACAGGGGCAACAGGCTATTTATTAAAAGAGATGGATGCAGACGCACTGGTTGAAGCAGTTAAAGTGGTTGCTGATGGCGGTTCATACTTGCATCCGCGAGTCACACACAATCTGGTGAAAGAATATCGCCGATTATCCGCGGATGAGCGTGGATCTGATAAGTACATATCCCCGGTTGAAATTCGCCGGCCACTCCACCTGCTGACTCGCCGTGAATGCGAAGTCCTTCAGCTTCTTGCTGATGGCAAGAGTAACAGAGGCATTGGCGAAGCGCTATTCATCAGTGAGAAGACAGTTAAGAACCATGTAAGCAACATCCTGCAAAAAATGAATGTAAATGATCGTACTCAGGCTGTAGTCGTTGCAATCAAGAACGGTTGGGTTGAAGTAAGATAATCTTCTTAAAAAACCTTTAGAGGAACCACATTTGTCGAATCGACAGATGTGGTTTTTTGTCGATTACTGTACGAATATGTTGGAAAAATACGACAGAAATATCACCGTGGATTTACAAAAATTTTATAAATTCCGATATAATTAGAGAAACGATTACAGAAAGGGTGGTCACAATTACTTTACTTTGGGAACTGTCAGATGAAAAACTAATCGAAGCATACCAACAGGCTACTCTATTGAATTTAGATGAACCCTTTATAGAAATGTTAATAGAAGAGTTAGATACCAGAGGACTTGAGATTAAAATTAATGCATATGTTTCATAAGTTTGAACGCTGCGCAATCGATTGCCAGCGTTTTTCATCTGAGACGTCCTGGCCTCGTTGCATGGAAGAGTTCATTTTCCCGGTAGTGAATGGGAAGAAAAGGTCCTCTAGCAAAGTTAGATATGACCTAAACGGTATACGGACTTCAAAAAAGTCACATAGAAAAGGTCCTTCCCTTAGACTGAGCTCAAACCAGATAGTTCACTCTCCTTCAAGACTCCAACCAAAAAGTCACCATAAAGATGTATTCTCCTTTACTAACTAGCTTTAAAAACTCTTTACAAAATTGTTTTCCTGAAAGAATGCATTTTGCAGGAAGTTCATATAAAATGGGAATGTACAATCTGTAGAGAAAAACATAAGGATGGTAATATAATAATGAAAACGGCAGTTATCACGGATAGCACTGCGTACATCCCGAAGGAGTTACGGGAGAAATGGAATATCCACATGATTCCGTTGAGCGTGATTTTCGATCATGAGACATATAGAGAAGAAATAGATATTAGTGCTGAAGAGTTTTATGAGGAAGTGAAGCAGCGCGAGCTACCCACAACGTCGATGCCACCAATTGGTGAGTTCGTCGAGCTTTTTGAAAAATTGGCTAAGGATTACGATTCGGTCATCAGCATCCATTTGTCCAGCGGTATTAGCGGCACGTACCAGGGTGCTGTGAGTGCAGGCGAAATGGTTGAGGGTATAAAAGTATATCCATTTGATTCCGAAATCAGCGCAATGGTCCAAGGTTTCTATGCTCTGGAAGCTGCAGAACTGGCTGAGCAGGGTGTGGAGCCTGAGAAGATCATCGAGCGTTTGAATGAAGTGAAGAAATCCATCCGTGCTTACTTCATGGTGGATGATTTAAGTCACCTTCAGCGCGGCGGCCGGTTATCCAGTGCCCAGGCACTGATTGGAAGCCTGTTGCAGGTGAAGCCTTTGCTTCATTTTGAGGACAAGAAGATTGTTCCGTATGAAAAGGTCCGTACACGTAAAAAAGCAATGAACCGGGTCGTCGAATTGTTAGCGGAAGATGCGAACAGCGGCGGCGAGTACCGCGCGGTCGTCATCCATGCCAATCGTGAAGCAGAAGCACTTGAATGGAAAAGCGAGCTGGAAGCTCAATTCCCGAATGTTGAATTCATGTTAAGCTACTTCGGTCCGGTCATCGGAACCCATCTTGGAGAAGGATCGATGGGGATGGGCTGGTACAAGAAGTAACGACGGAAAAGGTCTTACAACCATGATGAAGCGCCAGGTCTGTGTATAGGATTTGGCGTTTTTCTTCTTTATCCACATAAAAATAGTGGTTATCAACAAAATGCTGCACTTGTTAACAAGCAGTTTACACTTCCTCTTAACTTACCCACAACAATAAACGCTTACATCCACATAAACAGGTACTTATCAACAAAATAACCCACATTATACACAGGAAAACATTGTTATCCACATATAAATCCACAAAAGGCTGTGATTAACTTTGATAAAAGAAGAAAAATTAATCCCCAACACTGAATATTCTGTTGATGAACGGGTATTCACCCTCATGGAAGTTCCTCAGTCCCCCTTGTTATCCACAGATCGTTTTTTTCAATATAATCCCCAACTGCAAGAAACGCTGACGGGGAAACAGCTTCTGCTTGAGGAATTGCCTGTTTCGAAGGAGGAAATACAGAAGCACCATGACCATGGGTATGTAATTTATCGAAACGGTATCAATCGAGAGCGATTGTCCTGCACAAGATGCGGCACGACAGATCCTTCGTGGTTTGCGGAGTTTCCCTGTGTGCGTTGTGGAAAAGTAGAGCTCTACTGCCGGAAGTGTTTGATGATGGGGAGGGTGAGTGAGTGTACGCTGCTTGTCAGCTGGGCAGGTCCAATGCTGGACTTTGAAAAAATTTCAGAACCGCTTCGTTGGGGAGGGCAATTATCAGCAGGACAGAAGGCTGCTTCCCGACGAGTTGCGGAAGCTGTGGGAAACTCAGCAGAGCTACTGGTATGGGCAGTTGCAGGGGCTGGTAAAACGGAAGTGTTATTTGCCGGAATCGCCCAGGCTTTATCCACAGGCAAGCGGGTATGCGTGGCGACGCCAAGGACAGATGTGGTTCTTGAGCTGGCTCCTCGTTTTCAAAAGGTTTTCCCGGATTTAAAGGTTGCCGCTCTCTATGGTGGGAGTGAAGACCGCGATCAATTTGCTCAGCTTACTATCGCGACAACGCATCAGCTGCTCCGCTTTTACAGGGCGTTCGACGTTATGATTGTGGATGAAGTCGATGCCTTCCCTTATTCCATTGATGAAACCCTTCAATATGCCGTGCAGCAATCCAGAAAACCAACTTCCTCCTTGATTTATTTAACTGCAACCCCAAACAAACAATGGCAAAAAGAATGCCGGATAGGAAAATGGGATTTCGTCACTATACCTGCTCGATACCACCGACATCCATTGCCTGTGCCTAGATTTGAATGGTCAGGGAACTGGGAGAAAAAGCTATCTAAGCGCAAACTTCCCCCGAATATCATTAAGTGGGTAGAAGCTAGATTAGCGAGCGGGAAACAAGCATTGATTTTTGCCCCGAAGATCACCGCCATGAAAAAAATCCTCACGATCCTTCTTCAGTTAAATCCTCTCTTTGAATCAGTCCATGCTGAAGATCCAGACAGAAAAGATAAAGTAATGAAACTCAGAAATAAAAATATCACCATATTGCTCACCACCACTATTCTTGAACGGGGTGTTACCATCCCTAATATCGATGTAGCTGTCATCGGCTCAGAGGACAGGATTTTTACCGAGAGCGCTCTTGTTCAGATTGCCGGGAGAGCGGGGAGAAGTGCGGAATACCCGTCAGGTGATGTGACATTTTTTCATTATGGCAAAACAGAAGCGATGATGAGTGCTCGCAGTCAAATTATGATGATGAACAGAGAAGGCGTAAAAAAAGGACTGATTGATGTATGAATAGGAATCGTTGTCTGATATGCCATGCTGAGATTGAATATGCTTTGTCATGGAGGGCTCTTTTTGGGAATGAAGATGCGCCAAAGGTTTGTGGAGAATGCGAAGATGACTTTACGCTAATCACAGGGGAAATATGTGAAATGTGCGGCAGGCCATTTGCCTTTTTGCAAGAGGAGTATAGAGTGGAGAATGTATGCTTTGATTGCAAGCGATGGGAGGAGGACGAGCATTGGAGCGGGAGCCTTGATCAAAGTCGTTCGCTGTATCGCTATAACGATTTTGCAAAAGACGTGATTGCAAAATTCAAATTCCGCGGGGACTATGTGCTAGCAGAAGTTTTTGCTCCAGATCTAAAGGAGGCTTTGCAAGCTTACCAATATGATTATATTGTACCGATCCCGCTAAGCGAAGAACGACTCTACGAAAGAGGCTTTAATCAGGCAGAAGCTCTTATCACCACTGCTGGTCTCGAACCAACACACCTCCTCTCCAGAATCCACACCGAAAAACAGTCAAAAAAATCGCGTTCAGAACGAATTCATTTGCAGCAAGTATTCAAATTGGATACAAGTCTAAATCTTGACAGTAAAACAATCTTACTAATTGACGATATATATACCACAGGCTCAACGCTGAGACATGCAGCCAAAATATTGAAAGAAAACGGAGCGGCGAAGGTGTATTCATTCACTTTGGCACGCTAGATGAGATATTATTGAAGGAGGAAGGACATTGGACCTTCAAAATTGCCCTAAATGCGATTCGCTTTATGTCAAAAATAAATTTCGTGATGTATGTGAAAAATGCTGGAGAGAAGAAGAGGCAGCATATGATACTGTGGCTAAATACATGAGGAAGCGGGAGAACCGTGCAGCGACCGTCGTGCAAGTTGTGGAAGCGACAGGTGTCCAGGAAGACTTGATATTAAAATTCATCAGGTCTGGTAGGTTCCAGCTGACTCAATTTCCTAATTTCGGTTATCCTTGTGATAAGTGTGGTGCGGTGATTCGTGAAGGCAGGCTCTGCGCGTCGTGCGCGGGAGAGCTTATGGCTGACTTGCGCACAGTTCAAAAAGAAGAGCAGCGAAAGAAAGAACTGGCAAAGCGTGCGACTTTTTTCACACACCGAGATTAGGTGAAAAGAATTATTAAATATGTGCTTATGATTGCCGATAATATAAGTAGAAATCGTTCTGAAAGTGAGGTTTAGACGATGAAAATTAACAATAATATAGGCCCATCAGGGATCAATCCATATAAGCGCCAGATGAACAAACTGGATGCAGCAGCAAACACCCAAAATAAAAAGGCTGATAAAGTAGAGATTTCTTCGACTGCAAAAGAAATGCAGCAGCTTTCCCAGGTTTCTTTGGATCGGAAGCAAAAGGTTGAGGAATTGAAAATCCAGGTGGAAAACGGTACGTATAAACTGGATTCAAAAGAAACAGCAAAGAGTATACTGAATTTCTATCATAAAAAATAGAAGAAATACTCGTCCGATGACGAGTGCTTCTTTATGCTAAAAAGGTGAAGTTTTCAACCTGGAGTAGTGTCTAGCCCCAGCACCTAGCCCCTTGCCCGCCCAATGAAGTCAAAGAGCGACTTCCATGGTCGGTCCTCCAGAGCTTGTCGGGGCTAACCAAGGTGCTTGCGCTTTTCACAGAAGGAGGGCAGTCCATGTCTGCTGAATCACTTACTGTCATCATGAATAAAATGCTTAAATTGCATAAAAGCCTTTACGAATTGACCGTAAAGAAAACGGATATCGTGAAAAAAGGAGACACAGCTGCCCTCGATCAGCTTTTGAAAGATGAGCAGGCGCATATGGCGGTGATCAATAAACTGGAGCAAGAGCGGCAGGCGGTGTCTAAAAGTATTTTCCCTGATGCGTCTCTACAGGAGATAGCCGAGGAACATCCTGCGGAGAAAGATCAGCTGTTAACAATTAAAGCAGAACTATTAAAGGTCATTTCAGAAATAAAGGCTCGAAATGAATTGAATCAGCAATTGATCCATCAGTCACTGCAATTCATCAATTTTTCAAAAAGTCTTGTGATGCCGCAGGAAAAGGAAATCAATTACGGACCACCAGCCGGCAAAAAAGCAAAGCCTGGTCAATCACCGGGAATGTTCAACTCAAAAGCATAATATTTGGAGGAACGAAAATGCGTTCAACCTTTATGGGATTAGAAACAGCGCGCCGCGGAATGTTCACGCAGCAGAGCGCTTTGCATACAACAGGACACAATATATCAAATGCCAACACGCCTGGTTACACACGCCAGCGTATTAATTTCGAACAGACAGAGCCATACCCGAATGCATCATTAAATCGACCTCAGATTCCCGGTCAGGTTGGTACAGGTGTCAAGGCTGGGTCGATTCAGCGTGTGAGGGAAAGCTTTTTGGATATCCAGTACCGCAGTGAAAATAATAAATTGGGATACTGGGAAACTAGGGCAGAGGCTTATAACAAACTTGAGGAAGTGCTGAATGAGCCTTCCGAGTCAGGCCTTTCCAAAACAATGGACCAGTTCTGGCAGTCGCTGCAGGATTTAGCGGTGAACCCGACGAATCCTGGAGCGCGATCTGTCGTTCGTCAGCGTGGAATTGCAGTAGCTGAAACGTTCAATTATCTTCATAATTCTCTTTCTTCCATTAAAAGAGATTTGAAGAATGAGGTTTCTGTTACTGAAAAAGAAATCAATTCGTTAACTTATCAGATTAGTAAGATTAACGGTCAGATAGCAGATGTCGAACCACATGGATATTTGCCAAATGATTTATATGATGAGCGCGACCGTTTGATCGATCAATTAGCGTCACTGGTGAATATTAAAGTTGATTACACAAACTCAGGTGGCGGCTCACTTAAAATGGCTGATGGACAGGCAGTCATCAAGATGGTCAGTGACAGCGGGAAAGAGCTAGGGATCCTTGTCAGCGGTGACCGTAATAACAACCTGACTGTAAACTTTGATGGCGCTGATGAATCGGTTAAGACGTTATCTATTGGCGATTCTAAGTTTAACTTTACAGAATTAAATTCAACAGGAAAGCTTAAAGCTTTAGTAGATTCATATGGGTATGAAGCAAATGGCAAGGTGGCTGGAGTTTATCCTGAAATGATGACTGAGTTGGATAACCTTGCATTTACCTTTGCGACGGAGTTTAACAATGTGCACAAGGATGGAATGAGCCCGAATGACATTGCTAACAAGACGAAGGCTGGTAACGCATTTTTTGCTGATTCCGAGAATGCTGATCTTCAACGTAAAGGGTTCGCAAGCAGGATTCAGTTGGCAGATGCAATCAATCAGAGCTTGGATAACATCGCAACTGCTGATGGGTCAGACATTGCGAATGCGACAATCGGTGATTCTACGAATATCTTAAAGCTTGCAAATATCATTAATGATAATTTTGATTATGCCGGAGATAACGAACAAGCCAACTTCCGTAATTACTATGAAGGTGTAATCGGCGGCATGGCAGTTAAGTCGCAAGAAGCTGTCCGGCTTACTCAAAATAGCGGCTCACTGAGAGAGTCGGTGGAAAATCGCCGGAAGTCAGTCAGCTCAGTATCGTTAGACGAAGAAATGACAAATATGATCCAGTTCCAGCATGCCTACAACGCATCAGCCCGGATGATTACCCTCCAGGACGAAATGCTCGATAAAATCATCAACGGCATGGGAACCGCAGGAAGATAGGTGAAATGAAATGCGCATAACACAATCAATGCTTTCTTCCAATTCATTGAGAAACTTGAGCGAAAGCTACCGCCGTATGGGGCAGTACCAAGATCAGCTTTCTACAGGTAAAAAAATTACTAAGCCTTCCGATGATCCGGTTGTAGCGATGAAAGGGATGTTTTATCGCTCAGGATTGACTGAAGTTGAGCAGTATAAGCGGAACCTTTCTGAACTTTATTTGTGGATGGAGAATTCTGAAGCTGGGATTGAACAGGCTAATAATGGTTTGCAGCGAGTTCGTGAGCTGGTTATTCAGGGGAAGACTGGATCATTGAGTCCTACGGACCGAGAGGCGATTGCCCGTGAGGTTGAACAAATTAAAAACGATCTGGTACAGGTAGCTAACACGCAAGTTTCCTGCCGATACATTTATCATGGGACTGATACTGACAATCCGCCAGTACCAAATGGAAATCCTCCAACCGTTGCTGCAAACCTTGCCGACCCAGCCATTAATACTTATAAGGTTGAGATTTCACGTGGTGTCTCATTAAGAGCCAATGTGAATCCGGCAAATGTATTTAACCAGGAAATGTTTGATGTAGTACAGGGAATCCAGACTGCACTGGAGCAAGCTAAGCCTGCTGACTTAGATGGCTTGCTTGGAAGACTAGATAATGCAATGGACAGTCTTTCTGCTGAACGTTCAGAGCTTGGGGCTCGCTACAACCGTCTTGAAATGATTGATGACCGTATTAGCCAGCAGGAAGTAATGGCTAATAGAGTTCTCTCAGATAATGAAGACGCTGATATTGAGCGTGTCATTACCGATTTAAAGACACAAGAAAGTGTCCATCGGGCTGCGCTTGGAGTCGGTGCCCGTATTCTGCAGCCGACGCTATTAGACTTTTTAAGATAAGCTATTCTCACTGGGAATAGCTTTTTTTTCTAGGAGGGATGAATGATGCAATTTCCTCAAATACGTTTGCAATCAACTTTTGCCCAGACAGAAATCGGAACTCAGCAATCAAAGCTTGAAATAGAGCAGCCAAGACCGGTATTGAGCATCCAGCAGCCGGCTGCCGAGTTAAATATTGACCGTAAGCCGGCGAGACTGACGATTGACCAAACCGTGGCGCGTTCTGATATGGATTTAAAGCATATTTCCCGCAGGATTGAAGAGGCGGCACAGCAGGGTTACCAAGATTGGCTCGCTGGTCTCGCGCGTGTGTCCCAGGATGGCGATGAATTGATGATGATTGAGAATGGCGGTCATCCGATAGCAAACCAGGCAAAGTTAAACAGTGAGTCATCGATGCTTGATTTTAATATTGGCTGGATTCCCTCCGCTGGTAGTGTGAAGTTAGGATATGACCCTGGCAAAGTCGAGATTAACTGGAAAACAAAACGGCCAGTGATTGAAAGTCAAATCAATAAGCCAGTGATCAGTTATACGCCAGGCAAAGCCGAGGTCAGCTTGAAGCAGCATCCATCGTTAGAAATCGATTTTGTTAATCTAAAGCATGTCGGAATTAATTATGAACAATCTATTTAAGGAAGGGTTCTAAAATGAAAATTAACACAAAGTATCATGGTGAAGTAGAAGTTGAAGATATTCTAACTTTTCAAAAAGGAATACCGGGTTTTGTTGAAGAAAAGCAATTTTCTTTGCTGCCCTTGTCTGATGACGAATCCTATTTTGTCCTCCAATCCGTATCGACCCCAGGACTGGCATTTGTGTTAACTAATCCGTTCCATTTTATGAAAGAGTATGACTTCAAGCTGGAAGATGCGACGGTCGAGGAATTGAATCTGGAGAGCGAGAAGGATGTCGCAGTCTATTCCGTCCTCACCGTTCAGGATCCATTCGAAAAAACAACCGCAAACCTTCAGGCGCCAATTATCATTAATCAGAGAAACCGCAAGGCAAAGCAAGTCATCCTGCACGATGAACAATACAAGACCAAACACCCAATCTTTAAAAAAGCAAAAGCGAAGGGGTGACGAGTTATGCTAGTACTTACAAGAAAAAACGGTGAAAGCATAAAAATCGGTGATGATATTGAAATCACAATTATATCTTCTAAAAATGATCAAGTAAAAATAGGCATCAATGCACCAAAAAACATTGACGTATTTCGAAAAGAAATTTTTGACCAAATTCAAAGTGAAAACAAACAAGCATCCAAAGATATATCGTCACTTATTCAATTTATGAAAAAAGAATAAAATTAATTAAAAAACTATTAAACAATCCTCTCTAAAGTCGATAAAACTATTGTAAGAGAAAAATAAGGGCGGCCGACCTTATTGACTCAAACAATAACCTATTTGTTCACAAGGATGTGAACAACAAATTCAAGGAGGAAACAAAAAATGAGAATCAATCATAATATTGCGGCACTTAACACATACCGTCAGTTAAACAGTGCAAATGGAGCTCAGTCAAAGTCAATGGAGAAATTATCTTCAGGTCTTCGTATCAACCGTGCAGGTGACGATGCTGCTGGTTTAGCAATCTCTGAAAAAATGCGTGGACAAATCCGCGGTTTAGATCAAGCTTCACGTAACGCTCAAGATGGTATTTCATTAATTCAAACAGCTGAAGGGGCATTGAATGAAACGCATAGCATTCTACAGCGTATGAGAGAGTTAGCTGTACAAGCATCTAACGATACTAACACAGGTGTAGACCGTGGGGAAATCCAAAAAGAAATCAATTCTTTAACATCTGAAATTAACCGAATCGGTAATACCACAGAATTTAACACTCAAACTCTACTTGACGGCTCTAAAACTGGTACAACCGCATTGAACTTCCAAATTGGTGCAAATGGACTTCAAAGCATGACAGTTGATATTGAAGATATGCGTGCAGATAATCTAGGAATTTCAACAACTGCTGCAACTGCTGCTACTATTTCAATTAATGGAACGGCTGCAACAATTGCGTTTACAACTACTACCGTTGTTTCAAATGGAACAAACAATACTACTGTTGAAAAAGCTCTAGATGTTTCTAGTCATGATAAGGCAACTGTAGCAATTGAAGTTATTAATAAAGCTATCGAAACTGTATCCGGTGAGCGTTCAAAACTTGGTGCATACCAAAATCGTTTGGAGCACACAATTAATAACTTAGGTACATCTTCAGAAAACCTAACTGCAGCTGAATCACGCATTAGGGACGTCGATATGGCTAAGGAAATGATGTCTCAAACTAAAAATTCAATATTATCTCAAGCTGCCCAAGCGATGCTTGCTCAAGCAAACCAACAACCTCAGGGTGTTTTGCAGCTTTTACGTTAATCATTTTAAGGCGCTATATAGAAAAAAGCCGACATCTGTCGGCTTTTTTTCTATAATAATTAGTGAAATAATTAATCATAGGAGATCAAGATGAATAATACTGAGTTGAGAGAACTTTCTTTACAACTATTAGATAATATATTAAATCGAGTTATACAATTGTCGTCTAATCCTAAAAATAGTGAAAAGGAATTAAAAGAAAGATTGATTTTTTTAATTGAAGATCTGGATATTTTAATAAAAAGTGTCAATATATTAGATAAGGATTTTGAGTTGAGAGAAATAAACTACATTTTTCAATCTATGTTGGAAAGTATGGAAAATGAAGATTATTACTCCCTAAAAGATATGTTAAAGTACGAATTAATTCCATTATTAGAACATTGGAAGGGTGTTTTTAATAATGAATAAAGTTAAATTAAAATTAAGTATCACGATGATGATAAAGGACGAATCAGAAAATCTTAGAAGATGCCTAAATAGTATATTGAATACAATAAGTAGAAAAGATGTCGAGTTAATTATAGTTGACACTGGATCAACAGACAATTCTGTTCAAATCGCAAAGGAATATACAAAAAATGTATATTTTCATCAGTGGAATCAGTCTTTTTCTTATATGCGGAATATTTCATTATCTTATGCTAAAGGAGAATGGATATTTATTCTTGATGCTGATGAAGAGCTCGAGGATGAATGTGTACTAATTGCAATGCTAGAGTCTTCTTTTTTAGAAAAGGCTAATACTATTCAATTAATACTAAGAAATTTCACTACCAATAATAAAAAAAATTACTCTCTTATTCCCTCAATGCGATTCTTTCGTAATCATTCAGGGTTTAAATATGTTGGAGCAATTCATAATCAACCTCAATATGAGGAACCTGTTCATACAAACTCTGAATTAATACTGAATCATTATGGGTATAATTCAGATGATAAAAAGTTGATGGAGCGGAAGTATAATCGTACTAAAAATATGCTCTTAAGAGAATTGAAAAAACAACCAAATAATATTTATTACAAGTTTCAACTAGCGCAATCATACAATATGTTTGGCGATATAAATAGTGCATATACCGAGATTAAAAATGCTTATGAACTATTAGGTTCTGTTGACCAGAAAAAATTATACCCATATGTTTTTCAGGTGTATGGAAACATATGTTTAATGTTAGAGAAATATACTGAAGTGATTGAATTGGCAACAGAAGGGTACAATATCTTTAAAGATTTTATAGATTTATATTATTTATCAGCCGTAGCAAAAATTAAAATTGGAGTGAATGATGGCTTACAAGAAGAAGTGGAAAGGTATCTAGACTTATACGATACCATAAGTAGCACAACTATAATAAGAGATTCAAGTATTGAACTTTTTCGGGTGAATGAAGTACATAGAAATGCTATTCTTTCACAGTATGCAACATTATTAATGGACAATTATGATGAAAGGGGTTTAGTTTATATTGAAAAGATCTCTAATGAACTATTAAAAGATAAACTATTAATTAAATATTTTATCAGATTTAAACAATATATAAAACTAATTCCTCTTGTTGAAAAAAATGAACAAAGCAATTTAGATATTATTAGTGCGATTGAACAGCAAATTAAGTTTGTTGATTCAGGTGAACGAGAAACTATCTATCACTATCTATCTGGGAACCAAACTTTCTATGGAGTATTTAATACATTTCGATCATTAAACAATGAAGATAAATCAAAATATCTTCCCCAAATCAAATCAAGTATCAGTAGTGTTTTCAAGAACTCAATTTATTGGGAGGTTTTCACTTTTATATTTAATTCGGATCTAGAGATGTTCTTTAACCTCCTAAAAAAGGCAGAAAGTAAAATAATAAAAGAAGTTGTCAGATATTTAGGGAAAGAAAGCTACTCTAACTATTCTAATATTTGTGAATTTCTGGAAAATAAAACGATTAGAAGTAATGATATTCATGGGAATCGTGTGTACGCCTCCATGGCTGCGCCATTGCTGCTCGAATCCAATAATACTGAGAAATCACGAAGTTACTTATCTTTATACAAGTCCTATTTGATTGCTGGTATGAACTATGTTGAATCAGTGTACCAAACAGAAATGTTTAGGCTTATTTACAAAACTATAGATGACTCGGAGATTAAACTTTTTATCATTTCATCTGTAATTAGGAAATACAAGAATGATCAAAAATATAAAATGATTTTACAGTTATATAAAGAATCAGCCACATATTGTCCTTTCTACTCTGATTTTATCGAAGCAGAGGTTAGGGAGTTAAATACATATATTTTAGAGAATAAATAATGTGATGAATTTAGAACTACTTTTTATTCTTTACCCACAATCTAATGTTCCTTTTTTAAATGTTTTTCAGACATCAGTCAATCATATGTTCGTAAACTTTACGACTGGATATAAAGACGAGGACGGTTTCAAGGAGTTCAGAATCTACTAAATAAATTACCTGGCAGGCAAAAAAATTTGTCCTGCCTATTTTATTTAATTTGTGTAAATTGGTTTTATAACTCATGAGTTTTATAAAAAGGAGAAAATAATGAATTTAAGAAAAGAGATTCTCGACCGAGTAAATATACTGAATTTGGCAAGTAAAATGAGAAAAATCATAAAAGGTAAATGTTTTGATATTAATGTTTTTAATGCTTTGGTTGATGCTATTATTCTAATATCTGAAAGATTAAACTCTATCTCGAGAACTGAGATAGATACGATAGAAAAAACAACCTCTAAAATGTTAGAGGTTATACAAATATTAAATGAGGATGATTCATTGACCAACAGTCTAAACAACAGTTATAACGAGCTTATTTTTTATATAGAAGATTTATGTTTCGAGATAAATCAAAAGCTTGCTATAAAGGTTATGATGATAGGAACCGAAGAAAATATAAAATTTCTATCAAAAAATATAGAACAAGAATATATTGAAGTTTTAGGTATGGTTTGGAATAATAATATGTCCAAATCGGAATACACCACTTTTAAAGAAACTGAGTTGCAATGCAAGTCTTATGATCTCTTGATTCTTACTGATGATTTGACCCCGGATATAAAAAACAAACTATTAAATTCGGGAGTAAACAGAGAGAAAATAATAGATTTCTCCTATCATGTGAAATTATTTTTAAAAGAGTACAAAAGTCAATATAGTATAAATTATTTTCACTCTAAGTTATTTACACGCTTATCAAAGATTAAAAGGAAGAATAATTACAAAACATTAATTTCGGGCCGAAGGGCCTATCCTATGCCTTGCGCGGGGTAGTAGAAGAAGAGGTAGAACAATCGGCGTTGAAATTCGCTCTCCCATCTCAAGATCTATACTATGAATATTTAATTCTAAAAGACATTATTGAATCGGGAGTGAAGATAAAATACTACATACTAGGTTTAGCTTATTATTCATTTGACTGGGATTTATCTTTAACTAGACAAGAAGTGTCTCGAATAAAAAATGTTTATTACCCTATTTTTAAAGACTCGCATAATAGTGAATTAGAAAAAAACGAATTTTACTATTTTCAGGGAATACATTCAATAAAGGATAGAATGGATCCTTTAATTTTTGAGATTTTTGGTAGAGATGTATTTGAAATATATTTAGAGGAATATATAGGTGTAAATCTAACGCCAGACTTCAATGACGAATTTTGGAATACTGGTACTTACTTAAAAGAACATATGGGAGATATTGATGAAAGGAATAGGGATCTACTAGGTAAACAAAGAGCGGACTTTCATAATAAACTTAATTACCCTTTATCTAGAATTGAAAACAAAAATATTTTAAGGAGAATTCTCAAAATCTTAGAAGAACATAACATTAAAATAATACTAACCGTGTTTCCTACAACTAAATATTACAGTGAGAATTTTAACAAAGACACCAAAAAGAGGTTCTATGATATTATTAATGAGTTTTCCAAAGAATTTAGTATTCAAGTAATTGACGTATTTGATAGTGAAGAATTCGAAATCAGTGACTTTGTAGATTGGGATCATTTGAATAAAATAGGTGCAGCTAAAATGACAAAAAAATTAAATGAATTAGTTAATTGGTAAACACTTGAAATTTAATTTGTGCTTAAAGGTAGCTCTCTTCAATAATGAAACTAGGAATCTACAGGAGAATTCTAAAACCTAACACTGACAAACAATAATAGACTAAACAAACGAACAATATTACCGATATAACTACTAAAATACTGTTTATTTCAGGGGGACCCGGAGATGATTGAACGCTTATCATCCAATCAATTATCCTCACAACTCAGAACCACCGATATCGGTGATACAGCTATCCAGACTCAGGAAAAAGTAGTAGATAGATCTAAAGGTGAAAAAGAAGAGAATCGAGAAAATATCAATTTTCCAAAAGAAAAAGTAAAAGAGATTGTTGATGGTATGAACAAGTTCATGGAAGCCTCTCCCACAGCGTTAAAATTCGAATTCCATGAAAAGCTGAATGAATACTATGTAAAAATCATTGATGAAAAAACGAAGGAAGTTGTGAGAGAAATCCCACCGAAGAAAATGCTCGATTTTTATGCGGCAATGACTGAATTTATTGGACTGATGGTGGATAAAAAGATTTGAAGGTGATTAGATATGTCTAATATGCGGATAGGCGGTTTGGCAAGTGGTATGGATATCGACCAGATTGTTGGAGATTTAATGAAAGCTGAGCGCATGCCGCTTGATAAATTGAAACAACAGAAACAGGTTCTTGAGTGGCAGCGGGATGATTACCGTTCAATGAACAGCCTCTTGTTGAACTTTCGGACAGAATTGACGAACATGAAACTGACGACACAGTACCGGGCACGTTCAGTTACTTCAACGAATTCTGAACTAGTAACAGCGACTGCTAGCAGTGCAGCATCACAATCTTCTTATACAATAAAAAATGTAAGCGAATTGGCTTCGGCAGCTACAAAAGTCAGCGCCGGTTCTATAGCTGTAACAGGGCAGAAAGTTGATCCGTCCAAAGCTTTATTAAGCCAACAAGGAAATTTAGCAGGAGGAGCCGGCTACCCATGGGAGAATGGTAATCTAGGTAATAAGACATTCATTGCTGATGGTGTCCTCGATAAATTTACGATTACAAAACACGCTGATGAACTTGTAGACTTAACAAAAATTTCAGACATGACAGTTAAGGTTAATGGCAAGGCTTATAGCATAGTGGCTGGGGATACAACGACTACGCCTGCCTCTGCTGACCAAGTTATTATTGATGAAAATGGAAATCTTAAATTCAGCGGTCCTGTTGCCAAGGATGCAAAAATAGAATTCAATTATGTTCTTGATAAAAAGGTAGAAGAGAAGACTTTAAGTGCAGATACTTCGGAATGGCAGCTTGGAGCTACTTTCATTAATAACACAAATTTTTCGTTAGATATTACCAAAACGGATGGTACTACTACGAATTATACGCTATCAGGTACGGCGGATGGTGATGGGTTCATTGCTCTCGTTGATAGCGGAGCCACCCGGATTGGAAGAGTGAATCTTGAAACAGGAAAAGTAATTTTCGATACTGCTCAAACATCTGGGGTCACGGTTAAAGCTTCATATCAGCAAAAATATACTTCCATGGATTTGTCTACTGAAACTTCGACAGGACAAAAGACGGAAAAGTTCCTGATTTCTGGCAGTGATACTCTAAATCAAGTCATGAATAAGGTTAATAGTTCAAATGTAGGCGTTACATTGTTTTTTGATAGCTATTCCGGGAATGTTTCTCTGACTAGGTCTGAAACAGGGAATTTTAGTAAAGGGAACCTGGATAACTTAGATACTGCCGACCAAATCAAAGCGACTGGTTTCTTTGCTACTGATTTATTAAAGCTTTCGAGTGCAGCTACTTATGGATCGAATGCAATGTTTAACATTAACGGAATGAATACAAGCAGAAGTTCAAATGCTTTTGAAATGAACGGGGTCACATTTACCCTTAAACAAACTTTTACGGATCCTGCTGTATCAGCATCTCTATCTATTAGTAATGATACTAATAAGGTTTTTGATAACATCAAAGCATTCGTCGAGAAGTATAATGAGCTTATTGATAAAATACAGAAAAAATCATCTGAGGAGTATTACCGCAGCTACAAGCCGCTGACGGATGAACAACGGGAAACTCTTTCTGAAAAACAGCAAGAGCAGTGGGAAGAAAAGGCAAAAAGCGGGCTGCTGAAAAGAGATCCAATCCTTACGGGAGTTCTTGGTAACATGCGCAGCAATTTTTACGCACCTGTTAGAAATGCAGCTGTTGATCCGCTCATGAACCAGCTAGCTAGTATCGGGATTAAAACAACGGCCAATTATCTTGAGGGTGGAAAATTGGAAATTAACGAGGCGGCATTGAAGAAAGCTATAGAAGACAACCCGGAGTCTGTGGAGAACTTGTTCCGCGGGACAGGAACATCAAGTGATGAGCAGGGAATTGTCCACAGACTATTTGATACAGTAAATGGAGCAATGGACAAACTAAAGAATCGAGCAGGGAATTCCTTTTCCACTACTAAGCAATTCACACTTGGTCGCCAATTAGATAATGTCGACAGCCAAATCAACCGTTTCGAGTCACGTCTGACCCAAATCGAAGACCGCTACTGGCGCCAGTTTACTGCTATGGAAAAAGCGATCCAGAG
Organism: Mesobacillus subterraneus; assembly: GCF_020524355.2. Taxonomy (NCBI): domain Bacteria; kingdom Bacillati; phylum Bacillota; class Bacilli; order Caryophanales; family Bacillaceae; genus Mesobacillus; species Mesobacillus subterraneus. The sequence goes on from NZ_CP129019.1 coordinate 126,576, forward strand.
GGCTAACAGCCAATCAATGTACTTAATGCAACAGTTTAGTATGTAATAAAATCTCTCTTTTTACAAAGGAGCTTGTAATATGGCACTAACTAACCCATACCAATCTTACCAGCAGAACTCGGTTAATACAGCGTCACCTGGTGAATTGACATTGATGTTATACAATGGATGCCTGAAGTTTATCAATCTCGCGAAGCATGCGATTGAGACGAAGGATATCCAGGCGAAAAATACGAATATCCAGAAGGCACAAAAGATTGTGCAAGAGTTGATGGTCACACTTAATATGGACCTTGAAGTTTCTCAAAATATGATGTCATTATACGATTATATGAATCGCCGGTTGATCGACGCGAACATTAAGAATGACACTGCGATTTTGGAAGAGGTAGAGACTCTTGTTACTGACTTCCGCGACACCTGGAAACAAGTCATCCAATTGAACCGTCAGAAGCAGCACGGCCAGGGTGGCGTAGTTTAATGAGTGCTGTCCTTCACTTTCATCAGCTGACTAATGAACTCATACAACTTTTGAAGACTGCTGATTTGGATCGCGATGATAAAATCTCTCGGACTGATGAGTTATTAAGTCAGCGAGAAGCACTCATGAATGCAATTGTTCCTCCCTATACATCTGAAGAAATGAAAGCAGGGAAGGAAATCAATCAGCTGAATAAGAGGCTTGCTCAGCTTTTAAAAGCTGAAAAGGCTTCTGTTCAAAGAGATATTAAAGGTTTGCAATCGAAAAAAGAATCAAACACAAAATATGTAAATCCATATCAAAACCTTTCGACAGATGGCATGTTTTACGACAAGAGGAAATAGGTGAATGGATTGAACGCATTAAATGAAGAGAAGATGCTCTTGGTCAGGCAGTATATCGGTTTGCTGGATACCATTGAAGAAGCATTTGCCAATATCTTTCTTTTTCTTGAAGAACTTAGGATAGAGGACGCAGATCATCTGTGGGATGATGTCAGTTTGGCGTTTGGGCAAATCCATCTCTCCAACCAGGTTCTTGCTGAGCGACCGGAAGTCCTGATTCAACTCACTTCTTTTACGAATGTATGGGAAAAGGCTCAATTACTTCATCATTCCGATTACAGTATATGGGAAGAGGTAATTGGTGAAAGAATTTATCCTGCTTTTACCGAGTGGTCCAGGGAAATCAATAAACAATTCAGACCCTATTTCATCAACTAAACCGCCCAATCCAGGCGGTTTTTTCCATGGTTCGACAGGCTTTCGCAAATTATCCACTATTCCGACGGTAAAAACAGACATAAAAATGTCAAATCTTCAGACTGTTTTTGCAGGAGTTCTTTGGGGTAAAATAGAATTAGTAATACATAGTCATATCCCAAAGGAGGAGTCCACTATGAACTACAACATTCGTGGAGAAAACATTGAGGTAACGCCAGCAATCAGAGAGTATGTAGAGAAGAAGGTTGCGAAGCTTGACCGGTATTTTACCGAGTCACCCAATGCTAATGTGAACGTTAACCTGAAAGTTTACCAGGATAAGAAATCAAAAGTTGAAATTACAATTCCGATGAAGGATCTTGTGCTTCGCGCAGAGGAGCTTCATGAAGATATGTATGCTGCGATCGATTTGATTACTGATAAGCTTGAGCGCCAAATTCGCAAGCATAAGACAAAGGTAAACCGCAAGTTCCGTGAAAAGGACAGCTTGAAGGATTACGCTCCAATTTTCACAGAGGTTGAACAGGCTGAAGAAGATGAAGACCTTGAAGTTGTCCGTACAAAGAGCTTCGACCTGAAGCCAATGGACAGCGAAGAAGCGATTCTGCAGATGAACATGCTGGGCCACAGCTTCTACGTGTTCACAAACGCTGAAACAAACCAGACAAATGTAGTTTACAAGCGTAACGACGGCCGCTATGGTTTGATTGAAGCTCAATAAGAAATATGGTCGCAACGGCTTGAATTACTCGGGCTGCCGGTCACAATAATCTAACACTCTACCCACAGTCAGAAATTGGCTGTGGGTTTTCATTTGTTCTTTTAAAGGGGAATTTATACCGAGTGCCGAACTATTTTTTACAGGAGGCGATACAAATGACATTTTCAATCGTAGGTTATGATCCGCAGGAAAAAGAGTGGGGAATTGCCGTTCAATCTAAGTTTCTTGGAGTAGGGGCGGTTGTTCCGTTTGCAAAAGCTGGAGTAGGTGCTGTTGCCACACAGTCTTATGCGAACACAGCATACGGACCACAGGCGCTTGAGTTGATGGCTCAGGGGAAATCTGCTGACGAAGTCATGGAGCTGATCACAAAGGACGACCCTGACAAGGAGATGCGCCAGGTCGGCTTGATTGACGCCGAAGGAAAGGGTGCAACTTTTACTGGTACATATTGCTATGACTGGGCAGGTGGAGTGACAGGTAAGCATTTCGCGGCGCAAGGAAATATTTTGGTGGATGAAAATACCGTCAAATCAATGGCTGAAACGTTTGAATCGACGGAAGGATCGCTCGCTCATCGTCTGCTTCAGGCGCTCAACGCCGGCCAGCAAGCGGGTGGCGATAGCAGAGGGCAGCAGTCAGCGGCACTTCTTGTCGTCAAAGAGAAGGGCGGATATGGCGGCTACAATGATCGGTATGTCGATCTGCGTGTCGATGACCATCCTGAGCCAATCACGGAATTGATTCGCATCTACGGCCTGCAGCAGCTTTATTTTGCAAAAGCAAAACCGGAGAACGTGGTCGCCATCGAAGGTGAGGTCAAGGAAACAGTGATTCAGCACCTAAAGCGTCTCGATTATCTAAAGGCAGACCCATCAACCGACGAAGAGCTCCACAAAGCGCTCACAGCCTATCTCCACACCGAAAATTTCGAAGAACGAGAGCAGGAGAAGGGCAAAATTGACCTTGAAGTTTTGGAGTTTATGAAAAATCAATAATATATGGTCCCACTGTCAGCTGGCAGTGGGACTTTCCGCCTTTTCCGATTGGTTGTCACCCCCATTTGTAAGTGGTAGAATAGTAAGAAGAAATAAATCGAATTTTTCTAAAAGGGATTCGGTGCGTTTACAGCGAATCTTTTTTTCTTTGGGACAATAATATAGAATTCACTTCGAGAATTGGCCAGCTCCAGCACCTAGCCCCTCGAGTCGCTTGTCTAGCTGCGGCTCCTAACTCCTCGAGACGCTTCGTTCCTGCCATTGAAGTCAAAGAACGACTTCACTGTCAGGCCCTCCAGCGCTTGTCGGAGTTGGGCAGTCGCCCACGCTTTTCAAGTTCGGTCCGCCCAATGAAGTCAAAGAACGACTTCACCGGTCGGCCCTCCAACGCTTGTCGGGGCTGGACAAGGTGCTTGCGCTTTTCGAATTCAATAGATAAAAGGAGCGTCTGTATGGGGATTTTAACGAAAATTTTCGACCAGAATAAGCGCGATATAAAGAAATTGACAAAAATGGCGGATCAAATCGATGCGCTTGCAGGTGATATGGAAAAGCTGTCTGACGACCAGCTCAGGGAAAAAACGGAGGAGTTCAAATCCCGTTACCAGAATGGCACATCTACAGATGACTTGCTGATGGAAGCTTTTGCCGTCGTACGTGAAGGTGCCAAACGTGTCCTTGGCCTGTATCCTTATAAAGTCCAGCTGATGGGTGGTATCGCTCTTCATGAGGGGAATATCTCCGAAATGAAGACTGGTGAAGGTAAAACCCTTACAGCGACCATGCCAGTTTATCTGAACGCGATTACTGGTCGCGGCGTGCACGTGATCACGGTCAACGAATACCTCGCAAGCCGTGACGCCGTTGAGATGGGCAAGCTGTATGAGTTCCTTGGCCTGACAGTCGGCCTCAACCTGAACAGCATGACGAAGGAAGAGAAGCAGGAAGCGTACCGTGCTGATATCACATATGGTACGAACAACGAGTTCGGCTTCGACTATCTGCGTGACAACATGGTGCTGTACAGTGATCAGAAAGTTCAGCGTCCATTGCACTTCTGTGTCATCGATGAAGTTGACTCCATTTTAATCGATGAAGCGCGTACGCCGTTGATCATTTCCGGTTCTGCGCAAAAATCAGCCGCGCTATACATTCAGGCAAACGCCTTCGTTCGCACTTTGAAACGCGAAGAAGACTACACATATGATGAAAAAACGAAGGGTGTCCAGCTGACGGAGGATGGAATCACCAAGTCCGAGAAGGCATTCGGAATCGAGAACCTTTTTGACATCAAGCATGTGACATTGCTTCATCACATCAACCAGGCGATGAAGGCTCAGGCCAGCATGCACAAGGATGTCGATTACGTCGTCCAGGACGGCGAGATTGTCATCGTTGACCAGTTCACTGGCCGTTTGATGAAGGGCCGCCGCTACAGCGAAGGCTTGCACCAGGCAATCGAGGCAAAAGAAGGCCTTGAAGTCCAGAATGAAAGCATGACGCTTGCGACGATCACATTCCAAAACTACTTCCGTATGTATGAAAAGCTGTCCGGTATGACGGGGTACGGCGAAGACTGAGGAAGAAGAATTCCGCAATATCTACAATATGAACGTTGTCGTGATTCCGACGAACCGTCCGATCGCCCGTGACGACCGCCCGGATTTGATTTATGCAAGTATGCAGGGGAAGTTCAAGGCAGTAGCCGATGATATCGCTGAACGCCATCAGGCTGGACAACCAGTCCTTGTTGGTACGGTTGCGATTGAAACATCAGAAATTATTTCTGCATTTTTAACGAAAAAGGGAATTAAACACAATGTCTTGAACGCGAAAAACCATGAGCGTGAAGCGGAAATCATCGCTGAAGCCGGTCATAAGGGTTCGGTTACGATCGCGACAAATATGGCGGGTCGTGGTACGGACATCAAGCTTGGTGAAGGTGTCAAAGAGGTTGGCGGTCTTGCGGTAATTGGTACAGAGCGTCACGAGAGCCGTCGTATTGATAACCAGCTCCGCGGACGTTCCGGACGTCAGGGAGACCCTGGTGTCACTCAGTTCTACCTTTCCATGGAAGATGAACTGATGCGCCGCTTCGGTTCTGACAATATGAAAACAATGATGGAGCGCCTTGGCATGGATGACACCCAGCCAATTCAGAGCAAGATGGTTTCAAGAGCCGTTGAATCTGCGCAAAAACGTGTTGAGGGCAACAACTTCGATGCCCGTAAGCAATTGCTTCAGTACGATGATGTTCTTCGCCAGCAGCGCGAAATCATTTACAAGCAGCGTGACGAGGTTCTTGAATCTGAAAACCTTCGCGATATCGTAGAAAGAATGATCCGATCTGCATTGGAGCGCAATGTCTCTGCCCATACGCCAGCTGGCGAGGATATGGAAAAATGGGATCTGAACAGTATCCTTGATTACGTGAACGGTAACTTGCTTCACGAAGGCGACATCACTGTCGAAGACCTTCACGGAAAAGAGCAGGATGAAATCATCGAAGCCATCATGGCGAAGGTGAAAGAGCGCTATGATGAAAAAGAAGAAATGCTGACTGACGAGCAAATGCGCGAATTTGAAAAAGTTATCGTGCTTCGCTCGGTTGACTCAAAGTGGATGGACCACATCGACCAGATGGACCAGCTTCGCCAGGGTATCCACCTGCGTGCGTATATGGCCAGATCGATCCACTGCGCGAATACCAGCATGAAGGCTTCGCGATGTTCGAAAACATGGTACTGTCCATCGAAGACGATGTTGCGAAATATATCATGAAAGCTGAAATCCGCAGCAACCTTGAGCGCCAGGAAGTAGCGAAAGGCCACGCGGTCAATCCAAAAGAAGGCGAAGGCGGCAAGGTAAAGAAGAAGCCAGTCGTCAAGTCGATGGATGTCGGCCGTAATGACCCATGCATCTGCGGCAGCGGAAAGAAATACAAGAACTGCTGCGGCAAAGCAGAATAACTTCACCGCACTACCGCACTGGGGGTTATGCCCCCGGCGCGGTGATGCGTTAAAGAACAACAAGAGGGCGCGGGTAACCGGCTCTCTTTTTCCTTGCTGCATAGAATAAGGTATAATAGTAATTAACTTACTTTAGAGGTGAACGATATGGAATTAGCGGATATCAGGAATGAACTTGAGAGAACAGCTAAGAAATTAGCGGACTTCAGGGGGTCTCTTTGACCTCGAAAATAAAGAAGCGCGGATTGCTGAGCTAGAGGACGGCATGCTTGCGCCGGACTTCTGGGATGACCAGCAAAAGGCACAGGTCGTCATCAATGAAGCCAATGCGCTTAAGGAACAAGTTAATGTTTTTAACGAGCTGAACGAAACATACGAAAACCTTGATTTGACTTATGAGCTTGTGAAAGAGGAAGACGACGCGGACCTTCGCGAAGAGTTGGAGAAGGAGCTTGTTGAGTTCAAAGATCGCATGAGCGAGTTTGAGCTCCAATTATTGTTGAGTGAAGAGCATGATAAAAATAATGCGATTCTTGAATTGCACCCTGGCGCTGGCGGAACGGAGTCCCAGGACTGGGGCTCGATGCTTTTGCGTATGTATACACGCTGGGCGGAAAAGCGAGGTTTCAAGGTTGAGACGCTGGATTACCTGCCAGGAGACGAAGCGGGAATCAAGAGTGTTACGTTAAAAATTAACGGGCATAATGCATACGGCTATTTGAAAGCGGAAAAAGGTGTACACCGTCTCGTACGTATTTCGCCGTTTGACTCTTCAGGACGCCGCCATACTTCATTTGTTTCCTGTGAAGTGATGCCGGAGTTCAACAACGAAATCGAGATCGAAATCCGTACGGAAGATTTGAAAATCGATACGTACCGAGCAAGCGGCGCCGGCGGTCAGCACATCAACACGACTGACTCAGCCGTCCGGATCACGCACTTGCCAACTGGCGTCGTTGTTTCATCCCAGGCAGAACGTTCACAGATCAAGAACCGAGAAACGTCGATGAAGATGCTGAAAGCCAAACTTTACCAGCGTGAAATCGAGCAGCAGCAAGCCGAGCTGGACGAAATCCGCGGTGAGCAAAAAGAAATTGGCTGGGGCAGCCAGATCCGTTCTTATGTATTCCATCCATACTCCATGGTAAAAGACCATCGCACAAGCGCCGAATCCGGCAACGTGCAGGGCGTCATGGACGGGGATATTGATATGTTTATTGACGCTTATTTGAGGTCGAAATTGAGTTTGGGTGAATAAACTGAACTTCATATGAGTTTGAGTGAGTCCCCCGCCGGGTTGGCGGGGGATTTTTAGCGTCTTATAGCACCGATTTGGGGTGCTGGAAAAATTATTCTCTTACTAATTAGAAAGAATTGCACAAACATCAAACATAATTGCGTACAAATCACAGTTAATTTCACAAACAATCATATTAATTGCACAAAAAAGTACCATATTCGCATAAAATTCCATATATTAGAAAACCTCCTCAACCAAAAGGTAGAGGAGGTTAAATCAAATTTTAGAATACACTCTATTTTTTGTACCACCTGTATGCTGCAGATTCATATTTCCCAGCAAGTAGGTTGCGACAGTACGAGATCGTATTAGCAGGAAGCTTCTCAATTGCTTATTCGTAATCGTGGGTCCTAACAGCAACAAATAATCAAGAATCGCTTGCTCATGAGCATTTGTTGAGATGGTTTTACAATGTGGACAGAACCATTTTCCTGAGATACGTTCCATAGGGCCGCGGCTGCAAGCTGGGCAGAGGACACCAGTGAGAATTTCTGAGGATGAGATATTATATCGATCAATGGTGGCTTTCTCAGGTTCGTGACTTTTAATCAGCAATTTCGTCAGTTTCTTTAATTCCTTCACTGAAAAAATTTCTTTTTGATGTAGAGTTTGATATTCAGCAACCTTAAAGACTAGTTTTCCACCTTTACATACACGGTCATAAATTTCTTGATTTTTGCTGGGATTTTGTAAGATGGACCCGGTATTGCTGTATGTGACGAGGAATTCTAGTGGAAGATGAGCAAGGTGATGATTAATCAGCCAGTTCCTGAATTGATATACTTGCCTTTTTACCTGTAGGACTGGATCATCGTAAACTTCTGTTTGGTCATTATGTTTTCTAAGCACCTGGTTAAAATCAGGGTCGAATTCAATGACACCCGGCATATTCTTATTTTCAATCAGGAGAGCGAATTTGGTTGATAAAAGAAGGAAATCGATTTGAAAGTAGTTGGAGCCAAGCGGAATTCGGAGGTCTTGGAAGATGTAAAAATCGTTGTCATTTAAAAGGCTAATATAATAGTCCATGTCCTGCTCACCTTTGTAACCGGCCCTCTTGATAAGCATATCTTTAAGGATATCTGGACTCTTCGGATGGTTTGGAGGAAGTCTGCGCAGTAGAGCTTCATTGACAAGAATCCTCATCGGCATTGTTCTCTGTTTCACAATCAATTTGTTCACTCCTTAAGGTTAATGATTATGATATTCGACAGCTTTCGTTAAAATCCTCCCTGTACCCGAATAGGTATTATTCTTTTATTAACAGAAAGTAATGCATAAACATATAAACATTATCAACGTATTAACGCTAGTATAGAAAAGAGACTAAAATAGGATTCAATCTGCATATAGGGATAGATTTAAAAAGGTAACCTCCAACAAAACCATCGGTTCAAGCCCTAATTACCTATTTTCATCAACCCCATGTATTAAGAAAGAGTCCTCCACTCAAATGTAGAGCAGAACCGAAAGCGAACTCTCAATAAAGATGTAGATTAAAAAAAGGTAACCTCCAACCAAAACCATCGGTTCAGCCCCAAATTACCTATTTTCATCAACCCCATGTATCAAGAAAAAGTCCTCCACCCAAATGTAGAGCAGAACCGAAAGCGAACTCTCAATAAAGATGTAGATTAAAAAAAGGTAACCTCCAACAAAACCATCGGTTCAGCCCTAATTACCTATTTTCATCAACCCCATGTATTAAGAAAGAGTCCTCCACCCAAATGTAGAGCAGAACCGAAAGCGAACTCTCAATAAAGATGTAGATTAAAAAAAGGTAACCTCAACAAAACCATCGGTTCAACCCCAAATTACCTATTTTCATCAACCCCATGTATTAAGAAAGAGTCCTCCACCCAAATGTAGAGCAGAACCGAAAGCGAACTCTCAATAAAGATGTAGATTAAAAAAAGGTAACCTCCAACAAAACCATCGGTTCAACCCCAAATTACCTATTTTCATCAACCCCATGTATTAAGAAAGAGTCCTCCACCTTTATGTAGAGCTGAACCGAAAGCGAACTCTCAATAAAGATGTAGATTGAAAAAAGGTAACTTTCAATTAAAACCTCACGTTCCCGCACAATTATCGAGAAAGAATGCTATATCCAGAATTAGAAATACTCAAAGTAAGGTAGATAACTATAAAATCAGGGGAAATTCGGTTGTAAATTGCTACTGGAAAAATTATTCTCTTAAGAATGAGTGATAATCGTGCGAGAATCATGAATATTTGCGTGGAGTTTTTAATTAATTGCACATAAAGTAAGGATAATTGCGCAAAGATTCATCATAATTGCAGAAACTTCCTAAAAAAGGAAAAACAGCCCTCAAGATGGAGGGCCGCTTCCTGCATATTAGATAAACAAATTCAGTCCAGAATCTTCAGCATCACCGAGATAAGCTGCTACACCGCCGATTTCGACTCCGTCGATGAGTTCTTCTTTTGCAATGCCCATGATGTCCATGCTCATGCCGCAGGCTACTAGCTTGACGCCGGCTTCTTGCGCGTTTTTCATCAGAGTTTCAAGGCTGTCGACGTTTTTGTTAGCCATGACTGTCTTGATCATTTTGGAGCCCATGCCGCCCATGTTCATCTTGGATAGTGGAAGGTCGTTAGCGCCTTTTGGCATCATCATGCTGAACATTTTCGCCATCATGTCTTTCTCGGTTGACGGTGCGTCGTTGCGCTTCAGGATGTTTAGTCCCCAGAAGGTGAAGAACAAGGTGACTTCTTTGCCCATCGCCGCCGCGCCGGATGCGATGATGAAGGTTGCGATGGTCGATGCCTTGTCGAGATCGCCGCTGAACACCACCATCGTCGCGCCATTTTTAGCCGGAGCCGCAGTCGGCACGCCAGTTGGTACCTCAACAGTAGCCGCCATCGTATTCAAAGGTACGACCACATTCCCTTTCATGATCTGGGCTTTGAACTTCTTATCCTCAAACTTGTTGCTGATCAGTTTGTTGCCTGTCTTTTCGCACCAAGCTTTAATGTCCTTAGCGAAGCCTGGGTCAGTTGCATGGACTTCCATCACTTCGCCGTCCTGCATGTCGCCAATTGTTTTGTACACCTTCATAATCGGACCTGGGCAAGACAGTCCGCAAGCGTCAAGTGTCGTTTTTACAGTCGGCGGAGCAACCCTCAAGTCAGGAGCAACAGGAGTGACAGCATCCTTGGCTGCAGGCGCTGCTTCCATTGCCAACCCAACGCTAGACTGTGCCGAACCAGCAGCGATTTCTTCCATCGCAGCATGACGCTGGACCACACCATTATCGCTGATAGGTGTACCACAGTTTTCACTCGCATCCGGTTCATAGACACAAGAGTAAGTCTTGTATCCACCATCCAGATTGCGAACCTTAAAGCCAGCTTGCTTCAGGATCCGAGATGCTAGGTAGCCGCGAAGACCAACCTGGCAATATACGTATACTTCTTTGACAGGAATCTCACCAAGGCGATCACGAAGCTCCCCAAGTGGAATATTTACAGATCCCTCAATCATACCCATATCGCGTTCAATTGGTTCACGAACGTCAATCAGATAGCCGCCGTCTGCTAAAATGTCGTTCAGTTCATGCCATTGAACTGTTTCCACAAGTCCTTCGGCAATATTTTTCGCTGCGTAGCCAGCCATGTTGACCGGGTCTTTTGCAGAAGAGTACGGAGGTGCGTATGCCAGTTCAAGATCCGGCAGGTCAAAAATCGTCATGCCGCCTTTAATAGCTGTAGCCAGGACGTCAATGCGCTTGTCTGCGCCATCATAAGAGACAGCCTGTGCACCAAAGATTCTTCCTGTCTCACGGTCAAAAATCAATTTTAGCGCGATCGGGAATGCACCCGGATAGTATCCAGCGTGAGAGCTTGGGTGAACGTGCACTACATCATAAGAGATGCCAAGACGCTTCAATGTTTTCTCGTTATTTCCTGTTGCCGCAACTGTCATGTCAAATACCTTTGCAATGGATGTACCAAGCGTTCCCTGGTATTTTGAATCGATTCCGTTAATATGGTCAGCAACGATACGTCCCTGGCGGTTGGCCGGCCATGCAAGCGGGATGTGAGTAGCCTGTCCGTTGATATAGTCTTTCACTTCGATCGCGTCACCGATTGCGTAGATGCTTTCGTCAGCCGTCTGCAGGCGCTCGTTGACACGAATGGCTCCGCGCAGGCCAAGCTCAAGGCCGGCTTTCTTCGCCAATTTATTTTCAGGAGCAACGCCAATCGCCAGAATCACCAAATCAGTGTCAATTTGCTTGCCGCTGTTCAGGTTGATCAGCTTGCCGTTCTTTTCAAAAGATTTCACGCCATCTTCAAGAACAAGTTTCACGCCTTTTTCACGAAGGTGCTGGTGTAAAATAGAAGCCATTTCAAAGTCGATTGGCGCCATGATCTGGTCCGCCATTTCAACGAGTGTCACTTCAACCCCGCGCTCCAAAAGGTTTTCAGCCATTTCAACACCGATGAATCCGCCGCCGATGACAGTCGCTTTCTTCGGCTGTTGCTCATCGACATATGCTTTAATTTTATCAGTGTCAGGAATGTTTCGAAGCGTGTACAATGCTTCTGCTTCATTAATGCCCGGAATTGGTGGCTTTATAGGGCTTGCTCCCGGGGATAAAACTAATACATCATAGTTCTCATCATAAGTCTCGCCTGTTTTGAGGTTCTTGATCTCAACGACTTTGCGCTCGCGGTCGATGCGTGTTACTTCACTCAGGTTGCGGATGTCCATGTTGAATTTTTTGGACATGCCTTCAACAGTTTGCACTAACAATGCGTCGCGTTCCTGGATTGCACCGCCGATATAATAAGGAAGTCCGCAGTTTGCGAAAGAAATATATTCACCGCGTTCAATCATCACGATTTCTGTTTGTTCATCCAATCTTCTTAAACGAGCAGCCGTTGTAGCTCCTCCAGCAACTCCACCTACGATTATCACTTTTTTAGCCAAATCAATTACCCTCTTTCTGAAAAATTTATATCATTTCGATGTTGTTTTGTTAATGACTAATTCACTCTGCCATTACAATCCTTTATCAACAGTCTGGCAAGATGCTGAACCTGGATTTTGTGTAGTGGTAAGCATGCAAGGTATTAAAAATGTATTTTTCTTTTCTACAGGAAAGACTAATCAATATGACCGCCTCCTCATACGTGAAATATATCACAAAGTACGGCTAGGGGTAAGGGTATCTGACGAATCGTCAAAAATTGTTCATAAATTCACAAACTTAACCTTTTAATAAGAAATTTTACTTGCAAAATAGCAGAATGCATTGCTTCTATAATATATCCACTTTAGTAATGTTGTTTTTAAAACTAAAGGTGAGGGAGGAAACTGAGAAAAATGGTGCTGAAAATAATAAGGAAGTTCTTGTTGATGAAAAAAAACTATTGATGATAGATGGTTGCTGTAAATAATCATGCTTTTCTAGATCGAAGAAAAGCAAATAGAGAGGATAGAAAATTTCTATTATATAGATTGAGGATAGGAGAGATGAAAATAATTATAAGCCATGCTGATAAGTTAGCTTGATGTTAAGCATAATGAGGATATCATTCTTAATTTAATATCAAGGGTGGATACTAAGGTGGTGCATATGCGATGTACATTATTTGCGGCAATCCTTTCAGTTTCTTTTACCCTTTAACACAGCGCACTACTAGCGTTTACAGATAATTCGACACGTGCTATACTCACTGACGGCATTAAAGGAAAAAAGGGGATAGGACTTTGAAGAAAAGGCGTAATCATACATTCAATCCAACTTTAGAGAAGCTTTTTGAATATGTATATGTGCTCATAGGATCGGCGATTGTGGCAGTTTCGTTCAATGTGTTCTTGCTGCCGAACCGGGTTGCTTCCGGAGGAGTCAGCGGGATCAGTACGATTTTGGACGCGACGCTAGGCTGGGAGCCGGCATATGTCCAGTGGGCGTTTAATATACCGTTGTTTATTGCAGGGGTTGTTTTACTTGGGAGGCAATATGGATATAAAACTCTTGCAGGAATCATTTTTCTTCCATTTGTTGTGTTTCTGACGAGTGATGTAAAGCCGTGGACGCTCGATCCTTTGCTGGGATCATTATTCGGCGGAATTGGTGTTGGTCTCGGTCTTGGCATTGTTTTTAGAGGAAATGCGTCAACTGGCGGTACGGATTTGGCAGCGCAGATCATTCACAAGTACACAGGACTTTCGCTTGGTACGTGCGTGGCGTTGATTGATGGTCTAATTGTATTATCTGCAGCGATTGTATTTGATATCGAACGAGGTCTTTACGCATTGATCGGGCTTTATGTAACTAGTAAAACAATCGACCTTGTACAGGTTGGCATCGGGCGCTCTAAGATGGCAATGGTCATTACAAACCAACAAGATGAAGTTCGTGAAGCGATTTTGAATAAAATAGACCGTGGAGTGACAAAACTATCAGCATACGGAGGCTATACGGACCAGGAAAGGCCAATTATCATGTGTGTCGTCGATCAGACGGAGTTCACAAAATTGAAACAATTGGTCCAATCCATTGATCCATCTGCATTTGTGATTGTCATGGATGCTTCCGAAGTATTGGGTGAGGGTTTTAAAAGAGCATGATATTGGTATAAAATAGTACTGTATGCAAAATTTTCTTAGGGGGAGTTAAATTGAAGAAGAAATTATTAGCTCTATTAATGGGAACTTCCTTGGCACTAGCAGCTTGCGGTGGCGGTGGCGACGAAGCAGGAGGCGGAGACACAGCTGGTGCGGATCCGGAAAAGCTTTATAATCAAAAATGCTCAAGCTGCCATGGTGGCAACCTTGAAGGCAGCGTAGGACCGAAGCTTAGTGATGTAGGTTCACGTTTATCTCAGGCAGAGATTGAAAGTGTTATTGAGAAAGGCTAGGGATCAATGCCTCCAAAACTGCTTGAAGGCGAAGATGCTTCAGCAGTAGCCGAATGGCTTGCAAACAAAAAATAAGAGTCATAAGGAAACGTCCTGAAATCCAGGGCGTTTTTTTGTGCCATTTTTACCAATCTAAAGATGGTAGGAATGCTGTCTTTATGCATTTCTGTAAAATCGCCAAATTATTTAGCAATTCAGCAAGCTTCACGATTTGTACATACAAGTTATGACAAATGTTTGTAACGATTCAGTAATAAAACTAAAAATTCTAGTAAAAAAGAAACGCGATAACAAATGGATTTTACTAGGCAAATAGCTAACTTACGAGGATGATTAGTCGGCAAGTAACTAGTTGGATTAACCTATAGAGGAATTAAATGGGATATAAAACTGTATTTGAAAAGAAACTGTAATATTTAAAAGGGTTTTTTTGATAGAGTGAAATGCTATAATAGGTTTGTTACAAATTGTCGAAGTTTAGCCGTGTGATAAGACTAACTATCTAAGGTGATACAAAAATGATAGATATGCAGGATGTTTACAAAACATACCGAAACGGCATCACTGCCGCTAACGGGATCAATGTTCATATAGATGCAGGTGAATTTTTATACGTAGTGGGACCCAGCGGTGCTGGAAAATCTACTTTTATAAAAATGATGTACCGTGAAGTTAAGCCTACTCAAGGGTCGATCATTATTAATGGTGTCGATCTGGCAAAGCTAAAGGACAGCAAAGTACCATTGCTGCGCCGGAATATTGGTGTTGTGTTCCAGGACTTCAAATTGCTTAACACTCTTTCTGTCTATGAAAATGTCGCTTTTGCGATGGAAGTAATCGAGGAACAGCCGCAATATATCAAGAAGCGCGTCATGGAAACTTTGGAACTTGTAGGGCTTAAGCATAAAGCAAGAGCGCTTCCTACTGAGCTTTCAGGCGGGGAGCAGCAGCGTGTTGCCATTGCTCGTTCAATAGTGAACGCACCAAAGGTGGTAATCGCCGATGAACCTACGGGAAACCTTGATCCAGATACTTCATGGGAAATCATGAACATATTTGAAGAGATTAATCTGAGGGGAACCACGATTGTCATGGCAACTCACAACAAAGAAATCGTCAACACAATCAAGCATCGCGTCATTGCGATTGAAAATGGCCGGATTGCCCGTGACGAAGTGAAAGGTGACTACGGATATGAAAGCTAGAACATTTCGCCGCCATGTCCGCGAGAGCTTTAAGAGCCTAGGGCGGAACGGCTGGATGACGTTTGCCTCCGTTAGTGCCGTTACAGTTACCTTGCTTTTGGTCGGTATCTTTTTCGTCATTATGATGAATTTAAATAAAGTCGCAACCACGATTGAGGAAGATGTAGAAATCCGAGTCCATGTGGATGTAGCAGCGAACGACAAAGATAAAGAGGTATTGGAACAGCGGATCAACCAGGTTTCTGGTATAAAAAGTGTGACCTATTCTTCCAAGGAACAAGAACTTGAGAGTCTAATCAAGAGTCTTGGAGATGAAGGGGAAGCCTTCCAGCTGTTTGAACAGGACAATCCTTTGAACGATGTGTTCGTCGTAAAGACGAAAAACCCTACTGACACAATGAAAGTTGCCAAGCGAATCGAGAAACTCGAATATGTCACTACTGTAAAGTATGGACAAGGCAAGGTTGAAAAATTATTCAGTTTTATTAAAGTAAGCCGCAATGTAGGACTCATTCTGATTGTCGGTCTTCTTTTTACAGCGATGTTCTTAATCTCTAACACGATCAAAATTACGATCATGGCACGTAAGCGAGAGATTGAAATTATGAGACTTGTAGGCGCTACAAACGGTTTTATAAGATGGCCGTTCTTCCTGGAAGGTCTCTGGTTAGGAATTCTGGGAGCTGTGGTGCCGATTGCGGTAGTTTCGGCTGCATACTATTATGCTTACGATTTTATAAATGAAAGATTGAAGGACCATTTCATTAAATTGCTTGAATTCAACCCGTTTGTTTACCAGTTATCAGCCATCCTGATCATAATGGGAGCGGCAATTGGAATCTGGGGAAGTCTCATGTCCGTCCGCAAGTTCTTGAAAGTGTAAGGAAGAATCACATTCTTCCTAAACACTACATAGCCAATAGACGATAGATAGAAAGACAAAGTTACGAAACTATCATGAGTAAGAGAGGGGAAAGATCTAGTGAAAAAGCAGATACTCTCACTAGCAGTAGTCAGTACTTTAAGCCTGGGTTCTTTGCTAAGCCCATTAACCGTAGATCAAGTCACAGCAGCCAGCATTTCAGAAATGCAAAAACAGAAGAAAGAGCTCGAACAAAAACGTTCAGGCATTACTTCTGAGATTAATGAGAAGGATTCTAAGATTGGTGAACTGCAAAACGAACAGCAGGTGTTGAATGACCAAATCAAGAAGCTTGATTTTGCTGTAAGTGATGCCGAACAGAAAATTGCAGCAAAGAACAAGGAAATTTCTCAGACAACCGAAGAGATTGCAGTATTAGAAGTAGAAATTACAGAATTGAAGAAGCGTATTGAAAAACGCAATGAATTGCTTAAAGACAAGGCACGTTCTTTCCAGGAAAACGGAGGAACAGTTAACTATATTGATGTATTGCTGGGAGCGCAAAGCTTCAGCGACTTCGTTGACCGAGTTGGTGCAGTTACAACAATTGTAAATGCAGATAAGGATATCCTTGAACAGCACAGACAGGATAAACAAGATCTTGAAACGAAGCAACAGCAAGTGGAAGCGAAGCTTAATAGTTTAAAAGATATGAAGAAAGAGCTGGAGGCTCTGACAGTTCAGTTGAATGCACAAATCAAAGAAAAGAATGAACTTATGAGCTCCCTTAAGCATGAAGAGGAGCAGATGCATGCTGCTAAGTTAGATTTGGCGGAGGCTGCAGATGTCTTGGCGGCACAGGAAGCTGCATTTGCACAGGCGATAGAATTGGAGAAAAAGCGTCAAGCCGAGAGAGCAAGACAGGCTGAACTTGAAAGACAAAGAAAAGCTGCAGAAGCGGCGGCAGCAGCTAAGAGCAGTGGCGGCAGCAGTTCAGCGCCAGCTCCAGAGCCAGTTGTGTCAGAACCACCTTCTTCCGGCGGAATGATTATAATGCCGGCAAGTGGACGCGTAACATCTGGTATTGGCCAGCGCTGGGGTACTTTCCATGCTGGTGTAGATATTGCCAACCGAGGATCTAATGTACCTATTTATGCAGCAGCAGACGGAGTCGTCATCCGTTCTTACTATTCTTCTAGCTACGGAAATGCTATTTTTGTAGCACACTCAATCAACGGTCAAACTTGGACTACTGTTTACGCACATATGAGCAATCGATCTGTTAGCAGCGGCGCAGTCGTTTCCAGAGGACAAAGAATCGGCACAATGGGCAACACTGGACAATCTTACGGCCAGCACTTGCACTTCGAGCTTCATAAAGGCTCTTGGAATGCGTCTAAAACAAACGCTGTTAATCCAGCTGCATACTGGTAATACCCTAAGGAAGAGACCTGGTGTCTCTTCCTTTTTCATTTTCCCAAACACAAAACCTATAAAACTTGTAAATAATGTTAACGCAAGAGTGTGTTGACAATCCCCATGCGTAACCTGATAATTTTAGTAGGTAAATCTTCCTAAAGAGATTCGGGGTGAGCATTATGAGATTGGTTTCCATACATAACTGTGAGGAAGGGTTCATCCTTGCAAAGCCAATATATGACCAAAGCAGCCGTATTTTGTTAAGTGCGGGCAGTGTCATGACTGACAGCTTTATTCAAAGACTAAAAGATAAGAATGTGCACCATATTTATGTTAAATCCGAAATTACGGAAGATGTTGAAGTGAATGACGATTTAAACCCTAAGCTAAGATTTGAAGCGGTCCAGAAATTATCAGAGGTCTTTAATACTCTCCAAGCGGGGAAAACAGGAAAGAATGCCGCTTTAGGACGGGTAAGATCGATTCGAAATATGTCTGAGGTTTTCAGTCAAATCATGAACGAGATGAATTCATCCAAACATCTTCTGAATTTACTGAGCCATATGCAATCTTCTGTCGATACCATGTTTGATCATTCTATTAATACGGGTCTATATTCTTTGACAATGGGAAGGCATCTTGGTCTAAAAGAGAAGGAACTGCAAATTTTAGGTCTGGGTGCTCTATACCATGATATTGGGAAGCTTCAACTGGAGTGTGTAACGAAGGATAATCGTAAAGAATGGGAAAGTCATCCTGACCTGGCATTCCAAGCTCTCAGGAAAGAATCAAGCCTGCACCTGCTGGTGGCTCATTGCGCATACCAGCATCATGAACATGTTGATGGGTCTGGGTTTCCGAGAGGGTTAAAGGGAAAGGATATTCACTTATTCGCAAAAATCATAGCGGTTGCAGAAGCTTTCGACTATTTAATCAACAGTAAGAGTTTACTGCCCCACGAGGCGATGGAGGTAATTGTTGCGCGCACCTTTACGCGTTACGATCACGATGTAGTAGAAGCGTTTAAAAATGCGATTGCTATTTATCCTATTGGTGTAACCGTGATCCTGAATACTGGTGAAAGTGGCGTAGTGATTGCTTACAATAACAAATATCCACAGCGTCCAGTAGTGAGGGTATTTAAAGATCGGTACGGCAAAAAAATAAATGAATTTTATAATATTGACCTTATGACTTCTTTAAATACAATGATTGTTAAATGCGATGCTGTAATTGAAAGAGAACCTGTTAAGAGCTAGCTGCAGCTTTAGCAGGTTTTTTGCTTCTCCCTCTCAAAATTAATCCTTCATACCCTGTCCTTCCTCGTCATATAATGGGAATCATAGAAATTTTTACGGCGGAGGAGCAGTTGATGCGGTAAACGGGGAGGAGTTTGGCAATGGAGCGTAAGTGGATTGCCTTTTTGATGGCGGGCTCGCTGCTGACGGGAGCAGGAAGTACATACGCCGGCATGCAATGGTATGAGAGCAAGGCGGGTGTTCTGGAACGCCAGATTGTGCCGCAGAAGGATCATGGTGGTGCACAGGCAGGCGATGCGAGCAGTCTTGAAAAAGTTGAGCAGGCATACAGTTTGATTTTTAACAGTTATGTAGAAAAGGTTGATGAAGAAGAATTGATCGAAGGTGCGATACAGGGCATGCTTTCTACCCTGGAGGATCCGTATTCCGTTTATATGGACAAGGAAACGGCTAAACAATTCAATGAGACGCTGGAATCTTCCTTTGAGGGAATTGGTGCTGAAGTCAGTACGATTGATGGGAAAATCGTGATTGTTTCTCCTTTTAAGAATTCTCCAGCTGAAAAAGCAGGCTTGAAGCCGAATGATCAAATTTTGAAGGTTGATGGCGAAAGTATTGTGGGGCTTGATTTATATGAAGCCACTTTGAAAATCCGCGGCAAAAAGGGGACGCCTGTTGTTCTTGAAATTGAGCGCAAGGGCTTGAAGGATCCGCTGAATGTAAAAGTGATTCGTGATGAAATTCCGCAGATTACCGTCCATGCCGATATGAAAAAGGTGAACGGCGAGAAGATTGGCTATATGGAGATTACCTCTTTTTCAGAGGATACCTCTAAAGAGTTTAGTAAGGAACTTAAGGCTTTTGAAAAAGAAGGGATGGATGCGCTGCTGATTGATGTGCGCGGCAACCCTGGGGGATTGCTCTCCAGTGTGGAAGAAATCTTGCGTGAATTGGTTTCAAAGGAGAAGCCGCTGTATCAGATTGAAGAGCGCAACGGCGATAAGACACGCTATTTCTCCAACCTGGAAAAAGCGAAACAATATCCGATTGCCGTGCTGACGGACGATGGCAGTGCATCTGCCTCGGAAATTCTGGCCGGCGCATTGAAAGAAGCAGGCGGTTATCCAGTCATTGGCGAGAAGAGCTTCGGCAAAGGGACAGTACAGCAGGCTGTGCCGATGGGGGATGGCAGCAATATCAAGCTGACGCTGTTCAAATGGCTGACACCTGACGGCAACTGGATTCATCAAAAGGGCATCGAGCCAACAGTCGAAGTCAATCAGCCAGCGCTGTACGATACCCACCCAATTCAAGCGGAAAAACCGCTCAAGCTGGACATGAATAATGAGCAAGTGAAAAATGCCCAGGAAATCCTTGCGGGACTCGGATTTGAGCCGGGCCGTACCGATGGCTATTTTAACGGCATGACTGAAATTGCCGTCAAAGCATTCCAGCGGAAAAATGGCATGACCGTTACAGGTGTGATTGACGCAAAAACAGCTTCCGCACTCGAGGATGGTGCCAGAAAAGCAATGAAACAAGAAGAAAACGACCTTCAGCTGCAGACAGCGTTGCGGCTGCTGGCAAAATAGTAAAAAGAAGCTGTACCTTATTTGTATAAGGGGTACAGCTTTTTTCCTGGATATGGGAAAATGTGCAATTAGTGATGATGTTTGCGCAATTAGGACTAGATCTTGTGCAAATATCCATCAAGTCTGTGCAATTAATCAATAAAATTAAGCAATGATGGAGTTGGATTAAGAGAATAATTTTTCCAGTTACCTTTTTTAAAAGGAACCCCCCTGGATTCACTCCAAATTGCGTGAATTTCTTACTGGGATATGTACGAATCCTAAATTAATGACCATGAATAAGCTATTGACTGCTTGTAATCGGTCTAAATTTAACGAATTTCTGACACACTAGCAAGTTTTCTCGCAATACTTCTACTCAAGAAAAAAATCCCACCTGTATTCCACAACTATTGATAGGTTTTACCCCCTAGATTTGATAGAATAAGCTTAATATCATGTATTTTATGAAGGCTGGTGACATAGGGGTGGCACAGGATTGGTTCATTGAACTTTTGAAAGGGACGGGCAGGCTTCTGCTTCACCCTGTGTTCTATTATTCTATATTTTTGGCGGCGGTCCTTGGTGTTTCGCGCGTGAAGCGGGAGCGTAAGAATTTCACGGTGAGGGCGAAGGATGCTTATTTTGAGCTAAGACAGCTGTTTCCGCTTGGGTTGCTGGTCGGACTGATCATCTCAATCCTGACAATTGCGGCGGGGATCGCGATTCCATTCGGAGCTATTGTTTTAGTTGCCGCGGCAACTTTGCTATTGAGCATATTTACAAAAGTCAGGTTGCTTACGCCTACGTATACAATTGGTGCTGCATTTTTCGCATTGATCTTCCTATCGGGAAAAGAAATCGATCTTCCTTTAGCCGGGGACTTATTTTCAAACCTTGATGATAAAATCTATCCGTCTATTGCGATTTTGTTAGCATTGTTCACAATCGGCGAAGGCATCCTTATCTTAAGAAATGGGCAAAAGGGAACTTCTCCTAAATTAATCAAGAGCAAGCGCGGTCAGACGGTCGGTGTCCACGAGGTAAAACGCCTCTGGGTTGTACCGGCATTTATGCTCATTCCGGGCAACATCCTGGCGATGCCGTTCGACTGGTGGCCTGTGTTCACGCTTGGAGACAATACATATTCATTGATTCTTGTTCCATTTGCGATTGGATTGCATCAGCAAATCCAGGGCATGCTGCCAAAAGAAGCTGTCCGTCAGCTCGGGGGCAGAGTAGTTGGTCTTGGGATCCTGATCACGCTGATTGCCGCAGCCGGATACTGGTACCCAATAGCAGCGATCGTTGCTGTCGCAATGGCGATGATCGGCCGTGAAGCCTTGACATTCATGCAGCGGATGCAGGAAGAGAACATGCCGTTCTATTTTTCGAAAAAGAACCATGGTGTGATGATTCTCGGTATCCTGCCGGAATCCCCTGCGGATAAAATGGCATTAGCCGTAGGCGAGCTTGTCACAAAGGTCAACGGCACGAATGTCCATGATGAACAGACCTTTTACGAGGCCCTTTCACGCAACAGGGCCCATTGCAAGCTGGAAGTCCTTGATACAAACGGGCAAATCCGCTTTGTACAAAGGGCTCTGTATGAAGGTGATCACCACGAATTAGGCATCCTTTTTGTTTTGGATGAGAAAAAGTGGGATAATGCCGTTATTTAATGTAATTTTTCATAAACTTCCGGAACCTCGTTTTAATTTCGCGGAATGAAATTCAAAATCTTTCGGAATACTTCCATAATCTAATGGAATGGACTTTTTTACAAAAAAGTATTAAATCCCAAAAACTTTAAAAGCCGTAGTTCTTTGTAATAGGAATACGGTTTTTATTTTTTGATAATAGACTGAAATATCAAAAAAGTATTTTGATACTTAATCCTGGAGGAGAAGAAATGGGTAGTTTATTATTGACAACCATGCCACGTCAGGACGAGACATTTACAAGTTTTTTATTAAGGACATGTCAAGAAAATGAATATGAGAGTTTATCTTGGATTACCAATTTAATTGGGATAGACATTAGGCAATTAGCGAAGCCAAATCCTAATAAATTCAACTTGGAACCTTTGGCACAGCTATTAAGAATAGATGAATCCGTACTGTGGAGTTTAACATTTCATAATGATATTAAATTTTTTGAGAGTTCGGGAGGCCCTTGTAGTTTTAAAGATCACGCAAATACAGAATATGATAAAATCTGTCCAGTTTGTTTTGAAGGGGATCCATATGTGAAAAAAGTGTGGAACTTAAAAATAAATATGGGTTGTCCTATTCATTCTTTACGACTAATTAATAAATGCCCTAAATGTAATAAAAAAATTTCATCAATTAGATCTGATATCAATAAATGTAATTGTGGTTTTAAATTAATTCATTTGCCAAAAATCCATCTGACAGATAGCGAAGTATTACATAGCAAAATTATTGCCAATGCGTTTTTTGGAAAATCGCTATATGAAGTTCCTGGTAATTCACCAATTTATCAGCTTAGTTATTATTCATTAACGAAACTAATTCATTCGTTTTGGTATCGTATAAATGATGGTAGAAACGGAATAGGGATAAATCAAATAAATACAGAAAATCAGAAAGTTTTTGAACAGCTTATAGCTGTATATAACATGTTTTTAAATTGGCTATGTAACTTTAAAAATACACTTAATATAAGTGATAGTAAAACATTTATTCCAAATATAAAAAGAGATTTTTATACTAAATTATCTGATCCTGAATTTTTAGTTTTTATACAGGAATTCAGAAGTTATCTAGAAAAAGAAGAAAAGAGACCAGTTATATTTAGGAACTTTAATACGGAGTCTAAGTTGATGTCACTAGGTAATGTTATAAAACTGTTAAATATGGGACATCCATCGATTAACAACTTAATAAAAAATGGAATACTTGTTGAGTATAAACAAATACATAATGACTCATTTAGTACAAGAAGTATAACAATTGAATCAATCAATAAATTCTTGGAAATGAAAAAATATATTGTATTTAAAAAAGAATTAGCAAATTCACTCGGACTCACTACCAAACATATTAATCTGTTTGAAGAAAGTGGGTGGATTAAAAGAATTGAAATATTTAGTGAAAAAAATGATAAAAAATCCTACTATGACATAAGGTTTGGAGATAAGTTAGTAAGCAAGTTGGAGAAAAATATCATTATGATTCCTGAAGAGAAAAGTAAAGAACCAACATTTATTTCATTCTCTAATTTTCACAATCGAGCAGCGGTACGAGGTATTTCATTCATTGAGTTAATCGAGGGGTTATTAAATGGGGCGGTAAATATATATAAAGTGAAAGGGAGTAAACCATTTTTAAGTTATTATTTTGAATTAAAAGAAGTTTTATCGTATATAAAAATCTATAGGTATGAAAAGTTTCTTGAGAGCAAAGTAAGTTTAAGAAACGTGGAAGTATGTGAAGTATTGCGGCTATCACCTTATCAACTTACATCTTGGGTGAGGTTAGGTTTCCTTAAAAATACAGAAAAAAATACGTTTGAATATCAAGAGCTAAAAGTTTTTGTGGATCAATTTGTGCCCCTAAATGAACTTTTAAAACGATATAAAACTTCATATGCAAATATAGCGAATGCATTAAGAAAAGAAGGTATACATCCTGTTTCCGGCTATACGGTTAATGAAGGGGCGGGATATTTGTTCAAGAGAACTGAATTAGATAAACATAACTTAGGCATACCTAAAATCAATTTAAAAGAGAGAGTTCTGGAATTAATATCAGCAGAATATCGTAATAAATCTGATTGCTATGTCTCATTTTTAAGAGATTAACAGTATAAACGTCAAGTTATGATCAAACGAAATTACCTTAATGTGTAAAATTGTTTAATAACCTTCTATTCACACAGAAAACCCGCAGAAAAAGTGGTGTCAATTGCTTTTGTTTTGTTTAGAAGATAACAACATAGTATCGTTATTATCCATAAATCTTTTGTATTATTTTTGCTTTTAAATGAAGATTCCTTCTTAATACACATTAACCAAACATAACGGTAATTAACCTTTAACACAGAGAAATTTATAGGGAGAATTTTAATCTATATTTAAAAAGGAATGATTAAGATGGGGTTTCAACATGAGGCAAAAGATATTCTCTATAATTGTTACGAGGAAATAATTGATAACTATAACCAAACAGCATTGTTGCTAAACTCTTGCGAAAGAGCGGCAATTTATTATCATTCTAGATCTTCTAGAGTCACTATTAATACAATCGGTAATATACCAGCGGAATTTAGGCTGGATACGGACATTAGTAGCACTTTTTCAAAAAAAGATTTAATTGAACAATACGAAAAGAGGCTAGCTATAAAGCTTGCAAAAGACTATTTGGTAACCACCATAACTACTCTTGATGGCTTAATGGAGGATTTGTATGAACTGGTGCTAACTCATCAGGAGCTTGACAAAACTGAAGAACAAATCAAAAGGATGATAAGATGGGGGGATACTGGAATTCCGGGGGACTTAATTACCAGGTTGCCTGCGCTGGAAACTCATTCAAACTCTTTAGGCTTTAAGCTAGAAGATTTTCTCAATACTTACGAGCATTTAAGGCAAATTCGACATGCTATTGTACATACGAAAGGTCTGCTAAGAAGGCGCCATCTTACAAAAATGCAAACTCTTGAAGCGAAGATGAATGATAAACAAAGGGGATCTGTAAAGCAATTTTATGATGGTGACAAAGTAGTTTTATCGCCTCTGACCACTTTAGTGTTAAGGCATTGGTGTCTAACATTTATATCATTTTTAACGGTTGCATTTACAGAAGCCACAGAAGAATAAAATACTTCAATGTAGCCAACCTTAAAGCGGTTATTAACAATTCTTATTCAACTTAAGAGGCAGTTTAGTTGAACAAGGAATTTATACTTTTAGATAAATTAAAAGGAGGGCTCTATATGAATATTACCATTCGTAAAATGCAGTACGAAGATACAAAACAAGTTCAAAACATAGCAAAAACTACTTGGAATGCAACATATAAGGGCATAATTCCCTTAGAAGTACAAAATAACTTCGTAAAATCAAATTATAGTGATGAAAGTATGAAACAACGTATAGAACGTTCTATTGTATATGTTGCAGAAGTTGAGGGGAAAGTTATCGGTTTTGCAAACTATTCCAAAGTAAGGGATGGTGGAAAGGTCGAATTGGCGGCTATTTATATTTATCCAGAATTTCAAGGTAAAGGGATAGGTAATGCTTTGATACAACAAGCGGTTAAAGAATTAATAGGCATAAAAGAAATTTATATAAACGTCGAAAAAGATAATAAGATTGGTATGAACTTTTATGAAGCTAAAGGGTTCGAAATAGTTAAGGAGTCTGACTCTGAGTTTAATGGACATATCTTGAAACAAGTACGAATGGTAAAAAAAGTTTAATTATTAATCTAACGGGTGCGATGATCTAGGAAGGATTGCCGCCCTTTTTTGTTGAATTCCTTATTAAACAAAACGAACGGTGCAGGATTGTTTAATGAGGGGAAGCATATGAAAAAGATTGTACTTATAGGTTCAGGAGGGTCAGGGAAGTCCACACTAGCAAGGCAATTAGGCGAAAAACTAAAAATAAATGTATATCATCTGGATGCTTTATTTTGGAAGCCAAATTGGGTAGGTGTTCCAAAGGATGAACAAAGAAAAGTTCAAAATGACTTAGTTAATAAAGAAGAATGGATTATCGATGGAAACTACGGTGGGACAATTGATATATGGCTTAATGCAGCAGATACAATAATCTTTCTTGATATTAATAGAACAATTTGTGTCTACCGTGCTTTCAAAAGAATGGTACAGTACCGAAATAAAACAAGACCAGATATGGGGGAAGGCTGCGAAGAAAGGTTTGACTTAGACTTTTTTAAATGGATATGGAATTATCCTAAAACTAAGAGACCAGAAATTTTAAAGAGGCTCCACCAATTGTCTAAAGAAAAACAAGTAATCATTTTAAAATCACCAAAAGAAGTTCGACAGTTTTTTGAAAAAGTACAATGATTTTTTCTCTCTTCTTATTCAACTATAGGTGGAGTTGGTCCAGGAAGGATTAACCGCCTTTTTTGTTGAAGTCTTATTGAACATAAGAGGCAGTTTAGTTGAACAAAGGGTTCTAATATTTGGGTAGTCATCAGGGAACAATAATCTCTAATATCAGCTAAATAAAGGGGATTATTGATGAAAAAAATTATATTATTTGCCGTATTGGTGTCCGTAGTCATTTCACCAATATTTACTCACGCTGAAGAACGGTCTGATAAAGACCTGATGAAAATTATCAATGAGTTTGTGCCACCAAACTCCAAATTGGTAAGTCCTGAAGAACCTAAATCAACTAAACCATATCAGTTTTATGACTTTAACCAAGATGGACAAGAAGAGATTATTATTACTTTTGAAATAAAGGCAAAAGAACAACCTAATCCTTCAGAATATGGCGTAATAGTATTAACAAAAGAAAATGAAAAGTGGGAAAAGGCTTGGGACACCCGAAAACAGGGGGTAGGATTAGATTATTCAGGTTTTGCTGATATTACTGGTGATGGTATTAAAGAGTATCTCTTTGGTGTCACAATTGGTGCTTCAGCAGGAAATAATCTAGAGATTTTTAAATGGAGTATTAATTCTTTAAAGATGATAGCGGAAGTTCCGTATCATATGATGGAGCTATTAAGTAATAAGAAAGTCGGTATAGCCGTTTGGCAAAGGTACATTGCTGATACCTATTTTGTAGATGTCCTAAAATGGAATGGGAAAAAATTAGTTCAAGACGAAGAACTATACTCTAGTTACTATCCTGCAATTGAAAAATTTTATAACGATAAAATATCAAAAATGGATGAGTGGTTCTATTGGTATACACTTGCAGATGCTCAAATAAAGGCAAATTTATTTGAAAAAGCAAGGGATTCTATACAGAAAGGAACTACATTAGCAAAGCAATTGTCATTACCTGATGCAGTGGAAAACTTTGAACAGTTAAGTGATACGCTGGAAAAGAAGAAAAAATCTAATTAAGCTAATGGGTGAGTTAATCCAGGAAGATTAACCACCTTTTTTTGTTGAAGCCCTAATTGAACAATCGAAGCAGGATAGTTCAAGAAAAGTAGCAGGATTATAAGGAATTAAATAGAATATTTGTTTTTATGAAGGAGGGGATGAATGAAATGCAGGGATTTATTTATCATATGGTACCTAACCAGATGGTTGGAGACAAACTTATACCGCTAAATTCATTAAAAACGACTCATCCAGATTTATATGAAAAATACACTGAAAAGTATTTGAATCACCCAGAAAGAAGTAAACTACTGAAAAGAAGCATACCTAAGTTAAACTGTCTGTGGAATGATGTGATTCATTTCTTACCTTTACACCCTTACTTTGTTTTTAACGCCCTTTCTAATCTGGGAATTAAGACAAAAGAAAATGTAACCTTTTATAAAATTCCTATTGAGTTATTAGCCCATAACAAAAATGCTATTTATCATTATTCTAAAGAGAGATACAAAGGTCCTTCGGCAGGGATTGTTGATGAAGAAATTGAGTTATTGGATATCAAAACTTATCAGGAACTTCAGGACATACCAACGGATACCTTGACCTTTTATAGAAATGAAAATGAAAAGGGTAACAAATTCGGTCTCTTTCCTTTTATTCCCCATATATTGACCCTAGGTGAGGTGGATGTAAGGAATGTTGAAATTGTATCGTGGAATCGATTTGAATAAGCAGTTGTTGTTAGTCATCCTCCTTCAACTAAAAGGTGCGTTGATCCAGGAAGGATAATGCACCTTTTTTATTGAATTTCTTATTAAACAAACGGAGCAGGTTAGCATTACACGGCATAAATAAAAATATATGGAGGTATAGTTATGTGGATAATATTTGGGGTTATTGCAATAGTAACAACTTTTATAAATCTTTATATGTATAAAGCAGGAAAGGATTATAAGCTCGCTATGGCGATGGCATTATCATTTACAGCATTAACAATTTGTGCAGATTACAGTTATCTAACTCGGTGGGTAAAAGCGGAAGATTGGGCGGCTTTATCGGATGTAATACCTGGTATGGCAAGGGTATTTTGGTTTTTGACAATTGTTTCTATCTTACTAAATATAGCACCTATATTTTTAGAACGAAAACGTAAGAAATAAGGGTAATAAGGTTCGTACTATATACTATGCTCCAGGGAAAAGTGATTTTTCTATGAATTGGGTAGACGATGAAACACTAAACATTACCAATGAGGCTCCAGGAGTTCCAAAAGAAAACAGAAGCATCAAACTAACAATAGAGAAAGATATTTACGATGAGTCTGGTGCAGCCTGTGAAAGTTGGGTTATGAAAGATGAATATGAAACTTGTTATAAAAGGGATTAAATTCTCTAATAGCTAAAATATAAAGAATTGCACTTAAATAACGGTCCGATGATTCAGGTAGGGTTTAACGTCTTTTTTATTGAATTCTTTATTGAGCTAAAGGGGCAGTAATGTTGAAGAAGGATTGACATCGTAAGGAGTCGAATATTTTCGGTATCATTATATTTAAGAAGGAGTTGCTATGCCAGCTCCTTCTTTTTGCTATAGAGGCCATTAAAAAAATATAAAAAAAATAATAAAATAAACCAAAACCTTTTTCTAACCCACACGTCTAAGATTTAAGTGAATTAACAAGGAGAGAAATTAGATGGCTGACTACAGGGAAGAGGATATTCATGAGTGGTACAATCTGTATCATCAAACAATCTTTAAATTTATTTTTATGCTTACAAAAGATTATCAGCAAGCTGAGGATTTAACTCAGGAAACATTTTTTAAGGCCTATAAATACCATCATACTTTCAAAGGGGATTCTAGCGAAAAAACATGGTTGTTTAGTATCGCTCATAATGTGACTGTTGACCACATGAGAAAACAAAAGCCAATTCGCTTTTTTAAAGAGTTATTCCAACCTCAAATTGACATTAAACTATTGCCAGAAAATGTGGTCAGCTTAAAGAAAGTTCAAAGGAAATTCACGAAGCATTAAGTGCACTTAAACATTCGCACCGGGAAGTTATCATCCTTAGAAAGATCAAGGGTTTTTCAATTACCGAAACAGCGGAGATATTGAATTGTTCGGAAAGTAAAGTAAAGTCCACCTTGCATCGTGGAATGTTAGCTTTGGAAAAAAGATTAATTAAGGAGTCGGGGTTAAATGAACATACAAAGTGAATTGAACACTTATAATCGTGCTCTTCAGAAAGTAGAATATGATTTGGAATGGAGTCAGGAGCAAGCCGATTTAGTCAGGAGAAAACTGGAGAGGCAAATTTATAAGGAAAAGGTTAAATCTCGGGCTTTCAAAATTTTTGGATACCTATCAACTATAAGTATCACTTTTTCTCTCCTTTTTTTGCTTGTTATTCAATTGGGGAATGAAGATTCATTTGTTTCAGGGATGCTATCAAAAGAAGAAAAGCTGTATACAATGGAAGTAATCGACGGGAAAGAGACACCGGTTTTAACCGAAAAAGGGATGGAATATGTTGTTTATCCAATGGATGCCCACAAGGAGATCAATACAATCTCAGGAGAACCATTTCTTGGAGTATCTGTTAGAAAAATAGGTAGTAAAGAACAAATATATACACAGGCGATTTACCCGACTTCAGAAGGAAGGTTTATTTCAGTACATTATTCAAAGAATGAAGCGGGATCAGTTGAAGAAATGAGTAGATATTTTTTACCCGAATATCCCCTCTACGGAACAAAAGTCACGGAAATAAATGTTTCAGGGCAACGGGCATTTCTACATGAACCAACAACAGAATATGGAACAGCTGCGCTATATATCGTTACTAAAAAGTATGTATACTATATGAATAATCAGGGGTTGATAGACAAGCAGCAGGGTGATTCTGGGGAGTTAATCGAACTTGCCAACTTGTTTAACTTTGAAGTTGAAAGATAAAGATTGGACTTTAGAATTATAACCTACCTAAATAATTGCGATGCATAACTTGGGGAATAATTTAATTCAGTGAGTTAAGTGAACCGTTATAATTTAAGGCAAGGGTGCTTTGATCCAAGAAGGATTAAGGCCCCTTTTTGTTGAATTCCTTATTGAGCTAAAGGGGCAGGATAGTTCAAGAAAAGTAGCAGGATTATAAGGAATTAAATAGAATATTTGTTTTTATGAAGGAGGGGATGAATGAAATGCAGGGATTTATTTATCATATGGTACCTAACCAGATGGTTGGAGACAAACTTATACCGCTAAATTCATTAAAAACGACTCATCCAGATTTATATGAAAAATACACTGAAAAGTATTTGAATCACCCAGAAAGAAGTAAACTACTGAAAAGAAGCATACCTAAGTTAAACTGTCTGTGGAATGATGTGATTCATTTCTTACCTTTACACCCTTACTTTGTTTTTAACGCCCTTTCTAATCTGGGAATTAAGACAAAAGAAAATGTAACCTTTTATAAAATTCCTATTGAGTTATTAGCCCATAACAAAAATGCTATTTATCATTATTCTAAAGAGAGATACAAAGGTCCTTCGGCAGGGATTGTTGATGAAGAAATTGAGTTATTGGATATCAAAACTTATCAGGAACTTCAGGACATACCAACGGATACCTTGACCTTTTATAGAAATGAAAATGAAAAGGGTAACAAATTCGGTCTCTTTCCTTTTATTCCCCATATATTGACCCTAGGTGAGGTGGATGTAAGGAATGTTGAAATTGTATCGTGGAATCGATTTGAATAAGCAGTTGTTGTTAGTCATCCTCCTTCAACTAAAAGGTGCGTTGATCCAGGAAGGATAATGCACCTTTTTTATTGAATTTCTTATTAAACAAACGAGGCAGTTACTTCAATATGAAATCAAAAGTAATGAGCAATTACTATGAAGGTAGATAAAACGGAGGTTGAGATGCGAAAAGTTTACCTAGATAGAACAGAATTAACCGGAGCCATAAATGTAAATTTAAAAGATACTGAGGTAATACAAGCTGGTACAACGATTTTTCCTATGAGTGTTTATCATAAAAATGAGGAGTACCAAAAATATGCTAGCAATTATGATATTCAATTTATCTTTGACAATGATATTCCACAATTAGAATTTTATACTGTTCCATATGTAGATATTATGGCAAAAGATAGTAAAGGTGGATTTATCGGAACTATTGGTCAACAATGTGATTTGAAAAGTGACGCACCAATTTGTTATATCAATAGCCATTTAGAGTGCTTGATAATTTCTGAAAACGGAGAAGATTTTTTGAATAACATAGGAACCTGGCAAGACAATTTGAAACTTTATGATAAAATTACGGTTTATCGTTCGAAAGCAGAAGCAGAAATGGAACTAGATTTTATCGATTTGTCTGTTTGATAGTCCTCAATCATTATAAATTCATATTGAACGGGAGCGTTGATCCAGGAAGGATTACCCCCTTTTTTGTTGAACTACTTATTGAACAAACAGGGCAGGTTACTTGAAGAAGGTTTAGGGGTGTTAAAAGATGTATCTTAAAAAGTTCTTTCGGAGATTATTCCTGAGAAAATATGATGAATTTGCTACAATATTAGGCTTCCAAGACTTGAATTCAGCTTATGATAACACTTTTTTTATTTTTCGTATTCCAGAGGATGCCCAATGGAATGCAACAGAATTACCTAATAAAAGTTGCGCGGTTTGGAATGACATAGGACAACCGCCATATTCATTTCAACTCTTCCCCTCTTGGGAGGAAGCAATTGTCGTCTTACGTAACACGTTCGAACAAGAAAATTATGACGAAGACTACTGGGAACCAGAAGGATTTGAACCTGGGGAGAATGTGTTTACTAAACCACCAGATAAAAATAAGAGAGACTATTGATATTTCTTCATAAGAAGAGTTAAAAAATTGAGTTGAATTAGGTGGTTATTTTACTAACGGGGCAGTAATGTTGAAGAACTATTTTTGTTTGTTTTTTAGAGGGGGGACAAGATGAACCAAGTATTAGAGAAAATAATTTATTTTGGTTTCACAATTTTTATTTTTATCGTTTTATGGAAAGTAACAGGTGAATTATGGGAAACCTTTGTTCCGTGGAATTACAAAACTGACCTCTTAGGAATTTTTGTAGTAGCACCAATTTTAATAGTATCTTCATTTATTTTATCCAGCTATTCTTTTAAAGTCATAAGGGGTTCTAAATAATATAGCCTTTTGTTGTGTTAACGGGGGCGAGCTGGATACGCATCCGCCCTTGTTCAAGTAAAGGGGCAGTTTAGCTAAAGAAGAAAAAGCTCACAGGAATCGGGGGATAGGTAAGTTGAGGAGCATTAGGCTAAGATATAAAATACTTTTGCTTGTCGTATTTAGTATGATTTGTATGTTCGTATATAAAAAATTTATCTATACATTTGAGTTTAATAACGGTGAATTTTTTGTAGGTCCTGTGGAATCGCCTAATGGTAAGTATACAGCCAATTCATATTATAAAACGTATGGTGGAGCAGCAGGTGGTGTAAATGTTTGGGTTGAAATTAATGAAGGTACGGGCAATAAGGTTCGTACTATATACTATGCTCCGGGGAAAAGTAATTTTTCTATGAATTGGGTAGACGATGAAACACTAAACATTACCAATGAGGCTCCAGGAGTTCCAAAAGAAAACCGAAGCACCAAATTAACAATAGGGAAAGAAATTTATGATGAGTCTGGTGCAGCCTGTGATAGTTGGGTTATGAAAGATGAATATGAAACTTGTTATGAAAGGGATTAAATTCTCTAATAGCTAAAATGTGAAGAGATGTACTTAAACATACGGGTGCAAGAGTACAGAAGCAACGCATAATTTGCGTTGCTTCTTCGCTTTGTTAGAAGTATTTCTGGTAAAACTCCTGTCTCAGCCTACCGCTTAGTTGGGCATATATTCGAGTGGTTTCACTTTTCTCGTGCCCCAAAAGGCTTTGGATAACTTCAACTGGTGCTCCATTATTCAATAAATGGGTGGCATAGCTGTGTCTGAGTTGGTGGGGATGAATTTCCTTATCTATGCCGGCACGCGCTGAGATTTTCTTAATGTAATACCTCATCTGGGCAATACTCATCCTGTGTGGCTGTCTCTCTGTTACAAAAATGGCCGGATCTTTATCCTGGCGGCTATCAATGTATCGTTTAAGCCATAATTCAGCCCGAATATTAAAATACACTTCACGTTCCTTGTCACCCTTTCCCTTTACGATGGCAGAGCGGTTAGACCAATTAATGAAATTGCGATCAAGTGCAGCGATTTCTCCAATTCTGCACCCAGTAGAAAACATCATTTCGAATAGTGCCTTTTCCATGGGGCTGATACAGGC
The DNA here is from genome assembly GCF_020524355.2 of Mesobacillus subterraneus. Classification (NCBI taxonomy): domain Bacteria; kingdom Bacillati; phylum Bacillota; class Bacilli; order Caryophanales; family Bacillaceae; genus Mesobacillus; species Mesobacillus subterraneus. The sequence continues at coordinate 160,396 of NZ_CP129019.1, forward strand.
TTCACGCAAAAGTTCAATCTCCCTTTCTGATAGAAACTTTGGGATTCTCTTGCCGGCTTTAGGTTCCTTGATCTTTGCTGCTGGATTTATGGTTAAATGGCCTTCCTCGTGACACCAGCGAAACAATGACTTCATAAACCGGATTCTGTGGGCCAAACTTGAGGGTTTTAAATCCTTGCCTTGAGTAACAAGATATTTCTTTAATCCTTCTGTATTGAAGGTAGCAATAATTGGGTCCTTAAAATAGCTTATGAGCAGCTTTGCCTGAATACCATATGCTTTTAAGGTATATGGTGAGAATCCTTCAATACGTTTATCTGCTTCATAGGACTTCCAAGCAGTTGATAGCAACAAGCCAATCCCTCCCATTTTATTAGGATATTAGAAGGTATTCTTGCCAGTTTTATAGAAATTTAGACTTAGTGAAGAGAAATTATAAAATATCTTACAAACTTGGTTAATTTAATTAAGTCTTCTAATGAACTAATTTATTGGGAGGTGTTGAAATGGATATGGAGAAGTACAAATTAACATTACTAACAATTATTACACTTGTCTTATTGTACATAGCATTTATAATTTCAGACCCAGGCTTCGGAGTTGGATATTAAATGAATAGGTCCTATACAGCTCAGCCAACAAATACTAGAAGCAGCGTTGTTGAAGAAACGAAACAGTTTAGTAAAAGAACGGATCTATAAAATACCTTGGTTTGAACCCAATAAGGGGGTAATTAGATGAAAAAGGTTGGATTTATACTAGGTATAGCAATAGTTATTATAACTGTGTTCATATTTGTAAATAAATTATACTATCCCTCTCTTCCAATAGAGAATTTATCAGCAAAAGAAGCAATTGATAAACTAAAAGAATCGGAAAGTAAAATAGCAGAAATTGCAGTAGAAGGCGATTCTATTTGGTATATCACAAGTAGTGAGAACAAAGGTATATCGATTGCTGATGAAAATATAAAACAAATGGTTGGTTCAAAGGGATGGGAATTTAAAGAAAAAGATGGTGCTGGTCTGTTCTTTGAAAAAGACGGAAGGAGATTAATTGCCACCACTCAAATGTGGACTGGGAATTATGTTCTCGTTAAAATGCCAGGTAATTTTAAAAAATCTTGAGGGGTTTTTAATAAACTATGATAGTTTTTGTTGAATTCCTTATTGCACAAACGGGGCAGGTTAGCTTAAGAATCACTTTAATTCAAAAGAAGTTCCGAATGGGGGAATATGATGAAAACGAGTATTTTGAGCCGATTAAAACAGATATTTGGTAGGAAGGTTTATCATAGGAACCCCCTTATTTTGGAGACAGAAACCGATGGATTTATCTATGGTGAAATAACTGACCACTTTGATTTTGATGAAGAAGAAGGATGTACCTTTGGAGATGGTTTTGTTCAGGCTCCGAATGGTTCAAGAGCAGGGTTAATTTGGGCTGTAAGCGACGAGCCCTATTTAAAGACTTGTATTGAACCAGAAGATGGTAGATGGGGAGTATACAATGTCGGATTTGTGAAGCCGATTAAAACAATGGACGATTTAAAATGTAATTTCAAAACAGTTCTTCCGATGATTAAGGAAGCATATAACAAAGCAGAACGTGGGAAGTAGTTCAACTAACGGAGAAGACTAGTGAAGGAAAAGCCAGTATTTTATAAGAGTAACGTAGTCCAAGGAGAGGATAAAGTGAATAAAATTCTTGCTAAAATGCCATACAAAGTTAAAACCTCAGACTCAATAGTTGGATTATCCAGTCTTGAGTGGGAAAGATTGATAACCATTGACGGTGAAAAAGCAGTTCATATTGGAGTGAACTGTGATACTTGCGGCTTCTTTTTTGAACGCCTTGGAGGGGCAAATAGGAGCAGTATAGCTCCTGATGTTTTATCGAATCAACTGAGGTCAGGCTTAACCTCCCTTGATCCTGTATTTATTGAAAATATCTCTTCACTAATGCCAGTAGGTAAGTATATAGTTACTCTTCAAGAAATTTCTCCAACGTTAGTACAACTAGGCTCAACAGATGATTACTTTGCCAATGAACAAATTAAGGTATGGGGAATTGACCCATTTTGGGGATTACCTCAATACCCGAAAGTACAATATTACCGTGGAGAGACAAAGGAGTTCTCAAGAGATGAAAAATTCTTTGAGTTCATTGTTCCAATGAGCCCACCTAGCTGGTTAGACGAGGACCAAGTAATAAAATATGATTCAATACTTAGTAATGGAGTAAAGCCAACTGCATTAGCTTTATCAATCTTGGACATTAGGCAACCAGCAGATTGGGAAGGTGATTTAGAACATACTAAACATTATTGTCTAAGCCATTACTTGATTGATGGTCACCACAAAGTTTACTCTGCAAGTTCTAAGCAAAAACCAATAACCCTTTTATCTTTCCTAGCACTAAATGAATGTGTTGCGACTCCAAAAGAAATTGATTTCACCTTATCAAATATATAGAAATCCTACTGACAAGATTTCTAGTTCTGGTTGATCATTAGTGTGGCATTTAAGATAGAACTAAAGAGGCAGCATAACTGTAAGCAAAAGATTGTGAAATAATGCACTTAAACTAACGGGTGCTTATGTTGAAGAAGGCTAGGCCTGTATCACTAACTAAATTGTTGGGTACAGTCCTGTTATTTCAATGTGTTTCGTTGATTACTTTTATGAACATAAGCATCCCTACTCTATTGTTGTCGTAAAAATAAAAGTCTTTTTCCGTCGTTAATTTGGGGACCAGATATAGAAATCAGTTTTCCTAATGTATATTTTTTAATTACCTGTTTGATTTGGAGGTTAAGTCTTATTGCCAGCTCTAATGTTGTTATGAACCTTTCATGAAAGTCCATGAAGTTTTGAAATGGAATTACATCTGTATCCTCATGGTCAAACCCACCAAATCGACCACTTTTTATCCAGTGCTGAATATCAGATTTTTTTATTCCTAAGAGGAACGATACTTCTCTAAATGAGATAGATTCAGTCTTTTCGCTGCTTTTGAATATCTCTTCTCGAATTTTGAAGTAAATCTCCCTTTTGTCTAGTACTAAATCCGAAAATTCATTCGACTCATAGGTATACTTTATCGAACCATTTAAGATATTTCTAATTAGCAAATGTGCCTTATCTGGACCAATCCACTCAATAGCTTCATTGAGTGAAGTAGGGTTGTCAATAGCTTTTATGGATCCCTGTTTAACTAACTTTTCAAAAATACTTATAGAAGATTTAGGGATTACCCAGTTATATGCGCTGCCGGATTTAAACCAAAAAGCGCCTTCAACATGTCCATCTTTTAAAATAGCATATGTAGCCTTGGCGCTTGTCCCCCATATTTCTCTCAATTCCTCTTTGGTATAACTATTTTCAAATTTGTCCATAAAGGATTCCAATTCTTCTTTATTAATAACTGTAATGTTGCAATCAAAAGTTCTTATTCCATTGGATTTAATTAGACTTGAATTAGCTATACTTCCATTAAATTTGGGATAGATAAACCTGACTTCATCAGACCTTAAATAATGATTCTCGGTCAAATTCCCTTTGTCCAATGCTACATAATTTGTAAAGGCTCGAGAAATTTCCCATAAGGATGTATTAATAATCCTTGGAATTCCATACTTAATGAAACTTCGGAACGCTTCATCATTATGTTTTTCTGCTGTCTTTATGAATTTGTTAAATTCACTTGGCCAATTATTAAAGATCTGAAAGATATAACTGTATAAGCATGCTGCTTGTTCTACAGTGCGATAGTTCTTCAAATGGTTTCTCTCAAGAATGTTTCCTTTGAAGTTCATATTGTATGAAGGGTTAGAGAACTCTTCTGTAGGAATCATTTTCACAGCCCATAATGCTAAAAAATCTAAAGCTTTTAGAAAGGTTGAAGGCTCTTGTATCCAAGCATTAAGCGGTACCAACGTATTTTCTTCGAGGATTTTGTTCATTATCTGCTGATATTCGATAAACTTATTGGGGAAATTCGCTTTAATAGGTGAATTTGAGAGTTTATTGTTACAAATTGCACACTCATCAAGTATAATAGACTTAGTGTTCGGAATATTACAACAATTATTGCAACTATCCAATAATAATGTAGAATGTTCTACACATATAATTGAATGGCAATTTATCCAAGATTTTCTCTGATATGCCCCTTGTTGAAGGCACAAAGGACAGAATCTTGTTTTATTATATAAAAACCATACATTTTTTGACTCTTTAGGTACTTCCATGTGATTCCTTTCGAAATGATGATAAACCGTTAACTTCTTTGCTTCACTCAAGGTAATTCCTAGAAACTCAGCTAAAGATTTAAGGTCATCTCCCATTAACCAATTTACTCTTTCAGGTGCCACATTAATTGATAACTTCTTTGCAATCAACTCGAATATCCAATCCAGATTACTCATCTCGTGTTCTCTAGCTACCCTGTAAATAAAACTTAATAGAGTTTCTTGTGAATAAGGTTTCGGAAAAAAAAGCAACATATAACCACCTACTTTTTTATCCTATCTTTTCCTTAGTTAGGTTAATTATGTAAATAGGGGCGGATTTAATGGAAGCTTCAAGGAAAATTAAAGCCAGCAGCAAGCTTAGTTTTAGGGGAAAGCATAATAGCACCAAAATGCACCGAATGATTCCCTGGGAAAGTACTCTAGAAAGAGATTTTATTAAACTTCTTGATTATGATCCAACAGTCCTATCTTTTAAATTCCAGCCTGAAAAAATCAACTATGTCTATAAAGGAAAAAAGAGAAAGTATTTTCCTGACTTCCACGTTTTGAAAAATGATATGAGGGAGTATATATACGAGGTTAAGGCATTTGAAAAAACTGAAGATGAAGAGAATAAAATAAAATTTCAGGTTGGAATGAAGTTCTGTAGCGAAAGAAAAATGAAGTATGTAGTGGTGACTGAGAAGGAAATTCGAAAAGGATTTTTAATAGAAAATCTAGATATATTGTCCGAAGTAAGACAAGACTCGACCAGCAGAAAAATTATGAGTGTTGTTTTTAGAACACTAGAAAAGTTAGGGGGGAAAACGAACTTAGGAACTTTGAAAAAGAGTATAAGTCAATTTAATGAAGAAGAAGTGGAAAGTAATATATTTCACTTAATCTATACACATCAATTAAAAATGGATATAATTTCTGCTCCAATTAGTGATGAATCTTTTGTGGAAAGGACGAGTAATTAATGGCGGGATATTATTTTTCAGCGGGATCTAGGTTTTTAATTAGAGGGAATGAATATTTAGTTAGGAAAGAGTTAGAGAGAGATTACGAATTAGAAAATGTTAATTATGAACAGACTGAGTTATGGAAAAAAGACGAGCTGCTGCAATTATGGCGGGATGAATTATTAGTCTTCAGAAAAAAAGAAGCTGAACAAGAGTATATACGTGTACAAAACATAGATGATTTGGATGAAAAGTCAAAAAAAGAAGCAATCAGACGTTATAAAATTTTAGAACCCGTTATAAAAGGGGAAATATTGCCCTCAGAAATTAAGGGCTACGTGGATTCATTAAATGGAGAAGTAAAAAAATCAGCTTTTTATGAATGGAAAAAAAGATGGGAATGCACAGAAGATATTAGAGCGCTTGTGGCTTTCAAGTCTGGTCCCAAGGGTCCAAAAATTTCAGAAGACATCCAAACAATACTAGATGGTGCAATTGAACACTATTTAGAACATTATGTTTACGAAGGATTAAAATATACTATTGAAGATATTCATTCAGAATTTACTTTAAGAATAGATGAAGAAAATCTAAATAGAGATAAAACTGAAATGTTGAATTACGTTTCTCCTTCGAAAGTGAGAAGGAGATTTATGGAGTTAGTAGATATTTATAAAGTTGATTTACCTAAAAAAGGCACAGTTTTAGCAAAATTAAAAAGAGATGGGGTTAAGGAAGAGGTTGTTGCAACAAGACCTCTTCAAAGAGTAGAAATAGACTGGACTCCAGTTGATCTTATGATGATTGACCCTGCCGACCTTAAGCCGAAAAGGCCTAATTTAATATATGCCATTGATAAGTGTACTGGTATGCCATTGGGCTTTTTTGTTACTTTTAAACCGGTTGACAGCAGGGCTTTAAAACAATGCTTAATTCATTTAATTATGCCTAAAACCTACTTAAAAGAATTATATCCCTTGGTTGAAAACGAGTGGGTATCACATGGAATTCCACATACCATTGTAGTTGATAATGCGAGTGTCAATGATTCGTATGAGTTTGAAGAGGCTTGCCTTCAATTAGGAGTGAAGGAGGTTCAATTTTGCAAAATTGATGCGGGTCATCAAAAGGGAACGATTGAAAGAGCTTTTAGAAGGTTAAACACCATGTTTATACATAATCAAAAAGGTACTACGTTTTCAAACTTTATAGAAAAAGGCAGATATGATTCTCAGAAGAAAGCTTGCATAACTATTCAGGGTTTTATCTATATGGCACATCTCGGTATGGTTGATATAGTGGCAAATAGTTACGATAGCAGAAGAGGTAATTCACCTCATAAACTATGGGTGCAAGGAATTGAAGATAATAAACGCCTTATGCTTCAGATTCCACGGAGTGTTGAATCATTAAAAATCATACTTATGGGTGGATCAGAACTAAGAATTATTCAACAACAAGGAGTAGTAATTCAAAATGAATATTTTTTTAGTCCGGAGCTAATGGAACTGAAGAATCTTTTAGAGAAATTCAAACGTGGGGAAGAAAAGGTAAGAGTGCGTTTCGATTTGAGTGATATGAGAAAGGTATATGTCTATGACCCAATAAATAATAAGTATATCACCGCTGGATTTACTGGTCTAAAAAGAAAAAAAGTAAACGTAGACTTGCCAGTTCCATACCAAGCTTTGGAACTGGATTCCAAAAATAGAACAGAAACAAGAAAAACATTCAGTTCAAGTAACAGAGCAAAAACAAAACGTAAAATGGAATTAATACGTGAACAAGAAGAAAAGAAAGTTAAAAAATGGAAAAGAAATAAAGGACAAGTGGATTCCATTTATCATGATGCTGATTTCATCACTGAAACAGTACTAAAGCCATTGCAGGGCGAAACAAGTAGCATCGCTATTATCCCCACTCAGAGTAATATAAATACTCCTTCAATAAATGATGAGATTAGAATTATTGAAGAAGAGCAGCCTGTAAAACAAAAGAATAAAAAGAAGTCTGAATCCCAAATTGATAATGAGGATAGTTGGTATATTGAATACGAAGACACAGATGTTGAAGATCTTCCAAGTTGGGACGTAACTATGAAAAAGGACAAAAAGGAGCTGGCGCAGTATGACTGAAAATTTTCCTTTTAAACGATTGCATGGTAGCCCAGCAAGCCAGGATGATGTAAGAAATAGAAGAGAGCATGTAAAGAAAATAGTAATTGCACATCCGAACTATAGTAATTTACTTTCTGAGATAGAAGATATTCATTTCTATTCGAAAGGGTCGGTAAAACCTGATTCGCTTTTCTTATCGGGAGTGGCTGGAGTTGGAAAGTCTACGGTATTGGAGGAGTACACTAGCCGTTTCCCAAGGCAGCTAGTTAACAATAATACTGTTATTCCTGTTCTGTACTCAACAGTGCCAGTAGGTGCCACCCCAAAATCGGTAGCATCCAAACTACTTTATTCTCTAGGAGATCCTGCTTATGAAAAGGGGACAGAAATCAGTCAAACAAGCAGATTAATGAACTTTATAAAGAAATGCAAGGTTGAGTTGATTATAATAGATGAATTTCAGCATCTGTTAGATCGAGATACACAGCATGTCTTGAATAAAGCGTCAGAGTGGGTGAAATCCTTTTGCGATGAAGCGGGGGTACCTATTATATTATGCGGTTTTCCAGAATCGAAAAAAATATTTAAATTCAACTCTCAGCTTGATCGACGTTTCTTGATGAAGCTTACCATGGAAGGTTTTCAATACTATACCCGAGAAGAGCAAGTTGCATTCAGGATATTTTTAAAGAGTATAGATGAGAGGTTGCCTTTTGTAAACCGATCTTCACTGGCATCCAAGCAATTAGCCGATAAATTGTATTACGCCACAAACGGGCTGCCATCACATTTAAATAAAATTTTATATGAAGCAACAGGGCTAGCAGCGAAAAGCGGTAACGATTCAATTGATGAAAATCACTTTTATGATGCGTTTAATAAACTTGATATATCTACACGCCCTTGTGTGTCTAATCCCTTTACTATAAAGAATTTCAATATAGTTGAGGCTTTTGAATTAGAGCAGCTTAGAAGTAAAGAGGCTAAATAGGATTTTGAACCACCATTGCTGCAGCAATGGTGGTTTATTATTCTGTTATCTTTGGTTAAGTCAATAATAACCAAAAAGTGGTATAATTAGTAATGATTTGTCGTCCTCTGGTGAATTTTTTTGATTTGGAGTAGTTGGTAGGGGGTTTCAATAAGTGAATTTATCGATAATTGATTTTATTTCAAGACTGGTTACAAAGTTTAAGAGGTCAAGTGAATCTCGTGAAGAAAATGGATTCAGGGAACGGTTTGAGGATTTAACTCCTAAAAATAATATTGATAAAAATGGACATTATTCAAATGCGATAGCTTGGGCTCTAGAAAATAACAATATTAATAATATTGCCTTAACGGGCCCATACGGATCCGGAAAGAGTAGTATTTTAAAGACATTCCAAAGTGAAAATATTAATTCATATAAATTCTTAAATATTTCTTTAGCATCTTTTAAAGAAGAGGAAGAAGAAAATGAAAATATCTTAGAAAAAGGTATATTGCAACAAATGTTTTATAAGGTGCCTAGTAAAACATTACCATTTTCTAGATTTAAAAGAATTAGGAACGAAAGAAAGCGAAGTATGTATGTAAAGGTGTTATTTTTAGTATCCTTTTTAATATTAGGATTGCATTTATTTAACCCCAGTTATTTAGCTGGCTTATATAAAAATACAACTATTAATGAAAGCTTTACAGCTGGGAACATAGTTTCGAAAATTTTTACAGTTTTATTGTTGTTTACTTTCTTAGCATATTTAATAATTCTAACCACTAATCTTTTTAACTTTCTTGGGAGGAATTTAAAATTAAGTAAATTAACTTTACCAAATGCAACAATCGAGATTGACAAAGAGTCTGAAAGTTCTATATTCGACAAATACTTAGATGAAATAATATATTTTTTTGAAACCACTGAATATCAAGTGGTAGTTTTTGAAGATTTAGACCGGTTTAATAACCTTGAAATTTTTGAGAGGTTAAGGAGCTTGAACACATTAATTAATAACTCGGATCAAATTAATAGACGGGTAGTATTCTTATATGCGATTAAAGATGATATGTTCGGTTCTGAAGATGATATGTTTAGTAGCAGAAATAGAACCAAGTTTTTTGATTTTATAATTCCGGTTATTCCAGTAATCAATTCATCTAACTCCTATCAAATTCTAAAAAACAAACTAAAAACTACACCTGGTGCGGAAGCAATTACGGAAGATTTGATAAATGATATTACCTTTTATATTGACGATATGAGGATCTTAATTAATATTTGTAATGAATACAACCTCTATAAAGAAATCTTGGGAACTATTGATTTAATCGAAAATAATCTATTGGCAATGATTGTATATAAAAACATTTATCCTAAAGACTTTGCAGACCTTCAATTTAACGATGGAATGGTTTATAAGGTGTTTCAAAATAAGACAAGCTTCATAGGAAATCGAATAAATGAATTAGAGAGTGAGTATTTTAAAATTGAAAATGATATAAATAATGTTGAAAATGAAGCATTATCAAGTAGAAATGAGTTGGATATTGTATATGCAGAAGCCTTAGGTCTAAATCATACAAATAATTCCATTTATCTTGATGGTACCCAATTTATTGGAGGAAATTGGAGAGGATTAAACTTCTTCGAAAAACTAGATAGTGCCAGAGAGATTAGATATCACTCATCTACTAGTGGGTGGAGACACCCAAATCCTACAAGGGAACAAATCGCTACAATATTTGATACGAAAGTTAATTATTTTGAAAGATTAAAACTAATTAAAATTAAGGAAGAAAATCGAATTGATAAGTTAAAACTTAAGTTAGAGTTATTAAGTAAAGAAAAGCAGGAAGTACTGGCTTGGTCATTAAAAGACATAATAAATAAAAGTACTTCTGAAGAGATTTTTACTGAAAAAATACGAGAAAAAAAGCTGCTCATGTATCTAATTAGACATGGCTATATAGATGAGATGTATTCCCAGTATATGAATTACTTTTATCCTGGAAGTATAACTAATGAAGATATGAAATTTTTAATGAGTGTAAAAGATCAAGAACCTCTTCCTTTTAACTTTTCATTATCAAATGTAAATAAAATCGTTGAAAAATTATATGGTAAGGATTTTAAGCGATTAGAGGTTTTGAACTATGATTTAATAGAATACCTTTTAGCTAATAATTCACATAACGGACTGTTTTTGGAAACTGTAATAGAGCAGTTAGTCAATCAGAGTAAGGAGTCCATTTCCTTTATTGATAACTTTAAGGATATTACCAACTTCAAAGGGGTATTTTTGAAACTTATCGGCAAGAGATGGATAAAAATGTGGCACTATATTCAAATCGAGTCTAATTATTCTATCCAAAAAACAGATGAATATCTGGAAGATATACTTAGATTTGTGGATATAGAAGATATAATAGCCATGAATATTCAAGATGAATTAACACAATATATTTCATGTAAAGAGGAGTTCTTTGAAATATTTCCAAATGTTGATGATTTAAAAATGCAACAAATTCTTAAAGAGCTTAAAGTGAAATTCAGAAAAATAAAACTGCCTCTTCCTGATCATTCTTCGATAATAAGCTTTATTTATGAAAATAATCTTTACATGATTAATCCAGAAATGGTTAAGTTGATTATTGACATAAAAGCTGGTGAAGAGAATATCCTTAACTTTACGAACATAACTAGGACTAATCTTCAATCACTTGTTGAGTATATTGATGAGAATATAAATGAATATATTGAAAACGTATTTTTAAAATTGGAGAAGAACCATGAAGATGAGAAGACTATAGTTGAACTACTTAACCGAGAAGATATAAAAGAACATTTAAAAGTAAAAATAATTCAACATTTTGAAGGTAAATTAGAATTAATTACTTCTGTAGGTACCCCTTTTTGGAAGGAGTTTTTAATTGAAAATAAATTAATTAGCAATTGGGCTAATCTGCTAAGTCATTATGCAGAATTTAAAAAAATTGATAGCTCAGTTTTAGAGTTTTTAAATAATGAAAGTAACAGTATTGAATTGGCGCACAATAACTTAGAAGATATTGACGGCTTTGATCAAGAGATGGTGGAGGAGTTCTCTTCTGAAATAACACAAACTACGGAGATTATGGAAAACTGTTTTGAAAAAATAGCTAGTAGCTTAATTAGTTGGAGTAGTTTCCCAATTAAAGAACTGCCATATAGCAGAGTTGAAATACTAATTAATAGTAACGTTTTAGTGCTTTCAAATGAAAATTATACTTCACTAAAAGAGTACTTTGAACCTTTACACTTAAGTCTAATTGAAAAACATATTGAGACATTTATTAATGATATAACATCTTTTGATGTAGATCCAAAAGATGTTATAAGCTTATTAGAATCAGATCGGATCACTTATTTTAATAAAAGAGATATGATAAATAACCTTAATGAGAATTTAATATCTCAAGATCTTAATTTAACGATAATTTTAACTAGATTTCTAATTAATCACAAACCTCAAGTTAAAGATTCATTATTAGATATTATTTTGGATACAAAAGTTTCTAAGTCCGATAAAATTCATTTGTTAGCATGCCAAATAAAAAACCTAGATAACGAACAAATTACAAAGCATCTCCAAACTCTAAAATCACCGTATTCGGACATCACCGAAAATGGGAAGAGGCCGGTTTTAGAGGACACTTTAATAAATAGAGAACTTTTAGGTGAATTAAATGAAATTAATTATATTTCATCTTGGAGCCAACAAAAAGAAAAACTTCGAGTGAATACTAAACACAAGTAAAACCAAAAGAATAAAATTTTTCCGGACAATATTGACAAACGTCTTTTATTTTTTCCGAGCATTAATGAAAAAAACTAGGAAGTTTACCTAATTACTTATACTGGTTCCGGAAGTCAATGAATAATGAGTGAAGAGAAAAAGGGATTTTATAAATATGTGGTTCCGATAGTTTATGAAAAATTACATTTAAGACTTCTCCGGAACACCATAAAAAAGCGGAAGCCGTCATCACCAGGCTCCCGCTTTATTTGTATCATCTAGGCTTACGGGGCCTGGCCTCCGTAATAAAAATTTGTTAGGCCCCATGAGAATTCTTTCATCGAACATATTTTATTCAACAACCCCAGTCCTCAATATCTCAAACTCAATCTTCACATCGACTTTGCTCTCTGGGTACATGCTGTGCCATTTTTCAGTGGTCAAGTTGGCGTGTCTGACACTTTTTCGATAGATTTCTCCAATTCCGAATGGGTCGGCCTCTAACTCTCGTGCTTTTTTGATTAATTTTTCAATATCTGAAGTGATTTTTTCTTCTAGCTTTTCTTCGAGTTGCTTTACGTATTTCGGGTTTTTTAAGTCCAATGCCTGGTTGATTTCGAGCAGTCTTGTTTTTAGTTTGATGTTCAGTTCAAATTGGAGATGGTCCTTGCTGATCAGGTTAATTTCACTTTTGCTTTGGATTGTGTCTAGCACTACGGCCAGCTTATCGGGAGCGGTAAGAGACTCTGGCAACTCAAAACCTTCTTTGCTGACCTCCAATTCAATAGCTCCCGCCTTGTAGCGGTCATTGATCAGCTTTAAGTAAAAGGCTTCATTCGCACTGATTTTACCGACCATTTGGTCATCCTTGATCAGAGCCATTCCGGTAATTTTAATAATCCCTTTATCGCTTTTTATCGTGGGCATCGTTGGATCAATGCCTGGTGCGTAATAATCATGCATGACTTCCTGTAGGGTGGAAGATGGGATTTTTTCTCCTTTAATGTTCTGGTCCAGTTCCTTGTATATGAGCTGGCTGATATCGGAGAATTGTTCATTCTTTTGGTTCAGTAGCTTATTGGTATTTCCCTCGACAACCGCCAGATAGGTAAGATCGCTTATGGAGGGATCCCGGGCAAGTGTATCTGCCAGATTGATAAGACCGTAACGGACGACATCTTCGCTGAATAGGGCTACCCGCAGCTGCCCTGACTGTAATTTTTTCGGGCTTTTTAGATCGGCCTCATTTCTCGCTCCTTTACTTGTTGCTGACTTTGCGGCCAGGATGATCGAACTTTGCTGCGCCTCAGGGTCGATTTGGAGAAGCACCATTGTGGCCAGGATCTGCTTATCCTCGGTAATGTCATAACCCACCGTGGTAAGCAAACCCATCTTCTCAAGTGTTTTCTGTTCTGCGCAGCCAGAAAGGAGAATGATCAGTATGGGAATCATGAGTTTATTCATTTTATTGCGCATTGGCCTCATCCTTTTTACGGAAAAATTTCTTTTTGATCAGGACAACACCCAAAAGAAGGATTGGATAGGCAAAAACAATGTAGAATGCTCCCTTGGCGAAGTAGTCGTTAAACAAATTGATTTGAACCCTTGTAAGCGGGAAAAACAGGGTCAGTAAAATAAATGCAAGAAGCATCCAGCTGACCTTCTGTTCCTTCTTATTAAAAATCCTTGATATCCCCCGGGTTGCTGCCCACATATAGAGCATCAGGTTTGGAAGAATCAGCAGGACCCAGAAAGTGATCGCCACGTATTCAAACCGTTCAATGAAGGGGAAGCGGACAATTTTAAAAAGGGATAGCGTACCCCAAATCGTTCGTTCAAGCTGGCCGCCGCTGAAATAGGCAAGAGAAACAACCATGAGTGCAAGGTACAGGATGGTCGTGAAGCCAAGACCATATTGCATATATTTATGGACCCTGTCCTTTTCTTTTAAAAAGGGATAGATGACGTAAATGATTTCAAAGCCAATCACTGTGAACGTCATTTGTTTTGCGCCTCTCAACATTTCGGTTATGTTCGCTTCAAACATTGGAAATAAGTAATCCCAATTCGCAAATTGAGCGGGATAGACGAGCAGCAGGATCAGCCACAGGGATAGGATGACACTGAAGAAGCTGACACCCACCACTGTCCGCAGCCCGCCATTCAAGCCGTAGTATACAAGGTAAACGAGAGTCAGAGCTAGCAGCCAGTTCGGTACTTCGGGGAAGATCCATGCCTGGATGACCTCGATATAGTTACGGATGATGATGTGGAAGCTTCCAAGAAAGTAGAGAACAAACAGGATATTAACCAGGTTTCCGAGCCATTTTCCGAGCACATCATACTGGATTCCAAATAGATCTGAATTCTCATATAAACTTAAAGTTTTCACCATTATGAACCCTATGATGGCAGTGGCAACCCCGCTGAGAATGACGGAAATCCACGCATCATGCCTTGCTTCCATATAGATGATCCGCTGAAATCCCTGGATTCCAACACCCAGCTGCATTGAATGGATAACAAAGATGAGCAGGAATGTATTGACCATATTTTGGGGCCTGGGCTCGATGTGAATTTTCATTCATAACACCACAACTTAGTTTTTGTTTTTTCGATATCTGTATTTCAATCGATCCAATGGCCTTGCCTGTACCGGGCGGCTGTTGGTCCACCCGATTGGAAGACGAATGATGCTGTCGCGCCAATCTTCAAACCTAGGCGGATAAAAGGGAGCCAAGAACGGCGTCCCAAGACTGGATTGGCGAAGCAAATGGATCAGCAGGAAACAAAATCCGACCATCAGTCCGTAAAATCCCCACATTCCTGCCAAAATAATTAATGGGAAACGCAGGATTCTGATGACATTGCCCATCATGTAGTTTGGCGTCGTAAATGAAGCGAGTGCGCTAACAGCGATAATGATGATCAGGATATTGCTTGTGAATCCTGCATCTACTGCAGCTGTCCCGACGACAATACCGCCAACGATACCCATCGTCTGGCCGACCTTCGTTGGCAGCCGTGCTCCTGCTTCCCGCAAGAGTTCAATCATCGTTTCCAGCAATAATGCCTCTATTATGGGCGGGAAGGGCACTCGAGATCTTGACTCACCAAGCGGAATCAGCAGTGTTTGTGGGATAATTTCATAATGAAAAGTCAGAGCTGCTACATAGATCGCAGTGAAGAAAATCGATACAATCATTGAAAATACCCTCAAAGCCCTGATAAACGTCGCGATTTGCCACCTGACACTTTCGTCCTCCATACTCTGGAAAAATTCAATGAATGTTTGCGGTGCGCCGATAACCTGTACACTGCCATCAACCAGCACGAGCATTTTACCGTTCAACAGCCAGGCGCAGGCGCGATCCGGTCTTTCTGTCAGCAGCAGTTGAGGAAAGATGGCGAATGAATTGTCTTCAATGAGCTGTACCAAAATCGAGCTATCTAGGATACCATCAATTTCGATTGATTTGATCCGCTGGCGCATTCGGTCAACCATCTCATCATCCGCAATTTCCTTTAAATAAAGAAGCGAAATCGCTGAGTTCGTTTGTTTTCCTAAAGAAAAGCTTTCATTGCAAAGATTTGGATTGGTAAGGTACCGGCGGATAAGAGATATATTGGTCGCAAGGCTTTCATTAAAGGCGATTTGCGGACCCAATACTTGAGACTCATTTTCCGGACGGGTCAATGATCGGTTTTCTTGAGTACCGACCATTGCACTGATGGTCACAGTGTGGCCTGGCGAATGGACAGCGACGGCCCCTTTTAAAAGTGACTCAACCAGGACATCAACATATTTAAGTTTGGAAGTACTGGAAACGGTAATATGCTTTAGCGCTTCGTTTGGGGAAACGTGAGAATCTTCAAGTCGAGCGAGTACATTTTCATTGAGCATTTTTTTATCAGTCAAAGTATCAAAGAAAACCAGTGTAAAGCCATTTGTGAGTTCCTTGATATTTAAATCGGCACTGTCATGAAATTGCTCCTTCATTTTTCGGATGAAATCGTCCTTATCTGCAGGGATTAATTCCTTGTCGTCGAGGTTTTTTTGTTTGACGCTTTTGTCGACTACGGCTTTGTGTTTCTTGAAGAACATCAAAAATCCCTCCGATTCAATCATCTACTCTACAGGTTTTGCTTGTGTCGGAAAAATTATACTGCTGATAGTTTTTGTGATTTTATTAAGAGAAGCTCAGGTGCAGAAGCGACACTAATCTAAGTGCTTATGATAAAAAAAAGAAGCTGACATTTTGTCAGCTTCTCATGATAAAACTCCAAGGGAATCTAAAAACACTATAATAATGACGACAGGCACGACAAACCTCATCACATAGTACCAGAGGTTAAAGAACAGGTTGCCTCCTTTTGAATCCTTTAGAAGCTCCTGGCGAAGTACTTCCTTCTTGATTTTAAGCGGGACAAAGATGGAAATCAGCAATACTCCGAATGGCATCAAAATGTTGCTTACAAGAAAATCAGCTGTGTCAAAGATGTTTTTTTCGAAAATCGTCGTTTCTGCCATTATCCCGAATGACAGGGCAGAAGGGATGCCGAGCAGGAAAATCATGCCACCGGCTATCCAGGCAAATTTTGCCCGCTTTTTCTGATTGCCTTTTGCAAGTGTAGCAACGACGATCTCAAGCATCGAGAACGCTGAAGTCAGTGTCGCGAACAGGAACAAGACCAGGAATAGAAGCAAAAATAGCTCGCCGAATACCATTTTTTCAAAGACAGCTGGAAGGACGACGAATAGCAGACCTGGTCCTTCAGCCGGTTCAAATCCAAGTGAGAAAACAGCTGGGAAGATTGCTAGACCGGCAAGCAGTGCGATAAACAGGTTCATTCCGACAACCGACAGGGCGGGCTGGACGATGCTGCCTTTTTTCGGCAAGTATGAGCTGTACGTTACCATCACAGATACACCGACACTCAGCGAGAAGAAGGATTGTCCCATCGCAAACAGGATGCTTTCTGAAGTGATGCTTGAAAAATCAGGTGCCAGGAAAAACTTTACGCCAGCAAGTGCGTTTTCAAGCGTCAGCGATCGGATGATCAGGGTGATGAACAGCAGGAATAAAGCCGGCATCAGGATTTTGCTTGCTTTTTCTATCCCAGATTGAATGCCTTTGGCAACGACCAAAATCGTGACTAATAAGAAGGCAGCCTGTGCAGCGAGCACACTCCATGCACTGCTGATCGTCTGTCCGAACAAGCCTCCGTAATCAACTCCTTCATCAATCACTCCGCCAGCCAGTCCTTTTACAAAATAGAGGCTGATCCATCCGCCGACAACACTATAAAAACTGAGCAGCACAAAGCTGGTGACGACTCCGAGTATCCCGATCAAATACCATTTGCTTTTTGGCGCGATTGCTAAATAGGCGCGAATCGCTTCCTTGCCGGTACTGCGTCCGATGATAAACTCCGCCAGCAATAGAGGCAGGCCGATGAATAACGAAAATAAGATGAACATCAGGAAAAATGCTCCGCCACCGCTCACTCCTGTTACATATGGCAGCTTCCAGATCGCCCCGATGCCAATCGCCGAACCAGCTGCGGCCAAAATGAACCCAATTTTCGATGACCATTGTTCTCTCTCCATGTTGATATCTCCCTTTTCTCTCTATTTCAGCTGCATGACTGATGTTTGGGCAAAATAAAAAGCCACGCCTCTATCCATCAATCTGGATAGGGACGTGGCTGAACACGCGGTACCACCCTATTTGGAAGCATGCTGCTTCCCGCTCAAGTTACTGGATAACGGCCACAACCGTTCCTTTGATAATACTCTTTTCGTCCTTGCGAAAACAGCTATTATTAAAAGAAAAAGCTCCAAGAACGAAATTCACCATGTCTTTGTATCAGTTTCCACCACCCACTGATTCTCTATTAACAGGGAGACCGGCTTAATAGACTCTCTTCAACGCTTCAACTTATTAAAATATTAATTGAAATTATAGTGTGATAATGAAAGAGTGTCAAGGATTGATTTATAAAGCCAGATGTTTTATAGCACATCTTGTAGGTGATCCTAATAATTTAGGCTAGTGAAGTAAAATACTTATAGAAAATAACTTACAAAACTCCAGGCCATAGCAGTGAATAAACCTGTGGATCCCAAAGTATAATAAATCAATTTCCGGGACTCCTGTTTTTTAGCTAGAAGATACCGGTTGTAGCTAAGGTAGCCTTTAGCAAATTGAACGCCCAACTCATCCGGCTCTACACTAAATTGTTTTCCCGCTTTTGATTGTAAAATCAAACTCTTAATCAACGGAAGGTTCTCCATGTCTTGAAACTCGTCTTTAAAGGATATCCCCTCGACACTTTTAATAAAAGTACCGCCGTTAAAATCAACTCGTACAATGTTGTATAAGGAGCTCTCCTGAATTTTTTCGGAATAATGGTATGCTTGATGTTCGATTGCATTATTTGATACACACATCTATCCACCACCTCGACATCCCTTTGCTTTTCATTATATGCTATAAGTCATGATGATGATGATGTTCTAGTGCCTCTATTCCTTTCTGGGTGATCATCGTTCCGCTTCTGCCGCGTCGGATTACGACTAAGCCTTGTTGTTCGAGTTCTTTTAAGCGCAGGCGTATTTGCTGTTCGGTAAGCGGGCTGCTGGTATTTGACATCATAAGGCTGAGCTGAGGCCTGCCTGCACTTTTTCCTGACAAGTTCAATTCTTTTATCAATTGTAGAAGGGTTCTGTACTCTTCGGCCTTTTTATAACCAGTCAGGTCAGTTTCAGGTAGGTGCCTTTTTTCCTGCTGGTCGACAGGGAGATCTTCAGTGGAAATGGTTTCGCCTTCTGAAACAGCGATCATGTACAGCAAAGTGTTCTTTAGCTCGCGGATATTTCCAGTCCAAGGCATCTCTGATAATCTGGTTAAGGCCTCATGGTCGATTTTTGCTTTGGGCTTATGGCTTTCATAGATAAAATGCTGTACCAATAATGGAATGTCTTCGTTGCGCTCCCTGAGTGGAGGTAAGCTGAGTGACAATACCTTCAAACGGTGGTAAAGATCCTCGCGAAATTCACCTTTTTCAATCATTTCCTTGAGATTCTTGTTCGTGGCCGCGATGATTCGCACATCGACGGGGATATTCCTGGTTCCGCCAATCCGGCGAATCTCTTGTTCTTGTAACACACGTAATAGCCTTGCCTGAAGCTTCATACTGATATCACCGATTTCGTCGAGGAACAGTGTGCCACCGTCAGCCTGTTCGAATACCCCTTTTTTGCCTCCTTTTCTTGCACCTGTGAACGAGCCTTCTTCGTAACCGAACAATTCACTCTCCAGCAGATCTTCTGGCAGTGCGTTGCAGTTTATCGCCAGGTATGGAGCGTCCTTCCGGCTCGATACCATATGCATGGCACTTGAGAAAAGCTCTTTCCCGGTTCCGCTTTCCCCCTGGATCAGGATTGACAGGTGGGTCCTTGCCAGTTTTCGAGCGATTTTCTTCGTTTCTTTGATTGCTTTGCTTTTGCCGAGAATGTTTTCAAAAGTATGCTTCGCGACATATCCTTTCTTTTGTAGCTCGAGCCTGACTGCTTTCTCCATTTCAATCGTTTCGTCCATGTTTTTGAACGTGACAACAACCGTTTCTTCCTGTGTAATCGGCATCCGGTGGACCATGACATTCGTTTGCCTAACCAGAAACGGATAAGGTACCTCAGCATCAATGTCTTTCAACAAGAAATGCAGAAGATCGGGATTATGGAAAATGTCATTTACCTTTCTGTTTAGGGCCCTTTCTTTCGGTATGCCCGTGATTTTTTCCAGAACATCATTAAAAACCGTGATGCTGCCTATGGAATCAAGTGCCATGATACCGTCATTCACGCCATCGACTACATGTTTCAGGTACTGGTTTAACTTGGCTTCTTCCTCTTTAAGGAAAGATAGTTTCTGGCTTAATTCAATGATCCTTCTCGTATACCTGTCAGCGACTTGAATTCCGAGCGCCTCCGGCAGGCCGAGTCGGTCAACGATTTTCATGATGGTATGAATATCGATCAGTCTGACGCCGAGGTTGATTTTTGTGGTGATTGAATCTGGAATCAGTTCCATTTCCCCGGGGGTGACGGCAATATTGATTGCTTGGGGGTATTTTGTGCCGGGAAAGTAGGGATGGTATTGTAAATGATCTATTCCAAGCGCTTTTAAGGTGTGGATGGAGTCATTGACACTCTCGGGAAAGTCATTAACATAGAGGACATTGGTGCCGGCGGGGAGGCTGAACAACCTGTCGATATACTGGTGGTTGATCGTCCTGTTTGCGATGATGACCTCGCAGTTTTCTCCAATGACATGTTCGACTTCTGCTTCGATCAGGTAGGATGAATAGATAACGATTGTATCAGAAATCCTTTCCGGCAAGGATTCGTCAGACGAATAGCTTTGGATTGATACATAATTTCCTAGTATGCTTTCTAGTTGGTCTTCCAAGGCCAACCTTGTTTCCATTGTTCCTGCTAAAAGAATAAGCTGTTTTTTCATTTTAATTGGTCCTCTTTGGTTCTTTTTTGATACTATTATACCATTTAAAAGAACCACATAGAACCATTTTAAAATTATGGGTTTTAGCTTGAAAGTGAGTGTTTACAAAGATTTAGTGAACATTTAATTATTGGCACGAAAATTGCAAAAACTTTAAATGAGGACTTGTTTTATAAAATCAAGGGGGTTTAAGGATGGAAAATAAAGTATGGAAGGTTCCGCACACATTTGTCATTGTGTTCTTCGTTGTCATGCTTGCGGCAATCGTGACGTACTTCGTGCCGGTGGGCCAGTTCGAAACGAAGGAAATCACCTATACTGACAATGGCGAGGAAAAAACGAAGACGGTATTGGATCCGGAGAGTTTTCAGATTGTAAAAGATGAACAAGGGAATCCAGTCCACAAAGGAACAGATTTGTTCGAAGCAGGCGGGGAAGCAGGTTTCCTGAACTTTGTCTTTGAAGGGTTGGTTTCTGGTGATAAATGGGGTTCTGCTGTCGGAGTTGTGGCATTTATCCTGATTATTGGCGGAGCTTTTGGCATCATCATGAGGACGAGGGCAATCGAGGAAGGCATCCTGAATGTCATCGATAAGACAAAGGGCAGGGAAATCCTTATTATTCCGATCATGTTCTTCTTGTTCTCACTGGGTGGTGCAGTTTTTGGAATGGGAGAAGAAGCGATCGCCTTTGCGATGATTCTTGTGCCATTGATGGTTGCGCTTGGATATGATGCGATTACAGGCGTGATGATTACTTATGTAGCAACACAGATAGGGTTCGCAACATCATGGATGAATCCGTTCGGTGTCGCTATCGCGCAGGGGATCTCTGGCGTGCCGGTTTTGTCCGAATCACCGTTCCGCATGGCAATGTGGGCTGTATTCACGCTGCTCGGAATTGCTTATACCTGGCGTTATGCAGCAAGCATCAAGAAGGACCCGGTAAGGTCACTTTCCTATAAAGGCGACGATTATTTCCGTAAGGATATGAAGAACCAAGATTTGAAAGTGAAGTTCAGCCTAGGGCACAGCCTGGTTATTTTAACGATTGTGGTTGGAATCGCCTGGATCATCTGGGGAGTTATAGAACATGCTTACTATATTCCGGAAATCGCTTCACAGTTTTTCACAATCGGACTTGTGGCCGGAATCATTGGTGTTATTTTTAAATTGAACAATATGAAGGTCAATGATATAGCAGATGGATTCATTGACGGCGCGAAGGACTTGCTGCCAGCCGCTCTTGTTGTCGGTATGGCGAAAGGAATTGTCATCATCCTTGGCGGCGACAGTCCGGATGCACCATCCGTGCTTAACACAATGCTATTTGGAGCAGGCCAGGCGATCGGTGATTTGCCGGCATCGGTTTCTGCGGTGTTCATGTATTTGTTCCAATCCGTTTTCAATTTCTTCGTCGTATCAGGGTCAGGCCAGGCAGCATTGACGATGCCTTTAATGGCGCCGCTTGCTGATATCGCTGGTGTTTCCCGTCAGGTTGCGGTCCTTGCTTTCCAGTTGGGAGACGGTTTGACAAACATCATCGTTCCGACTTCCGCTGCATTGATTGGCACGCTGGGGGCAGCCCGGATTGACTGGGGAGTATGGGCAAAGTTCATTTTCAAATTCATGCTGCTGTTAGTAGCAGTATCAATCACATTTATTATCATTGCTGTATCCATTGGTTTATAATGGGCAAAAAGATTGCAGGAGGGGACCCTAGTGCTGACGCTAATCAAGAATGGAGACATTTACGCACCAGATTACCTTGGAAAAAAAGATATATTGCTTGTTGATCGTAAAATAGGATTCATCCAGGATGAAATTGAAGTTCCTGATGGGTTTGTCGAGGCTCAGGTTATTGATGCGACAGGAAAAAAGGTCGTACCGGGATTCATTGATTCCCATGTCCATCTCATTGGAGGCGGCGGGGAAGGCGGGTTTCACACCAGGACTCCTGAAATCCAGCTGACACAGGCTACGACTGCCGGGATTACCACCCTGGTTGGCGTTCTTGGTACCGACGGGACAACAAGAACAATGACGAGCCTGATTGCCAAAGCACGCGGACTTGAAGAAGAAGGGATTACCACCTATGTGCAGACAGGGTCCTACCAGGTCCCTGTCAAAACACTGACCGGTAAAATCGAAGACGATATCATTTTAATCGATAAAATCATCGGGGCAGGGGAAATCGCGATTGCCGACCACCGCTCCTCACAGCCGACTGCTGAGGAACTGGCTAAGATCGCATCGGCAGCCCGGATTGGCGGGATGCTTTCCGGTAAAAGCGGTATCGTCAATGTCCATGTCGGTGACAGCCCTGACCATCTGAAAGTGATTCTGCAGGTAATCGAGGAAACGGACATACCGATCCGCCAATTTTACCCGACCCATATGAACCGCAATCCGCACCTATTTGAAGCTGGAATAGAATACGCGAAAAAAGGCGGCTGGATCGATTTTACAACCAGTTCGATTCCGAAGTTTTTGGAAGAAGGCGAAGTGAAGTGCAGCGTCGCCCTGAAACGCATGCTCGAAGCGGGAGTGGATATCAGCCAGATTACTTTCACATCCGATGGACAGGCCAGCCTGCCTGATTTCGATAAGGATGGGGAATTGATCGGCCTACAGATCGGACAGGTTTCCTCATTGTATGAAGCAGTTAAAGAAGCTGTTTTAACGGAGGGGATTCCGCTTGAAACGGCCATCCGTGTGATTACGGCCAACCCTGCTTCAATCCTGAAGCTGAAGCAAAAAGGGCCGGATTGAAGCTGGATTAGATGCAGACCTTGTCCTGTTGGATGAGAATCATCAAATAGAAACCGTCATCGCCATGGGGAAGGTTATGGTAGAGAATGGGAGTCCAACTGTAAAAGGGACATTTGAATGATTTGGAGAACCTTGTCTGTATGTGGGCAAGGTTCTTTTTATCTGCAAAATGCCTTCTAAACTATGTTAAGTATGCCTGTATTACGAACTTGGTCGATATATCTGGAAAAGTGGTCGATATTCGAAAGTGTGGCTGATATATTTGAAAATCCGCCGATAAATTCAAAAATGAGGTCGATAAAATCTTACTTTCGCCAATAAACCCACATTACAGGATATCGGAGGCGGGAATAATTAGTACTGAATCAATTAAATCTTTTTTCAAGCAGCAAAAAACCGGGCAAATGCCCGGATTTTTTAAAAAATCATATACAAAACCAATCCGCCAACAGCTCCAGTTACAACGACGATCCATGGCGCGAGCTTCCAATACACCAGCATGCTGAACAACACGGCTGCAAACACGAAATCAATCGGCTCTAGAATGGAACTCGTCCAGATTGGATGGTAAAAGGCTGCGATTAAAATTCCAACTACAGCTGCATTTACCCCCATCAGTGCCCGGCTGATCTTGCTGTTTCTTCTTAACGCGTCCCAGAATGGCAGTGTCCCAAGAACCAGCAGGAATGCCGGCAAGAAAATCGCGACAGTCGCGAGCAGGCCGCCTTGCCAGCCATTGATTACAGTTCCGATATAGGCAGCAAAGGTGAACAAAGGACCAGGAACAGCCTGGGCAGCACCGTATCCAGCAAGGAAGGCTTCTTCGCTCAGCCAGCCTGTTGGCACGAATTCACGCTCGAGCAATGGCAGGACAACATGACCTCCGCCAAACACGAGCGAACCTGAACGGTAAAAGCTGTCAAACATTGCGATCCAGTTCAATGAAGTTGCTTCACGTAAAATCGGCAGGAGAATCAATAAGCTGATAAACAATCCCAGGCTTACATAGCCGACAGATTTGGAAATCGAAAAAGTCATTCTTTGATCATCTGTTGCAGTGTGGGACTTGAATAATACATATCCTAAAATCCCTGCAATGATAATGACGCCGATTTGCGTATATGCTGTCTGCCAAAGCAGCGTTGCAGCGAGCGCAAATAAAGCAATGGTTTTCCGCGGCAAATCGGGAGTCAGTTTCTGCGCCATTCCCAGGATAGCGTGGGCAACGACAGCGACGGCGACAATTTTCAGTCCGTGAATCCAGCCGGCATCGCCAACATCAAATCCCTGTAAAATGATTGCGAAAATAATGAGTGCCAATACCGAAGGCAGTGTGAATCCAAGGAATGCGAACAATCCTCCCAGTAATCCACCGCGCATCAAACCAACGCCGATGCCGACCTGGCTGCTTGCGGGTCCGGGCAGGAACTGGCATAATGCCACTAAATCTGCGTAGCTTTCTTCATCCATCCACTTTCTGCGGCGGACATATTCCTCATGAAAATAACCGAGGTGGGCGACAGGCCCGCCGAACGACGTCAGGCCGAGCCTGGTTGAAACCATCAATATCTCCAGCAGTGACTGGAATGTAACACTTCTTTTCTCTGTCATTTCTTTAACTCCTTTATAACTAATTGAAAACGCTCATTGAAAAAAGACTTATAGGCGAGCTGCAAATATAAAATCACCGTAAGCGACACACTTCCCACTATCCCAAGCATGATCGCAATCTGGTATTCCACGGCAACGATGGGGGAAGTCCCAGAAAGTATTTGTCCCGTCATCATTCCAGGCAAGAATATGATTCCCATCCCGACCATCGAATTGATCGTTGGCAGCATGGCAGAATCAAACGCCTCGTTGACCACCTTCCTGGCGGCATCCTTTGGGGTGGCGCCAAGCATCAGTGCGCCCTCAATCTCGGCCCTCCGCGATGTAAATCCCGAAATCAGATTATTCACTCCGAGCGAAACCCCGGTCATCGAATTGCCGATGATCATCCCGGCAATCGGGATAAAATAACGAGGCTCATACCATGGCGTGACGTCGAGCACAACCAGAATGAAAAAGAATAAGCTCGTCAGGATGCCAATACCCATTGCATAGGCGATATGCTTTTTCATCCCAACCCCTAGCGGCTGCTTTGTCCGTTTGTAGACATTATAAATCGCAAATACTTGCATGATGGCAATGATCATTAACGTATAAAAGGGATTCGGATTATCAAAAAGATAGACGAGCAGGTATCCGACCAGGACTAGCTGGAGGGACATCCGCACAGTAGCCAGCAGGATTTCTTTCTCCCGCCGAATCCCGCGGGCCCTGACGATGACGATCAATATCAGGATGAAGATATAAGCAGCAGCAAGCTGCAGAAACGATAAATCCATCACATCATCCATCAGCGCACCCCGCTTTCAATGGAATATTTGGGCATGTCAATAGTATTCTCGGCGACAAGCTCGGCAAGTTCCTTCGAATGAGTGATCATGATGACCGTTTTCGAATTCTTTTTCGCATATTCCTGAAACCTTGTTAACACAGTACGGGCTGTATCCTCATCCAGCGCAGAAGTTGGCTCGTCCAGCAAAAACACTTCGGGATCAAGCACCATGGCCCTTGCCCAGGAAAGTCGCTGTTTCTCGCCTCCGGATAGGTGTTCCGCTTCATCGCTTAGGTTTTTATCCAGCATAAACAGCTTTAACATTGATTCCATCTCTGGAACTTCAGCTGCTTCTTTTCCGGAAAAAGAAAGGCCAATCTGCAAATTATCTTCAATGCTGCCATCAAAGATGACCGGCGCCTGCGACACCATCACAACCGTTCTTCTGAGCTGCAGGGGATCGATTTCACTGACGGGTAGGTTTCTAAAGAAAATCTCCCCTTCGTCAGGACTGGACAGATCATTCAAAAGCCTCAACAGCGTCGACTTGCCGCTTCCGCTCGGCCCAAGGATACAGGTGAATTGGTTTTTCGGAATCATCAGCTGCTGAATTTGTAAAATACCATCCACTCTGACATTCTTCAGTTCAAACATGCTATTCCTCCAATCAATCTTTGATTTCCTTGAACAGTTCGTACGCTTTCTTTTGGGCTTCCTCAAGCACGCTGTTGCCTTTGTCCGTTGTCCGGTAGTATTTTCGAATTTTGCCCTCGACATTTCTTTCTTCTTTAATAAGCAGACCGTCTGATTCCATACTGTGCAGAATGGGGTATAGTGTGCCGGCGCTTAAACTGTATCCATGCTCTTTCAGCTCTTCCAGCATCCACAGCCCAAAAATCGGCTGCTCCTTCGCATGGTGTAAAATATGAATCTGGATGAATCCGAGAAAAAGTTTCCTGAGGACCTTATCCTCCATAAAAAATTCCTTCTTTCATTGATATCGAAATTCAATAACGAAACCCGATATCATTTTAACGTATCTGAAAAATAATTCAATTATTTTACTTTATCTTTGCCCTATAGGAGGGGGAATCTGCAAAAACCGAGACATATAGAAATATACAGTGAGCAAGGGAAAAAACGCGAACAAATGCATAAATTCATCAATCGCTATGGAAAAAAGGAGTTAGTTGAACTCTTGAAGTGATCATCAAGCATACAGTTCAAGGCTGTATGCTTATTTTGATTCAAATGGTTAGGATACAAGAAGATGGACAAAGTAAGGAGAGTGAAACTTTATTTAAGGGATGTTCTTATGGCTCTTTCAATTTATATAACGATTACCATTTTACTTCTGCATTTCGCTTATCATGTGCAAAAACCGCTGAACTTTTTGCAAAACGCTCTGGTTTTCATGGTGGTTGCAATCATCACGCGCCAATGCGTGACGGTTTTTGCGTTGGAATGGCATCTTTTTAATTTACCTGAGGATGATTGGCTGTTTGTTTGCTTGATTCTATGCCGGGACGTGCTGACACCGATGGTCACGGTGCTTTTTGCTAATTATTATGTGCAAGCAAAATCGCTATTTTATAAAATAGAGGCCTTCTTGATTTCATTGGCAATCATGCTTGCCATGCATGGGCTGGCTTTACAATTCCAAATCCTCACTTATGTTAAGTGGAACTTTTTCTATACGATTTTATTGAATGCCGGCTTCCTGCTCTCGGCATTAGGCGTTTTGAGGCTGGTATCTTTTATACAGACATTGGAGAATCGTCAAAATGAAAGTTTATGATACTGCGTTCAAGGAAAATGAATGGTTTGTGGTCATCAGCATCATCGTCATGAACCTGGCTATTTGGTTCGCTCCAAAAATTTTCAGCAAGCTGGAGAGTGTCGGTTATTACATTTTCGGAATCTACATAGTCCTGTTTTACGACCACACCCTTTCGATCAGGCCCTGGGATTATTATGATGTCAACGACAACTCATCCTATCAGTTCATCGATTTCCTGAGCTATATCATGTATGGACCATATGGGTATTTCTTTCTTTATTTTTATGTAAAATGGAACATTCGCGGGCTTAAAATCATTCCCTATATCCTGTTATGGTCGGCGTTCTCGATACTGCTGGAATGGGTTGGTCTCAAGATCGGCCTGTTTCATTTTGACAAAGGCTATAAGATGTATTGGTCGTTCCCAATCTACCTGCTTTCGCAGACGATGATTATTGTGTTCTATCACTTATGTACCCGTTATGAAAAAACTGGAAACAATCAAAAAACTAAATTATAATTTTAAGGACTAAGGGTAGAGTTGAGGAGATTTGTCATGGTGATAAAAAGTGCAATTCGGGTCATCACCGTTATTTTGCAGTACATAGCAGGTGTGCTCCTGTTTATAACCATCGGGAGCCTGCCAGTCCTTTTGAGGGGTTTGACGTTTGATACGGAGGGTTATTTTCACAATATATGGGAATTGGCTTTTAAGATTTTCACCTTAAGTAATCTAACTTACGATGGAAAGCATGAGATGCTGCCGGCGGTGATGGGCCGATTTTTCTATTCGATGAAGACATTGGGCATGGCAATGTTTGTGGCAACAGCGATGGCGTTCCTGCTATCCTACTTGGTCGTGCTCTTTTTTGAAAAGAAAAAAGACTATATTCTAAGCTTCATAGAAATCATTCGTTCCATCCCTGATGTGCTATGGATGTTCCTGCTGCAGGCGGCTGTGATTTGGGTATTTAAAACCTTCGGGGTGAAATTCGTCCAGACGACCTCGCTCGGTAGCGATAACCAGGCTGTCCTGCTTCCACTCATCAGTTTGAGCCTGCCAATTTCTCTTTTTTTGACGCAGATTATCGTCCTTAAAATCTTTGAAGAGCTGGATAAGCAGTACATACTATTAGCCAAAGCAAAAGGGCTGTCCTTTTTTTACATGCTGAATGTCCACGTGGTCCGCAATATCAGCGAGGATTTGAAAGGGCACTTCAAGACGATTGTGTGGATGATGCTCTCAACACTCGTTATGGTCGAATACATATTTAATCTGAATGGTTTGATGCTGTTCAATATCAAGTATGTTTCCGTCGAGCTGTTCGTGTTTAGCTGTATTCTGTTCTTTACGCCATTTTTCCTGATTTATAGACTAATAGATTTTAGAAGGTTATCAATATGATCAGATTGCTGAAAACGAAAAAATTCATATTTGGGGTATCCTTTCTGACAATCCTGCTGATACTGAGTATTTTGAATACCGTTGTGAATGACGGCAAAATCAGACAAGTCCAGTTCATCTATAATGAAGAAGGAACCCTGGAAAAAGCGCCGCCATATCCGCCGTTTGATGTTTTTCTGTTTGGCTCAGATATGTATGGCTATGATATGCTCCACACCGTGATTGAAGGGGCAAAATATTCAATTGGCATCGTCCTGGTCGTCGCTTTTTTAAGGATGATTTTATCAATTGTCTTGAGTTATTTTCTATTCAGGGTGCCGGACCGGATCTTCAATCTGATAAAAACGGTTTCGGAGCCATTATCCTTTTTCCCGCAGACATTGATTGCCTACTTCCTGCTCGTTTCGGTCGTCATGTATACAATCCACGGCTTCCATCATCCTTTATGGGTCAGGGTGGTCTATGAGTTCATCATTCTAGTCCTGATTGCGCTGCCGGCGTTGACCGTCCAGCTGATTGAGAAAAAGCGCCGGGTTTGGAAGGAAGAATTCATTAAATCGGCGATTACTCTTGGCGGGAGCAAGCGCCATATCTATTTCAAGCACGTCCTTCCGCAATTGTATGAAGAATGGATCTTGATGTTCGGCCAGCAGTTTTTGCAGGTGCTCGCACTGCTCGTGCACCTTGGCGTCTTGCTCATCCTCTTTGGAGGAACGATTACGGGTGAGGGACCACCCTCATCGGTCACACATGAGTGGTCAGGGTTGATTGGCATTAACAAGCGTTTCATGCTTGCTCATGAGTGGATCGTTTATGTGCCGATTCTGTTTTTCGCGTTGACTGCGCTGAGCGTAGCGATGATCAATAAGGCTTTGAGTGACTTTTTCAAATAAAAGGAAATGGTCAGGAACAATAAGGGGATATAGGAATAGCGATTCGCTATAACACTTTCGTACTATAAAAATACCCCGTTGGATGAATAGTCTGCGGCTGAAAAATTTGCCATAATAGTGTTCAACAAAACTCTTCGGGAGTTTGGCCCATTCATTGGCTAGTGGTATCCCCATTCGGCCAGTGAGTGGGTTTTATTTGTGTTTTGGATACTCCCGCGATAAAATTAATTAACTGAAAATTCTAAACTAAAAGGAGGTGCGTTGTTTGGAAAAGGCCCTTTCACAAAGAAGGGAAAAGTCTGCAAAGTTGTTCATGAACTCGGTATCATTGATTGGCTGGCTGCTCATCCTTCTCTCTCTTGTAAAATTGGAACCTCCCGGCGAACCGGTTGTTTTAGCCCTTTTATTTTTATTCCTGCTTATTAGCGAGTACTACCCGATGCCAGTTTGGAGAGGGCATACAGCGATCACATTCCCGGTGGTCTATGTTTTATTTTTGCTGTATGGATTTCCGTACACTGCAATCGCTTTTGCTGGCGCAGTCCTGATTGTGAACCTCGTCCATAGAAGGCCGCTCAGGACCGTACTATTCAACCCCGCCCAGCTCGTGATCAGTTTTTATGTTGCTGCAATGACACTTCCTCTAATGGAACCTCTCTTGGAAAAGCTGGCACTCACTCAGATTATAGAGGGAATGTTCGGTTACATTCTCCTGTTAGCTGTCTATGTTTTAGTCAACAACGTGATTGTCGACCTTGTTCTCGTTATCAGGCCGCAGCATTATTCTTTTAAAATGTGGAAGCAAAAGAGTCTCACGGAACTGAATAGTGCAGGTATTTCGTTGATTTACGGAATTACCCTGTATGTCGTGGGCAGCCAAAATCGCGGTGAAATCGATGTATTTGCTTACTTCTTCTTTTTCTCGCCGCTAGTAGGGATTTCCCTCTTGAGCGCGACGATTGCCAGGCTGAAAAGAGAGAAGAACCGTTTGAAGCTTCTTTTTTCGATCACTTCCGAGTTGAATCAGATGCTTCCTTCACAGGACTGGCTTTCGGCTTTACGAGGGAGCTTCAATGAATTGATTGGTGCAGAGGCCAGTTTATTATGGATCAAAAAAGATGGCGAATGGGAGCTTAGCTTCAAAGATGGCAGGACAGTAGCGAAATGCGAATTGACCCCAGAGGCGTTAGCAGAATTTGATGGAATGCGCAGTCCCGTGGTTTTTAATGACCGCAAAAAGGATGGCGGTGTCGCGGCCGCTTGTTTTGAAGAAGACGTGAAGGCGTTTGTCTACTCGCCGCTTGTCATCGAGAACGAAACGATCGGGATGTTCATTGTTGCCCGCAGCCGGACGAAAAGCTTTGAGGACCACGATGTCCAATCGATTGCGACGCTTGCCAACCAACTGGCCGTCATCATCAAGACGCGGATGCTTTTTACCGAAAAAGAAAAGGTGATTGTCCTTGAGGAACGGAACCGGATTGCCCGCGACATCCATGATGGTGTGGCCCAGACGCTTGCCGGGGCAGTCATGAAGCTGGAAACTGCAGGGAAAAAGTTCACTAAGAACCCTGAAGAAACAAAGAAACTTGTGGATGAAAGTGTCATGGGTCTCAGGGAAAGCCTGAAGGAAGTGCGCGAATCGATCTATGCATTGCGCCCGTATCCGACTCAAAAGGCAACGCTGGCAGAAGCGATTTTAAGAAAAATCGAAGCCGTCCAGAAGGAATACCGGCAGGACATTGAATTCGAAATTCGGGGGCAGGAGCAGGAGCTTAGCCCGATGGTCGAAAAAGTTCTGTTCGACACTTTCCAGGAAAGCCTTCACAACGCCATCAAGCATTCTCAGGCTACGAAGGTAGAAGTTCTCTTAAGCTATCAAACTGAGCATATACTGTTGAAAATCAAGGATGAAGGAAAAGGGTTCTCGCTGTTCCAGGCAATGCTGAAGGCGAGGAATCAGCCGCATTTCGGCATCCTGCAAATGAACGATGCCGCTGAAAAAATCAACGCCTCCCTGCAAATCGACAGCAAGGAAGGCTCGGGAACGGAAGTCAGCATCACCGTTCCTAGAATGGGAATCGAGGGGGAAACCACAAATGATCAGGCTCATGCTAGTGGATGACCATGCCGTGCTCCGCGACGGGCTGCGGAATATTATTTCGGTTGAAGAAGATATCGAAGTCGTCGGCGAAGCGGTATCCGGTGACGATGCACTATTGAAGGTGGAGAGCTGCAAGCCAGACATGATTTTAATGGATATCAACATGCCGATGAAAAATGGCGTTGAAGTCACGGGCATTTTGAAAAAGAAATACCCGCATATTAAAATCCTTGTGCTGACAATGCACAGCCACGAAGAATATTTCATGTCGGCCATCCGTGAAGGAGCGGACGTCTATTTATTGAAGGACGCGCCTTCCGACCAGGTCGTCGAGGCAATACGCACCGTCGCCCGCGGCGAGTCGGTCATCCATCCATCAATGACAAGGAAACTGCTCGCCTTCCACCAGCAAAAAGAAACAAAGCAGGAGGACACAACCCTGACCGAACGTGAAAAGGAAGTATTGCTCTGCCTCGTCGAAGGACTCAGCAACAAAGAAATCGCCGACCGCCTGTTCATCAGCGACAAAACCGTCAAAATCCACGTCAGCAAAATTTTCAAAAAGCTGAATGTCAAAAGCCGCTCCCAAGTCGTCATCCACGCCGTCCAGCATCAGCTCGTGCCAATCCCGCCGACATCGAGCGGAGCATAATGAGAGTCCTCATCACGAGGGCTCTTTTTCTTTTGAGTACTACTTTAGTAGTACCAAAGATTAGTACAGAGGATATTATTTTTTAAATACAATGCAGAATGGTTTTCATGTAAATATTGTGGGAATATTAAGAAAAATAGCTAAGGAGCTGAAAAGTAAATGAAGTTTAAAGCTGCATTTTTATCATTTATTCTTATGGACGCGACGGTGTTTGCTTCGATTATTCCCGGAACGACGACAAAGGCAGTTGAGCCAGTCAAAGCTGTGGTCGATTCTGAGCTGACGAAAAAGCTTTTGACAGCCATCACCCCTGTCGAAGCAATCGTTACTTTTAAAAGTGATGAGGGGGTCCTGCCTGAGCAGGTAAATCTTCTGGAGAAGGTTGGGATTACGAAGGGTTTGACACTGAATAGCCTGCCGATCGCAGGAATTCTCGCGACAAAATTACAGATTGATAAGCTTGCACAAAGTGACCAGGTAGTTTCTATCTATCTAAACAAGAAGCTGGAATACGAAAATGCGGAAGCGACAGATATCACTGGAGTTGACCAGGTTCGTACAGATGACAGTATGAGAAAGCTGAATGGCGGCTTGCCGGTGACAGGAAAAGGGATTGGCGTCGTCATCAATGACAGCGGTGTTGACGGGACGCATCGTGATCTGGAGTTTGGCAGCCATCTCGTCCAAAATGTGTTGGGATCGACTAACCTGAATGCGCTTAGTACGCTATTGCCTGTTTCTTATGTTGAAAATGTACCGAACACCGATTCAAGCTCCGGACATGGTACGCATGTAGCTGGTATTGTTGGCGGAACTGGCGAAATGTCAGGCGGAAAATATGAGGGAGTCGCTCCTGGCGCGAACTTGATTGGCTATGGATCAGGGGCGGCGGTCGCGATGCTTGATACAATTGGCGGCTTTGATTATGCACTGACCCATCAGCATGAATACAATATCCGCGTCATCACGAATTCTTGGGGAGACACTGGGGATGCAGGGACTGATTTCGATCCTTATCACCCTATTAATATCGCAACGAAAAAACTGTATGACCGCGGCATCGTGACGGTTTTCTCCGCAGGCAATTCAGGTCCGGACGCAAAAACGATTTCCGGAAATTATAAAAAAGCACCGTGGGTCGTTACCGTTGCAGCTGGAGATAAGTCAGGAAAGCTGGCAGATTTCTCTTCACGCGGCGAAGAAGACCGGGGCGGAAGTGTTACCGCCGATGGCCAGACATGGAAATGGGTGGATCAGCCTACATTGACTTCACCTGGAGTCGACATTATTTCAACTAGAGTGATCAGTCCGCTCGTGCTGCTTGGTGCGACTGCAGATGCTGAATACATTGAACCAGCACACCTGCCTTTTTACACGACGATGAGCGGAACATCGATGGCCGCTCCGCATGTCGCCGGAATCGTCGCCTTGATGCTCGAAGCCAATCCGTTGCTGTCGCCTACTGAGGTAAAATCAATCCTTGAAAACACAGCCACCACGATGCCGGATTACGCGGCGTGGGAAGTCGGTGCTGGTTACGTGAATGCATATGATGCGGTCAATGCAGCTTTTAAAAAGAAAAAATGACGATTTGTTGATCTCCCTTGCTGGCGCAGGGGAGATTTTTACTCCGCCGGGGCCGTTTGGTGAAATGCTGAAGTAAAACAAGCGAATTATGCGTGAAATCGATTGAAAAACTCGTTGTTTTTTGAAATAGGGAAACCGAACTAGAGGAATGGATTCTTTTTTTTAAAAAAACCAGCGATAAAAGGGTTCTTTAGGTGAGATTTTACTCTTTAAGTGGTTTTTTTGAGGGGATAGTGACTTTAAACTCGGTCCATTTCCTAGCTGGAAAAATTATTCTCTTACTAAGTGCTATTAATTGCACAGAAATTCAGTCAAATCGCACGATTAAGCACCTTAATTGCACGAACTTTTTCTATAATTGCACAAAAAAACCTGAGAATTGCAGATTTATCCTAATTTTGGAAAAAACATGCCCGTAGATAGCACTACTCATCTATAACTTTTGTACGATGCAAGAATAGACATTCCGGAATTTGATTTTATTACCTTTGAAGAATAGTTTTACAGCGGGGATTTCATGATAATTAAGTTAGGAATATTCAAAATTTTATAGAATGAGAGGAGAATAACATGAAACGTTTTACGTATTTGTTGCTGGCACTATTGCTCATTTTTCCGGTATTTGCTGTACCCCAGGGGAAGGCGGGCAGTCTGGCGGTCATTGATCCGCTGGTTAGCAAGGCACTTGATACTGCGAGCTCACTGCAGGTCATTGTCACTTTTAAAGGAGACAGCGCTCCGACAAACTCGCAATTATCATTGTTAAAAACGCTCGGTATCGAAACGGGGATCAGCATGAAGTCATTGCCGATTGCCGGAGTCATCGCAACAAAAGCACAAATCGAAAAACTTGCGGCAAATCCAGAAGTACAATCGATCTATATGAACAGGAAACTTAGTTACTTCAACGCGGATGCCACCGCAATCACTGGCGTCGATAAAGCCAGGACGGACGACAGCTTCCGCAAAGCGAACGACGGCCTGCCTGTTTCCGGAAAAGGAATCGGTGTCGTCGTGAACGACAGTGGAGTTGACGGAACACATAAAGACCATGAATTGGGCAAGAATCTTGTCCAGAATGTCATGGGTTCCACAAACCTGAATGCACTTGCACCAGGCTTGCTGCCGGTCACATATCAGGAAAACGTCCCGAATACTGATACAAACTCAGGCCATGGTACTCACGTAGCCGGAACGGTCGGCGGAACGGGCGCGATGTCCGGCGGTAAATATGAAGGAGCTGCACCGGGTGCGGACTTGATCGGGTACGGTTCAGGAGCGGCATTGTTCGTCCTTGATGGTATCGGCGGTTTCGACTACGCGATCACTCATCAGTCGCAGTACAATATCCGCGTCATCACAAATTCATGGGGTTCATCAGGCGACTTTGATCCCAACGATCCGATCAATATTGCCAGCAAAAAAGCGCATGACCGCGGAATTACGGTTCTTTTTGCGGCAGGAAATGAAGGACCAGGAGAAAACACTCACAACCCGTACGCTAAAGCTCCATGGGTCATTTCGCTGGCCGCTGCTGGAGTCAAGGACGGGAAGCTGGCTGATTTCTCTTCAAGAGGCACGAAAGGTGTAGGCGGCACTTTTACAATGGATGGAAAGGAATGGACGTGGAAGGATGAACCGACCGTAACGGCACCTGGTGTGGACATCGTTTCAACTCGCGTTATTGGTCCAGTCGCAAGCCTGGCAATCGACCAGGATGCTGAAACAATCGAACCGGCGTACCTGCCTTACTATACAACAATGAGCGGTACATCGATGGCGACTCCGCATGTTGCGGGTATTGTTGCACTAATGCTTGAAGCGAATCCACTGTTGTCGCCTGCCGAAATCAAGTCGATTCTTGAACAGACTGCTACGAATATGCCAGGCTATGAAACCTGGGAAGTCGGCGCAGGTTACGTGAACGCTTATGCAGCAATAGATAAAGCATTCAATGATACATCATATGGCGAGACACTGAACGCAACCCAGACATTCTATAGCAATGTCAATTCATCGACAGAACGAAAGGAATTCTCGGTTGATTACAATCCGTTGACATTTATCTCTAAAAATCAATATGAATTCACAGTTGAAGAAGGTATGTCCAGCCTTATGGCAAAAGTTAATGGAGCAGGTCTCATGGAACAAACGGGCAATCCGATCAACCTTGTGCTGATCGCTCCGGATGGCACAGAATACAGCTCGGGTGTCAGCCTGCTGTTCCCGCTCTATTATGATCGAACCGTATCGGTGACTTCACCGGCACCAGGGGCATGGAAGGCTGAGATTCGCGGACTTCGCGGTGCTGATACCAATCCACTTGGCCTGGCTTTGCCTGAAACGGTAAAAGGAGAAATGGCCTTCACAAAGGTCAGCGGTTTCTCCGGATTGAACGATATTGCCGGACACCCGGCAGCAGATGCCATTAAAATGGGCGTAAGTGAACGATTATTCGATGGCTTTTCGAATGGCGCCTTCAAACCAGATGCGCTTTTAACAAGAGCAGAGCTGGCAAAATACTTGGTGATGGGTGCTGAGATTAAGCAGGTAATTCCAGCTGCGCCGAGTTTCTCGGATGTTTCAAAATCGGACCTTCCATTCGTGGAAGCGGCAGCAGCAAAAGGAGCTTCCTTCCGCGACCACCAGCATATCCAGAAGGGTGTCATCCTGCCAAAAGCAAACAGCAAATTCTCGCCGAAGGATGGCGTGACCCGTGCTGAGCTGGCATACTCACTGGTTCAATCACTAGGTTTGCAAAAGGAAGCAGAGGAATTCGATGGGCAGCTGACTGTACAGTATAATGACGAAAGAATCGCAATTTCAGATGTGTCAGAAGTTCCTGACCATTTGAAAGGCTATGTCCAGGTGGCTCTCGACCTGAATATCCTCAATGCCAAATTTGCTGTCACACAGGGGCCTTATGATCTGAAACCAAAGGTAACAGCAAGTTTCAACCCTTCTGTAAAAAATACACGCGGTGACTTTGCGGTTGCAATGACACGCTACTATAATGCTTTTCTAAAATAAGGTAAAATGAGAACAGGCAGAAATGGCCTGTTCTTTTTCCTTATAGGGGGGAGTTTGTATGCCTAAAATAGAAGCTGTGTTTTTTGACCTTGATGGCACCTTGCTGGACCGGAATGCTTCTGTCGTGAAATTTATCGAAGACCAGTATGATCGCTTTTGGTCTGAATTGAGTTTGATAGACAAACAGCGATATAAAAGCAGATTCATAGAATTGGATGCAAGGGGTTATGTCTGGAAGGACAAAGTATACAGCCAGCTTTTAAAAGAATTCAGCATCACGGACTTAAAATGGGAAGACCTGCTGGAGGATTACATGACGAATTTCAAGCATTCATGCATCGGTTTTCCACATTTGCACGAGGTCCTTGGAAATCTCCAACAGATGGGAGTTAAACTCGGATTAGTCTCGAATGGCAAAACTCGATTCCAGATGGACAATGTAAAAGCATTGGGAATTGAAGGATTCTTTGATTCAATCCTGATCTCAGAAGCAGTTGGTTATAGCAAGCCTGACCCGCGAATTTTACAGCGAGCACGTGACGAACTTGGAGTATTGGCGGCACACAGTATATTTGTGGGTGACCACCCTGAAAATGATGTGGTAGCAGCCCGGAACATTGGGATGATTGGAATCTGGAAGCGGGATGACTATTGGGAGGAGGCTGCGGCAGATTTTATTATAGAAGATTTAAAGAGTTTGCTAAGCATTATCCTGGAAGGAGCTGTTTTTCATGAAAGACTTTAAGATTACATACGACCCGCCCAATGAAGTTGAATATATCAATCTGCGCCTCGAAACAGGAATGAGCGGCAAATCGCTGGAAGCTGCACAGATTGGATTGAAAAATTCATTATTCGCGGTCACCATTTATGATGAGTTTGCCCTTGTGGCTATGGGACGGATTATTGGGGATGGCGGGGCATTTTTTCAGGTTGTTGATATTGCCGTCAAGCCATCATTTCAGGGAAGGGGATTGGGAAAGCTAATCATGAAAGAACTTATGAACTATTTAAATGAACATACATATGAAGGGTCATATGTAAGCCTGATTGCCGATGAACCGGCAAATAACCTTTATGAACAATATGGCTTTGCATATACTTATCCAGAATCCCATGGAATGTACCGGAAATATTGAACAGCCGATCAAGGCTGTTTTTTTATTGGTGAGTTTATACCATGCCTGAATAAGAAGACTTATGTCCCATATCAAGAAGTAAATCTTCTGAAAAAAATTCACAAAGTTTTCACCCGGAGAAGTATTTTACAATGTAACCAAATAAATTAAACGTCAATAATCCTAAGGAGAGAAAAACTGCATGGGCAAGTGCATCAAATTGAAGATGTTGTTGATTTTTTCAAGGCTGGCAGAGCTCTCTTTAAAGTCGACAGAAAAAATTAAGGATAGTATTGAGCGTATCAATGGTGAAACAAATCATACAGCTCTTGCGATGGGAGATAGGAAGCAGCTAATTAGATGGCTGCTTTTTCTTCATTAATCAGAAAAAAATGGTAGAAAATGTATTGTTTATAACTTTTATGGAATATCAGTGTATTTACTTATCGGGGTATTATTTAGTGAGTTCAAATATGCTTTAATTAGCTGAAGAGAAATGATACTAGCTTAAAGGATGGTTGAAATCTAAGATGAGATACGCACCTGAAGACTTACAGATGATCAAAGACCAGCTTGGCAGCCAATCATTATCTATCATTGCGAGAAGGCTGAATCGCAGTATCACGGCAATCGAAGTGAAGATTACGAGATTAGGACTATCCCATACAAAATCCTC
Organism: Mesobacillus subterraneus; assembly: GCF_020524355.2. Taxonomy (NCBI): domain Bacteria; kingdom Bacillati; phylum Bacillota; class Bacilli; order Caryophanales; family Bacillaceae; genus Mesobacillus; species Mesobacillus subterraneus. The sequence goes on from NZ_CP129019.1 coordinate 199,390, forward strand.
CACAGGAATGCTGACCGCCGGAGAATTGGCAAAAATCCTCAAGATTGACCGTAATACCGTCATGCAATGGATTTTTAACCATGACCTGAAATACCACCAGCGGGTTACCCGCAGCAAAAAGAAATTCACGTTCATCAACACTGATGAATTCTGGTTGTGGGCAGAAAAAAACCGCCATAAAATTGACTTCTCCAAGCTCGAACCTGATGCACTTCCACCTGAACCATATTGGGTAGCAGAAGAGCGTAAAACTCCACGGCAAGTCACGAGTTACAAAGCATGGACCAAGCACGAAGAAAAGCTGGTCCTCGAATGGCACTGCTGCGGAAAAACGCTGGCAGAGATCTCATATATGCTTGGGCGGACGAGAGAGTCCATCCGTAAAAAGCTCAAACGCCTCACTCAATGAATTCATTATGAAAAAACCTACAATATATGGAAAACACTTTTTCACTCTTGTAATACTTGTAAAATAATAGTATATTTTTCCTACCAAAGTCTTGTTTAATATTTACAGAAATGTCGTCTCACGTCCCCAGGAGGAGTGTTTATGGATATTTATGTTGCCAGGCAGCCTATATTTGATATAAATGAAAAGACAGTTGCTTATGAATTGTTATACAGGAACAGCCCGGTCAATAATTATCAGCACACTGATGGGGACCAGGCTACAACAGATGTAATCGTAAATAGTTTCTTGAATATTGGAATCAAAGAATTATCGAATGGCAAGCCCTGCTATATTAATTTTACCGATAACCTCTTAAAACTGGGTGTACCTTCATATTTCAATCCATTATCCATCGTTGTCGAGATATTGGAAACAGTGGAACTTTAATGAAGACATCCTGAGGATTTGTAAAGATTTGAAGAAGCATGGATACACTATTGCGCTTGATGATTTCTTTGTTTCGCAGTGGAACGAATTGACTGTTCGAATTTTAGATTATATAGATATAATCAAAATTGATTTCCGGGCAACGAGCCGAAGAGACAGACAGGAAATGATTCGCTTCCTTAAAGATCGAAATATCCACTTTCTTGCTGAAAAAGTCGAAACGATTGAAGAATATCTAGAGGCCAAAGAAGATGGCTTCGTATACTTCCAGGGCTTTTATTTTAGCAAACCTGTCATCCTGAACAGCTATGATATCCCATCATATTATCATTCATATTTTCAGATTTTAAAAGAGATCGAGAGTCCAGAGCCTGATCTCGAAAAAATTAAAGATGTGATCGAAAAAGATATTTCCCTTTCCTATAAGCTTCTGAGGCTGATCAATAACCCGGTTTTCAGGCCAAGGAATGAGGTTTCCTCCATAAAGCAAGCCATCATTCTATTAGGGCTCAATGAAATCAAAAAGTGGATTTATGTTTTGGCAATCAGGGGAGCCGATAAAGGTTCGGGTGGTACGAAGGAACGGGAAATCATCGAGCTGTCGCTAAAGCGCGGAAAATTAGGCGAATTGATCGGCAGGAAAGTCGGCAGAGAAGTGCTGGCGTCAAAATACTTCCTGCTCGGAATGTTCTCCTTGATGGATTCCTTGCTTCACCATCCGATGGAGGAGCTGCTTGAAGACTTGCCGTTAAGCAATGAGTTGAAACATGCCTTGATGGGTGAAAAGAACGACGAATACGTCATGCTCCAATTTTTAAAAGACATCGAACACGCCTTCCACGAAGATGTGGAGCTGACCTTCAATCCAACCACTATGCCGGTGGAAGAGCTATTCAGGCTCTATGGCGAGGCAAGTGACTGGGCTACCAAGGTTTTAAGTGAAGTGAATATATAAAGATAATCAGCATGCAGCCGCATGCTTTTTCTTTTATGCTGGCAACAATCAACGCGAAAACAAACTCCTTTTTAGAGGAAGTTTCTTGTAACCAGCAGCCAAAAAAGTTATATTTTAAAAAGATGATTCTAAATTTTCGTTATTTCTCTGAATGAGGTGTTTAATCAATTGGTGCTGAAATATTTGTCCGCACTGTTCCTGCCTGGTTTCATGGTTGTGTTTTTCACCAGGGTTGCCTATAACCACATCCTTGCTCTCGTTTTGACGGTCGCGTTGATTGCGGCTTCTGTTTATAAAGGATACACAGATTCGTTCCTGCTGATTGTCGTCGATGCCTTTTCATTGACCGTGGGCTTCTATCTGGCGAACCGGATGATGAAGCGCAACAAAAAGCAGTCATAATTTTAAAAGTAAGCCTGTCGGATTGTGTCCGGTGGGTTTTTCTTATGGTTAAAGGAATAATCCCAATTTAATCAAACGTTTGATTAACGAGGATTCGACAACTTACAGCATCAATTTATAAAACTCAGCTATTAAATTCGAATGTTTGTTCGCTTTTTATTGGTTTGTTTTCCCTTCTTTGTGGTAGAATGAGGATATGACTTTTTGACAACTATGTAAGGCTTATATAGAGGAAAACTCTTTTCGGAAAAGTTACTGAATCAATGAAATCATTAATAATGACAGTGAATCGAAATGAGTCTGGAAATTTAAAATTACAGGAGGCTTTTCTGTGAAGGACCAATTTGAATTAGTCTCGAAGTATTCTCCGCAGGGGGACCAGCCTGCGGCAATCAAAGAGCTTGTGCAGGGAATCCGTGATAACAAGAAGCATCAAACGCTTCTTGGCGCGACAGGAACTGGTAAGACGTTCACGATTTCCAATGTGATCAAGGAAGTGAACAAGCCGACGCTTGTCATCGCTCACAATAAAACCCTGGCCGGCCAGCTGTACAGTGAGTTCAAGGAATTTTTCCCGAACAACGCTGTTGAGTATTTCGTCAGCTACTATGACTATTATCAGCCAGAGGCCTATGTGCCGCAGACGGATACTTTCATTGAGAAGGACGCAAGCATCAATGATGAGATTGACAAGCTGCGCCACTCAGCCACATCGTCGCTATTTGAGCGCAAGGATGTCATCATCATTGCCAGTGTTTCCTGTATCTACGGCCTCGGTAATCCGGATGAATACCGTGACATGGTCGTGTCACTCCGGACCGGCATGGAAATTGAGCGTAATAAGCTTCTTCACAAGCTGGTTGACGTCCAGTATGAACGAAATGATATCGACTTCAAGCGCGGGACGTTCCGTGTTCGCGGTGATGTTGTCGAAATTTTTCCAGTATCTCGTGATGAACACTGTATGAGGGTGGAGTTTTTCGGTGACGAGATTGACCGGATCCGAGAGGTTGATGCGCTGACTGGCGAGATTATCGGCGAACGTGATCATGTTGCGATCTTCCCGGCATCCCACTTCGTAACACGGGAGGAAAAACTGCGGATCGCAATCGATAACATCGAAAAAGAGCTGGAAGAGCGACTGGAAGTAATGCGCTCCGAGGAAAAGCTTCTTGAGTCCCAAAGGCTTGAACAGCGCACAAGGTATGACCTTGAAATGATGCGAGAGATGGGTTTCTGCTCCGGTATCGAGAACTATTCGCGCCATCTGACCTTAAGGCCTGCGGGTGCGACTCCATATACTTTGCTTGATTACTTCCCGGACGACTTTATGATTGTTGTTGATGAGTCGCATGTTACATTGCCGCAAATAAGGGGAATGTTTAATGGTGACCAGGCCCGCAAACAGGTGCTGGTAGACCACGGATTCCGCCTGCCGTCAGCAATGGATAACAGACCGCTGACATTTGCTGAATTCGAGAAGCATGTCAAGCAGGCTGTTTTCGTATCGGCGACTCCAGGACCTTATGAGCTTGAACATACGCCGGATATGGTACAGCAGATCATCCGTCCGACAGGTCTGCTGGATCCGACGATCGATGTTAGGCCAATCGAAGGTCAGATTGACGACCTGATCGCAGAAATCCAGGAGCGGACGAAGCGGAATGAGCGTGTGCTTGTAACGACTCTGACGAAAAAGATGTCTGAGGATCTGACGGATTACCTGAAGGAAATCGGCATCAAAGTCCAATACCTGCACTCAGAGATCAAGACGCTTGAGCGGATTGAGATTATTCGCGAGCTGCGCCTTGGTAAATATGATGTCCTGATTGGAATCAATCTCTTGAGGGAAGGCTTGGATATCCCAGAGGTTTCACTCGTTACGATCCTTGATGCGGATAAGGAAGGATTCCTTCGTTCGGAAAGATCACTGATCCAGACGATTGGACGTGCGGCGAGAAATTCCGGCGGACATGTCATCATGTATGCAGACAGAATGACCGATTCGATGGAAAAAGCGATCAGTGAAACGAAGCGCCGCCGTGAAATCCAGATAGAATACAACGAAAAGCATGGCATCACCCCGCAAACGATCCAGAAGGATATCCGCGACGTGATCCGGGCGACGATTGCTGCCGAGGAGCAGGAAGGTTACAGCCCGGCAGAAGGCCTGAAGAAATTGACCAAGAAAGATCGCGAACAAGTGATTTTAAATATGGAAAAAGAAATGAAGGACGCGGCGAAGGCTCTCAACTTCGAACGGGCAGCCGAGCTGCGTGACCTCATTCTTGAGTTAAAAGCGGAAGGATGACGATAGAATGGCTATGGATAAATTGGTTGTCAAAGGCGCCAGAGCCCATAATTTAAAAAATATAGATGTCACCATTCCGAGAGACAAGCTTGTTGTGCTGACAGGACTTTCCGGTTCAGGAAAGTCCTCGCTGGCATTCGATACCATCTACGCTGAAGGGCAGCGCCGTTACGTAGAATCATTATCTGCCTATGCGCGCCAATTCCTCGACCAGATGGACAAGCCGGATGTCGATTCGATCGAGGGATTGTCCCCGGCCATTTCCATCGACCAGAAAACAACGAGCAGAAACCCCCGTTCAACAGTTGGAACGGTGACTGAGATTTATGATTATTTGCGTTTGTTATTCGCCAGGGTGGGACGTCCAACCTGCCCGGTGCACAATATAGAAATTTCTTCACAGACGATCGAGCAAATGGTCGACCGTGTGCTCGAATATCCTGAAAGAACAAAGCTGCAGATCCTTGCTCCGCTTGTATCCGGAAGGAAGGGAACGCACGCCAAAGTTCTTGAAGATGTGAAAAAGCAAGGCTATGTCCGTGTCCGTATTGACGGTGAGATGCATGACCTTGGAGACGAGATCGAGCTGGAGAAAAACAAAAAGCATTCGATTGAGGTCGTCATTGACAGGATTGTCATCAAGGAAGGCATCGCTGCCCGTCTGGCGGACTCGATGGAAGCAGCACTCAAGCTCGGCGACGGAAATGTTCTCATTGACGTCATCGGTGAAGAAGAACTAATGTTCAGCGAAAACCATGCCTGCCCGATTTGCGGCTTCTCGATTGGCGAGCTAGAGCCCCGGATGTTCTCGTTCAACAGCCCGTTCGGCGCCTGCACAGAATGTGATGACCTCGGTGCAAAGCTCGAAGTCGACGTTGATTTAGTCGTTCCGAATAAGGAGCTTTCATTAAAACAGCATGCCATTGCTCCCTGGGAACCGACAAGCTCACAATATTACCCGCAGCTGCTAGAAGCAGTCTGCAACCATTTTGGAATTGACATGGATGTCCCAGTAAAGGACCTTCCTGATCACGAGATGGACAAGGTTCTTTACGGCTCAGAAAAAGACCGGATCTATTTCCGTTATGAAAATGATTGGGGACAGGTCCGTGAAAACTATATTGTTTTCGAAGGTGTCCTTAAAAATATCGAACGCCGTTATAAGGAAACCAGTTCGGACTATATCCGCGAACAGATGGAGAAGTATATGGGAGAGCACGCGTGCCCAACCTGTAAAGGATACAGGCTGAAGCGTGAAACTCTTGCTGTCCTTGTGGATGGGCGCCATATCGGAGAAATCACAGAGTTGTCTGTTGAGGATGCGCAACGATTTTTCCAGAGCCTTGAACTAACGGAAAAAGAAATGAAGATTGCTAATATGATTTTCCGTGAGATTACGGAACGCCTTGGCTTCCTGATCAATGTAGGATTGGATTACCTGACGATGAGCCGTGCGGCTGGAACGCTTTCCGGTGGTGAGGCCCAGCGAATCAGGCTGGCAACCCAGATTGGCTCACGCCTCACTGGTGTCCTGTATATCCTTGATGAGCCATCCATCGGGCTGCATCAGCGCGATAATGACCGGCTGATCGATACGCTGAAAAACATGCGGGATATTGGCAATACGCTGATTGTCGTCGAGCATGACGAAGATACGATGCTCGCGGCGGACCATCTGATTGATATCGGTCCTGGAGCAGGTGTCCCATGGCGGTGAAATCATCTCGCAGGGAACCCCAGCAGAGGTAATGAATGATGCAAACTCACTGACTGGCCAATACCTGTCTGGTAAAAAGTTCATCCCGCTGCCACTCGAGCGCCGCAAACCGGATGGCCGTTATATCGAAATCAAAGGGGCAAAGGAAAACAATCTTAAAAATGTCAATGTGAAGTTCCCGCTTGGAACCTTCATGGCCGTGACGGGTGTTTCCGGTTCTGGTAAAAGCACATTGATCAATGAAATCCTGCACAAATCGCTTGCGATGAAAATTCACCGGGCAAAAAGCAAGCCAGGGGAATTCAGGGAAATCAAAGGTGTCGATCACCTTGATAAGGTCATCGATATTGATCAGTCGCCGATCGGCCGTACACCAAGATCCAACCCTGCTACCTACACTGGCGTGTTTGATGACATCCGCGATGTGTTCGCATCGACCAATGAAGCCAAGGTCCGCGGCTATAAAAAGGGACGCTTCAGCTTTAACGTTAAAGGCGGTCGCTGTGAAGCCTGCCGCGGCGACGGAATCATCAAGATAGAGATGCACTTCCTTCCTGATGTGTACGTCCCATGTGAAGTCTGTCATGGCAAACGCTACAACCGCGAGACTTTGGAAGTAAAGTACAAAGGCAAAAACATTTCCGATATCCTAGATATGACCGTTGAGGCAGCGGTGGAGTTCTTCGCGAACATCCCAAAGATTGCCCGCAAGCTGCAGACGATATACGATGTCGGACTAGGCTATATCACACTTGGCCAGCCAGCGACGACCCTTTCAGGAGGGGAAGCGCAACGCGTCAAGCTGGCTTCCGAGCTGCACCGCCGTTCGACCGGCCGTTCACTGTATATTTTGGACGAGCCAACAACGGGCTTGCATGTCGATGACATTGCCCGCCTGCTGACAGTCCTGCAGCGTCTCGTTGAAAATGGCGACACCGTACTCGTGATCGAGCATAATCTCGATGTAATCAAAGCTGCCGACTACATCGTCGACCTCGGACCTGAAGGCGGTGACCGCGGCGGAACAATCGTCGCCACTGGAACACCGGAAAAAATCGCCGAAGTTGAGGAATCCTATACCGGCAGGTACCTGAAGCCGATTTTGGAACGCGACAGACTGCGGATGAAAGAACAAATAGCGGAAAAAGAAAAGAGTACAAGCAATGCATAGCCCTTCCATTAGGAAGGGTTTTCTTTTTTATGAAGCGGACCTCGTTTCCAATAATAGGTAAACGGTGCGATTATTATCAATAACTGTGCAATTATGATCAAAAATTGTGCAATTAACACCAATCTGTAAGCAATTATCATGATTGTTCACGCAATTAATGGAGATGAGTAAGAGAATAATTTTTCCAGTTAAAGTTTTAGAGTAAAAATACCGCTCAAATAAAGCAAATAGGTGCCCGAAACTGCGATAGCTATCACCAAAGAAGCTCATTGGCGCCGGGAAATGCGAGAAAATAGAATAAAAGGTCACCAAATAAGTCCATTGGCGCATGAAAATGATAAAAGAGGTCACCAAAGAATCCCATTGGTACCCGAAAATACTTGAGGTGTCACCAAACAAGCCCGTAGGCTCCTGAAACTGCGAGAAAATAAAAAAAGGTCACCAAATAAGTCCATTAACACCCGAAACTGCAAAAAGTAACAAAAGAAATCACCAATGAAGCCATGACTCAATTTGCTCCGCCGCTATATTCCAAGGAAAACCCCTATCCACCTCATTCACACAACTTTCACTAGCTGAAACGCGATTTAGACAAGGTTTACTTCGGATTTTGTCGAACTATTTTCATAAAGAAATGAAACTTCTCTGGTTCTCGAGCGTATTAATTTTTAAGGAGATGAAGAGGATGGATACGAAAAGGATTCTGTCTGCATTGTGCTATTTCAGTGTTATGTTTGCTGGGATTTTGTTTCCTTTGGTTGCTTATTTTGCATCAGATGATGAGGATGTAAAGATTCATGCGAAGAAGGCGCTGTTGTCACACCTGATTCCGTTGATTCCGCTGCCGCTTATTTTAGTTGCTGTGATCATCGATATGAATGGAGGAACGGGAGATTTCCCTGTACTCATGTTCAGCAGCGCTATATTAATGGTCATATTGAGTTTCATCGTATTAATTTGGAACCTGGTTAAAGGAATAAAAGTACTTAATATAAAATGAGGGGGATAAACCATATGAAGGAAGAACGGAAACGGATTCTCAAGCTTGTTGAAGAAGGAAAAATGACAGTTGATGAAGCTTTATTTTTAATCGAGCAGATGGAGCAGGGAAATACGCAGCAGCAGGCAAACTCTGCGTATCTGTCAACGGATGTAAAGTTTGAAGAAGGAAAGAAAGAAGAGTTCAAAAAGGAAGACTTCAATACTTACAAATTTAACTCTATGAAAGACAAGGTGCTGGATTTTGTCGATTCAGCATTTAAGAAAATTAAGGATTTCGATTTGGATCTTAATTTTGGCCAGTCGGTTGATATCTCTCATATTTTCCAGCAAGGCGATGCGTATCTGAACCAGGTTGATATTGATATGGCGAACGGATCGGTAAAAGTTCTGCCATGGGAACAAAAGGATGTGCGTATCGAGTGCAGCGCAAAAGTATATCGTGTGGAAAACCAGGATGAAGCGCGCAGGAAGTTTTTAGAGGACGCCATCTTCACAATCGAAAATCAGAAGCTCCGTTTTTCAGTCCAGCAGAAGTGGATGAAGGTGGATGCGGTCATCCATATTCCAAAAGAAGAATATGAAAATGTTCGAATCCGTTTGTTTAATGGATCCATCGAAGGTGAAAACTTAACAGCAAAGGATTGCCGGGCAAAGACAGCAAACGGGAAAGTGTTGCTTGGGAATTTTGAGTGCGGCAAGCTGGAAACTGAAACAGCAAATGGGCAAATCAACATCTCCAGAAGCGCAATCAAGGACCTTGAGGCTGAAACGATCAATGGGGCAATCAAGGCTGATGGTTCTTTTGACAACGTCGATCTTCAGTCTTTCAATGGAAACGTGACTTGCACAGTGAATAATCATGATTGCGAAAGTGTGGAAGTGAAGGCGACTACTGGAAGCATCGAAGTCTTCCTGCCAGAGAAAACACCAGCCAGCGGTGAATTGAAATCGAACCTTGGGGGCTTTACGATTGAACTAGATGGCATACAGGTTGTTGAGGAGAAGAGTGACATGGTCCAAAAAAACCTTCGCTTCAAGCCAGCTGATTCAGGCCAAAAAGCTGTCAGACTGCATACGGATACAAAAACGGGCTCGATCTCAGTTAAGAAATTAATCCAATAGTATTGTGGAAATAGGAAGGGTGAAAGGAATGAAATTAACCCGCTCACGTAAAAATCGAATGCTGGCAGGGGTGCTTGGGGGAATGGCCCAGTCATTTGGGATGAGCGCGGCACTGTTACGCATATTGTTTGTAATCTTGACGTTCAGTACGGCATTCTTTCCGATGGCTATGATTTACCTTGTGCTTGTGTTTGTACTGCCAAACAGGGAAGGGTATTAAAATATGAGATGGTTGTTAGGAATTATCATTAACGCCGTTCTCTTTATGGCTCTTGCTGGTTATTTCGAAAATGAGATTTATCTATCTGGTTTCGGCGCTGCTTTGGGAGCCAGTTTCCTTCTCTCGATATTGAATGTTCTCGTTAAACCGATCTTGATTCTGCTGACGCTCCCTGTAACGGTGCTCAGTTTGGGACTATTCTTGTTTGTCATCAATGCGATCACACTGATGCTGACGGATAGTTTGATGGGGAGTTCATTTGAGATATCCAGTTTTGGCATGGCACTGCTAACGGCGATCATCATGTCAGTTGCGAACTTGATTATCCAGAACACGTTTTTGCGAGATTCAAAAGACTAGGAAAAAGGCCGTCACATATGTGTCGGCTTTTAATCTATTCTTTATCAATATAGACATCAAAGCCGGCTTTCTTTAAACGCTCAGCCAGGTCTTTAGCGTTTTGCTCATCATCAAATGCTCCTGCCTGGACCTTATATAGTCCGTCTTTCTTGTTTGCCGCAGGGGATTTGGCGGGTGGAGGAGCAGCAGGGGCATTGGCCTTTCTCTGCAGTTTGAATTGCTCTGCCAATGCTTTAACGATGCCTTCAGCCACCGTTCTGCGATATGTTTCAGAGCGCAATAGCTTAACTTCATTGAGATTCGTCATGAATCCGCATTCCACTAGCACGGCATCCATTTTCGTTTCCCTTAGCACATGGAAATCGGCAGTTTTTACACCACGGTTGTCGAGACCCGTAGAGATGATAAGATTGCGCTGGATCTTTTGGGCTAACTGGTAAGCCACAGGTGGCCTGGAAGGATAGACATATGTTTCAATACCGCCGACATTGTTCCAGCCGCCGCTGCCAAAAGCATTGGCATGGATTGAAACAAATATATCCACATTCAGGTTGTTTGCCTTATCTGTCCTGGCCTTCAATGACACATCTCGCTGATCGGAATGAGAAAAATACACTGTGACATTCGTATAGTCTGCCAGCAGCTGTTTTGCATAGTTCGCCACAGCCCTGTTAAACTCATATTCTCTCATACCATCAGGACTTCGCTTACCCGGGGTGTTATAGCCATGCCCAGCATCTAGCATGATCTTCACTATTTTCACACCTTCCGATAAAAGATTTCCTCACCAGTATATATATGACTAAAGTCGGAAAAAGGACATAGCGATAGCAGATATAGGCTGTTTTCACACTGGATTTCCTATTAGAAACCAATATGGAAAAAAGGGATGAAGCCTTCCTTCACCCGCGTAGAGCATAAAATCACTTATTTAATTCGAAAATATCTTCTACTCTCTGTGACATGAATTCATGGGCATCCTGAATTCCGTTGTTATAAAAATGAGGAGCTAGCTTGTCGGCAATAAATTCAAGGATCAGCAGGGCTGCAAGGTCTCCTAGCTCTTCACCGCGTTCCTCAAGGAAATATCTTTTTATTTCATCCGTCATTTGATTCTTGACGTGATCATCAATTTGGAAATTCTTTAGCATGGTATCTACCCCTTCTTTATTTATTCCCCCCATTTTAAGCTAATCAGTGAATTATTTCGACAAGAGGGTTCGATTATTTCCACGGAAATAAGCTGAATGTTAATTTCCTTTTCGACATTTCGTGAAGAATTATTGAATCATAATTGAAAAAAGAGACCCGGATAGGATCTCTTTAGATAATCACCCACGCTGCATCGTGTGCACAAATTTGTAACGGTCAGCACGATAGGCTGACTTAACGAATTCGAATGGAGTGCCGTCCTTTAAATGGGAAGTCCTGAGAATCAGCAGGACAGGGGAGCCTTTTTCGATTTCAAGCAGGCGCAGTTCCTGTTCCTTTGCGATAGAAGCTTCGATTTGCTGGGTGGCTTCGTGAATGGTAAGCAATAATTTTTCTTCAATATACTTGTAAAGTGATTGGTTGATGATTTCCTCTGTCAATCCTTTGACGAGATTAGCCGGGAGATAGGTGGTCTCGAGGGCCATCGGTACATTGTCTGCAAGCCTGACACGTTTGATTTCATATACTGGTGTATTTTCACTGAGCTTGAGGCGCTCGGCTATTTCCCGGCCGGACGGAATGATTTCAAATGAAACCAGTCTGCTTCCAGGGGTAAGTCCGCGTTCTTTCATATCTTCTGTGAAACTTGTCAGTCCCTGAAGGCGCTGTTCGACTTTCTTTTTGTTCACGAACGTGCCTTTGCCTTTTTGTCGGTACAAATACCCGTCATTCACAAGATTCGTCAATGCCTGTCGAATCGTCATCCTGCTGATCTGGAACATATCGGCATAGACACGTTCGGAGGGGATCGCTTCATCAGGCTGGAGGTCGCCATTATCGATTTGGGCTTTTATATACTCCTCGAGCTGGTGGTAAATAGGTATTGGTGATTTTTTATCAATCATAGGTCATTCTCCTGACTGCTTGCAATTTTTCAGAAGATGCTTAGAGCAATGCTGTCGCATCTTTATCAGCGAAAATCGTGACATTTCCATGGTTTTTGAGAGCCGAGGCAGGGAATTCCTCATTGACGTCGCCATTCATTAAACGTGCGAGTGCTTTTGCCTTTGAAGCACCGGAAACAAGCAGGAAGATTTCCTTGCTGTCCATAATCGAGGCAATCCCCATGGTAACTGCCTGCGTAGGAACGTCTTCCAATGATTCGAAAAATCTTGAGTTTGCCTTCCGCGTGCTATCGGCGAGGTGTATGATATGCGTTCTGCTATCAAAGGATGTTCCTGGCTCGTTAAAACCAATATGTCCGTTCTGACCAATTCCGAGAATTTGCAGGTTGATGCCGCCATGCTCATTAATGAACTGTTCATAGCGTCTGCATTCCTCATTCAAATCCTTTGCTGTGCCATCTGGAATATGAGTCTGTTCAAGTGGAATGTCAATGTGCTCGAATAAATGTTCACACATAAAGTAGTGATAGCTATGATGGTCTTTTTTCGAAATGCCGATATATTCATCCAAATTGAACGTGTTGATTTCTTTATAGGAGGTCTTGTTCTGCTTATGGTCGTTGATGAGTTCCTGATAAAGGCCTGTTGGTGTGCTCCCGGTTGCAAGTCCGAGGTTGAGCGCTGGATTTCTCTTAATTCGTGAGATGATTTCCTCTGCAGCTTGTTGGCTAAGCTTCTCGTAATTTGAAGTTGTAATCAGTTTCAACGTCATCACCTCTTTCAAAGCTGAATTTAACGGGTGTAACTCGCAACTCCGCGGCAAAACGCCATGGTAACCTCATGGTTCTGGTCAAGGACAACGAGGTCTGCATCTTTTCCTGAAGCAATGCTTCCTTTCCGGTCAAAAACCTTCAGCTGCCTCGCGGGATTCTCAGAGGCTAGCTTCACTGCTTCTTCAAGACTGATGCCTGCGAATTTCATCATGTTTTTCAAAGAGTCTTTCATTTTTAAAATGCTGCCAGCCAGTGTGCCATCTGCTAAAAGTGCTTTTCCATCGGCAACACTGACTTCCTGCCCGCCGAGATCATAGCTGCCATTTTTAAGGCATTTCGCTCGCATGGAGTCGGTGATTAAAATGACACCATCACTTCCTTTGGTGCGAATCGAAAGACGAAGCATTTCGGGTACGACATGGATTCCGTCTGCAATCATTTCTATTTTTAATTCATCAAAAAGCAAGGCGGCACCAGCAACGCCTGGATCCCGGTGGTGCATCCCGCGCATGCCATTGAACAAATGGGTCACATGGGTAGCTCCTGCCTTCACGGCTTCAGCCATCTGCACGTACGTGGCATCCGAATGGCCAACCGAGGCAATGACATCATTTTCAGCCAGGTATTCAATAAGTTCGCAGCCATTTTCTTTTTCCGGAGCAAGCGTCACCAGTCTGATGTTATTGCCGGAAGCCTCCTGCATTCTCACAAAAAGCTCAATATCAGGTGTGGTGATGTGTTCGGCAGGCTGAGCCCCTTTGCGGGTTTCGTTGATGAAAGGTCCTTCCAAATGGAGACCGAGTACCTCCGCTTTACCTGGATTGTTATGATGACTGATATAATCAGCAGCATTTTCCAATGCTCTCATGATTGCCTTTTGTTCCTGGGTGATGGTCGTTGCCAGGAAGCTTGTTGTTCCTTCATCTGGCAGGATTGAAGCCATCGTCGCCAATGCATCCGTGGTTGCATCCATCGTATCGGCCCCGCCAGCACCGTGGATGTGCACATCGATGAATCCCGGAACGACAATGCTGTCCTCATGAAGCTCGATGACCTCCGCCTGACGTTGGGGGAGGGAGGAGGCCTGTCCTGTTTCGGCAATCTTTCCATTCTTTATATAAATGTATCCTTTTTCAATGATGCCCTTTTCCGTTAAAACGCTGGCGTTAATCAGCATTAAATCCTTCATTTTCTATCACCTGAAAGTTATGTCCTGTTCTTTTTTCTTTACCCTCTGTCACTTATATTATACAAATACCTACTAGGGTTGTCTATACCAGAATGTCTTGTGAGTAACGAATAAAAAAGTGGTATAGACAAGATTATTCTGGTCATCCTTTGTAAAACTCTCTGATGGCGTCCCGCAGGTAGCCATCATGTTTTTCCAACAGTTCCTTTGCTTCGGTACCCTTAAGTCCTGTTGTAATTTGGAGGATGGCAGCTTTTGTATGATAGTTTTGTTCCTTGATTGCGGCTCTTGCTTCCTCATCAGAGGCTCCGGTAGCCATCTTGACGATATTGACGGCACGGTTATGTAGTTTTTCGTTTGTCATCTGGACATCCACCATTAAGTTCCCATACACTTTGCCGAGTTTGATCATTGAAGCGGTGGAGAGCATGTTCAAAACCAACTTCTGGGCAGTACCGGCTTTCATCCTTGTGGAACCGGTAATCACTTCTGGACCGACGACTGCCGAGATGGTGTGGTCGGAGATTTTCTCCATTTCAGAATCCTTGCTGCAAACGACGGATACAGTCAGGGCACCGATTTCCTTTGCATACTCCAGTGCGCCGATTGTATAAGGGGTGCGCCCGCTGGCAGCGATTCCGACAACGATATCATCAGCGGTAAGATTGATATTGACCAGATCAGCCTGACCTTGCTGTTTGTCATCCTCGACACCCTCAAGCGCATCGGTCATCGCTTCCTTGCCGCCTGCAATAATTCCAACAACAAGCCCCGGGTCGGTTCCGAACGTCGGAGGGCATTCGGAAGCATCGATGATTCCGAGTCGGCCCGAAGTCCCTGCACCGATATAGATCAGACGGCCACCAATTTTAAAGGCAGAGACAATCCTGTCAACAACCTCCGAAATGTTCGGAACCTGCCTTGCGAGCACATTCGGAACGAGGGTGTCCTCCTGGTTGATGACGGTGATGATTTCCTCTGTTGACATCAAGTCGATATTCATTGTTTTTGGGTTTTGCTGTTCTGTATTAAGCTTTGCGATTTCCATGTCCATCCCTCATAATCAATTGAAATTTTTGTCCTGCCTTGATCTCATCTAGCAATGGCAGGTCTTCATGTATTACTTTACCAATGCAATTCACTTTTTCATCAGGTGGAAGGTCATTTAAGGCGATTTGTAATTCGCCAGCATACCGTCCGTATAGCTCATTGTCGATGGTGATCGTCCCGCGCAGCCTTTCGTGCTGATTGGAAGGTGGAATCTTTTTTTCTCCTATCGAAGCAAAGGAGCGTGATTCAACCGCCCTGATGACATCGCGGGCGGGATCCATCCGGTTTGTCAGCGGCCTGCTCAATAATTCGGAATGCTCCGGGCTTGCGGCATCGATCCGCAGCGGAATGATTTTTTTTCCCAGAAAAGCTAGTAACTCCAGCTGTTCGTCCGTTGCAGCATGATCCCCAATCAAAATTTTATGTGTAAAACAAGAGCCCATCAGTTCTGCAGCAGCTATGTGAGGCAGCTGGCTCCGGTGCTTTTCAAGTGTTGGGAGACCAGCAAATACAGGTCCGCGTAAATCCTTGTCCCCAGGAACGAAAGCCATCGTCGTAATGCCGAATGAACGGAACATATTATTTCTTTCAATTAAGAATTCCTTGTCCAATCCTGTTTCAGGCCTTGGGTAAAAATTATGCCAGGCCTCAACATTCTCGGTATTCAAACCCGCTTCAATCCATTCCAGAAGTTCTACTCTAGTTACCGTGCTGGCGTTAATGCCTATCTTCATTTTATGCGAAAGCTCCGCGATCTGCTGTGATGTGAATCCATAATCAGCCCTGATTCCTGATAATCCCCAGTGAAGAATCTCATCGTAATGATTCCAATCGAGCCCAAGGTACTCCATTGAGCTGGGAGATACATCAGCCATCAGCTCCATGTTGTGCTTTTTCGCCAGGGAACATAGCATTTGTAAAAGTTCTTTGTACTCAGCTGGATTATCTTCAGGAATATGCAAGGAGGTAAAGATGGAATTCAGTCCGTATTGAGCCGCTTGTTCGATCCAGACAGCATTTTTCTCCATCCTATCCTTTTTCAAATATACGGAAATGCCAATCATGGGCAATCCCTCCAATCAAGAGAAGTTAATAGAATAGAAGAAAGGAGGAAAATAGCTCTCCTCCTTTTCTTTATTTGCATTCTAGATACCTTTAGCCATTTCTTCCTTGAAGCCGAATGTCCACGTGAAGATGAACCCGAATACGTAGGCAATCAGAAGTCCAAGCAAGTAAAGCAGTATTTGATTTGTATGGACAAGGAATGCAAGCGGGATACCCGATACGCCGATGGCAATCGTTGCGATTTTAAAGAATGCCTGGAATGCTCCGCCGACTGCTGCCCCTAGACAGGCAGTGATGAACGGACGCCCAAGTGGCAGGGTAACACCGAAAATAAGCGGTTCGCCGATGCCAAGCATACCAACTGGCAGTCCGCCTTTAATGACCTTTTTAAGTCTCTCATTCTTCGTCTTAAAATAAATCGCGAATGCCGCACCAACCTGGCCTGCACCGCCCATTGCGAGGATTGGCAGCAGCGGGTCATCACCAATCGTATTGATCAATTCCATATGCACAGGAGTCAAGCCCTGGTGCAAACCAGTGACAACTAGCGGAAGGAATGTTCCAGCAAGGATCAGACCTGCAAAAATACCGCCCATGTCAATGAGGCCAAGCAAGCCCTTAGTGATCAGGTCAGAAACGAAACCTCCGACAGGCTGAAGCACGAATAATGTAGCAACACCAGTAATCAATAATGATAGTGTAGGAGTGAAGATAATATCCAATGAAGACGGTACGAATTTCCTGATTCGTTTTTCAAGCATTGCGATGAAAACCGCTGCAAGCATGACACCGATCAAACCGCCACGTCCCGGTACGAGCGCTTCGCCAAACAAGGTGATGTTCGCCAGTCCTGGATTGATGATTAAAATACCGGCGGCACCGCCAAGGGCTGGTGAGCCTCCGAATTCGCGTGCGGTATTGATACCAACGAATACACCAAGATAACCGAAGATACCCCAGCCGATCAGGTTAAGAATCTGGATCATGGACGATTCAGGATCAGCACCAGAACGGACAATGACATTCGTAATTCCAGCAATTAAACCGGAAGCGACAATCGCCGGAATCAGCGGAATGAAAATGCTGGCGATTCTGCGCAGGAATAGCTTGAACGGAGTCGCGTTTTTCTTGTTCAAATCATCCTTCGTGCGGCCCGCAAGTCCTTCAAAAGGATTCGGGTCATCTTCATCTACTAATCTTGAAGTCTTGCCGGTAATCTCGGAAACTTCATTGGCCACTTTGGTGACAATCCCAGGTCCCAAAATAATCTGTAATGTTTCTTCCTCAACGACACCGAGCACGCCATCAATTTTCTTGATGCCTGCAAGATTTACTTTGCTGTAGTCTGCCGGCTTGACTCGCAGGCGTGTCATGCACGATGCAACATCAGCAATATTGTTCGGGCCGCCAAGCTGCTCAAGTATTTCTCTTGCCAGGCGTTCTTCATTACGCATGGTGTTTCCCCCTCTTAATATAGAATAATCAAAAATGAATGAATTCGCTTACAATTTGATGATAACAAGTCTACTGTATAGTTGTCTATACCTTTTATAAAAAATATAGTTTTGGTACTAGCGGTCAAAGGTGGATAATACCAATTTTAATGATCACTGCTCAATCAAGCTGTTTTTTAGCTCCATATATTTGGTTCTGCATGAAAAAGTGCTAAAATAAAAGGTATTGTTATCATGTGGAAATTACCGTTCTAATAAAGGAGGAACTTCTTTGCCTAAAGTCCGTACTAAAGACCTCATCAAGAAATTCGACATGGAATTGGTCAGTGGAGAGGAAGGAATCAATCGTCCGATCACGACGACAGATATTTCAAGACCAGGGCTAGAAATCGCTGGTTATTTTGAATATTATCCTGCGGAGCGCCTGCAGCTTCTCGGAAAAACCGAGTTGACCTTCTTTGAAAAATTGAATCCTCGTGACAGAGTGGAGCGAATGGAAAAGCTTTGTACCGATATTACGCCAGGAATCATTGTCACAAGAGACATGGAGGTCCCTGATGAACTGGTCGAAGCAGCAGAAAGGGAGTCAGTTCCTCTCTTGCGCTCGAAGCAAAAAACAACGAGGCTTTCGAGTCATCTGACTAACTATCTTGAAAGCAAGCTGTCCCCTACGACTGCAGTCCATGGGGTACTGGTAGACCTTTATGGAATCGGCGTCCTGATCACCGGCAAGAGCGGAGTCGGTAAAAGTGAAACCGCGCTGGAATTGGTCAAGAGGGGACACCGTCTCGTAGCGGATGACTGCGTTGAAATCCGTCAGGAGGATATCGGGACACTGGTTGGGAACTCACCAGATTTAATTGAGCATCTACTCGAAATCCGCGGCGTAGGCATCATCAATGTGATGACCTTGTTCGGTGCTGGTGCTGTACGTTCACATAAACGGATTTCCCTGATTATTGACCTTGAGATTTGGGACCAGAAAAAATCATATGACAGACTTGGCCTTGATGAAGAGAAAATGAAAATTCTCGACACCGATATAACAAAGCTGACGATCCCAGTCCGCCCAGGCCGAAATCTCGCTGTCATTATCGAGGTAGCAGCAATGAACTTCAGGCTGAAGCGCATGGGCGTCAATGCGGCTGAACAATTCACCACCAGGCTGTCAGACGTCATTGAAGACGGCGATCATGACGAACATTAAAAAGTAAGCCAGTGTTTCAAAATTTTTGACTGAATGAATTGGGTACTCTTTTTCAAACGCCCTCATGAACCTAGATGTAAGCCTTAATCAAACGTTTGATTAAGAACAGCCAAAGTGCTGGTATGACTAATTTTTTTATTTATTATGTATATATAAATTCACTTCGAGAATTGTCCAGCTTCAGCGCCTAGCCCCTCGAGTCGCTTCAGTTCGCTCAGGTGAAGTCAAAGAGCGACTTCACCGGTCGGCCCTCCAGCGCTTGTCGGGGCTGGATAAGGCGCTTGCGCTTTTCTTGTGAAAAAGGGGAAATGATATGGAGAAAAATATTCAGCCAATCTCGACCCGGTTGCCTTTTCGCTTGGGCCGATCGAGGTGCACTGGTATGGCGTCATCATCGGAGTAGGAATCGCGCTTGCCTTATGGATTGCGATGCGTGAAGCTGACCGCCGCGGTCTGCCAAAAGATATCTTTGCGGATCTAATGCTTTGGGCGATACCGATCGCAATTCTATCTGCAAGGCTTTACTATGTAATCTTCCAGTGGGATTACTACAGCCAGTATCCAGGCGAGATTTTCAAAGTCTGGAATGGCGGAATCGCGATACACGGTGCGTTGATCGGTTCCGTTGCCACTGCTTATTTCTTTACGAAGTCGAGGAATGTTTCTTTCTGGAAGCTGGCGGATATCGCAGCGCCAAGCATCATCCTCGGACAGGCAATCGGCCGCTGGGGCAACTTCATGAACCAGGAAGCGCATGGCGGGGAAGTAACAAGGGCGTTTTTGGAGAACCTGCACCTTCCTGAATTCATCATCAACCAGATGTATATTAATGAAACATACTATCATCCAACGTTTTTATATGAATCGGTCTGGAATTTGCTTGGTTTTATCCTGCTCATGTCATTGCGCAGAGTGAATCTGGGACGCGGGGAGATTTTCCTCAGCTATGTCATCTGGTATTCAATCGGCCGCTTCTTTGTTGAAGGAATGCGGACGGACAGCTTGATGCTGACGGAATCATTGCGGATTGCCCAGACAATCTCGATTGCATTGATTGTTTTTGCCATCGGCCTATGGATTTACAGAAGAGTCAAAGGTTATTCCAAAGTACGGTATTTAGATAGCTAGAATTTCGGATTACTAAAAAAGAAGCCCTATAAATAAAATGAATTAAGGCTGAAAAATGGGAGAGATGCTTCGATGGGTTCTACATTGAAAAGAGGGTTGATGGTTGGCTTGAATACGACTTGGGCGCTCGGGAAAGTCATTTTCCCTGTCACTCTGATTGTTTCAATCCTTCAATATACACCTGTTCTTCCGTGGATAATCGAATTGATTACGCCGTTGATGAAGCTGCTCGGTTTGTCAGGAGATGCAGCGATCCCGCTTGTCATCGGGAACTTCCTTAACTTATACGCGGCCATCGGAGCGATCCTGACGCTTGATTTGTCGGTAAAAGAAGTATTCATCATTGCAGTGATGCTGAGCTTTTCACATAATATGCTTGTTGAATCCAGTGTGGCCGTCAAGGTTGGCGTCAAGCTGTGGATCATAGTCCTGGTCCGGCTCGGACTTGCGTTTATATCTGCAGTCGTCATCAATCTTGTTTGGAACGGCGGTTCTGAAATGGCACAATATGGCATGGTCCCTTCTAAAAGTGAAGAGGTCACTGGATGGGGAGCGATTTTGCTTGATGGCATCACCAAGGCGGGAATCGGCATATTCCAGCTGGCCATCATCGTCATCCCCTTGATGGTCGTCGTGCAAATCATGAAGGATAAGCAATGGCTTGCTGTTTTTTCAAGATGGATGGCACCGGCAACAAGAGCGCTTGGTATGAAGGAGAACACCTCGACGACCATGGCAGCCGACCTGCTGATCGGGCTTGCGTATGGCGCAGGCGTGATGATCCAGGCAGTCCAGGAGGATGGAGTCAGCAAAAAGGATGTCACGCTGGCATTCATTTTCCTCGTTGCCTGCCACGCCGTCGTTGAAGATACATTGATTTTCGTTCCGCTTGGTATTCCAGTCCTGCCGCTGTTGTTAATCCGCCTTGGTGTGGCAATATTATTGACAATAACAGTCGCGATTATCTGGAACCGAGCTGACATCGCAAAAAGAAAGGAAGCAGCATATGAGCAATAACATAGATACGGTCCTGTTCGATCTTGACGGGACTCTGATTGATACAAACGAACTGATCATTTCATCCTTTCTCCACACCATGGAGACTTATTATCCAGGCCAGTACAAACGGGAGGATGTTCTTCCGTTCTTGGGGCCGTCGCTAAAGGAAACCTTCGAGGCGATGAATCCCGAAGGTTACGAGGAAATGATCACTACTTACCGTACTTACAATCGTGGAAACCATGACCTTATGGTTAAAAGCTTTGAAGGTGTGTACGAAACGGTTAGGACTCTTAAAGAGAACGGTTTCCACCTTGGAATCGTCACGACCAAGATGTCGGACGTTGTCCAGATGGGCTTGAAGCTGACAGGATTGGACGAGTTTTTCGAGGTTGTCGTCGCGCTTGACCACGTTGAAAAAGCGAAGCCAGATCCGGAGCCGTTATTAAAAGCTCTAGACCAGCTTGGTTCCTCGCCAGACCGAGCGATCATGGTCGGAGATAACCACCATGACATCCTAGGCGGCAAAAATGCTGGCACAGTGACGGCCGGAGTTGCCTGGTCGATCAAGGGAAGAGAGCATCTAGAGGAATACAAGCCAGATTACATTTTAGAAAAAATGGCTGATATCCTGCCAATTCTCGGGGTGTAAAATGAGAAGGACGACTCGTTATCGAGTAGAAGGAGCCAATTCTCTCTGGCATGTTTATAAAACCGTCCCGTTCTGGAAGGTCGTCAAGAATTTCGTCGTCATCCAGGTGGCGCGCTACACGCCGTTTCTCGGAATGAAAAACTGGCTGTACCGCAATTTTTTGCGGATGAAGGTCGGCGACGAGACTTCTTTCGCGCTGATGGTCATGCTCGACGTGATGTTCCCGGAGAAAATCTCCGTTGGGCGCAATACGGTCATCGGTTATAACACTACAATCTTGGCGCATGAATACTTGATCAAGGAATACCGCCTCGGCGACGTCGAGATTGGCAGCGAAGTCATGATTGGCGCGAACTCGACGATCATGCCAGGCATCCGGATCGGCGACGGCGCCATCGTCTCTGCCGGAACTCTCGTCCACAAAGACGTCCCGGAAGGAGCCTTCGTCGGCGGCAATCCGATGCGCGTGATATACACAAAGGAAGAACTTGCTGAACGCTGGGCTGATGATGAGATTTATGGGACACACACCAACTAAAGGACAAAAGCGAAACGGACATTGCTCCGCTTCGCTTTTTTTGTGGAAAAATTAGGATGTGGTCGAATTATTGCGAAATGTGGTCGAAATATTTCCAAAAGTGGTCGATAAAATCAAAAATCCGCCAATAAAATTCAAAATGTGGTCGAAATAATTCGATTTTCGCCAATAAAACAAAAATCGGTATCTACTTGGAGGTAATTCACCTCGCAGATACCGATTTTTACGAGTAGAAAACCAGTTGTGGTCAAAACTTGGAGAAAACAAAAAAGCGAAAGCGAAATATGCTAGAAATGCCATTTCGCTTCTACTTATAAGGAAACTCAGAATAACAATAGATCGTCTTGTCGGCATACTCGTTTGCTTCGCGGAAGGAGCAGGTCTTAATTCCAATTTTTCTCGCTGGAATCAAGTCTGTGCTCTGGTCGCCGACTGCCACATCCAGACCATATCGATCATGCAGGTACTTATACGCATGAATATCTGGCTTTAACGAAAAGCCATCATCAGCAGGACAAATGACTTCCTCGAAAAATTGGCCAAGATTCCAGTGTTCCAGCAGTTCTTCTGTTGAGCGCCGATTTCGATGGGTCACAAGTACATTTGCGTCTGAGGAAGACAATACATCTTTTACATGCGGGAAAAGCGGTTTCCGATCATTTGGTATAGTGCGTTCAATCTCCCGGAATTCTTTTACCCTATTTTTTTCAACACCGTAAAAATCGTATGCCGTCCCAAACTTCAGATGAGGAAGGACTTCTTCATACGGCAAATCTTTTTTCACAACAATCGTGAATGCCTCCACCAATGTCGGCTATGTATCAAGGATTGTACCGTCCAGGTCCCAGAGTATTTTCATTGCACCCAGCCTCCTTTATAAAGCATCGAGAATTGTTCTGCTCCTGCAATCCAACCTATTTGCTGATTGCCACCATTCTAACACCTCTATTTTAAGATTCAAAACTTAAAGAGTTTATGGTTGACGGATAATAAAATGAAGTATAAACTACTTATAACTTCATCTTGTTACCATATTAGCGAACTAAAGCATTTAGATTATTAAGATAGATAACACCAGCAACGAAGAGGGTGAAAACGATGAGCAGATTATTCATGTTCGAAAAGCCGCTTGGCATGCGGGATACACTTCCGGAATTATATGAAGCGAAGGAAAAAGTCAGAAGCTCCATTGAAAAAGAAATGAAGCAATGGGGTTTCCAATTCATTGAAACACCTGCGCTTGAATACTACGAAACAGTTGGAACTGCATCAGCGATCCTTGATCAGCAGCTGTTCAAGCTGCTGGACCAGCAGGGGCATACGCTTGTACTTCGTCCAGATATGACCGCACCGATTGCCAGGGTTGCGGCTTCAAAGTTATTCAAGGATAAGGTTCCGTTACGATTGGCCTATTCGGCAAATGTCTACCGTGCTCAGCAGCGAGAAGGCGGCAGGCCGGCGGAATTTGAGCAGCTTGGTGTCGAATGTATTGGCGACGCCTCGGTCAGTGCTGATGGCGAAATGATATCCCTGGCAATTTCCTCGCTGAAAAAAGCTGGACTGGAACAGTTTCAGCTTTCAGTTGGGCATGTTGGTTTCGTCAATGAATTGTTCGTTCAGATACTCGGAACAGAAGAGCGAGCCCGGGAACTGACGAAATTTTTATATGAGAAAAATTATGTTGGATATCGGGAGCACGTCAAATCACTTCCGCTGTCTTCGATCGATTCGCAAAGACTTCTCGCTTTTCTTGAACTGCGCGGTGGTCCTGAAGTAATCAGTAAGGCAACCGAACTGGTCGAAAACGGAAAAGGCAGAGCGGCACTTGATGAATTGAAGCTGCTCTGGGATATCATCGACGACTTTAGCGAAACTAGCCGTATTAAATTCGACTTAACCATTGTCAGCCACATGAGCTATTATACAGGCATTTTATTTGAGGTTTACGCTGGAATGGTTGGCTTTCCAATCGGCAATGGGGGCCGCTATGACAAATTGCTTGAAAAATTCGGAAAATCGACAGGAGCAACGGGATTTGCGATCAGGCTCGACCGGCTGCTTGAAAGCCTCGGGGACCTTGGTGAACCTGAGCCTGTCACTTGCATTCTTTTCAGTCCTGAACGGAGAAAGGAAGCTTATCAGCTGGCTGCACAGCGCAAGGCAAACGGAGAACGGGTCATTCTCCAGGATATCAGTGCCGTACGAAATCTTGATGCTTGCTCCGCAACTTTTGCCAATGTCGTTTATCTAGTCGGGAAGGAGGGAGTGCAATGAATGAACAGCTGACCATCGCCATGCCTAAGTGGCCGGATTTTCACAGAAGCGGTTGACCTGCTGCGGAATGCTGGCTTTGATTTGCCTCCTGAATTTGATGACTCACGCAAATTGATCATTGACGTGGAAGAAGAAGATTTCCGCTTCATCCTGGCAAAACCAATGGATGTGGCTACATATGTTGAACATGGTGTCGCGGATCTCGGGATTGCCGGAAAGGACGTCCTGCTTGAGGAAGAGCGTGATGTATATGAGCTGCTGGATTTGAAGATCAGCGGCTGCTATCTTGCCGTCGCCGGACTTCCGGATACAAAAATGAATGATGTCGCTCCGAAAATCGCAACGAAGTATCCAAATATCGCGGCAGCCTATTTCCGTGAACAAGGCGAGCAGGTAGAAATCATCAAGTTGAACGGCTCGATCGAGCTTGCGCCATTAATCGGGCTCGCTGACAGGATTGTCGACATCGTTTCAACCGGAAGGACCTTGAAGGAGAATGGCCTTGTGGAGTACGAAACGATCACAAACGTGACATCGAGGCTGATTGTAAATCCAGTCAGCTACCGGATCAAGGATGAGCGGATCAGCGAGCTGGTTAAAAGGCTGAACGAAGTGATCTAGATTGTGAAGCTGAAAGGAGATGATTCGCGATGAATATTTTACAGATAGATGGAAGCTTGTCATTAAAACGAACCGTTGATGGCGGAACGGAAGAACAGCGAAAAGCCGTACAGGCAATTATAGCCGAAGTCCGTGCTTCCGGCGACCAGGCACTCAAGACTTTTACCGAAAGATTTGATTCGGTGGTGCTCGAAGATTTTCAGGTAACAGAAGATGAAATCTCTGAAGCTTATAAATCGGTTAGCGGCGAGCTCGTCGGCATCATCACGGAGGCAGCTGCCAATATACGTACCTACCATGAAAAACAGCTGCGTCCGTCATGGATGACGACAGAAGAAAATGGTACGATGCTTGGCCAGAAGGTGACGCCGCTCGATTCTGTCGGTGTCTATGTCCCTGGTGGAACGGCTGCTTATCCCTCCTCGGTATTAATGAATGTCATCCCTGCAATAACTGCGGGTGTTCAGCGGATCGTCATGGTATCACCGCCAGGAAGGGACGGGAAGCTTCCGGCAGGCGTGCTCGTTTCGGCACATATTGCCGGGGTAAAAGAAATCTATAAGATCGGCGGAGCCCAGGCGATTGCCGCTCTTGCATACGGAACTGAAACAATCAAGCCTGTCGACAAAATCACCGGTCCGGGAAACATTTATGTCGCCCTCGCTAAGCGGGAAGTTTTTGGCGATGTCGCCATTGACATGATCGCTGGACCAAGTGAAATCGGAATTCTCGCCGACGAAACAGCCCGTGCCAATGAAATCGCAGCCGACCTGCTTTCGCAGGCCGAGCATGACCCGCGGGCGTGTGCGGTTTTAGTGACGACGTCCCGTACGCTTGCTGAAGACGTTCAAAATGAAGTCTATAAGCAGCTGGCGGAGTTGCCGAGAAAAGATATCGCCACACAGGCAATCGGAAATTTCGGGGCGATTTATGTGGCAGCTGATCTGGACGAGGCAGTCAGCGCCATCAACCAGCTTGCTCCGGAGCATCTTGAAATCGTT
Organism: Mesobacillus subterraneus; assembly: GCF_020524355.2. NCBI lineage: Bacteria > Bacillati > Bacillota > Bacilli > Caryophanales > Bacillaceae > Mesobacillus > Mesobacillus subterraneus. Next base: position 225,496 of record NZ_CP129019.1, read on the forward strand.
ACGGAGAATCCGATGGAGCTGCTCGGTAAAATAAAGCACGCAGGCGCAATTTTCCTCGGGAGATACAGTTCAGAGCCTGTAGGTGATTACTTCGCCGGACCGAACCATGTCCTGCCAACGAACGGAACAGCGCGTTTTTCAAGCCCACTCAGTGTCGAGGATTTCCAAAAGAAATCCAGCATCATCCTTTACAGTGAGAAAGCGATGAATGACAATGGTGCAAAGATCGCCGAGTTCGCAAGGCTTGAAGGGTTGGAAGCCCACGCTAGGGCAGTGGAAACAAGACTTAACACGTAAAGAAAGTGGATGGAGGGATGGCTCATGGAACGTACTTCAACGGTAAAAAGATATACGAATGAAACGAAAATAGACCTTGATTTTACCATCGATGGTGAAGGGACGACGGCACTCGAAACGGGTGTGCCTTTTCTTTCTCATATGCTCGATTTATTCGCAAAGCATGGCCAGTTTGATTTGAAAGTAGATGCGAAGGGCGATGTTGAGGTGGATGGCCACCACACAACTGAAGATATCGGCATCTGTATAGGACAGGCGCTTCGCGATGCACTTGGCGATAAAAAAAGGAATCAAACGTTACGGAAACGCTTTTGTCCCAATGGATGAGGCTCTGGCTCAGGTTGTCATCGATCTCAGCAACCGCCCGCACCTCGAAATGCGCGCAGAATTTCCTGCCCAGCAGGTTGGCACTTTCGATGTCGAGCTCGTACACGAATTCCTGTGGAAGCTGGCGCTTGAAGCAAGAATGAACCTTCATGTCATCGTCCACTACGGAAAAAATACACACCACATGATAGAAGCCGTATTTAAGGCTCTTGGCCGTGCGCTTGATGAAGCGACGACTATCGATCCGCGGATAAAAGGCGTGCCCTCGACGAAAGGGATGTTGTAAGTGGAGTTTCTCGTTCTAAGGTAGGGATGTTGTAAGGGAGCGGTAAAGCGTAGTACGCGTCGTAAGCGACGTTCTACCGAAAGAAAACCCGAACTCTGTAATAGGAAGGAAGTTAACTCATGATTGGCATCGTCGATTACGGCATGGGCAATCTGTTCAGCGTCAGCAAAGCGCTCGAACGGCTGAATGCGCCATACTTTATTTCACAATATAAGCACAATTTGATGGATGCAGATGCACTGCTCGTCCCTGGCGTCGGTTCATTCCGTGATGCAATGGATGTACTGGACCGTACGGGATTAACGGAAATGATCCAGGCGTACGCGGCAACCGGCAAGCCGGTGCTCGGAATTTGTTTGGGCATGCAGCTGTTGTTTGAAGAAAGCACAGAAAATGGCCTGACGAAAGGCTTGAACCTGCTGCCTGGAAAAGTGGAGCGTTTTACCGGACAGAGTGCAGAAGGGGAAAACTATAAGGTTCCGCATATGGGCTGGAACAAGCTTCGATTTACCGGAGATTCCCCTTTACTCACATCACTTAAAGAAGATTACGTATATTTCGTCCACTCTTATTATGTAAAAACGAACGAGCGGGGAGTCCTGATGGCCGTCTGCGATTATTATGATGTTGAAGTGCCGGCTATCGTGGGCAGGAACAATATCTTTGGGATGCAGTTCCATCCGGAAAAAAGCAGTGACATGGGAATGGCCCTGCTCCGTAATTTTGCCAACCTTGCAACAGAAAGGAAGACAGAAGAATGAAATTCACAATCTACCCGGCGATCGACATGCGCGGCGGAAAATGCGTAAGGCTGCTGCAAGGCGATTATGACAAGGAAACAATTTATGGGGATTCTCCTTTTGAAATGGCGAAGAAGTTCGCTGATGAAGGTGCAGAATGGATTCATATGGTCGACCTTGATGGTGCAAAGGATGGCAGGCGGGTCAACGATGGATTTGTCATCCAGGCAGCAAAGGAACTTGGCGTGAACATCCAGATTGGCGGCGGCATTCGCAGTGAAGATGATATCAATCACTATCTAGAGAATGGCGTCACTCGTGTCATCATCGGCAGCATTGCCGTTTCCAACCCGGAATTCGCAGAAGAAATGGTCAGGAAATATGAGGCTAGCATTGCAATCGGGCTGGATGCGAAAAACGGCTTTGTAGCGACACATGGCTGGCTAAACACTTCCGTAGTAAGTGCTGTCGATCTTGGCAAAAGATTTGCTGATGCAGGAGCAGAAACATTTATTTTTACCGATATCGCTACAGATGGCACGCTTGCTGGACCGAATATGGAGGCAACACGCCAGCTCGCTCAGGAAACAGGGAAAAACGTCATTGCTTCCGGCGGTGTCAGCTCACTTGATGATTTGGCCGCTCTTCGACAGATGCGTGAAGACGGTGTCAGCGGCGCAATCGTCGGCAAAGCCATCTACGAAGGGCGCTTTTCTGTAAAATCCGCACTGGAATGGGGGGAATCCTGATGCTAAGCAAACGGATCATTCCCTGTCTTGATGTAAAAGAAGGACGTGTCGTAAAAGGAGTACAATTTGTGCAGCTTCGTGATGCCGGCGACCCCGTGGAGCTAGCTCGCTTTTATGATGAGCAGGGAGCGGATGAGCTTGTTTTCCTTGATATATCCGCTTCCGTTGAAGGAAGGAAGACAATGGTCGAGGTTGTCCGTGAAGTCGCTTCAGAGCTGGCAATCCCGTTCACAGTTGGCGGCGGCATCAACACACTCGAGGATATGAAGAGAATGCTTCGCTCAGGTGCTGATAAAGTATCTTTGAACACCGCGGCTGTTAACAATCCGAAATTGATCAGTGAAGGCTCCGATTTCTTTGGCGCCCAGTGCATTGTCGTTGCCATCGATGCGAAATATGACCCAGAACTTGGCTCATGGCGGGTCTACACTCATGGCGGCCGAACGCCGACAGAGTGGGAAGTGATTGAATGGGCAAAAGAGGCTGTCCGCCTAGGAGCTGGAGAGATCCTTTTGACAAGCATGGACAGCGACGGCGAAAAGAAAGGCTTCGATCTGGCATTGACCCGTGCCGTGAGTGAAGCGGTCACTGTCCCGGTCATAGCGTCAGGCGGTGCCGGAAATGCTGACCATTTCGCCGACGCTTTTAACGAAGGAAAAGCAGATGCGGCACTGGCTGCATCGATCTTCCACTATCGTGAAACCTCTGTAAAAGAAGTGAAATCCCATCTCCGTGAAAAAGGAGTGACAGTACGATGAAGATAGAAGAATTGAAGTTTGATGCCAATGGCTTGATTGCGGCAGTCGTCCAGGATGCGGCAACCCGTGAAGTCCTGACTGTTGCATATATGAATGAAGAATCCCTGGGCAAGTCGCTTGAAACACGCGAGACCTGGTTCTACAGCCGTTCACGTCAGGAGCTATGGCGTAAAGGCGCAACGAGCGGCAACACCCAAAAAATCGTCGAAATCAAATATGACTGTGACGGTGACGCACTCGTGGTGCTCGTCAAACCTGCTGGACCCGCATGCCATACAGGTGCCGTCAGCTGTTTTTCAGAAAACCTGCTGGAGCGATCCACTGAACAGCTTGCATCACAGCATTTTTCAGAAAGCCCACTGGAGAATAACTCAGGTCAGCTCGCCTCATTGAGCGATTATGCCGTCATGCTCGAGCTGGAAAAAACAATTTCTGAGCGTGAGCAGGAAATGCCGGAAGGCGCATACACTACCTACTTATTTGAAAAAGGCGTCGACAAGATTCTGAAAAAAGTCGGAGAAGAGGCCTCGGAGGTCATCATCGCCGCAAAAAATCGCGACCCCGAAGAGCTGAAGTGGGAAGCAGCCGACCTGCTTTACCACCTGATGGTCTTGCTACAGGAACAGAAGCTTCCGCTAAAAGAAGTATTGTCCGTGTTGAATAAAAGGAAGAATCCCAGCGCAGAAGAATAAATTGTGCGCTGGGTTTTATTTTTGCCCAGATTTGCGGCTGGAAATTCCATGATCTTCGCCTCATTCGAACGATATTGCTCGGACCTCTTTGCGTATTCCCTGGTTTGGGAGCGATTAAGGAAAAAAATGCATTCTATTATGTAAGGAATCCTTAGAAAAAGGTTGCTGGAAAAATTATTCTCTTAACTAACCTCAATAATTGCGTGAGTCTCTGTACTAATTGCACAAGTATCTAGTTTAATTGCACAAAAATTTTCCAGAATTGCACACTCAGGAGCAATAATTGCGTAAATAACCAAATTAAGGTAAAAGTGTGATCGGGCTCCGGTAAAATTTTTTCGGAAAAGTGGCTAGTAAAATTATCCGGCTATGTGATTTTTCCATTTAGCAGCCAATTCTCTCAAAACCGCGAATATCAAAGGACCCCTTGATTATCAGTAGTAATCATGTGTCTTCAGAATTATTTAACCCGTTCACCAGGTCTGCGTCGACAATTTCAACTCCACACCTTCTCGAACCCTCCGTCCGTATGTTATACTACATTAGTTAAAGTTGCTTCGATCTAACACTGTATGTGTATTCTTATACAAACCTAAGGTTCAAAGGATATAGTTTTACTAAAATATAAATGGAGGATCACATGGGAAAAGACTCTAAAGCGATGAAGCAAAAAGGTCAATTGCTGTCATTTGTTCCTACTGGTGAATATTACTTCACCAAAGGGGTCAAGGCTTTCCACAGGCGGGACCTAAAAAAGGCTGAAAAGTATTTCCAGCGTGCGATGCACCTTGAGCCTGGTGAGCCGATGATCGTTTGCCAATTGGCGATCGTGCAGTCGGAGCTGGGTGAGTACCAGCAGTCTAACCGTCTTTTGCACTTGGTCCTCGAAGAGCTCGATGAAAACATGGCAGAATGTCACTATTTTTTAGCGAATAACTACGCCCATTTAGGCTTGTTCCGAGATGCGTTCAGGCATGCTAATCTTTATATGGAATTGAATGAAGATGGTGAGTTTGCCGAGGACGCAAGCGACCTGCTTGAGCTTCTCACGATGGAAGCAGAAGAGATGGATGAGGATTATTATGAAGAAGATGACCTGATCGTCAAACAGGAGGAAGCACGCAACCATCTGGAATCAGGCGAGTTTCCAAAGGCGATCGAGATTTTCCAGGAGGTCATCGAAGAGTATCCGGAATATTGGTCAGCCTACAACAACTTGGCGCTGGCGTATTTTTACCTTGGAGAAACCACCAAGGCTCGAGATATCCTGAATGATGTTCTCGAACAGAATCCCGGCAACCTGCATGCATTGTGCAATGCCCTTGTGTTCGCGCATTACGAGGGACAAGAGAAAGAGGGACAGGACCTTAAGGACGCTCTGGAAAAAATCCATCCGATCCACGTTGAACACCAGTTCAAGCTTGGCGCCACGTTTGCGCTTGTCGGCGAATACGAACTGGCTTACCGCTGGCTGAAGAAGCTGCAAAAAACAGGTTTTGAAGGTGACGGTGCTTTCTATTACTGGCTGTCTCATGCTTCATATTTTACCGGCAGAGAAAATACTGCACGGAATGCATGGAAAAAGGTACTCGAGTTCAGTCCTGAAAAAGAAGGAATGGAGCCCTGGGCAGATAAGCCGGGCGTCAAGTTCGAAACGCAGGTTTCAGCCATCCTGAATCAGTTGAACAGCGATTATACTGAGGAGCGCCTTTTTGCGCTATTCCTCACATCTGTATCCGCGAAAAAGAAGGAAATTCTTGCGGCGGAGACATCAACGGATAAAATGACCGAAATGGAAAAATCATACTTGGCGTATGTCACTTCAGGCAAGCTGAGCAGCAGCAAGGAAGAGGAAGTAAAGGGCGCGCACGAAACAGCGAAGCTCCTTTATGACCACCACCAGCCGATCGGCAAAAATGAAGCTGGTGTCTACATTATGTGGTTCTCAGTATTTGAGCAGGCAGCGCAGGCTGGCTATGACTTCAAAAACAAAAAAGCTTGGGCCGCAGCGGTTGATTATCTCTGGGATAAGCTAAGAAATATCAAGACATCAAAAGCAGCAGTAGCGAAAAAATACGGATTGTCCGTGTCTACGCTGTCCAAATATATAAGTTTGGCTAACGAGTTTCTTCAGGAAGAAGACAGCATCTAAAAGGGTAAACTAAGTCTGTGATCAGCAGACGAGGTTTACCCTCTTTTTGTTTCTGGATAAGAAAATATAAAACTTTTGCACTTAGATTAGTGTCTAGCTCCAGCGCTTTTCGGTGCTGCCCAATGCGCTGGTGCTATTCTTTTGTCAATTTAGTGAACAGGAACCTTTATTAAGCATATTTTTGGACTATGCGCCACTTGTTTTATAGGATATGTTTAGGCAGGAAATAATAATTTCGAATGAAAACCGAAAATTAGCGGATTATGATATTCAAAGGAGTTGTACACCATGTCAGAAGAGAAAATTTATGACGTCATTATCATCGGTGCCGGGCCGGCTGGGATGACTGCTGCTGTTTATACTTCACGTGCGAACTTGTCGACACTGATGCTTGAGCGCGGCGTGCCTGGCGGACAGATGACCAATACAGAAGAAGTTGAGAACTATCCGGGATTTGACCATATTCTTGGACCTGAGCTTTCAACTAAAATGTTCGACCATGCGAAAAAATTTGGAGCTGAATATGCTTACGGTGATGTAAAAGAAGTCATCGATGGCAAGGAATATAAAACCATCAAAGCTGGCAACAATGAATACAAGGCGCGCGCAATCATTCTTTCTGCTGGTGCAGAGTACAAGAAACTGGGAGTGCCTGGCGAGCAGGAACTTGGCGGTCGCGGTGTTTCTTACTGTGCGGTTTGTGACGGCGCATTTTTCAAAGGCAAAGAACTTGTTGTTGTCGGCGGCGGAGATTCAGCGGTCGAAGAGGGCGTTTACTTGACTCGTTTCGCTTCGAAAGTGACAATCGTTCACCGTCGCGATGAGCTTCGTGCGCAAAAAATCCTGCAGGATCGTGCATTTGCCAATGAAAAAATTGATTTCATCTGGAATCACACAGTCAAGCAGATCAATGACAAAGATGGCAAGGTCGGAAGCGTGACTCTTGTTTCAACACAGGATGGAGCTGAGCAGGAATTCGTGGCAGATGGTGTGTTCATCTACATCGGAATGGTTCCATTAACGAAACCATTTGAAGGCCTGGGCATCACGAATAGCAATGGCTATATCGAAACGAACGAGCAAATGGAAACGAAAGTCCCTGGAATCTTCGCAGCTGGCGACATCCGTGAAAAAACACTTCGCCAAATTGTGACAGCAACTGGCGACGGCAGTATCGCAGCGCAAAACGCACAGCATTATGTTGAAGAACTAGTGGAAGAATTAAAAGCAAAAGCATAATATACATGCCAAACCCGCTGGATCTGATTCAGCGGGTTTTTAAGGGTATTTCCAACAGAATGGTAAAAAAATCCCGTCTCGTCATAAATTAACAAAACGTAATTATTTATTAATTCTCCTGTAACAGTAGTGAAACAATCGTGGGGTATTATAGGAGTAGAAATTGACCCCCTTTTAAAAATATAATCCTTTGACGGCACAGGTTATCCTGTGCTCTTTTTTTTTACAAAAAAATGAAACAGGCTATAGCAGAGGATTATAACACCATTTCGGAACCCGTATTTTGATTCTGCATTTTCCACTTACTTCTTAACAAAAATATCATCTTTGTATTCATTGTGGCGAAAAACTAAAAATAGTATAATGGAAAGAATAAAAGTTGAGCAGATTTGCAAGACTGCTTGTTCAGATTATGCTGCTTTTTTTGATCTTGATCAGAATCGAGAAGCAGCTGCTACTTCTGTGTTAAATACGGCAAAGCATACAAAAAACTTTTAAAAGCCTAGTTGGCCTACATATAAAGAGGTGGATTGGATGCAGCGAGTGACGAATTGTGTTTTAGTAAAGGATGATAAAATTTTGCTGCTGCAAAAGCCGCGCCGAAATTGGTGGGTGGCTCCAGGCGGAAAAATGGAACCAGGAGAAACCGTGAAGGATTCATGTGTCAGGGAGTTTCGCGAGGAAACAGGGATTTATCTTCGCAATCCCCAAATCAAAGGGATTTTCACATTTGTCATCAAGGAAGACGATCAAGTCGTGTCTGAGTGGATGATGTTCACGTTTTACGCGACTGAGGCAGATGGCATCAATCTCGATGAATCAGAAGAAGGCACGATTTCCTGGCATGAGCTCGACGACATCAAAGACCTGCCAATGGCAGCGGGAGATTATCATATTCTTGAATACATGGTCCATGGACAAGGGATTATCTATGGCGCTTTTACTTATACACCGGATTTTGAGCTGATCAATTACAGGCTCGATCCAAATTGATAAATAACTTACATTTCAGGGGGAAAGAGAAATGAGTACTGGTTCAAGCACTGATACCCAGCTCGTGATTATAACAGGTATGTCTGGTGCGGGTAAAACTGTCGCGATCCAGAGTTTCGAAGACCTTGGGTTTTTCTGCGTCGACAACCTGCCGCCAACATTGCTGCCGAAATTCCTTGAGTTGATGAAGGAATCTGGCACGAAAATGAATAAAGTGGCACTCGTTATGGATTTGCGCGGCCGCGAATTTTTTGACTCTCTATTCAAAGCTCTGGATGATCTGGCTGAAACTTCCTGGGTGACACCGCAGGTATTGTTCCTTGACGCGGATGATTCCACGCTTGTGCGCCGCTATAAAGAAACGAGGCGTTCGCACCCGCTTGCTCCTTCTGGACTGCCGCTTGAAGGCATCCAGCTTGAGCGCGAGCTTTTGGAAGAGCTGAAGGGCAGGGCGCAGCTTATTTATAAAACAACCGGCATGAAGCCTAAGGATCTTCGTGAAAAAATCCTTGAGGAGTTCTCGGTAAACAAGAAGACGATTTTTACCGTTAATGTCATGTCCTTCGGTTTCAAGCATGGAATACCGATTGATGCCGACCTTGTTTTCGACGTCCGCTTCTTGCCGAATCCGCATTATATTGAACATATGCGTCCAAAAACTGGTCTCGATGAAGATGTGTCGACATATGTTTTAAAATGGAATGAGACTGCCAAGTTCCTCGAAAAGGTGACGGATTTGCTGGGTTTCATGCTCCCTCACTATAAGCGTGAAGGGAAAGCGCAGCTTATCATTGCCATCGGCTGTACAGGCGGCCAGCACCGTTCTGTTGCCCTGGCTGAACATATCGCCAAGTTTTTCGAAAAAGATTATCACACACGTGTGACGCACCGTGATATCGATAAAAGGCAGGGGCTTGTAAAATGATGACAGATGACCTTCCAAGAATCGTCATCATCGGCGGTGGAACCGGTCTCCCAGTCCTGCTGCGGGGGTTGAAAAAGCACCCTGTCGACATCACTGCCATCGTCACTGTTGCTGATGACGGCGGCAGCTCCGGCCGGCTGCGGGAGGATATGCATATTCCTCCGCCAGGTGATATCCGGAATGTCCTTGCCGCACTATCAGATGTGGAGCCGCTCATTGAAGAAATGTTTCAGCATCGGTTCAACACGGCCAATGAATTGTCGGGCCACTCGCTCGGCAATTTGATCTTAGCTGCAATGACGTCGATCACCGGCAATTTTGTCCATGCGATCCAAGAAATGAGTAAGGTCCTGAATGTGCACGGGAAAGTACTGCCCGCGGCGAACAGGAGCGTCATGCTCAATGCCGTGATGGAGGATGACAGCATTGTCAGGGGAGAGTCGAAAATCCCTTACTCCGGGAAAAGGATCAAAAGAGTCTTCTTGAATCCAGAAGGCGTAAAGCCATTGCCTGAGACGCTCCAGGCGATCAGGGAAGCTGATTTGATCGTCATCGGGCCTGGCAGCTTGTATACAAGCATCTTGCCGAATTTGCTTGTAAAAAGACTTGGCAAAGAAATATGCAAAGCAAAAGCACGCAAGGTGTACATCTGTAATCTGATGACCCAGGCAGGGGAAACGCATGATTTTGCTGCCAGTGATCATGTAAAAGCAATCTATGACCATATGGATTGTGCTTTTATCGATACAATCCTTGTCAACAGTGAGACCATTCCGCCGGATGTTGAGCTCCGTTATAAGGAAGAGCTTGCCCAGCCTGTCCATTTTGACCTTGACCGGCTGATGTCATTGGGAATTGAAGTTGTCCAGGATGAAATTGCTGAACTAGATGGCAATGTCATCAGGCATGATACAAAAAAAAGTTTCAGAAATTTTATATTCTATGATAATAGATGAAACCAAAAAGAGATATAACGCGTAGATATAGGATGCAAGCGTTTGTCTCTTTTGGGGCCTACAGTCTAAATGCAAAAATAAAATAAAAAGACAGCTGTCACGCTTGCTGATTTACAAAAGGGACAGCGGTGTATAAACAGGGGGGGTGAGAAGGTGTCGTTCGCTTCGGAAACAAAAAAAGGAACTCACGAACATTGACGTGAAGGGCTGCTGCGCTGATGCGGAACTGTCCGCTTTGATCCGGATGAATGGTTCCCTTTCCTTCTCAAATCGAAAACTCATCGTAGACATACAGACGGAAAATGCCGCGATTGCCAGGCGGATCTATACCTTGATCAAAAAAAGTTATCAGGTTCAGGTAGAGCTGCTGGTAAGAAAGAAAATGCGGCTGAAAAAGAATAATGTTTATATTGTCCGCCTTAAGGAATCAGCCAGGGATATTCTGGAGGATTTAAAGATTATTGGAGAAGGCTTTGAAATTATCCATGAAATTTCACCTGAATTGGTGAAAAAGAAATGTTGTAAGCGATCATACTTAAGAGGTGCCTTCCTTGCAGGAGGATCCGTGAACAATCCGGAAACGTCCTCCTATCATCTAGAGATTGCCTCTATGTACCAGGAGCATAATGACTCATTATGTGAGCTGATGAATACATTCGGGTTGAACAGCAAAACGCTTGAGCGAAAAAAAGGCTTCATCACCTATTTGAAGGAAGCTGAAAAGATCACTGAGTTTTTAACCATTGTTGGTGCATATAATGCGCTGCTGCGATTCGAGGATATCCGGATTGTACGCGACATGAGAAACTCGGTTAATCGTCTTGTGAATTGTGAAACTGCTAACTTGAATAAAACAATCGGCGCTGCACTGAGACAGGTGGAGAATATCCGCTTCATAAGGGATACCGTCGGCCTGCAAATTTTACCCGATAAACTGAGGGAAATCGCTCAGCTCCGTGTCGATTACCAGGATGTCACCCTTAAAGAGTTAGGTGAGATGGTAAGCGGGGGAGCAATCAGTAAATCAGGAATCAATCACCGGCTGCGTAAAATTGATGAAATAGCAGATAAACTGCGTGCCGGACAAATTACAAATAAATAGTGGGCTGGAGGAGGAATACTCAATGGTGGAAAAACAGGTGGAAGTAAAATTAAAAACTGGTTTACAGGCTCGACCTGCGGCATTGTTCGTACAGGAAGCAAACAGGTTCACATCCGATATTTTTCTTGAGAAGGATGGGAAAAAGGTAAATGCTAAAAGCATCATGGGATTGATGAGCCTTGCCGTCAGTGCTGGCGCATCCGTGAACCTGATCGCAGAAGGCAATGATGAAGAAGAAGCAGTGGAAAAGCTGGCAGAATATATCCAAAAAGAAAACTAAAAAGATCTTAATAACCAAAAAACTCGCTCCCGTTAGAGAGCGAGTTTTTAATTCGGATGATTATTTATCTTTCTTTTCTTCAAGAACGTTGCGAGTGATGATCTGGTCAACAAGACCATATTCCTTCGCGCGTTCAGCTGTCATGAAGTTGTCGCGGTCAGTATCTTTCGCGATGACTTCAATTGGCTGGCCAGTGCGCTCAGAAAGAATTGTATTCAACTTTTCACGAAGGAAAAGAATGCGCTTTGCAGCGATTTCGATTTCTGTCGCCTGTCCCTGAGCACCGCCCAGTGGTTGGTGAATCATTACTTCTGCATTCGGAAGGGCAAAACGCTTGCCTTTTGTACCAGCAGCTAGCAGGAATGCACCCATTGAAGCTGCCATACCGATACAGATTGTTTGTACATTTGGCTTGATGAACTGCATAGTATCGTAGATTGCCATGCCGGCAGTGATGCTGCCGCCCGGGCTATTGATGTAGATGGAGATGTCCTTTTCCGGATTTTCAGCTTCCAGGAAAAGCAACTGGGCTACGATTGAGTTGGCAACATTGTCATCGATTGCGCTTCCCAGCATAATGATGCGATCCTTTAGAAGGCGGGAATAAATGTCATAAGCCCTTTCGCCCCGATTCGTTTGTTCAATAACTGTAGGAATCAAGTTCATGTTTGTTTTCCTCCTTTAACGTAAAGATCTCTTTTTACTGCACTTTTTAAAAAGCTGGTCTGCCTCAATAAGGCAATTTCCTTCCTTTTAAAAAGGCAAATTGCAGGCTGGCATAAACTGGTTCGCTTGCCAGAACACCTATGTAGTTTTATGATACACGCATGGTCAATAAAGGTCAAACGAATCGCTTGATTAGCCTGCAGAAACTGTTCGACAATAATGTATATTCCATTTTACTGTACCGTATCCATCTTACCCAAGAATGTAATTTTTAAACAATAACAAGCGGTCGAGATCCCAAAAAATCATCCTTGCAAAGGGACCAATCTTACCCTATAATAGGTAAGCGTAACGCTAACTTCAAACATGCCCTCGTGGTGCAACGGATAGCACGTAAGATTCCGGTTCTTGAAATGGGGGTTCGATTCCCTCCGAGGGCGTCACTACTTAATGGAAATGGCTTTTGAGATTGCTCAGATAAAACTGTCCAAGTTTTGTCGGGGGTTTCTCGAAAGCCTTTTTTTATAAACCGAACTTTGATTAGTTTTTCCTTAAAATGGGAGAATCTGCAATTATCACTGATGTTTACGCAATTATGCTCTGGTATTGTGCAATTATCGGGTGAGTATGCGCAATTATATCCTCTGATAGTGCAATTATAGCGACTCTTTAAGAGAATAATTTTTCCAGTTGCTTTTTACTGGTTTTTTTCAAAAAAAACACTTTAAAATTGGTAGGTTACTTGATTCGCTTACCATTTGTCCGGGTTCTGTTCGGGTGATGAACATACTGTTGTGCCTGAATTGCTTTTTTGCCGATTAAACCCAAGCAGTTTATATGACCTATGCCAAATTCTTTCCATACACCAGAGCCTGTTTATCATGTAAAATGGATGAAGGGGTGATTTGGATGGATTTGAAAGCTGGTTTATGGCAAAAGCAGACATTAAAATTAGCGATGACTCAGGAGCTGACCCAGGCAATCGCGCTCTTGCAATACTCAGCCCAGGAGCTTGCGGCATTTCTTGAAGCTAGGTCAATGGAAAATCCCCTGATTCAAGTAGACTTTAAAAATATTACTCACTTTGATTCCAATATGGACCGTACGAGGAAGACAAGAACAAGGACGTTCGAACGGGACCAGAAAAACTTGATTGAGCAGGTCGGAGCAGGAGCGAGTGACACGCTTGAAGATTATCTGCTTTCACAATTAAACTTGCTAAAAGCTACTGCTGAGGAAAAATTGATTTTACATGAATTGATTGAAAATATAGATGAAAACGGTTACTTGACCCTCGATCGAGAAGGTCTAGTAAACAGATATCAAGTAGAACATGAAATTGTTGAATCTGCTTTTTTTAAACTTCAGTCGCTGGACCCGGCCGGTATCGGGGCTCATGATCTCAGGGAATGCCTGCTGCTTCAACTGACGAGGCAAAAGCGGACACCTGAAAATGAGTTGGCGATCACAATCATTCGTGATCAGTTCCTTCTATTTGCTGAGAAAAAATGGAAAGCGCTGGCGAAGATGCTGAATATCGATGTGAAAGACATCCAAAAAGTCCATGACAATATCCAGCAGCTTAACCCAAAACCGGGTGCATCGTTCCAGCGGGAAAAACCTGCCTATATCGTTCCTGACGTTGTGGTGAAACGCCAAGGGGATGAACTCTCGGTAAGTGTGTTCGATTCGCTGATTCCTAAGGTATCTTTTAATGAAGGGTACTTCCGCCAGCTATCTGGCCACAAGGATCCTGAATTGAACAAATTCCTTCAGGAAAAGCAGGGGGACTATCAGTGGATCCAGCGCAGTCTTGCACAAAGAAAGGAAACGCTCCAGAGAGTATCAATGAAAATTATTGAAAAACAACAGGATTTCTTTTTGATCGGACCTGCCCATCTGAACCCGATGACGATGAGGGAAGTTGCCGAAGAACTTGAAATCCATGAATCGACCGTAAGCCGAACAGTCCGTGAAAAATACATGCAGACACCAGCGGGCACTTACGAATTGAAATCATTCTTTACAAGTGCAATCCAGACAACCGAGAACGACCAGGCTTCCTCGCAAAAAGTAAAAGCAGCCATACAGCATTATATAAAAGAAGAAAATAAAAAGAAGCCCATTTCAGACCAGAAACTAGTGGAGATGCTAGAGGACAATGAAGGAATGGTCGTATCCCGAAGAACTGTGGCTAAATACAGGGACCAGCTAGGCATACCATCGTCTTCGAAGCGGAAGAGATTTGATTAAAGCTTTAATGGTAGGTAGTTTTCTGAAGCTGTAAATTGATTGTTTGAACAAAAGCCACAATGTATACGAAAAGGGTTTTGAAGTTTAGTCGAAGGAGATTCATATGAAGAAAACAGTTAAACTATACTCCCGCCCGCGCTGTCATTTGTGCGAAACAGCGCGAGAAATCCTGGAGGAACTCCAGCGAGATTGGAATTTTACAATAGAAGAAATCAATATCGACCTTGACGACGAGCTTGTCGAGAAGTATGGAATCATGATTCCTGTCGTTGAATTGGACGGTGAAGAGCTCCAATATGGTATTGTGAACAAAAAGTTCATAAGTGAAGCGTTTACAAGAAAAAACCTCGACTTTATTAGTTGAATAAGGTTTTCACTCCTGTTAGAATGAAATTTGTAGCAGGGGTGATTTTTTTTACCGCGAGTGGGACATAATATGTCTTAGCGGGACATTTTTAGTCCAGCTCTGGAAAAGGAGAATATCAACATGGACTTTTCGCTCATTGATATTCAAAAAAGAATATTACCCGATTTATTGCAAGTTATGCAAAAACGATACCTCATCCTGCAGTACATAAACGTGATGCAGCCAGTTGGCAGGAGAAATCTTTCAGTAAGCCTGAATTTGACTGAACGGGTTTTGCGTTCTGAGGTTGAGTTCTTGAAGGACCAGAATCTGATCTCGATGTCCGGTCAGGGAATGACACTGACCAAAGAGGGAAAAGATATACTGGAAAGTCTTGATAGTGTAATGCGAGACATTACGGGTATAGACAGATTAGAGCGCCAGCTGCAGGAACGCATGGGGATCAGGAAAGTGATTGTTGTCCAGGGGGACAGCGACCAGTCACCTTGGGTGAAAAGTGAGCTGGGACGCGCGACAGCACATAGTATGAAAAATCTTCTTCAAAGCAAAAATATAATTGCTGTGACCGGAGGATCGACTATGGCGGCTGTGGCGGAAATGTTGACACCAGATTTCGGCGAGAAGGATTTGCTGTTCGTGCCGGCAAGGGGAGGAATTGGCGAGGACGTCAAGAATCAGGCAAATACGATTTGCGCGATTATGGCGGATAACACGAATTCACGCAACCGGGTCTTTTATGTACCCGACCAGGTCAGCAGCGAAGTTTATAAAACCTTCATCAAAGAACCGCTGATTTATGAGGTCTGGAATTTAGTTAAATCAGCAAGCATGGTTTTACACGGTATTGGAGACGCTATTACAATGGCGGAACGTCGCAATACCAGCTCCGAGGATTTACATAAAATCCTCGATGGAAAAGCAGTCGGCGAGGCTTTTGGCTACTATTTCAATGAAGCCGGGGAAATCGTTCACAAAGCGCTGACGATCGGTCTTCAAATGGCTGATCTCAAAAACGTAGGGGATGTCATTGCAGTTGCCGGCGGAGCATCAAAGGCTAAGGCAATCAGAGCCTATATGAAACAGGCACCTTCCTCAACCATACTGGTAACGGATGAAGGCGCCGCTAAAACATTGTTACAAGGGTAACACCTTAATATAAACAACACCTTTATAGGAATCAAAGGAGGAAATACACATGGCAGTAAAAGTTGGTATTAACGGATTTGGAAGAATTGGACGCGTAGTTTTCCGCGCAGCATTGAAGAACCCTAATGTGGAAGTAGTAGCAGTTAACGATTTAACTGATGCAAACATGCTTGCTCACCTTTTAAAATATGATTCAGTTCACGGAACTTTAGATGCAGAAGTATCTGTTGATGGCGATTCAATTGTTGTTGACGGCAAGCGTGTTAAAGTTATCGCTGAAAGAGATCCAGCTCAACTTGGCTGGGGCGACCTTGGCGTAGAAGTAGTAGTAGAATCAACAGGACGTTTCACTAAGCGTGCAGACGCTGCGAAGCACCTTGAAGCAGGCGCTAAGAAAGTAATCATCTCTGCTCCAGCATCTGAAGAAGATATCACAATCGTTATGGGTGTTAACGACGACAAATACGATGCAGCTAACCACCATGTAATCTCTAATGCATCTTGTACAACAAACTGCTTGGCTCCATTCGCTAAAGTTCTGAACGACAAGTTCGGAATCAAGCGCGGTATGATGACAACTGTTCACTCATACACAAATGACCAGCAAATCCTTGACCTTCCGCACAAAGACTATCGTCGTGCACGTGCAGCTGCGGAAAATATCATTCCTACAACAACTGGTGCTGCAAAAGCAGTTTCACTAGTATTGCCTGAACTAAAAGGCAAATTGAACGGTGGAGCAATGCGTGTTCCAACTCCAAACGTTTCATTAGTAGACCTTGTTGTTGAACTTGACAAAGACGTAACAGTTGAAGAAATCAATAGTGCATTTAAGCAAGCTGCAGAAGGCGACCTTAAAGGAATCCTAGGCTACAGCGAAGAGCCGCTAGTATCTGGCGACTACAATGGCTGCCCTAATTCTTCAACAATCGATGCATTATCTACTATGGTAATGGAAGGCAACATGGCGAAGGTTATCTCTTGGTACGACAACGAGTCTGGCTACTCTCACCGTGTAGTTGACCTTGTAGATTTCATCGCTAAAAGGCCTGTAAGCAAATATTGGATTAACCAACCATTTACGACTATAATGTAGTGGGATGAAAAGGGGAGCGGGGTAAATTCCCTCTCCCCTTTTTCTGCCTAATCGCGCATTGGCGCTATTCTGAAGGAGGTCTCTAGCCTTGAACAAAAAGACAGTAAAAGATGTGGATGTAAAAAAGGAAAACGAGTTTTTTGCCGCGTTGATTTCAACGTACCGATGAAGGATGGACAAGTAACGGATGAAACAAGAATCCGTGCAGCGCTGCCGACAATCCAATACCTGGTTGATCAGGGTGCGAAGGTCCTTCTGGCAAGCCATCTTGGCCGTCCAAAAGGCCAGGCTGTTGAAGAATTACGTTTGACTCCAGTAGCAAAGCGTTTGTCTGAGCTGCTTGGCAAGGATGTAAAGAAAACAGATGAAGCTTATGGTGAGTCTGTAAAATCCGAAATCGACAGCATGAACGAAGGCGATGTCCTGCTTCTTGAGAATGTCCGCTTCTATCCTGGCGAAGAGAAAAACGATCCTGAACTTGCAAAAGCGTTTGCTGAATTGGCAGATGTATATGTAAACGATGCTTTTGGAGCTGCACACCGCGCCCATGCATCAACAGAAGGCATTGCCAAGCACCTTCCAGCAGTTTCCGGCTTTTTAATGGAAAAAGAACTTGATGTTCTTGGAAAAGCATTATCAAACCCAGAGCGCCCATTCACAGCCATCATTGGCGGCGCAAAGGTTAAAGACAAAATCGGTGTCATCGACAACCTATTGGAAAAAGTAGATAACCTGATCATCGGCGGCGGACTTGCTTATACATTCGTAAAAGCACAGGGCCACGAAATCGGCAAATCTCTATTAGAAGAAGATAAAATTGATTTGGCTAAAAGCTTCATGGAAAAAGCAAAGGTGAAGGGTGTAAACTTCTACATGCCTGTAGACGCCATCGTAGCTGATGATTTTTCTGCTGATGCAAATTCAAAGGTCGTAGCGATCGAAGACATTCCTGCAGACTGGGAAGCTCTTGATATCGGGCCTAAGACAGCTGAAATTTACCGCGACGTGATTCAAAAGTCCAAGTTGGTCATCTGGAATGGTCCAATGGGCGTTTTTGAAATTGACAAGTTCGCACAAGGAACAAAAGCTGTTGCAGAAGCTCTAGCCGATGCTAGTGATACATATTCGGTTATTGGCGGAGGAGACTCTGCAGCGGCTGTAGAAAAATTCGGCCTCGCTGAAAAAATGAGCCACATCTCCACTGGCGGTGGTGCTTCCCTTGAGTTCATGGAAGGCAAGCAGCTGCCAGGCGTCGTGGCATTGAACGATAAGTAAGTTTTAGTATAGATTAGCAAGGCGGTGCCGCCAGCAGTGGTAGGGTGCGGATCCTGATCACTGCTGTCCTGTCGCTCTTTTAAGCCTTACATCCAGTGGGGATTTTTTAAATAAGTATTACAACGCTGTGTAAAATACAGCAATTTTGAAAGGAAGTGTCAGCATGCGAAAACCTATCATTGCAGGTAACTGGAAAATGCATAAAACGCTGCCTGAAGCAAAGGATTTTATCGAAAAAGTTAGCGGACTTGTTCCTTCAAAGGACAAGGTTGAATCTGTGGTTTGTGCTCCTGCTTTGTTCCTTGGACAGCTTGTCGAGCTAACCCAAAATTCGGACGTTGAAATTGGCGCGCAAAACATGCACTTTGAAGAGAGCGGTGCTTTTACAGGTGAAGTCAGCCCGAAAGCATTGCAAGACATCGGTGCAAATTATGTGATCATCGGACACTCTGAACGCCGAGAAATGTTCAATGAAACAGATGACACAGTGAATAAAAAGACTTTGTCTGCATTCAAATACAATTTGACTCCTATTGTTTGCTGCGGTGAAACACTAGAGCAGCGCGAAAATGGCGAAACAAACGAGTTTGTTGGCGGCCAGATCAAAGCAGCCCTTAATGGCCTGACAGAAGAGCAGGTCAAGCAAACTGTCATCGCTTATGAGCCAATCTGGGCGATTGGAACAGGCAAATCTTCTACAGCTGAAGATGCGAACGAAACTTGCGCGCACATCCGTAGTGTAATTGCAGAGCAATTTTCACCAGAAGTTGCTGAAGCAGTCCGCATCCAGTACGGCGGCAGCGTGAAGCCGGCTAACATCCAGGAATACATGTCACAGCCTGACATCGACGGCGCATTGGTCGGCGGAGCAAGCCTTGAGACAGATTCCTTCTTGCAGCTATTGGAGGCAGGTTCGAATGAGTAAACAGTCACCAACAGCTTTAATCATTCTGGACGGCTTCGCATTGCGCGGCGAACGGATGGGTAATGCCGTAGCCCAGGCGAAAAAGCCGAATTTTGACCGCTACTGGAACCACTATCCGCATGCGCAGTTAATCGCGAGCGGGGAAGCGGTTGGCCTGCCAGAAGGCCAAATGGGTAACTCAGAGGTTGGACACCTGAACATCGGTGCTGGCCGAATTGTTTACCAGAGCCTTACACGCGTGAACATTTCGATTCGTGAAGGCGAATTTGAGAAAAATGAAACCTTCCATGCAGCGATCAAGCATGCAAAGGAAAAAGGCACTGCTCTTCACTTGATGGGCTTGTTGTCTGACGGAGGCGTGCACAGCCACATTGAGCATATGTTTGCTTTGTTGAAGCTTGCTGCAAGCGAAGGCACCTTGAAAAGGTTTACGTCCATGGCTTCCTTGACGGACGCGACGTCGGACCGAAAACAGCGCCAGGTTATATTGAACAAACACTAGAAAAAATGAAAGAAATCGGTGTCGGTGAATTTGCGACGATTTCCGGGCGATACTATTCTATGGACCGCGATAAGCGCTGGGAGCGTGTGGAGAAATCCTACCGTTCAATGGTGTACGGCGACGGACCTACGTATTCAAACCCAATGGAATTGATCGAAGATAACTATAATAATGGGATCTTTGATGAGTTCGTTGTTCCATCTGTGCTTGTGCGCAAGGATGGTTCACCGGTTGCGACGATCCAGAACGACGATGCTGTGATTTTTTACAACTTCCGTCCTGACCGCGCAATCCAGATTTCAAACACTTTTACAAATAAAGATTTCCGGTCGTTTGACAGAGGTGAAGCTCATCCTGAAAATCTTCACTTCGTCTGCTTGACTCACTTCAGTGAGACAGTTGATGGTTATGTGGCGTTTGAGCCATCAAACCTTGACAACACGGTTGGTGAAGTGATTTCTCAGGCTGGCATGACTCAGCTGCGTATAGCTGAAACGGAAAAATATCCGCACGTGACGTTCTTCATGAGCGGCGGACGTGAGCAGGAATTCCCTGGCGAAAAGCGGATCCTGATCAACTCACCTAAAGTTGCGACATATGACTTGCAGCCGGAAATGAGTGCACATGAAGTGACGGACGCTTTAATCAAGGAAATCGAAGCGGATAATTTCGACGCGATACTATTGAACTTTGCGAACCCTGATATGGTTGGTCACTCAGGCATGCTTGAACCGACCATCCAGGCGATTGAAACAGTGGACGAGTGCCTGGGGCGCATCGTTGACCTGATTGTTTCTAAAGGCGGTACTGCGATCATCACTGCTGACCACGGAAATGCAGATGAAGTTGTGACGCTTGAAGGAAACCCAATGACTGCCCACACGACAAATCCGGTGCCTGTCATTGTGACGAAAGAAGGCGCAGAGCTTCGTGAAGACGGAATCCTCGGCGACCTTGCTCCAACTATATTAGAATTACTAGGTTTGGATAAGCCAGCAGAAATGACTGGAACATCATTAATTAAAAAATAAGGAGAGATTACTATGCCATTCATTACAGACGTATATGCACGCGAAGTACTAGATTCACGCGGTAACCCAACAGTTGAGGTAGAAGTTTTCACAGAATCAGGCGCATTCGGACGTGCACTAGTTCCAAGTGGTGCTTCAACAGGTGAATACGAAGCAGTTGAACTTCGTGACGGCGACAAAGGCCGCTACCTTGGCAAAGGTGTTTTAAAAGCAGTTGAAAACGTAAACGAAATCATCGCTCCATTCCTAATTGGCGAAGAGTTCAACGTTCTTGACCAGAACGGAATCGACATGGCGCTAATCGAATTAGATGGAACTGAAAATAAAGGCAAGCTTGGCGCTAACGCAATCCTTGGCGTTTCCATGGCTGTTGCACACGCTGCTGCAGACTACCTTGACCTTCCTTTATACCAATACCTTGGCGGATTCAACTCCAAGCAGCTTCCAGTTCCAATGATGAACATCGTGAACGGCGGCGAGCACGCTGACAACAACGTAGACATCCAGGAATTCATGGTAATGCCTGTTGGCGCTGAAAACTTCCGTGAAGCACTTCGCATGGGTGCGGAAATCTTCCACAGCCTGAAGTCAGTATTAAAAGAAAAAGGCTTGAACACAGCCGTAGGTGACGAAGGCGGATTCGCTCCAAACCTTGGTTCAAACGAAGAAGCACTTCAAACAATCGTAACGGCTATTGAAAAAGCAGGCTACAAGCCAGGCGAGCAAATCATGCTAGCTATGGACGCTGCATCTTCTGAGTTCTTCAACAAAGAAGACGGCAAGTACCACCTGTCTGGTGAAGGTGTTGTGAAAACTTCTGCTGAAATGGTTGACTGGTACGAAGAAATGGCTTCTAAATACCCAATCATCTCAATCGAAGATGGCTTAGATGAAAACGACTGGGAAGGCCACAAGCTATTGACTGAGCGCCTTGGCGGAAAAGTTCAGCTTGTTGGTGACGACTTGTTCGTTACAAACACGAAGAAGCTTTCCCAAGGGATCGAGCAAGGCGTTGGCAACTCAATCCTGATCAAAGTGAACCAAATCGGTACTTTGACTGAAACTTTCGACGCGATCGAAATGGCACAGCGCGCAGGCTACACAGCTGTTATCTCTCACCGCTCTGGTGAAACAGAAGATTCAACAATCGCCGACATCGCTGTTGCAACAAACGCTGACCAGATCAAGACTGGTGCACCTTCACGTACAGACCGCGTAGCGAAGTACAACCAGCTTCTTCGCATTGAAGATCAGCTTGGCGAAACAGCTCGCTTCAACGGAATCAAATCTTTCTACAACCTTAAGAAGTAATAACTGCGGATCAACGCTCCGAAAAATAGGACGCCGGTAGCATGACGATGCTGCCGGCGTTTTTTATCGAATGCCAAGTTAACGTTATATGAGACTATGACGGACAGAAAATAGTGGAAAAGGAAAGAAAGTGTCCGTCATCAAGTTTATGACGGACAGAAATAGCGACAAAAGGGAAGAAAGTGTCCGTCATCGAGACTATGACGGACAGAAAATAGTGGAAAAGGAAAGAAAGTGTCCGTCATCAAGTCTATGACGGACAGAAATAGCGAAAAAAGGGAAGAAAGTGTCCGTCATCAAGTCTATGACGGACAGAAATAGCGGCAAAAGGAAAGAAAGTGTCCGTCATCAAGTTTATGACGGACAGAAATAGCGACAAAAGGGAAGAAAGTGTCCGTCATCGAGGCTATGACGGACAGAAATAGCGGCAAAAGGGAAAAAAGTGTCCGTCATCAAGTCTATGACGGACAGAAATAGCGGCAAAAGGGAAGAAAGTGTCCGTCATCAAGTTTATGACGGACAGAAATAGCGACAAAAGCGAAGAAAGTGTCCGTCATCCAGATTGGATCGGACAGAGATTGTGAGAAAAGAAACTAAATTACCCCTATCATACATGAAATGTCCCTATTTAATCCTCAACAATTCAGACAAGTATTGTTTCATTCTTGAAAATGTGATAAATTTAAAGTACTGTTAGCAGTTTTATCGGGAGGTACGTCATGCATACTTTATTAACTGTTCTTTTAGTGATTGTCAGCCTTGGGCTTATTGGAGTTGTTCTTCTTCAATCAGGCAAGAGTGCTGGTCTGTCCGGTGCGATTTCCGGCGGCGCTGAGCAACTGTTCGGTAAGCAAAAGGCAAGAGGCCTTGACCTTGTCTTGCACCGTGTAACGATCGTGTTGTCTGTTTTATTCTTTGTTTTGACTATTGCCGTTACTTATTTCGAACTATAATACACAATGACCCGGCTTCAATAGAGGCTGGGTTTTATTGTGTTTACACAAGCAAAATCCTCACATATTTCTGGTGGATCTGGGTATTTACATATATAAAGGCTTTTAATTGAATGTTACAAGCATGTTTGTTAAAACTAAGTAAGATATCTGATAGAGGGAGTAGGAAAATGAGAAAGTTAGTGCCAAGACCTTTTACATTTAAAGCTGGAAAAAGAGCGGTATTGCTGCTGCATGGATTTACCGGCAATTCTGCGGATGTCAGGATGATGGGCCGATTTTTAGAAGGAAAAGGATATACATGCCATGCGCCTGTTTTTAAAGGACATGGTGTACCTCCTGAAGAACTGATACATACTGGTCCTGAGGATTGGTGGCAGGATGCGCTTGATGGCTATGATTTCCTTAAGAGCGAAGGCTACGAGGAAATAGCGGTAGCTGGTTTGTCGCTGGGAGGTATCCTGTCCTTGAAGCTTGGATACACCAAGCCGCTAAAAGGAATCGTGCCAATGTGCGCACCGATGCACCTTAAGACCGAAGAGTTAATGTACCGCGGTGTGCTCGAGTATGCGCGCGAATATAAGAGGATGGAAGGCAAGCCTGAAGAGCAAATCGAGGCGGAGGTAAAGGACCTCGAACAAAAATCGATGGCTACGCTGAAAGACCTCCAGGAACTCATCAAGGAAGTCCGCGGAAGCATCGACCTGATTTATACCCCGACGTTTGTTGTCCAGGCGCGACATGATATCATCATCGATCCTGACAGTGCGAATATCATCCATGACAATATCGAGTCTGAACATAAAAAGTTGAAGTGGTATGAGGAATCAGGGCATGTCATCACACTCGATAAAGAACGTGATCAGCTGCATGAAGATGTTTACGAGTTTCTTGAGTCATTAAATTGGAAAGAATAAAAATATATGAAAATTTATTGTGTTGTTTTTGCACCAAGAGCGGCAAGATCACGGAAATAGCCCAATAAAGGAGGGATTTATTAATGGATGAGAATATTAAAGGCCATATAGACAGGCTATTGCATTATATGAAGGATGAAGCTTACAAGCCTCTTACAGTTCAAGAACTGGAAAGCGCCTTTGGGATCGAGGATTCCTCGACATTCAAGGATTTTGTTAAGGCGTTAGTGGTTATGGAGGAAAAGGGGCTAGTCGTCAGGACTCGAAGTGACAGGTACGGACTTCCTGAAAAAATGAATCTCGTACGCGGACGCTACAGTGCTCATGCCAAAGGCTTTGCATTTATTATCACGGAAGAACAGGACATGGACGACATCTTCATCCCGCCGAATGAAACGAGCAATGCAATGAACGGTGACACAGTCCTTGTACGAGTCTCTTCGGACAGTTCAGGTCAGCGCCGCGAAGGAACAATCGTGCGCATTCTCGAACGTGGCGTTTCACAAATCGTCGGTACATACACCGAAAGCAAGCATTTCGGTTTTGTCATTCCAGATGATAAAAAGTTCACAAGTGACATATTCATTCCGAAAGAGGCTGGGATGGGTGCTGTCGAAGGGCATAAGGTCGTCGTAAAACTGACGAGCTATCCTGAGGGTCGGAAAAGTGCTGAGGGAGAGGTTACCGCGATCCTTGGTCATAAAAATGATCCTGGCGTCGATATCCTGTCCGTCATTCACAAGCACGGACTGCCGATGGAGTTCCCTGATGAGGTTCTCAAGCAGGCGAATGAAGCTCCGGACCAGATCAATGAGAGTGAGATCGCAAACCGCCGCGACCTGCGTGATGAAGTCATCGTCACGATTGATGGCGCCGATGCCAAGGACCTTGATGATGCTGTCCAGGTTACAAGGCTTGAAAACGGCAACTATAAACTTGGTGTCCATATCGCCGATGTTACGTACTATGTAACCGAGGATTCACCGATTGACCGCGAAGCAGAAGAACGTGCAACAAGTGTGTACCTCGTTGACCGAGTGATCCCGATGATTCCGCACAGATTATCAAACGGTATTTGCTCATTGAATCCGAAAGTCGACCGGCTGACGCTATCGTGTAATATGGAGATTTCTCCTGAAGGCCAGGTCGTAGATCATGAAATCTATCAAAGTGTCATCAAGACGACTGAGCGAATGACGTACTTCGATGTGAACAGGATTCTTGTTGATCAAGACGAAGAAACGCGCTCACGTTATGATTCTCTTGTTCCGATGTTCGAGATGATGGAAGAGCTTGCCGCTATCCTTCGTAGAAAAAGGATGGAAAGAGGCGCCATCGATTTTGATTTCAAAGAATCAAAGGTACTGGTTGATGAAGAAGACCACCCAACGGAGGTCGTTTTGCGCGAACGTTCTGTCGCTGAAAAGCTGATCGAAGAATTCATGCTCGCAGCGAACGAAACGGTAGCTGAGCATTTCCACTGGCTTGACGTGCCATTCATCTACCGTATTCACGAAGATCCAAAAGAGGATAAGCTGAGAAAATTCTTTGATTTCATTACAAACTTCGGATACCTTGTCAGAGGTTCCGCAAATGGAGTACACCCAAGAGCTTTGCAGGAAATCATTGAAGAAGTACAAGGCAAGCCGGAGGAAATGGTCGTTTCAACGGTCATGCTCCGTTCGATGCAGCAGGCGAAATACTATCCAGAAAGCCTTGGACACTTCGGGCTTTCAACAGAGTTCTACACGCACTTTACATCACCAATCCGCCGTTACCCGGACTTGATTGTCCACCGCTTGATCAGGACCTACTTGATCGAGGGCAAGCTTGACCAGGCAACGAAGGAAAAATGGAATGCAATGCTGCCGGATATCGCCGAGCACTCATCCAACATGGAGCGCCGTGCGGTTGAAGCGGAACGTGAAACGGATGAGCTGAAGAAAGCGGAATACATGGAAGATAAGGTCGGTACGGAATACGATGGCATCATCAGTTCGGTCACGAACTTTGGGATGTTCGTCGAGCTTCCTAATACTATCGAAGGCCTGGTACATGTAAGCTACATGACTGATGATTATTACCGCTATGATGAACGCCATCTGGCAATGATCGGCGAGCGAACAGGCAATGTGTTCCGAATCGGTGATGAAATTACTGTCCGAGTCATCAAGGTGAACAAAGATGAGCGCTCCATTGATTTTGAAATCGTCGGCATGAAGGGCACGCCAAGACGTGAGCGTCCGTCCCAGCCAAAGATCTTCAAGACCGGCAGCAGCGACAAAAAGCCGCGCCGCGGAAAAGAAGAAGAAGGCAAGCGAGGCGGCAGAGGTTCTGGCGGTGGAAGAGGATCAGGAGGAGGCAGAAATGGCTCCGGTTCAGGCTCCGGTCCAAAACCAAAGAACAAGAAGAAAAAGTTCTTTGAGAACGCTCCGTCCGCAAAGCGAAAATCAAAAAAGAGAAAATAGGCAACTCTTTGAGAGCTCCTGATTAGGGGCTCTCTGTTGTCCAAACGGTACAGTCATTTTGCTTATCATTGTGGCAGAAGGTCATTTTTGCTAAAATGATAAACAATAGAAGGGGGAAGTTTTTATGCCAAAAGGAGAGGGAAAGGTCGTCGCGCAAAATAAAAAAGCGAACCACGACTATTTCATCGAAGAAACTTATGAAGCCGGAGTCGTCCTTCAAGGAACAGAGATTAAATCGATCCGCAACGGTCGCGTCCAGTTGAAGGATTCATATGCGAAAGTGCATAACGGAGAACTATTTCTATATAACCTGCACATCAGCCCATATGAACAGGGTAACCGGTATAACCATGATCCGCTGCGTACAAGGAAGCTTTTGCTTCACAAACGCCAGATCGCTCAGCTGATTGGTGAAACGAAGGAAGCAGGATATGCGCTTGTGCCGTTGAAGATTTATCTGAAGAACGGTTATGCGAAGGTTTTAATCGGCCTGGGTAAGGGTAAAAAGAACTATGACAAGCGCGAGACGCTGAAGAAGAAGGAAGCAGGCCGCGATATCGAGCGTGCATTCCGCGAACGCCAGAAAATATAAGCTTGTCAGCTGAGGAAGAGTGTACCAGTTGAAAAAAGTACTCAGTGTGTTATAATAATAACTGTCACCACGAGTGACAACATAACTTAATGCTCGGCTTAACCGAGTTCTCCTAACGTCTGTATCATGGATACAGCAACCTTTTATATGGGGACGTTACGGATTCGACAGGGGTAGTTTGAGCTTAGGTGGCGAGTCGAGGGGATCGGCCTCGTTAAAACGTCAACGCCTATAACTGGCAAAGAAAACAACAACTTCGCTTTCGCAGCTTAATACTGCATAGCGGTTCGCCCCTCCATCGCCCATGTGGTAGGGTAGCGGACTCACTCTAAGTGGGCTACGCCGGATTCCACCGCCTGAGGATGAAGGAAGAGAACAACCAGGCTAGCTGGCCGGCCGCCTGTCGGTAGGCAAAAGGACCAGCGAAATGCCAATATGCCGACTACACTCGTAGAAGCTTAAGTGCCAATATCTTTGGACGTGGGTTCGATTAGTTATTAGTCGCCTTGTGTGGCAACACGCAAGTGAAAATCCGGCTTTATCGGTGAAACCTAAGTCGCGAATAGCGATAGGGCAATGCCGAGTGGTATGTGGAGCAATCCAACAGCCATGTATCGACTTATAGGCTGCCAACTTGGCAGTACTAGGATGCGTGATCTATCCGGGAGTCCGGGTAAAATTACATCTCGCATAATACGCCGGAGGACCTGTACAAACAGGTTCAAGATATAGTCAGTGCCATGTCGAAAGCATGGAATAGCACGTCCCACCGTCTC
The DNA here is from genome assembly GCF_020524355.2 of Mesobacillus subterraneus. Classification (NCBI taxonomy): domain Bacteria; kingdom Bacillati; phylum Bacillota; class Bacilli; order Caryophanales; family Bacillaceae; genus Mesobacillus; species Mesobacillus subterraneus. The sequence goes on from NZ_CP129019.1 coordinate 253,270, forward strand.
CACCAATACATATGTTGGTGGATTTTTATTTTTGTGACCTTAAGCATAAGTTTGCCAAATGGCAGGCTTATGCTTTTTTTATTGTAAGAGAGAGTAACTTATGACCAAAGATTAATTAGATCTTAAAGAAAAAGTCTTCAAATTCTATTTTAGCTTTTAACATTTCAGGTCTATACATGCCGTTGCTTGGAGTAACTAACTCATATCTCTCAAGAATCCACAATGCTCTGCGTTTTTTTCTTTCAATTCTTAAAAAAGGATGAATACATTGAAGAGTCGCCAGGACTTCAACTTAATTCTTTATGTTCAATGTGTAAGAGTCTCTATGTACTCCTGGTTTATAATTCCTTTTACTAGTAATGATCCCTCCAGTCAAAGACTGAATATAGATTAAAAGTTCTTTATCCGTAGAAGCAATTGTAAGTATTGGGCGACGATGTTCTTTTTCATGCATTCTTGTTAACGTTATACTTCCTTCCCCATCAATAACACCTGCAATATAACTTGCTTCCCATATGCTTCCCATATCTCCATTTTCCACCTCCTCGAAAAAAGAACAAGTGTTCTTAGTCAATTATATACTTTAATAAATTCGATGAAAACGATAATGCAATTTTTTAGGAAGAATAAAGAAAAGCCCAGAGAACATCTCTGAACTTACCATGGATTTTCAATTCCTCTCCTGCTCTCTTTTAACTCGATCGGAAAACCAGAACGGTACATACAAAATAAAGAAAGTCACTAGCGCAATGGCTTCTAAGGAAATAATATACCACGGCCATGGTCCGAGATAGTCGATCAGTGAGGGATTGACGGGCTTTTCGGAGATGTACATATAGTTTCCTTCTATCAAAAAGTTGACGATGAAGACGATGAGTGTATAGGCGTTCAGCCAGAGAAATGCTTTCCAGATGGACTTTCCGGTCGGCCTGTATCCTGCGACAAACACCATGAACAGGTTGGCGATTACCGTTCCGCCATGTGAAATGAAGAAATGGATATAGCGGTAGTGTGGAAAGGTATACAGGCTGATGTCCGGCGTAATCATCGCCTGGAGGGCACTGCCGACGCCGACAAAATAGGTGAATTCAAACAATGCATACCGTTGAGTCAAAAGCAATATGGCTGAGAGAATGAGAGAGATACTGCTCAAATGCAGAGGTAGTGAATACTGATAGCCCCAATGGCTGCTCCACCAGAGCCAGGCCTGCAGGCTTAGTTCCGAGACAATGAGCACAAGAAACAAGCTGATCCGTACAAAAGAATAGATACGTGCATTTCTTAATGGTTTACGAAAAAAGAAGAGGACAATCATGACTAACAGGAATGCAGCCAGCGTATAAAGGTGGACACTGGAAAAAAGCTGAAAAACATCTTCTGTGCCAGGTTTAAAAAAATCCCTCATAACCAGCCTCCTTTTAAAAAGAAAACATTTCTTGATTTATATATCCTTACTTTACCATACTCAGAGTATTCTCACATATCGGAAACTCATTTGACTGTAAGAATCAGCCACGAAATCTTGGACATACAAAAAAGAGGACGCCCATAAGCAGTATGGGTGTCCTAATATCATGGAATGGCGGAAAAGAGGACACCAATAAACCTAACAAAAAGGAATAGTTCTGTATTCCTTTTTGTCAGCAGTCCTGTCTACTCATTCTCATTCTTATTGGCGAGTCTTTGTAAAGTGTCAATCATTTGTTCAAGGTTCTTAAAGCTCGTGCTGATTGCTTCGATTTGTTGGGTCTGGACACTGAGTGACGCGCTCATTTGTTCAATGGAGGCGCTTGATTCTTCGGTGATATTCGAGATGTTGCCGAGTTCATGACCGATGTCTGTTGAGTTCTTTTCAAGCTTGCTCAGCATGGATTGAATATCTGTCGCCTTGCCAAGAACATCGTTCATATTGTCTGTGATGGAATGGAAAAATTCTTTTGATGAATCTGCCGCTTTTTGGCTTTGGTCAATCGCCTGATTTCCTTTTTGAATCTGTAAGGAAACTTGATGTGTCTGGCTTTGGATGTCCTCTGTGATCAAGGAAATTTCCTTTGCTGAGGATCCGGCACTTCCTGCGAGCTTTCGAATCTCAGAAGCTACTACTGCAAAGCTTTTTCCATGTTCTCCAGCACGGGCGGCTTCAATGGAGGCATTCAAGGCCAATAGATTTGTCTGTTGTGCAATTCCGTGAATGGCATTCAATATCTCATTGATTTTGCCTGTTTTCTCTTCAAGCAGCTGAATGGAGTTTACACTCTCTGCCTGAATTTCAGAGACGATCCCGAGGTCTTCCTGTAGCTTGTGCATCTTTTCATTCCCTTGAAGAGTGACATCCGATGTTGAAATCGATAATTCTTTTAACACCTTCGCATTTTCCGCTACACCGAGAATGAACTCATTGGTACCAAATACCTTCTCGTTAATATCCTGTACTCCTGCCGCCTGCATTTCAACACCCTTGGCAATTTCCGAATACCCAAACGAAATCTCATTTGATATATCGGTGGTGTGTTCTACATTCTTGTATAAATTTTTACCAAATCGCTCTATTGCCTCGATGGAAGTGGAGATTTCCAAAAGTAAGTCCGTCACGATGGCTTCATTTTTCTCCACATCTTCAAGCATCTTCCTCCCCATCAGGGTAATGAAATAGGAGACGATGCCAATCATGAGAATGATGATGTAGGTCACAATGATGTCTAGCAAACTCAGGCTCTGATAATAAGGATGGATGAAGAGATAGATAGTATTGACCGCAATCGCATAAGCGGTTGCAAGCAAGATGACTTTAGCCTCAAGATAGATCAAGGAAAGGGCCATATATAAAAGCAGGGCACCCCAAATTTCTTTTGTAGGGATGAACCATAAGAAAACGAAGGCAATGAAAAAGGAAATTGCGGAAATATAGTACTTCCCTCTAAGTCCTGAATGGGTTTTCTTATAAATGAAGTATAGAACGCCAATTAAGATGGGTGTAATCAAGCTCAGGGCGAAAAAATCATTCCAGGTCACAAGTTTGAACAGGGCGAGAATCAGGATGATTGGAATACAGGATACCAATAAACCGATTAAAGCATAGGTAAGGATTTTGGAACTCATTTTTTCGTATAGGGATATCTCCATGGATCGTATACTCCTTTAGTTAATTAGTCTAATATAGTATATATCGACACTATTAAACTTGTTTAAATACCAAACCGCTGTTTTTAAAAAAAGTTATAGTTTCAAACTATTAGTAAACAGAAGGATTTTTTTGCTATCATAAATGTAGGACAAAATTTAAAGGAGGAATTGTCATATGTATGAAGTAGCCATTATCGGAGCAGTCCCTGCAGGCGGAAGCGCAGCGATTTTCGCAGCGAAGGCTGGCAAGAAAACAATCGTGCTGGAAAACAATAAAAGTGTAACGAAGCGTGCCTGGATGGAGAACCACTATGGTGCTCCTGAAATCTCTGGACCTGACTTAGTTGAAACAGGAATTAAACAAGCGAAGAAATTCGGTGCTGAGTTCGTTGAAACGACAGTCATTTCTGTCAGCAAAACAGGCAGCGGCGTTAAATTGGTAACTGAAAACGGCGAGTATGAAGCCAAGCATGTCATCATCGCGTCAGGCATGATGACGGATGTAGCCGAGGCATCAGGTCTTGAAACAAAAGACGGCACAGAGCCAAGAATCAAGACAATTTTCAACGTCGATGCTGCCGGTAAAACAAATGTTGAAGGCGTTTGGGCTGCAGGCACTTGCGCAGGCGTAAGCATGCACACAATCATCACAGCTGGCGATGGCGCGAAGGTTGCCATCAACGTCATCAGTGAGCTGAACGGGGAGCGTTATGTCGATCACGATGTTTTAAAAGCCTAATTGTAAAAGGTTCTTTCTCATACTTTGTTGCTATTGACAACAAAATAGTATTGAATGATCTATATTTCTTCACAAAATTAAAGATTTATTTTGAAAAAGAGCTTGTACACATATACCGACTACAAAAGGGCTTTTATCCTGACTTAACAACACTCAAAACGAAAACAGCATAGTAAAAAGCCTTGCAGCAATGCAGGGCTTTTATTGTGGTGTGGGAAATCAGCTGCTGTAATGGTCTTCAATCTTCCCGTCATCATCATGAATGTAAGTGAGCGTGTCAGCCTATCCAGCCATTCTTTTCGCTTCGTTCACAGCCTGGGACCTTGAACGAGTCCTGTGCTGATTGGAAGGAAACAAGAATATTGCAGCATTTTAACCATATTCATCCGAGTAATCCTTAGTGGTTCCTATCGCCTGGATCACGGAGCCGGCAGCCTGAATCCAGCTTCCGGAGGTATTGATGTTTCCGCCTTCCCGGCCCTGTAACACGATGATACCTGCGATGGCATGCATGGAATTCCCAATGATTTGAAGCAAGCCTCCATATATATTGTAAAGGGACTCAACTGAACGTTCCTCTGTTAAAGTATCTTTGAGGGCTGCGGTGCCTCCTACTGCTTGCATCAAATTGCCTTTGATATCCAGCTCCTGTCCCGTTACATCATCCAAAGGAAGAATAATGCCCGCAATCACGGTAATATTTCCTGCCGACTGGATCTGGTTCCCGATTTTCTCCAGCGTAAAACGTTCTTCGCTATCTGCGATCAATGCATTGCCTAATGCCTGGAGTTCATTTCCCCACAGGTTAAGGCTGGTCAGCTGGCTTTCTGAAAAATTTTTCAGAGGTGTGCTTCCGATTGCTGCGAGTGTGGTTCCTGAGGCTTGAACCCACGCACCGAAAAGTTCTTTCTGTTTTCTATCCATGATCATCTCCACTTTCATCCTGCTACCATCTTATACAGCCCAAGCGGAATCCGTTAAGCAAAACAATAAGAAATCCGTATAGCCCAAGCTCTTGAATAATAGGATTAGAAGTGAAGGAGTGTAGCCCGGAAACAGAGGGGTTATTCAACTATATATTGAGAATCCGATGGTGGAGGTTATGCCATGGCAGTAGTAAAGCATACGGAGGCTGATGTTGATCTGCTGGCGCGATTATTGAGAGCAGAGGCTGAGGGTGAAGGGCAACAGGGAATGCTGATGGTGGGAAATGTAGGGATTAACCGGATACGTGGGAATTGTTCTGATTTTAAGGGGTTAAGGACTGTTCCGCAGATGATTTATCAGGAACATGCTTTTGAAGCAACTCAAAAGGGTTATTTTTATCAGCGTGCTAGAGAGTCTGAGAAAAGACTCGCAAGGCGAGCGCTTAAAGGGGAGAGGGTTTGGCCGGCAAAATTCAGCCTGTGGTATTTCCGGCCGTCAGGGGATTGTCCGCCGACATGGTACAATCAGCCGCATGTTGGCCGATTTAAGCGTCACTGCTTTTATGAACCCACGGGTGAAGAATGTGCGAATATATATAACACCTTTTAAATATCTGGGCTGCCTAATAAACTTAGGCAGTCTTTTTGTTTTTCTATTGACATAGGATTTGCTCAGGATTAAAGTTAAAAAGGTTAATAGTTAAACAGTTGAACAGTTAAACGGTGGAATAAGTTTTAGACGGGGTGAATATATAAACATGTGTGATAAATCGATCAAAGATTTAGTGGACCATTATATCCATGTTACTTTCTCGGTCAACAAGATTGCCGAAGGAATGATCAAAGAAGAAATAGGAACAGACCTGACGAATGACCAGCATTATACATTGCGGTATATCAACAAGGTGGGCACCTGTACTTCCTCCGAACTGGCGGAAGTGTTCGATGTCAAAAAGAGTGCGATCACAGCGATTATTACCCGGCTGTGGGAAAAAGGGCTAATTCAGAGAACGCGGGACGAAAATGATCGGCGTTTAGTTTATCTGGCTTTAACTGAGAAGGGAAATGAACTTTTCCAAAAAACAGAGGAGCGGATCCAGGCTTTGGTGGGATCCTTTATTGAAAAGTTCGATCAGGATGAGATCGTCCAGTTCCTTGAGACGTACGACAAACTGAATGAAATTTTAACAGATAGAAAGAGCAGGGTGGAATAAACGTGAAATTCATAATTAAACAGAAATGGTTTGTTATCATCTCCTGGATTTTGGTTGCTGCAGGCCTGTTCATGACTGCACCAAACATGGCTGAGCTTGTAAGGGAAAAAGGGCAGATTACTGTTCCTGATGAGTATTCGTCAACATTGGCCGGCAAAATAATGGATGACGTAAGGAAACAAGAAGGTGGAGGGGATGATACCCAGGTCGCGCTTGTTTTCCATAGTGAAAAGACATTGACACAGGAAGAAATCAAAGAAGCGGAGAAAGCAATTCGTGAACTTGAAGAAAATAGTGAAGAAATCGGGATCACCGAAATCCTGACACATTTCAATGAAGAAAGTCTGAAGGCTCAGCTTGTCTCCGACGATGGAAAATCAATATTGACCTCAGTCACGGTCAACTGGAATGACCGCGAACCAGCACAGGTCAGCAAGCTGCTCTATGAAACAATTGAGGATGTTAATGTTGACCACTATTATACAAGTCAATGGCTAATCAATGAGGATTTGATGAACAGTTCTGAGGAAGGGTTGAAGAAGACAGAAGGAATTACAGTTGTCTTTATCCTTGTTGTGCTGCTGCTTGTGTTCAGGTCTGTCATCGCTCCCATCATTCCATTATTGACGGTAGGGATGTCTTACCTTGTTTCACAATCAATCGTAGCGATGCTTGTTGATCAATTCGATTTCCCGCTTTCGAACTACACGCAGATTTTCCTTGTGGCGGTTTTGTTCGGAATCGGTACGGATTACTGTATTTTGCTGCTCAGTCGATTCAAGGAAGAGCTGGCACATAATGAAAGCGTACCGGCGGCAATCATCACGACATACAAGAACGCAGGCCGTACAGTATTTTTCAGCGGTGTAGCGGTTATGATCGGTTTTGCTGCAATTGGTTTCTCACAATTCATCCTCTATCAATCTGCGGCTGCTGTAGCGATTGGCGTCGCGATGCTGCTGCTTGGACTATTCACCATTGTCCCGTTCTTCATGGCGATCCTGGGTCCGAAAATCTTCTGGCCTTCAAAACAGAGCGCAGAGCATGGCGAAAGCAAGTTATGGGGAACAGTCGGGAGCTTCTCACTGGCCCGCCCATTCCTGAGTCTCCTGATTGTAGCCGCGGTTTGCGTGCCGTTCCTGTTTGCCTACGATGGGGAGCTAAGCTATAACTCATTGGATGAAATCAGTGGCGATGTAAACTCAATCAAGGCTTTTAACGCCATTGCTGACAGCTTCGGACCTGGTGAATCGATGCCGACACAGGTTATCCTGAAAAATGACGAAAGAATGGATTCAGCTGAATACGTCGAGCTGGCAGAGAAAATCAGTTCTGAACTGGAAAAGGTCGATCTGGTTGATACAGTTCGTTCGGTCACAAGACCAACTGGTGAACCAATCGAGGACTTCTTTGTTTCGAAGCAGGCAGAAACACTCGGTTCAGGCCTGGGAGAAGGAAAAGAAGGTCTGGATAAAATCAGTGAAGGCCTGCAGGATGCGGAAGCAGAGCTGTCCAAATCAGCTCCGGAATTGGAAGGTGCAGCAGATGGCATCAACCAGTTAATCAGTGGAACGACGGAAATTAAGTCAGGTCTTGGTGAGATCCAGACCAATCTGTCGACTATCAAGAGCGGCATCCGCCAAGGGTCTGCTGGCGCTGGCCAGATTAAGGCCGGATTGGAGGAAGCTCAGGCGAGAGCAGAGGAATTGCTTGCCGGGTATAAACAGCTTCAGGCTAACTATGTTGTGATGCAAACTGGTCTTGAGCAGCTAGAAGATGGCTACAAGCAGGCAGGAGATGGAATAGCCAGCCTATCTGGAGGAATCCTCCAGGCGCATGGCCAGCTGTTTGGCTATTTAGAAAAAAGAGATGATACGTTAAACGCAGACCAAAACTATCAAAAAATCAAAGGCGAGGTTAGCTATCTTGAAGGTGAACTGTCCAAAGCATCAGCAGGTCTTAGTCAACTAAATGAGGAACTGCCCAAGCTGACAGGAGGAATGGCACAAGCTAATAAAGCTTTTGCTGAAGCCCTTGCACAGCAAGCTGGCTTCGGTCCTGGTCTTCAGCAGCTCATCGACGGGATTGAGCAGCAGCAGGCTGGATTGAATCATCTCGCTGACGGACAGGGACAGATTGTCGACAATTTCCCTAAACTGACGAATGGTCTGACAGGAATCACCGCCGGACAACAGCAGTTGCTTGCAGGGTTTGGAGGTCTTGGTGGACAATTGAACCAGCTTACAGATGGTCTTAGTCAGAGTACTGATGGTTTGAACCAGGTATCTGAAGGTCTTGGCTCTGCGCAGGAATATTTGGATGGGCTGGCTCAATCGGATTCCGATAGCTTTTACTTGCCGGCAGATGTTCTAGAGAGTGAAGACTTCACTCAGGTTTTCGATGTCTATATGTCAAAAGACCGTAAAGTCATGACAATGGATGTTATTTTTGAAGCGAATCCTTATTCAAATCAAGCAATGGCTCAGGTAGCTGAAATTGAGGCAGCCGTCGAGCGTGCGACGAAAGGAACGAAGCTTGAAAACGCAGATGTGGCAATCGGCGGCATCACGAGCACGAATGCAGATCTTGATACGATGTCCGGACAGGATTACTCCCGTACAGTCATCTTGATGCTGCTGGGGATTGGAATCATCCTGGTATTCCTTTTCCGTTCGATCATCATGCCAATCTACATGATCGGCTCACTGATTTTAACGTATTATACGGCAATGGCTGTCAACGAGGTTATCTATGTTGATATCCTTGGTTACTCAGGCATCAGCTGGGCAGTACCGTTCTTTGCGTTTGTCATACTTGTTGCCCTTGGCGTCGACTACAGCATCTTCTTGATGGACCGTTTCAATGAATATAAGCATCTATCAATCTCAGAAGCTATGCTTCTTTCGATGAAAAAGATGGGAACTGTTATCATTTCTGCAGCGATCATCCTTGGAGGAACATTTGCGGCGATGATGCCATCGGGAATGATGTCCTTGCTGCAAATCGCTTCGATTCTCCTGGTAGGATTGTTCTTATATGCCTTCATCATGCTGCCGCTGTTCATCCCGGTTTTGGTGAAGAACTTCGGTGAAGCAAACTGGTGGCCGTTTAAAAGAGTATAAGTGAATGGAAAAAAAGAGGCTGCACGCTGCAGCCTCTTTTCATTTCATTCATATTCAATGACCACCATATCCCAATAAGTGAGCGACGGCAGAGTGAAAATGATTTTATCCCGATTTTGTCTAAAAGGAATGGAAATGGGTTTCCCGCCTTTGACATCCGGTGAAGCCATCCAGATTTTCTCTGCTTTTTTAGCATCTGTCATTACAAAGGGTAGGTTTTTCTGCGTTTCCGGTTTTGCCTGTTCGCCGTTTGGATCCCGCCATTCCATTGAATTGGCATGAAGGAAATTAATAAAATGAAGAATTTTTTTATCCTCTTTTTTTTTCGCAATGACCCAAAGTTCATTCTGCTTTGCTGCATCAACGGATAAAGGCAATCCATCTTTAGATTTCAATGAAACACCTGATTCAGTTACGGAATCTCTTAACAAATTTTCATATCCTGTCAGGAAATCGTAGTAAGAAATCAGTTTCTCTTCTAAATTAGCTGGAAGCTGTAACTGGTTATGAGGAAAATATTCTTTGGACAGCATATGTTCTCCAAGCTCCAGATGGGCGCCTCCATTCGCAAAAATAACCGAATTCGCGAGCAATATCCCAGGTTCATTGAATTCACCTGGCTCGTTGGAATGCTGGTAATTCATATAAGCAGCAAGAACTGAGCTTTTTCCGCCTGAAAGAGATGTGTTTTCATCCAGGATTTTTTTCAGGTCATTGAAATATCTAAATTCATCCCAGACTTCCGTATATAAGAAGGCTGGTGATGCCTGTGAAATCGAAGTTTGTCCATACTGGTTCACGGCATTCATGACAATCTGTTTTTCGGGAAAGCTGTCTTTGATCTTTTTTAAAAAAGGAGCAAAGCTCTCATCGATCGATAGTTGGTCTCCCCACTCATTAAAGACTTCGCCGCGATCACCTAACTGGTCAATATGCCAGCCATCGAAGGGGAGGGCCTCATAAACCATGCGCTGCTGGTCAATCAGATAATCCTGCCACCATGGGTTGGTGGGGTTCATGATCTTAATATTGCTTTTCCACTGCTCAGGAAGGGGGGTGCTGATCGATTGTATTCTGTTCCCGGTCCTTGTACAAATGCCACTGATCTGGCAGCGCTCGTTTTTCGAAAGATCCATATAGTAAATTGTACGCCATGGCTTCCATATTGCGATCGTGTGCCAAGGCGATGTAATGGTTAAGAGTCTGAAGAGCTATCTCGCGATTCGCCACATCCTGCCAGTGTGATGCAGGCGAGCCAGAGTTCAGCTTGACAGGTTGTTGATGCTCATAATGCCAATCATAGAATTGCAGCCCGTTGAGATGATAGCGGTTTAAAGTGGAGATTATTTTTTCTAGCTTCTCATATGGCATTTTGTTGAAGCTGGAAAGGAACCCGTAACGTGGGAATTTGCTCCAATCGCTTGATACATCCACTGCAATGGTTTCGGTCTGTACTTCATCTTCAGTGAAAAATTTGACTTCCACAAGGTATCCTCTGAAATCTTCCTTCGGTGGAACCCATGACCACGAGTCTTTGTTCGTGAATTCTTCCTCTTTTAATTTTTTGTCTAAATGAAAATAGGAAACATTAAGTCTATATTCTGTGACGTCGGAAGCAAGCTTGAATTCTACTGTATCACCAGGGTTGTAGCGTGATTGATGTGTTTGTAAACCTGTGAATAGCTTCTTTCCGGCTACAGGAGTGTGAATTTGAGGACTTTCTTTTGGATACGTCCCGATCACATACATGGATAGGATAATTGGAAAAATCAATATCAGGAATAGCCAAACTCTTTTCTGCTTCATTTGATCACCACCTATTAGAAAATGATAGAAGGGGCTAATCGTAAGTGATTAGCCCCTAAAGTCATTAAAATTTGATTTGTACTTTTTTGCTTTCCTCTGCTGGGATGTTTACGTACAAAGTTTTCGTTTCCGTTTCAAAGAAATAAGAACGTTTTGTTTCTGTCATTTCTTCCACAGATGTAACTGCTTTGTAACGATGCTGTGCAGCCTGGACTTTTTTAGGCGCTTGCTCGTTATTCAGCTTCAATGTGTATTGCTCGATGGCAGAATCGAAATTGTCCGCTGACATCGTTCTTCCGAATTCAATTTTGTTTTGCTTTTTCTCGATATGGAAGTCGGTTACATCAAATTCGCCATTGCGATGGTCAAGTGATGCGCCGTCATCCTCATAGAAGCTATATGTTGCTTCATTTTTAAGGTATGTGTCTAATACAAGATTCGTCAACTCATTTTCACCTGTATATTGCTGTACTTCACGAGTCGGGATCATTGAGTCCTTTTTCACGAAGATTGGCAGGTGACCAAGTGGTGCATCCACCTTGATTGTTTGTCCACCGTCATACTCTTTGTTTGACCAGTAATCTACCCATGTTTCACCCTGTGGCAGGTATACGTCACGGCTAGTCTGCCCTTGTGTAACAACAGGAGCAAGCATCATAGAATCGCCGAACATGAACTGATCGTTGATGTCATACGTGTTCTCATCTTCCTGGTAATGGTAGACAAGCGGCTGCTGGACCGGTGTGCCTGTTTCAGAAGAATCTTTGAATGCATTGTAAAGGTAAGGCATCAACTGGTAACGCATTTCGATATATTTCTTGGAGATTTCTTCAACTTCCGGACCAAACGCCCAAGGCTCCTGACCCTGTTTGATCGCTGCTTTGGCATCACTATCATAATGGATCCGAGAGAATGGCAGGAATGCCCCGACCTCAATCCAGCGCGCAAACAATTCAGCATCCGTCCGCTGAGCGAAACCGCCAATATCGTTTCCTACGAATGATACCCCTGAAAGACCGATATTGGTGTTCATCGGAATAGACATTTGCAAATGTTCCCAGTTACTTACGTTATCGCCAGTCCAAAGTGCAGCATAGCGCTGTGTTCCGGCAAACATGTCACGAGTCAAAACGAAAGGACGTACATTTGGCTTGTGCACTCCCCAAGCATCATAAGTTGCTTCAGCTTCATCATGACCGTATAGATTATGGTATTCAGTATGCAGTTTTTTATCATTTTCATAGCCAAAATAAGAATCGAGCGGCATCGTGTGATTATGCTTGTTGTCATCAAGGAATACAGCCGGCTCATTCATATCATTCCAGATACCGTCAATTCCTTCGTCAAACAATATGTTGTGGTTCTTAGCCCACCATGTGCGGACCTCCTCTTTTGAGAAGTCAGGGAAAGCAGATTGTCCTGGCCAGACTGGACCAATGAACGGTGTTCCGTCTGCATTCTTTCCCCAGTAATCATTTTTCGTACCTTCCTGGTACAAACGATAATTTTCATCCTGTTTAACAGCTGGATCATTGATTGCGATTGCGTGGAATCCAGGCATCGATTTCAGCTGTTTCAAGGCTTGCTTGTATTTCTCGTCCCAAGTGAAAACACGGTATCCATCCATGTAATCAATGTCAAAGTGCATCGTATCCAGAGGGATATTTTTTTCGCGGTATGTTTTCGCTACATTCACGATTTCATCCGCTGTGTATCCCCACTTACTCTGGTGGAGACCTAATGTCCATTTTGCAGGAAGGTCCATTTTACCGGTTAATTCTGTATAAACATCCAGTACGTCCGAGATTTCAGGTCCGTTCATGAAATAGTACGTAAGAGGGCCGCCATTGGCATAAAAGTAATAGTAGTCATCTGACTCGCTCGCCATTTCATAGTAAGAACGGTAGGAATTATCGAAAAGAATTCCGTATGCCTTTTTATCCTTCAAACCGATGAAGAAAGGAATGGAGGTGTATACATACTTCGTGTCTTTGTCATATGAATAAGCATCTGTGTTCCACATGCCGATGCTTTCACCGCGCTGGTTGAAATTCAGGCCAGCCTGCTCACCGAAACCGTAAAAGTTCTCGCCTTTTTCGGTCTTCTTGAAAACATATGGCTTGCCGTCTTCATAACCAGCGGCCGAACCGTTTTGCAGGTAGTCTTCATTGATGACATTGCCTTGCTTGTCCATAAATTTCACACCGAATGGTGCTTTACTGATTTTGATGGTCAATTCATCCGTTGAGATGGTGAATTCCTTTTGTCCATCTTGTGTCTTGAATTTTGGAGTTTCCCATTGTTGCTTTTTAATAGCAGGTGAAAACTCTTCCTTCTCTCCTTCTTTTAAAATAGAAACTTTTACAAGATCTTTTGAAAAAATACGAATAAATGCATTGTATTCTCCTAAATCGAATTGAACACCATTGTCCAATTTCTTGACGCTTTGAGCCGTCAGCTTTTGCAGATTTTCCTTTTTCAAAGGTGTATCTGCTTCTGGCTGTGTAACTGCCGCAAAGGCAAAGTTTAAATTCGCTGAAAGTGCCAGCATGATCACAGTACTGATCATGACAAACAATCTGAGCGTTTTGTTCATAGGTCCCATGTCCACAACTCCATTCAATTTTTCTACCTCACTGACTCTATTGATTTAGCAGACTATCGTCAACACCTGTATATACTTGTTTGAAGGCAGGTTTCATAAGTCCCGAGGAAGGGATTGAATGGGAATGAAAACGATTCCGTTAAAAAATGGAAGCGGTCTGAACAGGATTTCAAATTCGTACGATAGTCTGATGCTGTAAAAAAAGAAATCTAATGCAGGTCATTGTCACCACGATTTGAAATATAGTGTAATAATTTGGTTTCGTAAAAACGATCTCATGACAAAATTTGTTTATTTTTGGATGATATATGGAAATATTGTGTGTAAGATGGGGAAGTGGAAGGATTATGCAATGTATTTGTAATATAGATTTTACGTTTACGGAATTCCCAATAATGAAAACCGGACATATAATCATGTCCGGTCCAGTCTTTTATAGGTGCTTTTCTTGAATTTATTTTCTTAAACAACCAGGAGTTATCACTAACGTTCTATTCTGAAGCTGGATTTAAATTCCTGGATTGTCCCAACTTTGTGAAGATCCAGCCAGCAAGTGCGCCAACTATCGCAGGCAGAAGCCAGCCAAGTCCCTCCGCATAAAGCGGCAGTGTTTTTAGAAGTGATGCCAGTGCTTCTGATTCAACTCCGAATGTCTTCAAACCGTCAACTACGCTGACAAGTGTGGTTGCAAACACTGCTCCAACATAGACACCGCGGGCTCCATTGAAGAAACGGTCCAGGAAGGATAAAATGACAAGCACGATTGTGATCGGGTAAAGAACGATCAACACAGGTACGGAAATCGAAATGATCTGGTTAAGACCAAGATTCGCGATCAATAAGCTGACCACTGTGACAACGAGTGTGTAAGTTTTATAAGAAACCTTTGGCATCATCTTGGCGAAAAATTGGCTTGTCGCGGCTACAAGGCCAACTGCCGTTGTGAAGCAGGCAAGCGTTACAATCAATCCGAGCAGCAGCATGCCAGGTGCCCCAAACATCAGTTTTGCGGATTCTGTTAAAATCGCACCGCCATTTTCGTATTCTTCAACCGAGGCCATTTTAGCACCGAGAAGGCCTACTGTTACATAGACAAAAGCTAATCCGATGCCAGCGATTATGCCAGCTTTCAATGTTTCCCTTACAACCTGCTTTCGTTCCAGCGCTTTTCTCTGCTGAACAGCCCCAACAACAATGATTCCGAATGCCAATGCAGCGATTGTGTCCATTGTCAGGTACCCTTCAAGGAAACCTGTAGCAAATGGAGCTGACGTGTATTTTTCTGATACTTCTCCAAATGATCCATCCAGTTTTAAAAAGCTGCCGATCACGAGTAGGACGATGGCTGCAAGCAAAACAGGCGTCAGTATGCTGCCGATCCGTTCAACCATCTTTGAAGGGTTTAACGTAACCCAGAAAACAAGGGCAAAAAAGACTAATGTAAACAGTAGAAGCAGCAATGGATTTGTTCCAGATCCAAGGAACGGTTTAACGGACATTTCGAATGCCACATTGGCGCTTCTCGGAATACCGAAGAACGTCCCAATCGATAAGTAAACAGCTGCGCTGAAAACGACTGCGAAAAGCGGGTGGACCTTCGTCCCGATTTCTTTTATGCCATCCTTAGCCATTGAAATGACAACAACAGTCAATAATGGCAGCCCGACTCCGGTTACTACAAAACCAAGCATCGCCGGCCAAAAGTTTGCGCCAGCTTCCTGTCCTAAAAATGGCGGGAAAATCAGGTTCCCTGCTCCAAAAAATAATGCAAATAACATTAGACCGATTGTGAGTGTTTCTTTACCTCTTAAGCTTCCCATCCTTTTTCTCCTCCTAAAATAATGTTTTGGCACTGAGAGTATAGGAAATTAGAAACGGAATGTTATAAAAAGAAAAACAAAAAACCCGCCCCTGAAAATAGGGACGAGTTGTGCTCGCGTTACCACCCTGATTCCGCACAAACATGCGGCTCTCGTCAACGTACCATCATACGTGTTCCATTTAACGGCGGACAAGCCGGCAAAAGCTTACTGTAACTGAATTTCAGCTTTGCATCTCAGAGATGATGTTCCTCTATATTCTGAACACCGGCTTGCAGCAATCACCGGCTCTCTGGGGATCAGGTTTCATAAAGGACGTGTTCTCGTCATCGATTTTTACTATTGTGATATATATTTACAAGAACTATATTAATATTCAGATAATAATATGTCAATACTATTAGACAAGGAAAGTTTTTCTTTTTAAGCTCGATACCCTAGGAGTGTCTATGTGACCTTGCATAATAGACACTTTGAAGGCCGTTTTCTTAGAAATGTCCAAGAAGAACTGTTTAATAGACATTTTGACGTCCATCACACTCCGAAATGACTAAGAAGAACTGTTTAATAGACATTATGAGGTCCATTACTCTCCGAAATGACTAAGAAGAACTGTTTAATAGACATTATGAGGTCCATTACTCTCCGAAATGTCTAAGAAGCTTCTTGTTATAGACATTTTGATAGCTGTCATGAAGTAAAATGTCTAAGAAATGCTTTTAATAGACACTTTGACGACTGCCAGCCCCTAAAATGTCTAATAAAATCTTATTAATTATAATTTATTGTCCGTATCAGGGCAATCCGTATTAATATTGGATTATATAATATGTCTGGAATAGGAGAAATGCATGAATCTAAAAAAGCTAGAGACATTCATAATGGTTGTGGAAAAGAATAGTTTTTCCGAGGCAGCGGCTGCACTGAAAAGCTCACAGCCTTCTGTGAGCCTGAAAATCAAAAGCCTTGAAGATGAGCTCGGATTTGAACTGCTTGACAGGGGAGCTGCAGGAATCAAGCCGACGTCTGCAGGAATGCTTGTTTACACAGCGGCTAAGGATATCGCCAAGCGGTGGAGAATGCTTGAGGGTGAACTCGGTGAATTCCAGGGAACCCTGACAGGCACACTGGCAATTGGGGCGAGTACCATACCTGGAACCTATTTGCTTCCCGGCTGGGTAAAAAAATTCCGCAGCCTTTTTCCGAAGGTGGATGTGAAAATTGAAATCGGTGATTCGAAGAAGATCATTGAAAAACTGCAGAACCACCAGATTGATGCTGCAATCATCGGGATGAAGGTCGAGTCCCGTTTGTTAAAAAGCACTTCGGTTGCCGTTGATTCCCTTGTTTTAGTCACGCCGGAAGACCACCCATTGATCCATACGGCATCTGCAAATTTTTCGCAACTTCAACAATATGACTTCGTCCTGCGTGAAGAAGGATCGGGCACACGCAAAATGATGGAGCGTTACTTAGCAGAAAAAGGCCTGTCGCTTGAAGACTTGAAAATTGCCGTCTCGATCGGAAGTACGGAAGCCGTCATCGCAGCGGTCGAAGCAGGACTGGGTATCAGTTTTATTTCAAGACTGGCGGCTATGCCTGCAGAAAAAGCAGGACGCATAAAAATTGTTGACACCTTCGAACCATACGAGCGGGAATTTTGTCTCGTGACCCATTCAGATGCTGAAAATCGGCTGATTATCAGGCAGTTATCTGAAATCGTGAGTACAGATCAGTAACAAGAGTAAAAAGAGTCCGGACAGAATGAGCTAATGACATTTTTCATTTTTCAATTTATTATGGAGGTATGGAGAAAGGGGCGTTTAGGATGCAGGTTAAGGTATTTGCCAATCTCAGGGAGATTTGCGGAGGTGTGACAGTCGAAGTGAAACCTGATGGTGACCGGGTAATGGATGTACTTGATAAAATGTGCGAAATGTTCCCGGATTTGCACGAAGAAATTTTCACAGAAGAAAAGACGCTTAAGCCATTTGTGCATGTCTATATTAACGGCCGTAACATCGTCCATGATCAGGAGCTTGAAACGCATGTAAAAGAAAGCGACCAGTTCGCGTTGTTTCCTCCGGTTGCCGGTGGCTGATATGGTAGATAGAATACTAGAATTCCGAGGAATCAACAGGGATCACCTTGGCATGTATTTTGAAGAGCTGGGCGGCAGGCTCGTGACCGACTCCTTCCCATTCGTCTATGAAGCAGCCAGCTGGAGAGCGGAAATTTTAAGCGAGGATGAGCTTGCTTTTACAAAAACATTCATTGTCAATGCCGTACATATCCGCTTTGAAGCGGAAAGCCTGGAAGAACTCGAGCAGTTGATTAAAAATTACCGTTATAAAACAACCCGAGTTGGCGGGTAGCGAAGGTTTCGGCAAATTATTGCCGGGACCTTTTTTTACAGGAGGCTGACCTCTCATGGATTGATGCCTATTTTGAACATATTATGAAAAGCAATAAAGTTGACGATAAGAGCCATACTGGAAAAAATCAGCCGTTTTTTCCAGTTCGCTATAAAAATCAGAAAGTCGCTATATTAACGAAAAAGTCGCTATAAAAATGAAAAACTCGCTATAAAAAATGAAAATTCCGCTATAAAAGATTTTCTGGCAACCTTTTCAACGATTAAAAAACAAAAACCAGGCAAACTCGCCTGGTTTTCTTCAAAAATATTAAACTTCTTCAGTTGCTGGTGTTGTTTCTTCACCAATAATGCCGAGTTCGCGAAGCTTTTCTTCTGTAACAACGCCATCTTTCCAGCCGCGGACATTGTAATAATCATCAAGCATGATATCCATGCGAGAAACAAGTCCTACACTGTTGCCAGATGCGCCTTCTTCAGTGAAGCGTTTTGGCAGGAAGTCGTCCTCACGCTTGTTGAAGCCGGCTAGGTTGTTGTAGTAACGCTCAAGGTTGTAAATTCTTTCCCCTGCAAGCATGACATCATCCGCTGTCATTGGAATGCCAGTCATTGTGCTGTATTGCTCAGCATAATGCTCTGCATTTTCAGAGAAGGATGAGAATTTACAGATATTCATAGAGTCAGAGAATGAAAGCAGGTTCTGGAATACATTCAGAAGCTCCGCTTTTCCTTCTGCTACAGTACGGTCTGTTGGCTCAGGAATGCCGGCAATTTCAGATGCGATTGTGTAGCCGCGAAGGTGGCAGGCACCACGGTTACTCGTCGCATAGCCAAGGCCGATACCCTGGATTCCGCGTGGATCGTAAGCTGGAATAGACTGGCCTTTTACTGACATTGACAGTTCAGGAACGCCCCATGCAGCTGTCGCGCGTGCAGGACCTTCAGCAAGGATGCCGCCGAACCCTTCACGGAATGCGATTTTGCGAGCGATTTCAATCATGCCGTCAGCGTCGCCCCAATCAAGCTTCTCTTCAACAATTCCTTTTTCATAGGCTTCCATTGTGACAGAGATGGCGTGGCCAAGCTCGATTGTATCCATGCCGTATTCATTACAGATGTCGATTAAGTATGCGATCGCTTCAGAGTCGCTCAATCCGCTGTTTGCACCAAGTGCCCATGCAGATTCGAACTCAAAGCTCTCAACGCGAGTCTTATATTTGCCTTCCTTGACTTCAACCTCGATCTTACAGCCAACCGGGCAAGCATGACATGTGTTGTTGGCAACGAGCAGATGCTCGTTTACCCACTCGCCTGAGTGCTTTTCAGCTTCATCCCAGTGTGTTAATTGAGAGTTTCGTGTTGGAAGCGCTCCCACTTCATTGATCAAGTTAGTAAGGACGTTTGTTCCATATACGGACAATCCGCCTTTGTTAGGAGCCGTCAATCCGCCTTCAAGAATCGCTTTAACCGCTTTCTTGTTCGCCTGGTTGTAATCATCTTTTTGTGCAGGCTCTGGCATATTGCCCTTTTGCGCTGCTTTGATGACGATTGCTTTCAATTTCTTGTAACCTGCAACCGCACCAGTACCGCCGCGTCCAGCTGAGCGGTCGTGCTCGTTCATGAAACCAGCAAAACGTACGCCATTTTCGCCAGCCTGGCCGATTGTCATGACGCTTAGATTTTCTTCTCCATGAGCGTCTTTCATAGCCTGCACAGTCGCGCGCGTGCTCAATCCCCACAACCCCGAAGCGTCGCGGATCTCTGCTTTGCCATCTTCGATATAAAGGTATACAGGCTTGTCGCTTTTGCCCTTGAAAATTACGTTGTCGATGCCAGCCCACTTCAAACGGGCAGCTGTCCATCCACCCATGTGTGAGTCAGTAACCGTGCCAGTCAATGGAGACTTTGTCACGACTGCAAGACGTCCGCTCATCGATGAACGTGATCCAGTTACAGGACCTGTCATGATACACAGGATATTTTCTTCTGATAGAGGCTCAACCTCAGGCCCGTTGTCAAGAACGTACTTAACCCCAAGACCGCGGCCGCCGACATACTTTTTCACATCATCTTCATTGATGCCTCTGTAATCGACAGTACCGTTTGACAAGTCCACTACGACTTCTTTGTTTTTAAATCCCCCAAAATTCATCTTAACTAATCCACCTCTTTCATTTAGTATGGATAAAAAATAATACAAGAGGCCTATTTTCCTCTTAATCTTAAGTATAGTGAAAATTCAGTCTAAAAAAAAGCTTTATTTAAAGATATAATATAATAGAAATGAGGGATATGGATGAAGGATTTGGAGCGTTATTCAAGGCAGATTTTATTCCAGCCAGTAGGAAGGGGAGGACAGGAGAAACTTTTAAAAAGTTCTGCCGTCATTGTTGGCATGGGCGCACTGGGAACGGTGATCTCAAATCATTTGGTCAGGTCAGGTGTCGGGCATGTCCGCATCATCGACCGTGACCTAGTCGAGCTCTCAAACCTGCAGCGTCAGACTCTCTATGATGAGGATGATGCAGGGGAGAACCTGCCAAAGGTCATCGCCGCTGAAAAAAAACTGAAAAAGATCAATTCAGAGATAAAAGTAGAGCCCATCATCGCTGATTTGACGCTAGACAACGCAGAGGATCTGCTTGCAGGCTTCGATGTGATCGTTGATGGAACCGATAATTTCATGGACCGATATCTGATAAATGATGTTGCTGCCAAACATGGCATTCCTTGGGTATACGGCGGCGCTGTAAGCTCGCGTGGGATGTTCGCCGCCATCAAACCGGGGGAGACCCCCTGCTATCGGTGTCTGTTTCCATCCGTTCCTGCTGGACTGGGAGAGACATGCGACAGCATTGGTGTACTATCGCCGATCACTGATATCATTGGATCTTTTGAAGCAGTCGAGGCGATCAAGCTGCTCGTAGGGGCAGAGTCAAACCCGAATCTTGAGCAAATGGATATCTGGTACAACTCCTTTTTACAGATGGACATCAGCGGTGGACGCAATCCAGAATGCCCGGCATGTGTCCACCATAATTATGAATTCCTAGACCGGTCATCGGACCAACAAATCAACTTTGTATCCTTATGCGGCCGCAACACGATCCAGATTAATCCTCGGCAAAAAATAAAACAAAATCTGGAGAAACTCGCTGGCCGCCTGAAAAATAATGGCGAGGTCAAAGGCAATCCATTTTTGCTGCGCTTCATGCCGGATGAAGAAATCACCATGGTCATCTTTCAGGACGGAAGGGTGCTTGTCCATGGCACGAATGATACGGTAAAAGCAAAATCATATTATGCAAGATACCTGGGTTCATAGTTTTTTATAGAACTTGGCAAGTAAAACGAATTTAGCATTTAAAAAAGGAGAGAGAAAATTGGCAGCTTACATAGATGAGTTGAAGAAACTCATAAGTGAAGAGCTTGTAACGGTGAATGAAACAATTTTGGAGCTCCACGGCCGGGATGAATCCTATCACGAGCCACGCCTGCCGGATGTCGTTGTATTCCCGCGGAATAAAGAGGACGTCAGCAAGGTATTAAAATTTGCGAACGAGCGCAAAATTCCAGTTGTCCCATTCGGATTGGGTACGAGTCTGGAAGGACACGTCATCCCTGTACATGGCGGAATTTCTCTCGACCTTTCACAGATGAATGCCATCGTCGAAGTGAAGGAAAGTGACTTTCTCGTAAAAGTCCAGCCTGGTGTCACGAGGTCGGTATTGAACAAGGAACTTAAAAAGTACGGTTTATTTTTCACCGTTGATCCGGGTGCAGATGCGACGCTTGGCGGGATGGCGGCAACGAATGCGAGCGGCACGACTTCAGTCCGCTACGGCATCATGCGAGATCAAGTCAGGGACCTTGAGGTTGTGCTTGCGAACGGTGATATCATCCATACCGGCAGCCTTGCCGCGAAGTCTTCATCAGGAATTCACCTGAACGGCATGTTTGTCGGCTCGGAGGGAACACTCGGTGTCATCACTGAACTTACGCTGAAAGTGTATGGAATACCAGAAGCAATTACTGCTGCCCGGGCAGTTTTTCCATCTGTAAAAAATGCCGTCGACGCCGTCGTGGGTATTTTAGCCGGCGGCATTCCGGTGACCAGGATAGAATTCGTCGATGCTGAGTCGGTGAAAAAAGTGAATGAATACATGGAAACAGATTATGAGGAAAGCACGACACTGTTCATGGAATTCCATGGCAACGAAGCAGGACTGGCACAGGATGTTGAGTTTGCCGCTGAAATTTTGAAGGACCATGGCTGCTCGGACTTCCAATTCGAGGCAGATTCAAAAGCACGCAACCAGCTTTGGGAAGCAAGGCATAATCTTCTCTACGCCTATAAGCACACAGCCGGCAAGAAAAGCATCATGCTGACAGATGTCAGTGTCCCGGTTTCAGAGTTGACGGGCGCAATCCTCCACACCCGTGAATTGATTGATGCATCTCCGATTGAAGGCTCGATCGTCGACCATGTTGGTGATGGTAATTATCACGTTTTGCTGTTGATAGATAAAGAAAATCCCGAAGAAGTAAAAGAAGGCGAACGGATCAATGAAGAAATCGTTCACTACGCACTGAATCGCGGCGGTACCTGCACAGGCGAACATGGTGTCGGCCTGGGGAAAGCAAAATACCAGCGGTTAGAACATGGCGCTGCCTATGATGTCATGAAGTCGATCAAGAAAACCCTCGATCCGAACGGTATTCTCAATCCTGGGAAGATATTCGTGGAATAATCCGGATGAAATTGGGTTCTGGCTTGGTTTCGGACAACTGTGGGTATTGAAACCAAGAAGCTGTCCGAACTAGCCCTGAGTTCGGACAACTATCCGGATGGAAACGGAAGAAAGCGTCCGATAGAAGATTCCTATCGGACAAACGGAACCGGGAACCCGAAAAAAGTGTCCGATAGAAGGTTCCTATCGGATAAATCGAAGCAAAAACCCCGAAGCTGTCCTAAGAGTCCCCGGCTCGTCTACAATCACGCCACTTTTCCTCAGTCTATCCGTCCGAACAATCACTCACCTACAGCATTAGCACTACCAATAAATACCCGAACAGCGATAGCAGCACAGAACCAGCAAGTCCTGCCGACAAAGCCTTTCCGCCCATTTGCTTAAATGATTTAAAGTCAACATTCAATCCGAGTCCAGCCATTGCCATGCCGATGAGCAGATAGGCGAGGCTGACGCTGGCAGACGCTGCGCCATCGCTGACAACGCCTGTTGTATTGAACGCGCTCACTGCAAGGAACCCAAGGATGAACCATGGAATCGGAAGGCTGGACAATGTCATCTTTTGACCAGCGTCACCAGCTTCTTTCCGCTGTAAAAAGAATCCTATTAAAATAGCGACGGGAACAAGCAGCGCTACCCTGGTCAATTTTACGATAATGGCGAGGTCGAGGGCAGCCTGTCCCGCCGGGTCGGCAGCAGCGACGACATGGGCGATTTCATGCAGGGTGCCACCCGCAAATACTCCATAATCAAGTGCTTTCAAGTCAAGATACGAGAAGATCAAGGTATAAAGAATGGTGAAAATCGTTCCTAATACAGCGACATTGGCTGCTCCTACAGCGGTTTCTTTTTCATTAGCCTTGATGACTGGGGCGATGGCAACAACTGCAGCAGCTCCCGCAAATCGCTGTCCCGCAGGCAGTCAGGATGCCAAGCCTTTTTTCAACCTTAAAAAGCCTGCTCAAACCATAGACTACGACCAGGGCAAACACCAGATTCGCAAAGGCAATTAAAAATACCGTCGATCCGGCATTGTAAATATCATACAGATTCAGCCTGAATCCAAGCAATATGATTCCGAGACGAAGCAGCTTTTTGCTTGAATAGGAAGCACCTTCCAACAGGCCGTCGTTCACTCCGGCAGACGCCCGCCAAATCATTCCCAGCATGATGGCAATGACAAGCTGGCCCATGATCGAAAAGAATGGCAGGCCGGCGATCAACCGGGCAGCGAGAGCCAGCGCCAGAGTCAGGGCAATCCCCTTCATGACAGGCATGGTAAAACGGGGCAGCAGTTCATTTATTTTCATGTAGTACACGTCCTTTAAATCTATCTAGTTACCACTTTACCGAATAAAAGAAAAATAGCAAAACCCATATGTGTATCTTTCTTGAATTGTCAATATTCACAAAACAGATATATGTGTGCTGAGCAGGGGAATTGGATGGTACTTATAATAAAGGTAACTATATCCTCCCGAAGCAGGTGAGCAAAATGGAGAAGAGCATGTCGGAGGGGAAGGTTCCTTGTATATATTGTAGCTGCGGTCATGCTTCTGATGCTGATTCATCTCTATCATGCCGACCTTTCATCCTATTTGAACCCTGAAAATTATATTGCCATCCATACGATTTTGGAATTTTTCAGCATGGCCGTTTCTTTTTCGATTTTCTCATATGGCTGGAAAGTGTTCGGCTTCTCGCGGTCCAGAAAAATCCTGATGCTGAGCTTTTTGTTTTTCATTGTCGGAACGCTCGATTTATTGCATACACTCACATTCCAGGGAATGCCCTTTTTCATAACGGAGAGCTCCATCGCGAAGGCGACTTGGTTCTGGGTTTCGGCCCGCAGCGTTGAGGCGATCTTGATCGTGCTCGTACTCGTCCTGCCGGATCGGAAGCTAGAGCAGGATCCAAGGCGCATATGTCTGGCTGTTTGCTCTGCAATCATCGGAGTCATTATGTTCGTGATTTTCAGTTTCGAACAAAGCCTTCCATTGCTCGTCATTGAAGGCAAAGGCACAACCCTCTTGAAAAATCTAATAGAATACGGTATCAGTTTCCTGCACTTCCTCTCAATTGTCATCTCTCTTTATTATTATTATGAAGGCAAGAACAGCCAGCACCTGTATGTAGCGCTGGCATTCACGTTTCTGTTTTTGTCTGAACTCGTTTTCACAATTTACCTGAGCGTTTATGATATCGACAATTTCACGGGTCATCTGTACAAGGCGCTTGGCTACTTTTTTATCATGAGGGGGTTCTACTTTTCGACGATTGCGGACGAAAGTTTACTGAAAGATCCTCATGAAAAAATGTGGCGGCAGAGTGAGGAGATGATCCAGAGTCATTATGGAATCATTTTCAAACTGTCAAAGCAGGGCGATGACTTCATCCATCACTTTGTTGGCGGCGGGCTGCTGAATGATCTTGGCTTCACCCCGAATGAGATTAATGGTAAGACCCTCGATGCATTCCTGCCCGATAAGGCGGGGAGAATTGAAAGGTACTATGACTGTGTTTGGGAAAATAACGAGAAGATTGTCTTTGAAATTGAAATTGGCGGTCAAACGTATGCAATATCGCTCATGCCTGTTATGAACAATGGCGAGGTAATGGAAATAGCCGGAGCGGTTATGGGAATCGTCAAGTATTCACGGTTGGACCGCTGTTCCAGAAGTACGAAGGCCAAAGCCTTGTAAACTATGGTCGAACCTGCAGAAATGCAGGTTTTTTTGTTGCTAGGAAATTCTAAAATTATATATAAGTATAGATAACTACACGTATTTTCTTAATCCAGCTTCAGCGCCTAGCCCCTCGAGAAGCTTCGATCCTGCTAATGCAGTCAAAGAACGACTTCACTGTAAGCCCCTCCAGCGCTCATCGGGGCTGAACGAGGCGCTTGCGCTTTTTGTTCCTTCGTCATTGCCGAGGGGAATTTTAAAAAAAAATGCGAATAAGCTATAAGTATCAGCCCTGTCCGATTATGAGGGTGACATACTGAGGAAGGGAGTGCCGAAACTTTTGAAGTCGAAATATTAAAAATAGTCATTTTTCAGGATTTTATTTAGGGTTTCGAATTGTTAAACTGGGTGTGTGTTTACAAATTTCTGCAATGTTCCTGAAAAATGTAAGCATTTACAATTATAAGCGGAAGAGGTGTTGAAGGTGCTAGGATTTTTACAAAGAATCGGGAAGGCTTTGATGCTTCCAATCGCTGTCTTACCTGCAGCTGCGTTATTGTTGCGACTAGGGCAGCCGGACTTATTGGATATTCCTTTTATTTCTGCAGCAGGTGACGCGATTTTTGCGAACCTTGCATTATTGTTCGCGATCGGTGTGGCAGTTGGTATTGCCAAGGATGGGAATGGCGCGGCCGGACTGGCAGGTGCGATTGGCTATTTCGTTTTGACAAAGGGTGCAGGCGCTGTCAATGAAGAAATCAATATGGCGGTGCTTGGCGGGATTTTATCCGGGGTAATCGCCGGGTTGCTTTACAATCGTTATCATGATATCAAGCTGCCTGACTGGCTCGGTTTCTTCGGCGGAAAGCGCTTCGTACCGATCATTACTTCATTGGTGATGATTGTTTTGACCGGAGTATTTGGTTTTGTATGGACGCCGATCCAGACTGGCATTAATAATGTCGGTGAATGGATTGTTGGCGCAGGTGCGCTTGGTGTAGGTGTATTCGGATTCCTGAACCGTTTATTGATTCCGATGGGTCTTCATCATGTATTGAATACGCTTGTCTGGTTTGAATTTGGTGAATTCACAAACGCTGCGGGAGAAGTTGTAAAAGGTGACCTGAAACGTTTCTTCGCAGGTGATCCTGATGCAGGTATCTTCATGAACGGTTTCTTCCCAGTGATGATGTTCGGCCTTCCAGCTGCAGCTTTCGCAATGATCGCCGCGGCGAAAAAGGAGCGCAAGAAGGCTGTAACAGGCGCGCTTGTTGGTGTGACCTTCACCTCTTTCCTGACCGGAATCACTGAACCAATCGAATTCCTGTTCATGTTCCTTTCTCCAGTCCTTTACGGAATTCACGCCGTATTGACTGGTTTGGCCATGTCGATTACCTATATGCTAGGTATCCACCACGGCTTCGGATTCTCAGCCGGTGCAATCGACTATGTACTGAACTACGGGATCGCGCAAAAGCCATTGCTGCTGCTTGGTGTCGGCCTCGTGTACGCAGTTTTGTACTTCGTGATTTTCTACTTCCTCATCATCAAGCTTGACCTCAAGACGCCAGGTCGTGAAGACGAAGTGGATGGCGAGTTCACGGAAAGCGGCGCGTCAAAAGGCAATTATGCGGAGCTTGCAGACCAATACCTTGCAGCATTAGGCGGCAAGAGCAATCTTAAGGAACTGGACAATTGCGTAACCCGCCTTCGTTTAAAAGTCGATGATATGGCAAAAGTAAATGAAGCAGAGCTGAAGCGCCTGGGAGCAAAAGGTGTATTGAAGCTTAATAAAACAGACCTTCAAGTTATTGTAGGAACCGATGTGGAATTTTTGACCAATGAGATGAAGCGGAAATAGAGAAGATAGACTTGGCAGTACTTTACTGCCAGGTCTTTTTTCACAGGTGATCAAAATGGAATAGAGCCTGTACGAAAATGGATGGATATTCTACGACGCGTCTGCTGGATTGCACAGCAACTGATTTTGAACAAATGTCGGGATAGGATTTGAAAGAGGCGCTCAATGCTTCTGAGGGACGGACGATTATATCTGAGTTAATCGGGGCGTTCTCGCCGCTTTATCCGACTGCGACGAATGCGGAACTGATTTTTATGTCCAGATGGAAGCCTCTGTGCAAAGTAATTCCTGATTTTTCAAGTTGGTAATAGCCATATTCCGGGTAAAAGTAAAGCATAACGCTGATACTACCAACAGGAGGGATCCAACATGGATAAGGACAAGTATGTGAATATTGATCCAAAAGCAAAGCCTGTAAATCAAGATTCTGAACAAGACCAAACGAAAACAGCGGAAGCGAACATGAAGCTCCAGGATGCTTTTTACGATGAAAATGAAAGCAATGGAGTAGACCCTGCAAACCTGAATAACCAGACAGCCATCCTGACTGATATGGACTAAAAGCCGGCAATGTTTTGCCGGCTTTTGCCGTGATTAATGGGTTTGACCCTTTTAAAGGTGTCGGTCTGTTTTGTCACTTTGGTCTTTGTTGCGTTTGTTTCCCTTGCTGTTGTCACCGCTCGTCAATTCACCGGAAAACTCGGCCATCTGATTACCGAGCTTTGGCGAATTTTGATTGTTGCTGCCTTTATTGTACTTTTTCGTCATTAGAAGCCCTCCTTATAGTAAGTACAAAGTTAGTTTTCCCGGAATAAGGGTGGCAATATGTAAAAACTTTTTAAACTGAGATTCAGTTCACTCATTTCTCCAATGAAAAAGGACAGCCTGCACTCAGCCGCCCTTTAAAACTCATTTTTTAACTAATTCGTCAATCTCTTCCTCGCTCACTAACTCAACCTCAGCGAGATCTTTCAACTCCTGGATCAACCCGTTCGCTTCCTCATACAGCGTGTCATCTGAAAATACCTCTGAGTAATAAAGGGAATCATTCAGCAAAGCCTTCACGTTAAGCCTAGTGCCGGATTCTGTGTCTTCGTCACCCAAAGTGACAGCGGAGCGTGAGGTTTCGTGCTGATTGAGCAAGACTTTATTGCCATGGCGTTCTTTCTTCACAGCTTCAACAATTTCCACTAACGAATTAACTCGTTTCAATGACATCACCCCTCTAGTTTATGTATTCCATGTTTCAGACATTTAAAACCACTCAAAGAATTATTTCGAAGGCTGTTCCTTTCCCCAGTTCGCTGCGAACCGTTATTTTTCCGCCATGAGCTTCTACAAGTTCCTTTACAATCGCAAGTCCGAG
This sequence comes from Mesobacillus subterraneus, assembly GCF_020524355.2. Classification (NCBI taxonomy): domain Bacteria; kingdom Bacillati; phylum Bacillota; class Bacilli; order Caryophanales; family Bacillaceae; genus Mesobacillus; species Mesobacillus subterraneus. The sequence continues at coordinate 281,661 of NZ_CP129019.1, forward strand.
TCCTGATCCACCTAATGCCTTCGACCTGGATTTGTCCACCCTGTAAAAACGGTCAAAAACCCAAGCCTGGTCTTCTTCGGGGATCCCTTTTCCTTCATCGATGACAGTGATATGGATATGACCATTTTTTTTATAAGTCTCCATTCTAGTCGTCGTTCCTTCTGCTGAATACTTTCTGGCATTATCCAGCAAATTAATGATAATTTGCTCAAAGCGGACCGGGTCAGCCTCGATATAGACTTCCCCTTGACAGGCAAAATTAAGCGTCATATTTTTTTCGGTGAAAGATGGTGTCATCCTTGAGTGAATTCCCCGCATGAATGTACAGAGTTCCAAACGTTCTTTTTGAATGGTAAAAGTGTTTTCATCCATTTTTGCGAGGTCAAATAACCCTTTTATCAGACCGGAAAGCTTGGTTGCCTCTTCGTGGATGATTTGCAGGTATTGGCTTCTATCATCTGAGGTTATGCCTGGCCTCCCCGCGATGTCTGCATACCCTTTTATATAAGTGAGAGGTGTGCGCAATTCATGCGAAATGCTCGCGAGGAATTCATTCCGCTGCCTTTTCATGTGGCTTAGGTCATCAGCAAGCACCTGGATTGATTCTGCCAGTTCGCCCAATTCATCGTTTCCGCCACGGGGCAGAGTGACGGAATAGTCGCCCTGGCGGATTTTTAAAGTCGCTTCATTCATCTTAATGACTGGCTTAGTAATGAATCTGGATAGGAAAAGGGTGATCACCGCCATTGACGTCAGCAGAAGGATACCGGCGAGCCAGAAGTGCTTGTTCATTTTGATAATCAGGCTCTGGACTTTCTGGGTGTTTTTAAACATATAAACAGCACCGTCATTCTCCATGGGGCTTACTGAAGCAATATATTGCTTGTCCTGCCAGTCATCCTCTAAAATTAACCCAGCCCTCGGAACATCTTCTGGTGTTTCGGTTAAGATGTCCTGCATAGAGGCATCGGTCGGTACGGAAGAAGAAACGATTACGCCTCTTTGATCAGTAATAATAACATGGGTGTCCGTCCTTAATTCCATAGTCGTAATATGGTGAATGGTTTCTTCAGAATAGGAAGTTTCCAGAATATCACGATGGTTATTGCCGCGCGTTTGCAGGGAAGCCAGCTCCTCGTCGATCCTTGAATGGATGATGGAAGAGTGAAGGTAGTAGAATAATACCCCTTCGACCAGCAATATCGTTATGAAAAAAACTGCCCCAATTTTAAAAGAAATCCGATCCATATATGTCACTCCCATCTTAAAACCATCATACTAAAAAAATATCCAAAAACAGAGCAGAAAAGCGAAGAAGCAGTGCTCCTTCGCTTTAAGTGATCATAACAGATCATTCACCTTATAAATCTTCCCGTTTTCGAGGTTTTCAGACAGTACTAGTTTTACAAGCGCTCCAGCAACGGTATCAGGACTGCGAAGGCTGCCGCTTTCTTTGTAATTCCTGAAGGTATCTATATCAGCGAATGCTTCTTCTGAGGAAGAACGGATTGTCACCTGCATGTCCGTATCCATCAGACCCGGGCTGAAAGCAATGACCTTACTGCTGTCTCCGTTGCTCTCAAGCTCAAGACCGGCGGTCATCGTGAACATGTTGACAGCGGCTTTAGTGCTGCAATAAATGCTCCATCCCTGGATTGGCCGCTCACCAGCACCGGAGGTTACATTTGCGATGATGACTCTGCTGCTGTTTTCTTTTGCTTTTTGTAAAAATATATTGCTAATCAGGATCGGTGCCGTCAGATTCACCTGGATATTCGTCTGGACTAGGGATGTATCAAGCTCCCCGGCCACTTCAATCGGTTCGATGACTCCGGCATTATTGATGACATACACATTTTCCGCATGTTGAAAAACTTCCTCGCAGATGTTTGCAAAGACGCTTTGAACCTGCTGAGCAGATGAAAGGTCACAGCTATAGTGTGTATAACTGATCACGGCATTGTCTGCAGCCTGTTTCAAAGCGCTGTTTTCATTCCTGGAAACGGTAATGACAGGAATTCCTTTTGAGATGAATTCTTGTGCTGCAGATGCTCCAAGTCCCCTTGAGGCACCGGTTACGATCGCATAGTTCATTGCAATTCTCCTTTATGGAACTGACAGTTCTTAATTTAGCTTCACACTGGCAGGAACCCAGTGCTGACTGAATGAATATTCTTCAAAAGCCAGTCTCTATTCGCTTCCATCTTAACCTTTTCAGCAGTTTCAAGCGCGAGACTTATATACTGTTCCTGATTGGCAGCGTCTCTTGACAGGGCATATGCACGTGCGAGGGCTTCATAAGCAAAACCTAGGTCAAATTCGCCAAGATCATGCTCCAGACAAAGTTTCTCTGATTTCCTCGCATGATGGATGGCAGCCTCGCTTCTCCCAAGTATCGCATACACTCTTGAAATCTGCCATTCCCCGCGGGCAAAGTTCAGAGGCGTGCCGACGATGCTCCAATGATAGCGAGAAGCCATTGCTGCATAAAGCATGGTATCATCATCACTCTCCGTCCGAACCTGTTTTTCGATCAGATCCCAAGTCAGGTTGAACAAGTCAATCGCCATTTGTTTATGAGTTGTAAAATCCAAATTCATTTCCATGTTAGCAGACTCCTTTGAAGGTTTTATAAAGTAGTAATTAGACAAAAGAGAGCAATTTCCTTTTTATAAAAAAACAGCACGATGCAAAAAGCCGATTGAAAAGGATGTTCCAGCGAGAAAAAAACAGCATGGCTTTTTTGCCATGCTGTTTGCAACTAATTGAGAAGACTTTTCCATTCATTTATAAAAGTGGAAGCAGATGCGTTGGGGGATGACAACACTTCCTCTGTGGGACCGGTCTGTTTAAGCTTGCCATCCATCAGGATCGCCAGCGTTCCGGCAAGGTATTTCAATTCCATAAGATCATGGCTGACAAAGACGGTCGTCGTATTCGTCTGCTGTATGATCGTCCTAATGTCCTTCAATAGCTGCACCTTGGTGGGGAAGTCAAGGGCAGAGAAAGGTTCATCGAGGAACAGGACTTCAGGCTCGAGCACCATCGCCCTCGCAAGGTTGACACGCTGAGCCTCGCCGCCGGATAGATGGGCGGCATGTTTTTTTGTAAGATGGCTGATTTGGAATTTATCGAGCCAATAGGCGACCTTCTGTTTGACCTCTTGTCGAGGCAGCTTGCGAAGCTTTAAGCCGACCGCGACGTTTTGGAAGACTGTAGTATCAAGGAGAAGCGGCTGCTGCATTGCGACTGCAAATCTTCTGCGCATATCCAGTGTCAATTCGTTCGTTATGTCCTTGCCACTCAGAAAAATCGATCCCTCAGCAGGCTTTTCCAGCAGAGCCAAAGCCTTGATGAATGTACTTTTTCCAGAGCCGTTCGGACCCATGATCCCGAGCACTTCACCCTCCTTAATCTCAAAATGGGGGATGGATAGAAGAATTTTTTTGCCGGCTCTCACTTCCAGGTTTTCAACAGTAATCATTGGCTTCGCTTCCTTTGCTGTAAATAAGTCAGGGTAAACGTAATGATGAAAGCCAGAGTCATCAGGATGAACGAAAGTGCCAGGGCGACATCGAAGTTGCCTTTTGATACTTCCATGACAATCGAGGTCGTCAGGATCCTTGTCTCGCCGCTGATATTGCCGCCGACCATCATGGCCGCACCGACTTCGGCAATGACCCGTCCGAACCCGGCGATGATGGCAGCAAGGATCGCTAGTTTTACCTCTTTCATCAAAATCCAGTAAAGCTGCAGCTTCGTCGCACCAAGCGCTTTCACCTGTAAAATCAACTTCGGATTGATCTGCTGGAATGCCGTACTTGTCAGCGCTGTAACAATCGGCAGCGATACCAATATCTGAGCCATGATGATCGCAGTCGGCGTGTAAAGCCAGGCAAGATCGCCAAGCGGGCCTGAACGCCACAGGAAAAGAGTGATCCACAGACCGGCGACCACAGGAGGGAGTCCCATGCCGATATTGACTACGGCATGGATGAACTTCCTGCCTGGAAAGCGGGCTAGTCCAAGGAACATCCCAGCCGGAATGCCGATCAATGTACTGATCAGGACAGCGGTAATCGAGACTCTCAATGTCAGCAAAGTAATCTCGATAATTTCCCGGTTTCCCGATAAGATCATCTCTATCGCTTTTTTCAATCCTTCTAGTAAAAGTTCCATGCGCAATCAGGCTTTCTATCTTAATTTTATCTGTATAGTAAAATTATACATTACTAACTATGCTATTCGAATAAGAAAAATAGAGCCTCACCATACTCATCCATGCCGAATTCCTTGATGATGTTCTTTGTTTCACCTGCAATCATGAATTCAACGAATGCTTTCGCACCATCTGCATTCACTTTTTCATGCTTTCCGTCGTTTACCTGCATAACATGGTATATATTCAGCAAGCTTTCATCGCCTTCTACCAAAATCTCAGTATCAGGCATGTTCTTTTTTTGTGCGAGGTAGGTAGCTCTGTCTGTCAAAGTATAGCCCTTTTTCTCGGAAGCAATCTTGAGGGTTGCACCCATGCCCTGTCCAGACTCAATATAGGCATCGCCCAATGATTTGGGATCAAGGGAAGATTTCTTCCAAAGCTCTAGTTCTTTTTTATGAGTACCAGAATCGTCACCGCGGGACACGAATGAAGCCTTCGATTCGGTGATTTTCGCCAATGCCTCAGGAACAGATAATCCTTTTATTTCAGCTGGGTCTTCAGCAGGACCAACTACAATGAAGTCATTGTACATGACCTTTTGGCGATTAATCGCATCACCGCTTTTCACCAATTCCTCTTCCGCTGCAGGAGCGTGGACAAGAAGGACATCGGCTTCACCGCGTGTTCCCATTTCAAGTGCTTGGCCAGTTCCGACCGCAATCGTTTTTACATTGTAGTTATTGTTTTTTTCAAATTCCGGTATTAATACATCAAGCAATCCGCTATCCTGTGTGCTGGTAGTCGTCGCAAGGATTAAATCCGTTGGTTTTTCTTTTGACGCTTTTTCTGGTTCCTTGACCGTTGAATCAGATGAAGAATCTGAACAACCGGTCACAAGAGCTAACAAAAATACAAGTAAGATAGAAAGTAATTTTTTCAGTTTCATTGTTTTATGCCTCCGACAAGTGATTTCCGTAAATGATTTTCCCGAATTCCTCAGCATCATAGCCGTCAAGGTCTGCAATGCTGTCCTTGAAATTGGTAAGCTGAATCAGATCAATCAAATGGTGGAGAGCTTCTTTGTTTCCGGGAGTCCAGCGGAATACAAGATCAAATTGTTCCTTCGTCAGCGGGATGAAATCGAGTCCAAGCTGGCTTGCTGCACATCTAATTCCAAAAGCGGCGTCAGCTGTTCCTCTGCTGATATGGGCCCCCGCGCCAAGGTGTGTCCATTCTTCATTTTCATAACCCTTCACTGCCACGGGCTCAAGCTTTTCACTCGCCAGAAAGGAATCGAGCAGGAAGCGGGTTCCGGCTCCTTTTTGCCGATTGATGATCATGACATCACTTCTTGCCAGGTCTTTGACTCCGGTGATGTTCTTTGGATTGCCTTTTGCCACGATCAAGCCCTGATCCCGGGAAGCAAGTCTCATCACCGTAATCGGTTCATGAACAAACAGCTGGCGGATGAAGGGAAGATTGTATTGCTGCGATGCTGGGTCGAGCAAGTGGACGGCAGCGATATCGGCACTGCCTCGGTAAAGCATCATCAATCCTTCAAGACTGCCGATATAGGAGGGAGTGACGGAAAGTCCTGTTCCTTCAGAGGCTATGTATTTTACTAGCTGTTCGACAAGGAAATCGTGACTGCCTGCCAGCTGTAACGAATGCTGTGCTGCCGTCTTTGATTCCTGTGATTTTATCGGGTTTGCGGACATGCTAGCTTTAAATCTTTCAAACTCGCTTTCTTCGATCCGCATTTTATTGCCGACCTTAAAAGCTGCAAGATCGCCACGCTTTATCATCTCATAGACAGTATTCTTGGAGATTTTCAGCATGGAAGCGATTTCATCTGGAGTGTAGATTTGCAATGTATTACCTCCTTTTCATCCTAAACTAAATATAATAGAATATTTAGTAGATGGATATACATTTTGTTTGGTTTTGTTATGTTTTGTTTAGTTTCGTCACGTTTTAATCATAAAACGTTCACAATTGTAGCTGGAGGCGCTTGTTTTTTTCCAAATATAACCTTCACATAATACTCCGGGCAGTATTATATATTTCTTATAGATACCATGGTAAACTAAGCATTAGACAGAATTGATGTAGAAAGGAACAGGGAGAATGCGAATTTCAGATAAAGCGCGCGACATTTTAAAAGAAATTCTCGCCGAGCGCAAAGCAGAAGGTATCCGCGTCTACTTCGGCGGCTTTGGCTGAGGAGGCCCGCAGATTGGGCTGGCTCTGGAGGAGCCGGAAGAAGATGATCATGTAGTTGTAATCAATGAAATCCAGGTCGCTATCGAATCCAATATTGTGGACTATACTCAGGGCATGGCACTTGAGTATGACGAGTACCGTGAAGGTCTGGTCCTTATGGGCGGAGACGGCGGCTGCTGATAGAATGGAAAAGGCACACCATTTCATGCGAATGGTGTGCTTTTTTTGTTTGATAGTAGATTGAACTGGAAAAAATCAGCTTAAATTTCCAATTCGCTATAAAAATTGGATTTTCGCTATAAAAATGAGAAAATCGCTATAAAAACGAAAAAATCGCTATAAAATCCAGATTTTCGCTATAAAAAATTTTAGAACTGCCCTGCATGCTGAAAATACAGCACAACAAGCCCCATTATCCACACATAAATCGCAAAAGGCTTCAAAGAGTGATTTTTTAAATAGCCAATCATCCATTTTACTGCGATATAACCGAAAATTCCTGTTGAAATGATGCCAATCAACAATGCCTGAATTGAAATCGTCTCACTGCCGCCGCTGAAAAGGTCTTTTCCCTGCAGAAAAATTGCACCAAGAATCGCTGGTGTCGACAGCAGGAAGGAGAAGTAGGCCGCTGTCTCGCGATCAAGCTTCCGCCAAAGCGCCGCGACAATCGTCAAGCCGGATCGGGAAATCGCTGGAAAAATTGCCGCCGCCTGGAAACTTCCTATTACAAGTGCGTCCGTATAACTGATATCGTCCATCTTTTTGCGCCCATTTTTTATAGAATCGGCGAACCACATCAATGTCCCAGTAATCAGAAATTCCCAGCCAATCGTCACACCGGTCTTGGAGATCTCATCAAAGTAATCCTCAAACAGCAAGCCGACAACGACAGCCGGCAGCGTACCGACGACAAGGAGAAAGGTCAGCTTCCCAAATGGATTTTTTAGAATTTTGATGAATTCATATCTATAAAACACAAACACCGCCAGCAGCGTACCTACATGAAGCATCGTGTCCAGCAGCAGGCCGGCCTCTTCAAGACCGAATAAATTCCTGCCCAGATAAAGATGACCGGTACTGCTGATCGGCAAAAACTCAGTCAGGCCCTGGATAATACCAAGGATGAAAGCTTCAATTTTTGATAGCATACAGAATCCCCACTTTTTCAAAGACTTTGTCCCTTACAAAGCTATGAAACAAGTCCCATCTCTATGCACGCAAAATTAACAGCAGCCTCTATGACAGAAACTCCGGGAGGGAACCTGTGCGTCATCAGGGTTATGATGGACACAAATCTGGGGAACAGCAGGAAACCTGTCCGTCATCAAGGTGATGACGGACATAAATCTAGGAAAAGCAGGAAACCTGTGCGTCATCACGTCCATCACATACACAAATCCCCAAGAAAGCAGCCAAACTGTCCGACATTCTAATTGGTTGATCAGCGACCACAATAAAAGAGTAAAACAAATAATTAACCAAGCAATCCAAAAAGGAAGCAACACCCATTTCCCTGCGTCAAATTTCCTGAATAAAATGTTTCCAGTATGTAATAATAACCATTTCATAGTCATAAGTTGTGATTTATTGTCGAAAAAAATATAATGAAGTATTGAACAGTTCTTCAATTAAGGCTCGAGTCTATGCCTGTTAAAATAGCTTACTTAATTCTCAGTTGGAAATTGTCTTCATTTTAAAAGGGGAATAAAAATGACTTCGAATCAAAAAACGAATTCCCGGCTCGACTATGGGCTGGTGACGATATTGATCCTATTGTTTCTTTCAAGCTGCATCGCCATTTACAGCGCCCAGACGACGGGGCAATATGGCTCTGAAAACTTTTTGGTAAAGCAAATAATCTGGTACATAATCGGCACTGGCATCATTACCGCTGTCATCACACTTGATTCCGATCAGCTGCAAAAACTGAGCTGGTACGCATATGGTTTTGGATTGGTCCTACTGTCTGGGCTTATCGTTGCTCCGTCAACCATTGCTCCTGTCATCAATGGTGCGAAAAGCTGGTACAGAGTGCCGGCTATGGGTACCCTGCAGCCTTCGGAATTGGTGAAGGTGTTCATCATCCTGGCGCTTGCGAGGGTGATTGTCGACCATCATCAGAAATATCGGCTGAAAAGCATGCAAACGGACTTCTGGCTCTTGATTAAAATTGGTTTTGTCACGATGATTCCGCTCCTGCTCGTCATGCAGCAGCCTGACCTTGGTACTTCGCTCGTTTATATTGCAATCATGCTTGGAATGATCTTTATTTCGGGTATTACCTGGAAGCTGCTTGTGCCCATTTTCGGGACAGGGTTTACATTGATTTCGGTCATATTCTATTTTGTTATTTGGAAACCAGAAATACTGGAAAAGTATCTGGGAGTAAAGGAATATCAATTCGGAAGGATCTATTCCTGGCTTGACCCATATAATTACCAGAGCACAACCGGCTTCCAGCTGACAAGGTCTTTGTTGACCATTGGTTCAGGTGAAACAGTGGGGAAGGGGTATGGAACAAGGGAAGTGTACCTGCCTGAGAGTCACACTGACTTCATTTTCAGTATCATCGGCGAAGAATTCGGCTTCGTTGGAGCAAGTATCATCGTAAGCTTATTTTTCCTACTGATTTACCAAATTACAAAAATCGGAATGGAAACAAAAAATGATTTTTATACCTATATTTGTGTTGGTGTCATCAGCATGATCACCTTCCATGTATTCCAGAATATCGGCATGACCATAGGCCTGCTGCCAATCACAGGTATCCCTCTGCCGTTCATCAGTTATGGGGGAAGCTCGCTCATGGGAAATATGCTGGCAGTAAGCCTGATTTTCTCGATACGGTACCATTATAAGAAATACATGTTCTCAACCACTGCATAAAAGTGAAAGAGGGTGTCCATTTGGACACCCTCTTTCACTTTATTCGACAATCCCTACCTCAGTGATTACCATATCTGTTTTAACATGGACGGTTAAATTTTCATATTCATCTTCCCATCTTTTAAAATCAAATCCTCTTGTTCTGGATTTGATGAATTGGCCAAATCCGACTGGATCAATCCCCTTTTCCTGAAAGTCGTGTATCATTGCCGCTGCTTCCTTGTTGACTTGATTTTCGAATTCTTTTTCAATCTTCTTTATGATTTCAGGGGTCACAATGTCTCCGGTATACTCACGGATAAGCGCTTCGATTTTGAGTTCGACATCCACAACGTATGGTTCCCGTTTAATAAGTTTGAACTTATTTTTTGAACTCAGATCTTTTACCACGACTTGCTCTTCGTCAACATCAAGCTTAAAAGATCCTTCGCTGTATTTATCGGTTAGGAGCTTTAAGAAGAACATCTTATCGGCAGGTAGTTCACCTACCAATTTGTCGTCCTTGAAAAGAGCGATCCCGGCAATGTCTATTACTTCAGGTTCCTCTTTTCTCAGAATTGGCAGAATCGGATCTTTCCCCTTCTGGTATAAATCGAATAGAAAGAGGTGCATATTTGTGTTGGGCAAATTCCGGTCTTCGGTATTGTGCTTAATCAATTGTGATAAATGGATGGCATTTCCTCTGTTTCCGTATGTTCCGGATAAGATTTCTTTAGCCTTGTCATCTGCTACCGTGAAATAAACTCTTGCTCCTATACTCGGGTCACGTTCGAGAGCATCAGTGAATTCCTTGATTCCCTTGCTAGCGATTTCCTCGCCAAATAGAGCAATTTCCAGGGAGCCTGTCACGAGCGGCTGAGCTGATCTACGCTGAATTTCCTGAACTAATTCCCGGCTAGTGTCAGCGGTGGCAGAAAAGGTGAAATTGCCGATTTTCTTGTCGGGATTAAAAATAGGGATCATGATAGTTCCTTCAATTACATCATTTTCTTTCTGGTCATAGCCTATTCCCATTTCGATGTTAACATCATCAATAATTTCCTTTTCAACACATCCTGTAAGCAGCAAGGAGAAAACCGGGATAAGCAAATATCTTCTATTTATCATTTTTATTTTTCACCTTCTTAGCAATCATCGTTGCAATAAATAAAAAAGGGATATAGACGAAGGTCACACTGAATCCAATTCGTGCGACCCAGTCATTCAGTAAATTTATCTTTGCTCTTGTATCTAAAAAAGGAATGGCGATTAAGCAGATGAGTGCTAGGGCAATCACACCTTTTTTTTGCTGCAGCTTATAGGATCTTTTTAAAATCATACTGGCACCCCAGAGCGCGATACAAATATTCGGGAGGATAATCAGATTCCAGTTTGCAATTCCGATATATTCAAAGCGTTCAACAAAGGGCATGCTGACGATTTTCCACATTTCAAGAGTGGACCAAATGGATTTGGCGAGTTGAGCTTCTGAAAAATAAGTGAAAGTAATAATCGCCAGTATGGTATAAATAATGGTCGTTATAAAAACACCTAAATGGGCCCATTTTTGTGATTTAGGTGCGTCTTTAATAAATGGATAGAAAAATAGCGGTATTTCAAAACCTATATATGTCAGGGACATATTGAAAGCACTGATAGTCATATCTTTTAAGGAATGGTCAAGTATCGGCAGCAAATTGCTGAAATCTGCAAACTTGAGTGCAAAACCAAAGGTCAGGAGCAGATAGCTCGGTAGGACGATGCAGAAAAAAGCTATACCAGTTACGGTCCGGAAACCTCCAAAAACGATATAAATCGAGAGAATCAAAAAGACAAGACTGTACCAGAAAGGACTGATCTCAGGGAACATCCATACTTGGACAACTTCGAGATAGGTCCTTAAAACAGCCAATGCAAAAATCAGCAGATAGACGACGAAAACAGTGCTTAGGAGATTGCCGATTTTTTTGCCGAATACATAGGTATTGGCTGCCACGACATCTCCTTCAACTGTCCCGCAAATTTTATAGATCATCCAAACGATGATATGGATGCTTAAGCCAGCAGCAAGAACTGAAATCCATGCATCATAGCCCGCATTCTTCGCGATGATCCGCTGGTAGCCAAGGACGCCGATGCCAATCTGCATCGACATGATCAGGTAGAGAACGAGAAATGGTGATACTTGCAATCTTTCAGGTATTGGCTGCTGCATGTTTTTTCAAAACCTCCAATGCTCACTCATCGATGTCCTTTTTTTCCTTTGCCTTTTTTTCACTGAAGCGGACTGGATTTTCAGTTCTCAAGTATTGTGGCCGATTATACTGCATTGTAAAAGGCAAGCGAATAATCGCATCTTTGAAATCTGTTATCCTTGGAGGATACAAAGGTTCAAGGAAAGGCCTTCCCAATGATGTCAGTCTAAGCAGATGGGTGAGGAGAAACGAGAAGGCAACGACGATTCCAAGCATCCCCCAAAGCTCTGCGAAGAATAGGAACGGGAACCGCAACAGCCTGATGGTATTACCCATCCGGTAAACTGGCGTAGTGAAAGACGCCAGAGCTGCCAATGCGACAATGATGAGCAGGACGTTACTTGTCAGGCCTGCTTCAACGGAAGCTGTCCCGATTACGATTCCGCCCACGATACCAATCGTCTGGCCGACCTTTGTCGGAAGGCGGGCTCCGGCCTCACGCAATAGCTCGATCGTCAGTTCAAGGAACAATGCTTCAAGAATGGGAGGGAGCGGGATCTCCCTCCTTGATGTAATCAACGTACTTAACAGATCCTGTGGAATCAATTCATAGTGATAGGACAGGGCTGCCACATAAATTGGCGTAATCAAAATCGAGAACGCAACGGCGAATAGTCGCACCAAACGGAAAAAGGAAGATAGTAAATAATTTAGGAAATAATCTTCAAAAGACCCGAAAAATTCAACCAGGGTCGTTGGACCAATCAATGCGTGAGGGGAACCATCTACAAGGATAGCGATTTTACCTTCTGCAAGTATTGCTGCAATACGGTCCGGTCTTTCTGTATCAAGTAGCTGCGGAAAGGGAGAATTCTGGTTATCCGATATCAATTGGACGATATAGGAGCTATCCGTGATTTCATCGAACTCAATATCTTTGATTCGCTGTACTACAGTATTGACGTTTTCCTTATTCGTAATTCCATCAATATACAGGACAGCCACCCCTGATTTGGAAATCGAACCTACCGTGTAATTCTCAATGATCAGTTCTTTCACAGGGACCCTTTTGCGGATCATATTGAGGTTATGGTCCATAGACTCAACGAAAGATTCCTTTGGTCCGATAACACTGAATTCAACCTCAGGCTGTGCAACGTTTCTGACAACTTGTTTTTGGGCTGCAACAAAGGCGAAATACTTTTCTTCACCCTCAAGCGTCAGGAGTACATATCCGTTAAATAATTTCGTTTCAATATCCTCATTGTGGTCTGATACCTGGACATCAGCAATGGGGATCAGGCTTTTAACATCTTCGATTTTGGTTAAATCGCCTTCCAGCAGATAGGGCAGGGCGTTGTTTTGAAGAATGCTTTCATCTATTAGAGTTGACATAAAAGAGAAGCAGAACTTTTTTCCTGATTTTTGATTCACGTAAAAAGTCTTTTTAAAATCATGTGACTTTAAAAGCGCTTTTTCCCATTCGTGTTCATTGAGATATTGCTCTGGCTTTTGTCCCTCTGTATCTTGACGGGCCGCTTCTTTCTCAATTTCTTGCATTAGCTTTTTCTTGAATGGATGTCTCATTGATAATCTCCGCCAATCTTGATTTACGCTTATCATTTCCGAAAATGGGAGGATTATGAAACTCTTTTGGAATTTTTGTCATAAGTGGATGAAGATCAAAAAGGGGGGAAGCGGGGTAAATACAACAGCCCCCGCAAATCAACATTTGCGAGGGCTGCCTATTCTATATATGGGAATGGGGATTAGTTAAATAAAATCTTGGGGGGATTTTATTTCAACAAATGTTTTTCAAGATCATCTAGCATTAAATTAGCAGCTTTTACGCCGCCAGCTGTATTCCAGATTGCATCACTTACTTTGTAGACTTCACCTTTTTTCGCTACCTCAAGATTTTGGAATAGCGGATCCTCGATCCATTCCTTTTCAACTTCAGTCGCTTTTCCATCACCTTCATCATATGTGAAGTAGAAGAGTACATCTCCGTCCATAGCCGGAATTCTTTCCTTGGTCACGCCTTTTTCAGCAAAGTCTTCTTTATCCTGGCTTTCAGGACGAGCCATTCCGATTTGCTCGAGGATGACGCCTGAGAATGAATCCTTGTGGTAAATACGAACGTCACCAGCCATGAAGCGAACCATGGAAACTTCCGTATTTACTTTATCACCGAGTTTTTCTTTAAGATCTTCTATTCGCTGATCATAAGCAGCAAGTACTTCCTTGCCCTTTTCTTCTTTGTTTACAGCTTTTGAGTAAAGTTCAAAGTTGTTTTTCCAGTTTCCGCGAAGATCTTCAGCGAAAACCGTTGGGGCGATAGCTTTAAGCTGCTCATAAATATCTTCCTGGCGCATTTTGTTGCCGATAATCAAGTCAGGCTGAAGCGCGGCAATGGCTTCGACATTCACCTGGCTCTCGACACCGACCACCTGGACATCCTTCATGTCTTCAGCGATATGGTCATACCATGGATCGCCAGTCCACGATTGGACAGCACCAACAGGAGTAACGCCCAGCGCAAGCAAAGCTTCCGTTCCTTCGTTTGTTAAAATCACGACTTTTTCTGGTGTTTTTTCTAATGTAGTAGAACCCATGGCATGTTCAACAGTGTAGCTCGTTTCTTCTTTTTCTTTTGGTTGTTCAGCTGTTTCCTTTTCCTTATCCTCATTACCTCCGCATGCTGCCAAAAGCAGGACTGTGAAGATCGTAATAAGACTCAGCAATAATTTTGAAGCTTTCATATGTATTTCCTCCTAGAATGTGATTGATAATCATTTTCAATTACTGCTCCTTTATGATAAAATCTAAAGGGAGACCTTGTCAATAACTAATTGATAATGATTTTCATAATCATTGACGATTTTGTGAACTTTCCAATGAACTAATGAAAACGAATCTCATATCACTTAAAGTTAAATAACAATATTAACAACTTCCTTAAAAAAGAAAGGTAAATTGAAATGCTGCTGAAGACTAATGAACAAAGATTGGGCGGATTATTGATTTCCACCCTATTAATTTTATTCTTAATATGCGCTAGTATCGTTTACGGTTATACGGATACTTCATGGAAAACTGCCTATGATGCTTTCATGAATTATGACGGTTCAAATGAACATATTATTATTCAATCCGTTCGCCTTCCGCGGGCATTGATTGCTGCTGCAGTCGGTGCAAGTCTGGCGATTGCGGGTGTGCTGATGCAGACACTGACGAAAAACCCACTTGCTTCACCTGGTATCTTTGGCGTGAATGCGGGGGCTGGTTTCGCGGTAGTAGTGGCAGTGACGATTTTTTCAGTCGGCAGCCTCCAGGCGTTTACATGGATTTCCTTTTTGGGTGCGGCATTGGCGGCAATCAGTGTCTATGTGATTGGCTCTGCAGGCCGTGAAGGATTGACCCCGATGAAATTGACGCTTGCAGGCGCGGCGATGACCGCGATGTTTTCTTCGTTCACCCAGGGCTTGCTCGTACTGGATGAGGCTGCTTTAGAGCAGGTTCTGTACTGGCTCGCTGGCTCTGTACAGGGGCGCAAGCTGGAGACTCTCATTGGAGTCCTCCCATATTTAGCGATTGGCTGGATTGCAGCTGTTTTGATTTCTTCTAAAATGAACATCTTGTCAATGGGCGAGGATGTAGCAAAGGGCCTAGGCTTGAATACTGGGTTTGTCAAGCTTGGCACTGGTGTTATTATTGTTCTCTTATCGGGAGGGGCTGTTGCTGTTGCTGGTCCCATTGGTTTTATCGGGATTGTAATCCCGCATTTGACGAGGGCTGTGGTTGGCATTGACCACCGCTGGGTCATTCCTTTCTCAGCGATTTTTGGAGGGATGCTGTTATTGGCAGCGGATATCGCTGCCCGCTATGTGCTAATGCCGCAGGAAATCCCTGTCGGAGTCATGACGGCGCTGATCGGAACTCCATTTTTCATCTATATTGCGAGAAAGGGGTTCAATGGAAAATGAGCCAGTACAAAAGCTTAAGACTTTTTAAGGATAAAATCTCTTTTTTGATTGATAAAAAAGCTGCACTGATTTTTCTGGGTCTGCTGGTTACCGCATTTGCCGTGTTTGTCATCAGTACCGGCCTGGGCGATATGGATATAAGCCCAATAAGCGTCCTTGCTGTGTTTTTTGGCGGGGGAAGCGATATGGAGAGATTGGTTGTGCAATCGTTCCGTCTTCCGAGAATTATCGTTGCTCTGATGGTAGGAATCAGTTTGGCTGTCGCCGGTGGACTTCTCCAGGGAATGATTCGGAACCCGCTTGCTTCACCTGATATTTTGGGCATCACCGGTGGAGCATCGGTAGCGGTTGTAGGGTTTTTAGCTATTTTCAGTGATGATAATAACGCTTTGACAGTAAGTATAGAATGGATGCCTGTTGCCGCATTCGCGGGCGCCGCAATCGTAGCATTCCTGGTTTATTTTCTTTCCTGGAAAAATGGAGTTTCGCCTGTACGGCTCGTACTGATTGGAATCGGGATTTCTGCCATGATGCAGGCTTTGACTACACTGATGATGATCATGGGGCCAATTTACCGGGCCAGCCAGGCGAATATCTGGATTACGGGTACAGTCTATGGCTCGACATGGGGAAATGTAGCGGTGCTCGTACCGTGGACAGTCATTATGCTCTTGATTGCCTTTATCTTTGCCAGGAATGTGAATGTACAGGAATTAGGGGAAGATATAGCCACTGGGGTCGGTGGACATGTCCAGCGTCAGCGGTTTGCGCTTTTGCTGGTCAGCACTGCGCTCATAGCCAGCTCGGTTGCTTTTGCAGGCGGCATTGGTTTTGTTGGGCTGATGGCTCCGCATATGACCAGGAGGATGGTTGGTTCAGCATTCGGTGCGCTTTTGCCAGTATCGGCTTTGATCGGCGGAATCCTTGTCATGCTTGCTGATTTGATCGGGCGGACCATGTTTTCTCCATTAGAAGTCCCGGCTGGCGTTTTCACCGCAGGGATCGGAGCTCCGTATTTTGTCTACCTGCTATTCAAGACTAGAAATACTTAAGTTGAAGAGAAAGGGGAAATGGACATGAATCAGGCAATCGAAACGGAAAAACTGACACTCTCCTATGGAGATTCGATTATCATAAATGAATTAGATATACAGATTCCTAAAGGTGAAATTACCGTTTTTATAGGAGGAAATGGCTGCGGAAAATCGACCTTGCTGCGCTCGATTGCAAGACTGCTCAAGCCCAGGGAAGGATCTATCCTTCTTGAAGGCGACTCAATTGCAAAATTGTCAACAAAGGAAGTTGCCCGCAAAATGGCCATCCTTCCCCAGTCTCCTTCAGCGCCAGAAGGGTTGACGGTCCTGCAGCTTGTCAAGCAGGGCAGATATCCTTACCAGACCTGGCTGAAGCAATGGTCGGAAGAGGATGAAAAGAGTGTAACCAATGCGTTAAAGGCGACAGGCATCGATCATCTTAAGGATCGCACAGTCGACTCTTTGTCCGGGGGCCAGCGCCAGCGTGCCTGGATCGCGATGACCCTTGCCCAGGATACTGATATCATCTTGCTTGATGAACCGACAACCTATCTGGATATGACACATCAAATAGAGATTCTTGATTTGCTGTATGAATTGAATGAAAATGAAGGCAGAACGATTGTCATGGTTCTGCATGACCTGAACCTAGCCTGCAGATATGCCCATAATATCGTGGCGATAAAGGACCAGAAGATTTTCGACCAGGGAAAGCCGGAAGTAGTGATTAATTGCGGGCTTGTTCAACATGTTTTCGGCATGGCATGTGAAGTGACAATCGATCCGCTTTTTGGCACACCACTTTGTATCCCGTATGGAAAAGGACGTTGTATCCTTAAGGACAAAATTGGAGTATGAACATGAAAGCTGACCTGACGCCCAAGGAATTAGCGATTCTCGCTAACTATCGTTTTGTGGTTTCTGAACCAGACAAAGATGTCCAAATTCAGTTTAGCCCTTTTTTAAATGAGTCAACGATGAGCACCTATCTGAAAAGGTTCGAAAACGAGCTAGGGGCTCCAGACCTGAAGACTGCAGCTTCTGTATTCATGAAGAGACATGCTTTTCTTGCAGCCCTATATTTATATTCAATGAGCGCTTTTAACAAAAAGATGGATGTATCACCTGAGAATATTATTCTGGAGGATGCCATTCATGATGGTCTTTGGCTGCCTGGGTTTTATCTGATAAACAAAAGTACGGAAGTATGCCCGGCAGATGGACGCGATGAATGGAGATCGGAAGCAGTAAGGCACTTGTTCGCAGAGAATCTTTTTCCGGTTATGGATGCAATCTCGAAATCTGCGAAAATCTCAAAGCTAATTCTGTGGGAAAATGTAGCTGTCTATATTTTCTGGCTCTATGAAAAAATCTTAAACCAAACTGAGGATCCTGAGGTGAAGTCACGGGCGGCAGAAGACTTTTCTTATTTGGTCGAATCCGCTCCTGGGAAGCTGTTTGGACGTTATACTAACAATCCGATTTCGAGGTTTTACAGTGAACCAGTCTATCAGGAAGAGACCGATTCATCGATCAGAATCCGAAAAACCTGCTGTTACAGCTACATGCTCAAAGAAAAAGGAAGTTATTGCAAAACCTGTCCGCGAACTTGCGGAATGTAAAGGAGGAGTGTGAAAATGGACAAGAATTTTACAGAGCAAATTAATGGATTACTGGATAAATACACAGAGCTTTTGGTTGGTGAAGGCTCCGCTGATAATGTCGAGAAGGTAAAAGCATGGATAATTTACAGCCATATCGCCAAGTCGATGCCTCCATTGGCGAGGCACTGGAATGAAGAATATCCTGAAGCCAAGGATCAAATCAAGAACGTCATCGCAGAAGTCAAAGAACTGAATGAGAAGAACCGACAAAAATGAGGAAAAACCATCTCGGTATGAGGTGGTTTTTTGTTTCTAATAATCCCTCTTTTTTGAGTTTAAATCCAAGCGCTACAGTGAAAAGGGGAAAGAAAGGGCGGGAACGACTAGCAAAGCAAAAAGAACCGGGCGTGTTTGCCCGGTCCAAAGCTGAGATAAAGAAATTATTGAAGCTGCTGGCCGCCGTATGGGAATTGGTTTGAATATCCCTGGAATTGCTGGTGTGACTGCTGAAGCTTTTGCGCCTCTGCCGCTTCTACTCCATACCAGCCTTTTTTGAACATGAGATTATAGATGCTGCGCTGTGCATTCGCTGTTTCTGTGTAGATGGCGAGTACATCCTGGTAAAGCTGATCGTGGCTTACCTCATTTAACGCCGTATCATAACCTTGAGTCATGTATTTTTCAGTCGTTAAAATATCATTGATGAAATCACGGTCATTCATCTGCGGTGTTTTTTGGACCTGTGTTTCTGGATTCTGGATTTTTTGCTGATTCTGGTTCTGATTCTGATTCTGATTCATCCGCTTTTCCTCCTGTAAAATTGATATGTTTTGCAGCTTTGTTTATTGCATACCTGAAGTTCCTGAATAGTTCTGGTTCTGTTGGCTATTAAGATGGGTTAGGATTTTTTGGTAGTGCTTCTGGTGCATTTGACCGCACTTTTCGATTTCCATCTTCAACTCCTGATCCTGACACTGCTGGGCAAAGAAATGTGCTTTTTTCATCGCAAGTAAATTCCATGAAAGCATATCTGTTAAATATAAAGAATCTTTAGTTGAAACTACTGAAGGCGGCGTCTGCATGATCCCTTGCTGCTGGCCCTGAAAATTCATGTTTTGCTGCTGCATAATTGACCCTCCTGATTTTTAATAATTCCATCGGATATTATCGTTCCCGAGGCAAAATAAAGTATGCAGGACAAGATTCGTCAAAAAAGAACATTTTCCTACGAAAGTAATATTCAAACTACTGAAAAAGTGATAAAATGATTCTGCAAAATAGATATAGATGAAGTAATTTTTTTAAAGGGCGATGTAATCGTTTTCATTAAGGGGAGGAAAAGCTATGGAACAACTAATGAGGAACTTTTTTCTTTTTTTATCAAAAAATAAATTTTTCACAAAAATGGCTAAGAAATATGGTCTTCGTTTAGGGGCAAAACGTTTTGTTTCCGGGGAAACGGTCGAGCAGTCTGTGGAAGTCATTAAAGAGCTAAACAGAAAGAATCTTGCGGCAACCGTCGATTTTCTTGGGGAATTCGTTGACAATGAAAGAGAAGCGAACGAGAGAGCAGAAAGTTCAATTGCGATGATCAAGGCGATTGGCTGTGAAAAATTAAATGCTCAGATGAGCGTGAAAATGACTTCACTCGGCTTTGATATTTCTGAAAAAGTGGTTATGACCAATATGCGTCGAATCATGGATACAGCTAAAGAGAATAATGTATTTGTGACCATCGACATGGAGGACTACGAGCGCTGCCAGAGGACTCTGGATATTTTCAAACAGTTAAAGTCTGAATACGACAACATCGGCACGGTCATCCAAGCTTATTTGTACAGGACTGAAAAAGATATTGAGGACCTGAATCAATTTTCTCCAAATCTCCGTCTTGTGAAGGGTGCCTATAAAGAGTCACCCGAAGTTGCTTTCCCAGAGAAAAAAGATGTGGATGAGAACTTCAAGAAAATCATTAAGATGCATCTGCTGAACGGTAATTATACAGCTGTTGCCTCACACGATGACAATATCATTAACTTCACGAAGGAATTCGCGAAGGCAAATAATATCCCAAAAAGCCAGTTCGAGTTCCAGATGCTATTTGGAATCATGCCGGAAAGGCAGCTGCAGCTTGCGGAAGAAGGGTACACGATGCGCGTTTATGTCCCATTCGGAACAGACTGGTACGGCTATTTCATGCGCAGGCTGGCAGAACGTCCGGCAAACGTTGCATTTGTTTTAAAAGGAATGTTAAAGAAATAATGATCAACAGGCTGACAGATGTCAGCCTGTTTTTTTATTATTTTTTACAGGAAGGTGTAAAACTCTACTTTGAGAGTTATCCAGCTCCAGCGCCTAGCCTCTCGAGACTTGTCTAGCTGCGGCTCCTAACTCCTCGAGACGCTTCGGTCCTGCCAATGAAGTCAGAGAGCGACTGCACTGTCAGGCCATCCAGCGCTTGTCGGAGTTGGGCAGTCGCCTCCGCATTTCGAGTTGTCTAGTGTCGCCTCCTAGAAACTCCGAAACTTCAACTCCGCCGGCAGAAGCAAAAAGCGCTTCTTTGTCGGAGTCTCCAGTTTCTGCGTTTCTGGACAGTCGGCTATACTTTTCGATTTCGGTCCGCTCAGGTGAAGTCAAAGAACGACTTCACTGGTCCGCCCTCCAACGCTTGTCGAGGCTGACCGAGGCGCTTACGCTTTTATTTTTTATACTGGCTATTCTGGCTGTTCTGCTTTCTTTCGCCGCCCTGTCCCATTGACGGGCCAGCATTTCCTTTCACACTGGCTGCGCTGACTCCAGCCTTTGACGGATTCTTTTTCAATCTGGCCATTTTATTACCTCCGTATTTTAAAAAGATAAGAGTAACGCTTTTTTAGGATATCCAAGTCTGCTGAAATAAGTAGAAGGATTAAAGATTCAAAAAATTTTCTTTTTTCCGCACCTTATTATTGCGGAAATTTTTTAAATATTTTATAGTAGTAATTAACAGAACTCATTTATATGCATATTTTTTTTTGATGCAAAAATGAATGAGTATTCATTCAAAAAGAGTTAAAGGGGGAGACAAATTTGATGCGACAAATTCAAAAGGCAGCGGTGCTTGGTTCAGGTGTCATGGGATCAGGGATTGCCGCACATCTGGCAAACATCGGGATTCCTACATTGCTGCTTGATATTGTACCTCGGGAATTAACGGAACAGGAAAAAGCGAAAGGCCTTACGCTTGAAGACAAGCAGGTGCGCAACCGGATTAGTGCAGGATCAGTGCAAAAGTTATTGAAGCAAAAACCGGCACCTTTGGCCTCCAAAAAGAATCTTGCTCTGATAGAAGCGGGCAATTTCGAAGACGATATGGAAAAACTCAAGGATGTTGATTGGGTAATCGAAGTAGTTGTTGAAAACCTTGATATAAAAAAGAAAGTTTTTACTGATGTAGATAAATATCGCAAGCAGGGAAGCATCATCAGCTCTAACACGTCAGGGATTTCTGTCGAGGCAATGGCTGAAGGGCGTTCTGAAGATTTCAGGAAGCATTTCCTGGGCACCCATTTCTTCAACCCGCCGCGCTATCTGAAGCTGCTTGAAGTAATCCCTACTAAAGATACGGACCCTGAAGTCCTTTCATTCGTGAAGACTTTCGGTGAAGACAAATTAGGCAAGGGAGTCGTTGAAGCGAAGGATACACCTAACTTCATCGCCAACCGAATCGGTACTTACGGCTTGCTGGTAACAGTAAGGGAAATGGTGAAAGGCGGCTACAGTGTTGGTGAAGTTGACTCTGTAACTGGACCAATGATTGGCCGTCCTAAGAGCGCCACATTCCGCACGCTCGATGTCGTCGGTCTTGATACTTTCGCCCATGTTGCGAAAAACGTGTATGACCAGGTTGATGGGGAAGAAAAGGAAGTCTTTGAAGTTCCAGAGTTCATGAAGAAGATGCTTGAGAACGGCTGGCTAGGAAGCAAGTCAGGCTAGGGATTCTTCCTGAAGCAGGGCAAAGAGATCCTTGAACTGGATCCGGAAACTCTTGAATACGGACCACGCAAAAAACTGAAGACAGCGTCTACTGAAATGGCGAAGCAGGAAAAAGGTCTTGCCAATAAAATGAAAGCGCTTGTTTATAGTAATGACCGTGCAGGTGAGCTTTTATGGAATATTTTCAGCCCTGTGCTCGTTTACTCCGCTGACCTTCTAGGTACGATTGCCGATGATATCGTCGCCGTGGACCGGGCGATGAAGTGGGGATTCGGCTGGGAAATGGGACCTTTCGAAGCTTGGGATGCACTAGGTGTCGAAAAAGCCATCAGCAAAATGGAGTCTGAAGGCAAGACTGTTCCTGGATGGGTAAAAGAAATGGTCGAGAAAGGCTTCACTTCATTCTATAAAGAAGAAGATGGCAAGCTGAGCTACTATCACAACGGTGAATACGTAGCTGTAGAAGAAAATCCAAAAGCGATCAACCTGAAGCTATTGAAAAAGCAAAAAGGCGTCATCAAAAAGAATGGCGGCGCGAGCCTGATCGACCTTGGCGATGGCATCGCATTGCTGGAATTCCACTCACATAGCAACTCAATCGGGCCAGACATCCTCCAGATGATCAACTTCGCGATTGATGAAGTGGAAAAGAACTATAGGGCCTTGTCATTGGCAACCAGGGTAAAAACTTCTCAGTTGGTGCAAACCTGGCCATGATTCTGATGGAAGCGCAAGACGATAACATTTGGGATCTTGATATGGTCGTTCGCCAATTCCAGCAGACGACGATGAAAATCAAGTACTCTTCTAAGCCGGTTGTAGCTGCACCATTCGGAATGACGCTTGGCGGAGGCGCTGAAATGTGCTTGCCGGCAGCGCATATCCAGGCTTCTATGGAAACATATATGGGACTTGTTGAAGCCGGTGTAGGCCTGATTCCTGGCGGCGGGGGTAACAAGGAGCTTTACATCAAGCATCTTGAAGGACTGCCAAAAGGCGTGGATTTCGACCTTCAAAAAGTTGCGAATAAAGTATTTGAAACGATCGCAATGGCTAAAGTCTCCACTTCTGGAGAAGAAGCTCGCGATAATAACTTCCTGAATGAAGCAGATGGCATCAGCGTGAACAGCGATCACCTGTTATATGATGCGAAACAGGCTGCATTGAATTTATATGAAAGCGGTTATAAAGCACCGGTGAGAAAGAAAGTACCTGTCACTGGGGAGCCAGGCTATGCAACTCTGCTTCTGGGTGCCCAAACTATGCAACTGTCAGGTTACATTTCTGAGCATGACTTGAAAATCGCGAAGAAACTAGCGTATGTTATCGCCGGCGGAAAAGTGCCATACGGAACCGAGGTAGATGAGCAATACTTACTCGACCTAGAAAGAGAAGCTTTCTTGAGCCTTGTGGCAGAGCCGAAATCTCAGCAGCGCATGCAGCATATGCTCGTAAAAGGCAAGCCATTGCGCAACTAATAGATTGATAGCTTAAAAGGGAACTATACAAATAACATCCGAGGAAAGAGAGGGAATGAGATGAGAGAAGCGGTAATCGTAGCCGGAGCCCGGACACCGGTCGGAAAAGCAAAAAAAGGAACTCTTGCTAATGTCCGCCCTGATGATCTTGGAGCTCTTGTAGTAAGAGAAACTCTAAAACGAGCAGGCAATTATGAAGGGAATATTGATGATTTGATCATCGGCTGTGCAATGCCAGAAGCAGAGCAAGGGTTGAATATGGCGCGGAATATCGGCGCACTTGCCGGACTGTCACATGAAGTGCCGGCAATCACAATCAACCGTTATTGCTCTTCAGGACTGCAGGCGATTGCGAATGCATCGGAGAGAATCATGCTTGGGCATGCAGACACCATCATTGCTGGAGGAGCGGAATCAATGAGCCTGGTGCCAATGATGGGCCACGTTGTCCGCCCGAATGCGAAGCTGGCTGAAACAGCTCCGCAATATTATATGGGAATGGGCCATACAGCAGAGGAAGTTGCCAAAAAGTACGGCATTTCCCGTGAGGAGCAGGACGCTTTTGCTGTAAGAAGCCATCAGCGCGCGGCAAAAGCAATCCAGGAAGGCAAATTCGAGGATGAGATCGTTCCAGTCGATGTAACCCTCCGTTCAGTAGGAAAAGACAATAAGCTTGTTGAAAAGACAATCCAATTCAAACAGGATGAAGGGGTACGCCCAGATACAAATCTCGAAGCACTTGCGAAACTGCGCCCGGCCTTCAATGTTAAAGGTACAGTAACTGCAGGGAATTCTTCACAGACTAGTGACGGAGCAGCGGCTGTCATGGTCATGGACCGTGAAAAGGCTGAATCTCTTGGCTTGAAGCCGCTTGCGAAATTCCGCTCATTTGCACTTGGCGGAGTACCGCCTGAAATCATGGGAATCGGTCCTGTGGTAGCAATTCCTAAAGCATTGAAGCTTGCTGGTCTGCAAGTCTCAGATATTGGTGTATTCGAACTGAACGAAGCATTCGCTTCGCAATCTATTCAGGTAATTCGTGAACTGGGCCTTGATGAAGATAAGGTCAATGTGAACGGCGGAGCAATCGCGTTGGGCCACCCGCTGGGAACAACTGGAGCGAAACTGACTTTGACCGTGATTCATGAAATGAAACGAAGAAACGAGCAGTTCGGTGTCGTTACAATGTGTATCGGCGGCGGAATGGGTGCAGCTGGAGTCTTTGAACTTTTATAAAAGGGTCTATCCCTTCGAAGCTAAATATATAAAAGTTAATGCGAAAACAGCGATAACAAATTAATACATGGAGGGGCTTTAGCCCCTCCCCATAATGGACAGGAGGAACAATAAATGGGTAACCAAACAGAAAAGCTTGTAAAAGGCGGAAGCTTCTTAATCGAAGATGTAACATACGACCACGTTTTCACTCCAGAGGATTACACTGATGAGCATAAAATGATCGCAAAAACAACGGAGGACTTCGTCACAAACGAAGTATTGCCTCAGGTTGAATATATCGAGCAGCATGAGTTTGACCGCACTGTAAAACTGTTGAAGGAAGCTGGAGAGCTCGGCCTTCTTGGCGCAGACGTTCCTGAAGAATACGGCGGATTGAGCCTTGATAAAATCAGCTCAGCTTTGATCGCAGAGAAAATGGCCGTTGCAGGCGGTTTCTCAATCTCCCACGGTGCACACGTAGGAATCGGTTCATTGCCAATCGTGCTTTTCGGTAATGAAGAGCAAAAGCAAAAATACCTTCCTCCATTGGCAACTGGCGAAAAGCTTGCAGCCTACGCACTTACTGAGCCTGGTTCAGGTTCAGACGCATTAGGGGCAAAGACAACAGCTAAGCTGAATGCGGAAGGCACTCACTATGTACTTAACGGCGAAAAGCAATGGATCACAAACGCTGGCTTTGCAGATGTATTCGTTGTGTATGCAAAGATCGATGGCGAACAGTTCACAGCTTTCATTGTTGAAAGAGAATACCCTGGAGTATCAGTAGGCGCAGAAGAAAAGAAAATGGGGATCAAGAGCTCTTCTACACGTACATTGATCCTTGAAGATGCTCAAGTACCTGTGGAAAACCTTCTTGGTGAAGCAGGAAAAGGGCACCTTATCGCCTTCAATATCCTGAACATTGGACGTTATAAATTGGGAGTAGGCGCAACTGGCGGTGCCAAGCAGGCATTCGGCCTGACTGTAAAGTATGCGAACCAGCGTCAGCAGTTCAAAACACCTATTTCCCAGTTCAATCTTACAAAAGAGAAGCTTGCGACAATGGCTTCGAAAATCTATGCAACTGAGAGCTCTGTATACCGTACAGTAGGCTTGTTCGAAGAAAGAATGAACCAGTTGTCTGATGAAGAAATCAATAACGGCAAAGCAGTTGCTGACTCAATTGCTGAGTACGCGATCGAGTGCTCAATGAACAAAGTGTTCGCAACCGAAACTCTTGACTATGTTGTAGATGAAGGTGTTCAGATCCACGGTGGATACGGCTTCATGCAGGAGTATGAAATCGAAAGAGCTTACCGTGATTCAAGAATCAACCGTATTTTCGAAGGCACAAACGAAATCAACCGCCTGTTGGTGCCAGGTACATTCCTTCGTAAAGCAATGAAGGGCGAGCTTCCATTATTGCAAAAAGCACAGCAGCTTCAAGAAGAACTGATGATGCTTATGCCTGAAGAGCCAGGTGATGAGCCGTTGGCACAGGAGAAATACCTTGTGAAAAACGCGAAGAAAATCGGCTTGCTTGCTGCTGGCCTGGCAGCTCAGAAGTTTGGAAAAGCATTGGAAAAAGAGCAAGAAATCCTTGTTAATATCGCGGATATCATCTCAAATGCTTATTCAATGGAATCTGCTGTTCTTCGTACAGAAAAGGCTATCGCTAAAGATGGAGTTGAAAAGAGCAAGCAGAAGCTTCTTTACACACAAATCTTCTGCCAGGAAGCATTCCATGAAATCGAGCGTGACGCGAGAGAAACTCTTGTTGCAACAGAAGAAGGAGACGCTCTTCGCATGCTGACTTCAGCTTTGCGCAAGTTCACAAGGCACACTCCAATCAATGTGATCGCGAAGAAACGTGAAGCATCTGAAAAGCTGATCGAAGCAGAGCGTTTTATCGTTTAATCCAGAACTATCTCGAACACTTCTCCTGCTTTTTCAGGAGAAGTGTTTCATTTTTTAAAACACCTTTTAATTCATGCAGGAATTTCGCGGATTATGTTGAATAAAGTAATGGATGCCGAAATATCGGGGAAATTAAACACGGAATGTTGGTGCTTTTCAGCCCTATTATGTTACTATCCGATTAGAGGGTTTCATTAATGGGATACTAGCAAAGGGTGGTGAAAAATATGGCAAAGACGTTTTATTGGTACCCTAAATGCGGTACATGCAGGAACGCCAAAAAATGGTTGGACCAGCATGAAGTGGACTATAATGCAATACATATTGTCGAAACTCCGCCTTCCCAATCCCAGCTTAAAGAAATGCTGGACAAAAGTGGCATCGATATTAAGAAATTTTTCAATACGAGCTGCCAGAAGTATAGGGAACTGGGGATGAAAGACAAAATCAAGACTGCATCAGAAAGTGAGCTGCTGGAACTGCTTGCATCTGATGGCATGCTCATCAAACGCCCGCTGATGACAGACGGGGAAAAAGTAACTGTAGGTTTCAAAGAGGAAGAATTCAAAAATGCCTGGCTGTAATTTTGGTCCCATCGATATTAATCGATAGAGATATACAATTGGAGGGATAGTCAATGAATGCACCGAAAGAGTTGCGTTATTCTGAAGAACACGAATGGGTAAAAGTTGAAGGAGAAAAGGTTCGCATCGGAATCACGGATTTCGCTCAATCCGAACTTGGAGACATCGTTTTCGTCGAACTGCCAGAAGTAGGCGACAAAATCACTGTTGACCAGCCATTCGGAAGTGTAGAATCCGTTAAAACAGTATCCGAGCTTTATGCTCCAGTAAGCGGCAAGGTAGTGGAAATCAACGAAGAGTTAAATGACAGCCCTGAATTTGTTAATGAATCTCCATACGAAAAAGCATGGATGGTTACTGTTGAACTATCTGACAACAGTGAAGTAGAAAAGCTTATGACAGCTGAACAATATGAAGAGATGATCAAAGAATAAATTTTACTGACGCCTTGATGTTCAAGGCGTTTTCTAATTCCCCCAGCATAAACTCCTTTTTTTACTTCTTCTTTTTACCATCAATTCATTCTCTGAATTCGGACAAGCTAAAAGTAATCAACTATCGAAAAAGGGTGAAAATCATGACTTTGAACAAACAAAAACTCGATATAACAGACAGAGTGACAGGAAAGCTTGAAAACGGACAGATACGGCTTTACCTAGAAAACGAACACATTGGATCCATAGAACTGCCAGGAGGAATGCAGATGAAATTGGAGCATCACTTTGAGGCTGAACAGAATAAGATTTACCAGCATGTATCAGTGCCGGATCAATCAGAACCTCGGTATACTGATTGTGATGAAGGTGGCTGGTGTTAAGGAAATCCAAACAGCGGCCAACCATGCCGCTGTTTTTTCTATGCATCAACATATATATATCAGCAGCGTTCCTTTAAGCAGGCTAGTCTAATTTTTTGCAATCTCCTCTAAAAACAGTGACAATAGAAATATGAACATAACAGCACAAATTCAATACTCATGTTTATAATACTGTAAGGTAGTTATCTCTGGTGCATAGGTGGTTATGACGATGGACGAAAATCACAAGGTGATCATAGTGGAGGGCTCGTCAGACAAAAAGAAAGTTCAAGCTGTGCTAAATGAACCGGTTGAAATTATTTGTACAAATGGGACGATTGGTGTCTCGAAGCTCGACGAACTAATTGACTCCCTTTTTGATAAAGATGTTTATATTTTGGTGGACGCGGATGCGTCAGGGGAAAAGCTCCGGAAGCAATTCAAGAGAGAGTTTCCAGAAGCGCACCATTTATATATCGACAGAATGTACAGGGAAGTGGCTACGGCACCCGAAAATCATCTTGCTACAGTTTTAATCGGAGCAAATATCGATGTTCATGCAGAGTATTTAGAAAAAGGATGACGGTAGATGGAAGAATGGACTAAGGGAGAGATGGAAAACTTCCTGGAGGAAGACCGAACAGGTTACCTATACTTTTACACGCCAATGTGCGGAACTTGTCAGGTGGCAAGTAAGATGCTAACTGTAATAGAGCAGCTATTACCTGATGTACCCTCAGGGAAAACTGACTTAAATTACTTGCCTGAAATGGCGGAACGATTTGGAATTGAGAGTGTTCCATGTCTGATTGTATTAAAAAACGGAGAGGTGCAGGAGAAAATCTATGCTTTTCAGTCTGTTCCTTATCTTTTCGAAAAACTAAAAGAGTTAAAAGTGTAATTAAGCGGCTTAGCCGTTTTTTTTTGTATTTAATTCGTTTAGTCATTACAAAAATTTTTTACTTAGCTGAATTAACCTTAAAACATTTACATATCGTTCCAAAAATATTATATTTAGGTTATCGAAATAATTGAGGAGCGAAATAAAATGGCTCTATATCAAGAATGGTCTTCCCACATAAGAAGCTATAACCGAAACGTGAAACTTACATTTTTAGCAAATATCCTGACCCAGGTTGACCTTGGGATCTTCATGGTCATATATAACTTTTACATACGCGAGCTGGGTCTCAATGAATTGGTTAACGGAAAAGTGATTTCGATGACTTCGCTTGCGACAGCTCTAATCCTTATTCCCGCAGGAATATTAAGCGACAAAGCTGGCAGGAAAAAGTTGATGTTGTATGGTGCATTATCGACAGGCTTAATCTTATTTGCCCGCAGCATGGTCGAAACCCAGGCACTGTTGGTTTTGTTCGCATTTGGAACAGGACTGGCGTCAGCTTTCATTCAAGTTTCGATTATTCCGTGGCTTGCGGAAAATTCCAAGCCTGAACAGAGAGTACACCTATTCAGTATACATTTCGCTGCGATGACTGCTGCTAACGTGGTGGGCAGTCTTTTAGGGGGAATTCTTACTGACTTATTTTCAATGGTCATTCCTGAATTGAAGAGTATAAGGTACACGTTGATCATTGGTTCAGGTTTGTTTTTAGCTGCTTTGATTCCAATTTTGAGGTTGAATGAAAATCGACCAGCTCGCATATCGGCTGGCGATACAAAAGAAAAAACTAAAGGTATTCCCCACAAAGCAAGCTTCAAAATCATTCTGCTGTTTGCAGTTGCGCAATTGATGATTGGTTTTGGAGCTGGATTGGTCATTCCGTATTTAAACCTATATTTTGCAGATCGGTTCATGGCTTCCAATTCATTGATTGGCTTGGTCATTTCATTAGGACAGGGAGCCACAGCTGTTGCGATGATCATCGGTCCATTGGTCGTTCGCAGACTTGGTGAAGTTAGAGCGGTAGTTGTATTGCAGATGCTGTCCCTGCCATTTTTGCTGCTGACAGCGTACACACAGAACTTTTGGCTTGCTGCTCTAGGATTTTTATTTCGTCAGGCACTTATGAACGCAGGTAATCCTATCCAGATGTCGCTAATGATGTCGAAGGTTGATGATTCCATGAAGGGTTTAGCCAACTCTGTGAATCAAATGGTGTTTAACCTCGGATGGGCGGTTATGGGGCCGGTATCGACTGGAATCGTCTTGAAATACGGTTCGTATTGGGGATATGCGACTGTGTTTACGATTACTGCAGGTTTGTATTTAGTAGGTTCCACTTATTTCTTTTTGGTTTTCAAAACGATGGATAAGCCAAAATCCGGCATGATGAAGACAAAACCAGCTTGATTACTGTATTTCTTTGGATATATTTCTCGGGAAATGAAAGACGATGCCGAAATAACAAACGGTATTGTCTTTTTTTTACGTTAATCATATTGTAAATTTAATTATGTATTTGTCGAAGGATTCAAACAGGTTTTTCCCCGAGTACAAGGAATATGTAATATAAGGGAGCTGATCGGAATGCGAGAACAAATTGAAAGGTTTGTGGCTGAAATTCCAAAGAAGGAACATATTCTGCAGTTAGTAAATAAACTGGACCTGATCATAAAAATAGAAGCAAAGAGTGGTATATTTTACTTGTCTTTCAAGGATGGCAAGGTGGTTTGCCATGAAACTTGTATTCATAACGGATACACTGCAACAATTTCGGGTACGGATGCATTATTGGATCAATTATTTGAGGGAGACCTTAAACTGCTGCATGGGGTGAAATATAATCATTTAACAATTGATTGTACATTTCGTGACCTATTGGTACTGGAATCGATATTTTATCTTGCAAGACCACTTCCTGTGTAAATTTTTATCTGAATAGTCAAAATATATTGACTGCTATCTTGCGGCGTGATATTATCACTTTAACGCAGTAAAAACGAATTGAATATACTTATCCAGAGAGGTGGAGGGACTGGCCCTTTGAAGCCCGGCAACCGGTTATGAAAACACGGTGCTAATTCCAGCAGAGTTACTTGCTCTGTAAAGATAAGGAGAGATGATAAATGACCCTCTTCTTATGAAGAGGGTTTTTTGTATCAGTTTTTCCAGAAAAATTATGTAGATTGGAGAGATGGAGATGGCTAATGAGCAAAAAAATTACAGAATTGAAACGCTAGGGGTACATGGAGGTCAGTCACCAGACCCAGTGACCGGAGCAAGGGCAGTTCCGATTTATTCGAGCAATGCGTTCCAATTTGAAAACACGGAACATGCAGCAGATTTATTCGCGCTTAAAGAACCGGGCTACATTTACTCACGGCTACATAATCCGACTGTTACTGCTCTGGAAGAAAAAGTAGCTCTGCTTGAGGGAGGTATTGGGGCTCTTGCATTATCAAGCGGGATGTCTGCCATCACGATGGCAATCTTGAACATTGCACATGCGGGTGATGAGATTGTCGCTGCTTCCAATCTATATGGAGGCACTTATAATCTATTTGCTGTAACCCTGCCGAAGTATGGAATAAAAGTTCACCTAGTCGATTCAACGGATCCTGCCAATTTTAGAAAAGCGATCACTCCGAAAACAAAAGCAGTCTATGCAGAAACAATCGGTAATCCAAGTCTCAGGGTCCTGGATATTGAAGCTGTCGCTGAAGTTGCCCATGATGCAGGTGTTCCGCTGATTATCGATAATACATTTGCGACACCATATCTTTGCCGGCCAATTGAACATGGCGCAGATATCGTCGTCCACTCGGCAACCAAATGGCTATTGGGAAATGGCACTGTCATGGGCGGGGTCATTGTGGATGGAGGAAAGTTCGATTGGAAGTCACCTAAATTCCCAGGATTCAATGAACCGGACTCCAGCTACCATAACCTTGTGTATAGTGATGCAATTGGAGCTGCCGCATTTATTGTAAAAGCAAGAGTACAGCTTTTGCGGGACCTTGGACCAGCAATTAGTCCACAGAGTGCATTCCAATTCAATCTAGGAATAGAAACTTTACATGTTCGCATGAAGGAGCATGTTGAGAATACACGTAAAATCGTAGATTATCTTGAATCCCATCCTGCTGTTACTTGGATCAGATATCCAGGCTATGAATCACACCCTGATAAAAAGCTCGCGGCTCGCTATCTTCCTAAGGGAGCCGGTGCAGTTGTCATTTTTGGGATTGAAGGTGGTAGGGAAGCGGGAGCAAAGCTTATTAACTCATTAGAATTATGGTCCCACGTCGCGAATGTCGGCGATGCAAAAAGCTTGATCATCCATCCTGCAAGCACCACACATCAGCAGCTGGATTCAGAAGGTCTTAAAGCAGCCGGAGTTCCGGAAGATTTAATTCGCCTTTCAGTCGGAATTGAAAACGTCGAGGATATCATTGAAGATCTGGAGCAGGCAATCGAAAAAGCGACCGGAGTACCAGGAATTCCAGCCAAGGCTTAATATCCATAAGGTTCCAATTGGTATTCGGAAATAATTTTGTTGACACCCTTTTTTACTCCGTGCTACAATCACACTCGTAACTTAAAACACATTAGATAATTTAATAGCGTGCTCTTATCAAGAGAGGTGGAGGGATGTGCCCTATGAAACCCGGCAACCGTCAGTAAGCATTGCTTGCTGAAATGGTGCCAATTCACACAAAGCGGATCGCTTTGGCAGATGAGAGAAAGGAATCCACTATGACTATGCCTTTCTGCTCACTTGCAGGAAGGCTTTTATTTTGCCCTTTTTGAAAAAAGCTTAATAAGCTATAGCTGAAAAGCTTGTTCAATAAGAATTTATGATTAGAGCACAAACATCCTCGTTTAAGATTGAGTCTATTGCCATTTTTGCTGGAGATTGAATTTTTTCGATTAGGGAATGGGAAACTAGATTGATAACCTTCTTAATTTTCAGGGGATATGTAATGGTTTTAAAAAGTGTAGGTGTAAAGAGGGGGAGTCAATTGATTACGATAAAAAATGCCAGAAAGATTTATCCTTCCAGCAAGGGAGACGTTAAAGCGGTTGATGATGTCAGCCTTGAAGTCAAGGAAGGCGAAATATATGGGGTCATCGGCTATAGTGGGGCCGGTAAAAGCACCTTGATCCGAATGCTGAACGGTCTGGAGATTCCAACTTCAGGTTCTGTCGTGGTAGCTGGCAGGGAAGTTTCCAGGATCAAGGGAGTTAAATTGCGTAAGGCTCGCCAGGAAATCAGTATGATCTTCCAGCATTTCAATTTGCTCTGGTCAAGAACGGTTGCGGAGAATATCGCGTTTCCACTTGAAATTGCCGGAGTAGCTAAATCTGAGAGAGATAAGCGGGTTAAAGAGCTAATCGAACTAGTAGGTCTTAAGGGTCGGGGAGATGCCTACCCATCCCAGTTGAGTGGCGGTCAAAAGCAGAGGGTCGGAATTGCCAGGGCACTGGCTAATAACCCTAAAGTCCTTCTTGGAGATGAAGCAACTTCAGCGCTTGATCCAGAGACAACCGACCAGATTCTTGATCTGCTTGTTGATATAAATAAGAGACTTGGTCTTACGATCGTACTGATTACGCACGAAATGCATGTTATCAGGAAAATCTGTCACAGAGTAGCCGTCATGGAAGGCGGGAAAATTGTTGAAACAGGTCCCGTATTGGAAGTGTTCAAGAACCCGCAACAGCCAATTACGAAGAGATTCGTCCAGCAGGTGACCGAACCTGAGGAAACAAAGGAAACTGTTGATCACTTACTTGAGCGATATCCACACGGTCGCGTTGTCCAGCTGACATTCGTCGGTGAAGGAACCGAACAGCCACTGATCACCAATTTGATCCGTGAGTTTTCAATAACGGTCAATATTGTTCAGGGTAAAATATCTCAGACACAAGATGGTTCATACGGAACTCTGTTCATCCATCTTGATGGTGAGGATGGCGAACTTGGCCGGGCAATAGAGTATATTGGCCAGCATGAAGTCGGCGTGGAGGTGATTTCGAATGGCTGAAAATTTATTTCCTAATGTCAACTGGGACAGAATGTGGGAAGCGACAATTGAAACCCTCTACATGAGTGCCATCTCTGTTGTGGCTACCTTCATTCTTGGAGCGATCCTTGGACTGCTGCTCTTTTTGACATCAAAGGGTAATATATGGGAAAACAAACCGGTAAATCTAGTATTGAGCGCAATCGTTAATATTTTCAGATCAATCCCATTCATTATTTTAATCGTCCTTCTGATTCCTTTTACAAAGTTCATCGTAGGATCGATGATCGGGGAAAACGCTGCATTGCCAGCGCTGATCATTGGATCGGCTCCATTTTACGCAAGGATGGTTGAGATTGGTTTGCGTGAGATTGATAAAGGAGTCATTGAAGCAGCAAGATCGATGGGTGCGAAAACAACAACGATCATCTGGAAAGTGCTATTGCCGGAATCGATGCCAGCATTGGTTTCCGGTATCACGGTGACAGCAATCGCGCTCGTCAGTTACACAGCGATGGCAGGGGTCATTGGCGCCGGCGGACTTGGAAATCTGGCTTATATGGAAGGCTTCCAGAGAAGCCGGAACGATGTTACCTTGATGGCAACAATCGTTATTTTGATTATCGTGTTTTTGATTCAGTTTGTTGGTGATTACTTCACTAGAAAATTAGATAAGAGATAAAGGAGAGATTTGAATTGAAAAAATGGTTATTAGCTCTATTAGCATTAGTATTAACAGCAGGACTTGCAGCTTGCGGAACTTCTGAGGATAACACTTCAGGAGAAGGCGGCAAGGAAGAAAGTAAAAAAATCGTCGTTGGTGCTTCAAACGTACCACACGCAGAAATTTTAGAAGAAGCAAAAGCGCTACTTGAAGAAAAAGGCTATGAAATGGAAATAAAGACGTTCAATGATTATGTTGTTCCAAACCAGGCACTTGATTCAGGTGAGCTTGATGCAAACTACTTCCAGCATATCCCTTACCTGGAGTCACAAATGGCTGAACATGGCTATAAGTTTGAAAATGCTGGTGGAATCCACATCGAGCCAATCGGTGTCTATTCTCAAGACCATACTACTTTGGACGATCTGCCAAAAGGTGCACAAATTATCATGAGCAGTTCTGTAGCTGACCATGGCCGTATTTTGACTATGCTTGAAAAAGAGGGGTTGATCACTCTTAAAGAAGGTGTAGAAAAAGTAAAAGCTACAATTGATGATATTGCAGAAAATCCTAAAGAACTAAAGTTTGATACAGAATATGACGCAGCACTGCTTCCGCAGATCTTCAACAATGGTGAAGGAGATGCAGTATTGATCAACTCTAACTATGCGATTGATGCTGGATTGAATCCACTAAACGATTCGATCGCGATTGAGGAAAGCGATTCTCCATATGTAAACGTAATTGCTGTTCGTGAAGGCGATGCCGACAAACCGGCAATCAAGGCACTAGTTGAAGTGCTTCACTCTAAAGAAATCCAGGACTTTATCCTTGAAAAATATGAAGGTGCAGTTGTACCGGTAAAAGAATAATGAGCTAAAAGCAGGCGCACAGCCTGCTTTTTCTTTTTGCCGCATAACCGACTGCTAAAATTAACATACTAACCGAGAAAAAAGCAGAATGGAGTGGAAGCAATGGAGCATCATTATGAACCTCGGAATTCAACAGAAGCAGCACTGCATGAATATAAACAAGGCCTGGGTGAATTTACAAAAAGAATGCCAGAGCTTGCCAAACATTATAATTCGTTTACGGAAGTTTGTTTTCAGGAAGGGACTTTAACGCAAAAAGAAAAGCAGCTGATTGCATTAGGAATTTCATTGTATTCACAGGATGAATATTGCATTATATATCATTTAAAAGGCTGCCTTGACCAGGGAGCAACGGAAGAGCAAATTCTGGAAGCTGTAGGAGTTACAGCTGCCTTTGGCGGCGGCGCGGCAATGAGCCAGGCAGTGACACTCGTCCAGGAAGCAATGGCTGAACTGAATACTTTGAAGCAATAAAAGCTGTTTTATACAGCAGAACTGGCTGTTAAATAACAGGAAAGGCTCCATTTGGGAGGATATTGCCAGTATTCTAAGAATGGCAGAGGTGAAGTCGTGTTAGGACCCCTTACTCCATCACATCCAAAATTTAACGGTTTTAACCGCTTTGATAGTGGTAAATAAAAGGTGTTAAGATTGCACTATCAAAAAAATCGCTTATTAAAGCGAAAAACCGAAGGGATGATTCACTATTAGTCAGCTAAAACTGAACTACACAAGTGAAATGGAAAAAGCAATGCAAGGAGCTCATGGAATTAGTTACGAGGTATACAGCATGAACCATGACGCAAGAATGGAAGTCGAAAGAAAACGCGAAAGAGACTATATCAAAAGCCAACGGATGGTAGCTGACCTGGACAGAAGAGTCCACTCGTAAGCGATAGTATATATAATAGAAGAAATGTTTTGGGGACCAGTGTATTCTTACACTGGTTTCTTTATTATGTGTTGTTAGATCAAGAGAAAAAAGTTTGTTGTAATGGCAATCGACTCCTTTTGGATCAGACTGGTGTTGATTTATAATTTTGGGTTCGAACCCTGGTCGACTTCGGACAAGATTGGAGAAACCTATCGTATTTTTGTCAGAACCCGCGTCAACTTCAGACAAAATTGAAGGAACCCATCGTGAATTTGTCCGAACTTGGTGCAACTTCAGACAAAGTTGAAGGAACTCCTCATGAATTTGCCGAACCCTGGTCAACTTCAGACAAAATTGGAGGAACCCATCGTGAATTTGTCCGAACCTGGTGCAACTTCAGACAAAGTTGAAGGAACTCCTCATGAATTTGTCCGAACCCTGGTCATCTTCAGACAAAGTTTAAGGAATCCATCGTGAATTTGTCCGAACCCTGGTCTACTTCAGACAAAATTGGAGGAACCCATCGTGAATTTGTCCGAACCTGGTGCAACTTCAGACAAAGTTGAAGGAACTCCTCATGAATTTGTCCGAACCTGGTGCAACTTTAGACAAAGTTGAAGGAACTCCTCATGAATTTGTCCGAACCCTGATCGGCTTCAGACAAAATTGGAGGAACCCATCGTGAATTTGTCCGAACCTGGTGCAACTTCAGACAAAATTGGAGGAACCCATCGTGAATTTGTCCGAACCTGGTGCAACTTCAGACAAAGTTGAAGGAACTCCTCATGAATTTGTCCGAACCTGGTGCAACTTCAGACAAAGTTGAAGGAACTCCTCATGAATTTGTCCGAACCCTGGAGTCCACCGAAAAGAGTAGGATTAACTATTCCTCTTACTTCTAGTACATTTTTTTATAACAGAAGGTAAAAAATAAAATGATGTACGAGCTGTGAGCGGGAAATCCTGATTTGCGGGGCTTGGTCTGGTAAAATGGAGATGAGTGTTGAACATTGCTGTCGCCTATCAGCAAGCTGAAAGGCGGGTGGCGGGAAGTTGAAAGAAATAAAGAGAGAAAATGAAGATTCTTGATGAAATTAATATAAATTAGTTTGTGCTGATTTTTTGGCTCATTGGCGTGAAACTTACGCTTCACTGGATTTTCAGCCACGGCTGAAAAGCTGCCGAGAGTGAATGAAAGGCTGCGGGCAAATGAATTTGCCCGGTCGTTCCCTTCCCACTCGGCATGAGCCAAAAAATCAAATGGAATTTTACAAATGTCTCCAGGGCTCGTTGTATTTCTTTCCACTTCTAAAGTGTTGCTAACACATTCTATTTGTTATAAGATTGTAATGAGAATAAAATGAGAATAGAGTTAAAGACGGCTGAAGTCGGCTTAAAATCTTTTCTATATTGACGGAGGTAATATTATGGCAGGATCTGTATTATCAATTAAGGACCTTCAAGTTGAGATTGAAGGCAAGCAGATATTAAAAGGTGTGGATATTGAAGTTAAAGGCGGAGAAATCCATGCGATCATGGGACCAAACGGTACTGGTAAATCCACTCTATCTTCTGCAATCATGGGTCACCCTAAGTATGAAGTAACAAACGGAACAGTTACGCTTGATGGCGAAGATGTTCTTGAAATGGAAGTTGATGAGAGAGCACGCGCTGGTCTTTTCCTTGCTATGCAATACCCAAGCGAAATTAGCGGTGTAACGAACGCTGACTTCCTTCGTTCTGCTTTGAACAGCCGTCTTGGCGAAGGAAATGAGATTTCTCTTATGAAGTTCATCCGCAAGATGGATAAGCAAATGGAATTCCTTGAAATGGATCTTGATATGGCACAGCGTTATCTTAACGAAGGCTTCTCTGGCGGTGAGAAAAAGCGTAACGAGATTCTTCAATTGATGATGCTTGAACCTAAAATTGCAATCCTTGATGAAATCGACTCAGGTCTTGATATCGACGCTTTGAAAGTTGTTTCTAAAGGAATCAACGAAATGCGCGGCGAAGATTTCGGTTGCTTGATTATCACTCACTACCAGCGCCTTCTTGATTACATCACTCCTGACCATGTACACGTTATGATGCAGGGCCGCATTGTGAAGTCTGGCGGACCAGAACTTGCGCAGCGCTTAGAAGCAGAAGGATACGACTGGATTAAGAAAGAACTTGGCATCGAAGACGAAACAGTTGGGCAAGAAGCTTAAGCGTTGGGGGGATTTATAATGACTACGGAAACGAAATGGGCTTTTGACCAGGAGTACATTACTTCCTTCTCAAAAGAAATGAATGAACCGGAATGGCTGACAGAGCTTCGTGTACAATCTCTTGCAAAAGCAGAAGATACCTCAATGCCAAAACCGGATAAGACGAAGATTGATAAATGGAATTTTACGCAATTTGAAAAACTGCTCGTTAAAAGCGATGTTTTTTCATCAATCGACGAGCTTCCTGAAGAGGTAAAAGCGCTCGTTGACGAAGAAGCAAAGGATAGCAGCCTGTATGTTCAGCGCAACAACAAGCCTGCATATCTTCAGCTTTCAAAGGAAATGCAGGAGCAAGGAGTCATTTTCACAGATATTTTCACAGCGGCTCGCGAATACAGTGATTTGCTGAAGAAGTATTTCATGACTGCCGTTAAGTCAGATGAGCACCGTTTGACTGCCCTTCACACAGCATTCATGAATGGCGGAGCATTCTTATATGTTCCTAAAAATGTTCAAGTGAAGAATCCAATTCAGGCGATCTTCCTTCATGATGATGCAGAAGCGAACCTGTTCAATCACGTACTTGTTGTAGCTGAAGACAACAGTTCTGTAACTTATGTTGAGAACTATATTTCAACTACTGGCAAAGTGAATGGATTGGTGAACATCGTAACGGAAGCAATCGCAGGACAAAATGCAAAAATCCAGTACGGTGCAGTTGATACTCTGGCTGAAGGTCTTACAACTTATGTGAACCGTCGCGGACACGCTGGAAGAGATGCTCGTATCGAGTGGGCTCTTGGCATGATGAATGACGGAAACACAATTTCAGAAAACACGACGAACCTTGTTGGTGACGGTTCATATGGCGACACGAAAACAGTTGTTGTCGGACGCGGTGAACAGACTCAGAACTTCACGACTAGCATCATCCATTTCGGCAAAAATTCTGAAGGCTATATCCTGAAGCACGGTGTTGTGAAGGATAGCGCGACTTCTATTTTTAACGGAATCGGAAAAATCGAACATGGCGCTTCTAAGTCAAACGCAGAACAAGAATCTCGCGTACTTATGTTAAGCGAAAAAGCACGTGGAGACGCTAATCCAATTCTTCTGATCGATGAAGATGATGTAACAGCAGGCCATGCGGCTTCTGTTGGACGCGTTGATCCATTGCAGCTTTACTACTTGATGAGCCGCGGTGTTCCAAAGCATGAGGCAGAACGCCTTGTTATCCACGGATTCCTAGCGCCAGTTGTAAATGAACTTCCGATCGAGGGAGTTAAAAAGCAGTTGGTTGAGGTAATCGAAAGGAAAGTTAAATAATGAACGCCCGCGAAATTCGTGAAATGTTTCCGATTCTAAACCAGGAAGTCAATGGCAGCCCGCTAGTCTACCTGGACAGCGCGGCAACGTCACAAAAACCGGTGCAGGTAATCGAAGCGCTGGATAAATATTATCGCGAATATAATTCCAACGTACACCGCGGTGTCCACACTCTTGGAACAAGAGCGACTGATGGGTACGAAGGATCGAGGGAAAAGGTTCGAAAGTTCATTAATGCAAAATCAATTGAAGAAATCATTTTCACCCGCGGCACTACAACTGCCATCAACACTGTAGCGGCAAGCTATGGCCGTGATAACCTTAAGGAAGGCGACGAAATCGTCATCTCCTATATGGAGCATCACAGCAATATCATTCCGTGGCAGCAGGTTGCAAAGCAGACGGGTGCAACATTGAAATATATCGACTTGCAGGAAGATGGCACGATTTCTCTTGATACTGTCAGAGAAACAGTGACTGAAAACACGAAAATTGTTTCCATCATGCAGGTATCAAACGTACTTGGGGTTATGAACCCGATCAAAGAAATTGCCGAGATTGCACACCAGAATGGTGCAATCATGGTTGTCGATGGTGCTCAAAGCGCTCCGCATATGAAGATTGATGTTCAGGACTTAAACTGCGATTTTCTCGCTTTTTCCGGACATAAGATGTGCGGGCCGACAGGTATCGGCGTATTATATGGCAAGAAGGCACTTCTTGAAAAAATGGAGCCGGTAGAGTTTGGCGGGGAAATGATTGATTTCGTAGGTCTTTACGAGTCAACCTGGAAAGAGCTGCCGTGGAAATTCGAAGGTGGGACACCGATCATTGCAGGGGCGATAGGTCTTGGTGCCGCAATCGACTTCCTGAATGATATTGGTCTCGATAATATTGAGAAGCACGAACACACTCTTGCGGCTTACGCGATGGAAAAAATGTCTGAAATCGATGGCATGACGATCTATGGCCTAAAGGAAGCCGGCAAGCGTGCTGGACTCGTAACATTCAATATTGATGATGTGCATCCACATGATGTAGCAACAGTGCTTGATGCTGAAGGAATCGCCGTACGCGCGGGCCACCATTGTGCCCAGCCTTTGATGAAATGGCTCAAGGCGTCCGCGACAGCACGTGCAAGCTTCTACCTGTACAACACAGAAGAAGATATTGACAAGCTCGTAGCCGGTCTTGTCAAAACAAAGGAGTATTTCAGCGATGTCTTTTAATAATTTAGATAACCTTTATCGGCAAGTTATTATGGATCACTATAAGAACCCTCGCAATAAAGGTGTTTTGGAAGAAGGCAGCCTGACTGTTAATATGAATAACCCGACATGCGGCGACCGCATCCAGTTGACGATGAAAGTCGAAGACGGCAAGGTAGCGGACGCCAAATTTGAAGGGGAAGGCTGCTCGATTTCCATGTCCTCTGCTTCCATGATGACGCAGGCGGTCAAAGGAAGACCTATCGAGGAAGCTTTAAAGCTTTCAACGGTTTTTTCTGACATCATGCAGGGAAAAGACTATGAAGAGGATGATCTTGACCTCGGGGATATTGAAGCACTGCAAGGTGTGGCCAAATTCCCGGCAAGGATCAAATGTGCTACTCTTGCGTGGAAGGCAATGGAGAAAGGGCCTGAAGGAAAAGGAAGACAGCCAATAAGAAAATCATCGCTTGGTGATTACTTGCGCTGTATAAGAAAGTGTAACTTTTTAACTTGGATTAGTGTCTAGCTCCAGCGCCTAGCCCCTCGAGTCGCTTCGGTCCGCTCAGGTGAAGTCAAAAACGACTTCACTGGTCGGCCCTCCAGCGCTTGTCGGGGCTGACCAAGGCGCCTACGCTTTGCTTTTGAGTTGCGGGGGATTGGCCTGCAGCGAACAACTACAAAGCGGGAAACCCCGGTTTCCCTGCTTTAAGAATGGAGGAATTCGACGATGGCTAAAAAAATGCCAGAGATCGGTGATTATAAATACGGATTTTCCGATAAAGACGTTTCCATCTTCCGGTCTAAGCGCGGCCTGACGCGTGAAATCGTTGAAGAAATTTCAAAAATGAAGGAAGAGCCCCAGTGGATGCTGGACTTCCGTTTAAAATCATTGGAGCATTTCTACAATATGCCAATGCCTCAATGGGGCGGAGACATGGCTTCATTGAACTTTGATGAAATCACCTATTACGTAAAACCATCTGAGCGCTCTGAAAAATCATGGGATGAAGTTCCTGATGAAATCAAGGCGACTTTCGATAAGCTTGGGATTCCTGAAGCTGAGCAAAAATACCTTGCAGGTGTTTCTGCACAATACGAATCAGAGGTTGTATACCACAACATGAAGGAAGAGCTTGAAGATCTAGGAATCGTCTTCAAAGACACAGATTCTGCTCTGAAAGAAAACGAAGACATTTTCCGTGAGCATTTCGGAAAAGTCATCCCTCCAACAGACAACAAGTTTTC
Organism: Mesobacillus subterraneus; assembly: GCF_020524355.2. Lineage (NCBI taxonomy): Bacteria > Bacillati > Bacillota > Bacilli > Caryophanales > Bacillaceae > Mesobacillus > Mesobacillus subterraneus. Next base: position 324,037 of record NZ_CP129019.1, read on the forward strand.
AGCATTGAATTCTGCGGTCTGGTCTGGCGGATCTTTCATCTATGTTCCTAAAGGAATCAAAGTGGATACACCGCTTCAGGCGTACTTCCGCATCAACTCTGAGAACATGGGCCAGTTCGAGCGTACTTTGATCATTGTTGATGAAGGCGCGCACGTACACTATGTTGAAGGATGTACAGCTCCTGTTTACACAACGAACTCGCTTCACAGTGCTGTCGTTGAAATCATCATCAAAAAAGACGCATATTGCCGTTATACGACAATCCAGAACTGGGCAAACAACGTCTTCAACCTTGTTACAAAGCGTGCGGTCTGTGAAGCGAACGCGACAATGGAATGGATCGATGGCAACATCGGTTCCAAGCTGACAATGAAATACCCGGCAGTCATCCTTAAGGGTGAAGGCGCGCGCGGTATGACATTATCCATCGCAATCGCTGGTAAAGACCAGCACCAGGATGCAGGTGCGAAAATGATCCACCTTGCACCAAACACATCATCAACCATCGTATCAAAGTCAATCTCAAAGCAAGGCGGAAAAGTAACATACCGCGGTATCGTCCACTTCGGACGCAAAGCTGACGGCGCACGCTCAAACATTGAGTGCGATACATTAATCATGGATAACAAGTCAACATCTGACACAATTCCATACAATGAAATCCTGAACGACAACATTTCTCTTGAGCACGAAGCAAAGGTTTCCAAGGTATCAGAAGAGCAATTGTTCTACCTGATGAGCCGCGGAGTCTCTGAGGAAGAAGCAACAGAAATGATCGTCATGGGCTTCATCGAGCCATTCACAAAAGAATTGCCAATGGAATACGCAGTCGAAATGAACCGCCTGATCAAGTTCGAAATGGAAGGTTCAATTGGTTAAAAATAGTTACGGGAATCCACCTGCGTCGGCAGGTGGATTTTTGCATTTATAAAAGCATAGTAATACAGAATGATTACCAGTTTGTTGGAAAAATGTGCAATTAAGAGGATTGTTTACGCAATTAAGAGGAATATTTACGCAATTAAGAGGATTGTTTACGCAATTAAGAGGAATATTTACGCAATTAAGAGGAATGTTTACGCAATTAAGAGCACTGCTTAAGCAATTAAGAGTAATGTTGACGAAATTAAGCGGAATGCTTACGTAGCTATGAGGAATGTTTACGCAGCTAGGAGGAATATTTACGCAATTAAGAGGTTTGTTTACGCAATTAATCAACTTTATAACGGAAATACTGCACTTCATTGGGCAATTATTGAGCTTTAATGTGCGAATATTCCATGGTAGTGTGCAATTCCGGATTTGAATCGTGAACAAATGATATAAGTACTTCTATCATTTGAAAAAGATAGTGATTATCTGAAACTTCGTGGTGATTATCCGAGATTTCGTGGTGATTCGGCGAGATTATGTAGTGGTTACCAAAAAAAGCGGTGATTAATGGCTTAAGTGTAGTGAATGGGAGCCCAATGGTAGTGAATACCGGCTAAAGGCAGTAATGCTTCCTGAAAATGAAGCATCATTTATAACAGATAGCTGTTTTCTCTCTTTAAAAACTGGGAATTAAGGTTAAACGATGTCTTAGTTCTTATTCAGAAGTTAATTATGCTATCATAAAATTAAAATGGAGGTGCACAGATGATTAATGTTGGCTTAACGGGCTGGGGAGACCATAACAGTTTATATGAAGGCAAGGTTTCAGCGCGTGATAAACTGAAGGAGTACTCCAGCCACTTTCCAGCAGTTGAGGTCGATGCCTCTTTTTATGCTGTGCAGCCTGTGAGGAATGCCGCGAAATGGGTAGATGATACACCGAATCATTTTCAATTCATCGTTAAAGCTTACCAGGGAATGACAGGGCACCAACGAGGTGAAATTCCTTTCGCTGATAAAAATGAGATGTTCACTGCATACAAAGAGTCGCTAAAGCCTTATCTTGAGGCGAATAAACACGCAATGACGCTTTTCCAGTTTCCGCCGTGGTTCGACCTGCGCAAAGAGAATGTCGATTATTTGCGCTGGTGCCGTGATCATATGGGGGATATCGACTGTGCGCTGGAATTCCGCAATCAGTCATGGTTTACTGATGATATGCGCGAGAAGACACTGGATTTTATGAGGGAGGAAAAGTGGATCCACAGCATCTGCGATGAACCGCAGGCAGGTCAAGGATCGATTCCGACAGTACTCGAGTCCACCTCCAAAGATAAAGTGCTCGTCCGCTTTCACGGCCGTAATGTCCATGGCTGGAACAAGAAAGGGAAAGGCCAGGATTGGAGGGAAGTCCGTTATTTATATCGTTATAATCATGCAGAATTAAAAGTATGGGAAGAAAACCTGAAAAAGTTAAACGAAAGCACATCACAGGTTTTCGCATTGTTCAACAACAATTCCGGCGGGGATGCTGCTGATAATGCCAAACAGATGGTGGAGCTGCTGGACATAGAGTATGAAGGGTTAAATCCGAGGCAACTGGATTTGTTTTAAGACGCTGGTTCCCTCCTGACAACATGCAGGAGGGTACTTCATTTTTAAAAAGAGGATGGATGGTTAGATGGAAGAAGTTATTCATATATACCATACGAATGATTTGCATAGCCATTTGGAGCACTGGCCAAGCATCCATAAGCTGGTGACTGAGCGGCGGCGCTGGCACGAGGAAGAGGGCGACGAAGTTCTTGTGTTCGATATCGGTGACCATATGGACCGCTGGCATCCGTTATCAGATGCAACCAGGGGAAAGGCGAATTGCCGTCTTTTGAATAAAGCCGGTTATGATGCAGCGACAATAGGTAATAATGAAGGCATCACTCTTCCTTTCGAAGACCTGGATTCGATGTATCTTGAAAAGAATTTCGAAATGCTGATAGCAAATCTATATAATCTGGATGGCAGCAGGCCGGAGTGGACTAAGCCATATCATATATACATAAGCAAAAGCGGGACTAAAATCGGTGTCATTGGCGTCACAGTTAATTTTGCGCGGTTTTATGCACAGCTGGGCTGGAAGCTGAACGACCCGATCGATGAATTAAAGAAATGCGTGGATCAGTTAAAAGGGGAAACAGATGTTATTATCCTCCTGTCACATTTAGGAATTCATGAGGATGAAATGATTGCCGAGATGTTCCCTGAAATTGACGTCATTCTCGGCGGGCATACCCACCATATTTTACACGAGGGAAAAGAAGTTGGAGGCAGCTTGCTTGCAGGAGCAGGGAAGTTTGGGTACTACACTGACCATGTGACATTGAAGCTGGATGGGGAAACAAAAGAAATTCTGAATAAGAAAGCGATACTCTATGATATGAACGAAGCTGATCAGGCTCATGACGAGCTGGAAGTCGCAGAAGGTTATTTCCTCGAAGGCAAAAGGCTGATGGCAGAACGTGTTACCATACTGCCAGAGGATTTAACGGCAGACCCGCTGCAGCATTCGAAGCTTTCCATTATGCTCACTCAGGCACTAAGAGAATGGTGCGATGCAGATTGTGCGTTTATGAATGCCGGGATGATCCTTAAAGGCCTGAAGCAGGGAAGTGTAACGAAGTTCGACCTTCTCGAAATTTGTCCGCACCCAATCAACCCTTGCACGATCAGAATGTCAGGCGCCGAGCTAAAAGAAGTGCTTCTTCAGACAAGGGATGAAAATGGCCACATCTGCAAATAAAGGGCCTTGGTTTCCGCGGCACCGTTATGGGCGTCATGGAGTACGATGGCATTGAGTTTCGGCAAAAAGAGAACGTCACCCAGGTCCTTATCAATGGTAAGCTGATCGTCGCCAAGGAGCACTATACGCTGGCGATTCCTGATATGTTTACTTTCGGCCGTTTTTTCCCAGAAATCCAGCGGGCTGAGGAAAAACGATACTGGCTACCCGAGTTCCTTCGCAATTTACTTGAGTGGAAGCTTGAGTCTTTTTCAAGACAGAGCAGGAAAGCATAATTATTGCGCAGATTTTTTTAGCTTCCTGATATAAGATTAATAACAAATATTTAATCAAAATATCACGCTTTTCCTATCTCCTTCATAGAGTGTTATTGGGATTGAAGGAGGGAGTTGTGATCATGATCGACATGTCACCTATCGAGATTGAAGGCAGGACGTTTTTATGCATATCTGTAAAACTGCCGAAAACAAACCTGCTTGTCGTTACAGGCGATAAAGGATATATTATGTGCGGTGCTCTGGATGTCGCACTTCTCAATGAAAAACTTAAGAGCAGGAAGGTCATTGCCGGCAGGGCGGTTGGCGTAAAAACTATCGAGGAATTGCTTGAGTCCCCGCTTGAGTCCGTCACGTATGAAGCGGAGAACCTAGGAGCAATAAAAGGTATGATCGGCAAAGAAGCATTGCTGCTCATGAATTAAAAAGACAGCCTGGGGGGCTGTCTTTTTGCGTGATGATATTGTGGCAATTGTTAAGAAGCAATGGAACTATCCGATATAATAGTTGATATACTTTTTTCCCAACACAAAAATACAAAAGGTATCACCACTCATATAATTATTGTGATAAAATATAAGAAAATATTGTCGTTTTATGTAAAATTTTCTTGTTTTTTGGCTTATTGCGAAATTATCGCCGAAATGAGCCGCCACCAACTAACAGATAAAGTGGGAATTGACATGAGACTCGTAGCCACCACTTCGGTAGAGGAAGGGGCTTTACTTGGTAAAGTCATCTATAATGATAAGGGCCAGGTTCTTTTAAACGTAGGTGCAAGGCTCGAAGGCAAAATTCTTAGCCGACTTGTAGAGTTTGGTATTGACTATATTTATATCAAAGACCCTGATACAGACGATATCATTGTGAGAAATTCCATTTCTGATGAATTGCGCGTTAATGCGATTATGACGATTGGGGATACATTCAAGCAAGTTCAGCTGGATACGAAGGTTTCACAAACCTTTGTACTGGAAAAATCAGCGAGGGAATTTAAGAAGCTGATCAGTGCTTTACTTGATGAGCTTCAAAGAAGCAAAGAGCTGTTGAATTTGCTGTCCGATGTGTTTCTGCATGACCACTATATTTTTTCTCATTCATTGAATGTTACTTTATATGCCTTGGCGATTGGAATCGAAATGAAGCTGACCCCAAAAGAGCTTGAGCAGCTGGGACTTGGTGCGATTTTACATGATGTTGGAAAAATGATGGTTCCAGAAGAAATTTTAGCAAAACCAGGCAAGCTGACTGCGGAAGAGTTCCAAGTCATAAAAGCCCATGCTGAGGATGGCTTTCAGATGCTCAGGAATATCCCGACCGTCCCGCTGATCGTGGCTCATTGTGCCTATCAGCATCACGAACGTTTGAATGGTGCAGGCTATCCGCGTGGATTGAAAGAGAACGAGATTCACTTATTTGGAAAGATACTTGGTGTGGCTGATGTTTTTGATGCGGTTACTTCTAATCGAGTATATCGTCCAGCGATGCTTCCGCATGAAGGGCTTGAAATCCTCTATTCGGGTTCTGGCAGTCTGTTTGATCCGAAGGTAGTCGATGCCTTCCGAAGATCGGTAGCAATATATCCAGCCGACCTTACCGTCATGTTAAGCGATGGGCGAAAGGGAGTAGTGGCTGAGCAGAATCCTCGGTTGAGTGAGCGCCCTGTTGTTCGTATACTGGAGGAAAACGGACGAAAAGTAGAACCATACCAGCTTGATTTGCAGTCGAACCTAAGCTTGATGATCGTCAGCTGTGATACGATTATTAAGTATGAGTATGCCGCTAATTATTAATTTTTTCAGGTGTGCAGGCACATCTTTCAATACTTTTTAGGCTAGTTCCCCCCTTTGAAGCATACATATAGCTTTAGAGGGGGGATTTATTTTGCCAAAATTCGGCCGGCGGCTGCCTCGGAAAGGGCCCTTGCCTTTCAGGTATGTATTCCTGCTGACATTCGTCTTTTTTTCCTTTTCAACAGCAGCAGGGCTGTGGATCATAGATAAAGGGCTCGAGCCCACATTAATGGATTATGCAAGATCTCAAACAAGAAAAATTGCTACGCTTGTAATCAATAAAGCAATCAATAAGAAGATTGCCAATGGCATGGATATTGATAAAGTAATTGAGTTTGTGCCAGTAGATAACGGAACGACCACTGTAGTGAAATTTAATACTGAAATCATCAACAGGGTAAAAGCAGAAACGACTAACATTGTACAGATGAATTTAAAAGAAGCTGAAAGAGGGAATCTCACCTCGCTTGAGTTGCTATCAGATGTCGAGCTTGTCACCGATGAGGAAGACAGGGAAGCAGGCATCATTTATTATGTTCCATTAGGGCAGGCCACCAATAATGCACTTCTAGGTAATATGGGTCCGAGGGTTCCGGTCAAGTTCAACGCGATTGGTGATGTGACTGCTGATGTAGTCTGGGAAACAGAGGAGCACGGCATTAACAATACACTGATCAATGTTTCGGTTAGGGTGAAGGTCAATGTGCAAATTATTATTCCTTTTTCGACTGAAGTAGCTACGGTTCAAGAAGACATTCCAATTGGCAGCTTCTACTACCCAGGAAAAGTACCTCAATTTTACAATGGCGGAGGATCTACAACACCAGCTATCCAGCTTCCCGGCGAATAAAAACAGTTGTCAAGTTAGCGATATTGTTATATTATAAAATCAATTGAATAATAAACCACATCATTCCGATGGGGTAGAGGCGCAGGATTCAATAGTAGGCTGTGTGAGGATGACAACGTTGATCACAGCTCAAAGGGAATTTTGCCGAAGCAATAGGAAGTGAGTCACATTTTTTATTGCTGGGGATACTTTGAACAAGAGTATCACTGTCATTATGGAGGTATATCCATAATGGGGAGCTACAGATCGTGATGGAGACACTAGTTGCTTATTAAGGGCAGCGATAGAATGTTCTCTATCGTTGCCCTTTTTTGTATTTTTTTAAAAGGAAGCAACTAAACTCTGTTCATGTAAAAGTTTCCCCCTGTCAAAAACAAGGAGGAGAAAGAAAGAATGGAAAACACAATTTTTTCATTGCTGCCGCCATTAGTGGCAATCTTAATGGTAGTGATCACAAGGCGAGTGCTGCTATCGCTGGGGACGGGCATCATCGCAGCGGCTTTTTTGCTAGCTGAATTTAATATCGCAGAAACATTTGCTATCGTGTGGGATGCGGCAAAAGCAATCGTTGTCGCAGATGGAGAACTGAACACATATAGCTTGTACATCATCCTTTTCTTATTATTATTGGGAACCATCACTGCATTCATTTCCATCTCAGGCGGAAGCCGCGCGTTTGGTGAATGGGCGATGAAGCGTGTTAAAACCAGAGTAGGCGCACAGTTAGTCGGCGCATTTTTAGGGATTATTATTTTTATTGATGATTATTTCAATGCTTTGGCAGTCGGCCAAATAACACGTCCGATTACAGACCGACAAAAGGTTTCGCGTGCTAAGCTTGCTTATTTGATTGACTCTACTTCTGCACCAGTCTGTGTCATCTCGCCGATTTCGAGCTGGGGTGCATACATTATTGCTTTGATTGGTACCATTCTTGCTGCTCATGGAGTTAGCGAATATACGGCTTTTTCAGCTTTCATGCAAATGGCGCCTATGAACTTTTACGCACTGGCAGCGTTAGCCATGGTCTTTATCGTTGCTCTTCGAAATATCGAAATTGGACCTATGAAAAAGCATGAAGAACGTGCGATCACTGAAGGAATTGTCGTTTCGCAGGACAAGCCTGTACCGGGAGAACTGAAGGATGACCTTCCTACAAGCACAAAAGGAACAGTTGGAGACCTTGTATGGCCGATTGTAGCCCTTGTCGCTGGAACTGTAGGTATGATGCTTTGGACTGGAGCAAGCGCTGTGGAAGGCAATGTTACCATCCTAGCGATCTTCGAAAACACAGATGTAACGAAGTCTCTTGTTACTGGCGGATTGCTCGGCCTAGCTGTTGCGCTGATTCTGTTTGTAAGGCAGGCAGTAGTTTTAAAAGGCGTTAATGCTAATGTTTTTAGCAAAGGGATTGTTGAGGGCATTAAGTCAATGCTCCCGGCTATTTATATCCTGGTCTTCGCATGGGTCATTGTTGATTTGATTGGAAGACTTGAAACAGGCAAGTATCTAGCTGGTATTGTTGAAAGCTCTAATATTAATACCTCATTCCTGCCGTTCCTGCTATTCCTTGTAGCTGGAATCATGGCTTTCTCAACAGGGACTTCATGGGGATCATTCGGCATCCTGCTTCCAATTGCCGGCGATATCGCTGCTGCAGCTGATATCACGCTCATGCTGCCAGCATTAGCAGCTGTATTGGCGGGCGCGGTTTTTGGTGACCACTGCTCACCAATATCCGATACGACGATTCTTTCATCAACAGGAGCTGGCGCGCACCACTTAGACCATGTCATGACCCAGCTGCCTTACGCATTGATTTCCGCTGCGATTGCATCTGCAGGATTCCTGGTCATTGGATTCACTGGCAGCACTTTAGGAGCACTTGCGGTTGTGGCAATCCTGCTCGTTGCTTTTGCTTTCATTTTTGGAAGCAAGACAACACAGGAAGAAGTGTTAAAAGAAAATCTTGCAGAATAATGTTAAGGCTGTCTGACTTTCAGACAGCTTTTTTCATATTTTTCAAAAAGTAGGAATAGAATCCTAATTAATAGGGAGTATTGGTATAGTTGGGAAAATTTTTTTAGAAAAATTTTATTATGAACTAAATAATATTTTGACAAGCAATTAAAAACTAGCTATACTATTCCTAGACTAAATAATCTGAAAATATAAAACTTTCTAATTATCAACATTTTCCAGATAATTAGAAAGCGAGGGGGATTAATAATGGAAAATCGTCCACAGTGGGGAACGAGGGCAGGATTCATTCTTGCCGCAGTAGGATCGGCAGTCGGGTTGGGAAATATTTGGCGCTTCCCGGGAGTAGCATATGAGAATGGAGGGGGAGCATTCTTCTTCCCATACCTATTCGCACTCTTGACAGCAGGTATTCCAATTTTGATTTTGGAATTCACAATCGGTCACAAATATCGCGGTTCTGCACCATTAAGTTACTTTAGAATCCGTAAAGGAGCTGAATGGATTGGCTGGTGGCAGCTTGCTGTATCCTTTGTCATTTCGACTTATTATGCAGTTATCATCGCATGGGCAATGTCCTACGCTTATTTCTCGCTAAGCAAGCAATGGGGAGACGACCCGCTGACATTCCTTGTGGGTGATTATCTAAAAGTAGTCGACGCTGGTCAGGTTGGAAGTATCGTACCTGGTGTATTCCTTCCATTAGTCATTGTTTGGGTCATTACTCTTGGTATTTTGTTCAAGGGAGTTAAGAAAGGTATCGAAGTTGCGAACAAAATTTTTATTCCTGCACTTGTTATTTTATTCTTGGTAATCGTTGTTCGCGCATTGACTCTTGATGGAGCTGTTGATGGTATCAATGCATTCTTCAAGCCAGACTGGAGCCAGATCTTTAATGGTAAAGTATGGGTTGCGGCTTATGGACAGATTTTCTTCAGTTTATCCATTGCTTTTGCCATCATGATCACTTATTCAAGTTATCTTCCTAAGAAATCTGATATTACAAACAACGCATTCATTACAGCATTTGCTAACTCTTCTTTTGAGTTGCTGGCTGGTATCGGGGTATTCGCGGCATTGGGCTTCATGGCAATGCAATCGGGTCAACCAATCGACCAGGTAGTAAGCAAAGGTGTAATCCTTGCATTCGCGGTATTCCCGCAAATCATTAATGAATTGCCAGCATTCAGCGCAGCTTTCGGAGTACTATTCTTCGTCAGCTTGACACTTGCCGGACTATCTTCATTGATTTCAATCGTTGAGACTTATGTTGCAGGTGTGCAGGATAAATTCAATGTTTCCCGTACAAAAGCTGTAGCAATAGGCGGCGGTCTATCTGCTTTGATTTCGATTCTGTTTGCAACTCAGGGCGGTTTGAACTTCCTCGACTCAGCGGATGCGTTCATCAATAACTATGGTGTTGCTCTTGCAGGGCTTGTCGAAGTTGTCTTTATCGTTTGGGTAGCGAAGGAGCTGAACAGCCTCCGCAGCCACGCTGATGAAATCTCTGATATCCGCCTTGGAAGCTGGTGGGTCATTTCTTTGAAATATATCACTCCAATCGTTTTGGGTATCATGATGGTCATGAACATCCTGACAGATATTAAAACAAGCTACGGCGGCTACCCAGTGATGTTTAATCTTTACTCTGGCTGGCTTGTGGCGATCGGTGCGATCGTTGCCGGATTTGTTTTTGCCAATGTGAAGAAATGGGATAAATCGCTATACGAAATTCCACAAGACAAGGGGGTTTCAAAATAATGGATTTAAGTGCATTAGTAATGATGGTTGCAGGTGTGGTAATTATCTGGGGAGGACTTGCTGCGAGTGTCATTCACGCAGTAAGGAAAGCCCGTTCATAAAATGGAAAGGCCAACCGGAATGGTTGGCCTTTTTGTTTACCAGAAAGTATAAATTTTCCGCTTCGAGAATTGTCTAGCTTCAGCGCCTAGCCCCTCGAGACGCATGTCTATAGCTGCGGCTCCTAACTCCTCGAGTCGCTTCGTCCTGCCGATGAAGTCAAAGAACGACGTCACTGTCAGGCCATCCAGCGCTTGTCGGGGCTGAACAAGGCGCTTGCGCTTTTCATATTTATTTTTTCAGTCTTGCTCTTTCCTGTCTAGCCCACATTTTCAGATGTGGATAGGGATCAAATGACCATTCGGTATACCCATTGTCCTTATACATACCGTAATGCAGGTGGGGAGGGAATTTGCCGCTTGTTCCTGGAGGTCCATACCCGGAGCTGCCAACACCTCCGATTATGGTTCCAGGCTCAACTATTTGCCCTACCTTAAGGTCTTTTGCGAAGCCGCTTAAGTGAGCAAAATAATGGTAAGTGTTATTTATATCGCGAATGCCGACCCGCCATCCGCCGTATTTGTTCCAGCCTTTCATCTCAACGATTCCGTATCCTGTCGCGCGTACAGGCACCCCATAGCCAGCAAATATATCGGTACCTTCATGAATTCGTCTGCCGCCCCAGCCCCGGGCATCGCCCCAGGTATTGTTATAGCTGTGGTTGCTCCTGAGTGGCATAGGAAATACATGTGTATCGAGATTTAACCTGCCGAAATGCTTGTAAATCATCGCTTTGCCAATGATGATCCCAACTGTTTTGTCGCGCTTATAGTAATTCCACAGTCCAATTTTTAAGTTTTCATGATCGGTCCCATAAGAAAGTAAGTATTGTGCAAAAGCCTGGAGTACATCTTCATCATCCTTTAAACTGGCTTTGCCATCACCATTCCCATCGAATCCAATTCCATTGAAAAATTGAATGGAAACGGGATTGTCATCCTCCGGATTAGGATTCAGAAGCCCTGCCCACTCTTCAGGCTTAAAATAAACCCCGGCAACACCTTCAGCCTTAGGCAAATCCTTCCTTGCCTGGCGGACATTCCGCTCATATTGGTCTACCGCAGCAATATAGTACCAGGGAATCTGGGTGACAGCTTCTACTTTGTTATAGAGTTCCATCCTTTTTTTATATACATCTTCTTGCCCCTGCTCAGCTGCAGCTGCATTATTGACGAACAAGCAAGGTGATAGTAAAAAAAGAACGAGAACTGTTTTAAGGAATTTCACCGTATTCCTCCCTTCGAGATATAGGTCCTTTAATTTCCAGCATCAGCGCTTTATTCTTGAAAAAGCCCGTCGAGACGCTGCGGTCCTGCCAATGAAGTCAAAGAACGACTTCGTTGTAAAGGTCTTCCAGCGCTAGTCGGAGTTGACAGTCGCCTCCGCTTTTCGTTTTCGGTCCTGTCAATAAAGGCAAAGAAAGACTTCACTGTCAAGGTCTTCCAGCGCTGGCAGAACTGAACAAAGCGCTTCCGCTTTTCTTGTTATAGTTTGCGATGATGGGGATTTTTCATAAATATTAAATAATGGTAATCGCAAGTTTACCGTACTTGTCGATAGTTTTTCATTGTGTTAAAGTGACATCAGAAGCTGTATACCGGTTTAGATTTTTACATGGTGTTCTTGATGTAATGCAGCAGGAATGGAGTGAAAATAATGAGCAAAAAAGAGGTACAGAGAAAGCCTGATTGGCTGAAAATAAAGTTAAACACGAATGAAAACTATACAGGCTTAAAAAAGATGATGCGCGAGAAAAATCTACATACTGTATGTGAAGAGGCAAAATGCCCGAACATCCACGAGTGCTGGGCAGTAAGAAGAACTGCAACCTTCATGATCCTTGGGGATGTATGTACACGTGCATGCCGTTTTTGTGCTGTAAAAACTGGCCTTCCGACTGAGCTTGACTGGCAGGAGCCAGAAAGAGTGGCGGATTCCGTTACTCTTATGAACCTAAAGCATGTCGTCGTAACTGCCGTTGCACGTGATGACCTGAAGGATGGGGGGAGCAGCTGTTTTTGCCGAGACAGTAAGAGCAATTCGTAAGAAAAATCCATTTACTTCAATTGAAGTACTGCCTTCAGATATGGGCGGAGTGGAGGAAAACCTGAAAACTCTCATGGATGCCCGTCCAGATATCCTGAACCACAATATTGAAACTGTTAAGCGCTTGACGCCAAGAATCCGTGCTCGAGCAACTTACGAGCGTTCACTTGAGTTCCTTCGCCGTGCAAAAGAAATGCAGCCGGATATCCCGACGAAATCCAGTATAATGGTTGGATTAGGCGAGACGAAAGAAGAATTAATTGAAGCTATGGACGATTTGCGTGCCAATAATGTGGACATCCTTACCCTTGGTCAATACCTGCAGCCTTCCAAGAAGCATCTTGAGGTCCAAAAGTACTATCACCCAGACGAGTTTGCCGAGCTGAGGGAAATTGCGATTGAAAAAGGCTTCAGCCATTGTGAAGCAGGCCCACTTGTTCGTTCATCCTATCATGCGGATGAGCAGGTTAATTCAGCCGCTAAACATAGACAGCAGCTTGCAGAGCAGGAAGCTCAGCAAGCGTAAAGCCCATAGACACTACAGAACATTTTCTTTTAAAAAAAAGAGTTCAGCATACACCATATGCTGAACTCTTTTCATTATTTTCCTTGTTGCATCTGTCTTGAGATATCGTCTTTGTCCGTTTCTTCGTTCAGTTCGCCCTCTGCTTCACCATTGGCATTTTCACCAGTAGTCATGTCACGGCCTTGAGGAGATTTAAGCATTTGTTTTACGACGCCATCGACCAAATCGTCGACATCGCGGCTATCTGTATCGAGTGAGGCAAAGTTCTCGACCTCATTCCGAAGCGTCGTGTCGTCTGACACGTAAACATGGAACCAGCGAGGAACTACTGACATCGCCATACGTTTCACCTGGTCCGCAGTCTGATCGCGATTCTCAGAGTCTGTTTCGTATACAATCAGCACTTCCTCGTCGGTAACAAGTGTCGACACATCATCTACATTCTGTGCCATTAAACTAAATCTGCTGATCATATCTGCAATTTGTTCGCGGTCGATTGCTGTGTATGCATTGTTCATATCATCGGCGCCCATCACTCCTGTTTTTTGATGGCGCACATATCCGAAGTCCTCGCTTCTGTCTTTCATTCCTTTGCGTCCATTTTCGTTGTATAAATCTGGACGGTCATCATTTACATTTAATGTGTTGCCGCTCTGCTGGTAAATTCCAGCCCCTCCATCACGTCCATTTGGTGAAGCCTGATCATCATCGGCCCCACATCCCGTCATAGCTACAGTTCCGCAAATGCCGAGAGCCATTATTGCTTTTTTCAATTAAAACACCCCCCTAATCATTAGAATGGCTCTGAAATTATTTTTTTTGCTTAGTAATTGATGGGGAATAAGTTATAATTAAGAAAAGTGCAAGGTTCCATCCTTGCCATTGGACAGAGAACAATCCAGATCGTTACGGAAAAAGAGGTGGACCTACCGATGATTTGCATTAATAATTTATGTTACGAAATAGTGGACGAAAGCAGGGAGGGCTTTAATGAAGAAGCCTTTCGCGCCAGATACAGCGAAATTTTAACGAAATATGACTATATTGTTGGCGACTGGGGATATGGACAGCTTCGGTTAAGAGGCTTTTTCGATGATCAAAATCAGAAGTCAACTTTCGATACGAAAATCAGTACCGTAAGTGAGTACTTATATGAGTATTGCAATTTTGGCTGTGCTTATTTTGTAGCCAAGAAGGTCGCGAAACAAAACGTAGATAAATAAGAAGGAATGTCGAAATGCTCCAATCATCAAGATTGGAGCATTTTCACATTCATACATCGCTATATGGCGCCTGTTCACTCTCATTTGGGTCATCATGGGTTGGGTGGGCACCTGCTTCTTTACGAGGTGTTCCTTGATGAAGAGACTTAAATTCGTAATTGAAGTTGCTGTAAGACCGCTGTCCCTCGCGCCATGGCGTGCTTTTGCCTTCTACAGGTTCATCTTTGCGGAACGGAGACCCATAGGGACCCTCTGGATAGTCCTCAGCCGTAACATAGTTGCGTTGCTTTTCTACATTCGAAAAATCGGAGTACTTTTTTCGATCTTCCTCGCTCATGAACTCACCTTCTTTTGCTTGTTGTCCTCTTAGTATTTCTTTGATAAGACAAATCAAACAAAAAGTTCGTTCCAGATTAAAGAATTGGCTGCAAGAAAGAGCGAAGTTCCTCTGCCTCTTCTTCAGAAAGATTATAGGCGAATTCGAGATAACCTTCTTCGTCAAGGTCATCCTGGCTAAGGATGGCAAATCGGCTTCCCTGGATATCCATCACGATGCTTTTTCCGTAGTATCGTCCGGTCTGCATGATGGCAAGGTCAAAGCGCTGGTTTTCACCTACAAAGCTTACATAACGCGTTTTTGTTTGTTCAGTATCATCGTATAGAAAAAATTGTTCAGTCAAAATGATCCTCTCCTAAATATGTAATTTCTGCTAAACCATCAATAAGTGCGGCTTGTGCTCCAGATGATGGTGTGCTGTGATGTAACGGACCGTTTTGGTTTTAGACCGCATAACAATGGAGTGTGTTTCAACAAGATCACCGCCGAGGAAGCGCACACCATCGAGCAGTTCACCGCTTGAAACGCCAGTTGCAGCAAAAATCGCATCGTCTCCGGAAACCAGGTCATGTAGCATCAGTAATTGTCTTGGATCCTTCAAGCCCATAGCAATGCAACGTTCTTCTTCCTCCGGTGTTTGCGGTACAAGCCTTGCCTGCATATCACCGCCAAGAGCTTTAAGGGCTGCGGCCGAAATGACTCCCTCAGGCGCACCGCCTGTCCCTACGAATAAATCGACACCTGTATGCGGCAGGGCAGTTGCAATCGATGCACCCACGTCGCCATCGCCAAAAAGCTTCACTCTCGCTCCTTTTTGCCTAACACGTTCAATGAGATCATCATGGCGGTCACGCTCCTGAATGATGACAGTTAAATCCTGGATTCGTTTGTTGTTGGCTTCTGCGACGATTTCAATCGTCTTTTCAATTGGATCATCAAGACTGATTTTGCCAGCGGCGCTTTTACCGACAGCAATTTTCTGCATGTACATATCAGGTGCATGCAGAAGCGTGCCTTTATCAGCGACCGCAATCACGGCCATTGCATTATTATGCCCCTTGGCGACGATATTCGTCCCTTCCAGCGGGTCCACCGCAATATCCACTTTCGGCCCCATCCTCGTGCCCAGCCTTTCTCCGATGTAAAGCATCGGAGCCTCATCCAGTTCCCCTTCACCAATGACGACGATTCCATCCATATTCACAGAATCGAACATCTTACGCATTGCATTTGTGGCTGCATCATCGGCTTCATTTTTCTTGCCGCGGCCCATCCATTGAGCAGAAGCCAGTGCAGCAGCTTCCGTCACTCTGACAATCTCAAGTGCCAATTCGCGTTCCAAATGTCTCTCCTCCATTTTCGACAGCATTCTCACTCAACATCAATCTTACCAGAAAAATAATGATTTCTGAATTTTTCAAGGGATTTTTTGTGCTTTGAAAAAGGCGTGGTAAGACTTAATTGAAAAGGAATGCCGAATTCAGGCAGTTTTTTACGGGAGAAGGGGAAAAGCTGTCAGAAGAAGCATTAAGTTCGGACATTTTTCCTGGGGAAAGAGGAAAAGCTGTCAAGAAAAATCCGGAATCGTGACAGGTTTGAGGGTGAAGTGAGAAAGCTGTCAAGAAAAACCCGGAATCGTGACAGGTTTGAAGGGAAACCAGGAAAAGCTGTCAAGAAAACCGCGAAATCGTGACAGGTTTAAAGGGAAACCAGGAAAAGCTGTCAAGAAAAACCCGGAATCGTGACAGGTTTAAAGGGAAACCAGGAAAAGCTGTCAAGAAAACCTTGGAATCGTGACAGGTTTAAAGGTGAAGTGAGAAAGCTGTCAAGAAAACCTCGGAATCGTGACAGGTTTGAAGGGAAACCAGGAAAAGCTGTCAAGAAAAACCCGGAATCGTGACAGGTTTAAAGGGAAACCAGGAAAAGCTGTCAAGAAAAACCCGGAATCGTGACAGGTTTAAAGGGAAACCAGGAAAAGCTGTCAAGAAAACCTTGGAATCGTGACAGGTTTAAAGGTGGAGTGAGAAAGCTGTCAAAGAAAACCTCGGAATCGTGACAGGTTTGAAGGGAAACCAGGAAAAGCTGTCAAGAAAAACCCGGAATCGTGACAGGTTTAAAGGGAAACCAGGAAAAGCTGTCAAGAAAACCTTGGAATCGTGACAGGTTTAAAGGTGAAGTGAGAAAGCTGTCAAGAAAACCTCGAAATCGTGACAGGTTTAAAAACGAAGCAGGAAAAGGTGTCAAAATCCATATACACCCCACATCAATGCAACCCTTATCCACATTATCACTATAAATTAAGAAGTAAAAATCTTTTGAAATAACTATCTAGGAAAAAAGGTCTATTTTAGCTAAATATGGTACAATTAATAAAAAGTTCTAGTCATCTTCTGAGAGGATTGAAACCTATGGCCCGCCGTGTTACTAGCATATTAGACAACCTGCTTGGTTGGGGAAAAATAATGTTGCCGCATTCAACGATATGTTATTACCCTCCACAGTTCATTTTGCGGAACCCTGTCGTTTCAGGGGTAAAGAAAGCTTTTAATAGTGGCTTTGAAGTTGCTGTTATTGCATACACGATCAAGAACTACCAGGAACTTGCTTCGCAGCTTGGTGAGGAGAGCTGGAAGTTTCATAAGGCTTTGAAACGGCATTTCAAAAGCGTTATTGAAAAAGAAATCGACAAGGAGGACATGATTGTCCTGCATGATTACTATAGCGACAGCCTGAGTTTGTTTATGCGGATTGACCATAACAGGTACTGTATCTCTGAAATTGATGCGAAAATGAAAAAAATCCTCAGGGAAGCGGAAAGCAGGATTTTTCAAGAGTATCCTACTGTCCAGCCTATCTTTGATACCGGGTTTATATTTATCGATAGATCGGTGGATTCAATTCAAGGAGCGGTCTTAAAGGCACATCAGCAAGCGTTTGCGATGGCGGAAAAACGGATTCAAACTCAATTCAACGAAATGGTTTATGAAATGAAAAGAATAATCGCACAGCAAAATATCAAGCTTTTAGCGCAGCCTATCATAGATGTCGCAACAAAGGAAATTCGCGCTTGGGAGATGCTGACACGAGGACCAGAGGGAACGGCACTTGAGAGTCCTTTGCAGCTTTTCTCAGTTGCACGGCAGACGAATACGCTCTATGACCTGGAAATGATTGTGCTGAGAAAAACGCTTGACCAAATCACTTCAACTGGCTGCCTGGATGACATATTTATCAATTTCACACCGATTACGCTCGGGAATTCCCGATTCGTCCGGGACCTGAAAAACATGATGCAATCATATGAAACTATCCAGCCCAATCAGATCACTTTAGAAATTACGGAGAGGGACTCGATTGAGGGAATCGAGAATTTTATCTATAATATAAAGGTGTTAAGAGGAATGGGTATCAAAATAGCGGTTGATGATACTGGAGCAGGTTATGCCAGCTTGAATACGATCAGTGAAATCATGCCGGATGTCATCAAGATCGATCGTTCCGTTATCGAAAATATTGATAAGAACTCTGTGAAGGAGTCCATGCTGAAAGGATTGCTGCTGGTTGCGAGAGAAGCAGGGTCCACGGTCATTGCGGAAGGAATCGAAAATGAGCATGAAGCATCTGTTCTTTCACGGAACAAGGTGGAACTGGCACAAGGATATTTTTATGCCCGTCCTGGATTACTGAAAACCGTCTAGCATCTTTATGAGGTGATAAGGAATGTACTTTGTTGACAGGGATCAAATCGAAGAAACACTGCAGTTTTTAGACAGACAAATCGACTTTTTTGAAAGCAATGGACCATGGGAATCGCCAATGGAAAAATCAGCCCTCGAGCGTGCGGCGCATACAATGGTAGAAGCCGTACTTGATGTGGGCAACGCGATGATTGATGGCTTCATCATGCGTGACCCAGGAAGTTATGAAGACATCATTGATATTCTGGATGATGAAAAAGTTGTTACGCAGGATATGAGCAAAGGATTGAAAAAAATCGTCCTGTTCAGAAAGATGCTTGTGCAGCAGTATACTGCCGTAGACCATGCTGGCCTGATTGAAACCTTCAAGTCCGAGCTTCCGCATCTTAAGCTTTTTTCGGTAAAAGTGAGAGAGTACTTAACGAATGAATTAGGACCAGTTTCCGCTTTTAAAAAGTAAACCATGACTAGGAGACCGTCTAACTGCGGTCTCTTTTCTTTTATTGTTAAATACTGCGAATAAGTTTTTCGAAGTGGCGGAGGCATTGACTTCACTGTCAGGCCCTCTAGCGCTTGTCGGGGCTGACCAAGGCGCTTGCGCTTTTCCTATTTGCACTAAGTGCTTAGCTTATATAAAATGGGAGTATTCGTTTTTGAATGACATGGGAACGATATAGTTAGGAGTGATCATTATGAAAAAATATAAAGGGTACTTGATTGACTTGGATGGGACGATGTACCGGGGATCAGAACGGATTGAAGCAGCTTCTGATTTCATAAAAAGGCTGATTGAAGCTGAAATCCCCTATTTATTTGTTACGAATAATTCATCACGCACCCCTGCACAGGTAGCGGAAAAGCTCCGAAGCTTTGATATTCCATCGACTGAGGAGCAGGTTTTTACAACAAGCCAGGCAACAGCAAACTACATTTATGAGCAAAAGCAGGATGCGACCGTCTATGTGATCGGCGAAGAGGGAATTCAGACAGCGATTCAGGAAAAAGGAATGAAATTTGCCGGGGAAGACGCTGATTTCGTCGTTTCAGGAATCGATCGCGGCATTACATATGAAAAGCTGGCTGTCGGATGCCTTGCGGTCAGGAACGGTGCAACCTTCATTTCGACAAACGGGGATATCGCCATCCCGACTGAACGGGGATTGCTGCCGGGGAATGGTTCGTTGACTTCCGTAATCGCTGTATCGACTCAAACTGATCCGATCTTTATCGGGAAGCCGGAATCTGTGATTATGGAACAGGCATTAAAGGTCCTTGGGACAGACAAAGAGGAAACCCTTATGGTCGGAGATTACTACGATACCGACATCCTTGCAGGCATGAGAGCAGGGATGGACACACTTCTTGTCCACACAGGTGTAACAACCAGGGAACTGCTGAAAGGGTATGAAGAAATGCCAACGTATACAGTGGATTCGCTGGATGATTGGGAAGTTTAAGAATTACGAAAGCAACAAAAGGGACTCTGAGCCGTAGCTGGCATCAAGTCCCTTTTTTCTATTCTTGCTCTTGCCCTGGCTGACCAAGTCGCCTCCGCTTTTCGAATTGTCCAGCTGCGGCTCCTAACTCCTCGAGTCGCTAGTTCTAGTGTGACCTCCTAGAAACTTCGAAACTTCAACTCCGCCGGCAGAAGCAACAAGCGCTTCTGCCGGCGGAGTTTACAGTTTCTGCGTTTATGGCCAGTCGGCTATACTTTTCGTTTTCGGTCCTGCCAATGAAGTCAAAGAACGACTTCACTGTCAGGCCCTCCAGCGCTTGTCGGAGTGGGCAGTCGCCTCCGCTTTTCTTTTAGTCCTCTATATTTGCGGCTCTATGTGCCAGGCGGCTTGATGCTGCAGCAGCCACCGCTCCGACGATATCATCAAGGAAAGTGTGACACTTACCGGACGCTTCCTTATCATTAAGCTTCTCAAGAATTCCTGGTTTTGCTTTATCAATAAAACCATAGTTGGTAAAACCGATTGAACCATATATATTCACGATTGAAAATGCGAGGATTTCATCGACGCCGTATAAGCTTTCGTCTGTGTCAATAATTGATTGAAGTGGTTCGCCAAGCTTCTTTTGTTCAGCAAGTATATCGAGCTGGATTCCAGTTAGTATCGCATTCTGAACCTCACGCTTGGATAGAACTCGTTCAACGTTTTCGATACAATCCTCCATCTGCAGGTTTGGATGGTACTTTTCCTGCAGGAAATAGACGAGATCGGCAATATCTTCTATTTCCACTCCACGTTCATGGAGCCACTTCCGGGCAGTTTCCTCTGTCATATGGATGGCGCGTTTTTTTTCTAACATCTGCATCACCTTTCTATTTTTGACTGGAATTGTCCAGCTCCAGCGCCTAGACCCTCGAGACGTTTGTCTAGCTACGGCTCTAAATCCTCGAGACGCTAGTCTAGTGTCGCCTCCTAGAAACTCCGAAACTTCAACTCCGGCGGCAGAAGCAAAACCCGCTTCTTTGTCGGAGTCTCCAGTTTCTGCGTTTCTGGACAGTCGGCTATACATTTCGATTTCGGTCCTGCCAATGAGTTCGAGGAACGACTGCACTGTCAGGCCCTCCAGCGCTTGTCGGGGGCTGACCAAGGCGCTTGCGCTTTTATATCAGCATACTCTTTATCCTATTTAACCTAAAATATTCTGCTTAATCCATTTTAGTGAAAGAATTCATTCCTTTAAATCATTTCCCTAATGAAGCCGCTTATTCATTGTAATGTTCATTCAAGTTTTACAAACCAAAACATATATTTGTAAAAGAGTGCTTGGAAATGAGGTGCTAATATGTTTCAGAAGATGTTAAAAGAAGTATATGGGATTTCAGCAGATTCAGAAGTATCTCTTGGAAGATATCATGGATATAAGCATAATGAAGGACTTTATTTGATTATGGACGCTAATGGTGTAAAAGAGCAAGAGATAAGCGAACTGGCGAGGATTGCTGACCATATGCAAACAGTTGGAGACCGGAATGTATCGAGGCTGATGGCGGATAAGGAAGGAAAACAAATTTGCGAATGGGAAGGAAGAAAATACTGTGTGTTGATGAACCGCGCAGCCCCTATGCCTGAAAAAATAAAAACAGGCAGGAAGCTAGCCAAGTTTCATGCAAGAGGCCGGCAAATTCCGTTCAAGGTTGAAAGCATGAGCAGGGTGGGTCAATGGAAACAGCTCTGGGAAAAGCGGGTTGACCAGATGGAAAAGGTATGGAGCGGAAAGCTGTATACTGAGCCGGAGAATGATTTTGAGAAGATGTTCATGGAATCTTTTCCGTATTATATGGGGCTATCTGAAAATGCCATTCAATACCTTGCTGATACGGAGATTGATGATAAGCCGACAAATATAGACCATGGCACTGTTTGCCATGAGCGTTTCACGAACAATGTTTGGAGAGGAACGTATTTTGTTAAAAATCCTTTTGAATGGGTATTCGATCACGGTAGCCGGGACCTGGCTGAATGGATCAGGGATCGTTATTTTGCCAACATCCAGACGAGCCAGCCGGAAATCAAGAACTTCCTGGCAGAATACCAATCAATGACGGTCCTCTCACCGTTTTCGTGGAGGCTGCTTTATGCAAGGTTGCTGTTCCCGCTTCACTATTATGAGACTGTTGAAAATTACTATATCACTCAGTCAGAACAGACGAAGCGCCAGCTTGAAGACCGCTTGCATAAGTATTTGAATCAAAGCAGTGATCATGAACGCTTCTTGAGCCATTTTTACCAGCTTAGCGAAGCGCCGGTAAAAGCGGCAAAACTTCCGGCAGTCGATTGGTTATTAAGGTAGTCGAGTCTTTCCTCCTTAAGGAAGTGTGACTTTATGGTAGAATGAAATTATTCTACTATATTAAACGCTTTCAAAAGGAGTTAGACTATGAAACCGTATGTTTATATCACCAGGAAGTTACCTGAAGAAACAATTATCGATCTCACCGAGTTTTTTTGAAGTGAAAATGTGGGATCATGAAGATATCCCTGCACCAAGGGAAGTTATTTTAAAAGAAGCGCAAAAAGCAAGTGCGCTAATCACAATGCTCTCTGACAAAGTGGATGAGGAAGTATTATTAGCAGGTGATCGCCTCAAAATCGTGGCCAATCTGGCAGTCGGCTTTGACAATATTGATCTAGAAGCAGCAACAAAGCGTGGAATCATCATTACAAACACGCCGGATGTGCTGACAGAGACAACCGCAGACCTTACGTTTTCTTTGCTGATGGCATCCGCAAGACGTATTGTTGAAGCAGTGGAATATATAAAGGCTGGCAAGTGGGAAGGCTGGAGTCCGTACCTGCTTGCTGGGCATGATGTGTATGGAAAGACAATCGGCATTGTCGGTATGGGTAAGATCGGAGAAGCGGTCGCTCGCAGGGCTAAAGGCTTCGGTATGGAAATACTCTACCATAATCGCTCCCGGAAACATGATGCTGAAAAAGAACTGGGCGCTGCTTACAGCACTTTCGAGAATCTTGTGGCGACATCTGATTTTGTAGTGTCATTAGCACCGTTAACGCAGGAAACAAGAAATCTTTTTACGGCGGATGTCTTTGCAAAAATGAAAAAAAGCGCGATTTTCATCAATGCAGTCCGCGGACCGGTTGTGGACGAGCAGGCTTTATATGATGCGCTGAAAAATGGTGAGATTGCTGCAGCAGGTCTTGACGTCTTTGAAAAAGAGCCTATTTCCGTCGATCATCCACTGTTGGAACTGCCAAACGTAACTGCAATTCCGCACATTGGCAGCGCAAGCACCGAAACCCGGACAATCATGATCAAGCTGTGCTGTACAAATGTGAAAGCCGTCCTTACAGGCGACACGCCAAAGACAATCGTCAACAAAGAAGTACTTCAATAATCTGCAAATCCTTCCCTTATGATCGGGAAGGATTTTTTATATGGAAAAAAATTAGTATAATCAAAATTTTTATAATTTTTTACACTTAGAGCCATCTATGATTAAGCGTTTACACAGGAAATGCTTCCTAAATATCCCTTGTAAAGGCTGTTTTTGGTATTTATAATGTCTACTATACAAATACAAATGTTCATTTCAAGCAGACACGAAGAGAGGGGAAAAGAAAATGCAGGCAATCTCGGTTGGACTTCTAGGTTTGGGAACAGTAGGGTCAGGTGTAGTCAAGATTATTGAAAACCACCAGGATAAACTGATGCACCAGGTTGGGTGCCCGATTAAAGTGAAGAAAATCCTCGTTCAGGATGTTGAAAAAGAAAGATCGGTTAAAGTGGACCCATCTCTCCTGACGGTGAATCCAGCTGATATTATGGAAGACCCGGAGATTGAAGTGGTCATCGAGGTTATGGGCGGGATTGAAGATACCCGAGAACACTTAATTCAGGCATTAAAAAACAAAAAGAATATTGTGACGGCAAACAAGGATTTGATGGCTGTCCACGGTTCCGAGCTTTTAACCGTTGCGAATGAAAATGGCTGCGATCTCTTTTTTGAGGCGAGTGTCGCAGGTGGAATCCCAATTCTGCGCAGTCTGGTGGATGGTCTTGCATCTGACCGAATCACAAAAATGATGGGGATTGTGAATGGCACAACAAACTACATTTTAACGAAAATGAGCCAGGAGGGACTGGCATACGATAGCGTGTTAAAAGAAGCACAGCAGCTTGGTTACGCAGAGGCAAACCCTGCATCTGATGTAGATGGACTAGATGCGGCTCGGAAAATGGCAATCATGGCATCACTAGGGTTTTCAATGAAAATTGATCTTGATGATGTCAAAGCGAAAGGAATAACTTCTGTAACTGAAGAAGACCTGCAATATGGGAAGCAGCTAGGATATACGATGAAGCTGCTCGGTATCGCCGTTCGTGAAGGCGATAAAGTCGAGGTGTGTGTTGAACCAGCATTGCTGCCGTCATCACACCCGCTTGCTTCTGTGAATAATGAGTACAATGCGGTATATGTGTATGGAGAAGCAGTGGGGGAGACAATGTTTTACGGTCCTGGAGCTGGAAGCTTGCCAACTGCTACTGCTGTAGTCTCAGACCTGGTTGGTGTTGTCAAGAACATGCGCCTTGGAGTAAACGGCAGTTCTTTTGTCACTCCGCAGTATGAAAAACAGCTTAAGGATGATGGAGAAGTGAATTCAAAGCATTTCCTCCGTCTCCAGGTCCATGACGAAGTCGGTGTATTCTCGAAAATCACCTCTCTTTTCGCAAGCCATAACGTCAGCTTTGAGAAAATCCTCCAGATGCCTTTAAAGGAAAAGGAGCTTGCAGAGATTGTGGTTGTGACGCATCAGGCTTCCCTGAAGGATTACCAGAATGTATTAATGGAGCTGCGTGACTTAAAGTTTGTGAAGGATGTCAAGAGTTCCTACAGGGTCGAAGGAAGTGTTGGATGATGAGATGGTGTGGATTGTTAAGTGAATACCATCAATACTTGCCTGTCAATGCCGAGACACCATTGCTTACCCTACATGAGGGAAATACCCCGCTGATCAGGCTTAATCAGCTGTCAGAGGAATGGGGAGTCGATTTATATGTAAAGGTGGAAGGAGTGAATCCTACCGGCTCTTTTAAAGACAGAGGGATGGTCATGGCAGTCGCCAAGGCGAAGGAGGCGGGCAGTGACACTGTGATCTGCGCCTCAACAGGCAATACTTCCGCCTCTGCGGCTGCCTATGCAGCAAGAGCAGGATTAAGATGCATCGTCGTCATCCCTGAAGGGAAAATTGCGATGGGCAAACTTGCACAGGCTGTGATGTATGGCGCAAGCATCGTTTCGATTGAAGGAAACTTTGATGAAGCATTAAAAATGGTCAGGTCGATCAGTGAAACAGAACCGGTTACCCTCGTCAATTCAGTCAATCCTTACCGACTTGAGGGGCAAAAAACCGCTGCATTTGAGATTTGTGACCAGCTTGGCGGCGCACCTGACATTCTTGCGATTCCGGTGGGGAATGCCGGCAATATCAGCGCCTATTGGAAAGGATTCAAAGAATACAATGCCAGTAAGCGTACTGGCTTGCCGCGAATGTTCGGCTTTGAGGCGGAAGGAGCTGCCGCAATTGTCAAGGGACAGCCGATCGAACAGCCGGAAACCATCGCGACGGCGATTCGCATTGGCAATCCGGCGAGCTGGGACCTCGCCGTCGCAGCCCGTGACGAATCAGAAGGAAAAATCGATTTCGTCACAGATGACGAAATTTTACAAGCGTACAGCAAGCTGGCGGCCTCGGAGGGAATTTTCGCTGAACCAGGGTCCTCTGCATCGCTAGCGGGAATCTATAAACTTCTACAACGCGGCGAAATACCTCAAGGGTCCAGAATAGTTGCCGTGCTGACCGGAAATGGATTGAAAGATCCTTCAACTGCAATGGACATCCGTTCGGTTTCCCCAGTGCTGCTTCCAAATGACGAGAGTATCGTCAGCGACTATATCAGGGGAGTTGTCCGGCAATGAAGGGGGGTTGAGGAACCATTAGCTGCAAGAACAGCCAGAGGGAACGTTTTATCAGTAAAAGTTCCGGCCAGCTCAGCGAATCTTGGCCCGGGTTTTGACTCGATAGGTGTCGCCCTGAACCTCTACACGGAAGTCGAGGCTGAACAAAGCGATAAATGGAAGGTAACAGCTTTATCTCATTCATTAACAGGTTTTCCAGATGATGAAAAAAACTTCATTTGCCAGGTTGCGATGAAAACAGCTGAAATGTACAAGCAGGAAATGCCCTCGCTCCATGTTTATGTAAAAAGCGAGATTCCGCTTGCAAGAGGACTTGGTTCCAGTGCGGCAGCGATCGTCGCTGGAGTCGAATTGGCAAATGAATTCTGTGGCTTACAATTGACAAGGTATGAAAAATTGGCTGTCGCTTCACGGTTTGAAGGACATCCTGATAATGCAGGGGCGAGCCTGTTCGGTGGCGTCGTTGTTGGCAGTCAAATTGGGGATGAGGTCGATTTAACCATTCTCGACCAAATTCAGTTTGACCCAGTACTTGTCGTTCCTAAGGAGGAGTTGCTGACTGAAACGTCACGAGACGTCCTCCCGACAGTGGTCGATTTTCAGCGTAGTGTCCAGGCAAGTGCAGTGGCTAATCAGCTGATTGCCGCCCTGATGACAAAGAATTGGCCCCTTGCAGGTAAAATGATGAGCGCTGATTTGTTCCATCAGCCCTATAGGAAAGCACTTGTGCCATTTTTTGAAGATGTGAAGGAAAAAGCCGTTCAATCAGGAGCATTTGGAGTTGCATTGAGCGGAGCGGGACCTTCAATAATTTGCCTGGCTGTACCCGGTGAAGGGGACGCTTTAGCGGAAAAATTGAGGCAGCACCTAGTAGGGTTGGAGGTTTTCAGTTTGCAGATTGATAACGAAGGATGCAGGTCATCACGTAGGTGAAGAAGTGGACCATGCATAAAAAAAAGCGGTTTTGCCTAAATAGGCAAAACCGCTTTATTATTGGTTAATTAGAATACCTGTTCAACCTCAACTACACCAGGTACTTCTTCTAAAAGTGCGCGTTCAATTCCAGCTTTAAGCGTGATTGTGGAGCTCGGGCAGCTACCGCATGCACCTAGCAGGCGAAGTTTAACAATGCCATCCTCAATATCAACTAGTTCACAGTCTCCACCGTCGCGAAGAAGGAATGGGCGCAATTTATCTAATACTTCCTGTACTTGCTCAAACATTTGCTGTTCAGTCATGCAAATCGACTCCTTTCATAATACTTATTATAATCTTATCGGCCGGAAAAATCTATCCAATAAAACCGAAAAACCAATGAACACAGTTTTTTCCTTATGCATCCTTTTCAACGTATAGTAAAATAAAAGAAAATAACTGGGGGTAATTGATAATGGAACGTAAAGAGGTAGAAATTGTCGTTTACGGTGCAGAAGTATTATGCCCAAGCTGTGTGAACCTGCCATCCTCAAAAGAAACGTATGAATGGCTCGAAGCAGCAATCAGCCGCAAATATTCAGAACAGCCGTTCAAAATTGTTTACGTCGACATCCATAATCCTCCATCAGAGGAAGCTAAAAAGGAATTCGCCGAAAAAGTGATTGAGGAAGACATGTTTTACCCTGTCGTCCTGCTCGAAGGCAAGATTGTCGGTGAAGGAAACCCTAAATTAAAAACAATTTACGCAGAATTAGAGAAATATGGGTACGTTCCAGCTTAAATCATGCAAAAGCATTCCAAATTGGGGTGCTTTTTTCTATTTTGAGAAGGCTAACTATGAAGGTGACGACTTATAATTAGCAGTAAAAATTTTTTATAGCGAAAATCTGATTTTTATAGCGAAATTGTCATTTTAATAGCGAAAAAAAATTTTTTTATAGCGAAAAAATAAATTTTATAGCGAAAAATTCTTTTTTATAGCGAATTGGTAATTTGTACGACTTTTTACCAATTTTGTGTCTGCACACTCATAAAAAAACCGGGCATCATCGCCCGGTTTTAAAACACATCACCCATTATGATACTTATACATCCACAAAATCCCTGACTTCAGCAGTCGCGCAACTCGGCCGGTGATCGGGCGTTCGGCGACAAGGCCGAAGCCGTGCTTTTTGCCAAGAGAACCGATGACGCCTTTCAGCTTGATCGGCGGGAAGGATTCAGGCGGTTCTTCGCCTTTCCAGCGCTTTTGCAGTACCTGGACGATTTGCTCTGCCTGGCCTTCTGCAAGCTGTGCGCTTGGTGCGTGCGGAAGGCTAGCACAATCTCCGACAATATAAACCTTTTCATAGCCTGGCAGATTGTGCTGTGGAGTTACCACTGCGCGGCCCATGCTGTCTTTCTCAACGTCCATCTCGCGTACAAGTCGATTTGCCTGGATGCCGGCTGTCCAAACGATTGCGTCACAAACAATCGGCTCATCGTGGTTATAGAGAACATTTTTCTGAACTTCCGTGATATTCGCATTGTTGATGATTTCAACATTGTGATTGTCGAACCAATTCTCCACATATGTGCTCAGGCGTTCAGAAAATGCGGACAGGATATGATTGCCGCGGTCAAAAAGCTTTATTTTCAAATCTTTACGGCTTTCAGCCAATTCACTTGCAAGCTCAACTCCACTTAACCCTGCACCAACGATTGAAACGGTTGAACCTGCTGGCAAATTGTTTAGTGCCTGATAGGTGGCACGTGATTTTTCAATGGATTGGATGCTGTATGTGAATTGATCAGCTCCTGGGACATTGTGATATTTATCTTCACAGCCAAGTCCGATAATAAGGTCATCAAACTGAACGGACTCATCACCTTTCAGCTCCACTTTGCGATCCTCGAGATTGATGGCAGTGACTTCAGCATACTTCAACTGAAGGTGGGGATGCTCTGGAAAAGCAACCCGGATATGCTGGTCAGAAATCGTGCCTGCAGCTAGGGCATAGTATTCTGTTTTTAAACAGTGGTATGGAACACGGTCAATCAGCGTGATCGATACATCTTCCGGCAGGTCATTCGGCAGCAATTTATGAAGGACGCGCATGCCGCCATAGCCGCCGCCAAGAATAACGAGATTTTTCATGTGAATTTCCCCTTTTTAACTCATCGAATGACAGTTAATGAAGTTTCTCCAGCTCGTTCTACAAAATCCGTAAACGGATACATTTTTCGAAATTATTCCGCAATATTTTTATGCTCAATAAATCACCATTAAAAGTATAACGAAATTGTGACAAAATAACAACAATTTTATGGATGACGTAAGTCCGGAAAATTGACGATTTCCTGGAAAAAGGTTACGATTAAAAATTAGTAGAGAGGTGAAAAAATGATTAAGCCAATCATTGAATTTTGCATCAGCAATTTAGCAAGTGGTTCTCAAAAAGCAAGGGCGGAGCTGGAGCGTGACCCTGACCTTGACGTCATTGAATACGGCTGCCTTGGTTACTGCGGCAAATGTGCACAATCCATGTTTGCGCTAGTAAATGGGGATCCGGTAGTGGGAGATACTCCCGAAGAACTAGTAGAAAATATCTATCAATATTTGGACGAGAATCCGATGTTTTAATATAGAAAGGGCTGGCATGGTAAAATCCCATCGCCAGCCCTATTCATTTTTCTCTCATTTGAACCTATCTTACTTTCCAATCGTTTGTTCTTCACGCATTTCATGCCAGCGATCCTTAGCCAGCTGGATGATTTGCGGTTCTACCGATTGCCTCTGCTTCTCGATTACTTTTGAGAAAAAGCGGACTGCGTCCTGCGTTTGGTCAAGCCTTCTTGCAAGATCGCCAATCAGATACATCAGCCGCAGCTCTGAGACTTGAGTTCCTTTATAATCTCCAGTGCTGTAAGATTCAGTATATTCCTTCAGGGCGAGTTTTAAAAAACGCATTTCCTGTTCGTGGTTTTCTATTGATCGATACAGCCAGGCAAGTCTAATGTACAACCCGGCTGAAACGATATGCTTCTCTTTTTTTAGAGTCGAGCTATAAGCTGCGAGCTTCAAAGTGTTCATCGCTTCCTGGACAGTTCGCTTATCTCCATAATTATGATGAGCCCATTGATTGCATATTTTATCCTGGATGAGCTTCTTACCGCCCGGCGGAAAATAAGTCTTGAAATCATCGGTAAACGAGTAGCCGCAATTCGGGCAGACATTCACATAATAAAAATTAGGGTTTTCAAAGCCATCGGCATAAATAGGGGCAAAATCAGTATCAAAACGCAGGACTTTCACAAAGCGGGACCGCACTTTTTTTGTGGTAAAAGATTGCTCGCACATTTCACAGTGATATTTTTTATCATAGAGCGGTTCTATTTGAGTCATTTTGTCACCTGCCTAATTACCTATTTGTGTTATGGGTATATTATATCAATTTAATAGGCTATTCGGTCGCAAAAATTGAATAATATTCTTTTTCGGCTTGATTGGTTGAGGATTGGAAGTTGTGTGAGTATACTAATAAGAAAGGGAACAAGGAGGTTTTATCGTGAATAATATTGTGATTCTTACTGAAGAAGCTGCATTGCAGGTTAAAGATATGATGAAGCAAAATGAAACGGAAGACGCTTATCTTCGCGTTTCTGTAAAAGGCGGCGGCTGCAGCGGCTTATCTTACGGCATGGGTTTTGCTCATGAAGTGGAGGAAGGCGACACCGAGCTCGAACAGCACGGCATAAAAATCCTTGTTGATAAGGACAGCGCTCCCGTGCTGAATGGCACAACCATCAGCTATAAGCAATCCTTGATGGGCGGTGGCTTCACCATCGAAAACCCGAACGCGATCGCATCATGCGGCTGTGGTTCTAGTTTCAAAACGGCAACTCGTGAAGGTACACCTGAAGAATGTTAATCGAAAACAAAAAGCAAGGTCCCTGGACCTTGCTTTTTTGCATTAATAGAGTTATATCCGTTTGGCACTCCAGAACTTGTAGGGACTGACTAAGCCGCCTCTGCTTTTCTTACTTAAACATTGATGAACTGTGAAGCGGCTGTGTCTTCGCTTTTGGATCCATGTAGGATTTTGCGTTGTTGACAGCTGTTGGAGCTTCACCAAATCCTGTCGCGATCAGCTTGACTTTGCCTTCGTATGTGCAGATGTCGCCTGCAGCATAAACGCCAGCGATATTCGTTTCCATTTTCGAGTTGACGACGATGGAATTCTTTTCGATTTCAAGGCTCCATTCCTTGATTGGTCCAAGAGAGGAAACGAAACCGAAGTTGCAGATGACTGCGTCAACGTCAACGGCTACAGTATCTTCGCCATTCGCGTCCTTAAGAATGATCTGGCTGATTTTTTCACCATCACCGACAAGTTCAGTTGGCACGTAAGGAGTCTTAATATCAACCTTAGAGTTTTGCAGGTTTTCAACACTGTGTTCGTGCGCGCGGAACTTATCGCGTCGGTGGACGATTGTTACTTGTTCAGCGATTGGCTCGAGCATCAATGCCCAGTCAACAGCTGAATCGCCTCCGCCTAATACCGCAACCTTTTGGCCGGCGAATTGATTTAAGTCGTCGATAAAATAGTGCAGGTTCTTGCCTTCATATTGGGCAGCGCTTTCAAGTTCAAGCCTGCGTGGCTGGAATGCACCGTTTCCTGCTGTGATGATGACTGTTTTTGTATAATGAACTTCTTTATCAGTAGTCAGTTTAATTGATCCATCTTCCAGTTTTTCAAGCTTTTCAACAGATTGCTCAAGAGCAGTCGCAGGCTCGAATTTCGCCATTTGCTCTTTCAGGTTGTTGATCAGCTCCTGGGCGCGAACCTTTGGAAAACCGGCCACATCATATATGTACTTTTCAGGATAAAGTGCTGATAATTGCCCGCCTAACTGTGGCAAACTTTCAATAATCTTAACAGATGCTTGTCTCATTCCGCCGTAGAAAGCTGTGAACAGACCAGCAGGCCTCCCGCCGATAATCGTGATGTCATAAACTTTTTGATCTTCTTTCACTCCATATCCCCCTCACTATGTAGTAAAATTGCTCCAATTTTTATAATACCATAAATTATAAAAATAAACTCCTAATCATAATTGAACATTCCTTGTGGAACAATATATTTCAGAGAAAAATACCTTTACTATATTGAAAAATAGTGAAATCAGCCTATTTTCTGAATATTTCTAAGTTAACTCAATCGCTTGAAAATGCGTCGCAAAAAGAATAAGATGGATGGTAGGCAATAATGTTAAGATTTTGTGACATTTTTAGGACATTTTTTTGAACACCCTAGTGAATATTATCACAAACTTATCCGGAAAAAGATGGCGGCAGATAGAGAGCCATTCAACCAAAAATATTTTAAAAAGGTGGAAGTGATCACTTTGAGAAAGCCAAAGATCGTAATCTTAGGAGCAGGATACGGGGGATTAATGACAGCTACCCGTTTACAAAAAGCTGTTGGAGTAAACGAGGCTGACATTGTCCTTATAAACAAAAATGATTACCACTATGAAACTACATGGCTGCACGAAGCATCTGCAGGAACTTTGCACCATGATAAAGTCCGTTATGATGTACGTGATGTAATCGATCGCCATAAGGTTGAATTCGTTCAAGGTGCTGTAGAAGAAATCAAGCTGGATGAAAAGCGTGTAATCCTCGAGAATGGTGACATTGTCTATGATTACCTTGTCATTGCCCTTGGTGCTGAACCTGAAACTTTTGGTATTAAAGGTTTGAAAGAGCATGCTTTCTCTATCGTCAATGTCAATTCAGCCAGACAACTCCGTGAGCATATCGAGTATCAATTCGCAACATACAATACGGAAGCGGAAAAGAAAGATGAGCGCCTGACAATTGTTGTCGGCGGTGCTGGTTTTACAGGAATCGAGTTCCTTGGTGAACTGACGAATCGCGTTCCTGAACTTTGCCGTGAATATGATGTAGATTACCATAAAGTAAAAATCGTTTGTGTCGAAGCGGCACCAATGGTTCTTCCAGGTTTCGATCCAGAGCTTGTCAACTATGCGGTAACTACACTTGAGAAAAAAGGTGTGGAATTCAAAATCGGTACGGCAATTAAAGAAGCGACTCCAGAAGGCATCATCGTTGCTAAAGGTGAAGAAGAAGTCGAAGAAATCAAAGCTGGCACAGTGGTTTGGGCAGCAGGTGTCCGCGGTAACTCTGTTATCGAAAAATCCGGGATTGAAGCTATGCGTGACCGCGTAAAAGTGCAGCCAGACCTTCGCCTTCCAGGTTCAGACGATGTATTTATTGTCGGTGACTGCTCATTGATCATCAACGAAGAAATCAATCGTCCATATCCTCCGACTGCACAGATCGCCATGCAGCAAGGAGAAGTTTGTGCAAGAAATATTGCAGCTCTAGTACGCGGCAAATCCGAGTTTGAAACTTTCACTCCTGATATCAAAGGAACAGTATGTTCACTTGGTGAAGACGACGCGATCGGCGTTGCATTCGGCAAGAAAATGGTCGGAACGAAAGCTTCCTTCATGAAAAAAATGATCGACAACCGTGCGCTATACATGATCGGCGGTCCTTCATTGGTTCTTAAAAAGGGTAAATTCAACGTTTTATAATAGATATTTTAAGCAGGCTCCTGAGGGGGTCTGTTTTTCTTGCTTAGGAAATTATAAATATATTTATGTGTGGATAACTACATGTAGTATTCTTAATCCAGCTCCAGCGCCTAGCCCCTCGAGACGCTAGTCTGGCTGCGGCTCCCTAACTCCTCGAGACGCTTGTCTAGTGTCGCCTCCTAGAAACTCCGAAACTTCAACTCCTCCGGCAGAAGCAAAAAGCGCTTCTTTGTCGGATTCTCCAGTTTCTGCGTTTCTGGACAGTCGGCTATACATTCCGATTTCGGTCCTGCCAATGAAATCAAAGAGCGGCTTCACTGTCAGGCCCTCCAACGTTTGTCGGAGTTGGGCAGTCGCCTCCGCTTTTCGAATTGTCTAGTGTCGCCTCCTAGAAACTTCGAAACTCTGTAAAACCTTGCAGTCAGGACGAATCCCCACCTGTAGGGTACAATATTAGTAATTATTATCAAGGGGACGGGAATTGAATGGGGAAACGTGAAAATGTCTGGCTCGGTGTCGCAGGTGTGGTTATTTCGGAAGATGGAAGCTGGCTGGTCGTCAAAAAGCGCTATGGCGGCTTGAAAGGAAGCTGGTCGCTGCCAGCAGGCTTCGTAGATGAAGGGGAAACGGCCGATCAGGCAGTCCTCAGGGAAGTGAAAGAAGAAACAGGTGTAGTCTGTACAGTTTCAGGACTGCTAGGTTTGCGAACTGGAGTGATCCGGGAGTCCATCAGCGATAATATGCTCGTATTTCAATTGACTCCATTGCCAGGTCAAATGGTGACTGTCGAGGAAAGTGAGCTATACGATGCGAAATTTATGACAACTGAAGAACTAAAAGAGGATCCTGATACCTCGCTTCTGCTGCATTACCTTTTAAGTAAACCCATTGGCCAAGTTTTGGAGGGAGCGGAGGGAATGGATCCAGGAAAGCAATTTCACTATAGTGCATATAAAGTATTTTTATAATTTTCTGAAATCTTAAGGAAGTGACAGATAATTAAAGAAAACACGCAATGTATCCGTTTTCAATATGGTTTTTTGGTCAAATTTGAACCTTTTCAAGTAGAATGATTGTCTGTTATATTATCAGAAAATTCAATAATAAAAGGAGTGGTTCACTAATGAAAATGCATACACATGATTCAAAGGAATGTTCATATTGCTCAGGTAAAGGCTATTTCCAACTGTTGCTTGGCGGTTCCGAAACATGCACATGCTGCAGCGGGTCCGGCAAATCAAAAAAATAAGATAATGCCCCTTTGACCTTCGCACATAGCGGGGTTTTTCTTTTTGCCAAAAATCGAACCAGGATGAAAATCACCATTTCATTGACTCGAAAACGGACAAACAGTAAACTAGAAATGATGTTTAATGGGGGGATATAGACATGATGACGGTTGTCACACTGATCATTTCGATGTTGTTGTTTTTTGTCCTGTTTTTCGGGATTGGCTTTTTATTAAATATGCTGCTGAGGATGTCATGGATCATGGCGGTAGTTTATCCATTAATTGCGATTTTTATTATTGATAAATATCCGTTTATCGACTATTTCAGGAATAGTGGTGAAGCCTTCCGTGATCTTGGACAGAGGCTTTCACAATTAGCAATGGCAGACATTCTGATTTTAAGCAGCGGTCTGGCAGGCGCGATTTTAGCTGGTGTAGTCATCAGGCTTTTGCGCAAAAAAGGATATCAGATGTTCTAATACTGAAACCTCCAATTATTTGGAGGTTTTTTTCATGCATAAAAATCGGCATGAATCTGGACACTATAATTAAATAGCAGCAATATTTTACTTTTAATGGAAGTGTAAATAGGTCTTTTGGCACTTTTTTTGCTCCTTTTGGAATATTTCTTGTTTTGTTGGGAAATTAATAGTTTTGGGAGGAGTGAAAAATTGTATGAATATTTTAAAAATATGGGCCAGACGCTCAGCAATGGCAGTTTTATTTTTTGCTGCTATAACTTCTACGTTCCATTCTATTTCGGGAGTTGAAGCTTCCACTGTATCTACATACGTCTTTGATAGGGCAGGAACTCAACAAGAGGATAGTTCAAGTACTGATCATAAAAAGAAATCCATAGGACTCGCTTTTAAGTTTCTTAAAAAGATATCTGACTTCAAAACTAAAATTTCTTCAAGTGAAAAGGTTGCCGGGAAGCAGCCGACTCTTGAAGAATCACTCAACTGGTCACAATACCCGACTAAGAAAATTGTAGCGACAGGCTATACAGCAGGTGTTGAATCGACAGGTAAAAACCCTGGGCATCCTGGGTATGGAATTACCTATTCAGGTGTAAAAGTTAAACGTGATTTATATTCAACTGTCGCGGCTGACTTAAACGTATTCCCGATTGGGACCATCCTTTTCATCCCGGGATATGGATTCGGTGTTGTTGCCGATAAAGGGGGCGCAATCAAGGGAAATAAAGTCGACCTTTACTATGATACCGTCAAGGATGTATATGAACAGTGGGGTAAAAAGACATTGGATGTATATGTAATTGAGAAGGGCAATGGCAAGCTGACAGAGGAAGATTTAAAATCCCTTAATGAGAATGAATCGATGCAGGTTTTCCGCCAGCAATATACAGGCGGAAATAAATCATAAAAGTTTAGGCACTTTCCTTGAATCGGAAAGTGCCTATTTAGTTCATCCATGGAGGAGTCGATGCAATTTTTCCAGGCCATCCAAAAGCCGTGGTGATGGACGGCAGTATAATTCTTCTTCGAGGATCAGGATGCGGTCATTTTTGACAGCATCAAGTTCCTCCCAGCCAGGCCTGTTTGTGATTAATTCCTTCTTCACCTTTTGCTTCCTGACACCAACCCAGGCGACGCAAATATAATCCGGATTTCGTGATTTTATATCGTCCCAGTCAGTCTGTACACTTGCGAGTTCAACGTCTTTAAAGACATTCTCGCCACCGGCAGCCTCGGACACTTCTGTCAGCCAGTTTATGCTTCCAGGAGTAAATACTGGTTTTGGCCACCATTCCCAGTAAAGCTTTGGGCTCCAATCTGCACTGGCACCTTCTTGCTTGATGTTCTCAAGCCTGCTCCTGAACCGGTTAGCTGCCTCCTTGCCGCGTTCAGGCATCTTCAAGGCATTGGCCGTTATCACTAAATCATTTTCAATATCGGCTAGCGATTGCGGATTTAATACAATATGCGGAATGTTACGAGCTACTAAACCTTCAATATTCTTCTCCATCCCTGGAACGCTTAATGAGGCAAGAACGAGATCGGGCTTCAATTCCTCGACAAGGTCAAGGTTGATCGATAAATCCGGACCGAGCTGAGGAATTGATTTTACTGCTTCTGGCCAGTCTGAAAAATCATCGACTCCAACAAGAAGATTAGTCAGTCCCAAAAATTCCATGATTTCAGTATTGCTGGGACATAGTGAAATGACTCTCATTTAATTCACCTGCTTTTAAAATAAGTAGTGCAGCAGTAAGGTCAGGATGATACCTGTCAATCCTCCAAAAAACACTTCAATCGGTTTGTGGCCGAGCAATTCTTTCAATTCTTTCTGTTTCTCTTTTTCAGGCTTAGCCTGCCAGCCTCTTGCTTCCTGTGCAAACCGGCCGAAGTCAGCTACAAGCTGGTTCAGGACGATGGCCTGCTCGCCTGCCTGCCTGCGGACCCCGGATGCGTCGAACATCGTGATAATCGCAAAAACAGCGGCAACCGCGAAAACGGCTGAATTCAGCCCGGTTTCAAGCGCTACACCCGTAGCCAATGCTGTAACTGCAGCAGAGTGGGAACTAGGCATTCCGCCTGTGCTTGTCAAAAGCGACCAGTCAATTTTCCTCGTCGCGATATATTGAATCGGGACCTTGACGAACTGCGCGAAAAAAATTGCAGCAAGTGAAGCCCATAATGGGAAATTCGTTAATAATTCCATGGCTGTTCCCCCCTATTATAAAAAAGTACCTCTTTAAGTAATACCCAAGTTCAATTATAACATTACAGCTATTTTTAAAGGTTTGATAAAATAGTTCTTATACTTCAGGATTGAGGTGAGGGATTTGACGGACTACCCTGATGAATATTACGAGTTCTTTATAAAATTCAACGAAGGGGACTATTATACCTGCCACGACTTGCTTGAAGATATGTGGATGACCGATAAAGGCAATCTGTTTTTAAAAGGCCTGTTGCAAATGAGTGTTGCCATTTACCACTACAGTTATGGGAATATTAAGGGAGCCCGGCTGATGATGCAGGCAGCACATGACTATTTGCAATCTTATCGCCCTGTCCACTGGGGGCTTGATTTGGAGAAGATTTATCCTTTCATTGAAGAGTGCCTTCAGACATTTCCTGTGGAACTGGATCGGGTTCCATATGAGGAAGTTGTGAACCTTCCCGAGCTTCCGTTGTTATTTGTGTATCTTGAAGATTGATATGGGCGTTATTTAATAATGAGTGTGAAGAAAGAAATGGCCTGTAATGTTAGGAAGTCGAAATATTTTAAGAGTTTCGCTATAATGAACTTATAACTTTGTAGGGGTGAATGATTTGTTTAAAGTTAATGATCAATTTAATTTATCAAACAGCCATGATTGCCTGGTGATTGGCTTGTTCAACAAACCGTCTGGACTTGAAGGTGCCGTTGGCGAAGCGGACCAGCTTTTTGACGGCCAGCTGACAGAACTAGTTAAAAGCGGGGATATTTCAACTAAGAAAAAAGCGATCTCAAAGATACATACTTTCGGTAAAATCGGTGCAAGAAAAGTATATTTTGTCGGACTTGGGCATGAAAAAGAATACAATTTCGAAACATTAAGAGATGCATTAGGCCGCTTGTTCAAAACTGCGAAGAAAGAAAAATGGACGGAAGCAGCCGTTCTTTTAGATACTTTTACGAGCGAGAAGGTCGAGCTCAATGACGCCGCGCATGCTTTAGGTGAAGCGTTACCGATGGCTACATATGAGTTCGAAGGCTATAAGCAAAAATCAAACGAGCCTGAAAAGCGAATCGAAAGCCTGACAGTATACAGCGCAGACGAAGATGGCGAAGTGGAAGCAGCAGTTGAGGTTGGCTATGTTTTCGGCAAGGGGACGAATTCGGCACGTACACTCGTAAATACTCCTGGAAACCTGCTGACTGCTACAGACATGGCTGAATATGCGATGAAACTGGCAGAGACATATGAATTTGAAGCAGAAATTTTAGAAAAAGAAGAAATGGAAAAGCTCGGCATGGGCGCGCTTCTTGCGGTCAACCAGGGATCTTCAGAACCGCCAAAAATGATCGTCCTTAAATACCAGGGCAAGGAAGAGTGGAAGGATGTCATTGGCCTTGTCGGCAAGGGCATCACGTTTGATACAGGCGGTT
Organism: Mesobacillus subterraneus; assembly: GCF_020524355.2. Classification (NCBI taxonomy): domain Bacteria; kingdom Bacillati; phylum Bacillota; class Bacilli; order Caryophanales; family Bacillaceae; genus Mesobacillus; species Mesobacillus subterraneus. The sequence goes on from NZ_CP129019.1 coordinate 362,647, forward strand.
ACTCCATCAAAACAAAAGCTGGCATCGTCGGTATGAAGTCCGATATGGGCGGTGCAGCAGCGGTGCTTGGGGCAATGGAGATCATCGGTGAGCTGAAGCCTGAGCAAAATGTCGTAGCGGTAATTCCATCAACAGACAATATGATCAGCGGCACAGCATTCAAGCCGGATGATGTCATCACGTCAATGAGCGGCAAGACGATTGAAGTATTGAACACAGATGCAGAAGGACGTCTCGTGCTTGCTGACGCTATGACTTATGCGAAGCATCATGGTGCGAACTATCTAGTAGATATTGCAACCCTGACTGGCGGGGTCATTACCGCGTTAGGTCTGCATACATCCGGAGCATTGACGAACAACGAAGAGTTTTTTGAACAAGTGCTGGAGGCTTCATATGAATCCGGTGAGCCAATTTGGCGCCTGCCATTGTTCGAGCGCGATATTGAACGTGTACGCGGCAGCAAAATCGCCGACCTGAATAATTCTCCAGGCGCAGAAGGCCATGCAATCATGGGCGGAGCGTTTGTCGGTGAATTTGCCGAAGGCACTCCATGGGTGCACCTCGACATCGCCGGAACAGCGACCACAAGCAAAGAATACGACCTTGTCCCATCTGGCGCAACCGGTGTCATGGCGCGCACACTGGCATTGCTGGTCGAAAGATTTGAAACAGGAGATAAAGAATAAGCTGAGTTTGATTACCTCAAAGCCTGAGCGGCTTTGGGGTTTTTAAGTTTTCAGGTAATGCAAACAGAGAGAAGGGTTTGGTCTAGACTGAATAGAGTTTACTGAAGGTACACTCCGAGTTCTGACAAAACCAAGTAGCGTCCGTAGAGTTTTGTCTCTGAAGGTGCCTTAGGTTCAGACAAAACTAGGTCACGCCATTGGAGTTTTGTCCGAAGGTGCCTAAGGTTCGGGCAAAAACGAGGTTTCTCCAGTGGGATTTTGTCCGAAGATGCCTTAGGTTCGGACAAAACACAGTCACATCAGAAGGATTTTGTCTGAAGTAGCCCAGGGTTCAGACAAAACGAGGTCACGCCATTGGAGTTTTGTCCGAAGATGCCTAAGGTTCAGACAAAACACAGTCACATCAGAAGGATTTTGTCTGAAGTAGCCCAGGGTTCAGACAAAACGAGGTCACGCCAGAGGAGTTTTGTCCGAAGATGCCTAAGGTTCAGACAAAACACAGTCACATCAGAAGGATTTTGTCTGAAGTAGTCCAGGGTTCAGACAAAACGAGGTCACGCCAGAGGAGTTTTGTCCGAAGATGCCTAAGGTTCAGACAAAGCACAGTCACATCAGAAGGATTTTGTCTGAAGTAGTCCAGGGTTCAGACAAAACGAGGTCACGCCAGAGGAGTTTTGTCCGAAGATGCCTAAGGTTCAGACAAAGCACAGTCACATCAGAAGGATTTTGTCTGAAGTAGTCCAGGGTTCAGACAAAAAGCACAACCATATCCAAAAACTATTAAAAACCTATTGACATAAAAAACAAATCTATGATAATTTAATACTTGTCATTTTAATTCTCTACCAATTTACCATGCTAAAGTAAGATATATAAACACCGAGAGGAGCACTCATCATGAATGCAGTTGTTATTGCAGTACTGGCAATGCTGATCCTTAGTTTGCTTCGCGTCAATGTTGTGTTGGCATTGATTGCTGGAGCGCTGATTGGCGGACTGACAGGCGGCTTGAGTATAGAGAAGACGATTGAAGTATTTTCAGGAGGGCTTGGCGGCAGTGCCGAGGTTGCGCTAAGTTACGCGCTGCTAGGAGGATTCGCTGTTGCTATTTCCACGACTGGCTTGCCCAATCTGCTGGTTGACTGGATGATTGGCATGATAGGCAAAAATGGAGAGTCGAAAGCAAAGACGTATTCTAAGGCGATTATTGTCATCTTGATCTTAATGATGGCGATTTTCTCACAAAACCTGATTCCGATCCATATCGCGTTTATTCCGATTTTAATTCCACCGTTGTTGATTGTCTTCAACGAGCTGAAAATTGACCGTCGCTTAATTGCTTCCGTGTTGACGTTCGGGCTGACGGCACCTTATATTTTGCTTCCAGTTGGGTTTGGCGGGATTTTTCACGACATCCTGGCTACGAACATGGCTGACAGCGGAATGGAAATCGATATGGGAGACATCCCGACAGCGATGCTGCTGCCTGTTGCTGGCCTTGTTGTTGGATTATTGATCGCGATTTTTGTATCATACCGAAAGCCAAGAACCTACGAGGATTATCAAGTGGTTCAGGTCGAGAAAAGTGAGTATTCCAAAGTTGGGATCATTTTTTCAATCGTGGCAATTATTGCAGCGCTTGCTGCACAGCTTTATTTTGGATCCATGATTATCGGTGCATTGGCAGGGATCCTAGTCGTGTACGTCAGCGGAGCAATCAAGTGGCGTGACGCAGATAATCTTCTAACAGAAGGCATGAAGATGATGGCATTCATCGGATTCGTCATGCTTGCTGCTTTCGGTTTTGCTGATGTTCTTAAAGAAACCGGAGACGTTGAAACACTTGTAGCACAGGCAGCTGATACAATTGGCAATAATAAAGCCCTTGGCGCGTTGGCAATGCTTGTTGTAGGACTTTTGGTTACAATGGGAATCGGTTCATCCTTTTCAACGATTCCAATCATTGCTACGATTTTTGTGCCTCTAAGCCTTCAATTGGGCTTCAGTCCGATGGCTACGATTGCGATTGTAGGAACGGCTGCTGCACTTGGTGACGCAGGATCACCGGCATCTGACAGTACACTTGGGCCTACCGCTGGTTTGAATGCTGATACTCAGCACAACCACATTTGGGATACGGTTGTTCCGACATTTGTACACTACAATATTCCGTTGATCATTTTCGGCTGGATTGCCGCAATGGTTCTATAAGTTCGGAATAGCTATAGCCGTCTTGCTCTTTGGGCAGGGCGGCTTTGTTTATTTTAAAATAGAATTTCGGTAGGATAATAAGAAAAGCGCAAGCGCCTTGGTCAGCTCCGACAAGCGCTGGAGGGCCTGACAGTGAAGGCGTTCTTTGACTTCATAGGACCGAAGCGACTCGAGGAGTTAGGAGCCGCAGCTAGACATGCGTCTCGAGGAGCTAGGCGCTGGAGCTAGACACTAATCTAAGAGTTCTATACCTTCTTTCTTATATAATAAAAAGGGGTGATCAAATCATGTATTTTGGAAGAGCGCGTAAAAAGGGCCCATCGGACAGAGTCCCGCCGAACCAAAATGTTACGACCTCTTTTCCTGTCCTGCATTATGGCAATGTGCCATATTATAAGAATCTCGATGATTGGACCTTGAAGATTTTTGGTCTTGTAGAAAATGAAGTGGTACTACGATACAAAGACTTAATGGCTATGCCGCAGACGACCTCAGGCAATGACATCCACTGTGTGACTGGCTGGTCAAAGCTGGACAATGTCTGGGAGGGGATATCCACTCAGGACTTGGTCAGGCTGGCCAGTCCAAAGGAAACAGCTAAATATGTCATTCTTCATGCTGAGGAAAATTGGACGACAAATCTTCCCATTGAGGATTTTCTTAAGGAGACAAGTCTGTTAGCCCATTCCCATAACGGGGAAAAGCTTACCCCGGAACATGGTTATCCATTGAGAGCAGTCATTCCACATCTATACTTCTGGAAGAGTGCAAAATGGGTCAGAGGAATTGAATTTTCATCCGAAAACCTGCCTGGTTTCTGGGAAGAGAATGGCTACCATATGTATGGAGATCCATGGAAGGAACAGCGGATGACCTGGGACTAGGCTTTTTTTCTACTGTAGTGGACAAACGCCCATTCAACCCCCTCACTTTTTGCATATGAAGTAATATAGGCAAATATATGAGGGAGGTAGCTTGATGTATAGAAGAAGACCATATTATGGTGGCAGACGCCCATTTGGTTTTGGCTTTGGAGGCCCTTTTGTTGGAGGAGTACTCGGAGTCCTTTTAGGCAGCGCACTATTGTATCAGCGTCCATATGGTTACGGTTACGGCGGTTTCCCGCCTTACGGTTATGGATCCGGATATGGAGGTTATCCGTATTATTACTAAATGAAAAACAAATGACATAGCCGCTGTTCAGAGTGAACATCGGCTTTTTTTTATGAGATGAGAAGGTATATTTCACTTCGAGAATTGTCCAACTCCAGCGCCTAGCCCCTCGAGTCGCTTCAGTCCGTCCAATGAAGTCAAAGAACAACTTCACCGGTGTCCGTCCAATGAAGTCAAAGAACAACTTCACCGGTGTCCGTCCAATGAAGTCAAAGAACGACTTCACCGGTCCGCCCTCCAGCGCTTGTCGGGGCTGACCAAGGCGTTTGCGCTTTTCTTATTCCCACCTCAACTGCGTGATGATATGACAGCATTCCTTGTCCCCTGCATAATCCACGAAGTTCATTGTGATTCCATCTGGGTTATACGTGATTTTTGGCTTTTTCTTAATGCCTGTTGATTGGATTATTCTTTCTACTTCCTTTTGGTTTGATTGCTGGGCGGCAGCCATTAATTCACTGGAATAAGAATCCGAGGAAGTTATTTTGGACATCACAAGGTTTGCGTCTTCCATCAGGGAAATTGCTTTAGCAGCGGAAGTTCTGAATAGTGTTGCATTCACTTCTGGATACGGACGATCAGAGTCAGTCCCAACCCTATTTTGATGAAAAAATAAACAATGCATAAGTAGCTACCCCTTTCTTATGGGTAAGTTTTAGACCTTTTTCAATGTATGAACATAAATCTCTAAGTATGAGGATTGAAAAAGCCAAAAGCAGTTCAATAATGAAAAAAAGAGGGTAAATAGGGCAGTAGGGAGAATTGTTATACATATTAACTTCTATTGTGAAATAGAATCGGACCAAGGCGGAAAAAGGGGGAGAACCATGGATCTGGAGATGGTCATCAATGTTATTGAAGATAATGGCTATTTGGGTTTATTTTTATGGTTATGGTTCGGGGTTTTCGTCATTCCTGTTCCCAATGAGGTTATTTTGATGACTGTGGGTCTCGCTTCATCCAAGGGAGCCTTGAACCCCATTCTTGCATTTTTGGTTACATACATGGGCATCTCTGCAGCCTTTAGCTCCAGCTACCTGCTGGGGAGGCTGATTGGAACTAGACTGCTTCGAATGTTGGAGAAAAAGAAGCGTTTCGCGAATTCAATTGAATCTGCAATGAAGCTGATGGAGAAATATCATGCATTTTCATTGTCGTTGAGTTGTTTTGCTCCTGGAGTCCGATACTTGGTGCCATTGCTTTACGGATTCAGTCGACTTCCGTTTAAAACCTTTGCTCTATTTGCCTATAGTGGTGCATTCGTATGGGTTTCAATTATTTTTGTGCTAGGGTATTTGTTTGGAGATAAAATGGATATAGTCATGAAGTACAATAAAGAATTTTGGCTGGTCGCACTTGCTTTAGCGATGATCAGCATCATCTTCGTGTACCGGAGGAAAAAAATAAGGGCTGCAGCTGTTTCAGAAGAAATAATTCTTCAGGAAGGGCAGCAAAAATGACCCTTTCTGAAAAAACACTATATTACTTTTTAATGCTAGAGTAGCTTGACAGGCTAAAATTCATTTCGATTTTCGAAAAAATCGATCGCTCCAAGGACAATATGTGAATTCCAAAACCGAATAAAGTATTGGAAACCATTTTATCGATTTTGCGATTTTGTTTCGCAGCGTAACCAACTGCTGTAACAGCAGCTCCTAACACCCCAGCAATGATGCCTTCACGAATTGTGTTCATATGGATCACCTCATTTGAATGATGCGTCCTTTTGCTAAGAAAAGTAATAGTTTCCCTTGAGTTCGTCATAATCAGTTTGCTAAATACTAGGAGGTAATAAAATTGGAACTGAATAAAACACTGCTTGGCTCACTTGGAATAGAAATAACAGAACTGCAAAAAGGTAAGGTTGTCGCAACAATGCCTGTGGATGACCGTACAAGACAGCCATTTGGCCTGCTGCACGGCGGTGCGTCTGTAGCCCTGGCAGAAACAGTCGCCAGCGTTGGATCATTCGAGCTAGTCGACAAGGAAAACGAAGTAGTGGTCGGCCTAGAAATCAATGCGAACCATATAAGAGCAAAAAAGGACGGACTGGTTACAGCTGTAGGCACTGTTCTCCACCAGGGAAAAACAACCATGGTTTGGGATATCAAAATCACCGATGAAGAAGAAAAGCTTGTTTGCGTCTCCAGATGTACGATCGCCGTCATAAAACGCAAAAAATGAACCAGCCGACTTTGGCTGGTTTTGCTTTTTGGACAGACTTGAAAAGAATGAGGGTCATTGTCTGCAATTGCTTCTTTTATTTGTGACAGGTTTGGAGGGTGAAGTGGAAAAGCTGTCAAGAAAGAGCCGTTATTGTGTCAGGTTTGGGTTGTTAAGAGGAAAAGCTGTCAAGAAAGAGCCGTTATTGTGTCAGGTTTGGGTTGTTAAGAGGAAAAGCTGTCAAGAAAGAGCCGTTATTGTGTCAGGTTTGGGTTGTTAAGAGGAAAAGCTGTCAAGAAAGAGCCGTTATTATGACAGGTTTGGTCTGTTAAGAGAAAAAGCTGTCAAGAAAGAGCCGTTATTGTGACAGGTTTGAGCTGTTAGGAGGAAAAGCTGTCAAGAAAGAGCCGTTATTGTGACAGGTTTGAGCTGTTAGGAGGAAAAGCTGTCAAGAAAGAGCCATTATTGTGACAGGTTTGGGCTGTTAGGAGGAAAAGCTGTCAAGAAAGAGCCGTTATTGTGACAGGTTTGGTCTGTTAGGAGGAAAAGCTGTCAAGAAAGAGCCGTTATTGTGACAGGTTTGGTCTGTTAGGAGGAAAAGCTGTCAAGAAAGAGCCGTTATTGTGACAGGTTTGGTCTGTTAGGAGGAAAAGCTGTCAAGAAAGAGCCGTTATTGTGACAGGTTTGGTCTGTTAGGAGGAAAAGCTGTCAAGAAAGAGCCGTTATTGTGACAGGTTTGGTCTGTTAGGAGGAAAAGCTGTCAAGAAAGAGCCATTATTGTGACAGGTTTGGTCTGTTAGGAGGAAAAGCTGTCAAGAAAAGCTCATTATTGTGTCAGCTTTTCAGGATATGGAGTCAAAGCTGTCAAGAAACCAAGAAACGATTACCATTCAGACAGGTTTGGCTTTAAGCGGCTCTAAGCTGTCCGAAGTCACCCAAAGTTCAGACAGCTTCCCCAGGAAACCCGGCAAAGCTGTCATTCATCCAAAACTCAATTACAATGAATCTATATCCTCTTCAATCTCAACTATCTTCCTCAGCTTGTCATTATGGTATGAAGCGGGTGTCATCTGAAGAAGTTTGTTACGGAGTGAGCAAAGTACAGGGAAATCAATCTTTGCAGCCAACCCGTAAATCTTCATTTCATCTTTCACTAACTTCATCCGATCTTGTCTGTGTGTTTCATACTTTGAAAATGCGTTCTCAATTGTTTCTTCGCTGCTCATCCATTTAGCCAGGTAAACGGCATCCTCGGCAGCCTGTGAAGCTCCCTTGCCTATATTGGGCATTGAAGCGTGTGCCGAATCACCGAGTAGCAGGATATTATCATATTGGAGCGGTGTTAAGGGTTTCACTTCATAGAGATTATCGAAAATGATTTTGTCGGATGAAGTGTTTTCCAGTATTTCCTGGATTGGTTCATGGTAGTAAAAAAAGTTGAACAATAAATCGATAGGGGACCATTCGCTCTTTTCGCTATTTTCTTCGAAGGATTTTTTTAATGCATACCAGAACACCTGATTATCTTTTAACGGAGCGATTCCGAACCTTCCCCTCGCTCCCCAGGTTTCAGTGTAGGTATTTACCTTCATGGGCGGATTCTCTAAAATGCCTCTCCAGCAGGAGAAACCTGAATATGTCAGCCTGCTATTTGGGAACAGCTTTGTGCGAATTTGTGAAGCTGCACCGTCGCAGCTTATAAGATAATCTGATTGAGCACTGGTGCCATCTTTGAAAAATAATGATATTGTATTGTCGTGTTTAATATCAATCACATGCTTATCTAGATGGAGAGAATCAGGGAGGAGAGCATCTGTCAAAATTCTTTGAAGCTCAGAACGGTGGATGAACAGGTAATTCGGGATATGTGATGGCGCATGGTAGTCGAATTCAGCAATGATATTTCCAGAATCGGATTTTAGCAAACAGCCATCAGAATCCAATCCATTTGCTCGCAAATCGGGTCCTAATCCCATAATGTAAAATGCCCTAATGGCATTACCACTTAAGATAATTCCAGTATCTTGTTCATGTACATTTTTTTCTTTTTCATAGACATTCACATGAATTCCTTTTCTCTGCAGAGCAATTGCTGTGCATAACCCGCTGATTCCGCCGCCGACGATTGAGATCCTTGCATCGTCCATATCGTTAACCTCCATTCCGCAAAACAGGAATCATGATTCTGTTTACCTTAACTATACTTGACAGGTCCTTTGGTTGGTATGGATAAAAATTGAATTTTTCATGGACAAAAACAGCCATCAGGTGGATATACCTGATGGCTGTTCAATCTTCATTATTTTAGATGTCCTTCAGTTTTCATCTTTTTTCGCGCTTTTGCAAGATCATCCTGGACAGTGCGGTCCGAAAGCTTAACACCGCTGTTATAGGCTGCTCTTGCAATTAAATGCCCGGCAACAGGAGAAGTGAGGAAGATGAACGCAACTCCCAGCAATAAGCGGGAATTAAAATGATTTTCAATCAACCAAAAGTATAGGAAGGTGCCTAGCAAGACAAGCATGACCCCCATTGTGGCACTTTTCGATGCTGCATGGTTTCTTGTATAAACATCAGGAAGCCTGATCAGTCCAAAGGCTGTCACAAGGCTAAGAAAGGCTCCGAGCAGAATGAACAACCCTGCAAAAAACTTAACGATTTCCATCTCTGTCATATTCCATGATTACTCCCTTCTCAAGGAATTTTGAAAAGGCAACTGTTCCGATGAATGCCAGGATACCAATCAACAAGATGATATCAAGAAAAGCACTAGTTTCAAGAACAATTGATACTAAAGCAATCACAGAAACAAGGCTGATACCGATAGCATCAAGGGCAACTACCCGATCTGCTACGGTTGGCCCCTTGATCACTCGGTAAATCATGCCGATCATCGCAAGTGATATGAAGGTAACTGAAATCCACAAAACCGCTTCAAACATTATCGGCTCACCTCCATAATCGCTTTTTCAAACGTATTTTTGATACTCTGGATTGCTTCATCTGCATCCGTAATGTCCATCGCATGGACATACAATATCCTGTTGTCGTCCGAAACATCGACGACAAGTGTACCAGGGGTCAATGTAATGAGATTTGCGAGCATCGTAATTTCCCAGTCTTCTTTCAATTCTGTCGGGAATGCGAAGATGCCCGGTTTGATATTAAGCTTTGGCCTAAGTACTGCCTTTAAAACAGCTACATTCGAAAGAACCAGTTCCAAATTAAAAATATAAATCAAGTTCAGCACGGCGACTACCCTCAGTATGTAGAAGCGGGAAGTGAAGAACCGCCTGAAAATATAAATGATGAGCAGGCCGAAGAAATACCCGACAAAAAAGGAGGCCGGGGAGTAGGATGTCTTAAGGAACATCCAGACAAAGGCCAGTATAAAATTCAGCAAGATTTGAAAAGCCATAGCTCATCACTCCTTCAAAACAGCATTGATGTAGATTTCCGGATTGGCAAGCGTTTCGGCGGCTGTTGAAATTACCGGATAAATAGCCTCAGTTCCGAAGCCGTATAACACAGCGAACACAGTCAGAATTGCAGGGGCAACAAGCAGCCATTTTACAGGTGCCTGATCTTCATTCTTATAGGCTCTTGGCGTGCCCCAGAAGCCTCTGATAAAAATCCTCATCACTGAAAACAGAACAAGCAAGCTCGACATCAGTACAACGAAAGCACCAATATAGTTTTCAGTTTCAAATCCAGAGCGCACAACCATCAATTTGCCTGCAAAACCGCTAAGCGGCGGAATACCGGCAAGTGCAGCAGTAGCAATGAAGAACGTCCATCCAAGAGCAGGGTATCGATTAATCAGACCGCTGATTTTATCAAGGTCGCTCGTTCCGGTAATCACGATGATTATCCCAATCAACAGGAACAGAGTCGCCTTGATGTTCATGTCGTGGATCAGGTAAAAGACCGATCCAGTGAGCGATTCAGGTGTCAGGACTGATACCCCAAATAAGATGACCCCGACCGCAACGATAATGTTATAGATAATGATTTTCTTGATATCAGTATAAGCCAGTGCCCCGATGACCCCAGCAATGATCGTCATGACTGAGAGGATTTGCAACAATTGATGGGTGTAGCCGACATCATGGTAAAAGAACAAAGTATAGGTTCTTGTGATCGAGTATACGCCAACCTTTGTCAGCAGTGCTCCGAACAGTGCCATTACTGGAGCTGGCGGTGCATAATACGACCCTGGCAGCCAGAAATAAAGCGGGAAAATCGCGCCTTTCAGCCCGAATACAATCAAGAACAATACGGCGATGACCGTAATGATTCCGGCATTCCCAATTTCACTGAGTCTGACGGAGATATGTGCCATATTCAGCGTCCCTACCACTGAATACAAATAGGCAACAGCGATAACGAATAAGGCGGACGAAATAACGTTCACGAGTATGTATTTAATCGATTCGCGTAGCTGGATTTTCGTCCCGCCCAACACAATCAATACATATGATGACATCAGCATCACTTCAAAAAATACAAACAAGTTGAAAATATCGCCCGTCGTAAAGGCTCCGTTAACCCCGACAACCAAGAAGTTGACGACAGGATAATAAAAGAATCTTTCGCGAGCTTCCCCTATGGATTTGAAGGAGTAAAACAAGGCAGCAAAAGCGATGATGCTTGTCGTCAATACAAGCAGGGCTGAAAACATATCCGAGACAAGCGTGATGCCGTATGGTGCTTCCCAATTACTGAGATCCATCGTCAGGATGCCATTCCGATAAACATGGTTTGCCAGCATGAAGGAAGCAATAATTGTTAACAGTCCGCTTATCGCTGAAATCCATCGCTGGGCTATGATGTTTTTAGTGAAAAAAATAAGTACTACCCCTGTAATCAGAGGAATCAAGATGGGTAATATGATTAGATTATTCATGTCCTTCCTTTCCTCTCAAGCGTTCCATATTATCGGTTCCTAGTTCCTGGTAGGCACGGTAGGCCACAACCAGGAAGAATGCTGTAACACCAAAGCTGATAACGATCGCTGTCAGGATCAGTGCCTGTGGCAGCGGGTCGGCATAGGAAGGTGCATTTTCTCCCAATAGCGGGGCCGCCCCTCTTTTTAAGCCTCCCATTGTCAGCAGGAGAAGGTGGGCACCGTGACTTAACAGCCCTGTCCCGATAATGATCCTGAGCAAGCTTTTTGAAAGCATGAGGTAAGTGGCTGTCATAAATAAAATTCCAATTAGAAAAGCCATTAAGATTTCCATTATTCGCTCTCTCCAATCGTTTGAATAATGGTCATTGTAACACCAATGACGACAAGAAAGACCCCTGTATCAAACAAAACCGCTGTATGCAAAGATGTCTTGCCGAGGAGCGGCAAATAAGCGTAAGTATATGCATGCGTCAGGAACGGCTTATTGAAAAATAACGCACCAGCACCTGTTCCAATCGCAATGAGCAGACCGACAGCGACAACTTTTATATAATCAAACGGCAAAATCATTTTGACTGTTTTGATATCGAATGCTAATAAAAGCAATACAATCGCTCCAGAGGTCATCAATCCGCCGATGAATCCACCGCCCGGATAGTAGTGGCATGCGAAAAACAGGTGGATCGAAAACAGGATGATGACGAATAGGACGAACTTTGTAACAGTCTGGAGGATGACATCATTTGTTTTCATCCAATTCTCTCCCCCTTGTCAGCCGAAGCTTGATCATCGCAAAAATACCAAGGGCAGCGATACCAAGAACGGCAATCTCAAACATTGTATCGAAGCCGCGGAAATCAACGAGGATTACGTTGACCATATTTTCACCGCCAGCTTTTTTGTAAGTATTTTCAACATAGTACTCTGAAATGGAACTAAACTCCTTATTGCTGTGAGCAGATAAAGCAATCATCGTTACAATTGCCCCTACGCCAATCGAAATCAGCGCGTTTGTAGCCCTGAAGCGTATTCTCTCCTCATTTCTCCTGATTTGTGGCAGATGGTAAAACGCTAGCAGGAACAGAGCAACAGATACTGTTTCAATGACCAGCTGTGTCAGTGCCAGGTCAGGCGCTCTGAACAGGACGAAGAACAGTGCTACCGTATAGCCAACAGCGCCAAGCAGGATGATCGAAGTCAGTCTTGATTTGGCAAACAGAATGCTAATCGCTGAAACGGCTATGATCAACACAAGCATAACTTCAAAAAAGCGGATTGGTGCAACATTGCTCAAATCCAGTTTGAATGCGTTTTTGAAAACGAGTGTCGAAGCAAGGGCCAAAATAAAGAATGAAAAGATATAAACGAGATAGGTCCTGATGAACCCGGTCATGTAAGACTTCGTAATATTTCTTGACGTTAGCTCTAGAAGTTCCAAACCGCGGTCATAAAAACGATTCAGCGCCAGACGCTCAGGGAATTTGCGATAAACCCCGGTCCATTTAGGCATGAACTTGTAGAGCAAAATTCCAATCGTGACAACACCGATTGTCATGAACAATTCAGCTGTTGGCCCGTGCCAGTGAGAAATATGAACATCGAATCCTTCGCCGTTTCCGAGCAATGAAGGAAGTATCGACCCCATAGCAGGCGAAATGATGCTATGGGACAGCACATTCGGGAAAATACCGAAAATGATGACAAGTGATGCAAGGATCACCGGTGAAATCAGCATTCCGATTGGTGCTTCGTGTGGTGTCTTTTCCAGTTTCTCAGGCTGGTACTTGCCCATAAAAGTCTTGAATACATACATCATGCTGTACAGGAATGTGAAAACACTTGCAGTCCAGGCAATGATCGGGAACAGGATGCCCCATGTATCCATATTGAAAATATCCATTTCCGCTACACGCAGCATGCCGGTGAAGAACATTTCTTTACTCAGGAAACCGTTGAACGGAGGAATTCCGGCCATCGAGAATGTTCCAATGATTGCTAGCGTGAACGTGATTGGCATGAAATTCATTAAACCGCCAAGCTTACGAATATCCCTTGTCCCCGTTTCATGGTCAATGATCCCGGTCACCATGAACAAACTACCCTTGAATGTGGCATGGTTGACCAAATGGAAGACTGCGGCAGTGACAGCGACAATATAATAGCCGTCTTCAATCGTGCCGTAATGAAGTGCTGCAGCACCAGCCCCAAGAAGTGACATGATCATCCCCAGCTGGCTGACAGTTGAGAAAGCGAGGATCGCTTTTAGATCGGTTTGTTTTACCGCTGAGAATGAACCCCAGAATAATGTGACAACCCCAACTCCTGCTACGAGCCAAACCCATGTACCTGAATGGGCGAAAACTGGTGTCATACGGGCAACAAGGTAAATACCCGCTTTAACCATCGTCGCAGAGTGCAGGTACGCACTGACAGGCGTAGGTGCTTCCATCGCGTCTGGAAGCCAGATGTGGAATGGAAACTGAGCCGATTTTGTAAAAGCCCCAAGCAAGAATAAAATCAATGTCGCAGTGAATAAAGGATGGTTGACAACTTCATTGGACATTTGGATTGTTTCAGTAATGCTGAAGGTTCCTGTGATGATATAGAGCATCAGGATTCCACCAAGCATGGATAATCCCCCGAAAACAGTGATCAGCATGGACTTTTGAGCACCATAGCGGGAACGCTCGCGATGGTTCCAATATCCAATTAGCAAGAAGGATGAAAAACTGGTCAATTCCCAGAAGGTATAGAGAACAATCAGGTTATCTGATAAAACCACTCCGAGCATCGCGCCCATGAACAAAAGCAAGTAGACATAGAAAGTATTCAGCTTTTCCTTGTCCGGATTTAAATAATAAATTGAATACAGCACAACCAAAGCGCCGATTCCGGTGATCAGCAGGGCGAATAATAGCCCAAGACCGTCAACTTTTAACGTGAAATTAATCCCAAGAGAAGAAATCCAAGCAACACTTTCCATAACGGTGCCGCCATGGCTGGTCGTACTGATGAATTGCAGGAAATAAGCAAACAGCACGGCAGGCAGCGGCAAAAGGAACCAGCCTGTATGGATGTTGTTGAAATACTTATGTAAAAATGGAATTAATATCGCGAGTAAAAGCGGTGATAAAACTGCAAGGTGAAGTAAAGACAAGTGATAATTCCTCCTTATTTAATTCCAAATTCATGGCTTAACATTATATTTTTTGCCAATTTAACCAAGTTCATGCCTCCAACCCACTGATGTGAAAATTATATCGTAAAAAAGGTGGCGATGCATGTCATCGACCTTGATGAATCAAGGTTTTTCCAAACCATTGAATAAATCTGTCATTCTTTTTGCATACTAACAGTGAATAGGGGGGATAAGCCATGGACCGAAAGCTGACTGTATGCATTGGGATATTCCTTAGTTTATTTTCAGGGTTCATGTTTCTCGATAACAGGAATGACAAAGAGTTGTCAAAACCAGGACCTGGAGTGCTGAAGGTTCAGCAGTCAGAGTTGGACGAGGTTGAAACTGCCACATATGTACCATTCGGTTCAAGAGAATACGTCCGGATTGTGCCGCAATAACACCAACCTTTTTATACGGACGAGCTCCATAAAGGTTTCAAAAAAATTAAAGTTCCTGCAAAGGGGCTTTTTTCTTTTTGTTGCTGGTATTGAAAAATTCTTTCATAATATTTAGTAGGAAATGAAAGAATTGAGTGAAGTATCATATGAGGAACCCATATTTAACAAGCTACTTTCCGCTGCTGTCCATCATTATTTTTAGTTTGTCCCTATCCGTTCGTACGGAAACAGAATTGATCTCCATCCTGAAAAATGCCGGAATCTATGATGGAATGCTTGAATTCTTTTCTGATACCGGGATTAAATTATCCTTACTGATTTTACTCGTGGTAGTGTATTTCATGGTGTTCGCAGCCATGAAGCTGCTTGCAGATACCATAAACGAGGTCAGTCTCTTGTTTTTCTCGAAGGACCATGATGGGGAGAGTCTGTATTTAATTCGCCATGGCGCTACGATTTATTTTGTCGGCAGCGTAATATCCTTGCTCAGCTTCTATAGCTTTATTGGTATCATGACCATTTTCACTGTTACAACATTGGTATATTTCATATATTTTGTTTATAAAATCAGCGCCAAACTCACCATGACCGGTTTGATCGGAATCGTGTTCTTCCAGGTCATTCTCTGGAGTACGCTCGTCCTTGGCATCATATATCTCGCGGTAAAAGTGTATAACAGCCTGATTGCAAGCTTGCCGATTTAAGGACCAACCAGTTTATCATTCTAAAGCCAGTCCATTTTTTTATTGTCACTCAGAGTGACAAGTGGTGATGACGGACAGAATTGGGCGGGAAGAAGGAAAAAGTGTCCGTCATTGTGGTGATGACGGACAGAAATGGGCGAGAAGAAGGAAAAAGTGTCCGTCATACTGGTGATGACGGACAGAATTGGGCGAGAAGAAGGAAAAAATGTCCGTCATCATGGTGATGACGGACAGAATTGGGCGGGAAGAAGGAAAAAGTGTCCGTCATAGTGGTGATGACGGACAGAAATGGGCGAGAAGCAAGGGAAAGTGTCCGTCATAGTGGTGATGACGGCAAAAATAACTAGGGCCGGGCGGAACTTCTGCCCGGTCTATTTTTTTAAGATGTCTTTCCAAATCAATAGATGTGGCGACTGATGATTGATTTTTTCCATGCTCTCTGGTTTGTCTTTGCCGACCCACACGCCTGCAGTCATTGAACCGTTGAAGCCGATGAACCAGAAATCCTTAAAATCATTTGTCGTTCCGGTCTTTCCGCCAGCGTCCAGACCGGCACCCGCCACTTTTCGTGCCGTTCCTGAAGTTACCGTCTTTTGCAGGAGGATTCTGACTTTTGCTGCGGTGCTTGGATTCCAAACCTGGAGAGGATCTTCATTCCACTGATAAAGTACCTCTCCTGTAAAACCGGTAACCTTGGAGATTGCCCTTGGCTTCAGGAAAATCCCTTTATTGCTGAAAACCGTATATGCTGATGTCATTTCTAGCGGGCTCATTCCAGTTGTGAATCCACCGACTGCCGATGCGAGAACGTGATCTTGCTTTGTGATTTTTCCAAATTGAAATGCTTTAAGGTCTCCGAACGCTTCGTCTACGCCAACCTGCTGTAAAATTCTCACTGCAGGTGTGTTGTAGGAGTTCGTGAACGCCCTTTCAAGTGAAACCATTCCATAAGTGGAACCGCCGTAGTTTTTGGGACAATATCCTTTTACGCAAAGCGGGCCTGCGTTTATTTGAGAATCCTGGTTTGCATCAAATCTTTCAAAGTACGGGGCATAGACAAGCAATGGCTTTACGGCTGAGCCTGGCTGACGAAAAGCCTGGTATGCGCGATTGAAGTCTCCACTCTGATAACCTTTTCCTCCTGACATAGCGACTATCTGGCCAGTTTCATGGTTGATGACTGTAGCAGCTCCCTGGATCTCTGCGTCTGGCAGATGCTTTGAGACTGCCTGGACTGCCCGTTTTTGCATGTTAATATCAAGATTTGTATGTAGGGTCACCCCTGAACGAAGCAGCTCCACTATCCTTGCGCTTAAATCATCAGGGTTATCGAGATTTTCCTGTTCGGAAATCAATTCTCTCAGTTCATGTAAGACATAGGAAGAATAATCCGGATATGAATTTTTCCTTGAATCGACTGTCAGAATAATCGGTTCCTTTTTGACCTTGTTAGCAGCTTCTGGTTTGATTTTTCCATGTTGAGCCATCTGGTCAATCAGCCGTTCCTGTCGCTTCTTTGTTCGTTCAAAATGTTTAATCGGGTCATAGTAGGATGGATTATTTGGAATTGCAGCGAGAAAAGCCTGTTCTGCTTCTGTTAATTTTGCAGGCGTTTTTTTAAAATAATAATCAGCGGCAGCTTTGATTCCATAAGCACTATTGTGAAAATATATCGCATTCAAATACTGCTCGAGAATTTCTGCCTTTGAAAAAGACTTCTCCAGCTGGTAAGCATAAAGAACTTCGCTCAGCTTACGATTATATGATTTGTGATGGTTTAAGTATTGATTCCGAGCCAGCTGCTGGGTAATGGTGCTCGCGCCCTGTTCAATGTCATCGGAATGAATGTTGATAGCGAATGCACGGCCAATCGCCGGAAGGTCAAAGCCAGGATGCTTTTCAAAATTACGATCTTCGGAAACAATGAACACATTTTTTATAAAATCAGGGATTTCATGCCCTGCAGCATAGCTCCTGTTCATCGGTCGATAAATTTCGGTAATGACCTCGCCGTTATTGGCAAGGATTAAACTGGTTTGAGAAAGCTTCGTCTCGGTAAGATCGATCTTTTCATCAAGCGTAGCACTGAAGCTTGCGACATTGCCTGCTTCGGTGAAAGTTAGCATGACAATAGCGATAAACGCTGGGATCAATAGTAAAATCAAAAGATAGCCTGTTGTAATTCTCACGGTAATTCCTTTCTGCGTCAGATGGATTTTATTGCTCATCCTATTATCGGAACGAATGAGCTGATTTTTCACTTCTTTTTCCGATACCCCTTCCGCATAAAAAAATGCTAAGCATAAATTGCAGAAAATTTAAAAATTTACGAAGAAACGTGATATAATAGAAAAAATAATCGATCGAAAAGCATATACTGGTTACATACAACTACTGGCTTTTCAGAAAGTTGGGGAAGCATGAGCGAAAAAGAAAGGACAACATTATTTATTGATTTTGAGTTTACGATGCCTGACCGCAACAGCAGGAGAAGAGGCTTTTACCCGGAAATCATTGAAGCTGGCGCAGTTCTTGTTGAGAACGGCAAGATTGTTGAACAATTTTCGTCTTATGTAAGGCCGATGCGATTTCCGATTTTGACAGAACGCTGCCGTTCATTCCTGAACATTTCTCAAGAGCAGGTGAATTCAGGTATCACGTTCAAGGCTTTGGTAGATAAGCTTAAATCGATGGGCGGAAACAAGAATTGCCAGATTGTCACTTGGGGCAATATGGACATGAAGGTATTACAGCAAAATTGCCAACAGGCTTCAGTAGCTTTTCCGCTGCCAGGAAAGCAAATTGATTTGTCAATGGAGTATAAGCGCTTCTTCGGCGACCAGAATCAGACGGGTCTATGGAAGGCGGTACAGGAGTATGGCAGGGAAGGAACTGGAAAACATCACCGCGCACTGGATGATGCTTTGACGACATACCATATTTATAAGCTCGTCGAAAAAGACAAACAATATCTTCAAAAACCAGAACCAGCAACAATTGGAGATATGGTCGATTTTTCTAAACTGCTCAATAAATTCGCATAAAAAAGCCAGATTGGATTAGACAATCTGGCTTTTTGCGTATGTTATTTAAAATAATCTTTCTCCAAAGCCTCAAGGTTTTTTAAGCTTTGCTGCGCCCAGGCAGAATCGTCGCCTTGTAGTTCAGCACGAAGCTTAATTGTAGCTTCTTTTAATGACTGTGTGTATTCAGGGATATCCCCATCAAATGGCTTGACCATTTTTTCCGGGATGTTTGCTTGTTCGCGGTAGGAAAGTGCTTTTCTTTCATGGAAAAAGCCAACTTCTGCATTCTTTGGATTATGGAGGTCGCCCTGCATTGGATGTTTTGAGACAGCCAATACTCGGACAAGATAGTGCTGTGGTCTGCGTTCCGTAATTTCACCTATGTATTTGCCGGTCTTATAAATACCGGTTACCTGATCGCCGATGTTCAATTCAGCCATGTTGAAGCTCCTTTCGGGTTCAAGATATTTTCTTACTGAATAAGAAAGCATAATTTTTTTGCACTTAGATTAGTATCTAGCTTCAGCGCCTAGCCCCTCGAGACGCATGTCTAGCTGCGGCTCCTAACTCCTCTAGTCGCTTCGGTCCTGCCAATGAAGTCAAAGAACGACTTCACTGTCAGGCCCTCCAGCGCTTGTCGGGGCTAACCAAGGCGCTTGCGCTTTTCTTATATTATAGCAAAAAAGACAGATGCAAAACATTTTGGAATCGTTTAAAGTGTCTAATAGGAGGGATACATACAATGACTAAAAAAATATTCGCGATTTTATTTGCAATGATGGTTGTACTTGCAGGATGCGGCACGGCTGATGAGAAGCAGGAAGCAGACGAGCAGAAGGAAGAAACAACGAATGCTGGACAACCTGGCCAAGCCGAGGAGGATCTTGATTACCCTCAAGCGACAGCTGAAGTCCAGGATAATGAAAGGCTTGTGGAAATGGTCACTTCGATGGGAACAGTTAAAATCAAGCTTTTCCCAGAACAGGCTCCAAAGGCAGTAGAGAATTTTATTAAGCACAGCGAAGATGGATACTATGAAGGCATCATCTTCCACCGTGTCATTGATGGGTTCATGATCCAGGGCGGTGATCCTAATGGAACTGGAATGGGCGGCGAAAGCATTTACGACGGTCCGTTTGAAGACGAATTTTCAAAAGAGCTTTTCAACATCCGCGGTGCATTGTCGATGGCCAACTCAGGGCCAAACACGAATGGAAGCCAGTTTTTTATCGTCCAGAATAAAGAGCTGGATGCTAGTTTGCCAGAAAAGATGAAGCAGGCAGGCTATCCGGAAGAAGTGCTAAAGATGTATGAAAACGGCGGGACGCCTCATCTTGATGGCAGACATACCGTCTTCGGACAAGTGGTTGAGGGAATGGATGTAGTGGACAAAATTGCTGCAACTCCAACAGCGGCTGGGGACAAGCCGGAGAAAGATGTCGTCATCGAAAAAATCAATGTATTGAAGTAGCACAGGGCATCATGTTGGACGGATTCCTAAAGCTTGATATAATGTTTTGAGAGCTTAAGAAAGGAAGATGAGAATGAGTAAGTGGTTTGTCATCTCATTATTTTTATATTTTCCAGAAGACAAGACTGAATATATCCCAGCCGCGATCACTTCACTCGTTTTTCTGATTGGGGCGGTCCTGACGATGAGATACATCATTAAAGTTTCCAAAAGGGAAGCGCAGAAAGCCAAAGAACACGAGCAGGAAATCATGAAGCGAATGAACGATACAAAGGAGAACAGCTGATCAGCGGCTGTTCTTTTTTATGGCTTGAACTGGAACTGGTAAAAATCGAGCGGAATTTCCAATTCGCTATTAAAACTAGATTTTCGCTATTAAATGGCTAATTTCGCTATAAAATTTTACTTTTCGCTATTAAATTTATTTTTTCGCTATAAAATCAAGATTTTCGCTATATAAATGTAAAATGAAGAATTACCCCTACGAAAATCGCTGCAGAATAGGTTAAATCGGGGTAAATGTCATGTTTTCATTATTTTTCAAAAGCGTTATAATACCATTTGTATTCTAAATTCAAGAGTAGGGGTATAAATTGAAGAACTTACAGATAGAGAATATAGTCAAGACATTGCATGTCCAATCTGGCAGCAGTGTCCTAGTGGAACTTGAGGATTTCTTTCCTGGGGACCGGTTTGCGGGCGGGAAATATAATTTTGGAACTCATACAATTACTTTATATATTGAAGAGATCAAGGCTCAATGCCTGCAGCTCTTTTCGTCATTAAATCAATTTGAAGATTATCTTTCGGTCGTTTTTGCACATGAAATTGACCATGCCGAGGACCGCGAACTTGCCGAGCTAATCCTGCGGATGGAGGAAACCGGCAATGACTTGTTAAGGAAGAAGATTGCTCTCCAGATTGAGATGAATGCGTGGGATTACGCTCGTGTGCTGATTCCTGAAAAACTGCATCCGTTCATGGACACGATCATCGGCTATTCCCTGGAGCCATATTACGAAGCGCTGGAAGTCAGTGCATAAAAATGGAGCTATCCCGATTGGGACGGCTCCATTTTTGCATTCTGAAAGTCTAACTAAACGCAAGTTTCAGTCTTTCCAGTCCATCATACAAAGTCTCACGCGGGCAGGCGAGATTCATCCGGACGAAGCCTTCTCCGCCTTCACCGTACTTCGTTCCTGGTTCAAGTCCAAGCTTGCCTTTGTTGAGCAGCGTATCCTTTATCTCCTCGTCACTCAGTCCAAGCTCGCGGCAATCGATCCACAAAAGGTAAGTGGCATCTGCTTTCATCGGCTTCAGTGCGGGCAGATGTTCTGCCATGAAGTCTGTAGCGATTTTCATATTCTTATCCAGATAAGCTAGCAGTTGATCAAGCCATTCCTCGCCACCGCGGTAGGCTGCCTCCATTCCGGCGATCGCGAAGGCATTCAATGTGAAGAAGCCTTGCTGCTCATGGATTTCCTTGAATTTCACCTTCAAATCCTTGTTAGGAATCAATGCGGCAGATGCCTGCAGGCCAGCAAGATTGAATGTTTTGCTTGGCGCAACGAATGTCGTCGTGATTTCCCTGAACTCATCCTTGATTGATGCGATTGGGATATGGACATTAGGCTTAAACACTAAATCGGAGTGAATCTCATCAGAAACGATCAGGCAGTCATGCTTCACGCACAGGTCGCCGATTTTTTCCAACTCTTCTCTCGTCCATACCCTGCCACCCGGGTTATGCGGGTTGCAAAGGATGAACATCTTCACTCCTTCTTTCAGCTTTGCTTCAAAGTCAGCAAAGTCGAGTTCGAATCTCCCGTTTTCGTAAAGAAGATTAGATGTTACCAGAGTTCTGTCATTATTATTGACCATGTTGAAAAATGGTGGGTACACAGGAGAATGAACAAGCACTTTATCGCCTTTTTCAGTAAATGCCCGAATTGCCGTGCTGATTGAAGGGACAACGCCTTCGCTAAAAACGATAGATGATTTCTTGAACTCGCAGTCATGGCGTTTTTTCATCCAGTCCCGGATGGCTTCTGTCACTGACATCGGGACAAACGTATATCCAAAAACCCCGTGTTCGATCCGGTCCTTCAGTGCATCGGTAACTGCCTGTGGAGGATGGAAGTCCATATCCGCGACCCACATTGGCAGGATATCGTCCTTGCCGAAAACCTTATCGACAGCATCCCACTTCACTGAATGTGAATTGTTCCGGTCCACTACTTTGTCAAAATCTATTCTTTCCATATGTACGCACCGCCTTTTCCTGAAAAATTTATCTCTCACTAACAATATGATAAGATATTTTTAAAAAATAATCAGGTGATTGAATTTGGAATCTAAAGAACTTAGTTATAAATTGATCGATGTTTTAAATAAATGGGATCCTTTCAAGGTAGGCGCAGGCCAGTTCGATCCGGAAATCGCCGATATCCTTCAGGCTGTCCATGATCATGACGAAGCCGATAAAATCGCCGAAAAGATTCAGTCTGTTTTTGAATTTTCATTTGAAGAAGTTTTGCCATACGAAGAGTGTCTTTCGATGGCGAACAAATTGCTGGCAATCAAGAACAAGGACGCATGTTCTCTATAAAAATGAGCACAATCCACTAACAGAAACGGCAGCCATCAAAGGCTGCCGTTTGCTGTTGCTCCTGCTGTTTCCTCTGCTGCCATAAACCTGTTGATGAGCTGGTGGACATCTTCAGGGCGTTCCTCGGGGACAAGGTGACCAGTTTCCTTTAAAATGACAAGCTCTGAATTTTTCAAGTCATTATTCAACTTTCTCCCAATACGGACCGGAACGACTTTATCATGTTCACCCCAGATCAGCAGGCATGGCGCATCTATTCTTCGCAATTCCTCCGCTGCAAGATCGCCCTCCCTGTGGCGGATCATCATCGTCAAGGCTTTGAAAATTTCATCCTCTAAAAATGGAGAAAGATATCCATACAGCATCTCATCATTGATCAATGAATGGTCATAGACGACGTTTTGCAGGTTCTGCTTTACTCCGGAGCGTGCCAGATGAAACTTTACATACAGATGGAAATAAGGAATGTAGCTTGAAAGTACGAGCGGGAGCTTTGCCTTTTTCAAATATCCTGAACTGCAAAGCAAAATTCCTTTTTTTCACATGGTCCGGGTGATGCAATAGGATGTTCATCGCTATCTGGCCGCCCATTGAATGGCCAACTACATTGAATTCACGGATGCCAAGGGATTTCATCAATTCAACAACCGTCGCAGCAAGGTTCTCGTAGGAATATTTAAAGCTGGAGATCTTGCCGCTTTTCCCAAAAGGGGGAAGATCCACAGAAATGACGTTATAATCCTCTTTTAACAGGGGGACCAAATGCCTGAAGCTGAAAGTTGAGGAAAGAAATCCATGAAGCAATACCAGTGTTTCCTTCGATTCTGGATTCTGGTAGTGCTCATAGTAAAGATCGATCCCTCTTACGGTTTTATTTCTGGCGAACTCCATCGGCTCTCACTCCTGACATGATTAGCAAATTAGACAAGGTATGCCATTTATTTTCCCCGCAAAACGTGACTTCACACTAAAAAAATCACCAGAAACAAAAAAATATGGACACCAATACTGGTGCCCATTAAAAAAGGGGGGAATACTAGAAAGCCTTATGGTACTAGGATAGCCAGATTGGCAGAATAGTATACATTATTTTCAGTATTTTTAACGAAAAGGTTTTTATAAAGATTGTTTTCGAGAAAATGGTTGTTAAAATCCTAAAGCCGATTTTAACGTGATAAAAAGCCAGTTTGAAGTTCGATATTAAGTGTGCAGGCTCTTTTCTCATAATAAGCTTTCATTTGTGAGGAAACATAGCTCATTCCATCCTATTTTGTTGTCAATAGCAACAAAGTTTAAAAGAGCTTTTATAAAAAATAAAACAGGCAGAAAGTCTGCCTGCTAAGGTGTATGATGAATATTCAGGCTACAAGCTGCTTGGTCTTTCGTCGAGTTCTGGTGGTGCAGCGTAATATATATCTCCCATTAACTCTGACGCAGGGACATCGAGGGCAGTTGAGATCTTTAGAATCGTCTGCGATTTAGGTGTCTGCTCGCCGCTTTCGTATCTTTGAATCGTCCGCGTACCTACCCTGATTTTTAAAGCGAGTTCCTCCTGTGAAATTCCTGCTCGTTCACGGCAAACCTTGATATTCTGGCCTATTGCAGTCATCGCTCATCACCTCCAAAAATAAAATATCTCTTACTATAAGTTTATCATTAAATTTTTGAAAATATCGACAATAATGTGAACGTTTTCTTAACTTTAGATTATACCGATCGAATGTAAAAAAACAATGCCAATACCAATAGGTACGATATAGCGGATGGAGAAGTACCAGATGTTGAATAATAGCGGATTAATTCCCTTGCCTTCCTCCATTTCACGTTTGACCATTTTTCGGGGAAGCACATACCCGACGAATATGGATATGAAGAATGCGCCAACCGGCAGAGCGATATTGCTTGTCAGGAAGTCTGCAAGATCAAAAAAGGTTTTACCGAAAAATTTCACTTCTGATAAGACTCCGAAAGATAGGGCATTCGGGATTCCCGCAGCAAAAACAAGCAGGCCCGCAATCCACGAAAACTTTCTTCGTTTATTTTTGTCTCCTTTAGAAAGTACGGCGACGATGATTTCAAGTATTGAAAACGCGGAGGTCAGTGTCGCGAAAAGCAGTAATATCAAGAAAATCGTCAGGAATAAACCGCCAAACGCTATTTCGTTAAAAACAGCAGGCAGCACTACGAAAACAAGTCCAGGTCCTGCTTCTGGCTCAAAACCAAGCGCGAATACAGCCGGGAAAATGACAAGGCCGGCGAGCAGTGATATGAGAATATTCAAACCGACTACTGAAAGCGCGGATTTTGCCAGGCTCTCCCCTTTGGACAAATAAGAAGCGTAAGTTACCATTACGGACAGTCCGACACTTAAAGCAAAAAAGGACTGTCCCAGTGCCATCAAAATGGTTTGCCCTGTTACAGCTGACCAGTCAGGCTTCAGGAAAAACTCTACCCCATCCATTGCTCCATCAAGTGTCAAAGACCTGATTGCCAGGATGATAAATAGGATGAACAGAGCGGGCATCATGTATTTGCTCGCTTTTTCAATGCCCTGCTGGATGCCGCCCTGTACGACCCAGACGGTTAAAATCAGGAATAAAAGCTGTACCCCAACTGCTTCAAAAGGATTGGATATGATGCTTTCAAATGTTGCACCATATTCTGCCTGGGTCAATCCTGAAAGTGATCCAGTGAAGCTCCGCGCTAAATAGGATAGGATCCAGCCGCCGACAACACTGTAAAAAGACAGGATCAGGAAGGAAGCAATGACACCGCCATATCCAAGCAAAGGCTATGCGCTTTTTGGAGCAAGGTGTTTATAAGACATAACGGCGTCCTTTTGGGTGTTCCGGCCAATGATGAATTCAGCCAACAAAATAGGCGCCCCAATAAAAATAGTCATCAGCAGGAAGAAGATCAGGAAAATGCCCCCTCCATTTGTTCCGTCCATATAGGGAAATTTCCAAATCGCCCCGAGTCCGATGGCGGATCCCGCCGCAGCCAGGATGAACCCGAGCTTAGATGTCCATTGTTCTTGCTGTTTCATGAGAAAACCCCCTTTAAAAAATCTGAATATTTATATTTTCTGACAAAATGAAAAAATACCTTTTCATGTTACTATTTTTTCAAGAAAAAGCATAGTGTTTTCAGGCTTTAAACAATATTTTAGCTTTTTGTTATTTTTTTGAAACAAAAAACTAAACACTCCGTTTTATAGATGAAGCGACTTTCGCCTGAAGAAACGGAACTGCAAGCGGCCGCAGCCGTCTCCGTTAAAAAAGAAGATAAGGTATCAGTTTGGGGGGTTCCAAAATGAATGATGATGAATTAGTGTTCCGTGCCCGGAATGGCAATATGCAGGCTTTCGCGGAGTTGATTGATATCCATACTCCAACCGTCAAGCGCTTTGCCTTCCAGCTTGGAAATAAATATGACGACATAGATGATATCACTCAGGAAGTATTCGTCAGGGTATACCGCTTCCTCGACCAATTTTCTCATGCCAAATTCACAACCTGGCTCTATAAAATCACCTTGAATGTAACGAGGGATTTTGCCCGGAGCAAGCAAAGGCAGATCAAAAAGGTCCTGAAAATTGGCAAGGAGCGAACGTACAACGGAAAAACAGCAGAAGAAAGCATTCTGCGGTATGAAGAAGACAGGACTTTGCATGAGTGCATACAAAAGCTTGATGAGAAATATCGCGCACCAATCGTCCTCTTTTATTTTCACGAAAAAAGCTACGATGAAATCTCTGAAATTACAGGGGTGTCGCTGGCAAATGTAAAGACACGGATGTCAAGAGGAAAGGAACACTTGAAGAAACTGCTCACTCTAGCCGAAAAGAAGGAGGGTGCAAACCATGGATGATCAGTTATTGGAAAAGCGTTTGGAGAACCTGAAAAAAGCATACAATGAGATGCCTGAAGATGAGAATCGTTCAGCGATCCTCGCGACAATCAAGAAAGACCAAAAGAAGCAAAAGCAAAATAAGTGGTTTCACCTGCCATATGCCGCCAGCTTTATTGGAGTGGGAATGATTGCAGGAGTTTTGATGATGCAATATATTGGAGACCATGTCCCTTCCGGCGAGAAATCAGAACAGCACCAAGTCTCCGGCGATAATGCAGCTGTTGAGCTGGATGAAGATGACGTGAAGGCAGAGTTTGAAGAACTGCGAAAATATTATTCAGTGAGACAGAAGGAGACGAAAGAAAAATTAGGCCTTGGAGCAGGTTATGAAAATTGGCTGTTTCATAGCATGGATGAACTTAAGGCAACGGAAGCGGAAATTCTTCAAAATCTTGAAAACACAGATCGTACTGAATTCAAAGAAGTTGTCAGAGAACTAAGAGGGACAATCGATGAGGGATTTACGCTGCCTGCAGAACTGATTGCTGACATTTCGAAAGAGGAGGCCAACAAAGAAGTCGGGCGAAAAGAAGAATTGTTATCTTTGCAGCTCGAATCCTATTTGGGGGCTTATATTCAATCCATGGTGTTATATGAATGGGATTTAGATCAGGTCATGAAAAAGGAAAAGGCTTCAGAAGTAGTTAAAAAGCTAAATGGGGGCGGAAAGGGCTTGCCATCTGAAAGTTTGAAAAAGCTGGCGACAGGAGCTGTTGATAATGGGTATGCTTTCAGGGAAGAGGATGGAAAGATCCTGCCTTACATTGATTTCCTGAGAGTTGCTGAGCGCTTGAAGCCACACGGAAACGAGGATTTTATTAAATACTTGGTTTTAAGAAGCAACACCATCCAGGATCGAAACGGGGTTGTAATGTCCTATGAGCAACTGGGGGAGCTATTAGTCAAGCTTGAGAAGGAAAGCGAAGGCGTGAAGGATAGCATGATCCACCAAACGATCGTCAATGATGCCGAATCTTTATTTTCGCTATTTGTAATTGGATCTTCGTTGAACCCGTTGTTCGACGAGAACAATCTTTTAAAAGAGGAGGTTAAAAAGGCGTATCATTTTGTGATCAAACAGTATCCAGCCACCGATACTGCGGAGGCATTGAAAACTCACTACGAAAAATTGGAGAAATCCGGTTTTGAAAAACCAACTGCGTTAAGGGTCGAACTTTTCCCTGAATACCTTCAGATTCCGGCACAGCAGGGGTACGAGGAAGAAAGATTTACCCAAAGTATACACCTGTTGCCGGACGACCTTCTGTCAGCTTACAAGGGATTTAAGGCTAAAAAGGATTTTAACATCCTAAAGGATTATGGACCTTTCGAAATCATGCAACTGTATTTCTATGCTGACAGCCTAAAGGATTACGAAACGAAGTATGCTTTGTATAGCCAGAATGACGGGAAGCCTACAAAGGAACAATATATAAAAGAACAAAAGATCGCAAATATGGATCTGGGCGATGCGCTTTTGAAAGGATATGAATATGCCACACTTTATCATGCGGAGGATGACCCTGAGAAAGTAGTCGGTGTCCAGTTGCATTATGCAGAACGTCCAGATGGACCCGTCTTCCAAATGGTCCAGGAGGGCGGCGTCTGGAAAGTCCAGTTTTTGCCATTCCAATAATGGAAACACTCATATAGAATTATCTTATTCCTTTTGATAAATGCTAGAGAATATGATATAATTTTTAATTGCGTATTAATGGGATAAAATAAAACAATTTATAGGAGTGTTTCCATGTCAGAAAATATTCAAGTAGGCAGCGTTTTAACAGGAAAAGTTACAGGAATCCAGCCATATGGCGCTTTCGTAGCGTTAGATGAAAATACACAAGGTCTAGTGCACATTTCAGAAATCACACACGGTTATGTTAAGGATGTTAACGAGCACCTTACAGTTGGCGATGAAGTGAAAGTGAAAGTTTTGTCAATTGATGAAGCTGCTGGAAAAATTGGCTTATCAATCCGTGCTACTGAAGAAGCACCAGAACAACCACAACGCGCTAAGAAGCCACGCAGCGCCAAGCGTCCAGCTGCTGTAGTTCAGCACCAGGATGACTCAGCTCAAGGCTTCAACACTTTGAAGGATAAGCTTCAAGAGTGGATCAACCAGTCAGATATGGCTAAGAAATAAGTTTGATTAGGGAAACCGGACACTTCGTCCGGTTTTTTTTCTTGCATGGAATGGGAAAGGGACCTTTGAGATGCGAAACCGAGGTCTTTTCGGACAGGATTCAGAGGGAATCATGAAAAGCTGTCAGAACACGCGTCAACTTCGGACAGGATTCAGAGGGAATCAAGAAAAGCTGTCCGAAGAAGAGCCAACTTCGGACAGGTTTCAGTGGAAATCAAGAAAAGCTGTCCGAAGAAGAGCCAACTTCGGACAGGTTTCAGCGAGAATCAAGAAAAGCTGTCCGAAGAAGAGCCAACTTCGGACAGGTTTCAGAGGGAATCAAGAAAAGCTGTCAGAACACGCGTCAACTTCGGACAAGTACCCCGTAAAACCAAAGAAAGCTGTCCTTATGCATATCAGTTAAGCGGAAAAACGGCCTTAATCTTTTTTAGGGGGTTAAAATGAAACGGCTTACAGGTTACAATATGATTGTCTAACCAATTTTTTCATTGGAACGGAGGAAGGTTCATGGCAACAAAAACTAGTTCTTTGATCGAGCAGACTCAAAAGTATGGTGCGAATAACTATCATCCTCTGCCAATCGTTATTTCAAATGCAGAGGGTGTTTGGGTAGAGGATCCTGAAGGCAACAGATATATGGACATGCTTAGTGCCTATTCAGCTGTCAACCAGGGGCACCGCCATCCTAAAATCATCCAGGCGCTTAAGGATCAGGCGGACCGTGTGACTCTTACTTCAAGAGCATTTCACAATGACCAGCTAGGACCATGGTATGAAAAGATTTGCAAGATGACGAATAAAGAAATGGCTTTGCCGATGAACACTGGAGCGGAAGCAGTAGAAACGGCTATTAAAGCAGCTCGCCGCTGGGCATACGATGTGAAAGGTGTTGCGGAAAACCAGGCTGAAATCATTGCTTGTATCGGCAACTTCCATGGGCGCACAATGACGGCAGTTTCTTTATCGTCTGAAGAAGAATACAAACGTGGCTTCGTCCCGATGCTGCCAGGAATCAAACTGATCCCTTACGGTGACCTTGATGCGCTGAAGGAAGCGGTCACTCCTAATACTGCAGCCTTCTTGATTGAACCGATTCAGGGAGAGGCCGGGATCGTCATTCCACCAGAAGGCTTCATGAAAGCTGCCTACGATGTATGTAAAGAAAACAATGTCCTGTTCATTGCGGATGAAATTCAGGCTGGTCTCGCACGGTCTGGAAAAATGTTCGCATGCGAATGGGAGGGAATACAGCCTGATATGTATATCCTAGGAAAAGCGCTTGGCGGCGGGGTTTTCCCAATCTCATGTGTTGTTGCCGACAATGATGTACTAGGAGTATTCAACCCAGGTTCCCACGGGTCCACTTTCGGCGGCAATCCAATGGCCTGCGCAGTATCCATTGCGTCCCTTGATGTCTTGATCGATGAGAAGCTTGCTGACCGTTCCCTTGAACTGGGAGAGTATTTCATTAGCAAGCTCCGTGAAATTGACAATTCCATCATTAAGGACATCCGTGGCCGCGGCTTGTTCATTGGTGTCGAGCTAACTGAGCCTGCACGCAAGTATTGCGAAGAGCTTAAAGAGGAAGGGCTGCTGTGCAAAGAAACGCATGATACGGTCATCCGTTTCGCTCCACCGCTTGTCATCAGTGAGGAAGAACTGGATTGGGCAATAGAAAGAATCAAGAAAGTATTATCATAAACAGGAAAACCCGCCTTCGTTGGCGGGTTTTTTACTGAATAATAAAATATAAATTTTTTGTATTTAGATTAGTGTCCAGCTCCAGCGCCTAGCCCCTCGAGTCGCTTCGGTCCTGCCAATGAAGTCAAAGAACGACTTCACTGTCAGGCCTCCAGCGCTTGTCGGGGCTGCCCAAGGCGCTTGCGCTTTTCTCATGTGAAATTAAATTATCTAGTTGCCCTTGGTTCTGCCGCTCTCTCTTCCCTTTCGCTTGGTGCGAATAGAAGTCCGATATTTATGAGACCCGCAAGACCGACTAATCCATAGATGATTCGAGCCAATGCTGAATCCTGTCCGCCGAAAATAGCTGCAACAAGGTCAAATTGGAAGAATCCTACTAAGCCCCAGTTGATGGCGCCGATAATGGTAAGTACTAGTGCTGCACGTTGAATACCGCTCATGGATGTTTCCTCCCTTAAAATTAAATATGTTCTTTTATAGATTGTTTCAGCACGAAATGAATTATTCATTTCTCTTGCATTTATTACCTATCCTCATGAAAAAATTTTTAACATTTCTCTGTACATTGGAGCACATTAAGAAGTGTATTTTTTGCAATGCTTTTAGAAAAAGAACATAATAAACCCTAGAGGAAGGTGATTTAATTGGATAATTTTACTTTTTACAATCCAACGAAATTGATATTTGGAAAAGGGCAGCTTGAGGAATTGAAAAACGAAGTTCCTCCATACGGCAAGAAAGTTCTGCTGGTTTATGGCGGAGGCAGCATCAAACGCAATGGACTTTATGATTCTGTTATAGAGACCTTAAAGGAGATTGGCGCGGAAGTATTTGAGCTTTCCGGTGTGGAACCAAATCCTCGTCTGTCGACTGTTCATAAAGGTGTGAAAATCTGCAAAGAAGAGGGCATTGAATTTATCCTCGCAGTGGGAGGCGGCAGTGTCATTGACTGCACAAAAGCAATCGCTGCTGGTGCAAAATACGATGGCGATGCATGGGACCTTGTCACAAAGAAGGCTTTTGCATCAGAAGCACTTCCATTTGGAACAGTTTTGACATTAGCCGCTACAGGATCTGAAATGAATGCCGGTTCTGTCATCACAAACTGGGAAACGAATGAAAAGTATGGCTGGGGAAGCCCGGTCTCATTCCCGAAATTCTCAATCCTTGATCCAGTGAACACATTTACCGTTCCGAAGGACCAAACAATTTACGGCATTGTTGACATGATGTCCCACGTATTTGAACATTATTTCCATCTGACAGAGAATACTGAATTCCAGGACCGCATGGCCGAATCCTTACTTTTGACAGTGATGGAAACAGCTCCAAAGCTACTTGAGGATTTAGAGAACTACGAGTATCGCGCAACGATTCTTTACTCAGGAACGATGACCTTGAACGGCATTCTTAATATGGGCTATCGCGGCGATTGGGCATCCCATAATATTGAGCACGCCGTATCAGCAGTATATGATATCCCTCACGGAGGCGGGCTGGCTATTCTGTTCCCGAACTGGATGAAGTATAACCTTAAAGTGAAACCAGAGCGCTTCAAGAAAATGGCTGTACGGGTCTTCGGCGTTAATCCAGAAGGCAAGACAGACGAAGAAGCTGGGTTGGAAGGTATCGAAAAGCTGCGTGAATTCTGGAACAGCATCGGTGCCCCATCTAGACTTGCTGATTACGACATTGATGACAGCAAGCTTGAATTAATGGCTGATAAAGCAATGGTCAATGGGGAATTTGGCAACTTTGCAAAATTGAATAAAGAGGATGTAATGGAAATTTATCGTATGTCATTATAAAAGCTGAAGGACCCTGGGATATCCCCTGGGTCCTTTGTCTTTATGTGGGCAAAAATTCTCATGGAGTTTCTTTAAAAATAGGCAAAACAACACTTCGATATTCATAATTTACGGGTAATTAAAGAAACCTAAGAAAAAATTACCAGTATTTTTTCTGAGGCTAAATGTTTAGGTTGCTGGGTAACTGTGGTAAGTCTCTAAATGTAGGACAAAGGAGCCAGAGGAGTAACATACATAAGAAAAATCAACATTCATGCTAATAGCAAACCTGCTGAAAAGCAGGGACGCAAAGCCAGGAGTCTAAGGCTGCAAAAATGCAGCTATGATCGTCCAGCCGCCATGGAAAGAAATCATTCCTGGCGGTTTTTTTTGTCCAATGAAAAGGGTATTTCGATAAGAAGGAGGCTATTTACCGTTTGAAATTACTGAATATTCAGTTTATTAATTATGCATTGTTTTAAATCACTCAAAAAGGAGAAATCGAATTGAAAACTACTTTTAAGAAAAAATTATTTTTATCATGGGTTGCATTTATATGGTTATTTTCCCTCACCGTACCGGTCACTGGAGTTTTTGCAAATGGTAATGGAGGAGCAGCGCCGGAAAAAGAAGGATACACCATGTTTAAAATTGAAGGCAGCAATCTAAAGGATGGAACGTATACACATGGACCGCTGACTGTAAATGTTACTTTTACAGTGGAAGAAAATGAACCAAAAAGTATCAGCTGGTCTTCTAATATCCCTGTTTTTTCGGTATATGTTAAAGGTGGGCCAGGCGGACTTACTAACAGCTACGAAAAAGGCGCAACTGAAGGATCTGGCCTTATTGCACCAGATAACAAAGGAATCAGTCATGTGGCCTTCTATTACAAGCAAGAAGAAGCAAATCCTGCAGATGAAGAAAAAACTGAAGAAGGTACAGATAATGGCGGCGGAGAATCCGAAGAGCCCGCAGAAGATAATGAACCTGCTGAAGAGCAACAAAACGATGAATCTAATCAAGAAGAAAATAACGACTCAAGCCAAGAAGAAAACGATGAAGCAAATCAGAATGAAAACGATGACTCAAGCCAAGAAGAAAACGATGAAGCAAATCAGAATGAAAACGATGACTCAAGCCAAGAAGAAAACGATGAAGCAAATCAGAATGAAAACGATGAATCAAACCAAGAAGAAAACGATGAATCAAATCAGGAAGACAAAGAATCTGAAGAAGGTACAAAGGAAAATGGCAATAAAAGCACAGAAATCCATCTACATCTAAAGAATTGCACAGCACCAGTTGAAAAAGTGGAAGTTCAATTGAACGGAAAATGGAGCGAGATGTCGAATCCAGGTAACTCTCCCCTGTACAAACTGAAGGACGGCGGGGAATTCGTAAAGGATGATATAACTGCATTCAAGCTTTCTTTTGAATCAGGCGAAGAACAAGTTTATGGAATGGAAGAAGTGAAGATAGGCGTGGAAGCAGAAGGTTCGATTAACTATTGGCTTGAGGGCTGCCACATAGCAGAAGATGAGCAGGAAGAAAATCCAGGTGAAGGAACAGAGGAACCAGGTGAAGGCACGGAAGAACCCGGAGATGGCCAAGGGGATAATAAAGGAAATAAAAGCACAGAAATCCACCTGCACCTAAAAAACTGTGTGGCACCTGTTGCGAAAGTCTTTGTTGAATTAAATGGTGAATGGATTGAAATGACGAATCCAGGAAACTCTCCGCTTTATAAGCTAAAAGATGGGGGAGAATTTGTTAAAGATGACATCACTGCATTTAAGCTTCAATTTGAGTCAGGCGCTGAAATTACCTATAGTGTGGAAGAAGTCAAGACAGGTATAGAAGCAGAAGGTTCGATTAACTACTGGCTGCAGGACTGTGCGATACCAGAGGATGAAAATCCAGAAGAACCAGGCGATGGTACAGAAGAACCTGGAGATGATATTGAAGAACCGGGTGAAGACGAAGAATCTGATGTAGAAATTGAAATAGTCAAAGAGCTGTACATCACAATCAATAAAAATATTGAATCAGTCGTAAAGGTGACGTTGCTGATCAAGGATGGCGAAAACCTTGAATTTAACAAGCTTAATTATCTCTGGAAACTCTTCATTACAAGTGGTTTAAATGTTTCTGATATCACTGGAATAGAGTTTGAGTTTGAGGATGGAACAACAAAAGTAGTTGCCTTGAACATGCTTTCCTTTGAGCTGGAAAATGAGATTATTCAAGTGGATATAAATGAAGCTGTCCTTGGAATTGATTCCGATGATGATAATGATGAGGATACAGGAGCTGTCCAACCTGATAACAATGATAATGACTCTTCAGGTCATGGAGATGAAAAGCAAGGCTGGTATGGCGACATGCTGCCAAAAACGGGTGAAAACAGCAAGATGATGTTTTATATCTATGGCTTCCTTCTTATGACAGCAGGTTTAGTTTTAAGAATGAAAAAGCCGATCAATCAGCTATAACAGAGTAGGGGGGAAGAAATTCCCCTCTTTCTTTTATCCAAAACCGGTTTATTTTACCCCAAAATAGATTTCGCTCCTGGCAAAGAGCGGTGAAGAAAAACGGAGCGAACAAAATTAAGCGTTATTGGAGTGTGCTAAATGAAAAAAGGACTGTCACTGTTTTTGATCTTTTCTGGTATAATCCTGTTTTTATATCCTACCTTGTCGGAGCTTTGTATAGATTATCAGCAGGAAAAATTGATAGGTGAGTGGGAGAAGATCGATGTAGTTGAGGCTGAAGCTGCTAAGGAAGCTTTTAGCAAAGAAGACGTCAATGAGAGCCTGGAAAAATTGAATGAGGTTTTCAGTATGAATGGAGAGAGTCAAGTAGCAGAAGCATCGGAAATCGATCAAACGGATACCGACACGGCTGGAAATGCTGGCAAAAATAATCAAGAGAGTTCATCCATAAAAGGAACAAATACTGAACAGGATGGGGTTCTCGGTGTGATTGAAATAGATAAGATCCACGTGCGACTTCCGATTCTATATGGGGCCTCAGCGCGTAATCTGGACCTGGCATCGGGCCTTTTGTCTGGAACTTCTCTTCCAGGTATGGCAGGGAACAGTGCCATTGCTGCTCATCGCAGCCGCACTTACGGAAGAATGTTCAATCGCCTTGATGAAATCGGTGCTGGTGATATTGTTACAGTTAAGGATAAAAAAGGGACTTACAAATACCAGGTCTATGACACCCTGGTAGTGGAACCCAAGGATGTTTCAGTGCTGAATAGCAGTCAAGATGAAAAGACATTGACTCTCATTACATGTACCCCGATTGACACTGCGACACATCGATTGATTGTTAAAGCCAAAATGGTGCCTTGAATCATTCTGCATTTTTAAAGCCAGGGTCAATGATGCCTTAGATGAAGGGGAAATGGGCGGGTATCTTGTTCTATAAGGGGAAAATGGAAGATACTTGTCCCTGTGAAAAAGGCATGCTGGAGGAAGGTTTGTATAAGGTGGGCGAAAGATGAAAAAATAGTAGTGAAAAGTTCATAATTGGTCACGCTTTCATTAAAGGATGTTCCTTGATTCTTGGCATCTGTTTCGTTAAAGTGATAGAGAATATAAAATATTGGAGGATCAGACATGACACATGTTCGTTTTGATTACTCAAAGGCGCTAAGCTTTTTTGGAGAACACGAAGTTACATACTTAAGAGATTTTGTAAAAGTAGCCCATCATTCATTACACGAAAAAACTGGTGCAGGGAGCGACTTCTTAGGCTGGGTGGATCTGCCTGTAGACTATGATAAAGAAGAATTCGCACGCATCCAGAAATCAGCTGAAAAAATCAAGAGTGATTCTGATGTATTGCTGGTTGTAGGAATCGGCGGTTCATATTTAGGGGCTCGCGCAGCACTTGAATTCTTGCAGCACAGCTTCTATAACGCTCTTCCGAAAGAAAAGCGCAACACACCGCAGGTCATTTTTATCGGCAACAACATCAGCTCAAGTTATATGACAGATGTTATGGACCTTTTAGATGGAAAAGATTTCTCCATCAATGTTATTTCTAAATCAGGTACAACAACGGAGCCAGCGATCGCATTCCGTATTTTCCGCAAGCTACTTGAAGAGAAGTATGGAGTGAAAGAAGCCCGCAAACGCATATATGCAACAACGGACAAAGCACGCGGTGCATTGAAAACTCTTGCTGACGAAGAAGGCTATGAATCATTCGTGATTGCTGATGATGTTGGCGGACGTTATTCTGTATTGACGGCTGTAGGTTTGCTGCCAATCGCTGTCAGCGGTTCAGATATCGAAGCGATGATGAAAGGTGCAGCACAGGCGATGGAGGATTTCGGCAAGTCCGAGCTTGAAGAAAACCCTGCCTACCAATACGCAGCTGTACGAAACGCGCTTTACAACAAAGGTAAAACAATCGAAATGCTGATCAACTATGAGCCATCGCTTCAGTACTTCTCTGAATGGTGGAAGCAGCTGTTCGGCGAAAGTGAAGGAAAAGACCAGAAGGGTATTTATCCTTCTTCAGCGAACTTCTCGACTGACCTTCACTCACTTGGTCAATATGTGCAGGAAGGACGCCGGGATTTGTTCGAAACTATCATCAAGGTTGAGAACCCTCGCCATGAAATGGTGATTGAAGAGGCTGCAAGCGATTTAGACGGGTTGAACTACCTTGCTGGCAAGACAGTTGACTTCGTGAACAATAAAGCATTTGAAGGAACAATGCTTGCCCATACTGATGGCGGCGTACCAAACCTGGTTCTGACGATTCCTAAACTTGACGAGTATACATTCGGCTACCTTGTATACTTCTTTGAAAAAGCCTGCGCAATGAGCGGCTATTTGCTCGGCGTAAATCCATTCGACCAGCCAGGCGTTGAAGAGTACAAAGTGAACATGTTCGCATTGCTCGGCAAACCAGGCTTCGAAGAAAAGAAAGCAGAATTGGAAAAACGACTTAAATAAATCACAAAAAAGGAGTGCCCGGCACGAGCTGGGTGCTCCTTTTTAGTAATTAAATTTTTTAAAAATTGGAAAAAATCGAGCGATATTTCCAGTTCGCCAATAAATTTTGATTTTCGCCAATAAAAGTTGTGAAAACGCCAATAAAAAATTTTTTCGCCAATAAACGTGAAACACTCTTCAGTATCACCTACCTCAAGCTTGAATCCATCCTAAACGAGCGTTTAATGCTCATTAAAATACCGCTTTTGGTTAAAACTAAGCATAAACACACTTGGAAGGGCGGAACGATCATTGATTGAGATACAGTCAGAGCTTGAGGGCAAGCACTTTGATCTTTTTAAACTGGAGCAGATGCTGAAACCGTTGGGATATTCCATCGGAGGAAACTGGGATTACGACCATGGAGCGTTCGATTATAAAATAGATGATGAAGTTGGATACCAGTTTTTGAGGCTTCCGTTCAAGGCAATTGATGGCCAGCTTGATTCGAAAGGCTGTACTGTTCAATTTGAACGGCCTTTCCTGCTTTCGCATAAATATCAGCGCGGGATCGATGATCATGCGGAGATCGGGAATGCGAGCGCATCCTTCAACCAGTTCCAGGAACCGGTTGATAAGGATGCAAGCTTTCCAGAAAAATATATCGAAGTAGGCCGGTCTCTTGTTCGAGAAGTTGAATCTGCTTTGCTTCATTGATCATTGTGTATTGCAAGCAGCTGATCATCGTATTTAATTTTGATATTGTTTTTGGGGTTGACGATTATGTCATCCCCTCTTTTGCGTCCAATCAATATAATGTTTCTTTCTTTCAGCAGAAAGCTGCTTGCCTCCTGAAAGCCCTTATCGATAAGAGAAGCTTCCGGTTCAATATAAGACAAGCGCTTTCCATTCAATTGCCCCAGTAAATCCAATAAAGGGTCCACGACCTCCACTGAGGCGATGCTATTCAAAAGTACCGCGCTGGTCAGAGAGTTTGCAGGAATCAGCTCATCAGCTCCAGCTCTCCTCGCATTATTGATTTGTTCGCTCGTCTGGATTTCAGCGATGCAGCGGATGTCCGGATTTAATCCTTTGATGGCGAGCAGCGTGAGGATTGTATTCATATCGGCCTGCAGCTCATCAAGATTCTGGTCTGATGTAATAATCACTTTCCTGGCTGTTGAAATGCCAGCATTCAATAAGGTTTCATCTTTATTCGCGCGGCCTCTGATAAAATGGACATTATCATCCACAATGGGATTTGACCCGAGTGAATCGTCTACTAATATGATAGTTTCATCCGCCTCTATGAGAGAGCGAATAACCGAACGAGACCTCTCGTTCCAGCCGATAATGATGATATGGCTGCTTCCTCTATAGCCTACTTTCCCCTCTGCATAGGCATTTTGTTTGGTGACGGTCGCTGCTGATAGATGGATAAAATACGAGGATAAAAACCCTGTACCAATCAACAGAAGCAGGATGGCTGTGATTCGCCCCATCGTAGTTACCGGGTAAAAGTCTCCATATCCAACTGTTGAAGCAGTTATGATAGCCCACCAGACACCATCAAAAACAGTCGGAAAGCTTTTTGGTTCAACAAAATGAATGACAATGCCAAACAATGAAATCATCATAGCGGCAATCATCAGGATCCTCAATAAAATCGGAAGTTTTACGAAACGCATATATAAATGATTAGTCATCATAGTCCCCCTTTTATTTCTTGCTTTATATGAAAACAATAATTACTTTTCCCTTGTTTATCAGATCAAAAACAGGCTTAGGAAAATTCATGTATTCTATTTTCGTCTAGCCAACCCATTTTTACACAAAAAACAAGGCAATAGTTCATCAGCCCGTACCCTATTCAAGGACATACATATCCTGAAAAGTAAAGGAGGGATGATGATATGTCATTCAACTGGGGATCCAATGTATTGTTATTTCTCGCCTGTATGCTTGCAGGTTGGGCACTGATTGAATTCGGGCCGATTCTGTTGACTCTTGCTGGGCTGGGCATCTTTGGAATCATTGGTGTAATTGTTATCGTACTTTTCGCTTTCGTCATTATTTTTATCGGCCTGCGCGTACTGTTCAAAGGCGGCTGGCGCTGTTAATGTTTCTTGCTAAAAGAACCTGTCTAAGTGGCAGGTCCTTTTTTCTGTTTATAGAAAAATAGAGATAAACTTGTACATCGTTCAATATATTCTTAAAAGAGGGGAATTGAATGGGAGTTGGTAAAATGCAGGATTACATGATGAGCGCTCTGGACTGGCTGTCGAGCCTTGGGTACATCGGAATTGCTCTTGGTTTGATGCTCGAGGTCATTCCGAGTGAAATTGTCCTTGGCTATGGCGGGTATATGATTTCTGAAGGGAGTATTGGTTTCACAGGAGCAATCATCGCTGGAACCATTGGCGGGACGATTGCACAGCTGTTCCTGTACTGGCTTGGTTATTTTGGCGGCCGCCCAATGCTTGAAAAATACGGAAAATTCCTTCTGATCAACCAGCACCACCTTGATTTATCAGAAAAATGGTTCAGGCAATATGGACCTGGTGTGATTTTTTCGGCGAGGTTCATTCCCGTCGTAAGACATGCGATTTCTATACCAGCGGGGATTGCTGGCATGTCAGCTATCAAGTTCACACTCTATACTATTGCCGCGATGATTCCATGGACAGTATTTTTTCTTTATCTAGGAATTGTCCTCGGTGAAAATTGGTCAGGGATCAAGGACATTGCCAAGCCATTTATCATCCCAATCAGCATCCTAGCGTTAGGGGGAGGTGCAGTATACATAATGGCAGCCCGAAAACAAAAGAACCTTTAATCAACTCAGGAACTTTCCTGAGTTTTTTCATGTTTAAAACTCATAAAACATAGCAGATTAGTAAAAGTTATGAAAAGGAAATAGTATTCACGCTTGTCAGGGAGAAGATGGATGATGTTAAAGGAAATGCTTCCGTTGTTCAGAAAACAATCAAAACAGACCTCTCTGTCAGTGGAAAAACTGCCGGGTGAGCAAACAGCCTTAAAACAACAGGAGTTCAGCAGGAATCTTCAGGATAATTTGTCAGTGATCAAAAAGCTCTACAGCATTCCTGACAATAAGGATATAAAATTGCGGGAAATGTATCTCGAAGGCTTTAACAAAAATGCTGCCCTTGTGTTCATCAGCACTATAACAGATGTGAAGAGTGTCGAAGAAAATATCCTTAAGCCATTAACGGAGAATACCGCTTCCAATAAAATGGTCAAGGATATCGTAGCGATCCAAATGGTTCATGAGATTACCATATACAAGGATGCGGTCAAGGAGCTTAACAAAGGAAATGCACTGCTCATCCTCGATGGAGAATCGAAGGCGTATGTTATGGATTGTCCTGATTTTCAAGGCAGGGCGATTGAAAAGCCGGAGAGTGAGATTCTCATCAAGGGACCGAAGGAAGCATTCAATGAAAAGGCTGTAGTCAATATATCATTACTCAGAAAGAAAATCAGGAACGAGAACCTCATGGTTGAAGCAATCGAAATCTCTGAGCGTTCTCATAATGATGTTTTTGTCCTCTATATGAGGGGTCTCGCTAATGAAAAATTGATAGACAATATTAAGGAAAGACTTCGGAGCCTTGATGTGAATTCAATTCAGAACCTCTCACTGCTTGAAGAATATATAGAGGAACGAAATTATTCATTACTTCCCAGCATTCTTTCAACAGAGAGGCCAGATCGGGCTGCCTCTTTTTTAGAAGATGGCTACATCGTCTTATTAATGGATAATTCACCGGACAGCCTCGTTCTCCCGGCAACGTTCTGGGCTTTTTTTCACAGTCCTGAGGATCACTACCTGAGGTTCCTTTATGGGAATTTTACGAGGGCATTAAGGATGACTGCCCTATTCATTACGATTTTCACATCGGCGATTTACATTTCAATCACTACTTACCATGCTGAAATGATTCCGCCAGACCTGTTGCTGGCCATTGCGGCGTCACGGGAGAAAGTTCCCTTTCCGGCTGTTATTGAAATCTTGATCATGGAGCTTGCCTTCGAACTAATCAGAGAAGCCGGGTTGCGTGTTCCCAGTCCGATAGGCCCGACGATAGGGATCGTTGGAGCTCTCATCCTTGGGCAGGCAGCGGTTGAAGCGAATATTATTAGTCCCATTGTCATTATTGTTGTCGCGCTGGGAGGGTTAAGTTCGTTTGCAGTCAGTGATTTAAGTTTGAATTTTGCTGTAAGGCTGACGCGCTTCCTCTTTATCCTAAGTGCAGCGATGATGGGAATATACGGTATGACCGCAATGTTTGTTGGGGGGTTATTCTACATGGTCTCGATTAAGTCATTTGGTGTACCATATTTTGCGCCTATGTCTCCGAATTACAAGTCGTCAAATGATACAATTTTTCGCAGATTAACGAAAAATGAATACTTGAGGCCAGGATTCTTGAAAACAACCGATCTACAAAAAAAAACTAATGGAGAATAACCGATGAAACGTGACAAGGGGAAAATTGGCATAAAAGAATATTTCGCGCTGATCTCCTTGACCGTTGGAGCCAAGTTAAGTGAT
The DNA here is from genome assembly GCF_020524355.2 of Mesobacillus subterraneus. Taxonomy (NCBI): domain Bacteria; kingdom Bacillati; phylum Bacillota; class Bacilli; order Caryophanales; family Bacillaceae; genus Mesobacillus; species Mesobacillus subterraneus. The sequence goes on from NZ_CP129019.1 coordinate 404,263, forward strand.
GACACCCCTGCAATCATTTATGAAAATGCCAAAAATGCCGGTTGGATGGCAGCGCTGTTGATTGGTATGATGTCATTGCTTCCCATTCTGTTAATGATAAAAGTGTACTCAGTGCATCAAGGGAAAAACCTCCATGAAATTATCCTGCACTTATTCGGGAGGTTCTTGGGGACTGTTATCTCCATTGGCCTCTTAATCGGCGGCTTAGCAGCGGTCATCGCAGACTCTGGTACATACGTAGATATCATTGGATCAATGTATTTTACAAAAACACCGCCAATCATCATTTACATCATCTTAATGGTTATCTGTGCTTATGGAGCCAAGAGGGGGATTGAACAAATTGGGGCTACTGCGTGGCTTTTGCTTCCGTATATCAAGATTACCTTGTTTGTTGCCCTGATCTTTACCTTTAAAAAAGGGACGATCGGGTATCTATTCCCAATTTGGGGCGAAGCACCTATTGAAGTGGCAAAGGCCTCTGCTAAAAACGTTTCGATATTTGTTGACTTTTTCTACCTTGGTTTAATTGTGCCTCTCATTTCAACATTTAATGATATGAAAAAAGGAACGCTGATCGGTCTGGCATTTATAACAGTTGAAATGAGTCTTGCACTTGTGGCGTTTATCGTTCTGTTTGATTACACCACTGCTGAAATGCTCAATTATCCATTTCACGAAACCATCCGCTTTATTCAGATAGGCTTTCTGGCAAATGTCGAAACCTTGTTTTTTCCTTTTTGGCTGGTCGCGACCTTCATCCGCTTTTCGTTTTATCTATACTTGATTGCCACAATTCTGGGAGGCATATTGAAAATTAAAGAGTTCGAATACCTTATCCCTCTAATCGCAACAATCATTTTGCTAGTTGGATTAACACCTAACGCTCCATCCATCACTCTCTATAATGTTAGAGAATACATTCTTATGTTATTGAGCCCTACCTTCATGATCATGCCGCCTTTGATGTGGGTCATCGCTAAAATTCGGGGGGATTTTAAAAATGATAGTTCACTCTAAAATGATCAAAATATTGATGCTGTTGATCATCACTTGGAGTCTTTCAGGATGCTTCGATCAAAAAGAACTGGATGAGAAGGCCTATGTCATTGGCATTGGACTTGATCAGCATAAAGCAGAGGGAAAGGTTAAAGTCACCTATTTAATGGCAAACCCGGAAGTTGGATCACAGCAGACATCAGGCGGAGCAAATGAACCGCCCCAGGAAATTGTCACTTTGATTGCAGATGATTTTATTTCATCAAGAAATACAGCGAATACGGTAGTGGCTAAGGAAATATCCTATGATCTTCTGCAGGTGATCATTGTGTCAGAGGAATTAGCGAAGGATCCGGATTTTATCAGGTTAATATACAGTGCAACCAAGGACCGGGAAATTAAGCGCAGTACACAGTTGATTGTCTCACGGGAGAATGCATCTGAGTTTATAAATAATAATAAATCCAATATTGAAACCAGACCCCATAAATTTTTAGAGTTAATGATTGAACGTGGCTAGGAAACAGGTATGATTCCCGAAGCAGATTTGAATAGTTTTTTTCGCGTCACAGAAAGCGATGCCGATTTATATCTGGCGATTTACGCTGCCACCAAAAAGATAGAGAAGGATGAAATGCAGACAACAGATGATGACTTGCTGGCTGGTGAGATTCAAGTGGAAGGTACGGCGACTAATGCCCAGTTCATTGGCTCAGCTGTCTTCAAGGAAGGAAAGATGATTGGCAAGATCACAGGAGAAGAGACGCGGATATCAAGTCTGTTGGATAACACTTGGGTTACGGAGGATATCCTGACGGCCATTAAAGATCCATTTGATGAACGATATAAGTTGTCCATGAGGCTTTCTCAAAAACGAAAAAATAAATATCGACTCATAACCGGAAACTGGCGACCGATCATTGAAATAGAAGTCCCGTTATTTATAGAGATATTAAGCGATCCAAGCATGGTAAATTACGCAAAAAACCGAGAAAAGGTAAACATACTAAAAAGGTCACTTACAGCGGCAATCGAAAAGAATTTGACGGATTTTGTTGCATATGGACAGGAGGAATTTAAAGGTAATACATTCAATTTATCCATTCCAATCAGGAGAGAGTTTTCTACCCTTCGCGAATTCCGCGATTTCAATTGGATGTATACTTATCCTGATGCGGAAGTGAAGGTGAATGTTTCGATTCGCTTTGGTGAATTTGGACGCCAGTCGAAACTGCCTAAGCTAGAAGAGGTGAGAGATTAGATGGTTGTCATTTCATGGATCGCCATTGCTTACATCATTATATATTATGTTTTATTTGGGATTACACTCTGGCGGCAAAAGAATAAAATCGGATCGGCTGTAGTCATTTTCCTAGCATTGGCATGTATCGCATTGCATTATATTTCTTTTTAATGACGGTACAGGCTAAGGACCTCCAACGTTTGTCGGAGTTGGGCAGTCGCCTCCACTATTCTTTGTGTACAAATTTTCAAATTTTGCAAACGCTATGATAATATATAAGTAATTACGTATAAATGGGGTGTAGGGATGAGCCTGGTTGGGTATAACTTCGGAGTAATTCTTAAGTCTTCTAGGGTTTTTAAAGGTTTGAATGAAGCACAGTTGGCTGAAGGTATATGTTCTGAAGATGATATCATTCAATATGAAAAAGAAGAGAAATATCCAACAATCGATCAATTATTTAAAATGGCCTTAAAGCTGGACGTAGAGCTTAACCATTTTTTTGATATTGCTTCCACTGATACATACAATTACGCAATCTCAGTCACTGAGCTAATAAAAAAATATAAGAGAGATCGTGATTATGCTGCTATTCATGAAATTATCCAAAACGCACAGGATAACCCGCTGTTCAAACATACTTCATTCAATCAGTTTCTGGTTTGGCACCAGGGGATATGCTGCTATTACCTTGAAGGAGACCGCCAGAAATCGATCGACTTGCTTGGCCAGGCTTTGGATCTGACTCATCAGAAAAAGGCCGCAATGAGAGAACGGGAAATTGAGATTTTGACCAGTATGACCATTATCGAAAAAGATAGCGGTAACCTTAAGAAGGGTGTCGAACTTTTTCAGAATGCCCTGAACGAGCTTACAGGGCTGCCTCAGGTCCAGGATTCAAGGATCTGGCTGAGGATCCTTTACGGACTGGACCAGGCACTGTCAAAGCTTGGGAGATTTGAAGAATCTCTCATCTATTGCAGCAAAGGAATCGACAATTGTATTTATGAAGAAAACATGTATTTATTGGGAGAACTTTATTACCAAACAGGCATGAATTTTATAAAATTGGGTAAATTAGAAAAAGGTAAAAGCTATCTGGAAAAAGCAATAACTATTTTCGTACTCCAGAGAAACGAGAAGTTTGCCAGTTTAGTAGAGGCTGAAATGGAAGAATTATTGAAGTATTGTTAAACACATCATACTGAACAACCAGTGTAAGAGGAGGATCATAAATGAAAAAAGCTCTGTTATTGACTGCGATTGCGACTGTGCTTTATGTTGCCGTTGGGTTTGGCGCTATAACCTACAATTTTGCAGACCTTCCATCACAGCATTCACTTAAGGATTCGACAGTAACAGACCTGCCGTCGCAGCATTCGCAGGAAGTCCAGAGAGTAGCGGACCTGCCATCGCAGCATTCGCAGGAAGTCCAGTCAGTAGCAGGCCTGCCATCGCAGCATTCGCAGGGTGAGACAGCGGAGGATCTTCCTTCTCAACATACAATGTCGTAACTATTTACGCACAGCCTGAACCTGTTGGTCAGGTTTTTTTATGTTTTAAAACAAATTTGTTATACTCTTTAAGACTTTACAGTATATTTCTTGAAAAAGAAAAAGGCTCTGGGGATTCCAGAACCAGCAATGCTTAACATTAAATTGTTGATGGCTACTTTAATTTTGGATGTCCATATGATTAGGGGCCATCATATTAAATTTCTTGTTCGGCATAGCACCGTTTGTACCGTGGCAGTCATTGTACATTTGCTTGACTTCTTTATCGGACAAGCCGGGGTGCATCTTTTCGATTAACGGCTTCATTTGACCAAAATTAAATGTACCATTACCTTCTGTCCCATCTTCTGCAAAGACAGCAGTGCTTGCTCCAGCTATCAATGCTGCTCCTAAAAAACTTAACATTAGTTTTCTCATGTCCTGGTCAGCTCCTTTGAGATATACATAAATCTTACCTGGACAGTTTGCAAAAACTAAGCAGAAGCAGTGACAAAGTATTGAAATCTGACTGGAGACTTGTATATGTCATTATTAGAAATTCTATCTGGCCAGCCAATTTGGTTTGCCATCATCATTAGCCTTGCAGTCAGTATAGTGATTGCCATAGCCGGTATTATTCCTAGTGCTTTTGTTACCGCTGCGAACATCGTTTATTTCGGATTTGTCTGGGGACTTTTAATCTCCATACTCGGCGAAGCAATAGGGGCGGTCATAAGTTTTATTCTGTATCGGAAAGGGCTAAAAAAACTGAGTGCTAATATCGATTCATTAAGAACGATAAGAATTCTGGACAGGCTCAAGCAAACAAGAGGCATTGAGGCATTTGTGCTTGTTATTTTACTAAGGCTTTTTCCCTTTGCACCGTCCGGACTCGTCACCCTGGCTGCTTCATACAGCAGGATGGGGACATGGGCATTTGCGATTTCAAGTACTATTGGTAAAATACCGGCCCTCTTTATTGAGGCATATTCAGTTCATACTGTACTTGGCTGGGAAACCGAATACCAGCTTGCTGCAGCAATATTTGCGGTGGTGGCTGGGATCTCCTACTATTATTGGACAACAAAGAGAAAAAGAAGGAAGTAAGATGGCGGGGAGTCATTGAATCAACTTCTGATAAGAGAAAAATTTAGCAGCCATGACAAAATGGCTGCTGTTTTTTTATATTTTTTCAATATACGCATAGTTTTTACCGTATGAGGTATATAAACTAGGGAGTATTTTTGCAGTATGGATTCCGTGGATTCATAAATACTAATGTGTAGGAAGGGGGACTACTATGTCAATTTCTGCGGATAAAGTACTGGACGCAAAAGGTCTTGCGTGCCCGATGCCAATTGTCAAAACAAAGAAATCCATGAATGAATTAGAGCCAGGCCAGGTCATGGAAGTGCAGGCTACTGACAAAGGATCAACAACAGATCTAAAAGCATGGGCTGAAAGTACAGGCAATCAATACCTCGGTACAATAACTGAAGGAAATGTACTTAAACATTATCTCCGTAAAGCTAGTGAAGAAGAACTGAACAACGAATCACCTCATCCACACACTGCATCACTTGAAGATGTGCTGGCAAAGCTTGAGGGAAATGAAAAAATAACGATTCTGGATGTCAGGGAATCAGCTGAGTACGCATTTGGGCATATCCCCAATGCGAAATCAATTCCACTTGGGGAGTTGGAGCAGCGTTTCAATGAACTTAATCCTGAAGAGGATGTTTATATCATCTGCCGTTCTGGCTCGAGAAGTGACATGGCAGCAAAGCTTTCTGAAAAAGGATTCAAAAAAACAATTAATGTCGTTTCGGGAATGAAGGACTGGACAGGCCCAACCGAAACTTCAGTTGAAAAAAAAGGAGGAACTCCAAAAATGAAAGTAGCTATCATCGCTTCTAACGGCGGAATGTTCGACGCATACAAAGTATTCAATATCGCGACTGCGGCAGCAGCAACAGACGCAGAAGTAGGGATTTTCTTCACATTTGAAGGTCTGAATCTGATCCATAAGGAAGCACATAAGCAGCTTCCTATGCCTGCAGGAGCTGAACACTTCCAGGAAGGCTTCGCAAGAGAAAATGTTCCTCCAGTAGAACAGCTTGTTGAAATGGCATCGGAAATGGGCGTCAAAATGATCGCTTGCCAGATGACAATGGATGTCATGTCTCTTGAGAAAGAACAGTTTGTAGATGGAATCGATGTGGGTGGAGCTGCTTCATTCCTTCATTTCGCAAGCGACGCTAACATTACTTTGACATTCTAATAAATCAAAGCAAAACAGGAGGAATCAAATGGTACAGACGATCTCAGCAAAAGAATTAGCTCGAAAAGTCATCAACCATGAAGACCTGTTTATCCTTGATACGAGAAATACTGACGACTTTGATGATTGGAAGATCGAAGGCCGTAACGTGAAAGTCCATAATACGCCGTACTTTGACCTGCTTGAAGGCGTCGATCCAGTAAAGGATATTTTGCCGAAAGATCAGGAGATTTATGTCGTCTGTGCAAAAGGTGGATCGTCCGAGTTTGTTGCCGAGCAAATTGAAGAGGCTGGCTACAGTAACGTCTACTCTATTGAAGGCGGCATGAAAGCATGGAGTGAACATTTAGAGCCTGTGAAAATCGGTGACATTAACGGCGGAGGTTCCCTTTACCAGTTTGTCCGTATCGGCAAAGGATGCCTTTCCTACCTCGTAGAATCAAATGGCGAGGCTGCAATCATTGATACAAACCGGATGATTGAACAATATGAAGAATTTATGTCAGGTAAGGACTTCAAACTTGTTGCCTTGCTTGATACACACCTTCATGCTGACCATATTTCTGGCGGAAGAAAGCTTGCTGAAAAAGTGGAAGCTAAATACTATCTCCCTCCTAAAGACGCTGAGGAAGTAACATTTCAATATGAGCCTCTTCAGGATGGCGATGAAATCAGGGTTGGAAACACCGTGATTCGTTCAGTCTACTCTCCGGGTCATACAATCGGGAGTACTTCTTTCATCATTGATGACCAATATTTATTGACTGGTGATATTCTGTTCATTGACTCAATTGGACGCCCTGACCTTAGGCCTGCCTGGCTCAGGACTGGGTAGGAGACTTGAGGAACACTTTATATAATCGATATAAAGAACTTGCTGACGAACTTCTTGTCCTGCCAGCACATTATATGGGAATCAATGAAATGAATGATGACGGCAGCGTTTCAGAAAAACTTGGAGTTTTGTACGCCGAGAACCATGGTTTGCAAATCGACAGAGAAGATACGTTCAGGAAAACCGTTACAGAAAATCTTCCGCCACAGCCAAACTCCTATCAGGAAATCAGGCAGATGAATATGGGGAAAATCAACCCGGATATCGAAGAACAGCGGGAGATGGAAATCGGACCAAACCGCTGTGCAGTCAGATAAATATAAAAGCGGAAGCATCTTGATTGGTTAGGCACTGAAGCTGGCCAATCAAAAAGGGGTACCTGGTGTAAGGTACTCCTTTTGTATATAAAAAAAAAGGCTGTTTCCATAAGCTTCATGCTAATCAGGACGTTTATGGAAAAAGCTTTAAATCAATGGAGGAGAGGATACTATGACAAAGTTGACGATTATACAGCAAAACGATACCCATGGGAGCCTGGATCTTCATCATGAATTATTTTGGCAGGACAACAAACCGGAACTCCGTAAAACAGGCGGATTTCCGAGAATTGCGAAGTATGTAAAGGATCTTAAATCGCAGAATGAGAATCTCCTTTTTCTTGATGGAGGGGATCTTTTCCATGGGACGCTCCCACTAGTAGCATCGAAGGGTGAAGCTATTTTGCCATCATTGAAAAAGATAGGCTTGGATGGATGGGTTCCGGGGAACTGGGATTTTGCTTATGGGAAGGAGCAGTTGTCTTCCCTGGTAGAAGCCTTGCCTTTTCCCACAGTCGCTTGCAACGTAAGAGATGCAAAAACAAACGAATCGTTTATGAAGCCATTTGTCATCAAGGAGCTAGATGGCGTCAAGGTCGGTATCATTGGACTGACTTATCCGTATGTCGATGAAACCATGCCTGAAAGCTTCTCGAAAGGCCTTGCATTCTCAAGAGGCGTAGATGAGACACGTGCTTGCGTGGAAGAATTAAAGGGCCAAGTGGACCTTGTTGTGTTGTTAAGCCATATGGGACTTCCTCTTGATGTCGAGCTGGCAACCTTCGTCGATGATATTGATATAGTCCTGTCGGGACATAGCCATGACAGGGTAGAAGAGGCGATTACGGTAAATGATACGCTAATCGTCCAGGCTGGTTCTAGTGCATCATTCCTTGGAAAACTTGATATCACCCTTGAAGGCGGAAGGATAGAGGATTATCGGTACGAACTAGTGCCCATTGACGAAAGCCTCCCCGTGGATGAGGAAATGGCGGGAATCATTGCTGATATTATAGAGCCATACAGTAACGAACGGGGCAATATCATTGGCAATACGGAGTCGATTTTACACAGAATGACCTTAAATGAAGCACCGATGGATCAATTAATCACAGATGCTTATCTTCATGCCTACGATAGCGATGTGGCATTTTCCCACGGTTGGAGGTACGGTACTCCGGTTCCTGCAGGGGATATTACCGAGTATGACCTGCATACTATCATCCCGACGAATCCGGAAGTGTTCACGATCGAGATGACGGGAGAGCGCGTGAGGAATGCCCTAGAGAAGAATCTGGAGATGGTGTTCTCAAGAGACCCGTTCAAGCAAAAAGGCGGATATATACTGAGGTCCTCTGGGTTATTCATGTCATTCAAGCCATATAATCCGGAAGGGAACAGGATACAAAAGCTGCTCGTTGGCGGACAGGAGATCGATCTGAAAAAGAAATACAAGATAGCTGGTGCCGGCAAGCAGCTCTTTAAAGGGGCAGAAGCTGATAAAACCTACCATGGTGTCCATGCTATTGATGTTATTAAGCAGTATTTGCTGGAAAAGGGAACATTCAAGGCCGATGGAGAACCAAGAATCCTGAGCACCTAATATCCCTTTTTAATGGACATTTCGAAGGCGAAGCAAGGCCAAAATGTCCAAGAAAGAAGGTTTAATGGACATTTCAGAGGCGGAGCAGCACCAAAATGTCTAAGAAAGAGGTTTTAATAGACATTTCAGAGGCGGAGCAGCACCAAAATGTCTAAGAAAGAGGTTTTATAGACATTTCGAAGGGGAAGCAGCACCCAATACCGGTTAACACACAAAAAGTCGCGGTCCCAGCCGCGACTTTTTTACTTAACCCCAGTGAGTTCCTTCATCATTTTCTCATCCATCGGTCCGACGATTTTCTTCGTAATCACGCCGTTTTCATCGAGGATGTAGCTGGTTGGAATGGTGAATGCCTGGTATGTGGTTCCGGCGTTACCTGCTTCATCCATCGGAATCGTAAAAGTCAGACCATATTCCTCGACGAATTTTTTGACCTCATCCTCACCTTTATCCATATTTGTCAGGTTGACAGCGAGGATTTCAACGCCTTGGTCTTTGTAGTCTTCATGGAAATTTTGCATATGCGGCATTTCAGCCTTACATGGAGGGCACCATGTAGCCCAGAAATTGAGTATCACTTTTTTTCCACGGTAATCAGATAGCTTGATTGTGTTTCCATCAAGGGTGTTCAATTCAAAGTCAGGTGCCTCAGCGCCTTCCCGCAAAGAAGACAGCTTCGCGCCCGGAATATCTTCTGTTGCTTCTACAGATTCTCCTGCTGGAGTTGTTGTGTTCTTCTCGCTTTCTGTTGATCCGGGTTTCCAGATATTCACGACAAGAACAACGACAGCCAGTGCTAAAATCGCGAATGATAAAAGATTTTTATTCAATGCTGAACTTCCTCCTTATTAAAACGCTGAAAAATGATTAAGTAAATTCCAAGTGCGAAAATCAAGAGATTTTCAACTAAAAGGATATCGGAAAAAAGGCTAAGTATTAGTGCTTCGAGCATCAGGAACAAGATTGCATACTCAACAGCAAGCTTCATGTTTTTTACATAAAATAATAAGAACATCACTAATAGGACGGCCTGGATCGCAGCTGCGAGAAAGTCCTGTGAAAAGGCAAATAATCCAGTCCAATACAGTAAAAAGAATATAAAGTAGGCAGGGAGATATTCCACTGGTTTAATAGTGCTGCCCTTTTTTCTTGTTAGCCAATATAAATAGATTGCGATTCCCAGAAATGCTAGAATCTGGCCCTCTGTACCGCCATTAAAGTAGAGAAGGGATAAGGGGGTGTCGATGAACAGCTTAAAGTTAAAAATTGCATAGCTTATTTTGTAAATCGCTATGTAGATGAAGAAGCTGTTCCAATACCAATCATCGATACTCTTTTTTTCCCTGATTCGGTAAATCAAGGCTCCGATAAAAATGGCGGCAAACGCTGCAAGCAAATCTGTAGGCAGCGTGAATCTGCCAATAGTTATATAGTTCAAGCAACATCACCTTTTTTTGGCTGGTCTGGCGTGAACTCAATCTGATAACCAATGTCGATACTACCAATTACAGATTGGATCATGCCGCAATTTTTCAGGACAAGTCCGGCAAGCTTTTCAGCTTGATCAGCCTTATCAATAGTATCAGACTGAACACTTACATTGAAGGTCAGCTGTTCAATCCGGTTTGCCTTTTCCGAGTTCTTCGCTGCTGACACTTGTACGTCAATCCTTTTATAGTCTATTCGCTTCTTAGCAAGAATATTTGCGAGCACCGAGGTGCTGCATCCAGTTAAGGAGGATACGAACAGCTCCAAAGGCCTGTAGCCCATCTCCGTATTTGGAGATATTGGCAGGAATCCATATTCAAGCTGACCAATTAGTTTTTCATTATAGTACGTAAATTCCATCACAATCGCTCCTTTTGTACGAAAACATCATTTACAGTTCAGTATGTGATCGTAATGTTAAGGAATGATTAAGATTCGAACTGGATTGGAATCGTTATCCAAAATGTGTGATGATGCCCATCAGTATCAATGCCAATATTTCCTTGATGGGCATCAATAATGCTTTTGGCGATGGCAAGTCCGAGACCTGCACCATCAGCTTTTGTGCTGCGTGATTCTTCCACCCTGTAAAATCGTTCGAAAATGAGTTCTTTCATTTCCGGATCGATGTATTTTCCTTGATGCGATAAAGTGATTTTGTACACCTTATCAACAGGTTGTGCAACAATTGTAAGGTTCCCGCCCGTATCATAATCTATGATATTTTGCAGCAGATTGGAGAGGACTTGCTTTAAGCCGTCTTCATGTCCGAAAATGGGGACTTGTTCGATATGCTGACTGACCGTTTCAAATTTGTTATATAATTTCAGCTGGAAAGCTGCCAGTGATTCTCCCATGACTTGTTTCATATCAGTTACTTCAAACTGTTTCTCAAGAAAGTAAACCTCTTTATTCCACGCGTCAAGCTCAGCAATCAGGTCGACAATCCTCGTAATCCGCTTTGATTCCTCCAAAAGGGAGCCGAACAGCTCACGGTCACCTGGCAATATACCGTTATGAAGGGCTTCAAGGTAGCCATTGATATTCGTCAAAGGGGTCCTAAGCTCATGGGCGATGTCTTTTAACATTTCTTCCCGTCTTGTCTGTACAGCAGAAAGAGTTTCTGACATCGCATTAAAATTCGTTACAAGTTCACCCAATTCACCGCTTGCCGTGACATCTATCTTCGCAGGGATCTTGCCTTCTTTGATTTGATTGGCGGCAAATGCCATTGTCTTCACCGGTTTCACGATCCGCTTTACCGAAAAATAATGCAAAAGTCCAGCGATGACGAATGCTATGATGCTAACCTTGATAAGGAATGAATTCAATGTGTCAACGAGCTGAGTCCCAGTCACCTGTTGGTTATTGACAAGGAAGCAGGCGTAATCTTTCACAGATATCCCTGCAAGCATGATGACAAGCAGGATGACGATGCTGTTGACTGCCACAAGCTTAGATAGTAACAAATTTGCCATGCTTTTAATTCGCCGCAAATTTATACCCCATTCCTCTTACTGTCTGGATATAATCCTTAGGCGTTTTTTCTTTTATTTTTTCCCGGAGATTCTTGATATGCACGTCAATCGTCCGCTCAGTCACGGCTTTTTCGTTGTTTTCATAGATCGTGTCGAGTATTTGTGTCCTCGAAAGGATTTGACCTGGATGCTGCATGAACATATGAAGCAGCCTGAATTCAAAATTGGTCAAATCGAGTGGTTCACCGTCGACCATTGCCTCGCCTTTTGCAGGCTTGATTGTAAGGCCTGTAAATGTCAGTTTCCCGCATCTGCTTGACGTCCTTCTTAACACCGCTTCAATCCTGACCATCAACTCAGCAGGGCTGAATGGTTTTACGACATAATCATCTGCGCCAAGCTTGAAGCCATCGATTCTATTTTTCTCAGCAGCCTTTGCGGTCAGCATGATGACAGGCATCATGCTCTCCAGGTCATTCCGCAGCCAGCGGCAAATCTCCTCACCGCTTTTGCCGGGAAGCATCAGGTCAAGGATGAGGATGCATGGATCATATTTTTCGATTATTTCCTGAGCGGCAATTCCGTTGTCAGCTTCTAGTACTTCATAGCCTTCATTCGTCAAGTAAATTTTAACAAGTGTGCGGATTTTAGGGTCATCTTCAACAACCAGTACACTTTTGCCAATCAATTCCTTCTTCACGACTTAGGTCACTCCTTAAAACTGCCTTGCATCGACTTATGAAAAATAACTACAGCAGGTTTCTTAAACTCCGAATAAGCTGTAAGCAGACAGCCACGCACTGATTTTCTGCATCTGCCCGGAAAGGACAAGAAAGCCCATTCCTACCATAATCATACCATTGACGAGAGCAAGCTTAGAAAGATATTTGTTGATCTTCTTGATTGCTTTTAATGAATATGAAATGACGAAAGAAATGATAAGGAAAGGAACTGCCATTCCAAGAGAATAGGAAGTCAGCAGGTACATTCCTTGATATAAAGTGTCGGAAGAACTTGCCAACAGCAGGATGGAGGAGAGTGCAAGTCCGACACAAGGTGACCAGCCACTGGCAAACGCCATTCCAAGAAACACTGAACTGAATGCACCTTTTGATTTGGTTTCGGATTGAATCTTTTTCTCCATCATCAGGAATTTAATGTTCAGCAAACCGGCCATCTGCAGGCCGAAAATGATGATCAGCAATCCAGCAATTTGCATCACGATTGTCCTGTAATTGGCGAAAACCTGTCCAAGGAACGATGCTGAGGCACCCATGACGATAAAAATTAAGCTAAAACCGACAATGAATCCAAATGAACGGGTAAAAAGGGTTGCACGATCAACAGCTACTTTAGAGCCCTCGATCTTTCCACCAGTCAAATGTGTTATGTAAGCAGGGAGAAGAGGGAACACACATGGTGAGAAAAATGATAAAATACCAGCTGTAAAAGCAAAGAATAATCCGATATCAGCCATAATAAAACATTCACTCCTTTTCTGTTATCTATATTGTGATGTTTTTGTTAAGGGTTAATTAAGAGTATTTAAAAATATACCCATGTTGGTATTTGTGTTATATTGTATAATTACTGTAGGAAACTATCAATTTTATTCTCTCACTTCATTGCTCAAGATCAATCCATTTGATTGCTAGTATACTGTTTTAGAAAAAAAAATAAAACCCAGGATCATCTCCTGGGTTGCACATCTTTATTTCTCTTACATTTTAAACCCTATGTGGTATAATGCCAATTAATGCTCTAAATTTCTTTTAATTCCGAAATAAGTGAACAGGGATACGGTGGATAAAATGGCCAAAGAGGCGATTTCGAATTTAACATCGCGATATGTGACAGAATCATCCTTGGTAAAGTACATCAAGCCGAAAATAAATACAGATAATACAACAACAGTAATGATAATATCTAACTTTTTCATTATATTCCCTCCAATTTAATAGGATAAAGGGGTGCAATCATATTGAACCTTGAACATCTCAAGACATTTATTGCAGCGGCTAAATATGAGAGCTTCTCCCAGGCAGGGAAGATGCTGAATCTCTCCCAGCCAGCCGTAAGCCATCAAATCAGCCAGTTAGAGGCTTATTACGATAAACAGTTATTCATCAGAGCCAACCGGAAAATTAGATTGTCAGAGGCCGGTAAAACTTTGTATGAACATGGACAGCAGTTGATCGCATTGAATGAGAAACTGGAAAATCTCCTGGCAGAAGGGGACTCAAGTCAAACAATCAAGATTGGCTGCAGCAACACGATCGGTGAATGCCTGATTTCGAAAATGGTACAGGATTTCATAAAGTCGAATCCTGAGATAACAAGCAGCCAAATTCAGATTACTATCGGGACCTCTGTTCATATTACGGATTTGCTTTATGCTTCTGAAATTGACCTCGCTCTTGTCGAAGGACAAGCTGGAAGATATGACTTTATTTCTCATGAGTTCTATGATGACTTGCTTGTTCTTGGTGTATCTCCACAGCTTCGGGCAAATCCTGCAAACCAGGACCCTTTAACGCTCGAGGAAATGACCTGGCTGATCAGAGAGCCGGGCTGTGCGATGAGACAGGCTACGCTGGATTTATGGAATGGCTTGAATATCAAACCCAAATCCGTCCTTGTTTATAATAGCAACACACTCATCAAAGAAGGTGTGAAAAATGGACTTGGTGTCGCTGTCTTTTCCAAGCTGTCAATCTGTCCAGAGGTTCAATCTAGGCAGCTTATTGTCAGTCCATTCAATGACAGAAATCGTTTCCGCCCCTTCTTCTTGTTAAGAAAGGATAAACAGTTCAAATCCAATCTCCATGAGAGAGTATGGGACTTTATAAAAGAACTAGATGAAAATCCTAATGCTTCCTGTTAAGAAGCATTAGGATTTTTCTTTTGACCAGCTCCAGTTTAGATGCTGAACGAGGCGCTTGCGCTTTTCTTAGTCCAGCTCCAGCTCCTAACCCCTCGAGTCGCTTCGGTCCGCTCAGGTGAAGTCAAAGAACGACTTCACTGGTCGACCCTCCAGCGCTTGTCGGGGCTGACCAAGGCGCTTGCGCTTTTCTTAGTCCAGCTCCAGCGCCTAGCCCCTCGAGTCGCTTCGGTCCGCTCAGGTGAAGTCAAAGAACGACTTCACTGGTCGTCCCTCCAGCGCTTGTCGGGGCTGACCAAGGCGCTTGCGCTTTTCTTAGTCCAGCTCCAGCGCCTAGCCCCTCGAGTCGCTTCGGTCCGCTCAGGTGAAGTCAAAGAACGACTTCACTGGTGGGCCCTCCAGCGCTTGTCGGGGCTGACCAAGGCGCTTGCGCTTTTTACATTATTCTTTATCCTTATTTTTTTCAGCTAATTCCATTTCAAGCTCAGTCTGGATTGAAAGAGATTTATGCTCATCAGAAGCAAGATAATCGATGATTTGTTGTCTTTGTTCATCAGACATTTTTGCACCGTTTCCAGCCATCCGATCTACAACTGAGGTCCATGCCTCTGAGCCTTTACTGTTGTTCCTCATGATTCGGCCGATATCATGGCATGTCAGACAAGTACCCAGGAAGGCCTCTTCATTGATATTCCTCGCATCCGGGAAAACAAGTGTGGAAGCTTTCTTGATTTTGTTGGCTTCTTCCGCATTGCCTTTCTGGTGAGCCAGAATTTGGTCTTTTGGCACATTTGTTTTGATGGCGATTCCGTTAGGATTCAAACCAACAGGAATTGTCTGTCTGAAATCCTTCTTCTTTGTAAGGTCGATTTTAGTAAGCGTCTTATCTCCCCAGTTAGAACCGAACATCATGCTGCCATCCGGGCTCCATGCGAGCCAGTGGATATTCTGGACACCCCAGATTTTCCTGACAATTTTATAATTATCTTCCGGATCCATAACAGTCAAATAACCGGCACCATTCTGCGAAGTATACCAATATCCGTCTGGACCGAGGTAAGGAATATTAGTTCCTGGACCTGTCTTGATGGTTTTGACGAACTTTAATTTGTCTGCATCGATGATGGAAATTGACCCATCGTTACGATTCCCTGAGGCTAAATCATACGTATCCCCCATGAAGCTAACATTAACAGGTTTTGGGATATCTCCGAATTTCTTTAGCAGTTTCTCGGATTCGGCATCATAAATTGCCACTTCATTGTCAGCTGTATTGGCAACCGCGACAAGCTTCCCGTCGTTAGACATATCGAGACCTGAACCTGTTCCTTTTCCGTAGTCAGTCTCTGTTCTTTCCAGGTATCTCATATCACCAGTTTCAATGTCGATGACTGTGATGAACGATTCTGCCTGTAAGCTGACAAATAGCTTTTTGCCATCAGGAGTGACGTTCAAATCCCTTGGCTTTTTACCAACATCTTTAAAAACTTTAACAAGTTCAGCTTTTTCAGCATCAATCATTCCTACCCCGCCAACCCCGTTCAAAGAGGTAAAAGCATATTTTCCGTCTCTTGAAAACGTCAAATGCTGAGGGGCAGGGTCTGAATCAAAGCCAGGGAAGTCAATGTTATGCGACTCCAGAGTTTCCATATTAATCGCTAAAACGCTAGTTCCGTAACGCTGTGTCGCAAAAGCCCATGTCTGCTCCTTGTTCAGGTGGACATGGTGGGGTGTACCTGAGCTTTGGATGTATTTTACCGGATTGCCGGTTTTGATATCGGCGATTGCAATGCCATTACTAACTTCGTTTGCAGACAGGATCCATCCCTCACCATCCCAATCCGTATTGGTATCTGCGTTTCCGTTCGGCTGATCTTTCCACCAGTTAGAGGAGTAGTCCTCATGAATTGGTGGAAGTTCTTTTTCGTTCTTATTATCAAGTGATGCATCTTTTACTGCGGCTTCAGAGCAGGCAGCAAGTGAAATGGAAAGAAGCGCGAATGCTGACAGTTTCAAGATTTTATTCATTTATGTTTTCACCTCGCTTTGATTTTTTTTAAAACCATCCAACAAGCAGCACTAGTACAAGAGCAGCCGTCGTACCCCATGTAATCCATACTCCTGGATGTGTAAGCCATTGGGTTTTGTCATCCACACGGGAAATGCCCTGAGCAAGTCCATATGGGCAAACTTTACAGAATGAGTTCCTTGCCTTGTATGATAGAGCTGTATATAAAACAGCAGTTGAAGTAACAAGGAAGAAGTATTTGTTCATTTCAAAGTTAACAAATGATTCCCAGATTGTAATCGGGTTGTAAAAGTAACTTACAGTCGCGTACGCCATGAAGATGCTTACAACGAAAGCCAGCAGGAAGGTTACCGCCTTACCTTTTTCACCTAATTTCGCTTCAATCTTGTTCAAAAGCATGCTGAAGGTATTATGCGGGCATGAATACTGGCAAAACGCCCTATACACGATCATTGATAGTGCAAGGAAAGCCATCAAGAACAAGAATAAAAAAACGAAAAATAGGTAGCCAGCTTCATAGGATAATTGAAAGCCGAACAAGAATAGTTTTTCGTTGTCGATGTCCATCCGAAAACCGTTCCAGAATGGCAGTGTGAAAATAATGATGAAAAATGCCCACCTTGATATAGTTTTACCCACGTGAATCCCCCTTTCTTTATCTGTAGTCCTCTAAGTATTCATAAACTTTATCGATTTCTTTCTCTGTATAAAGGTGACCAATAGCAGGCATCGTGTTACGGCCTTTTTTAATGACATTTTTGATATCCTCTTCCGGCATCCTGTCGGTTACACCTTTCAAGTCAGGTGCTGCACCTGTAGCGTGGCAGCTCAGGCAAGTGCCTTCAAAAATAAGCTCTCCTTTATTATCCTGTGGAGCGGCAGCAGGTTCGACTGCAAGCTTTCCAGGCATGAAAATCGCATATCCGATCGCCCAGATGACCACAACATAAAATACAGCTATCAGGAGCTTCGGCACTTTATTGTGCTGAATTTTAATGCCAGAGACAATATCCGCCTCTTTGCTATCATGTTGCTGATATTCTTTTTTCATTTTTTACACCTGCCTTTAAAATGCTGTGATAGAAAATCATTACCTTAAACCACTGGGGCCTAAGGTAATGGTTATGTGAATGAGGCTTAATTATGGTCCATTGATTCCGCTTCATTCATTTCATTCTTGTATTCTTCAAGTCTTTCTTGAGTCGGCTTGAGGCTCATCAAGTAAGCAACAAGATCATCCAATTCCTGATTGGACAGATAATCAAACGAAGGCATGATTGTGCCTGGGCTTGTTGATTGGGGATCAATCAAGTGCTGGCGCTGCCAGTCTTCGTTATATTTCAAGCCAACCCACATCAAATCCGGGCCTGTACGGTTCGATCCCAAAAGATGGGGCAAATCATATTTGTAGTCGCCGCCTTTTGATACAGGGCCAAGATTTTGATTTGTATCGGCAGGCAAGGCTCTGACGAATTGAGTGTGGCAAGTCTGGCAGCCATTCTGGACATATACTTCTCTTCCTCTTGCTTCAGCAGAATCTTCTGCATAGTTGCGAAGCTCACCGCTCGCGGTCGCAGAGTTGATTTCCTGGTCGAAGAGGGGAAGGATGACCGTTCCGGCTACACCGAAAGTCCATAGAATTAAAGCAACGATTAATACAGCTGATGGTTTACGTTCCAACGTGTTCCCTCCTCATTAAGCAGTAGCAGCTTGCTGCTGTGCTTGCTGTTTTTTCTCAAGTTTTGCAAGTTTAATAGTTTTATACATATTCCATGCAAGGAAGAACTGAGCTACATACATCATTGTTCCACCAATTGCGCGGCCTTGTACGTAAGGCTCCATCATCAATACAGTCTGCAGGAATGGAACACCTTCGATCCAGGCGAATCCCTGTACAACACCTGCGATCCACAATGAGAATGCGAATACCAGGAAACCAACCGTAGAGAACCAGAAGTGAGCTTCCATTGCTCTCTTGCTGAACATTTCGCGTCCTACGATTTTAGGAAGGATGTAATAGAGTGCTGCGAAAGATGTGAATGAGAACGCACCGAAGGGTCCCATATGAGCATGCCCGACAGTCCAGTGAGTGAACTTAATGACTGAACTTACTGATGGAAGGGCTTGCAATGGTCCCTGTAGACATGCGAACAGGTAAAAAATTGTACCTGCCACTGTGAAACGAAGCGGTACACTTGATCTTGTTTGTGACCAAGAACCTTTCATCGTTCCCCAGAAGTTGGCTAGAACGTCCCAAACAGGAATCAATAGGACGATGGAGGGAATGACCCCCGCTTTCGAGATCCAGCCTGGGATTGGTCCGTTCATCAAGTGGTGAGGACCATTCCAAACATAGAAAGTGGCGATTGCCCAGAAACCAATCATGGATAACTGGTGGCTGTATAATGGACGTCCTGTCAATTTAGGCAGCAAGTAGTAGATCTGTCCGACACC
This sequence comes from Mesobacillus subterraneus, assembly GCF_020524355.2. NCBI lineage: Bacteria > Bacillati > Bacillota > Bacilli > Caryophanales > Bacillaceae > Mesobacillus > Mesobacillus subterraneus. The sequence goes on from NZ_CP129019.1 coordinate 423,364, forward strand.
GACTGTTGTCATCCAAAGGCCGATTGCGTTATGTCCAAGGAACCAGCCCATCAAACCTTGCTGTACTCCACTTGGAATCCATTGGGCCGGGAAGTTTCCGACAATCCAAGTCAATGGCAGCCATAGCAATGAGCCAAGGAAATACCATAGGCTGACATAAAGCATTTTTTCCTGGCGGCGTCCAACTGTTTTAAAAAGGTTATAAGCAACAAGTCCAATTGCGACAAGAAGCTGAACGTCTACCCATAATGGAAATTCTCCATATTCGATGACCTCGGTTTGGCTAAAAAGCAATGCGAAGAATCCTTCTAAAATGACGATGTTATAAAATACTAAAGCGAAATTCCCGAGTTTCTCGCTATAAACCCTCGTTTTAGAAAGCTTAGGAATCATGTAGAACATGGATCCCACATAAGCCATTGATAACCAAGCGTAGATAACGAGCATTACGTGCGCCGAGCGAACATGCCCATAAGTTGTCCAGCGATTGTTCAATAATTCTGGCCAGATTTGTTTTGTTGCAGTAAGAAGTCCCATGCTCATGCCGATGATGATCCAAAAGACAGCAGCGATGAACCAATTCTTGGATGAACTCCATTTTTCGTCTGTAAACATCTTGACACTCCCTTGTTCATAAAATAAACACAAACATTTCACGATTTCTTCACAATCTGCTATGTTACATGATACATCCCATAGAGAATTAAATTTATTCAAGTTTTTTATAGCCTTATCCAATTGTTTTATACGACCTGCCTAATTGGAAAAAATCTAGCCTTATTTACAATTTTGGCAAAAAAAAACAGAACGAAAAAATTTCGTTCTGTCAGAGATTATTCGTTTTGTTCTTCTTTTTTATTATAATTTTTGCGCAGTGTATCAAGGACGAAGATAATCAGGATAGGGACTCCGATATAATAAAGCAAATCGAAGTAAAAACCCAGGGATTCATGTTCCATTCGTTTACCTCCCAAATTAATTTGAACACATTGTAATCTCAAAGTTTTTTTTTTACAACCCCCTAATATATACTCTGGACGGTTTCCGGAATTTCTGTTAGAGTAATGCGATAGTATAGGACAATTTTCAAAAAGGGGGTGCAATTATGGTACCTGGAGCTTGGCTCTTACTCATGGTTATGTTCGCATTCACTGCTTCAGCAGGGATTGTCTGGGCTTGGAGCAAGAAAAACCGGCTTTACGATGAAAGTGTAAAATATCGAATGCTTGATGAAGAATGATCAAACCTGGATTCACAATCTTTACAATCTGCTAATTATAAAGATATATTTTTTCCAGGCTTCTGTTTAACTTTACTATCCCACTATTGCTACTTCAAACTCCAATCACTGTCGATCTCTGATTCGACTTGCTGATATTTCATGATTTTACTATTCCAAAAAACTACTTTCTTCTATATAAAGATGTCGCCAACCTCACGTCTTTTACATTTACCTAGATTGATCTAACACAAATTCAGTTCAACAATTCAACAGCGACTCATAGGATGTTATTATCTGCGTACTAATGACGATAAGAAAGTCATAAAAAATTCATAATTAAGGTTGACAAAAGTATTAATCTTTTATAATATATACCCTGTGAGGTATTTAACAACGTAATCACGTTACAAAAGATATTATATTTTTTTGCAGTCATAAATACCCGTTGCGGTAATTAAAGAGGGGATGAGAGATAATGGGAGAACAGAAAAAAACCACGATTATTTTATTCAGTGGAGATTATGACAAAGTCATGGCTGCTTATATCATTGCTAATGGTGCTGCTGCCTATGATCATGAAGTGACAATCTTTCACACATTTTGGGGATTGAACGCTCTTAGGAAAGATGAGCCAATCCAGGCTGACAAAGGCTTCATTGAGAAGATGTTTGCCAAGATGATGCCAAGAGGCGCGAACAAATTGGGATTATCAAAAATGAACTATGCAGGTTTCGGTCCTAAAATGATCAAGGACGTTATGAAGAAGCATAATGCCATGCCGCTTCCAGACTTGATTGACATGGCAAAAGAACAGGATGTTAAGCTTGTTGCCTGTCAAATGACAGTAGACTTATTCGGTCTTACGCAAGAAGAGATCATGGAAGGCGTAGAGTTTGCTGGTGTAGCTGCTTACCTGGCTGATGCTGAGAACGGAAACGTCAACCTGTTCATCTAATAGATACTAAAATTGGAGGTCTACAAATGGAATCTGTAAAAACAAATTTCACAGTCGACGCAAAAGGGCTTGCGTGCCCAATGCCGATTGTCCGAACCAAAAAAGCAATTAACAATTTAAATCCAGGCGAGGTTTTAGAAGTGCTTGCAACGGATAAAGGTTCTAGGGCGGATATCCAGGCTTGGTCTAAAAGCTCAGGCAATCAGTACCTTGGAACGATTGAAGAAGGCGCCGTTCTTAAGCACTATATCCGCAAAGGCGGTGCAAGTGAAGAACAGGAAGAAACAAAATATCCAAACATTGTTTCAAACGACGATGTTGTAAAAAAGCTTGAAGCAAATGAGGATGTTGTTGTCCTTGATGTAAGAGAGCCAGCTGAATATGCGTTTGGACATATCCCAAATGCTGTATCTATTCCATTTGGGGAACTTGAAAATCGACTTGAAGAACTTGATAAATCAAAAACAATCCTTGTTGTTTGCCGCACAGGCAACAGGAGTGACATGGCATCCCAGACACTTACTAGTAAAGGCTTCGAGAAAGTCTGGAATGTAGTACCAGGCATGACTGATTGGAATGGCCCAACTGAAAATAAGGTTCAGTAATTATTTTTTGGGAAAAATTATACCCTGGGAGGTAAAGTGATTTATGAAAGCAATGACGTCTAAAGAAGTAACTACAAAAGTATTCAATAAAGAATCATTCTTCATCTTAGATGTACGTAACGAGAGCGACTTCAGCGACTGGAAAATCGAAGGCGAAAACTTCGAATACCTGAATGTTCCTTACTTCGATCTTCTTGACGGAGTGGAAGAAATCCTAGATCAAGTACCAACTGATAAAGAAGTTCTTGTTGTCTGTGCAAAAGAAGGTTCATCAGTAATGGTTGCTGAAATGCTTGAAGAAGCAGGCCGTGAAGTATCTTACCTTCAAGGCGGAATGAAAGCATGGAGCGAACACCTTGAGCCAGTCAAGGTTGGCGATCTTAAAGATGGAGGAGCCATGTACCAGTTCGTCCGTATCGGTAAAGGCTGCCTATCTTACGCAGTTGTTTCAAACGGTGAAGCTGCTTTGATCGATGCTACAAGAATGACTGATGTGTATCTTGATTTCGCTAAAGAACATGGCGTTCAAATCAAGCACGTATTTGATACTCACCTGCACGCAGACCACATTTCCGGCGGCAGAAAAATCGCAGAAGCAACAGGTGCCACTTATTGGCTGCCACCGAAAGACGCTGATGAGGTTACATTCAGCTATCAGCCACTAGAAGATGGCAACCTTGTAAAAATCGGTGAAACAAACATCGACATCAATGCACTTTACACTCCAGGCCATACAATCGGTTCTACATCCTTTGTGGTAGATGAAAAATATCTTCTTTCTGGGGATATACTATTCATTGACTCAATTGGACGCCCTGACCTGGCTGGTAAAGCAGAAGACTGGGTAGCAGACCTGAGAAACTCTCTTTATACTCGTTACAAGCAGCTTTCTGATGAGCTCGTCGTTCTTCCTGCACACTTCATGATCATCGACGAGTTAAACGAAGATGGCAGCGTATCTGAAAAATTAGGTACACTATTCGCGAAAAACCACGGATTGAACATTGAAGACGAAGCTGAGTTCAGAAAACTGGTCACTGAGAATCTGCCACCGCAGCCGAATGCATACCAGGAGATTCGTGAAACAAACATGGGTAAAATCAACCCGGACGATGAAAAGCAAAGAGAAATGGGAAATCGGGCCAAACCGCTGTGCGGTAAGATAATTCAATTAGGAAAACATTACTTTTTTAACAACCAAGGAGGATTTTAACATGAATGTAGCAAAAGTATTAGACGCAAAAGGACTGGCTTGTCCAATGCCAATCGTCAAAACGAAGAAGGCAATCACTGACCTTCAATCTGGAGAAGTATTAGAAATCCATACAACTGACAAAGGCGCTGTAAAAGATTTGGCGGCTTGGGCACAATCCACTGGCAATGAACTTCTGAATCACGAAGAAGAAAACGGTGTGTTCAAGTTCTGGATGAAGAAAGCGTAATTGAAAAAGGGGGAGTTTGTCTCCCTTTTCTTTTGGTTTTTAATAGATTTTTATTATTCCTTAACCAACAAAGTTTTTTTATAAGGAGGAAGCCTAATGGATTTGACTTTTCTTATCGTCATATTTTTAATTGGTTTTATCGGGTCTTATATTTCCGGGATGGTTGGAATCGGCGGTTCAATCATTAAGTATCCAATGCTATTATATATACCGCCATTGTTCGGCATCGCGGCATTCAGTGCCCATGAGGTTTCAGGTATCAGTGCGGTCCAGGTATTCTTCGCCACTATCGGCGGTGTCTGGGCATACCGTAAGGGCGGGTACTTAAACAAGACATTGATCATTTATATGGGTTCAGCAATCCTTGTTGGTTCATTGATCGGAAGCTACGGATCCCGCTTCATGTCTGAAGGCGGCATCAACCTTGTTTACGGTATCCTTGCCTTGATTGCAGCTGTTATGATGTTTATTCCGAAAAAGGGCGTAGATGATATTCCGCTAGACCAGGTAACTTTCAATAAATGGCTTGCAGCATTCTTCGCATTTATTGTTGGGATTGGAGCAGGTATCGTAGGTGCAGCTGGTGCATTCCTGCTCGTACCAATCATGCTAGTTGTGTTGAAAATCCCTACTCGAATGACAATAGCAACATCACTTGCCATTACATTCATTTCTTCAATTGGATCCACAGTAGGTAAACTTGCCACGGGACAGGTAGAATTCTGGCCAGCATTGATCATGGTTGTAGCGAGTCTAATCGCATCACCACTCGGTGCCAATGCAGGTAAGAAAGTAAATACGAAGATCCTTCAGTACATTCTTGCAGTATTGATTTTGGGTACTGCGATTAAGATTTGGATGGATATCCTGTAGGATATATTTAAACAAGACTTCGCTCCTGCGAAGTCTTGTTTTTTTAGATAAAAGGTAGGAAGTCTATAGCTGTCAAGAAAACATCGTTATTGTGACAGGTTTCAATTGAAGAGCCTAATCATGTGGCATACAATGAAGCAACAGGCTATGTTCCTGTGCTCGTATTGCTGGCTAAATATCCTGACGGTGATGAGCCGGTTGGTGACATGCCAGGACAAGTGCCTGCCGAGTACCACACAGGTTCTTACTACTTCTGGAAGGGCTATGGTGCAACACCGGCTGATTCTGGTATTCACGTAACGGACATCAAGGAAAACGAAGATGGCTCAATCACAGCTAAGTTCTTCTATAACTTTAATTCTAGTATGAAGTAAATACGAAAAAACTGAGCAAGGATTACATTCCCGCTCAGTTTTTTTCATTTTTAAAAGGAACAAAAACATCAACATGTCCAGGTAGGACTTTGGCATTGAAAGGCAATGGATCGCCTTCTTCACCGTCGATGTTCACCACATGCTGTTTGTCAGAAGTTACCTTAAGGAAGGAGGTCCGGATATATTCAACTTCTTCACTTTCCTCCAATTCACCCTTCAGAAGCGATGGGATGAGTGACGCGATTTTCGGGACGGACATCTTCTTGATTATAAAAGCATGGAACTTTCCATCATTCACGCTTGCTTCGGGGGGCCAGATCTTCAAACCCGCCGACAGAATTCGTGAGGGAGGCGATCAACAGGAACGTATGCCCTTCCCATCTACCGTTTTCGTGTTCGACACATAAATCGATTGCCTCTCCATGTAAGAAAGATTTTGCCCCTTCCATAAAGTAAGCAAGCGAACCAAGTCTGGTTTTTAGTTCAGGGCTTACATTGTAAGAAGCTTCTGCAAGGGCCCCTAATGCTATAACATTGGCGAAATAATTCTCATTGATTTTACCTATATCCACAGGCTTGAGGTTTTGCTCAGCCAGAATTGAAATGGCTTTATAGGGATCAAGCGGAATACTGAGTGCCCTGGCAAAATCATTGACCGTTCCGAGTGGGATGATGCCGAGAGCAGGCCGGTGGGCTTGTTCGGCAAGTCCATTAATGGCCTCGTTGATTGTCCCGTCTCCCCCCATTGCAATGACCGCATCGTATAAACCAATGCAGGCCTCAGTAGCAAATGCAGAAGCGTCGCCTTCTTTCTCGGTTCTCCGTATATCGATAACATCGTACCTATCCTGTAAGGTTTCCTCTATTTTTTCAGCGTAGTCAGTCGCTTTTTCTTTTCCTGACGATGGATTTAATATAATCATGGCTTTCATCCCGCTAACCTCCCAAAAAAAATGTTTGCAAAACATTTAAAACTAACAATATCAACCCTATTATTTACCTTTAAATGAATGGCTATAAACCGCGAGCGCTGGAGTGAAAGTCATCCTTATGCCCAAAATGAAAAACAAAGAAAAACAGCGATTCAGTAAGAGAAACGAAGATTTGTCATCAATATTGGATTAAATTGAATAAAATGAGTCATTTTTGGCTTCCTTTTCGTGTTTACAATGGAATGCCGCAGGAGTATGATTACAACAGTTTCAGATTTCTGAACGAAAATTTAATGAGTTTCATATTTCTAAATCGCTGAATCCGATTGGAGCGGGGGAACCAACTTTGTGGAGGCAATCCACTTGGGGTGAGGCCTAATATTAGGCGGGGCTATTCTGAGCCCTAATCCGACAGCTAACTCCGTAAGCGTTGCAGAAGAGGAAGATGAAGCTTGTGCGACGAGAATTTTGATAAGTCCACAAGGCTGCAATCTTTTAGCCTCTGGGGGCTTTTTTGTTTTGCTGTATTTTAGATATGTCGCCTATTTTAAAATTCCAGTATGAACAAAATCCCTGAATAGAAATATTAGACGCATAATTCCTCATACTAAGGAAAGAAGGAAGGATCATGCGCAGGAAAATATTTTTTAGGCTGGACCCACCGAAAGTTCTTGTCTTTGGGTTTGGAGCAATTATTTTCTTAGGGACACTGTTGCTGTCATTGCCATCTTCAACAGTAAATGGGAAAGGACTTCCGTTTTTGGATGCATTGTTTACTGCAACCTCCGCAACATGTGTAACAGGGCTTGTCGTAGTTGACACCGGTGATACCTTCACAAGATTCGGGGAAATGGTCATCCTTTCGATGATTCAGATTGGCGGATTGGGTTTCATGAGTTTCGCCACTTTATTTGCATTTATTTTAGGAAAAAGAATTTCATTTAAAGAAAGGCTGATCATCCAGGAATCATTGAATAACGCGACTGTAGAAGGGATTGTCAGGCTTGTCAAACGAATCTTTCTTTTTACAGCGGTGATCGAGATTGCTGGTGGAATCATTCTTTCACTGAGGTTTTCACAGGAAATGGCTGCAGGAGAAGCGATTTATTTTGGTTTTTTTCATGCCATTTCTAATTTTAATAATGCTGGATTTGATTTGATGGGTGGATTCAACGGGCTCACTGCCTATGCTGAAGACCCGATTATCAATCTCACCATGATTGCTCTTATTAGTTTAGGAGGGATTGGGTTCATCGTCATGAATGAGCTGTTTGAATATCGAAGCACGAAAAGAATTTCCCTGCATACAAAAATCGTCTTATTTGTATCGGGAGTTCTGGTATTCGGAGGAGCTCTCCTGATTTTCATTCTTGAATTTAACAACCCATCCACCTTGAAGCCGTTAACAATGACTGGTAATATATTTGGTGCAATTTATCAGGCTGTCACCCCAAGGACAGCGGGATCCAATACATTGAATATTCCGGACCTGAAGCAATCGACCTTGTTTTTCATTATTTTCCTGATGTTTGTTGGGGCGTCTCCAGGATCGACAGGCGGCGGGATTAAAACAACGACATTTGCCGTCTTGATCGGTGCAGTCAAGTCACAAATTCGCGGCAGGGAGGATGTCACTTTTTTTGGCAGAAGAATGGAGCATAGCATCATTTCCAAATCATTGACGGTTACAATGATTGCGCTTTTTTTAGTGATTTTAATTACAATGATGCTGACCATCACTGAACCAGGAAAAGATTTTTTGATGATATTCTTTGAGACAGTCTCAGCCTTTTCAACAGTAGGACTTTCAATGGGCTTGACGCCAGAACTGTCATCATACGGAAAAATATTAATAACGATTACCATGTTCGCGGGCAGAGTTGGTCCGCTAACACTGGCATTTGCAGTAGCGAAAAGAAGAAAAGAGGATCATTATCGATATCCGGCTGGGAAAGTGATGATTGGGTAGGAGGATGTTTTTTATGGCAAAGCAATACGCAGTAATCGGCATGGGCCGTTTCGGATCAAGTGTAGCGACGACTTTATACAATGAAGGAGTCGAAGTGTTGGGGATTGATAAAAGTGAACAACATATTGAGGACTACAAAGAACATGTCACTCATGCAGTAATCGGTGACTCAACGGATGAGCAAACATTGAAGGCAGTAGGGATAAGGAACTTTGATACTGTCATTGTAGCGATTGGGGATGACATTCAGGCTAGTATCCTCACGGTACTTATTTTAAAAGAGATGGGAGTTGCCAATGTCGTTGCCAAGGCTCTTAACAAACACCATGCGCAAGTATTGTTCAAGGTAGGAGCCGACAAGGTCATTTTCCCGGAAAGGGATATGGGGGAGAGAGTCGCCCATCAGCTGATGGCATCACCAAATGTTTTGAACTTTATCGAGCTCTCCGATGATTACAGTATTGAGGAAATAAAGCTTCCTATGAGCATGGCTGGAAAAAATTTGATTGAAATCAATCTGCGTGCTAAATACAATATCACAGTAATTGGCGTTAAAACTGCCAACAAGGTCGACATCTCTCCAGATCCTGAGAAAACGCTGAGAGCAGAGGATATCTTGATTGTACTTGGCGAAAATGGCGACTTGAACAGGTTTACGAAAATTAAATAATGAAAAATCGAAGCAGGCTGTTTTGCACAGTCTGCTTTTTCTATCCTTGAGTAGTGAGAAAATTAACAAAAGATAGACTTTCTGTATACCCGTAAACAATAAATGGCTATGGTCGATGAAATACATATAAATGATGAAAAGGGAGCATGACATCTAGATGAAACCAATTATGAATATGCTTGTAATCTTATTATTACTGATTGGCACCCTTGCTGGGTGTGCAAACTCGGAACGGAAAGTGAAAGAAAGGGTCAATATCGGCATAATGTTGTCTGACGTCGGACTTGGAGACCAATCTTTCAGTGATTCGGCTTTTGCCGGACTGGTAAAAGCGAGAGACGAGCTTGATATTCTATTTGATTATAGAGAACTTCAGTCTGTAGGTACTTATGAAAAAGGGTTCACTGAGCTAGTAGAAGAAGGAAATGATATTGTCATCGGGTTGGGCTTCATGGTTCTTGAGGATCTGGAGAAAGTAGCTGAAAAATATCCTGAACAGCAATTTATCCTGGTTGATTCTGTATCACAATTGGATAACATCACCTCCATTACTTTTAAAGAAGAACAAGGCAGTTTCCTCGCGGGTGCCTTGGCTGGAATGGCGTCAAAATCAAATGTCGTTGGATTTGTAGGCGGAGCGGATGTTCCGCTGATCCGCAAGTTTAAAGCTGGATTTGAACAGGGAGTAAAGGCTGTGAATCCGGAAGCAGTGGTCAAAATTGCATACGCAAATGATTTTGGCAACGCAGAGCTTGGAGGAAAGATTGCTTCAGGAATGATTGAGGAAGGTGCGGATGTTCTATATGCTGCGGCAGGTTTTACGGGTGTCGGTGTATTGAAGGAAGCACAATCCAAGAAAAAGTTTGCTATTGGTGTGGATAGTGACCAGTACTTTTTTGCCGAAAAAGCCATCATTACCTCGATGCTGAAAAATGTCGATGTCGCGCTTTATGAAACAGTCAAGGAGTTTCAGACGGAAAGTAAGCTTAAAGCAAAGCAAATCGAATTAGGCATAAATGAAAAAGGTGTCGGGCTTGCGCCTATCAGGGTGATCAAGCTGACGCCAGAACAGGAAAAAAGCTTAAAAGACCTGGAAGCTAAACTATCAAGAAATGAGCTTTCAATACAGCTAGATTAACAAGGTGCAACTGGGGGAGCCGACATGACAATAAAAAAGAAATTACTACTTAACTTATTACTTGCGATTGGGTTATCGATTGTGATGATCTCATTCATTATCTACAGGATGCTGATGGTCCAGGCATCCAACCAGGATTACGTACAGGTCCTGCTGACAGTGCAGAATCTTCAGTCCGAAACATCTGCTGCGAAGCAATCCCTGAGCAATTTTTCGTTCAACCCTACCGAAGGGAACAGGCAGGATGCTTTGACAAAAATGGAGAATACTTCCCAAATTTTCACGAACGCCAAAGGTTTGATTCAACAGGATGATAGCAAAAATGTTTTAAACAAGGCTTTTGAAAAGTTCACTGCCTTGGAAAGTGAAGCTAAAAAAGCACTTGATGAGAATAATAGTGCGGAAGTGAAGCGCCAGTCCCTGCGCATTGAAGGAATCCTGAATGATCTTCACCTGTTGAATATACAGGTCAATGATTATTACGATTTGATGCAAGAGGACCTGGATAATCAGATCCAATTCATTATATTGTCGGCAATCATAGGCAGCATTCTGCTTGTGTTAGTTGCCGGAGGAATCGGAATCAGGCTGACTAGTTCGATCACCAAGCCATTGAAGCAGATTGCTATAAATGCACAGGAAATCGCCAAAGGAAACTTGATGATTAAAAAAATTTCTTATAAACATAATGATGAACTGGGAACTTTGAATGAGTCGTTTGATCTGATGGCTGCACAATTGACAACCTTGCTGCAAAAGGTGAATATGGCGAGCAAGGAAGTAGAGCATTTTGCAGAAGGAATTGAGCAGGAAAATATCGCATTGACCGAAATCTCCAATCAAGTCGCTGTCTCAACGGATGAGCTGTCTGCAGGGGCACAAACCGTTTCAGAAGATTTGCAGCAATCAGTCGAACTGATAGAAGATATGGATAAAGAAATTATGCTTAACCTGGACCATACCCAGGAATCGTCTTCTTACAGCTTGGAAGCTGTGCAAGCAATTGGCGAAGGAAGAAGGGCTATCGAAGGACAAAAAGCCTTGATTTCGGAAAACAAGGACGCCTCCCATTCGATCCAGTCGGCAACAGACCAATTTGTAGGCTATGCAGCAAAAATTGAAGATATGACCGCCTCCGTTTCGGCAATCGCTGCTCAAACGAATTTGCTCGCTTTAAACGCTGCGATCGAAGCAGCAAGGGCAGGTGAGGCAGGAAAAGGTTTCGCGGTAGTCGCCGCAGAGGTCAGAAAGCTGGCGGAAGAATCCAACACTGCCACAACACAAATCTTCGACATGGTCAACCAGTTGAAAAGCGGTCTCGCTGAGATTGGGGAGGCAGTGAAAAGAGGCGTTACCATCGCAGACTGGCAGATGGAGTCAATGAATGTAACGATGAGTGCATTTGGAAATATCGAGTCAAAGGTAACCGGCATTTCTGAAAAAATCACCCAGCTTGTCGAAGGTATGGAGGCATCTAAAGAACTGGGTGCCAGGGTCCTTCATAATGTCGAATCCATCAGTGCGGTCGTCGAAGAAACAGCAGCAGGAAGCGAAGAAATCTCTGCTTCCACCACTGAACAATTATCGGCGTTTGACAACCTATCGAAAAAGGTTACTGACTTGAGAAAGCTGACAAATGAGTTGAATGATTCTGTTTCTGTTTTTAAGTTTAATAGATAATTTAGAGAGTATCATAGCCTTAGGGCTATGGTACTTTTTTTATCCGACGTGCTGGTTACTCAATCAGAGGAAGTGTTTTTACCTGCAAAAATGCGACTTGGTCGAATTAATTGGGTATGTGGTCGAATTATTTGAAAAAGTGGTCGAATTAATTCAAAATGTGGTCGGAATATGTGTAAATGTGGTCGAATTAATTACAAATGTGGTCAAAATAACTTAAAATGTGGTCGGGAAAATTAAAAATTCGCCAATAAGTCAAGGGACGAGGAGAATTTTCACTGATCTGAACCTTTTAAAGGGGAAGATGTAAATTAGTGTGGCAATCGACCTGCAAATTAATATGAATTTGACATGCAGTATCGAATATAGGAGTCTATAATAAAATTAAAGCAATAAGATTTATAGAAAGAGACCGCTTTAGGCACCAATAACCAAAGAGAAGGTGAAGTTTTGAAACAACGAGATTTATTCTTAGCGTTTTTTCGCGTGGGAATCCTTGGCTATGGAGGCGGCCCGTCTTCGATTCCGCTTGTACATAAGGAAGTGGTAGAAAAATATAAATGGATGGACTCTGATGAGTTCGGTGATGTCCTTGCTTTGGGAAATGCACTGCCAGGCCCGATTGCTACGAAAATGGCTGGCTATATAGGCTATCGAGTAGGGGGATATCTTGGCATGATCAATGCTCTGGCAGCAACGATGATCCCGGCGATTATCCTGATGATCCTCCTCTTGACCGGCCTGAACTCATACAAAGATGAGCCATGGGTGAAAGGTATGGCGGAGGCTGTTGTTCCAGTTGTTGCAGTCATGCTTGCTGTCCTTACATGGGATTTTATCAAGAAGTCAGGTAAATCAAAGCTTGGATGGGTCTGGACAGCTGTGGCGCTAATAGGCAGTCTGGTTCTTCTTCAATTCTTCAATCTGCATCCCGCTATTTTGATTTTTGTCTTGCTGCTCGGTGCCTTGCTGAAAAAAGACCCTGCTCCAGTTGAAAACAAACAAACAGGAGGGGAGCAGCAATGATTTACTTTCATATATTTTTGGACTTTTTCATTCCCGGGATTTTAGGATATGGAGGTGGACCTGCCTCCATACCGTTAATTGAAAATGAAGTTGTTGACCGCTATGAATGGATGTCTGTCAACGAATTCAGTGAAGTGCTGGCAATGGGCAACGCCCTGCCAGGCCCGATTGCAACTAAGATGGCTGGGTATATTGGATATGCAGAAGGCGGAATCCTCGGTGCTATCGTTGGGGTATTTGCCACGGTCGCACCATCCTTAATCCTAATGATCAGCCTGCTCGGACTTTTAATGAAGTTCAAAGATTCCCCGCGTGTCAAAAGGCTGACAATCGTCGTCCGCCCTGTCATTGCCGTCCTTTTAGGAGTCATGACCTATGATTTCTTTTTCTCTTCCTATGAGGGGGTCGGTCTAATGCAGACCATTCTGATTGGCGGAATCAGCTTCATCCTGATGGAAAAATTGAAAGTCCACCCTGCATATGTCATCGCAGGTTCCCTTGTTTACGGCGCCCTTGTTTTATCGTGAACAAGGGTTTTTCTTTTTTTAAAAACATTTCCTTACTCCGACAATCATGTAAGCGGTGTCATTAAAAAACGCTGAAAAAACTATATTGACAAATATATCAGATAGTTTTAATATTTCAATTATCGAAATTAATTGAATAAGTTACTTATCAAGAGAGACTGAGGGATTAGGCCCTGTGACGTCCGGCAACCTCCTTTTTAGGAAAGGTGCCACTTCCTGCAGAATGAGTTCATTCTGAAAGATAAGTCGTATAGATGTTTACGATGCCTCTTTCTTTGAATGAAAGAGGCATTTTTATTTTTAGCTCTGTTTGTTGATTTCCGTTCCAGGCGCTTCGCTTCCCGAGGGCAGTGGGGGAGCCTCCTCGGCGCTATATGCGTCTGCGGGGTCTCCCTATGACTTGCTCATGCCGCAGGAGTCTATGCGCCTTCCACTACAATCAACACGGTGTAATAACAAGATTGGGCTTTAACAGAGCCTTATTTTTAAAAAACGGGGGTGCAAACATGATTGAAGTGAAAAGCCTGGTCAAGATATACGAAACGAAAAAAGGGTCAGTTACAGGTGTTGACCATGTTTCATTAAAAGTAGCAAAGGGCGAGATATATGGAATTGTCGGTTATAGCGGTGCCGGGAAAAGTTCTTTGATACGATGCCTGAACCTCCTTGAAAAGCCGACATCAGGAGAGATACATATTGACGGAGTAGAGCTTACTTCTTTGAATAAAAATGACCTTAGAAAGGCGCGCTTGAAAATTGGGATGATCTTTCAGCATTTCCATCTTGTCAGCGCAAAGACAGTTAGTGAAAATATTGCATTTGCGTTGAAAGCAGCCGGCCTTCCGAAAGCAAAAATACAGGATAGAGTGACAGAGCTCCTTGATATGGTTGGTCTTTCGGATAAAAAGGATGTCTATCCGGCACAATTGTCAGGCGGACAGAAACAGCGTGTCGGCATCGCCAGGGCGCTGGCGAACAATCCATCAGTGCTTTTGTGTGATGAAGCTACTTCCGCTCTTGATCCGAGCACGACGAAATCGATTCTATCTCTACTTAAAAAGATTAATAGTGAATTGGGGATCACCATTGTCCTCATCACCCATGAGATGGAAGTCGTCAAGACGATCTGTGACAGGATGGCGGTCATGCAGGATGGGAAAATCATTGAAGAAGGCAATGTTTATGATGTTTTCGCGAATCCCCAGCAGACGCTCACAAAGGACTTCGTCAACTCCATCCTTCAATTCGAATTGCCGGAAAGGTTGCTGGAGGAGCGTCAAGGAAAGCTGATCAAGATTTATTTCCAGGGTGAGATTGCTGAAGAGGGTGTCATTTCAGATGTTTTCCAAACCTTTAAGGTGCGCGGCAATATCCTCCATGGGAAAATCGAATATATTCAGGACATTCCACTGGGGATTTTCATCATGGAGGTCACGGGAGAACAAATGGAGATTGAGCGGGCGATTGCCTACATAGCGGCAAGGACGACAAATCTGGAGGTGATTGGTGATGCTGCTTGATAACCTTATTGAACTATTGCCTGAATTGAACAAAGCATTTTTTGAAACAATCTATATGGTTGGCATCTCCATCCTTGTCGCAATAATTGTCGGCTTGCCTACTGGGGTTCTGCTTTTTGTCACTGATAAAGGACTTTTTCTGGAAAATCAAGTTTTTAAAAATATTGCCAGCTTCATCGTCAATATGATTCGCTCGGTTCCATTCATCATCTTGTTGATCGCTCTCTTGCCACTCGCGAATTTGATTGCGGGTTCGACAATCGGGCCGACAGCCGCATCTGTATCTTTATCGGTCGCGGCAATCCCGTTCTTTGCGAGAATCGTAGAACAAAGCTTTCGGGAAATCGATAAGGGTGTCATCGAAGCTGCTGTTGCGACAGGCGCAACGCCGTGGATGATTATTAAAGATGTCCTTATACCAGAGGCTAAGCCTGGCATCGTTCAGGGTGTGACCATCACGATCATCAGCCTTGTTGCCTATTCGGCAATGGCCGGCATTGTCGGCGGTGGCGGAGTCGGTGACCTCGCGATCCGCTTCGGTTATTACAGATACGACAATACAATCATGATCACGACAGTCATCATCCTGATTTGCCTCGTCCAGCTGATCCAGTTTGGCGGAGACAGAATTGCAAGAGTAGTAGACAAAAGGTAAATAATAGGAGGTTCTTTTAAAATGAGAAAATTATTCTTTTCAGTAGTGTTATTTTTATCAATCGGACTGCTCGCTGCATGCGGCAGCGACTCATCATCCAGCGGAGATGCAAAAAAAGTGACATTCGGAGCGACATCCGGTCCATACAGCGATATGGTCTCAAAAGCCATCAAGCCACTTCTTGAGAAAAAAGGCTATGAAGTGAAAGTAGTCGAGTTCAGCGATTACATCCAGCCGAACCTGGCATTGTCAAAGGATGATCTTGACGCTAACCTGTTCCAGCACAAGGTTTATATGGAAAACTTCGCGAAAGAACATAAGCTTGAACTATCGGAAGTCATCGTCGTGCCAACAGCGCCAATGGGGATTTACTCTAAGAAGTTCAATTCACTGGATGAAGTTGCAGAGGGTTCTGCCATCGCGATTCCAAATGACCCGACAAATGCAGCACGCGCCTTCTTGATTCTTGAAGACGCTGGCTTGATTAAGCTTGACCCTAATGCTGACCCACTTACCGTTTCTGAAAAAGATGTAAAAGACAATGTCAAGAAACTGCAGTTCAAGCCAATTGAAGCAGCACAGCTTCCAAGAGCAGTAGATAGCGTCGACCTTTCAGCTGTACCTGGCAACTTTGCGCTTGCAGCAAAAATGGACCTGCTTGAGGCACTGCAGCTGGAAAATATGCCAGACCAATACCGCAACCGTGTCGTCATCAATACAAAAGACGAGGATGCCCTATTTGCAAAGGACATCAAAGAAGTCGTAGAATCTGCAGAATTTGAAGAAATCATCGATGAAGAATTCAAAGGCTTCGGAAAGCCAGAATGGATGAAGTAAAAGACCCATAATAATGAAGTCCCGGCGCCAAGCTCCCGGGACTTTTCCTTTTTTATAGCTTTCTCACCTATATATTGGGTAAAATATTGAAGAGACTCTTTTTGGTAGGCTCTATAGTTCTTTTATAGTAGAATCTGCACTAACTAGTCAAATGATGCTGCAGAGCAAAAAAGGTCCGACAGAATAAATCTATTAGCCAAAATGAGAAGCCAAAATGAGGCTGCGAAACAACAACGGTCACATAGGTAAACTCTATACAAGCGGGACGAGCAGTTGAAAGGACATTGCGAGCCTTTCACAGGTAATGGAATGTCATTTGAAATCAATCTAACAGTAACAGAGGGAGATTTATGGAAAATCGAGATAAGAGATCTAGACATTTGGCGGCTATTTCGCTGGCGATTATGGGGGCGGGGTTCCTCGCGACGATGCCGTTTCAGGAGTCATTGATTGGCAAACTGCTTATGGGAGGCTTTGAAGCCGGGCTTGTCGGGGGACTTGCGGACTGGTTTGCTGTAACAGCACTATTCAGGCATCCGATGGGCATCCCAATTCCTCACACCGCGCTTCTGCCGAAAAATCGTGATAAAGTAACGCGCGCGTTAATTAATATGCTTGAAAATGACTGGCTCACGAAAGAGAGCATCATGGATAAGTTCAAGCAGATTCATATTCTGGATAAAATTTTTGAAACGGTTGAGAAGGAACTGCATTCTGAGTCTGTTAAGCAGAGCATCCAGTCATTCAGCCTGGATGTCGTGAAAAAAATAGATGTAGAAAGATTTGCGCCAAATATTGAACAGGAAATCAAAGGCTTCCTTCTATCAGCAGATTCCTCTGAGCTCTTGCAGAAAGCCTCCAGCCACGTATTGGCGAAAGAATATGATGCGGCAGCATTTAATTATGTACTGAAGGAGACGGAGAAGTGGGCGTCGCAGGATGAAGCAAAAATAGTTCTTGGCAAACTTGGAAAACAAGCAATTGATACTACGGAAGCGGATGGTCTGTTGAAATTTGCCATTCAATCATTCAGCAATATGATCACCGAAGAAAAAGTCGGCAACATTTTGCAGTCCTTTATTTTAAAAAGAATGAAAAACCTGCAGGAGGAAGATAATCGCTACCGCCATATGATTCTTGAGAAAATCCGCAAAGAACTTGGCAGCATAAATGAGCGCGAAGCATTAATGTCCGAAATCCAGAATTGGAAAAACATGATGGTTGAGAATATGGATCTAACTGGACAAATCAGGGGTGTACTGGCAAAGTCAAAGGATCGTGTCATTGCTTTCATCGAAGCAGACAGCTTTGTTGACAATACCGTGACTCCAGTGGTGAAAAGGTTCATACAGGAGATCAAAGAAGATGAGGGTAAAGTGGCGGCGATCGAGAGCTGGCTCCACGCTAAAATAGCAGGCCTGATTGAAAGAAATCATTCGAAGATCGGCAAGCTTGTTCGTGAGAATCTAGACAAGCTTGATACGGAAACACTGATTGATATGATGGAAAACAACGTCGGTAAAGACCTGCAATGGATCAGGGTGAACGGTGCTGTCTGTGGATTCCTGATTGGTATCGGCTTGACGATTTTTAAGCTTATTGTTTTGTGAAAATTAATGAAAGGCCAATCCACTGCGGGATTGGTCTTTTTACTGTATCAGCCGATATGAAATAAATGGTAGTATGATTATGGGAGGGGGATTCATGGCAAGAAGGAAATTACTTTTATCATTAATTTTCATTCTGGTGAGTGTCGTCCTTTTTACATTATATTGGGCGTACCATCACAAGATACTTTCCGGGGATTTTGATAAACTGACCATCCACGGCATGAAAGGCGAGACAATCCAGGTTTTAAAAGACAGGAACGAGATTGCAAAAATCATATCAGACATTAATGAAAGCCCGCGTAATTTCAAATTTGACAACGGCTTAACATACGATTATTTACCCCATGGCATCATGACCTTTGAAAATAAAACAAAAAAAGTACAAATAGGGGTTATTTTAACAAATGGGAATACAGTCACGAAATATTGGGAGATAGACACAGAGTTTCCTTTCGGAAATACATCAGAATAGGGGAGTGGCAAAGATGGAGAAGGTAAATATCAGCGAAAAGTTCTCGCTTTTTAGTGACTATTGGAGTCCAAAAATTGCCGGGGAAATCAATGATATGCATGTTAAGTTCGCCAAGCTGAAGGGTGAGTTCATCTGGAATAAACATGATCATGAGGATGAAATGTTTCTCGTCATGAAAGGAAAGCTGCTGCTTAAGTTCAGGGATAATGATGTGCACCTGGAAGAAGGAGAATTCATGATTGTTCCAAAAGGAGTGGAGCATCTTCCCATTGCGGAGGAGGAAGCGCATGTCATCTTCTTTGAACCAAAATCAACCGTTAATACAGGTGAAGAAGTGAATGAAAGAACAGTTTCCGATCTTTCATCTATATAAATAGCTTAATAGGCTCGGTTTATGACCAAGCCTTTTTTCATAGATAAGAAAGGATAAATTTCACTTCGAGAAATGTCCAGCTCCAGCGCCTAGCCCCTCGAGTCGTTTCGGTCCTGCCAATGAAGTCAAAGAGCGACTTCACTGTCAGGCCCTCCAACGCTTGTCGGAGTTGGTCAGTCGCCTCCGCATTTCGAATTGTCTAGCTTTGGCTCCTAACTCCTCGAGACGTTTCGGTCCTGCCAATGAAGTCAAAGAGCGACTTCACTGTCAGGCCTTCCAACGCTTGTCGGAGTTGGGCAGTCGCCTCCGCATTTCGAATTGTCTAGCTTTGGCTCCTAACTCCTCGAGACGTTTCGGTCCTGCCAATGAAGTCAAAGAGCGACTTCACTGTCAGGCCCTCCAACGCTTGTCGGAGTTGGGCAGTCGCCTCCGCATTTCGAATTGTCTAGTGTCGCCTCCTAGAAACTCCGAAACTTCAACTCCGCCGGCAGAAGCAAAAAGCGCTTCTTTGTCGGAGTCTCCAGTTTCTCCGTTTCTGGACAGTCGGCTATACAATTCGATTTCGGTCCGCTCAGGTGAAGTCAAAGAACGACTTCACCGGTCGACCCTCCAGCGCTTGTCGGGGCTGAACGAGGCGTTTGCGCTTTTCTTAATAGGAAAGGAATTTATCAAGTTGTTAAGTTATGGATAACTAATTATGCAGTTTTCTTAATCCAATGATTTTTGTTCATTATTCTTCAATTTTCACTAGTTCAAATCCAGTTTCTTTCCACACGTAGCGAATTCCATGGACAAATGTATTAAAAGTTGGAACATTAACATGCAAACCATTCAACACGATGGATTTGGCCATTTCTGGACTGATTCCTACATAAATTGATTGCACACCCATGAGCTTCAAGGCATTGATGACCTGCTGCAGATGGAACGCTATGGATGCATCCAGTTCATCCGAAACACCGGTAAAGTCAAAAATGACAAACTGATTGCCTTGATGGGCGCTGTGTGAGAGGATTTTTTCCCCTAGCAATTCCAGTCGATCTTCAGTTAATTTTCCCATAATCGGAACGAGTACTGCTGAGTCCACCGAAAGCGGGATGACGGGCATATCAAGAATTTGAAGCTGTTTTCTGTTTTCCTCCAGTGTTTCTTCAAATTCGGTTACATCCTTCCACGTAAGGATAAATCCGCATTCCTTTCCTTCATTATTGGTTAGTATATCCACCATAATTTCAGCCGAAAATTTATTGAAAAAAGTGATGCTTGCAGAATGAGGGAACTCACCTTTGGCGAGGATTTTCTGTGGGCGGCTGCCATGGAACTCTCCTACGTCCCTCCCGATAAATTCTTCTGGATCATTAATTCCTACATAAGGGCCAATTTGCGCTAATAATTTCATTGCAGAATCATTAATAAAAACGATTTTGTAATCCTCATTTGCAATCAAAATATTCTCATTGATTTTATTTAAAATTTGTTGATTTTTTATTGCATCGAGATTGAACAAAGGGATCGCTCCAATTCTAGTAGGCGTACTATGTGAAATTATAGCCAAGTTCTCCAGTTGAGACAAGGGAGTACAAAAAGCCTCCTGCATAAGCTCAGGAGGCGTGACAAATCATTTAGTAGATGCTTTCTGTTTGAAGATTGTTTTTCGAATATATGGTATTACCCAGTGGTCCAACCCGTATTTGCCTGCGTTAAAACCGGCGAAGAGGATAATGAATCCGAAGAAAATATCTGTTGGATTGTGGGATACGGTACCGGCAAGGAAGAAGCTGAAGTTCATCAATAACCCGAAGAACATGGCAGCAGTTGTCAGGCAGCCGAGGATGAGTCCCACACCGACAAGGAATTCACCAACCGGTACTATGAAGTTGAAAAGCTCAATGTTCGGCAGCGCGAAGTTTTCCAGAAAAGAGACATACCAGCT
This sequence comes from Mesobacillus subterraneus, assembly GCF_020524355.2. Classification (NCBI taxonomy): domain Bacteria; kingdom Bacillati; phylum Bacillota; class Bacilli; order Caryophanales; family Bacillaceae; genus Mesobacillus; species Mesobacillus subterraneus. The sequence goes on from NZ_CP129019.1 coordinate 444,177, forward strand.
ATAAACCATGTTTCCATCAGGACCTTTTACCGGATTGGCGACGGCATTTTTCAAATATCCAGTTGCATCAAAGCCTTCCCCAGTCATTTTATGCCATCCAGCAACCATCCAGTTGTAGCCTAGCCATAATCTTATAACCGTCAGCAGGCCAGCAGCAATCTTGTTTCCCCTTAGCCATTCAGCAAACATATCAATCGCTCCCTTTCAAGAATGAATTATTATTTGATTACACTACAATATATTTACTTTCTTAATTTAAATGCGAACCGAATGTCCTTGTTCACAAATTAGCAAAAACATATTGTCAGGAATTTGAACACTTTGGGAAGGTGATGACGGTAAATTAGTTTAGAAGTGCTCATGTGGAGGATTAACGGAAAATAGCGAGGGAAGCAAATACGAAGGAGATCACGGCAAAAAAGAAGCCAGTCAAAATACATGTCAGAGGAATTTACGGCAAAAAGAAGCCAGTCAAAATACATGCAGAGGAATTTACGGCAGAAAGAAGCCATTCAAAATATCAGGCAAGAGAGTTACCCGCAAAAAACAGCTAGTCAAAACAATAGTCAGAGCTGATACGAAAAAAAAGAGCCAGGCAAATGCCAGGCTCGCTGTTAATAGTATGAGTTAAACTGCTTTATGCGCAGTCTCAACTTCTCTTTTGAATACAGTTTTACGGATGAATGGAACGACCCAGCGGTCCAGACCGTATTTACCAGCGTTGTAGCCGGCGAACAGGATGATGAAGCCGAAGAAGATGTCAGTTGGGTTGTGAGATACTGTTCCCGCCAGGAAGAAACTGAAGTTCATTACCAGGCCGAAGAACATAGCGGCAGTTGTCAGTGTTCCAAGCAATAATCCAAGTCCTACAAGGAATTCACCTAGCGGCACGATGAAGTTGAATATTTCGACGTTCGGGATCGCGAAGCTTTCAAGGAAGTTCACGTACCAACCATAAACCATGTGACCGTCAGGACCTTTAACTGGATTCGCCACTGCGTTTTTCAAATATCCAGTCGCATTAAATCCATCACCAGTCAATTTGCCCCATCCGGCAGTCATCCAGTTATATCCGAGCCAAACCCTGATGACAGTCAACAGGCCAGCAGCAATATTGTTTTCTCTTAACCAATTAGCAAACATATAAATCGCTTCCCTTCAAAAAAAAGTAATTATTGATTACACTTACAATATATCAAAATCCGAAATAAAAATGAGTTAATTGTGAAGTTTTTCACAAAAATGCAACAACAAATTGACGGAATGATGAACATGACCTCTAAAAAAAGGATACATTTTTGGTTACAGTGCCTAAGCAAAGGGGCTAACAGAAAGGATGAAAAGCATGGACCAACAATCAGGAGCAACTCAACCAAATCCGGGCACTGAGAAAATCTGGAGCAGGGATTTTTTATTCATCTTCCTTGCTAACTTTTTTATTTTTCTTGGATTTCAAATGACATTGCCAACGATACCATTGTTTGTAGAGCAGCTTGGTGGCAATGACCAGCTGATTGGTTTCGTCGTAGGAATCTTCACTTTTTCAGCATTGCTTGTCCGTCCTTTCGCAGGGAGAATGCTTGAAACGAAGGGGAGAGGCTTTGTTTACTTGATTGGCCTGGCCATATTCGTGGTCTCGGTGGGCTCATTTGGGTTTGCAGTCAGCATCGCCTTCTTGTTTTTAATGAGGGTAGTGCAGGGAGTTGGCTGGGGTTTTTCTACTACTGCTTCTGGCACAATTGCTACGGATTTAATCCCTCCACGCCGCAGAGGGGAAGGGATGGGCTACTTTGGGCTCTCCGGAAACGTTGCGCTTGCGATGGGACCGACTCTCGGACTCGCACTTGCTGAAATTATTACATTCAAACAGCTGTTTTTAGCTAGTGCCTTTCTCGGCCTGACTGCGTTCCTATTAGCATCAAGGATCACGTATAAAAAAGTTGAAAAAAGCGACAGGGAAGTGGAACGGCGCAGATGGGATGTATATGAGAAATCCGCATTACAGCCATCTTTATTATTATTGTTCATCACGGTGACTTTTGGAGGAATCGCGTCCTTTCTGCCCCTCTATTCCGCCCAGAAAGGTATTGAGGGAATTCAGTGGTACTTTTTTATTTTTGCGATGGCTCTGATGCTGTCACGTTCCTTTGCAGGCAAGATCTATGATAAAAAGGGGCACGGTGCGATTTTCCTGCCAGGGACGTTTTTAATCATGGTCGCGATGATTCTGCTGGCATGGCTGCCGAATAGCCTAGTTATGTTCATCGCAGCAGGGTTATATGGATTCGGGTTTGGGTCCGTCCAGCCGGCACTGCAAGCATGGGCAGTCCAGGATGCGCCAATGAATCGCAAGGGTATGGCAAACGCAACCTTCTTCTCTTTTTTCGATTTAGGGGTTGGGGTCGGCGCAATGGCTTTTGGCCAGATTGGGCACTGGCTCGGATATGGCAGCATCTACATTGCCTCAACCATTTCCGTTTCCATCTCGATTATCTTATATATTTTTATGGGAAGAAGAACCGTGAGAAATTAGACCTGTTCCATACCGGAGCAGGTTTTTTATTTGAAGCAATGGGTTATACAAAGTAAAATACAGTTGTAGGTATATATTGGAATTAAGGCAGCGCCCGCTGACATATTTTAATACTTTTAAAAAATATGGTGCAGGGTATAGAAGAGTACGGAATTCATGAACCTATGAAAACAAAAAATGCAGGAGGAATCGTTATGTATTTCAAATCTTTTTTTGATGATCAACTAGCACATATGTCTTATTTGATAGGCTGCCAGCGAACGGGTGAAGCTATTGTCATTGACCCGGCGAGAAACATCCAGCCTTACCTGGATATCGCAAAAAAAGAAGGCTTCAATATCTCTGCAGCAACAGAAACTCATATTCACGCAGACTATCTCTCAGGTGCAAGAGAGCTTGCCCACCATCATGGGGCCAAGCTTTATGTATCAGACGAAGGGGATAAAGACTGGAAGTATCAGTATGTCAATCAATATGAGCATGAATTGCTGACTGAGGGATCGACTTTTCATATCGGAAATATTTATTTCGAAGTTATCCACACACCGGGCCATACACCCGAAAGCATCTCATTCCTATTGACTGACAAGGGCGGCGGAGCTAATGAACCGATGGGCATATTCACCGGTGACTTCCTGTTCGTAGGCGATGTCGGCCGCCCAGACCTCTTGGAAAAAGCGGCAGGCATCAAAGATACATCTGAATCAGGGGCACGCCAAATGTTCGAATCGCTTCGTAAAGTGGAAAAACTGTCGGACTTTCTGCAGGTATGGCCAGCACACGGCGCAGGCAGTGCATGCGGAAAATCCCTCGGCGCTGTGCCGATGTCCACTTTAGGCTATGAAAAAAAATTCAATTGGGCTTTTCAGATCAACGAGGAGGATAAATTCGTTGAAGAACTGCTTGCAGGTCAGCCAGAACCTCCAAAGTACTTCGCAGAAATGAAAAAGCTCAATAAAGTTGGACCAGAATTACTTCGTCGTGAAGAAACACCTAAGGTTTCATTATCTGCTGCTGGCAATGCAGCCGTTGTTGACACCCGCCCGGCAGAGGAGTTCGCGGACGGACATGCAGAAGGGACAATTAATATCCCGTACAATAAATCCTTCACGAACTGGGCAGGCTGGCTATTAAGCTATGATGAGGATATCGTGCTGATTGCTGATCCTGAAATATTACCTGATGTGGAAAAGTCCCTGCAGTCAATCGGACTTGACCAGGTCATTGGCTTCATCGATCCGAAAGAACTTGATGGTCAGTTGGAAGAGTACAAGACCGTAACGGCAAGCGATGCAAAAGAATTGATGGAAGACGAAAACTACTTTGTGATCGATGTCCGCAACCAGAGTGAGTGGGACAGCGGCCATATTCCAGGTGCCCACCATCTGATGCTGGGAAACCTGAATGATAACCTTGATCAGGTTCCTAAAGACAAGAAAATCATCGCACACTGCCAGTCAGGCGCACGCTCGGCAATCGGTACAAGCCTGCTTTTGAAAAATGACTTTAAGGACGTAGTCAATCTCGAAGGCGGCTTCTCCGCATGGGAAGAAGAAGGACTACCTGTGAAAAAAAACTAAAGAATGAGGGCCAGCTCAGTTGATGAGCTGGCTTTATTTATTTGTGTAAAGGAGAAAAGATTGTTAGTAGTGACCTGAATAAGTGAAGGTATGAAAAAAAGACGCCAACTGAGAGTATTGGTGTCCTAAATCCTGAGATACGAGAAAAGAGGTAGCCGATGGAGCTTATTGGTGTCCTAAGGAAAAGAGGTAACCAATAGACCGTTTGGTGCCCTGAAATGTAAGAATATAGGAAAAGAAGGTAACCAATAGGCCGGATTGGTGCACTAATTTGTAAAAATACGGGAAAATAGGATACCAATAGACCGTATTGGTGCACTAATTTGTAAAAATACGGGAAAATAGGATACCAATAGACCGTATTGGCGCCCTAAATTTGTAAAAATAAGGTAAAATAGGTAAACAATGAACCGCATTGGCGCCCTAAGATGTAAGAATATAGGAAAAGAATGTAACCAATAAGGCGCATTGTTGCTTGAAAATGTAAGAATACAGGAAAAAGAAATGACCAATAGTCCGCATTGGCGTCCGAAAATGTAAGAAACTGAAGAAGGGCATACCCTGAATACTGCGATGAGTAATCTAAGCAATCTATGCAATATGACTGAAACCAAGTCCGCTAAAATCATGAACAAACTATGACCAACATATTAAATAATCTGTAACATCAGGCGAAACAGTTGATTCTGCTGGCTCTGAGCTATAATTTAGATATAACAGATATCCGATAAGAGGGGATTAGCGTGAAAATTTTAGTCATTGAGGATAATGAAAGTGTCTGCGCGATGATTGAGATGTTCTTTTCAAAAGAGGGCATCCGGGGCGAGTTTGTGAATGATGGACTGAAGGGGTACGAGGCTTTTAAAAATGAAGAATGGGATTTGCTGATTGTCGACTGGATGCTGCCTGGGATGGATGGTGTGACTTTGTGCCGGAAGATCAGGCAGGAGGGCAGCGATGTGCCAATCATCATGCTGACGGCAAAGGACAGTGAGTCGGATCAGGTTCTTGGTCTGGAAATGGGTGCTGATGATTATGTGACGAAGCCTTTCAGTCCATTGGCTTTGATGGCAAGGATCAAGGCGGTGGCTCGCCGCTATCAGAAGTTAAAGCCAGAAGAGAACAGTGAAGTTGGGACAAGTCTCATTAAAATAAATAAAGAAACACGTGAAGTGACTCTGGCCGGCAAACCAGTCACTAACCTGACACCGAAGGAGTTCGATCTGCTTATCTTCTTCGCCCAGCATCCACGGCAGGTTTTTACAAGGGAGCAGCTTCTCGAGCGTGTCTGGGGTTACCAGTTTTACGGGGATGAGCGTACTGTAGATGTTCATATCAAGCGTCTGAGGAAAAAGATTGGCACGCCTGAACAGCCATTGTTCCATACTGTGTGGGGCGTGGGCTATAAATTTGATGAAAGTATGGATGGGCATGAAGGTTAAGTATATTTACCAGCAATTCCTCAGCCATATCAGCATCATCATCGTCGCCTTCCTCATCTTAAGTCTCGTATTCACACAATATGTTGAAACGCTCGTTTATAAAAACAAGACCGAGGAGCTGATTTCCTACGGAGAGAATATCCTGCGCGACCTCGACCGCGGTGCAGAACTGCCGGACCCGGTGATCAATCAATATGCACGCGTTCTTTTCGGCAGGGATATCCAGTTCAGTGTGTTTGACGAGAATATCCAGCTCCTGAATCCAATCAGGTGGAGAGGGCCAGCCATTGAATTGACAGAGAATGAGTGGAGCCAGCTTACAAACGGTGATCCGATTGTGAAAAACTATGACCTTCAACGCTTTGACAGGGCCGTGACCCTGGTTGTTTTGCCATATTTGGACCAAGGTCGATTCATCGGCGGAATCCTTCTCACCTCCCCAATCAGCGGGACACGGGAAATGATTGCAGAAATCAATAAATATCTATTTTATACAGTGCTGATCGCGCTTGCTGTTTCGTTTCTGTTGAGCTGGTTGCTGTCGCGCATCCATGTCAACCGGATCAAAAAGCTGCAGGAAGCAACCTCTGCTGTATCATCTGGGGATTATACCGTAAAAGTTCCAACCTCGGATTTCGATGAGATTGGGGAATTAGCGAATGATTTTAACAGTATGGTGAGCAAACTCCACGAATCGAAGGCCGAGATAGAAAACCTGGAAAACCGGCGTCGCCAGTTCATGTCGGATGTATCCCATGAATTGAGGACCCCGCTAACGACGATCAGCGGAATCATCGAGGGCTTTAAGTCTGATATGATCCCCGAAGCAGAAAAAGAGCGCGGCATCAATCTGGTCAGCAAGGAAACGAGGCGGCTGATCAGGCTGGTGAATGAAAACCTCGATTATGATAAGATCCGCTCGAATCAGGTCCAGCTATTTAAGGAAGCTATTGAATTGGTCGAGGTGCTGGAAATCATCCAGGATCAGCTCGGGTTTCAGGCTGAGGAGCGCAATAACAACATCGAGATCGAAGCTGAAGAGTCGGCTATTGTTCAAGCTGATTATGATCGATTGGTCCAGATTTTAATCAATATTACGAAAAACAGCATTCAGTTCACTGAAAACGGGAGAATCTGGCTGCGCGGCAGGATGGATGGAACCAGTACGGTGATTGAAATCGAGGATACGGGGATCGGAATCGACCCTGCTGAAATCGAACAAATCTGGCATCGCTTTTACAAAGCGGACATCTCAAGGACGAGCAATCCGTTCGGGGAATTCGGGCTCGGCTTGTCGATTGTTAAACAGCTTGTACAAATGCACGATGGAAAAATCTCAGTGGAAAGCAAACACGGCAAAGGGACAAAGTTTGTGATCGAGCTTCCATTTCGATAAGATTGAAAAAGAGCTGCAAGCATTGCCGTCAGCTTTTGCTAATTGAAAGGGTGAACAACATGGTACGTTTCGGAGTGGTAGGTACGAATTGGATTACAGAAGCTTTTATAAAAGGCGCTAGTCATCATGAGGATTTTCAGCTTGCGGCCGTTTTTTCGCGCACAGAGCAACGCGCTGGGGAATTCGCAGATAAATACGGTGTGAATAGAATTTTTACCAACTTGGAAGAGATGGCGAAAAGTGATGTGATTGATGCGGTCTATATCGCTAGCCCAAATTCCATGCATGCAAGCCAGGCGATTACATTCATGGAAAATGGCAAGCATGTGCTGTGCGAGAAGGCGATCGCGTCCAATAGCGTTGAGCTTTCACACATGATTAAGACTGCAAAAGAAAATCAGGTAGTGTTGATGGAGGCGTTAAAATCAACCCTCATGCCTAACTTTAAAGCTGTCCAGAATCATATTGATAAAATCGGCAAGGTCAGAAGATACTTTGCAAGCTATTGCCAGTATTCTTCCCGATATGACAAATATAAAGAGGGCACAGTGATGAATGCCTTTAACCCGGAATTTTCGGCAGGTTCCTTGATGGACATCGGCATTTATTGCATCTATCCGCTGGTAGTCTTGTATGGAGAGCCAAAATCAGTCCAGGCGAATGGCTATGTGCTTGAGTCAGGAGTAGATGGAGAAGGCAGCCTGATATTGAAGTACGAGGAAATGGATGCTGTCATCATGTTCTCAAAAATCACGGATTCTTCGCTTCCATCTGAAATTCACGGCGAGGATGGCAACATCAAAATTGATAAAATCAGTTCACCTGAAAAAGTCGAAATCATCTATCGTGATGGCAAGCATGAAGATATATCGAGAGAGCAATTGGCGGATAATATGTACTATGAAGCAGATGAGTTCATGACGTTAATTCAGCAAGGGAAATCGGAATCATGTAACAACTCGCTTGAGAACTCGAGAATCACAATGAAGATTCTTGATGAAGCAAGGTCGCAAATGGGTGTCAAATTTCCAAGCGACAAGTAAAAACCAGGGCAGGTGCACTTAACGGCACTTGCCCTGTTTTTCTTAGTAGTTCAAAAATTTCACGCATACCGGGTCTGGAACTTTCACATCAGACTGCAGCAATGTCAATCTGCCTGTTTCTTCGTCGCGTGAGTAGAGAGCGACATTGCTGGAATTCTGGTTCGTTGCAATCAGGAATTTCTCGCTAGGGTCAAGTACAAAATCCCTTGGCCAATTTCCCTCTGTAGAAGTATGTTCAACAAAGGTAAGCTCAAAGCTTTCAGGGTCAACGCTAAAAATAGCGATGCTGTCATGACCGCGGTTGGCAGCGTAGACAAATTTCCCATCGGATGAAAGGTGGATGGCGCTGCCCTGGTTGTTTTCAGTGAATTCTGCTGGCAACGTTGAAATCGCTTGAATTTGTTCAAAGCTGCCATCACCTGAGTTGTACTTCAGCACAAGAACCTTTGAGCTGAACTCAGTCATCACAAAGGCGATTTGATTATTTGGGTGGAAGACTAAGTGCCTTGGACCACTTCCAGGCTCTACTTTCAATACATGATTCTCGATTAACTGGCCATTATCAAGTGAATAAGTGAGGACCTGATCAATGCCAAGTTCTACAACAACAACAAAGTTTCCATCCGGGGTAAAGCCGGTATAATGGGTATGAGCTTTTTCCTGACGTTCATCTGGACCTGAGCCTTCGTGTACAGCACTTGATAAAGCAGCTTCAATGCTTCCATCTTCAGAGTTTAGTAAATACGAATCTGCAGATCCTTTATGATAATTTGCGGATAATAGCAGGTTGTTTTCTCTGTTCACGCTCACATGGCATGGAGAGGCTCCTGGAGAGAGCAGGGTGTTGATGAACGATAATTGTCCTGTATCACTAATGCCAAATCCTGCCACACCGCCTGATGCTCCTTCCTTTGCAACTGCATATAAGAAGCGGTTATCTTCGCTGATTGTCAGGTAGGTTGGATTTTCAAGAGCTGCTGCTGCCTTAACATCATTAATTTTCCCATTAGTTACATCCAGTGAAAAAGAATAGATCCCTTCACTATCACCTTTTGTATATGTACCGAAATAGCCTGTGAATTTTTCATTTGCTGCCATTGTGAATGCCTCCAATTTGAATACATTTATAGTCTAGATTATAGTCTAGCAAAAAACTCTTGTCGGACAAAATGTTACGAACAATAAGCAAATGGGTAAAATAAATCGTGAACGCATTAATCGGAATGTTAGATTTTCTGACCAACATCTGGACTTTAAACTTTTTTAGAGATATGCTTTTTTAAAAATGGTGTTCTAACCTAAATTAGCGAAAGAGCATGATAAATAGTTAATAGTGATTTAGGAGGTATAATATGATCGTACAAAAACAGATTATAGAAGCATTAAATGTCCGTCCGGAAGTCGATCCTCAGGAGGAAATCAGGAAAAGAATTGACTTTCTTAAAGAGTATTTACAGAACTCAAAAGCAAAAGGGTTCGTTCTGGGTATCAGCGGCGGGCAAGATTCTACACTAGCTGGCAGGTTGGCACAGCTGGCAGTCGAGGAACTGCGCTCTGAGGGTACAGAGTCAAAATTTGTGGCGGTAAGACTTCCATATTCAGTGCAAAAGGATGAAGATGATGCTCAGAAAGCGCTGGAATTCATCCAGGCCGATCAAACAATCACCTTTAACATCCAGCCTGCAGTAGATACTTTCAACTCACAGTTTGAAGATGCAATTGGTGATAAGATGACCGATTTTAATAAAGGGAACGCGAAAGCCCGCATGAGGATGATCACTCAGTATGCGATTGCCGGCCAGGAAGGCTTGCTTGTGATTGGGACAGACCATGCAGCGGAGGCCGTTACAGGATTCTTTACAAAATACGGAGATGGCGGAGCCGATTTGCTTCCACTAACTGGACTGAACAAGAGGCAGGGAAGGGAGCTGCTCAAAGCATTGAACGCAGAACCAAGACTGTATCTTAAAGAGCCTACAGCAGACCTTCTCGACAACAAGCCGCTTCAGGCAGATGAAACTGAGCTTGGTGTGAGCTATGAAGCCATCGATGATTATCTGGAAGGAAAGCAGATTGACGAAGCAGATGCAGCTAAAATTGAACGAAGATACCTTACTTCAGAGCACAAACGTCATATACCTGCATCCATGTTCGACTCCTGGTGGAAGAAATAAATTAAAAAAGCCTGGCTGATGAGTTTCATCAGCCAGGCTTTGATTTTACTCTGATTGTGCCACTGCCAACTGGGGTGTTTCTTCTTTTTCAGTAACTTTCTCTATTTTATCAGTGAACATTTGGAAGACTCTTTTCTTCTCTTCCAGCTCCTTGATATATTCCTTCAAATCATTGAATTTTTCCTCAAATGGCTGATGGTACAACTCGCGGATCTTCCTGTTCAAATCAGGATTGACGGTTGACTGGACAACCTGCTTTGTAATGTTGAATTTATATGTATATACCTTTAGCTCGTTTTTCACTTCTTCATATTCCGCGTCAATTTCTTTAAGAATCTCTTCGATTTCTGCTTTCCATTCATCTAGCGACATCTTAACATGCTGTTCCATATGGATCCTCCTGCCATTCGCCTGTATTAAAGCTTCTTCTTTCTATTCTAGCAACTGAATTTTACATGTTGATTGCTGCAGTATTACATTGTTAAAACAATCTACTCTGAACCGAAGCAGGCATTGGCGAAAATAAAGTGACAGAGTGTAAAAAAGTTCGAATCCGGGATAACTTCGTGAAAAATTATCGCAGAGTCAAGGGTGGAAGTTCGAATAGGTAATTTTTTTCTTAAAAAAATTTGTCGTTTATCCAGCAATAATTAGTTCATAAGTTCACTTCACTTCTTTGTAGGATAATAGACTCATGTTTGTAAGTAATTGGCGAATTTTGTTGATAAAATAGTTCTTAAGATTTATATTTTAATTAGAACTGAAAAAGGCAAACTTATCGAAAGGTAAGGACGCAAAGCCGCGAGTCTAAGGCATTTCAGCTATGATCGTCGGGCTGCCAAAAAAAGATCGGACGTACATAACAGATAGGTGAATGGTTTCGTTTTCCTTCTTGTCAAAATTCCGCCATCTTTTTAGGGATTTTTATTTTGGAATGTCTCTTTCTGTCCAATATTGCAAAAAGAACTGAATTTTAAGTTTGTATATTGTGAGATGGGATAAATAATACTTAAGATACTTGACAGGAAAAATAAAACAATCCTTTTGGCAGGTTTAGTTTTTGCGCAGAATTTGAAAATTTAAACGGAAGGTGGAGGAAGCGTTGACTGTTTTATTCGGGACAATAGAGTACTTCGAACGGGAAATTGAGTTTCATTTATCAGAGGTTGAAAAAAGAGAGCGGCTGAGAGAAGAAATCAATCAAATTCAAATGAAGCTTGAAGAAGAGCTGCTGAATGATTTTATATGCGACGAGAAGCTAAGAATGGAATGTTTGCAGAATCTATCGAATGCTTGCAGTAAATTAACAGAAGATCAATTAGTTTGAAAGCTGACGGAAATATGAAAGCCTGTGGACCGATCCACAGGCTTTTTACTATTAATCTATAAAATTTTCAATGATGGTCGCAACACCCATGCCGCCGCCGATACAGAGAGTTGCCAATCCATACTTTTGCTCTCTCTTCTTCAATTCGTGGATCAGTGTTACAAGAATTCTCGCACCGCTCGCGCCAATTGGGTGGCTGAGTGCGATTGCTCCTCCGTTTACGTTAACATTATCTTCTCTCATGCCAAGCTCTTTCATCACTGAAAGGGCCTGTGCGGCAAATGCTTCATTTGCCTCAACTAAATCTATGTCGGTTAACTCCATTCCCGCTTTTTTCAGTGCTTTTTTAACAGCACTAACCGGGCCGATTCCCATGATGGAAGGGTCAACGCCCGCAGAGCCATTTGCCTTGATTGTCACAAGCGGTGATACACCAAGTTCTTTTGCTTTTTTGCCGCTCATAACAACTACGGCTGCTGCGCCATCATTAATTCCAGAAGCGTTTGCTGCAGTAACTGTACCGTCTTTTTTGAATGCAGGCCTTAACTTGCCAACTTTCTCAAGCGTGCTGCCAAATTTCGGATGCTCATCTTGATCAACGATGATTGGGTCGCCTTTTCTTTGTTTTACAGCTACAGGGACGATTTCATCCTTGAAGCGTCCGGAAGTAATCGCCGCTTCCGCTCTATTCTGGCTCTTTACAGAGAATTCATCTTGCTGGTTACGAGAAATTTCATACTTTTCCGCAAGGTTTTCGGCTGTGATTCCCATATGATAATCATTGAACGCACATACGAGTCCATCACCAAGCAATGTGTCAACAAGCTTCTGGTCCCCCATTTTGAAGCCTTCGCGTGCGCCTTTAAGTAAAAATGGAGCCTGGCTCATATTTTCCATGCCGCCTGCTACAACAATATCAGCTTCACCGGAGGCGATCGCTTGATAAGCAAGGTGTACGGCCTTTAAACCTGAACCGCACAGCTTGTTGATCGTCATGGAAGGGCATGTTTCAGGAAGTCCAGCTCTCATCGCAGCCTGGCGTGCCGGGTTTTGACCAAGTCCAGCCTGGAGGACATTCCCCATGATGACTTCATCGACAACATCCGAGCTGACATTCGCTTTTTCTAGTGCCGATTTAATAGCTGCTGCTCCTAAGTCCACAGCTGAGACATTAGAAAATGCACCGCCAAATGCTCCAGTTGCGGTCCTTACCGCACTTGCAATAACGATTGTGTTTTCCATTTTTACTGCCCCTTTCAAAATTGAAATGATAAAGGGAGATTAGCTCCCTTTTCTGTTGTTGTTATTATATAAGAAAGTATAAATTATCAATTCGAGAATTTTCCAGCTCCAGCGCCTAGCCCCTCGAGTCGCTTGTCTAGCTGCGGCTCCTAACTTCTCGAGACGTTTCGTTCCTGCCAATGAAGTCAAAGAGCGACTTCACTGTCAGGCCCTCCAACGCTTGTCGGAGTTGGGCAGTCGCCTCCGCTTTTCGAATTGTCTAGTGTCGTCTCCTAGAAACTCCGAAACTTCAACTCCGCCGGCAGAAGCAAAAAGCGCTTTATCGGAGCCTCCAGTTTCTGCGTTTCTGGACAGTCGGTTATACTTTTCGGTTTCGGTCCGCCTGATGTAGTCAAAGAACGACTTCACCGGTCGGCCCTCTGTGGCACACGATGTGCTGATCCGCCTGCCACAGGACGTTGCGGTTTTAGGCGGACAGCGCTTGTCGGGGTTGACCAAGGCGCTTGCACTTTTCGTATTATACTAGTCCAGTTAGCTTGTAGACTGCAATAATGAAGAATACGGCTAGCGTTTTAATGATTGTGATCGCAAAGATATCTTTATAAGACTGTTTGTGAGTTAATCCTGTAACAGCGAGCAAGGTAATGACAGCTCCGTTATGTGGGAGTGTATCCATGCCGCCGGATGCCATCGAGATGACGCGGTGCATAACCTCAGGCGGGATGTTGAACTCAGTTATTGCTTTCATATACGTATCTGCCATGGCGCTCAATGCAATTCCCATACCGCCTGAAGCAGACCCTGTAACACCTGCAAGTGCAGTTGTTGTAATGGCTCCATTGACAAGCGGATCTGTAAATGTAGATGAAATTCCCTTACTTACAACGGAGAATCCTGGAAGTGAGGAAATGACTCCGCCAAATCCATATTCTGCTCCTGTGTTCATCGCAGCAAGCAATGCCCCACCAATTGCTGTGTTGACACCAACTTTGAAGCCGCCAGTAACCTTTTTAAAGTCGTATAAAAGAGTAGCGATTATTCCAAGAATGAGTGCTAGTTCAACTGACCAAATTCCAACTACTCCAGACATCTGGACGGTTCCATATGACTCTAACCCGATTGTTGAAAAATCAAATCCATTTGGATACCATTTTGGCAGATTCACTGTGAAAAATTTGTTAGCGACACCAACAAGCACTAAAGGTGCAAAAGCCAGGACTGCTCTTAAAGTGCTTGTTTTTGCAGTCATATCAATCTTGTTAACGCCTTCCTCAAGAGCATCAGCTTCAGCTGCAGCAGCAGATTCAGCGTTATCGAATCCATAGAAGCCTTCTCCTCGCTTGTCAGCTTTCTTTCGCAGCGTTTCAAGATAAATTATACCTAATGTGAAAACAAAGATTGCACCAATGATTCCGAGGCCTGGTGCTGCGTATATATCAGTTCCGAAGAAGCTTGTTGGAATAACATTCTGGATTTGTGGTGTACCCGGAAGAGCATCCATTGTGAAGGTGAACGCTCCAAGCGCAATCGTTCCAGGAATAAGTCTTTTCGGGATATTCGCTTGCCTGAATAAGTTTTTAGCAAAAGGATAGATGGCAAATACAACAACGAACAAGCTGACGCCGCTGTATGTTAAAATTGCCCCCATTAATACGATGGCAAGAATCGCACGGGTGCCGCCTACCAATTTAATGATGGACTTCGCGATTGATTCGGCAATCCCTGACATCTCGACGACCTTACCAAAAATCGCGCCTAGCAAGAATACCGGGAAGTAGTTTTTAATGAATCCTACCATCTTCTCCATGAAGATGTTGCTGAAGAATGGAAGCACATGGCTTGGATCTGTCAGCAGGACAGCAAGCAATGCTGCGATTGGTGCAAACAGGATGACTGAGTATCCTTTGTAGGCAGTGAACATCAGCAAGCCGAGCGCTAAAAGTATAATAAATAGCTCCATATAGGGAACCCCTCTCTAATACTCAAATGATCATTTCTTAGATTGCTGCAATATTACTATTAAGAGCAACTTTGCTTTCATTTTTCAGTCCCATTGGTTCATCCATGAAAATCCTGCTGTCCATCAACTTTAAGTCTTTGGCAATCAATGGTCGGAAATTCATTTGGGAAAGTACATCTCTCTCTAGATTGATACCTGGTGCAATTTCCGTAAGCGTCAGACCTTCGGGTAGCAACTCGAAAACAGCGCGTTCAGTAATATAGATTACCTTTTTATTGTTTTCACGTGCCACATCACCGCTGAAAGTGATTTGTTCTACGACTTCAATAAATTTTTTAGCTTTACCTTCCTGGAGGACTTCAAGCCTGCCATTGCTAGCGTCCACCTTTAAGCCGCCTGCAGTGAATGTACCGCAAAAAGCAATCTGTCCAGCATTTTGGGTTATATTTATGAATCCGCCGCAACCGGCAATTTTAGGGCCAAACTTTGATACGTTGATATTACCTTTTACGTCACATTGAGCCAGGCCAAGGAACGCTGCATCAATTCCGCCGCCATCGTAGTAATCGAACATATATGGCTGGTCAATAATCGCCTGTGGGCCGATTGAGCAGCCAAAATCCAGTCCGCCTGCTGCTGTACCGCCAATTGCTCCAGGTTCAAGCGTTGGAGTGAACAGGTCACTCATTCCCTCTTCTTGAAGGACATTCGCGATGATTTCCGGAACTCCGATTCCATAGTTTAGTACTTTTATATCTTCGTTTAATAACATCGCGGCACGGCGGGCAATTACCTTGCGCTCGTTTAGCGGATATTTCTTATTTGACTGCTGATGAACAATATCGCCACGGTAAAAGTCTTCATTGTGCTGTGTACCGAATGTTTGCATATGGTTAGCCATATTTTCCACAACAACCACGTAATCTACCAAAATTCCCGGAATAGCTACCAGCTTAGGATCGATCGAACCGTTTTTGACGATTTTTTCTACCTGGACAATCACTTTGCCGCCGCTGTTGCGTGCATTCATAGCTATCGAAAGGATTTCTAGTGTTAGTGGTTCTTTTTCAAAGCTAATGTTACCGCTTTCATCAGCTACCGAACCTTTAAGCAAAGCAAAATCAAGTTCCTGCGTTTTATAGGCAAGATAAGGTTTTTGGTCAAAGGTTACCTTTTCGACGATTTCATCTTTTGTAGCTTGATTAAGCTTGCCGCCATCAATATCAGGATCAACAAACGTTCCAAGCCCGACATGGGTGATCGTGCGCGGCTTACCTGCAGCACCATCACGGAACATTTGCGAAATGACACCTTGAGGCAGGTTATATGCCTCGATTTTGTTATTTACAACAAGTGGCTGGAACTTAGGGGCAAGTCCCATGTGCCCGCCGATAATTCTTTTTACGAGTCCTTCGTGGGCATAGTGATTCATGCCGCGTTCGACTCCATCTCCGTTACCTGCAGCATATACCAAGGTCAAATTCCTCGGAGATTGATTTTTCAGGAATCTATTTTCTACCTCTATATAAATCTCTTCTGCGACGCCTACGCCGATAAAACCGCCCAGACCAACTACCGCATTGTCGGTGATCAGACCTGCTGCTTCTTGTGATGAAATAATTTTAACAGAAGACATGTTCAACACCTCATTGTCGTATTCTTATTCTGTCGATTACAGTCTTAAACCGCCTGTCACTTCAAGGACATGGCTATTGACATAGCTTGATTCATCGCTTGCAAGGAAGAGGACTGCATTTGCGATTTCCTGTGGCTGTCCCAGACGTCCAAGCGGAGTCTTCTCCCTGATCGGCTGAAGGACTTTATCTGGCACAGTTGCCATCATTTCTGTTTCAACATATCCTGGAGCGATTGCGTTTGAGCGGACAGCAGCACCTTTGCGGGTGAATTCCTTTGCCCAAGTATAAGTCATGCCGATTACACCGGCTTTAGTTGCTGCATAGTTTGTCTGGCCAACGTTGCCATAGACACCGACAACAGAAGAGATGCTGACAATCGACCCTTTGCCATTTTCCATCATGATTGGCGCAACTGCCTGAGTCAGGTTGAACACACCTTTAAGGTTTACGTCAATTACTGCATCCCACATATCTTCTGTCATCTTTTGGATTAATGCGTCGCGAGTGATGCCTGCGTTATTTACCAAAACATCGATTTTGCCGAACTCATTTTTTACTTCTTCGACAAATTTCGCAACCTGGTCACGATTCGTTACATTCAGTTGAACATGTCGTACATTTGGCATTTCATAATCACCGGTTCCCATATCCAGAGAATATACCAGTTTCGCTCCTTCATGGGCAAACGTTTCCACTATCTGGCGGCCGATGCCCCTTGCTCCACCAGTAACAATCGCAATCTTATCTTCCATTCTATTCATAATGTAAGCCCCCTACATGATATAAGTTATTTACATCCTTAATGTAAGCGTTAACAGAAATAAAATAAAATACATAAAAATCATAGAAGGGATAACTTTTGGTTATAGAGACAAAAAACGGAAGTGCAAGGCACTTAAGCCTTGCACTCCCGCCCTAAAGTATTTATTTTATGTGTTCCTTTATATATTCGATAAATTTTTTGGCAGCGAATGAGACATACCTGTTTTTCTTTAAGATGATGGCAATCCGCCATTTCATTTCCGGGTGCTCAATCGGAATTTGCTTAATGTTCCTGCTGTTGAATCTTGCAAGAATGGGGCGCGGTAAAATCGAAACGCCCTGATTGAGGCAGACCAGTTCGGTAAGAAAATCCCATTGCGAACTTTTGAAATAGATATTTGGTTCGAAGCCAGCTTCACGGCAAGCTTTGACAACATGGTGGTGAAGCAGGAAGGTCTCATTAAGGAGTGCGAAGGATTCATCCTTTAGATCCTCAAATATGACTTTTTCCTGGTTTGCTAGTGGATGATCTTTATGGACAATCAGGACAACCTCGTCATTCGTAACTGGTATATACTCAATCTGATCAGAAAGCTCAGGCATTATGACAAGTCCAAGGTCGACTAATCCCTTTTCAACCATCTCATAAACAGTGACAGCCCCATTTTCAATGATTGAAAGATTGATTCCCGGATAATCATGACGGAAGTTTGCAATCAGCGGTGGAAAATAGCTTGTCCCAATAACTGGCGGGATTCCAACGCTCACATTCCCTGTTTTCAGATTTTTTGTATCTTGTATCGCCTCTGTAATAGAGTCCATTTCAGATAGAAGCCTTTGTCCCTCTTCAAACAGTCTCTCACCAGCATCAGTCAAATTCATTTTATATTCAGACCTGTCAAAAAGCTGGACACCAAGATCTTCTTCCAGCTTTTTGATCATCTTGCTCAGAGCAGGCTGGGAGAGGTGGAGATTCTTCGCTGCAATCGTAAAACTGTTATCCTTTGCAACCTGGACAAAGTACATTAACTGTCGAGTATCCATATTTATTCCTCCGTCTTTTATCCATCAATCTAAATATTGTATCACAAACAGGTCTATGAAAAATCATGCTATTTAGCCCTTTGACAGTGAGGACGCGAGATGATGTCCAAAAGCATCCGTCAAAGATTAAAAGCTGTTGTAAAGCGAGATTTAATACAAAGGAGTTTGAACACATGTATTTAAGGTTATGTTTACCAATAGGACAGCTAAAGGGGAATCGACATGGAGAAAAAGGAATATAACAAGCTTGTAAGAGACTATTTTCCGGATTTGATGAAGGGAAAAGGCAAGAATGTGGAATTTGAAATCTTGGATGGAAGTCAATATAGTGAAAAACTGATGGAAAAGTTCAATGAGGAAGTCGTAAAGTTCCGTCATGCTGGAACTGACAGGCTGCTGAGTGAAATAGTTGACTTGCTTGAAGTGGTCTATGCGATTGCCGAGCATCGCGGCATAACAGAATCTGAAGTGGACTTCATGCGCCAGCTAAAAAAGACTCGCAATGGTGGCTTCCGGAAGAAAATCATGCTTAAAACAATTGAAGAAAAATCCATGTAAAAAATGCCCTCTGCCTATTGGCGGAGGGCATTTGCTATATCGTTAAGCAGATTTATGTGCAGCTTCTGGTGTTTGTTTGAAAACTGTTTTGCGGATGAACGGAACCACCCAGCGGTCTAAACCGTATTTACCAGCGTTGTAGCCTGCGAAAAGGATGATGAAGCCGAAGAAGATGTCAGTTGGGTTGTGAGATACTGTTCCGGCAAGGAAAAAGCTGAAGTTCATTACCAGGCCAAAGAACATTGCTGCAGTTGTCAGTGTTCCCAGGATCAAACCAAGACCAACAAGGAATTCTCCAAGAGGAACAATGAAGTTGAAGAGTTCGACGTTCGGGATCGCAAAGCTTTCAAGGAAATTCGCATACCATCCATAAACCGCATTTCCGTCTGGACCCTTTACTGGATTCGCTACTGCATTTTTCAAATATCCAGTTGCGTCAAATCCATCGCCAGTCAATTTTCCCCATCCTGCAGTCATCCAGTTGTATCCCAGCCAAACACGAATCACAGTCAAAAGGCCAGCAGCAAGATTGTTTTCTCTTAACCATTTAGCGAACATCTAAATCGCTTCCCTTCAAAATATATAATGATTACACTCTTAAGATATCAAAGCAATTTATAGAAATCTGTGAAAAAAGTGTGAAGACACATATCATCCACAATGTTTTGAACAAATTTTGTCAGATGATTTCCTTTAATGGAATATTATACCTGTATGGGTATAGAAGGAGTTATTCCTTTTTCCTTGCGGTATATGTTGGAAAAATATAGAATATAGTATATATAGTATCGAGTACAAGCTGAAAAGGGGAAGGGATATATGAGCGAGCTTTTATTCAAGCAGTTTGGATTAACAAGAAGTTCTTTTTTGAAAACCATTGAAGCAATCACTCCTGAACAGGCAAGTGTTCAGCCCGAAGGCTTCAATAATAACATCCACTGGCACATCGGACATGTGCTGACAGTTACTGAGCAATTTATGATGGGGTTTCCGAAAAAATCCAATCACCTTCCTGCAAACTACATAGAATTATTCGGAAACGGTACCCAGCCATCGGAATGGACCGAAACTGTTCCTTCTGTAGATGTTTTGAGGGACCAAATGAAAGCCCAGCTAGGAAGGATCAAACAAGTACCGGCTTCAATGCTGGAAGAAAAGCTTAAGAAACCTTTTAAGGGTCTCGAGACTTTTGGAGAGCTGGCGAACATGGCACTATTTCATGAAGCCTATCATCTTGGCCAAATCCATTCGATGCGAAAAATGATAAAGTCATAATATAGCAGGGTCCTAATTTGGGCTTTTTTTTTTTGAAACCTGAAATCCATTATTACATATAAGGAAATAAGGTTATTATGACAGGTTTCAAGCCGTAGAGCGCAAAGCTGTTAAAAAACGGGGGCATTATGTCAGGGTTCAAGGTATAGGACCCAAAGTTGTCAAGTAAGCGAGGTTATTAGGACTGTAGTAGGAATGGAGGCACTAAAAATGTACCGGGAGAATTGCCCATATTGCAATGTAAATACAGATGTAGAGCAGGAAATCGTATTGGAGAATGAAACATGTTATTTCATTCAAAAGGAGTCGGAACAGCAGGTCCTTCAGGGGAGCGGGCTGATTATTCCGAAGCTTCATAAGCAAGATGTCTTTGAGTTAACAGACCAGGAGTGGAGGGATTCCCGGGATTTGCTACTTGGTGCAAAGAAGATACTGGATCAAAAGTTTTCCCCAGATGGTTACAGTGTTGGCTGGAATACCGGAAGGGCTGGCGGACAATCGATTTTTCATGCCCATTTGCCTGCAAGCGATTCAAGGATGAACCGCTTGCAGGCAAGGGAATCAGGTATTGGATTAAACAAATGGAGAATAAGCGAACATAATTCACGTAGTTCTTGTTGGGAAAATTTCTAACAAATCATTTGAATATTTTAACAAAAATGATTCTAAAATCCCGGGTGAGCAGTCACGGGATTTTTCTATTTTTAAAGAGGGTTGGGTCTATAGTGGTATAGACATCTATACTGTTAATTAGATAGTCTAAGGTTACAACATGAAAGCCTTTTCAAAGTTTACTAGATTAAATGGAGCAATAGCTCGGAAAAGGAGGAAGCATGAAGAACAAACGATTGTATGTTGCCTTAGCGTCAGCGGTTCTCGGTACAGGAGTGATGATTCCAGTGTCATTTGCAGAAGGCAATCAAGTGCCTGGAGCCTCGATTGAACAGCGGGAGGGAAAAGCAGGGGGTAAGGAAGTGCATCCTGTATTTTCCTGGGACAAGCCAGGCCCTTTATCACCAGTCCTTCATAAAGGATCGGTGCGGGGAGCGGGCATGGTACAGCAGCCGCTGGATGAGATTGACGCGCATATGGAAAAGATGATTGCTGACGGAGTGATGCCTGGTGCTGTCGCATTCGTTGCTCGACGCGGCCATATCGTGAAGCAGGAAGCCTATGGATTTGCCTACAAATATGAAGATGATCAGTTCACTGAATCCAGTAATCCGATCAAGATGGAGGAGGACACTATTTTCGACCTTGCCTCTATCAGCAAAATTTTCACGACTACTGCAGCGATGATTCTATATGATCAGGGAAGGTTCGAGCTTGATGACAAAGTTTCTGAGCATATTCCCGAGTTTGCCGCCAATGGAAAAGAAGACGTGACCATCAGACAGCTCCTTACCCACACCTCTGGTTTCACTGCCTGGGTGCCTCTTTATACAAAAGGAAGCAGCCGCGAAAACAGAATGAATATTGTGTTAGAACATCCATTGAAAAATGAACCGGGCAGTACTTATACATACAGTGACCTCAACATGATCACGCTCGGGCTTTTGATTGAAAGACTCTCAGGCCAGCGCCAGGATCAGTTTGTCAAAGAGAATATATCAGAGCCGCTGGGGATGGCAGATACTATGTACAATCCTCCGTTATCACTGAAAAAACGGATTGCCGCGACAGAATACCAGCCATGGACGAACCGAGGAATCGTTTGGGGAGAAGTCCATGACGAAAACGCCTGGTCGCTTGATGGAGTTGCAGGCCATGCCGGAGTGTTCTCGACAGCAGACGACCTGGCAAAGCTTGCCCATATGTATTTGAATGACGGCCGTTATGGCAGCGAAGTCATTTTAAAGCCTGAAACAGTGAAGATGATCATCGAAAATCAAATCCCGCAATTCCCTGGTGATGACCATGGATTAGGCTGGGAGCTTGCCCAGGGATGGTTCATGGATGCTTTATCTGAGGGTTCATCGCTTGGCCATACAGGTTATACCGGAACATCTATTGTCGTAAACAGGAACAATGGGACGATCGCAATTCTGCTCACCAACAGGGTCCATCCAAGCCGAAGCACTGTTTCTACGAACGTCGCTCGGAGACAGCTTGCAAGACAGGTTGCCGATTCTATTCCAGTAGACATTCCGGATGGGTCTGCGTGGTTTTCAGGATATGGAGACAAACTCCAACGCACGATGACGGCAAAAGTGGAGCTTGAAAGGCCAGCAAAACTATCATTCGACACATGGCATCGGATTGAAGCGGATGCAGATTATGGATATCTTGAAATCTCGGAAGACGGTGAAAACTGGGAACAATCAGCTGTTTTTTCAGGCAGCAGTGTCGAATGGGACAAAGTGGAGGTTGAAATACCTGCAGCGTCTAAGCACATCCGTTTCCGCTACCAAACGGACAGTTATACCAATGGACGCGGCTGGTATGTCGACAATATCAGTCTAATAACCTCTGGTAGTAAAAAGGTTGATCCAGAGTTTACAGGCGAAGGCTGGCAGCAAAGAAATTACTAACTTTAGTAATTCTCAATAAATTGGATAAAATATGCAAAACGGAGGAGATAAGATGAGGAAACTCAGCAAGCTTATGCTCTATTCACTAGTGTTCGTGCTGGCTTTTTCACAAAATGCTTCCTGGTATTTCGTTGAAAAAAGCTAGTGCAGAGGAAAATAACACAGTAGAGGATCTAGTGATTTACGAAAACGTTCCAGAAGCGGAAGCAGAAGTGAAAGAGGGAAGCATACAATTGAAAGCTCTGCATGTGTATTCAGCAGGACAGTTTATGCTGGCATCAGAAAACCTGGTCTGGGAGTCGGCGAATAAAAATGTCGCAACAGTTGGCCAGGATGGAAAGGTGAAATTCACAGGGCAGAATGGACGGACGTTCATTACCGTGACAGACGGTAATTTCAAGGACCGGATCGCACTCGATTATAAAGTGAAATCATCCTCCAAAGCGGAAGGTGAAAAAGGAAAGCCAGAATCAGCAGCTTTTGTCATTAAGCAGGAAGGTCAGCGATATGACTTGATTGGAAATGCAATCAGCAAAATGACCCTGGAGGAAAAAATAGGGCAAATGCTAATGCCTGATTTCAGGACCTGGAAAGGTGAAAATGTAACAAAAATGCTGCCGGAAATTGAGCAGCTCGTGAAAAAATATCATTTGGGCGGGGTCATCCTTTTCCGTGAGAATGTGGTTACCACAGAACAGACTGCACGCTTAGTCTCTGATTATCAAGCTGCGGCTGAAAAATTCGGCCTGCTGCTGACGATTGACCAGGAAGGCGGAATTGTCACAAGGCTTCAATCTGGGACGGATATGCCAGGAAATATGGCATTAGGCGCAACACGTTCACCGGAAATCGCTTATAACGCAGGGAAAGCAATCGGCGAGGAACTGGCTTCTTTGGGAATCAACATGAATTTCGCGCCGGTTATGGACGTGAATAACAACCCGGACAATCCGGTAATCGGTGTCCGTTCATTTGGCGAAGACCCACAGCTTGTTGCTGACATGGGTGTAGCGTATACAAAAGGACTCCAGACCGCTGGTGTCGCCGCTACAGCCAAGCACTTCCCGGGACATGGGGACACGGCAGTCGATTCCCACCTTGGACTGCCTGAAGTTCCACATGATAAAGAACGCTTGAAGCAAGTTGAACTTTACCCGTTCCAAAAGGGAATGGAAGCAGGCGTGGACGCGATTATGACAGCACATGTCACTTTCCCTAAAATCGACGGAACAAAAGCCGTTTCCCAGAAAACAGGGGAAGAAATCGCGATTCCGGCAACCCTTTCATACAAAGTGCTGACAGAGCTGATGCGTGAAGAAATGGGCTATGACGGTGTCATTACAACAGACGCGATGAACATGAAAGCCATCGCTGACCATTTCGGTCCTGTTGATGCAGCCATCCGCGCAGTAAAAGCAGGCACGGATATCGTGTTGATGCCGGTCGGTCTTGAAGAAGTTGCAACAGGTCTGCGTGAAGCTGTAAAAGCAGGCGAGATTTCCGAAGATCGAGTAGAAGCATCTGTTAGACGTATTTTAACCTTGAAGGTAAAAAGAGGTGTGGTAAAGGAAGAAACACCTGTTTCAATAGAAGACAAAATAGCGAATGCAGTGAAAGTGGTCGGTTCTGCTGAGCACAAGCAAATTGAAAAAGAAGCAGCTGAGAAATCAATCACTTTGGTTAAAAATGATGCAGTACTGCCTCTGAAGCTGGAAAGCAGTGAGAAGATCGTCGTTGTGGGCAATACTTTCATCAGCAGCCTGGGTGATGCGATTAAAAAGCGCCATGAAAATACAACCGTCATCTCATCTTCTACTTATAAGCTGACAGAAGCTCAGCTGGAAGCTATTAAAAACGCCAGCGCGGTGGTAGTAGGGACCTATACTTACAATGTATCAGGCCGTACGCCTTCTAGTGCTCAGATGACCATGGTCAACCAGATCATTGAGCTTGCAGATGCTCCGGTTGTTGGGGTTGGCATCCGAAATCCATACGACATCATGGCTTACCCTGAAATAGACGCTTATTTGACCCAATACGGTTTCCGTCCAGCAAGCTTTGAAGCAGCGGCTGGTGCGGTGTTTGGTGAATTTGCGCCTACAGGGAAGCTGCCTATCACGATTCCGGATTATAATGGCGGCGTGCTGTACGAGTTTGGTCATGGTGTAACTTACTAAAAATTTATAGGCGGGCTTCGTAAAAGTGGCTCGTCCTTGTTTTTTTTATATGTGATTTGTGCTTATTAATAGTCTCAAAATCTATTAAAACAGGAGTGATTATGTTGAAAAAATGGCTGGCAGCATTATTGACGACCGTCCTCATTCTCTCTTCATTGACCATTGCATTGGCAAACCATGATAGCGGACAGGGCAAGAGCCAGGACCTGAAGAAATTCAAGGTTGGTGCTGAAGCATTGCTCGAGGACCACAAGGATCTGATCAAAGGAAAGCGAGTCGGGCTGATCACGAATCCTACTGGAGTAGACCAAAATCTGAACAGTGTTGTCGACCTGCTTTTTAACGATCCGGATGTTGAGTTGACGGCACTTTACGGACCCGAGCATGGCGTCCGGGGAAGCGCACAGGCTGGAGCTTATGTCGAATACTATATCGATGAAAGAACGCAGCTCCCTGTATACAGCCTTTACGGTAAAACGAAAAAGCCAACACCAGAAATGCTGGAAAACATCGATGTCCTGCTGTTTGATATCCAGGATGTAGGTACCAGATTCTATACGTACATCTACACAATGGCTTATGCGATGGAAGCGGCAAAGGAAAATGATATCCCATTCATCGTACTTGACCGCCCGAATCCGCTTGGCGGAGATAAGGTAGAGGGACCTGTCCTGGAAACTGAATATAAGTCCTTTGTTGGAAACTATGAAATCCCGCTGCGCCACGGCATGACGGTTGGTGAGCTGGCCAAGCTCTTCAATGAAGAATTCGATATTGGTGCAGACCTGACTGTCGTTGAGATGGATCGCTGGAAGCGCACAATGAATTATGATGAAACGCCGCTTGAGTTTGTCATGCCTTCACCAAACATGCCTACTCTGGATACAGCATTCGTATATCCGGGAGCGGCACTGATTGAAGGAACGAATGTATCAGAAGGAAGGGGCACGACAAGACCGTTTGAGCTGATCGGGGCACCGTTCATCAATTCAGATGATCTATCCGCAAAATTGAACTCATTGGGTCTTCCAGGGGTTAAGTTCCGGGCAGCATCATTCACCCCGACATTCTCAAAGCATACCGGCAAACTTTCACATGGAATTCAGATCCATATTAGCGACCACGATGCGTTTGATCCGATTGTAACAGGGCTTCATATTGTAAAAACGATTCACGATATGTATCCGGAAGAATTTGAGTTTCGAGCTGAAGACAGCAGGGGAATTTCCTTCTTCGACCTTCTGACAGGAAACGGCTGGATCAGGGAAGAAATTGAAGCTGGTACATCCGTGGAAGAAATCCAGAACATGTGGGAAGCTAAATTGAAAGAGTTTAAGCAGGTAAGGGAAAAGTACCTTCTCTATTAATTGTAGAAAAAATGGCCGCTGCATTTGCAGTGGCCATTTTTAGGTCGTACTGTTGCTCCAATCTGTATATAATCCACTGCCACTGCAGCCAGGACATTCGTATGGTGCAGCATAATAAACAAACTCATTCGCGGAAAAAGCATAATATCCTCTGCCATGGCAGTCAGGACATTTATTCTGGTCCTTCATAGTCGTAAGGTGGTTTTCATATCTTGCATTTCTCCATTGGTTAAGCGCATTAAATAAACCCATTCCTTTACACCTCCATCTATGCATAGTTTGGAGAAATAATTCCTTTATTATGTATAGTTTATGGAGAAATTTGGGTTTTGATCCGGTATCAGCACATGACTTGTCTGAAAATTTGATAGTCCTGTGAAAAAATCTGCGATTCAAGCCGTAATGGGATTAATGGACATTTCACGAAAGTTGCGGGAGCGGAAGGTCTAAAAACAGGAGTGTAATGGACATTTCAAGCAAGCTACAGAAGTGAAATGTCTAATAACAGTGGCTTAATGGACATTTCTAGAAAGATACAAAGACGAAATGTTTAAGAACAGGGGGTAAAGGACATTTAAGCAAGAATGCCATAGTGAAATATCTAATAAAAGTTTCTTATCGAGTCGTGTTTTAGGTTTTATATATGCAAAACAGCAAAAGCACCCAATCAATGGGTGCTTTTAAGATGGAAATTTCACTTTGGATCTATTATTTATACTTCCAGCCAGCTCTGTGACCATCTTTCAATTTCCTTCATAAGAGGTTCCAGTGCCTTGCCTTTGTCGGTCAATGAATACTCGATTCGGACTGGAGTTTCAGGATGGACTTCGCGTCTCACAATTCCTTCGCTTTCCAAGTCCTTCAATCGCTCTGAAAGCACTCTTCCACTAACACCTATAGATGATTCAATCGTGCAGAAACGCTGCGGTCCGGACAGCAGCTGATATATAATCATTCCAGTCCAGCGCTGGCTTAGGATTGTCATGGCTTTTTCAAATCTGGGACAAATCGACTTATCCATATCAATCACTCCTTACTAACATTATAAACATAACAACTGAAAAATAAATTACTTTTTATAAAAAAGTTACTTGACGTAATTTGAATACAATTATATAGTTACTTACATAAAGTAACCGTTTATGATGATTGAAATGGCAGAATATGAGCACAACAAGTTCTAGCCATCCAGACTATGTCCAACTTAATATCTATTTCTTAATCAAAAAGGAGGAATTGAATATGACCTTTCATCAACCGCCGGTCACTTTTGTGAGGCAAGTAAATTTAAAAGTGGAAAATTTGGAGCGTTCCCTGGCTTTTTATGAAGAAATAATTGGCTTTAAGGTATATGAAAAAACAGATACAACCGCTCAGTTAACCGCAGATGGAAAAACAGTGTTATTAAGCATCGAGCAGCCCTCTAATATAATTCCGAAGAAGGGAAGAACTACTGGATTATATCATTTCGCCCTGTTACTGCCTGACAGGACTGACCTGGCAAAAATACTGAAGCACTTCTTGCAGACTGGATATCCATTGCAGGGAGCATCTGACCATCTTGTAAGCGAAGCCCTCTATTTAGCGGATCCGGATGGAAATGGAATAGAAATATATATAGACAGACCAGCGTCTAAATGGGAATGGAATGACCAGCAAGTGGTGATGGCTACTGAGGCTCTCCATGCAGAAAACCTTCTTGCAGAAGGAAAGGAGCAAACTTGGAATGGGCTTCCTGCAGGAACAGTGATGGGACATATCCATTTACATGTCGCAGAACTAGTAAAAACAGAAGAGTTTTATACAAAGGGACTTGGATTTGAAGTGGTAAGCCGTTACGGACCACAGGCTCTCTTCATTTCTTCAGGAAAGTACCATCACCATATCGGGCTAAACACCTGGAATGGAGTAGGTGCACCTACACCGCCTGCTAATAGCGTTGGTCTTGACTCTTTTTCAATAGTATTGCCGGATGAAGTGAGCTTGAAGGAAACAGTTGCCCGCCTGAAAGAAATCGGGGTGGAGGTATCAGATGAAAATGGTACATTCATTACTGCAGACCCGTCTGGAAACCAGATCAGGCTAGAAACAGCGTAAAATGAAAGCCTCAGTCCTTAACTTTACTGATTCACATGTAACCTAATCAAAGCCCGAAATGTGAGTAAGCAGCAAGCCTTGAACATAGCCAATGTTAGTGCGTGGCCTGTTAGGCGGAGTTATGGCGCAGAGCATTGAAAATTTCAGTGATTTAGACGAGCATTTCTTTTGACCTTTGATGAAAAACGGATTAATATCTCGAAGTAAGGTATTTTAAATTCGAGATTTATTCTTCTCCAAATAATATTACAAATAAGAAAGAAAAGGTGGAATAACAACATGGCTAAAGTTTTATACATCACAGCACACCCGCTTACTGAAGAACAATCCTTCAGCCTGGCAGCAGGAAAAGCATTCATTGATACGTACAAAGAACAGAACCAGAATGATGAAATCATCCATCTGGATTTATTTAAGGAGAACATCCCCCACATTGATGCCGACGTTTTAGGCGGCTGGGGCAAACTCCAACAAGGCACCGAGTTCACTGAGCTAACAGCAGACGAACAATCCAAAGTAGGCCGTCTGGCTGATCTGGTTGACCAGTTCACAGCAGCAGACAAATTTGTTTTCGTGACTCCGCTTTGGAATTTCTCATTCCCTCCAGTCATGAAGGCATATCTGGACGCAGTATCCGTAGCAGGCAAAACATTCAAATATACACAGGAAGGTCCTGTCGGTTTGATGACGGACAAAAAAGCACTGCATATCCAGGCGCGAGGCGGTTACTACTCAGAAGGACCGGCAGCAAACATGGAGATGGGAAATCGTTATTTCGAAACAATCATGAATTTCTTCGGTGTACCTTCATTTGAGTGCCTATACCTAGAAGGTCACAATGCAAACCCAGAAAAAGCACAAGAAATCAAAGAAAATGGAATCACGCGTGCCAAGGATTTGGCGCATACATTCTAATGAATAAAAGACGGAAAGCAGGCTGGTTCTATTACCGGCCTGCTTTTACACTATTTCAATGTAATGGTAAGGTCTTTTCCAACTTCAAGGACACAATTGTCACGATCCTTGACTGGAGCGAAGGACATGATATATTCATCTTTTCCGCTTTCGACTTCGCCCTTACTGAAGATTGGATCAGCTTTTTTTCCAGCAGAGGTTAAGAAAACACCAGGCTTCGTGTAATCCACATAGTAGCCTCGCTCCTTATCTATTTTCCTGGCGTTAAGGTATTGATGTTCCAATTGGCTCATCACTCTATAGGTCATGCCATTTTCGGTGATTAACTTTGTGTCGGAACCTGTGACGACGACTCTTGTTTCCGTTTCGGAAAATTCTATTTGTTTAATGACGTAAGCTTCATTGTTAAAAGTGAATTCCTTATTTAGCACGACAATTTCCCGGTTAGAAACAGCTGATTGGTCCAGCTTGAATTCCAGAGGCCATATAGTAGCTATACTATCAGTTTTTGTTTCGGTATAGATGGTTAAATTTTCGATTTCCAATCGAATATCCTGACCCTTGAAGTTCTTGACAGACTCAAAGGACAAGGCTTCTGCAACTTTATTTTCTTTTTGATCGTAATATCTGCTGCCCCAGCCCACATTATCCAATTTCACCTTTTGACCGTTTGCTACAAGGTAGATTGAGCTTTTGCCCTCAAAGATATCAACATAATAATTTTCCAAATCTGTTTTTTCACTTTGGAAGGTGAAGAGGAGCTTGGTCTCCTTATCATCCGTCATCAAGCTTTGAAAGTGGACGGTTATATCATTTTTTTCGTCATAGAAAGTCTGGTCCAGTACCTGTCCCAGCCCTGAATTAACGGCCATCCGGACTCCTTTATCATCAATATGTTCACTGGAAAATAGCTGATCATAGATCTCCTGTATTGCGGCAAGTGCAGGAGTAAATGTCAGAGCGGAAGCCGCCACTATACAGACAGCAGCAACAACAGCTAGCCTTCTAAATGCAACTCCTTTTTTAGGAGTAGTCTTGCTCACAGGCATGACGATTACATTTTGGGACTCTTTATTATGCAGTTTGTTGTTAAGTTCATCCCAAACATCCGGCACTTGCTTTTCAATGGCTTGATCCAAGTGCTTAAGCATCTTCTCTTTATCCATTAGTGCGCCTCCTGCTATTCAATGTTTTTCCTGAGTTTTTTCAAGGCCATTTGGTATTTCCACAATACTGTCCCCAATGGTATTTCAATGATTTTGGCAATTTCCCTGTGCTTCATGCCTGAAATGTCTTTTAAGACAACAATTTGTCTTTCTTCGCTGTCCAGCAATTCAAGGTATTTCCTCAAAATCATTCGGTCGAGCGGATCTGTGCTTTTATGGTGCTCCTGGTCGAAATATTGTTCTTCATACCCAGTGATTTCGCGCTTCTTCTTGCGATAGAGATCCAAAGCCATATTCCTCGAGACACTAAGCAGCCATCCCTTCAAATTAGAGATATCCTGATGTTTTTGGTGCTGATAAAGTTTGATGAAAGTTTCTTGCATGACATCCTCTGCCAAGGCAGAGTCCCTCAAAATTGATAGCGCCATCGCAAAGATACTTTTTTTATGTAAATCGAATAACTGCTTGAACTCCAGATTGCTATCCACCGGATTTTTTTGCTGATGCAAATTTGTTTGGCTCATCTTGCACCTCCTTCTATATAGTAAACGATTTGCTGTCATCATTTATTGGAGAAAAATTAAATTTTTTCCAGGAAAAATAATGCCTGAAAAAAGGCACTCTTGTTATGGATAAATTGAAGGAGTAGGTCTACCGGACTTTTTTCAGGAAAAGGTACTGAGCTTTTCCGATAGAATCATTCTAATGCCCATCAGCTTTTGTATGATAAAAAACGGATGCCTAATAAAAGGCATCCGTTTCTCGTATTATTAAACTTCCTGTGGCACCTGCAGTCCCAAGCCTTGAGCAATGCGTGTTCCGTATTCAGGATCTGCCTTGTAGAAGTGGCTGATTTGGCGAAGTTTGATATCGTCTCGCTGAACTGGCTTCATTGCAGCGACAATGTTAGCGACAAGGCGCTCGCGTTCTTCTTCGGTCATCAGACGGTACAGGTCACCTGCTTGTGTGTAATGGTCGTGGTGATCGTAGTCCACGTTTTCAGCTACCCCGCTGACAGGTAAGGCTGCTTGCTTGTGTTCATTGACTTCAGTAGGCCCTCCGAAACTATTTGGCTCGTAGTTTACTGTTTTGCCTCCATTGTCGTCAAAACGCATTTGACCGTCACGCTGGTAGGAGTTTACTTCTGTTTTTGACCTGTTGATTGGAAGGTGCTGGTGATTAGAGCCTACACGGTAACGGTGCGCATCAGCATATGCAAACAGGCGGCCCTGCAGCATTTTATCAGGAGATACATCCACACCAGGTACAAGTGTTCCAGGTGAGAAGGTTGCCTGCTCAACTTCCGCAAAGTAGTTTTCAGGATTGCGATTCAATACCATGCGTCCGACTTCAATCAATGGATAGTCTTTTTGTGACCATACTTTTGTGACATCGAATGGATCGAAACGATATGTGTTCGCATCCTCAAGTGGCATAATCTGCACATATAGCTTCCATGCAGGGAAGTCTTCAGCTTCAATCGCATTGAACAAATCTTCTGTATGATAGTCAGGATTTTCGCCTGCAATTTTAGCGGCTACATCTGCTGTCAGATTTTTCACGCCTTGTTCTGTCTTGAAGTGGTACTTAATCCAGACGCCATCACCCTCGGCATTTGTCCACTTGAACGTATGGCTGCCGAAACCGTGCATATGGCGAAGGGTAGCCGGGATGCCGCGGTCGGACATCAGGATCGTTACCTGGTGCAATGACTCTGGTGAAAGGGACCAGAAATCCCAAACGGCATTCGGATCCTTCAGGTGTGTCTGTGGGTTTCTCTTTTGTGTATGGATAAAATCTGGGAACTTGATCGCATCACGGATGAAGAATACCGGAGTGTTGTTTCCAACGATGTCATAGTTTCCTTCTTCCGTATAAAACTTCACTGCGAAGCCACGTGGGTCACGGACGGTATCCGCTGATCCAAGTTCACCTGCTACTGTTGAGAAGCGGATGAACAAAGGAGTCTTCTTGCCAACCTCTGATAGGAAAGCAGCTTTTGTATATTTAGACACATCATTTGTTACTTTAAAATAGCCATGTGCTCCGGCCCCTTTTGCATGCACAACACGTTCAGGCACACGCTCACGGTTAAAGTGGGCTAATTTTTCCAGCAAGTGTACGTCTTGCAGTAGAGTAGGACCTCTTTGTCCTGCAGTCATAGAGTTCTGGTTATCCCCAACCGGCGCACCCCAGCTTGTAGTTAAATGATTCTTAGGATAATTGCTCATTTTTTTAACCCGCCTTTATCATGTATTGATTTATACCTAAATGATAACACTTTTCAATTAAAAATCAATACTTAATTATAATTAATATAAATAAGTAATGAATATAAAGTTAGGTTTATCATTTGATGCATGGTCGATATATTTAGAGAGAGGGTCTAAATATCTTTAAATGTGGTCGATATATTTATTTTTTCGACAATAAAAGAAAATCCTTCGGCTAATGATATAGTTTCCAGAGATAATCCTGGGAGAAGATAGAAAAATGGTTTCATTGTTTAAAAATATAGCAGACAAACAAGTTACAAACATGTAACACAATGTAAAATATGAACCGATAACTTACAAGTCTGGTTATTGAAGGAAAGTGGGAGTCAGAGGAATTAATTTCTAGGTTTAATAAAATTCAAGCGTTTTCAGTGGATTGAAGATTTTTCTTCTGATTGGTACTTATTGGGCCGTGAATAACTATGTTACAACTGCTAGCCTTAGTAGGAGAGAAAGAGAGCAACACTACTGGGAGGTATGGAGATTGAGAAAAATGAAAAAAACATTGGCAGCGTTAACAGCGGTGGTATCTTTATCTTTATTTTCAACGGGGGCAGCTGCTGAAGCGGCAACTTACCAGGTGAAAACAGGAGATACAATGTGGGGAATCGCCAGCAAATATGGTGTACAACTGACAGAGTTGAAAAAAGCGAACAATACGACTAGCAATCTACTATATGCAGGACAAAAGTTGACCATCCCGGCAGTGGCTATATCTTCAGCAGATCAGGACTTGCTTGCAAGGCTTGTTCAAGCTGAAGCAAAAGGCGAGCCATATGCAGGGAAAGTAGCAGTAGCAACTGTTGTCTTGAATAGAGTAGCAAGCCCGAAATTCCCAAACACAGTAAAGGGTGTCGTCTATGAAAAGGCAAATGGATACTATGCATTCACACCTGTTAAAAATGGCGCGATCAATAAGCCTGCAGATGCAGAAGCAAAGAAAGCTGTAAAAGAAGCTCTAGCATTCAGAGGGCAGGGAAGCGGCTCATTGTTCTTCTTTAACCCGAAGACTGCGGTGAGCAAGTGGGTATTCTCAAGAGAAGTGACCGTGACAATCGGAAATCATAGATTTGCTAAGTAACCTTAACGAAAGGTCAACAAATTTTCATGAGCTAAGGCGGAAAAAGCCGTGCGGATTCTCAATCTGCACGGCTTTTTCTCAATTTGTTATGTGGAAATTAATCTGCATAGCACTTGAAGTGAAAAACTTGTAAAATATTCTAATAAAACTTACTATTTAATTGCAATACATAATGAATGGAGGAATGTTTTTTGATAGTTAAATCACGTGTTGAATCCCTTGAACTGCAGATTCTGAGGATGCTGAATGCCCGAATGAAATTATCTCCGAAAGAATACAGTAACTATCTCTACCTTGAAAAAGGTTATGAAGGAGAAGTGATTTTTGATCGCAGGATGGAGGAGGTTGGAAAAAGCTTCTTAGTTATGAATGATCTGCTCCTTGAACATGGAAATACCAAATTTCAAATCGATTCCCTATTCATCTCCAAGATCATCCATTTGTTTGAAATAAAGTATTTCGAAGGCGATTATTATACTGAAGGGGATAGGTGGTATACAAACAATGGAGTAGAAATCAAGAATCCACTACAACAAATGGAAAGAGCAGAGTCTCTCCTTCGAAGATTGGTACGAGACCTTGGATTCAACACTAATATTGAATCAACTCTAGTCTTTGTAAACCCGAACTTTTACCTCTATCAAACTCCGCGTAATTTACCAATTATCTTTCCTAATCAGATTCCAAGACTTCTTCATAACCTGCAAAAACAAATTACCCCAATAAAAAATACTCATACAAATCTATCAGATAGGCTGCTTTCCCTGCACTCCCAAGATTCGCCGTATAAAAGGCTCCCTGATTATAGTTTCGAGAAATTGAAGAAGGGAATAGCCTGTTCTCATTGTCATACTGTGAATACTATCGTTAACAGGAAAACATTAATATGCAATAGTTGCGGGAAACGGGAAAATATTCATGAAGCAGTATTGAGAAGTGTTAAAGAGCTCCAATTACTTTTACCGGAAGAAGAAATAACAGTCAATAAGGTTCATGAATGGTGCAATTCTATCAAAACAAAAAAGCCTATTAGAAACACGCTTTTAGAAAACTATACATTGATTGGGTCTGGCCGTTCTACTCACTATATAACTAAAAATGAATAATAAAGGATCATGACTAATAGGGTACCGTTCAATCGAAATCGTATCCTTATGAAGTCCAATTCAGTAACATAAGGGTATGGTTCAATCGAAATCGTATCCTTATGAAGTCCAATCCAGCAACATAAGGGTATGGTTCAATCGAAATCGTATCCTTATGAAGTCCAATCCAGCAACATAAGGGTATGGTTCAGTCGAAATCGTATCCTTATGAAGCTCAATTCAGTAACATAAGGGTATGGTTCAATCGAAATCGTATCCTTATGAAGTCCAATCCAGCAACATAAGGGTATGGTTCAACCCAAATCGTATCCTTATGAAGCCCAATTCAGCAATATAAGGGTACCGTTCAACCCAAATCGTATCCTTATGAAGTCCAATCCAGCAACATAAGGGTATGGTTCAATCGAAATCGTATCCTTATGAAGTCCAATCCAGCAACATAAGGGTATGGTTCAATCGAAATCGTATCCTTATGAAGTCCAATCCAGCAACATAAGGGTATGGTTCAACCCCAATCGTATCCTTATGAAGCCCAATCCAGCAACATAAGGGTATGGTTCAACCCAAATCGTATCCTTATGAAGTCCAATCCAGCAACATAAGGGTACCGTTCAGTCGAAATCGTATCCTTATGAAGTCCAATTCAGTAACATAAGGGTATGGTTCAATCGAAATCGTATCCTTATGAAGTCCAATCCAGCAACATAAGGGTATGGTTCAACCCCAATCGTATCCTTATGAAGCTCAATTCAGTAACATAAGGGTATGGTTCAATCGAAATCGTATCCTTATGAAGTCCAATCCAGCAACATAAGGGTATGGTTCAATCCAAATCGTATCCTTATGAAGCCCAATTCAACAACATAAGGGTACCGTTCAACCCAAATCAGATTCTTTTGAAGTCCAATCCAACTCCATAAGAGCATCGTAA
Organism: Mesobacillus subterraneus; assembly: GCF_020524355.2. Lineage (NCBI taxonomy): Bacteria > Bacillati > Bacillota > Bacilli > Caryophanales > Bacillaceae > Mesobacillus > Mesobacillus subterraneus. The sequence goes on from NZ_CP129019.1 coordinate 479,797, forward strand.
TTTTTATAAGGGTATTTATCTCGCAAGTATCCTAACAATTCTATCCTCCACCTTCCTGCCTTCTCGATCATCAAGGAGGTTATTCAACAAAACGGAAAAAATAAGGTTTTCTCCGCTGCTTGTTTTTACATATCCGGCTAGCGTACTCACGCCGGTCAGTGTCCCTGTTTTAGCGGATAAACGATGCTTCAGGTCCTCTTCTTTCAGCCTGTTTCGCAATGTCCCGCCTATCATCCTGTCCTTTTCACCTGCAACGGGAAGTGAACGCTTGAAAGCAGGAAACCATTTCTCGCTTTGGGCAAGAAACAGCAGTTTTGTGATTTCGTTTGCTGGTACGAGATTGGCATGCGAGATTCCGGATCCGTCCCGCAACACAAGACGGTTCGTATCAATCCCAATGCTGCCAAGCTCTGCACCCATGACTTCAAGGCCGTCATCCCAGCTTCCCTTCCCATGAATGACCTTTCCCATTTCCTTTACTAGTACTTCGGCGTGCCCATTATTGCTTAGCTTCATGAATGGAATCATCAAATCAGCAAGAGGCATTGATTTATGAGAAATTAAATTGGTCATTGTGCCGGTGGCAGCTCCCGTTTTAATTTTCCCAACTACTTTTATCCCATGTTCTTCTAGAGACTTTTTAAAAAGACTTCCTGCAAACAAGGAAGGCTCCCAGACGGCAACCCATTCTCTTGCGTTATGAGCGTTGACCGGAATCGTTCCGCTCACCAAAATGCTGTTCGACCCATGCTCACGTTCGATTATTAGGTCATGTTCTCCCTCAGAATCTACTGTTTTTGTTTCATTGATAATATTTACATAATCGGTTTCGGGCTCTAGTGAAATGTTTGCTGCTTTTCCTATTTTGCCTGGTAAAATATTGACAATGACAGTGCCGGCATCAAAATCCTGATTTGGTGAAGCAGTCAGAGCGGAAACCTGGGCTCCGAAATATTGATGCTCATCATTCCAGGTTAGGTCCTCTGAATAACGGACATTATCATACCATCTGTCATCAGTTACTATAGCGCCGGTAATTTTCTTGATTCCTTTACTCTTCAGTTTTTTTGCCATTTCATCGAAGTCTGCCGGAAGCAGGGTTGGATCGCCCATTCCTTTTAGAAAAAGGTCACCTGCAAGCGTACCGCCGTCGATTTTTCCATCCGACCAAACTTCAGTTGTAAAACGGTATTCATCTCCTAAAACGGAAAGCGCGGCTGCTGCTGTGAACAATTTCAGCACGGAGGCTGGCTGCAGCCTTGTATCCCCAATATGCTCGTACAAAAGCACTCCATCTTCCGCAGACCTGATGCTGATACCAGCCAAAGCCCCATCAAGAACTGGTTCGCTTGTTAAAATGTTGCTGATTTTTTCCGCTAGGTCCCCGCCAGGCTCCACGGCACTGGCTGGCGGTTCTTCAGTATGAAAAAACGGAATGATGGCTAACATGATAACTAATGAGAATATGGTGATTGCTGTAGTTTTTTGTTTCATCTTTTGGTTCATCCCTTTCACATCTCAACTGAATTCGACAGGAAATTTCCCAATAACCAACTAGTAGAGTCTATGATAAAGTTTTAATTAATATAAGGTTCAGGAGGGAAAAAAATGTACCGATACTTTTGGAATACCTTACTCATTCTAGCCATCGGAGCAGGATTTTACTTCTATGCCCATCTGATTTTTTCAAAGGTGTCAGACCCTCTGTACGGAACACTGGCGCTTCTGGCAGGCAGCCTCTTTACTGCTGGAATTTCAAGAGAGCTTCTGTTACTCTCGCAAACTAGGAGAGAGAATAGTCAAATCTAGAATGTACTACACCCTGATTCATGGGGTGTATTTTTGTTTTTTAAGAATAAATAGGTTTTATGATAGGTACTATCAGGGGGTATGATAAAATAAGCTTAAAAGATAAAGGGGGGTTTTTAGATGGACATATTAGAGCCCGAAGTGAACCCAACTGAATGTGGTGACAGCTGTTGCTCATCAGAAAGGAAAAGCCATCACTCTGAAAAAACGAAAAAGAATCTCGTGACGAGATTGAACCGGATAGAAGGACAGATTCGCGGCATTAAAGGCCTGATTGAGAGAGATACGTACTGTGACGATGTAATCACACAAATTTCAGCGACGCAGGCTGCTTTGAACAGCGTAGCCAAACTCCTCCTCGAAGGCCATATGAAATCTTGCATCGTCGAACGAATTCAGGAAGGCGACAATGAGGTAGTTGATGAACTTTTGACTACGATTGAGAAGTTGATGAAAAAATAAAAAGCTTTTTTGTTTTTCATTTAACATAATGTTCTGTATAATGTCACTAACTTAATATATTCCTTCGGGGTCGGGTGAAATTCCCAACCGGCGGTGATGAAGCGATGCTTCTTAGTCCGTGACCCGGTTAACATTTGTTAAACGGTGGATCTGGTGAAACTCCCAGGGCCGACAGTTAAAGTCTGGATGGGAGAAGGAAAAAACGAGGATTAAAAGATCGGGATCAGTATGCCCTTTTTTAACCCTCTAGTTTGACATTGCCTTTTTTAGGACCCCGAAGCCATTTTGTTTCGGGGTCTTTTTGTTGTGAAATTACCCTATTGAAAGGAGGGACCAAGATGAACGACCGGGATTATATGGCATTGGCCATCAATCTCGCCAGTGCGACCGAAGGCCAGACATCACCGAACCCCCAGGTTGGTGCTGTCCTTGTAAAAGAAGGTCAGATTATTGGAATGGGTGCCCATTTGAAGGCGGGTGAGCCGCACGCTGAAGTACACGCGATCTCCATGGCTGGTGAGAATGCTGAAGGCGCCACATTGTACGTGAGCTTAGAGCCGTGCAGTCATTTCGGAAAGACGCCGCCATGCTCGAATCTGGTGATAGAATCTGGAATCAAGAAAGTGTTTGTCGCCATGGTCGATCCGAATCCGCTTGTTGGCGGAGAAGGAGTGAAAAAGATGCTTGCAGCAGGCTTAGATGTCCAAGTTGGGTTAATGGAGGAAGAAGCAAAAGCGCTGAACAAAGTATTTTTTCATTACATAAGCACAGGTTTGCCCTATGTTACCTTGAAGTCAGCCACCACCCTTGATGGGAAAATCGCTACTGTGACAGGAGAGAGCCAGTGGATTACAGGAGAAGAGGCAAGGAAGGATGTCCATCAGTTTCGACATACACATGACGCGATACTGGTTGGCGTCAACACCGTCATCAACGACAATCCTAGCCTGACGACAAGGCTTGAAGCTGGCGGGAAAAATCCGGTGAGGGTCGTTCTGGACAGCACACTTCGCACCCCTCTGGATTCAAGAATCATAAATGACAGGGCTGCACGAACCATTATCGTGACCGGAGCACGGGCAGAGCCTGAAGGGATAAAGCAATTTACTGAGCTTGGCATTGAGATTATCAAGCTGGAAACTGAAAAAGTTGGAATTCCTGACATGCTGAAAAAACTTGGAGACTGGGGCATTACTTCTGTCTACGTAGAAGGCGGAGCCGAGGTCCATGGCAGCTTTTTAAAGGAGAAAGCCTTTCAGCAAGTTATCACATATATCGCTCCAAAGCTGCTCGGCGGGAAGCGTGCTCCCACTGCTTACGGAGGCGAAGGCATTGCCCGGCTTGAGGATACAGTTCATTTAGAAATTAAAGAGGTAAAACAAATTGACCAGGATATCCGGATCATTGCCGAGCCGTTATAGAAGGAGGTTATTATGTTTACGGGGATTATTGAAGAAATTGGGACTGTCGCGAATATCCAGCATGGAAGGGAGTCATTTGTCCTGACGATTGACGCAAGGAAAGTCCTGACAGATGTCCGCCTTGGGGATAGCATCGCTGTTAACGGGGTGTGCCTGACCGTCACCTCCTATACAGAGAACAGATTTACAGTTGATGTCATGCCTGAAACGGTCAAAGCGTCCAGTTTAAAAGCTGTCAAAAGAGGTTCGAAGCTGAACCTGGAGAGAGCGATGGCAGCGGGCGGCCGGTTCGGCGGACATTTTGTCGCCGGCCATGTGGATGGCGTTGGAACCATTAAAGGGAAAAAGCAAATAGAGAATGCCGTTTACTATGAAATTCAAGTAGATCCCGAATTGCTGAAGTATGTCATCATGAAAGGCTCTGTCGCTGTTGACGGGACGAGCCTGACTGTTTTCGGAGTATCAGAAGACAGCTTGACTCTATCGCTCATCCCGCTCACTTTACAAGATACGGTGTTAGGTTTCAAGGATACAGGTGATATTGTCAACATTGAATGTGACATGATCGGCAAGTATGTAGGTCACTTTTTGAGTAACCAGTTTCCGGCAGCTATAAAACGAGGCAACAATATTACAGCCCAGTTCTTAGAGGATAACGGGTTTATGTGAGGGTGATGTAAATGTTTGATCCAATTGAAGAGGCTATATACGAACTTATGCAGGGGAATGTGGTCATCGTTTGTGACGATGAAGACCGGGAAAATGAAGGAGACTTCATCGCCCTCGCAGAGAAGGCGACACCGGATGTCATCAATTTTATGGCAACACATGGCCGGGGATTGATTTGCGTACCGATTGAAGAGGAATTAGCCCAGAAGCTGGACTTAATGCCGATGGTTTCCCGAAATACAGATCCACACGGCACAGCGTTTACCGTCAGCATTGATCATAAATATTCAACAACCGGGATATCCGCTTTCGAACGCTCGGCTACTGTATTAAGCATGCTGGACCCAGAATCAAAGGCCGCTGATTTTAAAAGGCCAGGCCACATCTTTCCGCTTGTTGCAAAGAAGGGCGGAGTATTAAGGAGAGCGGGCCATACTGAGGCTGCTGTGGACCTGGCTAAATTGAGCGGTGCGAAGCCTGCCGGAGTCATCTGTGAAATCATGAATGAAGATGGGACAATGGCTCGAGTTCCGGAACTCCGTAAAATTGCTGACCAATTCGATTTGAAAATGATTACGATAAAAGATCTCATTCAATATCGAAATCGCAAGGACCAGTTGATAAAAAGAGAAGTTGAAATTGATCTTCCAACTGAATTCGGTATTTTTAAAGCAGTTGGGTATTCAAATATCGTAGATGACAAAGAACATATTGCTCTTGTAAAAGGAAAAATCGATCCGGAAGAACCGGTTCTTGTAAGAGTCCACTCTGAATGCCTGACTGGCGATGTGTTCGGCTCCTTCCGTTGTGATTGCGGCCCGCAGCTTCATGCAGCATTGAGCCAGATAAACAAAGAAGGGCGCGGTGTCCTTCTGTACATGCGCCAGGAAGGAAGAGGCATCGGCCTGATGAACAAGCTTCGCGCGTATAAGCTTCAGGAAGAGGGCTATGACACCGTAGAGGCCAATGAAAAGCTTGGCTTCAGTGCAGACCTGCGAGAATACGGAATTGGCGCCCAGATTTTAAAAGACCTTGGCATCAAGCAAATGAAATTGCTGACCAATAATCCTAGGAAAATCAAAGGACTTAAGGGATATGACCTGGAAGTGGTCGACCGAGTGCCAATCCAGATGCCAACAAGGGAAGAAAATGAAAATTATTTAAAAACAAAGCACAGCAAGTTAGGACATTTACTACATTTTTAATCCAAATTAAACGGGCTAATTGGAGGAATAGAACATGAACAGAATTTTCGAAGGTAATTTAGTAGGAACAGGTCTTAAAGTTGGAATCGTAGTAGGGCGTTTCAATGAATTCATCACAAGCAAACTTCTGGGCGGCGCACAGGACGCATTGAAAAGACATGGTGTCGAAGAAGGCAATGTCGATGTAGCATGGGTACCGGGTGCCTTCGAAATCCCATTGGTTGCGCAAAAAATGGCGAAAAGCAATAAATATGACGCGGTCATCACATTAGGAACAGTCATTCGCGGTTCCACTCCACACTTCGATTATGTCTCGAATGAAACAGCAAAAGGTGTATCAGCCGCAGCGATGAATTCAGGGGTCCCTGTCATCTTCGGAGTTCTGACAACCGATACTATTGAACAGGCAATCGAACGTGCTGGCACAAAAGCCGGCAACAAAGGCTGGGACGCTGCAATGTCCGCGATTGAAATGGCTAATCTGATGAAAAATATTGAAATGTAATATTCTTACGAAGCTGCAGGCAAATTAGCCTGCAGTCATTTTTTGAGTGGGCAATCCTCCTCCGTATAGCCCCCTCGATTTCCTCTATGAAAAGGAGGACTTAGACATTCCCCTTTTAACGCAAAAATCTTCCCCGAATTTTAAAACCCTCGCCGCAGTTTGTTAATAATTTGTTCATAATTTCTGGTTAAGATGAAGACAAGTTAGAAGCGAGGAGGAAAAAACATGAATGAATTTGAACAGCGTTCCCGTTATGAAGAACAGGAGCCAATCAAAAAATCATATAGATTAAAAAGCATCATGTCGACTGTCATGGCTGGGGTAGTAGGTTCGGCGATGACACTTGCAGCTGTTAATTATACAGAAGTGAACGCAGGGAGTCAGCACCAGCCTCAAACTGAATCAGCCGCAGAAACGGATTCTAATATCATTACGACACCCACTTCAACAAAAGATTCTGGGTCGATAGCTGATATCATTGAAACTTCATCTAAATCCATTGTCGGTATCACGAATATCCAGGCGCAAAGCAATCCTTTTTCCCAAAGTCAGGGAAATGTTGAGAGTGGGTCTGGTTCCGGGGTTATTTTTAAGAAGGAAGGAAACAGTGCTTTCATCGTGACGAACAACCATGTCATTGAAGGTGCTTCAAAGGTTGAGGTCAGCTTGTACAATGGAGAGAAAGTTGATGCAGAAGTTGTCGGTGCGGACGCATTGACAGATTTAGCGGTTGTTAAAATTGATGCAGCAAAAGCAGAGGATGTCATTGAATTTGGTGATTCTTCTGAATTAAGAGCTGGTGATCAGGTGCTTGCCATCGGCAACCCGCTCGGTCTCGATTTATCGCGGACAGTGACTCAGGGAATCGTCAGTGCGATAGATCGTTCAATTTCAGTTCCAACCTCTGCCGGGGAATGGGAAATGAACGTCATTCAAACGGACGCTGCTATCAATCCAGGTAACAGCGGTGGTGCGTTAATCGATACAGATGGAAAAGTAATCGGGATCAACAGCTTGAAAATCTCGCAAAATGGCGTGGAAGGCCTGGGGTTTGCAATACCAAGCAATGAAGCTCTGCCAATCGTCAACCAGCTTATGGAAAAAGGGGAAGTAGAACGTCCGTATTTAGGTGTAAGCCTTGCCGATCTGGCGCAGATTCCAGATATGTACCTCGAAAACCTGCCAGACAGTGTTGATTCAGGAACAATGGTGACCTATGTGGACCCTGAATCAGCGGCTGCTGCAGCTGGACTTCAGAAGCAGGACGTCATCATTGGAATCAATGATGAAAAAGTGGAGAATGCAAGCGAGCTAAGAAGATACATGTATACGAAACTTCAAACGGGCGATAATGTCGAATTGAAAATATACCGTGACGGCAAACAGCAAACCTTAAAAGTAGCAATTTCCGCTGCTAGTCCAGAATAATGGAGGGAAATGATGATAGCTTTTATGAAAAATAATAAACTCTTAATGATATTTACCGCTATTTTTCTGGGAGTGCTCTTAATCTTTGCGACTGCTTTTGCCAAAACAGAAACTGCAGCGAGCATCGATGGAGAGAAAATCACGAAGGATGAATTGAACACGAAATTAACAGAAATGTATGGTGCTGAGATATTGGATTCCTTAATCACGAACAAAGTGATCGAAATGGAAGCTTCAAAGGAAAAGGTAAAGGTGACAGGTAATGAGATAGATGAAGAGCTTAAGAAGCTACAGGAATCATATGGTGGTGAAGAAGCTTTTGCTTCAGCGCTTGAACAAAATCAGGTATCCATGGAAAGAATCAGGAAGGACATCGAAATATATCTGCTCGCGGAAAAAATAATCGGACCTTCGATCGACGTGACTGAAGAGGAAATGAAGTCATATTTCGAGGAAAATAAAGATTCTTTTGACCAGAAGGAACAGGTGAAGGCGAGCCATATACTGGTAGAAGATGAGGAAACGGCCAAGAAGGTCAAGGAAGAGCTTGATAATGGAAAAGATTTCGCAGAACTTGCAAAGACCTATTCAACGGATGCTAGCAATGCAGATAACGGTGGGGATCTCGGTTATTTTGGAAGAGAAGAAATGGCGGAGGAATTCGAGAATGCAGCATTTGCCTTGGAAGTGAATGCGGTCAGTGAGCCGGTCAAAACAGAATTCGGCTTCCATATCATTAAGCTTGTTGATAAAAAAGCTGCTAAGGAAGCAGTATTTGATGAACACCAGGAAGAGATTAAAGAACTGTTATTTGACCAGAAAATCCAGGCGCAATATCCAAACTGGCTGGATGAGAAAAAAGCCGAATACGATATTAAAAGCTATTTATAATAAGTTGTAAAACCTCTGCGCTTTTTGCAGGGGTTTTTTAGTGTTTAGGTTAGTCCATCGAAAAAATCATAAATTTTTAGAATAATTTAGTTGCAGGCTAAGTTTCCTTTGCTTTAAAATGTTGAGCAAAGGAAACTTTTTAATCCATACGCATATATTGTGTTTAGTAAAAGGATTTCTGCACCCTGAAAGTTTACCTGAGGAAACATTTTGGTTCATGTCCATCTTTGCGAAAATATTAGACTTGAAAATTTAGCAAGTGTAACAATTTCGTGTTGCGGCATAAACTAAAGATTATTGTTCACTTTTTATGAAAATTCTAGGGTGCAGGGTAAATAATGATGGTCAAAGGAGAATGAAAAATGTCACAGGAGATTCTATTTGCATTCGGTTTAACTTTATTTGCAGGTCTAGCTACCGGAATCGGTAGTATTTTAGCTTTTTTCACATCAAGGACGAATACAAAATTCCTTTCGGTCGCACTTGGATTTTCTGCTGGTGTGATGATTTATGTGTCGATGATCGAGATTTTCGTCAAAGCAAAGGATTCACTGGTTTCTGCAATGGGTGTACAATTAGGCAACTGGGCAACAGTAGGCGGTTTTTTCGCTGGAATCCTGTTAATTGCCTTGATCGATAAGTTCATACCCAAGCAGGGAAATCCTCATGAACTAAAAAAGGTCGAGGATATGAACGCGCCGTCTAATGTTGCCCACGATGCAGCCTTGTTGAAGATGGGCACCTTCACAGCTCTGGCAATCGGGATTCACAACTTCCCGGAAGGAATCGCTACCTTCACTTCGGCCATCCAGGACCCGGCTTTGGGTGTGGCGATAGCCATCGCGATTGCGATCCACAACATTCCTGAGGGAATTGCCGTTTCTGTCCCGGTGTATTTTGCCACTGGCGATAAGAAGAAAGCCTTTAAACTGTCATTTCTGTCGGGTCTTGCCGAGCCGATCGGCGCTCTTGTGGCGTACCTCTTCTTAATGCCATTCCTGAATGACATAATGTTTGGTGTCATTTTCGCGGCCGTAGCTGGCATCATGGTATTTATCTCACTTGATGAATTGTTACCTGCTGCAAAAAAATATGATGAATCTCATCTAGCCATTTACGGCTTAATTGCTGGAATGGCAGTCATGGCCGTCAGTCTGCTGCTATTTATATAAGTTTACTACCCTGTATGAAAGAGTGACCTGTAAAAGGTCACTCTTTTTGGTTCTTCGGATATTGGGAAAATCCAAAAACAGTTCTTTACGCATATGAAAATTTGGTAAATGTGCTAATCATCCTGATTCAAAAGACTTAAAAATGAACAGTTTAGCATATTTATATTTTCTGAATATTTTAAATATAATAGAGTCTGTAAGCTGGCAACACCATAAAAATGCAGAGGAGTGGTTGGGTGAAAAAGAAGAAAGTATTAGGAGCCGCACTATTAAGCATGACAATGGGTTTATCTATGTTCACGGCTGGGGCATTTGACCAGGCACCAGAGACACAGGATACATACCGGGTTTTGGTCCAGGGTCCCGCAGCTGAAAAGGCTAAGGCAAAAGATCAGTTCGGCAAAAGATGGGATTTTGGTGCGAAAGGTTTTACAATAGAAGTCAATGCGAAGCAATACCAGGCACTATTGAAAAATAAGAATCTACAAATAGAAACAGTTTCCCAGGTGCAGCTGAATGCAAAACCGGGGTCCGGAGCACAGTCTGCGCCAGCCGATCAAACGCCTTGGGGAATGGAAGCAATCTATAATGATAGCAATCTTCAGGCAACATCTGGAGGTAACGGAGTAAAGGTAGCCGTACTCGATACCGGGGTGAACGTAAATCATGCTGACTTAGCTGGCAGCGACGAACAATGTAAGGATTTTACACAGCGTAAGTCGCCTCTAGTCAATAATTCATGTTCGGATAAAAATGGCTATGGAACTCATGTTGCAGGAACAGTCCTGGCTCATGGCGGAACAGGTTTGGGCATTTACGGAGTGGCTCCGAATGCAGACCTTTGGGCTTATAAAGTATTGAATGACAGAGGATCAGGTTATTCGGATGATATTGCTGGAGCTATCAGGCATGCTGCGGATGAAGCAGTACGTACAGGTTCAAAAGTGGTCATTTCCATGTCACTCGGATCCAGCAGCAAGAGCACGATGATTGCTGATGCTGTCAATTATGCATATGGAAAAGGTGTCCTAGTTGTCGCCGCGGCAGGTAACAGCGGACCAAATGCCAATACGATTGGTTATCCGGGTGCCCTTCCGAATGCAGTGGCTGTAGCGGCTTTAGAAGATGTCCAGCAGAACGGTACATACCGTGTTGCAGACTTCTCATCTCGTGGCAATCCGCTGACAGACGGTGACTATGTGATCGGTGAGCTCGATGTGGAACTGTCCGCACCTGGAAGAGCGATCGAATCTACATGGTACGATGGAACCTATAACACAATCAGCGGAACATCCATGGCGACTCCGCACGTATCGGGACTCGCTGCAAAGATTTGGGCTGAAAATCCAAACATGAGTCATACGCAACTTCGTGCGGAACTTCAGAACCGCGCAAAAGCGAATGATATTCTTGGCGGATCAGGAGCAGCATCTGGTGATGACTATGCATCAGGCTTTGGATTCCCGCGAGTGAAGTAAATATTGAATGAAAAACCACTTAATCGAGAGCTGATTAAGTGGTTTTTTTGTTCTCTGCTTGAAAAAAACGCCCGGAATTTCCAGTTCGTCAATATAATTTGATTTTCGCCAATAAGTAAGTGGATTTAGCCAATAAAAATTGAAAATCACTAATAAAAATTGAAAATCACAAATAAAAATTGAAAATCACAAATAAAGTTGTGAAAATCGCCAATAAGTTGTGAAAATCGCCGATAAGTTGTGAAAATCGCCGATAAGTTGTGAAAATCGCCAATAAAGTTGTGAAAACCGCCAATAAAGTTGTGAAAACCGACAATAAAATAGTTCAAGCATCTAAAAGGATAGTAACTTGGTGTGAAAACTAGTCTTGAACATGCCTGTTCACACAATAGAAATGATATTATAGCGAAAATCTTCATTTTATAGCGACTTTCTGATTTTTATAGCGAAAATCCATTTTTTATAGCGATTTTTCCATTTTTATAGCGAAAAATTCGTTTTTATAGCGAACTGGAAATTATCCGCGATTTTTTCCAATTCAAGAAATGAGATCCGGCTTAAAATTTTCTCTTACTATAAAAATTCTCAGTAAAATAAGGCTCATCTTTCGGACCGAACGCGACGCCGACACCGAGCAGTTTAAAATCTGCCTTCAGTATATTTTCGCGGTGCCCGAGTGAGTTCATCAGACCTTCGTGAGCAAAAATGCTGCTGAACTGTCCATACGCCAGATTCTCTCCGGCAACGGAAAATGCAATATCATCCTCTTCCATTCTGTCAAAAGGTGACTGCCCTTCAAAGTTCGTGTGGCTGAAATACGAGTTTTCCGCCATATCTGCACTGTGCTTGCGGGCTGTTATTCGAACCTGATCATCCCACTCAAGTATGCCAAGGCGGTGCATCAACCTTGAAGCATTTGTCACGTCGAACAGCTGGTATTCAAATCCTTCCTTCAATGCATCACTTGCTTTTGTATAAAAGCCTGCTTTGCTTTGCTCCAATTTTTCGCTGACAATCTGGATGGCTGTCACGGTATTATCTCTATGTTTGTCATAAAAAACAGTCACATAGCTGTCGTCCAAATTGTAGACATCATAGTCCTGATCCTTTTGGAATTGATAGTAGACAAGCCCTTTCCTGATCTCGCTAAGCGGTTCACCAAGCGTTTGACGCACCGTTTCTTTAGGAGCACCGTACTTGATGCCATTTTTAGCAGCAATCAAATCCTGATTTGAATACAAAGCATTCACAATTCCATCTTTATTGTAGGAAACCATGACGAAGTTCTGGAAATTCTCGTGATAAGCATGCCATTCGGTTCCATACTCATTAATGGATACTCGTTTAGGTCCGCCAAGCTGTTTTTCAACTTCCGCTTTTCCATCCCCAATGCCGATATTATGAATCGTGAAAGTTTTTTCAGAAGGGGTCTCCAACTCAGGTTTTGCCACTTTTGGCAAAATATTTTGTTCATCCTGTGTTAATTCTTCCTTCTTTTCATCAAGCTTCCATAACAACTGATTGATTCCATCGTTGACCGTTTCCATTGCTTGGATTAGCTCTGGATTATCTTTTAACTTATCTATTTCCTGATTTATATTTTGAATTTCTTTTTCATTCGTTAAAAATGGCCATGCAAAATATAGTAAGGCCGGCCCCAAAAATCAAGATTGAAAATAAACGTCCCAAAGATTATTCACCATCCTTTCTTCCATATCACCAATATACCCATTAATACTTGTTTAAAAAAGCATACTAGCTTGTTAACGGGGCAAACTTTGTATGTAAAAACAATACAGGTGAATTTATTGTGAATCATTTCACAAAATGTTCGTGATTCTGCTGTTAAATTCGTATGAATCAGTAGTATTATTACTATCTCTATAGTGATTATATTGCCAGGAGGTCTGATTAGTGAAAAAAATTCTGCAACTCATCATTGTGTTCGGACTTATTCTGACACCTTTTTATACAAATGCTCATGTAAAATGGTTTACTGAAGTGGCGCCTAAGAAAGAAAGTATCGAGAATATTTTGTCTCCGTTATTCATGGGGCTTGCCTTGCTGGCTGCATTAGTCCTCGCCTCACTGACACTAATAATCCCAAAGATGGCACAATGACCACTCATTCAAAAATGGGATGATTTCCTTTCGGGATTCCGGAAATATTCTAGATATTTATTGAAATACGGAACAGCAGTCGCTCTAATCATCCAGGTAACAAACGGTACCTTATTCGCACCGGAATTCCAGGTCGACAGCACCTTGATGATGATCTTGGCTTGGGCAACGATAGGCCTTCTCCTCGTACCGCACCATATCGCGACAAAAATGGGAGCGGCGATATTACTGATATTATTCATCATGGTCACTGTAAACCATGGCATTTTCTATATGCTTGATTACGGTTTTTATGTGGCGATCATCGGAGTGCTGCTTATCGGCAGCACTAAGCTTGAAAATGTCGGCTTCCCGTTCTTATATTTGGGGACAGGACTCTCATTATGCTGGGTCGCCGTTGAAAAATGGGTATACCCCACCATGTCGCTGGATATCGTCGCAAACCACCAGGTGCCTACCTTCGGATTTGACTCAGCATCCTTCATCGTCATGGCCGCTTTCATCGAATTTGTTGTTGGCTATTTGCTGGTAGTCGGTATCTTGAATCGAGTACTGGGAGTTGTTGTCACAACCATCTTTATTTTAACGACAATGCTTTTCGGATTTACAGAGATCATCGACCACTTCATGATCCATATTGTCCTGATCATCTTCATCATCGAAGGAGTATCCTTCTATAATCCGCCAATTAAAATGCACAAAACAAGAGTAGACCAATTCATCTTTATATTTTTGAATTTCATCTTTGTCTTATCGACCTTTGTGTTAATTTATTATCGTTTTGCTTAAGCAGCCTTTTATGGAGGCTGTTTTTCTTTTTGGAATACTCAGACCTTTTGTTGACGCTTGCTTCTGTTCTTTGTTACGATTTCTCTAGTTGCAAATGGAATGGGAGAGATGATGATGAAGCCTTATTCTTTTGAACCTGATGCGGAACTTGCCGCACAGCTTGACGGTGAAGATCTGTTAGCCCGTTACCGGGATGAGTTTTACCTGATACCTGATTCAATCTATCTTGATGGAAACTCGCTTGGTCTCCTTTCAAAGCGTGCTGAAAAAACATTGCTAGAGTCATTGACCGACTGGCGCGAGCTTGGCATTGATGGCTGGATGGATGGCAACCATCCGTGGTTCTATTTATCTGAAAAACTGGGAGAATTGACTGCTCCGCTAATCGGTGCTGCTTCTGAAGAGGTAATTGTAAGCGGCTCCACAACGGTCAACCTGCATCAGTTGGTGGCGACTTTTTACAAGCCTGAGGGTAAAAAAACCAAAATCCTTGCTGATGAATTGAATTTTCCGTCGGATATCTATGCGCTTCAAAGCCAGCTGCGAATCCATGGCTATGATCCAGATACGCACCTGATCAGTGTGAAAAGCAGGGACGGAAGGTTCTTGGATGAGGACGATATCATTGAGGCAATGACCGAAGAAATTGCGCTTGTCGTGCTGCCGACTGTGCTGTACCGCAGCGGACAAATTCTTGATATGGAGCGCCTGACAAGAGCTGCACACAGCCGCGGAATCCTGATTGGTTTCGATGGCTGCCATTCGATCGGCGCGATTCCTCATTCCTTTTCTGATTGGGGAGTCGACTTTGCCTACTGGTGCAATTATAAGCACCTGAATGGCGGGCCGGGGGCGGTAGCAGGTCTTTATGTGAACTCGAAGCATTTAGGCACGAAGCCTGGTCTTGCCGGCTGGTTCGGTTCAAGAAAAGATAAACAGTTTGATATGAAGCATGTCATGACACCTGCAGAGACTGCCGGCGCTTACCAAATTGGTACACCACATGTTCTGAGCCTTGCGCCTTTACTCGGCTCATTGGAAATGTTCGCAGAGGCTGGAATTCAGAATATCCGTGAAAAATCATTAAAGATCAACCGTTATCTCATGGATCTGATACAGCAGGAGCTTGGTGATGCAGGCTTCATTATCGGCAGCCCAACAGAAGATTTCAAACGAGGCGACCATGTCAGTCTGGAGCACAAGGAAGCTGCAAGGATTTGCAAGGCGTTGAAGGAAAAAGGAATCATCCCTGATTTCCGCGCTCCGAACATTGTCCGCCTTGCCCCTGTGGCCCTTTACACTTCTTACAATGACGTCTGGAATGCTGTCCAGATCTTAAAAGATATCATGGATAATAAATTATACGAGAAATATAGCAATGAGCGCGGAGTTGTGGCGTAGGGGAGGAGTCCGGAAATGAAGGAAGAGCAAAAAACACATCAAATTCACACTGATTTTTCAAAAGAGCTTTCTTATGGCAGTTACCTGCAGCTGGATAAAATTTTATCGAGCCAGCAGCGCCTGTCTGATCATCATGATGAAATGCTGTTCATCATTATCCACCAGGCTAGCGAGCTGTGGATGAAGCTGATTTTACATGAAGTGAGCGCGGCGATTGACTGCATACGAAAAAATGATTTGGAGCCGAGCTTCAAGATGCTCTCAAGGGTGTCAAGGATCCAGCAGCAGCTGATCCAATCATGGAGTGTACTTTCGACGCTGACTCCGGCTGAATATATGCAGTTCCGTGACAAGCTTGGCCATTCGTCAGGATTCCAATCCTATCAGAACCGTTTGATTGAATTTGCTCTTGGCTAAAAGAGCGAACATGTATTGTCTGTGTACAAACATGATGCCCAACTGTATAAACAAATGGAGGATGCGCTGCATGGACGATCGATTTATGATGCGGCGATCAGTGCGATGGCGATGCGCGGACTGCCGATAGATGTTGAAGCCTTAAATCGTGATTGGTCTGCTCCGTACGAACCACATGCCAGTGTCGAGGAAGCATGGCTCACGGTGTACCGAAACGTCGATCAATATTGGGATTTATATGAGCTTGCGGAGAAGCTTGTCGATATCGGCAGCCAGCAGCAGCTTTGGCGTTTCAACCATATGAGCACGGTTGAACGGATCATCGGCCACAAAACTGGAACAGGCGGATCTGCCGGTGTATCCTATTTGAAAAAGGTCGTCGACCACCGATTTTTCCCAGAGCTATGGAGCCTGAGGACGAAGCTATAATAAGAAAGTAGGTAACAGTATGGGAAACTGGATTGATATTTCGCAGGTTTTACATGATAAAATTCCTGTTTGGCCGGGCGATACGCCATTTCATTATGAAGTGAGCTGGGGGATGGAAGAAAGCGGCTCTGTGAATGTCGGACAGGTAACGATGAGCACGCATACCGGCACACATATCGATGCGCCTTTTCATTTCGATAGTGATGGAAAAAAAGTAATCGATCTGGACTTTAACCTGTATATCGGTCCTGCAAAGGTGATTCATTTACAGAAGCCGGAAAGTATCGGAATTAAGGAAGTGGAAGCTGAGGATTTGCGCGGAGTCAAGCGCCTGTTGATCCGTACGGACGCATGGCAGGATAAGACGGTGTTCCCAGAATCAATTCCGCATATCGAGCCTGAATTGGCTGCTTATCTTGCTGAGCAAGGAGTACATTTGCTTGGGCTAGATTTACCATCGGTTGATCCATTGGACAGCAAGGAACTAAGTGCCCATCATGAGTTGAACAACCGGGACATTCATATCCTTGAAGGACTGGTACTTGAAAATATCGAACCAGGAGATTACGAGCTCGCTGCATTGCCTCTGCCGCTGGAACAGGCGGATGGAAGTCCTGTTCGTGCCGTGATCCGAAAAAAGAATTAAGATGAAGGCTGCCTTCAATTGGGCAGCCTTTTTTGTTTGTTAACCAGGAATTATAAAATTAATTAAGTGTGTATAACTACATGTAGTTTTCTTAATCCAGCTCCAGCGCCTAGCCCCTCGAGACGCTACTGTCCTGACAATGAAGTCAAAGAACGACTTCACTGGCAGGCCCTCCAGCGCTTGTTGGGGCTGAACGAGGCGCTTGCGCTTTTTGTTCTTTGAGGAAAATCATGTCGAAAAGAGAACTAAGATTGTTGTTGACCAAAGTGGTCAATAGGGAATATAATGATATTGACCAGGTTGGTCAATGCGGTTTTTTAAGGAGGTCATGATGTCTTCAAAATTTTTAAGTTTGAATCCTGAAAAGCAAGAACGAATCCTGAACGCAGCTCTAAAGGAGTTTGCCCTGAAAGGATACGAAAATGCATCCACAAATGAAATCGTCAAATCAGCAGGAATCTCAAAAGGGCTGCTATTCCACTATTTCTCGAATAAAAAAGAACTCTATTTGTTTCTCTATAACCACTTTGTTGATGTGTTATTGGAAGAACTATTTAATGAATTAGACTTCAGCGAACGTGATATTTTTGAGCGGCTGAAGAACATGATGATCCTCAAAAATAAGCTGATGGCAAGACATCCCGAAGTATTCAACTTTATGATGTCAGCTTCAATGGAAACTTCAGAAGAAGTGAAAGAGGCATTGAACAGCACCAGCACAGAACTGATGAACAACAGCTTTGGCAGATTATTCGAAAATATCGACCTTGCAAAGTTCCGTGAAGGTACGGATATTCCAAGAACAATCAACATCATCATGTGGACTCTCGAAGGCTTCAGCAACCAGGAACTCGAAAAAGCGAAAAAACTGAACAAAGAGTTTCTTAATTTTAATGAAGCTTTTAAAGAAGTCGAAGTGTATATCGATATGATGAAGAAGTCATTTTATAAAAGTGAGTAATCCGAATTTCTAACAGGCAGCAACATAGACGGAAATGGTCACAACCGTCGATCAAAAGAGTCCAACCGTAGATAAAATTTCATTAACCGTTTATAAAAAGAGTCCAACCGTAGATAAAAGTGCTCCACCAGTTAGAAAGTTGGAAATTGAACCATATCTGTTTTGAAAAATGGCTCAACCGGTTGGTATTAAAACAGCTTCAACTGGTATTAAAAGAGAACCAACCGGCATTAAAACAGCTTCAACTGGTATTAAAAGAAAACCAACTGGTATTAAATCAGCTTCAACTGGTATTAAAAGAGAACCAACCGGCATTAAAACAGCTTCAACTGGTATTAAAAGAAAACCAACTGGTATTAAAACAGCTTCAACTGGTATTAAAAGAGAACCAACTGATATTAAACCGGCTTCAACCGTTATTAAATAGAAAAAAACGAATCTGGGAGGGTCTGGCATGAACGTGATTGAGCTAAAGAATCTGACGAAAATGTACGGCAAGGCCAGGGGAATTGAGGATGTTAGTTTCAATGTGAAGGAAGGGGAAATTTTCGGGTTCATTGGTCCGAATGGAGCAGGGAAATCGACGACGATCCGGACTTTACTATCATTGATTTACCCTACGAGCGGCAGCGCGACGATTTTTGGAAAAGATATTATCACTGCTTCTCCGGAAATCAAAAAAGATATCGGCTACCTGCCTTCCGAAGTGTTCTATTATGACAATATGAAGGTCATGGACCTGCTTAAGTATTCCGCAAGCTTTTACAAAAAGGACTGTACCAAGCGGATTAAAGAGCTTGCTGACGTCATGGAGCTCGATCTTACGAAGAAAATCGATGACCTGTCGCTAGGCAACAAAAAGAAGGTTGGCATCGTCCAGGGGCTGCTCCACGAACCGAAGCTAATCATTTTAGATGAACCGACTAGCGGGCTGGACCCGCTCATGCAGCAAAAGTTCTTTGACCTTCTAGAAAAAGAAAACAAAAAAGGTGCGACCATTCTGTTTTCTTCCCATATTCTCAGCGAGGTTCAGAGGCTGTGCGACAGGGTTGCGATCATCAAGGACGGCCGGATTGTCACCGTCGAGAAAATCAGCACGCTAAAAGAAAACACATATAAGAAATTCAAAATCGAATCCAATTCCGTAATCGATAAAAACATTTTCAATATTGACGGTGTGAACCAGCTTGAGCTGGACGGTGGAACGGTCAGCTTCCTCTTCAGGGGTAACATCAACTCTGTCATGAAAAAAATCGCCGAAATCGAGATTTCGAACCTCTGGGTCGAGGAGCCCGACTTGGAAGAGATTTTCATGCATTATTATGAAAAGGAGGAATAGAAAATGAATATATTCCTTCATGAACTGAAGGCATACCGGAAGTCTACTATTATATGGACCTTGTCGCTGGTGGCGATGGTTGTCTTGTTTTTAGCAATGTTTCCTTCCTTTTCAAAGGATGCGGAAGAGTTCAAGAAATTGCTTGAAGGCTTCCCGGTTGAATTGAGGAAAGCGATTGGCTTGTCCGTGGACAGCATCGCGACATTGATTGGATTTTTCTCATACGCATTTCTCTATCTGAAGCTAGCGGGCGCCATCCAGGCTATGAATCTTGGAACCTCGATCCTTTCAAAGGAAACGCGGGAAAAGACAGCCGACTTCCTGCTTACTAAGCCAGTGACAAGGACGCAGATAGTGACTTCCAAGCTGTTGGCAGCGCTGGTTTCCCTGATTATTACCAACATCATTTTTATCGGAGCGACTTTCGTGATGGCAGCTATTGTTGAAGGGGACGATTTTAACAAGGAAGCCTTGTTCTTGATTGCTGTTTCCCTGTTCTTCATCCAGCTAATGTTTATGGCATTAGGAATCATCGTTTCTGTGATTGCCCCAAGAATTAAGTCGGTGATATCAGTATCGCTCGGTACTGTTTTTGGATTCTTTATGCTCGGGATGATCAGTTCGACGACGGATGATGAAGCTTTACGTTATTTGACGCCGTTCAATTACTTTGACTCAACATACATCACACAACATTCAAGCTACGAAACTTCATTTATCATAGCCGGGATAGTGTTTATCATCGCAACGGTTTCGGCCAGCTATTATTTTTACGCAAAAAAGGATGTCCATTCCGTTTAGGGAGGAGGGAAAGTCATGAATCTTTTTAAAAGGGAAATGAAAGCAAATCGCAAGTCGCTCATCATCTGGAGTATCGGTGTCATTTTCATGGTCGCCGCGGGCATGGGCAAATACGCAAGTCTTGAAGGGACGGGTCAATCGATGAATGCGCTGATGGCTGATATGCCTAAATCGATGCAGGCTATCATGGGAACGGGTTCACTCGATCTGTCAACACCGATTGGTTATTACGGAGTGTTATTTTTATACCTTGCTGTGATGGGAGCTATCCATGCAGCGATGCTCGGCTCGAACATCATTGCCAAGGAAGAGCGTGACAAGACGGTCGAGTTCTTGCTGGTCAAACCAGTTTCAAGAACAAGAATGATAACATCCAAACTAATAGCAGCATTGGTCAACATTCTGATTTTCAATATTGTGACCTTTACTTCCTCTGTGGGTATGGTGCAGAAATATGCGGAAGGTGAGAATATGACCGGAGATATTACCTTGCTGATGATCGGGATGTTCATTCTACAGCTGATCTTCCTGGTTATCGGAAGCGCAATTGCTGCTAGCTACAAAAACGCGAAAAAAGCCACATCCCTGTCAACAGGAATCTTGCTTATCCTTTTCATTTTATCGATAGCTATTGATATGAATGAAAAGCTGGATGGATTGAAGTTCCTGACTCCATTCAAATATTATGACGCAAAGCTTGTTTTGCTGGAAGGCGGATTCGAGCCACTGTATCTTGCATTTTCCTTTCTGCTGCTGATCGGGTTCACAATCGTAACCTTTGTTTTTTATCGAAAAAGAGATATGAATATATGATTCCTTAGCTAAACACACCCTTATGCGAGGGTTACACTATTGATGAGGGTGGAATCGTATCCTTATGCAAGATTTTCATCTGCTATAAGGGTACGATAAAGGGCAAATCGTACCCTTATGTGAGGCATTCATCTGCCATAAGGGTACGATAAAGAGAAAATCGTCACCTTATGTGAGGCATTCATCTGCCATAAGGGTACGATAAAGGGCAAATCGTACCCTTATGTGAGGCATTCATCTGCCATAAGGGTACGATAAAGGGCAAATCGTACCCTTATGTGAGGCATTCATCTGCTATAAGGGTACGATAAAGAGAAAATCGTCACCTTATGTGAGGCATTCATCTGCCATAAGGGTACGATAAAGGGCAAATCGTACCCTTATGTGAGGCATTCATCTGCTATAAGGGTACGATAAAGTGGAAAAACGTACCCTTATGTGAGGCAATCGTCTGCTATAAGGGTACGATAAAGAGAAAAACGTACCCTTATGTGAGGCAATCGTCTGCTATAAGGGTACGGTAAAGGGCAAATCGTACCCTTATGCACTAGCTCGGCATTCCCTAAGGGTCCATTTCAATATTAGACATCTAGTTCCAGCGAAGAAAACATACTTGTTTTCGGCAGAACCCCCTCCAATTCGCACCTGTTTATGCAAATTTCGCAAACAGGAGATCACCTGTTATTTTTTCCAAATCCCTCGTTCACATTTTAGTAAAAAAACACCCATCTTCCTATGAATTTCGAGTGCTATACTTTAAATATGTTAAATACTGCACATACCTAGTTAATTAATTTATAGGATAATCAATACATTACTAAAGAATAGGTGAGCGGAATGGACGAAATGAAGGTCATTGTTGTTGGCGGCGGTATTACAGGACTATCGACAGCATATTATCTCCAAAAGAAAGCAAGGGAGAATCAGCTTCCCATCAGGGTGAAGTTATTTGAGGCAAGCCAACGTCTTGGCGGTGTCATCAGTACTGAGAAACGGGACGGGTTCGTCATTGAAAGAGGACCGGATTCTATCATTGCGAGAAAAAAGAGTGCGATGAGATTGATAGAAGAAGTCGACCTTAAAGATAAAATTATAACTAATACTGCAGGGAAATCCTATATTTACGCGAGAGGCAAGCTTCATACAATGCCTGAGGGCTCTTTCATGGGCATTCCCACAAAGGTGACGCCATTTGCATTATCAGGATTATTTTCACCACTTGGGAAATTGCGTGCTGCGGGGGATTTCATTTTACCAAAAGGGGAGCCGAAAGCAGATCAGTCGCTAGGGGCTTTTTTCCGCTACCGGCTTGGCGATGAGGTGGTCGACAACCTGATTGATCCACTACTGTCAGGTATTTACGCAGGCGATATTGATGAACTCAGTTTGATGACCTTGTTCCCGAACTTTTATGAAATCGAACAGAAGTATCGAAGCCTTGTGGTTGGATTGAATAAATCGATGCCAAAGCCGCCGAAAGCTGCTAAAAAGCCTGGTTCCAAAAAAGGAATGTTCATCTCATTGTCGACAGGGCTTGAGGAGTTGGTCTACCAGGTTGAAAGCAGACTAGAAGAAGGAACAGTCGTGAAAGGCACAGCTGTAAAAAAGGTAGTGAAAACAGGAAGTACCTATCAAGTCCACTTTGAAACTGGAGAGGTCGAAACAGCGGACAGCGTCGTCATCACGACTGACCATTTCCATGCGCAACGCATGCTTTCTGAGTATGCATTCATGGAACAATTCAAAGATATGCCATCCAATTCTGTAGCAAATGTCGCGATGGCATTTCCAAAATCGGCTATTGAAAAAGATATTGAAGGAACAGGCTTCCTTGTATCGAGAAACAGCGATTTCCGGATTACCGCATGTACGTGGACACACAAGAAATGGCCCGGAACATCTCCTGATCATATGGCTTTGCTCCGTTGCTATGTCGGCAAACCGGATGACCAGGAAGCCGTCGAACTGTCGGATGAAGAAATCGTCCAACTGGTTTTAAAAGATTTGAACAAGACAATGAATATTACTGAAAAACCAATCTTCCATATTGTAACGAGATGGAGAAAAGCGATGCCGCAATATACGGTGGGGCATCTTGAAAAGATTGCCTCTGTCAAAAAACAACTCAATCAAGAACTCCCTGGTGTTTTCCTTGCCGGGGGATCGTTTGAAGGTGTTGGCATACCGGGCTGTATTGACCAGGCTGAAGCTGCGGTGGAAAAAGTAATCAGCCATCTGACTCAAGAATAAGCATAATTCCTGCCGCTATCTTTCAAAAAGATAGCGGTTTTTACTTTTAATAGGAAGATAGCCAAATACTTCTTTTTTAATATCGAAATCTTCTGTAAAATAGAGACATAAGGTTAAAAAAGTTTGGAGAGATCTCTATGCGAAATAGTTTTCCTATTTTTGGGACAGATGATGAAACGACCTATAATCCTGATGAACTGCTGAGTTTATTTTTGGATTGCACGGCTGACGGATTTGCTATTGTCGATATGGAGAATCGTTTTTTAAGAATCAACCATAAGTACACCGAAATTTTCGGCTATACAGAAGAAGACTTGATCGGGAGAACTTTTTATGAGTTTTCTAATCCCGATTTCGTACCGGGAATCATTTCTGAAGTCCAAAATGGAAAAGCGTATACCAATATGATAACGAAGCGATTCCATAAAGATGGTTCCATGCTGGATATTGCAGTCTCTTATTCACCGTTCCGGAATAAGCATGGGAAAATCATCGCCATCATTGCGATATATCGTGACATCACAAAAATTGTGAGCATGGAACGTGAGTTAAATAGAACCCGGGAATTGTATGAATTAATCACTGAAAATACGACTGACATGATCAAGGTTATTAATAAGGACAAAGTAATCGTTTATGCTTCACCGTCACATGAAAAAGTAATCAGTCTGAAGCCGGAACAAATTGTGGGCAAAAGCTTGAGTGAATATCTGTCGCCTGAGGAAAATACCATTCTGGATAAAAAGCTCGAGGAAATTATCGAGACTGGTGAGCCGCAGATTTTACGGAAGAAATTCACGCCTTGTGATCAAAATTCGGTTTATACAGAGTATAACTTTTCACCGATATACAATGAAAAAAAAGAGATAGAGTCCTTTGTCAGTGTCGGCAGGAATATTACGGACCGAGTCAAGCAGGATACCACCATCCGGAATCTGGACAGGCTTTCTGTCACCGGCCAGCTTGCAGCGGGAGTGGCTCATGAAATCCGCAATCCACTGACTTCATTGAAAGGTTTTTCAAAATTATTGCAGACCTGTCTGGATAAGGAGAAACAAGCGGATTACCTCGCCATCATGATGAATGAACTTGACAGGATCGATTCGATTGTCAATGAGTTCATGTCACTGGCAAAGCCGCAGGCCGTCCAGTATGTAAAAGTAGACCTGAAGTCGATTCTGGACAGTACAATCAATATCATCCATCCACAAGCCTTGATGAACAATGTCCAAATCATCACTGATTATGCAGAAGAAAATATTATGCTTTCCTGCAACCCGCATCAGCTTAAGCAGGTGTTTTTAAACTTCTTGAAAAATGCAATTGAATCCATGAATGATGGCGGCAAAATACTTATTGAACTTCAGATGCATGCTCCGGGCAAGGTAACGGCGAGCATTTCTGATGAAGGTGCTGGAATCGAATCAAACCGTCTTCGATACCTTGGAACCCCTTTTTATACAACAAAAGATAAAGGAATCGGACTAGGACTCACCGTCAGCAATAAAATCATTCAGGAGCATAATGGCACAATGAAGATTGTCAGTGAAAAAGGGCAAGGGACGACAGTGATTGTTGAGTTGGATTGTGATGTCAGCGCATCCAAATAAAAAAACGGCTTTCTCTTGGTTACTCAAACCTCCTATTATTCAATAAAAAATGATTAATATATATTAAAAATGCTTATAAACAATGCGTTTTCATCCATAGAATCGTATTCTCTTTGTGTACGAACGGCGCAGTTTAATTCAACAAGGGAATTAGCAAAATATCTGTAAATAGGAGGGGAATTATGAAGTCAACACCAATATTAAATCAAATCGGAACTACATTTATTCCTGTTAGTGACATTGAAAGAGCACGCGACTGGTATTGTGACATATTAGAATTACCATCAGACGGTGAGATTTTATTTGGTCATCTATACATAATACCTATGGACGGAACAGGTATCGTATTAGACAGCAAAATATTTTCAGAGGAAAATATCTATAAAGCTCCACCTTTTCATTTAAACACAAATAATATACAACAAGCTTTTCAACACATGAAAAGAAAAAATGTCGAAATTACAACGAAAATTGAAAATAATCATTGGTTTAATTTTAGAGATTTAGACGGTAATCATTTAATGATTTGTCAATGTTAGTTGTTTTCAACCGGATGCGTTGATCCAGGAGGATTAACGCTCTTATTATAGATATATTCTTATTACGACTAACAAAGCAGGTGAGTTTAAGTAAGATTATAGGATCAACTTAACCTTTGTTGAATGATAAGGTGTTAGAACATTTCGAGGGGAGTTATGAATGGATTTCTTCAAAACAACTAGAGGAATATAGGAGGTACGAGATATGAGGATTAATAGAATAGATCATGTGAGTATAAACGTAAATGATCTTTCAGAGGCTAAAGCGTTTTTTCTTGATTTAGGACTTGAAGTGCAAGCGGAATGGGAAATGAATGGAGAACAGTTGGACCGAATAGTTGGGCTTAAAGATGTTAAAACGGCATGTGTAGGTATGGGGATGCCAGATGGTCAAGCATGGATAGAGCTAGTCAAATTTGAAACGCCACCAGATGAAAAAGGTATTCAGCAACCTTTGGCAAATACGCTGGGTATCCGACATATTTGCTTCGCTGTTGAAAATATCGAAGCTATTATTGCGAAATTGAAAAAGAGCGGCGTCGAAATCTTCAGCGAGATACAGCAATATGAAGAAAGTTACAAGTTATGCTACGTTCGTGGTCCAGAGGGAATTATTTTAGAGTTGGCTGAGAAAATCAGACATTAAATGATTTAGATTTCCAACATTAAAGACTTCTTCTTAAACTACAAGGGTGTGGTGATCGGATTAACCGCCTATTAAGTGTACAACCGGGGCAAGGAAGTTTACGTTACTACTTCACGGAGTTTTTTCAACTCAAACGTCAGTTCAGATATTCCAAAACCCCACTTTAGTTTTTAAGTGGGATAGGAATTATTAATAGGCGATACCTACACGCGAATTTATATAATCACTTGATTTTAGCTGTTTAAAAGTAAATTCTGCTGTATCCGGTACGGATATCTTAGTTCCACCCTCCGGCAAAAAATTTCGTTCTATTCGATATTTGCCTACCCTTTCTCCATCCGGCAAGTAAGTAGGACAAACAATCGTCCATTCGAGGCTCGATTGTTTAAGCATATCGTAAACTTTATGATGTTCTTTCGCAGCACGAGTTGATCGCTGCTTTGATTCACTTGATTGATAACGCAGAGAAATGGGCGTGATTCTACTTTGCAGAATACCTGCAGTTCCTACAGTTATTATTCGTTTTATACCTTCGTTTTCCATTGCTTCGATAATAAGTGGCATACCTTCTGATAGAGTGGATGTGCCATCTGTATTTAGTGCACTAATAACTACATCTATCCCATCCATTGAACGCACTATATCATCCTTATTTAAAACATTCCCGTGTATACTTGTTAAGTTTTCATTATTTATTTGAATCTTCTCAGGAGTGCGGACGAATGCAGTAACATGATGTCTGTCACGAATGGCATAAGCCACTATTTGACTTCCAACTCGTCCAGTCGCACCTAAAATTAAAATATTCATATCAATAAGTTCCCCTCTGCGAATACTAATAATTTACTATGAATTTATTTACTTGTCTTGTTTAAAGACCTATTACCAATAGGAATGATAAAAAAGATATACTAGTAGTGGGCGTTGACCCAGGAAGGATTGACGACCTCTTTTGTTGAATTAATTACTAGACAAACGAAGCATAATTTACAATAAGAAAAAAATCCACAAACGGATTGTTTTGACCAAAGGGAGATTAAAAATGAAGAGTGTATGGAGAAAATCGTCTAAGGACAAGTCCATAGCAGGTGTTTGTGGAGGAATAGCTGAATATTTTGGTATATCTTCTTTCGCGGTAAGACTAATATTCATTTTACTACCTGGTGCTAATATTTTATTATATTTAATTCTTGTAAATACGATGGCAGATAGTCCTCCGTCGTTATATTAAACGATTGGTGCTGCTCAAAAATTAATAAGACAAAAAAAACAGAACGCTTGGATATGTTCAAGCGTTCTGTTTTGCTTTATTATACTGGTAGTCATGAAGCAAAGCATACTGTGTTTTAGTATCCTATTAAAGTATTTTTTACATGTTCTCTACCTTATCGGAACAGCATATCCTTACTCATCGTAGTTAGTTTTCTTCGTTAAACCAGAGTGGATCGTTATTATCCTCTTCACCATTATAGTTAATGAAAAGTTCCTCGCCAGCGCTTATATCACGGTAGGCATAGAAATCAAATGTGTGATTATCAAAATTGATTTCATAGGTTGTATTAGGCTCATATGAGTGGTTGAATAACATCCCATACCCGAGGAGAAGTGCAGAATGGTTAATTCCGTATTCAAACGCATAATCGGCTAAAGCTGTTTTTTCGATGTGGACATGCTGGTCGTTCGGATAAGAAAGGACGGGCGCCTCATGGATAAGTTCGCCTTTTTCAATATCACGTGTGGCAAATACTCCTCTATTGAATTCCCCATCGCTTATTTCAGAAGTTTTTATTTCAATCATTTTTTTCACCTGCTCACTCTATTACTTTGTTGTTCTTTACCCTTTTTAGCATGACGGTTTTTTAAAAGAAATGCAAATTTATTATAAATTCTGGGTTTCATCTAGGAAAGCGACGTTTTATGATCTATTCTTATTATGAAAATTTAGCAATTCACGCTTGCTCATATCTTGCTTGGACCAGGGTTGATACAATTCTTACAATAAAGAATGGACTGGCATTTGAGGCCAGTCCGTTCTTATTTTTTTACGATTTTTGAAGGGTTATTGATTTTATAAGCAACTGATACATCGAGAAGCATTGATTCATCTTCCACGTCCTTACCTTTTGGAAGACTTTTTTTGACAATTTTGCCGTCGAATTCAAGCTGCTGTCCAGGCTCCAGTTCATGCTTTTTCAGCGTTTTGCTGTGTGAGCCCCATGCCAGGCCAACCTCAATTGGTTCGTCCTGTTCTATTCGGATATTCTCGAACACAACTACTTCGTCATTATCCTCATTGAAATGATTCCAGCTTAACGCAAATTGCTTCACCGTCGCGGTAAAATGAACCTTTACCTCTGGCAACACTAATTTTGGAGCCTTTTCCTTTTTCACTTTTTCTTTTTTTGCAGGTTTTTCTGCTTTAGCTTCAGCTGGAGCCGCTGCTTTAGGCATCTCTTTCTTTACCTCCACAACTTCATCACCGGAAGCTTGAGCAATGATTTCCTTACCGAAGCTGGAAGACTGCATCTCCTTCAGGTACGCAGGGTGGATACAAGTTAAGTTCCCATCTGGAAATTCAATTACAAGAGTGTTGAATTCAGCTGTTTCGCCAAAGATTTCATACCCCTTTATCGAAACAAGACAATGCTGGTATCTGTCTTTATACCAGAATTCCTTCTTCGTGCTCAAACCCCATTCTTTCACTTTTTCGAGATAATGAGCTTCATCCTCAAATTCTTCGTACATGCCTTTAGGCGGGATATATTGAGTCAAATGTGACTGACTAGTTCCTGCAACTGAGTTTGCCATCTGTCCACTTCCTTTCACACTTATTTTACCTTTACAGGAGAAAGAAAAAAAGCGCTAGCCATTTGTTAGCGGCGGATAATGAATAAGAGCCAAATGTAAATACTGTCTGTCATCAAAGATATGACGGACAGAAAAGAAGCAAAAGGGATGAAAAAGTGTCCGTCATCAAGGGAATGACGGACAGAAACGAGACAAACAGTCAATTTTCGTCCGTCACACATCACTCCACATATATCTACTTGCACACATTTTCCTGTTAATAGATTCATGCCCTTACGTTTTTGACCAACCTCGAATTTATTAATTAAGAAGTGGAACTTGAGGATAGCAAGGAGGAGCATTGTGGATACGAAGTATTTAAAAAAATACATGAAGGAAATCAAGGTTGCGAATCTTGAGAATGAGGATGTTGACGTTGTGAATGATTCCCCTTTGGAGATGATCGGAAAAGGCTGACAGGGGGCTGTTTTTAAAGTAACGGAAAATATATGTGTAAAGGTGTTCGGAAATAAAGAGGACTGTGAGCGGGAATATTACGCTCTTTCTCTTGGACAGCAATCGGATCTTTTTCCGCGCCTGTATGCGAAGGGTGATTTATATATCGCTATGGAAATCATCAAGGGGGTGGATGTGCGGGAGTACTTGCAGTCTCAGCCTTTGAGTGAGGAGCTGTCGCTGAAATTGATCAATATGCTGGTCACTTTTAAGGAGATTGGCTATGACCGGATTGACCACCATAAAAGGCAAATTTATCTTCAGCCTGATGGCAGTCTGAAGGTGATTGACGTTGCCAGGGCCGTTTGGCGTGACAGGGTATATCCTTACCCAAGGAAGCTGATGACGTCTCTTGGTGAAAAGAATAAGAAAATCTTTTTAGATCATGTCCAATCCCTGAAGCCGGAACTTTACAAAGAATGGAAGTACTATATCGAGATGGAGAACATCTCCCGCGAAATCTATTATTTATTGCTTGAAGAAGAGACGGATAAGGAAAAGTTACGCGAGGTGAGTGACCAGCTGTTAACCACTACTGATAAAAAAATTCATTTGAGCCAGCTAGAAAACATAATGCAGAAGGTGTTCAAGGAGGAATGGGTGAAAACGATGCTTGCCCGCGGTGAAGACCCTGATGCGGTCATGGATAAAATCGATGAATACTGGGAGGGACGAGAAATGGGATTGGATTCTAAAAAAGCCAGAAAGCTTAAAGGGAAATCCAAGAAAATGCAAAATGTAGATTTATCTTCTTTTTTTAATAAAAATGCTGAAAAAACGAGCAGCCTTGAAGGAAATCCGTCATGGGACAAAATCATAAAGAGCCTGAATAAGAAAAAGAAGAGAAACAAGAAAAGTAAGAAGAAAAAGTAATGCACAACTGGTGGATGCCCAATCTATAGAGAGGAGATTTCAAAATGAAAGTATTAGTAATCTGGCGCCTGCTGACCGTTGGTGGAGTGAACGCCGGGTGGAGGAATCGTGCGCTCTATTTTAAAAAGCATGGAATCGATACTGAATTTTTGTATACGACTGATCATGGCGGGCTTCATATCATGGAGGATATTGCTCCTGTTTACCTTACGAAAGATGAACACGAAATTGTTGGGATCATTCAATCCAGTAACTATGATGCCATTATCGTAGTCGATACGAAGGATGCGTATAAATGGATTCGAAAAGCGAAATACACTGGTCCAGTGATTATAGAAGCACGTACCCCTGAAATTATCAAGCTACATCCTCATTTAAAAAACTTCAGGGAAATTGTACCTGAAACCATCATTGTCCCTTCCAATTATCAAAAGCAAGTCGTTTCCATATTAACGGAAATTGAGCGAGTCCAGGTGATTTATAACGGAGTGGATACATCTTTCTTCCGCCTTTTAAGGGAAAGGGAAATTGATTATCATCAAGCGCCGGTGTTGCCGGAGGGCAAGAAAATCATCGGTTGGATTGGCCGATTGGATAAACGGAAAAATTGGCTGATGCTCCTGGAAATAGCCAAAAGAATTAATGCTGAAAGAGATGATATCGAAATTTGGGTGATTGGCGGTGCTCAAAGCGTCCAGAGGGAAGAATTCGCAGCGAAATGGCACGAGGAAGACCTGACAGACATTGTCAAATGGCACCCTGTCATTCCTTATCAGCAAATGCCGCATGTCTACGCGAAAATCCGTAAATCAGGAGGCTGCACGCTGGCAACGACAAAGTCTGAATCCTTCGGCAACACCTTTATTGAATCGATGGCATGTGGTGTACCGGTAGTAGCGTCGAACATGATGCCGGTCACGGAGCTGGTCCTCCAGGAGAAGACCGGAATGCTCTATTACGGACAAAATGTCGAGGATGCTGTTAATAAGCTATACTCCATCATTGATTTCCCTGATAGGCAGAAGCAGATGTCAAAGACAGCCATCCAGCATGTCCGGCAGCATTTTGCAATCGAAGTCGTAGCGGACCAGTATATTGATTTATTGTATGAGATTGTTCATGAACGCGGGAACGGAGGGAATCAGTCGTGATTAAACCTGTATCATACCGAAGGAAATTAGCAGGGAAATCGAATGCCCATCTCATCGCTTTTGATGATGGCAGAGATTATGTGGTCAAATTTTTACAGACCGGGTTTGAAAAGTCGTTGCCGAATGAATGGGTGGCCTATTGCCTGGCAAGATACCTCGGTTTGCCGGTTCCGTTTGCCAGGCTGGTCGAAATTCCCGAGAATTTTGCTGCAATGATTCCTGATTCCAATCAATTTACTCTTACGCAGTTTCAATTTGCATCTCTTTATGTGCCCGACTGCCTTGACGGTCACCAGGTAAAGAATGTTGCCGGGATTGTGAATGCAGAAATGCTGGCAGGAATTATCCTCCTTGATTATTGGCTTGGCAACAGGGATCGCACACGCAAGAATATTCTTTTACAGGAAGATACAAAGGATAGCTATTATTTATGGATCATCGACCACGCGGAGATTCTTGGGTCATATAATTGGGAGATATCCGGCCTTGAAAAACTGCCTATCGGATTAAGGAAGAGCGCAGCTCAAAAGTTGATGGCAGTATTTGTTGAAAATGAAGATGCATTCTTCGAACACCTGGAGTCGATTCAAACAATCCCGATTTTTTTAATAGAGGAAATTGTCTCAACTATCCCTGATGACTGGATGGTTACGGATGAAGAGAAAAAAGCGATGGTGACTATGCTGTTGAAGCGAAGAAAGAAGGTTCTTCCGAAGCTGCTGCCGCGATTTATAAAAAATGTTTACAGGCCTCTTCACTGATAGTGGGAAATCGGTAAATTTTATTCATTGAAGTTTTCGATTTGATAGGCCGTTAACGTGTCGAAATCTTGACCCTTGGAATATAAAAGACTATGGAAAGGGAGGCAGCATATGAAAATCCGGAAAGCGATTATCCCGGCAGCCGGGCTGGGGACAAGATTTTTACCGGCAACAAAAGCACAGCCTAAGGAAATGCTGCCGATTGTTGATAAGCCGACAATCCAATATATTGTTGAAGAAGCGGTAGCCTCAGGAATAGAGGAAATCATCATCATCATCGGCAGGGGAAAAAGATCGATAGAGGATCATTTTGATAAATCCTATGAACTGGAAGATGCTTTATTAAAAAAGCATAAGCTTGATCTTTTAGAAGAGGTCCAAAATATATCAAGCCTGGCTAATATCTATTTTGTCAGGCAAAAGGAAGCGCTGGGCCTGGGACACGCCATCCTTTGTGCCCGAAGCTTCATCGGCAATGAACCGTTCGCCGTTTTGCTTGGCGATGACATTGTGATGTCCGAAGTCCCATGCATGAAACAGATCATCAATGTATTTGAATACTGCAATAGCTCAGTCGTAGCCATTCAAAAAGTTGATGATTGTGATGTCAGCAAATATGGGATCATCAAGCCAAAGGGGTGCGAATCTGGAGCCGAATTTATTCTATATCGATGCGCTGATAGAAAAGCCGCCGAAAGAAGAGGCTCCTTCAAATTATGCAATTATGGGACGTTATGTACTAAGGCCGGAAATATTTGATGTACTGGCTAATCTTCCAGCGGGGCCACAGTGGAGAGCTGCAGCTGACCGATGCCATCAATGAGCTTAATAGACGGCAGGCAGTACTGGCATATAACTTCGAGGGCAAGAGATATGATATCGGGGATAAAATCGGTTTCATCAAGGCAACGGTGGATTTCGCATTACAAAGGGAAGATACCAGGGAAGACGTCATTGAGTATGTAAAAAATGTGTATGAGATGACGGTCTTGAAGAGAGAGTGTGACTGATATGAAGGTCGCTGTACTTGGAACAGGTTATGTAGGATTATCCACCGGAGTCTGCCTGGCAGAATCGGCCACGAAGCAGTTTGTATTGACGTTGATGAAAGAAAGATAGATACCCTCAAACAAGGAAAGTCTCCGATTTATGAACCAGGACTTGAAGAGCTCCTTATTAAAAACTCCTCCGCGGGAAGACTGGCTTTCACTACGTCTCATCAGCAAGGATTAAGCCAAGCGGACATCATTATCATTGCTGTCGGAACACCTCAGAGCGACCACGGCCAGGCGGACTTGAGCTATCTTGAGCAGGCCGCAAAAGATCTTGCTGAGCATATCGTCCGTGATTGTGTGGTTGTGGTGAAAAGCACGGTGCCGGTGGGTACGAATCAATATGTGAAACAATTATTATTAGAGCAGCTGAAAAATAATGTTGAGATCAAAATGGTCTCCAATCCGGAATTTCTCCGACAGGGAACAGCCATCGAGGATACCTTGAAAGCAGACAGGATTATCATAGGCTCTGACGATGAGAGTGCATCTGAAAAAATCCAGGAGATGTATCGTCCGCTGAACGTTCCGTTTCTGTTGACGGATGTCAAAAGCGCGGAAATGATTAAATACGCCTCCAATGCATTTTTAGCGACGAAAATCAGTTTTATCAATGCAATCGCCAATCTATGCGAAGCCGCCGGAGCTGATGTCAGGGATGTAGCGAAGGGAATGGGCTTTGACAAGCGAATCGGAGCAGCCTTTTTAAATGCCGGAATAGGGTATGGCGGGTCCTGTTTTCCAAAGGATGTAAAAGCACTGCTGCACACCTCCAGGGAGCTAGGGGTTCCTTTTTCATTATTAGAAGAGACGATCGCCATCAATGACCATCAGCAAGAGCTGCTTGTAGGAAAAGCACTAAAAAGATTCAGTGCATTAAAGGATAAGAAAATAGCCATGCTCGGCCTGTCATTCAAGCCGGAAACAGATGACATCAGGGAAGCACCATCGGTAAAAATTGCACGTTCTTTAACTGCAGCTGGCGCTAAGGTTGCAGCATACGACCCAGTTGCAGCCTGCAACGCAAGGAAGGTCATTGGCGATGTCATTGCCTATGTGGACTCAGCAGTAGAAGCCGCAAAAGGAGCAGATGCCCTGTTTATTGTCACAGAATGGGAAGAGTTCAGTCAGCTAGAATTGGGAGCTGTATTGAATGTCATGAACCAGCGGATCATCTTTGACGGCAGGAACTGCTTAGATGAAACGGCCCTCAAAGCGTGCGGGCCAGTTGAATATTATCCAGTCGGGAGGCCGGAGGTTATTTTAAGAGATAAGAGAGCATAAATTTCACTTCGAGAAATGTCCAGCTCCAGCGCCTAGCCCCTCGAGTCGCTTCGGTCCGCTCAGGTGAAGTCAAAGAACGACTTCACAGGTCGGCCCTCCAGCGCTTGTCGGGGCTGACCAAGGCGCTTGCGCTTTTCTTTGTCCAGCCCCAGCGCCTAGCCCCTCGAGTCGCTTGTCCCGTTTCGCCTCCTAGAAACTCCGAAACTTCAACTCCGCCGGCAGAAGCAAAAAGCGCTTCTTTGTCGGAGTCTCCAGTTTCTCCGTTTCTGGACAGTCGGCTATACATTTCAGCTTCGGTTCGCTCAGGTGAAGTCAAAGAACGACTTCACAGGTCGGCCCTCCAGCGCTTGTCGGGGCTAACCAAGGCGCTTGCGCTTTTCTTATTGGGAATGAATGAGTTCATTCCTTTTTTTGTGGGTGTTATTGAATTGATACAGGGAATCGAAGCAGATGGCCTGACAGAGGACAAGAAATTATTTACCTTTATTGGCTCCTTAAAATTTATCGTCATCCTGACCAGTCCAATTTTCTTATTCCTTTTTTTCGTTTTAACCGCCCTGAGAATGGGAATGGAATGAAAGAAGCGAACATGGGTTACATATCATATTTCTCTCACATTTATATTGTATAAAAGAATTGTCCGCGTGCCTGCACAAAAATGTGATTTAGTGAACAAACTGTCGAGGTGACTTTATGTATAAAAAACAAGAAAAAATGCTTATGTGGCTTGCTTTTTTAGTGGCTGCTATAATGGGCCTGTCTTTTATCGGAAGAATTTTTGCTGGATAGAAAAGGGGTATTGAAGAATGGGGAATGAAGAATCAGTTTTTTTCAGCCGGGTCTTAACGGAGCTTACATTATCCTTCCATATTATTTATGCAACTATTGGAGTAGGAATTCCGTTAATGATTATGATTGCTCAGTGGCTTGGAATCAAGAAACAGGATGAACATTATATCCTGCTCGCAAGGAGATGGACACGCGGCTTTGTCATCACCGTTGCGGTCGGAGTTGTGACCGGGACGGCAATTGGATTGCAGTTGTCATTGCTTTGGCCTAATTTTATGGAATTGGCAGGCAATGTCATCGCTCTTCCGCTGTTCATGGAAACATTCGCGTTTTTCTTTGAAGCAATTTTCCTTGGGATTTATCTCTATACTTGGGACCGTTTTGAAAATCAGAAGAAACATTTGCTGCTATTGATTCCGGTTGCGGTTGGAGCCTCTTTTTCAGCTGTGTTCATCACAATCGTGAACGCGTTCATGAATGCACCGCAAGGATTTGATCTAGTGAACGGACAACTGGTCAATATCAATCCGGTTCTGGCGATGTTCAATCCAGCGATGCCGACAAAGGTCGCCCATGTGCTGGCGACAGCTTATATGACTTCGGCATTTGTACTCGCTTCGATTGGCGCCTTCAGGCTTTTAAAAGGTTCGAATCATATATACCATAAAAAAGCGTTATTTTTAACTATGAAAATCGGTCTTATCTTTTCGATTGCTGCTGCGGTCATCGGAGATTTTTCCGGAAAATACCTAGCTGAATACCAGCCGGAGAAACTAGCGGCTGCAGAGTGGCACTTCGAGACTGATGAGGGTGCGCCGTTGATGTTGTATGGTGTTCTTGATGACGGCGAAGTAAAATATGCGCTAGAAATTCCTTATGCGTTAAGTATTTTGGCTCACAGCGATCCGAATGCAGAGGTCATTGGACTTAATGAATTCCCTGAAGATGAAATCCCTCCACTGTATATCCATTATTTATTTGATGGAATGGTAACGATTGGGATGTGGATGATGGCCCTTTCGCTCGTCTATGTTGTGGGTGTGTGGCTGAAATGGAATTTTATCCGGTCAAGATGGTATCGCTGGCTGATCGTTTTCGGCGGTCCGCTATCGATGGTGGCGATTGAGCTTGGCTGGTGGTTCGCTGAAGTCGGGAGGCAGCCTTGGATCCTTCGAGGAATCATGAAGGTTGAGGATGCAGCAACGACGAGCGGGCAGGTCGATTTGATGCTGATCTTGTTTGCCGGTTTATACATGATACTGGCAATCGGAAGTACTGTTGTATTAACAAGGATGTTCCGGAAAAACACAGTTGAGCAGGAACTGGCAGACAGGGAACTGGAGAAGGAAGGTGAGTTTCGATGACACTTGAACTAATCGGGATATCGGTCCTCTGGATTTTTCTCTTTGGATATGTCATCGTCGCCTCCATCGATTTCGGGGCAGGTTTTTTCAATGCATATAGTCTTTTCAGAGGAAAGCAGCATATCCTGACAGGGATTATCCAGCGTTATTTATCTCCTGTATGGGAAGTCACGAATGTATTCCTTGTATTTTTCTTCGTGGGAATTGTCGGTTTCTTTCCTAAAACAGCATATTATTACGGAACTATCCTGCTCGTTCCGGCCAGCATCGGAGTGGTGTTGCTAGCAATCCGCGGCGCTTATTATGCGTTCACCACTTACGGCGGATTGAAGCACAAGAGGTATACGTACTTGTACGGACTTACCGGCTTATTCATTCCTGCCTCATTATCAATCGTGCTCACGATTTCAGAAGGAGGGTTTGTGGAAGAGACTCCATCAGGAATTGAATTGGACTACTGGACTCTTTTTACCAGTCCTTTGACATGGAGCATAGTTGTCCTGAGTCTGACCGCTGTTCTATATATATCCGCCGTTTTTTTGACCTGGTATGCGAACAAGGCACAGGATGAACCGGCAACGGAACTCCTAAGGAAATATGCTTTGATTTGGAGTGTGCCGACGATTGTTACCGCAACAGGCATCATCGTTGAACTGAGGGGCCATAACCCTGAGCATTACAGCAGATTAGTTGATTTATGGTGGCTGTTTGCCATATCTCTCATCCTGTTTGTGGGAACAGTGTACCTGATTGGTAATCGCAAGGCATACGGTGTGGCGTTCGGGCTATTGACTGGCCAGTTCCTTATCGCATTTTTTGCCTATGGAGCTTCTCATTACCCGTATCTGTTGTATCCGTTCCTCAGCATATACGACAGCTTTACAAATGATGCGATGGCAATTGCTCTCATCATCGCGTTCATCGCTGGACTGGGACTTCTGCTTCCATCACTGTACTTGCTGCTAAGACTGTTTTTATTTAATAAAGACTATGTCCAGGGGAAAAGGAACGACCACGCATAGGAGGTTTGAAAATGGCTGAATTCACGATGTTTTACGCCCCTTTCATTGTCATTGTTGCATCGATTGCTGCATCATTTTGGCTGGCAGGGAAGGACGAAAAGGTGGAATAAATTTAAAGAGCTGTCATCCTTTGTCTGGATGGCAGCTCTATTTGTTGTTTCGGGAATATTTTGTTGTGAAATAGTGCTCGAGCAGGGCGGTTGCGCTGTTTGTTCTAAGAAAGTTTGCGCCACAATGATGTACTTGTCACTACTGAATCATTCTCAATGATAGCATAAGCAGCATTTGTGATTGCTTCAGGTAAATTTTCACCAGTACCTTTAAATTGATTAAAAGAAGCCTCGGAGACTCCGTTAGAAGAGAAGCTGTAACCTAATTTCTCCAGTCTCTCGACAACCAGCATCGCATGTAAAAGATTCCTTTCCGGCTGGAATTCGGAGTCATTGATGAAGACGCCTTTTTCATAATCGAACCAGCGGTCCCATCTGTTCAGCTTCCATCCTAGAATTCTCCGCGCAATCGCATCTGTTTTAGTCATCCTTCTCCCTCACTCCTAGTTATTGTTATATAACAGATTATTTAATTAAATTATATTGCATAACAGATACAATTTGCAATGATAATAGAATTGAATTCTTTTATTTATTTTAACAAATTGAGCACCTTTTAGCTCGGGGTGACAAACATGAATGAAAAACTGAAGGTCTAGTGGCTAGCAGTTTTATATTTTTTTGTCGCAGATTAAGTTCCAATATTTTACATTCTATATCCATTGGGATAATGTTTACCAGTTTTCAGTTAGGCTATAAGCAAATAAGAGTTCAAAAGGAAGGAGTGGCAACATGAAGAACAGAAACTTAATTCTTTCATTCACATTGGGGACAGGTCTTTTGCTTGCCGGTTGCGGAGCCGATGAAGATCCACCGCCGGAAGAGGAACCGGTGATGGAACAGGATGAACAAGCTCCTCCTGAACCAGATGGAACACACGAATTACCTGATGAACCAAGGGAAGGTACCACCGAGAATGACGAGGAATTAACCGAAGAAGAACAGCGTATCATCGAGGAGTCTACTGAAGAATAACGAAGTAAGAACCTTAGAACCGTTTTGGTACTAAGGTTTTTTTACCATTGAATAGTCATGATGTTTTATTTCCCATCACTATCTGATTTATCATCATCTAGTTTGAAATCTTCATCTTCCACATCATTTTCCGTATCCTCGACAGGCGGTTCATTTTCCTGGTCCGTCTCTGCAGAACAACCACCAATGAAAATCGCAAGCGACAATGGGATTCCATAGAAAAGCTTCTTTTTCACAATCAGGCTCCTCTCTTCCAAACACTCTTGTTCGGATAGGATTATTATTATCTAAAACATACCCAGTCATAATCCTTATAAACGTTAAATCATTTTCTTCAAAAATAAAGAATAGCTGAAAGAAAAGAACAAAAAATAAAGCCAGAAAAGAATTCTATGAGCCCATAACGGGACAAAATCGGCAGCAAAAAGGTCCTTTATAACAATTCATCATTTGCTCTAAACGGGGTAGAACTCAAAAAAAGTTCTTGTAGAATAATTCGGAAATGGTGAGGAAATGCGTAAAAGGTCCCAAAGAGAATGAAGAAACACGAAAAGCATGAAAATGATGAAGGAGGTGATCATATGGCAAAGAAAAAACCAAAGCATGATAAATCCCTTCCAAAAGCGGATGTTGAGTTTGCAGAAGAAAGAGGGAATGGGTTTGAGAAGGTTGCGTTGAAAGCCCAGAGAAAGAACAATAAGTAAGGAATATAAAAAAAAAGAGAAGGAGTCCGGCTAACCGATTTCCTTCTCTCTTTTGTTTTCTATAACGTAATCACTATTGGGCCATTCTTCGTAAGGATGATCGTATGCTCACATTGAGCGACAAAGCTGTTTTCTGTTACATATGTCCATTCGTCGTTTTCATTTTGGAAGACTTCTTCCTCGCGAGTTGAAATGAATGGCTCAAAAGCGATAACCATTCCTTCTTTTAAAAGTTCATCATCCCATGGCTCATGATAATTATAGATGTGATCGGGTGCTTCATGGATTGTTCGGCCGATTCCATGACCGGTAAGATTTTTGATGACAGTCAGACCATTCTTTCTCGCAGTAGCAATGACAGCCTTTCCTAATCCGCTTTTCTTCGAACCAGGTTTCGCTTTTTTCAAACCTGCTTCAAATGCCTCCACAGCTGTTTCGCATATCTTGGTTAAAATGGGGTCACCTGCCCCAACGACAAATGAGATTCCAGTGTCGGCGAAATAACCATTTTTGGAACCGGAAACATCGATATTAACAATATCGCCTTCCTTGATTACACGGCTGCCTGGAATGCCATGTGCCACCTCTTCGTTCACACTTATACATGTATAGCCTGGGAAATTGTACTCCCCCTTTGGTGCTGAAATCGCCCCATGCTCTTCAAACAACCTGCCCGCTATTTCATCCAGTTCCTTTGTGGTGATACCTGGTGCAGTCTTCCCGACTAATTCTTCCCGTATCAAGCCCACAATCCTGCCAATTTCCTTCAAGCCGCTAAAATCTTCTGGTGTTTTCGCAATCATAATATATTTCCTTTCCAATAGCATCGTTTAAAAACTCTAAGATTAGATTATCCTTTTTAGTTATGAAAATCCAACCTTTAGGTTTATTCTTCATATAGATTCAACCTGCTGGCGTGGTAAAAGTGTCAGATTTCTGCCTTTTATGAAAACGATAACAACATGATGGTATCAATATTTTGTTCAATACTCCAAAAACTAAAAAATTGGTACCATAAGCAAAATTCGATGGCTTATAAATGTAAGCCCTTTTTTTTATGATAAAGGTACAAGTTAAGACAACAGCAACTAAGGTGGTGAAGAAATGGAAGTCAAGATTCAACAGCCAGTCGAACAACAAGTCAGTGACACCATAATGGTAGAGCCTACAAAAAAAGAAAAATACAAAAAAATTAAAAAGACAATCATTTCTCAAAAGTATTTGCAGGGGATGACCCTTCTCGGTGTAGTTTGGATGTTCATCTTTAACTATATCCCAATGTACGGACTGATCATTGCTTTTAAGGAATACAGCATCATCAAGACAATCTCAGAAGCACCATGGGTCGGCTTGATGCAGTTTAAGGAATTCCTGCAGGATGAGAATTTCTGGATCGTCCTGAAAAACACTCTCGGAATCAGCTTGATTAAATTAATCATCGGTTTCCCGCTTCCAATCATTTTTGCACTTTTGCTTAATGAACTTACATCAATGAAGCTTAAGAAAGCGGTTCAAACGATTTCTTACTTACCGCACTTCATTTCATGGGTTGTACTTGGAGGGATTTTGACAACATGGCTGGCAGATATCGGTGTCTTAAATGATATTTTGCTAGGTTTAGGGTTGATCAGTGAACGTACGAATTTCCTTGCTTCACCTGATAACTTCTGGGCAATCGTCATTCTCTCGGATATATGGAAAGAACTTGGATGGTCAGCAATCATTTATCTTGCAGCAATTGCTGGTGTTTCACCAGAGCTTTACGAGTCATCAACGATTGACGGAGCCAATCGCTTCCAAAAGATGTGGCATGTCACATTGCCGTCAATACGCCCGACAATCACAATTCTTTTCATCCTTGCTGTAAGCGGTGTCTTGAATTCAAACTTCGACCAGATCTTGATTCTGCGTAACTCGTTGAATGAAAGCGCAAGTAATGTAATTGATATTTACGTCTATCAGATGGGTCTGCAAAATGCCCGCTACTCATATGCAACAGCAGTCGGTTTATTGAAAGCAATCATTGCCTTTATCCTTCTCCTGTCTGCTAACAAGATTGTCAAGAAACTGAATGGAACATCTTTATTCTAAGGGGGTGAGGTTGTGTTTAAACTTTTTAAACGGAACCGGCGAACAACAAGTGAATACATCTTTGACAATATTAACATTCTCATCATGCTCTTTATATGTGCTATAACGATCTACCCAATCTGGTATGTTCTCGTCAATTCACTGAATGACGGTGTTGATGCAATGAGAGGCGGAATTTACTGGTGGCCGCGAGAGTTTACTTTTGAAAACTACAAGGCTGTTTTTCAAACTCCGGGTATTGTCACTTCATTTGGCGTGACAATTGCCAAAACGGTCATCGGAACAATCACTCATGTATTTTTTACAGCGATGGTGGCTTATGCCATCTCAAGACGCGATCTTTACGGCAGGAACTTCTACATGCTTGTCGGTGTCATCACCATGTTTTTCAGCGGTGGATTGATTCCTTACTTCCTATTGATCAGGGATCTTGGATTGTTTGATAACTTCCTTGTATATATCATTCCAACAATGTTCAACTTCTTCCATCTAATCATCTTTGTATCCTTCTTTAGGGAACTGCCAACTTCTCTGGAGGAAGCAGCAAAGATAGATGGAGCAAATGACTTCATGATTTTTATCAAAGTAATCATCCCACTTTCAATGCCGGTTATTGCAACCATTGCATTGTTCCAGGGAGTATACCAGTGGAACGACTACTTTGCCGGTGTCATCTTTGTAAATAATCCAGACCTGCAGCCAATCCAGACCTATTTATACAAAGTTGTTGCAGAATCTAGTTCCAACCAGATGATGACGAATGCAGCAGGATCGATTGCCACTAAGACGGTAACATCCCAGTCTATCAAGCTGGCAACGATGGTTGTTACAACACTTCCAATCATGTTAGTCTATCCATTCCTGCAAAAGTACTTTGTTAAAGGAATGCTGATTGGATCAGTAAAAGGTTGATCGACTAAACTTCGATTTAAATTTTTCTTCAATGAAGAAATTTAAATAACCAGGCTTCATTATTGAATGACGTGCTTTATTCATGAAGGATACCCCCTTCAAAGTGTGGGAAAGGCTGGAAGTTAGCCGAAAAGTCTTTCCCTCCTTTTTAAAGCAGTATACATTAAATAATGTGGACCAAAATAACAAAAAGAGAGAGGGTCAAGAAAATGGGAAAAAAATTCTTTTCCAAAGGCTTTTCATTATTGCTTGTTCTATCATTGGTTTTAGCACTATTTTCAGGTTGTTCCAGCAAGACAAATGAAAACGCTTCCGATGAAAAGGACGCAGATAAACCGAAGGCAAGTGCTGATGCACCTGGCTGGCAAGATAATAAGGATCCAATTACGTTTGATTGGTACGTTAACTTTTCATGGTTCGCGCATAAATGGGGCGACGATGCTGTTTCCAAGTATGTAACGGATAAAACTGGTGTGTCAGTTAACTTTATCTCACCAGCAGGTAACGAAGCAGAGAAAATGAACACGATGATCGCTTCTGGCAAACTTCCTGATTTCATCACAATCGGCTGGTGGGAAGATGCTGTTAAGAAAATGATCGAAGGTGAGCTTGTTCTTCCGTTAAATGAACTTGCAGACCAATATGATCCATATTTCTATAAAGTAGCAGACGGAGCCAAGATTGAATGGTACAAACAAGAAGATGGCAACACGTATGGCTACCCGAATGCTTCTTCTTCACCAAAGGATTTCGACAAATATAAAGACCTTAAGCCTTCTAACCAGACTTTCCTTGTTAGAAAAGATATGTATGAAGCAATTGGCAGCCCGGATATGAGCACTCCTGAAGGATTCTTGAAGGCTCTTGAAGAGGCTAAGAAGAAATTCCCTGAAGTGAATGGAGCACCATTGATTCCATTCGGATTGAATGAATTTACTGATGTAGGTAATACTTCTCTTGAAGGCTATCTGCAAAACTACCTTAACATCCCGATGGAAAAAGACGGAAAGGTTTATGACCGCAGCCAGGATCCTGAATATCTTGCATGGTTAAAGACTTTCAGAGAAGCAAACGACAAAGGACTTCTTGCGAAGGACATCTTCATCGATAAGCGTCCACAAATGGAAGAGAAAATTTCACAAGGCCGTTACTTCGCGATGCTTTACCAGCGCAGTGACCTTGCAGCACAACAGCACGCATTGTATGCAAAAGATCCTAATTCCGTTTATATCGCAGTAGACGGACCAGCGAACTCAAAGGGAGATGGACCAGCATTAGCAGGTGACAGCATCTCAGGCTGGACAGTTACTTTGATTTCTAAAGACGTTAAAGACAAAGAAAGAGCAATTCAATTCCTGACTTACATGATCAGTGAAGAAGGACAAATGGACCTTTACATGGGTAAAGAAGGCGAAACGTATGACATGGTGAACGGTAAGCCTGAATTCAAGCCAGAAGTATTGGACCTATTAAATAAGGACCGTGCAGCATTTGACCAGCAGTATGGAGCTTCATTCAAATATTGGATGCTGATGGATACAAACATGAGCCTTGCGTGGGCACCGCCTGCTTCAGAGCCATTCAAGCAAATGGAAGACTGGACGAAAGGAAAGACAGTCAGCTATGCAGAATTTGACGGCATCAGCCCGACTGGAACTTCCGCTGAAGGTGTAGCAGCAAGCAAGATTGCTCAGGAATGGGGCAAGACACTGCCTAAGCTTCTTCTTGCAAAATCCGATAAAGAATTCGATAAGGTCTATAACGATTTCTTGAAGAAACGTGATTCTTTCGGCTATGAAAAAGTTGAAAAGTATCAGCAGGAAATCTATGAAAAGAACAAAGAGAAACTTAATGGTGCAAAATAAATAACCAAGGTAAGACTGTTCCTTCTAGAATTAAATTTCTTGAGGGGGCAGTCTATTCCTCTTTTTGCCTAGCTCTTTTCTCAAACTTTGTTATTATTGACTACAAGATTGAATGACCTATGCTTCTTCAAAAAATGATGAGAAAAGAGCTTGTGCAATCCGTAC
The DNA here is from genome assembly GCF_020524355.2 of Mesobacillus subterraneus. Taxonomy (NCBI): domain Bacteria; kingdom Bacillati; phylum Bacillota; class Bacilli; order Caryophanales; family Bacillaceae; genus Mesobacillus; species Mesobacillus subterraneus. The sequence continues at coordinate 524,020 of NZ_CP129019.1, forward strand.
CGAACTTCAAACTGGCTTATTATCACGCAATCTTTACGATAACAGCCTTTTATACATATAGGGAAGAACCACTTAGGTTGATTACACAAAATTAATTTCATTAAATTGAAACACATTAACACAATAATTATATTGACTATACTTTATAATTTTTTTATATGCGGACAAACAATGGATGTGAGAATATGGATTTTCAAAAAACAGTTAACAAAGCTGCTTTATGGTTGAATCGACTTTCCCTGCAACAAAAGCTGATTGCCTTATATATCATTATTATCATTATTCCCATCATCATTTTCATTTCTATTTATTCAAGCAACGTGTATGACAGGGCGATCAATGAAATCAGGATAAAAAGTGAAAATGCTCTTGAAATTGAGAAAATCCATATAAAGAATAATATTGAATCGATGAGACGAACCGCACAAATGGTCGTGTCGGATATAGAATTCATAGACTTTGTTAAAAGCAGGAACGAAGCAAATATTGATCAGTTGATTGATTTCAAGATGAACGAATTGTCGAATGTGACCAGGCTGCAGGCTAATAACCCAGCGATTGAGAATATTCGCCTCTATACCACCAATCCATATATAACTGAGATGTGGCCGATTCTTTTTAAAGAAGAGCGAATCATGGAAAAGCCATGGAGAAAAGAGGTTATCAACAGGAATGGGATGGAGGTATGGTGGTTCGATCAGCAGACCGATGATGTCCTTGAAAGACTTCCATCGCAAAATACAGCGAAAATTTCATTGTTGCGGGAATTGGACTACCCAAAGAATGAACATTTAGGCATCATTGAAATCAATATGTTCCTGAAAAACTTTTTCCCTAAGATGTTCGGAATGGTGCAGGACCCTGATTCTGTCTACGTAGTCATTGATAAGGATAACAACATGATCAGGAATTTCCATCACACCTATTTTGAGGTTGAGGGAATTGACACTGAAGATCTCATACATAAATTCAACAAATCAAAACACGAAGAAACTAGCAGCTTTCAATTTGAAAATAATGAAACTCCATATCTTGTCATCACTGCCTATATTGATGATTTGGATGCATACCTGCTGAATGTTATTTCCCTTGAAGGCCTTTATGCAGAAACGGCAAAGACGAGGAATGTAATTTTTAGCGGAATCATCTTTCTTGTTATTATTCTTTCTTTTGTCACCTATGTATTGGTTTTACTGCTGCTGAAAAAAATGTACAAATTGAAGGATTCAATGAAGCAGGTAGAACAAGGCGATTTTTCTGTAGACGTTGAAATTGATGGACAAGATGAGATTTCGGAGCTTGCATTTCATTTTAAAAGTCTTCTTGGTAAAATGAATGGATTGATCGCCGATGCTGTCAATAAGCAGGCGACTGCTAAAGAAACAGAATTAAAGGCTCTGAAAACCCAAATTGACTCGCATTTTCTTTACAATACTTTGGAAAATATCAAGATGATGGCAGAAATAGAAGGACAGTATCCTATTTCTGATGCCGTCACATCCCTTGGTGAAATGATGCGCTACAATCTTAAATGGAAAAATGACTTTGTGGTGCTGGATGAAGAGTTGAATTATATAAAGAACTATGTCGACATTATGAATTTGCGCTTGGATGGGTTACTAACCTTGAATATTGATGTCCCTCTCGAACTGCATGATCAGGAAGTGCTGAAAATGTCACTGCAGCCGATCATTGAGAATGCAATCAAACATGGAATCATTCCTAATGACCAGAAAAGCGAAGGCATCCTGCAGGTGAATGGAAGATGTTCAGAGGACTATATCATCATTGAGATAAAAGATAATGGTGTGGGGATGACCCAAGAAGAATGCGATTCCCTCAACATTTCCATTCAAACTGGGGCAGGAATTCAAAATCCAGGTTCTAAAGGTGGCAATGGCATAGGAATCCATAATGTGAATGAGAGAATCCAGCTTTACTATGGAACGGAATATGGAGTGTTTGTTACTAGTGAGAAAGACGAATTCACAATGGTGACGATAAAAATGCCTTGTAAAATCATGAAAGGAGGCAGCCAAAGTGTATAAAGTTTTTATAGCTGACGATGAAAAAAATATCAGATTGGGTATACAGGCAATGATCAAGCGGGAATATCCAGATTTTAAAACGTTCATTGCATCAAATGGACAGGAAGCCCTTGATGGCATATTGGAAAATAAACCGGACATCGTTATCACTGATATTAAAATGCCAAGGATGGATGGTATTCAATTAATTAAAGAGCTCCAACAGCAAGATGACATAAAAACATCGATTGTGATTCTAAGCGGATACGATGATTTCACGTATGCCAAGGAAGCGATCAAGCATAAGGTAAAGGATTACTTATTGAAGCCGGTAAACCGGACAGAGCTTTTCAAAACCTTGAATACCATCATAGAAGAACTGGAAAACAGCCAGAAAATGACCTACCAGCACCTGGATGACTACCGTGCCAGTCAATTAAACTACATTTTGCTTAATCCTAATATCCAGCAGGAAGATGTAGAAGATCTTTATAAGAAAATGAAAATAGAATCATATCCGGATGGATATTATGTAGGAATCATTCAGGTGGATGAAGATATAGCTGGAGAGGATTTTCTTTATAAGATCAATCAGCTGCTCAATTCAAGCAGTGACAGCATTCCATTCCTTGATAAAGACGGCCGAGTGACAATCATTTCAGCAGACTTCGAGCAATTCTCCATTCTGAAAGAACAGCTTAGCAGGGACAAACATTCGATTTTTACCATTGGCATTAGCGAAAAGACGCAGGATATAAGAGAGTTTAAAAAAACTTATCGCCAGGCAGACACAGCGATTAAGTATCACTTCCTTTATCCGCGTCGTCAGATCATTTTATATGAGAATGTTAAGGAGAAACCAGAAATAGCCTCTATCCCGACAGACCTGATCAATAAAATTTCTAATATGCTGGGGACTGAACGGGAAAAGGAAATTAAAGATAACCTTAGGCAGGTTATGGATTTTGATGTCATTGCCCACAGTAGCATCGATTATCTAGAAAATCTTAATGAGGAAATCAACGAAACAATCTTCAAAGGCTTTTTCAAGAGATTGGGGGAAGAATCTCTTGTAACGTTCGAGCTTCTAAATAAGATAGATAATATCTATAACTTTGACAACTTCCATGAATACTTCCATTCCCTCGAGGATTTGCTGATGAGAATCCATGAATACAATAAACAGGTAAAAGCCGTGTATTCAGAGCAAAAGTACATGGACCGGGCAATTGCGTATATTAGGGAAAATTATCATAAAGATTTGAATTTAGCCGTAGTCGCTAATTACATTTCGTTGAATTATTCCTATTTCAGCCATATGTTCAAGGAGTATATTGGACAAAACTTCGTTGACTACTTGAAAATGGTCAGAGTAGAAAGTGCAAAGCGGCTGCTGAAAGAGACAGATTTTAAAATACTCGAAATCAGTGAGATGGTTGGATACAAAAACCCTAAACAATTCGCGAGGGTGTTCCGCGATGTTGAAGGAATTTCCCCAAAAGAATATCGGGAAATGAATGGATGAAGAGGGCTGAATTGGCTCTCTTTTTTCTGTTTTTTAAGTTATTGATGCGGACAAATTTAAGCGCTATAAAAGAATGCTCAATCAGTATTAGGTACGAAATTTTGTCATCTCAAAGGAAAAGGTAACATCAGGAGCGGACAAAAGCTCGCCGGAGCAGCCTTGATTTGTTCGAAGTCCCCCCGGGTTCGGACAAAGTCATGCCGGAGCAGCTTCAATTTGTTCAAAGTCCCCTCAGGTTCGGACAAAATCTCGTCGGTGCGGTTACAATTTGTCTGAAGTCCCCCCAAGTTCGGACAAAATCTCGTCAGTGCGGCTTCAATTTGTCTTAAGTCACCCCGAGTTCGGACAAAATCTCATCGGAGCATCAACAATTTGTCCGAAGTCCCCCCGGGTTCGGACAAAATCTGGTCGGAGCATCACCAATTTGTCTGAAGTCCCCCCAGGTTCGGACAAAGTCTCGTCGGTGCGCCATCAATTTGTCTGAAGTCACCCCGAGTTCGGACAAAATCAAGCCGGAGCATCAACAATTTGTCCGAAGTCCCCCCAGGTTCGGACAAAATCTCGTCGGTGCGGTTACAATTTGTCTGAAGTCCCCCCAGGTTCGGACAAAATCATGCCGGAGCATCAATAATTTGTCCGAAGTCCCCCCGGGTTCGGAAAAATCATGCAGGTGCCTCAACAATTTGTCAGAAGTCATCCCACGTTCGGACAAAATCTCGCCGGTGCATCAACAATTTGTCTGAAGTCCCACCGAGTTCGGACAAAATCTTGCTGGAGCATCAACAATTTGTCCGAAGTAACCCCAAGTTCGGACAAAATCTCGTCGGTGCACCATCAATTTGTCCGAAGTCCCCCCAGGTTCGGACAAAATCATGCCGGAGCATCACCAATTTGTCCGAAGTCCCCCCAAGTTCGGACAAAGTCTCGTCGGTACACCTACAATTTGTCCGAAGTCCCCCCAGGTTCGGACAAAATCTCGTCGGTGCGCCATCACTTTGTCCGAAGTATCTCCAATTCATTTTCACCATCTCTTATGCGGAGATTCACTTAAAACCCAATTAATCTTCAACTGTTTTAACGTTTTTTGGAAGTGTTTTCAAATGATGTTGCGCTCTTCTAAAATATTGTCACCCTAAACAAAATTCTCTATCTCAAGATGCAGGACTGGCAAAGGTAGAATAGAAATTGAGATATATTTTGTTCACAGCAACGAGTCTTTTCATAAAGGGGCGGTTTAGGTGGAGTCAAAAAACCAGGATCAATTAAGCGAAGAAATGATGACGCTTTCAAATTCTGAAGCGGAGTGGAAGTTAGTTTGGGAAGAGAACTTTAATCTTTCTGAGATAGATGAAAACAAATGGAATTTTGTTGAGGCAGGCACAGGCTTCGGGAATGAAGAATCCCAGTACTATACAAGACGGAAAGAAAACGTGCGAATCGAGAATGGCATGCTGGTTCTTGAGGCGAAGAAGGAAGAGTATAAAGGGATGGATTATACATCCGCGAAAATGACGACCAGAGGCAAGGCAGCCTGGAAATACGGTCGATTTTCTTTTCGGGCAAAATTGCCGGAAGGACAGGGAATCTGGCCTGCAATCTGGATGATGCCGGAGGATATGAAAAAGTATACTGGATGACCAGCTTGCGGTGAAATTGACATCATGGAGAGTATCGGACATCAACCAGGTACCGTTTATGGAACGCTTCATTATGGCATGCCCCACACATATACAGGAGACAATTATACACTTCCAGAAGGCGAAAAGTTCTCCGATGACTTTCATGTTTTCACTCTTGATTGGGAGCCAGGAGAATTCAAATGGTATGTAGATGATGTCCTGTATGCACGACAGACTGAATGGTTCAGCAAGGCTGTAGACTCAGAAGATGAGCAGCCTGGTTTTGCACCATTTGACCGCGAATTTTATCTGCAGCTAAATCTGGCTGTCGGAGGAAAATGGCCGGGATACCCTGATGAAACAACCAAGTTCCCACAGCAGATGACAGTTGATTACATCAAAGTTTACAAGCGAGAAGACTATTAACATTCGAGGTGAGAAATTGGTGAATAGATTTTCAAGAGATTTTATTTTCGGAACAGCTACATCTTCCTATCAAATAGAAGGAGCTTATAAAGAAGACGGAAGGAGCCTTTCCATTTGGGATACATTTTCCCGGACTCCCGGAAATGTCTTCAATATGGATAACGGGGATATTGCGTGTGACCATTACCATTTATATGAGAAAGATATTGAGATTTTAAAAACGCTTGGTGTGGATTCTTATCGATTCTCGATTGCCTGGCTAAGGATTTTTCCAGAGCAAGGAAAGTATAACAAAGCAGGAATGAATTTTTACAAAAACCTTATAATACGCTTGATCGAAAACGGAATAAAGCCTGCGGTCACTCTTTACCATTGGGATCTGCCAATGTGGGCGCATGAACAGGGTGGCTGGACAAACAGAGAATCTGTAAATTGGTTCATGGAATACGCAGAGAAATGCTTTGAGGAGCTTGATGAGCATGTGGAAATGTGGATTACCCATAATGAGCCGTGGTGCGCAGGTTTCCTCGGTTACCATCAGGGTGTACATGCTCCAGGACATACAAATATGGAGGAAGCATTAAAAGCGGTTCACCATATTCTTCTGTCCCATGGTGAAGCAGTGTCTCTGTTGAAAGACAAGCTTGCCTCTTCAACACCTGTCGGCATTACGCTGAATCTGTCGCCGATGTACCCTGCAAGCAACTCAGCAAATGATCGATTGGCCGCTAATAATGCCGACGGCTATACAAACCGATGGTTCCTTGATCCTGTATTAAAAGGGTATTACCCAGCCGACATGATGAACCTATTCTCCAAATACGTCCACTCCTTTGAGTTTATCCAGGAAGGTGATTTGGAAAAGATTTCGATTGAGTGTGATTTCTTTGGGATTAACTTTTACACCCGCAGTCTAGTTAAATTCAATGCTGCATCAGATTTCCTTTACACAAGTGCTTATTCAGACTACGAAAAGACAGGAATGGGATGGGATATCTCTCCTTATGAGTTTAAGGATTTAATCCGGCGTCTGCGCAAGGAATATACGAAACTGCCAATTTATATCACTGAAAATGGCGCAGCTTTCGATGATCAGGTTTCAGTAGACAATACAGTCCAAGATCCAGAGCGACAAAATTATATTGAACAACATATTAATGCTGTTGCAGATCTGAATGAAGAGGATATGAATATCGCTGGCTATTATCAATGGTCCCTTCTCGATAACTTTGAATGGGCATTTGGTTATGAAAAACGTTTCGGTATTACCTATGTCAACTTCGAAACACAGGAGAGAATCTTAAAAGACAGTGGTTACCGTTATGCTGAAATCATCAAGGAACGTTCAATTTAAATCTTATACCTTCGGAGTGATAATGATGGAAAAATACCGATTTGATGAAAATCAATACCTTGTAATTGAAGAATTCGATCAGGCAAAAACGTTCTCGAGCTTCCTTCCTGGCTTAGCAGGATTATACGGGATTCCGATTTGGGCATTTTACGTAAACCGTGGACAGGCAATGGTCAGCTTCGGTGTCCAGGATAAAAATCATGCCATTACAGAGTTCTTCCCGGCAAATCAGGCGTATCAGCGTGTAGCAGCCAATGGTTTCCGCACTTTTATAAAAATGGATGGGAACAACATCGTTGAACCTTTCTCGTCATTCGGAAGCAAGAAAGACCGAACGAGAAGGATGTATATCAAAGAGAATGAGCTGAAAATTGAGGAAATCAATCATCAATACGGATTGAAGACACTTATTACGTATTTCACATTGCCGAACGAGAACTTTGGAGCTTTGGTGAGAAAGGTTGAAGTTGAAAATCTTACTGAAGAATCAATGAACCTCGAGCTGCTCGATGGACTGCCAGCGATCATTCCATTTGGCATTGATGACGCAGCCTACAAAGCAGTTGGAAATACACTGAAAAGCTGGATGGATGTATTCAATCTTGAAAATCGCATTCCATACTATAGAGTCCGTTCATCAACAAATGACTCAGCGGAAGTTGAAGAGGTTTCGAAAGGCCATTTTTACTTGAGTTTTACTGATGATGGTCAATTGATCTCGCCAATTGTTGATGCTGATCTTGTATTTGGGTCAAACAGTTCACTCTCTTTTCCTGATGCGTTTGAAAGTAAATCAGTGGAAGAGATCTTAAGTGCTGCGCCAGTTACATCCAATAAAGTTCCTTGTGGCTTTTCTGGTGTTAGCGGATTGCTTGGCAAAGGCGAGAAGATATCCTTCCATACGCTTGTTGGCCATGTGAAGGATATTGAAATCATCAATGGAAAAGCAGCAGAGATAATGGCGAACGGATATATGGAGAGAAAATATGAAGAAGCTCAAAGTCTTGTAACCGGGATCACGAAGGATGTGCAGACAAAAACGGCTTCACCGCTGTTTGATGCTTATGTTAACCAAAGCTATCTCGATAATGTGCTGCGCGGCGGATACCCAATTAGCCTGGAAACTGACGCATCACCGTTTACTTATTATGTATTTTCCCGCAAGCATGGAGATCTGGAGAGGGATTATAACTTCTTCTCGCTTGCGCCAGAATTCTTTTCCCAGGGCAACGGAAACTTCCGTGATGTGAATCAAAACCGACGGAATGATGTCTTTTTCCATCCTGAAACCGAAGATTATAATATCAAGCTATTCATGAGCCTGATTCAGGCAGATGGATATAATCCGCTTGTGGTAAAAGGTGCAAGCTTTGAACTAAAGGATCAGTCGGACTGGTCATGGCTGGAGGAGCTTGTCTCGGATGATATGGGCGCGATATTCATCAAAAAGAAGCTAAGCGGAACTTTTACACCCGGTGATTTGCTTCAAACAATTTCAGACAGCGAGATAGATTTGACAGTATCACTTCCGGAATTCCTGAAAAATCTCCTTTCCAGGAGCAGCCAAAACATTGAGGCCGAGTTTGGTGAAGGGTTCTGGATGGATCACTGGACTTACAATCTTGACTTGATTGAAAATTACCTGAAGGTCTACCCGGAAAACAAAACAGGGCTTCTATTTGAAGATTCCAGCTATAAATATTTCCACAGCCCTGTATTTGTGAACCCTCGCTCTGAAAAATATGTCTTGGCAAACGGCAAAGTCCGTCAATATGAGGCCATTACAGAATACGGTCATCAAAAAGGCTCAAACTGGTTGACTACATCTGAGGGAGAATTCTATACATCGAACCTTTACAGCAAAATTTTCTCGCTAGCTCTGATTAAGTTTTCTACATTGGACCCTTATGGAATGGGTGTGGAAATGGAAGCGAATAAGCCTGGGTGGAATGATTCAATGAATGGTCTTCCTGGATTATTCGGTTCAGCCATGAGTGAGACACTCGAACTTAAACGTCTTCTTGACTTTGTCATTGCCTCTGGAGAAAGTGGGGACATTGACATTGCACTGCCTGTAGAGGTATCTGAACTGGTTGAGGCTGTTCATGCAAATCTTGTCCTGTTTGAAAAAGGTGAATTGGACGATTACAACTATTGGGATCGTGTATCCGCTGCCCGTGAGAAGTATCGTGAAGAAGTGAAAAATGGCTTTGAAGGGACGGAAAAAAATATCCCGTTACAAAAGCTGACAGGGTATGCAAGGCAAATGCTTTTGAAGACAAAGGCAGGAATAGAAAAAGCGACAGAGCTTGGCGATGGACTGATTCCAACCTACTTCTTCTTTGAAGCTGTGAACTGGGAAAAGATTGTTGATGTGAACGGGAACGAACAGTTGAACAAAAAAGGACTTCCGTTCGTTAAGGTCAACGAATTCAAGGTGTCTGTGCTGCCACATTTCCTCGAGGGACCAGCAAGGGAATTGAAGAGTGCTGATGCAGAAAAAGCCCGTTCGACGTATCAGAATGTTAGGAACTCTGAGATCTATGATCCAAAACTAAAAATGTATAAAACATCTGGGGCACTGGAAGAGCAAACTTATGAAATCGGACGAGCGAGGGCATTTACTCCAGGCTGGTTGGAGCGAGAATCCATCTTCATGCATATGGAATTCAAATATCTGCTCAGTGTCCTGAAGTCAGGGTTATATGAAGAGTTTTATGAGGATTTGACCTCTGCGCTGCCACCATTCATGGATGCGGAAGTGTACGGCAGGAGTATTCTTGAAAACTCCTCCTTTATTGCCAGCAGCGTGAATCCGGATGAAGCCTTGCATGACCAGGGTTTTGTCGCCAGGTTAAGCGGAACAACGGCAGAATTTTTAAGCATCTGGCAAACGATGATGATGGGCAAAGAGGCTTTTGCAGTCCGAGAAGAAGGGCTTACATTAAGCCTGCAGCCAATATTGCCATCATGGCTTTTCGATGAAGAGGGAAATGTGCAGTTTACATTACTGGGTAAGACTCAGGTAACCTACCATAATCCAACAAGAAGAAACACATTCGGAATGGATGGTGCCAGGACAGTTAGATATGTGCTCCACCTAATTGGTGAAGAGGTCACGGTTGAAGGCACACACTTGCCTGAATGGTATGCAAAAGCTGTCCGGAATGGGAAAATTTCAAAAATCGACGTTTATTTAGACTAATGAGAATGAGGTGCTTATAGATGAAAATAAAAGTAATCCAAACTGCCAAAAACACCGGTGACCGCTTTGCTGATAAGGGGTATGCTTCTGTAGCAGACCGGAATGATGACCAAAAGATCGTCATGAACCTTGATCCAGAAACGAAATATCAAAGCTTCATGGGATTTGGGGGAGCGTTTACAGAGGCGGCTGCCTATACGCTTGCGCAAATCCCGGAAGATGAACGCCTAAAAATAATCGAAAGCTATTTTAACCAGGAAACAGGTCTTGGCTACAGCCTGGGCAGAACCCATATTCATAGCTGTGACTTCGCACTGGAGAACTACACTTATGTGGAAGAGAATGACGTTGAACTAAAGACTTTTTCAATCGAACGGGAACAGAAATACGTATTGCCTCTCATAAGGGATGCGGTGAAGGCAAGAGGAGAAGAGTTGACGATCCTTTCTTCTCCATGGAGCCCTCCGGCATGGATGAAGACAAATAATGAAATGAATAATGGCGGAAAGCTGAAGCCTGAGTTTTATAGCAGATGGGCTTTGTATTACACGAAATACATCAAGGCGATGGAATCAGAAGGAATCCCGATTTGGGGAATCACTGTGCAGAATGAGCCGGAAGCAACACAGGTCTGGGATTCCTGCAGATATACAGCCGAAGAAGAACGTGATTTTGTGAAAAATCATTTGGGACCTGTCATGGAGCAGGAAGGTCTAGGTGATAAGGAAATCATCATCTGGGACCACAATCGGGATATTGCTTATGAGCGGGCAAAGACGATTTTATCAGACGCTGAGGCTTCAAAATATATTTGGGGTACCGGGCTGCACTGGTATGTTTCTGAGGAGTTCGAGAACTTAAGCAAGATCCATGAGGATTTTCCGGATAAGCATCTGATTTTTACCGAAGGCTGCATTGAAGGCGGAGTCCAGTTAGGCGCATGGCATACTGGGGAACGTTACGCAAGGAACATCATGGGCGATATCAATAACTGGCTTGAGGGCTGGATTGACTGGAATATTGTCCTGAATGAACAGGGCGGTCCGAACCATGTAGGCAATTATTGTGACGCTCCAGTGATCGCTGATACAAAAACCGGTGAAATTCACTATAACAGTTCCTTCTTTTATATTGGACATTTCAGCAAGTACATTAAGCCAAACGCAGTAAGAATCGCACATGAACTAAATCATGAATCATTAAAAGCAGTATCATTCCAAAATGAAGATGGCTCCATTGTTGCTGTGGTCATGAATGATGCAGACAGTACAGAGTCATTCTCATTATCGGTCGGAAGTAAGACTGCCGAAGCTGAGTTGACTGGCCATTCAATTACAACATTCATCGTAGAAAGTTAAGCTCTGCCACCTCCTTGTCATGACAAAATGTGCTTTATGCTATGTGATGATCATGAAAAGGAGGTGGTTTTATTTTAGAAGTTTTTTAAGGCTTGTAAAATAATGAAGGATGGCTCAACTTGGTCGAAATAACTGGGAATGTGGTCGAATTAATTTAAAATTCGCCAATAAAATTCGGAATGTGGTCGAATTAATTTAAAATTCGCCAATAAAACTTAAAATGTGGTCGAATTAATTTAAAATTCGCCAATAAAATTCGGAATGTGGTCGAATTATTTTAAAATTAGCGCCAATAAATTTAAATATGGTCGAAATGATGGGGCAGAACAGCAAGTCTTTTCTGCCTCTTATTCTTCTATTTCATTGCGTTGCTTTAAAATTTAACAATCAAAGTTGAATGAGCGGAGGTCAGCGTAATATACCCCCTTTTTAATCAAAGGGAACTTTTAAAGGTGGAAATGCAGTATGAATTTACAGAAAAACAACAGTCTGCCTAAACGGATTGGATTATTAGCACTTACCTGTCCCATTTTTATAGAGTTATTTTTGCATATGTTAATGGGCAGCACGGATACTTTCATGCTGTCCCATATTTCAGATGAGGCTGTAGCGGCTGTAGGGGTAGCTAATCAGCTCGTATTTTTTATGATTCTCGTATTTGGTTTTGTTGCCACAGGGACTGCGGTTCTAGTATCGCAAAACCTTGGAGCAGGACTTCAAACGGATGCAAGGAAGATATCAGGTCTCTCGCTATCTCTTAATCTTATATTTGGAGTATTGGTCAGTGTAATTGTTGTCGGTTTCAATGATTTGTTTTTGCAGATGTTCAATCTGACACCGGAAATACACAGGCTGGCTCAACAGTATCTGACGATTGTTGGCGGAACACTTTTCACACAAGCACTACTTGTTACCGCGTCAGCTATACTTAGGGCAAATGGATTAACAAAAGAGGCGATGTTCATTTCCATTATCATGAATATCATTCACCTTGCCGGCAATAGTCTGTTCATCTATGGACTATTCGGTGTTCCGGAAATGGGTGTTCAGGGTGTGGCTATTTCGACAGCCATATCCCGTGCGATCGCAGTGATCCTGATTTTTCGATTGCTGTACCGCAGGCTTCCTATGAGAATTGCTTTGGAAGATTACTTGAGCTTCAATAAGACTTTTATCAAAAAAATCCTGAAAATAGGCGTTCCTTCAGCCGGGGAAAATGTTCTTTACAACACCAGCCAGATGGCGATTACCGTCATTATCGGTTTGCTCGGGGCTATGGCACTGACAACAAGGGTATATACATTCAATATCATGTCATTCATGATGCTTTTTGGTATAGCGATAGGCCAGGGAACGCAAATCCTGATCGGCTACAAAGTAGGGGCCAGAGAATTTGATAAGGCCTATCATCAGCTGTTGAAGAGCTTGAAACTAAGTATCATCATCACGATGGCGATCACCGTGGTAATCGTATCCATCAGGGAACCAATACTGGGGATTTTTACAGATAATAAAGAAATCATCAGGGAAGGCAGCAAGGTTCTGCTATTGTGCTTAATCCTTGAACCTGGGAGAACCTTCAACATCGTCGTGATCAGTTCTCTCCGGGCAGCCGGTGATGCGGTATTCCCTGTGACGATGGCGTTTGTTTCGATGTGGGGGATCAGTGTGCCGCTCGCCTATTTCCTGGGAATTAAAATGGGCTTCGGGCTTTCGGGCATTTGGATCGCTTTTATCATTGATGAATGGTTCAGAGGCATCATCATGTATATCAGGTGGAGAAGCCGTGTCTGGGAGAAGAAGGTCCTGGTTGACACGTCGGACCAAACAGCATGATCAGAGTATTTTTTGAGAGGTGAAGACAGTTGAATTACAGAAATCTTGGCGGCACTGGGATGAAGGTGTCGGAAGTTGGGTTTGGTGCCTGGCAGCTCGGGAACGCAAGGGACTGGGAAGGCGTGGAAGATCATCAGGCCATTAGGATGGTGCATGAGGCGCTTGATCAAGGCTGCAATTTCTTTGATACTGCACCGAATTATGGCGGAGGAAATAGTGAAGCATTGCTTGGGAAAGCTCTCACTGGAAGAAGGAGCGAGGCGGTTATCAATAGCAAGTTTGGGCATCATCCAGATAACACGCTCGATTTTGATTCGCAGAAAATCCGCAGCTCGGTTGAAGACAGCTTACGAAGGTTAAACACGGATTACCTGGATTCAATTTTATTGCATAACCCTCCGTTTGAAATACTGACTGGAAGCACAGATCATTTTAAGGTTTTGGAGTCACTCAAGCAGGAAGGGAAAATCCTGGCTTACGGAGCTTCAGTTGACTCTGGGAGAGAAATGGATGAGCTGATTCGGAATACCGGAAGCCAGGTAATTGAGGTCATGTTCAATATTTTTCATCAGGAGCCAAGGAGAGCATTCAAGCTCGCTGCAGAAAAGAATGTAGGGTTGATTGTTAAAGTTCCGCTTGATTCTGGGTGGCTATCAGGTAAGTATGATGAAAATAGTGTTTTTACAGATATACGCAGTCGTTGGGACCGCGGACAGCTTATGAAAAGAGCCGAGTTCCTGCCCGAGCTTAAGGAAATGCTACAACCTGGTGAGTCGCTTGTCCAGTTGGCTTTAAGGTATATTCTTTATTATCAGCAAGTCTCTACTGTGATTCCAGGAAACAAGAATTCAGAGCAGCTGATTGAGAATTTATCTGCTTCAGTGGAAGGAATTTCAACCGAAAAAGCGAAGAAGTTAGAAGAGCTTTGGGAAGAAAAACTGCAAGTTGACCCATTGGGATGGTAGAAAAACAAGAAGATTTTCTGGAGGTTTTAAATAATGGTTTATCAACCAGACAACAATCGATATGAAAGTATGAAATATAACAGATGCGGTAAATCAGGCCTAAAATTGCCAGCAATTTCCCTTGGTCTATGGCATAACTTTGGCGGCCAGGATACATTTGAGAATGGCCGTTCATTAATAAGAAGAGCTTTCGATCTTGGCATCACTCATTTTGATCTTGCGAATAACTATGGTCCGCCGCCTGGTTCAGCAGAAGAAAATTTCGGCAGCATCTTGGGCAAGGATTTTTCAGGCTACCGTGATGAAATGGTGATTTCGACGAAAGCAGGATATGGAATGTGGGCGGGACCATATGGAGATTGGGGCTCAAGAAAATACCTTGTGTCCAGCCTCGACCAAAGTTTAAAAAGGATGGGACTCGATTATGTCGATATCTTTTACCATCACAGACCCGACCCGGAAACACCTTTAGAGGAAACAATGATGGCTTTAGATCATGTTGTCAGACAGGGAAAAGCTCTCTATGTTGGTTTGTCCAATTACGGCGTGGAGGAAACGAAGCAGGCAATCGGAATTTTAAAAGACCTGGGTACTCCTCTGCTGATCCACCAGCCTGCTTATTCAATGTTCAACCGCTGGGTAGAAGATGGACTGACCGATTTGCTCAAAGACGAAGGAGTCGGATCAATCGCATTTGTGCCATTGGCTCAAGGATTGTTGACGAACAGATACTTAAATGGAATCCCGGAAGACTCAAGAGCTTTAAAGCCGAACAGCTTCCTCAATGAGGGAGATGTTTCTGAAGAAGTGCTTAATAAGGTGAAGCAATTAAACGAAATTGCACAAGAGCGAGGCCAGTCACTTGCCCAGATGGCACTTGCCTGGGTGCTCAGAGAACAGAAAATCACCTCAGCACTCATCGGTGCCAGCAAAGTCAGCCAGATTGAAGAAAACGTCGCTGCACTGAACCGTCTCGATTTTAGTGATGCAGAATTGAACACGATTGATGACATCTTAAAATAAGGACTCAAAAAAGCTTTAAAGCCAGTGAATTGGTTTTAAAGCTTTTTTAATGGAATGATTTTCTTGTCTTTAGGGTAAAGGTAACTTGGTTTTATATGAAAGTCGATTTTTACCAATGTAGTCTGTTTTGGTAGTATGTAATACAGGCGCTTTTTGTAACCGAAAGTAAAAAATGCTCAAACTGCTAACAATATCTATAAGTAAAATACGAGAAAATCCAGGGGTGAAAAAGTGATCAGCTTTGAAAATGTCTCCAAAAAATATGACGATGGAACCTATGCGGTGAAGAACTTTAATTTACATATCAACGAAGGGGAATTGCTTGTCCTGATCGGCCCAAGCGGCTCCGGCAAAACGACAACATTAAAAATGATTAATCGGCTGATTCCGCTTACGGAAGGCTACATTAAAATCAATGATAAGATGATCAGTGACTATGATATTCACGAGCTGCGCTGGGATATTGGGTATGTCCTTCAGCAAATTGCCTTGTTTCCGCATATGACGATCGAAGAAAACATTGCGGTTGTTCCGGAAATGAAGAAATGGGAGCAAAAAGAAATCGATCAACGCATCGATGAATTGCTGCATATGGTCGGACTTGAACCGGAAACGTACCGCAGAAGGCTGCCCAATGAATTATCCGGTGGCCAGCAGCAAAGAATTGGCGTGGCGCGTGCACTTGCTGCCAACCCGTCGATTATTTTAATGGATGAGCCATTTAGCGCATTGGATCCCCTGAGCAGGGAAAAGCTCCAAGATGATCTAATCGAATTGCAGAAAAACATAAAGAAAACCATCGTATTCGTCACTCATGATATGAGTGAAGCATTGAAGCTTGGAGACAGGATATGCTTGATGAGAAATGGGGGAATCGTCCAGACAGGAACTCCCGAAGCGCTAATCCAGCAGCCTGCTAATGACTTTGTCCGTGAGTTTGTCGGGGTGGACCAGGCCGAGGAAAGGATGGTCGATGTTAGGGGAGGAGTCAAGCCTGTAAATCCTGAAGAACCGGACAATCTGCCTATCGTTGATTCCCGTGTGCTTTTAAACGAAATCCTGTCGTTGCTTGGCGAGCATGAGCAGCTGGCTGTAAAAGAAATGGATAAAATAATTGGTACCATTGACAGACAGGGAATCATAAAGATTTTATCCAGGCAGATGGAGGGAATGAAATGAACGACTGGACTTCCACTTTTATAGATCGAAAAGACGAACTTTTAAGTGCCTTGCTCGAACATATCCAGATTTCTTTCATAGCGCTGTTTTTTGCTGTACTGATTGCGATTCCTCTTGGTATCTTTTTGACAAGAAGGAAACGGATTTCCGAAGGAATTATTGGGATAACAGCTGTTCTTCAGACAATTCCTTCCCTGGCATTGCTCGGCCTGTTGATTCCACTATTCGGAATCGGCAAAGTCCCAGCAATCATTGCCCTAGTGGCTTATGCACTGCTGCCGATCTTAAGGAATACATATACAGGAATCAATGAGGTGGATCCATCGTTAATCGAAGCTGCTCGTGCTATGGGAATGAACAGCAAGCGCCGTTTGATGAAGGTTGAACTTCCTTTGGCGATGCCCGTCATTATGGCTGGAATCCGGACGGCGATGGTCTTGATCGTCGGAACTGCGACAATTGCAGCACTGATTGGAGCAGGAGGGTTAGGTGACCTGATCCTTCTCGGAATTGACAGGAATAATACGGCATTAATCGTCCTTGGTGCAATCCCAGCGGCCTTGCTTGCGATTCTGTTCGATCTTGTGCTTAGAAGGTTCGAAACTGCTTCCTTTAAAAAATCGCTCATTACGATAGGTACTATTTCATTAGCTGTCCTTGTCATGATGGCCATTCCGTTCCTAGGCGGGAAAAATGACGACCAGATTGTCATTGCCGGGAAGCTGGGCTCAGAGCCAGAAATCTTGATTAATATGTACAAGCTATTGATCGAAGAAGAAACGGATCACTCTGTTCAGTTGAAACCAGGATTGGGAAAAACATCTTTTGTTTTTACAGCTTTGAAAAACGGAGATATTGACATTTATCCCGAATTCACCGGCACAGCAATCTCGGAATTTTTAAAAGAGACAGCAAGCAGTACTAAACGAGAGGACGTTTACCTGCAAGCAAAAGAAGGCATGAAAAAAGAGTTCCATATGGTAATGCTCCAGCCAATGGATTATAACAATACGTATGCTTTAGCTGTTCCTAAAAAGTTCGCTGAAGATAATGATCTAAAAACCATCTCGGACCTGAAATCAATAGAATCCTCGCTAAAAGCAGGTTTCACACTTGAATTTTCCGATCGTGAAGATGGCTACAAAGGTATCAAAAAACTCTATGGCTTAAAGCTACCAAGCTTGATTACGATGGAGCCAAAGCTAAGATACAGAGCAATCAAAAATGGGGAAATCAACCTTGTCGATGCTTACTCCACTGATAGTGAGCTGCAACG
Source organism: Mesobacillus subterraneus (assembly GCF_020524355.2). NCBI lineage: Bacteria > Bacillati > Bacillota > Bacilli > Caryophanales > Bacillaceae > Mesobacillus > Mesobacillus subterraneus. The sequence continues at coordinate 541,813 of NZ_CP129019.1, forward strand.
ATATAAATTGCTTGTACTTGAGGACGATAAAAACCTATTTCCTCCATATCAGGGAGCTCCGCTGCTTAGAGCAGAAACAGCTGAAAAATATCCCGAGATCATTGAAGTCCTCAACAAGTTAGCCGGTAAAATCACCGATGACGAAATGCGAAAAATGAATTACCAGGTGAATGTAGAAGGAGAATCAGCTGAGGAAACAGCTAGGGAGTATTTAAAGGGAGCAGGGTTATTGGAATGATTAATGGTGGAATCCAAGAAGTATACTAACTGAGATCAGAATCAGGATCATAACAAGAGGCGGAAAAACCAAATGGTTTTTCCGCCTCTTTATTAGTGGAAGAATTAGTTACTTAAATTAGATAAAAAACGAGCCTTTGCCTGTTCGAAAATGGCATTGATTTCACCATGAATGGATTCTCTTTCAATTATATTAGACACATCTATAACCTTATAGTTTAATTCTTTCACTAAATTATGTTCTTCTAAAGTCGAAATATCCTTAAACAAATGAAATCCTCCTGTACCTCTTATGAAACAATTCAATACCCCATAAAAGGGTTGCTTTCTTAATAGATAAGAATTTACCCATTTTATAAACAAGTAAACACTTATGAAAACAGGAAAAGACCGGAGATTCTTTAAAGAGACAATCAATAAAAAAGCTGCAAAACCAATTGGTTTTGCAGCTTTTTTGTTAGTGGAGAATAGGGGGCTCGAACCCCTGACCTCAACGCTGCCAGAGGAAATCCATTAGTTAAACTGAGTTAAATAAGTTTAATTAAAATCAATTAAGTCTTGATTTATAAGGGTTTGGGGACTGTAGTAAACAATCTAAGTAAATCTAGTACAATTAAATAAAATAAGTCTGTGCACTGTTTTGTGCACTATTTAAAAAGCGTGTGGTCAAAAAAAGGTCAGTTAAGATAACACTTAACTGGTTTTTTTAATGAAGGAAACGAAATCTATACTTTCTTGTAACTGTAAAAAGGTCCAGTAAGGGTTATCGTTTAAGTTGGGTTTGAAATTTTTTATTGGAGGGATATAATCTCAAATATACTACACGGAGGTTTCCAGATGAATAATGAAAGCTTAGGTACTCAGTTAAGATCAGAACGACTTATAAGGAATATGTCTCAAGAGCAGGTTTGCGAAGAACTCAATATGACAACCAGGACTCTAGGCAACATAGAAAATGACAAAGGAAATCACAGAGGATCTACTTTAAAAAAGTTAACAGATTTCTATGGGATAGATCCCGAAAAACTAAAATAACTCTCCCGAATTGTTGGCTATAATTTTGACTTGTTTAAATTAAATCGTTTTTATTCCGATATACACTGTAGCCACAAACAAGGAGATGGATGGATTGAGTTTAGAATCACTTACAGCAAAGATTAACAAAAACGTAGAAGAAATGGAACTTGCTACCGCAAGGGTTTATATTGAAGAAAATATTGGAATCTTAAATGAGCATAGAAATATGTTAAATAAAAATGCAAGGGAGTATTGGATTTCATCTTGCAAATGCAGGCTCATGATGGACAGCCGTTGACAAGAAAGGATATGGCTATCATTAATGCAATTAATACATACGCAAATAAGTTCGACGTTAGAGGAATAAAAATGATTGTAAAGGACCATCCCAACTTACTGATTAGAAAAGATACACCAGCATATCTAAATACAGATGCAAAAATTATCCTAGAAGGCATGAAAGCAATCTAAGAAAGTCAATAAACCGTTAAAAGCCCATCTCGTTTGAGGAGGGCTATTTCTATTTAACAAAACGAACTAATGGTTCGTGAAAATTTTTCAATAAAAATTTAAAAAAACCTTCATATTTTCTGAGTATAAAGGTTTTTGGCTTTTACGAAATGTTTCCCCTTTGTCTACAAATGCTGGAACGTGCTTTTCTGCTTAGAAATATTTCTCTTTTTATTGAGTACATTCCGGTTTAAGTTGTAATTATTCAGTAAAGGACACGCCATTAATAAAAGGTAGCGTATGATTCCCATGGAACAGATATTTCTAAGGTCCCATCTTTCATTGGTTTTTGGTTCATGATGACCTACTATTTGCTTGAAGTATGTATGAATGATATTCAACTACCGGGTTTGTTGACCCAAGAAGGATTAACGCTTATTTATGAATTAACGCTCATTATCAAACGTCTTATGTTGATTTTATTGTATTTCTGCTAACTTTATTAAGGAAGCTTAGTTCAAATATTATTCAAAAAGTGCAATGCATTTTAATAGCAAGCATTGCACTTTTTCTTAACCAATATTTCTAATTTGTTTAGCAGCTGAGTCCCCATTAATGATTGTTTTTAATAAATAATATAAACCAGGAAGTACAATGAATGTTCCAATTAACAAATACGTTAATCGTGTGCTAATTCCCAGGAATGAAGCAGATGCAAATAAAATCCCCAAGGGCATAGTAAGTCTTAAAAATAGCAAACGAATTGAACTTAACTGTGAAAGTCGTTCTCTAGGTGCTTCTCTTTGAAAGTATGCAGCACTCTGTGCATTAAACAATGAAAACAAAATGCCTCCTATTAGCTCACAAGCCCATGCAAATGGGATATTTGGAACGAAATAAAGCAAAACAAAGGAAAGTCCACCACCTATTAAACCCGAGTACATAAGGAGATTGTTTTTCGGTAACTTTGTGAGCAGTAACATTCCTATAGCATATCCAACGGGAAAAGTCCCAGAGAATACCGCATACTCCCAAGCTTGTCCATTGAGATCTCCTCGAATAAAAGGAACATTTATTACCATCGTGGCTCCTACGGCAAACTGCACAATTGAAGATAAGATCGTTAGTTTTAATAAATGCGGATATTGAAAAAATGTGAAGTAACCAGCTTTTAATTCTTCCCACCAGAACTTTTTGGACCATGTTGCAATTTTTTCAACACTCTTCTGTGGTATTTGTAATAAGGAGATATAGCTTAGTAAAAACATTAGACTAGAAATAATGTATATAACATAAATAGGACTGACTAAAAGAAGTAATGATGTAATACCAGGAGCAATAAAACTCATTAATCTAAGAGTTCCGTCTAATAAACTATTTGCTTGTACCAGCTCTTTTTCAGAACATAAATCAGGCAATAGTGAAAAAGAAAGACTTGCATATATTGGCTGAACTAGGCCTAATAAACATTGTAAAATAATTAAACCTATTATTGTAATGTAATCCTCTCCTCTTAAATAGCCTAAGAGAGGCAGAAGGTATGCTCCTGAACGAATTAGTTGTATATTTTTTAGCATTTTTTCTTTAATAACATGATTAAGGAAAGGTGAGCTTATTCCCTGAAGTACTAAGGACGGAAGAAAGTAAATCAACCAGAGAGCTCCCATCCATTCCTTCGACCCCGTAATCTCATACAATAAAAGCCCATTTACAATCCCGCCGGCAGCTCCCCCGAACTCAGAAACAATTTCTCCAATCCAAAGAGATTTGAACGATTTTGAATACCCCATTTTATTCATGAATTTCCCCAAGATATTGATTAAGACGTTTCGAAAAAGTTTGGATTTTCGAAGTGTTTGCTGAGTAAATCCCTTTATCAACCTTAATGAACTTAGCTGCTTTTAACAGGGAAAGTTGATGATGAAGGGTTGTTTTTGAAACATTAAAATGAATGCTCAAATCTTGCAGAGAAATGGGTCCTTTTGTGATTTGATACAACAACTTTAAGCGAAGTTCATCCCCCAATGATTTATGACCTTGTACTAGTTCTTGAGGGGGAACACCAGGTTCTAAAAGTGCATCTTCGTTTAATGGATAAAAGAACAGCTTTGTATCAGGAGAGCGTAGTTCCAAAATCCATGGACGATAGGATACATGCGGTACGAGCTTTACCTGCCAAACAGATGGTTCTGGCAGATACTTTGCTCCTCCTGTAATACGTTCGATTTCCTCCAATGGTATAGAATTATCAATTACCCGGTTTTTTTTATTTTCGAAAGACAGGGCTTGCAACCACTTCGCCCAATCATTTTGTTCACTGATCCACTGAGACCATACAAGAATTGTATCAGTTAACAATCCAATTATGTCCTTATATTCTTTTTGCCGGAAGGAAAGGACATAGGCATTGAGATACTCATGATCCTTAAAATAAGAAGCATATTGAAAAAAGACATCTCCATTCATATAATTTATTGCTGTGTTTTTTCTTATAGCCTCATATGTACGGTCCTTATAGGGTAAGACTGTTTCATAAAACGATTCTGGTTCCAACTCATTTAATGAGTTTATAAAGCCTTGAACATTGGAAGAGCAAAGTTTATTTTGCAACATAAGTAACGCATACCATAAATTTGTATCCTCAATTTCTTTTAGATTACTCATTAATGTTGATGGCATATTTGATTGGTGTTGCAACCAATTTTCATCTTGCTCAAAGGTGTGACGCAACTTGCTATGAGTAAAGGCTGCAATACCTAGTGTAATCTCCCATACAGGTGAGGCCTCAACGGATATTGATAAGCTTTCTTGTGGTAGTGGCGAATAAATCTGTTTCATAGTAAATCCTCCTTTGCATTTATTCTGAATAAATAGAATTTAAAATTCAATAATATTAGAATTATATTTTATTTTTAGAAGGCTCACATAATGAATCCAAGGGTTGTGACGTAAAGTCCTTAACAAACGGGTGTGTTGAACCAAGCAGGATTAACTGCTTTTCTTGTCCCTCTTATTACACTAAAGAGGCAGTTATGTTGAATAAGTGAAATTATTGAGAACTTTTACCATTGTCGTTCGTATTATAGTTAGGAGGTGTATGTTCCGTGAAATGGTTTTTACTTCAAATCCTGACTTTAGGTGCTATAGGAATATTGATGGCGGTTTTAGAATTAAATGAGGGTAATAGAATTGTTAGCTCTTCTGCAAATTGGACCCCAGCAAACAACATTTATATCACATTTTTTATCGTAACAGTGGTTTTATCTTGCTTCTATTTAATTTTTTTATTGGAGGCAAAAAAGAATGACAATATTTTTAAACGATCTTTTTGGAATGTGATGCCCAAGCTTACTATCTCGGTTGGTGTTTTATCTATTATTCTGTTTTTAGTAGGGGGAACTGTAGGACCAATTATGACCTGGGTGGAACAGTGGCGGTCACTCTTATATGTTTTCCTTATTTACTTTCTATTTTTAATATTTCTCTTTATTTTTTCGATTGAGCACAAGAAACAAAGAAATAACAATCGTATTAACAAAACCATCCTTACTTCATACATATGGACAATTGTTCTGTTTTTTGCAATCTTTTTTGTTTTTTAATCCAGAAGGTTTGCCTTACTTTTTTAAGTTTGTGAACAAATGCACTTAAACTATAGGGTGCTTTAGTGGAATAAGACAATAATCGGTAATGAAATGACTGACTCATCAAAAGTCGGTCTTTTTTGTGTGATTTACCTTGTGATTTCCCAAGCATATTGTCAGTGATTGGCTATGAGATATCATATGATTTTGGACTGTTTTCACCTCACAATTAAACCCGTTAAGCTAATCACTCAGGGTCCCTATTTCTATATTATCTGCTTGTTCCGTAAAAGCCCCCCTTAAATGGAACAAGATAAAAGACCTTTTCTTGAAAATAACGTCATGGTCGCGGATTAGTGATACAGCGAGGTGTCGAAAATTAAAACACACAATAGAAGGGAAAGCGATTGACTCGGGCTGTCGTCTATCGCTATAATCATAAAGTTTGCCCTTTGTGGTTTACAAAATCACACATCGTGATATACTTTTATTAGGAGTTGTTACAAAAGAATGGTTCTAGCCAACGAGCCCAAAAGCTGACGTCCATCAGCGACACTGGAGTTTACTAGATCATTTACGTTTTTCGTATGTGCCGGAACCACATACTAACCAGGTAATGCTGAACGGCACGAAACAGCAGGACGTATCTTGCGGTGACGTTCACGTACCAGAAGAAAAAGCCTACGCAGTCGTCCAACTGCGGGGCTTTTCTTTTTGTGCTGTATTCCTGGATCACTGGTTGAACCCATCGTTTTATACACCTGTCCTGCATGTCCATACGAAGAAGCGGCTTCGGGTTGTCCAGTCCCGGTAAAAATGCTGCATAAAATCAATGAATGTCCATATGATAAGGTCAAGCGTGGTTATGCTAAGGTTTTAATCGAGCGCCTATGTCGACCACTCCACTTGCTGCCGCGATGTCGGCAATAAGTTTCAGGTCAACGCCCGCCAGGGAGAACAAGGCGATACCCAGGATAAGGACGATTGCGAAAATCGACCATTTCAGCTCTTTGAGTATCAGTGCTTGTCCTTCCTTGCGGGTTTTATAGGCAGCTGCCCTTTTGAGGGGGCATTGGTTGGTGTTGCGTTTGGAGTTGTTACGAGCCAACCACCCTCACCCCTTTCTTCCATAGAATGGAGGATAAAAGGACAGGTTCGCTTCCCGTAATATTATTATAACAAATTCACTTCCAACAATTACCCCTTTTAGGCGAAAAAGCGTTCGACAATGGCTGAATCCCAAAGTATTTTTCATTTTTACTTCCTCGCATTCTTGTGTTCACTACCAATTTCCTTCATTTTTCCACACATGAGGCTGATTTATATAGAAACATATAAAATAGAAGTCTTGGTGGCTAAAAAAGATGCATGCACCGCACATATTCCGGGTAAACGCATACCCCCTGTTTTCCATTCCAAATAGGTGAACAAAATACAGCAATCACTTGTCCTAAAATTTTCCCAAGTCCAGTTGGTGCAATCTATTAAAATTTGACTATGAATCTTCCAATTTTATGGTACATTGGGAATTGTAAGAAATTACAAAAAATAAGGAGGAATGCACGTATGAAGAAAAAATTGATTTCGGCATTGTTTTTTGCAGTAGCGCTGACAACCTCTGTCGCCGCGCCTTTGACCGCGGAAAAAGTGGAAGTCCAGGAAAAGAGGGAAAATGTCTTTTCCGTAAAGGACATTAAGTTCTACAAAACCATCTCAGATAATCCGGCACAAGAAAGAAAAATGGCTAAGGTGGAGCATGGCGAGGCCATTAAACTTGTCGAGGAATACATAAAAGCGAATGATCTTTCGATCGTCACTGATCTCGAGGACCCAGCCTATCAGCAATTTGTTTTATCTTTGGGTACGGCGTTTGACGAGTTCAGTGAAGAAGATATGAAAAAAATAGTATCGTTCGTTCAATTTATCGATTATTATGAAAATCACGCTCAGAATAATAAACTCAAAGGATTCAAGAATAAGTTAGCTAAGAATACTGTATTATCGGAACAGGAGAACGGCGAGTTAAGCAGCTTATTGCCGGTTTCACCAAATGATCCAGCTACTGCTGAAACTGATGAAACTTCTGGGGATATTGTATCAATCGCAACTGTTTATTCGAATGGATATGACAACATCAAGGCAAGGGATTACGCCTATAAATGGTGGGACGGAAGAAATCCTCTTTATGACTATTATGCCTATAAAGCAGGCTGCAGCATTTATGATAAGAGCTGTTGGAGTCAGTGGAATGATTGTGCAGACTTCGTTTCACAAGCCTTATATAACGGTGGCATGAAAATGAGATACGGATCGTCCTATACTTCGTCAGCATCTTGGAGTTATGGTGTTGTGCCGTCATATACTTGGGGTGGCGCTCATAACTTCTATACCCACTGGAAGGCACGGGCAGGCGTAGCGAGTTCGGTTTCAGCGTTGCAAACGGGTGATGCTGTAAATGCTGATTTCACAGGCGATGGCAGCATCGACCATACAGCCCTGATTACGAAGAATACTGGTTCATACAGCAGCAATAAATATTTAACACAACATACAACTGATAAAAAAGAGACAACAACTTTAGCAAATTGGTATAATAGTGGCTATAAAGTATATGGTTATGAAATGGACAAAGCATCAAATTAATAATTGAACGATTTGAAAGCGCAAACTGTAATTAGTTTGCGCTTTTGGTTAAAATAGTAAATAAGTTTATGAAGAAAGGGGGATGTAAGGTGAATAGAAAATGGGTTATCATAGGCGTGGTTTTGATTGGCATTGTCCTATTAGCAATTTTTATTTATTTTAATCAGTTGCGTTACCCAGCCCTTCCGGCAGATGTAGAATCCACCCCGAAAGAAGCTGTGCAGAAATTGAATGAATCAGATCAACCATTAGTACAGATTTCAAAAGACGATGAGGCAACCTGGTATATCATGAAGAATTCGGAAGACGTCAATAAACAGATTCAAGATTTTATCAGCAGCAAAGGTTGGGTTTTCAAAGAGGCAGATGGTAATAGTCTATTTTTTGAAAAAGACGATGATACATTAATCGTAAGCACAGAAATGTGGACCAAAAAATATCGCCTTGTTAAAGTCCCAGCTCAATTTTAAGATGAATAAAAAAAGCCGGAGATTTCCTCATTACAGGAGACATCCGGCTTTTTATTTGAAATTCGAACCTCTTTATCCGCTCACTCATCCTCCAGGTACAAGTCAACGAGTTTCGCTCCGACTTCCTGCAGGTTCGGCGTGGTGTAGATCATCGTCGTCTTCGGATCATCGTGGCCAGCCAGCTGCGTGAGCGTCGTAAGCGGCACTTTCTTGGCCGTCTGGTATAAAAACGAATGCCGGAGGACGTGAGGAAAACTGAGGGAGTGGAAGAAGAAATTTGAACAATTGGTTAAATTTTGTATTACATAACAGGATAAAAATCCCCATTATCGAATTAGTTAAATAGGAGTCGAGGTATTAAGTGCTAGTATGCAGTCGGATTAGGGGGATGTCCAATGAAAGTTAAGGTTGATTACTCACTGGTAAAAGATTTTGTTGAATTCTTTGATATTGGGGAATTTACAGAACGAAGTTTTCAACAGTTAGTGACCCAATTTGAATCTAATACCTCATTTAATAAAATGCTTGCCTTTTATGATGGGGTCTTTAGTAAGGAACAATATTTAGACATTTTGTACATTGCTATATACAATATTGGATATGGAACAGATAATCCTAGTCTGCAGTTACTACATAAAAATCTATGTAAATTAAGAAATATAGATTTATTAAGAAATAAACTTGCATTAATTGAACGATATGAATTCAGTAAAATGGAAGAGAAACTTTTGGAAACACTTCCGGTTAAAACTGAAATAGATATTAATATCTATTTCACATTAGATGGGATAAACGGTGGAAGCATTTATGGAAACAATGATATGTTATTAAATGCTATGTTTTTTCCTTCTAATCAAAAGGATCTTTACTTAATTGAAGGGATTCTATTGCACGAATATCATCATATAGGTTTTAAATATTGGTTAAGTAAAAGTCCACAATTTAAATTAACAGGAATAGATAAGGGAATTGATATTGCCAGGTATTTATCAATTGCCATACTAAGTGAGGGAGCAGCTACCTATTTATTTAACCATTCACAGGATTTGTATCCACTGGTAGTTGAATCTCACGGAGAAGATTACGCACTTAAATACCGTCAGTCAATGGATAATCGACAACTAAATATTGGCACACTCATTAGAGAATTAGAACAAGATATCTTGAAAGCCCTCAATTATGCTGAAAAAGATGATGAAATAAAAAAACTGATTAATAAATATTGCTTTGACTCTAATGGTTTTGAACCCCGAGACAAAGCAATCGGTTATCATATGTGTAATGTAATTGATAAAACATTAGGACGAGAACAATTGATAAAGTGCTTTGAAAACCCTATTCTTTTCTTCAATTATTACAATAAGGGAGAAAAAAACTGTGAACTCTCATTCACCAGTGATTTTATGAATAAATGGGATACTTCTTGGGGATTTCTTACTAATTAATAGAAGAGTTCAATTTATTTGTGAAACATTACACTTAAACATAAGGGTGCTTTATCTTCAATAAAAAGAACAAGTAGACTGCCAATCAGCAGTCTATTTTACTTTACAAAAAAATTGTCGAAAAATATTAAAAAAACTTACTTGCTTCAATGAAGAAAGTAAGTTACTCTTTAATTAGTAAATTATGGAGATGGATAATATGAATGGACTTAGGAAAGGCAGTAAGGATCTAATCAAAGAAATTAACCGTTCCATAGTAATTAACCTAATTAGGAAATCAGGCAGGATCAGCAGGTCTGATGTTTCTAAAATTACCAAAATGAGTTTGTCTACAATCACTTACATTGTGGATGAATTAATGACCATTGATTTGGTAAGGGAAGTCGGTGTTGCTACATCCACTGGGGGTAGAAGGCCTGTACTGCTGGAGTTTAATGCGGATTACGGCTATACGGTTGGAGTGAAGATTGAGGAAAAAAGGGTTATATTCGCTTTAACCAATCTAAATGCGGAAATTTTGGATTTAGTAGAAAAGAAGTTTAACAGATTTGATAATATCCAGGATGTTGTATCAATGATTGCTGATGAAATTAAGGAGCTTTTACAAAGTGCTGATAAGCCAATGAAGCAACTATTGGGTATCGGAATCGCGGCTTCTGGATTAATCAACCGCCAGGAAGGGACGATTGTTAGATCATCCATGCTGGGATGGGAGAACGTACCTTTATGCCAATTGTTAAGCGAACAGTTGAATAACATCCCTGTATTCATTGATAAAAATGTCAACGCTTACACAATGGCTGAATTATGGTACGGAGAAGGAAGAGAACTATCAAACTTTGTCTGTATATCTGTTGGTGCCGGTTTAGGTATGTCCCTTGTTGTGGATAAGAAGATCTACTATGGAGAATCCGGGGGGAGCTGGTGAGTTCGGCCATACTGTAATGAAGATTGGCGGCTATCCTTGTCATTGTGGACAAAAGGGATGCTTAGAAATGTATGCATCTGAATTCTTTTTATCTAACCGTGGCATTGAAATAAGAGCAAACTATCCGGAGACAATTATCGATGATTTTTCATTTGAAGAGGTTTCGACTGCAGCGGAAAAAGAAGATCCACTGGCAATCGAGTTAATGAATTCATTTGGTGAGAATCTCGGGTACGGAATACTAAATGCAATTAACGCACTTAATCCCCATACAATTTTACTTATTGGAGAAGGGATGAAATACAAGCACTTATTTATGGACACCGCTGTGAATATTGCGAAAGTGAACTTTTTTTCAGCGGCAAATATTCAAACAGAAATTAGACCAACTCAACTTGGAGATGATTCATGGCTAAAAGGAGCAGCACTACTTGCAATCACTCATTTGTTCCAGGCTCCAATCTATGAAGAATCTAAATCTATTTTAAATTGAGGTGAGAACATGGTTGGTATGACAAAGAAAAAGACGGCCTTTTGGGTAGCTGTGTTCCTTTTACCCAATTTAATCGGTTTCTTTACTTTTATCGTTTTCCCGCTTTTATCATCATTAGCCATCAGCTTTACAAACTGGGACCTAATATCCACTATGGAATTCGTCGGTATTGATAATTACAAACAGCTAATGGTTGACAAAGAATTTTGGGCAGCGTTTACCCACACGGTAACTTTCATTATTGGATATTTACCTTTAGTGATGATTTTCGGATTAGCATGTGCTTTGTTGCTTAATCGAAAAGTAAAATTAAGAGCCTTTTTCAGAGCAGCTTATTTTTTACCAGTAGTTACATCCTGGGTTGCTGTCTCTCTAGTCTGGAAATGGCTGTTTAATCCGAGTTATGGATTAATAAATTACTTCTTATCATTTGTTGGTATTGAGGGGCTTAATTGGCTCCAAGATGAAAGTCTAGCAATGCCAGCGATCATCATCACAAGTGTCTGGAAAGACATTGGATTTGTTATGGTACTCTTCTTGGGCGGCCTACAAAATATTTCAACCTCTTACTACGAAGCCGCAGACATCGATGGGGCAAATTCCTGGAAGAAATTCTGGAATATAACCCTCCCGCTTTTGACACCTACGACATTTTTTGTAACCATCATTTCTTTGATTAACTCATTCCAAGTTTTTGACCAGGTCATGATCATGACTGAAGGCGGTCCTGGCGGCGCAACAAATGTACTAGTTCAAAACATATACAATCATGCTTTCCGGTATTTTGAAATGGGCTACGCTTCCGCAATGTCATGGATTTTATTCATCGTCATATTTGTGATTACTTTGATCCAGATGAAAATGCAGAAAAGGTGGGCGGATTGAATATGGAAATGAATACGGTTACAAAACAATCAACTGTCCTTCAGAAAGACTATCAACTTACAAGTCTTAGGATATTTAAAAAAGGTTTACTATACATCGTATTGATCTTAGGTGCAATCGCCATGCTGCTTCCCTTTTTATGGATGATTTCTACTTCATTAAAGAATCAAGGAGCAACAATGGTCTTTCCACCACAGTTTATCCCTGATCATGCAAGCTTTCAAAACTATAAGGATGTGACAGGGGCATTCCCAATGCTTCATTTTTTAGGGAATTCCTTATTAGTAGCGGTTCTGACAACTTTGGGCCAACTGCTTTTATGTTCTATGGCAGCTTATGCGTTTGCCAGGATGCAATTTTGGGGCAGGGATAAACTTTTCCTTTTATACCTTGCCACTATGATGGTTCCAGCGCAGGTCACCATGATACCTCAGTTTATTTTAATGAAAAACTTTGGCTGGCTTGATACCTATCAGGCATTGATCGTCCCTGGATTGTTTAGTGTTTTTGGAACCTTTTTGTTACGGCAGGCATTCTTGTCGATTCCGAAAGAACTTGAAGAGGCTGCATTCATGGATGGTGCCAACCATTTTTCAATATTCTGGCGTGTAATCATGCCGTTATCTAAACCAACACTCGCGACGTTAGGCATCTTTTCATTCATGCAATCTTGGAACAATTACCTATGGCTACTTATTGTAATTAATGATAAAAGCTATGCTACTTTGCCTCTAGGATTATCTCTTCTGCAAGGGAGGTGGGAAACGAATTGGAACATGATGATGGCAGGCGTAGTCATTAGTGTTTTGCCAATACTTGCAGTCTATCTATTTGCGCAGAAGTACTTTATTCAAGGAATGACAATGAGTGGAATGAAAGAATAATAAGGGGGAATTGAGATGACTCAGAAAAAGCTAGTTTCGGCTATTGTTCTACTATTTATGCTTACTTTTACTGTATTGGCAGGATGTTCTGATTCGGAAAAGAGCTCTGGAGATAGCAAGGATGAAAAGGTAACCATCAATTACTTTACCTTTTCACCAGGTACTGACCATGAAAAAGACCTACAGGACATGATCAGTGCTTTTGAAAAGCAAAATCCAAATGTAAAAGTAGATTATGAGATTGCTGCTTATGATGATTATTTCACAAAGCTGCAAACCATGATTGCTGGCGGGAAAGCACCGGATGTATTCGAGCTTAACTATGAAAACTTCGTTAGTTATGCCTCAAAGGGAGCTTTAGCGGACCTGTCTAAATACATTGAAGAAGATAAAGACTTTGATCCATCTAAATTAAATCAAGAAGCATATAAAGCTTATCAATACGAAGGAAAGCAATATGGTATGGTGGAAAGCTTCTCAAACGTTGTTACTTTCTACAATAAAGACTTGTTTGATAAAGCAAAAGTGGATTATCCAACTGCAGAATGGACATGGGAAGATGAATTAGCAGCAGCGCAAAAGCTCACAAACAAGGATGAAAAGATCTGGGGTACTTATTCACCGATTCAGTTCCATGAATTCTATAAAGTGATTGCTCAGAATGGTGGGTCTGTATTCAATGAAGATAAATCAGAAGTAACCATCGATAGCCCTGAAAATGCAGAAGCACTTCAATATATGGTTGATAAGGTGAACAAATATAAAGTAACTCCTTCTGTAGGAGATCTATCAGGCCAGTCGCCAGAAGATTTATTTAAAAATGGTCAAATCGGGATCCTGCACACTGGAATCTGGATGCTATCCGCTTTTAAAGATGCACCATTCAAATGGGATATTGCACTTGAAGCAGGTAATACTCAAAAGGCACACCACTTCTTCGCAAATGGATTAGCAGTTTCAAAGGACTCAGATGCTCAAAACGCTGCTTATAAATTTGCACGCTTCATGAGCGCTAGTGACGAAGCCGCAGAAATTCGAATTGCAAGTTCATGGGAACTTCCAGCAATCACGAATGAAGAAATCTTAAAGCCTTATCTGGAACAAACTCCTCCAGAAAGCAGGGAAGTGATTTTTGAAGCACTGGATACGCTTGTTTTACCTCCAGTAATTGAAGATTGGAGTAAAATGAGTGACCTGATCACAAAGGAACTAGAAAATGTGGTGAATGGTAAAAAGAGCCCTGAAGAAGCATTGAAAGTTATGCAGGGAGAATTAGAGAAGTTGAAGTAATCAAATCTGGAGAAGGATATCGAGGCATCCTCATATCCTTCTCTTCTAACATAAGGGGAGAGACACATGGATTCAAAAGCAATGTACAGCAAGCTGCTTAAAGCTCATGTATACCAGTTAAATAACGATTATCCATCCTCGGAAAGAATTCTTCTGAATCATAAACCTCAACTTGATAAGGACAGTATATATCTAATTGCTACCTGGCTATGGAATGTGCAGAACCATTTAAAAGAGACGAATAGTGAGAGCTTGAAAGAAGTTAATGTTCAACCTTACTTAACGTTTCTCCAGGATAGTTGGAAACAACCTTTTGAACGTATTTGGGGAGACGGCAAAAAAGATATGTATGTTTCGAACATTGCAATGGTATATGCGGCATTAACTCAATCCAAAAATAATCTACATCAATATGAACTCCAAAAAACAATCACGGAATTAAGAGATTTTGTCTTTGACTCTCTACTTTCAGGTGGGATGCTGCTTAATGCAGTGAATGAACGGCAAATTTCATTGGATATGCTTACAGCAGTTATGCCATATGGATTGTTTTCTCCAGAGGACTTAATTGTGGTCGAAGCAGTTGGTCAAATCGAAAGACAGTTAGTTAATAATAAAGGGGCACTAAAAACGATTGAAAGCAAGAAAGAATCTCCTTCAGCAACCGCGCTATTATCATTATATTTTTTGGAAAAGGGCAACTATGAAAAAGCGAATACATATTTAAACTTGGCACAAAGCCAGCTTGGAAAAGAGTCGACCGAGGAATCAGAGCTTGGTAAAGTGATTATTGAAATGATAGAACACTATAAAGTTGATCCAATAGAAGAGTACAAAATTGTACATACACCATACGGCAATCATAACATTTACGAACCACAGCTTACAGAACGCAGTCCACATGATCCGACAATCGAAGAGCCAATAACAGTAGCATGCCAGGTATGGCCTGAAGGAGAAGTAGATACGGTTTTATTAACATTAACCTCAGCTAGCTGTGAAACCGTAAAGACAAAAGAGTTGAAGAGAAAATATCTTGAGGATAAAAAAGTTTACATTTGGACTGGAACTATCGAACCCCTCACCCAGGAAGAGGAATTCAGTTATCATTTCTCTGCTTATAAAGGCGAGAGCCTTAAGGTGCAATCAGAGGGGTTTCCAATCACACCTCTAAAACGACGGGTACTGAATGAATTCCGCCTCTTTGAAAAGGCTGAGAGTGAAGTAGTCTTGTTAGCGAGAGATGAGGAAGGTTTTTCGCTACAGGTCAATCTGGGCTTCAATGAAGATCAGTTTTATATAAATATTGATTCAAATATTAATCAAGAATTCCTCCAGGAAGAATATGAAGCTCTTACCCTAAAATCCATGAACCAGGGATTTACTGTTGACCTGAAGTTAGATCCATTTTTTATTTGCATAAAAGATGCCAACAAAACACTTTTAGAGTCACATGATTTCCTTTCCTTTATTGAATGTACGACTGATAAGAATCGGCATATAAGGGATTTAAAGCTTAATTTCCATACACCTTTGAACGAAAGCTTTTATGGATTCGGTGAGAGATATAACGCTGTTGAGCAGCGCGGGAATATCATTGATTGCTATGTTTATAATCAGTATCGAGACCAAGGTACAAGGACTTATATGCCTGTCCCTTTTTACATCAGTTCACTGGGATATGGCTTGGTGGTTAATACCAACAGGTACACCCATTTTGACATCGCTCACTCATTGAAGGATGCCATGTCTATTAAGATAAGGATGTCAGAAAAACAACAAAGCACCTCGATTACCGCATTCTTAGGAACACCAAAAGAAGTGATTGAATCCTTTACTTCGAAAACTGGCAAACCAGTATTACCACCTGTTTGGGCATTTGGACCCTGGATGTCGAGCAATAACTGGGACAGGGACAGTCTGACCCGTTCAGAAGTTGAGAAAACAAATGAATATCAAATACCAGCAACTGTTCTAGTTCTGGAACAGTGGAGTGATGAAGCCACTTATTACATGTTCAATGATGCCCAATATGAGGTGAAGGGGAACGGAGAAAGTCATACTTACAACGAAATGGAGTTTCCTGAATGGGGACGATGGACTGATCCGAAGGGATTGTTTGAATACCTTCATGATAATGGGTTGAAAGTTCTTCTGTGGCAGATTCCGATTAAAAAATACTTGAACAGGCAAACGCATCCACAAAAAGATGCTGATGAAAAATACATGCTGGAAAATGGATATGTTGTCAAAAAGAAAGACGAATCTCCATACAGGATGCCTGAAGGCTGGTTTAAGGAAAGTCTGTTGATGGATTTTTCAAATCAAGAAGCCAAAGAATGGTGGTTTAGCAAACGGAAGTATTTGCTTGAAATTGGAGTGGATGGCTTCAAAACAGATGGTGGGGAGTTCGTGTTCGGAGACGAATTACTGTTTGCTGATGGGAAAACCGGCGACGAAATGCGCAACTTTTACCCAAATGATTATATAGAGGCGTACTACCAATTTGCTAATGACTTTAAAAGCGGAGATGTAATGACCTTTAGCCGTGCCGGATATATGGGAGCTCAAAACTTCCCGGCACATTGGGCAGGGGATGAAAGATCGACTTTTGACGCCTTTAAGCGGTCTTTGGCTGCAGGTATCACTTCTGGAATGTCAGGAATTCCATTTTGGGGCTGGGACTTAGCGGGATTCAATGGTGATATTCCAACGGCCGAATTGTATGTCAGATCTGCGGCCATGGCGGCCTTTTGTCCAATCATGCAGTATCACGCTGAAAGCAAAGGTGAGTTTAATCAGGATCGCACTCCATGGAATATTGCGGAGAGAACCAATCAAAAAATTGCTATTGAGGGATATAGATTTTATGCCAATGTCCGAATGAACTTGCTCCCTTACATTTGGAACGAAGCAAGAAAAACTAGTGAAACAGGAATTCCATTAATGCGCTCCTTATTTATGGAGAACCCCGAAGATCAACGTGGTGAAGGAGTATTCGACCAATATTACTTTGGGTCTTCTTTATTGGTTGCTCCTGTAACAGAAGAAGGTGCAACTTCAAGAAAAGTTTATTTCCCTGAAGGAACTTGGTTTGATTTCTGGAGCGGAAAAAGAATTATTGGTCCTGCCTATGAATTGATTGATTCACCACTTGATCATATTCCTGTTTACGTAAAAGAAGGGGCTGTAATTTTAACAAATGTGGATCAAACGCTTCAGTTAGGTTCTTGGGTTTCCAATGATATTACAAGTTATGTCAGACCATTATTAAGGATTTATTTAAAGGATGGATTATCCGAAAGAATCAATGACCACCTGAATAATCAATGGGTTGTTGACGTCATAGAAGAATCGGATAGATGGAAGATTTCAGTAAGTGGACCAGCAGAAGAATTTGATGTTTATCTTCCTGATGAAGCTAACTCTGAAGGAAAAGCTGTTTTTATAAATGGAAAGAAAAAAGCTTGAGTTCATGGAGGTATGAATGTGTTAGATACAACTAGTTTTGCTATCCTTCCAACCCAGGAAAAGATCGAAGGCGAGCCTAAATTACATGTCGGGTCAGTCAAATCTTTCGCGTGGAAAGATCATATGCTAACAGGCACTAATGAGCATGGTGAGTTTTTGATTTATTTTGCAGAAAAAAAGATTCCTAGAATCATCATAAATCCATTTGGAAAAGTAGACTCGGCATCGAGCATTGCTGTTTCACTTAAGCAAGTTCCTCATGAGGCATCGTTTCAGGAAACGAATGACCTATTAATGATTACCTGTGATTCGGTAAAAGTTGAGGTGACCAAAGTACCTTTCACAATAAAGATATCGAATGACCAAGGAACAATATTCCAATCGGGGAGTCCGTCAGCTTTTTATAAAAACAGTGGAGAAGTCTTTTTTGATGCACTGATGGAGACTGATGATGTCTTTTACGGATTTGGGGAAAAGACTGGATTCCTCAATAAGAGAGGTTCGAAACTGTCGATGTGGAATACGGACGTTTATGCACCGCACAATAAGGACACGGTCGAGCTGTATCAATCCATCCCATATTTTGCTGTACATAACAAGCAGAGATCTTATGGACTTTTCTTTGATAATACATTTAAAACCGAATTTGATACCCAGACCTACTCAAATAAATACAGGATGAGTGCCAATGGTGGGCAACTCGACTTCTACGTTTTTGCTGGTGAGAACTTAAAGGAAATCACTACCCTTTATACCGAGCTGACAGGAAAGATGAGTCTGCCTCCCAAATGGGCGATTGGATATCATCAGTCCCGCTATAGCTATCGATCAGAAGAAGAGGTCCTGGAAGTCGCTAATCGGTTCAAACAAGAAGGCATCCCGCTGGATTGTATATTTTTCGATATCCATTATATGAGGGAATATCGAGTATTTACCTTTGATAAGGATCATTTTCCGCAACCTGAAAATCTGATCTCTACCTTATTAAATAGCGGGATTAAGGTTGTGCCAATTGTAGATCCAGGAGTTAAAAAGGATGTTCAGTATCCTGTGTACGCAGAAGGGGTAAACAAGGGCTTGTTTTGTAAGTATCTTGATGGACAGATTTATTATGGGGATGTCTGGCCTGGAACGAGTGCATTTCCTGACTTTATGAATTCTGAGGTAAGGAATTGGTGGGGAAGTTTGCACAAATTCTATACCGATCTCGGCATTGAAGGAATTTGGAATGATATGAATGAACCGTCTGTCTTCAATGAAAGCAAGACCATGGATCTCGATGTGATGCATGATGTGGATGGAGAACTGAAACCGCATTTGGAGATGCACAACACCTACGGACTCTATATGAGCAAAGCAACTGCCGAAGGACTTTCAGGGCTACTCCCCGATAAACGTCCTTTCGTTTTGACCCGTGCTGGTTATGCGGGTATCCAAAGATATGCCACCGTCTGGACGGGAGATAACCGAAGCCACTGGGAGCATCTTGAAATGTCACTGCCAATGATTATGAATCTTGGCATATCAGGGGTTGCTTTTACTGGAGCGGATGTTGGCGGTTTCTCTTCTGACTGTACACCCGAATTGTTGATTAGGTGGACACAGGTCGGGGCTTTCATGCCTTATTTCAGAAATCATAGTGTACAGGACAGTATCCGCCAGGAGCCATGGGTTTTTGGTGAAGACACAACTGAAATAGTAAAAAAATACATCAAGCTGAGATATAAGTGGCTCCCTTATCTATATTCCCTTTTCCATGAGTCATCTCAAACGGGAGTTCCAATCGTTCGTCCTCTTGTGATGGAATATCCAGAGGATGAAAATACATTTAATATCAGCGATCAGTTCCTATTGGGGAGCAATGTCATGATCGCGCCTATTTTACGTCCGGGTACCACCCATCGGTCCATCTATCTTCCTGAGGGAGTTTGGTATGATTACTGGACTAAAGAATCCTATCAAGGTGGAAAGTATGTCTTAATAGAGGCCGCATTAGATAAGCTCCCAATCTTTATAAAAGAAGGAACTATTCTTCCTATGGGGTCAGAGGTTCAAAATACAACTGAAAATCAAATCCTTGAGATTGAAGTTTATGGTGGTGATAATGGGAAGTTCAGTTTGTATGAAGATGATGGAAGTTCCCATGGCTATAAAGATGGTCATTATTCCATCACGAATTTCCAAACTGATATGAATGACGGTTATCTGAGAGTTAATGTAAATATAAGTGGAGATAAGCAATGGAAAAGCCAAGTAAAAGGGATGAAGGTTTATGGCTACTCGGGAGACGTTAGGGTTGAGAATTTATCTGAAGTAAGGGAGCCGGAGAAATGGAAAATCGAGATACTGTAGTGGAAAAGGTAAAGAATGACCAACAATGGTGGAAAAAAAGTATTGTATATCAAATCTATCCTAGAAGTTTTTATGATTCCAATGGGGATGGTATTGGGGATTTGCAGGGGATTATCCAAAAGTTGGATTACTTAAAGGAGCTTGGCGTGGATGTGATCTGGCTAAGTCCTATCTATGACTCTCCAAATGACGATAACGGTTATGACATAAGGGATTACTACCAAATAATGAAGGAATTTGGAACGATGGAGGATTTGGATCATCTTCTTGATGCTGCTCATCAGCGAGGACTGAAAATCATCATGGATTTAGTAGTGAATCATACTTCTGACGAACACTCCTGGTTTGTAGAATCGAAGAAAGGCCCGGATAATCCGTATCGAGACTATTATGTTTGGAAGCCAGGAAAAAACGGAAAAGAGCCGAACAATTGGGGATCGATTTTTAGTGGGCCGGCCTGGGATTATGACGAAAATACAAATGAATATTATCTGCATCTTTTTTTCAAAAAAACAGCCTGACTTGAACTGGGAAAATCCAGCTCTAAGAAATGAAATTTACACCATGATGAAATTTTGGCTTGATAAAGGCATAGACGGTTTTCGTATGGACGTCATTAACTTTATTTCTAAGGTCCCTGATCTTCCAAATGGGGAGGTTAAAGAAGGTGCCATATATGGAGATGGAGGTCCATACTTCGTAAACGGACCAAAGATACATGAATACTTAAGAGAGATGAATGAAAAAGTTCTATCTCAATACGATATTTTGGCTGTTGGGGAGATGCCGGGAGCGAGTACTGCAGATGCGGTGATGTACACAAATCCTGAAAATAAGGAAATTAACATGATTTTCACCTTTGAACACATGGGCTTAGATAGTGGTCCTACTGAAAAATGGGATCTCAAACCTTTGAACTTGGTTGATTTAAAGGAGAATCTGACAAAATGGCAGACTGAATTGCATGGCACAGGTTGGAATAGCTTGTATTGGAATAACCATGACCAGCCAAGGATTGTTTCCCGGTTTGGTGATGACCAGGAGTACCGAGTGGAATCTGCCAAAATGCTTGCGACTTGCCTTCACATGATGCAGGGGACACCTTATATTTATCAAGGTGAAGAGATCGGAATGACAAATGTGAAGTTTGAATCGATCGAACAATATCAAGACGTCGAGACATTAAATATGTTCAGAGAAAAACGTTCTCTTGGAGTTCCAACAGAAGATATCATGAACTCGATTTATGTAAAAGGCAGGGACAACGCCCGGACTCCTATGCAGTGGAACGAACAAATTCATAGCGGCTTCACGAAAGGAACTCCATGGATCAAAGTAAATCCACGCTATAAAGAAATTAATGTAGAAGCCGCTTTAGCAGATAAAGAGTCTATTTTTTATCACTATAAACATTTAATCTCTCTTAGAAAGAAATTAGATGTCATCACAACCGGTGACTTCAATCTATTATTAGAGGATCATCCAAAGATTTTTGCATATGAGCGAAGAAGTGAGAATGAAAAGGTTGTGGTGTTATGTAACTTTAGCAGCGAGGAAATGTTTATTGAGGAAGAAATCTTTTTAACTGAAATGGCACAAGCAGAATTGATTGTACAGAATTATAAAGAAGTAGAACACGGTAAATTAAGGGCATATGAAACGTTAGTTTATTATCAAAAACGTAATTCATAACGAAAAAAGCTGCAAAACCAATTGGTTTTGCAGCTTTTTTGTTAGTGGAGAATAGGGGGCTCGAACCCCTGACCTCAACGCTGCCAGCGTTGAGATAAGCTTTTCCTACTTTACAATTTGGTTCCGTAGGGAGTGTTTTAATAGGCGTTCTTATTATATTTTAGTTAATATTTTGTCCTCTATTACGGAATGTTACTTTTTAAACTGTGACCAATATTGTGACCAAGCAAATTAATTTTTAATTCTTAATGGTGACTCCTAATAATTAAATTCACAAACCTTAATTATTGATATAACAAAGATTTATAAGGAGCCGGAAACTGTTATTTATTAGTGAGAAGGTAAAAGTTAAAATATTCAATTAATATATTTTATTCGCTAGATATTATTGGTAAAATAAATAAGTCAAAAACAAGGAGGCTAAATTATGACATTTGAAGAAAGAGTTAAGAATATTTTAGAAAATCGCCGGTATGGTCATCTCACAGATAGCCAAACTGTAGACCAGGTTTTTCAAGAATGGTTAAAAGAGCATAAAGCGATGGGGAAAAAATTCATTAATATGGACGAGAATGGTTTGGAAGAGGCTATTCGAGGACATGTAGTAAAATTGGGTGAATATGAAGATGCTGCAGAATGGGAAGAAACATTTGTGCAAAATGTTGAAGATGCCCATTCTGACTACGTAGTAACTAAATAAACAGAAAAGGATGCTCCTGTTTTTAAGGGGCATCTTTTTCTGTTTTTAGAGCAACTAGATTACCCAAATTCCATAATTACCAATTATTGCAATACATAAATTTATGCAATAACTCAAACACCTAAATATAATCTCGACCTTTAATAAAATGGCATGAAGATTCAAGGCCGAGCGAATGGAGAAATCGTAAATTAAATAATTTGTAAAAAAGGAGCTCTAAAAATGAAGACGATAAATACGGAACTATCTAGGTTAAAAACACTTCTTACTTTGTATTTAAAAGAGTATGAAGACTCAATTACTGAAGAAGAAGCTCTTCAAATAATAAATGATGTAATAACATCACATTGCACTATAAAAAAACTAAGTATTGATGAATATCTTAAGGAATTTCCATTTATGGTAAAACAACTGATGGAATATGCCTTGGACATAAAATTTGTTACAACTAACGAAGGAATAATATTGACCAATGATAACAAAGAGACAATTGAAGAGAAAACGAAGAGGTTGGAGGAAATGAAGTTAAATACCTCTTTTTGGAATCAATGGAATGCCTATTGTAGGCATATGATTGAAAACTATCATGTAAAGGAAAATGTAATAAAGAACTTGGATAATGATACTGATAAAATCCTACTCAACCTACCAATTCCAAGTGAAGAAGTAGAGTTTACTATTCGTGGACTAGTTTGTGGCTTTGTCCAGTCTGGGAAAACTCGAAATTATGCTGCTTTAATAAACAAGGCACTTGATTTGGGTTATGACATAATCATTATTTTAGCTGGTATACCAGTTATTTTACGGAACCAGGCACAAAAGAGGATGGAATTTGACGTAATAGGTATTGATACATTGACAGGCAGAAGGATTGGAATCGGTGAAAAACTGGAAAACGCTTCATTAGTAGAGCCTCTGACAAAAAGAGATAAGAAGGAACCACATGGTACAAAAGATTTAAATGGAGATGTTGGAAGAGAACGGATGCGTCATTTACCTCCTTACAATGGGAATAAGCAAATTATTTTTGTTGTAAAAAAGAACGTTGAAGGTTTAACTGCACTCTATACATGGTTAAAAGGTTTACCAATATTTAAGTCCGGCGTAAATAAAATAATTGACCAATCGTTGCTTATAGTGGACGATGAGGCCGACCACTGCTCAAATACAGGGGAAAAAACTGAAAAACCAAGTGCAATTAACAGGGAAATAAGAAAAATATTGGGTCTTTTTAGAAAAAACGCGCTCGTGGGCTATACCGCAACACCATTCGCTAATATTTTTCTAGACCCTACTGAAGGAGATGATTTATTTCCAAAGGATTTTATATTCTTAATGCAGCCTCCTATCAATTATATCGGTCCTTTTGAATTTCATGGAATCGATTATAATGGGTCTGTTATTAAGCGAATGCCACTAATGCGAAAAACAGATGAATTGGATTCGTTTAATGGGAAAACAATTCATGATTGGAACTATCCAGAATACGGTATTAATCCGTCTTTAAAAGTGGCTATAAATACTTTTCTCTTATCTGGCGCAATCCGACGGCTGCGAGGATATGGACACCAACACTGTTCTATGTTGATTCATATATCCACAAGTATGTCTTCTCATACTGATGTGAAACTTGCAGTTGAAAAATACCTAGATGAAGTAAAGAATAGCGTATTCAGTAAGGGAAAAGAAAATGATTTTTGGGAAGAAATTGAAAAATTATGGCTAGAAGATTTTATTGGAACCTCAAAAGAAATGGAAGAAATAGACTCAAATAAATTTGGTACGACAGTAGTATATGATATGGATTTTCATTTTAATGAAATAAAGTTAGAGATTGCTGAATTTCTTAAAGAACTAGAAGGGGTATACAAAATTAACAGTGATAAGGATGCAGATTTTTTAGATTATCATGGTTTTGAAAAGGAGAATGGAAGACCTCTAAAAGTAATTTGTGTAGGGGGGGCTACCCTTTCAAGAGGTGTTACTATTGAAGGGCTAACTTCCAGTTATTATGGTAGGAATTCTCTCCAAGTAGATACGGTTCTACAATGTGGTCGATTTTACGGATATCGAGATGGATATAGAGATTTAGTAAGAGTATATGCAAATAAGGAGATTCAACTGATTCTAAGAATGTCTGCTCAAGTTGTTTTTCAACTTATTACACAATTTAAGCAGATGGAAAAGAAAGGGGAAACGCCGAAAGACTTTGGTTTCTATATAGAAGATATGCTTCAAGGTTATTTAAAACCTACATCTAAAAAGAAGATGCGAAGGTATGAGGCAGTAGAAAGTTCTTTTTCAGGATTCGCCTCAGATATGGCCTCTTTTAAACTTGATGATAAGGTTTCGGAACACAATCAAAACGTAACGGCAAATTTTATTAGCTCATTAGGTACTCCATATAATGAGAATGAGATTAGTTGGCGTAACGTTGAATCATCTAAGGTAATAGACTACTTATTACAAATGAAAATAAGTAAATACTCTAGGTTTAGAGAAGCTCTGTTATTGAGGGACTATATAGAGGAGGTTAACCGGAAATTTAATCATCTAAAGTATTTTGATGTTGTGTTAGTTAAGACCAAGCGGACTAAAGGGGAAAACGACCTTCAAATAGGTCCGTATAATGTGTCTGCCGTTAAACGAAGTGCCAGCTTTGTAGAAGATGATTCAAATTATGCTGTAATTAATGGTGGACGTACAATATCAGGCACACATTTAAAATTAGGGCTAACTGAGGAACAGAGGAATCGTTATGATGAAATATATCCAAATGATAACTCTATAACCGAAAAAAAGGTACGGCCGATACGTGGTGAACATGGTTCAATAATAATATATACCTTTTGTCCTGACCATATTAATAATACTCTTAAACTGAAGAGTGAAGATAAACTTAAAATTGCTCCTATCGGATTTCATATTATGCTTCCCGAATGCGACAAATATGAAAATCGAAAAACAATGGCAAATCTTGTTTATTATTTAAAAAATGTGCTAGGCGGAAATGTAGTATGAGAAGCTTATGGGAAAAAATGCATGAATTAGATGCTAAACTTCCAACTACAGAAGCAATCATCTGGAAAAAGGTGAAGTCAAAAAAACACCATTTTTATGTTTTTTATAATAGGGTAACAAAAGAATGCCATTTTGCAGTTGAGCTCGTTGAATCTTCAAAACCAGATGTAGTTCTTCCTAAGTGCAAAGGTTTTCAGTTAGGTTGGAAAACTATACCATTTATTAAGGGAGCAAGATACGCCTTAACAATTACTTGTAGAGAAGAAAATAATTTTTCATTTTTCCTAAGAATAACAGAAGACTTAAAAAGCATTTTAGAAGATATAAATGAAGAAAAAAAAATGGTAGGTACTGCAATAAGAAGAATTTCCCTGTGGCAGGAATTCTTCTTAAAACATGGGGATAAGAATTTTTCTGTAGCTAAACAAAAAGGGCTATACGGCGAGTTAATTACTATTGAAAGGCTGAATGACAAATTATGGCTCCCTGAAATTATTTCTGCTTGGGTAGGTCCATTAAAAAATGTTCAAGACTTTCAGTTCTCGACTTGTAATATTGAAACGAAGGTAACAAGTAATAGCTTAATTCGAATTCATGGAAATAAGCAGCTTTCCACGAATAATCAACGGAACCTATACCTTCATATTATAAAAATAAATCCATCTGAAGTGAATGGAGAAACAGTAATTGAAGTCGTAGAGCGTTTAGCTTCGAAGATGCCAAAGGATTCTCTTATTTTGGAAAAATTTCATGAAAAATTGTTTTCTTATGGGTATCCGATGGGAGGCTTTGATAACCCTATACGCTTGGAAATAGAAAAGGAAAACTTTTATGAAGTAAAAAAGGGTTTTCCAAAGTATCCAGAAATAGGTGGTATCCCACATGTTGAATATGACGTTGACCTAGCATTTGTGGAAGAATTTAAGGTGGAGAAAAAGCAAATATTAACGACCTTAAAAAATCAACCAAACAAACAGCAGCCCAAAAGAGCCTAGGTACCTAGGTTCTTTTGTTTTTTTATAAAATATCTCATTTGTTGGAGTAATTCCTTTTATTTAAAAGTAATATTAGTTTATACTCCAAATAGAACATATATTCCCTGTTAAAAATAGATAGATTTGGAGTTGGATATAATGTCAAATAAAAGTATAATAAATAATAGTATTAACAGCTATGAGGTGAAACGCATGGAACAGGGTAAAAAGTTTAAAGTTGCATCATTATTTGCAGGTGCCGGTGGACTAGACAAAGGCTTAGACCAATCAGAGGGTTTCGAAACTATTTATGCGAATGATATAGATAAAGATGCTTGTCAAACTTTTGCCTCTTGGTCAGATGCCGAGGTAGTTTGTGGTAACATCAAAAAGATTGATGCAGATGATATACCCGATGTAGATATCGTTACTGGGGGGTTTCCTTGCCAGGGATTCTCGGCTGCTGGTCCCAGAAAGGTTCTTGATGTGAGGAACGAACTATATAAAGAACTTTCAAGAGTAATAGAAGCTAAACAACCATATGCTTTTATTGGAGAAAACGTAAAAGGTTTATTGACGCTTGGAAATGGCGATATCATGAATGCCATTGTAGAGGACTTTAGTTCAAAAGGGTATAACCTTTATTACCAGTTATTGAACGCAGCAGACTATGGTGTGCCACAAGATAGGTGGCGTGTAATTTTAATTGGTATTAGAAAAGATATTGATAAAGGATTTACCTTCCCTGAGCCTACCGGAAGAAGAGACCTATACGATGTCATAGGAAATATGCCAGAACCGAACCCTAATGATGTATGTCAAGCTCCTTACTCTCCTAGATATATGAGCAGAAATCGTAAACGTAATTGGGATGAGGTTAGCTATACTATTCCTGCTATGGCCAAACAGGTCACTTTACATCCAAGTTCGCCCGATATGATAAAGCTTGATAAAGATTTATGGGAGTTTGGCGAAGGAGTTACAAGGAGATTTAGTTGGCAGGAAGCAGCAGCAATTCAAACTTTTCCAGAAGGAATGGAGTTTGTAGGAGATTTAGTGAGCAAATATAAACAAATTGGAAATGCTGTTCCTCCTAAACTTGCGGAAGTTATTGCTAGGGAACTATACAGTACATTAATAGATGCATTAAAGGTGAGTAACAAGCATACAAAGGTAGTGGTTTAATGACGACCCAAACAAGAAACGGAAAAGCGTTAGAATACGCATTTCTTAAATCTCTTGAGAGTAAATTGAATGCTGAAAATGAAATTTTAATTGTCGAATCTAACCCATTGGCTACTGCTAGAACAGCATACCTCTCATTTGAAGAAGCGAGTAGAGAACAAATGGATTTAGCAGCAGATGCGGGTATTGACATACTTCTGCGATTAGAACCCCGTCTACACTTAGGAGCTAATCCTTTACAACTCACATTGCAACAAGATGCTGCCGGACAAGCTGGTGATGTTCGCGATGTTTTGGCAATTAGAAGTGCAGATGACTGGGAGATAGGTATTTCATGCAAAAATAACCACACTGCGTTAAAACATTCTAGATTGTCTCCTACAATTGATATCGGACGTTCGTGGTTTGGTTATCAATCAACTGACTCATATTTCAATGAAATAAGACCAATTTTTGAAGAACTTCAGTTACTAAGAGCAGAGGGAGTTAAGTGGAGAGATTTAACTGACAAAGCTGAGAGATATTACATTCCAATCTTAGAAGCGTTAATTAGTGAATTAAGACGCTTAGACACTATGTATCCAGGAGAAATTCCTAGAAGGTTATTAAGTTATCTTTTAGGGAGAAATGATTTTTATAAAGCAATTGTAAACACAAGAAGTAGAACCACAGAACTTCAAGGTTTTAATTTATATGGTACTTTAAATATGAGAGCAATTGGTAGAAACCCACAACTTAGAATGCCATTATTAAGATTACCTAGTCGAATTTATGAAATTCACTTTAAAGAAAACTCGGATAATACTATTATTATAGTTTGTGACGAGGGTTGGACAATCTCTGCAAGGATTCACAGTGCGAGCACCACAGTGGAGAGTTCACTAAAATTAGATGTAAAATTGATTGGATTGCCGCCAACTCTATACCGGCATGTTGAGCCTTGGAATATATAAGCGAAAGAGCGAGTGTGAATTTATTTCATACTCGCTCTTATAATTTAATTGTTATTTTTTATTCTCTCCAAAATTTTACGGGTTATTTCCTGCATCCTAATGAATAGCTTAGGTTTCACAAGCTAACATTCGATATTACCACAGATTTTTAACCGGATTTTCATTGCCTGGAATAGAACCCTTATTATTTCTGGACTACTAACCGAGCCAAAAACATCATCTAAAGATACCGGAAAACCATTATAAAGAGACAGGGCTAGTTGACACATTCTACGAGTCGCGCCTGTAAGTTCCGGAGCTATAAAGACATGTTTTTCTTCGTAATCATTCCATTCTGTAAGAGTATACAATGGGGACATATGTAACATCGTTGAGAGTTTTGTTAGATTAATTGCCTTGTAAATATCAGGGTATGCAGCAACATAAATAGTGGATTCATATTGAGCATCCTCGCCAGGTGCTAAGTGATATTTCCCCATTAAATAATCATAATTTCCTTTGTGCATTTCATTAACAAAGTGCATGAAAAATTCCTCCTAAATTTTCAATATGATATCACTAATTTTTTCTTTTGGGATTGTTATGTGGTCTTCCTTTTTTGCATAGAAAGTATTATGTTTACTAATGTGAATAAGTTCTCCTTGCTTAATCTCTTTATTGGTTGGCCTTAATTACAGATGTTGTCAACATAATCTTTAGTTCCTCTCTTTTAATAAATTTTGATAAGTGCTTATTGATATTTCGTATTCTCAAATTAGCAAAAAAGTAATCAAAAAACTTAGGATTCAGTTTTTTTTTCTAGTTTCCTTAATGTTTTTATTTTCGGAATTATCAAATTACAATACGGTTCGTAAAAGGGGTTTCCTAATTGTGTAGGAGGATAGATGTTTTTTTACTTGCGGTGGTAGTTGATGAAATAACTGTTTATAAAGATTTAATTACCTCTCGGAACCACTTGCTAAGTGATTACATTTTAATAATAATAAAAATACAAGGGAGAGGTGTAGTAGAATACCTGACTAATAAATCTCTCCCTAATTGATTTTAATTACTACAATTTTCATCTCCAAGTTTTCACAGCCTTACGTTGCATTCTAATAAAGAGACTGGAATAACTAAAATTTCTGGAGTTTACATTATGCTTCTTTGCTTCTTTAGTTAAAAATTCAGCCAAAACTTTCTTTTGTGTAATGATTCCTGACCACGAAGGAAACCCATTTAGCTTATGAAAGGTATTCCTCATTTTTAGGATATCACCAGATTTTGCAATCATTCTTAACTCTTCTTTAACTGTATTAAAAGTATTATTGTTCAATTTTATGCTGGTTTTTCCCTTCAAATTTTCAATTTGAAAGCCTACCAAGTCACTTAATTCAAAATTAATTGGTATCTTCCGAATATCATAGAATTTGTCCTGTTCCACACCTGCTGGAATTTGACCTTCAGTATGGACAATGAAAACAATATGTTCCCATCTAAGATACATAAATCTGGCATAGCCTTTTTTACGTATGGACAATCTTTGTTTTGGAGTTTTATTTGTTTGATAACGCTCTATCAGTTTCAAATCAATTGAACCCCATTTATCTCTTTTGCTATCTGGAAGATATGTTAAATGCCAAAAGTAATATTTGCATTTACTACTAACAAGGTTATTTAATTGTTGCAATAATGCCTGCCATGAATCTAATTCATATCTATACTTAATACTCATATACAGTCCACCTCCCGATGGGAAAAAAATCATGAGTACGAGCTGCCAAGCCCAGAGATTGTTTTCTCTTGCCACAGAAAAAACATTATATCCCTTCATTCTCTCTTCTACACACGGTAATCCCTTTTGGTTTCGCTATTTGTATGACCGCCACAGTCACTAGCTCTACGACTCCCACTACCCTCGCAGGAACACAAATTTAATTATGTAGATGCTAATTACACATCAATCGCTCTATTTTATAGAACCTAATCGGGAAAGCTCTAATCCTCGCACTAAACTATTCTTCCATATATATTCTAGAAAAATTAGTTAGCCGTTCGGACCTGCCTTATTAGTTCCAAACCTACAACAAAAATACAGTGGAGGTTGCTCCAATATAGTTTGTGCCATTCTTTGACGAATCACAGGGGAGAATATAGAAAACCCCTACCTACTAAATCTTCGGTTACACTATATCTTCAACGCGCTCAGGTCTTGCCTCTCTGTATTTTCTTACCGCTTTGCAATCGCCGACACAACTCGCTGCGTGCTTTAACCATCAACATGCTGATGGACCTTTACCGGGTTGAGCTATTCACCTTATCCATTACTGAATATTAACCATCTTTGACAGCTAGGCTCCCCCTTGCGGCTCAATACTCACACCATTTCTAGTGCAGTACGAGGTGGATTCGTATCTTAAAGATACACACCAACTTTCGGAATGAAACACACGATTTCACATTGTTAAAATCGTATTTTGTCTAAGTCGCCCATATACCTTTTGAACTTCACAAAAAACTTTAAGTGGGTAGAAGCAGGTTTTTAACCCCACAGCCCCCGTTTCCACGACGCAGGCATGTCTCCATGCACGTCGCGAACCCGATATCATCTATGGTACCTCGCTGGCAACGAGTTTTCACGATGACATAGACAGACACATTATTGGCGGTAATGTTCTGCCCCATAAAAGAGAGAATGATTAAGTATTGGAAAAGATTATTGATTGGCAGTCAATAATCTATATAAAAGAGTAATCAATTAACAAAGTTGTAAGTTGGTAGCTTGATGAGAATAGTTTTTATCAAGCTACTATGTTGGTTAATGTAGAATATTAAAATATGGCTATCTTAGAGGAAAAGTGAAAATATGTTGCTCTCGCATACTCTTTGCGTATGCAATAAAATCTAGCTCAAACGGCGCATGCCTCTATATTCCTCCTAGCGTATTGCCATATATTGATTTCTTACAACTGTTAAGATTATAAATGGTATTTAAAAAAAGGGGTAAAACTAGAATAAGTTATTCATCTTCTATGGTTTAACATATATGAAATAGTAAACTGAATTATTAGAGGACTATGAGATAGTGTTACATAGGATGAAAGAAGAGGAAAGAAAATATGACAGTAAGCTGATGCCCACTGTCATTTATTAATAATCTAAACTCGTATTTTATGGGCAGCAACTAGTGGTAAGTTTGTAACTGGTTTATCAGATACTATGAACGATTTTTTAAAGTTAGGATATTTATTAACAACTTCTTCGTATGTGCCACTATCATTTATAAATTCTCTTTTAAACATAAAACAATTGGCATGTTGAATTTGCAAATCGAAAGTGGCAGTATGTACTAAGTCTGTCCTTTTAAATGGTTTTAGACATACCACGCAATGTGGTTGAATTTTTTCCCTTTTCATTGATTTCCTCCTCCCTTAATTTAAACATACTATACTCCGTATTGTTTTGTTTGAAAAATAGAATAAATACATTTTTCTTTCACAATTTAAAAAGACACTCGATATTAATCCAACTTAATAAGATGTTCTTAATTGATTCGGCGGCAAAAATAAGGAAAATCGTTTTTGTGAACGTATTTTGATATGTATATTAAATACTTGTATTTTGTTACTTGTATATTTAGATAATAACCCCTTCCTTTTTAACATAGCACCCCACCTGTTTTTACTTTAACTGACCTTCAGTCTTTACATAGTTGCTGCTGAATATTACATCAGCCTCCCTTCAAATTTTTCATACTCATGAAGGATTCTTTAAAGAACTTTATAAATAATGGTTGTTCACTAAATTTCAAGAGAAGGGGAATTAAAATGAGTTATCCAGGTATTTTTAGCAAAGACTTCTTCATGGTTTACAAAGGGATGTTCCAAATCAACAGTTTAAAAAAGACAGATAAAATGGCGTACATTTATCTTAGTTCTATCTGTATTAATGGTTTGAACCATTCATATGCAAATTTAAAGGAATTAAGCCAGCTTTTCGGCATATCACGCCCAACCTTTAAGGTAGTTGTAAATCGGTTGGAAGAAGCCGAACTGGTAGAAAAAATAGGTCAAGGAAATAAGTTCTATATCATTAATAATGAAGACCTTAATTTGCGAGGTAACTTCTTTTTTATGCACTATGCTGTTTTACGCACAGATAAAATTACACCGCGGCAGAAACTAATATATGCATATTTGTTAAGTAGGTCTGATAGAGAAAGTATGATTGCCGAGGTATCAATTAAGTCTATTGCCAAGAACTGTGCAATAAGAGATGACATCAACATAAGAGAAGATATCAACCAGTTAGTTTTAAAAGGATTAATTACAAAGAAATTGTTAAACAAAAAATATAAGGGCAGACTTCAATATGGAAAATACCAATATAAATGCTTACAATTGCCAAGCGCTATATTAGAAGAACAGAATAATAATTCATCAGGAAGTATACAATCCGGCGCCATATTCGATTCAATAGATGACTTTTTTAAAAGCTTTTAGAACATTTTCATTAAATACTTTAATTTATTTGAGTATGCTGATGCATACTCTTTTTTATTCCCTCTTATAAAAATGGATATTTTAACAGATTTTCAAATAGAATTGGTCCATTTTTTAATTTAATTTTTTTCAAAGTAGAAAAAATTATTAAAGGATAAAAAAAATCGAAAATCTTATGTTTTTTAATTCTTAAATTGTTATTTTAAATTCAACAATAACAAGGAGAGAACAACAATGAAAAACCTAGATGACTATTCTGATACTCTAACTCCTCAACAAATCAAACATATTTTGGGGATAGGACTCAGACAAACCTATGAATTAGTAAAAACCCAATCTTTTACTCAAATGCGAATCGGAACAGGCAACCTCTATTCTAAGGAGATATTCGTAAGCTGGCTTAAAGGTAGTCTATAAGTTTGGGAATTCCTAACTAAAAAGTCAATTTAATGATAAAACATATAAAAGAAAATGGAGGATTCAAAGTGAAGACACTAAACGAATACCCTGACATATTAAACGTCAAAGACATTAAGGAATATCTTAATATCTGTAATGATAAGGCTTATGAATTAGTCCACTCAGGTCAGTTCCATACTGTAAGAGTGGGAAAGAGAATACTAATTTACAAGAAGGTTTTTCAAGAATGGTTAGAAGGTATTGCTTAAGTCGAATGATTGGATATGAATAATAAAATGTAGGGGGATTCTATAATGAAAGGGTCAGTTAAAAAAGACAAAAGTAGCAAAAGTAAAAATTATTATTTTGTAGTTGATATTCCCGGCGCTGATGGGAAAAGGAGACAAAAGAAAAAAAGGGGCTTTAGTTCCAAGAGTGAAGCAGAAAAGGCACTTGCAGACTTTATATCAGAAGTTAACAAAGGAATCTATTTAGAACCATCAAATAATAATTACGGTGAATTCATAAGGACTGACTGGTTAATGTCAAAAAAGAGACAACTTTCCAAAGTAACTTATGACAAGTATAAGTTAATTGTGGAAAAAAGGATAATTCCAGAGCTGGGAAATATAAAAATAAATAAAATTAAACCTCTTCACCTAGAACGGTTCATGAGTAATTTGTATCCTCTTAATGCAGCAAGGCAAGAGAGTAAAGATGAAGAAGTGGAACCACTTGCATTAAAAAGTCAAATCGATATTTATAATGTTATTAAGCAATCCTTTCGAGATGCAGTAGAATGGAAGCTTATTAAACCAGATGAAAATCCTGCTAAATCTTTAAAAAGACCTAAAGATGAGAGGAAAAAGGAAATTACTGTCCTTGAAGAAGAAGAACTCCGGTTACTCCTAGACGAAGCAAAAAGTAGTAGTTACTACCTTGCATTTCTACTAGCTGCAACAGGAGGATTAAGACAAAGTGAAAGTCTAGGGTTAAGGTGGAATAATGTTTCATTCAAAGATAATAGTGTCTTTATAACAGAAACTCTGAGTCATGACGGTAAAAGAATTGGAAATAAAGTGAAAACTAAATCTTCTAGAAGAGTAGTGGAAATGCCTCAATATGTAATGGATGAACTTATGAAAAAGTTTGAGGAAATTCAAAATGATAAGAAAAAAAGTGGAGCTGACTATGTCGATAATAATTTGGTCATATGTACTTCATTAGGAAAACCGATAAATCCAAGGAATTTATTAAGAACATTATATAATATTTCACATAAAGCTGATTTGAAAAGAATTTCTTATCATTCATTACGTCATACTCATGCTACTCTTTTAATGAAAAAAGGAATTAGTCCAAAGCTTGTTCAGGAGAGGCTGGGACATTCAAACGTAAAAATTTTGCTTCAATTTTATTCTCATCTTCTTCCATCTATGCAAAAGGAAACAATTGATGTCCTGGATAATATGTTATTCAAAAATAAGTCGTAGAAAATTAAGAAATTACATTAAGAAAGAAATGGAAACGTATGTTTCCGTTTCTTTTTCAAAACTGATTAATCACAGGTGACAATTTCAATTTTATAATATAAAATGGAATTAAAGGGAGGAGGAGGAAATATGCCAAAAGTCGAGCATGTTGCTTCATATTTATTAAGCGTTAGCAACCCAGGAACCGAATGGTCAATTACTCCGCTGAAACTCCAAAAATTATTATATTATTGCCAAGGTTGGCACATGGCTTTTAATAAGGGTGAACCCTTATTCACTGAAAACCTAGAGGCTTGGGAACATGGACCAGTGAATCCGGATATTTACTTTAAATATAAACATCATAGGTATTTAACAATACCGAAAGAACACTTTGAAAATAAAAACAGTAAGGGAAAGCCTATTATCAAACAAAGACAACTTGACATAATTAATACGGTTTGGGACACCTACGGGCAATTTGATGGTAAGTATCTAGAAGAACTTACTCATCAAGAAGAACCTTGGATAGTGACACCCAAAAATGCCGTCATTGATAAAAGAAAATTACTACAATTTTTCTCGCAATTGGCACAGAAGGCATAGTGATAAAAACAGGAAAGACGGGGGGTTCCTCGTCTCTTTCTTATTTTAAAGGGGAATTTCATAATGCTTCAGTTCTTAAATAAAATAAAAAAACAAATAGAGAATTTGGAAATGAAAAAGCTTTTTTCTGTAGAGAATATTAGGGAGGTTAAACTCAGCTTAAGAAGATTTATATCTACAACCCATCTCTACTTTAAGTCGGAATTAAAGCAAAGGATATCAGATAATATACATCTAACTCTATTTGCAATTTATTTATTATTTATTTTTATCTACTTTCTAATGCCACCATTCACTAAACCAGCTCCTGAATGGACTTTCAATGTAGTAAAAAGTATATTTGCACCTTCCGGCTTTGCGGGGTTTGGTGATGTAACAATAAAGTACATTATTTCAACAACCACGAATTTATTAGTGACTTTACTATCAATTTTATCTGCTATGTATGTTTTTACTCATAGGGAACAAAAATCTATTTCTCCTTCGCTTTATAATGAAACAAAGAAAAATGGCTTAATGGTAATGGCTATAATTATTCTTGTTTTTACAATGATTACGGGGCATACTCTTATCTCTAATATCGAATCTATTATGCAGCAGGAGGATTATGCAAATTTCCACCCTTTACATGGTACTAAAGTTCTGGTATTTAAATTTGCTATATGGGCTTTTGGCATCGGAATCGCCATCATATTTGTAATTGAATTAATAAAGTATCTATTTTCTTCGATGAATACCGATAAAATGTTAAGGAGTTCCATTCGGCAGGTAAGCGAATACATAGATGTATTAACTTCTTTCTATCGTACAAAAAGATTTGATGTACTCCTAAATGAGCGATATAAATCTATGCATCATAATATAGAAAGTATTTTTCAATACCTTAAGTTTATTGCAGATAATAATATGAACAAAGATTTTGATGGAAATATAGAGTCATTTTCTAGGGTGATTGATAAATTAAAAGAACCTAACAATATATTCGGAATCGATAATGTATCCAGTTATTTATTGAAAAGGGACAAGGAACAGTTCTTAGGTATTTATAATTCTTTGCTGAGGAATACATTATCCTTAACCTTACACACTTACAAGAACAATCACTTCAATAAAGGGAAGAAACTAACAGACCTTTATTTTTCAATGTTTTTAGCCGGTGAAGGTAGTCTTAAACAGCATTTTACGTTAAGTCTGAATGAATTTTTAGATTCGCTTGATACTTCAAACGAACGACAATTTAATCACTTTTTGGGTGGGTTGAGAAATTTACCAGTAGAAAGTACGTTAATCATCTATAAAAACCTTTTTCAAAAATTAATAATAAAGGGTAATTTAGGATTACTGACTACAGTTGTCTACGACTTTAAAGAGCATATTATTGATGGGGACGAACAGGCAAAGCCACCGTTAAATCCTATGTACAGAGCGATTACCGCCCAAAACAAAATAAACATGAAAAATAATGCACTAATAATTCTTTTACAATCATTAGTGAAGGCAATAGAAATTTCTCAATATGGAACAGCTGGTTTTTTAGTTAAGTATATGATTACAAATTTTAATGGTGAGGATATAAATGAGGCATATAAAAACCTTAGGCAGAACCCATCTGTATTTACTTCCATCCTTGAATCCACTGAAGAAAGTTCAGTGAAAAAAGAGGAGAACGAAATTGGTTTGGTTGGTTTAAACAAAGAAACATTTGATTATTGTTGCAAAAAGATGCGGATTCTTCTCTATGGTCAACAGCAATATGCAATAAAAGAGAGGCTTTGGTTTACACATGAAATGGAGAAATCCAATAATATTGACATTCAAGCAGAGTTTAAAGGGTGTTCTTATTCAAACTATGTGATTAAAAAAGTGAAATCGGCATCATCTAAATATGGAATGTTATTTTTTGATGATAAAGAAATAATGAAAAATATTTATCAAAAATTAAATATTGAACATCATTACCTAGATGATGCTTCCCAATCTAAAAACGAACAACCCCAATATTTATAATTTGGGGTTGTTCTGTTTTTGCGTATTAATAATCATTTAGAGACTCTTTTTCCTGGTTTTCAGAAATTTTTTTTGAATGACTGTCAATCCGGGTAATACCAATCAAAAGTATTTACAAATAACCGGTTTTGTGACCAATATCGTGACCAGTTAATAACAATTTTAGGAATTATGAGATTTCAAAAGTAAAAAACCCTTGCAGGGCAAGGGTTTTTGTTGATGGAGAATAGGGGGCTCGAACCCCTGACCTCAACGCTGCCAGCGTTGCGCTCTCCCAGCTGAGCTAATCCCCCATATCTAAATAGATAAGGTACAAGAAAGATTATATAATCATCTTGCCGGACATGCAAGATAAAATTTATAAGTGAACTAAAAAAGCCGCAATTGAGCGGCTTTTCCTATAAGCCTTCGATTTCTACCCGGTTAATCCCTTCGATTTCAGACACGGTTTCATACACATCCGTCGTCTTTCTGCGGAAGTCCACAGTGACAATCAATTGTACTAGCTGGTTGCCTTCCTCCAGATCCTTGATGCGAACGTTTTTCAATGCAATTTTTTCCCCTTTAATCCTGGTAATGATATTTGCAATGCTTTCCCGGCCATTGACATTGAACTGCAGACGGATCTCTTTTTCCCTTAATTGCCTTGGACCTATGAAAGTCATCAGAAACGGTATGAATTCCACACTCACAATAAGTAGAGCAACACCTGCAATGGCTTCCCAGTAAAATCCGGCTCCAACTGTGATTCCAATACCAGCTGCACCCCAGATCATTGCAGCTGTAGTCAGACCCGATATTGTGTCATTCCCTCTTCGTAAAATAACACCGGCACCGAGGAAGCCGATACCCGATACGATTTGGGCTGCCAAACGAAGAGGGTCCATTGTGATATTCACATCTTCATCCCCGGGGAACATATAAGCCGACTCACTTGACACAATTGTCAAAAGACAGCTGACAATCGATATAACTAGGCTTGTTTTAAGACCAACCGGTTTCCGTTTAATCTCCCTTTCAAGCCCGATCACCAGACCCAAAAAAGCGGATATCCCTAACTTAAGTAAGATTTCCATATCAATTGAAAAGAACATGTCGTTTCTCCTGCCCCTGATAAGATGTATTTACTTTCCCTAAAAATGATGGACTAAACTTTTCTGATGAAATTTTAATTTAATTCAAGATTAAAGTTTGATTTCATTGTAAAATACATATAATTCACAACGTGTTACTTAAAGGAGAATGGAAATGGAAGCACCTAAAGTAAATCCATATTTGGCGGTAGCCATCGGTGTAGTGGCAGTCTCAACTTCTGCAATCCTGGTCAAAGTCTCATCCGCGCCGTCGGGAGTCATAGCTTTTTATCGATTATTCTTTTCTGTACTTTTAATGCTGCCGGTGTTTCTTATAAAGTATGTTTCAGAACTTCGTCTTATTACGAAACGGGATTGGGTATTCTCCGGGATAGCAGGGATATTTCTGGCCTTTCACTTTATACTCTGGTTCGAATCTCTGAACTATACCTCGGTAGCAAGCTCAACAGTGCTGGTTACACTTCAGCCGCTTTTCGCATTTATAGGAGCTTACTTATTCTTTAAGGAACGTGTGTCAGTTAAAGCAATTTTAAGCGGCTTAATAGCAATTGGCGGCAGTTTCATCATCAGTTGGGGTGATTTTAAAATCAGCGGAAGCGCACTATTCGGGGACTTTTTGGCGATTATAGCCTGCGCATTAGTAACTGTATACCTTCTATTCGGCCAAACCGTTAGGAAAAGAATGTCTTTGATTACCTATACTTTTATCGTCTATACCATCAGTTCAATTACTTTATTCTTCTATGTAATAGCAGTAGGTGATTCTTTTTATCCATACCCTGCAAGTGATTGGGTATACTTTATCCTTCTGGCGCTGATTCCTACATTGCTAGGCCATACACTGTTTAACTGGTCGATAAAATGGATCAGCGCATCGGTCATATCCATGGCGATACTATTTGAACCAGTTGGTGCAACCGTTCTGGCTTACTACCTGCTCGGTGAAAAAGTAATTTTGACACAGGTGATCGGAGGACTAGTTGTTATTGCTGGGATAACATTGTTTTTAGTAGATGAAAGAAAGATGAAGATAAAAAATCAAGCCGAAATTAAATCAATCTCGGGGTAGGGGATGAAAGTGCAAATTAGAAAAGCTACGATTGAAGATGCGAGCGGCATTGCCAAGGTCCACGTTAGAAGCTGGCAAGAAACTTATCAGGGAATAGTAAGTCAGGATTACTTAGATTCTTTGAAGGTGGATGACCGGAAACCTTTATGGAAAAAAAGCTTGTCTGAAAGTGCTGATACATCACCGGTTTTTGTCGCTGTTAATTCAGAGGGAGAGATAGTTGGCTTTGCATCTTTTGGTAAAGAAAGATCAGGAAATTTTGATGCCGATGGAGAATTGTACGCAATCTATATTCTTAAAGAGTACCAAGGAATGAAACTGGGAATGAAGCTACTTTTAGCGGGTTTGGAAGATTTGCTGAAGCAAGATTATGAAGCCATGCTCGTTTGGGTGTTAGCCGATAATGAAAGCCGGAAGTTTTATGAAAGCCTTCAGCCACAAAAAGCTGGAGAAGAAGTTGTGAATATTGCAGGAAAGAAATATCTCGAAGTAGCTTATATTTGGAAGAATATAAAAATGCTGCATCAGACTACTATAGAAAAACTATAAGAGTATAGGTGCAAATAACTCTGTAAGGTAAAATCAAAAAATCCCCTTTGGAGAGGGGATTTTTTAAATGAATAGATAAGTGAACCTTGAAAACAATAATGCACAGACAGAGCTTAAAATAAGAGTACCTCCGTGAACCTTTCCTTCAGCGTTTGCTATTGTAATGGCTTCAATGTAGGCAATGCTAAATAAAAGTATTGCCATGATAAGTGAGAGATAAAGTGCAATGGATTGCAGCAAATAGGATCACCTCTTTAAAATAGTTTGTCTGGTCCATTATATGAGCATGAGCAGAGAATTATTAATAAAAGGCTTTAATAAGAAGAAACATGGAAGACATGATAATAATTCTCTTATTGTGAAAAAATCTTTTAAAATTATATTGCAAACATATTTTATCCATGGTATATTTAATCTCGCTTCAGAAAAACAGCGTTGAATTGAAAAAATAAACATCAGTTTTTACGAAAAAGAAAAACAAAAAATGATGTTGACAATAACAAATCAGCGTGTTATATTAATAAAGTCGCTTCTAGGCGACAAGCTAAACAACTTGCTCTTTGAAAACTAAACAAACAAGCGTCAACAAACAATATTTATAGTGACTTCTATTATATAGTTGATCACTAGCCAACGTTTTAAATTATGAGCTAAACTCATACTCTTTCTTGGAGAGTTTGATCCTGGCTCAGGACGAACGCTGGCGGCGTGCCTAATACATGCAAGTCGAGCGGATCTTCATTAGCTTGCTTTTGAAGATCAGCGGCGGACGGGTGAGTAACACGTGGGCAACCTGCCTGTAAGACTGGGATAACTTCGGGAAACCGGAGCTAATACCGGATAATCCTTTCCCTCTCATGAGGGAAAGCTGAAAGACGGTTTCGGCTGTCACTTACAGATGGGCCCGCGGCGCATTAGCTAGTTGGTGAGGTAACGGCTCACCAAGGCAACGATGCGTAGCCGACCTGAGAGGGTGATCACCACACTGGGACTGAGACACACTACCAGACTCCTACGGGAGGCAGCAGTAGGGAATCTTCCGCAATGGACGAAAGTCTGACGGAGCAACGCCGCGTGAACGATGAAGGCTTTCGGGTCGTAAAGTTCTGTTGTCAGGGAAGAACAAGTATCGGAGTAACTGCCGGTACCTTGACGGTACCTGACCAGAAAGCCACGGCTAACTACGTGCCAGCAACCGCGGTAATACGTAGGTGGCAAGCGTTGTCCGGAATTATTGGGCGTAAAGCGCGCGCAGGCGGTTCCTTAAGTCTGATGTGAAAGCCCCCGGCTCAACCGGGGAGGGTCATTGGAAACTGGGGAACTTGAGTGCAGAAGAGGAGAGCGGAATTCCACGTGTAGCGGTGAAATGCGTAGAGATGTGGAGGAACACCAGTGGCGAAGGCGGCTCTCTGGTCTGTAACTGACGCTGAGGCGCGAAAGCGTGGGGAGCGAACAGGATTAGATACCCTGGTAGTCCACGCCGTAAACGATGAGTGCTAAGTGTTAGAGGGTTTCCGCCCTTTAGTGCTGCAGCAAACGCATTAAGCACTCCGCCTGGGGAGTACGGCCGCAAGGCTGAAACTCAAAGGAATTGACGAGTACCGCACAAGCGGTGGAGCATGTGGTTTAATTCGAAGCAACGCGAAGAACCTTACCAGGTCTTGACATCCTCTTGATTTCCCTAGAGATAGGGCGTCCTTCGGGGGACAGAGTGACAGGTGGTGCATGGTTGTCGTCAGCTCGTGTCGTGAGATGTTGGGTTAAGTCCCGCAACGAGCGCAACCCTTGATCTTAGTTGCCAGCATTCAGTTGGGCACTCTAAGGTGACTGCCGGTGACAAACCGGAGGAAGGTGGGGATGACGTCAAATCATCATGCCCCTTATGACCTGGGCTACACACGTGCTACAATGGATGGAACAAAGGGTCGCGAAGCCGCGAGGTCGAGCCAATCCCATAAATCCATTCTCAGTTCGGATTGCAGGCTGCAACTCGCCTGCATGAAGCCGGAATCGCTAGTAATCGCGGATCAGCATGCCGCGGTGAATACGTTCCCGGGCCTTGTACACACCGCCCGTCACACCACGAGAGTTTGTAACACCCGAAGTCGGTGGGGTAACCTTTATGGAGCCAGCCGCCTAAGGTGGGACAGATGATTGGGGTGAAGTCGTAACAAGGTAGCCGTATCGGAAGGTGCGGCTGGATCACCTCCTTTCTAAGGATATTGCCGTAAAGGCAATCGGAATGCGAACCTTCTGGTTCGTACTGTGGATGTAATCCACATAGTTGACTAGCTTGTTTGTTTAGTTTTGAGGGAGCAATTGCCTCAAGACTTTTTTGTTCCTTGAAAACTAGATAATCGTAAGTAAGAAGAACCAAGAAAAAACCGAGTGATCGCCATTTTAGTTTTTCTCTCTATTTAATAGAGAAATGACCTTTTAGGTTAAGTTAGAAAGGGCGCACGGTGGATGCCTTGGCACTAGGAGCCGATGAAGGACGGGACTAACACCGATATGCTTCGGGGAGCTGTAAGTAAGCTTTGATCCGGAGATTTCCGAATGGGGAAACCCACTGTTCGTAATGGAACAGTATCTTTACCTGAATACATAGGGTATTGAAGGCAGACCCGGGGAACTGAAACATCTAAGTACCCGGAGGAAGAGAAAGCAAACGCGATTCCCTGAGTAGCGGCGAGCGAAACGGGACATAGCCCAAACCAAGAGGCTTGCCTCTTGGGGTTGTAGGACACTCAACATGGAGTTACAAAGGAACGGGGTAGATGAAGTGGTCTGGAAAGTACCGTCAGAGAAGGTAAAAACCCTGTAGTTGAAACTTCGTTCCCTCCTGAGTGGATCCTGAGTACGGCGGGACACGAGAAATCCCGTCGGAAGCTGGGAGGACCATCTCCCAAGGCTAAATACTCCCTAGTGACCGATAGTGAACCAGTACCGTGAGGGAAAGGTGAAAAGCACCCCGGAAGGGGAGTGAAATAGATCCTGAAACCGTGTGCCTACAAGTAGTCAGAGCCCGTTCATGGGTGATGGC
This sequence comes from Mesobacillus subterraneus, assembly GCF_020524355.2. Taxonomy (NCBI): domain Bacteria; kingdom Bacillati; phylum Bacillota; class Bacilli; order Caryophanales; family Bacillaceae; genus Mesobacillus; species Mesobacillus subterraneus. The sequence goes on from NZ_CP129019.1 coordinate 585,207, forward strand.
GTGCCTTTGTAGAATGAACCGGCGAGTTACGATTACATGCAAGGTTAAGTTGAGAAGACGGAGCCGCAGCGAAAGCGAGTCTGAATAGGGCGAATTTAGTATGTGGTCGTAGACCCGAAACCAGGTGATCTACCCATGTCCAGGGTGAAGGTTGGGTAACACCAACTGGAGGCTTCGAACCCACGCACGTTGAAAAGTGCGGGGATGAGGTGTGGGTAGCGGAGAAATTCCAATCGAACTTGGAGATAGCTGGTTCTCTCCGAAATAGCTTTAGGGCTAGCCTCACGTTGTAAGAGTCTTGGAGGTAGAGCACTGTTTGGACTAGTAGCCTCATCGGGTTACCGAATTCAGACAAACTCCGAATGCCAAAGACTTATCCGTGGGAGTCAGACTGCGAGTGATAAGATCCGTAGTCAAAAGGGAAACAGCCCAGACCACCAGCTAAGGTCCCAAAGTATACGTTAAGTGGAAAAGGATGTGGAGTTGCTTAGACAACCAGGATGTTGGCTTAGAAGCAGCCACCATTTAAAGAGTGCGTAATAGCTCACTGGTCGAGTGACTCTGCGCCGAAAATGTACCGGGGCTAAACGTATCACCGAAGCTGTGGATTGACATCTTAGATGTCAGTGGTAGGAGAGCGTTCTAAGGGCGTTGAAGTCAGACCGTAAGGACTGGTGGAGCGCTTAGAAGTGAGAATGCCGGTATGAGTAGCGAAAGATGGGTGAGAATCCCATCCACCGAATGCCCAAGGTTTCCTGAGGAAGGCTCGTCCTCTCAGGGTTAGTCGGGACCTAAGCCGAGGCCGAAAGGCGTAGGCGATGGACAACAGGTTGATATTCCTGTACCACCTCTTTATCGTTTGAGCAATGGGGGGGACGCAGTAGGATAGGGTAAGCGCGCTGTTGGATATGCGCGTCTAAGCAGTAAGGCTGCAAGTGAGGCAAATCCCGCTTGCGTGAAGGCTGAGCTGTGACAGCGAGGGAAATATAGTACCGAAGTTCCTGATTTCACACTGCCAAGAAAAGCCTCTAGCGAGATAAAAGGTGCCCGTACCGCAAACCGACACAGGTAGGCGAGGAGAGAATCCTAAGGTGAGCGAGAGAACTCTCGTTAAGGAACTCGGCAAAATGACCCCGTAACTTCGGGAGAAGGGGTGCTCATTTGGGTGAATAGCCTAGATGAGCCGCAGTGAATAGGCCCAGGCGACTGTTTAGCAAAAACACAGGTCTCTGCGAAGCCGCAAGGCGAAGTATAGGGGCTGACGCCTGCCCGGTGCTGGAAGGTTAAGAGGAGGGGTTAGCTCACGCGAAGCTCTGAATCGAAGCCCCAGTAAACGGCGGCCGTAACTATAACGGTCCTAAGGTAGCGAAATTCCTTGTCGGGTAAGTTCCGACCCGCACGAAAGGCGTAACGATCTGGGCACTGTCTCAACGAGAGACTCGGTGAAATTATAGTACCTGTGAAGATGCAGGTTACCCGCGACAGGACGGAAAGACCCCGTGGAGCTTTACTGTAGCCTGATATTGAATTTTGGTACAGCTTGTACAGGATAGGTAGGAGCCTGAGAAACCGGAGCGCCAGCTTCGGTGGAGGCGCTGGTGGGATACTACCCTGGCTGTATTGAAATTCTAACCCACGCCCTGATGATCGGGGCGGGAGACAGTGTCAGGTGGGCAGTTTGACTGGGGCGGTCGCCTCTAAAGAGTAACGGAGGCGCCCAAAGGTTCCCTCAGAATGGTTGGAAATCATTCGCAGAGTGTAAAGGCACAAGGGAGCTTGACTGCGAGACCTACAAGTCGAGCAGGGACGAAAGTCGGGCTTAGTGATCCGGTGGTTCCGCATGGAAGGGCCATCGCTCAACGGATAAAAGCTACCCCGGGGATAACAGGCTTATCTCCCCCAAGAGTCCACATCGACGGGGAGGTTTGGCACCTCGATGTCGGCTCATCGCATCCTGGGGCTGTAGTCGGTCCCAAGGGTTGGGCTGTTCGCCCATTAAAGCGGTACGCGAGCTGGGTTCAGAACGTCGTGAGACAGTTCGGTCCCTATCCGTCGTGGGCGCAGGAAATTTGAGAGGAGCTGTCCTTAGTACGAGAGGACCGGGATGGACGCACCGCTGGTGTACCAGTTGTCTTGCCAAAGGCATCGCTGGGTAGCTATGTGCGGACGGGATAAGTGCTGAAAGCATCTAAGCATGAAGCCCCCCTCAAGATGAGATTTCCCATAGCGCAAGCTAGTAAGAACCCTGAAAGATGATCAGGTTGATAGGTCAGAGGTGGAAGCGCGGTGACGTGTGGAGCTGACTGATACTAATCGTTCGAGGACTTAACCAAATTAGATTACTCGTTTTTCTTGAATTCTTCTTACACATTATCTAGTTTTGAGGGAATAAAGTTTTTTGTTAAGCAAAATAACTTTTTAAAATTTTCTCTTGCAAAATGAATAAAAGACAGTATAATAGAGATTGTCTTTAAAAAATGTCTGGTGACGATAGCGAGAAGGTCACACCCGTTCCCATACCGAACACGGAAGTTAAGCTTCTCAGCGCCGATGGTAGTTGGGGGTTTCCCCCTGTGAGAGTAGGACGTCGCCGGGCAGTTTCAAATGGAGGATTAGCTCAGCTGGGAGAGCATCTGCCTTACAAGCAGAGGGTCGGCGGTTCGATCCCGTCATCCTCCACCATATATTTTCTACTCATTATGCCGGTGTAGCTCAATTGGTAGAGCAACTGACTTGTAATCAGTAGGTTGGGGGTTCAAGTCCTCTTGCCGGCACCTTTTGTACGAGCCATTAGCTCAGTCGGTAGAGCATCTGACTTTTAATCAGAGGGTCGAAGGTTCGAGTCCTTCATGGCTCACCAATGTTTTTTACGAAAGTAAAATAACATTATACCAAATATGCGGGTGTGGCGGAATTGGCAGACGCACCAGACTTAGGATCTGGCGCCGCAAGGCGTGGGGGTTCGACTCCCTTCACCCGCACCATTTTTAAAAACATAAGGTTTGCGGAAGTAGTTCAGTGGTAGAATACAACCTTGCCAAGGTTGGGGTCGCGGGTTCGAATCCCGTCTTCCGCTCCATAGTTCCTAAGCCGGGGTGGCGGAACTGGCAGACGCACAGGACTTAAAATCCTGCGGTAGGTGACTACCGTACCGGTTCGATTCCGGTCCTCGGCACCACCAAGTTAGCTAATAAACATTTATATTGCGCCCGTAGCTCAATTGGATAGAGCGTCTGACTACGGATCAGAAGGTTATGGGTTCGACTCCTTTCGGGCGCGCCATTATATTTTCTCTTTATCGGGGAGTAGCTCAGCTTGGTAGAGCACTTGGTTTGGGACCAAGGGGTCGCAGGTTCGAATCCTGTCTTCCCGACCATGCTACTTATATTATATGGGGCTTTAGCTCAGCTGGGAGAGCGCCTGCCTTGCACGCAGGAGGTCAGCGGTTCGATCCCGCTAGGCTCCACCATATAAATTTTAAATAATAATTTGGCGGTGTAGCTCAGCTGGCTAGAGCGTACGGTTCATACCCGTAAGGTCGGGGGTTCGATCCCCTCCGCCGCTACCAAATTCAATCTGGTTGAACCTATTCAATCTAGGATATCCTGGACCTTTAGCTCAGCTGGTTAGAGCAGACGGCTCATAACCGTCCGGTCGTAGGTTCGAGTCCTACAAGGTCCACCATTGCTTATTTCATACGGAGGTATACCCAAGTCTGGCTGAAGGGATCGGTCTTGAAAACCGACAGGCGGGTAACACCGCGCGGGGGTTCGAATCCCTCTACCTCCTCCATAATTTTAATATCATTAATATCGTCGCGGGGTGGAGCAACGAGCGTTACTTCACTGAATATGCTGCGAGTTGTACCGATCGAGCTGCTTCTTGATTAAGCTTCCTGAGATCGGGACAGTCCATGCTCACTTAGAGCATAAACATTATTATATGATTAATATCGTCGCGGGGTGGAGCAGTCCGGTAGCTCGTCGGGCTCATAACCCGAAGGTCGCAGGTTCAAATCCTGCCCCCGCAATCTGGTCCCGTGGTGTAGCGGTTAACATGCCTGCCTGTCACGCAGGAGATCGCCGGTTCGATCCCGGTCGGGACCGCCATTTTTACTCTAATAAACGAGTAAATGACATAGGTCTAATAAAGTTTAGACAACAATATTTTAGTGGCTCAGCAGCTCAGTCGGTAGAGCAAGTTGCTCACATCTTCGAATACGCTTCTGCGGCAACTTGCGAGAAAGACCGAAGGTCATTCGAGCAAAGGACCTAAACCAGTAAAAGTTTAGGAAGCAATATTTATAGTGGCTCAGTAGCTCAGTCGGTAGAGCAGATTGCTCACATCCTGAATAAGCTTCTGCGGCAATCTGTGAGAAAGACCGAAGGTCATTCGAACAAAGGACTTAAACTGGTAAAAGTTTAGGGTGCAATATTATAGTGGCTCAGTAGCTCAGTCGGTAGAGCAAAGGACTGAAAATCCTTGTGTCGGCGGTTCGATTCCGTCCTGAGCCACCTTATTTAATTTCAAGTAATATTCAATAATTGACATGGCGGTTGTGGCGAAGTGGTTAACGCACCTGATTGTGGTTCAGGCATTCGTGGGTTCGATTCCCATCAGTCGCCCCATTTTTTGCGGGTGTAGTTTAGTGGTAAAACCTCAGCCTTCCAAGCTGATGATGAGAGTTCGATTCTCTTCACCCGCTCCATAAGGGCCTATAGCTCAGCTGGTTAGAGCGCACGCCTGATAAGCGTGAGGTCGGTGGTTCGAGTCCACTTAGGCCCATTTTTTATATTATTCCGCAGTAGCTCAGTGGTAGAGCACTCGGCTGTTAACCGAGCGGTCGTAGGTTCGAATCCTACCTGCGGAGCCATTTTTATGGGGAAGTACTCAAGAGGCTGAAGAGGCGCCCCTGCTAAGGGTGTAGGTCGGGTAACCGGCGCGAGGGTTCAAATCCCTCCTTCTCCGCCACTAGGCTCCTTGGTCAAGCGGTTAAGACACCGCCCTTTCACGGCGGTAACACGGGTTCGAATCCCGTAGGGGTCATAAGGAAAGCTGTTAGCATTTATGCTAACAGTTTTTTTTATTTTTTAGGAAATTATAAAATTATTTAAGTGTGGATAACTACATGTAGTTTTCCTAATCCAGCTCCAGCGCCTAGCCCCTCGAGACGCTTCGGTCCTGCCAATGAAGTCAAAGAACGACTTCACTGTCAGGCCCTCCAGCGCTTGTCGGGGCTGAACGAGGCGCTTGCGCTTTTTGTTCTGCTCTTAAAAAATTCCACACAGCAACCAGGTATTTGCTTCGAACTTGCTCTGAGGTGCTGTTTAAGAATTACAGTAAGCAGCATCAAGTACTAAGCAAAGCGGATATTCATAATGACATTAAGATATATATGTACTCGGTTAAGTAACAAAGGAGAAAAACCGGTCACATAAAGAAGAGATATGTACCCGGTTAATGGGATAAAGAAGAAAACCGGTCATATATAGAAGTGATAGATAACCTAATGACCAAGGAAGCGAGTGTACGGCACTTACTACTCGTAAATAACGAGACAGTCACATGATCTGGCTAGCTGTACAACTATCACTCCGATATCACTCCGAAATTAAATTGCTTAATCACTTCCGTAGCATGTCAAATTTAGTAGCCCTCATATCCAAACACTCTCTCATCACTTCTTCTACAAAATGAAAACGTTATCAATACAAAAATGTTTTTTATTCTCGTTTCTCTATCAAACATAATAAAATCAACTCACCCTTCCCAAAAATAATTATTCTATATTCAACTTTCGTTCTACAAATACCGCGCAATTGGAAGATTTAGTACATTGAAGCGCTACCATTTAGTTGGATTTGTCGAATATCATTATTTAATGAGTATTATTGTCGAAATATTTAAAAAATGTTCACAAGGGATTTTATATGGTAACTAGAATACTACTTAAAAAGGGAGTTTTCATAAGTTTTACGGAAGGCAGGTGGAAGGATCTTGGTGATTAATCCTACAGAGTATGAATTACATTTGTTCCATGAAGGCAATCTGTTCCAGAGTTACAATTTATTTGGAGCACATGTCATTAAAAAAGGAATTGAAACATATACTCGATTTTGTGTGTGGGCTCCTAAAGCGGCTCAGGTCAGGCTTGCAGGTGATTTTAATAATTGGGATGGAAATGGCTACGAGTTTCATAAAGTCAATCAGGAGGGGGGTCTGGCAGCTCGCTCTTGAGGGGGACTTGACCGGGGCCATTTATAAATATGAGATCGTAACTGCGTCTGGTGAACGAAGGCTCAAATCTGATCCTTATGCATTTTTCTCTGAATTAAGGCCAGACACAGCTTCGATTGTCTACTCAATAGACGGCTACAAATGGAACGACCAGAAGTGGCTTCAGAAGCGTGAGAAGAGGAGCACATTCGATGAGCCGATGTTCATTTATGAACTGCATGTGGGTTCATGGAAAAAGCATGAGGATGGTTCGTTCTTTACATATCGCGAGCTCGTTGATGAGTTAATCCCATATATTGTTGAGCACGGATACACACATATCGAATTATTGCCTCTAACTGAGCATCCGCTCGACATCTCTTGGGGCTACCAATCCACAGGCTATTTTTCGGTTACAAGCAGGTATGGTTCGCCTCATGATTTCATGTATTTCGTTGATAGGTGCCACCAAAACGGAATCGGGGTCTTCCTTGATTGGATTCCGGGGCATTTTTGCAAGGATGCTCATGGGCTGTACCAGTTTGATGGCAGCTATGTGTTTGAATATCAGCGGGAGAATGATCGTGAGAACCATGTTTGGGGAACTGCCAACTTCGACTTGGGAAAAACAGAGGTACAGAGCTTCCTGATTTCGAGTGCACTTTTCTGGCTGGAGAAATACCATATTGACGGCTTCAGGGTTGATGCTGTGGGCCAATATCATCTACTGGCCGAATTCCATCCATGCGGCGAACCAATATGGAGTAGAGTTTTTAAAAAAGCTGAACAAAGCGGTCAAGGAATATGAGCCGGGAGCGCTGATGATCGCAGAGGATTCGACTGACTGGCCGAAGGTGACGGCTCCTGTGGAGTATGGCGGTCTTGGTTTTACATACAAGTGGAACATGGGATGGATGAATGACACATTGAAGTATATGGAGGAAGAATCCCATAACAGGAAGCATATACATGAGAAAGTTACCTTTTCGTTGCTTTATGCATTTTCAGAGAATTTTGTTCTGCCCTTTTCACATGATGAAGTCGTCCACGGGAAGAAGTCTCTTCTTGATAAGATGCCGGGCGATTACTGGCAAAAGTTCGCACAGCTGAGGGGATTGCTAGGGTTCATGACAGCACACCCAGGAAAGAAGCTGACGTTCATGGGGACTGAATTTGGGCAGTTCTCGGAATGGAAGGATAAGGAACAGTTGGACTGGAATCTTTTCAATTATGAAATGCACGAAAAGATGAACCATTATAATAAGGAACTTATCAAATTGTATAAGCGTTCAAAGCCGCTGTATGAGGTCGATCAAAGCTATGAAGGCTTTGAGTGGATCGATGCTGATAACCGTGACCAGTCCATTTTTTCATTTATCAGAAAAGGGAAGAATCCTGAAGAACTTCTGGTCATCGTTTGCAATTTTACAGAAAAAGTATATAGCGATTATCGAATCGGCGTGCCAAAGCAGGGTGAATATCGGGAAATTTTGAACAGTGATGCCCTGGTTTTTGGAGGTTCGGGTGTCATCAATAAAAAAGTAATGAAAGCTGAAGAAATAGCCTTCCATGGAAGACCATATTCTATAGAGATGAATATTTCTCCATTCGGAATCTCAGTTTTACGTCCTGTTATAAAAAGAAAGGGGAGAAACAATCATGCAAAAGAAGAAATGCGTAGCAATGCTGTTGGCAGGAGGAAAAGGAAGCCGGCTGCACTCATTGACGAAGAATCTCGCTAAGCCTGCTGTCCCGTTTGGAGGCAAATATCGAATCATCGATTTCCCGTTAAGCAATTGCACGAACTCAGGAATCCATACAGTAGGCGTATTAACGCAGTACCAGCCGCTTTTGCTCAATTCTTATATTGGCATCGGCAGCGCATGGGACCTCGACAGGAAGGATGGCGGTGTGACGGTACTGCCGCCTTATTCTGAAAGCTCCGAAGTGAAATGGTATTCCGGTACCGCTAGCGCCATTTTTCAGAACCTGAACTACCTAGATCAGTATAACCCTGAGTACGTGTTGATTCTTTCTGGTGACCATATTTATAAAATGAATTATGAATCTATGCTCAATTACCATATCGAAAAAAGTGCTGATGTGACCATTTCGGTCATAGAGGTGCCTTGGGAAGAGACGAATCGGTTCGGAATCATGAATACCGATTCTGAGCTGAGAATCACTGAATTCGAAGAAAAACCGGACATAGCGAAAAATAATCTCGCTTCGATGGGGATTTATATTTTTAAATGGAACGTTTTAAGGGAATATCTGATAAGGGATGACCAGAATCCTGATTCCAGCCATGATTTTGGCAAGGATATCATTCCTCTGTTAATACAAGAAAATATGAACTTATTTGCCTATCCTTTTAAAGGCTACTGGAAAGATGTTGGGACAGTGCAAAGTCTTTGGGAAGCGAATATGGATTTATTGGATAAAGAATGTGAGTTGAACCTGTTTGATCACTCTTGGCGAATCTACTCTGTCAATCCAAATCAGCCTCCGCAATATATTTGCCCAGAAGGGGAAGTATCAGAGTCACTGGTCAATGAAGGCTGCAAAATTGAAGGAGAGGTTTCCAGAACGGTAGTATTCCAGGGAGTGACGGTGAAAAAGGGAGCGGTTATAAAGGAAACTGTTATCATGCCAGATGCTGTGATCGGACACAACTGTGTGATTGAAAAAGCGATTGTATCCCCTGGTGTCTATGTTCCGGATGGAACAATCATAAAGCCGGACGAGAGCGAGAATGACATTACACTAGTATCTGAAGAAACCATCGGAGAATTGCAATCCAATTGAACCGATTCAGGAGGTAAAAGAAATGAATAAACAACTATTAGGAGTAATAGATGCGACAACGGTTCACGATGATCTGCATGAACTGTCCATTCACCGGTCGGTGGCAGCAATCCCGTTTGGCGGGCGATACAGACTGATTGATTTTATCCTTTCCAATATGGTCAACTCTGGAATCCAGAGCGTAGCGATTTTCCCTAAATTTCAATACAGATCGCTGATGGACCATTTGGGGTCAGGGAGGAACTGGGATCTTAACCGGAAAAGGGATGGACTATTTTTCTTCCCTGCGCCTAACCTGGATAAACATTATACAGGAATTGGCACGCTGGACCATTTTGCTGACAACATTGATTTTTTTGAACGGGCTGCACAGGAGTATGCATTGATTGCTAACTCATATACGGTATTCAATATGGATTTCCAGCCGCTGCTGGATTGGCATATCAAGTCAGGGTGCGATATCACGGAGGTGCATAAGGAAGGAAAATCCTTAGGCATGTACCTTGTTAAAAAGACATTATTGATGGATTTGATCACGACGCGCAATGAAACTGGCTACTCAAATATGAGGGATGTCGCGTCTGATCATGATAGCCAGTTCCATCTCTGCTACTACAACTTTGAAGGGTACGCCTCGATGGTTGATACAATTGATCAGTATTTTAAAACGAGCATGGATTTGCTTAAACCTGAAGTCTGGAAGGAGTTGTTCCCGAAAGACAGGCCAATCCTGACCAAGGTGAAGGATGAGCCGCCTACCCGTTATGATAATGATGCATCCGTAAGAAATTCGATGGTAGCCAATGGCGGAATGATTGAAGGGACTGTCGAAAACAGCATCATTGCTCGCGGAGTAAAAATCGGCAAGGGTACCGTCATCCGCAATTGCATCATCATGCAGAAGACGCAGATTAAGGAGAATTGTCAATTGGATTCAGTGATTGTTGATAAGGATGTAAGAATTGAAGCAGGAACTGTGATAACAGCGCCAGCAGAATCACCGGCTGTTATCCGCAAGGGTACGGTCCAGGGAGTGGGGAGCAGGTCGTGAAGGTATTATTTGCCGTTTCGGAATGTGTCCCGTTCATCAAGTCAGGCGGACTGGCGGATGTAGCGGGCTCACTTCCAAAAGGACTCAAAAAGCTGGGGACGGATGTCCGGGTCATATTACCGAAATATGGTTTGATACCTGAGAGATTCCGTTCTGAAATGAAGAAAGTAAAAGAGTATAATGTGCAACTAGGCTGGCGCTCGCAATATTGTGGCATTGAAACTCTTGAGCATGAAGGTGTTACTTTCTATTTTGTAGACAATGAGTATTATTTCAAGCGCGATAGCCTTTACGGACATTATGATGATGGGGAACGGTTCGCGTTTTTTAACAGAGCTGTCCTTGAATTCATCGGAGAAATCGAATTCTACCCTGATGTGATTCATTGCCATGACTGGCATACAGGCATGATTCCCTTTTTACTAAGGACAGAGTACTATAAGCGCCATGGCTACGGATTGATACAGTCCGTGTTTACGATTCATAATCTGCAGTTCCAGGGGATTTTCCCTCCATCAGTATTGGAGAACTTGCTGCAGATTGACAGCCGTTATTTCAATGAAGAGCAGCTGGAGTTTTTCGGGAATGCCAATTTCATGAAAGCGGCTTTGATTGCATCTGACCATATTACTACGGTCAGTCCTACGTACAAGAATGAAATTCAGACAGATTATTTTGGTGAAAAGCTGGATGGCATCCTGCGTAAAAGAAGCGAGGATCTATCTGGAATACTGAATGGGATTGATCACGATTTATATGATCCTGAAAGGTACTCTGGATTGGCTGCCAATTTCGGAGTGGACTCACTTGAAAGAAGAGTCGAAAACAAGCTTCAGGTCCAGCGTGATTTCGGTTTGCCTGAAAACGAAAATATTCCTGTTGCAGCAATGATAACTAGGCTGACGAAGCAAAAGGGTCTCGATTTGGTCAGGGGAGTTTTCCATGAAATCCTGGCGACAGGAATGCAACTTGTCGTGCTGGGATCAGGAGACCCTGAGTTTGAGCAATTTTTCAGGGATATGTCAGCGCGTTATCCTGAACAGTGTGGCATATACATCGGCTTTGATGAGAATCTGGCCCATCTGGTCTACGCAGGATCTGATTTGTTCCTGATGCCATCCAGGTTCGAGCCATGCGGTCTGAGCCAGATGATCGCAATGCGTTATGGATCCATTCCTGTTGTGAGAGAGACAGGTGGCCTGAACGATACCGTACAGTCTTATAATGAATTTAATGGTGAGGGCAATGGTTTTTCCTTTGCCGACTTCAATGCCCATGACATGCTCTTTACAATCCAACGGGCGTTGTCTTTTTACCATAAGCGCGAAAAATGGCTTATGCTGGCGAAAAATGCTATGGAAACAGACTATAGCTGGGTACAATCTGCCAAACAATACAATGAGTTGTATACCGATCTCATCTCAAGGAGTGAATCGCATGTTTTCTAGTGTTCCTAAATTCAAAAATGCTTTCTTGAAAAAACTCGAGATGATGTTTGGAACCAGCTTTGAAGAAAGCACGAGCCGTGAGCAGTTCCAGACTCTCGGGCATATGATCAGGGAGCATGTGAGTTCTGATTGGATCAAAACAAACGAATTATATCGTGCCGGAGCGAAGAAACAGGTCTATTACTTGTCAATTGAGTTCCTGCTGGGCTGGCTGCTGAGGCATAACCTGATTAATTTAGGCGTCGAAAAAGTGGTCTGTGAGGGGCTCAGGGATCTGGGCATCGAGCTGGATCAGCTGGAGGAAATCGAGGCGGATGCCGGGCTTGGCAATGGCGGTCTCGGCCGCCTAGCTGCCTGTTTCCTTGATTCCCTTGCATCTCTTGATTTGCCCGGACATGGCTGCGGAATTCGCTATAAACACGGTCTATTCGAGCAAAAAATAGTCGATGGCTATCAAGTGGAGCTTCCTGAGCAATGGCTGAGACATGGCCATGTTTGGGAGGTGCGCAAGGCGGATGATGCGGTCGAGGTCCCATTCTGGGGTGAAATCGAAAGCAGGATGGAGAATGGGCGGCTTGTTTTCAGGCACCTGAACGCCGAGACTATCATGGCTGTACCTTACGACCTGCCTGTCATCGGCTACGAGACTCAGACAGTCAACACGTTGAGACTGTGGAATGCCGAGCCATCCAGGTTCCCGGCAAATGCAGATATTTTTAAATACAAGAAGGATACCGAATCGGTTTCTGAATTTCTTTATCCGGATGACACGCATGATGAAGGAAAAATCCTTCGTCTCAAGCAGCAATATTTCCTGGTCACGTCCAGTTTGAAGGCGATAGTGAATTCTTTTAAAAAGAAGAATAAGAGTTTGCTAGAGTTTCATGATTATGTGAGCATCCATATTAATGACACGCACCCTGCGATAGCCGTTCCTGAACTGATGAGAATACTGATGGATGAGGAAGGCCTTGGGTGGGACGATGCCTGGGACATTACCGTGCAGACGCTTTCCTATACGAACCATACGACACTGGCTGAGGCGCTGGAGAGATGGCCGATCCGGATCTTCAAGCCGCTGCTGCCACGTATTTTCATGATTGTTGAGGAAATCAATGAGCGCTTCTGCAAAGGAGGTGTGGGAGCAGTATCCAGGCGACTGGAGCAGGGTTGAAAACATGGCAATCATCGCCCATGAAGAGGTGCGTATGGCGCCACTTGCCATTGTCGGAAGCCACAGCGTCAATGGCGTTGCACAGCTTCACACCGAGATCCTGAAAAACAGGGAGATGAACCTGTTTTATCAGTTTTATCCTGAGCGTTTTAACAACAAGACAAATGGAATTACCCACCGACGCTGGCTGTTGAAGGCGAATCCGGGGCTGTCAGGGTTGATCACGGATGCTATTGGGCCTGAATGGGTTTCATCCCCTCAACAATTGGAGAATTTGATGCGGTTTAATACCGACTCTGCTTTCCTTGAGAAATTGCATGAAATCAAGCAGGGAAATAAAGAGCGTCTGGCAAAGCGGATTCTGGATAAAACAGGGATACAGGTTGATACAGAATCAATTTTTGATGTCCAGGTAAAAAGACTTCACGCTTATAAGCGTCAGCTGCTGAATGTACTGCACATCATGCATTTGTATAATTTTTTGAAAAAGGATCCTGAAGCATTGCTATATCCGCGAACATTTATTTTCGGTGCAAAGGCATCTCCTGGCTATTATTTTGCCAAGAAAGTCATTAAGCTGATTAACTGTGTGGCCGATAAGGTGAACAATGATCCCGCAACTAATGGAAAGCTGAAAGTTGTATTTCTTGAAAATTACCGCGTCTCTCTGGCTGAGGATATTTTTCCGGCTGCGGATATCAGTGAACAAATCTCAACCGCAAGCAAAGAAGCTTCAGGAACAGGGAATATGAAATTCATGATGAACGGTGCCATGACCCTTGGGACGCTTGATGGCGCAAATGTCGAAATCACCGATTTGGTTGGCAGGGAGAATATCTTCCTATTCGGGTTGACCGCAGAGGAAGTGCTTGATTACCAGAATAATGGCGGCTACCATTCGCTCGAATATTATCACCACGATGAGCGGATCAGGGAAGTGGTCGATCAGCTGGTCAATGGATTCTTCCCTGATACAGAAAACCATTTCAATGAAATCTTTGATACCTTGCTTGGCCATAACGACCAATATTTTGTATTGAGAGATTTCGCTTCATATACAGAGGCTCACGAGGAGGTCAGCCGGAGTTATTTGAATCGAAATGCATGGCTGAAAAAGAGCCTGGTTAACATCGCGAGGTCAGGTTATTTCTCCAGTGACAGGACCATTATGGAATACGCAGATCAAATCTGGAAAGTACAATCTGCTTTAAAAGTTTAAGAAGCTTCAGGCCAAATCGATGATGATTTGGCCTTTTGTTATTCTGGAAAAGTGTAGGACGAGGAACAACATAGGAGGCTGAAAATGCCTGAATTTGGTCGTGTAAGTCTGTTGATACAGAAGAAATTCAACGAGCAAATAGAAATATGTTATAGCCCCATTTGAGGTCAGTGAACCTCCTATAAAATCAGCAAAGCAGTCCCAATAGTAATCAACACTGCACCTGAGACGGTAGATTTAGTTGGCTTTTCTTTTAAAATGATGAAGCTCAGGGTCATGGTCAATACGACGCTGAACTTATCAATCGGATTGACGATGCTCACTTTTCCGATTGCCAGTGCTGCAAAATAACATAACCATGAGAAGCCTGTTGCTGCACCTGATAGGATTAGAAAAATGTAAGATTTCCTTGAGATTTTTCTGAGGTCCTTCACAGTGCCCTGGAAAAACACAATTCCCCATGCAAAAATGACGATCACGACTGTACGGATGAAGGTGGCCACATTGGAGTCAACATCCTCAATTCCGATTTTCGCCAGGATATTTGTCAGGGCAGCGAAAACTGCTGACATGATGGCGAGAAAAATATATGACTTTGTGTTGAATACCTTTTTTCTCTGCTTTTTCTTCTTTTTGTCTTTCCCAATCAGCACAAAGGTTCCAATAGAAATAATGACACCACCTGCCACAACAGGCATGGTTGCAGGCTCCCTCAATACTATGAAGGATAACACAATCGTCAATACGACACTGGCCTTATCAATTGGGACAACTTTTGATACATCGCCAATCTGAATTGCTTTAAAAAAGGCAAGCCAGGAAAGACCGGTTGTCAATCCAGAGAGAACTAGGAAAATGAATGATTTCATTGACACTGCAGCAATGCTTTCAGTTTGGCCGGTAATTAAGACCATCAAGTAGGCCATGATTACAACTACGATCGTCCTGACAGCCGTTGCCAGGTTTGAATCGACATCTTCAATTCCAATTTTCGCTAGAATGGCGGTAAAGGAAGCAAATAGTGCGGCCAGTAAAGCTAAAATGATACTCATCGTTTATCTCCATTTCTATTGAGGTACATTTAGTTTGGGAATCTGCAGCAGGAATATTCTTGTCCAAAAATTGAACAATGTACGTTTCCTGGGGACTGGGCATAGGATAGGTTGATAAAACCTGTGAAGGGAATGAGCTAATTGTATAACGTTCCACCCTATTCCTATCCATATTATGTTGATTCTTCAGCATATAGCCCTAGATCCAGCCAAAATAGCCATCAGCAAGTACTTGAAGCGCTGCTTGCTGGAATAAAAGGGGAAGCTTCAGCGGTTGATTTTTACAGTCGCCTGGCGGAATCAGCGCCAAACCAGAGACATAAGAAAGCGATAATGAAGGCGTTAGAGGATAAACATATCCACTTAAGGCAATTTACTGATCTGTATGTCACTTTAACTGACCAAAGGCTGCAGTATCAGTATGACCGGGTGAACTTCCAATCATATCGAGAAGGTTTGCAAAAGGCTTATGAAACAGAAGTAGAAGATTATCATGAATATCGAAACAGCTATTTGCTTACCCAAAACCTGCCGGTGAGCAATGTGTTTTTCCGCGCGTTCGCGGATGAATTAGAGCATGCAACAAGGTTAGAATGCCTGCGTCAAGAGACAGATCCCCGTTTGCAGGACTATGGCAAAGAACCATTTACCATCAATATAGAAGAGGCAACTACGCAAAACGAGACATTCCGTACCGCCTTATGGACGGGGAGAAACCTTCAGGTGACAGTCATGAGCATCGATGTGGGTGATGACATTGGCCTGGAAGTTCACGAAACTGGCGATCAATTTATCCGTGTAGAAGAAGGCGAAGCGCTCGTACAAATGGGGGACAGCAAAGATAATCTCGATTTTGAGTCTAGAGTATCTGACGACTACGCGATCATGATACCTGAAGGAAAGTGGCATAATGTCACCAATATTGGCGATACAAAGCTTAAGGTATATGTCATCTATGCACCACCTGAACATCCATTCGGAACAGTCCATGAAACAAAAGCAGATGCTGAAGCTGCCGAGTAAATATTGAATACTGGGATTGGAGATTAATCTCTCCAATTTTTTTTGATTTACCGTATAATATGGAAAAATTCCAGGCGCTAAATAACATAAAATGGTAAAACAATTCATCAATAGTCGTCATTGGAGTTGTGATGTAACAAAAACTGGTAAAATGATTCATCAATAGCCGTCATTGGAGTTGTGATGTAACAAAAACTGGTAAAATGATTCATCAATAGTCGTCATTGGAGTTGTGATGTAACAAAAACTGGTAAAATGATTCATCAATAGCCGTCATTGGAGTTGGGATATTACATAAACTGGTAAAACGATTCACCAATAGTCGTCATTGGAGTTGCAAATTAACATAAACTGGGCAGAAGGATCATAAATAATCGCCACTGAGATCATTTTTATCCTTAAAATGGTTATAGCAGCTGCTAATAGTCCTTATGGAATCCATCTTCCCCAAAACGGAAATTCTGTTTGCTAATGGTTTTCGGGCTGTTATTTTTCAAATCGATATCTTCCACGATTGAAAAAGCCTCAGTCGATGAACTGAGGCTTTTTGCTTATTCATTTTTTTTCTTATTATCCTCTATATAACTATCTCCCTCTTTAAAAGGGATATTACCAAGTTCTGATTCCATGCCGGTTTCGTCCAGCTTTTCCTCATAGTCCTCTTCCGCATCACTTTGGAATACTTGTCGATCATCACCTTCAATGTCAGTAGCGCTAAAGGATTCAAGATCTTCCGTGAAGCCGCGTTCTTTTTCATTGTCAATATAGAGCTTATTATAATCTTCATGATCACCGGTAAGATCGGATGGAGTTTCCGATGTTCCGAATTCTGCTACGTCATCAAAGCTGTTTCTGTTGTCGGCCATTTCTTCATTTTGCCTACGGTCAAAGTTTGTGTCATGAGTATATTCCAATACATCCTCTTCCGCCGGACGGCCGTTTGATAGGTTTTGTTCTTGTGAGTGCTCGACACAATATAAGGTATATGGCACAATTTCAAGACGTTCAAACGGGATCTCTTTGCCGCACTCTGCGCATTTACCGTAGGTACCATCCTCAATAGCCTCTAGGGCTTGATCGACTTTTCCAATCTGTTCATCATGATGCTCGTCCAACGCCAGGTTCTTGCTGCGTTCAAACAGTTCTGTACCACTGTCAGCGGGGTGATTATCATATGAAGACAACTCCCCTGTTGCTTCACGCTGGCTGCCCTCAAGGTAACCTTCCTCATTAGTGTGATCTATTTGCGAATTAAGTGTTTCTTTTTCATCTATAAGCGTTTGCTTCAATTGATTAAGCTGGTCATTTGTCAGCATATATACACATCCTTAGTTTTAATTCGTGTTCATACATACTAAATACCCGCTCGTAATTTTAAGAAACATAGAAAAAGCTTCCGCCAAAGGCAGAAGCTTCTCATGTGAATTATATTAAACTGATGAAAATCCCTACTGATAAAAGCAAGCCGAAAATGGTGTTAGTCTTTGCTGTTGCTGCCATAGCCGGCATCATTTGCAACGGATTGGATTTCCCGATGAAGCCTTTCGTTGCTTTTACTGCCTTAGGAATGCTTAAAGCAACAATCGCAAGCCAAGGTGAAACGACACTTGCAATGATTAAGCCGATTACCCAGGCGTAGGAAACAATGAACATGCCCGCGAGCAGCCTGATGGCGCCTTTTCGTCCAAGCAGGATCGCCAGTGTTTTCCGGCCAAATTCCTTGTCTCCATCAAGGTCACGAATATTATTCGCAAGCAGGATCGCGCCGACAAGCAAAAAGCTTGGAAAAGAAACAAGTACACTTGTAGTAGTTACCGTGCCAGTCTGGATGTAGAAGGAGATCAGGATGATCAATACACCCATGAAAAATCCTGCGACAAGTTCCCCGAAAGGAGTATAGGCAATCGGCAATGGACCGCCTGTATAAAGATAACCAGCTGCAAGGGATACGACACCGACAGCAGCGACCCACCAGCTGGTACTCATGCAAATATAAACGCCAAGAAGGACTGAAATTCCATAAAGGCTAAACGCCAGGTTCAAAACCGTTTTAGGCTTTATGCCATGGCGGACGATCGCCCCGCCGATTCCAACAGAATTTTCATTATCCAGTCCACGTTTGAAATCATAATATTCATTGAACATATTTGTTGCTGCCTGAATTAACAGACTCGCAATTAACATCGCGAGGAACAATCCCCAATGGATTCCACCACTGTATTCTATCGCTAAAGCAGTCCCTAGAAGGACAGGGGCAAATGCGGCAGTCAAAGTATGGGGCCGAGTAAGCTGCCACCAGACTCTCCAATCTGCGCCATTGACTGCTGGTGAAGAACTAGGCTGTAGCTGTGGTTGCATAACTAATTCTCTCCCTTATATATCAATCTATCAAACCTTAATATTTTATCTAAAAGAGCCGAAATTGTCAAAAAGACCTTTCATATCTAGGCTAAATTACCTTACAATTATAAGTGTAGATATTCACATAAACACTGTCAATTAGTATTTTCACGTATAATGAGGATGTATTTTCCAGATTGCCTCAAGCGTTTGCGTGTAATATATAATAAGGATGCTAACAGGTTAGGAAAGCCCGCCATTATTGACATCGTGGTGTATGAGGTGTATCTTAAAATAAGCTTAAAAACGTGTGATAACAGAGAGGCTGTTATTGGGGGGATAATTTTGGTTGCCATTCAGGAAACGGAACTAAGACAGGGAATTCTTGATGCGATTGAGCGGGCCAAAGGACAATCTCAGTCGATTTTGGTCAGCGAGGTCCATAAAATAGATCGTATAGATCCTTTTTATTTTTTTGCTTCAGGGAGGGAAAAGTTTTTTTGGAGAACGCTTTTTCTGGAAGGATTCTGAAGGGGAGCAATTCCTAACTGGATTGGGTATATGCGGGCAAATACAGTCGGATCAGGGAGCTGACCGCTTTTTTCATGTTGAAAAAGAGTGGAAGCGCTTCATGGATACAGCGCTGGTTTTTAATAAGCACAATATAAATGGAACCGGTCCGTCCATGTTTGGCGGATTTACCTTTGACCCATTGAAGAAAAAGACAGATTTATGGTCAAAATTTTCCGGGGCACTGTTCCACATTCCGAAATATATGCTGACAATCGTCAAGGGAGAGGCGTACTTTACGACCAATGTAGTCTGCACCCAGCATGACGATATGTCACTTTTTGATAAAGTCACAAGGGAGAGGGAAGATGTTCTATCAAAGGCTGGCCAGAAACCAGCTCTAGCGGAGCTTAATCTTAAGGATGTTATTGAAATTGCTCCTGAAGCATGGAAGCAGACAGTCACTGATGTATTAGCAGATTTTGAAAACAGCGAATTGAAAAAGGTTGTCCTGGCGAGGGAGCTTCGTCTGAATTTTAAGGATGAAGTCCAGTCAGAAAGTGTCCTGGTGAATCTTTTGAAGAATCAGCAAGAAAGCTTTACTTTTGCCTTTGAATCCAATGGTGACTGCTTTATCGGTGCATCTCCTGAGCGGCTGGTCAAGAAGGATGGATCAAGCTTGTTTTCAGCCTGCCTGGCAGGTTCAATCGCAAGGGGCAAAACTACTGAAGAAGATGAAAAGCTAGGGGAGGAACTTTTAACAGACCAGAAAAACTTAATTGAGCATCAATATGTCGTTGATATGATTAAGGGAGCGATGGAAGAAACTTGTGATGAGGTGCTTCTTCCTGAACAGCCTGTATTGATGAAAATGAAATATATTCAGCATTTATATACACCTGTCATCGGCAAGAACCGGGAAGGTACATCACTTCTTCATTTGGTGGACAGACTTCACCCGACTCCTGCATTGGGCGGGTTGCCGAAGCAGGCAGCAATCGAAAAAATCAGGGAAATTGAGTTACTCGACAGAGGGCCTTTATGCAGCACCTGTTGGCTGGATGGATTATCAGGGAAATGGTGAATTTGCCGTAGCAATCCGCTCAGGGCTGATTCAGGGAAATGAGGCATCGCTATTTGCCGGCTGCGGCATCGTTGCAGATTCAAATGCCGAAAGTGAATATATAGAGACTAGCATCAAGTTTCGGCCGATGCTTACAGCACTTGGAGGAAAGACCAAATGAGCCACCAGGAAGGTTTAACAGCATATATCGCAGCATTCGTTGCGGAATTATCCAAAACAGGAGTGGAGGATGTCGTCATCAGTCCTGGATCGAGGTCAACGCCAATGGCCCTGGTTATGGCTGAGCATCCAGACCTGCGCATCCATATTCAGGTCGATGAACGATCTGCTTCATTCTTCGCCCTAGGAATTGCGAAAGCCACTAGTAAGCCAGTCGCTTTGCTTTGTACGTCAGGAACAGCTGCTGCGAATTATTATCCAGCGGTGATTGAAGCCACTATTTCAAGGGTTCCGTTGATTGTCCTGACAGCAGACCGGCCGCATGAATTGCGCGATATAGGAGCCCCGCAGGCGATTGACCAGATTCATCTATACGGCAAGAATGTAAAATGGTTTGTTGAAATGGCACCGCCGGAAAAAACGGAGGATATGATTCGCTATGCTCGAACAGTTTGTGGTAGGGCTGCCGCTACTGCATCAAGCAATCCACAGGGACCTGTCCATTTGAACTTTCCGTTCAGGGAACCTTTGATTCCGAGTACGGATGAAAATATGTTTGAACTGCCTGAGCGTGTTGGCGGTTATGTGGAAATCGAGACAGGTCACTTCAGTTTATCTGATCAAACTTTTGCAGCAATCAGGGAGGATATCGCTTCATATTCAAAGGGGATCATTGTCTGCGGTCAGCTCGACAATAGCGAATTTACCAATGAAGTCATTGCTCTTGCTGATAAATTACAATTCCCGATCATCGCTGATCCACTGTCACAATTGCGCAGCGGAAATCATGATCATCAACATATAATTGATGCTTATGATGCATTTTTAAGGAATGAAGATGCGAAGGAATCGTTGAAGCCAGAAGTGATCATCAGGTTTGGAGCAATGCCAATCTCGAAAGCATTGACAATTTTTATAAAAGAAAACCGGACTGCCCGACAATTCGTTGTCGACAGCGGCGCCGGCTGGCGGGAACCTACGATGTCTGCTTCTGAAATGCTATATTGCGATGAAGCTTTGTTCTGTAAAAAAATTGGCGAGGCTCCTGCACGACCAGGCCAATCCGACTATCTGCATAACTGGCTCACCGTAAATGAACTTGCAAAACAACATTTATCATCCATTTCTAAAGTTGAGGAGTTAAGTGAAGGAAAGCTATTCCAACAGCTCACTGAAATGCTTCCGGAAGGCTCAACATTGTTTGTCGGCAACAGCATGCCAATCAGGGACCTTGATTCGTTCTTCCTATTAAATAAAAAGAATATCAAGGTGATGGCAAACAGAGGAGCGAACGGTATAGACGGAATCGTTTCCACTGCCCTCGGCATTGCAAGCGTGTCCCAGCCTTGTTACCTGGTGCTGGGTGACCTTACATTCTACCATGACCTAAACGGCTTATTAGCTTCAAAATTATATAATATCGATATCAATATTTTGCTTATCAACAATAATGGCGGCGGAATCTTCTCGTTCCTCCCTCAGGCAAAAGAACCTAAGCATTTTGAAAAACTTTTCGGCACCCCTTTGGACCTGGATTTTAGTCATGTTGTCGAAATGTACAACGGGAAATATGATTTAATCAAAGATTGGGATCATTTTTCAGAGACTTTTGACCAAAACAGAAGGGTTGGCGGTTTAAAAGTAATGGAAATAAGAACAACCAGGGATTCCAACATGATGGAACATCGAGATTTGTGGAAATCTGTTTCCCGGGAAATAACTACTTTGCTAAAAGGTGACACGAAATGAAAACCATGATTAATGGCGTAAGATATAATGTCGAGCAATGCGGCGATGGTTTTCCTCTTGTGTTGCTTCATGGTTTTACAGGGGCGGCTTCTGCTTGGAAGCCGTTTTGTCCTATATGGGGACAACATTCAACAATGTTGATGGTCGATCTTATTGGTCATGGAGAGACTGAATCGCCAGGCGATATGGTGCGATATGGCATCATGAAAGCTGCAAATGACATGAAAGAGCTTTTAGACCGGCTGGAGATTGAGAAAACCGATATGCTTGGGTATTCAATGGGCGGCCGAACAGCTATCACATTTGCAAGTATGTATCCCGAAAGAATCAGGAAGCTGGTCCTTGAGAGCACTACACCAGGCCTCGAGAATCCTGAAGAACGGGAAAATCGCGTCCAGCAGGACCAAAGGCTGGCTATGAAGATTGAAACAGAAGGTATGGCAAGGTTCATTGATTTTTGGGAATCCATCCCGCTATTTCGATCACAGCTGAATCTTCCAAACAATATAAGGGAACAAATAAGGAGTCAAAGGCTCAGGAATAATCCTGTTGGACTGGCAAACAGTCTGAGGGGGATGGGGACAGGTGTCCAGCCTTCATGGTGGGACAAGCTATCGACTTTCGATTTCGAGTCTCTATTAATTACTGGTGAACTTGATGATAAGTTTTGTAGAATAGCGGCTGACATGGCATCAAAACTTCCACAAGCGAAACATTTGTCGATAAATGATTGTGGCTATGCAATTCATGTGGAAGAACGTGAAAAATTTGGTACAATAGTAAGTGAGTTTTTGTCGAATACATAATAGGAGGTTGTCTTGATGACAGTTGAATGGGTTTCAGAACGCAAGTATGAAGATATTCTGTATGAAACATATAATGGTATCGCAAGAATCACCATTAACCGCCCGGAAGTGCGCAATGCCTTCCGTCCTAAAACGGTTATGGAATTGATCGATGCATTTGCTTATGCACGTGATGATTCCAGTGTAGGTGTTATCGTTCTTACTGGTGCGGGAGATGATGCATTCTGCTCTGGTGGAGACCAGAAAGTTCGCGGACATGGCGGATACGTTGGTGATGACCAGATTCCTCGCTTGAATGTCCTAGACCTTCAGCGTTTGATCCGTGTGATTCCAAAGCCGGTCATTGCACAGGTTAAAGGTTATGCCATCGGTGGGGGACATGTCCTTCATGTTGTATGTGATCTTACAATTGCAGCAGATAATGCAATATTCGGCCAGACTGGACCAAAAGTAGGAAGCTTTGATGCTGGATACGGTTCAGGCTACCTAGCTAGAATCGTTGGCCACAAAAAGGCTCGCGAAATCTGGTTCCTTTGCCGTCAGTACAATGCCCAGGAAGCTTTGGACATGGGTCTTGTCAACACAGTTGTACCTCTTGACCAGGTTGAAGAGGAAACACTCAAGTGGTGTGAGGAAATCCTTGAGAAGAGCCCAACCGCACTTCGTTTCTTGAAAGCTGCAATGAATGCAGACACTGATGGACTTGCTGGACTACAGCAGATGGCAGGGGACGCAACATTGCTTTACTACACAACTGAAGAAGCAAAAGAAGTCCGCGATGCGTTCAAGGAAAAGCGCAAGCCAGACTTTGGCCAGTTCCCAAGATTCCCTTGATTTTATAACGCTAAAAAAATTAAATTTTTGCACAAAGATTTGTGTCTAGCTCCAGCTCCTAGCCCCTCGTGTCGCTTGTCTAGTTCGGCTCCTAACTCCTCGAGACGCTTCGGTCCTGCCAATGAAGTCAAAGAGCAACTTCACTGTCAGGCCCTCCAGCGCTTGTCGGAGTTTGACAGTCGCCTAGGCTTTTCGAGTTCGGTCCGCCCAATGAAGTCACAGAACGACTTCATCGGTAGGTCCTCCACCGCTTGTCGGGGCTGGCCACGGCGCTTGCACTTTTCTTGTTTGCCAGACAGCTTGATGGAATTTCCATCAAGCTGTTTTAGTATAGAGAGAAGAGGTGAAATCAATTGGCTGAAACCATGCCAAATTGGCTGAAAAAGAGGGCTGAACTGTCTCCCAAACGTGAAGCACTAGTCTTCGATGGGCATACATATACGTTTTTAGAAGTTTTTGAACGAGCAAAGGCATACGCCGGAAAGTTTGGAGCTCTGGATTTGCAGAAGGGTTCAACGGCAGCTGTACTTTTTTCTAATCAGGCGGAATCCGTATTCATATTATACGCTTTGCAAATGGCTGGAATCAGGACGGTTATTTTGAACAATCGTCTCACTTCCGAAGAGCTTTCATGGCAGCTTGGTGACAGTGAAGCAAAAATACTTATATATGGTAATCGATTTGATGACAAAGTGTCAGAGATGAACTCTGATATTAGAAAAATAAGTACAGATGAATGGAGCCAGCTTCCGGAGAACACGTCCTCTATTCTCGAAGAGTACAATTTGGACGAAATAACGACGATCATGTACACATCTGGAACAACCGGCAATCCGAAGGGGGTCATGCAAACATATGGAAACCATTGGTGGAGCGCAAATGCGTCAGCGCTTAATCTGGGATTGCATGAACACGATAAATGGCTTTGCACTGTGCCTATCTTCCATATTAGCGGCTACTCCATTTTAATGAGGAGCCAGATATATGGAATGCCAGTAATCTTGCATTCCTCTTTTGAAGAAAAAAAGGTAGTCGATGATATACGAAGATATGAAGTGACAGTGATGTCTGTGGTCAGTACGATGCTAAGGAGAGTCTTGGCGGAGCTTGGGTCAGAAAAACTGCCAGATTCATTTCGATGTATGCTGCTAGGCGGCGGGCCTGCGCCGCTCCCTTTGCTAGAAGCATGTCTTGATAAAGAAATTCCTGTATTCCAGACATATGGAATGACGGAAACTTCGTCACAATTTGCGACCTTGTCTCCTGAGTACAGTATTGAACGCCTTGGTTCTGCGGGAAAGCCGCTGTTCCCCAACCAAATTAGGATTGTCGATGGTGATGACCAGGAAGTTCCGCCTGGAGCAGAGGGGAGAGATCCTGGTCAAAGGCCCAAATGTGACGAGTGGCTATTTGAACCGTCCAGATGCAACAGCTGATACAATCCGGGGTCATTGGCTTCACACAGGTGATATTGGCTATTTGGACAGAGATGGCTTCCTTTATGTCCTTGATCGCCGCTCAGATTTAATCATTTCTGGAGGAGAAAACATCTATCCAGCGGAAATTGAAGGCGTACTGCTATCATATCCAGGAGTTGGGGATGCGGGAGTGATTGGTGCACCAGATGAACAATGGCAACAGGTGCCTGTGGCTTTTATTGTAAAAAGCGATCCAGGGATTTCCGAAGAGGCATTATTGGCTCATTGTGAAGAGAAACTGACCAAATACAAGATTCCGAAAAAAATTTACTTTGCAGGAGGCCTGCCAAGGAATGCTGCGAAGAAATTATTAAGGCGCAAACTGCGTGAATGGCTCGAAGCGGAGGATGAAGGCATTGAAAATTAAAACCGTTAAACTATCAATCATCAAAATGCCATTGAAACATCCATTCACTACCCATTTAGGATCAGTGACAGAAAGAGAAGCTATTATCGTTGAGGTGGAGGATCGCAATGGTTTGATTGGTTATGGGGAAGGTGTGGCCTTTTCATCTCCTTGGTATACCGAGGAGACCGTCAAGACTTCATACCATGTGCTGAAAGATTTTCTGATTCCTCTTTTGAAAAAGAAGGGGATCGGCCATCCTGATGAAGCCTCGCTCTTATTCAGGTCGGTTCGCAGGAATCATATGGCAAAGGCTGCGCTAGAAACAGCACTTTGGGATTTGCAGGCGAAGAAAGAGGGCATTCCATTATCCAAGCTGATTGGCGGAACCATGGAAGCCCTCCCTGCCGGAGTCGTTGTCGGCAATCCGAATTTGCCTGAGTCATTGAAACAAATCGAAGTCTATCTGGATCAAGGTTTTAAGCGGGTAAAAGTAAAAATCAGTCCGGAAGATGATTACGCCTATATATCAGGAATTCGTAAACAATTTCCCGATTTACCATTGATGGCGGATGCCAATTCGGCCTATTCTTTGAAGAATGTTGACCGCTTAAAAGCACTGGATGAATTCGGCTTGCTGATGATCGAACAGCCGCTAGGATATGATGACATTGTTGACCATGCCAAGTTGCAGGCTCAAATCGAGACACCAATTTGCCTTGATGAAAGCATCGTTACTTTTGATGACGCAAGGAAAGCAGTCGAGTTAGGCAGCTGCAAGGTTCTCAATATAAAAATAGGCCGGGTCGGCGGAATTGGCGAAGCGAAACGGATTCACGATTACTGTCATTCCAAAGGGATTCCAGTCTGGGCAGGCGGGATGATTGAGTTTGGTATCTCCAGAGCGCACAATATCGCTCTCGCATCGCTTCCAGGATTCACTATACCAGGCGATATATCCGGCTCTGACCGCTATTGGGAAGAAGACATTATCCAGCCGGATATTAAAGTAGATAATGGAATAATCAGCATACCAGAACGTCCAGGCATTGGGTTCCAACTGAATAAAAAGCGCATGAATGAAGTCACTGTTTTTGAAGAACATTTTCATTTTTAAATTGGAGGAGCACTGCTAAGGCAGTGTTTTTTTTGTGCATAAGATATATTGCTGCGGAATAAAAACTGGAAAAAATCCGGGGTAATTCCCAGTTCGCTATAAAAAGTAAATTTTCGCTATTAAACCCAAAAAGTCGCTATAAAAAGTAAATTTTCGCTATTAAAATCAAAAAGTCGCTATCAAAAAGAAATTTTCGCTATTAAAGTTTTGCCCGAGCTATTTCGTAAGAATCTGGTTGATCTTAACAGGCTCATCTGGTGGTCAGATGAACTTTCAGTTGCAATTTCGTTTGAGATGAGTCAATTTCCCCTAATACTGATGCTCTAAAAGAACCATTTTACGATAGTGTGATTTGCATCACTTAGTCGACTCTATTAATTTATTATAATCACTATGGGAATGAGGTAAAACGCCTCGCAGAGTATTAAAAGACATAGGGGAGTGTAAATTATGCTAGATCAAAAAACAATTGATATCATCAAATCCACAGTACCGGTTCTTGAAGTACACGGGGAACAAATCACGACGGTATTTTATAAAACGATGTTCGAAAATCATCCGGAGCTTTTGAATATTTTTAACCATGCGAACCAGAAGCAGGGCTGACAGCAAAGAGCATTGGCTGGAACTGTCTATGCAGCTGCCAAATACATCGACAATCTGGAAGCGATCTTGCCGGTAGTAACCCAGATTGCCCACAAGCACCGCAGCCTTGGCATCATGCCTGAGCATTACCCGATTGTTGGAAAGCACTTACTGCTTGCTATCAAAGAAGTGCTTGGAGATGCGGCTACAGATGAAATTATCAATGCTTGGGCAGAAGCATATGGCGTAATTGCTGATGCGTTCATCTCTGTGGAAGCGGAAATGTATGATGCAGCAGCGAACCAGAATGGTGGCTGGAAGGATTTCCGTCCATTCATTGTTGCGAACAAAGTGGAGGAAAGTGAAACCATCACTTCTTTCTACCTGAAGCCGGTAGATGGAAAAGCTATTGCTTTTTTCAAGCCAGGTCAATACATCAGCGTCAAACTTGAGATCGAAGGGGAAGAATTCACTCATATCCGTCAATACAGCTTGTCTGATGCACCAGGTAAAGATTACTACCGTATCAGCGTTAAAAAGGAAGCGGGTATCGAGACTCCTGATGGCAAAGTATCCAACTATCTGCACAGCAGTGTAGAAGAGGGAGAGGTCCTGCAAATTAGCGCTCCTGCTGGCGACTTCTTCCTTGATACCAAAAAAGACACGCCAGTTGTATTGATAAGCGGTGGTGTCGGACTGACTCCGATGGTCAGCATGCTGAAGACAGTAGCGGAATTGCAGCCTGAAAAAGAAGTCACCTTCATCCATGCAGCCCAAAACGGCAAAGTCCATGCACTGAAAGACGAAGTCGCAGCAACAGCGGCAAAAGCAAAAGTGAACTCTGTGGTATTCTACGATCAGCCAACTGAAGAAGATCGCAAAAACAGCAGCTTTGATGTAGAAGGTTATATCACTGAAGACTGGCTCAAGAAAAATGTGAATCTTGGACAATCAGACTTCTATTTCTGCGGCCCAGTACCATTTATGAAAGCTATCAATGCAGCGTTAAAAGATCTTGGTGTCACCGAGGAAAGAATTCACTTCGAATTTTTCGGACCAATGGCAAGCCTAGAGGCGTAATACAAACAGGCACTCTTCATCATAGAAGGGTGCTTTTTATTATTTTTCATCTTTTAGCACATTCGAAAAGGTTATCGATTGACAAATATTATATAAGTTTTGTATAAGCATTGTATAACTTATAGTGCTAAATTTATACATAATTAGCTTATAAGTTATACAACATTTAAACAAAGGAGAGATGGAGATGAAGAAGTTTTCGTTTTTGTTGGTGTTCACCCTGATTTTTTCCATGTTTGGAGGTTCTGCGCTTGCTGATGGTCATAACGAAGCGAAGGTACGGATTGTTCATGCTTCCCCTGATGCGCCAGCAGTCGATATTACAGTTGATGGTAATGTGGTTGTGGAAAACGCAGAGTTTAAGGCAGTGACAGATTATTTAATGGTACCGTCTGGTGAGCATGAAGTAAGTATTTTTGCTGCCGGTACAGTAGCTGACGGCAAGCCGGTATTGACGGCACAATTATCTGTTGAAGCAGATAAAGCTTACACGGTCCTTGCTGTCAACAAATTAGAAGCGCTTGAAGTTACAGTAATGAATGATGATATGATGACAGAAAAGGGCAAAGCAAAGGTTCGGGTCGACCATTTCTCTCCGGACGCTCCAGCCGTTGATGTAGCAGTAACTGGTGGAGATGTTCTTTTTCCGAATGCGCCATTCAAGGGTGTAACGGATTACTTGGAAGTTGCTCCAGCCACATTGGATTTAGAAGTTAGGGCAGCCGGCACTCAAGATGTGGTGTTGTCTTTACCAGGAACTGAGCTCAAAGCAGATATGATTTATACGGTGCTTGCTGTTGGTCTTGCCAGCGGAGAACCTGCACTTGATGCCATTGTTTTGGCGGATCCATCCACAAATGTGATGCCAAAAGAAATGCCTGACACGGGTAAAGGTGGAGTAACAGGACTGATGATGAGCATGCTGCCATTTGTATTGCTGATTGGCGCAGTCAGTTTCTTTTTCTATAAAAGAAAGAATGCTTTTCAAGCTTAAACTATTATTAGTCGTCATTCTTCTTGCTGGTTGTCAGCCGATGAACTCAGATCGAATGGTGGAGGTTGAAGAAGTACAGTCAGAACCAGTTGTTAGTACAACGGCTTCGAGTTCCACCCCTTCCGCCCAAAAGGTCACACAAGAAAAAGGCATGGTGCCTATAAACCTGACCATTTCATCAATCGGCCTTGATGCGAAGATCATTCCAGTAGGACTTCAAGAGGATGGAGCAATGGAGGTCCCGGAGGATGTGATGGAAATTGGGTGGTACACTAAAGGTGCCAGGCCAGGCGAGAAGGGAAATGCCGTTTTAGCTGGGCATGTTGATAACTATCTTGGAAAAGGTGTTTTTTTCGATCTGGAAAATGTCTCTATTGGTGATGAAGTAGTATTATCCGATCAGGGAACTTCCTTGCGCTATAAAATCGTAAAGATTGAATCCTACCCTTATGATGACGGACCAATCGAAGAAATTTTCGGCTTTACTTCACAAAAACGAATACAATTAATTACCTGCACAGGATGGTTCAATCCGCTAACAAAAAATCACGAAGAGCGGCTAGTCGTCACAGCCATTCAGCAATAAGAAGGTACCTAGTTTCCAGTAATGAAATTTCAAAAAGGCTATTGACTTCCTGGAAAATTCTGAATAAAATACTGATTAACATCTTTATAGTAGCAATGAAGAGAAAAAGTAGAGTGCCCCTGTTTTTTACAGAGAGCTTCGTCAGCTGAAAAGAAGCAAAGACAGACACTTGAAAAATGGTCTCCGAGCTCCGTCCTGAACATGCTTTTTGCATAAGTAGGATTCGGCGAGATTTGACACTCGTTATCCATGTCACAGTATAAGAGCAGGCATCCTATGCTCCGTACTTGATGAGGCAAATGGTGTGAGTCGTTTGCGAAATAAGGTGGTAACACGTGGGAATTAAACCTCGTCCTTAACTAGTGCAGTTAAGGGCGGGGTTTTTTATTTTTTTCAATTGCATAAGGAGGTTTTTCAAATGAGTATTTTTATCGGAGGAGCATGGGCTTATGTAACGGATCTTTGCATCTTCCGGTAAGTGACCTGGAATTATTTTGGGTAGTCAGGCGTACTCAATATTTAATAAAAAAAAATAAGACCGGACGAACCCGGTCTTAACTCCCATCAACTTAACGCTTCAAACGTTTTGCAGTCTGTTTCGCGGCTATTGTCGGCTTGCTCGCCGGAATGGCTGACTACATAAATCTTATCGGCACTGCAAAGATTCCCATCTTTCCAATAGTGGCAGTTGCTAACTTCACATAGAACATCTTTGACCATTGGTGTACCACTCCTTTTTGGTTTGATACACACTTAGCATGCAGCGAAAACAGGGTTATGATTCCCGCTAAAATCAGGAAAGAATAAGGCCTCCAATAGAGGGAGGTGAAGGTATCTATTCTTTCAATGCTTTTTCAAGTGTCGCGATATTTTTTTCCATTAGTGTGAAGTAAGTTTCATTATTTTTAATATCTTCGTCGGTCAATACGGAAAGATTGTGGAGTGTCAGTGATTTTGCTCCGATTTCTTCTTGAACCATTTTTGCCAGCTTGGAATTGAAATTTTGTTCATTCAGGACGTATTTGATCTTTTCATCCTTTGCATGTGAAATCAACTTTTGAAGCTCTTTTTGAGATGGCTCATTTGTAGTTGATTGTCCAGAAATACTGATCTGCTGGATCCCGTAGCGCGTCTCCCAATAACTAAAGGCAGAGTGTGATACTAGGATTTCCTTGCGCTTAGCTGAGCTAATGACTTCAGAAAACTCGTCGTCAAGATTCGTCAATTGATCAGTAAGCTCGGTGTAGTTTTGTTCGAAAGTGTCTTTATGCTCAGGCATCTGTTCAGTTAATTGTTCTTTGATTGCAAGTGCCAGTTCGTTTGCGTAAATTGGATCAAGCCATACGTGAGGGTCGAAATTTCCGTGAGCATGTTGATCCTCATCTTTATGGCTTTCCTCATCATGCGCGTTTTCATCAGCATGTTCTTCCTCGACATGACCTTCTTCCTCGGCATGACCTTCCTCATCATGACTCTCTTCATCTGAGCCATCCTCGTTGTGTGCCTCGTCTTGATGTTCGCCATTCTCATCCAGATGCAAAGACTCACCAACCGGAACCATTTTCACATCTTCATTTTTTAGTGTCTTGCTGGCTTTATCAACAAAACCTTCAAGTCCCAGGCCGATAAAGAAAAATAAATCTGCGTCTGCCAGTGCCATCATATCTTTTTGGGAGGGCTCGAATGTATGCTCATCTGCTCCCGGTGGATAAACGGTTTCAACATTGACATAATCACCGCCAATTTGCTGTGCGAAGAACTGGAGCGGATAAACCGTAGTATAGACTTGCAGCAGATCATCGTTCTTTTTTGGATTAGAAGCGTCCTGCCCACAGCCGCTTAGAAATGCAGCAATCATCATAAACAAAGATAAAATAAATGCAGTTTTTTTCATATATGCCTCCTGATAGTCAAAACGGACTCATTACGATTTAGGGAATGAGGTTTATTTGTTATTAGTTTTCTTTTCTTATTCAAAAAAAATAATTCGTAATGGTTACGATTTACCTTCTGTATCATACAAAAGGATGGCGGCAAAATCAAGTAAAACATTTTGGTTCAGAAACAATTTACGGTATTCTATTAGAAAGAGAATGTTTAAAAGGAGAATGAAACGATGAGAATGCTTGATGAAATCCTTGATTTTAATGAGAAATTTGTAGCTGAAAAGAAATATGAAGAATTCACCACAACTAAGTTTCCTAATAAAAAAATGGTTATCTTAACATGCATGGATACAAGGCTTGTTGAACTGTTGCCAAGGGCTTTGAATATCCGCAATGGTGATGTGAAAATTGTGAAGAATGCCGGTGCGCTGATCATGCATCCATTCGGAAGTATCATGAGAAGTCTCCTCGTCGCAGTCTATCAGCTGCAGGCGGAAGAAGTGGCAATCATTGGCCATTATGACTGCGGAATGAGCGGGATGAAGCCCGACATCATGATTGATGAGATGAAGAAACGCGGTGTTACAGATGATATGCTCGGAACACTGAATTATTCGGGAAATAAACGTAGAGGAATGGCTTCACGGTTTCGACAATGTCAAGGACAGCGTTTCCCACAGTGTTGAAATCGTTAAAAACCATCCCTTGATGCCAAAAGATGTTCCGGTTCATGGACTGGTGATTGATCCTTCAACGGGAAGGCTTGATCAAGTCATCGATGGTTACGAAAAGTAATATTAATGATTATGAGCTTTAGTGTTTTTCTTTGATGACCACTCTTCTGGTACCGGGTCCATGCCTCCTGGATGGAAGGGCTGGCACTTCAGGATGCGCACAATCGTCAGCCAACCGCCTTTGAAGGGACCAAACCTTTTGATCGCTTCGAGACCGTAATGGGAGCATGTAGGATAAAAGCGGCATGTAGGCGGCTTTAATGGCGAAATCACAACCTGATAAAAACGTATGATGGCGATGAATGCTTTTTTTAGCATCGTGTTCATCCTTTCTTTAAAATTTAAGAAGGAGCTGAGGGCCAGCTCCTTTTATTTATTTTCTTCTTGAGATTTTGATTCATTAGTAACTGCATGGCTGTTATTGTTGTCAATCGGATCGACAGTGTGTTTATACTGATAAGCCTTCGAAGTGGTGACTACACTTAATATTAAAACAATGATAACGATAATGACTGAGATAATCAAAACGGTATACATAAAAAAGCCTCCTTTGCTTCAAAATTATTGTAGCATGTTTCTTTACCTCGGTAGGTAAAAAAAAATCCTGCCATTATGTTTTTTATAAGCCGGAAAGGGGAATATAAACAGTGACTAAAAGGGAGGATGAAATCATTATGGCACAAAAAGATTTAATTCAAGCGGTTAACAAACAAGTTGCAAACTGGACGGTTCTTTACACAAAGCTTCACAACTATCATTGGTATGTAAAAGGGC
This sequence comes from Mesobacillus subterraneus, assembly GCF_020524355.2. Classification (NCBI taxonomy): domain Bacteria; kingdom Bacillati; phylum Bacillota; class Bacilli; order Caryophanales; family Bacillaceae; genus Mesobacillus; species Mesobacillus subterraneus. The sequence goes on from NZ_CP129019.1 coordinate 618,260, forward strand.
GTCACTTTTTCACACTGCATGTAAAATTCGAAGAGCTTTATAACGAAGCAGCGACAATCATTGATGAATTCGCAGAACGAATCCTCGCATTGGAAGGCAAGCCTGTTGCAACGCTTAAGGAGTATCTTGAATTATCATCAATCAGTGAAGCAGCTGGTTCAGAAAAAGAAGAAGACATGGTTAAACAATTGCATGATGACTTTGCCACGATCGTGGACGAGCTTCAGGAAGCAATCGAACTTGCTGAAAAAGCAGAAGATACAGCTACAGCGGATATGATGACTGAAGTGAAAATGAGCCTTCGCAAACATATGTGGATGTTCAAGGCGTATTTAGGATAAAAGGAAACTGGCCGACCAATCGGCCAGTTTTTTTCAGTGCTATACGAATTGAGACAAAAGAAAAACCGGCCCGAAGCCGGTTTGTATGTATGGTTATTTACTAGCCTTAATGCACATTCCGTGAAGGATATGAATTGACAGAGCGCGCGCCGAAATCATCTTGGGCAAACTTTCCCTTTAAGCTCTCAATCAAATAAAGTCCCATCAAATCATAAAGTTCCTGCTTATCAAGGTCCTGAATGATTTTCAACAAGTCCTCACGGCTCATTTCTTCAAGAAAGGCAAAAGCGAGCATATCGATATCCTCTTCATCACCGGTCAACTTATTGCGGTACAGTTCGTATAGCTCATCAATCAGTTTCATTAGATTTCACCTCTCCTTCTTAATCGTCCATAATTCCTTATACTTATTTAATACCCTCCAGCGGAAAAAATATGCCTTGGAATTGAAGTGTTTTCCTGTTGGGTTTTCGGATGTTCCTGTATCTTTATTGGTCTCATTTTAACATACAGACAACTTGAAGAGTACTTTGGAGGGCAGAAAAAATTATTTATTTTAATGATATTCAGTATAAACAAATATAGACGCAGGGAACGATATCCTTGAGGTGAGGCATATGCCAGAAGGGAAAAAAACATACTACATCAACATCAGCGAAGGGGAGATTTCAAGCGTTTCAACTGCATCTCCGTGGAATTTTAAAATTGAGGCAAGTGACGAGGACATCACTGCGTTAAGGGAAATATTCGATCAGAGCTATTCCACTGGCTGGCAAAATTTCATGAGGGCGCACGTTCCATATGTGCAATACCATTATGATCGTGAAAACGATGCGCTCGACAGACAATTGGTCCAGACGTATGAAATGATATATAAGCTTGGTGATGAAGAAGCCAGGAGCCATATTGAAAGCATGGGGATTCTTCCTGAAAAATAGAGCAGCCGCAGACAGAGGTCTGCGGTTTATTCATTTCCTGGTTTTCTATATAATTAGGTTAGGAATGTAGGCAGGGAGTTTTCATGATGAAATTTAAAGATATGAACGGCGGAGAAGTGACCTTAATTTTTCAGAAAAATGCCTTTGAAAAAAGTGCGAGACATGTGCTGGTTGTCTGTAAATATCATGGCAAATGGCTTCTGACCCATCATAGTGTCAGAGGTCTTGAGTTCCCGGGCGGCAAAGTGGAAAACGGTGAAACTCTTGAAGATGCAGCTCGGCGTGAGGTTATGGAGGAGACTGGCGCAGTTTTATGCAAGCTTGTCAGCATTGGGGAGTATCAGGTGAGTGATGGAGAGGAATCGTTTGTCAAAAGAATCTTTTACGGGGAAGCAGAAAAAATCGTCTCCCTGGATGACTACATGGAAACAGGCGGTCCGGTTCTTGTCAGTGGGGATTTATTAGAGGAAAGAATGAAGGAGGAATACAGTTTTATCATGAAGGACGATGTGATTAAGCATAGTCTTGAATTTTTGCAGAAATAGTACTGAAAGTGGCGGACTTCAAGGGAGGACCGCCGCTTTTTTAATTCTGCCAGTTAAAAGCAAAAAAAATTAACCGTTAATTTAACTCGAATATTCATATAATGGCGAAAATCTGATTTTATTAGCAAAGTTCACAACTTTAATGGCGAGAATCTGATTTTATTGAAGAAGTTCACAACTTTATTGGCGAAAATTTAGATTTATTGGCGCAGGCGCTAATGATTCTAAAGAAGAAGATCACAGAATGGAACGAAGCCGGAACATCACCCGGCTTCGTTACTGATTGCTCTTGATCAGTTTCTTTTCGAGTAATTCGACCAGTTGGTACATCACCGTGGCAAACAGTGCTATGACAAGCAGCGCCAAATAGACGAGCGTGAAGTTAAAAACCTGGAAACCGTAGATGATCATATATCCAAGGCCGCGCGCAGAAACGAGGAATTCTCCGACAATGACTCCTACCCAGCTCAATCCGACATTCACTTTCAAGGTGGAAATGATAGTCGGGAAGGAAGCTGGCAAGATTGCCTCCCGGAAGCATTGTGTTCTTGTTGCTCCAAATGTCTGAAGCACCTTCAGATAGTTGGGGTCCACCTCTTTAAAAGCGGTATACACAACGATTGTCGTGATGATTATTGAGATGATTGCGCCCATTGCAATAATGGAGGTCATATTGGTTCCAAGCGCAACAATTAAAATCGGGCCAAGTGCAACTTTTGGCATTGAATTCAATATTACGAGGTAAGGATCCAAAATCCTGGAAAGCAGCGGTGACCACCACAAGATTGCTGCGAGTATCGTACCTGCAAGTGTGCCCAGGATAAACCCAAGGACGGTTTCAGCCAATGTCACTCCAAGGTTAACGGCTAGCGACCCATCCATTGTCTTCTCAATCATCATATTCCATATTTTTGACGGTGAACTGAATAGAAGCGGGTCGATCCATTTTTGCTGGCTCGAGATTTCCCATAGAGTAAAAAAGGCAATGAAAATCAGCAACTGATAGATGCGGATGACTTTTCGCTCGCGCCTTAACTTTTTTAGATACTCTTGATGGAGGAGTTCAGTTTTCTTCTGGTTCAATTGACTCCAACTCCTTCCATACTGTTTGGAACAGTTCATTGTATAAATGATGGTTCCGCGCCTCGAAAGGGCTCAAATTCCTTAACTCCTCCGGAATCGTGAAAGTTCTATGCAACCGGCCAGGACTCGGTGAAAACAGGAAGATCCGGTCGCTCATCGCTATCGCCTCTCCGATATCATGGGTGACGAGTATCGCTGTTTTTTTGAAAGTCTTGAATGTGTTTGAAACCAGGTCCTCAAGCTTCAATTTCGTTTGATAGTCCAATGCAGAAAAAGGTTCATCAAGCATCAGCAGTTTTGGCTCTGTTGCTAGTGTCCTTACCAGTGCGACACGCTGGCGCATACCGCCTGACAGCTGTTTTGGGTATAGTTCTTCAACATTCTCCAACCCCATTTGCCTCAGCAGCGATAAAACCTCTTCCTTTTTTGAAGCTTCCAGAGTTCCGCTAATCTTCAAGCCGAGAAAGACATTTTCCTCAATCGTTTTCCAAGGAAATAAATAATCCTGCTGCAGCATATATCCGGTTTGATTTGCAGAATTTTTGACTGATTTCCCTTCAAGTTTTACCTGTCCATCAGTAGGCTCAATCAGCCCTGCGATGATTGAAAGCAGTGTTGTTTTGCCGCAGCCGCTCGGACCCAGGAAGGAAACGAACTCTCCTTCCTGGACGTGCAGTGAAATATCATTCAAAGCAGTGACAGCGGATGTTTTTGTGAAATAAGTGTGCTGGATCCCTGTTAAAGTCAAAAAGTCCATTGGCTGCAACCTCCTGTTATTTCATGATTTCTTCTGCCACCTCTGTATTGACTAGGGTGCTGTGGCTGACTTCTTCAGGAAGTTCCCCTGCCTCATCCATTATGTCCTGCAGGTTTTTCCATTCCTCTTCATCGAGAATAGGGTCCGTGGCGTAAGAACCCTGACTCTTGTATCGATCCACAACCGTTTCAATTAACTCTAAATCTGTGTCTTTAAAAAAAGGGCTGGATGACCTCAGCTGTTTCTTTGGCACTGTGAGAGTCTACCCATTGCTGGGCCTTATAAATTGCACGAGTGAATTTTTCGATTGTTTCCGGGTTTTCCTTCATATAGCTTTGTTTGCCCATAAATGTGGTATATGGTACATGACCGGACTCTGTACCGAATGAAGCGACGATATGCCCTTTGCCTTCTTTTTCAAACAAGCTGGCTTGAGGTTCGAATAGCTGGACAAAGTCGCCAGTACCGGAAGCGAAGGCATTCGGTATATTCGCGTAATCAATATTTTGGATCATATTCAAGTCTGACTTTGGATCGATGCCGTGCTTTTTAAGGACGAATTCACCGACCATTTGTGGCATTCCGCCTGTACGCTGACCGAGGTAGGTTGCGCCTTTTAACTGATCCCATGAAAAATCATCGATTTTTTCTCTCGATACAAGAAAAGTGCCATCTGTCTGCGTCAGCTGGGCAAAGTTGATGACTGGATCATTTGATCCCTGGGCATAAACGTAGATGGATGTCTCAGAACCTACGAGTCCAATATCTGCTGCGTTCGACAGCACGGCGGTCATCGTCTTGTCGCCGCCCCAAGTTGTTGTGAGCTCTATTTCTAAACCTTCCTCTTCAAAAAATCCCTTTTCAAGGGCAACATATTGAGGAGCATAAAAGATTGAACGCGTTACCTCTGCAACTTTGACAGTCTGTACATTGTCTTGACCGCAGGCTGCAAGAGGTATAATAAGTACTGCAACCATAAATAAAGCAAAACCTGCTTTGAACCATTTTTTCATAATGATCCTCCTAAAAATCTGTCTTAATTTGGGCTTAAGATATCGTATGAATCAGCTAAAAATGTGTGAATGCCCAGTAACCGATAGTAAAAATATTCATATAAGAGGAGTGTTTACTTTGGAAAGTGACGGGCAAATTATTTCTGCTTATAAATTTCCTTCCCCCAACCCGGCAATCGATCTGCAAATGGTGACCTATTATGCAGGCGGACTGCGTGTCAAAGGACTTCTCGCCAAGCCGGCAGACGGAAGCGGGACAGAAGGATTTCTATATTTGCGAGGTGGCATTAAAAATGTCGGCAAAGTGAGGCCTGCCAGGATTGCACAATTCGCTGCAGAAGGCTTCACAGTTTTCGCTCCTTTTTACCCGGGGGAACCAGGGAGGAGAAGGAGATGAGGACTTCGGAGGGGATGACCGGGTCGATGCCTTTGCCGGATTCAGGCTGCTGCAATCCTTGCCATGGGTCGATAGAGTTCATGTTTTTGGATTTTCACGCGGAGGTTTGATGGCTTTGCTGACTGCGATTGAATTTCCGGAGACAGCGTCGGTCGTCACCTGGGGAGGGGTTACGGATATGTTCCTAACGTATGTAGAAAGAAAGGACCTGCGCAGGATGATGAAAAGGGTGATCGGCGGGTCGCCGAAAAAGGTGCCAAACAGATATAAGTTCCGGACGCCTTTATACGAAATCGAAAACTTGAAAGCACTGGTGCTGCTGATTCACGGCAGGAATGACGGCAATGTGTCGGTTGAGCACTCTTACAGGTTAGAGAAGAGGATGAAGGAGTTGGAAAAGCCTGTTGACAGCTGGTATTTTGATGACTATACGCATTATTTTCCGCCAGTGATGAACCGGAAAGTTGTGTCCGACTTAACGAATTGGATGAAATCACAATAGCAACAATGCTAAAATGAAAGTGATATGAATGATGAAAAATAGAGGAGCGAGTACAATGGGGATGCCATTAGAGTTGAATACAATGATCGTAACAAAGGGTCGGGAAACACGGCTTGAAGACAATTTCTTCTCTTTGACTAAGGAAGGCTACAGGCTTTATCCAGTTGACATTCCACTAGAAGTCAAAAAGACAATCGAAGGTGACCTTACCGGAACAGGTGTCATCAAGAAAGTAGAATGGACAGAAAACACAACCACACTTACGTATCAGTTAATATCTTTGAATTCAACCAACTAAGCAGGGCACTTTGTGCTCTGTTTTTTCTTTTCAGCCATATTCATTATTAGGTAAACATGAGTTTGCATGTGTTACTAATGTCTTTGAAGACAATAGGTTTATCAACGAATATTATCTCTTTCTTTGTGAAAAATAAGGAAAAAAGAAGGAGTTATGAATTGAAATGGAACATAACCCTCAATTGACTTCATCAGAGGTTGCTGATGTGGGGAGCATATATGCAAAATTCAATGGCTCACTGTATCGTTCAGCATTTTGCAAAGGTAAATGAAGATAGCGAAATGACGGAAATCATAAATGATGCGTTATTGAATTGTAAATTTGTAGTGGATCAGGTCCAATCAATCTTTGAAAAAAATCAACATGCAGTGCCCATTGGCTTCACTCTAGAGGACGTGAATTTTAAGGCGGGCCGAGTGTATTCAGACCTTTTTGGGTTGCGATATATTAAATATATGGCTTCGGCAGGGACAGTAGCTGCAGCAGCATTTCTGGAAGTCTTGGCAAGGAATGATGTAAGAGAATTATTTTCGCAGACTTCTAAGATATTCATGAAACTTTATAATGATTCTTGTGACTTGCTTCTGAAAAAGGGGACATTCGTACGCTCTCCAACTATACCACCAATGGAGAAAGCAGAATATCTTCAGGATGAATCATTCTTGTCTAGTTTAATTGGAAGACATCGGCCGCTAACAGCTGTGGAGCTGGCTCATATATCTAAAAATACAGAGACAAATTCCATTGGCAGAACATTTTTAGCTGGTTTTTCGCAAACAGCCCAATCACAAGAGGTAAGGAAGTTTATGGAAAGAGGGACTGAAATAGCTGCTAAGCATGAGACTGTATTTAGAGAAATTTTATTGCAAGATGGAGTTCCGCTTCCAAGTACCTGGGATTCTGCGATATCACAATCCATTGATCCGCCTTTTTCAGATAAGTTGATGATGTTTCAAACCAATAGTCTGAGTGCTATCAGTGTTGGTGGTTACGGAACAGCAATTGGAGCGAGCCTAAGAAAAGATTTAGGCGGAGATTACACGAGACTTGTGACTGAAATCCTTCAATATGCAAATGACGGGATTAAAATAATGATTAATAATAGATGGATGGAACAGCCTCCTCAAAATGTTGACAGGGAAGCATTAAGAAACAGAAGTAAATAGTAAGCATATTTAGTTTCTACAATGGGAGTAAAAAAGCCATTTCCGATTGGAAATGGCTTTTTGGTTTATTTCGCTGCCGGACCGCCTTTTTCTTCAATCACGGAAGGTACGTTTGAGAACTTCTTGAAATTTTTGCGGAACTTGGCTGCAAGTTCGTTTGCTTTTGCGTTATAGGCTTCTTTGTCGCTCCATGTCTTGACTGGCTGAAGGACGTCATCAGGTACACCTGGTACGTGTGCCGGGATACTAAGCCCGAAAATTTCGTCTTTAACGGTTTCGACATTGTTCAGTTCGCCCTCAAGTGCTGCCTGGACCATTGCGCGAGTATATGCAAGCTTCATTCGGCTGCCGGTACCATACTCTCCGCCTGTCCAGCCTGTATTCACAAGGAATACTTTCGCATTGTGCTCGTCGATTTTTTCACCGAGCATTTCTGCATATCTTGTTGCTGCAAGGGGAAGGAATGGTGAACCAAAGCATGTTGAGAACGTTGCCTGCGGTGAAGTGATGCCGCGCTCGGTGCCTGCCAGTTTTGAAGTATATCCGCTCAAGAAATGGTACATTGCCTGTTCCTTTGTAAGCTTTGCGATTGGAGGCAGAACTCCGAAAGCATCAGCCGTTAGGAATACAATCGCGTTTGGATGTCCGGCAATGCTTGGATCCACTATGTTATCAATTGCCTGGATTGGATAAGCTGCACGTGTATTTTCAGTCAGGCTGCCGTCATCATAGTCCGCAACACGGGTTTCTTCATCAACAACTACATTTTCAAGTACAGAACCGAATCGGATCGCATCATAAATTTGCGGTTCTTTTTCCTTGGATAAGTTGATGCACTTCGCATAGCATCCGCCTTCGATATTGAACACACCGTTGGATGACCAGCCGTGCTCATCATCACCAATCAGGCGTCGGTTGTTATCAGCTGATAAAGTTGTCTTTCCTGTTCCTGAAAGACCAAAGAACAATGCAACGTCGCCTTCGCGTCCCACGTTTGCAGAGCAGTGCATGGAAAGGATACCGTTTTCAGGCAGCAAATAGTTCATCACGGAGAAAATCGACTTCTTCATTTCACCCGCATATTCTGTTCCGCCAATTAACACGACGCGCTGTTCGAAGGATACGATGATGAAAGTCTCGGAATTCGTTCCGTCTACTTTTGGATCTGCTTTGAAAGTTGGAGCAGAAATAACCGTGAATTCAGATTCATGATCAACCAGCTCTTCCTCCGTTGGTCGGATGAACAATTGATGAGCGAAAAGGTTGTGCCAGGCGTATTCATTGATAACCTGGATTGGAAGCTGATATTTCTTATCAGCACCCGCAAATCCTTTGAATACAAATACTTCTTCTTTTTCTTTAAGGAAGTTCAATACCTTATTATATAGTTTTGTAAAAGATTCCTCGGAAATCGGCTGGTTGACAGAGCCCCAGTCAATTTTGTCCTTAACGGATTCTTCCTCGACAATGAATTTATCTTTAGGTGAACGGCCAGTATACTTACCAGTGGTTGCTCTTACGGCACCAGTTGAAGTCAGGAGCCCTTCGTTTCGGTTCAAGACTTTTTCAACAAGCTGGGGAACAGATAACTGCACCTTTACATTGTTTCCTTTTAATAATGCTGAAAGTTCATTTGATATTCCTACAACATTCATCGGAGAATACCTTCCTTTTTTATAGATTCTAGATTTGAATATTAACCTCGAGAAATGTCCAGCGCCAGCGCCTAGCCCCTCGAGTCGCTTGTCTAGCTGCGGCTCCTAACTCCTCGAGACGTTTCGGTCCTGCCAATGAAGTCAAAGAGCGACTTCACTGTCAGGCCCTCCAACGCTTGTCGGAGTTGAGCAGTCGCCTCCGCTTTTCGAATTGTCTAGTGTCGCCTCCTAGAAACTCCGAAACTTCAACTCCGCCGGCAGAAGCAAAAAGCGCTTCTTTGTCGGAGTCTCCAGTTTCTGCGTTTCTGGACAGTCGGCTATACTTTTCGAGTTCAGTCCTGCCCATGAAGTCAAAGAACGACTTCACTGTCAGGCCCTCCAGCGCTTGTCGGAGTTGAGCAGTCGCCTCCGCTTTTCGAGTTCGGTCCGCCCAATGAAGTCAAAGAACGACTTCACCGGTCGACCCTCCAGCGCTTGTCGGGGCTGAACAAGGCGCATTTGCATTTCTTGTAAGTTTAATATTTTGTAAGTGTTTACATCTCGGTATTAGTATAACACATTCGTTTAATTAATCTATACTAATGACTCGAAAAAATACCTTGTACCTACCTTGCGTTATATAATTCTTTCTTTATATAGTCAAGCAAAAAGAAGCATTATGAGGCCATTTTATTATACAAAAAAACTTTCAACAACAATCGACAAATTTACCGAGAAAATCATTGACATGCAATTGTAGTTTCGTTATGATTTGGTCTTGAACGGATACTCTCTTATCCCGAGCTGGTGGAGGGACAGGCCCAATGAAACCCAGCAACCTGCAGACGTGAAAAAACAGCTTTGTCATGCTGTGCTATTTCCGGGCAAAGGTGCTAACCTGACGCAAGGGAACTGCCCTTGAACGATAAGAGCGAAAGGCGCGGATTTAAGCTTAAACCTTTCCTCTAAGTTGGAGAGGTTTTTTATATTGCTTTTTTCTGTCCAAATGCATGAAAATGCTATCGGACTGCCTTCTTAGGTGTCATTGCTCCCGTGGGTGAAAATTAGGAAAAAAAAGAATTTCATCATGAATCCTAAACAAATTTTTCTAATAAAAACTCAGCGTTTATTTCATACTACATAGGGAATGAGTACCGTATCAACCCGAGGTCTGTATTGGGACAGCCTCGATCAATTTTTATAAATAAGGGAGGAACTCAGATGTCAAACAAACGCCGTTTGTTCACTTCTGAATCAGTAACAGAAGGCCATCCGGATAAAATTTGCGACCAGATTTCTGACGCGATTTTGGACGCGATCCTTGCAAAGGATGCTAACGCACGTGTTGCTGCTGAAACATCAGTTACTACAGGCCTTGTACTAGTTGCAGGGGAAATTACGACATCTACATATGTAGATATTCCGAAAATTGTTCGTGAAACAGTGAAGGAAATTGGCTACACTCGTGCTAAATATGGTTTCGACTCTGAAACTTGCGCCGTTTTAACTTCCATTGACGAGCAATCTGCTGATATCGCTATGGGCGTTGACCAGGCTCTTGAAGCACGTGAAGGCCAAATGTCAGATGAAGAAATCGAAGCAATCGGAGCTGGAGACCAGGGATTGATGTTCGGTTTTGCGTGCAACGAAACAAAAGAGCTTATGCCTCTTCCGATTTCACTGGCACATAAGATTTCTCGCCGCCTGACTGAGGTTCGTAAGGAAGAAATCCTTCCATATCTTCGTCCAGACGGAAAAACTCAAGTAACAGTTGAATACGATGAGAACGACAAGCCTGTCCGCATCGATACAATCGTTATCTCAACTCAGCACCATCCAGAGGTATCGCTTGAGCAAATCCAGCGCAATCTGAAAGAACATGTCATCAATCCTGTTGTACCAGCAGAATTGATCGACGAGAACACAAAATACTTCATCAACCCAACTGGCCGTTTCGTAATCGGCGGACCACAGGGTGATGCAGGTCTTACTGGCCGCAAAATCATCGTTGACACTTACGGCGGATACGCTCGCCACGGCGGGGGCGCATTCTCTGGTAAGGATCCGACAAAAGTTGACCGTTCCGCTGCATACGCTGCACGTTACGTTGCGAAGAACATCGTAGCTGCTGGCCTTGCTGAAAAAGTTGAAGTTCAGCTAGCTTACGCAATCGGCGTTGCTCGTCCAGTATCCATTTCAATCGATACATTCGGAACAGGCAAAGTGAGCGAAGATGTATTGATCGACGTTGTTGAAAGCAACTTCGACCTTCGTCCGGCTGGTATCATCAACATGCTTGACCTGCGCAAGCCAATCTACAAGCAGACAGCTGCTTATGGACACTTCGGCCGTTCTGACGTTGACCTTCCATGGGAGCGTACAGATAAGGCTGAGGTACTTCGCACTCAAGCTCAAGGAAAATAAATTCAAAAGGGAGTTGCATAGAAATATGTAACTCCCTTTATTATTTGCCGTCTAATCAGGTAAGACGCATAAAGAGCTCTGGTTTGCGAATGGTCCAAAAGGTGTAAAATAGAGTATTACCTTAAATTTCCCTTAGATTTTACTGCAAAAACTTTGTGTTTAATGATAGTATTAGATGGTATGTTTTTAGATAGGTTCTTTCGCTGACTGTAATCCACGAAAGCGGATATGGAGTTGGTTTTGAAGAGAACAGTAAAATCATTGGAAAATAACAATAAATTTTTATCTGAAATGGAGAAGGTGAAGTACATAATGTGTGGCTTTATCGGTTGTGTACATGAAAATGCACAGGAATTCAGCAGCGATGATAAGCAGCTGTTTAAAAATATGAATGATATCATCACCCACCGCGGGCCTGATGATGATGGGTATTTTTATGATGAGCATATCCAGTTCGGCTTCCGCCGTTTGAGCATCATCGACCTTGAGGCTGGCCATCAGCCATTGACGTATGAGAATGAGCGCTACTGGATCATTTTCAATGGAGAAATCTACAACTATCTTGAGCTTCGTGAAGAGTTGATTGAAGAAGGGCTTACCTTCGAAACTCATTCGGACACTGAAGTCATCATTGCCCTATACAGCTATTATAAAGAGCAGGCTGTTGACAAGCTGCGCGGGATGTTTGCGTTTGTCATCTGGGATAAACAGGAGCAGATTCTTTACGGCGCGCGTGACCATTTCGGCATCAAGCCATTTTTCTACTTTGAAGATGAGAATCGTACATTCTTCGGGTCTGAAAAAAAGAGTATTTTGCTAGCGCTTGAGAATGATGTTCTTGATTACAAGGCACTGCAGCATTATTTGACTTATCAGTTCGTGCCAGAACCAAATACGATGTCTGAAGGCATTTATAAGCTTGAGCCAGGGCATTATTTTACAAAGAAAATCGGATCGCCGATGGAAATCAAGCGCTATTGGAAAGCGAGCTTCTCACCGATCCACAAGACTGAGGATGAATTCACGAAGGAGATCAGGGATGTCCTGTTTGAATCAGTGAAAATCCACATGCGCAGTGATGTGCCAGTTGGTTCTTTCCTTTCTGGCGGAATTGATTCCTCCATCATTGCATCGATTGCGAAGCAGTATCATCCTTCAATCAAGACATTCTCTGTTGGATTTGAACAGAATGGCTTCAGCGAGATTGATGTCGCTAAGGAAACGGCTGATAGACTCGGAGTTGAAAACATCAGCTATGTGATCAGTCCGCAGGAATATATGGATGAACTTCCGAAAATCATGTGGCATATGGATGACCCGCTTGCTGACCCGGCTGCTATACCTTTGTACTTTGTTGCCCGTGAAGCAAGGAAGCATGTAACGGTTGTCCTATCCGGAGAAGGCGCGGATGAATTGTTCGGCGGATACAATATCTACCGTGAACCGCAGGACCTTGAAATGTTCAACAAGATTCCCCAGGTAGGGAAGTCGATGCTGAAGGGCATTTCGAAAATGATGCCAGAGGGTATGAGGGGCAAGAGCTTCATCGAACGCGGCGTGACGCCAATGGAAGAGCGTTACATTGGAAATGCGAAGATGTTCACTGAAAAAGAGAAGAGCGAACTGCTCCACGTTTATAATGGACAGTATGATTACAGGGATATCACAAAGCCACTTTATCGCGAGAGCAGAGGCTACGACCCGGTTGATACAATGCAATATATTGATATCCACACTTGGATGCGCGGGGATATTTTATTGAAGGCTGATAAAATGACGATGGCTCATTCTTTGGAACTTCGTGTTCCATTCCTGGATAAGATTGTTTTCGAAACAGCTTCAAAGATCCCTACAAGCTTGAAAACAGCTAACAACACAACCAAGTACATTTTGCGTAAAGCGGCTGAAGGTGTTGTACCTGAACACGTCCTTACTCGCAAAAAGCTTGGCTTCCCAGTACCGATTCGCCACTGGCTGAAGAATGAAATGAACGAGTGGGCAAAGAACATCATCAAAGAAAGCAACACTGAGCATCTGATCAATAAGTCGTACTTATTGAAGCTATTGGATGACCACTGCCAGAACAAGGCTGACAACAGCCGCAAAATCTGGACAGTGCTGATGTTCATGATGTGGCATGATGTTTATGTCGAAAAAAAATACTCCTTCCAGAAGGAGTATGAAGCTCAGAAAGTATTACAATCATAAAAATCAGGGAAGGTAGGTAACTGCTTGCCTTCCCATCTGCACCCAGGCTTCCAAGAAGTCCTTTATGGGTGCTTTTTTATTTTTTTCACCAGTCAGCGGGTCGTTGAAATAAATGGAATTTCCATCATAGCCGGTAACCAAAACCGAATGCTCTTTCGTTGTTACCTTGACTTCCCCATTAGGTGTGTACCATGTTTGGAAAAAGCTGTCGTCCAATTTTTTATATTCAGTGTTCGTGATGATCCACACTGGCCGGTTATCTGATAAGTGGATTTTAAGTTCCTCAAATTCTGCACCGGTCAGGTCTTTTATTTTACCAGGAAGATATTGTTGTGCCAGTTCAGCAATCGGTTTGTGATAGACACCCAGTCCTGGTTGGGTATAGGTGTACATATTGCCGACAAATCCTTCATTAGGATCGCCGAAATAGATTTTGCCGTTGTTGAGCCGGAATTCAGCAGGGTTTTTCTTTACTTCACTGGCAAGTGTCAGCTTGTCCACTTGAACTCCCTGGTACTGCAGAAGCATGGCCAGGCTTGTGACTTCGCATCCTCTCGGGAGCTCAGGCATCTGCCAGATGACCGGGGCGTCGAGGAGTACCTCATTTTTTATAGGGATGATTTCAGGTTCGTATTTTTCTATGATTGCAGCTGCCTGTCGCGGTGTGCTTGGTTCAGGCTCATCAAGCCATTCCTTGACGTACTGGACAGCCTTTACGACATGTGAAGCCTGCTGATTTTCAAGCAGGAAGGCCCCGGCTACCGATGTAAAAACAAGCAAGAACATCAAGATGGATTTTATCATGCTATTTTGATTTCGGATTAACAGAAAAAACAAGACTAGCAGAGGTACAACAGCCGCCATTGATATATATAACATATCCACATCGATCACCTGTCCCGTCCGCATATTTTAAAAATTGCAGGGTATAATATATAAATTAATATCGGACTGATGCGGGAATTGTTTAATCAATCATTATTCTTTGTTTTGTAGGTTTTTATAGGAAATGAATAAATTTTTTGAACTAAGATCAGTGTCTAGCTTCAGCGTCTAGCCCCTCGAGTCGCTTGTCTAGTTGCGCCTCCTAGAAACTCCGAAACTTCAACTCCGCCGTCAGAAGCAAAAAGCGCTTCTTTGTCGGAGTCTCCAGTTTCTGCGTTTCTGGGCAGTCGGCTACACATTTAGATTTCGGTCTGACCAATGAAGTCAAAGAACGACTTCACTGGTCAGCCCTCCAGCGCTTTTCGGGGCTGGTCAAGACGCTTGCGCTTTTCTTATAATATTGTCCTTTTTCGGCATACTCTCTTGAGATTCGCTCCATGTCTCGAATGTCGTCTTCATTCAGCTCTCGGATGACCTTGGCTGGGCGTCCGAATGCAAGCGTGTTCGGCGGGATTTTTTTGCCTTGAGGGACAAGGCTGCCTGCTCCTATGAAAGCACCTTCGCCAATTTCAGCCTGGTCAAGGATGATGGAGCCCATCCCAATCAATGCCTTTTTTCGGATGATACAGCTGTGGAGGACGACCTGGTGCCCAACTGTCACTTCATCCTCAAGTATTAAAGGGTTATTAGGGCTCTGATGGAGTACAGAGTTATCCTGTATATTCACTTTATTACCGATAATGGTGGGAGCAACATCGCCGCGGATCGAGGTGTTGAACCAGACGCTCGATTCCTCGCCGATTTCAACTTCACCGGTGATTGTTACATAATCTGCAATAAAAGCGGAATCCGCTATTTTAGGTGTCTTGCCTTTGTAAGGATACATCATTGTATACACTCCTAAATAAAATAAGTTTAATTCAATGCTTTCATTTTTATTTTTAGTTAATTATATATTATAGTTCTTTTAAAGAAAGAAAAAGTATTTGAGTGGGGGAATGGTCATGTGGAAGTGGGAAGCTGACGGGGATGCTAAGGCTGTAATCGTTATGATTCATGGTGCCCTCGAGCATCATAGGCGATACGGGTGGCTTATTGAAGCTTGGCGCTCGTCTGGATTTCATGTCATTATGGGTGATTTGCCTGGACAGGGATTGACTACAAGAGCAAACCGTGGCCATATTGATTCATTTGATGAATATATTTTGGAAGTAAAAGAATGGGTTGAGGCAGCATATGAATTTGACCTGCCGGTGTTCTTGCTCGGGCATAGCATGGGAGGCCTTGTAGCGATCCGCATGCTGCAAGAGGAACGTGTAGAGATTGCCGGACTCATTCTTTCATCGCCATGCCTAGGCTTGGTCAATTATCCTTCGAAAATGCTGGATATGCTTTCGCACGGCTTGAATGTACTAGTACCTTCAATGCGGATGTCGCCAGGCCTGACGGTTGAAATGGCAACAAGGAATGAGGACGTAAGGGCTGTTGATGCAAATGACTCACTCTACATCACCAAGGTTTCCATCCGCTGGTATCGGGAGCTTGTCGCAGCAATGGAGCAAGCCTTTGAAAACATGGGTAAAGTCCAGGACGTTCCCACACTGCTTGTGCAGGCCGGAGACGATAAGATTGTCGATAAACGTTCTGTCAAAGAATGGTTCAACAATGCTCCGCTGTCAGAAAAAAGATATAAAGAATGGCCCCATTGCTATCATGAAGTGTTCAACGAACCTGAACGCGAAGAGGTTTTTGACTATGCACATGATTTTGTCATCAGCCAGCTGAAGGCAATTGGATATGTTTATTAGTGTTGGTTTTTCCATGGAAAGGATGAAGGTGTATACATGTTGATCCCATCAATGCCAATCAGTTTAATGTTTCGTGTATACAAACAAGTTCTGCCTCAAGTACACAGGGAGCTGGGGTATTGGAAGAGCAGGGCAGAGGAAATCCCGAACCCGGAATTAAGGAAACAGGCCCTGGCCAGTATCGAGCATAAAACCTTCCATTGTGAAGGTGGCTCGATTTTGAGCCTGACCGCGAAAAAGAATTACAAAAAAGCGATTCGTTTCATAGTCGCTTATCAGACAATCAGTGATTACCTTGATAATCTTTGTGACCGCAGTACATCACTCGATCCTGCCGATTTCGCTGCATTGCATGAATCAATGGCAGACGCTTTGAATCCAGATCGACAATTGAAAAATTACTATCGGGAGCGGGAAGACCAGAATGACGGAGGATATCTCATTGAGCTCGTGACGGTCTGCCGGGAAGTTCTGTTAGAGCTGGATCACTACAAGTGTATCCAACTGCATTTGAGCGAGCTTTGTAATTATTATTGTGATTTGCAGATACACAAGCATGTAGAAGTCAAGGACCGTGTACCACGGCTGCAAACGTGGTTCGACGGTCACCGTGAAAATATTCCGGACATGGAGTGGTATGAATTCTCAGCGTGCACCGGCTCGACGCTAGGGATCTTTTGTCTCGTATCCTACGCGCTTCGCGATGATTTTAAGCCCGAATATGCCGACAGCATTCGCAGCGGATATTTCCCTTACATACAAGGCCTTCACATCCTGCTCGACTATTTCATCGACCAGGAAGAGGACTTCGAAGGCGGCGATTTGAACTTTTGTTTTTATTATAAAAATGAAGAAGCTTTGTTTGACCGCCTGAGGCACTTTGTTGAAAATGCGGATCATCATACAGCCAAATTGCCACATCGCAAATTCCACAAACTCATTAATCGAGGTTTGCTCGGCGTTTATCTGTCCGATGAAAAAGTAAGGCGCCAGGAAAGAATCCGGAAGCTTGCCAAGGAAATGATCAAGACAGCCGGACCTGTTAGCTACTTCTTTTATATTAATGGACGAGCTTATCGGTCATTGCAGAAATGGGTGCCTTCGGGAGTGGTTAAGGCGTTTATTAAATAGATTGCAGCCAGGGGAAAAAGACCTGGCTGTTTTTTTGATGACGGACAGATATCTTGAGGAATCCCCAAAAAATGTCCGTCATCAAGGCGATGACGGACAGAAATTCTGAGGAATCCCAAAAAAGTGTCCGTCATGAGGGCGATGACGGACAGAAATCATAGGAATTCTCGAAAAAATGTCCGTCATGAGGGCGATGACGGACAGAAATCGTGGAAATTCTCGAAAAAATGTCCGTCATCAAGGCGATGAAGGACAGAAATCTTGAGGAATCTCGAAAAAATGTCCGTCATGAGGGCGATGACGGACAGAAATCATAGGAATTCTCGAAAAAGTGTCCGTCACGAGGGCGATGACGGACAGAAATCGTGGAAATTCTCGAAAAAATGTCCGTCATCAAGGCGATGAAGGACAGAGTACCTAAGTAATATCAAAAAGTGTTCCTAGAAAAGTTAAGTCAATAGCCATCATCTCTTCTCAATCGCAATAATAAATGGCGGATTGTTCTTCTGATTCAGAAATTTATATTCCAATACATGTGCGATATTTTGATCCAGTGATTTTACATAACGCAATAAGTACTCCCGTTCGACCTTGCCTTCGGGATGTCCGTGGTAGATCACGATGACGATGATGCCTTCTGGGGCTATGATTTCTAGCAGCTGGTCGATGGCCGAGAGGGTTGTCTCGGGGACAGTGACGATGTCCTTATCACCACCGGGAAGATAGCCTAGGTTGAAAACGGCACCGGTAATTTTTCCAAAGTGCAAAGGCGGAATGCATTCGGTGATGTTTTCATGCCCGGTATGGAACAGTGTAACCTGATCCTGCAAATCATGTTCGCGAAGCTTCGTTTTGCAGGACATGAGCGCATCATCCTGAATATCAAAGCCGTAAATCCTGCCGGCAGGTCCGACAAGATTGGCTAAAAATAATGTATCATGCCCGTTGCCAACTGTAGCATCGACAGCGATATCGCCTGGCTGCACGGCAGTTTCAAGAAGGTTCCTGGCAAATGGCAGGATCCGTTCAAGCTTCATTTTCAATCACCACTTTTTTTCCAGTGTAAAATTTCCCCTGCCAGCTGTCGCGATGCTTTAATTCTTTGTCAATCGCGTTCAGTACTTCCCATTTATTGACGCTCCACATTGGACCGACCATCAGCTCGATCGGACCATCTCCGGTAATCCGGTGGATGATCATTTCAGGAGGCAGGATCTCCAACTGGTCACAAACTAATTTTACATAGTCCTCAAAGCTAAGGAATTCAAGCAATCCTTTTTCATATTGCTTGACCATCGGCGTGCCCTTCAGTAAATGCAGAAGATGGATTTTGATTCCCTGAACATCAAGCTTAGCGACTTCTTGAGCTGTTTCCATCATCATTTCAGGGGTTTCCAGCGGCAGTCCGTTGATGATATGGGAGCAAACCCTGATGCCATGCTTTCTGAGCTTGTCCACACCTTCTTTGTACACAGCATAATCATGGGCCCGGTTGATTATATTGGCTGTTTTTTCATGGACCGTCTGAAGTCCAAGCTCTACCCATAAATACGTTCGCTCGTTTAGCTCAGCCAGGTATTCCACGACATCGTCAGGCAGGCAGTCCGGTCTCGTTGCAATTGAGAGTCCGACAACGCCTTTTTCATTCAGAACGGTTTCGTATTTCTCCCGCAGCACCTCGACTGGCGCGTGTGTATTGGTGAAAGCCTGGAAATAGGCCATGTATTTACCGTCTTTCCACTTAGAATGCATTTTTTCTTTTATCTTTGCGAACTGTGTGCCGAGATCTTCTACTCTGTCACCGGCGAAATCTCCTGAACCAGCTGCGCTGCAAAATGTGCAGCCACCGTGGGCTACAGTGCCGTCACGGTTCGGGCAATCAAATCCGCCATCAAGTGCAACCTTGAAAACCTTATGGCTAAAATGGTTGCGCAGATGGTAATTCCAAGTATGATACCTTTTATCGTCTGTTGCATAGTGAAAAGGGTTGGTCTGTTTCATGCCAGAAACCTCCTAAAGCCTGTCTGTCAAAAAAATTAATAATAAAAATTGTACCATTTAAAAAACGTGAATCCAATTGCAAAAAGATTACAATGTATACCGAATACAATTGGCATCATTAAACATTGGCAAAATCGTGATAGGAAAATGTATTGTGAACAAAATAAAGAAGAAGCAGACTTTGCTTCAGCATCAAGTAAAGGAGGGGCTACAATTGGCTACACGTCAATCGGTTGACCAGTTACTTCAGCAATGTGAGGATGCAATCAATCTGGCCCAGGATCAATACAAGAATGCCGCTACTCAGGAACATTATAATGATGGCAATTACACCAATGCACTGCAGGCGCTTGAGGAAGCATATAATGATCTGGCCAAGCTTTCCTTCAGCGCAAATTCCCAGCAGCGTGAACAACTGCACAGAATGAGGCTTCAGCTTCAGCAAGTCCAAAACAATATGATTTTGCTTGATCATTAAACAGGAGGGAAAATATCTTGAAAAAACGCTCAAAGCAGAACAATCCTGAACAAAAAACGCGCAATGGCATCAATAACCAGGATCTTGAGCTTGGAATGGACCAGAATCCGGTAAAAGAAGCGAAGAAAAGATATGAAAAAAGCGGTGGACAGCCCGTAAAATCAAAATTTCATCCTGAACCAGGGCAATCTTCATAAATTTGTAACACCCTCACTTCTCAACAGAAGTGAGGTTTTTTTATGCCAGTTTCAAAATGAATTTTTTTCCTTCGCCAATTGTCCAGCTTGGGGCTGACCAGGCGCTTGCTCTTTTCTTCCAAATACCCCCCGTTCACAAATCGGATAAAACTGGCTAAAATTCCGTGATGTATATCACAGAATGAGGGCTTTTAGAAATGGTTTAAATAAGGTAGAAGAAAATGAAGCTTGAAGGATATAAAGTTTCATTTTGAATAAAACCTTAGGAAAATAAATCGACATTTTCATTGTAAATAATCTTGTGAAGATATTCACGAATTTGTCACATATAGAAAGGAGCCATTCAAATGAAAATTTTGAAGCTATTGTCCGTCATTATTTTATTATTCATATTCCAGCTGCCTGTTATGGGTAACGCTGAGGAAAAAAACAATGTCTTGAATATGGAGGAGCTAACGATTCAGGTGATGCCAGAATATTCCTACCATCCAAAAGATAAGAAAAAGAATGCCCCGCTTTTGGTCGGATATCATGGAGCATTGAAGAACAATGCGGAAGAAGCACAAAAAGGTCAGGTAGTCATCCCTCTGCCAATGGATGAAAAGAATTTCAGAATTGGTTTTGTTGCTGATTATTCTCGTGACCTTACTGAAATGAATGAAATTCGATATGAACTTGATAAGGAAAACGGGACGATATCATGGGAAACGAGTGAGGAAATACAGCCCCAAGAGATCTACAAGTTTGTGATTGAGTACTATACAGACAGCATCAAGGAAAAAGACGGCACTAAATCATTGACTTACGATTTTAAAAACTTTGCTGAGATCGGATTGTTGAACTTGATTTTTGTTGAGCCGCTTAATTCGGAAAGCTTTAAGCTGGAGCCTCCTTCAGAGCAGCATCAGAAAAACTCCTACAACATGAATATGTTTCTGTATCAAAGCCAAGGGATGAAGCCTGGTGAAGAAAAGAATATCTCACTTGAATACAAACGAGCTGACGATAGGACTACAGCGGAGATCATGGAGGCTATGGCCGGGGATGCAAACAAGGCTGGCACTGTAAAACAAAATGAAGAAAAAATGCCTCTGTGGCTTGTCATTACAGTCGTTGGCAGTGTGACAACATTTGCAGCAGTACTATTGATTTTCTTTATGAAGAAAAAGAAAGTAAAGCCGGTTAAGGATGAAGCTTCAAAGGATTATGAAGCCAAAAAGTCAAAGCTCCGTGCCATGCTTGTGGAAGGAAGCATTACCGAAGCGGAATACAACGAATTGATCAAAAAGCTGGGAGGTAGGAATTGATGTCCAAAAATAAAAAAATTGTGGTGGGGCTGGGTCTGGCAGCAGTGGCATTCGTGATCATGATGTTTTCAACAATGCCTAGCGCAGGGAGCAAGGAAATCACGATTGCCGATCTCAGCAAAAATGGTTCGAAATATGAAGGCGATTATATTATGACGCAGGGATTGCTCAATAAAGAATCTGTTAAATGGGACGCAGACAAACTGGAGCTCCGTTTCGAACTACACGAGGAAGGACAAGGAGCGCTTCAAATATTCCATAAAGGCATCAAGCCGGACAATTTCACAGAGGATGTCATCGTTTTAGTGGAAGGCTTTATCCAAAAAGACGGAGTGTTCAAAGCTGAAAAAGTCCAGACAAAATGCCCGACAAAATATGAAGGCGAAGACATGGAGAACTATGATACCGAAATGCATAAGGAAATATACAAAAATGACAAGCCGGAATAAAACAGATGGGTGGTTATCTGTATGTATTTAATTGGGAACATCTCAATTTACCTTGGCATTGTGATTTCACTTTATGGAATCATGGACAATATTGTCGGGATTAAGAAGAAAAGCGGTAAGTGGATTGAAAGTGCAAGAGGCGCAGTACTATCCCTAGCTTTTGTGGCAAGCATCGCATCCTTCCTGTTGCTTTATCTTCTCGGAACGAGCCAGTTCCAATATAAATATGTGGCTTCGTATACAAATGAGAGCCTGCCGATGGCTTATAAGCTGACAGCATTTTGGGCAGGCAACGCTGGATCCCTGTTGTTATGGGCCGTCCTTCTAGCGCTATACACGTCAATGATCGTTTTTTCAAAAGAAAAGAAGAACCCGATGATGCCATATGTTTCGAGCATTCTGCTGGTGAACATCCTGTTCTTTTTTACAGTGATGACCCTCAATGCCAACCCTTTTGAAATGACCGATAAAATTCCAGCTGACGGCAAAGGTCTTAACCCGATGCTGCAGAATCCGGGAATGATCCTGCACCCTGTCACACTCTATATGGGTTATGTCGGGCTGGCAGTACCATTCGCATTCGGAATTGCTGCTCTGATCCTGAAAAGAATGGATTCAGAATGGATCAAGCTGACGAGGAGATGGACCTTGCTTGCATGGCTGTTCCTGACGCTCGGCAATGTGATTGGCGGCTGGTGGGCATATCTTGAGCTAGGCTGGGGCGGTTACTGGGCATGGGACCCGGTTGAAAATGCCTCGTTCCTTCCATGGCTGACTGTATCCGCGTTCCTGCACTCAGTGATGATCCAGGAACGGAAAAACATGCTGAAAACCTGGAATGTAAGCTTGATCATTCTTTCTTACATCCTGACACTTTTTGGAACCTTCCTTGTCAGGAGCGGAATCCTGACGAGTGTCCATGCGTTCGGTGACAGTAATCTGGGTACTTACTTCCTTGTTTTCATGGCTTTCATGATGCTGTTTTCTCTGTATATCGTGATGACAAGGTATGGACTGATTAAAAAAGACAGCAGTCCAATTGAAGCTTATTTCTCAAAAGAAAGCAGCTTCCTGCTGAACAACCTGATTCTGGTGGCTGCCGCGTTCGCTGTTTTCTGGGGGACAATGTATCCGCTGATTTCAGAAACTTTTACAGGCACAAAGGTTAATGTCGGAGCACCATATTTTAATACAGTCATGGCTCCGATCTTGCTTGTGCTAATCATATTGATGGGCATCTGCCCGCTGATTGCATGGCAAAAAGCGGTCTTTGAAAAATTCATGAAGAACACGCTTTGGCCGCTGGCAATGGGTGTGGCAACAGCCATCATCCTGCTCGCTTTTGGCGTCAAGGGAATTTACGCGATTATCGGCCTGTCGGCAACAAGCTTCATGTTCGGGACGCACCTGCAAGAATTCGCTAGAGGCATCAGTGCCAGACGGAAAGCAACGAAGGAAAACATCCTGAAGGCTGCTTTCAAACTGACGGTAAAAAACCAGCGCCGCTACGGTGGCTATATCGTGCACATCGGAATTGCGGTCATCGCAGTGGGTGTCATTTCTTCGCACACTTACTCAACAGAAGTGTTGAAAACGGTAGATGCCGGCAACAGCATCAAAACCGGGGATTACAGCCTTAGATTCAACGAACTGACCGAACATACGAAAAACGGCAACGGAATAGTGGTGGCTGATATCGATGTGACCTATAAGGGTAAGAACATCGGCAAAATCAAGCCAGAAAAAATCTTTTACGAAACATGGACTGAACCATCAACAGAAGTAGCAATCAAGACGAACTGGAGCCAGGATTTGTACGTGGTATTAAGCTCCTGGGAGAACAAAGACAAAGTGACGTTCATGGTAAAAGTAAATCCGTTCGTCAGCTGGATATGGATGGGCGGCATCATCATGGTGATCGGCACAGCATTCGCCCTCATAGGCGGCAGGCCGTCAACATCCCGCTATCAAATCAATAAAGGCATCTCGAGAGTGGGAGGGTGAAGAAGATGAATAAGAAAATTCTTTTAACAACACTTCTTTTGCTTATCCTGATTCCAAGTATAACGACAGCTTTTACTTACAATTCGAAGGAATTCAAGCACATCATCGGCCAGCTTGATATGCAGGGCCATGCTGATCATGAACTATCCACCTGTTCAGTAAAAAAAAATCTATTACGATGAAGTAGTTGAAATGCTGAATGGCGGCAAATCAGAACCGGAAATCATCCAGTCCTATGTTGATGAATACGGGCAGGCAGCCTTGAGAACTCCGGGCGGCGGCACAAGTGGCTGGATTGCCTGGGGAATGCCAGCTGCGGGAGTGGGGATTGGCAGTGTGATTGTCGGTGTCTGGCTCAGGAAATTAACGGCCAAAAAAGCAGAATCAAAGCTTGTGACAAAGGCTGAATGGAATTCGGAAGTTGAAAAAGAAATTGCGGCAAAAACATTTGACGAAGAGCGCCGGAAGCTTTTCTAGGAGCTGATCAAAATGGATTATCTATTTTTAATAATTGGTTCACTCGTAATCATTACTTGCTTTTACTTCATCATTTCACCTTTCTTCTTGGCTGGCGATGGGGCCTGCTGAGGAAATGGAGACAGAGAGTGAAAAGCTGACGCTTGAGCAGGTTTACAGTGCTGTGAATGAGCTGGAAATGGACTTCTTAATGAAGAAAATCACTCGTGAGGATTTTGAAAAATTGAAAGAAGATTACCAATTGCTCGCGGTCGAAATGTTAAAGGAAGAAGCGCAAGGACGCAAGGCAAAACATCTCCAAAAGAACAAAAAGAAGATAAAGGATGCCGAAGCAGAGGCAGAAATTCTTAAAGAACTGAAAAAGCTTCGCCAGCAGAAGGAGTGATAGTATGGCGCCAGCCTACCATCCTGAATGGCTTGTGAACTTCTGGCTCAGTACTCCGGGTGTGAACATGGTGAATCCGCACTATTTGCTGATCGTTTTAACTGCTGTGATTATTGTTTTGTGGTTTTTGCGAAAGCAGAGGAAACCTGCCGTGCACATTCTTGGTGAGGAAGACCAGTTGTTCAAACATCTTTTACTCAGAAAAAAAGTGATCGAAGGGGAGCTGGCCGGTCTCGAAGCAAGGCTGTCAGCATCAGAAATCACTGAAGAGAACTTTAAAAAACTGAAACTTGATTACCAGAGTCATCTCGCCGAGGTAAACAAAGAACTCGAACAATACACTTAACGAAAGAGTTGGGGACCATGCTGGAACTGAAGAAAATGACCAAAATGCTGGGCGACAAACTCGTCTTAAGGAACATCACCCTTTCATTGGAAAAAGGGGAAATCTTAGCGGTGATTGTCCCGAACGGAGCAGGAAAGAGCACCTTCTTTAAATGCACAGTCGGACTCCTTCAGCCAACGAGCGGGGAAATTCTCCTGGATGGAAAGCTTGTTAAGAAAAATACAGCTGAGATTAAGCAGCGGATTGGCTTTTTAGGTCATGAATCATTTTTGTACAATAATCTGTCCCCGCTCGAAAATCTCAAATTTTATGGAAAGCTTTACAAAGTAAAGCACCTGGACAGGAAAGCCAATGAACTTTTGAAAGAAGTGGGGCTCTATCTTTTTCGCGATATGCCCATTCGCTCCTTTTCAAGAGGAATGATGCAAAGACTGGCCATCGCCAGAGTGCTGCTGCCTGACCCGGATATCCTGATGCTTGATGAACCGCATACGGGTCTTGATCAGGAGGCTGTGGCATTGCTGAATAAAATCATTAAAAACAAACGGGACATCGGGACTTCAATCCTGATCATCTCTCATGATTTTGAGCAGGTGCATGCACTTGCTGACAGAGCCGCCGTACTAAAAAAAGGCAAGATCGTCTCAACAAGGCGCCTTGGAAAAGAAGTAAGCCTGGCAGAGATGAAAACCTGGTACGAAGCAGAGGTGAAGAGCTCATGATTTCGATCCTTAGAGATGCTTGGACGATTGCCAGCAAAGATCTGAGCAATGAGATCAAAACTAAGCAGACAATCGGCATGATGATCATCTTCTCAAGTCTCGTCGTCTTGATTTTCAGCTTTGCATTCGATCCGACAAACAATATGGTAAAGGCTGTCATTCCAGGGCTTGTCTGGCTGATTACCGTCTTTTCCGGAATCCTCGGGCTAAATCGTTCCTTTCTTTCTGAGCATGAAAACGATGCGCTGACAGGACTGCGCTCGGCACCGATCGACCCTTCCAGCATCTATCTTGGAAAGGTTTTGGCGAACTTCATCCTTGTTACGGCAGTGCAGCTGGTAAGCATTCCAGTGTTGTTCCTGCTGTTCGACTACCGCTTTTTCGGAAAAGTAAGCTGGTTCATCCTTGTGGTCATCATCGGCACGCTCGGATTCATTATCGTCGGGACCTTCCTGGCTGCGCTTTCGGCGAACGCCAAGAACAGTGAGATGCTTTTGCCGGTATTGCTCCTGCCGCTGCTAAGTCCGCTGCTGATCGCCGGGGTCCAGGCAACAAGGATCATTCTTGAAAATGAAGGGATTGCAGATGCAGCTTCCTGGATCAGATTGATGGCTGCTTACGATTTATTGTTCCTGGCGGCGTGCTTTTTCTTATTCGAATTTATTATGGAGGGATCTTGATGAAAAAGAATACTGGCATTATCGACCGGCTGCTGCTGTTTACGTTGATTCCGACAGTTTTTATCGCGCTTTATCTGATTTTTATATGGTCGCCTGTAGAAAAATTCATGGGCGCTTCACAGAAGATTTTCTACTTTCATGTAGGCAGTGCCTGGGTAGCCTTTTTGGCCTTCGGAGTTGTTGGCTATTACAGCGTGAGGGTGCTGATCAAACCAAGGCTTCAGCATCATATCAATGCCGGAATTTCAGCTGAAATTGGTGTGCTTTTCACGACCATCACACTGATTACCGGCATGATCTGGGGAAAATCAAGCTGGAATACATGGTGGACTTGGGAACCGCGTCTAGCGACAACCCTGATTCTATGGTTCATCTATGTTGCTTATCTGTTCGTCCGCAAGATGGATGGCTCAATGGAAAAAATCGCGAGGCTATCAGCTGTTTTTGGAATCATTGGTGTCATCAATGTCCCGATTGTCTTCATGGCAATTCGCTGGTGGAACACGAAGCTGCATCCGGTTGTGTTCGGTGAAGGCAAAAACCAGTCAGGCGGCGGAGTTGAACCAGATATGCTGGTCGCATTGCTGTTCTCGATTTTTACGATTACCTTGCTGTATGCGTTCTTGATGCGCAAAGGTATCGAAATTGAAAAAATGAGGCACATAGTCAAAAAAGCAAAATCAAAAGCAATGGAAAAGCTAGCAGGATAATTACTAAGGAGGAGTTTAAAATGACTTACTTATTCATGGCTTACTCAGTTATTTGGACGTTGATCGCTGGTTATGTTGTAGTGCTTGGCCGCCGCCAGAAGCAGTTGAAGAAAGAGCTCGAACTTCTGGAAGAATGGAACTCAGATTTTTAAAAAGCGGGTGAATAGAATGGGCAAAAAGATTGTTCCGATCATTGTCATCGCTGCCGTCATCGGAGTTCTCGGCTTTTTGGTCAGCGGACTGGGAGGAAAAGCATCGGACCAGCCTGGTGACCAGTCCATCGATTTTGAGCTGCAGGATATCGAAGGCAACACGTATAAATTATCGGATTTTAAAGGCAAGCCAGTAGTGCTTAACTTTTTCGCGACCTGGTGCGCACCGTGCATTGACGAAGCTCCTGAACTGGAAGCATTCGGTAAGGAGTATAAGGATGCGAAGCTTTTGATCCTTGCTAAAGGCGAATCGAAAAAACGAATGGGAAAATACATTTCGGAAAGCGGCTCTGAGCTTACGTATCTTTTAGATACAAAAGAAGACATTTCAAAAGATTACAACGTCATCGGCCAGCCTGAAACCATCATCATCGATGGTAACGGTGTCATTGTTGAACGTTTCTCCGGCCCGACAACGAAGGACGATTTAATCAGAATGATCCAGGAAAACGTTTCACCATAACCTTGGTTAAAGCACACCCGTGTTTTAATAAAGCTGTTTTTTAGTTGAACCATGAGAAAACAGATTTTAGTAGATTGCGAGAATCCGCTTTAAGGGAGGTGAAAAAGATGCTGAAAAAGCTACTGGGAATAGACAAAAAGATGCTGTTATTCATTGGCCTATTTGCTGGAATCATTGTTTCTGTCGTCACTGTCAAAACGCTTGCTTATACCGATTCACCGGAATTTTGCTCGAGCTGCCATATCATGACAGAGGTCCATGATTCATTCTCTGATTCCAATCACGCCGGTCTGTCCTGCGGAGACTGCCATTTACCGCATGATAGCATGGTGAATAAATACACCTATAAGGCAAAGGCCGGAATGACGCATGTGTATTTCAACACGCTTGGTGAAGCAAAGATCCCGAAGGTGCTTCACGCAACGGAAGGTTCTGAG
Source organism: Mesobacillus subterraneus (assembly GCF_020524355.2). Taxonomy (NCBI): domain Bacteria; kingdom Bacillati; phylum Bacillota; class Bacilli; order Caryophanales; family Bacillaceae; genus Mesobacillus; species Mesobacillus subterraneus. The sequence continues at coordinate 646,258 of NZ_CP129019.1, forward strand.
GAAGTCATCAATGAGAACTGCATCAGCTGCCATGAGAATACGCTGGACAACATCTCACATGATGCGAAAGACAGCTGTTCAAGCTGCCACCAGGCAATACCGCACGGCAAAGGCTTTAAAACAGAAGACTATTTTAAACCGCCGAAACCAGGCGAGCTTTTAGAAAATAAAGGAGGTACGATGAACAATGGCTAGAAATTTCCGCTGGGCATTCTTGCTCCTTGCGGCTGTCATGCTCATCATAACAGGCTGCTCGAGCTCGGAAGATGAAGCAACTTCCGCAAGCGAGCTGAAAACTGGGCTGAGCAAAGATGAAATCAGCAACGAGGCCTTCAAGGACCTTTTCCCGCTGCAATATGACAGCTACAAGCAAAATGAAAAAATGGAGGATACGAAGTACAGCGGTTCCGTCAAACGAAGCAAGTTCGATCATGACAAGGAACCGTATCTGCCAGTCCTTTTTAACGGCTATGGCTTTGCGACTGAGTACAATGAGGATCGCGGCCATATCTATGCCAATGAGGATGTCCGGGCAATCGCTCGTATCACTGACAAATCAATCGGATCATGCTTAACCTGTAAGTCGACTGCTGTTCCTCACATGATTGAGGAAATGGGAGACGATTACTGGGGGGGCAATTTTAACAAAGATATCTGGCTAAAAGCAGAAGCGATGGGCCATTCACCAATCGGCTGCTCAGACTGCCATGATCCACAGACAATGGATTTGCGAGTTACCCGTCCAAGCTTTATCAAGGGAATGGAATCTCAGGGTATCGACATGTCCAATCCGACGAAGAATGATATGAGAAACTATGTTTGCGGCCAGTGTCACGTAGAGTACTACTTCGCAGCAGATAACGGAGAAGTAACGTATCCTTGGGCAAATGGCTTCGAGTCTGAAGATATGTACGAATACTATGAAACGACTGCTAAAGAGCAAGGTTTCGAGAAGGACTGGGTCCACAACGTTTCAGGAACGCCAATGCTAAAAGCGCAGCATCCTGACTTTGAGACTCATATAGAAGGACCGCATGGTGAAGCAGGAGTCACATGTTCAGACTGTCACATGCCATATGACAGGGTGGATGGAAAAAAAGAAAATCAGCTCACACTGGTGGACATCTCCACTGAAGACGATGGATCGGTCATGTGCAACCTGCCATACGAACAGAGATATGGATGAACTGAAAGAGCGTGTAATCGGTATCCAGGATAAACATATGGAAGCACTTCATAAGGCCGAGGATATATCGATCACCTCGCATTATTACGTAAATAAGATGATTACTTCTGGCGTAACCGAAGAGAAAATCAAGCAAGCTCAGGAGCATATCAGAAAAGGACAATGGTTCTGGGATATGGTTGCAGCTGAAAGTGCGGCAGGATTCCATAACCCGCAGGGAGCAATGGATTCATTGAGAGTATCGATTGAAGAGTCGAATGAGGCCATCAATCTTGCTATCGAGGAATTGACCAAGAAAGGTGTAAATCTTGAAGAGGTCAAAGAAGAGATTGAAAAGGTGAAGAAGGCTGTTTACGACGAAAAAGATAACTTCAAGAAGAAAGAAAAAGCAGTGAACAGTTACTTCCCAGCACAACAGCCAGCTCCGAAAAAATAGAGAATAGTAAATTTAGAGAAAAGATAAATAGGAAAACACTGTGCAAATGGTAGTTTGTACGGTGTTTTCTTTAGTTTCACAGAAAATGGATGGAGTGTCAATATTCCCGGATTCATTTTTAAATATTCCTGCGAATACATGATGGGCCAGAAAGCATTATCCAGGAAAAACCCCCGTAGTTCCGCAATCTTAAAATACCACGTACTTTTTCATTGCTTACCAGGAAATTAAAAAATATTTAAGTGTGATAACTACATGTAGTTTTCATAATCCAGCTCCAGCACCTAGCCCTCGAGACGCTTGTCTAGTGTCGCCTCCTAGAATCTCCGAAACTTCAACTCCGCCGGCAGAAGCAAAAAGCGCTTCTTTGGCGGAGTCTCCAGTTTCTGCGTTTCTGAGCAGTCGGCTATACATTTCGATTTCGGTCCTGCCAATGAAGTCAAAGAACGACTTCACTGTCAGGCCCTCCAGCGCTTGTCGGGGCTAAACGAGGCGCTTGTGCTTTTTGTTCATTCCACTTCAAAAAAATAGAAAATTTCAACTTCAAATTCTGCTAAAATTCCTATTGCAACCAATTGTGAAAAGCTCTAGAATTACTTTGGTATTGTATAGGGAATTTAAATTATATGCTGTTTGGGTTACTATATAAGTTTTTCTTAATCCAGCTCCAGCGCCTAGCCCCTCGAGTCACTTGTCTAGCTGCGGCTCCTAACTCCTCGAGACGCTAGTCTAGTGTCGCCTCCTAGAAACTCCGAAACTTCAACTTTTCCGGCAGAAGCAAGAAGCGCTTCTTTGTCGGAGTCTCCAGTTTCTGTGTTTCTGGACAGTCGGCTATACTTTTCGAGTTCAGTCCTGCCAATGAAGTCAAAGAACGACTTCACGGTCAGGCCCTCCAGCGCTTTTCGGAGTTGAGCAGTCGCCTCCGCCTTTTCGAGTTCGGTCCGCCCAATGAAGTCAAAGAACGACTTCACCGTTCGTCCCTCCAGTGCTTGTCGGGGCTGAACAAGGCGCTTGCGCTTTTTGTTTTTTCGAAATTAATTCAGTGAAAGAAGGCGTTACATGATGCCTAGAGCCTTGTGGCTTTTAATTATCGGGATGGCAGTCAATGTTACTGGATCTTCATTTTTATATAGGCCTCTGAACACTATCTATATACATGATCACCTCGGCAAATCGTTGTCTGTTGCCGGAATCGTACTGATGCTAAACTCTGCTGCCAGCGTTATTGGGAATCTTTTTGGCGGGAGTCTTTTTGATAAAATCGGCGGTTATAAGTCTATTATTCTTGGAATCAGCATAACCATCCTGGCGCTGCTTGGCTTGACCTTATGGCCTGGCTGGCCGCAGTATATTTTCTTTTTGACGCTGGTTGGTTTTGGTTCTGGAATCGTCTTTCCGGCGATGTACGCAATGGCAGGGTCGGTCTGGAAGGAAGGCGGCCGTAAAGCATTCAACGCCATTTATGTCGCACAGAACCTCGGAGTGGCAGTTGGAGCTGCGTTAGGTGGACTTGTCGCATCTTATTCATTCCAGCTGATTTTCATGGCGAACGCCGCCATGTACCTGATTTTCATGATGATCGCTATTTTTGGTTATCGCAGCATCGACACTCGGGCAGCGAAGCAAACGAACGTCCTCCAGGAAAACGGGGCCATCAAAAACCATACCAAGCTGTATGCGCTGCTTATCCTTGCTGTTGGCTACTTGCTTTGCTGGGTTGGTTACGTACAGTGGCAAACAACGATCGCAGCTTATACACAGGAATTGAACATCTCTCTGAACCAGTATAGTATTCTCTGGACAATCAACGGCGCACTGATCGTTCTTGGCCAGCCAATTGTAAATAGGCTGATTAAGCCGTTCCAGAATAAATTGAAGCAGCAAATCATCATCGGCATGGTCATTTTCATGGTTTCTTATGCAGTTGCAGCAGGAGCTCAAGCTTTCTCAGGCTTCGTGGCTGCTATGGTGATCCTGACGATTGGCGAAATGATGATTTGGCCAGCTGTTCCGACGATCGCAAATGACCTCGCGCCAAAAGGCCGGGAAGGCTTTTACCAGGGAATCGTCAACAGCACTGCAACGGGCGGAAGGATGATTGGCCCGCTCATGGGTGGAATCCTTGTTGACCTGCATGGTATGCCAATGCTATTCGCAATCCTGATTGCGCTCATGTTTGTTGGGGTCTTTACTACAGTAATTTATGATCGGAAATTAAAGGAATCACACGAAGTTGCTGCACAAGCATAAAGATAGAATGGAGCTGGGGTTAGTTGCCTGGCTTCTATTTTTTTTAGATAAGTAGGTTGTGAATTATTCAGCTCCAGTTGACTTATCAGGGCGGATCGAGAGGCTTCCGTTCTTATCGGTCACAATTTATGCAATTTTTCTCGATAAAAAATGCATATTTTTCATCTAATATAGAAAAGTGAGATTATGATATAATCATACTTTGAAAGACAAGGGGGTGATTGGGTTGAAATTTAAAATCCTCGGAATGGCGTTTTTGGCTGCCGGTTTATTAACTGCCTGTAATGGCGGGGAGGAATCTGCGGAACCTGAAAAACAACAACAAGACATCAAGAAATTGGTGAGTGATTACAGCACAGATAAAATTGAGGGCCACAAAGCTTCCATCACCTCAAATGAGCTGACGATTGCCGACAGTGAAGGGGACAAGCAAGTCTATGACATTTCGGACGAAGACTTCTTTGTCTCAATCGCACCTTATGAAAATCAAACCCATCCTTGAACGAATCATAGCTTGACAGGTTGTCAAGGTGAACTGGTTGAAAAAGAGTTTGATGTATATATTGAGGATGAGGATGGAAACGTGGTCGTTGATGAGAAAATGACATCCCACCAGAATGGTTTCATCGATTTGTGGCTTCCTCGTGATAAAAAGTTCAAAACAACGATTGGATATAACGGGAAAACTGTAGAATCAGAAATTTCCACTTTTGAGAATGACGCCACTTGTATTACAACAATGCAGCTAATGTAGACTAAAGCACCTATTTTCAGGTGCTTTTTTTTATTGTTTAGGAAATTAAAAATTTATTTAGTGTGGAAAACTACATGTATTTTTTAAATTCAGCTCCAGCGCCTAGCCCCTCGAGTCGCTTGTCCTGCTGCGGCTCCTAACTCCTCGAGACGTTTCGGTCCTGCCAATGAAGTCAAAGAGCGACTTCACTGTCAGGCCCTCCAACGCTTGTCGGAGTTGAGCAGTCGCCTCCGCTTTTCGAATTGTCTAGCTTTGGCTCCTAACTCCTCGAGACGTTTCGGTCCTGCCAATGAGGTCAAAGATCGACTTCACTGTCAGGCCCTCCAACGCTTGTCGGAGTTGGGCAGTCGCCTCCGCATTTCGAATTGTCTAGTGTCGCCTCCTAGAAACTCCGAAACTTCAACTCCGCCGGCAGAAGCAAAAAGCGCTTCTTTGTCGGAGTCTCCAGTTTCTCCGTTTCTGGACAGTCGGCTATACAATTCGATTTCGGTCCGCTCAGGTGAAGTCAAAGAACGACTTCACCGGTCGGCCCTCCAGCGCTTGTCGGGGCTGAACGAGGCGTTTGCGCTTTTTGTTCTTTTCAATATTATTTTCAGAAAAATGTGATAAAATCAAAAGAAAAAACAAGGTGAAGGATTATGAATACTAAGCTTTTACATATTCCGGCAGATATTATTGAAACCATAGTCGAAAATGCGTTTGAATGGCTTGTTGTGGTGGATCGGGAAGGAAGGATCATTTATATCAATCACAATTATTGCGAGTTCCTTGAAGTCAATCGTGAAGAAACGATCGGCAGGCATGTGACAGAAATCATCGAGAATACCAGGATGCATGTTGTGGCCGAGTCGGGAAAAGAGGAACTGGCTGACCTGCAATTTATCAAAGGCAACTATATGATTGCCAATCGGGTGCCCATAATTAAGAACGGCGAGGTAATTGCCGCGTTTGGAACGGTGTTTTTCAGGGATACTCAAGAATGGATGAAGATGGACAGCCATGTGAAAAGCCTGCTGACCAGAATGCAGCCATACATCCAGAAAATTGATTCAGGGGTAAAATATACGCTTGATGACATCCTTGGCGAATCGCAACAGATTGTTAGTTTAAAAGAAAAAGTGAAAATGGTATCTAACAGTGATATCTCCATTTTAATCAGGGGAGAGAGCGGGACAGGCAAGGAATTGTTCGCCCACAGCATCCACCAGCTAAGCAGCCGGAGCCAAAAGCCGTTTATTAAGGTGAACTGCGGAGCAATCCCGGAAAACCTGCTCGAATCCGAGTTATTTGGCTATGAGGAAGGAGCTTTTACAGGGGCAAAAAAAGGAGGGAAAAAAGGGAAATTCCAGCTGGCTAATGGAGGTACGCTCTTTCTGGATGAAATCGGGGACATGCCGCTAAGCATGCAGGTAAAACTATTGCGTGCCTTGCAGGATGGGGAAATAGAACCGATTGGTTCCACAAAATCGATATCGGTTGATGTCCGGATTATCGCAGCGACGAATAGACCGCTGGAAAATATGATTGAAGAAAAGCGCTTCAGGGAGGATCTATTTTATCGGATCAATGTCGTTCCTTTCAGTGTCCCTCCATTAAGGGAACGAGCAGAGGACCTAACGCTGTTAATCAAGTACTTTATCGATAAGGTCACAAATCGGTTAGGCAAGCGGATTGCAGGAATTGAAAGTAATGTAATGGAAATACTGAAATCTTACAGCTGGCCTGGAAATATCCGCGAACTGGAAAATGTCATCGAAGCTGCGGTCCATTTGACAAAAAGAGAACAGATTACGCTGGATTCCTTGCCAGATTACTTGCAAACTCAGACTGCCATTTACCGTTTCAATAACAAGAAGCTTAAGGATATAGTTGAAGAAACTGAAAAATGGGTACTGAAGCAAAGTCTTGAAAGGAATAAAGACGACAAAGCTCTGGTTGGCAGGGAACTTGGTATAAGCAAATCCACTCTTTATGAAAAACTGAATAAACATGGTCTGTTGTAGTCCGAAATTCCGGAATGCTGTCCGGGTTTTCGGACTTTGTTTTTTCTAGCAATATTAAACTGAGTAATCACTGTATACATGGTGTTAATTCACATAAATAGGACTGGTTTAATAACTCGGATTCTATTAATTAAAGGTAATGGCAGGATAATAGAGTCCGGAAATCCGGAAATAAATAACTGAAAATTAAAAATAAATATAGATTTGCCTAGTCCAAAAAGTTGGCACGATAGTTGCAATAAGGTAAAACAGCAATTTTATTCAATCTTCTTTTGTAAGCGTTATCAATCCGTTCTTGAGGGAGGGCAGTTATTGGTTGTTTTCACTTTAAAATAACAAGGGGGAAAAAGAATGCTGAGTATGTTTGGATTGATTGGCGGTCTGGCTTTATTGATTTATCTGACGATGAGGGGCATGAACCTGCTAATCGTTGGACCACTTTCTGCGTTGTTTGTTGCAGTATTTAGCGGGATGCCATTGTTTCCGCAGCTTGTTGAAGAAGGTGCGGCCAACTTTGTCGGCAACTATATGTCTGGTTTTTCTGGATTCGTTACTGCCTGGTATATGATGTTCCTGCTTGGAGCAATTTTTGGAAAGGTAATGGAGGATAGCGGCGCGGCTGACAGTGTATCTGAGTTCATCGTTGATAAATTGGGGATGAAGTATGCTGTGCTCGCGATCGTCGCTGCTTGTGCTGTGTTGACATATGGCGGCGTTAGCCTGTTTGTCGTAGCATTTTCAGTTTATCCAATGGCATTAAGCTTGTTCAGGCAGGCGAATTTGCCGAGGCGATTCATTCCAGCTGCATTGGCCTTTGGTTCGGTTACCTTTACCATGACTTCTGCCGGTTCTCCGGAAATTCAGAACTGGATTCCAATTCAATTCCTGGATACTTCGCCGATTGCAGGCTGGGAGGTCAGTGCCATCGTTGCCGTCTTCATGATGATCTTTGGGTACTGGTGGCTGAAGCGAATGATTACAAAGGCCATGGCAAGAGGAGAAAAATTCGAAGCCAGGAAGACAGATCCAATGATGGAGAAACGTGAGCTGCCTCATCCTTTACTGGGTCTTATCCCTTTGATTGTGGTACTCGTTATTTCTTTCGTTTTCCATGACTCATTAAAACAATCTGCCCTCATCATAGCTCTGCTTGGCGGGGTAGTATCTGCCTATTTGCTGAATCGCAAGTATTTCAAAAATTTCTGGGAAGCCCTTTCAGAAGGAACGATGGGTGCCTTGATTGCGATCGGTAACACTGCTGCTGTTGTAGGATTTGGCGGTGTGGCAAAAGCAGTACCGGCCTTCCAGACGGCGGTTGATGCGATGACGAATATACCTGGAAGCCCGTTGATTGGGGCGGGCCATTGCTGTAAGTGTCATTGCCGGGATGACAGGTTCTGCATCCGGGGGTCAGGCGATTGCGCTTCCGTTGCTCGCTCCGCATTATCTGGATATGGGCGTTAATCCGGAAGCGCTGCACAGGGTAGCGGCCATTTCCCTCCGGAGCGCTTGATTCCCTTCCGCATAATGGGTACGTGGTTACGACTGTAAGGGCAATCTGCGGCGAGTCCCATAAGGATGCCTACAATCCAGTCGCAGCAGTTACTGTCATTGTACCGCTGATTGGTGTGGCAATCGCGATTGTTCTATTCTCTCTAGGATTAGGGATTTAAGGAAAGGAGTTTCCCGATGGTAAAAGATAAAGTAGTCCTGATAACCGGTGCCGCCCAGGGAATCGGATATGAGCTCGCTGGGAGTTTTGCTGAGCAGGGCGGGAAGGTATTTTTGACAGACCTACAGGAAGAAACGGTGGAAAAAGCAGCTGCCAGGCTGCGTCAATCAGGATATGAAGCAGCTGGTTTGAAATGTGATGTCACTAGCGAAAAAGACATCGAAACAGCTGTTTCGAAGTGTGTAGAGCAATTTGGCACAGTGGATGTTCTAATCAACAATGCTGGCTTGCAATATGTATCAATGATTGAGGATTTCCCGACGGAAAAATTCGAGCTGTTGATAAAAGTAATGCTCACAGCCCCGTTTGTAGCGTTGAAACATGTACTGCCGGTCATGAAAAAGCAAGGTATGGGTCGGGTAATCAACATGGCGTCGATCAATGGGCTAGTCGGTTTTGCTGGCAAGGCAGCATATAACAGCGCCAAGCACGGAGTCATTGGATTGACGAAGGTGGCTGCACTTGAAACCGCAGAGCACGGAATCACCGTCAACGCCGTCTGCCCGGGATATGTCGATACACCGTTAGTCCGCAATCAGCTATCTAGCCTGGCGGAGACCAGGAATATCCCACTTGAAAAAGTGCTAGAGGAGGTCATTTTTCCGCTCGTACCGCAGAGACGCCTGCTGGCTGTCGAGGAAATTGCCAGTTATGTTTTATACCTGGCCAGTGATGCTGCAATAGGAATCACTGGCCAGGCGGCAGTCATTGACGGAGGTTATACGATTCAATAATCAAAAAAGCTGGTTTCCTATTTTTCGGAAGCCAGCTTTAGATTTATATGATTGGAACTCTAATTTTTAGTTTGGTTCAAATACTTATGGAGAATAATTTCGACGTTCTCGATATGGCTGAGCATCACTCGTCTTGCTTCTTCTGCATTCTGTTCTTTTATCGCTTGATAAATAGCATAGTGTTCCTCATAGAGGCGATCTGTTGTCGTTTGTTTTGAATAGAGCCAAAGCCGTCGGGTTTCCCTCATTGTTTCTCCCATCAGGCCGGAAACATGGTTCATCAAGCTGATCAATAATGGATTATGCGAGCTTTCAGCAATGGCTATATGGAACTGTAAATCAGCCTTTTCACCAAGCTCCTCATTCCCACTTGCAAGCTTCATTTCCTCTAGCGCTTCTTCTATTTTCTGCAGCTGGTCTTCGGTCCTCTTCTTTGCAGCGGAAAAGACAGTCCCAGTCTCAAGGATTTTCCTCACTTCCAAGAGGTTAGCTGTATCCTGTGCATTCATCAGGATGGCTGTCGATAAAGGGAAACTGATTTGCTCAGACTCGAATTGCTTCACATATGTGCCTTCACCCTGCCTGATTTCAATGAGTCCCATTGCTCTCAATGCAGTCAATGCTTCCCTTATGGCAGATCTCCCTACCTGGAAATTCTCCGCCAGCTGTTGGACAGAATCGAGTTTATCGCCAGGCTTAAGTTGACCTGAACTGATCATGTTATGGATTGCCTCCGCAACTTCTTCATAGATCTTTTTAGGTTTAATTCTATTATATTGCAAAGTAAATCCTCCAAAGTTCATTCTCTTAGCTTTCATTATACAATTTTTATCACACTTCTATAAGTTTCTGGACTTTTAGAAGCGGAATTTCATTTAAAGGAACCAATATTAATTTGGGTGAAAGTAAAAATAGATTGAAATTACCGCATTGTTCATCCTATAATCTAAGGTATGGTCATCTGATGACCATACAACTTATTGTAAGCGATTACCAAGTGGAATGTTTTTGGGAGAATAGTTTATTGATAAAAGATTTTCTCTTGTAAACAACTGAGAATAGAAACATTGAAAAACTGTTTCGCATTCAATGGCTGGCTTATTGTAACTAACGAAGGGGGAACGTTCATGCTTCCAAATATAGCGAAAGAAAAAATAATTTCAATTGTAACTGCTGCTAATTTTGTTGACTCAAAAACGGGGAGACTAGTCTATTCATATGATGCAACACCTAACTTTCAATCAATGCCGGATGCAGTTGTAAGTCCGAGAAACAAACAGGAAATTTCACAAATTGTGAAAATCTGTAATGAATTTAATATTCCCATTGTCCCACGTGGATCAGGAACGAACCTATGTGCAGGCACTTGTCCAACAGAAGGCGGGATCGTACTTCTTTTCAAACATATGAACAAAATTCTTGAGGTGGATGAAGAGAATCTTACTGCTACTGTGCAGCCTGGAGTGGTAACTCTTGATTTGATTCACATGGTTGAATCAAAAGGCTTGTTTTACCCACCGGATCCAAGTTCGATGAAAATTTCGACCATCGGGGGCAATATTAATGAAAACTCCGGCGGGCTCCGTGGATTGAAATATGGAGTGACAAGGGATTATGTGATGGGGCTTGAGGCAGTGATGCCAAACGGAGACATCATCACCACAGGAGGGAAATTGACCAAGGACGTTGCTGGATATGACTTTACCAGGCTGTTGGTTGGCTCGGAGGGGACACTCGGCATCATTACTGAAGCTACACTTAAGCTGATTCCGATTCCGGAAACAAAACAAACAATGCTTGCTTTATATCAGGATCTCGAAGCAGCAGCTAAATCGGTTTCCAAGATTATCTCGAGCAAAATCATTCCGGCTACGCTTGAATTCCTTGACCAGCCGACTTTGAGGGTAGTAGAAGATTTTGCGAAAATCGGGCTGCCAACAGATGTCAAAGCCGTGCTATTAATTGAACAGGATGGTCCTCTGGAAGTCGTTGAGCGTGATATGACCAGGATTGCTGAGGTTTGTAAAGAAGAAAAGGCTGTATCTGTGCAGGTAGCACAAACAGAAGCTGAGGCAGAAGCACTTAGGACTGCGCGCAGAAGTGCATTGTCTGCACTGGCGCGGTTAGCGCCGACGACAATATTGGAGGATGCAACAGTTCCGAGATCTGAGATTGCGAGAATGGTCAATGCTATCAACGAAATTGGAAATAAGTATGACTTGAATATCTGTACCTTTGGCCATGCAGGAGATGGAAACCTTCATCCTACATGTCCGACGGATTCTCGTAATCATGAAGAAATGGAAAGAGTCGAGAAGGCATTTGCCGAAATCTTTGAAAAGGCGATTGAATTCGGCGGCACGATTACGGGTGAACACGGCGTCGGCGTCATGAAGGCACCATACCTGGAGTTGAAATTAGGAGAAGCAGGAATTGCCGCTATGAAGGCAGTGAAAATGGCCCTTGACCCAAACAATATCATGAATCCTGGTAAGGTTTTCGCGAAGGACAGCAGAAAACGGGTGGTGGTTTCAAAATGACAACAGCTCAAGAACAGCAGAGGATCCAGACAGAATTCCAGGAAAAGATGGACCAGAACGAACTACTGAACTGCATGCGCTGCGGGTTCTGCCTGCCGACATGTCCGACTTATATCGAATCGGGCTATCAGGAATCACATTCACCTCGGGGCCGAATCGCTTTGATGAAGGCGGTCGTCGATGGGATTATTGAACCGGATGAGGATTTTGAACGGTCACTTGACCTTTGCCTTGGCTGCCGTGCATGTGAACCGGTCTGCCCATCAGGAGTGAACTATGACCATCTTCTCGAAGATTCCCGTGATATTGTCAATCAAAACAAGAAGTTTTCAATGCCGGTAAAAGTGGTCAGAAATGCAGTCTTCAAAGGGCTTTTCCCGCATCAGGAGCGAATGAGGGGACTGACTGGACTGATAGGATTTTATCAACGTTCTGGCCTCCAAAAGTTGGCGCGTGGAACAGGTGTGATGAAGCTCTTTCCAGAGTCAATTGCCACGATGGAAAAGGTCCTTCCAAAGGTCCCGACAATGAAGGAAATGAAAAATCGTCCGGAGCACCTTGGACCCATTGGCATGAAGACGCATAAGGTCGCATTCTTTAGCGGCTGCCTGATGGATACAATGTTTCTGGAAACAAACAATGCAACGATGAAGCTTTTGCAGCTTGCAGGCTGTGAAATTGTCATTCCCGAAGGAACAGGCCTGCTGTGGAGCGCTTCATGGACATAGTGGTGAAAAGGAAGATGCGAAAGCACTTGCCCGCAGGAATATTAAAGCCTTTGAAGATTCCGGAGTCGATTTCATCATCACCAATGCAGGGGGCTGCGGGGCTTTTTTAATTGATTATGATCATTTGCTTAAAGATGATTCGGAATGGAAGGGACGGGGCCCAGGAATTTGCTGATAAAATCATGGATATCTCGCAAATTTTGGTCGAAGTCGGCTTTCATGAAAAAGTGAGCCTCGAACTGCCGCATCAAATCATTACCTATCAGGATTCATGCCATCTTCGCAATGTCATGAAAACAGCTTCAGCACCGAGGATCTTGCTGCAGTCCATCAAGGGGATTCAATACCAGGAAATGCAGAATGCTGACAGCTGCTGTGGTTCAGCAGGAATCTATAATATTGTCGAGAGTGAAATGTCAATGCAGCTCCTTGATTCAAAAATGGTACAGGCAAAGGCTACCCATGCAACGACAATTGTTACCGCTAATCCAGGCTGTCTTCTTCAAATGAAGCTCGGGATTGAACGTGAAGGACTTCCTGACAAAATGAGAGGCGTGCATATTGTTGATCTGCTTTTGGAGGCAGCACAAACTAAGTAATCGATAACGGACTTCTGGATTTTTACAGATGGGCTACTTTTCAAGACCGATGGTTTCTGGCTGCTGGCCATAGGAAAAAGCCTGCACGAGCAGCAGAAACCATCATATAATACTCTCTATCATCATTTATTTCATCCCCGCTTGCATCTGCAGGGGAATTTTATTACAATAACTCTATATTCATAACGAAAGACTTCGACAAGGAGTAGTAGTGATGCAAAGCCTGATGTAGAGAGCTGGCGGTTGGTGCAAGCCAGACGGGATCCATCATGAACTCGCCTTTGAGTCGCAGGCGCGAATTTTTTAGTAGCGTTTGCCGTTTTCCGCGTTAAGGATGAATGAAGCGAGTGTTACACACTAATTTGGGTGGTACCGCGGGAGATCATACATAACCTCTCGTCCCTTTTACAGGGACGGGATTTTTTTATTTTTTTTAAAAAAGAAAACCCAGCCACTAAAAATAAAGCGAAACCAAACAGGAGGACAAAACGATGAGTTTTAACCATCAGGAAATCGAGAAAAAATGGCAAGCACATTGGGAACAAAACAAAACGTTCAAAACAACTGAAGATAAAGGGAAAGAGAAGTTTTACGCGCTTGATATGTTCCCGTATCCATCGGGAGCAGGCCTTCACGTTGGCCACCCGGAAGGTTACACAGCGACTGATATCCTTTCCCGCATGAAAAGGATGCAGGGCTTCAACGTCCTTCATCCAATGGGCTGGGATGCTTTCGGCCTTCCTGCTGAGCAGTATGCATTGGATACAGGGAATGACCCTGCAGAGTTCACGGAGCATAACATCAACACGTTCCGCCGCCAGATTAAGGCATTAGGTTTTTCATACGACTGGGATCGAGAAGTCAACACGACTGACCCAGAGTATTACAAGTGGACGCAATGGATTTTCCTTAAGCTTTATGAAAAAGACCTTGCCTACATTGATGAAGTTGCAGTTAACTGGTGTCCGGCACTTGGAACTGTTTTAGCGAATGAAGAAGTAATCGATGGAAAAAGTGAGCGCGGCGACCACCCAGTTGAGCGCCGGCCGATGAGACAGTGGATGCTTAAAATCACTGCCTACGCAGATCGTCTTCTTGAAGATTTGGATTTACTTGATTGGCCGGAAAGCTTGAAGGATATGCAGCGCAACTGGATCGGCCGTTCAGAAGGAGCGGAAATCACTTTCAAAATTGAAGGGCATGACGGAACGTTCACCGTGTTCACGACTCGTCCGGATACATTGTTCGGCGCAACTTATGCGGTGCTTGCACCAGAACACCAGCTTGTTGATACAATCACGACAGCCGTGCAGAAGGATGCAGTTGAAAAATATATCGATGAAATCAAGAGTAAGAGTGATCTTGAGCGTACGGACCTTTCAAAGGACAAAACAGGCGTCTTCACTGGCGCTTATGCGACCAATCCGGCTAACGGCGAAAAAATGCCAATCTGGATTGCCGACTATGTTCTTGCTTCATATGGAACAGGTGCAATCATGGCGGTACCTGGCCATGATGAGCGCGACTATGAGTTTGCGAAAAAGTTCGATCTGGAGATCAAGGAAGTCGTAGCCGGCGGAAACATCGAAAAAGAAGCTTACACAGGCGATGGCGAACACGTTAACTCTGAATTCCTTAACGGCATGAACAAGGAAGATGGCATCAGCAAGATGATCGCATGGCTTGAGGAAAAAGGCATTGGCACGAAGAAGGTCACTTACCGCCTTCGCGATTGGCTGTTCAGTCGCCAGCGATACTGGGGTGAGCCAATTCCAATCATCCACTGGGAAGATGGAACAATGTCAGCAGTTCCAGAAGACCAGTTGCCTTTAGTTCTTCCTAAAACGAAGGATATCAAGCCTTCTGGCACAGGCGAGTCTCCACTTGCCAATATCGATGACTGGGTGAATGTTGTCGACCCTGAAACAGGCAAAAAAGGCCGCAGGGAAACGAATACAATGCCGCAGTGGGGTGGCAGCTGCTGGTACTATCTGCGCTATATCGATCCAAAGAACGACCAGGCACTTGCTGATAAGGAAAAATTAAAGCAGTGGCTTCCGGTTGATATTTATATCGGCGGAGCGGAACACGCGGTATTGCACTTGCTATATGCTCGTTTCTGGCACAAGGTCCTTTACGATATAGGAGTTGTCCACACGAAGGAGCCTTTCCAAAAGCTTTTCAACCAGGGTATGATTCTTGGTGAAAATAACGAAAAGATGAGTAAATCAAAAGGCAATGTCGTTAACCCAGATGAAATCGTTGAAAGCCATGGTGCAGATACGCTACGCCTTTACGAAATGTTCATGGGACCGCTTGAAGCATCCATCGCATGGTCTACAAATGGTCTGGACGGTTCACGCCGTTTCTTAGACCGCATCTGGCGCCTGCTTGTCAATGAAAACGGCAGCTTGAGCGACAAAATCAAGGATGTTGAAAGCACGAACCTGGAGAAGGTCTACCATCAGACGGTTAAAAAGGTGACCGAAGACTACGAAGGACTTCGCTTCAACACTGCGATTTCACAAATGATGGTCTTCATCAATGAAGCGTATAAGGCAGAAGAGCTTCCAAAAGCATACGTTGAAGGCTTTGTAAAAATGCTGGCGCCGATTACGCCGCATATAGCTGAAGAGCTTTGGACAAAGCTTGGCAATGGTGAGTCAATCACATATGCAGCTTGGCCGGCTTACGATGAAGCCAAGCTTGTTGACGACGAAGTCGAAATCGTTGTCCAGGTAAACGGTAAAATCAAAGCGAAAATGATGGTACCTGCAGATGCAAACAGGGAAACCCTTGAGCAAATCGCGATGGGCGATGATGCTGTCAAGGAACAAATCGACGGAAAAACCGTTCGCAAGGTAATTGCAGTACCAGGAAAGTTAGTTAACATAGTAGCAAACTAAGATTTAATCTTTTAAGGGTCGTTTATTGGCGACCCTTAGTTTTCTATCGTTAAATACCCCGATAGGTTTATTTTTTGTAATTTCAAATGGGTTTTTATATAATAAATAGGGGAAAATACACTAAGGTATTGTATCCTTATAATAGGATTAATTTTACTAAATATTGGAGGAAATGACTCATGAATAAAATTGAAACAATCTCACCTGAAGAACTTCAAAAGAAGCTGGAAGCTGGCGAAAAGCCAGAAATGGTTGACGTACGTGAACATGACGAGGTTGAATCCGGAATGATCCCAGGAGCTAAGCATGTGCCAATGGGAGAAATTCCTGAAAGAATGAACGAATTCGACAAAGACAAAGAATATATCTTCATCTGCCGTTCAAGCGCACGCAGCGGCAACGTTTGCCACTACATGAACGAGCAAGGCTACAAAGTCCGCAACATGGTTGGCGGCATGATGAGCTGGGGCGGAGAAACAAAACGCCTATAATTATAAAATTCTGAAAACATGGCCAGAATGGATGTAAAAAAGGAAGGATGACTTCCCTTGATCCAGGTCAGAGTATTTGATCACGAACATGAAAAAGACCTTGAGCAGGAAATGAACCGGTTTCTAGAAAAGCTCGATGAGAAAAAGCTTTTGGACATTAAATATAATGTCGCGGTCATTCCTGAAGAAATGGACGAAGAGCAGATATATTGTTTTTCAGCCATGGTAGTTTACAGAGCCTGAGTATTTACTCGGGCTCTGTTTCTTTTTAGAATGACGGATAGCAATTAGCCGGAAACGAGAAAAAGTGTTCGACATCAAGGTCATGACGGACAGAAATGGACGAGAAAATGATAAAAGTGTCCGTCATCAAGGCTATGACGGACAGAAATGGACGAGAAAACGATAAGAGTGTCCGTCATCAAGGCTATGACGGACAGAAATAAGCCGGAAACGAGAAAAAGTGTCCGTCATCAAGGTCATGACGGACAGAAATGGACGAGAAAATGATAAAAGTGTCCGTCATCAAGGCTATGACGGACAAAAATAGACGATGAAACGGAAAAAGTGTCCGTCATCAAGGCTATGACGGATAGAAATCATCGTGTAATCAGAAAAAGTGTCCGTCATAAAGTCCATGACGGACAGAAATCATCGTGAAATCAGAAAAAATGTCCGTCATCAAGACCATGACCGACAGAAATCAGGGGAAAACCAGAAAAAGTGTCCGTCACATGGTAGTGACAGACACTAAGTAAAGGAATCTATTTCTCTAGGGCAAACTCAGCTGCATTGCTTCCCGCAAGCCGTCCGGTTACCAGGGCTGAGGTGATGTTATATCCCCCGGTATATCCGTGGATATCCAGGATTTCACCGCAAAAGTAAAGTCCTTCTGCTTTCTTGGATGCCATTGTTTGCGGTTCGACTTCTTTGACTGATACGCCGCCTCCGGTTACAAATGCTTTATCAAGCGGAAGGGTACCGTTCACTTTGAACTCAAATTGCTTTGCTGATTTGGTGAAGCTTCTTATTTTCTCATGGCCTAGCTGTCCGCCCTGCATCGCCGGGTCTATCTCATTCAGCTCAAGCAGGAACAGTAGGTACCGTTCGGGCAGAAGACCCTTCAATAAATTCTTCACCGCTTTTTTTGGCTCCGCTTTTATCAACTTATTGATTTCCTGGAACACTTCTTCTTCCTTTATGTCAGGAAGGGCGTCCAGGGACATGACGACTTCTTTCAAATCCCATTTCTGCATCGCTTTGACGACGAACTGGCTGCAGCGAAGAACCGCAGTCCCACTGACACCAATGTGTGTAAAAATCATATCCATTTTATGCGTAATCAGCGCTTTCCCTTTTGGATTTAGGACGCTGAGCCCTACCCCTCTTAATGAAAGTCCCTGCAGAACTTTTTCTTTTATAAAAGATTCAGAGGACTTCAACGGCACTTCAGTCGGGAATAATGTTGTGATTGTATGTCCTGCTTTTTCAGCCCATGCATACCCATCGCCAGTGGAACCTGTATGGGGAACTGATTTACCACCGACGGCAATGATGACGCTGTCTGCAAAAATCAAATCACCATTTTTCAATTCGACAGACTCTACCTTGCCATTTTTGTAGTGGACATCGGCAACAGGGGTGTTCGTTTTGATTTCCACTTTTAATTCCTTAAGCTTTGATAAAAGGGCGTCAACAACGGACTGGGCTTTGTCAGTGACCGGGAACATCCGGCCATGATCTTCTTCTTTGAGCTGAATTCCAAGCCCTTCGAAAAAAGAAATGATATCTTCATTGCTAAAAATCGACAGTGCGCTGTATAAGAACCGTCCATTTCCGGGTATATGTTTAATGATCTCTTCCACTGGAAGACGATTGGTCACATTACAGCGGCCGCCACCGGAGATTGCCAGCTTTCGGCCAAGCTTGTCTCCTTTATCGATCAGCAGCACCTTTGCCCCCTGCTCACCAGCAGCAATCGCGGCCATCAAGCCAGACGGACCGCCGCCAAGGACGATTACATCGTATTTCATTGCTTCACCAACTTTTCGTATTACTTTTTAGATGCAATTAAGCACTTTTATTATTATAATCCATCTCTTCATTAAAAACATTGCCTCGAATGAGGTTTCTCAAACAGCCGTTTATTAATTCCTGGCCGGAAAACTGGCAGTCAGGCTGGAGAAGGAGTAAACTAAGGGATGCAGGAAATATCTGAAGCGGGAATGCAGGAAATATCTGCATCCATTGATAAATATCATAATGTCTGTTTGTGTTATGGTAAAATACAAGTTTGTAATCTGTTTTTTAATTTATAGATTGAAAAGTAGGGATTCTATGTCATCGAAGCTTTTAAGAGGGACGTTCATTTTGACGCTCGGTACGATTTTATCTAAAGTGCTGGGATTGTTTTATGTAATTCCCTTTTTCGCAATAGTAGGAGAGTATGGGACAGCCTTATACTCCTTCTCTTATATTCCATATACAATTTTCATTAGTATTGCTACAGCTGGCGTACCGCTTGCTGTTTCTAAATTCATAGCGAAATACAATGCTCTTGAAGAGTATGCAGTTGGAAGGAAATTGTTTAAATCTGGTGTGGCTGTCATGCTGACAACCGGGGTTCTTTCTTTCCTGGTTATGTATATTTCCGCTCCCGGGCTTGCTGACATGGTCATGGATACCAGTAATGATGAAAATGTGAAGATAACAGCTGCAGATGTGACGACGGTCATCCGTGCGG
Organism: Mesobacillus subterraneus; assembly: GCF_020524355.2. Classification (NCBI taxonomy): domain Bacteria; kingdom Bacillati; phylum Bacillota; class Bacilli; order Caryophanales; family Bacillaceae; genus Mesobacillus; species Mesobacillus subterraneus. The sequence goes on from NZ_CP129019.1 coordinate 665,360, forward strand.
TTAGTTTTGCATTGATTGTTGTTCCGTTCATGAGCTTGATTCGTGGTTTCTTCCAGGGTCATCAATCAATGGGGCCATCAGCAGTTTCTCAGGTTGTTGAGCAAATTGTCAGGATTGTTTTCGTGCTGGCCGGTGCCTTTTTTGTCCTGAACGTACTTGAAGGAGATATGGTTACAGCTGTTAGTGTTGCGACGTTTGCTGCCTTCATCGGTGCTCTGGGCAGCCTTGGAGTACTTGGCTGGTACTGGATGAAAAGGAAGCCTCATTTAGATAAACTGCTTGAAGAAGACAAGAAGACGATGGATATTTCTTTAAAGGATATTTACAAGGAAATCCTGCTATACGCCGCACCTTTTGTCTTTGTCGGAATTGCCAATCCTTTGTTCCAATTTGTAGACATGATGACCTTTACGAGAGCGATGATGGCAGTCGGTTTTAGTCAAAATGAAGCCAGCTCGGCATTTTCAGTGTTGAACTTCCAATCGCATAAGCTCGTCATCATTCCTGTTTCTCTGGCTACGGCATTTTCACTGACACTGGTACCAAGCATCACAAAGGCTTTTACAGAAAACGACCGCAAGGGTATGAGACGGCAGCTTGACCAGACCTTCCAGGTGTTGATGTACCTGACAGTACCTGCTGCCATTGGGATAGCGATACTTGCTGAACCGATGTATACCATCTTCTATGCGCATAATGACCTTGGTACAAAGGTTTTGACAACCTACGCACCAGTAGCCATCCTATTCGCTCTCTTCTCGGTAACAGCTGCAATCCTGCAAGGAATCAACGAGCAGCGATTTACGATTTTGAGTTTGCTGACGGGATTATTGGTGAAGCTAACTTTTAACATCCCATTAATCAAGCTTTTTGAAACACAGGGGGCTATAATGTCAACAGCATTGGGCTATATGGCAGCAATCATCATCAACTTACTTGTGATAAAAAAGTTCGCCAGATATCCAATGGGCTTTGTGACGAGAAGAATTGTCCTGATTTTGATCTTCTCAGGTTTGATGGCAGGCGTAACACTGGCATTCTATGAAGTGCTTGCCGACTTCCTTTCACCAGCGTCCAAGTTCCAGTCTATTCTGATTATCGGAATTTCTGCTCTGGTAGGCGCTGCGGTGTACTTTTACCTTGGATTCCGGACGAAATTGGTCGACAGGCTTTTCGGAGACCGTGTAACCAAGATCAAGCGTAAATTAAGGCTTCCTGTATAATAATAAAATGGCCTTCTGTCATGAAGGCCATTTTTGTTAACATTTTAATAGTAAAACTGCTGATCGTCATCACGGATATTCAAACGACGCTCAATTCTGTCGACCCTGCGGTCCAAGCGATCGATTTGATTACTCAGTCTTTGAACTTGCCGCTCAAGGCGATTAAGTCTCTGGTCGAATTGGCCGCCGCCACCAGGGTATCCTCCACCGGGAAATCCGCCGCCAGGGTATCCACCAGGGAATCCGCCGCCTCCGCCTGGCAGGCCGGGGATCGGGATGTACAAGCCTTGTCCTTGCTGTCGATGGTTCATTCAGGTCATCTCCTCATAATCTGATGTAAAGTATGATAATAGTCTATGTAAGGCTGCTAGAAATGGAATGGGCACTTGCCCATATGAATAAAAGGAGGTACACAATGAGAATCGATAAAGTGCTTTCCAACCTTGGATATGGAAGCAGGAAAGATGTGAAGAAACTTTTAAAAGATGGTTCTGTCAAAGTGAATAATGAAATCGTTAAGGATGCAAAACAGCATGTGAATCCAGAAAACGATTCAATAACACTGAACGGGGAAGAGATTCATTATCGGGAATTTATTTATTTAATGATGAACAAGCCTCCTGGTGTCATCTCAGCGACGGAGGACAACCGTGATGAGACAGTAATTGATTTGCTTGAGATCGAAGACCAGGTATTTGAGCCATTCCCGGTAGGCAGGCTTGATAAGGATACAGAAGGCTTGCTGCTGATCACAAATGACGGACAGCTTTCCCACAAGCTTTTATCGCCAAAAAAGCATGTACCAAAAACGTATTTCGCGGTTATTGAGGGTGAAGTGACAGAAGAGGATATCGATGCCTTCAAAAAAGGTGTCACCCTGGATGATGGTTATGAAACAAAACCAGGGGAGCTCGTTATTTTAAAATCAGGATTGACGTCTGATATAGAACTGACGATCACCGAAGGGAAATTCCATCAGGTGAAAAGGATGTTTGAGGCAGTTGGAAAAAGGGTCATATACCTGAAACGGTTCTCGATGGGGCCTCTGAAGCTCGATGACACGCTGGAGCTTGGGGAATACAGGGAGCTTACTGACGAAGAAGTAGAAATGCTGCAAACCTATGAAGTATAAAAAAGAAATCGCGAGTGAAAGCCACTGGCGATTTCTTTTATTATGAAGTTTAATAATTTTTCTCTAAGAAGTCATCTTTACCTTTTTCTGGGTCGTTGTCCATTTACCTCGGCTCGGACTTTTCACTAAGTCGTTATAAGCCAGGACATTCAAATCCCTCTGGATGGTTCGAGGAGTAATTCCGAATTCCTCTACAAGATCTTGAGTTGTGACAGTACCATTCTGACATATATACATGTAGATGGATTTGATGCGGTTTATCATCCGGTTAGTCGAAGGTTTCAAACAACCACTCCCTATCCTTTTTTAAACCCCTTTGTCATTTTCCTGCAACCGACTTTTGAGTTGAAGACGAATCCTCAAGTATGTAGTTTTCTTCTTTCCAGACAGCTCCTTTTGCGTCCATTTTAAAAGGCAGTCCTAAGATGTCTTACCTTTTGGACTATTTTACACTTTAATAAAATATAATTCCAGAATATTTACTGTTTTTTACGAAAAATTAATATTTTTCCGAGAACGTACCCCCTTCATAATGGTTTATATACTTAATAATATGGTGTTAAACAGGTTAAATATGACAGTTATTAGAAAATTACAAAAATATAACAAAGGATAACTTTACTTTTACCCAGAGTTTACGAAGTGAGGTTATAAGGAGTAAAATAATATTCAAGTTTTCAAGTGGGGATTTAGAGTACAATAAGTACATCTTCGCGCTTAAGTATTCTTGGAAAGGGAATACCATCTTTATACATATAATAGTAAATTGGAGGTTTGGATGGATGACTTCAATCAATTGGGCACAGGAAGTAGAAAAAAGACAGAATGATTTAATTAAAGACGCTCAGGAACTCCTGAGAATCAAAAGTGTTCTTGACGAGGAAAATACGTCTCCGGAGGTCCCGCTTGGTGAGGGGGTTAAGGAAGCGTTGGACTTTTTGCTTCAGTTAGGTGAAAAGGATGGCTTCACTCCAAAGAATGTTGGCAATCTTGCCTGGCCATCTGGAGTTTGGACAAGGAGATGAAATTGTTGGTGTCCTTTGCCATGTCGATGTTGTCCCTGAAGGGGATGGCTGGTCAAGTGACCCATACGGTGCGGAAATCCGTGATGGTAAAATCTTTGCCCGTGGCGCTATCGATGACAAAGGGCCAACAATGGCTGCTTATTATGCAATGAAAATCGTTAAAGAATCAGGCTTGCCTCTGAACAAGCGGGTCAGGATGATCATCGGTACGGATGAGGAAAGTGACTGGCGCTGTGTTGACCATTATTTTGAACATGAAGAAATGCCAGCGATGGGCTTTGCGCCGGATGCTGACTTTCCTATTATCTACGCTGAAAAAGGAATTGCAGATTATGATTTGGTATCAAAAGGTGCCGGCATCGAAAAAGATAACTTTGATGCTGAAGTAATTGAATTTTCATCAGGCCGCCGCTATAATATGGTACCGGATTTTGCGAAGGCCGTGCTGGTTGTACAACAAGGACAAACGGATGTTGTTCAGCGATTTGATGAGTACAAAAAGAACAATGCATTGGATGGCAAGGCAACCGTTGAAAGCGGCAAACTGATCCTTGAGCTCGAAGGTGTTTCAGCTCACGGTATGGAACCAGACAACGGGAAAAACGCAGGCCTATATATGGCCGGCTTCCTGTCAGAATTGAACCTTGATGGAAGCAGTGAAAAATACTTTCAGTTCGTTGCCAAGTACCTTGGCAAAGATTCACGCGGCAAGGAATTGGGCGTCGCCTATACAGATGACATCACCGGAGATTTGACGATCAATGTTGGTAAGCTATCTTATACACGAGAAAACGGCGGCCGCGCCGGCTTGAATATGCGCTATCCAGTAACAACTGATCTCGAGAAGACAAAGGGAGTTCTTAATCAGGTGTTAGAGGCTGAAGGATTAACCATTGAGAACTTCTCAAACTCCAACCCGCATCATGTCGACGAAAATGACTTTCTCATCCAGACTCTGAAAAAAGTGTATGAAGAACAGGTCGGTAAAAAAGCGGAACTTATTTCTATTGGCGGCGGAACATATGCAAGGTCATTGAAGTCAGGTGTGGCATTTGGTCCACTTTTCCCAGGAAGACCTGATATCGCCCACCAGAAGGATGAATATATGATTATTGAAGATCTTCTTAGAGCAACTGCAATATACGCTCAAGCGATCTATGAATTGGCAAAATAAAAAAGAGATTACCGGAATTCAAGGAGGGGAAAAAGGTTGGAATATGTAATTGTAGACGGCGAGGTTCTTGACCGGAATATCGCCAAGGTAGACATTGAGGACAGAGGCTATCAATTTGGCGATGGTGTTTATGAAGTCATCCGGGTATATAACGGTAAGATGTTCACTGGAAAAGAGCATTTAAACAGACTTGTAGAAAGTGCTGAAAAAATCAGGATGAAGCTGCCATATAGTTCTGAAGAGCTTGAAACAAAAATGGAAGAGTTGATTTCAAAAAACGAATTAGACACTGGTATTGTTTATATGCAATTTACGAGAGGAACTTCACCGCGCAACCATGTTTTTCCCGGAGAGAATGTGGCGCCAACCTTTGTCGCATACACGCGCAAGGTGGCACGGCCTGTCGAACCGATGGGAAAAGGGGTCAGCTCAATCATTGATGAAGATATCCGCTGGCTGCGCTGTGACATCAAAAGCTTGAATCTGCTTGGGAATTTGCTTTCTAAACAAAAAGCGGCGGAAGCCGGCTGTTTCGAGGCGATCCTCCATCGGGGAGAAACCGTTACCGAAGGCAGCCATTCCAATATTTCGATTGTAAAAGACGGTGTGATTATCACTCATCAGGCCAACAATTTGATACTCAATGGAATCACAAGACAAAAGGTGCTTGAGATTTGCAGCAATGAGGGAATTCCTTTTGAAGAACGAGCATATACACTGGATGAATTATCCTCAGCAGATGAAGTCTTCTCATCTGGCACAACTGTTGAAGTGATGCCGATTGTTGAGATTGATGGTAAAACTGTGGGAAATGGCCAGCCAGGTCCAGTCACCAGAAACCTGCAAAACCTTTTTAAAGCAGAAATTGAAAGCCAGTGCGGCAAACTATAATCGTTAACCTGCAGCTATAAAGCTGCAGGTTATTATTTTTTAAATTCATTGTTTTGTTCAATGCGGATGTTTCCAGCGGGGGACAATTTTTACGAGAGCAGTTTTTCCATGAAATGCTCTTACGGTCACCAATCAGCTTCATTGGTGACCTATTTTTCCGTTATCTGGATTTTCAGGTCATCAATCGGCTTCATTGGCGACTTGTTTTTCCGTTATCTGGATATTCAGGTGGCTAATCAGCTTTATTGATGACCTGTTTTTCCGTTATCTGGATTTTCAGGTCAACAATCGGCTTCATTGATGACCTATTTTTCCGTTATCTGGATATTCAGGTGACCAATCAGCTTCATTGGTGATCTTTTTTCCGTTATCTGGATTTTCAGGTCACCAATCGGCTTCATTGGCGACCTGTTTTTCCGTTATCTTGATTTTCAGGTCAACAATCGGCTTCATTGATGACCTATTTTTCCGTTATCTGGATATTCAGGTGACCAATCAGCTTCAGTGGTGACCTTTTTTTCCGTAATCTGGATTTTCAGGGAGCAAATCGGCTTCATTGGCGACTTGTTTTTCCGTTATTTGGAATTTTAGGACATCAATCAGCTTCATTGGTGACCTTTTTTCTATTACTAGGCTTTTTCGGTCATCAAGCAGCAAGCAAAAAAATATTACATTTTTACATCCATTTTTAAATTATGGGGTTCGCTCCCTAAGAAAGGTTTTCCGCTTGCTTTGTTTTTTCCTGGCAGGAATGGGTATCATAAAAATATTTAAATCATCAGGATACCTGCTTTTGTTCATACTTAGACAAACTACAGCAGAATACCGAACAGGGGGAACAGAAATGAAAATCACTTCTGAACAGCATATTGAATTGCATGGATTCAATAATCTTACGAAATCATTAAGTTTTAATATGTATGACATCTGTTATACAAAGACAAAAGAAGAGCGTGAAGCTTATCTCGATTATATTGATGAACAGTATAATGCTGACCGGCTGACAAAGATACTCACTCACGTTTCAGATATCATTGGTGCCCATGTCCTGAACGTGGCCAAGCAGGATTATGTGCCGCAGGGAGCAAGTGTCACCATCCTCGTTTCTGAAGGACCGGTCGTCGAGGTTCCTGATGAAGCGTATGATGAGTCCCCAGGCCCGCTGCCGGACAATGTCGTCCTACAGCTCGATAAAAGCCATATAACTGTCCATACGTATCCGGAATTCCATCCGGACGAGGGAATCAGTACGTTCAGGGCAGATATCGATGTATCGACATGCGGGGAAATTTCGCCGCTGAAGGCGTTGCATTATTTGATTCATTCCTTCGAAACCGATGTCATGACAATGGACTATCGGGTAAGGGGATTTACTCGAGATAAAGATGGCAACAAACTGTTCATCGACCATGATATTAGTTCAATCCAAAACTATATCCCCGAAAATATTAAAAATCAATTCGATATGGTCGACGTCAATGTTTATCAGGAAAATATTTTCCACACCAAGTGCAAGCTTAGAGAATTTGATTTGGATAATTATCTCTTCGGTTATACAAAGGAATCACTATCTCCTGAAGAACGCGAAGAAATTACTGAAAGGATCCAGGCCGAGATGGAAGAGATCGTATCGGGAGTGACGCTCCATTCGGGAACGATTTTTGAAGATGAAGAGGAAGAAATCGAAGAATAACACAAATAAGGCGTGTGGCTGGCACATGTTTAAGACTGCAGACGAACTACCATTTGTCTGCAGTTTTTCTTGTTATCAAAGATAACATGGAAGCTCCCGAAAGATCCCCTTATGCAAGAGAACTCCTATACATAATGGTACTATAAATCCCGAAAGATCCCCTTATGCAAGAGAACTCCTATACATAAGGGTACTATAAACCTCGAAAGATCCCCTTATGCAAGAGAAATCCGATACTTAAGGGTACTAAAACGCTGAGAAGGGTGTATTCTCCTATAAAAAAACCCGCCAAACATATGGCGAGTTCTCTTCATGACTAATCTTCAAACCTGAACAAATCACTGGATAGATATCTTTCGCCTGTATCGCAGGCAATGCAGATGACGACTTCATCTGGCTTTAGATCCTTGGCGACATTGATGGCGGCGAAGCAGGCGGCTCCTGATGATGGGCTGACAAGGATGCCTTCTTCCCTAGCCAGTCTTCTTGCCGTTTCATAAGCATCTTCATCCTCGATTTTATGGATTTTTTCATACACATCCTGATTGAGGATTTCAGGGATGAAGCCTGGACTTGTGCCGACCAGTTTGTGCTTTCCAGGCTCGCCGCCGGATAGCACTGGCGACCCAGCAGGTTCTACAACGTGTACTGCCAGATCAGGGAACTCTTCCTTCAGAGCTTCGCCTGTACCGGTAATAGTCCCTCCAGTCCCAGCTGTAGCTACGAACGCGCTGAGCGGCTTTTTCAGCTCCTCCATCGCATTGATGATTTCTTTTGCTGTTGTTTTACGGTGGGCGTCTGGATTCGCACCATTTTCAAACTGCATTGGCATGAAGCTGTCTGGAATTTCTTTTACTAACTCTTCCGCTTTTTTGATTGCGCCGGGCATTTTTTCGTCACCTGGTGTAAGTACGACTTCTGCTCCATATGCTTTTAACAAATTGATTCTCTCTTCTGTCATCGTGTCAGGCATGACAAGAATCGCTTTATAGCCTCTTGCCGCGGCGTTCATAGCGAGCCCAATACCGGTGTTGCCGCTTGTTGGCTCAATGATCGTAGAGCCAGGTTTGAGCTTTCCTTCATCTTCGGCCGAAACAATCATATTGAATGCTGCCCTGTCTTTTACGCTTTTGCTGGGATTGAAGTTTTCAAGTTTTAGGTAAACCGACGCTCCGCCCTCAGGTGCCAACTTGTTCAATTTTACAAGCGGCGTTTCCCCAATTAATGAAGCAATATTGTTAACGACTCTCATATGATAGCCTCCTTGATCGATATCGACATGCTTAGTATTTCCATTTGCGTGAATAATTGATGATGAGCAATTGAAAAATAATGATAGCTTCTTCTTATCATATAAAAAATGACTATTCCTATCAACTTGTAGGGATTAGAAATGTTCATAAGGAAATTATCCCAATGTTCCTTACCATTTGCTACAATAAATTCAAGTGGACAAGAAGGGGTGCATTTGATTGACAGGTCAGCAAACACATTATTTCTATGCTCTCGAACTTCCTGGGGAGATAAAAGAAATCATGAAGGGCACAATCCACAGCCTGCAAGGGGAATTGCCTTTTAAAACCTGGGTACATCCACAGGATTTACATATTACGCTCGCTTTCCTTGGGAACGCTCCTGAAGAGAAAATAAAGGCTGCCAATGAACGGATAGAAGCAGCAATAAATAAAACAACAACATTTAAACTGGAGATCAATCATCTAGGCATTTTTGGCAGAAAGGACGCTCCAAGAATTTTTTGGGCAGGGCTAGAAAAATCCACGGAGTTGAATGAAGTAAGAGAAGCGGTATTTTCATCTTGCACGTCCGCTGGCTTTACCCTTGAGACACGCCCGTTCAGCCCGCATATCACTCTTTCCAGGAAATGGGCCGGAGAGGAAGCTTTCACCACTGACCAGCTTGAAGTATTAAACCCAATTAAAAAAGAATTTACTTTTCATGCCGAAAGAGTCGTTTTGTACAAGACTCATTTGGGGAAAAGTCCAAAATATGAACCAATAATACTATTCCCGCTTGCTTCCCGTTCTTGATTTGTATGGGAAGCAGGAATGAAGGCAGGTCAATCAATGGCACAATTAATCAAGCTTCAAGACTATGTATCACGCTATGCCCAGGACATTTACCTTTACCCCTCGAGATATGTCCGTCTGAAGAAAAAACAGTGGGAAGGGATTAAGCAAAAGTGGGAAAACGGTCCTGAAGCAACTATACTTACTGAGATAAAAGAAGAACAGCAGCCTAATAATATCCTTCATAAGCTCAAAAGCATCGTGCGCCAGCCGGATCCTGTACATGTGGAGAGTGCTCATGAGAACCTGGAAGATCAAGAGAATTTGATGGACACTGGTTCTTTGAGTTCACTCTCTAACATAAAAACGATCGAAGAATTGAAACATCATTTCCTCGATGGATTGCTGCCATTCCAGTTGAAATGGGCGAGCTCGACTTTGACGGAAAGATCCTTTATCGCAAAAGAATTCAACAGTGATCAGACATTGAAATTTTTGCTGCAGCGATTTCCTGATACCTTCCTCATTTTATATAAACCTATATTTTTATTGAAAAAAGCGCCGGTCGAGGCCGAGTTAATCATCATCACTCCTGCTGCAGCCATGTGCATTTCGTTCATCGAAGCCGAAGAGAATGCTGCTTATATCGGGTCAAAGGATCGCTTCTGGGTCAAGAAAACGAGAAATAAGGAAAAGAAAATTCTAAATCCATTGATTGCGCTCAATCGGACTGAGAAAATCGTCAAGACTCTTTTTGAGATGTACGATGTCGAGCTTCCTGTGCAAAAGCTGCTAATCAGCAGGAATGGATTCTTTGACTATCCACTTCAACCATATGGGGTCCAATTCATTGAAAAACGCAATTTTGAGGAATGGTTCATGTCCCTGAGAGGCATGAAATCTCCATTGAAGCATATGCAATTAAAAGCAGCACAGGTCCTTCTGCAATACTGCCAGACAACATCCGTCAGAAGGCTTGAATGGGAAAACAATTCAAAGAGCGAATAGTAAATTATAAACCTAATAAATAGATAAAGGTTGATCATATGGAAAAGATTTATTTTATCGTCAACCCCAATGCGAAAAATGGGAGCTGTCGGGAGATTTGGAGAAACATAGAGAAAGAGCTGGAGAATCTGGACATTCCATACCTTGCATTTTTCACTGAGTATTCGGGGCATGCGCAGGAGCTTGCAGAGTCTATTGCCCGAAAGGCTGACGGAACCCCAGAGGTGATTGCAGCTGTCGGAGGGGACGGTACACTGCATGAAGTGGTAAACGGCGTTGCATCATATTCAAACATAACGGTCGGTTTCATTCCTGGCGGTTCAGGAAACGATTTCTCAAGAGGCTTTGAAATACCGAAAAAGGCAGTTCATGCTTTAAGTTTAGTGCTTGAAAATTATGGCGGCAAAACTGAAATCGATATTGGAAAAATTCAGCACAATGAATTACAGAAAACCTATTTTATGAATAATATGGGAGTAGGCTTTGATGCGGCAGTTGCGAAGGATTCAAACGAGTCAAGTATGAAGCAGCTTCTGAACCGTTTTTCACTGGGCAGGCTGGTCTATGTGTATATCCTTGTCAAAAAACTGCTCACCTTCAGGACCATTCCAATAGAAGTGACGACTGATGGCAAAGTGTACAAATACAGCAACGCCTGGTTTGTCACCGTTTCAAACCAGCCATACTACGGAGGGGGTATGAAGATTGCGCCTGTGGCTCTCCCGGATGACGGAATTCTTGACATCACTGTCGTGCACCAGATTTCGAGATTGAAGCTGCTATTGGTTTTCGTCAGTGTATTCTGGGGAAAGCATACAATGTTCCGGGAAGTAGAGCAGTTTACAGGAAAATCGATCACGATTGAATCACCTGATGAAGTTCTAGCTCATGCAGATGGTGAAGCGATCGGATATACACCGCTGAAAATCCAGGCATGTCCAAAGGCCTTGAAAATTCTATCTGGTAAAAACAATAAGGGGCATACCGAGGAGTTGAAAATAAATGATTGCCATTGAAAGGGATTTTAACGCCTATCTTGATCAAATGGATGTTATTACTGTATTGCTTCCTTATTCTTATTTTAAAGGAACCTCCAATGAGTTCCGGCTAAAAGGAGAAGGCGTTGATTTGCCATTGGCAATCCAAGAGAAAGTATTGCTGGAGGATGCAGTAAAATACATTTGCTTATCAAGTATCAGGCCTGAGATAGGCAAAACCTACGAAGTTTTGGATGAGAATGGCGGTCAAACGGATCTGCAAATCGGAGCAGTCATCCGAACAGAAGAATTTGATTCACTATTTTTTTACGGCGGCGATGATCTTGGTGTCAGCTACTCACGTGATAAAGCTCTTTTCAAATTATGGGCTCCTACCGCTGCAAAAATGAAGCTCAAGTTTTTTAAGGAAGGTGACCCAAACCCCAAGCTTATCGATATGACTAGGATTGATAAAGGCGTATGGAGCATAGAGGTAGCCGGGGATTTGGAGCTTTACCGCTATTCATTCCTGGCATGTATCAATCTTGAGTGGAGAGAAGCTGTGGATCCTTATGCCACTGCTTTAACAGTCAATGGTGGGTATGGCGTCGTGATAGATCCGGAAAAAGCAAAGGGAGCACATATTGATGTCCCGAAAATAAAACAGCCAGTTGATGCAATCATCTATGAAGCTCATATCAGGGACCTGACGATGCACCCGAACAGTGGAGCTGTAAATAAGGGAACATACCTTGGAGCAGCGGAAACGGGAACAAAAAGCGAAACAGGAATTGAGACCGGGCTTTCCTATATTAAAAATCTCGGTGTCACACATATTGAACTGCTTCCATTCCATGATTTCGAGGGAGTAGATGAACTGGATCCGGACAGGGAATATAACTGGGGATATAATCCGGTTCACTATAATGTGCCGGATGGCAGCTATGCTTCTGACCCTTTTGATCCGTATAATCGGATTATCGAGCTGAAGCAATTGATTTCTTCTATCCATAGCCAGGGAATGGGAGTGATTATGGATGTTGTCTATAATCACGTCTACATCCGTGAGGAATCCCCTTTTGAAAAAATTGTTCCAGGTTACTTTTTTCGTCACGATGCATATGACCTTCCCTCAAATGGAACCGGAGTGGGGAACGATATCGCATCCGAAAGGCTGATGGCGAGAAAATACATCGTTGACTCTGTTATGTTTTGGCTGAATGAATTTCATGTTGATGGCTTCCGTTTTGATTTGATGGGCATTTTGGATATCGAGACAATGACTGCTGTCAGGAATTCGGTCAATAGCGTGAGTTCCGACATTTTGATCATTGGGGAAGGCTGGGATTTGAATACACCTCTCCCGCCTGATCGGAAAGCCAATATTTCGAACCAGGCAAAATTGCCAGGAATAGGGCAGTTTAATGATTGGTTCCGCGATTGTATTAAAGGCAGTACTTTTAACATTTATGATAAAGGCTACGCATTAGGGAACGATCGTTACCTGGAAGCGGCAAAACAGGTGATGGCTGGCAGCATTGGAATCGGCAAGCGAAAACATGGCCTGTTTTTGCAGCCGGGACAAACCGTGAATTACATTGAATCACATGATAACCATACATTGTGGGATAAGCTGAAAATAAGTGACCCAGCCCAGGATGAAACTATATTAAAAAAGCAGCACAGGCTCGCGACATCGATGGTATTACTGGCCCAGGGAATCCCATTTCTGCACAGCGGCCAGGAATTTTTCAGGTCGAAGAACGGAATTGGAAACAGCTACCGGTCTCCAGATGAAATAAACTGGATGGATTGGGACCTGCGTGATGCAAATATGGGTAATGTCGAATACATCAAAGGGATCATCGATATCCGTAAATCAAACGAAGCTTTCCGGCTTCCTGACAGTGAACAAATCCGCAAGCAAATGGAATTTTTCTCCTTGCCAGCACCGTTGATCGGCTTTTCGCTGATAGAAATAAAACCAAGTGAAAATTGGAAAAAAATTCTCGTGTTTCTAAACCCATTAATGGATCAGCAACTTGTACAACTCACTGAAGAGGCGAGATGGAATGTCCTCGCCGACCATGAAAAAGCTTCAGCACAGCCATTTCGCCATATAGAAGGAGATCAGCTGCTGCTGGAGCCATGCTCGCTGTTTGTGCTGGCAAAATAGAGTGACTGACTAATAGTTCACTGTCAAGTGCTTACCGATGTTGTCTGTTTTCTTTTTAATCGTTTTTTCACAAATTTTAATTTAGGTTCCATGGGGTTGACGTACTCAACCTCTAGGGGATAAAATTTATAGGATAGCTATTGTTCCTATCAATAGCTGTCTTTTTATTTCCGATAATAAGTATAACAACAGTGAATTTTGATTTTAAAGAATCCATTTCCGGTTTTAGCATAAGGGAAATAGTGATAAATGAAGGTGACTAACTTTGGAACATTTATTTGGACAGGATTGGGAGATCGTTCCTGCAGGTGGTGCAACCGGTGCCGCTTATTTTGCGCAGCATGAAGAACAAAGGCTTTTCCTAAAACGCAATTCATCCCCTTTTCTTGCTGTTCTCTCCGCAGAAGGAATTGTACCCAAGCTTGTTTGGACAAAAAGGTTAGAAAACGGAGATGTCATTACGGCACAGCAATGGATGAATGGTGGAGAGCTGAAGCCCGGGGATATGAACAATGACCGTGTGGCCAAGCTGCTGAAGAAAATCCATGCTTCAGAACCGCTTCTAGGAATGCTTACGAGGCTGGGAAAAAGCCCGTTGAAACCCGAAATGGTCCTTCATGCCCTGAATGAGGAATTGGATGATGAACTTCGCGGGAAGCAGGCTGTTATAGAATCGTGGACGTATTTGACTGCAAACGTTAGCCATATTGATGTGGACGAAAAGGTCGTTTGCCATTGTGATGTAAACCATAACAACTGGCTGCTTACCGAAGACAACCAGTTGTATTTAATTGACTGGGATGGGGCGATGATTGCTGACCCTGCCATTGACCTTGGACTTCTCCTGTATTCCTATATACCGGTAGAGGAATGGGAGGAATGGCTGGATAAATACGGCATCATCCTGACAGAGAACCTTAAGCAGCGTATGAAATGGTATGCACTTGCACAATCACTTTCAGCAATCCAGTGGCATAAAAACCAGAATCGCATTCCTGAAATGGACAAGTGGATTGATTTTTTAAAAGCACTTATTTAACTTTTACGAAAAACTTCCGATATCATTAACCCATTGTGACAGCTGACCCTGATTTGTCTGGATATGCTGCTCCATGTCAGAGGCGTTGACGCCATGTTGGCTATACTGATAAACATCCTGAAGAATCGATTTAATGTTGCCGTCAACATTTGTGTTGACCATCAGCGATTTAATCAGGCGTTCCAATTGTTGATACTCCGCAACTGAACCACAGCAGTCAGTCTGCTGGTTGCTTAATATATCCTTTAATAAATTTACCTGATCTTGGTGGCTTAAAGGCACAATGATCACCCTTTCGTTTTAAAGGAATTCACATATAGATTGTGGATTCCTTTTTGTGTTTATGCAGCCAGGATAAATTTCATCTTGAAAACATATGGGTTGCATGATATTGTTTGAAACGAATGAAAATAGTACAGAGGTGTCAATATGAGACTAAGAAACAAGCCTTGGGCTAAAGATAAATTACTTCAGTATTCAAATTTTGTAATTCATGGACCGGAACAGCACCGTGGAAAATGGGGTCAAGTTTTTGAAAAGGATCAGCCCCTCCACATTGAGATTGGAACAGGAAAAGGCCAGTTCATCACTGGAATGGCTAAAGCGAATCCGGACATTAACTATATCGGCATTGAATTGCAGGAAAGCGTCATCGTCAGCGCGCTGGACAAGCTGATTGAAGAAGATTTGCCAAACTGCAAACTGATGAATGTTAATGGTGCTGAGCTTGCCAAGTACTTTGAGAGCGGAGATGTCAGCCGAGTTTACTTAAACTTCTCTGATCCTTGACCAAAAACTCGCCATGAAAAGAGAAGGTTGACTTACAAAACATTCCTTGACGTATATGAATCCATTCTTGTGAAAAATGGAGAAATCCACTTCAAGACAGACAACCAGGGATTATTCGAGTACTCCCTAGTCAGCTTCTCGCACTATGGCATGAAGCTTAACTATGTCAGCCTCGACCTTCACAACAGTGATTACGAAGGCAATGTCATGACCGAATACGAAGAGAAATTCTCCTCACGCGGCAGCAGGATTTACCGCTGTGAAGTTCAATTTATCTCTGAATAATGAAGACCAACAAACCGGCGATTTTAGTATCGACCGGTTTTTTTGAACTGAAAAAAAAAAACGTGTTAATTTCCATTTCGCCAATAAAAATGTGAAAACCGCTAATAAAAATTTATTTTCGCCAATAAAAATAATTTATCGCCAATATAATTGTGAACTCCGCCAATAAAATAGAAATCCAATTGAATGGACTAAAAAATTCACCATATTTCCCTCTCACCTAACCAAATACAAGCTGAATTATTTAAAAATTAAGAATCCAAGTGTTACAATCAAGTAAAAAAGGGGGATTCATTATGGAAAAGCTTGAGCTTCGGAATGTAAAGCTGGAGTGGCTGAACGGCGGAGTCACTCATCTTGATGGCGGCGCGATGTTTGGGGTTGTGCCAAAACCGCTATGGTCCCGGAAATATTCTGTTAATGACAAAAACCAGATTGAGTTGAGAACAGATCCAATTTTCATCCAGGCTGATGGAAAGAATTTTCTTGTTGAAAGCGGCATTGGCAATGGAAAACTGAATGAGAAGCAAAAACGCAATTTTGGAGTGCTTGAGGAATCAAGTCTGGATTCAGAACTGAATCGACTTGGTTTATCGACTAAAGATATTGATTATGTATTAATGACACACATGCATTTTGATCATGCCTGCGGATTGACGAAGGATACAGACGGGGAACTTGTTTCGGTTTTCCCGAACGCGAAAATTATCACTTCCCAGGTAGAGTGGGATGAGATGCGCAATCCAAATATCAGGTCAAAGAGTACATACTGGAAAGAAAACTGGCAGGGGATTGAACAGCAGGTTGAGACTTTTGAGAAGGAATGGTCATGTGGACCAATTAAAATGATCCACACTGGTGGCTATAGTGATGGACATTCAATTCTGATTATTGAAGATGAAGAGATGACAGTGGTTCACATGGCTGATATCATGCCGACACATGCTCACCAAAATCCTCTCTGGGTCATGGCTTACGACGATTACCCGATGGATTCAATTTTCGCCAAACAGAAATGGCTTGAATTTGGAATCAGCAGGGACGCCTGGTTCACTTTTTACCATGATGGTGTCTATCGTGCAGTTAAATTCGATCAGGATGGGAAAATAACAGAGACGATTGCGAGAAAAAAATAGACCTGCATCCGCAGGTCTGGAATTTCCTTTAAGCTAATGGGTATGCATCGAGAATAGCTCCAGTCGATGCATCAGCAATAAATTCATATTGTTCCACCTTGCCATCGATATTGCGGGAGATGCCACCTTTATATACCTGGTAATCAAGGGGGGCAATTGAATAAGGCTCGGCAGTCATATTGATCCATGAGCCGCTGATTGGCCCTGATTTTTTAAAAGCTGCCTTTGCATGATTCAGCACTCTATCAGCTGACACGGTTTCTTTTTGTGAAGCAAGTTCCTTTACAGCATACGCACCCGCCAAGCCGGCGCCAACGCCAATGAAAAAGGCTTTCCAGTTCATAGTCAAGGACCTCCAAGGTTAAATATGGAATTTCAAGTTACCTTCATCATAACAAATCACACAGGTGGAGCAAAGAAATAATGCACGCAAAAAAACGTGTATGTCAGGATTAAGACTGGCAAGGATAATGAATGTTCTGTAAAATGGAATCTATAATACATAATCTTTAGTAAATCTAAATTTTTAGTGCGAAGGAGAAGTTAAATGAACGAGCAAACATTGAGCCTGTTTAAAACACTGACAGAACTGCCTGGAGCCCCGGGCAATGAGCACGCAGTACGGAAATTCATGCGCGAGCAATTAGAACAGTATTCTGATGAACTGATCCAGGATAAACTTGGCAGTGTTTTCGGCGTTAAAAAAGGTGACCCGAACGGACCGAAAATCATGGTTGCAGGCCATATGGATGAAGTTGGCTTCATGGTTACATCCATTACGAAAAACGGGATGATCAGATTCCAAACACTTGGCGGCTGGTGGAGCCAGGTGCTTTTGGCACAGCGCGTCCAGATCATGACGAATAATGGACCGGTAACAGGTGTAATTGGTTCGATTCCGCCGCATCTGCTCGATGAGTCAAAACGTAATAAGCCGATGGAAATCAAGAATATGCTGATCGATATCGGTGCAGATGATAAAGAAGATGCCATCAAGATTGGCATAAAACCAGGACAGCAAATCGTACCAATTTGCCCGTTCACTCCAATGGCAAATGAGAAAAAGATTCTTGCTAAAGCCTGGGATAACCGCTATGGCTGCGGCCTGGCAATCGAGCTTTTACAAGAAACGAAGGACATCCAGCTGCCAAACATGCTGTACTCTGGTGCTACAGTCCAGGAAGAAGTAGGCTTAAGAGGCGCACAGACTGCAGCGAACATGATTGACCCGGACATCTTCTTCGCATTGGATGCAAGTCCGGCTAATGATATGTCAGGAGATAAGAATGAATTTGGCCAGCTAGGCAAGGGGACGCTGTTGAGAATCCTTGACCGCTCAATGGTTACGCACCGAGGCATGAGAGAGTTCATTCTTGATATGGCAGAAACGCATGATATTCAATACCAGTACTTCGTTTCCCAGGGTGGCACGGATGCAGGAAGAGTACACACCTCCAATCAAGGAATTCCAAGTGCTGTAATTGGTATCTGCTCACGCTACATCCATACGGCAGCATCCATGATCCATGTCGATGATTATGCGGCAGCCAAGGAACTGCTCGTGAAGCTTGTAAAGGCGGCAGATAAGACAACTGTGGAAACAATCAAGCAAAACAGCTAATGAAAATTAGAAGTGAGGGGCAGATAAAACTGTCCCTTTTTCACTCTGTAGATATAAACTTTAACACTTGGTTTAGTGTCTAGCTCCAGCGCTTGTCGCGGCTTACCAAGGCGCTTGCGCTTTTCTCATGGCATGAAAGGTGGCACAATTAATGCGAGTTGCAGTGGGTTCAAAGAATCCGGCTAAAATAAACGCTGTAAAAGAAGCTTTTAACGAGTATCAGTACAAAATCATTTCAGTCGATGCTGGATCTGGGGTAAGCGAACAGCCAATCTCTGATGAAGAAACGATCAAAGGGGCAGTCAACAGCGCCATACACGCGGCAGAACAGGGTGAAGCTGAAATCGGCATCGGTCTCGAAGGTGGCGTCCAGCAGACACCTTATGGACTGATGCTTTGTAATTGGGGAGCTCTTGCAGTGAAAGGAATGGAGCCCATCATTGCGGGAGGCGCCAGAATTCCGCTTCCCGAAGAAATTGCCCGGCAATTATTACTAGGTGCCGAACTTGTCCCTGTCATGGATGAGTATGCCCAGAAACAAAACGTCCGAAAAAACGAAGGCGCAGTCGGGATCTTCACAAATGGACAAATCAACAGAAGCGAAATGTTCACTCATGTCATGAAATTGCTATTAGGACAATATGAATATCAAATAGGGCAAAGTAAAAAAACAGTCTAATAGCTGTTTTTTTTTTTGTTAATCTAGTTCCATATGAACTTACAAAAAGGCAGGAGAATTGTTCTGCATAAGTGCCTAATGGAAGATTTATCGACAAATTTCTGAAAAATACTATAAATTCCAACAAAAATTGCTCGGCAAGCCTTGTCACCCGTTAAACAAGAAAGGTATGATAGAAAAGAAGTGGTTAAGTCCTTACCAAGGGGGAAAAAAGTATGATAAAGTTCAGAAGGGCATTTGGGCTTACTTTAGTAGGATTATTCCTGTTAAGCGCTTGTTCTGCCTCTTTTTCCGAACAGAAGGCTGAAATAAAAAAGGAAGTTGCGTCTACTTTTGAAAGCCAACCAGAAAAAACCAACACTAGTACTAAAGATATAGATTATTACTTGCCAGCGGATGTCAAGGTGGAGAAAGAATCACCGAATAATGTATTGCTCAAAGATGAATCAAAAACATATATCCTTTTTTATAACCAGCATGAAAAAGAAGATAGTAAAGTCGTCTATAATTCCACTTTGAAGCAACAGAAGGAATGGGACGCTAATGAAACATTCACGAAAGATGGCAAATTTGGCTATATGCTTGTAAAAGAGCTGAAAGAAAACCATTTTCAACTAATTGTCGGGATCGGCGGCGTCAAGCTGACTACAGAAACCGAGAATGTAAGAGAAGATGCAGAAGCAATGATGCAAATTGCTAACTCTGTGAGTATAAAATGACGCCATTCTATTGATGGCGTTTTCTTTAATGAATAAGAAAGAAAATTTTTGTGCTTAGATTAGTGTCCAGCTCCAGCGCCTAGCTCCTCGAGTCGCTTCGGTCCGCTCAGGTGAAGACAAAGAACGACTTCACTGATCGACCCTCCAGCGCTTGTCGGGGCTGACCAAGGCGCTTGCGCTTTTCTTAGTCCAGCTCCAGCGCCTAGCCCCTCGAGTCGCTTCGGTCCGCTCAGCTGAAGTCAAAGAACGACTTCACTGATCGGCCCTCCAGCGCTTGTCGGGGCTGACCAAGGCGCTTGCGCTTTTCTTATTTCCCGTACGTACGCTGGCAAAAAGCTTTGATCAGATTAGTTTCTTTTTTTTCAAAGCATGGGTAAAATAAGTGAAGTACAATGAGATTTTCCCGGGAGGTTTTCTTATGAAAAACTTGGAATCAATGGAACAGTTCGAAGCGTTGAAAAACGATGGTAAACATATATTTTTATTCACTGCGGGCTGGTGCCCTGACTGCCGTGTAATCGAGCCGGTATTACCTGAAATTGAAAGCAAATACAGCGAATACGAATTCGTGTCTGTGGATCGTGATGACTTCATCGATCTTTGCATCCAGCTCGATGTATATGGAATTCCCAGCTTTGTTGCTTTTGAAAACGGCACGGAACTTGGCCGTTTTGTCAGCAAGAACAGAAAGACACAGTCTGAAATCGAAAAATTTATTGAAGGCCTTGCCTGATTAATCAATTCCCTCCATCTTTTGAGGTGGAGGGAAATTTCATGTAAAATGAGTTGCAGAAATTCCTGAAGAAATGGAGGGATAAGACAATGGATAGCAGAAAAATGCGGAAAGAGTTGGAGAATCGGCTTCAACATCCTGACCGGACTTTTTCCTATGACCGGGAAAAGGATCAGTTGAGAATTGAAAATAAAAACACTGGCCGTGGCATCACCATTGCCCTGTCTGGGATTGTCGCCAAGTGGCAGGATCAAAAGGAAAAAGCGATTGATGAGGTTGTCTATTATGTATCAGAAGGTCTAGATGCGATGGAGAGTCAGCTGGAGCTGTCAGGACAGGAAAAAAATATTTTTCCTGTCATTCGTTCAACGTCATTTCCATCTGAGGCCGAGGAAGGGATTCCGTTCCTTTATGACAATCATACCGCGGAAACAAGGATTTATTACGCTTTGGATTTAGGCACTACATACAGGCTGATTGATGCGAAGCTTTTGAAAAAAGAAGGATGGTCAGCGGAACAGGTTCGCGAGACGGCTTTGTTCAATGTCCGTTCACTCTCCGTAAAATTAAAAGAGGACCGTGTGGCTGAAAACACATTTTATTTCCTGAATTCTAATGACGGCTATGATGCCAGCAGAATTCTTAATACAAGTTTTTTGAATGAAATGAAGAAAAAGATGAAGGGAACCATGACTGTGGCCGTTCCCCATCAAGATGTTTTAATCATCGCAGATGTGGAAAATAACACAGGTTATGATATATTAGCCCAGATGACGATGAGCTTTTTTGCGAGTGGAAGAGTGCCGATTACTGCCCTAAGCTTCCTATATGAAGATGGAGAATTGGAGCCAATCTTTATTTTAGGTAAAACAAAAAAGGAATAGTTACGAAAGAACCGAAAGCCCGGAATTAACGGGCTTTTTTCCATGTTCTAGTTCCAGCGCTTAGCCCCTCGAGACGTTTGTCTTGTTTCGCCTCCTAACTCCTCGAGACGCTTCGGTCCTGCCAATGAAGTCAAAGAGCGACTTCACTGTCAGGACCTCCAACGCTTGTCGGGGCTGACCAAGGCGCTTGCACTTTCCTTTATATACTTACGATGTCATGTTTTGTAAATAACTGAGCCTAAAGTTGATTGTCATTGCAGATTTCTTCTCGTAAAAAATGCTCATTCTTTCATTTTATCTCGAAAAATATGGATTTACTGTTAAAATAATAATGAAATGCGAAAGAAAGAGTGATTTATATTGAGTTGGATTAAAAAGATTTTTACCATGTTCCAAAACGATGATGAATTTGATGATATTGAACAAGATCAAGCTGTTTCAAAGCCATTAAAAAAAGAACAGAATGAAAATAGGGATATAGAAGCAAAGGTATTGTACCAATATCCAAAAGGTCAATTCCGTTTTCCACTAATACCGGATGGTGAGGCAGCAGCTGAAAAATCCAAGCCGAGAAAAGTGCGTCCTGAAAGGGTCAACCAGGATGTTGAGATTAAACCGTTCATTAATGAGCAAGGATCACTGAGGATTAAAAATGAACGGCAGGATGAAGGTGACTCCTTCCACAATCAACGCCGTGAGCCAGCCGTGGATGACAGAAGTAAATCCAGACGCGATACCGCAAGAGAGCCAATGGAATCCTACAAGCCTAAAAAAGCAGCTGTGGAGTCTGCACCGAAGTTCCATTATGAAACTCGGAAAGACAACGGCCCGAAATTTCGGCAGCCTTTTAAACCAACCGAAATTCCTTCCCCGATTTATGCATTTAACAGGCCTCCCAGAAAAAGCAAGACCCAAACGGACCTGGAGGATGTTGAATATGAACTGGATGGGTTTGAAAAGGATCAGAGCAGTGCAGTCGAACAAATAATGCATATTGACAAGAATATCATGCCACAAGCTATGAAGTTAAAGGAAGTCCCTGATTCAGCAGAAGTTCCTGGGGGGAGTGCCCCAAGATCAATACATAGAAGATGATCTTGCTGAAACCCAGGATCTAGAGGTCACTGAAGTCAATGAACAAGCAGAGCCATCACAGTTGGAAACAGAGGCGCTCGATATAATTCTCAATAACGAGCCTGGACCAGAGAATAGTAGGACGGATTCCCGACCTGGCACGATAACTGAAATCGAGTTTGAACAGGCTTCCGAAATTACAGCCTGGAACGATTATCACCAAGATCAAGAAGAGAAAGAAGCATTCGGTATCCAAAAAAGTACAGAAGCAGAGGGTGAAATAATCAACATCCAAACTAGCACGAATGAGGCTGAAGCAATTGACTATCAACAAAGCGAGGAAGAGCTAAAAGTTCAGCCTGCAGATGTTTCACTGGAACAGACCACAGAAACAGAAGACCTTAATAAGGAATTAGAGCCAGAACAAAGTCTTGATGCTGAATTGAAAATAGAGGCTCAGCCTGCAGGAACAAAAAGGCAGCTTCCATTCAATGTTCTTATGCTTAAGCAGGACAAGAGGAAGTGGGAAGAGCGGAAGGCATCTAAATATCCTTCCTTTATGAATGAAGGAAGAATGCCTGGAGCATCCAAGCCGGAAGATAGCGAAACTCATACTGTTCTTGAAGAATCCTCGTCAGTTATTACTGGTGAGATGAACCAACATGGCGAAGAAATTTTGTCAGCTGGCAGCCATTCAGATTTCCAGCCAATGCAGCAGGAAGAGCCGCCAGTCTCACAACAGGAACCTGAAAAGACTCACACAGGTGGAAACATTAACAGCTGCCGCAATCCCGGATGCGTCCTCAAATAAGCAGAAACCTTTATCGGTTGAAGATAGTCGAGTAATGGTTTCATCAAAAAGCGTAGAGCAAACTCAAGCTGAACTGGCTGTGTCGTCTTCCTCTTCTGCACCAATGAACCGTCAGGTCGATCGAGGAGAAATCCAATTCATTGATCAGAAAGCGGCGGCCGTACAGCCAGAGGTCCAACCAGCAGCCGTATATGATTTCCCGCCACTGGATCTTTTGAGTCCACCTGTTTTCAAAGCTCCTGATCCTGAATGGCTTTCGGAGCAGGAGCATATGCTCAATGAGACATTAAGGAATTTTAATGTAGGCGCCAGGGTGGTCCATGTGACACAGGGGCCATCGGTTACCCGTTTTGAGGTACAGCCGGAACCAGGTGTGAAAGTCAATAAGATCACTAATCTATCAGATGACATCAAACTAAGTCTTGCTGCGAAGGATATCCGGATTGAAGCCCCAATACCAGGAAAGCACACAATCGGGATTGAAGTGCCAAACCATTCGAGCAGACCGGTATTATTAAGTGAAATTTTACAGTCTGCAGGTTTTATGGAGCTTGAATCTCCGTTATCAGTGGACCTGGGACTTGATATTGCCGGGAATCCAATCGTCACGGATCTGAAAAAGATGCCTCACGGATTGATTGCCGGTGCCACTGGATCTGGAAAGAGTGTCTGTATCAACACGATGCTTGTAAGCCTGCTTTATAAAGCACATCCAGATGAGGTCAAGCTGTTGCTAATTGATCCTAAAATGGTTGAACTAGCACCTTATAACCGAATACCTCACCTAGTCAGCCCGGTCATCACTGATGTAAAAGCAGCAACAGCCTCGCTGAAGTGGGCGGTTGAGGAAATGGAGCGCCGTTATGAATTGTTCGCACATACAGGAGTCCGTGATATAGGCAGATTTAATGAACTTGCAGAAAAGCATCGCAGGTTTTCTGATAAACTCCCGTATATCGTCATTGTGATTGATGAGCTGGCTGATCTGATGATGATGGCTCCAGGCGATGTGGAAGAGGCAATTTGCCGGATTGCCCAAAAGGCGAGGGCTTGCGGAATCCATTTGATCATTGCGACACAGCGTCCATCCGTTGATGTTATTACAGGCCTGATTAAAGCGAATGTTCCTACAAGAATTGCCTTTTCTGTTTCCTCACAGGTGGATTCCAGGACGATCATCGATATCAGTGGAGCTGAAAAGCTTCTTGACCGAGGGGATATGTTATTCCTTGAAAATGGGTCATCAAAGCCATTCCGTCTGCAGGGCAATTTCGTAACGGATAATGAGATTGATGATATTGTCGCATTTGTCAGGGAGCAGCGGGCTCCACAATACTTGTTTGAACAGGAGGAACTGCTCAAGAAGGCTCAGATCACTGAGGACGAGGATGAGCTTTTCTATGAAGCCTGTGAATTTGTCATCGATCAAGGAGGCGCTTCAACTTCAAGCGTACAGCGCCGTTTTAAGATCGGCTATAACCGGGCGGCAAGACTGATTGAGATGATGGAGCAGCAAGGTTTCATTTCTGAGGGCAAGGGCAGCAAGCCGAGGGATGTACTGATTACTGCTGCGGACCTTGAGTCCCTCCAGGAAACTAGTACATTCAATTAATAAATGGTATTCTTTATTTACATGTACTCATAATAAGGATAAATGACTATAGATGTTGGGTTGTTATTGAAGGAGCTTTTTGGATGAAAGAAATCGAATTGAAAATGCAAGGAAAAATCAGCCGTCTCACTAATCATACGTTTAAGTTTGATGAAAGGATTCGGGACGGCTGGTTTTCAGCCGTGTATTTTCTTAAAACTCGGGAGCTAGTAAAGAAGTATCATGCAGACAATATTATCACGATGCAGTTTTTCCAGAAGGACGAAGCGGTTTTGTGCGGAACTGATGAAGTGATCGCACTGGTAAAAACATTTGCTGATCGTCCTGAAGAGCTTGAGATTCATTCACTTAAGGATGGAGACAAAATTTCCCCGTTTGAAACAGTCCTTACCATTACAGGACCATACCAGAGTTTCGGTTACCTTGAGGGTATCATTGACGGCATCCTGGCAAGAAGAACGTCTGTCTCCACGAATGTTTATAATGTCGTCAAGGCAGCAAGCTATTCAGGCCAGCAGAAGCCGGTCATTTTTATGGGAGACCGTGACGACCATTATACAACCCAGGCTGGGGATGGTTATGCTGCCTATATAGGAGGCGCCACTGCCCAGGCCACCCATGCGATGAATGAATGGTGGGGAAAGCATGGCATGGGTACGATGCCGCATGCATTGATTCAAATGTTCAACGGCGATATCGTTGCAGCCACACAGGCGTATCACGAGACTTTTCCGAATGATGATTTGATCGCTCTTGTCGATTACAATAATGATGCGATTACTGATTCGTTGAAAGTCGCAAGGAAATTTGGGGAGAAGCTGAAGGGTGTTAGGGTTGATACTTCCCGTACGCTGATTGACCAGTATTTCCTCCGCAACCAGCACTTGCTTGGAACATTCGACCCCCGCGGAGTGAATGCTGAATTAATTTTCGCACTAAGAAAAGCGCTTGATGACGAAGGCTTTGACCATGTGAAAATTGTCGTGAGCGGAGGCTTCAGTGAAAAAAGAATCCTTGATTTTGAAAAGCAAAATGTACCCGTCGATATGTATGGTGTAGGAGGAAGCCTTTTGAAATTGAAGGTTGGCTTTACTGGTGACAATGTCATGTTGAACGGGAAACATCAGGCAAAGTCAGGCAGAAAGTTCAGGCCAAATCCCCGTCTTGAAAAAGTAGAATTTTAAAAAGTTTAAAGCGACTAATAGAGGGAATATGTACTTTTATTCATCATTGCGGTCTTATCCATTTACTTTGCCTATACTTAAAGGTGCAGGTTTATGCGCAGCACCTAATGTGCCATGCTTTGATGAAACTGTGTTATTTACCGTAATGATGTTATAATGATTCAATACATGAAAGACAGATACAAATTTTTAATGAATTTGCTCTGTTTAATACAGTAAACAGGCGAAATGAGCAATTCAGGATATCTGTCATATACTGTGTTACATACAGACGTTGTTGGAGGTTCTTTATATGACTATTTACCATTTTGTAGGTATAAAGGGGTCTGGAATGAGTGCGTTAGCTCAAGTTCTCCATGATATGGATTATCAGGTACAGGGCTCCGATTATGATAAGCACTTTTTTACCCAGGTGACCCTTGAGAAATCTGGAATAAAGATCCTTCCGTTTGATAAGGAAAATATACAGCCTGGGATGACGGTTATTGCTGGCAATGCCTATCCGGATACCCACGAGGAGATTCAGGAGGCAATGAAGCTTGGTCTTCCAATCGTCAGGTATCACCGGTTCCTTGGTGATTTTATGCAAAACTTTACGAGTGTAGCGATTACAGGTGCGCATGGGAAAACTTCGACTACTGGATTGCTTGCGCATGTGATGAGGGGCGCCAAGCCAACATCATTCTTAATTGGTGATGGCACTGGGAAGGGTGACAAAGATGCTCAATACTTTGTTTTCGAAGCATGTGAGTACCGCCGTCATTTCCTTTCATATTTCCCTGATTACGCAATCATGACGAATATCGACTTTGACCACCCGGATTACTTTGCCAATATAGAAGACGTTTTTTCTGCTTTCCAGGAGATGTCATGGCAAGTCAAAAAGGGTATCTTTGCATGCGGTGACGATGAGCAGCTGCAAAAAATCCAGGCCAAGGTACCAGTTGTATTCTATGGTTTTGGTGAAGAAAATGATTTCCAGGCTCGCAATATCGTCAAGTCCACTGAAGGCACTACATTCGATGTTTTTGTCAGGAATAATTTCTATGACACCTTCTCGATTCCGGCTTATGGGGACCATAATGTCCTGAACTCACTGGCTGTCATTGCTTTGTGCCATTACGAAAATATTGAATCCAAAGTGATTCAGGCTCAGCTTGAAACGTTTGAGGGCGTGAAAAGGAGATTTTCTGAAAAGAAGGTTGCCGATCAGGTAATCATTGATGACTACGCCCATCATCCTACAGAAATTAAAGTAACAATCGAAGCTGCGAAACAGAAGTATCCTGATCGTGAAATCGTCGCAGTTTTCCAGCCGCATACCTTTACGAGGACTCAAGCTTTTCTGAATGAATTTGCAGAAAGCTTAAATAAAGCAAACAAGGTTTATTTGTGTGAAATCTTTGGTTCAGCTCGTGAGATACATGGGAAATTATCGATTTCCGATTTGAAAGATAAAATCGACGACGCAGAAATCATCACAGAGGAAGATACATCACGTTTAAAAGAACATGGAAATGGCGTCATCCTATTCATGGGTGCAGGTGATATCCAGAAGTTCCAGCAAGCATATGAAAATCAGTTGCAAGTTTAATAAAAAGGATGCGGCCCATGGGTCCGCATCCTTTTGTTTGTCAGCTGGATTTCACTTATTTAAGGTTCTCAGGGTTTAATCCCTCAAGTTCGGAAATGACAAAGCGTCCATCTTTGCGAATCAGTACGTCATCAAAGTAGATCTCGCCGCCTCCGTATTCAGGGCGCTGGATGTTGACCATATCCCAATGGATATTTGAATGATTCCCATTGAATGCATCGTCATAGCACTGTCCTGGTGTGAAGTGGAAGCTTCCATCGATTTTTTCATCAAACAGAATGTCTTGCATTGGATGAAGGATATACGGATTCACGCCAATTGCGAACTCTCCCACAAAACGAGCTCCTTCATCTGTATCAAAGATCTTATTAATGCGCTCTGAATCATTCGCGGTCGCCTCAACAATTTTTCCATCCTTGAAAGTCAACTTCACATTTTCGAAGGTGAATCCCTGGTAAGGAGATGGCGTATTGTATGTGATTACGCCATTTACAGAATCACGAACAGGTGCTGTGTAAACCTCTCCATCTGGGATATTCAGTTCTCCAGCACACTTTACTGCCGGGATATCTTTAATCGAGAAGGTAAGATCAGTTCCTGGTCCGGTAATCCTTACCTTATCTGTACGGTTCATCAAATCTGCCAGGCTGTCCATTGCCTTGTCCATTTTTCCGTAATCAAGGTTACAAACATTGAAGTAAAAATCTTCGAAGGCTTCCGTACTCATCTTCGCAAGCTGTGCCATTGCTGAATTAGGATAACGAAGGACAACCCATTTCGTTTTTGGAACGCGAATGTCCCTATGTACCTTCTTGCCAACAGTATTGCCATGGATCTTCATTTTATCTGCCGGAACATCAGCGTGTTCATTGATGTTATCTCCAGAACGAAGACCGATGTAAGCATCCATTTTACTCATCACGTTTGCTTCAAATTCTGCAATCATGTCAAATTGCTCCTGCTCGGCACCCATAAGCAAAGAACGGTCCACCTGGTGATCCTTCAATGATACGAATGGATATCCTCCTGCTTCATATGCTTCTTTCACTAAAGCAGTAACAAGCTCACGCTGGAGGCCGAAATTTTCAATCAGGACCTTTTCGCCCTTTTGAAGCTTGACCGAGTAATTGATAAGGTTTTTAGCCAGTTTTTGAATACGCGGATCTTTCACAAATATCACTCCTATGTATTAAAATAAAGCACATAAACATATTGTAACCGAAACGCTGGAATTTGTGCTCTTTTCACTGCAGTAAACTTCCGAGCGACTATCTCCGCAAAAAGTAGATGACCGAAATCGAGAGGCGAAACCTTTCTGATATGTTTTCCAGAAAGATATTCTTATTCAGGAAGGAAAAGGGTATGCTTATATTGAAATACATATTAGACAAGGTGGTTTACGTTGCTAACTGCGGGGTAAAATGTACATATGCTAACGGAGGTGTTAAACAGTGGAAATTATTTTGTATTTAAGTGTTGCTGTTATAGCAATCGCATTCTTGGTTCTGGTGGTTTCGTTATCCAAAACTCTTAAATCCTTACAAACAACTTTAGACAGTGTATCAGGCACACTTGATGGCCTGGAGAAGCAGTTGGATGGAGTGACTCGTGAAACAACGGAGCTTCTGCATAAAACTAATAATTTGGCCGACGATATTTCCAGGAAATCTGAGAGCCTGAACGGTGTTGTTAATGCTGTGAAGGATGTAGGAAATTCTGTTCAGAGATTCAATCAATCTATTCATAATGTCCAAACAATGGTGGACCTTCAGATTGACAAAAATAAGGACAAGATTTCCCAGGTTGTTCAATGGAGCAACGTATTCCTCGAGTTAAGGGATAAGTGGCAATCAAAAAAAACAGCCAAGATTGACCATCAGCTAGAAGGCGAAGAGATGGTAACAAGGCAGCGTGAACGTGTTCGGTATTAATGAAAGGTGGAGATAAATGATGAACAGAGAACAAAGCCAATACGATGTAAATGGAACAATGAGAGAGACAGACAAAGACAATAACAATTCCAGGGATTTTGTAACTGGAGCTATTGTTGGCGGACTTGCGGGGGCACTGGCGGCACTATTGCTTGCTCCTAAGACTGGAAAAGAGTTGAGAGATTCGCTCAATGAGCAAACTTCTACACTTAAGAACAAGAGTGGTGACCTTGCATCAGTAGCGAAGGAGAAAGCAAGCGGCTTGAAAGACACTGTTTCACAGCAGTCTTCTACGATTGTCAACAAGGTAAAGGACATGAAGAACAAAAGCGGAAATACTTCACAGAATACGGATGTTGACGAGAACGAACTTCAAGAGGTACCAACTTCAATGGCAGAAACAAGCACAATGGAAAACACACATACTGCCACTGGCGAAGAAATCCAAAAGAAGCTTGAAGAAACACAAAAAGCCTTTGATGATACTGAAAACAAGCTAAATCAGTAAGTTTGTCAATGAAACGGTGAAGTGGTAAGATAACTTCACCGTTTATTTTTTGATAAAAAAAGCTCGGATTAAGAGGGTTATAAAAGGAGAGAGTAGGATGGAAAAGATTGATTCAATTGAACAGTTTGATGCACTTGTCGATTCCGGTGACACATTCTTCATGCTGAAGCACAGCACGACCTGCCCAATCAGTGCGGCGGGATATGATGAATTCGCGAAATTCGATAATGCTGGCAACGATAATCTATATTATCTGACAGTACAAGATTCACGTGATCTATCCAACCATATTGCTGAAAAATTCCATGTTAAACATGAATCGCCGCAGGCAATTTTATTTGTGAATTCAGACGTTGCATGGCATGCGTCCCATTTTAAAATCACTGCCAAATCATTGGCGGGAGCTAAAGAAGAAAATGTAAAGTAAAAAAAAACATCCATTGGATGTTTTTTTTACTTTAGACCTATTGGACTTTCAAAGGTAATATTCAATTCATCACCAGGTGCAAGATAATCGTCAAACGCTGCTTTTTCTCCGTTCTTCAATAGCGTGAACCCGCGGCTGTCTTCTGGGATTTCAACCTGTGCAAAATTGAATAAGTCCTGAAAAATAAACGGTTGGACATCTTTTTGCTTTGTGATGAGATGGTCTCCGCAATGGATCTGTTCGTCCAACCCTAGCTTAATCCCCTCACGCGTGAATTCTATCCGTTCCTGCTCTAGCTGGATTTGCTGGCCATTAAAAAAAATCGGCATTGATTCAGTAGCAGGCATCTCCAGAATTTCCTTCAATTTTCTAAGTGTAGGTATAGTGCCTTTTTCAAAACGGATATCATCAAGGTGGTCGACTTTAGTATGCAATTTTGCTGTTAAACCGTTTACATATATCTTGCCCATAAATTCTGTGATTTTGTGTTCTCTACCGTCAATTTTTATAAAAAATGGGCGAGTGTCAGTAAGCAGTTCGGCGAGTTTAAGATCTTTTAGAACTCCTTCGACAGTGTCAGCCATATTAAAAATGATCTCGTCCCTATCCTCAACAGATTGTTGCATCGAAGCAGGAAGACTATTGCAGGTCAAAGCTGCGCTAACTTCATATCTTTGACTATTGATAATGAGTGTCTTGGAAGGAAGCTCTCCGATTAAGTCACCGAGTGTTAGCTCTGGTCTGACTCCATCCTCTCCCTTTTGGACAGTTAGTTTATCTCCTCCATCTACCTGGTCATCGAATGAGCAAGGTAAACCATTTTTCAATAAGACGGGTTGCTGTCCAAGCTCACCGGGTATGGTCACATTTTTGCCATTCAGGCTGACAATCATAGCAAGGCCAGGCCTGCCGTATAGTTTATTCATTTTGATTCCGGCAGCAAGAAGACAGTCGCCTACAGTCAATTTATTGATCTCAAACAGTCTTACCGGCTGGTCGTTCACGTAAACCGTATGATATTGGACAGGAGATTGTTTTGCTGCAATGGCAATTCCGATTGGTGTCACAAGTTCAGGGCCTTTGGTAATATGGTCTGCAAATGACACGGAGGTGATTGCTTCCAGTCCGCGGATGGCAACCCTGTTTTCAGGAAGGTTTAATCTGCTGGCAAGCCTTTTTGGCAAATCAGGCGTAAGGCTTCCCCCTCCAACAAGCATGACTGCTTTAGGTGACTTATTGCCATTCAGCCTTAGGATTTCTTCTGCAATTGTTTGTGCCAACCGGTCAATCGCAGGAGCGATGCGGTCAACAGCTTCTTCTTTGCTAATCGTTGTTTCGAAGCCAAGTATATCTGTAATAGATATGGATTTGTGTTCAAGCAAGTCCCGCTTTGCTTTTTCAGCAAGGGGGAAGTCCAGCAAAAACTCATCACTCACCGCTTCAGTGATTTCATCTCCCGCTACTGGTACCATTCCATAAGCAATGACGGTACCTGAGTCGGTAAGTGCGATATCGGATGTCCCTGCTCCAATATCAACGAGGGCGACATTCAATCTTCTCATTGAGGCAGGTATCAATACATTGATTGCAGCGATCGGTTCAAGTGTAAGAGCGTCCATCTCCAGACCAGCCCGGTCCAAAGCAGATAGCAGTGATTCAACGACAACTTTTGGCAGGAAGGTCGCTATGATTTCCACGGATGCTTCATTTCCTCGCTGATCAATCAGGCTCCCGATTTCCTCTCCATCGAGCTGGTAATAAAGTACAGAGTATCCTACACAATAATAGTGGTGTTCATTGTGTTTTTCACCAGCAACGACAGCTTGTGCCAGTTGGACTGCACTTAATTCAAGGTGGAGGATGTCCTGCTTTGAAAACATCGGCTTGCCTGAGATGTCGACGACAGCTTTTGATTGTTCAGTTTTTAAAGCACGGCCAGCTGCAGCAACACAGAC
Organism: Mesobacillus subterraneus; assembly: GCF_020524355.2. Taxonomy (NCBI): domain Bacteria; kingdom Bacillati; phylum Bacillota; class Bacilli; order Caryophanales; family Bacillaceae; genus Mesobacillus; species Mesobacillus subterraneus. Next base: position 697,667 of record NZ_CP129019.1, read on the forward strand.
TTTTGTTAAGGGACCATGGCTAGCTTCCAGTGTCTCTTTTATTTCAGTGATGATTTCGGATACCGACAAAACATCATGGATTTGTCCGTCGAGCATCGACCTTTCTTTGTGCTCGCGGACAATGATGTCGACCGCTTCATAATGTCCATCCGTTTCCTCCAGGATGATTCCGACAACAGACCTGGTTCCTATATCTAATGCAAACAGTTTATTATTCATATGCAAATCATGCACCCTCTAACTTTTGGTCTCATACGATGCTTTATCACTTAAAAGCGTTTAATTATTAAAGAATTTTTACGTGACAATCGATATTTTTTCAGATATAATAACCATTATCATATTATACAGCTTGATTCATAGCACATTAGCTGCATCTTCATACATCTGGGTTCTCTACTATTATCGGCTTTGTAGTGAGATTGCTTAAGGCTCGAAGCCGCATTAAGCTGATTTAATAAAAACTGCACCATTAAGAAATCCCGTTGGTGTAAAAAAGATCAGATTATACGCATTTCCAGCGTGCAGTTAAAGGAAAGAGTGTCTGTTTGTTAGAAAAGTCCTAAGGTTAGGACTAAAATGAATTCCGAAAGGACGGGACAGAAAATGAGTAAAAATCTTGACCAGCTTAGAAATCGTGTGGATGAATTGAATCTAGAGCTTCTATCATTAATTAATGAAAGAGCCCTGCTCGTCCAGGAAATTGGCCGTGCAAAAGAAACTCAGGGTGTCTACCGTTATGACCCTGTGCGCGAGAGGGAAATGCTTGATTTAATCAAGGAAAAGAATAACGGTCCTTTTGAGAATTCAACAATCGAACATATCTTTAAAGAAGTGTTCAAGGCAGGCCTTGAACTTCAATCAGATGATCACCGTAAAGCGCTTCTCGTTTCAAGAAAGAAAAAGCCTGAAGATACGATTATAGATATTAAGGGCTTAAAAATTGGCGATGGGACACCGGACTTTGTTTTCGGTCCTTGTTCAGTTGAATCATATGAACAAGTGGCGACTGTGGCTGAAGCAGTTAAAGCGAAAGGGTTCAAGCTGTTGCGCGGCGGAGCTTTCAAGCCTCGGACTTCACCTTATGACTTCCAAGGATTAGGGTTAGAAGGACTTAAAATCTTAAAAAGAGTCGCAGATGAATATGATCTCGCTGTGATTAGTGAAATTGTCACGCCTGCTGATATCGAAATTGCTGTCGACTACCTTGATGTGATTCAAATCGGCGCCCGTAACATGCAAAACTTCGAGCTGCTTAAAGCAGCAGGAGCCGTGAACAAACCTATTTTACTAAAACGGGGAATTTCCGCCACAATTGAGGAGTTCATCAATGCGGCCGAATATATCATGTCACAGGGCAATGGACAAATCATTCTGTGTGAACGCGGAATCCGGACATACGAAAGGGCTACACGGAATACACTTGATATTTCTGCAGTGCCAATTTTGAAAAAGGAAACACATCTTCCGGTCATGGTAGATGTGACGCACTCTACAGGCAGGAGAGACCTGTTGCTGCCAGCAGCCAAAGCTGCACTTGCAATTGGTGCAGATGGAGTAATGGCAGAAGTTCATCCAGATCCTGCAGTAGCTTTATCTGACAATGCCCAGCAAATGGATTTAAAGCAGTTTGATGAGTTCTTGGAGGGATTGAAATCCACTCCATTTGTGAGAATATAAAAATTTGAAACCTTCCTTTTAACAGGAAGGTTTTTTACTGGGAAATAAAAAATTTTTTACTTAAATGAGTGTTCAGCTCCAGCGCCTATCTCCTCGAGCTGCGCCTCCTAACTCCTCTAGACGTTTCGGTCCTGCCAATGAAGTCAAAGAGCGACTTCACTAGTCGGCCCTCTGAGGCACACGACGTGCCAAACCGCAAGCCACACGATGTGGCGTTATAGGCGGGCAGCGCCTGTAGGGACTGACCGAGGCGCCTGCGCTTTTAAATTGAGCAATTCAGGGTAACATAAAAAGAAGTTTTTTTATCAGAAAAAGTAATAAAAATAAATAAATTAAGTTGTTCAGATTGCGGGATTGATAAGGATGTCGTATGATTAATAACATAATTATGCTTGTACATATAATCACAAACTTAAAATATGATTATTGTGGCAATTTTTGCTGTAAACTAACTGAAAAGCGCCGTTTATTACCTGAAGGAGTGAAATAGATGAATATTACAATATATGATGTTGCACGGGAAGCGAACGTTTCAATGGCAACGGTTTCACGTGTTGTCAACGGAAATCCGAATGTTAAACCAGCTACAAGGAAGAAAGTCATGGAGGTTATTGATCGTCTTGGTTATCGTCCGAATGCTGTTGCACGCGGACTGGCGAGCAAAAAGACCACTACTGTCGGTGTCATCATTCCCGATATAGCGAGCCCGTTTTTTGCTGAGCTGGCAAGGGGAATAGAGGATATTGCTACGATGTATAAATACAATATTATCCTGAGTAACTCTGACCAGAATATTGAAAAAGAACTGCATTTGCTGAACACAATGCTTGGCAAACAAGTAGACGGGATTGTTTTCATGGGCGGCAATATTAAAGCCGAGCATGTTGAGGAATTCAAGAAGTCACAAGTACCAATCGTCCTTGCCGGTTCAATTGAGGAAACAGGAGAAATACCATCAGTCAATATTGATTATGAGCAGGCAACATTCGATGCTGTTTCTACATTTATAGAAAAAGGGCACAAGCAAATCGCATTCGTTATTGGACCACTACTGGAGCCAATCAACAAGGATAAGAAGCTGGAAGGTTATAAGCGCGCATTAAAAGATGCGGAAATTGACTATAACGAAGAGCTTGTTGTTGAAGGGGACTACACATATGATTCAGGTCTCGAGGCGATTGAAAGAATCCTTGAGTTTGATAAGAAGCCAACAGCAATCCTGGTCGGATCGGATGAGATGGCACTTGGCGTAATCCATGGTGCGTTCGACCGCGGCTACAGTGTACCTGAGGATTTCGAGGTAATCAGTTCAGACAACACAAGGCTTACACTTATGGTACGTCCGCAACTTACAACAATTGTCCAGCCTCTATACGATATTGGAGCAGTTGCGATGCGTTTGTTGACGAAATATATGAACAAAGAAAACGTCGATGAAAATATCGTTGTACTGCCGCACCGGATCGAAAACAGAAATTCAACGAAATAATAGAGAAACCCCTTGCTGATGCGAGGGGTTTTTTATGAGTGTTTAACTAAATTTCCGTTCAAAATCGAGAGAGGAAATCGTAATTCTGTCCGAACCTGGTGTCACTTTAGACAAAATCAGGAGGGGAACTGGTAATATTGTCTGAACCTGGTATCACTTCAGGCAAAATCAGGAGGGAAACTCGTAATATTGTCTGAACCTGGTGTCACTTCAGACAAAATCAGGAGGGAAACTCGTAATATTGTCTGAACCTGGTGTCACTTCAGACAAAATCAGGAGATGAAGCCGCAACTATGTCCGAACGTGGTGTCACTTCAGACAAAATCAGGAGATGAAGCCGTAATATTGTCCGAACCTGGTGTCACTTCAGACAAAATTAGGAGATGAAGCCGCAACTATGTCCGAACGTGGTGTCACTTTAGACAAAATAGAGAGGGGAAGCCGCAACTATGTCCGAACCTGGTATCACTTCAGACAAAATAAAGTGGGGAAGCCGCAACTTTGTCTGTACCTGGTGTCACTTCAGACAAAATCAGGAGGGAAACTCGTAATATTGTCTGAACCTGGTGTTACTTCAGACAAAATTAGGAGATGAAGCCGTAACTATGTCCGAACCTGGTGCCACTTCAGACAAAATCAGGAGATGAAGCCGTAACTATGTCCGAACCTGGTGCCACTTCAGACAAAATCAGGAGATGAAGCCGCAACTATGTCCGAACGTGGTGTCACTTCAGACAAGATCAGGAGATGAAGCCGTAATATTGTCCGAACCTGGTGTCACTTCAGACAAAATTAGGAGATGAAGCCGCAACTATGTCCGAACGTGGTGTCACTTTAGACAAAATAGAGAGGGGAAGCCGCAACTATGTCCGAACCTGGTATCACTTCAGACAAAATAAAGTGGGGAAGCCGCAACTTTGTCTGAACCTGGTGTCACTTCAGACAAAATCAGGAGGGAAACTCGTAATATTGTCTGAACCTGGTGTTACTTCAGACAAAATTAGGAGATGAAGCCGTAACTATGTCCGAACCTGGTGCCACTTCAGACAAAATCAGGAGATGAAGCCGCAACATTGTCTGAACCTGGTGTCACTTCAGACAAAATCAGGAGATGAAGCCGCAACTTTGTCTGAACCTGGTGTCACTTCAGACAAAATCAGGAGATGAAGCCGCAACTTTGTCTGAACCTGGTGTCACTTCAGACAAAATTAGGAGATGAAGCCGCAACTATGTCCGAACGTGGTGTCACTTTAGACAAAATAGAGAGGGGAAGCCGCAACTATGTCCGAACCTGGTGTCACTTCAGCGGATACCCAGTTAGTGCCTGAACCTTGTACTACTTTATTGACCTTTTAATGAAACACACAAAAAACCGGGTGAAATGCTCCCGGTTTCAATTTACACAGTTTCAGACTTTTTATTTGAGCGGATTGGGTACAAGGCTTTCTCCACTGTCTGGGCATTCTTTTCTGTGATTTCAGGTTTGCGCGGGATAGGAGGATATAAATCTTCAGGATCATCCCACTGCTGTGGCAATTCTACAGGTGCTTGCTCCTTCCATTCATCTATCCACTCCTGAGGCAAGCTGCCATAACAGTTTGAGTTTTCAATCATCTCAAGCCAGATCAATGACCAGGCTCTAGGTACAACGCGCCAAATATCGTAGCCTCCACCGCCAACAGCAATCCATTTGCCGCCGCAATATTTATGGGCAACTTCATGTGCCAGCTTTGGGATCTCACGATATATTTTCATTGTAGAAGATAAATGCGTCAATGGGTCAAGATAATGAGCATCTGCTCCATTTTGCGTAAGAATCACGTCTGGTTTAAAGAACTCGGCAACTTCCATCAGGGAACTCCTATAGGCGTCGAGCCATGATTCATCCTCTGTAAAAGCATCAACAGGGATATTGAAAGAATATCCATAGCCCTTGCCCTGACCGCGCTCATTCACATTTCCAGTACCCGGGAAGAGATAACGTCCTGTTTCATGGATTGAGAGAGTACATACATCAGGATCGTCGTAAAATGACCATTGTACCCCATCTCCGTGGTGGGCATCAGTATCGACATATAGTACGCGGGCATTGTATTTTTTCTGCAGGTATTTGATCGCTACAGAACTATCATTATAAATGCAGAAGCCCGACGCTTTTCCCCTGAAGCCATGATGCAGACCGCCACCGAGATTCAGTGCGTGGCTGGCCTTACCGTTCATGACATAATCCACTGCTGTCAGGGTGCCCCCGACAAGCAAAGCACTCGCTTCATGCATATTAGCAAAAATCGGTGTATCTTCCGTTCCCAATCCATATCCTTCTGCAGGTTCACTCTTAAGCTTTCCCTGGCCAGCAAGCTTAACAGCGTTTACAAAATTGGGGTCATGAACGAGGTGAAGTTCCTCGTCCGTTGCCATCCGAGGAGCAACAATATCTTCCTCATCAATTGCACCAATTTTACGCAGTAAATCCAGCGTGAGTTTCAACCTCATCTGGTTGAAAGGATGATGGCTGCTGAAACGGTAATTCAGCAGCTCTTCGGAAAAAACGAATACAGAGCGATCGCTCATGATGAAACTCCCGGAAGGTTCGGCCAGAGTACATGATGTCCGGCCTTTTTCAAGTCCTCGATCACAGCGATCGGATTCATCGTCTGGATTCTTACGACGAGGATTTTATAACGTTCATCCTTTTGGTCAGGGTATATAAGTACGCTCTGGATATTGGCTTTCCTCATACTGATAACAGATGCAACTTCACAAAGCATTCCAGCCTTATTTGGCACCTTAACTTCGATTTGTGAGCCTGGCTGATGTGCGCCAGTAAGCTCAACCAGTGTATGCAGAAGATCTGTCTCAGTGACGATACCTACCAGCTTTTTATCCTTGGTGATTGGCAGGCAGCTAATATTATGTTCATAAAAAATGGCCGAAATTTCCTCGACAAAATCTAGGGGATGCCCAGTGATCACATTAGTCGTCATAATCGATTTGACTGGATTCTCGAGTTCACCCTTATGCTCATCCCAATGGAACACAGAAGGGGCTGCATCCTTGATGTCCCTGTCGGATACCAGTCCGATCACACTATTGTCCTTATTTACTATTGGGATGTGGCGAATCTTCTTATCCGCCATTAGCTTGATTGCATCCGCAATTGTATTTTCAGGAAAAAGGGTCGTTACATCCTTTTTCATAATTTCCTCGACGATCATGGTTCCTTCCTCCTTGAATGATGAGGCATCTAAAAATTCATCAATACATAAAACGGTTCATAAACCGCAGCTGGTCAAACTGCTGGATTGATTCAGGCTCAATTCTCTTGCCAATTCGCGCCATCAGGCAGTTTGCTGGATGGGAGCTGATTTCAGGGTCATCTGTTGCGTACCAGGTTAGACCGCCAGCATTCATCATTTTTTCCATGACTTTGCGGTATTCCCAAACATTCAAGCCGGTTCCTTTTAAGTCCCAATGCCAGTAGTATTCAGTCGTGATAATGATATAATCTTCCATCGCGTCATCCATCATGGATACCATCAGCAAATTCTTGCCGACTCGGCTGCCACGGAATTCAGGAATGACCTCAATTGCACCCAGCTCTATTAAATCTTCCATTTTTCCTTCTGACCATCTTTCAAGCGGGTCTGGATAAAGGTAAGTAACATAACCGACAATCATATGGCCTGAGCGCGCTACGATGATGCGTCCCTCCGGCAGACCGGCAATCTCGACGAGTGCCTTGTGCTGCTGGGCAGGGGGACGGAACGCCACTAAATCTTCATGGAATTCATAGCTTGCAAGTTTTTCAGGAGAAATTGGGGCCTTCAATGATTAAACGGCCATGAGGAGTCTTTAATTCTTTTGCGTTATAAGTCTTTTTATGTTCCATTCAGTCACCACCCGTCAACAATTCAAACGATAATTCTATTATACATAAAATCTAACAGATAAAAGCGCTTTCACAAAATTTTCTGTATATAAATATGAAATTTTTAAAGGAAACTTCTACATATAAACGGTATGCTTCAGTGGATTTGCAATACTTACTGATCCAAAGTGATTTTCCAATCACAATATATATTCTACTAATATTTTAAAAATTGAGAAAATCGAATTTTTATACTATAATGGATGTTAAATATAAAGCCAAGGGGGATGGATACATGAAAGTGGAAGCGCTACCAGTTACACAGGGGGATCACAACTTAAAAAAATTATCAACAGCTTCAAGGCCAATTTGATTGGAACGAAGCGGAGAAAGAGTTTTCCTGGTCTGAAACAGGCAGGGTCAATATGGCATATGAAGCAATTGATCGCCATGCAAAAGGATTCAGGAAAAATAAAATTGCGCTATATTATCAGGATGGAGTGCGCAAGGAGAAATATACTTTTAAAGAAATGAAGGAGCTTTCAAATAAAGCTGGTAATGTTTTTAAAACTTATGCTGATGTGGAAAAAGGGGACCGCGTGTTTATTTTCATGCCTCGTTCTCCAGAACTGTACTTTGCTGTTCTCGGGGCGGTCAAGCTAGGCGCGATTGTAGTCCCATTATTTGAAGCATTCATGGAAGGTGCTGTCCGTGACAGATTGGAGGACAGTGGGGCAAAGGTATTAGTTACGACCCCTGAGCTTCTTGAGCGTGTTCCTGTTGATGAGCTTCCTGACTTGAAGCATATTCTTCTCGTAGGCGACAATATTGAGGAAAACGACAAGTATGTTGATTTCAAGCAAAAGCTAGCTGTAGCTAGCAAGAAGCTTGATATAGAATGGGTAGACCGTACGGATGGTCTGATCTTACATTATACTTCTGGTTCAACTGGAAAACCGAAAGGCGTTCTCCACGTTCATAATGCGATGATTCAGCATTATCAGACTGCCAAATGGGTGCTTGATCTTAAAGAAGAAGATGTGTACTGGTGCACAGCGGATCCAGGCTGGGTAACAGGAACTTCTTACGGAATTTTCGGTCCATGGCTTGCAGGAACGTCTAATGTCATCATTGGCGGGCGCTTCAATCCAGAAACATGGTATAAGATGATTGAAGAATACGGAGTGACTGTCTGGTACAGTGCCCCTACAGCTTTCAGGATGCTGATGGGCGCGGGAGATGAAGTAGTGAAGAGGTTTGATCTTAGCTGTCTTCGTCATATCCTGAGTGTCGGTGAGCCGCTGAACCCGGAGGTAGTCAGATGGGGAATGAAGGTGTTCAACCTGCGCATCCATGATACCTGGTGGATGACTGAGACAGGAGCACAATTGATCTGTAACTATCCAAGCATGGAAATCAAGCCTGGATCAATGGGTAAACCAATCCCAGGTGTGAAGGCTGCGATTGTTGATGACCAGGGCAACGAATTGCCGCCATACAGAATGGGCAATTTAGCTATCCAAAAGGGCTGGCCATCTATGATGCATACAATCTGGAACAACCCTCAGAAGTATGATTCTTACTTCATGCCAGGTGACTGGTACGTTTCCGGTGACTCAGCGTATATGGATGAAGATGGCTACTTCTGGTTCCAGGGACGGATTGATGATGTCATCATGACTTCAGGTGAGCGTGTCGGACCATTTGAAGTCGAAAGCAAGCTTGTTGAACACCCTGCAGTTGCTGAAGCTGGTGTCATTGGCAAGCCAGACCCTGTCCGCGGTGAAATCATCAAGGCGTTCATTGCATTGCGTGACGGTTATGAACAGTCGGACGAACTAATCGAAGAAATTCGCCAATTCGTTAAAAGAGGACTTGCTGCACATGCTGCTCCTCGTGAAATCGAATTCCGCGATAAGCTGCCGAAAACACGAAGCGGCAAGATTATGCGTCGTGTATTGAAGGCCTGGGAACTGGACCTCCCAACTGGCGACCTTTCTACAATGGAAGATTAATAGCATACATAAAAAGAGCGTGAAACCGGGTTTCACGCTCTTTTTGCGAATAAAATAAACACCGCTCCAATGTGGATGCGGTGTTCATTTTTACTTAAATGCTAATTTCCATTGCCTTCGCCAGTTCCATTACCTTCACCCTCGCCGTCTCCATCACCATCTCCAGGAGGAGGTGGTGGCGGTGGCTTAGGAGGATCCTTCGGTTTAGGATTAGTTGGAGGCGGATCCTTCGGTTTAGGATCAGTAGGTTTGTCATCCTTTGGCGGATCCTTAGGCTCTGGCTTTTTGCCAATTTCAATGATATTGGATGGCGCTGATTCTTTTCCAGCTATATCGACTGCTGTAACATAGAATGAGCCGTCTCCGGCATTGAAGCTCAGGGCTTCTCCTGCTTTGATGCTGCCGACTTTTTTCTTGTTGTTATAGATTCGATAGCCAACAATATCATTTTCAGGATGTTTGCCCCATGTTATGGTCTTGCCTGAAAGTTTGATTCCCAGCGCTGCAGGCGTCTTGCCATTTTCGCTCAGCTTATCGTCCGCAACGAGGATCTTGTTCCATGCATCCTTTTTAGGGATTAACTGCTGTGGATCCCTGATTTTATGGCTGATGATGCTTTCCATATACTCTGGATTCAGTATTACCCCGGTGTCGGTGAATTCAGAAGGAGTAGAATCAAGCGCTATATAACGCTTATCTCCAACGGTAACAAATTTATTTTCGACGAGACTGTCATCAACTTTAGTTGGTGCATATTTCGCTATGAAGTAATCTGATTCAACAAGCCCTGCTTTAGAGCAAGCACTTGAAGGCAGCAAACCAGATACTGCACAATATGAACGCTTTACGATTCCGCCAGGCATTTTGAATCGTTCTTCAGGATCCACTAGCTTAGGAGCGACCTCATAGGCGTCGTTCATTAGGTCTGCCCAGATGTATTGGGTCCGGACTCCATAAGAAAGATTTTTATAGCTTCTTTCAAGGGCTTTTGGCGTATCGTATCCAAGCCATACACCGAAAGAGACATTTGGATTGGTTGCCACAAACCACGAATCAATATATTCATGCCCTGTTCCTGTTTTACCAGCCCAGTCAGATCCAAATTTCAATCTCCCTTTAACAGCTGTAGCAGTACCGCGGTTAATAACATCACGCATCATATCAATTGTTAAGTAAGAAGTCTGTGGACTGAAAACATCTACTGGTTCAGATTTATGTTGGAATACGACTTCGCCATTTTTGTCGACAATCTTCTCGATCATATAAGCATCGATGAACTTACCGCCATTTGCGAATGTGCCAAATGCGTTGGTGTTTTCTTCAACAGTGACACCGCCGCGTAATGAACCGATAGCGGTTGATTTGTTGGTATAGTCATCTGGTTTTAAATTCGAAAAGCCCATTTTATCAAGGAAGTTCGCCGGGCGCTGGTTTAGTATGTTTTTATAAGCTAGAACAGCCGGAACGTTGTAAGACTTCGTCAATGCATGTCTTGCAGTGGTTAAACCGCTGTATCTCATATCATAGTTGTTAGGCCAGGCTTTTCCAGCTCCGTTCAAAAACACTTGAACATCTGGCAGAACGGAACCAGGATGCAATTTTCCGAGCTCCATTGCTGGTGCATAAACCAAAAGCGGCTTCATCGTCGATCCGTTCTGTCGCGGAGCCCTGGTGGCGTGGTTAGTCTGTTCACGCTTAAAGTTGCGGCCGCCGACAAAACTGATGATTTTACCAGTTTTGTTTTCTATGAGAGTTGCACCGATTTCAACAGGCTCCTGGACTACTGTCATTTTGTTAGGGTCATCCGGGTCAGGAACTTCCTGAGGTTTATCTCTGCCATAGTAAGGGTAATTCTTTGCTGTTTCCTGCATCTTTACATAAATATCTTTATTGATAGTTGTATAAATCTTATAGCCATTCTGGCGAAGGTCACGGTCAGCAAGTGCATGATATTCTGCCAGTAATTTCTCGTCTTTTTTCAAATCTTCAAGTTCATATCCATCTCGCTCGGCCAGTATATTAGCCAGGATTTCTACTGAACGGGCCTCGATTTCAAACGTCAGGAAAGGATATTCCTCAACCGTGTTATCACTAGGAACTTCTTTTACAAAATCCTTGGTTATATCGTAGTTGATCGCATCCTTGAACTCATCATCGGTAATGAAACCAGCTCCATGCATCCTGGTAACGACTGTCTTGTATCTGGGACAGGCCTGGCTCAAGCCCTGCTGGATCCTTGAGCTTCCCATGGTCACTGCTGAAAGGTGTATAGCCGAATGGACTCTGTGGAAGACCTGCGATAAAAGCGGCCTGAGGTAAAGTCAGGTCTTTCGCTTCTTTTCCGAAGATTCCCTTCGCTGCGGCCTGGACACCGGCAATGTTGCTGCCATTCGCATTCCGGCCAAACGTGGCGACATTCAAGTAAGCTTCAAGAATTTCCTTTTTATCAAAGAATTTTTCGAGACGAAGGGCGAGCAGGATTTCTTTCGCTTTACGCTCGAAGGAAATTTCATTAGTCAAAATCTGGTTTTTGATGAGCTGTTGTGTAAGTGTACTTCCTCCGGAGGATGTCGCTGAGTTTGTGACTTCCTGGAATAGTGCGCGCATGATCGCTTTTGGAACAACGCCATCATGCTCGTAAAAGTACTCATCTTCTGTTGCGACCACTGCATTTACCAAATGCTTCGACATATCGTCAAGCTTGACTTCCTCACGGTAAAGGTCCGTTCGAAGCTTGCCAAGATAAACATCATTATCAAAATATAAATCCGAGGTTTCTTCATAGTTGTATATATCTTTCCTCATGTTTTCATAAGGTCGGATTTGTTCATCTTTGACAAGGGATGCGAAGTAGCCTGCACCTGCACCTGCGGCGAAACCGCCGCCGAGAACCAATACAATGATCAATAACAACAGCATGTTCCAGACAACCGAATAAGTAATCCTGGCTCCTTTTACGGTCTTTTTATTCGTAAAAAAAGCACCAAAGGATTTAAGCTTCTCTTTCCAAGCCTGTTTTCCTTCATGCATTCATATCATTCCCCCTAAAATCACATACATTATAGCATAAACAGGCTGTCGAATAGCTGTTAATGTGCATTTTTCTGAAAATTTATGTCGAATTTGACAACAAGTCTCTCTTTATGGTAAAAATGCTTTATTAACTTTATAGTAAAAAGCTGTGAAGGGAATGAGTAGTGCTTCTGTCCATGTTCCAGAAAGCCGGCGGCCGCTGTGAGCCGGTACAAACAGAAGGATGAATTACCTCCCCGAGCGCCGCAGTGAAGTGGGATCACATAGTAGCCGCGGCCGGTTTAACCGTTATTTTATTGAGTGGAAGACATTTTTTTATGTTGTTTTCAAGCCGGGTGGTACCGCGCATACAGCGCCCCTGCATTTATTGCAGGGGCGTTTTTTATTTTTCGCAAAAATCCGGTTACGAAATATATTTCCGAATGGAGGAAGAAAAGATGGAATTACTAAAAGACCTCGAATGGCGCGGGATTATTTACCAACAAACAGATGAAGAGGGAATGAAGGATTTGCTTTCAAAGGAAAAAATCTCTCTTTACTGCGGTGTCGATCCAACAGCGGACAGCATGCATATCGGTCACCTCCTTCCGTTTCTGACACTTCGCCGTTTCCAAAATGCAGGGCATCGTCCGATTGTTCTTGTCGGTGGAGCGACCGGCTTAATTGGCGACCCAAGCGGAAAGAGTGAGGAGCGCAAATTACAGACGCTCGAGCAAGTTCAGTTGAATGTGGAAGGTATCCAAAAGCAGCTTGAGAAGATCTTTAACGTTGAGGGCGAAAATGGAGCCATAATGGTTAACAACTATGACTGGGCTGGGTCCATGGATATTGTTACATTCCTCCGTGACTTCGGGAAGAACGTCGGCGTAAACTACATGCTTGCGAAGGATACAATCGCTTCAAGACTTGAAACAGGTATTTCTTTTACAGAATTCACTTACACAATCCTGCAGGCAATGGATTTCTACCACTTATACGAAAAGCACGACTGCAAGCTCCAGATTGGCGGCAGCGACCAGTGGGGCAATATTACGACAGGTCTCGAACTGATCCGTAAAATGTCTGCAGAAGGCTCAAAAGCTTTCGGCCTGACAATCCCGCTTGTTACGAAAGCAGACGGAACGAAATTCGGAAAGTCAGAAAGCGGCGCTGTATGGCTCGACCCGGAAAAGACGTCTCCATACGAGTTCTACCAGTTCTGGATCAACACAGCTGATGCCGATGTAGTGAAATACTTGAAATTCTTCACTTTCTTAGAAAAAGAAGAAATCGAGGCGCTTGCGAAAGCAGTCGAGGAAGAACCACATCTTCGCGAGGCTCAAAAAGCCCTTGCTGAAGAAATGACCCGCATGATCCATGGCGAAGAATCCCTTCAGCAGGCAATCAGGATTTCAGCGGCCCTTTTCAGCGGTGACATCAAAAACCTGAGCGCTGATGAGATCAAGCAAGGCTTCAAGGACGTTCCTTCTTTTACAGTAGAAGGAGAAGAAGAACAAGGTCTAGTGGACTTGCTTGTTGCAGCAAACATCTCGCCATCCAAGCGCCAGGCGCGTGAGGATGTAACGAACGGTGCAGTCTCCCTGAACGGAGAGCGTGTCACCGATACAGCATACGTCCTTAGCGATGCAGACAAGATCGAGGGACAGTTCACCATCGTCCGTCGCGGCAAGAAGAAGTACTTTATGATTAAGTACTAGAATGGACTGAAGATAGATCTACACTAGGGATGACAGACAATTATCGCTGGTGGAACGGAAAAACTGTCCGTCATCATGGGTAAGACGGACAAAAATCGCTGGTGGAACGAGATTACTGTCCGTCATCAGGCATACCACCGATATAAGATTAAGAAAACGGCCTTCCTGGTAAAACAGGGGCCGTATTTTAGTTGAGTTATGAAGCATACGAAATCAGAAAAAAGAATATTTATAAAAACAAAAACCCCAGCCAAAATGGCCGGGGTTTTATAAAGCACTCTATTAACGAGAGTAGAATTCAACGATAAGAGCTTCGTTGATTTCAGCTGGAAGTTCAGAACGCTCAGGCATACGAGTGAAAGTTCCTTCTAGCTTGTCTGCGTCGAAAGTCAAGAAGTCAGGTACGAAGTTGTTCACTTCGATAGCTTCTTTAACAACATCAAGGTTGCGAGACTTTTCACGAAGTGTGATTGTCTGACCTGGTGCTACGCGGTAAGATGGGATATCTACGCGAGCGCCATCAACCATGATGTGACCGTGGTTTACTAACTGGCGAGCTGCGCGACGAGTGCGAGCAAGACCAAGACGGTAAACAACGTTGTCAAGACGAGCTTCAAGAAGAATCATGAAGTTTTCGCCGTGCTTACCAGGCATTTTGCCTGCTTTGTCGAACAAGTTACGGAACTGGCGCTCAGTAACTCCGTACATGTGACGAAGCTTTTGCTTCTCTTGAAGTTGTAATCCGTATTCGGATAATTTTTTACGCTGGTTAGGACCATGAGGACCTGGTGCGTAAGGGCGTTTTTCTAATTCTTTACCTGTACCGCTTAGTGAAATTCCAAGACGGCGGGATAGTTTCCAGCTTGGGCTGGTATAACGAGCCATGAATGACTCCTCCTTAGTTTTTATTTTGTAAAATAAAAACAGATTGTGATTAAATATTTATGGGTATTTTGTTTTCATGTACCTTCGCCCTAGCAGCAGCGGGTTACGAGATACACCATCAAACAAAGTTTGAGGAACAAAATACATACATAATATAGACCACATAGGCTGCGATATTTTACACAAAGAGTATTATATAATTTATAGTGCTATAAAGTCAAGGTCTTATTTAAGTTGAAGTTAAATTCATTTGTCAGCTAATACTAAAAAGATTGTCTTTTTATATCATACTATTTTACTAGGTCTATGGTATAATGAATAGTAATTGTTATATTTTACAAATATTTGGATATTACCTTGCCGCGTGATGAATCATTTTAGTTTTTTCGGGCTGCTGCCTGTCCAAACAGCTACTTACAAATCGCTGTTAAGTGATTTTAAAACAGGTGATATATATGGAAGAATTATTGGAACGCGAGATTATATTAGAACTAAAGAGCAGATTTTTTGATTTGATCAGCGCTGGCTGACTATCTTTATCTTTCTCAGAAGTTCTCTCGCAAATGATGACTATTTTAAAAGAACTCCTAAAAGTTGATGAGATCGATTTCTATGGCTGCCAGGAATGGAAACAGGGAATGCTCCTGGAGGCTACTACTCGTTTATCGACAAGTGACGAAGTGATGGGTACTTTTCCTGAATGTCTGGTCAGTGAATTGGCTGGGAAACCCTATTCTTTCATTAGATATCCAGAATCTATGCCTCAGTACGAACTGTTGCTTATCATGGCTGCTAATGAAAATACAAAGGGGCTGTTCGGTTTTCAATTTACCGGTGGTTCACTTTCCCGGTTATCAGACACGTTTTTTAATAAGCTTTCTTATGAGTGCAATGTATTTATTGAGAAGGCGCGAAGCTTTGCGGATACAATGGAAGAGGAAAAAAGATATAAACAATTATTCAGAGTAACAAAAAAATTTCATTCAACGATGGATATGGATGCCGTGCTCGGTGAAATCATTTCTACATTAAGGGAAGTATATCCTTCTTTCACCTATTACCTGCTGTTATCCCATGATCATAAGGGGTACGGTGGATTGCCGGTTAAAGACCTTGAATACGATAGTGATAACCTGACTGCGATGCAGTCATATGTAAGCGGGCAGATCCAATTCGAGGACTCTGTTACAGAAAAAAACTCCATCATGTACGCACCTTTAAAAGGAAAACAGGGTGTTTACGGAGTTTTGCAGGTGATTGCCCCAAACTCACTTGTTTTTCCGCAAAATGAAGTTGAGTTTATTAAGCTGCTCGCCAACACCGCAGGCAGTGCGCTGGAAAACGCCAAGCTATATGAGCAATCCAGGAAATTGATTGCCGATTTGCAGTTAATCAACGAAACCTCGCATCAACTGAATACAAGCTTGCGTTTGACAGATACAATGAAGTTTATCTGCGGACAAATCATCAAGTCCTTTAATGCTCAGGAAGTCGGTTTCATCATGATTGATGAAGATCAGGATGATTACTCGGTCCTGCAAGGCAGCACTAGCTTTTTCTATTCAAAAAATGCTTCCAGCTATATATTGAGGATGGCTAAACGAATCAAGCAGGAAATGGAACCATTATTCATCGGAGATATCTCTTCTGATAGCGAAGACTCTTCTTTATACTTCCACTCGATTATGGGTGTTCCGATGATTCAGAGCGGGGAATTAAAGGGATTTGCACTTGTCATGCATGAGGAGCCGTATCACTTTGCGTTTGATACGTTCAAACTCCTCCAGTCTCTGATCCACCATTCAACTTTGGCTTTTACCAATTCAATGCTGCGTGAAGAGCTGGAGAAAATGGTTGTGACAGATCATCTGACGAAGTTGTATTCCCGTGGATACTTGGATGATAAAATGAATCTTTCCATGCTTGAAGATCAGCAGGGAACCTTTATTTTGATTGATATTGATAATTTTAAAAACGTTAATGATCAATATGGCTATCAAGTGGGAGACGAGGTACTCATCCAGCTGTCCCGCCAGATTGCGAAGAATATCCGCGGGACTGACATTGGTGCCAGATGGGGCGGGGAGGAGCTGGCGATTTATCTTCCAGGAGCACCTCTTGAGACGGGTGTCATGATTGCGAATAGGCTAGTGGACAAAGTTGAAAAGCAAACGAACCCTAGGGTCACAGTTTCATGCGGGGTATCCACATGGATCAGGGGACAGGAAGATACAACCAAGACGGTGTTCAAAAGAGCAGACCAGGCTCTTTATGTAGCAAAAGGCTCAGGAAAAAATAAAGTCGTCGTCCAGGATGAAGAACAATCTTGCTTTAGTGATAATGTATGACTTTCACTTTAAGAATTGTCCAGCTCCAGCGCTTGCCGGGGCTGACAAAGGCGCCAGCATATTTTTAAAAAGCACTCAAGATTGAGTGCTTTTTCTATTTAACAGACCACAGGACTTTTTCAACTGGTGTGAGTGAAATCACTTTCCATATCAGAGTAAATGTCATATCCTGATTATGGGGGTATTTTGTAAGCGTTTACAGAATAAGTAGGAGGAATCGTAATGGGAGAGAAAAGATTTGAAACAAAAGTGATCCATTCTGGATATAAGTCGGACGAATTCAGGGGAAGCCTTGCGCCTCCGTTATTTCAAACTAGTACGTTCACTTTCGATACTGCTGAACAGGGTGAAAGGCGCTTTGCCGGAGAAGAGGAAGGTTTCATCTATTCACGTCTTGGAAACCCTACAGTGGCTATGCTTGAGGAGCGGATGGCAACGATTGAAAAAGGGGAAAAAGCCCTTGCGTTTGGATCAGGGATGGCTGCTGTCTCTGCGATATTGATAGCGCTGACACGCTCAGGCGACCACATCCTTTGCTCACAGGGAGTGTACGGATGTACGTTTGGACTGCTGCAGCTCATGAAAGAAAAATATGATATTAATCATGATTTTTCGTTGATGTCAACGAGAGAAGAAGTATTGGCTGCCATTACCCCAGAGACAAGAGTCATCTATATCGAAACGCCGATCAACCCGACAATGAGGCTGGTTGACCTGGAAATGGTCGCAGACGTTGCGAAGGAAAAAGGGATTCCGGTCGTTGTTGATAATACATTCAGTTCGCCATATCTCCAGAATCCGCTCGAGCTTGGCTGTGATTTCGTTATCCACAGCGCAACAAAGTATATTTGTGGACATGGTGATGTCATTGCCGGCGTAGCAGTGGGACCAAAAGAAATCATGACTAAAATATCGATGACAACACAAAAAGGACATTGGCGGCGTGATTTCACCATTCGATGCATGGTTATTGCTTCGTGGTTTGAAAACATTGCCGGTAAGGATGGACCGCCATTGTGACAATGCTGAAAAATTGGCATCGTATCTTTCTGATCATCCTGCGGTCGAGGAAGTCATTTTCCCGGGTAACCCTAAGCATCCTGATTACGCAATTGCGAAAAAGCAGATGCGCAAGCCGGGCGGCCTGATTTCCTTTAACATCAAAGGAGGCCAAAAAGAAGCTCAGGCATTCATCAATAAGTTAAAACTCATTAAAATAGCCGTCAGTCTAGGAGATGCAGAAACACTGATCCAGCATCCGGCGACGATGACGCATGCCGTAGTCCCAAAAGAAGCAAGAGAAAAGATGGGAATCAAAGACAACATGTTAAGGCTGTCAGTTGGATTGGAAGCATGGGAAGACTTAAGAGATGACCTCGAAGCCGCATTTGAGGCTGTCAGAAAAGAAAGCACCATGGGGACTGGATTCATTTAAGAGATTCATTACAAAAACCCTCCCATGAATGGGAGGGTTTCATAATCTTTTCTTATATATATTGCACCAGCATTTCAACGAATTCCTCGAGTTTTTGCTGATCTAATTCGTCAAAGCGATTTTTTTCCGGTGAGTCGATATCAAGGACCCCAATTACATTGCCCTCTTTGACAATTGGAACGACGATTTCCGATTGGGATGCGGCATCGCAAGCGATGTGGCCAGGGAAGGCATGGACATCTTCAACTCTAAATGTTTCCTTCCTGGATGCGGCAGTTCCGCAAACTCCTTTGCCGAGCGGGATTCTTACACAAGCTGGAAGACCCTGGAATGGTCCGAGAACAAGCTCGCCATCTTCCATCAGGTAAAAGCCGACCCAGTTGACGCGATCGAGAAATTGGTTCAATAAAGCAGAGGCATTGCTTAAGTTCGCAATCGCATTCCTTTCATCTTCCACCAATGCTTTCAGTTGCTTTATCAATAAATTGTAATTTTTTTTCACGGCTGTCGCTGTATGTTTCGACTTTAAACACAGTTTTTCCCCCTCATTCTTGAAGTTTTAATCTACATTGTATCAAAAATCAGCGAAACAATGGAGACTTTGTCGAGCTTTTTATAAAGGAAATTTAAATGATTTCCAGAAAGGTAAACAGTAAGGTTAATTGCGGAAAGTGAGGGGTGGAGCAATGAGGAAAAATTCAAAAGCTGCGATTATTGATGCGGCCATCTACTTATTCAATACGAAGGGGTTCAATGGGACATCTGTGAGGGATATAGCGGCAAGGGCGGACGTAAATGCAGCGAATATCTCATACTACTTCCGGAATAAAAATGGACTCCTCGAAAATTGTTTTACCGTTTTTTTTGAAAGCTACATGGAAGAATTGGAGAAAGGTTTTTCATTGCTGGAATACGGTGCTGAATTATGCCTGAATGCAATGGTTGACAATGTTTTGAGATACCAGTGCCAAAACAGTCAGTTAACAAGGTTTATTTTAAGAGAGATGACTATAGACTCGCAGGTTGTCAGGGAAATTATGTCCACCTACCATGTAAAAGAACGCTATATGTTTAAAAAGGTGCTTGAAGCAGGTATGGTGAACGGGGAATTTAAAAAGAATTCCGTCCAGTTCAGCATTTTACAGCTAAAAGGGCTGCTGTCAATGCCGTTTTTAAATACCCATTATGTGACGGAGGTTTTGCATGTGCAGCCTCATGAAAAATATTTTGCTGACAAATACAGCTATGAGATTTCACAATGGATCAAAGGAACCCTTTGTACAGAGCAAAAAGTGCTGGAGAAAATGTTGATCAATATATAGGAAACCGGTAAAGCTGCCGGTTTCCTTATTTTTTTAAAAGCATTCTTTCTATTCCTTGTCCAAGCTCCTTCGCCTGGTGCGCATCTGATCCGTAAACGAGTCGGATTCCACGCTTTTTAGCTTCGCTTATTACCCAATCTGGAGGGTAGGGCTCACGGCATAATGGTTTTGCTGTACCGGCTCCATTATAATCCAGCTCGTAATCATGCTTCGAAACCAACTCCAGTATTTCAATGATCTCATCAGTGCATTCCAGCGCGGTGGGGAATTTTAAGCGGAATTTATTCGCCAGGGTCATATGCCCGATTCTTTTCGGCTTATAGAGTCCCAAATCGGTCTGGATGGATTTCAATACAGTTTGGTAGTAATGACGATGAACGTTTTCCACCGAACCGTATGCTTCTGCTATTTCGCGGAAGTTGTCCGGACTGTAATCAAGACAATCATATTTTCCAGAGGGGTTTTTCAGGAAGTGAACTGATAGAATCGAGTCATCGAGACGAGAACCGAACTCGTCTAGGAATTTGGCAGTCTGTACCTCATAACCTTCGATAAAATCAATCTCGAAACCAATATTGATTTTAATTTTACCGCGGTATTTCACCTTCGCTTCTTCGATAGAATCAAAATATTGCTCCAAATCCTCATAACGCATTGCGCTATCCTGCATTGGTGTAGGATCTATGAAATCTTCAGGTAGCGGGGCGTGTTCTGCGAATGTAATTTCTGTATAGCCAAGCTGAAGGGCTCTCTCGACGTATTCTTCAATCTGATCTTTAGTGCCATGCGGGCAAAAAGATGTGTGTACGTGCCCATCTTTCATGATTTCAGGCCTCCCAAAGTAATATATTATGCAAGAATTCAAGTTAAATCAGCTTAATTCGGATAATTTCAACAAAAAATATGAATTTAATAGTCAAAAATTGTCGTTTACATGGTAATATAAATACATTATACACGCATTTATAAATTCATTTTATATAGAAGGATTCAGAACTTGGAATTTGTGAGGCCAGGGGGATAACAATGGAGTACATAATCGGCGGAATAGCTATATTGATAATTCTTTTTTTTATTAGGATATTTTATGAAACGGAAGTATTACAGTGAGGTCGACCGGTATGAGTCATGGAAAATCGATATTATGAACCGGCCTGTACTCGATGAAATGTCAAAGGTAAAACAGTTGAACATGACGGGCCAGACGGAGGAACTTTTCGAACGCTGGCGTCAGGAATGGGATGAACTTGTTACGTCCAAGCTGCCAGGCATCGAAGATTATTTGTTCGATGCAGAGGAGTACATTGACAAATACAGATTCAAAAAGGCTAAGGAATCTCTTGCCGTCATTGATCGCAAGCTAACGGAAACTGAGGATAAGATCAAAAAAATCCTCGATGAGTTAAATGAACTTGTTGGAAGCGAAGAGAAAAACCGTGAAGAAATCGATGGCTTGAAGGAGCAATACAGGGATAATAAGAAAAACCTTCTGTCACACCGCCACAGTTTTGGAAGTGCTGAGGCCAGTCTCGAAGTCATGCTTGAAAACATCCAGGCAAAATTCATCGAATTTGATGAGAAGACAGATAATGGGAATTACCTTGAAGCAAGGGAAACGGTGTTGTCCATCCAGTCCATGCTGGAACAGGTATCCAGCAAGATGGATTCAATACCAGCGCTGCTGCATGATTGCCAGTCGGTCATTCCTGCTCAAGTCAGCGATCTGAAGGACGGCGTCAAAGAAATGGCTGCACAGGGATATGTACTTGACCATCTGAATTCAGAAAAAGAGGTCGAGGAAATCGGCATTGAATTGACTGAATATCGGGCTTCTCTTGAAAAGGGCGATGTTGAGAAGGCTGAACAGGGTATTCAGGGCTTAAAGGAACGCGTAGAGAAGTTATTCGATCTCCTTGAAGCTGAGGTCCTGGCTAAACAATACATTACGAAGACAGAACACGAGGCGAAAGAAACCCTCGTAAAAGCAATAACAGAAAGCAAGACGTTGAAAGAAGAGACAAAGCATATCCAGGAGAGCTATCACCTGAATGATAAAGAGCTGTCGGCACAAACGAATGTAGAACAACAGCTTAAAGCGCTGCTTAAGCGCTTTGAGCTGATTGATCACAGAATTACTGAAAACGACACAGCGCAAAGCCTGATAATGGTGGAGCTTGAAGAAGCGAAGCAGCTGCTTGATACACTTGTTGAAGAGCAAAAAGTATTAATGGAAAAGTTGAGTGCCCTAAGGAAGGATGAAATGGCGGCTAGGGATAAGGTATGGGATCTTTCTAAAAAGATCTCCGAACTGATCCGAATTGTTTCCAAGAGCAATATGCCTGGTCTGTCACAGGAATATAAATACCTTCTAGAAGATGCCAATGAAAGCATCAAACAAGTCAATGAAAAGCTTGAGGAAAAGCCGCTGGATATTCCTGTTGTTCAACAGTATTTAGAAATCGCTGTGCTGACGGTTGAAAAGCTTGAGGCATCGACTGAAGAAATCGTCGAGACAGTCATGCTGGCTGAACGAGTCATTCAATATGGAAATAGATACCGCAGTCGATATCCTTCGGTTGATCGTGGACTTAGAGAAGCAGAAGAGTGTTTCCGGAATTACGATTATCGTGATGCACTTGAACAGGCGGCTACATCTATAGAGGAAGTAGATCCTGGTGCCCTAAAGAGAATCGAGCAAATGTTAGCTGAAAAAGAGTAATAATAAACGTGGGTCTCCGTCATGGAGACCTGTTTTTATGCGGAATAAAAAAGTATAAATTTATCCACTTAGATTAGTGTCTAGCTCCAGCGCCTAGCCCCTCGAGTCACTTGTCTAGCTGCGGCTCCTAACTCCTCGAGACGCTTCGGTCCTGCCAATGAAGTCAAAGAACGACTTCACTGTCAGGCCCTCCAGCGCTTGTCGGAGTTGGACAGTCGCCTCCGCATTTCGAATTCGGTCCTGCCAATGAAGTCAAAGAACGACTTCACTGTCAGGCCCTCCAGTGCTTGTCGGGGCTGACCAAGGCGCTTGCGCTTTTCAATCTTCCGGACATACTATATAATGTCAATTCCAAATATTTTTCATTGATTATTTCTTATGATAAGATTTCTAGTTAGCATTAACGTATTGAATAAGGGGGGATATGATGATTTACTTAGACAACAGTGCCACAACCAAACCCTATAAAGAAGTGCTGAATTCATTTTTAAAGGTCTCAGAAGAATTTTTCGGAAATCCTTCATCTCTTCATAAAATCGGCGGCCAGGCAGAGAAGCTGCTTCAGCAGGCTCGTTCCCAGGTAGGCAAGCTGCTGAATGTAAAAGAAACGGAAATCCTGTTCACATCCGGTGGAACGGAAAGCAATAATCTTGCTGTAAAAGGAATCGCGATGGACCACCGCGAAAGAGGCAGGCATATCATAACCACAAGCATTGAGCATGCTTCCATCCACAATGCGATGGTTCAGCTTGAATCGCTCGGCTATGAAATAACTTATGTAAAGCCAGATCGTAACGGCTTTATCAGCGCGGAGTCGATTCAGAGGGAAATGCGTAACGATACGATTCTGGTGTCTGTGATTCATGTCAATAATGAAGTCGGTACCATTCAGCCTATAAAGGAAATTGGAACCATGCTTAAAAAGTATCCAAAAGTGTTTTTTCATGTGGACTTTGTTCAGGGAGTAGGAAAGGTACCACTTAACTTTTACGAAGCCGGAGTCCACTTATCCACCATATCGGGCTATAAATTCCATGGACTGAAAGGGACAGGTGCATTATTTATCAAAGAAGGAGTCCACTTGTCTCCACTATTCTCCGGCGGGAATCAGGAATGGAAGCAGCGCAGCGGAACAGAAAATGTAGCAGGCATGGTAGCAATGGCCAAGGCTTTGAGAATGACATTTGAACAGAGAAAAGAAAAGCTGAATCAAATGGAAGAAGCGATGGAAAGATTAAGAAGTGGTATCACCGAAATTAAGGAAATTATCATTCACACGCCGATAAAAAATCGCGCCCCTCACATTTTGAACTTTTCCATCAAGGGCTTGAAGGCTGAAACATTTGTACATGCCATGGGAAAAAGAAATATATATGTATCAACGACAAGCGCCTGCTCATCCAAAAAGAAAGCTGCAAGCACGACTTTGCTGGCAATGGGAGTGCCGCAAGATGAAGCGGAAAGCGCGATCAGGGTAAGCCTGACATTCAGCAATACAGTAGAAGAAGCAGAGCTGGCAGCAAAGGCAATTGCTGAGACAGTAAAACATTTAAGCGAGGTAGTAAAGAAATGATGTATGACCGTATTTTGGTTCGGTATGGAGAAATATCGACTAAAGGAAGAAACAGGAATAAATTCATTGATCGACTGAGAAAAAATATTAAAAGAGCTTTAATCAACTATCCGAATATAACCATCAAGGCAGAACGCGACCGCATGTTCATCCTTCTTAATGGTGAGG
This sequence comes from Mesobacillus subterraneus, assembly GCF_020524355.2. Classification (NCBI taxonomy): domain Bacteria; kingdom Bacillati; phylum Bacillota; class Bacilli; order Caryophanales; family Bacillaceae; genus Mesobacillus; species Mesobacillus subterraneus. The sequence continues at coordinate 721,899 of NZ_CP129019.1, forward strand.
ATAGCGATGGAATTGGAGAGAAACTGAAAGAAATATTCGGGATTCAATCCTTCAGCCCGGCTGTGAAAGTTGAAAAAGATCTAGATAAAATGAAAGATGCTTCACTCGAACTGTTCAGGAAGATTCATAAACCGGAACAGACTTTTAAAATCACTGCTAAACGGTCAGATAAGACATTTGAATTGGATACAAACGGGATCAATTCAGAATTCGGCGGCCACATCTTAAGGAATGTTGATAACTTGAAAGTGGACGTCCGCAACCCTGATATTAATCTTCAGATTGAAATCAGGAAAGAAGCCGCCTATATTTCGGCAGAAACGATAAGTGGTGCTGGTGGACTCCCTGCTGCCTCTGCGGGCAAAGGGATGCTGATGCTTTCCGGAGGTATTGACAGTCCCGTAGCAGGTTACCTTTCAATGAAGAGAGGTCTCGAAGTTGAAGGAGTCCATTTCTTCAGTCCGCCATTTACAAGTGAGCGGGCAAAACAAAAAGTTATCGATCTTTCTGAAAAACTAGCTGAGGTATATGGGCATTTCGTGCTTCACATCGTACCGTTCACTGAAATCCAGCAGGCTATCCACAAGCAAATTCCGGAAAACTATACGATGACAACAACAAGGAGAATTATGCTCCGCATCACTGACGCTATAAGGGAAAAACAGGGCGGCCTTGCGATTATCACTGGTGAAAGTCTTGGGCAGGTCGCAAGCCAGACGCTTGAAAGCATGTATGCGATCAATGAAGTGACTGCTACACCAATCATCAGACCTTTGATTACAATGGACAAACTTCAAATCATGGATATTGCTCATCATATCGATACCCATGACATATCGATCCGCCCCTATGAAGATTGCTGCACGGTTTTTGTTCCTGCATCACCAAAAACAAAGCCAAAACTAGAAAAGGTTCAAAAATATGAAAGCTTCTTTGACTTTGAGGAATTGATCCAAAAAGCCGTCGAAGGAACGGAACGTATCCTTCTTCAACCTGCATCAGAACGAAAAGATGACACATTGGGTGACTTATTTTAGATTATGAAAAATTTGTGAACAATTACCAATTAAAGTTTTGAATTAAGCCATGTGTTTTTACACACTCTATACTCACAAGGAGGTGAAACACATGGCAAACAACAACAGCTCAAATCAACTTCTAGTACCTGGAGTATCACAAGCTCTTGACCAAATGAAGTACGAAATCGCTTCTGAATTTGGTGTACAGCTTGGCGGAGAAACTACTTCTCGCGCTAACGGTTCTGTAGGTGGAGAGATCACTAAGCGTTTGGTTCAAATGGCTGAACAACAACTTGGTGGCGGATACTCTCGCTAATTACAAATTAATAATATGGCTACAAGGAGCGGGGCACATGCCCCGCTCTTTTTATATGGAAAAAAACAAATGAGAATTATTATATTGAAAAATGTTGTTATATAATTTTAAATTTTTAAATAATTTTGTATAATAGGGATTGGGGATTAGTAAGGCAAGTAGTCGCATAAGCGAAACCGGCCTTAACAAAACATTATGAGGGGGAAGAATATGAACAGGGAACAATTGATTGCACCAGAAAAGTATAACCTTGTATCTGAAATAGAGCGCTTCGCTCAGGATCAGGAAAGAAAAGCGATTATCTGGGAAAATGAAGCAGGCAGCACGAAAGAGATTACATACCGTGAACTTCTAAATAATGCGAATAAAATTGGAAACGTTTTCTCGAATCATGGATTGCAGCAGGGTGATGTCGTCCTGGTCGTTGTACCGAGATTGATTGAAGCCTATCAGGTTTATATTTCAGCCTTGAAAATGGGGTTAGTTGTCATTCCTAGTTCCGAAATGCTAAGAACGAAGGATTTTCAATATCGAATCAACCATGGCGACGTAAAAGCAATTGTCAGCTATGCTCCTTTTACTAATGAATTTGCCGGAATCGAGGAAGCGGATCACCTGCCTAAGTTCGTTATTGGAGACGAGAAAGAAGGCTGGATTCATCTGAATGCAGAAATGGAAAATGCTTCGGCTGACCTTCCACTTGCAGCTACTGAACGAGATGACATGGCATTCCTTAGCTACACCTCCGGAACGACTGGCAATCCAAAAGGGGTCGTCCATACTCATGGATGGGCATATGCGCATCTTCGCACAGCAGCAACAAACTGGCTTGGAATTGAGGATGGTGACACTGTCTGGGCCACTGCAGGTCCTGGCTGGCAAAAGTGGATCTGGAGCCCGTTCTTATCTGTTATGGGAACCGGAGCAACCGGCCTGGTTTACCAGGGAAAATTCGAGCCGCAAAAATACTTGTCACTTTTACAAAAATACAATGTGAATGTCCTTTGCTGCACACCGACGGAATACCGTCTGATGGCGAAGGTAGAAAACTTAAGTGATTTTAACCTTCCAGGACTTCACAGTGCCGTTTCTGCGGGAGAACCGCTTAACCGTGAAGTAATTGATACATTTAAGAAGCATTTCAATGTAGAGGTGCGAGACGGTTATGGACAGACAGAAAATACATTGCTTGTCGGCGTGACGAAGGGCATGGAATTGAGACCGGGGTCCATGGGCAAGCCAACGCCTGGAAACTCTGTCGAGATTATCAATGAGGATGGTGAGCCATGTGCTCCAGGAGAAGTGGGAGACATCGCTGTCCATGTAGAAACACCAGCGTTATTCAAGAACTATTACAAGGATCCAGAGAGAACAGCGATGCAGTTCCGCGGCGATTATTACGTAACAGGCGACAAAGCGAGCAAAGATGAAGAGGGCTACTTCTGGTTTGAGGGACGGGGAGATGATATCATCATCAGTTCTGGTTATACGATCGGGCCTTTTGAAGTTGAGGATGCACTGGTAAAACATCCTTATGTAAGTGAATGTGCTGTAGTCGCATCACCGGATGAAATCCGCGGCCATATCGTCAAAGCATTTGTGGTCCTGCGTGAAGGAATCAGCCGTGAACAGGAAAACCTTGTAGGTGAGCTGCAGCAGCATGTAAAGGACTTGACGGCACCCTATAAGTATCCGAGGAAGATCGAGTTCCTTGATGAACTACCAAAAACAACTTCCGGTAAAATCCGCCGCATCGAATTACGCAAGAAGGAATTAGAAGGCGCAAAATAAACAGTGTAAACAAAAGGCAGGCCATTGTGCCTGCTTTTTGTATGTAATTATGCAAGTATCAAAGAATGCGTTGAAAATGAAAACTTGGGTATATTTTAAGATAGAAAGGGTGATTATTTATGGAAATTGAAATCAGGGAGGCTGCATTGGACGAGTTAAAAAAGGTCCAATTCGGCGAAAGGGAAGGAATCAGAATTCTGGCAGAGTTTGTTGGGACATGTTCAATCGCGACAGACATCGAGTTGCAAGTAGAGGAGAAGCAGGCTGATGATGAAGTCCTCACAGTAAGCGGCATCCACTTTTTCGTACCGGAATTATCGTTGGAATCACTGCCTTCAAAAATATTTTTAGATTACAAACAAGGTTTCGGCTATAAAATATCCTCCGCTGAAGAGACATATGGCTATAACTTCAAACTTAAACCACGACAAGAGAAATAACCCAGTGCGGGTTATTTTTTTATGATAAAACCCATCCAATCAACATTATGGTGGCGCATAAAACGCAAGAAAAAAGAAATTCCTCTCCACCGAGCTTATAGAGGCACAAAAAGGCGCAGGATCAGAAGAAAGCGCCATCCATCGCGCTTATGGAGACGCAAAAAGGAGCAGGACCAGAAGAAAGTGCCATCCATCGGGCTTATGGAGGCACAAAAAAGAGCAGGATTAGAAGGAAGCGTAATCCATCGGGTTTATGGAGACACAAAAAGGCGCATGAACAGATGAAGCGCCATCCACCGGGCTTATGGGGACACAAAATGGTGCAGGACCAGAAGAAAGCGTAAATCCATCGTACTTATGGAGACACAAAAAGCAGCAGGATCAGAAGGAATCGTCATCCACCATCGCTTTGGTGGTAAGAGAGAGATGCTAAATCTGCATAATTCGTCTATTATTGGTACCGAAAAAAAAGATTGTCAGTCCGGAGGGTTCCGCTTTATAATGATATTATTTCGAGTCTAGAAATATTAGGAGGCTATCCCTATGGATAAAAGGACTGAACAACAAGCTGGTGTCCTATACGCAGCTTTTTCTTACATATTATGGGGGTTCCTCCCTGTCTATTGGAAGCTGTTAGATCATGTGAATGCTGATGAAATTTTGGCTAATCGTGTGTTTTGGTCTTTCTTCTTCATCGCCTTTATTCTGCTCATTAATAAGAAGTGGGGACTTTTTACAGGGACATTGCTTGGGTTGGCTAAGAACAAAAGGCAATTAGCCGCCCTGGCTGTGGCATCTATGTTAATCAGCATTAACTGGTTCATGTATATCTGGGCGGTGAATACAGACCAGATGATCGAAGCTAGCCTTGGCTATTATATCAATCCGCTCGTAAGTGTCCTTCTCGGAATGGTCTTTCTGAAGGAACGTCTATCTTTGCTGCAATATGTATCGTTTGCTCTCGCAGCAATCGGTGTTTTGATTATGACGATTTCCTACGGACAATTTCCTTGGATTGCTTTATCACTAGCAATTTCCTTTGGTCTGTACGGATTGGCGAAGAAATTGATCAAGGTAGACTCGGCTGTTGGGCTTGCGCTTGAAACACTGGTCGTTATGCCGCTCGCTGCTATCTACATTGGCTACCTCCTAAACCAGGGAACAAACTCACTATTTGCTGGCTCAGTGTCGACTACGCTGCTGCTGGCGGGTGCAGGGGCGGCTACGGCGGTTCCTCTTCTCTTTTTCGCTAAAGGTGCTCAAAGGATTCCGCTCGCAACACTTGGTATCCTGCAATATATCGCACCCACATTGACGCTCATCCTTGGGGTTTTCGTCTATCACGAAACATTCTCGACAATCCACCTGCTTGCTTTTACCTTTATCTGGTCAGCCTTGATCCTTTACTCTTTATCAAGGACAAAAATGGCAGCAGCGCTGACAGTTAAGTGGAAAAAAGAAAAGGGTTTGCCTATGTAAGGGCTGCAACAAAGATCCCAAAAAAGAGCTGCGGAATAATCCGCAGCTCTTTTTTTAAGAAGTTAGTAAGTATAAATTCTACTTCGAGAATTGTCCAGCTCCAGCGCCTAGCCCCTCGATTCGCTTGTCTAGCTGCGGCTCCTAACTCCTCGAGACGTTTGTCTAGCTGCGGCTCCTAACTCCTCGAGACGTTTCGGTCCTGCCAATGAAGTCAAAGAGCGACTTCACTGTCAGGCCCTCCAACGCTTGTCGGAGTTGAGCAGTCGCCTCCGCTTTTCGAATTGTCTAGTGTCGCCTCCTAGAAACGCAGTAACTTCAACTCCGCCGGCAGAAGCAAAAAGCGCTTCTTTGTCGGAGTCTCCAGTTTCTGCGTTTCTGGACAGTCGGCTACACTTTTCGGTTTCAGTTCGCTCAGGTGAAGTCAAAGATCGACTTCACCGGTCGGCCATCCAGCGCTTGTCGGGGCTGACCCAGGCGCTTGCGCTTTTCTTATAAGAATGTCCTCTTTACTTTTTCCCAGAATGAGTTGTCCTTGAGTTTGACAGTTTTGATGATTTTGTTGCTCAGTTTCACATCGAATTTTTCGACATGTTGAATGCTAAGTGCTTCGTTATCCATTCCCATGATTGGATAATCATTTCCGTCCTGGGCAACCTTGAAGGTAAGCTTTCGGTCTCCGCTCAAGATGAAAGAAGAGCCGAGGGTCCGGAAATCATTATTGTTTACAGAAGCAAGTTCGCTGACTTGCATGCACGGAAGGAGAGGGTCAACAACTGCGCCGTTTACCGACTTATTATACGCTGTGCTTCCCGTAGGAGTAGCGACAATCATACCATCTCCACGGAAGGTTTCAAAATGCTTGTCGTCGATATATACATCCATTACAAATGCTTTTATGATCGCTGAACGTACGCTGAATTCATTCAGGCAGACAAATGTTGTATCGCCATCGATTGTTACTTCGATCGTCGGATAGCGTCTGACTTCGATTTGTGCATTAGTGATTGCTTCAATCATTTTATCCGTATCTTCGAGATGGAAATCGCAATACATATTCAGCGATCCAGTCACTGAAATACCGGCATATAGGCAATCATCGCGGAAGCCGGTCTTCCTGACAGCCTGCAGGAAGGTACCGTCATCACCAATACTTACAATAATATTTGCGGTTCGATAGTCGGTCACGATATTGAAATCATAACGGCGAGCCAGCTCATAAAGAGGCTCAACTTTTTCCAGCATCGTTGTGTCGGGTGTATGGTGAAAATAAATATTACGGCGATCTGGCATAAAAATTCCTCCAAACATTTCGTATTTCTTCCATAATTTTACCCACTTTTGAAATCTTTTGCTAAAATAAATGTTATTGACATTAGTTTATCATTTTTTCATAAGATTTTGAAAGTACGAGAAACTTACAAGGGGGCTTCAAGATGAATGGGAAAAGGTGGGCGGCATTAGGGATAGCCGTCGGATTATTCATTGCGTCAACAGTTATTAATCTTCTGTCTACAGTGGCATTTAGTGACGCAGAAAATGCTTTTACCGATATGTTTGCGGTATCAGAAGAAATGTTCGCTGAAGAAATAATCGAAGAAGGTGACATGCTGAGCAAAATAGCGGTATTGTCCATCAATGGAGTAATCCAGGATACAGGGGATGCTGAGTCATTCTTTGAAAGTCCTCTATATAATCATAGAACTTTCATGGAACAGCTTGATTATGTTAAGGAAGCGGATGATGTTAAGGCAATCATCCTGCAAGTGAACTCGCCTGGTGGCGGTGTCGTGGAAAGCGCACAAATTCATGACAAAATCAAGGAAATTCAGAAGGAAGCGAAAAAGCCGGTATATGTATCGATGGGATCGATGACCGCTTCTGGAGGTTATTATGTGTCTGCGCCTGCTGATAAAATTTTTGCCAGCCCTGAAACGCTTACCGGGTCGCTTGGAGTCATTATGCAGGGAGTTAATTATGCAGGTCTTGCCGAAAAGTATGGAGTTGAATTCACGACAATCAAAAGTGGGCCATATAAGGATATCATGAGCCCATCGAGACCAATGACAGAGGATGAACGCAAAATCCTCCAATCAATGATTGACAACTCATATGAGGGGTTCGTAAAAGTCATTTCAGAAGGACGCGATATGTCTGTTGAACGGGTCAAGGAAATTGCCGATGACCGTATTTACGATGGACGTCAGGCAAAGCAGCTGAAGTTAATCGACGGATTCGGTTATCTTGAGGATGTCATTGAGAATGTCAGAAAGGACGAAAAGCTCGGCGATGCTACTGTTGTAAAATACACAGAAAGCATGGGTTTTGGTTCATTTTTCAGCATGGGAGCACAAAAAATCATGGGGAAAGACGCAGAAATGGCAGGCTTAATGAAGTTATTGTCCCAGCCTAATTCTCCACGCCTGATGTATTTATATGCGGAATAAGGAGGGATAAAATATGAATTCGGATGATTTTAAAGAACGGGAAAATGTACCCTCTCAAACTGAACCAGGAAAAGTCAAGGAAGGGACCGAAATCTCTGATGACAAGTCACATTTCCAGTCAGAAACGGATCGTCGCGATCCTCAGTCTGATTCTAGCAATATACAAGTGGAAGACGACCGGAAACCTGAAGTTTATGAACATGACAAGGCGGAACAGGGGAATTATATATACGCTGGTCACTATGCCGGTTTCTGGACACGTTTTTGGGCGTACTTGCTTGACTTGATTGTAATTGGAAGCATCAACCGTATGGTCATCAATCCTGTGTTTCGGGCATTGGATGTGCCGTTGATTGAGGATGGAATCCTTTCACCGATCACCATCACTACAGCTGTCGTCTTCTACTTATATTTTGTGTTAATGACAAAGTACTTCTGCCAGACCCTCGGCAAAATGGTCTTTGGTTTGAAAGTGGTGGAGCTGGATGGAAAGGGACTTACATGGGGAACCGTTATTTTCCGAGAATGGATCGGCCGTTTCATTTCAGCGACCATCTTGGTTTTATATGTGGTAGTCGCTTTTACAAAAAAGAAACAGGGATTGCATGATCTGTTTGCCGATACAACGGTAATATATGAACCACGTTAGAATGAACCTGCTGCGGCAGGTTTATTTTTTTGCCTTTTTGTTGATAATAATAAGCTGAAAGGTTGTGGAGGACGATGAAATGGGTGCTGCTCGCCATACTGATTCTCACGGTGCTTGTACTAATAATCTTTTTTACAAAAGTTAAGATTTTTTTAGATTATTTCCACGGCAATGATAATGATTATTTTAAGGTAACGATTAAAGCTTGGGGTGGTTTGCTCAAGTTTACGATAGAAGTTCCTGTAGTAAAAATTGATGATAATTCTCCAACAATCATCGCAGAGCAAAAAGTTAAAACAGGTCCCGATGAAAATATGAAACAACAAAAAACAACGCAAGTGGATAAAAATGATTTACTTAGCAGCCTTCATGATTTCAAGCAGCTGATCACCCACATCACCGGTCTCCATAAAATCGTCCGGGATTTTTTAAAAAAGGTTACAATACGGAATATCGAATGGCACACCATGGTTGGCGTTTCAGATGCAGCGGCCACAGGCGTGATAACCGGGGCTTTTTGGGCAGTCAAAGGCGGAGTGATCGGTCTCCTGAGCTACTATATGAAAATGAAAGAAATGCCTGTCATGACGATTTCACCAAGCTTCCAGCAAACTGTTTCAATTACTAGTTTTAAATGTATGATTCAAGTAAGAGTCGGGCATGCTATTTTAGCAGGAATAAAGCTGGTTAAATATTGGAAAGGCGGCTGGCCAGAATTTAAATCAAAGCCATTATCCGCTCTTTCTGGTGATAATACTAATTCTGTCTAAAATTAAGGAGGAAACAGGAATGTCCGACCATCCAATTCAAGGATTAATGACAACTGCCATGGAAAGCTTGAAAGAAATGATTGATGTTAACACAATCATTGGAGACCCCGTAGAAACTCCGGATGGAAGTGTAATCCTGACAGTTTCAAAGGTAGGTTTCGGTTTTGCAGCTGGTGGAAGTGAATTTGTTTTGGAAAGCTCTAAAGGAGGATCCGGTGGCTCAGGCGGTTCTGGTGGCTCAGGAGGACAGTCTGGAGGTTCCCAGCACCCTTTTGGAGGAGGTAGCGGTGGCGGTGTGTCAATCACACCAATTGCTTTCCTGATCGTCAACTCTAAGGGTGTAAAAATGCTCCATCTTGATGAAAGTACACATTTGTACGAGAAGATACTTGATCTGGCTCCACAGGCCGTTGAAAAAATTCAGCAAATGATGTCAAAGAAAGACCAGAACAGCCAGGATGGCAGCCAGAACAAGAACCAAGGCCATTCTCAGTCTGATTACAACGGTCCGAAAACAGACCTGGATCTCTAAGCAGTTGAATTTACACAGTAACGGGAAAACCAACAATTTAACAGGGAGCTGCCTTTTCCAGCGGAAAGGCGGCTTAGCTATGTATGTTGGGTCTTGGTCTCCGTTTAGTAAAATAATTGCAAAAAAATTTTTAAAAAGATATATTAACACTGTACATATAATGGACAAGGAGGATGAGCAGGTATGGCATCTGTTACATTTAAGGGGAACCCAGTTACATTATTAGGAAATGAAGTGAAGGTTGGAGACCAGGCACCAGATTTTAAAGTGCTTGCAAACGATCTTTCTGAAGTGACACTTCAAGATTCAAAAGGACAAGTACGTTTGATCAGCGTTGTTCCTTCACTTGATACAGGAGTTTGTGATGCGCAGACTCGCCGTTTCAATGAAGAAACTGCAAACGTTGATAACGTTAAGATTTTGACAGTCAGCGTGGACCTTCCTTTCGCACAAAAGCGCTGGTGCGGAGCGGCTGGAATCGATAAAGTCCAGACACTATCTGATCACCGCGAGCTTTCATTCGGTGAAGCTTACGGAGTAGGAATCAAGGAACTTCGCCTACTAGCACGCGCAGTATTTGTTGTGGATTCAAACGACAAAGTAACATACGTTGAGTATGTAAGCGAAGCAACAGACCACCCTAACTACGAAGCAGCAATCGAAGCTGCAAAACAAGCGAACTAAACACAACTTTGGAAACAAGCCGCAGAAAAAAACTGCGGCTTGTTTTGCTTTGAGTGTGAGAATGTATAAATTCCAACGATTCAAGGCTTCCTATCGGACAAACGGAAGGCGTAAACCGAGAAAAGTGTTCGTTAGTAAGGCTCTAAATCGGACAAATGGAAGGTGTAAACCGAGAAAAGTGTCCGATAGAATATCTGATACAGCAAAACCTGCTCCAGCCATATGCCTTGTACGTAAGGCGAAACACAGCTAAAATAGATAAATATCTATTCAAATCAGGAGGAAATAAAGTGAGTGTGACTCCGGTCGAACAATTATTTACTGCGTTCAATACAAGTGCAGATATTTTAAAAGATGAGTTATCATGTACATATTTAGAGGCGCTGGCTGAAACCGGTGAAAACATGTTTCAGGGCACAGTGCTTCAAGACGAACTAAATGAAGTGACACAGAAAAGGCTTGAAAAAGTATACAAGGAGATCAACCTTGATTCTTTTAGCAAGGAAGAAATCCGCAAAGGCTTCCAGCTTGCGATTTTGAAGGGCATGAAGGAACATGTGCAGCCGAACCATCAAATGACACCTGATTCTGTCGGCATGTTCATCGGCTACCTGGTCAATAAGTTTGTCGCCGAGAAGTCATTCAGGCTGCTTGATCCAGCAGTGGGAACAGGGAACTTGCTGGCTACGGTTTTGAACCAGCAGACAGACAAGGAAATCGATTCTGTTGGTGTTGAAATTGATGACTTGCTGATCCGTCTGGCTTTCGTGAATGCCAATCTTCAAAAGCATCCTGTCGAGTTTTTCAATCAGGACAGTCTTGAACCGTTGTTTGTCGATCCAGCAGATGTGGCCATTTGTGACCTTCCAGTAGGCTACTATCCAAATGACCTTCGAGCGGAACAATATGAAGTAAAAGCAAAAGCAAAAGAAGGCTATACGTACTCTCATCACATGTTTATCGAGCAAAGTACTAAGCATGTAAAAGAAGGCGGGTATTTGTTCTTCATGATTCCTAATGGTCTTTTTGAAAGTGAACAAGCTCCTATGCTTCATGAATTCATTAAAAACCATTTGATTGTCCAGGGTATTTTACAGCTTCCTGCTTCATTGTTTAAAAACAAACAGGCAGCTAAAAGTATCTTAATCCTGCAGAAACACGGTGAAGAAGTGAAAGCACCAAAGCAGGCACTTCTGGCCGAGCTTCCAAAACTATCGGACGGCTCCGCTGTAAACAGGATGCTGAATAAAATCGATCAATGGTTCAGCGAAAATAAAGCTGTAAAGCAATAGAACCGGCTAATTAACCGGTTCTTTTTCCGTTTGTTTATGGTATAAAAAACTTGGCAGTGTTTTTTTCAAATCATTAGAAGTATCTGAATAAAAACTCATTTCCCGTTTGGTAAAACTTTGCTTGAAATGTGAAAAAGACAGTGTTTAAATGGGGAAATGAGAGATATAATTTCGGCCTGTAGCACACAATAATGGTGTACTATTTAACTGTATTTTAATCAGGTTGTTATATAAAAGGAGCGGTACAAATGTCTAAAATAATTGCAATTAATGCGGGCAGTTCGTCACTAAAGTTCCAACTGTTCGAAATGCCAAGCGAAGAAGTTATCACTAAAGGTATTGTAGAAAGAATCGGACTTAAGGATTCGATCTTCACTATTTCAGTGAATGGAGAAAAAAATAAGGAAGTTACTGATATCCCTGATCATGCGGTTGCGGTAAAAATCCTTCTTGATAAATTGACGTCATTGGGAATTATCCAATCACTTGATGAAATCGAAGGAATCGACCACCGTGTCGTTCACGGCGGTGAAGAATTCAGCGATTCTATATTGATCACCGAAGAAGTTTTACAAAAAATCGAGGAGCTTTCAGAGCTTGCCCCGCTGCATAATCCAGCTAACTTGACTGGAATCCGTGCATTCCAGCAGGTACTTCCGAATGTACCGGCAATTGCTGTGTTTGATACAGCTTTCCACCAGACAATGCCTGAGAACTCTTTCCTTTACAGTCTTCCTTACGATTATTATAAAAAGTACGGTATCCGTAAATATGGTTTCCATGGCACATCACACAAGTATGTTTCCCAGCGTGCAGCAGAAATGCTTGGCCGTCCAGTCGAGCACTTGCGCCTGATTTCCTGCCACCTTGGAAATGGTGCAAGTATCGCGGCGATCGAAGGCGGTAAATCTATTGATACATCAATGGGATTCACTCCGCTTGCAGGTGTGACAATGGGAACTCGTTCAGGTAACATTGACCCTGCTTTGATTCCATATATTATGGAAAAAACGGATAAGAATGCTGATGAAGTATTGGACGTCCTGAACAAGGAAAGCGGTATGCTAGGTGTATCGGGATTCTCAAGTGACCTTCGTGACATCGAAGACGAAGCAGAAAATGGAAATGAACGTGCTGAGCTTGCGCTAAAAGTTTTCGCGGACAGAATCCACAAGTACATCGGTTCATATGCAGCCCGTATGTGCGGTGTTGACGCGATTATCTTTACTGCCGGCATTGGCGAAAATAGTTCGGCAATCCGTGCTCGTGTACTGCAGGGTCTTGAGTTCATGGGCATCTACTGGGACCCAGCTTTGAACAAGGTGCGCGGAGAAGAAGCTTTCATCAGCTACCCGCACTCTCCAGTAAAAGTAATGGTCATCCCGACAGACGAGGAAGTCATGATTGCTCGTGATGTCGTACGTTTGGCAAAATAAATCACATCTCTCAGGCAGAAGCGCAGAAGCTTCTGCCTTTTTATGTAGAAAGGAATTCGGATTGAATTCAGCTCCAGCTCCAGCGCTTGTCGGGGCTGACCAAGGCGCTTCCGCTTTTCTTTGTCCAGCTTCAGCGCCTAGCCCCTCGAGTCGTTTCGGTCCTGCCAATGAAGTCAAAGAACGACTTCACTGTCAGGCCCTCCAGCGCTTGTCGGGGCTGACCAAGGCGCTTCCGCTTTTCTTGTGCTATACTGGAAGAAAATTCTGATTTGCTGGAGGTTTTTCAATGCCTTTGACTCAACGGGAACAAAAGGTGCTGGATGAATTAAGTGTTTGGGAAAACAATCTCTACGATTATGAACCGAATGATTTTGAATTAGCGTATGATCGATATCTTGAACGATCTTTTTCGCTTTTGCCAGATGAGGTGCAGGAACGCTTTTTCACCTTATTCGACGGCTGGCTTTTCCATCTTCATTCCCTGATTCAGGGTTCACAGCTGCAGATGGATGCAAAGGAACGGATTCTTTCCGCGGGGCGGGTTTTCCAGCCTGACCTTGATACCATTCAGGATTTAAGGGAGCTGCCGATTGAACAGCTAGAGTTCATTGCCAAACAGCAAATTGCCCGACACAGACTCTATTCCTTCGTCCAGGGCGGTATGTCAGGGAGTGGTGGTAATCTTGTGCTAGGAGCAGATATGCCGTCGATGGCGGTCATTAATTTACGGATTGTTCAGCTGGTTGCGATGACCTATGGTTTCGAAGTGAATACTCCATTTGAAATGATGATCGCTTTGAAAGTTTTTCATACTGCGACAATGCCTTCGAGGATGCAGAGCGCTGGCTGGGAAGAGTTGAAGAATGACCTCGAACAGGCAGAAGACTATTATTTCTATGAAGGCAATGATGATCTGACAGATGTGACATGGCTAGAGCAGCCAATTAAACAGATTTTCAAGGGTATGGCAATCCTGATGTTCCGCAAAAAGCATGTCCAGGGCATGCCAGTGATCAGCATGGCGATCGGTGCTGGGGCAAACTATCAATTGACGAGAAGGGTGACTGACTTCGCGCATAAGTTTTACCAGATGAGATATTTCAAAGAAAAAGGAGCACTATAGAGTTATGAGTACACAGGAACACAAACAAGCTGCACCAAGCCAGGTGCGCTGCAAAGTCATAACAATAAGCGATACAAGAACGCCTGATACAGACAAAAGCGGCAAGCTGATGATGGAAATGCTTGAGGCTGCGGGTCATAAGATTGTCGATTACGTGATTGTCAAAGATGAATCAGAACCGATTAAATCTGAAGTGTTGAAAGGATGCAGCAACTCCGAAGTTGATGTCGTGCTGACGAACGGTGGCACAGGGATTGCCAAGCGTGACGTCACAATCGAAACAGTCCAGAGCATATTTGAAAAAGAAATACCTGGATTCGGTGAAATTTTCCGCATGCTAAGCTATACCGAGGATATCGGTTCGGCGGCGCTGCTATCACGTGCTGCAGCCGGAGTCGTCAATGACCGAGCTGTCTTCTCAACACCAGGATCAACGGGTGCAGTTCGCCTGGCAATGGAAAAGCTGATCATTCCTGAAATCGGACACGTTGTAAGAGAACTGACAAAAGATTTATAATTCATGACAGAGATGAAGCCTTATGGGTTTCATCTTTTTTTTGTGTATACAAAGGAATTTTGAAAACATGGTCGAATTACTGTATGGAGTTTCCAGATAAAAGGAAGGTGACAGTGTTTGTTAAAGAACAATCTCGAACCGGTCAGAAGTAGGTTCAAGTTCAGATAGGTTTTGAGAGGGGTACGAGAAAGGGAGTCTGTAGGGAATTTTGGACAGGTTTCAGTTGAAGGAGCCCAAAGCTGTCAAGAAAAGACCATTATTGTGACAGGTTTCAGTTGAAGGAGCCTAAAGCTGTCAAGAAAAGACCGTTAATGTGACAGGTTTGAGGAGGAGGAGCCCAAAGCTGTCAAGAAAAGATCGTTATTGTGACAGGTTTGAGGAGGAGGAGTCCAAAGCTGTCAAGAAAAGACGGTTATTGTGACAGGTTTCAGGTGGAAGAGGCCAAAGCTGTCAAGAAAAGATCGTTATTGTGACAGGTTTGAGGAGGAAGAGACCAAAGCTGTCAAGAAAAGACGGTTATTGTGACAGGTTTCAGGTGGAAGAGGCTAAAGCTGTCAAGAAAAGACGGTTATTGTGACAGGTTTCAGTTGAAAGAGGCTAAAGCTGTCAAGAAAAGGCGGTTATTGTGACAGGTTTCAGTTGAAGGAGCCCAAAGCTGTCAAGAAAAGATCGTTATTGTGACAGGTTTGAGGAGGAAGAGGCCAAAGCTGTCAAGAAAAGACCGTTATTGTGACAGGTTTGAGGAGGAAGAGGCCAAAGCTGTCAAAAAAACCTCGGAATCGTGACAGGTTTGAAGTGAACACAAGCAAAGCTGTCAAAATAACAGTTGTGGGGGAGCCAAAAGATGTTCAACTATAGAGAAATTAATAGAGATCAAGAATTAGTGAACCAGGTAGCGGTATTATATCAACAGGTATGGAATCAAGAAGATAATACCGTCACGGAGCGAGTGATGAGGCATGCAGGCTATGATGGCTATAAAGGTTTTGTAGCAATTTCTGAGCATGGGGATGTGGCTGGTTATGCTTATGGTTACTTTTCTCAGCCGGGTCAATATTATCATGGACTGCTGTCGAAAGCGTTCAGCCCTGAAGGCTATCAATACTGGTTAGCGGATTGTTTTGAGTTCGTTGAATTAGGGGTGCATCCTACATTTAGGAATCAAAGGCTGGCAAAACAGCTGGTAACCCGGTTGTTAGACGGTGTAGAACATAAGACAGCGGTATTAACAACGCAACATAATAATGGTCCTGCTCGGAGTCTATATGAAAGCTTGGGGTGGACCGTTTTAAACAATGCATTTGATCCAAACGGTGATAAAGACTCTTATGTCATTATGGGTAAGAAACTTCAAAAGGAGCATATATGAGGTTATTAATCACGATTATTATTGTGTTTATTGGCAGTATTCTCGTTGGTTCGACCATTCATCAACTCAGTGGAATCGGAAATGGGGTGTTGAGATTAACAGGGGCAGCTTTGATGATTGGTGCCGTATATTCTTTTAATGAAAGTAAAAACAAAAAATAGCCCAGAGATTCCGGGCTATTTTCTTATTGTTAAGGAAATTATAAAATTATTTAAGTGTGTATAACTACATGTAGTTTTCTTAATCCAGCTCCAGCGCTTAGCCCCTCGAGACGCTTCGGTCCTGCCAATGAAGTCGAAGAACGACTTCACTGTCAGGCCCTCCAGCGCTTGTCGGGGCTGAACGAGGCGCATGCGCTCTTTGTTCTGGAATCAACATGCTATCGATGCATTTTTTCTGATGAAATATCCTGTTGGGTGCGATACCAGAGCCAGAGGTCATTAATGATGGACGCGAGCTCTGAAATTTCACTGTTCAGTTCGCATGAGCGTATAAAGTTGCTTTCATCTGAAAGCTGAGATTGTTTCAGGTTGATTTTATTTTCAAGCTCTGCGATCCGGTCAGGAATGCTGCCGCGAATTTTTTCCCAATGGAGGAGAATTCCGTGTCGTGTATCAAGATCATATTCTTCCCAGTTTTCTTTTATCTCTGGCAGGGGAATGCCAAGTCGGCTGTTAAAAAGAAAATATTGTTCCATTTCTAATGGTGCCCCCATTCCGGTAATCTTGCTTACATTCTACTATACTTTCAAACCTGCTTCCACACTAGTCTAATTCGAGAGCCATTCACGAGGTCAATAAAAAATATATTTTATCTTGAAAAGTGCCCGAAAACCTGTTAACTTAATAAACGTGAATAAAAATTTAATACGATGAATAAATATTCGGATAAAGGAGCAAGAAAAATGACTGATAATAAAGTGGTGCTTGCCTATTCCGGCGGGCTTGATACATCTGTAGCAATCAAATGGCTGAAGGATCAGGGCTACGCAGTAATAGCTTGCTGCCTTGATGTTGGTGAAGGAAAGGATCTTGATTTCATAAAACAAAAAGCTCTGAAGGTCGGTGCGATCCAGTCATATGTGCTAGATGTCAAAGAAGAATTCGCCAATGATTATGCACTTTTCGCCCTGCAGTCCCATGCATTGTACGAAGGGAAATATCCGCTCATATCTGCACTATCACGTCCATTGATTTCTAAGAAACTAGTAGAAATAGCCGAAATGGAAGGTGCATCAGCTGTCGCGCATGGCTGCACAGGGAAAGGAAATGACCAGGTGCGTTTCGAGGTATCAATCAAAGCGCTGAACCCGGATCTTAATGTTATTGCTCCAGTCCGTGAATGGAGATGGTCACGTGAGGAAGAGATTGCATATGCAGCTAATAATGGCATCCCAATCCCAATCAATCTTGACAGCCCGTTCTCGATTGATCAGAATCTTTGGGGAAGAAGCAATGAATGTGGAATTCTTGAAGATCCATGGCAAGCGCCTCCAGTTGAGGCTTATGAATTGACAGCAGAGCTTGAAGACACGCCGGATACCCCTGATATCATCGAGATTGAATTTGTTGAAGGTGTACCAAAAGCGATTGATGGCAAAGTATATACTCTTTCAGAATTGATCCTTGAGCTGAACGCTGTTGCAGGCAAGCACGGAGTCGGAAGGATTGATCATGTGGAAAACCGTCTTATCGGCATCAAGTCGCGTGAGGTATATGAAGCACCTGCCGCGATGACCTTGATTAAAGCACATAAGGAACTTGAGGATATCACGCTTGTCAAAGAAGTAGCCCATTTTAAACCAGTAATTGAGAAGAAAATGACAGAATTAATTTATGAAGGACTCTGGTTCTCACCGCTTCAGGAAGCACTGGCAGCTTTCCTGAAATCAACCCAGAAGCATGTCACAGGTACTGTCCGTATCAAGCTTTTCAAAGGGCATGCGATTATTGAAGGCAGAAAATCTCCGTATTCTTTATATAATGAAAAGCTGGCTACTTACACGGCGGATGATGAGTTCGACCACAATGCTGCTGTTGGATTCATCAATTTATGGGGGCTGCCAACAGTTGTTCACAGCATGGTACAGGGCAAGAAGGTGACAGTGTGAAGAAATTATGGGGAGGCAGATTCGCCGGATCCGCAGAGGAATGGGTCGATGAGTTTGGGGCATCGATTGGCTTTGACCAGGAACTGGCGGGCCAGGATATTGAGGGAAGTATCGCCCATGCCACAATTCTAGCGAAGTGCGGGGTCATTAGCGAAGATGAAGCGGATGTAATCATCCAAGGATTGAAAGAATTAAAGCAAAAAGCATTCAAAGGCGAATTAAAATACTCAGCTAAGCTTGAGGATATCCACCTGAACATTGAGCATCACCTGACTGAATTGATTGGTCCAACTGGCGGCAAGCTCCATACGGCAAGAAGCAGGAATGACCAAGTGGCGACGGATATGCATTTATATCTTAAAGAACAGGTATCCGAAATCATCGAGCTGATCACTGAATTCCAAAGAACGTTGGTTGAGCAGGCAGAACAGAACATCGAAACACTGATGCCCGGCTATACACATTTGCAAAGAGCCCAGCCAATCTCTTTTGCCCATCATCTGATGGCTTACTTTTGGATGCTTGACCGGGATAAACAGCGCTATATGGATAGCATGAAAAGAATCAATCTTTCACCTCTTGGTGCAGGGGCGCTTGCAGGAACTACTTTTCCAATCGACCGCCATATGACAGCAGAAATGCTCGGTTTTGAAGGCATTTATGAAAACAGCCTTGACGCTGTAAGTGACCGCGATTTTATACTTGAATTCCTCTCTGGCAGTTCGGTTTTAATGATGCATCTGTCACGATTGTGCGAGGAAATCATTCTGTGGTCGAGTCAGGAGTTCCAATTCATCGAGTTATCAGATGCTTTTACGACAGGCAGCAGTATCATGCCTCAGAAGAAGAATCCGGATATGGCTGAACTGATTCGCGGCAAAACAGGCCGTGTCTATGGCAGCCTGATGGGGCTCTTGACCGTATTGAAAGGATTGCCTTTAGCATATAACAAAGATATGCAAGAGGATAAAGAGGGCATGTTTGATACTGTCAAAACAGTAAGGGGCTCCTTGAAGATTTTTGCTGGCATGATCAGTACGATGAAAGTGAAAAAGGAGATAATGGAAAAATCGATCAAGAATGATTTTTCAAATGCGACGGAGCTGGCTGACTATCTGGCAGCAAAAGGAGTACCTTTTCGTGAGGCGCATGAAATCGTTGGCAAGCTTGTTCTTGAATGTATCCAGAAAGGCTGCTTTCTTGCAGAACTGCCACTGGAAGCATACAAGTCGATGAATGCTTTATTTGATGAAAATATTTATGATGCATTGAACCCTTATAATGCAGTGGAAAGACGAAACAGCGCTGGAGGTACAGGATTTTCACAGGTGAAAATCCAAATCGAAAAAGCCAAAAGATCTCTATAAATGGAAAAAGCACGCAGTCTCTCAAAAGCTGCGTGCTTTTTTGTATGTTTATTGAGTTAATTTTCTTTATCAGTACGGACAACCAGGACATCACATGATGAATAGCGGGTGATATGCTCGGAGACACTTCCAATGAAAAAGCGTTCCACTGCATTCATTCCTGTTGCTCCGCAGATAATCAGGTCGGCGTTATATTTCTTTGCAACATCTTTCGCAATCTTGACCTTTGGTGAACCATAATCGATGTCATATTCTACGTTTTTTATACCAGCTTCGATTGCCTGCTGTTTGTAGCTTTCCATCAACTCTGTAGCAAATTGTGTCGCACGCTCTGAGATAGTGCGGTCATATGCCTCAACTGTAGCGAAAGTGCGTAAATCGATTATGTGGGTCATGACCAGACTTGCATCGTTTCTTTTTGCGATCTCAATGGCTTTTTTAAATGCCCATGCTGCTTGTTTAGAACCGTCAACGGCAACTAAAATATTCTTATAATAAAGCGCCATAGCTCTCGCCTCCTTTACCTATATTATACAACACTTTCATTGGTATAGCTGTGACAATCCAACGAAAACTATCTAATGCAAGCATCATATTGAAGGAGGATTTCATATGGAAAAAAAAGATCAGCAAGGTCGGTCGTTTTATGATTACGATGATCAGGGTGTCATGCAGGTAAGCCAGCAAATCATGGATTCTTACAACAGCGGGGTAGTACCGCAGGGACAGATGAAAGCAGCAGTAGAAAACAACGAGGAACATAGATAGAAGTAGTTTTCAGAGGTACTTCTTAATACGGAAACCTTTTCAAACTGGCTAAATGGAATGAATCGGCTTGCTAAGAAACGATAGCTTAGCAAGCCTTTCTTACTTTCTCCAAAATTAAAAATATACAGAATAGTATATTTTAGGGAATTTTGTACGAATTGTTTTGCCAAAAGCATTTTTTTCTACTAAAATGAAAGTGTTTTCATCCTGGGCTGCTGAACCTATTTTTCCTATTTCATAATATGAAAAAATGATATAGTGGTGGAAGGGTAGAAATGGTAGGGCAATTATTATTATAGGAGGTATGCAATAATGCGTATCGGTGTACCTAAAGAGATAAAAAACAATGAGAATCGTGTGGCTATGACGCCTGCGGGAGTAGTAAACCTTGTAAACTTTGGACATGAAGTTTATATTGAAACTGAAGCTGGAGTCGGCTCTAGTTTTACTGACGAGGACTACAAAGCAGCCGGTGCGCTGATCGTTGAAAGTGCAGAAGAAGCATGGGCACAGGATATGGTCATGAAGGTTAAAGAACCTCTGGCAGAAGAATATGGTTATTTCCGTGAAGGCTTAATTTTATTTACATATTTACATCTTGCTCCAGAACCAGAGCTGACAAAGGCTTTGATCGAGAACAAGGTTGTCGGCATCGCTTATGAAACTGTGCAACTGGCTAACGGATCACTTCCATTGCTTACACCTATGAGTGAGGTTGCTGGCCGTATGTCCACACAAATCGGAGCTCAATTCCTTGAAAAGGTACACGGCGGCAAGGGAATCCTGCTTGGAGGCGTTCCAGGTGTACAAAGAGGGAAAGTATCAATCATCGGTGGCGGCGTTGCTGGCACGAATGCAGCGAAAATGGCTGTCGGCCTTGGTGCTCATGTCACAATGATCGACCTGAATCCAGACCGTCTTCGCCAGCTGGATGATATTTTTGGATCTGACATTACAACTCTAATGTCCAATCCATTAAACATTGCTGAAGCAGTCAAAGCATCTGATCTTGTCATCGGTGCAGTTTTGATTCCAGGCGCGAAGGCTCCTAAGCTTGTAACAGAAGAAATGATCCAATCGATGAACCCAGGTTCTGTCGTTGTCGATATCGCCATCGACCAGGGTGGAATCTTCGAAACAACTGACAGGATCACGACACATGACAATCCTACCTATGAAAAGCATGGCGTTGTACACTACGCTGTTGCAAACATGCCAGGTGCAGTTCCTAGAACATCAACCATCGCGCTGACTAATGTGACAGTGCCGTACGCTGTCCAGATTGCGAACAAAGGCTACAAGCAGGCTTGCATGGACAATGAAGCATTGTTAAAAGGAATCAACACGCTTAATGGTTATGTGACTTACCAGGCAGTAGCTGAAGCACACAACCTCGTTTACTCTGAAACAAAAACATTGTTAGAGCAAATCTAATTTTTCTCGATCCGGATGAAATATTCCGGATCTTTTATTTGCTCTATTTCCGTTATAACAGGAGTGAAAAGCCATGCTTTTTAGCACAAAGCTGTTTAAAATCTTTCAATTTTAGCGTATATTATTTATGGGATATACGGGTTCATTTGCTAGAGTGCCCGTGTTAATTTGTTATTGAGGAGTGTCATGATGGAAAAAGTACTTGTTTTTGGACATAAAAATCCTGATACGGATACAATCTGCTCTGCCATCGCCTATGCTAATTTAAAGCAAAAGCTTGGTGTTGATGCAGAAGCGGTGCGTTTGGGCCAGGTCAATGGAGAAACTCAATATGCACTGGATTACTTCAAGGCTGAAGCACCGCGTCTCGCAGGCAGAGTTTCAGAAGAGGTAAAACAAGTCATTCTTGTTGACCACAACGAACGCCAACAAAGCGCTGATGACATTACAGATGTTCAAATCGTCGAAGTTATCGATCACCACCGTGTGGCAAATTTCGAGACGAGCGATCCACTCTATTTCCGAGTTGAGCCAGTAGGCTGCACTGCGACAATTTTGAATAAGATGTATAAGGAAAACAATGTTGAAATCGACAAAGACATCGCAGGCCTGATGCTTTCTGCAATCATCTCTGATTCATTATTGTTCAAGTCTCCTACTTGCACTGACCAGGACGTTGCGGCAGCAAGAGAATTGGCAGAAATTGCAGGTGTGGATGCTGAAGAATACGGTCTGGACATGTTAAAAGCCGGTGCGGATCTTAGCAGCAAAACAATCGAAGAGCTTATTTCCCTTGATGCCAAGGAATTCCAGATGGGAGATTCCAAGGTTGAAATCGCACAGGTAAACACTGTTGATGTCAATGATGTTCTTTTGCGCAAGGTTGAGCTTGAAGAGGCATTGATCAATAAAGTGACAGAAAAGAATCTTAGTCTATTCTTATTGGTGATTACCGATATCTTGACAAATGATTCCGCAGCGCTTGCGATTGGTGAAAAGGCTGCTGCTGTTGAAGAAGCATTCAATGTTGCGCTTGAAAATAATACAGCGACACTTAAAGGCGTCGTTTCACGCAAGAAGCAGGTCGTTCCTGTATTGACAAATGTACTTACGAAGTAAATCATAATGAAAAACCGTCCTTGCCAACTTGTAAACCGTTCCGTTTTGAGGTGTATATGGCGAAAATGGCACAGTAAATGGCGTGGAAATTGTCCACGCCATTTTTCCTCTTGTGCCAGGATTTATAAGCCATTTCATTACAAATTAACACCTGCAAAATGATAGTAAATGCCATTGACAATGTTTGTTGTACAAGGAATAATGACGGTCATTTCCACTGTCAATTTTATGACCAGTCCGGAAGTCAATTTAAGGGTTCCATTCTACGAACATTGCATTCAAGTATAGCCTGTATAACGATGAACATGGAATTTTACTTTATTTTTTTCTCACCGAAGGGAGCAGTTAGCGGAAGATTGATTTTTTCTAGAACAAGGGAAGACTTAACCTTAATTGAGTAACAAACAATCCTAAATATAAACGGAGAATATCCGGTTAAACTGTAGAGTATAGCTCGGTGAGGGGTAAATAAGCGGAGGTTTTCCGGTTAAGCAAGCACGATTGCCAATTTTTTATGTTTTTCAAGTAAATAGGCGGAAATCTTCCGTCTATTTAAGCTGTTTTCCGTGCCATTTTCTAAATAAGGGAAGTTTCTCCGCTTATTTATCAGCCCATGATGATCCCTTCACTAGGGTCCGTTCTTTTATGGTGTGGAATAAACGGGTGCTTTGTTGAATAAGAACCATTATATTTTAGATCCGAAAATACATTAAATCAGAAAAATGGCGTGTCAAAACTGATGTCAGTTTACACGCCATTTTTATTGTCATTTGAATGATATGCACCCTAAAACAGAATGGTTTAGCCAATTTGGCGGGACGGTTTTTAGGTTTTATGCAAACTTCTCGGTTCTGGCAGAAGCTTTCTTCAGTCTCAATGTTATATATGCAAAGTAGAGAAAAGCGGCAATTGAGAAGTAAATCCACGCATTGGCAACCTGATCCGTCTTCCATAGTCCTGTCATGGACAGCAGTGCCGGGAATGTCAAAGTCAGCCATGATTGGACCATCGCCACCTTGCCTATATAGACGTCGATTTTCTTGTTCAGCCCCATTGAAAGGAAGAACAGGAACCATAGATACGCCCACATAAGCCATGTCAAAGCACCAACGAGATCTTCAAAATATGCATATGCTACAGCTGCATAAATGACGGCAAGGACTGCAACCCAGAAGGAATACCAGCCCAGTCCGCTGCCATCAAGGTCTTTCCATAATGTCAAACCGACATATAAATAGGTAAAACCAAAAAGAAAGATGCTTGCCAGGCTGTACACCGTCCAGTTGTTCTGGTCAGATACAGCAATCAAGTAAAACGGAACAATCACTTGCAGTGCCCCGATGAATAAGTTGAATATTGCCACACTTTTTGCATTTGCCTTCCCTAAAAGCATCAAGCTGTTCAGGAAAAGTGCTGCACCTGATAATAATAAACCTGCGTCTCCCATGATGTTTGCCGTCCCAATTGATGGGCCAGCTTCTTTCCTCCTTTATCAAGGTTCTTGTGGTGGCTTTGTTGTTTCAGAGCCAGAGTTTTAAAGATAGTTATTCACTCAAGGTTGGAAATCTCCACGAAAAGAGCGCTAATCTCTTTAGGCATGGTGATATGAGCATGTAATTGGAAAGCAACGGTCTATGCAATCGAATAAGAAAGAGCAACTCTTTTACCCGTTAGGATAGAGGAGTTGCCCCTTGTTAACTTAAATGAATCAATTAAACCATTTTCTTGGACAGATCAACCTTATCCATATCCTTAGATGTGAAATATCCAGGAAGGATTTCGCTGATTGTCGTTTCCTTTACATCGCCATTCAGATTGGCAAGGTAAATTTTTGTTTCGTCAGTTGCAAACTCTGCAATTACCTGGCGGCAGGCACCGCAAGGAGAAACGGGCCCTTCAGTATCTGCGACTACTGCAATAGCTTTAATCTCAGTATCGCCTTCTGATACAGCCTTGAAAATAGCTGTTCTTTCAGCACAGTTAGTCAGACCATAGGAGGCGTTTTCGATATTGCAGCCAAGATAGACTTGGTTATTGCTAGTGATGATTGCGGCGCCAACCTGAAACTTAGAATATGGAACGTATGCTGTGTTTCTTGCTTCGATAGCTTTTTCAACAAGCGTTTTTTTATCCATCGTCCATTCTCCATTCCCAATTGAATATTTGTTAATGCTTAGTATGAAGACTCAGAAGTCAGGCCGTTTACGATTGCCACGCCAGAGCTTGCACCAATTCTAGTTGCGCCAGCTTCAATCATGTTTTGTGCATCTTCAAGGCTTCTGACTCCACCTGAAGCTTTAACGCCAAGATCAGGGCCAACGGTTTTTCTCATGAGGGCGATGTCTTCCACAGTTGCTCCACCTGTTGAGAAACCAGTTGAAGTCTTTACGAAATCTGCTCCAGCATTAACAGAAAGCTTGCATGCCATTTCTTTTTCCTCGTCAGTAAGAAGGCAAGTCTCAATGATGACTTTAGTCAAAGCTTTGCCTTTTGCAGCGTCAACTACAGCCTTGATATCATTTTCAACTACATCGTACTTTTTATCTTTTAATGCGCCGATGTTGATGACCATGTCCACTTCAGTAGCACCATTTTCGATTGCATCCTTTGTTTCGAAAGCTTTTACTTCAGAAGTAGAAGCTCCTAGAGGGAAGCCGATTACTGTACAAACTTCTACACCTTCAGCATCCTTAAGAATTTCAGCAGCTTTCTTAACCCATGTTGGGTTAACGCAAACAGAAGCAAATTTATATTCTTTTGCTTCCTCAGCCAGCTTTACAATCTCCGCTTCGGTTGCAGTCGCTTTAAGTAATGTGTGGTCGATCATTCTTGCCAAATCTTTAGTCATTTGCTCAAACCCTTTCCGTATAAAAAATATGTTGAAACGCTTTCATTATGAAGAAAATATATCGCACAAATTTATTATGTGTTACTTACATGAATAATATATCAGGTAGGTGAACATATGTAAATAACCTCGTGAACATATGTAAAAATAAAATATGGAAATACATGAATTTGTCATATTTCATATCAAAATTTTCTTTTGACTTTGAATTGGTATTTCATTATAGTTGCTATATAAAAATGAATAAATCATCCTGCATTCGCGGGAGAGGTTCATAGCGGACACCCTCTATAAAAAACTATGGCTTTGATTAATTCAACCATATCCCAGAGGATATGGTTTTTTATTTGATCAGCAGGGTTCCTGGCATCGAATAGCGTTTGCAGATATAATAGGGGGCAATTAAAATGGCTGGAAGAAAAGATGAGGAATTGAAAGATATAACATTGCTTGGCAATCAGGGGACGAAATACTTATTTGAATACAGTCCTGAAATCCTTGAAACGTTTGAAAATAAACATCCAAACCGGGATTACTTCGTGAAATTCAACACACCAGAATTCACAAGTCTTTGCCCGATTACAGGACAGCCTGACTTTGCGTCCATTTATATCAGCTACATCCCAGACAAGTTGATGGTCGAAAGCAAGTCGCTGAAGCTTTATCTTTTCAGCTTCAGGAACCATGGTGACTTCCATGAAGATTGCATGAACATCATCATGAACGATTTGATTAAGCTGATGGATCCAAGATATATTGAGGTTTGGGGCAAATTCACACCAAGAGGCGGAATCTCAATCGATCCTTACACCAACTACGGCAAGCCTGGTACTAAGTACGAAGAAATGGCTGATTACCGGATGATGAACCATGATATGTATCCGGAAAAAGTGGATAATCGCTAATACGGAAAGAGCAGCTGCACACGCTGCTCTTTTTTTAGTGGAAAAAAGCACGGATATTTTCCATTTCGCTATAAAAATCGGGATTTCGCTATAAAAATCGGGATTTCGCTATAAAAAAGTTTTTTTCGCTATAAAAATAAAAATTCCGCTATAAAAAATAAAAATTCCGCTATAAAAAATATAAATTCGCTATAAAAAAGAAATTTCCGCTATAAAAAGCTGATACTCGCTATAAAATAGAACTTTCCGCCATATAAGCGGAGTGTTTACGCTACGGAACTGACTTTTTCACCCACAAA
Organism: Mesobacillus subterraneus; assembly: GCF_020524355.2. NCBI lineage: Bacteria > Bacillati > Bacillota > Bacilli > Caryophanales > Bacillaceae > Mesobacillus > Mesobacillus subterraneus. Next base: position 748,610 of record NZ_CP129019.1, read on the forward strand.
AACCGCCTGGGTCCAGGATCTCAGGCGGTTTTGGGTTCATTTTACGATACAAAAACCAATTCTTTTGGAAATTTCGTTAAAATTTCGATTCCATCCTCTGTAATGACCACGTCATCTTCAATTCTGACTCCAGCCACGCCTGGTACATATATTCCGGGTTCAGCAGTGAACACCATCCCTTTTTCCATTAATAAAGGATTGGTGCTTGTTAATGAAGGATACTCGTGGACGCTGACTCCGAGTCCGTGTCCGAGGCGGTGAGGGAAGTAGTCCCCGTATCCAGCTTCTTCAATCACACGGCGTGCGGCAAGATCGACCTCTGAGCATGCAATACCAGCTCGTGCAGTATCAAGGGCTGTCAGTTGAGCTTTTAAAACGGTATGATAAATTTCTTCCTGCTGTTTGTTGATCTCACCGTAAGCAACAGTCCTCGTGATATCAGAGCAGTAGCCATCCATTACAACGCCAAGGTCGAACAAGACGAGGTCGCCCTTTTTAATTTTTGTCAGTCCAGGTGTACCGTGTGGAGCTGCTGCATTTTTACCAGTAAGGACCATCGTTGAAAACGACATTTCTGTTACGCCTTTTTTCTTCAATTCGTATTCAATCGCCGCAAGGACATCCAGCTCGGTTTTGCCTTCCTGTATTTCATTTACTCCTGTCTGGATGGCAAAGTCGGCTAATTCACATGCAACCCTCAGTTTCTGCAATTCTTCTTCGCTTTTTACCATACGCATGATGCGCAATTTTTCTTCCGCCGAAACAAATTCGGAACCGCCAAAAAGTCCAGCCATTTTTTCATAGCGCTCTACATTTAGTTGTTCCTTCTCGATGGCGGTTTTCTTGACGGAAGAAACGCGCTTTTTAATGGCATTGTAAGCAAGTTCCATTGAATCATCCGTATCGCTGTAGCCGATGATTTCCATGTCCCAGCCCGCATTTTTCGCATTTTCCTTATCCATCGCCGGGCAAATCATGAATGGCTCGGCATCTGGGAAAACGGCAACTGCCAGCAGTCTTTCGTGTGGATCGCTTAAAAATCCGCTCAGATAAAATACATTGTCAGGAGATGTGACGAATGTGACGTCGACATTGTTGTCCTTCATCCAACCTGATAATGCAGCCAATCTTTCAGTCATAAAAATTCCTCCTCTGATATGTACATCACACTATGAGAGTAGCAATTCGCCGGTGAAAAGTAAAACTTTTAACGATCAGATTCTGTGGGTATACAGAAGAGAAGCAGGAGATAGGCAAGTAACGTTGAAATATCTAATGAATGATTGAAAGGAGCGATAATATGAAAGTATCTTATCACGGCCATTCTGTTGTTAAAATTGAGGCAAATGGGAAGACCATTCTGATTGATCCATTCATTACAGGCAATGACTTGACTGATCTGAAGGTGGAGGACGTGAAGCCGGATGTCATCATCCTCACCCATGCGCACGGAGACCATCTGGGGGATACGGTTGAGCTTGCGAAGAATCATGATTCTCTGGTTATCGCCAACTTCGAAGTGTCTACATATTTAAGCTGGAAAGGCTTGAACACTCACGGCATGTCCATTGGCGGCGCTTATGAATTTGATTTTGGCAAAGTGAAAATGACACAGGCATTTCATGGTACGGGCATGATCACTGAAGATAACCAAATCCTTTATGGCGGCATGCCGGCGGGGATCTTATTCATGGCAGAAGGGAAGACCGTGTTCCATGCAGGTGACACCGGGCTTTTTTCAGACATGAAGCTGATTGGTGAAAGACATCCCATTGATCTGGCATTCCTGCCGATTGGCGACAATTTTACAATGGGACCGGAAGATGCTGCATTGGCAGCAGAATTCCTTAATGCCAGGGAGGTAGTTCCGATTCACTTCAACACATTCCCGCCAATTAAGCAAGACCCACATGCCTTTGTGAAAATGCTTAAGAAAAATAAAGGCACAGTTCTTGAAGCTGGAGAGACAATCGAACTGTAACCGAGACCGAGCTGCACAGAAATTGTGCAGCTTTTTTTATTTCACATGCTTTTTTTAGCTGTGGAAGCATAGATATAAACTAAGACAACCTGTAGGAGGGGGAAAATGAAGAAAAACCGCTACTTGCTATATTTGTTGTTATGCGGCGTGATGCTTTACATAGCTCTGCCGGAGCTAAACTTCCAGATTGGAGGCAAAGAAGCACTGTTCGCCGGTTCATGGCTGTTCCTGGCTTTGCTCGTCTTTGCAGGGAATTTGGGAGCCTTTTTATACACTCCAAAAAAGCGCGCCAGGAGAGACAGCAGAAAAATGGAAGCCAACCTGAAAAGAAAATCACGCGTTTATACTGGCTGAGTGGATCAGTCAGTTTTTCTTTTTGCCCTAAAAACTCCTCACACCCTAATTAAATTGAATCCAACCCTTTAAAACCTTATAATGATAATGGATAGAACTACTTTGTACGGAAAATTATGATAAAGGGTGAAAGTCTTGGCAACTAAGCATGAACAAATACTTCAATATATAGATGAATTGCCAATAGGAGAAAAAATATCGGTACGCCAAATCGCCAAGGCGCTGAACGTAAGCGAAGGAACTGCATATAGAGCCATTAAAGATGCTGAAAATAAAGGGTATGTGAGTACGATTGAACGTGTAGGCACAATCAGGATTGAGAGGAAAAAGAAAGAGAACATTGAAAAGCTTACTTTTGCCGAAGTCGTCAATATCGTTGACGGGCAAGTACTGGGCGGCCGCGCCGGACTTCATAAAACGCTGAATAAATTCGTCATCGGAGCGATGAAGCTTGAAGCAATGATGCGATATACAGGAGCCGGCAACCTGCTAATTGTCGGAAATCGTGACAAAGCGCATGAGCAAGCGCTAAGGGCAGGCGCAGCTGTTTTAGTGACCGGTGGCTTCGATGCCGAGGACCATGTGAAAAAGCTGGCTGATGAACTGCAGCTGCCGATCATTTCCAGCAGCTATGATACTTTTACAGTGGCGACAATGATCAACCGCGCAATTTACGATCAATTAATTAAAAAGGAAATCATCCTTGTCGAGGATATTCTGACGACAGTTTCTGAAACCATTTTTCTCAAAGCGGATGACCGGGTATCAGATTGGTATCGTCATAAGGATGAAACACTGCACAGCCGCTTTCCGGTAGTGGATCAGAATATGAAAGTAATCGGGATGATCACATCGAAGGACGTTATGGGTCACGAACAAGAGACTTTGATTGAAAAAATCATGACAAAAAATCCGATGACTGTAAGCGGGTCGACGAGTGTCGCGTCATCTGCCCATATGATGGTTTGGGAAGGCATTGAGGTACTGCCGGTAGTGGATGACGCCAACAGGCTTCAAGGCATTGTCAGCAGGCAGGATGTACTGAAGGCTCTGCAAATGATTCAGCGCCAGCCGCAGGTAGGAGAAACACTTGATGACACGGTTACAAACCAACTGGTCCTTGCAAAAGGAAAAACTAAGGATGAAGACATCTTCCGCTGCCAGGTGACTCCGCAGATGACGAACCACCTTGGGACGGTGTCATATGGCGTGTTTACAACCATTGTTACAGAGGCCGCGAACCGAGTGCTGAGGGGATATAAAAAAGGCGATCTTGTTGTCGAAAATATGACGATTTATTTTATGAAGCCGGTACAGATTGACAGTGTCATAGAAATTTATCCGAAGGTTCTCGAGGTGGGAAGGAAATTCGGTAAGGTCGATATCGAAGCCTTCAATGACGGAGTTCTCGTCGGCAAAGCGATGATGATGTGCCAGCTGATTGACAGGCACTAATGGATGTGGAATAGCTGAACAACCGGCATTAATAGATGTAAAAAGCAGATCCTTAACCGGATCGGCTTTATTGTGGTTAATTTTCCTGAGCTTCCTTTGCAGCGTGAGGAAGGTAGAATTTATATGCTTTAATCCCGCCCCAGATGCTCAATGCACCAATGGCAATGAAGATAGCTCCCACGATATATGTGACAGTAGTCTGGAAAAGGAACAGTTGATTGATGCCAAATAGTGCGACGAACAATCCCAAAGCGATGCTTGACTTGGCTGATAGCCATTTTCGCTCAGCAGGGCGTTTGCTGCGGACATACTTAACCTTGTAAAAAATATAAAAAACAAATGAAAGTACGATGAGTAGTACAAAAATAGGCATTGCATTTCCTCCACATTCAGAATCACTCTTATTTTACCGTTAAATCAAACAGAATGCTATACAGTTTGCGTTGCATTGGGCCAATGCATAGTTTGAAATACTCTAAAGTAAAGTGTGGGATGGTGTTTATTTGCTTATGGTCAAGGATTTTTCGCCGTCACCCATGGTGTATTCGCAAGTAAAATAGCTTTATTCGCAAACTATGAGCTTTATTCGCAAAAACCACCCTTTTATTTCCAAACTGAAAAAAACGCTCTTTTTTTTCTAGCCCAACACTTTCCGTCATCGTATTCCTGCTTTTCTTTTCCAAAAAATATGTTCATAATTAAGATATGAATAAGGTGAAGGAGCATTTTAATGAAAGAGCAAATACTTGAAGCTATTGAAAATTATGAAACGATCATCATCCATCGCCATGTGAGACCGGATCCTGATGCTTATGGGTCGCAGGGAGGTCTTGCTGAAATCCTGATGGCTTCGTATCCTGAAAAGAATATTTACACTGTTGGTGCAGAGGAGCCATCGCTTAATTACCTGAGGAGGCTTGATTCCATCTCAGATGCTGCTTTTAAAAGTGCGCTGGTTATTGTCTGTGATACAGCCAATGCCGAGCGGATATGCGATGAGCGTTATCTTTTAGGGGAGCAGCTTGTCAAGATCGACCATCATCCGAATGAAGATCCGTATGGAGACCTGCAGTGGGTAGATACATCTGCAAGCTCTACTAGTGAGATGATCTACGAGTTTTACCTTACTTTTAAGGAGAATGGCCTGAAGATGTCTGAGGAGGCCGCCAGATTGCTGTATGCCGGAATTGTTGGCGACACTGGCCGCTTCCTGTATCCAAGCACAACCAATAAAACTTTTGCCTACGCGGGAGAACTGATTCATTATAACTTTTCGCGTACAGAGCTTTACGACAAAATGTATGAATTAGCACCGAATGTAGTAAAGTTGAATGGATACATCCTCCAGAACTTCGAACTGCTGGAAAATGGTGCAGCTAAGGTTGTGATGAAACGCGAATTGCTTGATCAGTATTCAGTCAAGCCATCTGAAGCATCATTGCTTGTGAGTGAGCTGGGAAATGTCCGGGGGATTAAAGCTTGGGTATTCTTCATTGAGGAAGAAGACCAAATCAGGGTTCGCCTCCGCTCCAAAGGACCTGTGATCAATACGATCGCCAGGAAGTATAATGGCGGCGACCATCCACTTGCCGCCGGTGCATCCATTTATTCATGGGATGATGTCGACAATGTTCTTGCTGATCTTATTCAAGCCTGCAAGGAATAACAACTCCATCAGAAAATAGCAAGGTGCGCTTCAATGAAAAAGCGCACCTTGCGATTACCGTTTATCTATTATTAAAATAAACATTTAATGCATCGGCGATTTCCGCTTTAGAACCATCTGTCATGATCTTGTAGTGGTCACCATCAAGGGATGCTGTAAAATCACTGATTCCTTGCTGTTTTAAGAAGCCATCGATGTCAGAAAGATTCTCACCTTGGTTTTTAAGACTTTTTTGTCCGACCAAATCATCATTTACATATACATCATACTGATCCTCATTTAATTTCATCTGGTTCTCCTGGTCGCGGTTATTCATTGCATACGCAGGGAATAAACCTCCGCCAACACCACTGCCGCTATTTCCTGCTCCGTTGTTAAAAGTCATCTGAATCCCTCCAGTCTATACTTTTATTTTTTCCGGTTAATTAAGGAGTCACACAAACTGATAACAACTGGAGAAAATTACCTTTGTTTGGGGGCTGTTTGAGACAACTTTCTTGATGAACTAATCAAAGCTGTCAAAATAAAGCCAGAGTCGTGACAGCTTTCGGGTGGAACTCATAGTCGAAATAAAGCCGGAATCGTGACAGCTTGCCGATAATCGTCCCTAATTATTGCACCGCCAACACCACGGCCAATCAATCGAGGCTGATTTCCACCTGGATGCTGACAGAAGTATAGATGACCATTGATTTGATTTTCAGTTTATAACGCTTGTCATTCACTTTGATGGATTTGTTTTCAATCACTCTGGTGATCAAATCCCTGCTTTTGAAAACCGAATCCAGATCCTTGGCAAGTAGCATGTTCAACTGCCCTTTCGTCTCTTCCTCGATCTCGTAGATGCTTAGCGTATCAAGCTGCTTATATTTTTTATCGTTGACGATCTTCACCTTAATTTCCTGGACCGTTAAGTTCTCCTGGTTCTTTTTGTTTAATTCTTCATAATCTTCCATCCAGATTTTGATATCGCTTTGCAAGTCGGCGATTTCATCTTTTTGTTGCTCAATTTTTTTTGCGTGTTTTTCCATCCATGCACCATTAATGTATAAAAATAATACCCAGCTAACTAGGGCGCCAACTGCTACACCTGAAATAAATCTCTGCCATTCAGGCCTGCGGTAATAAGGGGGGATTCTCATTTTATACATGCTCCTGTGTCAGCCAGTTGATCAGCAGTGCTCCAGTCTGCGCACCACCCATAGCTGTCAGGATCAAAAGGAATTGTTTGACAATATCTTTTGTTTCACCGTTCAAAAGTCCGCGTTCAAAGCTGTAGACGGTATCAAAGGTACCGCCAATCGCGGCAATGATGGACCATATCCTGATAGAACTTGAAAACCGGGCAATTTCCGTCATTAAAGGCTGACCGGTCAAAAAAGCGGCTAATCCGCCAATCAGGGAGCCGCCAAGCAAAACACCGAGCGCGATGAAATAGGCTTCGAATAAATGAGAAGCAAATGGTTGATTCACATTAAACACCCTCAGTAAATGGTAGATTTTTTCCTCGTAGTTCATCATATGGACAATCTGCTTTTAATATGTTTAAACTTCCTCGAACAAATGAGAACATATTTTCTTTTTTTGCCTGAAAAGCCTATAATGAAAGAAGATGAACCTAACCTTTAAGGGTGTGAGAGAAATGCCATTTATTCACCTTCATGTCTATAGTGCATACAGCCTGCTCACGAGTACGGCCACAGTAGAGCAGTTAGTCCGCGATGCCAGGGCAAAAGGATTTTCCGCACTCGCACTGACGGACCGCAATGTCATGTACGGAAGTGTCGCATTTTATAAAGAATGCCTGAGGAACTCGGTCAAACCACTGCTCGGCCTGACTGTTGACGTCGTCAGCCCCACTTTGGAACATGAATCCTTCCCGCTTGTGCTGCTTGCGAAAAACAATGGAGGGTTCCAAAACCTGATCAAGATCTCAAGTGCTGTACAGACGAAATCACCTGAGGGAATACCGGTGAAATGGCTGAAGCATTACGCTTCTGACCTGATTGCGATGACTCCAGGGACCCAGGGGGAAATAGAATACTATCTATCAAACGATGAAAAAGAGAAAGCTCTCCAGACAGTGGATTTATATAAGCAAATCTTTGGCAGGGACAATTTTTACCTATCCATACAGGACCAGGGCCTTCCGGGGCAAAAAGAATTAGTCGGACAGCTGGCAAGGCTGGGCATGGAAACCAGTACTCCACTGACTGCTTCCAACCAGGTTCATTATCTGGAAAAAGAAGATTCATTTGCCCAGGAGTGCCTGCTGGCAATCAGAAATGGGGAGAAGCTCCAGGATGATGCACGTGAAAAGCTGGGCAGCAGGGAATTTTACCTAAAGCCGGCAAAAGATATGGGAGAGCTGTTTTCGGAGTATCCAGAAGCATTGGAAAATACCCTGAAAATAGCAGAGGACTGCAATGTCATGCTTGACTTTGAAACAAGGCATCTGCCAAAATTTCCGGTCCCACCAGGGAAAAATGCAGATGGAATGCTCGAAGAACTGTGTTTTCAGGGCCTTGAAGAACGTTACGGGAAACCATCTCCAAAACATAGAGAGAGACTGAAGTTTGAGTTGTCCATCATAAAAAAAAATGAACTTCAGTGATTACTTCCTGATTGTCTGGGATTTCATTAAATACTCGAGGGAAAGAGGAATCCTCATCGGACCGGGGCGCGGTTCCGCGGCTGGCTCCATCGTTTCCTATGTACTGTACATTACCGATGCCGACCCGATTGAACATAATCTTCTCTTTGAAAGGTTCCTTAATCCTGAACGAATATCGATGCCAGATATCGATATCGACTTCCCAGATAACCGCAGGGATGAAGTAATTGATTATGTCGCATCAAAATATGGCGAGCTTCATGTAGCACAGATTGCCACTTTCGGAACACTCGCTGCAAAGGCAGCCGTAAGGGATGTTGGCCGTGTTTTCGGTTTGAACGCGAAGGAGCTCGACCGGCTGTCAAAGCTTGTGCCATCGAGACTTGGAATCACATTGAAAGATGCTATCAAGGAATCTGCCGGGTTAAGCAATTTTATTGAAGAATCCTCCAAGAATAAGAGAATCCTCGAAACGGCAATCAAGCTCGAAGGTTTGCCGCGGCATACTTCGACCCACGCTGCGGGAGTCGTAATCAGCGAACAGCCACTTACAAATGTCGTACCGATCCAATCCGGCCAGTCCAAAGTGTTCCTTACCCAATATTCTATGGACCACCTGGAAGAAATAGGTCTGTTGAAGATGGATTTCCTAGGATTAAGGAATCTGACATTAATAGATTCAATTCTTCAATCCATTAAGAAGAAAACAAGGGACAGGCTGGACATTCATGATATCCCCGTTGAAGATAAAGAGACATTCGCGATGCTTGGAAGGGGAGAGACGACTGGTATTTTTCAGCTAGAATCCGATGGGATGAGAAAAGTACTGATGAAGCTGGGGCCATCAAGGTTCGAAGATATTGTTGCAGTCAATGCTCTTTACCGTCCAGGACCGATGGAAAATATCCCGCTGTTCATTGACCGTAAGCACGGAAGGCAGCCGATAGACTATTACCACAAGGACCTTGAACCGATCCTCAAGGATACATACGGGGTCATCGTTTACCAGGAGCAAATCATGCAGATTGCATCACAGATGGCAGGATTTTCGTTAGGTGAAGCGGACTTGCTGAGGAGAGCTGTTTCAAAGAAGAAGAAGGAAGTTCTTGCCCAGGAGCGTGAACACTTTGTAAACGGGGCTTTAAAGAAAAGATATGACGAGCAAACAGCGAACCTTATTTATGATTTGATTGTCCGATTCGCAAACTACGGATTTAACCGGAGCCATGCGGTCGCATACAGTATGATCGCCTATCAGCTGGCGTACCTGAAAGCACATTATCCGCTTTATTTTATGGCTGCGCTGCTTAGTTCGGCAATCGGCAATGATGTAAAAATCGCTCAGTATGCAAGAGAGCTGCAGCAAATGGAAATAAAGCTTCTTCCTCCCTCGATCAACAAAAGTGCTTTCAGTTTCCAGCCAGAAGGGGATGGTGTCAGGTATAGCCTCGCTGGGATAAAAGGAGTAGGAATTGCCTCTCTCAAGGAAATATTCCAGGCGAGAAGAAACCAGCCATTTAAAGATATATTTGACTTTTGTATCCGGGTGCCTCAAAAAGCAGCTTCTAGGAAAGTACTCGAAGCATTGATTTATTCAGGTGCTTTCGATGAATTCTGCCAGGACCGCGCTGTTCTTTTAGCGACGATTGATGTCGCGATTGAGCACGCACAGCTCGTGGCTCCCGATGACTCAGGACAGATTGATATGTTCACTGAAGCAGAGTTTTCCCTGAAGCCAAAATATACCCAGGTTGACCCAATCCGGATTGAAGACAAGCTCAGCTTTGAAAAGGATGTGCTCGGGGTTTATTTATCCAAGCACCCCGCCTCGATTTACGAAAAAGAGTTCAAGGCAGCAGGTGTTAAAAAGATTGCCTCGAAATCTCCTGGAAGCAAAGTTCGGCTTGGCGTCTATGTCACTGAGGAAAAGAAAATCCGCACGAAAAAAGGTGAAGCAATGTCCTTCCTCACTATTAGCGATGCAAGCGGGGAAACAGATGCTGTTGTATTCCCTTCTGTCTATAAGCAGTATGGACATGTGTTAGGCCAGGGGAAAATGGCGCTGCTGGAAGGAAAATTCGATGAACGTGAAGGAAAAAGCCAATTCATCGTGCAACAAGTGCTTGACCTTGAAAAAGAATCAGAACAAAAACCGGTTCTATATTTGCGGATTGCTAAAGGAACGGACAGTGCTGGCAAGATGAACGCACTCAAAGCTTTATTGAAAAAACATCATGGCACTGTACCGGTAATCGTGTATAACGAAGAAACCGAGAAATCACTTCTGCTTACGGAAGAGTTCAGCATTAATACAGAACGTGGAAGTATGGGAGAATTGAAAAAGGTATTGGGTGACAATAATGTCATCCTTAAAAATTAGTTCTTTACAAGTATAATAGATGTGTTATATTGGAAAAGGATATGCGTGGTCAGACCACTGAGTAGGCAAACTTTTTTAATAACCAGGTATTTTTTCGTAAAATATTGTCGTTATTGGAAGGAAGGAATTCAGCCTTCCTCGTTCTTATCAAGAACAATTTGATCGATAGATGGAAATGAGCGAGACGAATGCGCCAATCTTTGGCGAAGAAAGCCTATAACTAAGGAGTGGACCTGAGTTGACATTACGTGAAGAAGCTTTGCACATGCACCGTGTAAACAAAGGAAAATTAGAGTCAAAATCAAAAGTGCCTGTAAGAAATGCAAGAGATTTGAGTCTTGCTTATTCTCCTGGTGTAGCGGAACCTTGCAAAGAGATATATGATAAGCCGGAAACTGTTTATGACTATACAATGAAGGGCAATATGGTAGCCGTCGTCTCTGATGGCACAGCCGTATTGGGGCCTGGGAAATATCGGGGCCTGAAGCCGCGCTTCCAGTAATGGAAGGCAAAGCCGTTCTTTTCAAGAGCTTTGCTGGCGTTGATGCCTTTCCGATCTGTTTGAATACAACGGATGTGGATAAAATTGTTGAGACTGTAAAACTGCTTGAGCCGACATTCGGTGGAGTCAACCTGGAGGACATCGCTGCTCCAAACTGCTTCGCTGTAGAAGAACGATTGAAAAAAGAAACAAATATCCCGGTATTCCACGATGATCAGCACGGAACTGCGATTGTAACAGTGGCTGGTCTCGTCAATGCGCTGAAAATTGTCGGCAAAAAAATGAACGAAATCAAGGTAGTCGCAAACGGAGCAGGAGCTGCGGGAATTGCAATCATTAAGCTTTTGTATTCATACGGAGTCCGTGACATCATCATGTGTGATACAAAGGGTGCCATCTATGAAGGACGACCTAACGGGATGAATGCGATCAAGGATGAAGTTGCGAAGTTCACGAACCGTGACAATGTTGAGGGGTCCCTTGCTGATGCGATTAAAGGAGCAGATGTGTTCATCGGAGTTTCTGTCGCTGGAGCGCTTACTGCTGAAATGATCGAGACAATGAATAACGATTCGATTATTTTTGCAATGGCAAACCCTGTTCCGGAAATTATGCCTGATGAAGCAAAAGTAGCAGGTGCGGCGGTTATAGGTACAGGCCGTTCCGATTTCCCTAACCAGGTGAACAATGTTCTTGCGTTCCCGGGAATTTTCCGCGGTGCATTGGATGCCAGGGCTACCCACATCAATGAAAAGATGAAGGTAGCTGCTGTAAACGCAATCGCCAGCCTCATTGAGGAGTCCGAACTTGCGAGTGATTACGTCATTCCTGGACCATTTGACCCTCGTGTAGCACCTGCTGTTGCAGCAGCTGTAGCGAATGCGGCGATGGAAACAGGCGTGGACCGCATTAAAGTGGATCCAGAAGAAGTGAAAGAGCGCACGATGCGCCTTGCATTGATTGGAAAAGGTGAGTGATCTCTTAGTGACACAGCCTGAAAAAAACACAAAAGTATATGTGGAAATCGTCAGGCAGCTAAGGGAAATGATTAATAAAGGCGGCTTAAAGCCGGGGGATAAAATTCCATCCGAACGTGAACTCTCAGAGCGCCTGAATGCCGGGCGCTCATCCGTTCGCGAGGCATTGCGTGCCCTTGAGCTTCTCGGCTTGATCGAGACGAGAAGAGGAGAAGGTACGTTTATCAGGGACTTCCGCGGCAACCAGCTCGTCCAATTATTAAGCACCTTTATCCTGCAGGATGAAAAAGCAAAAGACGACGTAGTCGAAACGAAAAATATGATTGAGGTTGATTGTCTATACCTGGCTGCAGAAAAGGGACAGGAAGGCGAAATCAAACGATTAAAGGCTTGGATTGATGACCATAATTTTGAGGACGAGGAATTTTTCAGGAAAATCGCTGAGCTTGCCGACAATCATCTTTTCTATCGGATTTGGTATATATTGAATGATTATTATGATGCCCTTCAGCTGAAGGAATCACCAGCTGAGAAAGCAGATTATCACAGACTGGTAGACTCACTTGAAACAAAAAAAGGAGAATTGATCCTGGAAAGGTATCGCATGTTGCGGAAAATGTCGACAGACTGACGACACGAAGTAACATCTTTTGATGAAAGGATGTTATATACTTGTGGACATGCCTAAGATGCCAGGAGGACTAGCTCTCTTTCTTTTTTGACATAGTGGTCTGACCACTTAGTGCTTTATTCCTAAATTTAGGATGTTACAAAACAACCAGCATTATTCGGAGGGGGTTTTAACTTGCTTAAGGAACTTTTTACTAAAACGAAAAAGAAAAAGTACGCGACAATTCCTTCTGAAGCAGCGAAGCAGGATGTTCCTGAAGGAATCATGACCAAATGCCCGAACTGCAAGAAAATCATGTATACGAAAGAACTGAACAAAAATTGCAAGGTTTGTTTCCAGTGCGGCTACCACCATCAAATGAATTCGGCAGAGAGAATCCACAGCTTCCTCGATGCGGGAAGTTTCCGAGAGCTGGACCGCGAGATGGTCTCAGGCAATCCATTAGGATTTCCAGGATATGAGGATAAGCTCGAGAAGGACCGGGATAAAACAGGATTAAATGAAGCAGTAGTTACCGGGTTAGGCAGTGTGAATGGGTTAGATGTCACTATAGCGATCATGGATGCGACTTTCAGGATGGGAAGTATGGGTTCCGTCGTAGGGGAAAAGATTACGAGGGCGATTGAAAAAGCCGATGAATTATCGGTACCATTTATCATTTTTACCGCATCGGGCGGGGCCAGAATGCAGGAAGGTGTCCTCAGTTTAATGCAAATGGCGAAAACAAGCGTCGCATTGAAAAGATTCAGTGATAATGGCGGATTGATCATATCAATTATGACACACCCGACAACAGGTGGAGTTTCCGCGAGTTTTGCCTCGCTTGGGGACTACAATCTAGCAGAACCTGGAGCTTTGATTGGCTTCGCAGGAAGAAGGATCATTGAACAGACAATCCGCGAAGAACTGCCGGAAGACTTCCAGACATCTGAATTCTTGCTGAAGCATGGACAGCTTGATGCTGTGATCTCGAGAACGGAATTAAAAGAAAAAATCTCAGGAATACTTGAAATCCATCAGCCAGGAGGGACTTTCGAATGGCAGGAGAACTAGAATTTGAGAAACCAGTTATTGAGCTAAGGAAAAAAATCAGTGAGCTCAAGGAATTCACGAAAAATACGGATGTTGATCTTATGGATGAAATCGATAAATTGGAAACAAGACTGCAAAAGCTAGAGTCTGAAATTTACGAGAACATGAAACCGTGGGATCGGGTGCAGATTGCCCGCCATCCTAATCGCCCAACAACGCTTGAATATATTTCTTTACTTTTTACCGACTTCTTTGAATGTCATGGTGACAGATCATATGGGGACGATGAAGCAATTGTTGGCGGTATCGCCAAGTTCCATGGCTACCCCGTTACCGTTATTGGCCATCAACGCGGAAAAGACACAAAGGAAAATATCCGCAGGAATTTTGGCATGCCACACCCTGAAGGTTACCGGAAAGCATTGCGTTTAATGAAGCAGGCTGAGAAATTCAGGCGTCCGATTATTTGCTTCATTGATACGAAGGGAGCATACCCCGGGAAAGCGGCAGAAGAACGGGGCCAAAGCGAAGCAATTGCCCGCAATCTATTCGAGATGGCAGGACTCACAGTTCCCGTAATCTGTGTAGTCATTGGTGAAGGCGGAAGCGGTGGTGCGTTGGCTCTTGGAGTCGGCAATTACATTCATATGCTAGAGAATTCCACTTACTCGGTGATCTCCCCAGAGGGAGCAGCGGCCATTCTGTGGAAAGATTCTTCTTTGGCGAAGAAAGCAGCCGAAACAATGAAGATCACAGCACCTGACCTTAAAGGGGCTAGGTATCATTGATGAAATCATACCTGAAGTAAAGGGCGGGGCGCATAAAGATCTAAAGCAGCAGGCAAAGTATATGGATAAAGTTTTAAAAGATTCAATGTCTGAACTGCTTGTACTCGATGAAGAGACCCTCCTCAGCCATCGTTACGAAAAATACAAGCGAATTGGAGAGTTTTCGTTTCCAAATGAATTTATAGGGGTAAAATAAAACGTGCGAAAGTGCACGTTTTATTTTTTATTTTATAAAATTAAAGCTTGACAACTTGGACATGTGCCTCAATGGAGCCATTGATGCGAAGGGAGATGTGCTAAAATCCCTATTGAAGCGCTTGCAATTACATGATTATTCCGTCTTATTGTCAATATTGAGGATTCAGTTGAGATAAGGTATTCTACGTGGTATTTTAGAAATATTCCCGGGTATTCTGTTTATAATAAGACAAGCTAATACCAGAATACTACAGTGTTTAGCTTTTGGTACAGTACATACTGAATGAGGTGAAAAGATGAAAAGAATTGGTGTTTTGACGAGCGGCGGGGATTCGCCCGGCATGAATGCCGCAGTACGTGCGGTTGTTAGAAAAGCGATTTACCATGATGTAGAGGTTTATGGTGTGTTTGGCGGTTACGCAGGCTTGATGAGCGGAAATATTAAAAAGTTGGAGCTTGGTTCAGTCGGTGATATCATCCACCGGGGTGGCACGTTCCTTTATTCCGCGAGAAGTGAAGAATTCAAGACAAAGGAAGGCCAGCAAAAAGGAATCGAGCAATTGAATAAGCTTGGTATTGACGGACTTGTCGTCATTGGCGGAGACGGATCTTACAGAGGCGCTAAGGCATTGACAGAACAAGGATACCCTTGTGTTGGTGTACCTGGAACGATTGACAATGATATCCCAGGAACTGAATTCACCATTGGATTTGATACTGCGCTAAATACGGTCATTGATGCAATCGATAAAATTCGTGATACGGCTTCTTCACATGAAAGAACATTTGTTGTCGAAGTAATGGGACGCAATGCTGGAGACCTTGCGTTATGGTCTGGTCTGGCAGGCGGTGCGGAAACAATCCTTATTCCTGAGGACCCGCATGATATGAAAGACATTGCTAGCCGCCTTAAAAAAGGTCATGAGCGTGGCAAAAAACACAGTATCATTATTGTTGCAGAGGGTGTCATGAACGGGTATGAGTTCGGAAAGCTTTTGCAGGAAGAAACTGACTTTGATACACGTGTTACCGTACTTGGCCATGTTCAGCGCGGAGGAACGCCTACAGCATTTGACCGCGTACTTGCAAGCAGGCTGGGAGCAAGGGCAGTTGAGCTTTTATTGGAAGGCAAAGGCGGACGTGCTGTCGGAATGGAGAAGAATCAATTAGTTGATTACGATATCATTGAAGCTTTGGCAAAAGAGCATACTGTTGACTTGAATTTATATAAATTATCAAAAGAGCTTTCTATTTAATCTCTTTACAGTAAACCAGGAGGTTGCAAGCTATGCGCAAAACAAAAATTGTTTGTACGATTGGTCCAGCTAGTGAAAGTGTAGACAAATTAGTTCAATTGATTGAAGCAGGAATGAATGTTTCCCGTCTTAATTTCTCTCACGGAAATCATGAGGAACACGCGGCACGTATCAAGAATATCAGAGAAGCTGCTGAGAAAACAGGGAAGAAGGTAGGTATCCTTCTTGATACAAAAGGCCCTGAAATCCGCACGAATGATATGGAAAACGGAGCGGTTGAACTTACGACAGGCCAGGAATGCGTCGTTTCCATGACAGAGGTTCTGGGCACAGTTGAGAAGTTCTCAGTAACTTATGACCAATTGATTGATGATGTACATCCAGGAGCGAAAATTCTTCTTGATGACGGATTGATCGGTCTGGAAGTTATCAGCATCGACAAGACTAGCAAGGAAATTAAAACTAGAGTTCTGAACAGCGGAACACTTAAGAATAAAAAAGGTGTGAACGTACCAGGTGTTTCAGTTAACCCTGCCTGGAATCACAGAAAAAGACGCAAAGGATATCCTTTTCGGTGTTGAGCAAGGCGTCGATTTCGTCGCAGCCTCTTTTGTGCGCCGTGCAACTGATGTATTGGAAATCCGCCAGCTTCTCGAAGAAAATAACGGATCCCATATCCAGATCATCCCTAAAATCGAAAACCAGGAAGGCGTCGACAATATCAATGAAATCCTTGAAGTTTCTGATGGCCTGATGGTTGCTCGTGGTGACCTTGGTGTTGAAATACCGGCAGAAGAAGTGCCACTTGTTCAAAAAGACCTGATCAAAAAGTGCAATGTACTAGGCAAGCCTGTTATCACAGCAACTCAGATGCTTGATTCCATGCAGCGCAATCCGCGCCCGACACGCGCAGAAGCTAGTGACGTAGCAAACGCGATCTTTGACGGTACAGATGCAATCATGCTTTCTGGTGAAACAGCTGCTGGACACTACCCGGTTGAAGCTGTACAGACCATGCATAATATCGCATCACGCGCAGAACAAGCACTTGATCATAAAGAACTTTTATCAGCTCGCAGTAAGGACACAGAGCACAATATCACTGATGCTATCGGACAATCGGTTGCACATACAGCGTTGAACCTTGAAGTGAATGCAATCATCACACCAACTGAAAGCGGTCATACAGCACGTATGATTTCAAAATATCGCCCGAAGGCTCCAATCATTGCAGCAACATCGAATGATCATGTTCTTCGCCGCCTGGCTCTAGTATGGGGAGTATATCCACAGCTTGGGCAGAAAGCAGAAACAACAGACGAAATGCTCGCAATCGCAGTGGAAGAAAGTGTGAACAGCGGTCTTGTTTCTCACGGTGACCTAGTAGTCATCACAGCTGGTGTACCAGTTGGAGAAGCAGGCACAACTAACCTGATGAAGATTCATGTAGTAGGGGATATCCTTGCGAAAGCTCAAGGTATCGGACGTAAATCTGCATACGGAAGAGTAGTTGTAGCAAAGGATGCTCAAGAAGCAATCAGCAAAGTAAAACAAGGCAGCATCCTTGTAACAATCGGGTCAGACCGCGAAATGGTCCCTGCACTAGAAAAGTGCAGTGCTTTGATCACAGAAGAAGGCGGTTTAACAAGCCATGCGGCAGTAGTCGGATTGAACCTGGGAATCCCTGTTATCGTAGGTGTAGAAAACGCCATGAATCTGTTTGAAGATGGCCAGGAAATTACGGTAGACTCAGCAAGAGGCGTCATCTACAAAGGACATGCAAGTGTTTTGTAATATAAGATAAGTTACAAATTCAGCGTGAAATCAAATTTGATTTCACGCTTTTTAATTTTCGGATAAATCGCTTCCTATTTGATAAAATTCTAGATTGATGTTTGGAAGTGCCAGGTCAACTTCTATTTCATACAAAACACCGAGTGATCTTGCCGAAAATGTCCGAAGTCATCCCATGTTCGGACAAAATAGCGAGCGGATTTGTCGAAAATGTCCGAAGTCACCCTGTGTTCGGCCAAAACAGCGAGCGGACTTGTCGGAAATGTCCGAAGTCACCCTGTGTTCGGACAAAATAGCGAGCGGATTTGCCGAAAATGTCCGAAGTCATCCCATGTTCGGCCAAAACAGAGATCGGACTTGCCGAAAATGTCCGAAGTCACCCTGTGTTCGGACAAAATAGCGAGCGGATTTGCCGAAAATGTCCGAAGTCATCCCATGTTCGGCCAAAACAGCGATCGGACTTGCCGAAAATGTCCGAAATCACCTCATGTTCAGCCAAAACAGCGAGCGGATTTGCCGAAAATGTCCGAAGTCACCCCATGTTCGGCCAAAACAGAGATCGGATTTGCCGGAAATGTCCGAAGTCACCCTGTGTTCGGACAAAATAGCGAGCGGATTTGCCGAAAATGTCCGAAGTCATCCCATGTTCGGCCAAAACAGCGATCGGACTTGCCGAAAATGTCCGAAATCACCTCATGTTCAGCCAAAACAGCGATCGGACTTGCCGGAAATGTCCGAAGTCACCCTGTGTTCGGACAAAATAGCGAGCGGATTTGCCGAAAATGTCCGAAGTCATCCCATGTTCGGCCAAAACAGAGAGCGGACTTGCCGAAAATGTCCGAAATCACCCTGTGTTCGGACAAAATAGCGAGCGGATTTGCCGAAAATGTCCGAAGTCATCCCATGTTCGGCCAAAACAGAGATCGGACTTGCCGAAAATGTCCGAAATCACCTCATGTTCAGCCAAAACAGCGATCGGACTTGCCGGAAATGTCCGAAGTCACCCTGTGTTCGGACAAAATAGCGAGCGGATTTGCCGAAAATGTTCGAAGTCACCCTGTGTTCGGACAAAATAGCGAGCGGATTTGCCGAAAATGTCCGAAGTCACCCCATGTTCGGCCAAAACAGAGATCGGATTTGCCGGAAATGTCCGAAGTCACCTCATGTTCGGACAAAACAGAGAGCGGACTTGCCGGAAATGTCCGAAGTCACCCCATGTTCGAACAAAACAGAGAGCGGACTTGCTGGAATTGTCCGAAGTCACCTCATGTTCGGCCAAAACAGCAATCGGATTTGTCGAAAATGTCCGAAGTTATCCCATGTTCGGCCAAAACAGAGAGCGGATTTGCCGAAAATGTCCGAAGTCATCCCATGTTCGGCCAAAACAGAGAGCGGACTTGCCGAAAATGTCCGAAATCACCTCATGTTCGGCCAAAACAGAGAGCGGATTTGCAGGAAATGTCCGAAGTCATCCTGTGTTCGGCCAAAACAGCGAGCGGATTTGTCGAAAATGTCCGAAGTCACCCCATGTTCGGACAAAATAGCGATCGGACTTGCCGGAAATGTCCAAAGTTACCTCATGTTCGGCCAAAACAGCGAGCGGATTTGTCGAAAATGTCCGAAGTCACCCCATGTTCGGACAAAACAGAGAGCGGACTTGCCGGAAATGTCCGAAGTGGTTGTCTAATAAGGTACTGTCCGTTTTTTCAATCCCATCCTGCTTTTAGGAACCTCAACCAATCATATTATTGTATTCTCGCCAACACGCCACGTATAATAGAAGGACACGCTATTCCAAAACATTGAGGTGGAGAATGAAATATATATTTTTGTTTTTAGTTATTGTCCCGGCTGCTGAAATTGGTGTCCTGCTTATTTCTGGGCAAACGATTGGGATTTGGCCGACGATTCTGATCATCATCCTGACAGGTTTCCTTGGGGCTTTCTTGGCGAAGCAGCAAGGATTGGAAACGATAAGAAGAACTCAGGACCAGTTAAGAAGAGGCATGATGCCTGGAGATGTCATCCTGGATGGAGTGAGCATCCTTGTGGGTGGTACTCTTCTTCTGACACCAGGCTTCATTACCGACGCCCTGGGATTTTTACTATTGGCATCACCGACCAGGAAGTTTTTCAAAGCATTAATGCTCAAATTATTCCGTAACTGGATTGATAGAGGTACAATCAAAGTAATTCGTTAACACGTAAAAGCGCAAGCGCCTTGTTCAGCCCCGACAAGCACTGGAGGGCCGTCCCAGTGAAGACGTTCTTTGACTTCATTGGTCTGTCCGAAGTGACTCGAGGGGCTAGGCGCTAAAGTTAGACAAATAGAAAACGCCAACCTCAGTCGGTTGGCGTTTTTTGCATAAGGTATTTATCCGATTCTATTTTATAATCACTTCGTCTTTGCCTTTAATGAATGACCAGATATCATGGAATACATTCGCGCGCTGCAGTGTATTGATAATGACCAGGATGACCGGACCGACAATCAGTCCCAGAAAGCCGATGGTCTTAAAGCCCACAAACAGAGCGATCAAGGTTGCGAGCGGGTCAAGCCCAATGCTTGAAGAGAGTATTTTGGGCTCCATGATCTGCCTCTGCACGAGTACGACAATATACAAGACACCTAAACCTATGGCTGTACTCATCTCACCGGCAATCGCTTCATAGATGATCCACGGGACAAAGACAGCACCTGTTCCGAGATATGGAATGATGTCGACGATGCCCGTAACAAGGGCAATCGTGATAGCATAATCGACGCGAAGGATCAGCAAACCAATCAGGATGATGACCGTAGTGATCGAAACCAATGTAGCCTGGGCCCTGACAAAACCAAATAATGCCTTTTTTAAATCGGCAAATACAGTCTTGCTGCTCGTCCTTGCGCGGTTTGGTAAAAATCTGGTCCCCATCGCCGATAATCGATACCAGTCTTTACTTATGAAGAATGTCCCTAATAATGAGAAAATCAGGACAGTTGCTGCATTCGGAAACCAGGAAAGAATGTTGGGGATTTTCTCAAAAAAGTCCTTGATAAAATTCCCTGTCGTTGTTCCGATGGTGGCACCGACGTTTTGGATGTTATCCATTATGGTATCCTGCTGCCCCGATCCAAGACTTTGGAACATGCCTGTTAGTTGATTGTAGAGTGGAATAAGTTGAGCCGCAAATAAATGTTCAATATAATCAATCAAAGTTACTAGATGTTCAGGAACAACTTTTGCTAAGTATTCAGCTCCTGAAGCGATTTCGACAACAAGCAATGTGATCAGTCCTGCAAACACCAACATGATCAGCACAAGGGAAATGAGTACTGCCAGGGACCTGGGCATTTTTGCCCGCGCCTGGAAAAAGTTGACGAGCGGATTCATCATAAAGGCAATAAGGAAGCCGATGATGAATGGGTAGGTCACCTTGGATACGAAAAATAGTGCAAGTGTACCTGACATAACGATGCCTATGACGAAAATAAATCGCAATGTCCTATGTAGATATACTAGATTCAAACAGGTTCCTCCTTTTGGAATGGCCAACTGGATGCCAATGCTGTCTGTATATCTTAAAAGCTTGATGCCAGTCCTGAAAGTTTCCTAATATATACGTTTATAATTTTAAAAGATTCGATTAAATTTTAAAAAATCCTTTAAAAAACAAAATATCTCAGAGATACTGAAATTCGAATGCAATAAATTGATCATTTCTTATAGCGGCCACGGTTCCTTTTAAAATGAAATCCGCAGAAAGGCTGTCCAAAAAAAATGAATTTTGATTAATGCAGGAAATTCATAAGTAACATTGTGCATTCAAACAATCATCTAAAGCGTATAATCAGTAGTCAAAACAATCTTAATCCTACCTGTTTGCTGTAATATTTTTAATTATGTTACAATAGTTTTAACCGTGGAAGGATGACATATTTATGCTTGAGCCTATGCTTTTTTTACTAACTTTATTGGCAATTGCTTTTCTGGCGAAAAACCAATCGTTAATTATTGCGGTCCTGGTCCTGCTTGTGATGAAGATTGCTGGTGTTGAAGCGAAAACATTTTCGCTGCTCCAGGGTAAGGGAATTAACTGGGGAGTAACGGTTATCACTATTGCTGTCCTGGCGCCCATTGCCAGCGGTGATATTGGTTTCAAGGATTTAGGCGGTGCTTTCAAGTCCCCTTATGCATGGATTGCGCTGATATCAGGGATGGCAGTTGCTCTGCTTGCGAAAGGCGGAGTTACCTTGCTGGCCGAAGATCCCCATATAACGACCGCACTTGTACTGGGAACAATTCTGGCCGTATCATTATTCAAAGGAGTAGCAGTTGGTCCTCTAATTGGTGCTGGAATCGCATTTGCGGCTATGAAAATCTTTGAATTCTTTAAATAGCCTTTTTGTAAAATAATATTTTATATTGATTTAAGTTGTTTTCATTCACAAATGTCAGATAATTGTTTATAATAGGACTTGTAACTGCTTCCATCCCCCTGTATAGCCTGGGGATTAGAAGTTTATCCACGGTTTTTTAATTTAACAAAATGTAAGCATTTTCTTTTTGCCGGTTGCCTGAGCAAGCGCTCGATACCCATTATTTTCAGGGCATTTCGGCTGGAATCGGTCTGTCGCCGGCGTATGGTCCGGCTTTTCGTATAAAGTGTCAGAAATTTCTTTTTTCTGATAACGCTGTTTTTAACAGCAATTCAACATACAGACAAAAATGGGATATGGGGAAATTAACTACAAAGGAGAGATTGAGTATGACAGTAACACGTGGTCTTGAAGGGGTAGTGGCAACAACATCTTCTATCAGCTCTATTATTGATGACACGCTGACTTATGTAGGCTATGACATTGACGATTTAGCTGAAAATGCTAGTTTCGAAGAAGTGATTTACTTATTATGGCACCGCAAGCTTCCTACAGCAGCAGAATTGGACGAATTGAAAAAGCAGCTTGCAGAGAATGCGGCTTTGCCGAAAGAAGTTCTTGAGCATTTCAAGATGTACCCGATCGATAAAGTCCATCCGATGGCTGCAGTTCGCTCGGCTGTATCTCTTTTTAGGATTATATGATGATGAATCAGACGTGATGGAAAAAGAAGCCAATTACCGCAAAGCGATCCGCCTTCAGGCTAAGATGCCAGCTATCGTTACGGCTTTCGCAAGAGTAAGGAAAGGCCTTGAGCCAATTGCGCCAAGGGAAGACCTTAACTTCGCGGCAAATTTCTTGTACATGCTGACTGGAGAAGAACCAGATGAAATAGCAGTAGAAGCAATGAATAAGGCGCTAGTGCTTCATGCTGACCATGAGCTTAACGCTTCAACTTTCACTGCGCGTGTCTGTGTTGCGACACTCTCTGATGTTTATTCTGGTGTTACGGCTGCAATCGGTGCATTGAAAGGTCCTCTTCATGGAGGAGCGAATGAAGCAGTTATGAAAATGCTGACGGAAATCGGAACTCTTGAAAATGTTGAGCCGGCAATCCGCGGAAAGCTTGCGAACAAAGAAAAAATCATGGGCTTCGGGCACCGTGTATATCGTCAGGGAGATCCACGTGCGAAGCATTTGAGAGAAATGTCCAAGAGGCTGACTGGGCTGACTGGTGAACCTCACTGGTACGAAATGTCCACTAAGATTGAAGAAATCGTTACAGGTGAAAAGAACCTTCCGCCAAATGTTGACTTCTACTCAGCATCTGTATACCACAGCCTTGGCATCGACCATGACCTTTTCACGCCGATTTTCGCTGTAAGCCGTGTTTCCGGATGGCTTGCACATATCCTTGAACAGTATGATAACAACCGCCTGATCCGCCCGCGTGCAGACTATACAGGTCCTGGCAAGCAAGAATACGTTGCCATCGAAATGAGATAATTATTAGAGAAAAAGGAGCAATATTTTACTTTTTAGTGAAAAATTGTTCTAATAGGAGAGTGAAGGAAGCCTTGTATCCATACAATTTTTATAAATCGATGGATACAAGGCTTCCCAAAAGAAGGTTAGTGGCAATCTTGCCTGCTAACCTTTGATTCTGTTAATGAATTAGGATTTTGGAGGGGAGAGAATAATATGCAAGGTGAAAAAATCACAGTCAAAGATGGAGTTTTAAACGTACCAAATAATCCAATCGTTCCTTTTATCGAAGGTGACGGTACAGGTCCGGACATCTGGGCAGCTTCTGTCCGCGTTCTTGATGCAGCAGTTGAAAAAGCATACAAGGGTGAGAAAAAGATTGTCTGGAAAGAAGTTCTTGCTGGAGAAAAGGCATTCAACCAGACTGGTGAGTGGCTTCCAAGCGAAACTCTAGAGTTGATCAATGAATACTTAATCGCGATAAAGGGACCTTTAACAACACCAATTGGTGGCGGAATCCGCTCTCTTAATGTTGCATTGCGTCAAGAGCTTGATCTATTCGTCTGCCTGCGTCCTGTTCGCTGGTTCGAAGGTGTTCCTTCACCTGTAAAGCGTCCGGAAGACACTGACATGGTTATTTTCCGTGAAAATACTGAAGATATCTACGCTGGTATCGAGTATGCAAGCGGTTCTGACGAAGCCAAAAAACTTCTTGAATTCTTGCAAAACGAAATGGGTGTAAACAAAATCCGTTTCCCTGAAACTTCAGGTCTTGGTATCAAGCCTGTTTCCAAAGAAGGAACAGAGCGCCTTGTACGTGCAGCAATCAATTACGCCATCACTGAAGGCCGTAAGTCATTAACGCTTGTACATAAGGGCAATATCATGAAATTCACAGAAGGCGCGTTCAAAAACTGGGGTTATGAACTGGCTGAAAAGGAATTCGGTGATAAGGTATTCACATGGGCACAGTATGACAAGATCAAGGAAGAACAAGGTACTGATGCAGCGAACAAAGCTCAGTCTGACGCAGAGGCTGCTGGCAAGATCATCGTTAAAGATGCGATTGCGGATATCTTCCTTCAGCAAATTCTTACACGCCCGAAAGAGTTCGATGTTGTTGCAACTATGAACCTGAACGGTGACTATATTTCTGATGCACTTGCAGCACAGGTAGGCGGTATCGGTATCGCTCCTGGAGCAAACATCAACTATGAAACTGGCTACGCTATTTTCGAAGCGACACATGGTACTGCTCCGAAATATGCTGGTTTGGATAAAGTGAATCCATCTTCTGTAATCCTTTCAGGCGTTCTTATGCTTGAACACCTTGGCTGGACTGAAGCAGCTAACCTGATCGTCAAGTCAATGGAGAAATCAATCGCTTCTAAGGTTGTAACATATGACTTCGCACGTTTGATGGATGGCGCTACAGAAGTCAAGACTTCTGAGTTCGGTGATGAACTAATCAAGAACATGGGCTAAAAATATGCGGAAGGCTATCCTTTTTAAGGATAGCCTTTACATAAATAACATATATTTTTAAAAATATATTCGTTCTGAGGAGGAAGCCTTATGTCATTGAAACGCAAAAAGATTTCAGTCATTGGTGGAGGATTCACAGGAGCAACAACAGCATTCATGCTAGCACAGAAGGAACTTGGGGATGTAGTATTAGTCGATATCCCGCAAATGGAAAACCCTACAAAGGGTAAAGCGCTTGATATGCTTGAAGCGAGCCCAGTCCAAGGTTTTGACGCGAACATTACCGGTACTTCCAGCTATGAAGATACGAAAGACTCAGATATCGTTGTTGTAACAGCTGGTATTGCGCGCAAACCTGGCATGAGCCGTGATGACCTTGTCCAGACGAACCAAAAAATCATGAAAAGTGTAGCCCAGGAAATCGCCAAGCATTCTCCTGATAGTTTCATTGTTGTATTGACTAATCCAGTTGATGCGATGACTTATACTATTTTCAAAGAGTCAGGCTTTCCAAAAAATCGCGTAATCGGCCAATCGGGCGTACTGGATACTGCTCGTTTCCGTACATTCGTAGCTCAGGAATTAAACCTGTCTGTAAAAGACATTACTGGTTTCGTTCTTGGAGGCCACGGCGATGACATGGTTCCACTTGTGCGTTATTCATATGCAGGGGGCATTCCTCTTGAAACACTTATTCCAAAAGAACGCCTTGAGGCCATCGTCGAACGCACTCGCAAAGGTGGCGGCGAAATCGTCAACCTCCTTGGGAATGGCAGTGCTTACTATGCGCCGGCAGCTTCCCTGGTTGAAATGTGTGAAGCTATCTTGAAGGACCAGCGGCGCGTATTGCCGTCCATTGCATATCTTGAAGGAGAGTATGGATACGAAGGTATTTACCTTGGAGTTCCAACAATCCTTGGCGCAGGCGGTATTGAGAAAGTGATCGAGCTTGAATTGACTGCAGAAGAAAAAGCAGCACTTGATAAGTCTGCCGAAGCAGTCCGCAACGTTATGGCAGTACTTGCTTAAGCGATAAAAGATTACTAAATAAGACACTCTGTTCAAGACTAAAGTGGAAATCAACAGCCTAATTAACACAACAAATAAAAAAATCGGGGAATATTCCCCGATTTTTTTACAAAAATTATACAGTATATGAATTTGGGACAAGAGATGGGAATGTACATTCCTGGACTTCTATTACAAAGGGGTAAATGCTATGCTTCTTGGAAGAAAACGTAAGCTTGGCAGGAAAATAGAAGAAATCACAGTCGGAGAAAAATTAACTTTAACAGAAAAAATTGAAGATAAAGATCTTCTTTTATATTTGGGATTGACGAACGATGCCAATCCTTTATACATCCAGCATGATTACGCGTCACAGACACCTTATGAAAAACCGATTGTTCCGGCAATCATGTTGAATGGAATCATCACTTCGGCTGTTTCAAAATATCTCCCAGGACCAGGGAGCCATATTCTGAAACAGGAAATTGAGTATGTGAAGCCTGTTTACCATTACGGTACAGTACAATTCTTTTTTGAAGTAACCGAAGTGATCAGAAGTAAGCATCATGTTGAAATTTCGGTAATAGGAAAAAATGAAGAAGATGAGACAGTTGTAAAGGGGCTTCTGCTCGTCTGCCCTCCATATTCAGTTCAGCGTATGGAAGGAAAAGCATTAGAAAACTTTTAAATTTTCGGGATGTACATTATTTGTGCATCCCTTTTAGTTTATCATTTGATTTTACAGGTTGGATTGATATTATAATGTAAATAGATCTATTGGATGAAGGCTGTTTTCTTAAGATTATCGTTAAGATCCTAAAGCCGATTTTAACGTGATTTAAAGCCAATTTGTTGGTCGGTATTAAGTTAGCAAGCTCTTTTCTTATGATCAGCTTTAACTTACGCAGAGCAACATTGGTCATATAATCAAACTTTGTTGTCATTAGCAACGAAATTTGAGAAAAGAGTCTGGATGAAACAGGGGTAATAACTTTTTTGGAGGCTTATATGAACAAGAAGGTCTTGGTTGTGGATGATGAACAATCTATTGTGACACTGCTGAAGTATAATCTAGAGCAGGCTGGTTATTCAGTGGTAACCGGTATGGACGGCGAGGAAGGTATTCGCCTTGCAGCTGATGAAAGACCAGATTTGATGATTTTGGATTTGATGCTTCCAAAACTCGATGGAATGGAAGTATGCAAGCAGCTCAGGCAGCAGAAAATCAATGTGCCGATACTGATGCTGACGGCAAAAGATGATGAATTTGACAAAGTGCTTGGTCTGGAGCTGGGCGCTGATGATTACATGACTAAGCCATTCAGTCCACGTGAGGTCGTAGCAAGGGTAAAAGCCATTTTGAGAAGAACGCAGACACAGCCAGAAACAGTAGAGGAAAAGCCCGAAGAAGACGGACAACTAAAAATTGGCGATATTAGGATCATCCCAGATTTCTATGAAGCTTATTTTATGGAAAAATTGCTTGAATTGACACCAAAAGAATTCGAGTTGCTCCTTTACCTGGCGAAGAATAAAGGCAGGGTGCTTACGCGTGACCAACTGCTCAGCGCTGTTTGGAATTATGACTTTGCAGGAGATACACGAATTGTAGATGTACATATAAGCCACTTACGGGAAAAAATCGAGCAGAACACGAAAAAGCCATCATATATCAAAACGATACGCGGGCCTAGGTTATAAGCTGGAGGAACCAAAGGGAGAATGACAAAGTACCGGACTCGTCTCTTATTCGCCCTCATTACTCTGATCATCATCGTTTTGTTGGGCTTGGGCCTGCTTTTAGGGCAATTATTCAAAAATTATTATATTAATTCTTTCAACGAGCGGCTGAAGATTGAAATGATTCTTTTAACCTCCAATATTGAGCAAAATGGAGGGCTCGCATCTCTGGATACTGAAGAAATTTCACGGATGAGCGGCGGCCTGCTTAACGCAAGGATCACCATCGTTGATCTTGAGGGTGATATCCATTATGACACAGGTGAACTATCGAGTACTAAAATCAACAGGCACAGGGAAATTATTGAAGGTATTGTTGACGAAACTCCTAGAGACAGGAGTGACCTGGAAGTTGGTGGAGGTTTTGACCTGCATTATTATTGGAACCCATTGATTCGTGATGGTGAAAAGGAAGGCTATGTTTTTTTAACAACAAAGATTGATGAGCTTCAGAAGGCTTATCGTCAAATCTGGTGGATTCTCACCATTAGTCTGGGCATGGCATTAATGCTCATTATCCTTCTTGGTACTAGGATCACCAATCGCTATACAAAACCAATTGAGTCTGCAACAAACGTAGCCATTGAACTGGCTAAAGGAAACTATCGGACCAGGACATACGAGGATCATATTGATGAAACAGGCATGCTAAGTTCGTCAATCAATATCCTTGCCAGGAATCTTCAGGAACTGATGAAGCTGAAAGAATCCCAGCAAGATAGATTGACCACACTGATTGAGAATATGGGCAGCGGCCTGATTCTGATCGACAGCAGGGGCTTTATAAACCTGATTAATAAGCCTTACAAGGAAATTTTTAATGTGGAGGCTTCTGAATACCTTTATAAACTTTACTATGAAGTAATTGACCACGAGGAAATTACCCATATGGTTGAAGAGATTTTCATGACAGAACAAAAAGTACGCAAGCAAGTTGTTTTGCCATTGGAAATCGAGCGACGCCATTTCGAAGTTTATGGAGTGCCGATTATAGGGACTAACAATGTCTGGAAGGGAATCCTTCTCGTTTTCCATGATATTACCGAACTGAAGAAACTGGAACAGATGAGAAAGGACTTTGTGGCAAATGTTTCCCATGAACTTAAGACACCGATTACCTCTATAAAAGGTTTTTCTGAAACGCTGCTGGATGGTGCCATGCATGATAAGGCAACACTTGAAGCATTTCTGGAAATCATTTTAAAGGAAAGTGACCGTCTTCAGGTATTGATCCAGGAATTGCTGGACCTTTCAAAGATAGAGCAGCATGGTTTCCGGCTTACTAATGGAATTGTTGACCTCGTAAAAGAAACAAATGAAGTCATTGAGATTTTAAAAGGGAAAGCAGCACAAAAGGATATTATGCTGAATCTGAGTCAATACACCGAGGAGGCAGTTATTGAAGGTGATCCAGACAGGCTTAAGCAGGTACTGATCAACCTTGTCAGCAATGCAATTACCTACACTCCAAATGGAGGCAGTGTAGAGATTTCGTTAACTGACCAGGGAAATTTTGTTTCGGTTGTGGTCCAGGATTCCGGTATAGGAATCGAGAAGAGTGAAATACCGAGGATTTTCGAACGATTTTACCGGGTGGACAAGGCAAGGAGCCGGAACTCCGGCGGAACAGGTTTAGGCCTGGCCATCGTCAAACACATTATTGAAGCACATAAGGGACATATCGAAGTCGACAGCCGGATAGGAGAAGGGACAACCTTTACGATCAAGCTTTTTAAAAAGCTGCCTCAATAGTGAAAAATAATCGAGAGTCAAATGAGTAAAATAGTTAACTGGCAAGCCCAATTCGAACTGAATTGGGCTTTTTGCTGAATAATAAAGTATAATTTTTTTTCACTTAGCTTAGTGTCTCGCTTCAGCGCCTAGCCCCTCGAATCGCATGTCTAGCTGCGGATCCTAACTCCTCGAGACGCTTCTGTCCGCTCAGGTGAAGTCAAAGAACGACTTCACTTTCAGGCCCTCCAGCGCTTGTCTGGGCTGACCAAGGTTCTTGCGCTTTCATATTGCTCTTCACAGAAAGCAGTACTGGAACTAAAGCAACAGCCAGATTGAAAAAGCGCTAAATTTACATTTACTTTACAGAAGGTTTATTTTTCCTTAATACTGCCTTGCTACAATCATTAGTGAAAACCCCTTCATCCAAGGAGCTAGAAAAAAGCACAAGCAAACCCCGCTTGTGCTTTTTTCATATGTCTGTACTATTAAAAACCACATTGTAACAAATCTGTATTCCATTTATCATTCTTTTGAAACTTTTACGTTTTAGAAACGTAAATACAAACATAGCTAAAAGCATAGAAAGAGGGGAATGAGATGGTAAGCTTAAAAAAAATCTACGTGACGAGCGGGATTGTTGTCTTGGCCATTATTTTAGGTCTTTCGGCTTTCACAACGTGGTATACGGTCGATGAATCTGAGCAGGCGGTCATCTTGACGTTTGGAAGAGTGGAGGAAGGGATTAGCGAACCTGGCTTGCACTTCAAGCTGCCTTGGCCAATCCAGAGTGTCGAGAAGTTATCGAAAGAAACTTTCAGCCTACAGTTTGGCTATGAGGAAAAGAATGGGGAAATCCAGGAATTTCCTGATGAAACTAAAATGATTACTGGTGATGAAAACATCGTCCTTGCTGACCTGGTTGTTCAATGGAAAATAACTGATCCTGAAAAATATTTATTTAACGCTGATAATCCGAGAGAAATTCTATATGATGCGACTTCAGCGTCTGTAAGAAGTATTATCGGAAGTTCCGAAATTGATGAGGCTCTGACATCAGGGAAGGCAGAAATTGAAGCAGAAGTCCGAGACTTATTGTCTTCTTTGATTGAAAAGTATGATATAGGTGTATCTGTCCTTGGTGTAAAGCTGCAGGATGTTGAATTGCCAAATCAAGAAGTGCGCAAGGCTTTTACCGATGTAACGGATGCGCGTGAAACAATGAACACGAAAATAAATGAGGCAAAGAAATACCGCAACCAGAAGTTAAACGAAGCCCAGGGGGAAAAGGATGCGCTGATTTCAAGAGCGGAAGGGGAAAAAGCCGCGAGGATCGAACGGGCTAGAGGTGACGTGGCAGTCTTCAATAAGCTGCTTGTTGAATACAAAACCAATCCGGACATCACAAGGCAGCGTTTAATATTGGAAACGCTTGAGCAAGTCCTGCCTGGAACAGAGATTTACATCATGAATGATGAAGGCAATACAATGAAGTATTTCCCGATTCGCCCACTTGAAACAGAAAAAGCTACACCTAAGTCAGAGCAGGAAGGCAGTGAGAAAAATAATGGCTGATCAAAACGTGATAGATATAAATGAACGCGGCGGTGGATCCTGGAGAAAGTATACCAAACTAGGAATTCTCCTAGTCATCATTATTGCACTGCTTGTCTTTATTTTTACGAATGTATTCATCGTGAAGCAGGGCGAGTATAAAGTGGTTAGGCAATTTGGAGAGGTTGTCAGGATCGTCAAAGAACCGGGCTTGAACTACAAAATTCCATTTGTCCAGAGTGTCACAACACTGCCGAAATACCAGATGACCTATGATGTTTCCCAGGCGGAAATTAACACAAAGGACAAAAAGAGAATGTTGATCGACAATTATGCGATCTGGCGTATTGAAGACCCTAAAAAGATGATTTCCAATGCAAGAACACTAGAAGGTGCGGAATCGAGAATGGAGGAATTCATCTATTCGGTTGTCCGTTCTGAGCTTGGGAAGCTGGACTATGACGAAATTATCAATGATGAAAAGTCTTCCCGTGGTTCATTGAATGACAGGGTGTCTGAAAAAGTCAATGAGCTCCTCTCTGGCGGTAATTATGGAGTCGTTGTGACGGATGTCCGAATGAAGAGGACGGACCTGCCGGAAGAAAATGAATTGTCTGTTTTTACGAGAATGATTTCTGAACGTGAGTCCAAGGCCCAGGAATACCTTTCAATGGGTGATGCAGAGAAAAACAGAGTCATCGCCCAGACGGACAGGGAAGTGAAGGAGCTTCTTGCAAAGGCATCGGCAGACGCTGAAACCATCCGCGGCGAAGGCGAAGGAGAAGCTGCTAAAGTATACAACCAGACGTTTTCCAAGGACCCGGAATTCTATTCAATGTTCCGTACACTGGAATCCTATAAAAAGACAATCAACGGTGAAACCGTCATTGTCCTCCCATCCAATTCTCCGTACGCAAGAATGCTGATGGGCTATACCAATTAATAATCAACTGATAAGGCCGTTATTTTTCTTTCTATTATCTCTCATGATAAAATAGGAAGGAATCTAACGGTCTTTTTTTCTATATAGAATCAATCAAAAATGTTTTGCCAGTCTTTAAAAGGAGGAATCGCATGTCTAAAAAGCTTGTATTGATAGATGGAAACAGCATTGCATACCGTGCCTTTTTTGCATTGCCGCTATTGAATAATGAAAAAGGGATACATACGAATGCAGTTTATGGTTTCACGATGATGCTGATGAAAATTCTCGAGGATGAAAAGCCTACCCATATTCTTGTTGCGTTCGATGCCGGGAAAACGACGTTCAGGCATAAAACCTTCAGCGAGTACAAGGGTGGCAGGCAAAAAACGCCGCCAGAGCTTTCTGAGCAGTTTCCGTTTATCCGTGAATTGCTGACAGCTTACGGCATCCCGCAATATGAGCTGGAGAACTATGAAGCCGATGACATTATCGGTACATTAAGCTTGCTGGCTGAAAAAGAAGACTTCGAAACAAAAGTCATTTCAGGGGATAAGGACTTAACCCAGTTGAGCTCTGACAAAACGACGGTCAATATTACTAGAAAAGGAATCACCGATATTGAAGAATATACTCCTGAGC
This sequence comes from Mesobacillus subterraneus, assembly GCF_020524355.2. NCBI lineage: Bacteria > Bacillati > Bacillota > Bacilli > Caryophanales > Bacillaceae > Mesobacillus > Mesobacillus subterraneus. Next base: position 781,168 of record NZ_CP129019.1, read on the forward strand.
ATATCAAGGAGAAATATGGTCTCTCTGCGGAACAAATCATTGATATGAAAGGTCTCATGGGTGATGCTTCCGATAATATTCCAGGCGTTCCCGGTGTAGGTGAAAAAACAGCGATCAAACTGTTGAAGGAATACGGTACACTTGAAAATCTTCTGGAATCGATCGATCAAGTCAGTGGGAAAAAGCTTAAGGAAAAGCTTGAGGAATTCAAAGATCAGGCTGTGATGAGCAAGGAACTCGCAACCATTACGCGTGAAGCGCCTGTTGGATTAGAGTTGAGTGAGCTTGAGTACGAAGGCGCAGAGAACGAGAAGCTCGTGAAAATGTTCAAGGAACTTGGGTTCAATTCCTTGCTGGACAAGTTGGGAGCAGTTGCGGAAACTGAGGATGTGGAGCTTGAAGACATAGAGTTCAAGCAGCTGGACAAGATTGATCAGGATATTTTTGCACAAGACAATGGCTTTTATGTTGAGGTGCTAGAAGATAACTACCATTATGCAGACATTATCGGTTTTGCGGTTGTAAATGAAAACGGCAGCTTCTATCTGCCGGTGGAGATCGCGTTGGAATCAGAAGAATTCAAGAAATGGGCCGAGGATGAAACAAGCAAAAAGACTGTCTATGATGCGAAACGTTCCGAGGTCTCGTTGCGTCACCACGGCATCCATCTTAAGGGTGCTGACTTCGATGTGTCGCTTGCATCCTATATCATCAATCCTTCCGAGTCACCGGATGACCTGGCAGCTATTGCAAGGCAGCATGGCTTCATGAGCGTGCAGGCTGACGAAGCTGTTTATGGAAAGGGAGCTAAACGGAAAATCCCTGAGATAAGTATTCTTGGAGAACATCTGGTGCGCAAGGCAGATGTGCTTGTGGCATTAAAAGAAAAGCTTGAGCAGGAGCTATGGGACAATGACCAGCATGATCTGTTCAGCAGCCTGGAAATGCCGCTGTCATTGGTGCTTGCGGATATGGAATATCAAGGCGTTAAGCTTGATATGAACCGCCTGGATAAAATGGGCGAAGAAATCAAAGGCCGTCTAACCGATATTGAAACCAGGATTTTTGAACTGGCAGGAGAACAGTTCAATATCAATTCTCCTAAACAATTAGGTGTCATCCTGTTTGAAAAACTGGGATTGCCTGCCGTGAAAAAAACGAAGACAGGTTATTCTACTTCAGCGGACGTCCTTGAGAAACTGGCAGCTAAACATAAGATTATCGAAGAAATCCTTAACTACCGTCAACTGGGAAAACTGCAATCAACCTATATTGAAGGCTTGCAAAAGGTTGTCAATAAAGAGACAGAAAAAGTGCATACAAGATTCAACCAGGCCCTGACAGCGACAGGAAGATTGAGTTCGACGGATCCGAACCTCCAGAACATCCCAATCAGGCTGGAAGAAGGCCGGAAGATCAGACAGGCATTTGTTCCATCCGAAAAAGGCTGGGTCATCTTTGCAGCGGACTATTCGCAAATTGAACTGCGTGTACTTGCACATATTGCTGGAGACGAGAAATTGATCGATGCTTTCAAGAATGATTTGGACATCCATACTAAGACAGCAATGGAAGTGTTCAATGTAGGGAAAGATGAAGTCACCTCTAATATGCGCCGACATGCAAAAGCGGTCAACTTCGGAATTGTATATGGAATCAGTGATTACGGATTATCCCAAAGTCTGAACATTACAAGGAAGGAAGCGGGCGAATTTATTGAACGCTATCTAGAAAGCTATCCTGGTGTCAAAGAGTATATGGATGAAATCGTCAACGATGCAAAAGCGAAGGGCTATGTCCAGACATTATTGCATCGCCGCAGATATATCCCTGAAATCACGTCCCGTAATTTCAATTTAAGAAGCTTTGCGGAACGTACCGCAATGAATACCCCGATCCAGGGAAGTGCCGCAGATATTATCAAGAAGGCAATGATTGATATGGCAGAAAGACTGCGAGAAGAGGGAGTAAAGACAAGGCTGCTGCTTCAAGTACATGATGAATTGATTTTTGAAGCACCTGAAGACGAGATTGAATTATTGAAAAAAATCGTTCCGGAAGTCATGGAAAATGCCATTGAATTGATGGTGCCATTAAAGGTGGACTTCTCATATGGTCCGACTTGGTATGACGCAAAGTAGCAGTTCCAACAGGATTTTCACAGAGAAAGGCGGGATAAAATGCCTGAACTACCAGAGGTCGAAACTGTCAGGCGGACGTTAGAGGTCTTGGCGATCGGCAAAGAAATCAAAGAGGTTTCCGTTTTTTGACCTAAAATGATAAAAACCCCGAATGAGGTCGAACAGTTCAATGATGCACTCATGGGCCAGACAATAAAAGAGGTTGGCCGGAGGGGTAAATTTCTGATCTTGTACACGGAATATTTCGCGCTCGTTTCCCACTTAAGGATGGAAGGGAAGTATGGAGTATTCAATACGGATGAACCTGTAGATAAGCACACGCACGTCATCTTCCATTTTACCGATGGAACAGAATTGCGCTACAAAGATGTCAGGAAATTCGGTACGATGCACCTTTATGAAAAAGGGAAAGAGTTTGAAACGCAGCCTCTCGCTGATTTAGGTCCAGAACCTTTTTCAGAAGATTTTTCCGTAGAATGGCTGTCTGAAAAACTTAAAAAAAACCAATAGAAAAATAAAGCCGGCACTGCTTGATCAAAAAATTCTTGTTGGCCTTGGGAATATCTATGTAGATGAAGCTCTTTTCCGTGCAAAGATTCATCCGGAAAGGATCGCTAATTCCCTGACTCCAGATGAGGAGACCGTGCTTTATAAGGAAATAGTCAGCACTCTTTCTGAAGCCGTTGAGAAAGGTGGCAGCACGATCCGGTCTTATGTGAACTCTCAAGGACAGATTGGAATGTTCCAACTTCAGCTTTATGCATACGGTCGCAAGGGTGAACCATGCAAAGTTTGCGGAACACCATTGGAGAAAACCGTAGTTGGCGGACGGGGTACGCATTATTGCCCTTCGTGCCAGAAGCTTAAATAAGATAATGAACTCTCACCATATCTAGGCTCCTTCCATATACTAACGTAGCGATTGACAGGAAGGAGCTCAGTGTATGGCACAAACAATCTCCCTGCTTTTACTTGCATTCGCTGTCAGCCTTGACAGTTTCAGTGTAGGGTTAACGTATGGATTGCGGAAAATGAAGATCCCAATTAAATCGATTTCTGTAATAGCCGTTTGTTCGGCTGTCGTACTGATGGCAGCCATGATGATCGGGCATTTTCTCGAGAGCTTTTTTTCACCAGGAATGGCAGAAACGCTTGGTGGGACTGTCTTGATCGTTTTAGGTGGATGGGTACTATTTCAATTTTTCCGCGAAGACAAAACAGAATTGCTCTGTCACGAAAAAATCATTCTTAATCTTGAAATCAAATCACTTGGTATCGTCATCAATATCTTGAGAAAGCCAATGACAGCGGATTTTGACCGATCGGGTACAATCAATGGTATTGAAGCAGTCATGCTTGGGCTTGCCCTGTCACTTGATGCATTTGGTGCAGGGGTAGGGGCGGCATTTTTAGGATTCTCTCCAGGATATCTAGCTTTGACAGTCGCCTGCATGAGTTCATTATTTGTTTATGCAGGTATGAGATTGGGAAGTTATTTTTCGGAGAGCGGATGGATGCAAAGATTTTCTTTTGTACCGGGAATATTATTGATCATAATAGGTCTGATGAAAATTTAACAGGTCTATGAAAGGATAAAATCGGATGTCATTAGTTATCGGATTGACAGGAGGTATAGCAAGCGGGAAAAGCACGATATCAGCCATGTTCACTGACATGGGCATCACGGTGGTCGATGCAGATATTGAAGCCAGGCTTGCTGTTGAACCAGGAGAAACAGCATACATTGAAATTGTCAGCCATTTTGGCACTGGAATTTTAGAAGAGAACGGTGCGATAAATCGCGCTAAGTTGGGCGAAATCATTTTTAACAACGAAGAAAAGCGCATGCTGCTTAATTCGATTGTCCATCCGGCCGTAAGAGAGCGGATGGCCCTAAAGAGAGCGAAAGCAGAAGAGGCAAATGAAAAAGCAGTCGTGCTGGACATTCCACTACTCTTCGAAAGCAAGCTGACAGGACTCGTCGAAAAAATCATCGTCGTATATGTTGATGAGCAAACGCAGTTAGAAAGACTGATGAAGCGAAACAGGTTCTCGGAAGAAGAAGCAACTTCCAGGATTAAATCACAAATGCCGCTGAAGGATAAAGTCAGTCTGGCGGACGCAGTCATTGATAACAGCGGCAGCATCGAACAATCGAAGCAGCAGTTGTTGGATATATTGAATAATTGGGAAATCCTAAGAGCCGAGTAGGCTCTTTTTTGGTTGCTTAGGAAATTAAAAGAATTTTTTAAGTGTGGATAACTACATGTTGTTTTCTTAATCCAGCTCCAGCGCCTAGCCCCTCGAGACGCTTCGGTCCTGCCAATGAAGTCAAAGAACGACTTCACTGTCAGGCCCTCCAGCGCTTGTCGGGGCTGAACGAGGCGCTTGCGCTTTTTGTTCTGTCTCGAATCGTTAAGGTTGTTGTATTCCTATTGATTTCTAGGCATTCATCCTTGTTAAAAGCAAAATAATCTTCGTCAGGCTAAGCTTGTTAACGTCTAAAAAGTTGCAGCTAAATAAGTGTTATTATCAGAATTATTTTATATTTTAAATGTGTGCATTTATTTATCACAAATAAAATTTAATATGTTATACTAATACCATACAAAGGGGTTATTAAGTATAACACTAATTCGGAAGGGGCCGTACAATGAAGGCGAGAATTGCGATTAACGGTTTTGGGAGAATTGGAAGAATGGTGTTCAGAAGAGCCATTCTTGATGAAAATCTAGAGGTTGTAGCGATTAATGCGAGCTACCCAGCTGAAACACTGGCGCATTTAATAAAATATGATTCAAATCATGGACAATTTGCTGGAGAAGTTATCCCAGCTGATGATCACCTGGTTGTTAACGGGAAGACAGTTAAACTATTAAGCAATCGAAATCCTGAGGAACTTCCGTGGAAGGAAATGAAGATTGATATTGTAATAGAAGCTACAGGTAAGTTCAATTCCCGAGACAAGGCTGCACTTCATCTTGATGCTGGTGCAAAGAAGGTCATCTTGACAGCACCTGGTACGAATGAGGATATCACTATCGTTATGGGAGTAAATGAAAGCGCATTAAATATTGAAGAGCATGATATCATTTCAAATGCATCATGCACAACAAACTGCCTTGCACCAGTTGCGAAAGTGCTGGATGACACTTTCGGTATCGAGAATGGTTTGATGACAACTGTTCATGCTTATACAAATGACCAGAATAATATCGATAACCCGCACAAGGATTTGCGCAGGGCACGTTCTTGCGGCCAATCGATCATTCCAACCTCGACTGGGGCAGCAAAGGCACTTTCGCTTGTGCTTCCTCAGCTTAAAGGAAAGCTGCATGGTATGGCGCTAAGGGTACCGACACCGAACGTCTCTCTAGTAGACCTTGTTGTCGACTTGAAGCGTGAGGTTACTGTGGACGAAATCAATGACGCATTCTACTCAGCATCAAAAGGAAAGCTCAAAGGCGTTCTTGATATCACCACAGATCCACTTGTTTCAATCGACTTTAATACGAATGAACATTCTGCGATCATTGATGGCCTGTCTACAATGGTCATCGGTGCGAACAAAGTAAAAGTACTTGCTTGGTATGACAATGAATGGGGTTATTCAAGCAGGGTTGTTGACCTGACAAAGCACGTAGCACACTCAATGTCAAATTCTGCAACCGTAAAGGTAGGATAATTTAAAAACGTAAAAGCTTGCTTACGGGCAAGCTTTTTGTGTTGTCTGTGTTTTTTGCATGATTTTAATATAATTTAGCAGCCTGTTTCCATGTTGAAATCCCAACAGTTTTTATAGCTAATACCCCCCTGGAAGCCTACGGAATAGCTATCTGCCAAACTACAAAAATCGAAGTTTGAAATCCATGAAAAAAATTTAATTTCATGTGTTGCAAAAAAAATATAAACAAAGTATACTAGTCATCGTGAACTTCTTAATAACGGTACCAATTGGCTACTTAAAGGGTTAGGACCTCTCTGGACTAACTTTCCCCCCGTGGTAGTTAAGATACCATTGAAGCTAAGGACTTCATTCTAATACTGTTAGAGGGGGAAATTGAATATGGAAACAATGGGTCGTCATGTAATTTCTGAACTTTGGGGTTGCGATTTTGAAAAATTGAATGATATGGATTTTATTGAACAAACTTTTGTTGGAGCAGCTTTGAAATCGGGTGCTGAAATCCGCGAGGTGGCATTCCACAAATTTGCGCCACAAGGCGTTAGCGGAGTTGTCATTATTTCTGAATCTCATTTAACAATTCATAGCTTCCCGGAACACGGATACGCTAGCATAGATGTTTACACTTGCGGTGATCTGGATCCTAATATTGCAGCTGACTATATTGCAGAAGCACTTGGTGCTCAAACTCGTGAGAACATCGAAATTCCACGCGGCATGGGTCCTGTGCATGTGAAGCAAGCACAAGCTAAAGCACTATAATTGAAAATATGAAAATTCACAAGAGGTGTAGCGATACACCTCTTTTTATTTTTCCGTAAAATACGGTAGAATGATAATAGAAATAACTAGCAGGAGGATTTTTGATGTCTTTATTAAAATCCGTAACAGGACGGTACGAAAAATTCAGCGGAACAAGTGAAAACAATAGAGATGAACAGCTTAAAACACGTTATTATAAAACAAACTTTAATCAGATGTTCCAGACAGTCGAAGACTTGCTGAAGGCAGACCCTTCGTTTAAGATAACGAGTATCTCCAAAGAACATGGGGAAATGTCAGCCGAATTGAAGGGGAAGCTGCCTGCTTTTTTAACAGCGACAGTTGTCACAACAAAACCATTTGAGACAGCAGTCGACCTACATATCTCTACGGAAAAGTTTTCATTGGCAGGTATTAACCCGACCTTGAAGCAGGAGTTGTTGAAGATTTATGACAAGCTGGACTCCGCACACCCTTTTATTGGTTCAGGCAAGTATGGAAATCAATAGTTCCTCTTGTCCCGTCCCCATCTTTTTTATAAGATAATACTAGGATAATGCTTATGGGCATATTGGTGGAACAAGCGAATGGTCCTTCGCTCATACTATATTTCAAATTATTCGGAGCTGATCGAAATGAAATGTCCAACTTGCCAAAATAACTCTACCCGGGTTCTTGATTCAAGACCTGTTGACGATAGCCGATCAATTCGACGCAGACGCGAATGCGAAGCTTGCGGATTTCGCTTTACCACCTTTGAGAAGGTTGAAGAAATTCCTTTGATTGTCGTAAAAAAAGAAGGTACTCGTGAAGAGTTCAATCGGGAAAAACTTTTTCGCGGGTTAATAAAAGCTTGTGAAAAACGTCCAGTCGCTTTGAAAGAGCTAGAGGATCTGGTATCCGAAGTAGAAAAAGAACTTCGCAGCCATGGAGTTTCTGAAGTTAAGAGTGAAGCCGTTGGGGAAATGGTGATGGACAGGCTGGCGAAGATTGATGAAGTTGCCTATGTCCGTTTTGCTTCTGTTTACCGTCAGTTTAAGGATATCAACGTATTTATTGATGAATTGAAAGAGTTGTTAAAAAGGGAACAATCATAACAATTGGGGTCCGTTTGACTCCTGTTAAAATCCTGTTGAGCTGAAGTAAACTTCAGCTCTTTTTAAGGCTGTTTATGTATTTTAGAGGTAAATGTATAACAGGGACTTACAATTCAGAATGGAGGAAAAAGGATGGCTCAGCATTGGCAAGAGACTTTGCCTGTAGACCAATATATTGTTGCATCCGGTGGTTTATTGCATGACTACGATCGCAAGGTACTCACTTTTTTGTACCAGCCTTTGATTGGGCCAGCTTGCTCAAGCCTTTATATGACCTTATGGGCTGAACTGGAAGAGAACCGGCTTTGGTCACAGCCTGTCACACACCATAACTTAATGACGATCATGGACATGAACTTGAAGGATATTTACCTGGACCGCCAAAAGCTCGAAGGTATGGGGTTGCTGAAGACATATGTAAAAAACAGCGAGGATGGTCGTTCATTTATTTATGAATTGCAACCGCCTTTGACTCCTGAACAATTTTTCCTTGATGGGATGCTGAATGTTTATTTGTATCGGAAAGTCGGCAAGAATCAGTTTTTGAGGCTAAAGCGATTTTTCAGCGATAAATCTGCTGAGTCAGAGCCTGGATTTAAGGAAATTACAAAGGCATTCCAGGATGTGTTCGTGTCTGTACCAACTCAGGCACTTTTGCCTAATGATGATTCAGCTGCCGACCTAGAGGCGGAGGAAGGTAATTCGTTTATTGGCAGAGTGGAATCTTCAAAAATACAGATTGACCCTGCTGAGTTCAACTTCGATTTGCTTTTGGGAGGGCTGCAGGAATCACTCATAGCTAAAAAAGCTTTTACATCGAAGGTTAAGGAAGCGATTAGCAATCTTGCCTTCCTATATGGTATCGATGCCTTGAAGATGAAGAATATCATATTAAGTGCAGTAACTGCAGAAAATGAGATAGATATAGAAGAATTGAGGAAGGCTGCCCGGGACTGGTACCAATTTGAACACCAGGACCAGCTGCCGGCACTCCTCGACCGGACCCAGCCATTACAGCATAAAGCTGGTATCGAGAAGCCGAAAACTCAGGAAGAGGAATTGGTGGTTTATCTTGAAAAAACATCCCCACGCCAGCTGTTGATCGATCTTACAGGCGGTGCCGAGCCATCAAAAGGAGATCTGCAAATCATCGAAGAGGTGATGTTCAAGCAAAAGCTGCTGCCGGGAGTCGTGAATGTTTTAGTTCAATATGTTATGCTCAAGACGGATATGAAGCTGACAAAAGGCTATATCGAAAAGATTGCCAGCCATTGGTCGCGGAAAAAAATTTCGACGGTCAGGGATGCGATGCAGCTGGCCAAAAGCGAGCACAGGCAGTATCTCGAATGGGCAGAAGGAAAAAAAGTACCCTCTTCATCATCTGGAAAAAGAAAGTCTATCCGTAAAGAAGTTCTGCCGGATTGGTTTGGTAAAAAGACCGATGGTGAGCCTCAACAGCAAAAAAATGCTGCTGATGTGGATCCTGATTTTGAAATAGAAAAGAAAAAGCTTGAAGAAGAATTGAAAAAGTTCAAATCCGGGAGGTGATTCATTTGCAAAACATTAATGAAACATTGAAGAAGCTGGCGAATAACCAGAATTTCCAGCAGCGCTATGAAGCTATTAAGCGACAGGTCATGCACGATAAACATATCAAGGAATTCCTCGATGATAATGCAGATTATATCACCCGGGAAATGCTCGATGGCAGTATGTCAAAGCTTTATGAGTTCTCCAACCAGAGCAAAGGCTGTGAAGATTGCGAGAGTCTCGCAGGCTGCAAGAATATGATCAAAGGTTATGAACCAGAGCTTTTCATAAAAGGAAACTTCATTGACATAAAATATGACCGTTGTAAGAAGAAGGTCATGAATGATGAGCAGCAAAAGAATGCACGCCTGATCAATAGCATTTTTGTGCCTAAGGAAATTTTGAATGCATCATTTGGTGATATAGAGCTCGATGACGCCGGGAGGTTCAAGGCGATCAAGATGGCAAAGGATTTTGTTGAGAATTATGAGACGGGCCAGAAGCAAAAGGGTTTATTCCTTCATGGACCTTTCGGGACAGGGAAATCTTATTTGCTCGGTGCCATCGCAAACGAGCTTGCCCAGAAACAGATCAGTTCATTGATTGTGTATGTACCCGAATTTTTCAGGGAAATGAAAAATGCGATTGGGGACCATACTGTCAATGACAAGCTGGAAGCAATCAAAAAGGCGAATGTTCTCATGCTCGATGACATCGGAGCGGAAACAATGAGCAGCTGGGCGAGGGATGAGATCCTCGGGACGATCCTGCAGTTCCGCATGCTCGAGAACCTTCCGACCTTCTTTACCTCGAACTTCGACCTTAAAGGACTGGAACATCATTTGACACACAGCCAGCGGGGAGAAGAAGAGCAATTGAAGGCAGCAAGAATCATGGAACGTATTAAATACCTTGCGGAGCCGGTGAAAGTTGAAGGCAAAAATCGCAGGATATAAAAAATGTGCCGCGGCTAAACAAGCTGCGGCACATTTTTTTGCACTTATAACCAGTTATCGACCATATGGACACTTCTAAATTGTCCAAGTTCCCCATATATATAATCAGGGATTATTTAAAAAGGGGGGATATGGTTGATTGAAATCATCTTCCAAAAAAAGCAAGATGCCTGGAATTTGTATCAACATTTAGTCACCAGGCTTGCTTCGTGGCAGGAAACGAATTCAATTCTTCTTAATGAAGATCGAAATAGAGTGCTTATTCCAGAAGAATTTTATAAACATGAAACGTTGAATGTACTCAAAAAAAGTGTTTATGATTTTATTTTAAAGGTGAAACGTGATGATTGGCTAAGAGCCATCCTGGCAGAATCATACTTTTATAATGACAGTGAAGAACAAGACCAAATTCTTGATATCATTTACTCCGTCATCGAAGGCAACCGTAAAGAATTAGCTCCTTTTATGGAAGGTGTCGGAGAACAAAGGATGGTCCAGAGTTCGATCAGTGAAATTTTTGATGAAAGAGTTTCATTTTCATTTGATTCCTTTGTCATGTTCAGGTTGAAGGCCTATACTGAGCAGCTCTCCCAATGGATAGAGATTGCGATTGATGAGTATAAGATGGAACAGGAGTACCAGGTTTTCCTGCAAACACTGAGGGATTTCCTGGAGGACAGGAAGCCGCAGATGTCTCATTTATATTTGGTGATTGAGGAGAATATGGTCTTTTATAATCAGCAATTCACAGAAATGAAACGAAGTGATCTGTTTAAAACGATTGACCGCAAGCTGCTTGTCAATCACCCGGTCTATGTGGATTCCGGGACGATAGCGCCGTTGCTTTCGATAGCTCCTGAAACCATTTACATGTATACGGATGATCCTCACCAGCCGTTAGTGAGGACAATCATCAATCTTTTTGAAGAACGCGTGGTAGTCAGTCCAGTTACCGCATTTCATGATGAAAAAGTAAACTTTTTCAAAGAGGATCGTGAAAATGTACAATAGCCCACTTGATTTTCAAAACATTACAAACTATAATTACCTACATACTAAATCAAAAGTAAATGTAATGATGAGGACATGGGCATTCTTTAAAGGTTTGCAGAGAGGGAAGGCTAGGCTGAAAACTTCCTAACATGAAAGAAACGCTTACCACCTCTGAACTCCAGCTGTGAACGCCCATAGGGCAAGTATTGGCTGGCGGCAGAAGCCGTTACCGCAACCAGAGCCATTCCTGCGTTATTTTTGCGCAAGAGTGGGAATTGGGTGGAACCACGTGTGATCAAACTCGTCCCTGTTTTTAGGGACGGGTTTTTTTATTTTTCACGCAAAAATTGCGCTATATTTTAAAAGGAGGAAAAGCCAATGGCAGACATGTTAAAAATATCGTTTCCAGATGGAGCAGTGAAGGAGTTTCCGGCAGGCACAACGACTGAAGATATCGCCAGCTCGATCAGCCCGGGCCTAAAGAAGAAAGCCATTGCCGGTATGGTCAATGGACAGCCGTATGACCTTAAGAGAGCAATCGAGGAGGATGCATCGATCGAAATCGTCACTCCGGACCATCCTGAGGCTCTTGAAATCCTGCGCCACAGCTCAGCTCACTTAATGGCACAGGCAATCAAGCGTCTATATAAAGATGTTAACCTTGGAGTAGGGCAGGGCCAGTAATCGAAGGCGGCTTCTACTATGATATCGATATGGAACATTCTTTATCTCCGGAAGATTTGCCAGAGATTGAAAAGGAAATGAAGAAAATCATCAATGAGAACATTGAGATTGTCCGTAAAGAAGTAAGCCGTGAAGAGGCAGTCAAGTTTTTCAAAGAGCTTGGAGACCCTTATAAACTTGAGTTGATTGAAGCGATCCCGGCGGATGAGAAGGTCACTCTTTATGAACAGGGAGACTTTGTCGATCTTTGCCGCGGGGTACACGTACCTTCAACAGGCAAACTGAAGGAATTCAAATTGTTGAGCATTGCTGGTGCATACTGGCGCGGCGACAGCGACAACAAAATGCTCCAGCGTATTTATGGTACTGCTTTCTTCAAGAAGGAAGATTTGAAAGAGCACTTGAGGCTGCTTGAAGAAGCGAAAGAGCGTGACCATCGCAAGCTTGGCAAGGAACTTAGCTTATTTACTAATTCACAGAAGGTGGGCTAGGGACTTCCTTTATGGCTTCCGAAAGGTGCGACAATCCGCCGCATCATCGAACGCTATATTGTCGATAAAGAAGTCAGCCTTGGTTATGACCATGTCTACACTCCAGTAATGGGAAGTGTCGAGCTTTATAAAACATCCGGACACTGGGACCACTATCAGGAAAACATGTTCCCGGTCATGGAAATGGAAAATGAACAGCTCGTGTTAAGACCGATGAACTGTCCGCACCATATGATGGTGTACAAAAACAGCATCCATAGCTACAGGGAACTTCCTATCAGAATTGCCGAGCTTGGAACAATGCACCGTTATGAAATGTCCGGCGCGTTGGCTGGGTTGCAGCGTGTGCGCGGCATGACTCTGAACGATGCTCACCTGTTTGTCCGCCCTGACCAGATCAAGGAAGAGTTCAAACGTGTCGTCGAGCTTGTGCTTGAAGTCTACAAGGATTTTGACATGAATGACTATTCGTTCCGTCTCTCCTACAGAGACCCTGAAGATAAAGAAAAATATTTTGATGATGACCAGATGTGGGAAAAGGCTCAGTCCATGCTTAAAGAAGCGATGGATGAAATGGGTCTTGAGTATTTCGAAGCTGACGGCGAAGCGGCATTCTACGGACCGAAGCTTGATGTACAGGTCAAGACTGCTCTCGGCAAAGAGGAAACTCTTTCAACAGTCCAGCTTGATTTCTTGCTTCCGGAACGTTTCGACCTGACTTATATCGGCGAAGACGGCAAGCACCATCGTCCAGTTGTCATCCACCGTGGCGTTGTATCAACTATGGAACGCTTTGTTGCCTTCCTGATCGAAGAGTACAAAGGGGCGTTCCCGACATGGCTGGCACCAGTCCAGGCGCAGATCATCCCGGTATCACCAACAGTCCACTATGACTATGCAAGAGAAATCAAGGAAAAGCTTAAGGCAGAAGGCTTCCGCGTTGAAATCGATGGCCGTGATGAAAAAATCGGCTACAAAATCCGCGAAGCACAAATGCAGAAAGTTCCTTATATGCTCGTAGTCGGTGACAATGAAGTAGAAGAAAAAGCAGTCAACGTTCGTAAATATGGTGAACAGAAATCCGAAACAATTGCCTTTGAGGAATTCCTGGAGTCATTCAGGAAAGAAGCGAAGAAATAAGATCAGCGGAAGCGCCTCGAGGTCTTGGCGACAGAGCTGAACATAAAATAAGAGGGGCAGGTGGCTCCTCTTATTTTTATGGAATCATTCAATAGGTTTGGAACAGGCTGGACATAAATTTTTTGTATAGCTGCGCTGGATTTTTTCACCGCAATTCCGGCAGGCTTTTATATTAACAGGCATATTGTCAATATCATTGGAAAACCCATAGCCAGTCCTGAAAAATTTCAATGCAGTGCCAGCGAGCAGTCCAGTAATCACACCTGTGATGATAATCGCGATCAGCATTTGTCCACCAGCTTTCTTGTCTATTTCTACCAATAATTATAGCAAGAAATAAGGAATCAAGCGTGACAAATTAGCATTTTGTTATGATTCCGCGACCTACCTTTTATAGATAAATTTAATTCTGCCTAAAAAAAGTATTGCACCACGTATTTCTATCTGATAAAATACTTTTTGTTGCAGTTAACGAAAGTGATTCGTTTGACACATTAATTTCTTTATGCTATATTAGCAAGAGTGAACTGAATACAAGTTTTAGGAAAGAAGAAGCACCCGCTTCTCACCTGGTTGACGCTATTTCAGCTGTTGGCAGGTATACGTAAACGTCTAATTATTTTGTTTCCGTAAGTGTGGGTGTCGTCGCCTGCACTTTTTTTATTGCAAAATAAAAACGGACTATATCGTATGTCATTGTGTGAGCTAGATAAAGGCTTTGTCCTTGCAATGTACTTCTTCTCCTTGACAATGTATTCGATAAAACCCTGGAGGTGGCTAATTATTAGCAAAGATGCGATGTTACTAAACGAGGGAATTCGTGCTCGCGAAATTCGTTTGATCGATCAAAATGGCGAGCAATTAGGAATTAAATCCAAAGCTGAGGCTCTTGAGATCGCAACGCGCGTAAATCTTGATCTTGTCCTTGTTGCTCCGAACGCGAAACCTCCTGTAGGCCGAATCATGGACTACGGAAAATTCAAGTTTGAACAGCAAAAGAAAGAAAAAGAAGCACGTAAGAACCAGAAAATCATCACAACTAAAGAAGTCCGTCTTAGTCCGTCAATTGATGAGCATGACTTTAACACGAAGTTGCGCAATGCTATCAAGTTCCTGGAAAAAGGCGATAAAGTTAAAGCATCAATCCGTTTTAAAGGGGCCGTGCTATAACTCATAAGGAAATCGGTCAGCGTGTTCTTGATCGCTTCTCTGAAGCTTGCAAAGAGGTAGCGACAATTGAATCACATCCAAAAATGGATGGCTGAAGCATGTTCCTGGTACTAGCACCTAAAACTGAAAAGTAACGAGGAGGAAGTCCCTATGCCAAAAATGAAAACTCACCGCGGCACTGCCAAGCGTTTCAAGAAAACTGGAACTGGCAAGCTTAAGCGTTCACACGCTTACACTAGCCACTTATTTGCTAACAAGTCTACAAAGGCTAAGCGTAAGCTTCGCAAATCTGCAATCGTTTCAAAAGGCGATTTCAAACGTATTCGTCACATGCTTGACAACATTAAGTAAAATCGAGCAATCTCGATTTATATAGGAGGGTAATTAAATGCCACGTGTAAAAGGCGGTACAGTTACGCGCAAGCGTCGTAAAAAAGTCATTAAATTAGCTAAAGGTTATTATGGTTCAAAACATACATTATACAAAGTTGCTAACCAGCAGGTTATGAAATCCCTAATGTATGCATTCCGCGACCGTCGCCAGAAGAAGCGCGACTTCCGCAAACTTTGGATTGCTCGTATCAACGCAGCAGCTCGCATGAACGGCCTTTCTTACAGCCGTATGATGCACGGCCTTAAGCTTGCAGGTATCGAAGTAAACCGCAAGATGCTTGCTGAACTTGCAGTAAGCGATGCTCAAGCATTCGCTCAATTGGCTGAAACAGCTAAGCAGCAGTTCAACAAGTAATTAAATCGATAAGATGAACCATTCTCATTTTGAGAGTGGTTTTTTCTTTTTATAAGATATAATGATTTCAAAGAACTTAAAGAGGACGTGAAGATGTGGGGATATGGAGTTTGGCCGGCTTGATTGCAGTCATGAACCTTGCGGGCTTTTTTATCATGGGAATGGATAAAAAGCGGGCAAGAAACAATCATTATCGAATAAGCGAAAAAACACTATGGAATGTTGCTTTTTTGGGAGGAGCAATCGGGGCAACTGCTGGTATGAAGCATTACAGGCATAAGACGAAGCATGCTCAGTTTAAATATGGGTTGCCGCTCCTTGCTATAATAGAGATTGGTATTTTTACATATTTATTTAAGCTTTTGGCATAACAGCTTGTATGATTCTATAAGCTAGAAGCAACAAAGATTAAGCAGGCAGGTGACAAGAATGGATGATGCGTGGTCAATGCTGCTGATCATTATGGAATCTGGAGGCTGGTATGCACCAGTATTGTTTATATTGTTTCATGTCTTCCGGCAATTTGTATTCATACCTCCTGCCGTTGTCTGTATCGCTGGAGGTTTAATGTTCGGGGTTGTACTGGGAATCGTATACTCACTGCTCGGTTTGTCAGGAGCAAGTATCTTATTCTACTTTTTAATGAGACAGATTCCAGAAATGATGAACAAGTTAAGCAGGCTGAAAAAAAGGCTGGTAGGGCGCTTCAGGAATCTGAACGTTCCCCAGGTCGCGCTGTTAAGACTTGTGCCGGTGATTCATTACCAGCTGCTAAGCTTTTGCCTTTACGAGCGGAAAAGTAGTTTTAAAGACTTTATGTTTGCTTCATTTCTCGCGAATATTCCATTCGTCATCTTTTATACGATATTCGGGGAGTATATCGGAGAATTCGGCTCACTGACAGGGCTGTTTCTGATGATTATATTTTTGCTGTTGGCCTATTTGCTGCGTGAGAAAATTACGTTCATTAAATGGCATGAATTTTTTGATAGAACAACATAAGAAAAAGGCGTCCGGAAATTTTCCGGACGCCTTTTTCATTTTATATCTCATCATCCTGGTCATGAGTTGCCATGAACTCCTTAATCGGGCTTTTCCAGTCGATTTTTGCCACAGGATAGCTCTCACGGATTTTCCGTTCTATGAATTGGAAATCCTCCAGGACGAGCCCTTTTAATGCTGACGTCTTCTTAGGCCAAATGAAAATGGAAACGACCTCAAAAGCAGACGGAGTTGTACCTAAATACTTTTCGCCCTCAAATAAAACACCCTTATATGTTAATAAGAAATTCTTGCGGACATTGTCTGCATCATCCAATAAGAAAAAACGCTTCTGCTCATGAGCAAGCTCCAGTTTCCTTTTTGGGTGGAATAAATACTTCACCGCGCTGTATATTAGAAAAATGAATAACAGTAAGAAAATAAGACGTAAAAGCAGAATCATGACTGCCCCTCCAATGCGAACTTTCCTTATTTACGTATGAGATTGTAAATAGTTTCAACAATTTTATAATTGATTTATACTTTTTTTAGGATGAAGAATGAGATTTGGCGATTCGGACAGATTTTGGGTGAATCAGAAGAAAGTCGATGTCTGAAGTCAGGTCAAGTTCGGACAGGTTTGGAAAAGGCGAGAAAGTTGTCCGAAGTCAGAGTAAGTTCGGACAGGATTGAAGGAAAGCGCGAGAAAGCTGTCCGAAGTCAGAAACTTAATCATTTAGTCAACAAATTCATAAGATGGAGCTGAAAAATGAACACAACAACCCTTTTTAAAATGCAAAAAGCACTCGATAGTCATATTGAATCGCAACATGGTCTTGAAAATGAAGATTTATTTGATCGAAAGGTCCTCTCGCTGCTTGTTGAAATTGGCGAACTTGCTAACGAGACTAGATGTTTCAAGTTTTGGAGTGTGAAGCCTGCCTCCGAAAGAGATGTCATCCTCGAGGAGTTTGTTGATGGAGTTCATTTTATATTGTCCTTGGGGATTGAGTGTGGTTTTGAGGACCTGGAGACAATCATGCAAAGCCAACTGGATGAGTTTGACGCTACCAAGCAGTTCCTTGCTATTTACGAGTACGCCCAGGAATTCAGGAACAGCCGCAGCAAAGAAGATTATGTCCAATTATTCCAAGGCTACCTGAAGCTTGCCCAGTTGCTCGGTTTGAACGAGGATCAAATTGAACAGGCATATATTAAGAAAAATGAAGTAAATTATGATAGGCAGCAAAAAGGCTATTAGGCAGAATTTTTTGTACAATACCCCGCATGTCTAGTATAATAGGTTTGGAAACTACATATTAAGGGAGTCGAAATAATGGCGAAATTAGATGAAACTTTAACAATGCTAAAAGATTTAACCGATGCCAAAGGCATTCCCGGCAATGAGCGTGAGCCAAGAGAAGTAATGAAGAAATACATAACTCCATTCGCTGATGAAGTGACTACGGACGGCCTTGGCAGTCTGGTTGCCAAGAAAGTCGGCAATGAGAATGGACCGAAGATCATGGTTGCCGGCCATCTTGACGAAGTTGGCTTCATGGTGACAAGCATCGATGACAAAGGATTCATCCGCTTCCAGACAGTCGGTGGCTGGTGGAGCCAGGTTATGCTTGCACAACGCGTGACAATCGTTACACGCAAAGGGGAAATCACTGGGGTAATCGGTTCTAAACCGCCTCACATCCTTCCTCCAGAAGCACGAAAAAAGCCAGTTGATATCAAGGATATGTTCATCGATATTGGTGCTTCAAGCCGTGACGAAGTGAAGGAATGGGGAGTCACTCCTGGGGACATGGTTGTTCCTTACTTCGAATTCACTGTTATGAATAATGAGAAAATGCTTCTTGCTAAAGCATGGGATAACCGCATCGGCTGCGCCATTGCAATCGATGTCCTTAAGGGGCTTAAAGATGCAGAACATCCAAACGTTGTATACGGAGTTGGAACAGTTCAGGAAGAAGTTGGCCTTCGCGGCGCGAAAACTTCTGCTCAAATGATCCAGCCTGACATCGCTTTCGGCGTTGATGTCGGGATTGCTGGAGATACTCCAGGCGTTACTGAAAAAGAAGCGCTTAGCAAAATGGGTGACGGACCACAGATCATCATCTATGACGCATCGATGGTATCCCACAAGGGACTTCGTGATTTTGTGACAGACCTGGCTGATGAATTGAACATTCCATATCAGTTCGATGCAGTTGCAGGCGGAGGAACAGACTCTGGTGCTATCCATCTGACACACCGAGGTGTACCAGCGCTGTCCATCACAATTGCGACACGCTACATCCACTCACACGCAGCGATGCTTCACCGCGACGACTACGAAAATGCTGTAAAGCTGATTGTAGAAGTCATCAAGCGTCTAGATAAAGAAACAGTTGAAAAGATTACATTCGAGTAATTAAGTAAGTCCAGAAATCAGTGAAAACTGGGTTTCTGGACTTTTTTTTCCATAAGCTCCCCTGCAAAAATCGTGCTTAAGCACAAAAAAACTCCTCAAAGTGGAGGAGTTCTTTCGTGTTTATTGCTTTCCTTTTAATCCATCTTCCAATGCGTTCAGCATTTCCTGCTTTTCTTCCTCTGAGGCGTTCTGCCAGATGACTTCGAACAAAACTCCAAGTCCGGGAAGCATTTTTTCCTCGCCGTTTTGAATGGCGTCGACGATTGTATCTTTAAGCTCGTCCTGTGAATTTCCTGCTACATTAGTAATGACAGCATTCCTAAGGTTTAAGTTCATCCTTTGCTTAAACTCCTTTCAAATTGCCAAGATGGTTATAGGATGAACAATTTTGGTTTTATTATGTATCTGTTTTGAGCTATAATAGTAAAATTGAACAAGACAAAACAAAGGAGAGCCAGAGTTGAAGTACATTCAATCTGATAAAAATCCGCAAGTGAAGCAATGGAAGAAATTATTGACGCGAAAGGAACGCGACAAATCCGGTATGTTCCTTGTCGAGGGCTTCCATTTAGTTGAAGAAGCGCTTATGCAAAAAGAAAATGTTGAGGAAATCATTTTAAGTGAAAAAACCGAATTGCCGCATGGACTGGATTACGGTTCCATTCCTGTTACGGTTGTAACGGATGAAATCAGCAGGCAGCTTGCTGACACGGAGACAACTCAGGGTATATTTGCTGTATGCCAGCAGCCTAAGAACTCAGAAACAAATGGAAAAAGATTTTTGCTGATCGATTCCGTCCAGGATCCGGGTAACCTTGGCACGATGATTCGGACGGCTGATGCGGCCGGAATTGATGCTGTCATTGTAGGGAAGGGCAGTGTCGACATTTACAATCCCAAGGTATTGCGCTCTGCGCAGGGAAGCCATTTCCATTTGCCGGTTTTAAGTGGCGACCTTTCACAGTGGATGAACAAGCTTCAAGCTGAAAACATCCCGGTTTATGGAACGGCCCTTGAAAATGGTGTTGTTTTTACCGAGGCTGAAAAGGGGGAAACCTTCGCACTGCTTGTAGGAAATGAAGGAAGCGGTGTAAACAAAGATCTTCTGGCAAAAACAACAAAAAACCTTTATATCCCGATATACGGTAAAAGTGAATCACTGAATGTCGCTGTCGCGGCAGGGATTTTGCTATATTATTTAAAAACAGCAAAATAGGCTCTAAAACCATTTGATACTGCGCCAAGATTATAATATAATAAACAGCAAAAATAATATTATAAAAACGATGACGGAGAAAAGTAGCTTGAAGTGGCTATCCAGGGAGAAAATGCCGATGACTGGGAGCATTTTTATGGATCAGACAAGCGAAGTTCACCTCCTGAGTTGGCATCGGGACCGCTTTTTAGAAGCGTAAAGATGCATCGGCACAAAGCCGTTATCTCAATGAAGCGAACATGTAATACATAACTGTATTGCCTGTTAAAAAGGGTGGTACCGCGAAACCTCAGACCTCGTCCCTTTATCAGGGATGAGGTCTTTTTGTGTTCAAAAAAGAAGAATATGAAGGAGGATTTACCAATGCAGGATCGTTTGAAAGAACTGCAGGCTGAGGCACTTGAAAAAGTCGCAGCAGCAGCTGACCTTAAAGAATTGAATGATGTCCGCGTTTCCTATCTTGGAAAAAAGGGTCCAATCACAGAAGTACTAAAGGGAATGGGAAAGTTATCAGCAGAAGAAAGGCTGAAAATGGGTGCTCTGGCTAATGAAGTCCGTGATGCGATTTCAGGCCAGATTGAGGTTAAGCAGAAGGAACTTGAGGAAGCAGCGGTCCAAAAACAATTGGCAGCTGAGCAAATCGACGTGACTCTTCCTGGAAGACCTGTTAAAACTGGCAGCCATCATCCTCTTACAAGCATCATTGAAGAAATCGAAGACCTTTTCATCGGCATGGGCTACACAGTCGAAGAAGGACCTGAAGTTGAAAAGGACTATTATAACTTTGAAGCGCTGAATCTTCCGAAGGGACATCCCGCTCGTGATATGCAGGATTCTTTCTACATTACAGAAGAGACATTGATGCGCACACATACATCTCCTGTTCAGGCAAGGACGATGGAAAAGCACCAGGGCAAGGGTCCTGTAAAAATCATCTGCCCGGGCAAGGTTTATCGCCGTGATAACGACGATGCAACACACTCACATCAGTTCATGCAAATTGAAGGGCTTGTCATCGATGAGAATGTAAGAATGAGCGATTTGAAAGGAACACTTGAAGTTTTTGCAAAGAAGATGTTCGGTGATGATCGTGAAATCCGACTGCGCCCTAGCTTCTTCCCTTTCACTGAGCCATCAGTCGAAATGGATATCTCTTGTAAAATTTGCGGGGGAGCAGGCTGCAGCGTATGTAAAAGAACTGGCTGGATCGAGATTCTTGGAGCAGGGATGGTCCACCCGAATGTTCTCGAAATGGCAGGATATGATTCGAAGAAATACACTGGATTCGCATTTGGAATGGGACCTGAACGTATTGCGATGCTTAAATATGGAGTCGATGACATCCGACATTTCTATACAAACGATGTCCGTTTCTTGAAGCAATTTTCAGTTGAAGAATAAGGATTAGGAGGGTAAAACCATGTTGGTATCATATAAATGGCTGCAGGAATATATCGATTTGGAAGGCGTATCTGCTGAAGAGCTTGCTGAAAAAATCACGAAGAGCGGCATAGAGGTTGAAGGTGTAGAAAAGTTAAACGAGGGCATGAGTGGAATAGTGGTTGGCCATGTGCTTGAATGCGAAAAGCATCCGAATGCAGAAAAATTGAACAAAACACTAGTTGATCTTGGCAACGGTGAACCGGTTCAAATCATCTGTGGCGCTCCAAATGTCGGCAAAGGACAGAAGGTTGCTGTTGCAACAGTTGGAGCCGTACTTCCTGGCAACTTCAAGATTAAGAAAGCGAAACTGCGCGGCGAAGAATCCCACGGGATGATCTGCTCGCTTCAGGAGCTTGGAATCGAAGGAAAGCTGGCACCAAAAGAGTATGCTGAGGGGATTTTTAACTTCACTCCGGAAACAGAAATTGGTCAGGATGCGCTAGAAGTCCTTAACAGGGATGACGAGATCCTTGAGCTGGGCTTGACGCCAAACCGTGCTGATGCGATGAGTATGCTTGGTGTAGCATATGAAGTGGGGGCAATCCTTGGAAAGGATGTCAAGCTTCCCAATCCACAGCCTAAGACTTCTTCGGAACAGGCAAGCGACTATATTAACGTAACGGTAGAGGCAAAAGAAGATAATCCCCTCTACGTTGCCAAAGTAGTCAAAAATGTAAAGGTTGGTCCATCACCGGTCTGGCTTCAAACAAGGTTGATGGCTGCTGGCATCCGTCCTCACAATAATGTAGTTGATATCACGAACTTTATTCTTTTGGAGTACGGACAACCGCTTCACGCATTCGATTACGATAAGCTAGGCTCAAAAGAAATCCTTGTCCGCCGTGCAAAAGATGGCGAAGTGATTGAAACGCTTGATGATGTTAAGCGTACATTGACTCCAGACCATCTTGTCATCACGAACGGAACTGAGCCTGTGGCGCTTGCGGGTGTTATGGGCGGAGCGAATTCCGAGGTAGGCAATGATACAACGACTGTCCTGCTTGAATCCGCTTATTTTACAGGCGGTGCCATCCGAAAGGCATCCAAGGACCATGGATTAAGAAGTGAAGCAAGCTCACGCTACGAAAAAGGTGTGGATCCTGAAAGAGTTCGACCAGCTGCAGAACGTGCAGCTGAATTAATGATTCAGTTAGCTGGCGGAGAACTTCTTGGAGGCGTTGTCGAGGCAAATTCACTCGAAGTTAAGCCAGCTGTTGTTTCAACTACACTTGGAAAAATCAATAAAGTTCTGGGAACTGACCTCGTAATGGTGCAGGTTGAGGACATTTTTGCCTCTCTGAAGTTCGGAACATCTGTTGATAATGACACCATCACAGTAACAGTACCTAGCCGACGCGGTGACATCACGATTGAAGAGGATCTTATAGAAGAAGTTGGCCGTTTGTTTGGTTATGATAACTTGCCAACAACACTTCCTGTAGGCCCATCGACACCAGGACATTTATCGGAGTATCAGAAAAAGCGCCGACTTGTCCGTCGCTACATGGAAGGTGCAGGACTTTATCAGGCAGTCACGTATTCCCTTACAAGCGCGGAAAAAGCTACACAGTACGCATTGGATCAGCGCGAGCCTGTTGAACTGGCGATGCCAATGAGCGAAGACCGCAGCTTGCTGCGCTTAAGTATCGTACCTCAACTTCTTGAAGTATTGAAATATAATATCGCTCGTCAGACTGAAAGTTTCGCTGTTTATGAAACGGGGGCTGTCTTCCTGAAAAACAGCAATGAAGACCTGCCTGAAGAACGCGAACATCTAGCTGCCGCGGTAACTGGCCTATGGGAAAGCCATCCTTGGCAAGGGGAGAAGAAGCCTGTTGACTTCTTCGTCCTTAAAGGAATCGTTGAAGGGTTATTTGCAAAGCTGGGACTTGAAAGCCAGTTAGATTTCGTGAAGGCTGAGCTTGATGGGTTGCACCCTGGACGCACGGCTGAAATTTTGCTGAATGGCAATGTTATCGGCTTCATCGGCCAGGTTCATCCAACCATGCAAAAATCACTCGATCTGAAAGAAACTTATGTATTCGAACTGTCGCTTAAGTCTTTATTGGAAGCAGAAACAGCACCGCTTCAGTACACAGCAATCCCTCGCTTCCCGTCGATCTCAAGGGATATTGCGCTTGTTGTTGAAAAAGCAACTGCTGCCGGTGATCTGGAGAAGATTATCACAGAAGCCGGGGGATCATTATTAAAAGAAGTGCATGTTTTTGACCTGTACGAAGGAGAAAAGATGGAACAAGGCAAGAAATCCCTTGCGTTCTCACTGAAATACTTCGATCCAGAAAAAACACTGACAGACGAAGACATTGCAAAAGCACACAATAAAGTCCTTGCAGCTCTTGAAGAAAAAGCTGGAGCAGTATTAAGAGGATAAATGTAAAAAAAGGCAGCCCGCCGGCTGCCTTTTTCATATGGTTCAATTGTTTATACCCTCGCAATCTTCTTCGCCTTTTCCGTATTGGCAAAATGAAGTTTGACGTATTCTGGCAGTACATCGATACCTTTGTCCATGATGAGCCTGGCAGCTGCTTTATCAACTGCTGCGCCAGCACCTTTTGGTATGGTGAATCCCGCGCGTTTGCTGAGGTTCTCGAAATGGCGGACAAACGCGTAGCGGGCGATCATCGACGCTGCAGCCACTCCCAGATGAATTCCTTCTGCTTTTGTGCTGAACAAAACATTTTCCCTGATAATCTTCTTTTGACCTTTCAAATGGGCGTAATAAATCTGCTCTTTTGCAAATTCATCGATCAAAATGGCTTCTGGTTTTTCAGGTGCGATTTTTTCTAGAACATGGTTGATTGCCTGGTTATGCAAAAGGGCTTTCAGCTTGCCCTGCGACATGCCTGTCATCTGCATTTGGTTGTACTTTTCATTATGCAGTGTCATCAGGCTGTAAGGTAAAAAGGTTACGAGTTGCTTGGCAATTTCGATGATTTTATCATCCTTGAGGTTCTTTGAATCCTGGACACCGAGCTCCTTCAATACTGGGATGTCCTGCTGCCTGACATAGGCTGCAACAACTGTGATCGGGCCGAAATAATCACCCGTGCCCACTTCATCTGAACCGATGATGGAAATCTCGCCAATATTCTTTGGTAAATGGGAGCCAGGAGTTGGTGCAGCGGCTTTTTTACCAGAAGGCATCAATGCGGTTCCCCATCTTGCTGCCTCGGTCTCTCCATCTCTTCCCTGGAACAATACTTTTCCTGATTTGTAGGCAGTGATTGCGCAGGAAGGTGTTTTGGCGGCAAAGATGCTGCCAGGTGGAAGCTTATCAATAAGATACTTACTGTAGTACTCTTTCATCTTTTTGATTTCTTCCGGACTTTTTTGAAGGACACTGTTTCCCATTGCTATACACTCCCTGTTCTACGTTTTCAAAGTTAGACATATTCTTCCAAAATTCTTATAGATCTGACAGGCAAATACTTCCCAGCGTTTTACGTTCATGTTATAGTATAAAATAGGATTCTTATGAATGGGGGCATAAATGTTGTCAGACACAAAAAAAAATAAGTCGACTGTCGATATATACGGACAGCAATATACGATTGTCGGCACAGAAAGCACCAGCCATATCCGGCTCATTGCCTCGATGGTAGACGATAAAATGCGTGAGATCGGCTCAGCGAATCCTTCACTTGATACTAGTAAATTAGCTGTATTAACTGCTGTGAATGCCGTTAATGATTACATAAAAATGAAAGATCGTGTTGAATCGCTCGAAGCGGAAATTAAAAGGTTAAAGGACTGAAAAATGAATGCTTGATCTTGCTGTATTAGCTATATTGGTTATTGGCTTCATCGTAGGATTGAAGAGGGGGTTCATCCTGCAAACCATCCATCTGGCTGGATTCATCGCTGCCTTTATCGTTGCGTACATATATTATGACAAACTGGCGCCAAAGCTGACTCTATGGATTCCATATCCAAACCTTGGCAGCAATTCAACGTTAAATCTCATATTCGAGAATGCCAATTTAGAAGATGCGTATTATCGGGCGATTGCATTCGCTGCCATCTTCTTCGCAGTGAAAATCCTGCTCCAGATCATCGGTTCAATGCTCGATTTTGTGGCTCACCTGCCAATCCTGAAGCAATTGAATGTCTTTGCAGGAGGATTCCTTGGTTTTGTTGAAGTGTACCTTCTTTTGTTTATTGTTCTCTACATTGCTGCTTTATTGCCGATCCAGGCGATCCAGGGACCGCTGAACGATTCAATTCTAGCCGAAAACATCATAAAAAATACCCCAGTATTTTCCCAGCAAGTTAAACAACTTTGGATTGAATACACGGCTGCATAACTTCTCTGTTGCGGAGAAGTTTTTTCTTTTTATTGATTCCCCGCGGTTCTATTTTAGGGTAAGGCTGAAAAGTGCAGCAATATCTTATACTATAAAGCCAGTACATATTCGGGCTGTTTATAAATTATCATCGTATTATTTTCATTTAATTTCACAGTAGGACTTGTTTTCTATAAAATAGAAGACAATGACTAGGTCGGGTCATCCGGTCGGGAATTTAATAAGGCAGGTGGACATAATGTCAGTAAATAAAAAAGATATTGTGCAATTACTTGAAACGATCGCTATATATATGGAATTGAAAGGTGAAAACCCATTTAAAGTCTCTGCATTCCGCAAGGCTGCGGCTGCTCTTGAGGGAGATGAGCGCAGTATGTCAGAAATCGGCGAGTTGACTGAACTTAAAGGAATCGGCAAAGGAACAGCGGGAGTCATACAGGAATTCATGGAGACAGGGCAATCAACTGAGCTGAAGGAATTGCAGGAAGAAGTACCGAACGGGCTGATCCCACTCTTGCAGCTGCCCGGAATGGGCGGGAAAAAGATAGCCAAGCTTTACAAGGAACTGGGAGTAGAAAGCATCCACGACTTGGAGGAGGCTGCGAAGTCAGGTGAAATTCGTGACCTTGCAGGCTTTGGGAAAAAGAGTGAAGAAAAGATTCTTGCGGCAATTGAAAACTTTGGCACAAGGCCGGAAAGGCTGCCGCTTGCATACATGCTTCCGGTTGCGGAATTAATTGAATCATATCTTCAAGAGATAGAGGAAATCGAACAATTTTCAAAAGCAGGAAGCTTGCGCAGAATGAGAGAGACGATCAAGGATTTAGATTTCATCATTGCTTCAAAAAATCCATTGGCGGTGAAGGACGAGCTGGTCAAACTGCCGAAAATAAAAGAAATCATCGCAGCTGGAGACACGAAGGTTTCTGTCACACTTGGCCTGGATTATGATGTGAACGTAGACTTCCGCCTTGTTGATCCTGAAGAATTCGCAACTGCCCTCCATCACTTCACTGGTTCAAAAGATCATAATGTAAGAATGCGGCAGCTTGCGAAGGAAAAAGGAGAGAAGATCAGCGAATATGGTGTAGAGAATGTAGAGACAGGTGAAGTCACCACATTCAAGTCTGAGGAGGAATTTTATGAGTATTTGGCCTTCCTTTCATTCCACCTGAGTTAAGGGAAGACGGGTCGGAAGTTGAGGTATATAAAGAAGATTTGAAACTCATTACATTGGAAGACATTAAAGGCGATCTTCACATGCATTCAACGTGGAGCGATGGCGGCCATTCAATCGAGGAAATGGCAAGGGAGTGTATCGCGAGAGGCTATAAATATATGGCGATCACAGATCATTCCCAGTATTTGAAGGTAGCGAACGGTTTAACGCCGGAACGCCTGCGGAAGCAAATTGAAGAAGTGAAGGAACTGAACAAGAAATTCGAAGATTTCACGATTTTGACAGGTATTGAAATGGATATTTTACCAGATGGTTCATTGGATTTTGAAGATGATCTGCTTGCAGACCTGGACTTGGTCATTGCGTCTATCCATTCTTCATTCTCCCAATCAACAGAAAAGATCATGAACCGTTTGAAGACTGCTCTGGTAAATGCTCATGTTGATATTATCGCACATCCAACTGGCCGGCTGATTGGCCGTCGTGATGGCTATTCAGTTGATATCGATATGCTGATCAAGCTGGCAAAAGAAACGAATACAGCCCTTGAGTTGAATGCGAATCCAAACAGACTTGACCTGGCATCAGAGTATTTAAGGAAAGCACAGGATGAAGGTGTCAAGCTTGTCATTAATACGGACGCACATAAAGTGGATACACTTGAACATATGGAAATAGGCGTAACAGCCGCCAGAAAAGGCTGGATCAAGGAATCATCCGTCCTGAATGCAATGGATCTTAATGATTTGCTTGATTTTCTGCACGGGCGCAATGAATAAAGGGACTTTAAACAAGATGAGAAAGTATTCTCTTGAAGAAATGTCTAGCTCCAGCGCCTAGCCCCTCGAGTCGTTTGTCTAGTGTCGCCTCCTAGAAACTCCGAAACTTCAACTCCGCCGGCAGCAAAGAGCGCTTCTTTGTCGGAGTCTCCAGTTTCTGCGTTTCTGGGCAGTCGGCTATACTTTTCGATTTCGGTCCGTCCAATGAAGTCAAAGAGCGACTTCACTGGCCGGCCCTCCAGCGCTTGTCGGGGCTGACCAAGGCGCTTCCGCTTTTCTAAGAAGGAGGAAATTTTTGTGCAGCAGCGAGTTTTGAAAACACTTGAATTTGATAAAATCAGGAACCAGCTGATCGAACATGTCTCATCCTCATTGGGACGGGGAAAAGCAATTGCGTTAATGCCTTCTGTAGATTTTTCGGAAGTGTCCCGTTTACAGGAAGAAACAGATGAAGCAGCGAAGGTTCTAAGACTTAAAGGAAATGTTCCATTAGGCGGTATTCATGATATAAGGCCGCATGTGAAAAGGGCGCAAATCGGAGGCATGCTCAGTCCAATTGAGCTGGTTCAGGTGGCTAGCACTGTACATGCCAGCAGGCAGATGAAACGATTTGTTGATGATTTGCAGGAAGTTACCGAGGTTCCCATTTTACTGAGCTATACAGAGGGAATCATCGTCCTTGCTAATTTGGAAGAATCGATCAGGAATTCAATCGATGAAGGCGGAGAGGTTCTTGACAGTGCAAGTGAAGCACTAAGGTCACTCAGGCAGCAGATGCGAACGCGAGAAGCAAGAGTGCGTGAAAAATTGGAAAGCATGATTCGCTCATCCAACGCCTCAAAAATGCTCTCGGATGCTATCATTACCATCAGGAATGATCGATTTGTCATTCCTGTAAAACAGGAATATCGCTCGCATTATGGTGGTATCATCCATGATCAAAGTTCATCCGGGCAGACTCTGTTCATTGAGCCACAATCTGTTGTCCAGCTAAATAATGAACTTCAGGGCATCCGGGTAAAAGAGCAGCAGGAAATCGAAAGAATCCTTTCAGAGCTATCTGCACTTACTGCCGACCATCATGATGAGCTATTGCAAATCGTCAGCATTATGGGCGAGCTTGATTTCATGTTTGCGAAGGCTCGATATGGGAGCAAAATTAAGGGTTCAAAGCCTATCGTCAATGATGAGGGTCGCATCAATCTCTTCCAGGCAAGACATCCACTTATTGCGATGGATGAGGTTGTTCCTAACAGTGTCACTCTAGGGAGTGATTATACGACGATCGTCATCACCGGTCCGAATACTGGGGGTAAAACTGTTACTTTGAAGACAGTCGGACTTTGTACGCTAATGGACCAGGCAGGATTGCAGATTCCCGCACTGGACGGGTCAGAAGTGGCTGTATTCGGGTCAGTTTATGCCGATATTGGCGACGAACAGTCGATTGAGCAAAGTTTGAGTACTTTTTCATCTCATATGGTCAATATCGTAGAAATCCTTGAAAAGGTTGACCACAATAGCCTTGTGCTATTTGATGAGCTTGGTGCCGGTACTGATCCTCAGGAAGGAGCAGCACTGGCCATCTCGATATTGGATGAAGTATATCAGCGAGGAGCAAGAGTGATTGCGACAACCCACTATCCAGAGCTAAGGCCTATGGATACAATCGGGAAGGCGTCTCCAATGCAAGTGTAGAATTCGATGTGGAAACATTGAGCCCGACTTATAAACTATTGATTGGTGTACCTGGCCGAAGCAATGCTTTTGAAATTTCCAAGAGATTAGGGTTGAAAGAATCTGTCATTACTACTGCGAGATCTTATATCAGCGCGGACAGCAATGAAGTCGAAAACATGATTGCTTCCCTTGAGTCTAGCCGTAAGCAGGCAGAGAGAGACCGTGAAGAAGCACACCAGCTGTTGAAAGATGCAGAACATTTGCATGAGGATTTGCAAAAGCAGACGGCAGAGTATTATCAGAAAAAAAGATGAACTAGCCGAAAAGGCAAAAGAAAAGGCTGCGTCAATCTTGGAAAAAGCGAAAGAAGAAGCGGAAGAAATCATCCGTGACCTTCGGAAGCTGCGTCTCGATAAAGGTGCAGAGATCAAAGAGCATGAATTAATCGACGCCAAAAGACGCCTGACCGAGGCAACCCCTGAACTGAATCAGGTGAAAAAAGGCGGAGGCAAAGCGAAATCTGTAAAACACGAATTCAAGGCAGGGGATGAGGTCAAGGTTCTGACCTTTGACCAAAAAGGACATCTTGTTGAGCGCGTTAACCCTAAAGAATGGCAAGTACAGATTGGTATTCTAAAGATGAAAGTGAAAGAAACAGATATGGAATATATCAACTCCCCTAAGCCAGTAGAAACCAAACCATTGACCATAGTGAAAGGCAAGGACTTTCACGTGGGGCTTGAGCTGGATCTTAGAGGAGAGCGTTATGAAGATGCCCTCATGAGAGTAGAAAAATATATCGATGATGCTTTGCTTGCCAGTTACCCTAGAGTCAATATCATCCACGGAAAAGGAACCGGGGCATTAAGGCAGGGAGTCCAGGAATACCTCCGAAACCACCGGTCAGTCAAGAAAATAAGATTTGGAGACGCAGGTGAAGGTGGAACTGGTGTAACTGTAGTAGAATTCAAATAGAATAACGCATGCAAAATAATGTAAAACCCCGTAACAACACTTTATAATAGGCTCTGGGGTAAAATCTTTTCGGGGAGAATGGATATGGATCATTTTTGGGAAAATGAATATATAGTTACAGCTGGTTATTATAGTGTATCGATTCTTTGCATCGTCGTATTCCTGGCTGTTTTTGAACTGGTGACAAAATACCGAAACTGGGAAGAAATCAAAAAAGGGAATATTTCCGTTGCGATGGCTACCGGCGGGAAAATCTTCGGTGTAGCCAATATATTCCGTTATTCCATCAATCAGCATGACTCACTGCTCACGATGATCAGCTGGGGAGTTTTCGGCTTCGTCTTGCTTTTGATTGGATACTTTATTTTTGAATTCCTGACACCAAAGTTCAACATTGATAAAGAAATAGAAAACGACAACCGTGCAGTAGGACTGATATCCATGGTCATTTCAATCGGTCTGTCTTATATCATCGGAGCAGGAATTTAACAGGGGGATCTAAAAGAGTGGAAAAACTGACCAAAATATTGCTGATTCTATGTGGAATTTTTCTGCTAGTCGGCATTGTTTATATGATGTTTTTTGTATAAAAGCAAAGAAAACCGCCTCTATTGGCGGTTTTTTCATGCATTTTAAGGGTGATAGGTTAAAGCAGGCTCAGGATATGAAATAGGAGTTTGTCCCTATAAACCACGAAAAAACTATTCTAATTGTCATAAAAAGGCCATTATATTATAATGAGAGATAGAATTTTCAAAAAATTTTAAATAAGGAGGCAACAAGATGGAAGTAGCAAAGCCATGGCTGTCGCAGTACCCTCCAGAAATTCCGTCCCACTTGGATCTTCAGCAAGCAACGGTGCAGGATTATTTGAAGCAGACTGCTGAGAAATACCCAGATAAGGTGGCAATCCACTTTATGGGAAAAGAACTAACGTATAAGCAAGTTTACAACTATGCGAAAAAACTGGCTGCCTATTTGCAAGACCTGGGAATTGAAAAAGGGGATAGGGTCGCGATCATGCTCCCGAACACTCCTCAGTCGATCATCAGTTACTATGCAATCCTGATGGCAGGAGGGATAGTCGTCCAAACGAACCCTCTCTATATGGAACGTGAACTTGAATACCAGATGAAGGACTCTGGAGCGAAAGCAATCATTACGCTCGACATTTTATTCCCAAGGGTCTCCAAGGTCATCGCAAACACGGATTTAGAGAATGTGATTGTAACCGCTATCAAGGATTATCTTCCTTTCCCTAAAAACCTTGTCTATCCATTCATCCAGAAAAAACAGTATGGCATTATCGTAAATGTCAAGCATGAAGGGCAGAATCATCTTTTTACTGAAATTATGAAACAGCCTGCAGGCAAAATTAAAGAATACGATTATGATTTTGAAGAAGACTTGGCTTTATTACAATATACGGGCGGAACAACAGGGTTTCCAAAAGGGGTTATGCTGACTCATAAAAACCTGGTTGCAAATGCGGCGATGAGCAATGCATGGCTTTACAAATGCAAAGAGGGTGAAGAAACAGTTCTTGGAATCCTGCCGTTTTTCCATGTTTATGGCATGACAGCTGTATTGATCCTATCCGTAATGCAAGGTTCGAAAATGGTTCTATTGCCAAAATTCGATCCTGAAACAACATTAAAGACCATCCAGAAACAGAAGCCTACACTGTTTCCAGGAGCACCAACAATTTATATCGGTTTGCTGAACCACCCTGACCTGAAAAAATATGACCTGTCTTCCATCGATTCCTGTATAAGCGGCTCAGCTCCTCTGCCTGCCGAGGTCCAGGAGAAGTTTGAAGAGATAACAGGAGGAAAGCTTGTTGAAGGGTACGGCCTTACTGAATCGTCGCCAGTCACCCATGCAAATTTCCTTTGGGATAAAATACGTGTGAAGGGCAGTATTGGAGTACCATGGCCGGATACAGATTCAATCATCCTGTCAATGGAAACGGGCGAACCGCTGCCACCGGGTGAAATAGGAGAAATAGCAGTCAAAGGTCCGCAAGTGATGAAGGGGTATTGGAACAAGCCCGAAGAGACCGAGCAAACACTTAAAGATGGATGGCTGCTTACTGGAGACCTTGGGTATATGGACGAGGAAGGATATTTTTATATTGTCGACCGGAAGAAAGATATGATCATTGCCGGAGGCTTCAATATTTATCCGCGGGAAATTGAAGAAGTCCTATATGAACATCCATCGATCCAGGAGGTTGTAGCAGCTGGAATTCCAGACCCTTATCGGGGTGAAACGGTAAAAGTATATGTTGTTCTTAAAGAAGGTGCACAAGCGACAGAAGAAGATCTGAATGAATATTGCCGCAAACATCTTGCTGCATACAAGGTTCCAAGATTATATGAATTCAGGAAAGAACTTCCTAAAACTGCGGTAGGTAAAATTCTCAGAAGAGCATTAGTTGATGAAGAAAAAGCAAAGAATCAGGAAGACCAGCAGAAGCACGCTTAATTTAGAAGCCGGCTCCCAATATCGGCTCTTTCTTTTTGAGTAAGAAGGGTTGTCCAAATGAAACACAATTCCTTGACAGAAATGTGAGTGAATACTATTATAAAAATATGAATGACGATTCATTCAGTGAATAAGGATTGCAGACGAAAATCGTAAACGGGAGTGTGCCACTGTAGCATTTATTGCTTGTGCTTTTCCTGGAGCGGGAGTGAAAGAAATGAAGAAAAACAAGCCGAAATATATGCAAATAATTGACGCAGCAGTGGTCATTATCGCAGAAAACGGCTACCACCAGGCGCAAGTGTCTAAAATAGCAAAGCAGGCTGGAGTGGCTGATGGGACCATTTATTTGTATTTCAAGAATAAGGAAGACATACTGATTTCTCTGTTCCAGGAGAAAATGGGTTACTTCGTGGGAAGTATTGAAGAGAAAATTGCAGGAAAACAAACAGCAACAGAGAAATTATATATGTTGGTTGAAACGCATTTTAAAATTCTTTCTGATGACCGGCATCTTGCAATTGTAACCCAGCTGGAGCTAAGGCAGTCAAATAAGGATCTCCGGCATAAAATCAACGAGGTGCTTAAGGGCTACTTAATGCTGATCGACAAAATCATTTTGGAAGGCATAGAGAATGGAGAGTTTTCAAGCTCCCTGGATTTGCGTCTTGCAAGGCAGATGATTTTTGGTACAGTAGATGAAACTGCGACTTCATGGGTCATGAATGAACAGAAATACAATCTTACTGACCTGGCAAAAGCGGTACACCAGCTGCTGATCAACGGCTGCGGATACCATGGTGCCAAACCGGTCCTTTAATCTGGCCTCACCAGTATTCCGGCAGAATGATCTGCGAGGATACAGGAAGAGGCACTTAACAGGCGTATTTCGTCAAAAGGTGTTATATTTTAAATGCGAAATATGCCTTCATGTAAAAGGAGGGGAAAATGTGGAGTATCTCAAATGGTCTAAGGAGGACAGGGTTGCAACAATTACCATTGCCCGTCCACCGGCTAATGCCCTTGCATCCGGGCTGCTGAAAGAAATTTCAGGGGTTTTGGATGAAATCGAAGGGAATGAAGAAGTCAGGGTTGTCTTAATCCATGGTGAAGGAAAGTTCTTCTCAGCAGGAGCAGATATCAAGGAATTCACAACGATCAAAACGGGCGAAGATTTTGCCAAGCTTGCTGAGTACGGTCAGGATTTGTTCGAACGCATGGAGCATTTTCCAAAGCCTATTATCGCTGCTATCCATGGCGCGGCATTGGGCGGAGGGCTTGAGCTTGCAATGGCCTGCCACTTCCGTCTTGTAGCTGAAAACGCGAAATTGGGATTGCCAGAGCTGCAGCTAGGACTAGTTCCAGGGTTTGCAGGCAGCCAGCGTCTTCCGCGATACGTGGGTGTTGCAAGAGCGGCAGAGATGCTGTTTACAAGTGACCCAATCACAGGTGAGGAAGCAGTCCAATATGGGTTGGCCAATCACGCTTATCCTGAAGAGCAGCTGCTTGAAAACGCATACAAGATTGCCGGGAAAATTGCAAAAAAAGAGTCCAGTCTCCATTGGTGCGGCTATTAAACTCTTGAACTATTCCAAGCACGAATCTTTCTACAATGGAGTTAAGGAAGAAGCCAAGCTTTTTGGCGACGTCTTCCTGTCAGAAGACGGCCAGGAGGGAATCAAGGCATTCCTGGAAAAAAGGTCGCCGGATTTTAAAGGCAGATAAGCAAACCTTTTAGCATCAAATTTTTTTATCATAAATTTTTCTAATCTTTAGAACAGCTAAAATGTTTGAATACTTAGGAGGGGAACAAATGAATATCTACGTTCTAATGAAAAGGACATTCGATACAGAAGAAAAAATCACGATTGCAAACGGCAAGATCAATGAAGATGGCGCTGAATTCATCATCAATCCTTACGATGAATATGCAATTGAGGAAGCAATCCAGGTAAGAGACGCTCAGGGCGGCGAAGTTACTGTCGTTTCTGTAGGCAATGAAGAAACTGAAAAGCAGCTGCGCACGGCTTTAGCTATGGGAGCAGACAAAGCTGTATTGATCAATATCGAGGATGACTTTGAAGACGGCGACCAGTTCACAACTGCAAAAATCCTTGCTGAATACCTTAAGGATAAGGAAGCTGATCTCATCCTTGGCGGAAATGTCGCAATCGATGGCGGATCAGGCCAGGTAGGCCCTCGTGTGGCTGAACAGTTGGGAATGCCTTATGTAACAACAATTACTAAACTAGAAATCAATGGAACGACTGCTACTATTACTAGGGACGTAGAAGGGGATTCAGAAGTCATTGAGACAAGCCTTCCTGTCCTTGTAACTGCACAGCAAGGCCTGAATGAGCCTCGCTATCCATCTCTTCCGGGAATCATGAAAGCAAAGAAAAAGCCTCTTGATGAGCTTGAGCTTGATGATCTTGATCTGGATGAGGACGATGTAGAAGCTAAGACAAAGACAATTGAAATTTATCTTCCTCCGCAAAAAGAGGCAGGAAAAGTCCTTCAAGGTGAACTTGCCGATCAGGTTAAGGAACTTGTCAACCTGCTTCACACTGAAGCAAAAGTCGTTTAAGACATACAGGAAGAATAAATAAGCAGGAGGTAAAAACAAATGGCGAGAAAAGTATTAGTATTGGGAGAAGCACGTGACGGACAACTAAGAAACGTTTCTTTCGAAGCGATTGCAGCTGCAAAAACAGTTGCTGAGGGCGGAGAAGTAGTTGGAGTATTGATTGGTGAGTCTGTAAATTCATTAGGAAACGACCTATATCAGTATGGTGCCGATAAAGTTGTGGCAGTAGAAGAAGCCAAGCTTGCACAATATACACCAGATGGCTTTTCACAAGCATTAATGGCTGTAATCGAACAGGAAAATCCAGAAGGTATCATTTTTGACCATACTTCACTTG
Source organism: Mesobacillus subterraneus (assembly GCF_020524355.2). NCBI lineage: Bacteria > Bacillati > Bacillota > Bacilli > Caryophanales > Bacillaceae > Mesobacillus > Mesobacillus subterraneus. The sequence goes on from NZ_CP129019.1 coordinate 816,977, forward strand.
GAAAGGACCTTGCTCCTAAAATCGCAAGCAAATTGAGTTCAGGTTTGATTTCAGATGCAGTAGCAGTTGAAGAAGCAGGCGGAAATCTTGTTTTCACTCGTCCAATCTATTCTGGTAAAGCCTTCGAAAAGAAGATTGTTACCGATGGACTAGTGTTTGCGACGATTCGTCCGAACAATATCGCTCCACTTGAAAAGGATGCAGGGAAATCTGGAGAAGTATCAACTGTTTCAGCTGATATTAAAGATTTAAGAACGATCATTAAGGATGTTGTCCGTAAAGCAACTGAAGGTGTAGACCTTTCCGAAGCCAAAGTTGTTGTAGCAGGCGGGCGCGGTGTAAAGAGCGAAGACGGCTTTGAGCCGCTCAAGGAACTTGCCGACGTTCTTGGCGGAGCAGTAGGAGCTTCACGTGGTGCATGTGACGCTGACTACTGTGACTATTCATTGCAAATCGGCCAGACAGGTAAAGTCGTAACTCCAGACCTGTATATCGCTGCCGGTATCTCAGGAGCAATCCAGCACCTTGCAGGCATGTCCAACTCCAAGGTAATCGTAGCGATTAACAAAGATCCAGAAGCGAATATCTTTAAAGTCGCAGACTACGGTATCGTTGGCGATTTATTCGAAGTTATTCCAATGCTTACTGAAGAATTCAAGAAGCTTAAGGTCAATGCTTAATAATTAAGCTCAAGAAACGGACGTCACTCACGTCCGTTTTCTTTGTCTGTTAACACAATTTACTGGAATATTCACATGTGATAAGGGTAAATTACAACAAGAGCAGATAAATAGCGTCAACTGGTAAACGATGATATACTGACGTTAGTATTCAGATTTTTTTAGGAGGCATTTAAATGGCTATTACACATGCTACTGACGCAACTTTTGCTAACGAAACAGGATCAGGCCTAGTGCTTGTTGATTTTTGGGCACCTTGGTGCGGACCTTGTAAGATGATCGCTCCTGTTCTTGAAGAACTAGATTCAGAAATGGGCGACAAAGTGAAAATCGTAAAGCTTGATGTTGACGACAATCAGCAAACTGCTGCACAATACGGCATCATGAGCATCCCAACGCTACTTGTCCTTAAAGATGGTCAACCAGTTGACAAGGTAGTAGGTTTCCAACCAAAAGAAGCACTTGCAGGCCGCTTGGAGCAACATATCTAATATTGAATGTAAGAATCCCGCCTTCTTTGAAAGGCGGGATTTTTTGTGTTAAGGAAAATATAAAATTATTTAAGTGTGTATAACTACATGTAGTTTTTTAATCCAGCTCCAACGCCTAGCCCCTCGAGGCTCGAGTCGCTTGTCTGGCTGCGGCTCCTAACTCCTCGAGACGCTTGTCTAGTGTCGCCTCCTAGAAACTCCAAAACTTCAACTCCGCTGGCAGAAGCAAAAAGCGCTTCTTTGTCGGAGTCTCCAGTTTCTGCGTTTCTGGACAGTCGGCTATACATTCCGATTTCGGTCCTGCCAATGAAGTCAAAGAACGACTTCACTGTCAGGCCCTCCAGCGCTTGCCGGTGCTGAACGAGGCGCTTGCGCTTTTTGTTCGTGTAATTGAAAAGAGAACTGAAATAAAAACATATTACAATACAATTTTTGATAGCTATTCCAAACCTGTTTCGGATAATTAAGAGTGTTCTAATCACCCCTAAAAGCCTTCCAATCACAGACTATTAAAGTTTTTGAATGGGTTCAGTCAATAAGAGGAAAAATAACTTTTCACAAGTTTGTCAAAGTTTTATTGTAAAGTTCGTTGACAGTGATAATCATTCTCGACTATAATAACAACTGTCAATGAAAATCATTATCAATTAAAAAAGAATCATATTACATAGGGGGATTACAAACATGAACAAGAAGAAGCAACTGAAAGTAATTTTTGCAAGTTTTTTGATGGCAAGCACAGTTTTAGCAGCATGCGGAGGAGATGATTCTGCAGAGAAGCCAGAGGAGAACAAGCAGGCAGAAACAGATGGAAAGACTGAAGAAAATAAGGAAAATACTGAAGAAACGAAAGAAGTCAATGTAGAAGATACTGATGCAGCAAAACAAGCTGCTGCTTATTCCGATATGATGTCTGAACTTGTAAAAGCAAAAGAAGGCCAGGAAGTTAATTGGGATACTGCCCAACAAAAATATGAAGCTGGTCTTCAAAAGGATATTGCCGAACTTAATCCTGAATTCGACCAGGCGATCCAGGCTGCACTAACTGCTGGAAAAAGCGGAGAAATGGAACCGATTATCGCTGTACAATTAATCGATAAGACAACTCAATCTTATTTCTATCAAAATCAAAAGGCACTTCAAAAGGAAGCAGTTGCTGCTTTGACTGATGATAAAAAGGAAGATGCTAATCTTGCATTCGCACAAATCAAGCACCTGGCAGAAAAGGTTTTCATTCCAACAGCTGAAAAGCGTGATAAGTACTACGAGTTAAGCGGAGATTCAAGTCTTGTTGAGAATATCAACTCAGGTTTATCAGCACAGGAAGAAGCACTGAACTCAGGAAACGCTGAAGACTTCCAGGTTTACCTTCAGGTAACTGATAAGTCCATCTACAGAAGCTACTATTTAGCTGCAAAATCCTATGCTGAGAAAATTGAAGCAGGAGTAAAGGAAGGAAAAGATGCCAAGGAACTATCCATTATGCAAGCTGAGGCATGGGGCTTCTATCAAGCGATTAAAGGATCACTTGGCGGTGGAGATGAAGCAGCAGCAGCGCAGTTAGATAAGCTTTTCACACTTAATACAACTGATCCGGCTACAATTAAAGCAGCTGAAACAAATGCATTATTCGCAAAAACAATTGCTGGTAAAATCAAAGGTTACTACGAGAAGTCACCGAACCTGCTTGCAGAAGGTAATGAAGTAGAAGCAAAAGTAGGTGCAATGGAAGGGAATATGTTCTTGAAAATGCTTCAAGGACAGATGACTGAAAAATTAGGTGAAGAAAAAACACAAGCTGTCTTTGCAGATGCAGAGGCATGGTATAATGCCATTGCGGAAAATAAGCCTGAAGATGCAAAAGCAAAAGGTGAAGCAGTTATAAATGCAGTAAATGGTTTGCTTTAATAATGGAGAGCCGCAGCGATGCGGCTCTGTTTTTACTTTTAGAAGTAAATACTATGGTAAAATTGGCTTGTGCTAAGGAAGAGGTGTAATCGTGAAAATATTGATCACTGGGGGAGCGGGTTTTATCGGAAGCCATTTTGCACTCAAAATGCTCAAGGAGCAGCATGAGGTGGCGATCATCGATAATTTGCATCCCTATTATTCTGTTGAGAGAAAAAGGCAGCATCTTGGAGTAATTAAAGAAGCAGGAGATTATCTATTCTACTCAACAGATCTTCTCAACCGCGATGATACCATCAACATTATCAAAAAAATCTCTCCTGATGCGATTGTGCACCTCGCTGCATTGCCCGGTGTTGCATATTCAATCCTACGTCCCCTCGAATACATAGATTATGATGTAAAGGCAACCGTTAACGTACTCGAAGGAGCGGGGCAGGCAGGTGTGAAGCAAGTCATTTTTGCTTCTTCATCATCAGTGTATGGAATGATGGAAAATACACCATTTAAAGAGGAAATGGCTGATGGCAAGCCTATTTCTCCTTACGCTGCTTCAAAATATGCAGCTGAATCTTTTTTGTCATGTTTATGGCCATCTTTATGGCATGCATGTCAAAATCCTCCGGTTCTTTACCGTATATGGGCCGTGGGGAAGACCTGATATGGCGATTGCCAATTTTATAAAAAAATTAAAGAACAGGGAAGAGGTTACAATTTTCGGCCAGGGTGGCACCAGGGATTATACATATGTGAGCGACATTGTGAATGGCATTGGCCTTGCATTGCAAAATTTGCAGCAGAGCGCAATTATAAATATCGGGTCTGGCAGGCCGGTATCGATGGATCAGCTATTGGGCGAGCTCAAGCTCTACTATCCTGATATGAGGATTAGACGGGAAGTCGATCGTGCCGGAGACGTGGATAGGACATGGGCAGATATATCACTGGCACGTGAATTGCTTGGCTATGAACCCGAGGTGGATTTTAAAACCGGAATCTCAAAAACGGTGGCATGGGCTGAGCAGTATGAAGACTACCTTTAAAAAACTAATCGCAATTCTGCTGATTACATTATTTTTGATTATGACGTTTTTATATCTTGATGCAGGCAGGCTCCTCGCCGAAATAAAAGCCATCGCAACTAGTCCTGGAGTGCTATTGTTTATTTTTAGCAGTTATTCCCTCGCTTTTTTGGCAAGAGGATTTGCCTGGAAGCTCTATTTGGGCAACAGAGTACGACTTACAACCTGCATGTACGGACTGTTTTATAGCTTGCTGCTGAATCATCTCCTGCCCGTCAAAGCGGGGGATTTTGCGCGGATAGGTGTGATGAAAGCAAGGGAGCCTGGTATTACCGGGCATGAAGCATTTAATTCAGTAATTGTACTTAGGATAATGGATACGGCAATCCTCTTTGCTATGGCAGCGGCTGGACTCGCTTTTCTTGAGCTGCCTTTGAATGGCTCGGTGCTTGAATGGCTCGGTGTAATTGGATTTGTAATCATTATCATTGTTTACTTTAAATTCCGCTCTTTTTTTGACAGACAGCTTTCTATAATGAAAACTGCTTTCTCCGGTTGGCGGGGAATTTGGATTATTGGGTTGACACTCTTTAGCTGGATGCTTGAAGCTGCAGTGATCTATGGGGTTGTATGGAGTGGGGGGAACATGATCAGCTTTGTACAGGCTATCTGGGTAAACAGTATCACTGTTGCGGGGCAGATTTTTCAGATTACACCTGGTGGAATTGCCAGTTATGAGGCCACAATGGTTTTCGCATTGGGAGCTAACGGGATAGCCGCAGAAAACGCATATACAGCTGCGGTGATTACGCATGGACTTAAATATTTATTTTCATTCATCGTTGGAGGGATTGCCTTGGCTGCTCATCCTGTGTCGACGAATTTATTAAAAAAATGGACTAGAGAAAGGGGCAACGAATCATGAAAAGTGCTTCAAAGTTTGAAAAGTTCGCGACCCGAAGCTGGAATTTACTTAATGAAGGGAAGCCTTTCACGCCAATTTTTACAGTTGGCACCATGGTATTATTTCATCTCGGAGAAATAGGCAATACAGCAGGGATCACAGAGTTTTTACTCGCGCTCTTGACTGTACTACCGTTATTCATTCTTTATTTTGTTTATGATTTTCCACTATTTTTGAGAAACTATTTGTGGATACCATTTGTCGTTTTTATTATTGTTTGGCCTGAACTTAATATTAATCTGCTGCTTTTCGCTGCTGGATTGTACTTCTTCTTTACAGTTTTTTTCTGGGGAACGTTTTATTATCACCTTAGGATCGGTACTTCCTGGCTGAACTTCACGAGATTTTGGAAGCTGGTTTTGAAAAATAGTGACTCCACCAGCGGAAATGCCCAGGAGCAGCTTCCAAAAGTATTCCTGCTGCTCTCTGTTTGGGAACTTTCATTCACTTCATTAGCAGGTGCTGCAAGTGTTCCACTGCTTGAAATTGTCTTGTTTTATGGCTTTGTACTCGTTTTTGCGTTCATTCTTCACAGATATTTATTTGACTGGAAGCCCAAGGCGTATGAGAGCTATACGAAGGAGGATGGGCTGGAAGTACCAAAGAATGGCCTGTCAGATAAGGTCATTGTCATCGTCATCGATGGAATGCGCAAAGAACGCTTTTACGAAGCCAATACACCGTTTCTCGATCAGTTAAAAGAAAATGGTACGGAATACATGAATATGGAAACATTGTATCCTGCAAGAACCGTGGTTTGTTTTAGTTCAATGTTCACAGGAACCTATCCATTTGAGCATGGCATTAAATCAAATATGGTCTATAAGCTCGGGGTCAATACAGAAACCATTTTCGACTCGCTTCGCAAGGTGGGTAAAAGAGGGAGACTTCTTGGCATTGCGCACCTCGTTGATGCGATGGGCAGCGATGTCGAGACAGTTACTGCTGTCATGCATAAGGATAAGGCAGACACAAACATGCTTGCTAGAGCCCGGAAAATCATGGACGAACAGGATCCGGATTTATTCATTGTCCAGATGATCGGTACAGATCAAGTTGGTCATAGCCGAGGCGTCCTTTATGATGACTATATTGAAAAAATTGAAGAAGCTGACGCTCTGATTAAAGACTTTGTCCAATGGCTTGAAGCAGAAGGGAAAATGGAGAACACGACACTTGTAGTCTGTGCAGACCACGGACAGGCTGATGGAATCGGCGGGCACGGACACCTGGATGAAGGAGAACGGTTTGTTCCATTTTTTATGCATGGTCCGCATATTGTCAGGGGGAAGAAAGTCCAGGAAAAACATAGTCTGGTATCCCTGGCTCCCACAATTTCCTATCTTATGGGTGCACCATATCCATCAAGCAGCAGAGGAAAAGTTTTAATGGATGCAATAAAAGCAGAGAAGGATGAGAGTTGAATTGAGTAAAGTTATCGTATTTTTGCCGGCTTTCAACGAAGAAGAATCAATTGGTGAAGTCATCGGAAAAATCCCACGCAGTTTTGCCGGTGCTGATCTTGTGGAAGTATTAGTGATTGATGATGGCTCAACTGACGGAACTGTCTCAGAGGCAAAAAAAGCAGGTGCTGACCATATCATAAGCTTTGAAAGTAACCGCGGCCTCGGAGCCGCGGTAAGAAAAGGAATTGAGGAATGTTTTCGCATGGGAGCCGATGTCGGTGTAATGATTGATGCTGATGGTGAATATCCCGCATGGCAAATTCCAGACATTGTTAAGCCGATACTGAATGGCGAAACCGATTATACAATGGGTTCCCGCTTTATGGGCACAATAAAAGGAATGAAATTTCATCGCAGGATGGGGAACTATTTTTTCACATTCCTGCAAACATTGTTGTTGAGAAAGTGGCTGTTTGACGGCCAATCCGGGATGAGGGCTTTTTCACGAAAAGTGCTTGAGCATGCTGAGATCATCCATGATTACAACTATGCGCAGGTCTTGACGCTCAATCTCGTCAGAAAAGGATTCAGGGTGCTAGAAGTACCAATTAAATACAGGGTCAGGACAACTGGAACATCGTTCATTTCATTCAAGAAATATATGACGAATGTTGTACCGGCTGTGATCCGCGAAATGGCGAGACCGGTCTCCAGGGTTGGTGGCGAAAGTCAATCCCAATCTAAAAACAGTAGAAATAGTGACAAAAAAGTGACGGTTATCAAATATGATTGACATTCATAATGATAATCATTATCATTATCATTGTAGGAGGGAAACAGCAAAATGAAAAAAGCTATATTTTTTTGTTTTTCATTGATATTGATTCTCATTAACAGCATTCCAATGACTGCCAATGCTTATTCATATGGTGATCCAAATGAAGAAAAAGTGGCGGAAGTCCATAAGGAAATGGTTTTGAAACTGGATGAGGACCCTCCAAACTTCTCGGCGGCAACATCCCTGTTTGAAACGGTTAAAGAAGAAATCGATATGCATATGGGAACAGAGCCAGGGGAAGTTATCATGAAAAGTTTGGCAGAAGAAGATAAAGAAGCAACAATTGAGAATATGGAAAAACTCCTCGTCTTGAATGTTGCAAGAAGGCTTGAAAGTATTGAAAAGAGTTTTGATCAATTTGATACATCAAAGAAGCTGCTGGCAAAAGGTTATGCTACATATCAGGCGCTTTCCTCAAAGGTAGAGGCAAGTAATCCTGAAGCCGATAAAGAAATAAAAGCTGACTTTGATGCTGCACTGGAAGCACTAGGGAACCCCGGACTATTTGGAGTCGGGAAGAAACCTTCTGACATAAAGATTTTTAAAGAGAAGAAAGAAGAAATCCTGAAAGCATTGCAAGATGAATTCGATCTTCCTAACCTGGAAGTAGGCCATTTTACAGATACAGAGGAACAAGAGGGCACCGGGAAAAAGGACTGGACGGATCGTTCGAATATCCGCAACTGGATCCCTTTGATCCTGATTGTCGCGGTCATTGGTGCACTTGTCTTTATTGGTATTAAGAGAAGAAAATAATAAATTTTGATGACACCTTGGAGAGGGGAGAATCAGCAATGGAAGTTCAAGCATTATTGATTACTTTTCGTGAAGTATTGGAAGCGTTATTAATCATTGGAATCATCACAACCTACCTAAAGAGAACAGGTAATCCGAAGTATACGAAGTATGTATGGCTAGGGGCAGCGCTTGCGATCCTTGCAAGCATTGGGGTAGCGATCCTGTTCCAGGTAGTATTCACAGGGTTCGCGGCAATGGGCAGTGAGATTTACCTGAAAATAGGGATCATGATTGTGTCGACGGTGCTCTTAACCCAGATGGTATTCTGGATGGCAAGCCACAGTAAAGATCTTAAAGGCAATATGGAAGGCAAAATGAACAAGTTCATTTCGACTGGAAATATTGTCGGTATGGTCATCCATTCATTCCTTGTCGTTTTGCGTGAAGGAATTGAAACGGTCTTTTTCTTTGCGGCAATCACAGGTGGTAACATCGGTGCTGCCATGCAGGGATGGGGAGCAATCACTGGTACGCTGATTGCCGTTGCGGTATCGTACATGTTCTTCAAAGGTACGATGAAGGTTAAGCTTAAGACGTTCTTCCAAATTACTGGAGCATTCATCATCCTGATCTCTGCTGGATTGCTTGTTCAGGCAATTTCAATGATGCAGGATGTCAATATAATCGGCAGCGTCATGTACCATGTGTACGACATAACATGGCTAATGCCTGAACACCCGATCGATTATGCGCATTATCTGCGTGACACCGGCGTCGCGCCGCTTATCTCAGGCGATGTGGGCATCTTCCTGAAGGCGCTGTTTGGATACTCATCAATGCCTTCAATCGAAGAGGTCATTGCCTATATCGGATACTTTTCAGCCATTTATCTGCTGACTACATCACGCAGTCCTAAGAAAGTGAAGGCTGTTGAAAATAAAGCTGCAGAGAATAAGCAAGTAGTCTTGAACCCACAAGTTAAGTAATCAATTTTATTTGAGGCTTTATGATCCTCTCTCCGAAAAAGTACAGGGAAATTCCTTGTGCTTTTTTCATACGTAAAAGGAAGTTAGTTGGTGTGCAAAATGATGAATTCTAAAAAAATCAACAAATTAATCATTCCTGGACTGAGTTCGCTGGCGATTCTTTACATTTTCACAATTCAGTTGAGCTCGCTTAATCCATTCGTATCCTCCTGGGACCAAGTTGACTTTACTCTGGCAATGGACAGGTATGACCTGCGAGCGATGCAGCCCCATTTTCCCGGCTATCCATATTTTATTTTTGGCGGCATGCTGGTCAATTTTTTGGCAGATACCCCAAATCAGGCATTGGTTTTATTTAATGTGCTGATTTATGCCAGTTCGATTCTTCCAGTGTTTCTCCTGGCGAGAAAATATGTTCCCGGCGTGGATGCCTTCCTGATCGCGTCTGCCATTTATACTGCCAGTTATCCGTTGATCATTGTGAACCAGCCGATGTCAGAGGGTGCTGCTCTTGCTGCTTTTTGGTGGTACTTCTGGAGTATCATAGCTGCAGAGTCCAGACCTGCCGGCAAATGGATGCTGCTTCCCCTGTTATTATTCAGTGTCCTACTGGGAATCAGGCTAAGCTATATGGCTATGGGAATTGGACTCGTTTATCTTTTATATAGAAAATGGGCCAAACGGGAGATTGCCTTGGGTGGTGTTATCAAATATGTGGTCATCGCCATTTTGTTCCAGTTCATCTGGGTTGGAGGTCTGATCATTTCTGAAGGGGGTCTCGGTAATTTCCTTGAACTTGCCTTTGGATTTACCGGCGGACATTTCCAGGAATGGGGAGGCACTTCAGTTTCCAATGAACTGTCCATTTGGGCAAGGCTGAAGGCATTCTTATTTACCAACATCTTGTGGTGGGGAATCTTTTCACGAACAACTGTTTTGATGGTATTATATATAGTTATCAGCATATTGATTTTTTTGCAGGCATCTAGAAGCAAAGTTTATAAAGACAGCAGCGTTTTACTCGGTACCTTGCTGCTGCTCGCTTATGGGGTATGGGCGCTTTTTGCGCAGAATATTGATAAGCCGCGGCATATACTGCCGCTGGCGCTATTGATTGTATTTCTTGGTTTGACAGTCTTTTTCACAAAAAGGACAGGAGCGTATGCCGGCTTTTTAATAGTAGTCGTTATCATTGCCCAGGTCATTATTTCTTCTGGGTATGTGCAAAAACAGGCTGCAATCGAGCCAGCTCTCTATCAGCTTGCAAACTATATGGAAAAGCAACCAGAGGAATTCGTTCTTTACACATGGGAAGAAACGAGGGTGCTTCAGTATCTGGACGTGCCTTATCCGCATAAACGAATCTATACCTATAAGATTTTCCTGCATGATAAGGGATTATATAAAGGTAAGACAATTTTTTTAACAAACAGTGTTGTTGAAGGCTTCCGCTCCCAAGGCTTTAATCCTGAAGGGAAACTGGAGAAGGTTAGGACATTTTCGTCAGATGAAATTTTCGATCCAGTATATCACGAAATTATTTTATATAAATGGATACCGTAACAGGAGGTGAACGGCATGAATGAGCAGATCAGGAATAAGCTTGCTCTTCTCCCTGGACAGCCAGGATGTTATTTGATGAAGGACAGGCAGGGAACCATCATTTACGTTGGGAAAGCGAAGGTATTGAAGAATAGGGTACGCTCTTATTTTACAGGGTCGCATGACGGAAAAACACTTCGTCTTGTTAATGAAATTGAAGATTTTGAGTATATCGTCACTTCCTCCGATATGGAAGCATTGCTTCTTGAAATCAACCTGATCAAGAAATATGATCCAAAATATAATATCATGCTTAAGGATGATAAATCATATCCGTTCATCAAGCTTACTGCGGAACGGCATCCGAAGCTGATCATTACGAGAAAAGTAAAGAAGGACAGCGGCAAATATTTTGGTCCGTATCCAAATGTACAGGCGGCGAATGAGACGAAAAAGCTGCTGGACAGGATTTATCCGCTCCGTAAGTGTTCTACTTTACCTGACCGTGTCTGCCTTTATTATCATATGGGGCAGTGTCTTGCTCCTTGTGTCAAGGATGTAAGCAAAGATGAGTATAAGCAGATTACAGATGAGATTACTCGTTTCCTCAACGGGGGATATAAAGAAATCAAGGAAGATTTGACGGTAAAAATGGCTGCAGCTGCTGAAGAACTTGATTTCGAACGTGCCAAGGAATTTCGCGACAAGATCGCTCATATTGAGGCGACGATGGAAAAGCAGAAGATGACGACGACTGATTTTACCGACCGTGATGTGTTTGGCTATGCAGTCGACAAAGGCTGGATGTGTGTACAGGTCTTTTTTATCCGTCAGGGAAAGTTGATCGAACGCGAGGTTTCGATGTTCCCGATCCACAATGAACCTGAAGAAGATATCCTCACATATCTGGGCCAATTTTACTCAAAAAATGAGCATTTCAAGCCAAAGGAAGTATTGGTACCAGAGGGCGTAGACCTGGAACTTGCGGAGGGGCTGCTTGAAGTGAAAGTCCTGAAACCGCAGAGAGGAAAGAAGAAAGAACTTGTCCACCTGGCGTCCAAGAATGCGAGTATCGCCCTCAAAGAAAAATTTTCGTTAATTGAGCGTGATGAGGAGCGAACCATTAACGCTGTTGAAAACCTTGGCAAGCAAATGGGTATCTACACCCCTCATCGCATTGAGTCTTTCGATAACTCCAATATCCAGGGGACCGATCCGGTTTCAGCGATGATTGTTTTCATCGACGGCAAGCCTGAAAAAAGGGAATACCGCAAATATAAAATTAAATCGGTCAAGGGACCGGATGACTATGAATCGATGAGGGAAGTCGTCAGGCGCAGATATACACGGGTCTTGAAGGAAGGATTGCCGCTGCCGGATTTGATTATCATAGATGGCGGAAAGGGACATATCGAGTCTGCACGTGATGTGCTTGAAAATGAGCTCGGACTCGATATTCCGCTTGCCGGTCTGGCTAAGGATGATAAGCACAGGACTTCTCAGCTGCTGTATGGTAACCCGCTGCAGGTAATCGAACTGGCGCGGAACAGTCAGGAGTTTTACTTGCTGCAAAGAATCCAGGATGAAGTCCACCGGTTCGCGATTACTTTCCATCGCCAGTTAAGAGGCAAAAGTGCGTTTCAATCCTTGCTTGATGATATTCCGGGAATTGGCGAAAAGCGCAAGAAGGCTCTGCTGAAGCATTTCGGTTCGGTGAAAAAAATGAGGGAAGCATCTGTGGAAGAGCTGAATGCTGCCGGAGTTCCAGCTAATGTTGCGGAGGAATTATATCAGAAATTACAGAATTAATGTAGCATTCTATTTTTAGGTGTGCTATAATTATGAAAATTTCATATAACTATCACTTTAGAGCATTAAAGTGTAGATAGAGGTGCGAACTTCAAGAGTAAAAGTCATGAGAATTGTAGGATTCATTGATGGACTTTGAAAGGGGATGTTCGCCGAAGTGGGGAAATACCTATCGATTTTCTCGCTGGTCCTTCGTTGAATAAACGCTGGATTGTCAAGATTGCCATCTTGGAGTGCTATCTCATGTTGCAGCGTATATCTACGTTAATTAAGCATTGGGAGCCACTTCCATTGCTTTTTCTGTTTTTAAGGGCATTTTAACAGATATGTGAAAGTCCTTGGGGAAAATACATATGCGGCGTGTCCATGAAACTCTATTAGAGGCAAAATAAAGAATGAAGAGGCAGGGGAAACGTATGGGATTGATTGTACAGAAATTCGGAGGAACATCGGTAGGCAGCGTTGAAAGGATCAGGAACGCTGCCAGCAGGACAGCAGAAGAACTGCAGAATGGCAACAATGTCGTCGTGGTCGTATCAGCAATGGGCAAAACGACGGACCATCTTGTTGACATGGCGAATGATATTTCCAGCTCGCCATCAAAGAGAGAGATGGATATGCTTTTGACAACGGGAGAGCAAATTACGATCGCGCTTTATTCCATGGCGTTGAAGCAAAATGGCATTGATGCTGTTTCCTATACCGGCTGGCAAGCAGGAATCAAGACGGAAGCCGTACACGGAAACGCCCGGATTGTCGATATCGACTCAGACAGAATTGCCCATGATTTAGAGAGTGGCAAGGTGGTTATTGTAGCGGGATTCCAGGGTGTGACCGATGAAGGGGAAATCACTACGCTTGGACGCGGCGGATCAGATACAACGGCCGTAGCCCTTGCGGCGGCTTTGAAGGCGGATAAATGCGATATCTATACCGATGTGACTGGCGTGTTCACGACAGACCCTAGATATGTGAAAAGCGCGAGAAAATTGCTGACTGTTTCCTATGATGAAATGCTCGAGTTGGCAAACCTCGGGGCAGGTGTGCTCCATCCGCGTGCAGTGGAATTCGCTAAGAACTATGGGCTACCACTTGAAGTAAGGTCCAGCATGGAAAAAGAAAGAGGTACGATCATCGAGGAGGAGAATGAATTGGAACAGAATTTAATCGTACGCGGTGTAGCGTTTGAAGATCAGATTACGAGAGTATCAGTCCTTGGAGTAAGTACTTCATTAAAAGGACTGTCAACTATATTTACCACACTTGCACATAACCACATAAATGTCGACATCATTGTCCAGAGCCGTACAGAAGCAGGGTTAGCCAATATCTCGTTCTCCATTAAAAGTAACGATCTCCCGGAAGTACTAGACGTATTGGAACGCAATAAAGAAACATTAAACTATCAAGCGGTCGAATCCGAGACCGTCCTGGCAAAGGTGTCGATTGTAGGTTCAGGAATGGTTTCAAACCCGGGTGTAGCTGCCAAAATGTTCGAAGTCCTTGAAGGAAATGGCATCCAGGTAAAGATGGTCAGCACATCTGAAATCAAAGTCTCGACCGTAGTTGATGAAAAACAAATGGTGAACGCAGTAGAATCATTGCATGAAGCATTTGAGCTATATTCAGGAGCGGTTAAGACAAATTAAGAGAGTGGAAATGAGTAAGGCTTTTTTATCCATTGAATCATCATGTCCGGAAAAAGTGATATTGCAATGTGTACGGCCACCTAAAAATGAAAATGTGCCCGAAATCCGAGAGTACAGAGAATCTCGGTAACATAAATGAGGAACATGTGCCCGAAATCGGAGAATGCAGAGAATTTCGGTAACATAAATGAGGAACATGTGCCCGAAATCCGAGAGTGCGGAGAATCTCGGTAACATAAATGAGGAACATGTGCCCGAAATCCCAGAATGCAGAGAATTTCGGTAACATAAATGAGGAACATGTGCCTGAAATCCGAGAGTGCGGAGAATCTCGGTAACATAAATGAGGAACATGTGCCCGAAATCCGAGAGTGGGGAGAATTTCGGTAACATAAATGAGGAACATGTGCCCGAAATCGGAGAATGCAGAGAATTTCGGTAACATAAATGAGGAACATGTGCCCGAAATCGAAGAGTGCAGAGAATTTCGGTAACATAAATGAGGAACATGTGCCCGAAATCGAAGAGTGCAGAGAATTTCGGTAACATAAATGAGGAACATGTGCCCGAAATCGGAGAATGCAGAGAATTTCGGTAACATAAATGAGGAACATGTGCCCGAAATCCGAGAGTGCGGAGAATCTCGGTAACATAAATGAGGAACATGTGCCCGAAATCCCAGAATGCAGAGAATCTCGGTAACATAAATGAGGAACATGTGCCTGAAATCGGAGAGTGCGGAGAATCTCGGTAACATAAATGAGGAACATGTGCCCGAAATCCGAGAGTGGGGAGAATCGCGGTAACATAAATGAGGAACATGTGCCCGAAATCGCAGAATGAAGAGAATCTCGGTAACATAAATGAGGAACATGTGCCCGAAATCGGAGAGTGCAGAGAATTTCGGGCACATAAATGGGGTTTTAAGCATAGTAAAGGGCACAGAAAGGTTTCACTGTGCCCTGTGAACTCAGATTGAATGGATGCGATACGATACGTAGTTACTTACAACCAGTAGTGATTAATTACTTCTCATCAATCAAATCATTCTTATCCCATTTGACCGTGAACAGAATTTTTGATGATTTTTTATTTGGATGTTCGAAGGTTTCGGCTGTCACGTTTTTCTGCTGTTCCATTTGTTGGGCGATGAAGCCTGCTTCTAGCTGGAATGTGCAATTTGGATTGTTTTTCAGTCGAGAGGAAATTAGCTCGCTGCCCAGTTCAAGCACCATTTCTCTTCGGGATTCTTCTTTGATGGTAAGTATTCCCCAGCCGGCATCCTCGAAAAAGCGGATGGTCTCTTCTAGGGTTGCTAATGGAAACTTTCGGGCAATTCGTTTTCCGTCCCAATACATAATTTCTGGCGCATCTTTGCTGAGCAATTCCGGCAGAAGGAATTCCCTGATCAATTCGTATCCAAACGCCGGGACAGCCAGTCGCTCGCTCTCGGTTTTTTGCTCAGAAGTAGTTATTTCGCTCATGTTCTCCCCTCTTTCTATCACTCTATTATAAACAATATGCCACGAAAACATTAAATTTAAAAGTTGTTAAATTTTGCTTGGTATAAGAATTTCTATAAAATTTTTCCATGTTTATACAATACCCGAAACTTTAGTATCTAAAAATTATTGTTCCGGAAAATTAAATCAGCTGTGTGAGATAGCCAATAGTATTATTTTAATATACTCTTTCATACGTTGAAATAATTAGAAAGTGGGATTTTTTCAATATCAATATATTTTAAAAATTTTATTTATATAAGCATTTTTATGTATACGTTTTCTTGACGCTCAAATATGATGGGAGTAAAATGAACATGTCACATAATTGTAAGAAATGCTTATTTTTTGATGTTGGGTTGAATCAATCTGTTAGGTTAATAGGGATGGGGAGACAAGCCTGAACATCACGGCCAAATTTCAAGGGGGGTATACATATGGCAGGTAGACAAGAGTTTTATTGGCGGAGGCTGCATTCTTTACTGGGTGTTATTCCAGTAGGTCTTTTCCTTATGCAGCACCTTGTAGTCAACCATTTTGCTACAGGGGGAGAAGAATCATTCAATAACGCAGCACATTTTATGGAGCAGTTGCCTTTCAGGTATTTTCTAGAAATTTTCATTATCTTCTTACCATTATTATTCCATGCAATCTACGGTCTTTATATTGCTTTTACAGCTAAAAACAATATAGGCCAATATGGCTTTTTCAGGAACTGGATGTTCATGCTTCAGCGTGTCTCTGGTGTCATCACATTGATTTTCGTAGCATGGCATGTATGGGAAACTCGTATTGCTGCAGCATTTGGTGCAGACGTTAACTTCCAGATGATGGAGACGATTCTATCAACTCCATTTATGCTATGGATCTATTTAATTGGTGTTATTTCTACTACTTTCCACTTTGCGAATGGATTATGGTCATTCTTCGTAAGCTGGGGTATCACTGTAACACCGCGTTCACAAGTAATTTCTACTTATGTTACTATCGGAGTTTTCATTGCGCTTTCGATCGTAGGTGTCCGCGCAATCCTGGCATTCGTTTAAGCCCTTCGTGAAAGGACTAAATGATGAAAAAGAATTACTTTTGATCGTATATGAAAGACAGACTTGGATTTAAGGGAGTGAGTCACGATGAGTAAAGGTAAGGTGATCGTAGTCGGCGGTGGTTTGGCTGGCTTAATGGCTACTATAAAAGTTGCAGAAACAGGAACTCCTGTTGAACTGTTTTCTCTTGTGCCGGTAAAACGTTCCCACTCTGTTTGTGCACAGGGCGGAATCAACGGTGCAGTAAATACAAAAGGTGAAGGTGACTCTCCGTGGGTACACTTCGATGATACAATATACGGCGGTGACTTCCTTGCGAATCAGCCTCCTGTAAAAGCAATGG
This sequence comes from Mesobacillus subterraneus, assembly GCF_020524355.2. Taxonomy (NCBI): domain Bacteria; kingdom Bacillati; phylum Bacillota; class Bacilli; order Caryophanales; family Bacillaceae; genus Mesobacillus; species Mesobacillus subterraneus. The sequence goes on from NZ_CP129019.1 coordinate 833,901, forward strand.
CTGAAGCAGCACCGGGGATCATCCACCTTCTTGACCGTATGGGTGTAATGTTCAACCGTACACCTGAAGGATTGCTTGACTTCCGCCGTTTCGGAGGTACACAGCACCACCGTACAGCATTTGCAGGTGCGACAACTGGACAACAGCTTCTATACGCTTTGGATGAACAGGTACGCCGCCATGAAGTGGCTGGTTTGGTCACAAAGTACGAAGGATGGGAATTCCTCGGAATAGTCAAGGATGAAGAAGGTGTTTGCCGCGGTGTCGTAGCGCAAAACCTTACTTCAATGGAAATCAAGTCCTTTGCTGCTGATGCCGTTATCATGGCAACTGGCGGTCCTGGTATCATTTTTGGTAAAACTACGAACTCAGTTATCAATACGGGTTCAGCTGCTGCGATCATTTATCAGCAGGGAGGATATTACGCTAACGGTGAATTCATCCAAATCCACCCTACTGCAATCCCGGGAGATGACAAACTCCGCCTGATGAGTGAATCTGCCCGCGGTGAAGGCGGAAGAGTTTGGACTTATAAGGATGGCAAGCCATGGTACTTCCTTGAAGAGAAGTACCCTGCATATGGAAACCTTGTTCCTCGTGACATCGCAACACGAGAAATTTTCGATGTGTGCGTAAGCCAAAAGCTTGGCATCAACGGCGAGAACATGGTTTATCTTGATCTTTCACATAAGGATCCTAAAGAGCTTGATATCAAGCTTGGCGGTATCATTGAAATCTATGAGAAATTCATGGGTGATGACCCAAGAAAAGTTCCTATGAAAATCTTCCCTGCAGTTCACTATTCTATGGGTGGACTATGGGTGGACTATGATCAAATGACAAACATTCCTGGATTGTTTGCAGCAGGTGAGGTTGATTACTCACAGCACGGTGCGAACCGTCTTGGAGCCAACTCTTTATTGTCAGCAATCTATGGCGGTATGGTAGCAGGCCCGAATGCGATCCGTTACATTAATGGCCTTGAAAAGAGCTCCGATGCAGTTTCTACGGCTCTATTCGATGATGCTGTAATGATGGAACAGGAAAAGTGGGACAATGTCATGTCACTTGATGGCACTGAAAATGCATATGTTCTTCACAAAGAGCTTGGCGAGTGGATGACTGACAATGTAACGGTTGTACGCTACAATGACAGACTTCTCAAGACAGACGAGAAAATCGTCGAGTTGATGGAGCGCTATAAGAATATCAATATCAACGATACTGCAAAATGGAGCAACCAGGGTGCTGTATTCACACGCCAGCTTCAAAACATGCTTCAGCTTGCACGAGTTATTACAATCGGTGCTTATAATCGTAACGAAAGCCGTGGGGCTCACTATAAACCAGAATTCCCTGATCGTAATGATGAGGATTTCATGAAAACAACGATGGCGAAGTTTGTTGATGCAAACTCTGCTCCAGCATTCCATTATGAAGAAGTAGATACTTCATTAATCCAACCGCGTAAGCGCGATTACTCTAAGAAGAAGGGGGAGTAATAAGGCATGTCAGAGAATAAAACTGTTACTTTTGTAATCAGCCGTCAGGATACTCCTGATTCAGCCCCTTATGAGGAAACGTTCGTATTAGATTATCGTCCAAATATGAACGTCATTTCGGCACTGATGGAAATCCGACGTAATCCAGTGAATTCAAAAGGCGAAGCCACTACACCGATTTCATGGGATATGAACTGTCTTGAGGAAGTATGTGGCGCATGTTCCATGGTCATTAACGGACGTCCTCGCCAGTCTTGTTCTGCGCTGGTTGACCAGTTGGAGCAGCCAATCAGGCTCGAGCCGATGAGAACATTCCCGGTTGTCCGCGATTTGCAGGTTGACCGCAGCCGCATGTTCGATTCTTTGAAGCGTGTTAAAGCATGGGTCCCAATCGATGGTACTTACGATCTTGGACCTGGTCCACGTATGCCTGAGAAAAAGCGTCAGTGGGCATATGAACTTTCCAAGTGTATGACTTGCGGTGTCTGCCTGGAGGCTTGCCCTAATGTAAACGACAAATCAGATTTCATCGGGCCGCAGTCATTATCACAGGTTCGTCTCTTCAATGCCCACCCAACAGGTGCTTTGAACAAAGGCGAGCGTCTTGAAACAATCATGGGAGACGGCGGACTTGCAAACTGCGGTAACTCACAGAACTGCGTACAGTCTTGCCCGAAAGGCATTCCATTGATAACTTCAATCGCAGCTTTGAACCGTGATACAACATTGCAGGCATTCAAGAACTTCTTTGGTAGTGATCAAGTTTAATAAGTAACCTCCTTTTCTTTTAGAAAGGGAGGTTTTTTAACTGAATAAGAAAGTATAAATTTTTTGCATTTAGATTAGTGTCTAGCTCGAGCGCCTATCCCCTCGAGTCGCTTGTCTAGCTGAGGCTCCTAACTCCTCGAGGCGCTTGTCCAGTGTCGCCTCCTAGAAACTCCGAAACTTCAACTCCGCCGGCAGAAGCAAAAAGCGCTTCTTTGTCGGAGTCTCCAGTTTCTGCGTTTCTGGACATTCGGCTATACATTTCAGTTTCGGTCCTGTCAATGAAGTCAAGGAGCGACTTCACTGGTCGGCCCTCCAGCGCTTGTCGGGGCTGACCAAGGAGCTTGCGCTTTTCTTATTTCCGCAGAAAAATAGTACTATTTTTGAGTGTGGTTCCCTTGTTATACTTTACTTAAGGCAGAAATGGGAGCGGTATATGAAACTTACAAAGATCTTGGCGCTTGGAATTATGGTTAGTGGTGTAGTTATTCTGGGGATTGGGTTGTTTCAGTTATGGGACATTAAACGGCAGGAGCAGGTTTCACTTGAAGCAGCAAAAGAATTGGTCAAGGAAGATAAACCGAAGGCTAAAAAGGAAGAGTTCAAGCCTGAGACAGGAAAAGCTTCTGGCTTACTCGTGATACCAAAAATTAATGCGGAACTGGCAATAGTGGAAGGAACGGATGCTGACGACCTTGAAAAAGGGGTTGGTCACTATAAGGGTTCGTTCTACCCTGAAGAAAATGGACAAATTGTCCTCTCAGGGCATCGTGATACGGTTTTTCGAAAAGCAGGCGACCTGGAGTTGGGTGATCACCTGACGATGAAAATGCCTTATGGTGATTATACATACGAGATAACAGGCACGAAGATTGTCAGCGCAGATGATACCAGTATCATTACCCTGCAAAATTCCGAAGAGGAACTCATTTTGACAACATGCTATCCATTCAGCTATGTAGGTGATGCCCCCGACCGTTATATTATTTATGCAAAAAGGACATCGGATGATCATTGAATCCGAAATACTATAAAAGCAAGCCAGGACCTATAGTCCTGGCTTGCTTACTTTTTATCTGGTAAATAAGTTGTATTTTAAGAAAACGTTTTCATACTATAGATTCATTTTTCAGTATTTAACAAAAAACTTACATTCACTTCATGAAAAGGCGTAATTATCCATGTTATATTTCTCTTGGCGGAAGACTATAAATTCCGACAAAATTTTTAGGAGGAATATAGGTGGGGAATATTAAGCGTAAAACTTTTTCCTGGCTCACAGCAATTATTTTACTAGTAAGCTATGCGATCCCGTTTTCTGGTCAAGCATCTGCTGAAACCGTTATGACTGTTCAGCAGGCAATCGAGAATAATAGTGGTACAGCTACAGTGGAAGGTTACATAGTAGGACATGCAAGGGGTACCAACTCTTACAACTATGAAGCGCCGTTTGGGGATGATTATAATTTTCTGATGGCTGATATTGCAGGAGAAACCGACCCTGCTAAATTATTGCCTGTACAAATTAAATCGAGCTTTAGAAGTGAATTTGGCTTAAAGACTAATCCTGATATCGTTGGAAAAAAGGTGCAGGTTGCAGGTTCGCTTGAAGCCTATTTCACTGTCCCCGGCCTTAAATCTCCTACTTCAATGCAGTTCGCTGACGGCAGTGGTGGAGAACCAGGTGCCCCTGGTGAGCCAAAGCCACCAGCAGTAACTGGCCTGAATATTCATGATATCCAGGGTGAAGGCCACGTTTCTCCATATAAAGACAAGGAAGTAGCCGGAGTTTCAGGTGTTGTGACAAGGATTGAAGGAACCAATGCTTTCTTTATGCAAGAGCCTGAAGACGATGGAAATCCAAATACATCAGAAGCTATCTATGTGTACAAAAAAGCTCACGGCCTTACTGTGGGTGATCGAGTCGAAGTCGGTGGACTTGTAAAGGAGTGGGTACTTGATGGATATAGTGAAAAACTCCAAACAGATCTTGCCATGACTGAAATTAACGCTACTGCAGTCCGTAAGCTTGCTTCAGGACTGGAACTGCCAGAGCCTGTCATCATAGGCCAAGACCGCATCATACCAACCGAAATAATTGATAATGACCAGTTTAGTGTTTTCGATCCATCTGAAGATGGCATCGATTTTTATGAAAGCCTTGAAGGAATGAGAATCGGGGTAGACGGACCTCAGGTAGTTGGCCCTCAAAAATATGGCGAAGTACCGGTCATCGCGAATAAGGTAGAAGGGAAAGTATACAGCCCGCAAGGCGGCATCCTGCTGACTGAGGAAAGCTCTAATCCTGAAAGAATGTTCCTGTTAATCGATCGTGATTTTGTAGCAAAAGCAGGCGACCGATTTAACGGCTTGGTTACAGGTGTTGTAAGCTATGGTTATTCAAATTATAAAATCCTTGTTGATCAGGAAACTCTTCCTGAGCTAATTGAAAGTGACTTGATCGAGGATGTTGTCGCATTGGAATATAAAGAAAATAAACTGACCATCGCCAGCTATAATATTGAGAACTTTTCAGCTGAAACGAGTGCAGCCAAGACCTCAAGAATTGCAGATTCCATGATCAATAATTTACAAACACCCGATATTATTGGCCTTGTAGAGGTCCAGGATAATGATGGACAGATTGCCAGTGGCTCTGCGGATGCATCACAAAGCTACCAGGCTTTGATTGATGAAATTATTGCTCAAGGTGGACCTGCATACCGCTGGACCGACATTGCCCCTGAGTATAACGAGGATGGTGGTGCGCCTGGAGGTAATATCCGGGTTGGATATATATATAATCCAGAACGAGTACAACTTAAAGAAGCCCCGAAAGGAACAGCTACAGACGCTGTTGCCTATGAAAATGGGGACCTGACCTTGAATCCGGGTAGAATTGATCCACAGAATCCTATTTTTGAAGATACGAGAAAGCCATTGGCTGCAGAGTTTGTATTTAAGGGGCAGGAAGTAATTGTCATTGCTAACCATTTCAACTCCAAAGGCGGGGATGATCCTTTGTTTGGTGTTACCCAGCCGCCTGTACTAGATAGCGAGGTAAAAAGAATCGAGATTGCCAGATTGCTCAATGAATTTGTTGCCGGTATCCATGAGGAAGATTCAAAGGCTAATGTTGTCGTTCTTGGCGATTTGAATGACTTTGAATTTTCCGAGCCAATTGAGGTTCTGGTAAACGGTCAATTGACTAATATGGTTGAGACTTTGCCAGAAGGCGAGAGGTTCACTTACAACTACCAGGGGAATTCACAGGTGTTGGATCATATCCTTGTATCTAATCATCTCGCTGATCAAACCGAGGCTGATATTATCAATATCAACTCCTTGTATATGGAAGAACATGGACGAGCAAGTGACCATGATCCTGTAATGGTACAGATTCATTTGAATAATGGGCAAAGTCAATGTCCCGATAAAATTGGGAAGGGACCAGAAAAGAAGAATCAAGATAATGGAAAGCATTTAGGGCACGATAAAAAAGGTAAAGCATGTGGTTATGACAAGGCTGGCTGAATCGAAAGGAGGGATTGGGAATTTCCAATCTCTTCTTTTTTGTTTTCAAAAAGAATAAAAATACTTATAATAGAGAAAAGAATGAATGTTCATTCATTTTACGGGAGGGTTCAACATGAAAAAGATGGACTACATTAATGAGATTGTAAGCTGGGAAGAGGAGTTTGAATTCTTTTATCAGATAAAGGTACGGTTTTCGGAGACAGATATGTTCGGGCACTTAAATAACACCGTTCCGTTTACATATTTCGAACAGGCGAGGATTGAATATTTCAAGAGCAAGGGGTTCATGCAGGACTGGGTCAAACCAGAGAATGAGATGATTCCGGTCGTTGCCGATCTGCACTGTGATTATTTAAGTCAGATCTTTTTTGATGAGGATCTGAAAATTTATGTCAAAGCCAATTCAATCGGAAATTCCTCGGTTGATCTGCACTATATGGTAAAAAAAGCAGACGGATCAATTTGCCTGACTGGAAGGGGAACAATCGTTCAAATTTCCAAGAAAACTGGCAAGGGAGTATCCTGGACAGAGGATATGAGGCACTTGTTTTTAGAAGGCAAGAAATCCATTGTTAAATAAGTTTTGTTTTTGTAATAAAAATTGTCATGAAGTCCCATAAATATTGTCACTACAATTCTTTCCTTCACATATGATATTTTGACTAAATTTATACCCACCCCGCAGTTCACAGCTGGCGAAGGCAAGGAGGGTTACAATACTTGAAGGAAAATGAATATACTCACAAGCCATTACTCACTAAACGCGAAAGAGAAGTTTTCGAACTGTTAGTACAAGACAAAACAACAAAAGAGATCGCTAGTGAATTATTTATCAGCGAAAAAACGGTTCGGAACCATATTTCAAACGCCATGCAAAAGCTTGGTGTAAAGGGGCGTTCCCAAGCTGTTGTAGAGCTCCTGCGTATGGGAGAGCTAGAACTTTAATCATGACCGGCCGACCCGTATGGGGGGGGCCGGTTAAGATGTTTAAAGGGGTAAAAACAGGCTGGAAACTTAATTCTATCTTGAAATTTGCTCGAAAAAAGTAGAAAATAAGGGCAATAGCTAAAATCTTCTCAGCTTGGAAACAAGTTTTATGATAAAGGAAAAAGAATTCTTAGGAGTTGTTACGGATGAAACTTGAAGGGGTAGAAAAGAATCAGGGGCTGGAGACAGTAGCTGATATCGAAAAGGATTTACGATACATATCAGGCATCATTAAGCAGAAGGGACGCGAACTTCTCAGCAATTATACGATCACTCCTCCCCAGTTCATTGCCTTGCAATGGTTATTTGAGGACGGGGATATGACGATCGGTGAATTGTCGAATAAAATGTTCCTGGTCTGCAGTACGACCACTGATCTTGTTGACAGGATGGAGAAAAATGAACTTGTAGTAAGGGTAAAGGATCCAAATGACAGGCGTGTTGTTCGCATACATCTGCTGGACGAAGGTGAAAGGATCATCGATGAAGTGATCAAGAAACGCCAATTGTACCTTCAAGAAGTACTAAAGGATTTTTCAGGTGAGGAAATAGTATCCCTTAAAGAGGGCTTAGCGAAACTACATCAAGAAATGCGTGGAGAATGAGGCGAGTTTTTTGAATCGACCAATCGGAATCATTGATTCAGGAGTAGGCGGGTTGACCGTTGCCAAGGAAGTCATGAGACAGCTTCCATACGAACAGATTATCTATGTCGGTGATACGGCTCGTTGTCCATACGGGCCTCGTCCTGTTGAAGAAGTTAAGAGATTCACCTGGCAAATGACCCGATTCCTGCTTGAAAAGAATATTAAAATGCTTGTTATTGCGTGTAATACTGCGACCGCGGTGGTTCTGGACGAGATACGGAATGAACTCTCAATTCCTGTGTTAGGTGTCATCCAGCCTGGTGCGAGGACAGCAATCAAAGTAACGGACAATTATAAAATTGGCATTATCGGAACTGAAGGCACTGTAAAAAGCCGAGCCTACGAGCATGCGCTGAAATCCATCAACCGGAGGACTGCCATTGAAGCACTCGCTTGCCCCAAATTCGTGCCGCTTGTAGAAAGCGGGGAATACGATGGACGGGTCGCAAAAAAAGTGGTCACCGAAACCCTGCAGCCATTACTGGGGCAAGGACTCGATACGTTGATCCTTGGCTGCACCCACTATCCTTTGCTCGAGCCGCTCATTAAGGAAGTCATGGGTCCTGAGGTCAAGGTAATCAGTTCAGGCGAGGAAACAGCCCGTGAGGTAAGCACGATCCTCGGCCATAACGACATGTTTGCTGACAGGGAAGAGCTTCCGGAGCATTGCTATTACATGACAGGTTCCAGAACGATTTTTTCCGCGATAGCATCTCAGTGGCTGGAAAGGCCGATAGAAAACATTGAAAAAATTAAATTAGGTTAAATCTGGCTTCCGGAGACGGAGGTCTTTTTTGATTGTTTTCGATTCTGTATTTAACAAAAATCTTCTCAAAGGCGGTCTAAAATGTCCAAAGGCTCGTATACATATTAGTACAAACTGTCTTTGGAGGGATTTATATGTCAAAAAATAAGAAGGCTTTGGTCGTTACAGCTGCTACATTGGCAACTACGGTATTCCTGTCTGGCTGTGGACTGTTCGGAGGCGAGGAAAAGAAGAAGATTGATCCTCCCCAGGATGTTACTTTAATGGAAGATGGGGAGGCGCTTGATGAAAATGTTTCTACAGAAATAAATGAGGATGGAAAAGAAGCAGGTGAGACGTCCATCCAGACAGAACTTTATTTGATCGATAAAAATGGGTATGTCGTCTCGCAGACGATGGGTCTTCCGAAAAAAGAGGGAGTAGCGCAGCAGGCGCTGGAACACCTGGTTGCGAATGGGCCTGTTGAGCAAATGCTTCCAAATGGCTTCAGGGCCGTCCTTCCAGCTGACACCCAAATGACAGTGAACATTAAGGACGGAACAGCAACAGTAGACTTTTCAAAGGAGTTTGCAAGCTATAAAAAAGAGGATGAGAAAAAGATTCTTCAGGCTGTGACATGGACGCTTACACAATTTGATACAGTTGATGAAGTGAAGCTTCAAATGAATGGCACTCCACTTGAGGCGATGCCTGTAGGCGGTACTCCTATTGGGGAAGAGTTAAGCCGTGCGGATGGCATCAACAACGATAACTCCGATGTGGTGGATATTACGAATACTAAAGCGGTTACTGTTTACTATATTGGCGGTGAGGAAGGGGCATATTATTATGTTCCTGTAACAAAACGCGTCAGCAGTGATGTGAAGGATAACATTACCGCAATTGTGAACGAGCTTGTTGATGGTCCTGCTTATGCTTCGAATCTCTTGTCGGACTTCCAGTCGGGTGTAAAGCTGCTCGATACTCCTAAGGTTGAGGATGGAAAGATTACATTGAACTTCAATGAATCCATCTACGTAAGCCTGGAAGAAAAAATGGTTTCTGAACACCTGTTAAATTCACTTGTACTGTCACTGACAGAACAGGCGGGAGTGGAGAGCGTAGCCCTTACGGTTAACGGTAAGGCGGATGTGCTGACAGAAAAGGGAGAAAAACTGGCTGAACCGGTTACAAGACCTGAAAAAGTAAACACAGGTAGTTTTTAATAGCCAGATTTTGATATACTAATTAAAGACATCCAAAGAGGCAGGCCTATTTCCTGCCTCTTATTTATGGTTAAAGTTATTGAGTTGTGGATTACTCAATGAAGTTTTCTTAATCCAGCTCCAGCGCCTAGCCCCTCGAGTCGCTTCGGTCCGCCCAATGAAGTCAAAAACGACTTCACTGGTCGGCCCTCCAGCGCTTGTCGGGGCTGAACGAGGCGCTTGCGCTTTTTGTTCCAGGCAGGCAGACTGCCTTTTAACATGCTAAGGAGGACAATAATAATGCGATTTGATGGGCGTGAACCATTGCAATTAAGACCAATACATATTGAAACGGATTATCTGAAACATCCAGAAGGATCAGTACTGATTTCGGTGGGAGATACGAAAGTGATCTGTACAGCGAGCATTGAGGACCGTGTTCCGCATTTCATGCGCGGCGAGGGTAAAGGATGGATCACCGCAGAATACTCGATGCTGCCCCGTGCTACAGAACAGAGGAATATTCGTGAGGCGGCAAAAGGGAAGATTTCCGGAAGGACGATGGAAATCCAGCGATTGATTGGAAGGGCGTTGCGCGCCGTCGTAAATCTCGAGGCAATCGGAGAGCGTACTGTTTGGATCGATTGCGATGTCATCCAGGCAGATGGCGGCACCAGAACTGCTTCTATCACCGGAGCTTTTGTTGCGATGGCTATGGCTCTTGAGAAGCTGAGCAAGCAAAAGAAGCTTTCTGCTTTTCCTGTGACAGACTTTCTTGCTGCGACAAGTGTCGGGATCTTGAAGAATGGCGAGGCTGTTGTTGACTTGAATTATGTTGAGGATTCTGCTGCAAATGTCGACATGAATGTAGTCATGACAGGCAATGGGGAATTTGTTGAACTGCAGGGCACTGGAGAAGAAGCTACTTTTTCATACAGCCAGCTGCAGGAGCTTTTAAAAGCGGCTCAAGATGGAATAACAGAACTGTTCGAAAAACAGAAGGAAGCCCTGGGAGAGGAATTGACTGCCAAAATTGAGGGCGGAAAACAGAGATAGGGGAGTTCGAAATGGATTCAGTCATTATTGCGACAAAAAACAAAGGAAAAGCAAAAGAGTTCGAAAAGCTTTTTCTACCAAAAGGGTTGTCGGTAAAAACATTGCTTGATTTCCCGGAAATTGAAGATGTAGAGGAAACTGGTACTACGTTTGAAGAGAACGCCATCTTAAAAGCTGAGGCTATCGCTAATATTCTTGGAGTAAGAGTAATTGCGGATGATTCAGGACTTGAAATTGACGCGTTGGAAGGCAGACCAGGTGTTTATTCGGCACGTTACGCAGGTGCTGAAAAAAATGATGAAAATAACATCGACAAAGTTCTTGAAGAACTTGAGGCTGTACCGGAAAGCGAGCGCACCGCAAGATTCTGCTGCGCACTAGCGATGGCAGAGCCTGGTAAGGAAACATTGACTGTATTTGGGACGTGTGAAGGAAGAATCCTCGAGGAGAGACACGGTACCAATGGTTTTGGCTATGATCCGATTTTCTTCGTAGAAACAAAGGCGAAATCGATGGCGGAATTGGCATCAGACGAAAAAAACAAGATCAGCCATAGAGCTAATGCCATCAGAAAGCTGGATGAGCTCCTTAACGAGCGTGAGGAACGCCATGAATAGGGTGCTGATTGTCAGTGACAGCCACGGGTCGACTGAGGTGCTTGAGGGAATTGAGAGGCTGCATGGCAATGATGTGGACTTGATGATTCACTGCGGAGACTCCGAGCTTTCTGAAAGCGACGCAGCAATTTTGAATTTCAGTTCGGTCAAAGGAAATTGCGACTTTAATGGAAACTTTCCTGATGACGAAACACATGTCGTAAATGGCGTAAAAATCTTTGTGACGCATGGGCATCTCTACTCAGTAAAATCTACCCTCGTAAATTTATACTATAAGGCAAAAGAACTGCAGGCTGATATCGTCTGCTTTGGACATTCTCATGTGCTGGGAGCAGAAATGGTGGATGATGTACTATTCATCAATCCAGGAAGTATCAGACTTCCACGAGGCAGGACTGAAAAGAGTTATGCCATACTCGAGCTGGTAAATGGAAAAGCGGTAGTGAGGATTTATGACTTTGGAAACGGTGAGTTGACTGACTTGAAGCAGGAGTTTTCACTTCACAAAACGAGTTGAAACTACTATAATAATTTTCTGAGGGGAATCAGCAGGTTTCCCTCAGAAAAAAGTTGAGATTTATTATTGACTTTTAGCTGTTTGCCTAATATAATAAATCTTGTCTTTAAAAAACAACCATGTCCCAGTAGCTCAGCCGGATAGAGCATACGCCTTCTAAGCGTACGGTCGGGAGTTCGAATCTCTCCTGGGACGCCATTTAAACTACATACTTTAACTCACCTTTCTTGAAAGGTGAGTTTTTTTATTTGCTCTATTTTCCGCTCGTGAAAATGAAGGTAAATCTGAGGGATCAAATAAAAAAAATATTTTTTTAAAATGTGAATATATCAACAATGTAAGCGGATACAAATTAACTAACTAATCTAAATTATCTAATAATTTAGAAAAAGGGTGTTGACGAGTGTTGAAATTGGGCGTAAGATAATCCTCAAATAAAAAAACAAGTTAAATGAATCGAAAGTGAATCTGGGGTTTATATTAGTTTCTTAAAAATGTGGAACTGTATTTTTTTAACCTGTGAGTTTAATAATTTAAAGCGTCTATTCATTAAAGGAGTGTTTATTGTGCCCGATCAATGGATCTACTTAAATGGTGAATTTGTCACCAAGGAAAATGCTAAGGTTTCGGTATATGATCATGGATTTCTATACGGAGACGGTATTTTTGAAGGGATACGGGTATACAGCGGCAATATTTTCAGGATGGAAGAACATATGGACCGGCTTTACCGGTCAGCCAAGTCCATCATGCTGAACATGCCGCACTCCAAGGAGGAGTTCACCGGACTGGTTGTTGAGACGGTGGAACGGAATCAATTGAGGGATGCTTATATCCGTATTGTCGTCTCCAGGGGTGTCGGGGACCTAGGGCTTGATCCTTTTAAATGCCCGAACGCGAATGTGGTCATCATCGTAGAGCCACTGGCTATTTTCCCGAAGGAGCTGTATGACCTGGGTTTGGAAATAGTAACAGTCGCGACCAGAAGAAATCGTCCAGACGTATTGAGCCCGAAAGTGAAATCACTGAACTATTTAAATAACGTTCTTGTAAAAATTGAAGCTCATCTGGCAAATGTAAGTGAAGCATTAATGCTTAACGATCAGGGATATGTTGCAGAAGGCTCCGCAGATAATATTTTTATCGTGAGAGGCAATACGTTCCTCACACCGCCAGGATATGTAGGGGCTTTAGAAGGAATCACCAGAAATGCGGTTATCGATATCGCGAAAAATCTGGGGTACGAGGTGAAGGAGGAACCATTTACCCGCCATGATGTATACACGGCCGACGAAGTATTCCTTACAGGGACGGCAGCAGAAGTGATCGCCGTCATCAAAGTGGATGGAAGAACCATCGGTGATGGAGTACCAGGAGAGCATACACAGAATATCCTGCGTGAGTTCAGGGCGAAAGTAGTGACAGACGGAGTTCAGGTTTATTCGGAAAAAGCGCATCAGGTCAGTTGATTATTCTATACGATAACGACTAATTGAATAAGGATAAAGCGAGGACAGGGACAAGTAATTTATTGCGATCAGCATGCACAGAGAGCCGGGGTTGCTGGAAGCCGGTGATGCCGCAATAAATGAACTCACCCTGGAGCACCAGTTTGAAAGGGATTCTAGTAAAACTGGTCGAGTGCATGGCACTTGTTATCAAAACCGGCAGCTTCAGCTGTCACGAGTGCACGCTTCATGCGTGAATAAGGGTGGTACCGTGGAAAAGGAGATAAAGCCTATTCCATCCCTTTGCCTGGGCAACCTTAGGCATATGGAGATGGATGGGCTTTTTTATTTTGAAAAAATACATTGAGTTGACATTGGGAGGTTCGATAATGGAAGCTGCCTTGAAGGAAACAAAGGCTAAAACGAGTGAAGTAAGCGGAGCGGATTTACTGCTTAAGGCGCTGGAAAAGGAAAACGTCGAAGTCATTTTTGGCTACCCGGGAGGAGCTGTCCTTCCGATTTACGACAAACTCTATGACTCTAACATTCTTCATGTGCTGCCAAGGCATGAACAAGGAGGAATCCATGCAGCTGAAGGATATGCGAGAATCAGCGGGAAACCGGGCGTGGTAATTGCTACATCTGGACCGGGAGCGACCAATATCATCACCGGCATTGCGGATGCGATGATGGACTCCTTGCCGCTGGTCGTTTTCACAGGCCAGGTTGCGACAGGGGTGATCGGTACAGATGCGTTCCAGGAAGCCGACATTCTAGGCATCACCACTCCTATTACGAAATACAACTATCAGATCAGGGATATCAAAGACATCCCGCGAATTATCAAGGAAGCATTTTATATTGCGACAAGCGGAAGGCCTGGCCCAGTCGTCATCGATTTCCCAAAAGACCTTGCGGCGGGTCTATCGGCAGAACCTGCAGAAGAAGAAATCCACCTTCCTGGTTACCAGCCGACTACAGAGCCGAATTTCCTTCAGGTAAGAAAATTGTCCGAAGCAGTGAGCAGGGCGAAAAGGCCGGTCGTTCTCGCAGGGGCAGGTGTCCTTCACGCGAAGGCGTCGAGCCTGTTAAAAGAATATGCAGAGCAGCAAAACCTTCATGTTGTCCATACATTATTGGGGTTGGGAGGCTTTCCGGCTAACCATGAAATGTTCCTTGGAATGGCCGGGATGCATGGCTGCTATGCAGCGAACATGGCGCTTTATCATTGTGACCTGCTGATCAATATCGGAGCACGATTTGATGACCGGCTGACCGGAAACTTGAAACATTTCGCTCCCAATGCAACTGTTGCCCATATCGATATCGATCCGGCAGAAATCGGAAAAAATGTGCCAACGCAAATTCCGGTTGTCGGCGATGCAGGAGAGGCTTTAAGACAGTTGTTAAAGCTTGCAGGCAGTACGCCTCTCCAGGAAGAATGGGTGGAAACGCTTAAAGGCTGGAAAAAAGATTTTCCTTATCATTATGAAAACAGCGAAGTGTTAAAACCCCAAAAGGTGATGGAACTTCTATATGAAAAAACAGCAGGGGAAGCGATTGTCGTGACCGATGTCGGTCAGCATCAAATGTGGGCAGCACAGTATTATCAGTTTCAGAAAGCGGATCAGTGGGTGACCTCGGGAGGACTCGGGACAATGGGATTCGGACTTCCTGCAAGCATTGGAGCACAGCTGGCAGATCCGACTGCATGCGTTGTCGCCGTTCTAGGTGATGGAGGCTTCCAGATGTCAACTCAGGAGCTGGCGGTCATCGCTGAATTTCAGCTGCCGATCAAAATAGCGATTTTCAATAACAAAGCGCTTGGAATGGTCAGACAATGGCAGGAGATTTTTTACAAAGAAAGATATTCCCACAGTAAAAATCCGGTTCAGCCATCTTTTGTAAAACTGGCCGAGGCCTATGGTATCAGAGGATTTGAAATCAACTCCGAAGCAGAAGCGCATTCAATCCTGAATGAGGTCCTGCATGACAAGGAGCCGGTGCTGCTTGATTTCAGGGTTGATGAGGCAGAAAATGTCTACCCGATGATCGCGCCTGGGAAAGGAATCCACGAAATGGTGGGAGTGAAGAAATGAAGAGAATTATAACGATGACGGTCTTGAACCGGCCGGGAGTACTTAACAGGATCACGAATCTATTTACAAAGAGAAATTACAATATCGAAAGCATCTCGGTAGGCCTTACCGAGCAAGAGGGGAGTTTCGCGGATTACCTGTGTTGTCCATGTAGCGAATGATGGGATGGTCGAACAAATCACCAAACAGCTCAATAAACAGATTGATGTCCTCAAGGTAGCGGATATCAGTGACCAGGCAATTGTCGCACGAGAGCTTATTCTCATGAAGGTACCTGTCCTTCCCCACAATCGGGCAGAGATTTATTCAATCATTGAGCCATTCCGGGCATCGGTGATTGATGTCAGCAGGGATAGCATCATCATTCAATTGACAGGCGAAACGGAAAAAATTGAGGCGTTTATCGAGTTAATTAAACCATATGGTATCAGAGAATTGGCTCGTACCGGAACGACAGCCTTCCCAAGGGGAAACCAGCGAACCGGCCAGCAAAAACCGATGTCATTTGTATAAAAAAAACTAAATTCACATTCAGAAAGGGAGAGAGACTATGGCGAAAATGTACTATAACGGAGATGCGAATGAGGCTTATTTTAACGGAAAGAGAGTGGCAGTTGTGGGGTACGGTTCACAGGGCCATGCACATGCGCAGAATCTCAGAGACAGTGGGGTTGAGGTTGTCGTTGGTTTAAGGCAAGGAAAGTCATGGGAGAAAGCGGAGCAGGATGGCTTTGAGGTTAAAACAGTTGCGGAAGCTGTGGCGTCATCCGAAGTAGTCATGATTCTTCTGCCTGATGAGAGACAGACTGCTGTGTACAAAAATGAGATCGAACCTCAGCTGACAGGCCAGGCGCTCATGTTCGCACACGGCTTTAATGTTCACTTTAACCAGATTGTCCCTCCGGAAAACTGTGATGTTTTGCTTGTCGCACCAAAGGGGCCGGGTCATTTGGTAAGAAGGACATATGAAGAGGGAGCAGGTGTCCCGGCGCTATTTGCCATCCATCAGGATGTATCGGGGAATGCAAGGGACCTTGCACTTGCTTACGCAAAAGCAATCGGTGCCTTGAGAGCGGGAGCACTTGAAACAACGTTTAAAGAAGAAACTGAAACGGATCTATTCGGAGAACAGGCAGTTTTATGCGGAGGCCTTACCTCGCTTGTGAAAGCTGGTTTCGAAACGCTTGTAGAGGCTGGCTACCAGCCGGAGCTGGCATATTTTGAAACGATGCATGAGCTGAAGCTGATCGTCGACCTGATGTATGAAGGCGGACTCGAAGGTATGCGCTACTCAATTTCTGATACTGCTCAATGGGGCGACTTTGTCAGCGGGCCAAGAGTCGTAAATGACCAGGTGAAAGCGGAAATGAAAAAAGTGTTGACCGACATTCAGGAAGGCACTTTCGCAAAAGGCTGGATTGCGGAAAATGAAAACAACAGACCGGTATTTAATAGCATCAACGACAAGGAAAACACCCACCAGATTGAAGAGGTTGGAAGAGAATTAAGAAAGATGATGCCGTTTGTCAACAAACAAAAGCAGAGAGAAGTGGCTGCCAGTGCAAAGAATTAAAATATTTGATACGACTTTGAGGGATGGGGAACAGTCAGCCGGGGTCAATCTTAATTTTTCCGAAAAGCTGGAGATTGCCAGGCAATTAGAGAGGCTGAGCGTTGACATAATTGAGGCTGGGTTCCCAGCCGCATCTAAAGGGGACTTTGCTTCAGTAGCCGAAATTGCACGACAGATCAAAGGTTGTTCGGTTACCGGACTGGCGAGATCGGTTGTAACAGATATCGATACTGCATGGGAGGCATTGAAGCATGGTGCAGAGCCAAGGCTTCACCTGTTCATCGCCACCTCGCCCATCCACAGGGTACACAAGCTGAGGCAGACAAAAGCGGAGGTCATCGAAACGGCGGTAAGTACCGTGAAATATGCGGCTGCCAAGTTTCCGGTGATTCAGTGGTCTGCAGAGGATGCATGCCGCACCGAGCTTGACTTCCTTGCTGAAATCGTAGAAGAGGTGATCAAAGCCGGGGCAAAGGTCATCAATATTCCTGACACTGTCGGTTATATATCTCCACAGGAATATGGCCAGATATTCACTTACTTGCGAGAGAATGTTCCTTCTATTAGTAAGGTTGAATTATCAGCACATTGTCATGATGACCTTGGAATGTCAATCGCCAATTCACTTGCTGCTGTATCTGCAGGAGCCACACAGGTTGAAGGCACCATCAATGGGATAGGTGAGAGGGCAGGAAACGCTGCGCTGGAGGAATTTGCTGTGGCGCTTCATATCCGCAAAGATTTTTACCAGGCGGAAACGGGATTGAACCTTAAGGAAATTAGCAGAACGAGCAGCCTTGTCAGCAAGCTGACTGGAATGGCGGTTCCGACCAATAAAGCTGTGGTTGGAAGGAATGCCTTTGCCCATGAGTCAGGAATCCATCAGGATGGGGTTTTGAAAGAGAAAACAACTTATGAAATTATTTCCCCGGAACTTGTTGGACTGCAAAATAATTCAATGGTTCTGGGGAAACATTCTGGACGCCATGCATTCCGGAACAGGTTGACTGAGATCGGGCTGACGGTACCAGAGCAGGATATCAATCAATTATTCTCTGTATTTAAAGAATTGGCAGACAGGAAAAAAGAAATGACCGATGACGACCTTGTGGCGATCATCCTTGAAGAGAAGCTGTCAAAAGAACAACAATATTACCGTCTTGATTCCATTCAGGTCCAATATGGGACCAACCAGGTTCCTACAGCCACAGTTACACTGTATGGCTGTGAAAATGAAAAGATTCAGGAAGCGTCAACAGGGTCTGGAAGTATTGAGGCTTTATACAATACGCTTGAAAATTGCCTGAAAGAAAAAGCTTGTTTGCTTGATTACCGGATTCAGTCTGTTGGAGCCGGCAGGGATGCCCTGGCCCAGGTATATGTAAAGCTGAATTTCGGCGGTGTCGAGACGAGTGGGAGAGGCCTTGCACAGGATGTCCTTGAGGCTTCAGCAAAAGCCTATTTGAATGCAGTCAATAGAGTTCTATATATGGAAGAAACGAAGAAAATCGCGGTCAGCGGTTAAAAAAATTGAAGAAATCGGAGGCGAATGTAATGGAAAAAAGGATCGCAATCCTGCCAGGAGATGGCGTAGGCAAGGAAGTAAGCAGGGGGGGCGGTTACCATCCTCCAGGCAGTAGCTGAGCTTTTTAACCATAAGTTCAATTTTACTTATGGGGAAATCGGCGGGGCAGCCATCGATGAATTTGGAACCCCGCTTCCGGAGCACATACTCGATCTCTGCAAGGCTAGTGATGCTGTGCTATTAGGAGCAGTAGGCGGCCCTAAGTGGGATATGTTGCCTGGACATATTCGCCCCGAAAAAGGTTTGTTGAAAATCCGGAAAGAGCTCGGATTATATGCAAATGTCCGGCCGGTTCAATATTACTCCAGTATTTCCGGCATCTCACCGCTTCGCAAGGAAGTCGTTGAAGGAGTTGACATGGTAGTAGTCAGGGAATTGACAGGCGGGCTTTACTTTGGGAAACCGAGTGAAAGAAGTGTACAGAAGGGCGAAGCTTCTGTAGTAGATACTTTGTTTTACCAGAAAAACGAGATTGAGAGAGTCATCCGCTATGCATTTGAATTGGCTGCCATGAGAAAAGGCAAGGTCACTTCTGTGGATAAGGCAAATGTTCTGGAATCGAGCCGGATGTGGCGCGAAACTGCAGAAGAAGTGGCAAAGGACTTTCCTGATGTTCAACTTCACCATATGCTGGTCGATAATGCGGCGATGCAGCTGATCAAGAATCCACGTCAGTTCGATGTGCTCGTCACAGAGAATATGTTTGGTGATATTTTAAGCGATGAAGCATCCGTGCTGACCGGCTCGCTTGGCATGCTGCCATCAGCCAGCGTTTCGACTGCAGGACCATATCTGTATGAGCCTATTCATGGTTCTGCACCAGATATTGCTGGAATGAACGCGGCTAATCCAATCGCGATGATCCTGTCAGCTGCGATGATGCTGCGGCTGTCCTTCGGTCTTGAAGAAGAAGCTGAGGCAATCGAGAATGCGGTAGAGCAGGTGCTGGACGCTGGCAGCAGGACCCGCGACATTGCCTTATTTGGCTCAGCGTTCTTAACAACTGAGGGAATGGTTGAAGAAATCAAAGCCGCTCTGCTCGACAATGAAGCGATTTTGAATATCATGAGTGCTTACGCATAAGGAAGAAACTATCGGCGAGTTAGAAAAATTGTAGGAGCAATCAAAAATCCTGACAGGCAAAAATTTGGAGAACAATAAAAAATCCAGGCAGGGAAGAAAGAAGTATTTACAAAAAGGGGAGGGTATTTTTGGGGAAGACGATCATTGAAAAAATATGGGAGAAGCATATTGTTCATCGGGAAGAAGGTAAACCAGACCTGGTGTATATCGACCTTCATCTTGTCCATGAGGTAACCTCGCCACAGGCTTTTTCAGGACTTAGGATGAAAAAAAGGTCTGTACGGAGGCCTGATTTGACATTTGCGACGATGGACCACAATGTACCTACAATCAACCGGAGTGTGATTAGTGATTCTGTTGCGAAAAACCAGATGGATACTTTAAGGGATAATTGCCTTGAATTCACCATTCCATTGGCTGATCTTGATAGTCCGGAGCAGGGCATCGTCCATGTCATCGGCCCTGAGTTAGGCTTGACACAGCCAGGGAAGACGATTGTGTGCGGAGACAGTCACACTTCGACGCACGGTGCATTCGGAGCCCTGGCATTCGGAATCGGTACGAGTGAGGTTGAGCATGTCCTTGCGACTCAAACACTCTGGCAGACAAAACCAAAAACGCTGAAAGTCGATGTGTCAGGCTCTTTGGCACCAGGCGTGAGCGCAAAAGATCTCATCTTGTTCATCATCAGTAAGAATGGAGTCAATTTCGGTACTGGTTATGTTATCGAATTTTGCGGTGATGCCATCAGGAAGATGTCGATGGAGGAACGGATGACAATTTGCAATATGTCCATTGAAGGAGGGGCGAAAGCATCAATCGTTGCTCCTGATGATAAAACCTTTGCCTACCTGAATGGAAGGAAATATGTTGTGCAAGGAGACGCCTTCCTCGATAAAATTCTTGAGTGGCAGCAGCTCTCTTCTGATGAAGATGCAGATTATGACCACGTTATTAAAGTAGATGGAAATGACATCGTGCCGATGGTCAGCTGGGGCACGAACCCATCGATGACAGCTCCCGTCACGGAAAGAGTGCCTTACCTGATTGAATGTGATACTGATTCAGAAAGGAAGTCACTGGAAAGGGCATTATCATACATGGGGCTGGAGGAAGGACAGCCAATTACAGATATCAATGTAACCAAAGTCTTCATCGGATCCTGCACGAATTCAAGAATTGAGGATCTCAGGGCAGCCTCCGAGGTTATCAAAGGGAAAAAAGTGGCTCCTGGAGTCCAAGCGATTGTTGTGCCCGGTTCCCAGCAGGTAAAGAAGAAAGCTGAAGCAGAAGGCATAGCTCAGGCATTTATTGAAGCAGGCTTTGAATGGCGTGAATCCGGCTGCAGCATGTGCCTGAGTATGAATGCAGACATCGTGCTAGCCGGGGAACATTGTGCTTCCACATCGAACCGCAACTTTGAGGGCAGGCAGGGAGCTGGAGCGCGTACTCATCTTGTCAGCCCGGCAATGGCAGCCGCCGCCGCACTTTATGGTCGGTTTGTGGATGTCAGGTCAATGATTGGGATGACCGTTTAGTTTTATTTTTACTAGAAAATGGTAGAACGTGCAATTAATCAACTTTCCTGTGCAAATATTGAAGGTTTTGGTTCAATTATTGGCTTTATTGGTGCAATTATTAAATTTTAATGTGCAAATATCCCCGTCGAATAAGAGAATAATTTTTCCAGCAATAATTATAGCTGCAAAAATGACCCGAAACCTATATATATCGGGTCATTTCACTATCCTATTGCCGTAATTCGTTTACTTTTTTTGATGAAAGGAGCCTGAAATGTCTAGTTTTACAGAAATGAAGGGAAAAGTCGCTGCGATGGACCGGACAAATGTTGACACAGATCAAATCATTCCAAAGCAATTCCTGAAAAGAACCGAAAAAACAGGTTTTGGGCAGTATTTGTTTTACGACTGGCTCTATAAAGCAAATGGAGAGCTGAATGACGATTTTGAGCTTAACCACCCTGATAACAAGGGAGCAAGTATTTTAATAGCGAATGAAAATTTTGGTTGTGGTTCATCGAGGGAGCATGCGCCATGGGCTTTGCTAGATTACGGATTCAAGGTCTTGATCGCCCCGTCATTTGCTGATATTTTCAAACAGAACTGCCTGAAAAACGGGATTCTCCCAGTTGTACTGCCTGAAAAAGACGTTTCCTATCTGCTTAAGAAAGCAAGCGGGCAGGCCTATGAACTGACCGTTTCACTTGAACAGAAGAGAGTTTATGACGACCAGGGATTCGAAGCCAAATTTGATATCACTCCATATTGGTATAATATGCTCCTCAATGGCTGGGATGAGATCGAGCTAACCCTGCAACTTGAAGGCAGTATTAAAGAATATGAAGAAAATCAGATAGAAAAAGTAATCTGATTTTAAAAGAAGAACGATTGATTCACAGGCCTTGCTTGTGAATCTTTTTGTTTTTTCAAGGATTCGTGCTAAAATTTCTAACAAAGCTGAACTAAAGATGGAAAATGCGAAATCAGTAGAGTCAACTAATAAAAGTAAGGCGGTATGTTTATGGATAAGCGGGAATCAAAAAAAGATAATGTGATCATGTTTCCCGGTCTGGAAAAGCGCCTGTTGGAAAAGGGCCTGGATTATTTAAAACAGCAAAAGTACAGGGATGCGATTAAATTTCTCGAGCAGGCTTTGGATCACGATCCTGAGAACAGTGACGTATACTTTGGGCTTGTTCGTGCTAATTATGAAGCCGGGTATAACCGACAGGCGAAGGAAGTTGTCGAAGAGATGCTGCGGTGCGGCATAGGTGATTACATAAAAGTCATTGATAAGTATTTAATGATCCTTTTCCAGTTGAAAGAATATAATAAAGTCGTTACAACTGTAGAAGCTCTTTTAGAAGAACGTGAAATTCCAGCAGACAAGTATGAAGTATTTATCACCGCGCTTAAAACCTGCAAGGAGCTGCTTTATGGGGAAGCAGAAGTGGAGGCGCACGAGTCTTTTGTAGAGGAAAGTTTTGAAGGTGAGCGTGAAAAACCAGAACTTAATTTTTTTGACTATAAAGCTCCAAATGAGCAGCTAATGGTTGCTGCAGGCCTTTCGAAGGTAAATGTTCGCCCCTTTTTTAAAAAAATAAGGGAATATACTGCCGCAGAAGAAGGACAACCTTTTTTGAAAACGATGCTGCTTAATATATTGAAAGAACAAGAGTGTTTTGAAGAGATAGATGTTCGCAAATTCGGAATGTCACGATCGATCAATACAGCAGATTTACCTGAATTGAAGGA
The DNA here is from genome assembly GCF_020524355.2 of Mesobacillus subterraneus. Taxonomy (NCBI): domain Bacteria; kingdom Bacillati; phylum Bacillota; class Bacilli; order Caryophanales; family Bacillaceae; genus Mesobacillus; species Mesobacillus subterraneus. Next base: position 856,542 of record NZ_CP129019.1, read on the forward strand.
TTATATAGAGAATAGTGGGGTTATTCAGCTTTTAAGCGGTGAGATTGAAAGCGATGATCCTGTTTTATTCGAAAATACACAAAAATTGGTTGAGCGTTATTTTTTCTTACTGTATCCATTCGAAGTTCCTAAAGGGTTGGATTCGGCATGGGCAGCTGCTTGCCACTTCATTGCCAATGAATATTATGGTTTTGAAGATCCGCTGGAATCATTTGCTGAAATATACAACAGCAACATTGAGGAGACGGAACAGGTACTGAGCTTCATCAGGAAGCTAGAAGAAATTTCTTATCCGATAATATAGTCCAAGCTGTTGAAACGAAATAATCCTGTGTTATAATGTAGTGGTTGTATTATGTAAAAATCATTCTATTTTACATTTAATCAGGAATATTGCTTGGTAAACAAGAGTATTCATCGTCGAATGAAAATGACAATAGATTATTGTTGGAGGGAAACGTATGTCTGCAAAGGTAGAAAAAAGAGAAGGGAACCAAACGGTTCTAACAATTGAAGTAGATGCAGAAAAGGTCAACCAAGGTCTTGACGCTGCATTCAAGAAAGTCGTTAAGCAAATTAACGTACCAGGATTCCGTAAAGGAAAAATGCCTCGCCAAATGTTTGAAAAGCGTTTCGGCGTAGAATCTTTATATCAGGATGCAATTGATATCCTTCTTCCAGAAGCATATGCAAGTGCAATCGACGAAACTGGAATCGAGCCAGTTGACCGCCCAGAAATCGATGTAGAACAAATCGAAAAGGGCAAGAGCTTGATCATCAAGGCAACTGTAACAGTAAAGCCTGAAGTAAAGCTTGGCGATTACAAAGGACTTGAAGTAGAAGCATTCGACACAAACGTAACTGATGAAGAAGTAGAGAACGAATTGAAAGCAATGCAAGAAAAGCAAGCTGAACTTGTTGTTAAAGAAGAAGGAACAGCTGACAATGGCGACAATGTTGTCATCGATTTCGAAGGATTCGTTGATGGCGAAGCTTTCGAAGGCGGCAAAGCTGAAAACTATGCACTTGAACTTGGTTCAGGTTCATTCATCCCTGGCTTCGAAGAACAGCTAGTTGGAACATCTACTGGCGAAGAAAAAGATGTAGAGGTTTCTTTCCCTGAAGAGTACCATGCAGCTGAACTTGCTGGTAAGCCAGCAACTTTCAAAGTGAAAATTCACGAAATCAAAGGAAAAGAACTTCCAGCTCTAGATGATGAGTTCGCTAAAGATGCTGACGAAGAAGTTGAAACTTTAGATGAGCTTAAGACAAAGATCAAAGATCGTCTTGCACACGATAAAGCACACCAAAAAGAACATTTCGAACGTGACACTGTTGTAGAAAAAGCAGCAGCTAACGCTGAAATCGAAGTTCCTGAATCAATGATCAACACTGAAATCGACCGTATGGTTAACGAATTCGAACAACGCCTTCAAATGCAAGGCATGAACCTTGACCTATACTACCAGTTCTCAGGTCAAGATGAAGCTGCTCTTCGCGAACAAATGAACGAAGAAGCTTCTACACGCGTACGTGTGAATCTTACTCTTGAAGCAATTGCAAAAGCTGAAAACATCGAAGTAACTGATGAAGAAGTAAGTGCAGAGCTTCAAAAGATGTCTGAAATGTACAATATGACTGCTGACCAAATCCAGGCAGCACTAGGCGGAAGCTTAGACGGAATCAAAGGCGATCTTCAAATGAAGAAAGCAGTTGATTTCCTAGTAGAAAACAGCAAAACTGCTGAATAATTAGAGAAAAGAGCAGGCGACTGGTCAACTCCGGCAAATATTTCGTGGAGTCAGAAGCCACAGCTAGACATATCTCGAAGTCAATTTTATACTAAGTATATAATATAGAAACAAGGCGCGAGTATATCGTGCCTTGTTTTCTACAATTAACACCAATATACATACATAATTTTTTTAGCAATTTCATATAAGTCGATTTAACGGCATGATTTATGGAAAAGATGAATTAGTACATATTTTTTTCGATTCATAAGCGCGAAACTGAAATGGCTGAGGGTTATTATTTCCTGTCCCCTGGCAAAATGTGATACAATGCAATACATACCTGCTCGAAAAAGCAGCAGAAACAACTGTTACTTAACTTATCGTTTGCTTATGAATCGCAGCTTTATATATGTTTAGAAGTTCTCAAGGGGTGAAGGCATTGTTCAAATTTAATGATGAAAAAGGGCAGCTTAAATGTTCTTTCTGCGGCAAGACGCAGGATCAAGTTCGCAAATTGGTAGCAGGGCCAGGCGTCTATATCTGTGACGAGTGTATTGAATTATGCACAGAAATCGTTGAAGAAGAACTTGGCACTGAAGAAGAAGTTGAGTTTAAGGATGTTCCAAAACCATTGGAAATCCGTGATATCCTTAATGAGTATGTAATTGGTCAGGACCAGGCGAAAAAGAACCTGTCTGTAGCCGTTTACAATCACTATAAGCGTATCAACTCAAACAGCAAGATTGATGATGTAGAACTTTCAAAAAGTAATATTGCGATGATCGGGCCTACTGGTAGCGGCAAAACTTTGCTTGCTCAAACATTAGCTCGTATTCTCAATGTTCCATTCGCAATCGCTGATGCAACATCACTGACAGAAGCAGGTTATGTTGGTGAAGATGTTGAAAACATTCTATTGAAATTGATCCAATCAGCTGATTACGATGTTGAAAAGGCTGAAAAAGGAATCATTTACATCGATGAAATCGATAAGATTGCCAGGAAATCCGAAAACCCTTCCATTACTAGAGATGTTTCCGGTGAAGGTGTGCAGCAGGCGCTCCTTAAAATTCTTGAAGGAACAGTTGCAAGTGTACCGCCACAAGGTGGACGAAAGCATCCACACCAAGAATTCATCCAAATCGATACAACAAATATCCTGTTCATTTGCGGCGGAGCATTCGACGGGATCGAGCAAATCATTAAGCGTCGCCTTGGCCAGAAAGTAATTGGCTTTGGCTCTGAAAAGAAAGAGGAAGACCTAGACAAGAAAGAATTGCTTTCAAAAGTCCTTCCTGAAGACCTGCTTAAATTCGGGTTGATTCCTGAATTCATCGGCCGTCTTCCGGTAATTGCCAGTCTGACTCCGCTTGATGAAGAAGCGCTAGTCGAAATCCTGACAAAACCGAAGAACGCTCTTGTAAAACAGTATCAAAAAATGCTTAATCTTGATGATGTCGAGCTTGATTTTGAAGACGATGCACTCATTGAAATTGCCAAAAAGGCAATCGAACGCAAAACTGGTGCACGCGGACTTCGTTCAATCATCGAAGGCATCATGCTGGACGTCATGTTCGACCTACCATCCCGTGAAGATATCGTAAAATGTATCATCACAAAGGAAACAGTCGAAAACAACATGCCGCCAAAGCTAGTATTAGAGGACGGAACAGTCCTTAAAGACGAAAGAAATTCAGCATAATGCTTATTAAATCCCGGTGAATTTTCACCGGGATTTTTTATTATGTAAAATTCCATCTGAAACTTAGATTACAGTCAAAGTTAGGGGGACCTTCGGACAGAATTGATGATGAAGGAGGAAAAGCTGTCAGAATAAGACCCATCTTCGGACAAGTATAGTGGTAAAAGACGAAAAGGTGTCCGAACCAGGGCCAACTTCGGACTGGTTTAGTAGTAAAAGAAGAAAAGTTGTTCGATCTACCCAAAATCCTCCTGAAAAATCCCGATAATTCTCGATCAAACCCGGTCTCTCCAGGTGGAAAAATTCACTTGGAAATATTGTTTATTCCAACAGTGTCAGGGAGATACTAGGTTAAAGCCAATAGTATCAACGGGAGGGAATGTAAATTGAGTTGGACCGGAATCGCCTTGTTTATACAGCTGTTTTTCGGAATTATCATCGGGCTGTATTTCTGGAATTTACTCAGGAATCAGCGGACGCAAAAAGTATCAATTGATCGGGAATCCCGAAAGGAAATGGAGCAGTTAAGAAAGATGAGATCCGTCTCATTGAGTGAACCGCTTGCTGAAAAAGTCAGGCCATCCAGCTTCAAGGACATAGTTGGACAGGAAGATGGAATCAAGGCACTCAAAGCAGCATTGTGTGGGCCCAATCCACAGCACGTCATCATTTATGGGCCGCCGGGAGTAGGGAAAACTGCTGCAGCCAGGCTCGTATTGGAAGAAGCAAAGCAAAACCAAAAATCCCCCTTCAAAAAAGCATCAGTATTTGTTGAGCTGGATGCTACCACTGCCAGGTTTGATGAGCGGGGAATTGCCGACCCGTTAATCGGTTCTGTTCATGATCCGATCTATCAAGGGGCCGGTGCGATGGGACAGGCTGGCATTCCTCAGCCAAAACAGGGTGCTGTGACCAATGCACATGGAGGCGTTTTATTCATTGATGAAATTGGCGAGCTGCACCCAATTCAGATGAACAAGCTTTTAAAAGTACTGGAAGACAGGAAAGTGTTTTTAGAGAGTGCTTATTATAATGAGGAAAATACGCAAATCCCGAGCCATATCCACGACATCTTCAAAAATGGGCTCCCTGCAGACTTCCGTCTCGTAGGTGCGACAACAAGGACTCCGAGTGAAATCCCTCCAGCAATAAGATCAAGATGCATGGAAGTATTTTTCCGTGAGCTGACACAGGAGGAAATTTCAGAGGTAGCGAGGAATGCAGCAGAGAAAGTAGAACTGGCTATGAGTGAAAAAGCGATAGACATTCTGTCAAATTATGCGCGGAATGGCCGAGAAGCCGTAAATATGGTCCAGATTGCTGCTGGGCTTGCCATTACCGATGAAAGAACCTACATTAAAGAAGAGGAAATTGAATGGGTCGTTCATTCAAGTCAACTGACACCAAGGATGGAAAGAAGGATCAATGAAAAGTCAACGGTCGGCCTAGTTAATGGACTGGCTGTGTATGGTCCAAATACCGGAGCGCTTCTTGAAATCGAAGTTACTGTTATTAAAGCGAAGGAAAAGGGCTCAATCAACATTACTGGAATCGTCGATGAAGAGAGCATCGGCGGACAGGGGAAATCAATCCGCAGAAAGAGCATGGCACGAGGTTCGATTGAGAATGTGATCACTGTTCTAAGATCGATGGGTGTTCCGGCTGATGAGTTCGACATCCATGTGAATTTCCCTGGTGGTACCCCGATCGATGGTCCATCTGCCGGGATCGCAATGGCGACGGGAATTTATTCAGCAATCTATAAAATCCCGATGGACCATACAGTCGCAATGACTGGAGAAATCAGCATCCATGGAAATGTAAAGCCGATTGGCGGTGTCTACCCAAAAGTAAAGGCAGCGAAAAAAGCAGGAGCCAAGAAGGTCATCATTCCAAAGGAAAATGTGCAGACGATCCTTAACGAAATCACAGATATAGAAATTATTCCAGTCACCCATCTGAATGAGGTTTTTGAGATTGCTCTTGAAAAAGACCATCCGCGGGAGCAAATCATCCAGGCTGCTAGTGACTTAACAGCAAAAGAGACGAGCTAGAATAAAAGAAGAACGCTTGCGGGCGTTCTTTTTTTACGCTATTTTGCCGCTGTTTAGCATGAAAGTCAGCCAAGCGGCAAAAAAGTGTTTATTTTTCCATGAAAAAGGAAAGAGGGGGTAAGGGACGAATGCTGAAGTTGCTATTTTCAAAATAGCTGCCTTTTGGATTTGAAAGTAACTTCAGATGTGGACATATTTTACATGAAAATCAGGATACTAATCAATGAGGCAAAACGGTGCAAACGGCTCTTGTTATTAGACACTTGAAAATAAATACGATAGAATTGAACAACAAGTATTTTTATACTTATGGTTTGATACAATGCATGTTGGAGGTGCAATGTCATGGCGAATAAGAATGAGCACACTGTCCCACTCCTGCCGCTGCGCGGTTTGCTTGTGTACCCGACGATGGTTCTGCATTTGGATGTAGGGCGGGAAAAATCGGTACAGGCATTGGAGAAGGCAATGGTGGATGACCATTTAATCTATCTCACAACCCAAAAGGATATATCCATAGATGAACCAGGCGAGGAGGATCTGTACCAGGTGGGTACATTGACTCGCGTCAAACAAATGCTGAAGCTCCCGAACGGAACGATCCGCGTATTGGTTGAAGGATTGTCCAGAGCTGAAATCATTGAACTTTTTGATGAGAATGACCATTATTCCTGCAAAGTAAGAACCTTTGAAGATGATGAATCAAAGGATGTCGAAGATGAAGCATTGATGAGGACAATGCTTGAGTATTTCGAACAATACATAAAAATGTCCAAGAAAATCTCTGCGGAAACGTATGCATCTGTTTCTGATATTGAAGAGCCAGGAAGAATGGCTGATATCATCGCTTCCCACCTTCCGCTAAAGCTGAAAGAGAAGCAGGAAATTCTCGAGACGATTGACATCAAGGACCGGATGAATCGGGTCATCGAAATCATCCATAATGAAAAAGAAGTGCTGGGGCCTCGAGAAAAAGATTGGCCAGCGTGTAAAGCGTTCGATGGAGCGAACTCAGAAAGAATATTATTTGCGTGAACAAATGAAGGCCATCCAGAAGGAGCTTGGTGAAAAGGAAGGAAAGACAGGAGAAATTGCTGAGCTTACCGAAAAAATCGAGCTTGCTGGAATGCCTGATCATGTGAAGGAAACTGCTTTGAAGGAACTAGACCGTTATGAAAAGGTGCCGACAACTTCAGCAGAAAGTGCAGTAATCCGGAATTATATTGAATGGCTAGTTGCTTTGCCTTGGTCAAAGGCGACAGAGGATGATCTTGATATCAGCAAAGCTGAAAAGATCCTTGATAAGGACCATTACGGCCTGGAAAAAGTAAAGGAAAGAGTTCTTGAGTATCTAGCTGTCCAGAAGCTGACAAACTCATTGAAAGGACCGATCCTTTGTCTGGCGGGACCTCCGGGAGTCGGTAAAACGAGCCTGGCCAGGTCGATCGCTAAATCCCTGAACCGTAATTTCGTAAGGGTGTCTTTAGGCGGTGTACGGGATGAGTCAGAAATTCGCGGCCACAGAAGGACTTATGTCGGTGCTATGCCGGGCAGGGTCATCCAGGGGATGAAAAAGGCAGGAACGATTAACCCTGTTTTCCTTCTTGATGAAATCGATAAAATGTCCAATGATTTCCGAGGTGATCCTTCTTCAGCGATGCTAGAAGTGCTCGATCCCGAACAAAACCATAATTTCAGCGATCATTACATTGAAGAGCCATATGACCTTTCTAAAGTAATGTTCATTGCTACAGCCAACAATCTTTCAACTGTACCTGGCCCTTTGCTCGACAGAATGGAGATCATCAATATTGCGGGCTATACAGAGCAGGAAAAGCTGCACATTGCCAAGGACCATCTCCTTCCAAGACAAATCAACGACCATGGCCTGTCGAAATCACAGCTTCAAATGAAGGATGACGCGATTACCAAGGTAATTCGTTATTATACACGGGAATCTGGTGTGCGCTCCCTTGAAAGGCAGCTCGCATCCATCTGCAGAAAAACAGCGAAAATTGTTGTTTCTGGAGAGAAAAAACGTGTGACCGTTAGCGAAAAGAACGTCGAGGACTTCCTCGGAAAGACTAAGTTCAGGTATGGGCAGGCTGAGTTGGAGGACCAGATAGGTGTTGCTACCGGTCTCGCATATACAACAGTTGGTGGAGATACCCTCCAAATAGAAGTCTCCCTGTCTCCAGGAAAAGGCAAGCTCGTCCTTACTGGTAAGCTTGGGGATGTCATGAAGGAGTCAGCCCAGGCTGCGTTCAGCTATGTTCGCTCAAAGGCGAAGGATCTGGACATTGATCCGGACTTCCATGAAAAGAATGATATCCATATCCATGTTCCTGAGGGTGCTGTTCCGAAAGATGGTCCTTCTGCGGGTATTACGATTGCAACTGCGCTTGTATCTGCTTTATCAGGAAAGCCGATCCGCAGGGAAGTAGGAATGACAGGAGAAATAACTCTTAGGGGACGCGTATTGCCAATTGGCGGTCTCAAGGAAAAATCATTAAGTGCTCACAGAGCAGGTTTAACAAAGGTTATTTGTCCAAAAGATAATGAAAAAGATATTGATGATATTCCAGAAAGTGTACGTAAGGAGCTTGAATTTGTGTTAGTTTCTCATTTAGATGAAGTACTGAAGCACGCTCTCGCAAGCGGTGATTCACAATGAAGGTAAATAGTGCAGAAATCGTAATCAGTGCCGTAAGGCTGAATCAATATCCGGAAAGCAATCTTCCGGAGTTCGCTCTTGCAGGCCGGTCGAATGTTGGCAAGTCTTCGTTTATCAATAAAATGCTAAATAGAAAAGCCCTGACCAGGACTTCGTCAAAGCCTGGAAAAACACAGACCTTGAATTTTTATTTAATAAATGAAATACTTCATTTTGTAGATGTTCCGGGTTATGGTTACGCTAAAGTATCAAAATCCGAACGTGAAGCATGGGGTAAGATGATTGAAACTTACATTACTTCACGGGAACAACTGAAAGCAATGCTGATGATCGTTGATTTGAGGCACCCGCCTTCAAAGGACGATGTGATGATGTATGATTTCCTGAAGCATTATGAGATCCCTGTCATCATCATCGCAACCAAGGCCGATAAAATTCCAAAATCAAAGTGGCAAAAGCATGTGAAGATTACAAGAGAAACCCTTGATATGGATCCGGACGATACAATCATTCTTTTCTCATCAGAAACAGGAGAAGGGAAAGACAAAGCCTGGTCAGTATTAGGAAGTTTCATGAAATAATCATTATAAAACAAGAAACCCGCACCGTTGACAATTAAGGTGCGGGTTTTATTACTTTTTTAAGTATTTGCTCTTTGGACGTCTAAGATGGGTGTCGGGCTTCTAGGATTGGCTAATTTTCTTATTTCTTTTTAATGAATAACAAGTAAACACCAATAAAGATCAATGTTGCCGGCCAAAATCTCCATGCCGTCGAGACTCCATTTTCCAATAAACCAAGCCATCCGGTGATTCTGTCATAAAACAATAGCAAACCAGCTAAAATGAGAAAGAGGACTCCGTGAAACAAGCCATTGCCTGTTTTCTGGTATCGCAGCAAGAATCCTAGAGCGATGATTAAGATGAAGGCGCCGAGGTGATCGGGCCATAGGTCGAACTTATTGACCACATGAAAGTGGACACCGAAGCCGACGAGGATTACGCCTGGAAAGATAGCTTCATAATCCTTTCCCCAGTAGCCTTGAACTAAAAAGGCAGCCCCGACAATAATCAAGAGTGTCTGCCACGTATAAAACTCAGTGAACAACGAAACATTTTCCTGCTGAAGATAAAAGTAAATACCAAAACCGATTAGTATCATTCCTGGTGTAATTCTCTGATTTTTCATTGTTTCACCACTTCCAGAAAGGCTCACTTGAATTAAGGGACAAACTTTGATAAGGTACATTAGGGAGTATGTTTATTTGCTTTTGATATAGTATAAAAGTATAACAAACAGACGGACGAAATAGTTAAATTTAATCAATGCTAATATATATATGTTTTTTTCAACAGTTGTTCACATTTACATCATTTAAAGGTAAAAAACGTCATGTATAATTGCCTTAGCCAATTATGCAATTTCTATGTGGGGGTGTCAATTAATAATGCATATTATCGTTGTCGGTCTAAACTATAAAACTGCCCCTGTTGAAATCCGCGAAAGATTGACATTCAACGAGGGAAACCTTGGTGAAGCGATGAGTGCCCTTCAGGAAAAGAAGAGCATCCTAGAGAATGTCATCGTATCAACGTGCAACCGTACAGAAATATATGCTGTCGTGGACCAGCTTCACACTGGCAGATATTATATCAAAGAGTTTTTATCTGAATGGTTCGGAATCCCACAGGCAGAATTTACGCCTTTCCTGTTCATTTACGAACAAGATGGCGCAATTGAACATTTATTTAAGGTTTCTTGCGGCTTGAATTCCATGGTTCTGGGTGAAACTCAAATACTTGGACAAGTGCGCTCAAGCTTCATGCTTGGCCTTGACAAGAACACGACCGGAACGGTCTTCAATCAGCTATTCAAACAGGCAGTCACAATTGCCAAGCGCGGCCATTCCGAAACAGATATCGGAGCGAACGCTGTTTCAGTCAGCTACGCAGCTGTTGAACTTGCCAAGAAGATTTTCGGCTCTCTTGATCAAAAGCATGTGCTGATTCTTGGTGCAGGCAAGATGGGCGAGCTTGCGATCCAGAACCTGCATGCAAATGGCGCGAAGAAAGTGACGGTCATCAACCGTACTTACCAGAAAGCTGAGGATTTGGCTAATCGATTTTCCGGTATGGCCAAAACTATGGATGAGCTTCAGACTGAGCTGGTGGATGCAGATATCCTGATCAGTTCAACAGGTGCGAAAAACTTTGTCGTCACAAAGGATATGATGGCAAAGGTCGAGCAAATGAGAAAAGGCAAACCATTATTCATGGTCGATATAGCTGTTCCGCGTGACCTTGACCCGGAAATTGCGACGCTTGAAAATGTGTTCCTCTATGATATCGATGATCTAGAGGGTATCGTTGAAGCGAATCTGCAAGAACGCCAGAAGGCTGCAGAGAAAATCCTGATCATGATAGAAAGTGAGATTGTCCAATTCAAACAGTGGCTCAATACGCTTGGCGTCGTTCCTGTCATCTCTGCATTGAGGGTCAAAGCCCTTTCAATCCAGCAGGAAACGATGGACAGCATCGAACGGAAATTGTCACATCTATCTGAACGTGATATTAAAGTGCTTAACAAGCATACAAAGAGCATCATCAATCAGCTCCTAAAGGATCCAATCCTGCAGGCGAAAGAGCTTGCTGCTGGACCTGATGCAGATGAAGCACTGAATTTATTCGTGAAGATTTTTAATATTGAACAGCTCGTCGCTGAACAAGAAGGAATGAAAACGGCTGAAACCAAGCAGGTAAAAGTTCCTTCGCCTCAGGCTTCTTTTCAGTCGTAAGAGAGGTAGTTGCCCATGGGTGAACTTTATATTACGCGTCTCCATGAAATAACCATTGTGATTTATGCGGCAAGCGTGCTCTTATACTTTATCGATTTTCTTAACAGTAACCGGAGGGCAAACAAAAGTGCCTTCTGGTTACTTGCATTTGTTTGGGGATTCCAGACGATTTTTCTGTTATATTATATGGTCGACAAAGGCCGTTTCCCAGTCCTGACGCTCTCTGAAGGACTTTACTTTTATGCGTGGGTACTCGTGACGCTGTCGCTGGCGATCAATAAACTATTAAAAGTAGATTTTATTGTCTTTTTTACAAATGTGCTTGGATTTATCATCATGGCGATCCATACCTTTGCACCGGTGCACTATGACTCCAATGTCATGTCCGAACAACTGATATCAGAGCTTTTGCTCATTCATATCACCATGGCGATCCTGTCATATGGGGCATTCTCTATTTCAGTGGTCTTTTCACTGCTATACCTTATTCAGTATGACCTTTTAAAGCGGAAAAAGTGGGGTAAGCTGTTATGGCGGATCACCGATTTAACGAAACTTGATTATTGGTCATACATATTGAATGTCATCGGAGTGCCGATGTTAATCCTGAGCCTCATCCTCGGTCTTCAATGGGCGTGGATCAAAGTACCTGACCTTGCCTGGTATGATGCCAAGCTGCTCGGTTCATTCATCGTTCTCGCAGTATACAGCATTTACCTATATTTAAGGGTTGGAAAAGAAATGTATGGAAGAGCACTTGCGCTATGGAACGTCGCTTCGTTCCTGATTGTTTTAATAAATTTTTTCCTTTTCGGAAAATTATCATCTTTCCATTTTTGGTATCAATAATTAGGAGGCTGTCATGAGGAAAATTATCGTTGGCTCCAGACGGAGTAAGCTAGCATTGACACAAACAAATTGGGTAATTGAACAGTTAAAGAAATTGGGTGCTCCTTTTGAATTTGAAGTAAAGGAAATTGTCACAAAAGGAGACAAAATTCTCGATGTGACTTTATCAAAGGTCGGAGGAAAAGGCCTTTTTGTAAAAGAGATTGAACAGGCTATGCTCGACAAAGAAATTGATATGGCTGTCCATAGTATGAAAGATATGCCTGCAGTACTTCCAGAAGGGCTTGTCATTGGGGCAATTCCTGAGAGGGAAGACCACCGGGATGTGCTGATTTCCAACGGCAATGTACTTTTAAAAGAATTAAAATCAGGTTCAGTAATTGGCACAAGCAGCCTTCGCAGGAGCGCTCAGCTATTGGCTCAACGCCCTGACCTTGAAATGAAGTGGATCCGTGGAAACATTGATACAAGGATCTCTAAGCTTGAAACGGAAGACTATGATGGCATAATCCTTGCTGCTGCCGGTTTGAAGCGTATGGGATGGGCTAGTGATACAGTAACCGAGTTCATTGATGAGGATATTTGTGTACCTGCTGTCGGCCAGGGCGCACTTTCAATCGAGTGCCGCGGCGATGACGAAGAGCTTCTTCAATTGCTTGAAAAATTCACTTGCGCTGAAACAAGTGCGACGGTTAGAGCCGAAAGAGCATTCCTTCACAAGATGGAAGGCGGCTGCCAGGTACCGATTGCCGGTTATGCGCATCTTAACGATAACGAAGAAATCGTTCTGACAGCACTAGTCGGTTCTCCAGATGGAAAGACGATCTTCAAGGAGATTGTAACTGGAAAGAATCCAGAAGAACTTGGTGAGCTTGCAGCTGATAAATTGATCAGCCAGGGAGCGAAAGACTTGATCGACAAGGTAAAACAGGAGCTTGATAGTGAATGATTCCGGCGCATTCGCTCCAAAATAAAACAGTCATGATTCCTAGGGGAAAGGCTCACGCGAAGTCTTTCTCCGATATGGTTAAAAGAAATGGAGGGATTCCCGTGGAGATCCCTCTTATTGCCTTTCAGCCTGTTGCGGCTTCTAATAAACTACATAATACTCTTGCGAATTTACATACCTACGATTGGATAATTTTTACGAGCAATGTAACTGTGGAGACATTCTATTCCTTCATGAAAAAGGGACAGGCTCTTCTGCCTAAAAAAGCTGTGATTGGGGAAAAAACAAAAGAAACTCTTGAAGACATGGGAGAAAAGGTAGACTTCGTTCCAGCAGAATATGTTGCCGAAGGATTTATTGATAAGTTCTTACCATTTGTCAATCATGGCGAGAGGATCCTGATCCCAAAAGGAAATCTAGCCAGGGATTATATTTCCACTTCATTGAAGGAAAAGGGCGCAATTGTCGACGAAATCATAATCTACGAAACGTTCCTGCCCGAGGAAAGCAGAACCAAGCTCGTTAAGATGCTAACAGAAGAAAGTCTTGATATACTTACATTTACAAGCCCTTCGACGATTGATCATTTTATGAAAATCGTAGAGGAACATAACTTAGGGGGCAAGCTGGATCATTGCATCGTTGCCTGCATCGGTCCTGTATCCAAAAGGATGGCAGAGCAGCGGGGATTGAAGGTCCATGCCATGCCAGAAAAATACACCGTTGAAGAGATGCTGAAAAGCGTTGCCAATTTTATGAATATTGGAGGGTAATCCATGAAACACCTTGAATTCAGCCGACACCGCCGTCTTCGCCAAACAGCGAATATGCGCGCCCTTGTACGTGAAAACTATCTTCGCACTGAAGACTTGATCTACCCGCTTTTTGTCGTTGAAGGAGAAAATGTAAAAAAAGAAGTTTCTTCAATGCCGGGAGTCTATCAATTATCCCTTGATAACTTAAAAGAAGAAATGACTGAAGTAGATTCTTTGGGCATTAAATCCGTGCTTCTTTTCGGTGTTCCTGACGAAAAAGATGAAGTAGGCTGCCAGGCGTACCACGACCACGGAATTTTGCAGGAAGCGATCCGTGTCATCAAAAAGGATTTTCCTGAGATGGTTGTCATCGCCGATACTTGCCTTTGTGAATACACAAGCCATGACCACTGCGGCGTCATTGAGGATGGCAAAGTTCTTAACGACCCTTCTCTTGAGCTGTTGGGAAAGACTGCCGTCAGCCAGGCACAAGCCGGCGCCGATATCATCGCACCATCAAACATGATGGACGGATTTGTTGCAGCTATTCGTTTTGCTTTGGATGAAGCAGGATTCCATGATGTGCCGATCATGTCCTACGCAGTAAAATATTCTTCTGCCTTTTACGGTCCATTCCGTGAAGCGGCTGAGAGCACACCACAGTTCGGTGACCGCAAATCCTACCAGATGGACCCTGCAAACCGTATTGAAGCGATGCGCGAAGCTGAATCAGATGTCATCGAAGGAGCAGACTTTCTTATCGTCAAACCGGGCATGCCTTACCTGGATATCGTCCGTGACGTAAAAAATAACTTTAACCTGCCTGTTGTTATCTATAATGTCAGCGGTGAATATTCAATGGTCAAAGCAGCAGCTCAAAACGGCTGGGTTGACGAGAAGAGCATCGTCATGGAAATGCTGACAGGAATGAAGCGCGCTGGATCAGACCTGATCATCACCTACCATGCGAAGGATGCAGCACGCTGGCTGAAGGAACAATAATTGATAAAAGGTCCTGGTATTTTGAGGTATCTTGAGAGGCACGTAGCCAATTAATAGAAATGAGGGATAGTATGCGCTCATATGATAAATCGATAGCAGCTTTTAAAGAAGCGACAGAACTTTTGCCTGGAGGAGTTAACAGCCCCGTTCGCGCATTCAAGTCTGTCGATATGGATCCTATCTTCATGGAAAAAGGAAAAGGTTCAAAAATCTATGACATCGATGGCAATGAATATATTGACTATGTATTATCATGGGGACCACTGATTCTTGGCCACACGAACGAAAAGGTGGTTGAAGGAATCAAGAAAGTCGCTGAGCTTGGGACAAGCTTTGGTGCACCAACAGTTGTTGAAAATGAACTTGCTCAATTAGTTATTGACCGTGTACCTTCGATTGAGATGGTAAGAATGGTTTCTTCCGGAACTGAGGCGACGATGAGTGCATTGCGCCTTGCTCGCGGGTATACTGACCGAAACAAAATCCTTAAGTTTGAGGGCTGCTACCATGGACATGGGGATTCATTACTTATAAAAGCTGGTTCAGGCGTCGCCACGCTTGGTTTGCCTGACAGCCCTGGTGTTCCTGAGGGAGTTGCCAAGAACACGATTACAGTACCTTACAATGATCTTGAGAGCGTCCGTTACGCATTTCAGCAATATGGTGATGATATCGCCGGCGTGATCGTGGAACCAGTAGCCGGGAATATGGGAGTTGTTCCTCCTGTTGAAGGCTTCCTCGAGGGACTTCGCGAAATCACTACACAATACGGGACGGTTTTGATTTTTGATGAGGTCATGACAGGATTCCGCGTAGGCTACCACTGTGCACAGGGTTATTACAATGTAACACCTGATCTGACTTGCCTTGGAAAAGTGATCGGCGGAGGACTGCCAGTGGGAGCTTATGGTGGAAAAAGAGAAATAATGGAGCAAATAGCCCCAAGTGGTCCTATCTACCAAGCTGGGACTTTATCAGGCAACCCGCTGGCGATGACAGCTGGCCTTGAAACATTGAAGCAGCTGACTCCTGAGTCATACAAAGAGTTTGAGCGCAAAGCTGACATTCTTGAAAATGGTCTGAAGACTGTGGCTGAGAAATACGGAATTCCGCACACAATCAACCGTGCAGGCTCGATGATCGGCATCTTCTTCACTAATGAAAATGTCATCAACTATGACGTGACCAGACAATCAGACCTGGAGTTCTTTGCAGCCTATTACCGTGAAATGGCTAATGAAGGAGTATTCCTTCCGCCATCACAATTTGAGGGATTATTCCTCTCAACAGCACACACAGACGAAGACCTGGAAAAAACAATACAAGCAGCTGAAAAAGCATTTGCCAAGCTGCAAAATAAATAATTGGTATGACACTCTCCGTTTATGGGGAGTGTTTTTTTTTGGGCGTGGGCAGCATGGTTCGGACAAAATCCAGTTATCTTCCCGTCACTTTGTCCGAAGTAAGCCCATGTTCGGACAAAACCTGGTCATGATCTTGTCACTTTGTCCGAAGTAGGGTCAGGTTCGGACAAAACCCGGTCATGATCTTGAAACTTTGTCCGAAGTAGCATCAGGTTCAGACAAAACCCAGTCAAGATCTTGAAACTTTGTCCGAAGTAGGGTCAGGTTCGGACAAAACCCAGTCATGATCTTGTCACTTTGTCCGAAGTAGGGTCAGGTTCAGACAAAACCCAGTCATGATCTCATAACTTTGTCCGAAGTAGGGTCAGGTTCGGACAAAACCCGGTCATGATCTCGTAACTTTGTCCGAAGTAGGGTCAGGTTCGGACAAAACCCAGTCATGATCTCATAACTTTGTCCGAAGTAGGGTCAGGTTCGGACAAAACCCAGTCATGATCTTGTCACTTTGTCCGAAGTAGCATCAGGTTCGGACAAAACCCAGTCATGATCTTGTCACTTTGTCCGAAGTAGCATCAGGTTCAGACAAAACCCGGTCATGATCTTGTCACTTTGTCCGAAGTAGCATCAGGTTCGGACAAAACCCAGTCATGATCTTGTCACTTTGTCCGAAGTAGCATCAGGTTCGGACAAAACCCAGTCAAGATCTTGAAACTTTGTCCGAAGTAGGGTCAGGTTCAGACAAAACCCAGTCATGATCTTGTCACTTTGTCCGAAGTAGGGTCAGGTTCGGACAAAACCCGGTCATGATCTTGTCACTTTGTCCGAAGTAGCATCAGGTTCGGACAAAACCCAGTCATGATCTTGTCACTTTGTCCGAAGTAGCATCAGGTTCAGACAAAACCCAGTCAAGATCTTGAAACTTTGTCCGAAGTAGGGTCAGGTTCGGACAAAATCCAGTCAAGATCTTGAAACTTTGTCCGAAGTAGGGTCAGGTTCGGACAAAACCCGGTAATGATCTTGTCACTTTGTCCGAAGTCTCCCTGGTCTTAATTTTCTTCAATAAAGATTCCCTTCAAAACAATCCCTCTCCAACTCTTTTTATGTTCTAAATTATCATAAAAGTAAATACAGACTCATAAAGTGTTAATGACATAGTGATTTTACGTTTAAGGAATGAAAGGAGGAGTCGCTTTGTCTCAGGGGAATCAATCGTGCCTGCGATTTTCATTAGAAGAGTCAGTGTGGTTTCAAAGAGGACAGGAAGTCGCGGAGCTTGTCTCGATTTCACTCGATCCGAGCATAACCATCCAGGAGAATGAGCAATACGTATCCATTCGCGGATCGCTGGAGTTGACTGGGGAATATACATGTCATGAACAGCAGCAAGAGAATGATGAACAGCTCTCTGCTCTTAAGTATGTCCATTCTGTCATGGAGCGGGAAGAGGGGGTGTATGAATTCCTTCACCGTTTCCCTGTGGATATCACAATCCCCAAAAATCGGATTGAAAGTATTTATGACATTGATATCCAAGTGGAAGGATTTGATTATGTTTTTCCTGAAAAAGACCGCCTGAAGCTGAACGCAGATCTTGCTATCACAGGATTATACGGCGAACAGCAGCATGAGGCTGATCAGGAAGAAGCGGAGGAACTGGAGGTCAGTTACCGCGAGGAGGCTACTGCAGAGGTTGAGGCTGAAGCCTTTGCAGATGCAGTTAGCGATAGAACAGAAGAGGATGCTGAAGCAGACTTCCCAGAAGCGCCGACCTATTCTTTTGTTCAGCAAAATGAAACCTTAAATCATGAAGAACAAGATTCCTATGAAGAGGAATTGTATGCACCATTCAGGGCAGAAGCAAAGAAAGAAGCAGATGCCGAAGCAGCATCTGAACCTGAACTGCAAGATCAAAGAGAACACCAGCCAGTTCCTGAATATGCTTTAAGTGACTTCAGAGGTGAGCCCGAGCCTGTTGCAGAAGTAGAAGTAGAGCAGGAGGAAGTTGAAGTCGAGCTGGAAGTAGAAGACCAGACTGAGGCTGAAAATATCCCTGCAGAAGTGGAAGAATCACCGGAAAGCTCATCTTCACCAGTATTGAAAAAGAAAAAACCGAATATGAAGCAAGGTATTTCCATCGCAGAATTTTTGGCGAGGAAGGAAGAAGAAACAGAAGTTGCCAAAATCAGAGTGTGCATTGTCCAGCAAGGCGACTCACTCCAATCGATTTCTGAGCGCTATGAAGTACCGGTGCAGCAGCTTTTGCGGGTGAATCACTTAAGCATCGACCATGAGGTCCATGAAGACCAGGTTCTATATGTTCCGGGAGTAGCGGTTCACAATTCGTAAAAGACTATAAATTTTTTCTGCTGAGATTAGAGCCTGGCTCCATTGCCTAGTCCTTTGACTCGCTTCGGGGCTGAACGAGGCGCTTGCGCTTTTTGTTCTGTAGCAATCTTGTCCAAAAGAAGGCTGGTTGTCAGGGCTGGCTTGGCTGCTGGCTGGGATTGCTATAGCTTTTAGTATGGGCAGGTGTCTAACACCTGCCCAGCTCTATTTATCGATACGAAGTCTAGAAAGTAGGCGAGATCCAATGGATGATCGCAATTTTTTAAAAGAAGAATCCGCAGTGTTAAAGCAGTACCCTATAGATCCGTATTTTGCTGAGGACTACGGCAAAGTGAAAAAAGTCTATTCGAAGTCAGGGACATTCGCTCTGAAAAAAATACACCCGTATGAGGGGTCGGATTTTATCAGGCATATCCAGCATCTCTATCAAAAAGGCTATAACAGGATTGTTCCGGTCTATCCGGCAAACGACGGGCGATATGCAGTTTTGTATAATAAGTCACTGTATTATTTAATGCCCTGGATGCCGAATGAGACAAGGGAGGACCAATCACAAAGACATCAACAGTTGTTCAGGGAACTGGCGAGGATGCATACTTTGTCAGTAAAGGAAATGGAAATCAGCATGGAAGTTAAGCAAGAACATTACGAAAAAACGTTAAAAGAATGGGAAAAGGAAGAAGAATTCATTAATGGATTCTTAGAAAGTTGTGAGAACAGGATATATATGTCTCCGTTTGAACTGACCTTTTGCCTTTATTACATTCAAATCAGTCAGGCAATCCAGTTTGCAAAGCAGAAACTTGAGACCTGGAATGAAAAAACGAAGGAGCAAAAGAAAACGAGGACCGTAACGCTTCATGGAAAAGTCTCTCCAGAACACTTCCTATTTGATGAAAGAGGATACGGGTATTTCATCAACTTCGAGAAGGCGCGGCAGGGTTCGCCGATTCAGGATCTGCTGCCGTTTTTAGCAAGATCGCTGAAGACACAGCCGAAGTATGGAGATGAAATCATCGACTGGATTTATGTCTATCTGAAGTATTTTCCGTTCCGTGAGGATGAAATGCAGTTATTCATGAGCTATCTTGCTTTTCCATCGGGGGTTATCCGTGTCGCGGAATTATACCATCAGCGTAAGGATGAAGTGGATGAGAGAAAGTTTGTCCAAAAGCTGCAGCGACAGTATTGGCTCTTGAGTAACACGGGTTATGTAGTAACCAAGATAGACGAACTAGAGAAGCAAAAGGAGCAGGCAAAACAAGAAGGAGCCCAGAGCTAAAAGATGCTCAGGCTCCTTAAATCATGTCGAACTTTATTGCCAGTGCAATCAAAATGAAAATTGATAGCAAAAATACATCAAAGGTCGACGGAAAAAAAAGGGTGCGGATTCCCTGGAAAACACAAAAAGGAATAATGAGCTGAGCACATACTGCCCGTGCCGTCCTCGCCCACTTAGGGAGTGTATAAGGATTATACCTTCGTCTCTTCATCGTCATCCCTCCAAACAATCTGGTATCCCTTTTTCCAGTCTATGAGTGACTTGCCCAAAATGTGCTTATTGCTCGCACATTAAGATGCAAAAGGTATAAAATAATAAAAAATAGGAAATGATGATTGACGTCAATCCACTTTTTTGGGTAGTATATCTAATATACAAAACACATTCATAAAGCAAAGCTTTGACAGGGAATAGTACATGAGCAGCCAGCTTGAAGAGAGGGAGTCCAGTAGCTGAGAGGACTTCTAAGCAGGAACCATGGAAGGTCGCCCTTGAGCATCGCCTGGGAACGGAGTGACTCCCAGTAACAGGCGACGGTGAAGAGCCGTTATCCAGATTTGAGCCAGCAGCTGAGATGTTTTTACCGTTGCTGGGAAAAAAGGTGGTACCGCGAACATACTCCATTCGTCCTTTTAAGGCGAATGGAGTTTTTTTATTTTAAGATAAGAAAGTATAAATTTTCACTTTGAGAATTGTCTAGCTCCAGCGCCTAACCTCTAGAGTCGCTTCGGTTCGCTCAGGTGAAGTCAAAGAACGACTTCACTGGTCGGACCTCCAGCGCTTGTCGGGGCTGAACAAGGCGCTTGCGCTTTTCTAATTCAAGGAAATGTATTTGAATGGAGGAAAAACTGATGGAAGAGAATTTGTCAATGCCGACTAAATACGATCCGTCTTCGATTGAGCAAGGACGTTATGATTGGTGGATCAAAGGGAAATTTTTCGAAGCGAAGGACGATGAAACGAAGAAGCCTTATACAATCGTGATACCGCCGCCAAACGTAACTGGGAAGCTTCACCTGGGCCATGCGTGGGATACAGCGCTTCAGGATATCCTTACACGAATGAAGCGGATGCAGGGCTACGATGTTCTATGGCTTCCAGGTATGGACCATGCGGGCATCGCGACACAGGCAAAGGTTGACGAGAAACTTCGCAGCCAGGGCATCAACCGCTACGAACTTGGCCGTGAAAAGTTCTTGGAAGAATCATGGAAGTGGAAAGAGGAATATGCACAGCATATCCGCACACAATGGTCAAAGCTAGGATTAGGGCTTGATTACAGCAGGGAACGCTTTACATTGGATGAAGGGCTTTCAGATGCAGTTAAAGAAGTTTTCGTTTCTTTATATCGCAAAGGCTTGATTTACAGGGGTGAATACATCATCAACTGGGATCCGGCAGCGAAAACAGCTTTATCTGATATCGAGGTTATCCATAAAGATGTCCAGGGTGCATTCTACCACATGAGATATCCTCTGGCAGACGGCAGCGACCATATTGAAATTGCGACGACAAGACCGGAAACAATGCTCGGAGATACTGCTGTTGCGGTACATCCTGAAGACGACCGTTATAAGCACCTGATCGGCAAAACGGTAATCCTTCCAATCGTCGGACGTGAAATTCCGATTGTTGGTGACGATTATGTCGATATGGAATTCGGCTCTGGAGCCGTAAAGATAACACCTGCACACGACCCTAACGACTTTGAAATCGGCAACCGCCACAACCTTGAAAGAGTCCTCGTCATGAACGAAGATGGCTCAATGAACGTAAGGGCCGGTAAGTATCAGGGCATGGACCGCTTTGAATGCCGCAAGCAAATCGTCAAGGACCTTCAGGAGGAAGGTGTACTTTTCAAAATTGAAGAGCACATGCACTCGGTAGGACATTCTGAGCGAAGCGGAGCAGTAGTTGAGCCGTATCTATCCACTCAATGGTTCGTTAAAATGCAGCCGCTTGCTGATGAAGCCATTGCGCTTCAAAGCAAGGAAGACAAAGTAAACTTCGTCCCTGAGCGTTTTGAAAACACTTATATGCGCTGGATGGAGAATATCCGCGACTGGTGTATCTCCCGTCAGCTTTGGTGGGGCCACCGGATTCCAGCCTGGTACCATAAAGAAACAGGCGAGGTATATGTTGACCATGAGCCACCTGCAGACCCTGAAAATTGGGAACAGGACAATGACGTTCTTGATACATGGTTCAGTTCAGCACTATGGCCATTCTCGACAATGGGTTGGCCGAATGAGGAAGCGGCGGACTATAAGCGACACTACCCAACCGATGCACTCGTAACGGGTTATGACATTATCTTCTTCTGGGTTTCCAGGATGATTTTCCAGGGACTTGAGTTCACTGGCCAGAGACCATTCAAGGATGTACTGATCCACGGACTCGTTCGTGCAGAAGATGGCCGCAAGATGAGTAAATCACTTGGCAATGGTGTTGACCCGATGGATGTCATCGACCAGTACGGAGCTGACTCACTCCGCTACTTCCTGACAACAGGAAGCTCGCCGGGACAGGACCTTCGCTACAGCACGGAAAAGGTAGAAGCGACCTGGAACTTCGCCAATAAAATCTGGAATGCATCCCGTTTTGCCTTGATGAACATGAACGGCATGAAGTACGAAGAAATCGATTTGAGCGGCGAGAAATCCGTTGCAGACAAGTGGATTTTGACAAGGCTGAATGAAACAATCGAGACTGTTACAAGACTTTCAGACCGTTACGAGTTTGGTGAGGTTGGCCGAGCGCTTTACAACTTTATCTGGGATGATTTCTGTGACTGGTATATTGAAATGGCAAAGCTTCCGCTATACGGTGAGGACGAAGCTGCTAAGAAGACAACAAGATCGATTCTTGCCTACGTTCTTGATAACACCATGCGCCTGCTTCACCCATTCATGCCATTCATTACGGAGGAAATCTGGCAGAACCTTCCTCATGAAGGGGAGTCCATTACGATCGCAAGCTGACCAAAGGTTGACCCGGCTCTGACTGATAAAGAGGCAGCAGACGACATGAAGCTTCTTGTTGAAGTCATCCGTTCTGTTAGGAATATTCGCTCCGAGGTGAACACGCCGCTCAGCAAGAAGGTTGATATGTTCCTGAAGGCAAAGGATGAAAAGACATTACGCATGCTGGAAAACAACCGCGGTTACATTGTCCGCTTCTGTAATCCGGAGAACCTTGAAATCGGGCTTGAAGTCAATGCTCCTGAAAAAGCGATGACAGCAGTCGCTACAGGACTCGAAATCATCATGCCGCTTGAAGGCCTGATCAATATCGATGAAGAAATTGCCCGCCTTCAAAAGGAAAAAGAGAAGCTCGATAAAGAGGTAGAACGAGTACAGAAGAAGCTGTCAAACGAAGGCTTTGTCAAGAAAGCTCCTGAAAAAGTTATTGAAGAAGAACGGAGCAAGGAAAAAGACTACTTGGAAAAACGTGCAGCAGTCGAAGCACGCATCAACGAATTAAGAAACTAATTTAAGTTCAAAAATTTGAAGGCGAACCAGTATTGGTTCGTCTTCATCTTGAATTGAGGTGTGTTACATGTTTGATACATATGAACAGGCAATCGAGTGGATCCATGCAAGACTGAGACTTGGAATAAAACCAGGACTTTCAAGAATGGAATGGATGCTGGAAAGGCTGGACCATCCTGAAAGAAGGATTAAAGCGATCCACATCGGGGGCACTAATGGAAAAGGATCAACCGTCACTTTTCTTCGCTCGATCCTGCAAGAAGCAGGATATAGAGTTGGAACTTTTACATCACCATACTTTGAGCAATTCAATGAAAGAATCAGCATCAATGGCCAGCCTATAAAGGATCAGGAACTGATTGAGCTGACCAATGTGATCAAGCCTCTGGCAGATGAATTGGACCAGACTGAACTTGGCGGACCAACCGAATTCGAAGTCATCACGGCAATGTCTTTCTATTACTTTGCGAAGATGTCCCCTGTTGATGTAGCCGTTTACGAGGTAGGACTCGGCGGCCGCTTCGATTCAACCAATGTCATTCATCCGCTGCTATCGATCATCACTAGCATAGGGCTGGATCACACGGCGATACTTGGTGATACATATGAACAGATTGCTTTTGAAAAAGCTGGTATCATTAAGAATGGTGTAAGCGTCATTACGGGAGTGAAGCAGCCTGAAGCACTGGATGTCATTCAAAAAAAAAGCGGTTGATAGCGAGTCCCCTCTGTACCATCTTGGCGATGAATTTTCCACAAGTACAAGAGTGACTTTAAAACGTGGAGAACAGTTTTCATTCTCCAGTATGTTCGGCCAGCTTGCGAAGCTGGAAACATCGATGATTGGTTCACATCAAGTAGACAATGCAGCCTGTGCTGTAATGGCCAGCCAGGTTCTTGCAAACTACTATTCGTTTATGATCGAGGAAGAGCATATAAGGAACGGCCTGACTCAAGCATACTGGTCGGGCCGGCTTGAGATTTTAAGTGAGAATCCTTTTGTCCTGATCGATGGCGCGCATAATGAAGAAGGAATAAATGCTCTGGCAAGTGAAATTAACTCCCGATTTGCCGATAAAAAGATTAGCATTCTTTTTGCGGCTCTAAAAGACAAGAAATTGGACAAGATGATTGAGACTCTTGAAGATGCTGCAGATCACCTGACTTTCACATCATTCGATTTTCCACGGGCCGCTTCAGCGGAAGATCTAATGGAAGCTGGAAGCAACAGCGGAAATAAAAACATCGCAAATGATTATAAAAGCTATCTCGATAAGAAGATAAATGAAATGAACAAAGATGAAATTTTAATTATCACAGGGTCTCTCTACTTTTTATCAGAAGTGAAGCCCTTTATCATGAACGTGTTGAAAAATAATTAAGAAAATTATGCCCATTATACAAAAGATTTGCTAATATTTAAATGAGTAAGACTTTTTACCTAGATGAAAAAGGAGGTGGATAGGCGATGATTAGCTCTGTGATCAAAAAATCTATTTGGTTTGCCTGGCTGTTGATAGTTCCAGTCGGAATCTGGATTACATATCAAGTCTATCCACCTGCACAAGTGAGTATATGGGAAGTCATCCCGTTTATTATCCTGATGAGCGTTGTGGCTGCGATGCCGCTCGTTGTCAACAATACCCCTATTTTCTTAATACAATGGGTATCGCTAGCAGTTTTCCTGAAATACGGTATTTTCATAGAAATGGTGTTGATGCAGGTTTCTGTCCTGATTCTTTTAATCAGGATCAGGGTTCCAAAAGCTGATGTGCACAAATTCCCACTAAATTCATTGATGTTCTTCTTTGTTTCGCTATTTAGCGGTATGTTGTTTTACGCGTTAGGCGGAACACATGGTGAGCAGCTATCATCAGATCCATACTATTTATTCCTTGGAGCTGTGTATGGTATTAGCAACTTTGGCATCAATACGTTTATTCTGGTTTCAATCCAGGCACTGCTGTTTAAGCTGGAAGGTCCATACTTTGGAAAAGACTTCATTTGGGAAACCGTAACGACCTTAATCACTTTTCCAATCGGGTTTGTTCTATACGAACTAAGCAAGGACATGGGCCCAATCGCCTTGCTATTCGTCGGAATACCTTTTGCAAGTTTGTCTATTATCCTCGGTCTCTATTATTCAAGCGATAAAGTAAATCAATTTTTGCAGAGTGCGGCTGAAATAGGGCACCAGTTGGCGGAAAGACTAAAATCAGATGATGTACTCGACCTCTTTGTTCAAAAGCTCATTGAGATGCTTCCGGTTGACTATGCCTATATTTTGGATGTGGAAGAAGACAGAGAATTAATACTCATTCATAAGGTGGAATTCGGGGAAGTCCTGGATCCGGTATCCGAGCGCCTTGAAAAAGGAAAAGGAATAAGCGGTCTTGTTTGGGAAGAGAAAAAGCCTGTTCTTTTCCATTCGAAAAAGCAATGGAAGCATATTAATTCAGGCTATATTCCGGCAGGTGCTGAAAGTATCCTTGGTGTACCGATCGTCAGGAACAACCAGGTAATCGGTGTCCTTGTCCTGGCCGCAAACAAAAAAAGGGCATTCGAAAAATCACAGCTGATGATCATCGACATCCTTTGTTCCCATTTTGCGGTGGCGGTGGAGAATGCAAGGCACCACGAGAAAACAAAGGAAAATAGTGAACGCTGCGCATTAACGGGATTATACAATTATCGATATTTCGAAAACATGCTGACTGCCGAATTCGAAAAATTGCAATTTGGCCACAGGAACCTTTTATCACTCATCCTGCTCGACATCGACCACTTCAAGTCCGTCAACGATACATACGGCCATCAAAGCGGTAACGAGATATTAATAGAGTTAGGAGAACGACTGCGGAAAAGAATTGGCGGAATCGGCACTGTTGCCCGCTACGGAGGCGAAGAATTCGTTATCCTCCTGCCTGAAACGATGAAAGGCGATGCCCTTAAACTCGCAGAACAAATCAGGCTGCTGATCGCCAACGAGCCATTCACTCTGCTGCAATCGATGGACGAAGAAGGAAAGCAGCTCCTGGTCAATATCACAGCCTCAATAGGAGTTGCAACAGCACCTCAAGATGCGGACGACTCTTTGGCATTAATCAGGCATGCGGACCGGGCATTGTATGTCGGTGCAAAGCGATCCGGACGGAATCGGGTTGCAGAATATGTGAAATGAAAAAAAGAAGCGTGGAGCATATCAAATCATATGCTCCACGCTTCTATTCGTATTCGGTATCAAGGATTTCAACGCTTAATTCACTGCTGACGGGTATACCTGTCGGCGGGTTCAATATCAAATCTTTCTTATATATAACGGATAATCGTGAGGACTCAGGCGGCAAGCCATCCTGATTAGATTCAAAAATCAGGCTGCTCCCAGAACCTTTTTTTGTTTTTCCTTTAACAGCATTTAGTATAATGTCTTTTCCGTATATACCGCCTGTTATTTTCAAGTGAGATCCAATTCCGTAGATTTCGAGTTGAGAGTTAGAATATAGAAAGGCGTTAATGGGTTTCGGCAGATCATTATATAAGTTGTTGTTGGAAACTTTGATATCTCCTTCAGCGAGCAATAATAGTGTTCCAGGGTCATTGTTGGTGAAGTTTGCAACATCTATATTTCCCATCACATAAATGGAACCATTTGTATTCAAATTATTTTGGATATCCAATGAATATCCGAGGTACATTTGCCCTGATAAGGTGAGATTACTTATAGTGACAGGAGATGAAGATTTCCCTTGGATGTAAATATAATCGTTTGGGTTTTGAGTCGTAATTGTGCCGCTTAGTTCAGCATTCCCCTTTACTTTTAAGGATCCATTAACCTCAAGCCTGCTTCCCTCTTTCATAACGAGGTCATTGTTAATTGTATAATTGCCAGTCAATCTAACTGTTTCATTGGCATTGACATTTAGGGATCCAAGTGTCTTCGAGGAAGAAAGATTTCCGCTCTTCTTAAGTATCATGGCTGCTACATCCACTTTTTCAACTGGCAGGGAGTTTACTGGCATTCTAGGAACAACAGAAAAATATTTTTTTAATTCAACTGGAGTAGGAGAGAAATTTTGGAATACAGGAACATAGTAGTAACCAAAAAACCAATTTCCCCTTCGGTCCATATTACTTAATCTATTGTGATTCCCTAATACCGTAAGATTTCCGTTTAGTGCTGGGAATGATGTTTTTTCATATAGGTTAATTCCATCTACGTACTTTCCGTAATTGCTGCTATATAAGTTGCCCCCTACCCTGACATCCCCTTCAATATACGCAGCGCCATTCAATACCAAATCCCCAGGAGTAACCGTGCTGTATTTAAAGACGTTGTTGATGGATGAGATGAGAATCGTTCTTGTAGCGAACTTTCCGCTTGTCCCGACTGGAGTTTTAATGGTTACCTTTTCTTGGTAAATTCCTTCTGATCCATCTTTAATTGTTTGGGTCTGGATTGTATAAGGGAGTGTTCCCAGGCTTTTAAGGTTGTTCAGACTGTTATTAAGTCTCGAAACGACAGCATCGATTAAAATCGTTTTGTTTTTTATATCTTTATTCAATTCCTCTACTTCTCTATCGATCTGTGCCATCGCTTCTTCAATTGCCATGTCCGTTGCCGATTTCACCTTCACTGATTGTTCATTTACAGTCACATGTTTTACAGAATTGACTGTGATGCCCATGACCATAAGACCTACGACACTTAAAAGCGTCATGACCATGAGGACAACCAACAGCGAATACCCTGATTCATTCCGCAGGAATAATTTCTTCATAACGATCACTCACTTTGCAGTCGGTAGATTTTCTCTATGATTTTTGTGTTTCCAGTCTCGTTTTCTTCAAATTGGAAAAGGACATGCAGCGCTTTTTTCTTTTTACTGCCACTGACAAGTTCTGTTACCTTAAAAGTCGTCTTTTTCATTGAAACTAATCTGGAGTTCAATACTTTTGATGTAACTAGTATGCCATTCTCGTAAAACGACATATGAAGATCATCGCTCTTAATCTCGAAAGTTGTCAGTTGTGTCACTGACTGCAGTTTCCCTGATGAGTCGAGGTCCGCTTTCTTGTTGGATAGCTCCACCTTTTTTAGTGGAGTATCTAAACTAACAGTATTGATTCCATCGATATTTTTCATTAACGCATCAAATTGCTGTGTGACCAAAACAGCTTCATTTCGAAGGTTGGTGTCAGATAAAGTGGATTTTGTCGAAGTCATGGAGGAAAAGAGTATGGAATAGGCTACTCCGGCGATGATTGATGAAATGGTAATGACCATCAGGACCTCTATAAGTGTCAACCCCTGTGATTCCTTCAATATCCTTTTCATTTACGTCTATACCCTTCTAAAATCGTTTCTTTTTTTACACCATTCTCCATCGTGTACACCTTAACGGTCAATAACAGAACGCGGTCACTCAATTTATAATTGTTGTGCCTGGCTACCGATAACGTCGCGGAGTAGTTCCTGTCCACCTGGTTGTCCAGCCCGAGTGTAGCCTGGATGTTAATGTTTTCTGTTGCTCCTGTCTTGGACTGGAGGAACGAATATTCCATATCTTTGTAGACGTTCAGAAGGCTTTCTGCCAACTGGACAGCTGTATACTTATTCGACATGCTCTTTGTGTGCTGTGCGCTGCTTAGTATGTAAGAGCTGACTACTGAAAAAATAATTGAAATGATGACGATCGAAGCCAAGACTTCGATCAAAGAGATCCCTTTTTCATTCGAAAGTTTGTCCATTCAGCCTCACCTAGTAAAAAAGACTTAGTCCCTATTTGATTTTGCAAGGAAACTTGTGTTATTTTGTCACGGCTTCTTTCTTTATACCTAAGTTTATTATACAATATGTAAAGTAAGAAACTTGTCTTTTTTTATCATATTTACGATTTATTTGCAGAATCTTCTCTAGTGAAACGAGGTGAAGAAATGAATCCATATATTATTACACTGATTGGAATTGGACTACTGGGGCCTGTCATATTCTTTGTGCCTTCCAATATAGCCGTGAAAGGAAAATGGGTCCTCTTGTTTGCCTCCTTTATCATAGCTGAAACTGGGGTGCTGGCATTGAACATCTTTCCATACTGGCAGGCAGCGGGTGTATTCTTGCTTCTTATCATTTTGACCTCGTATCTATTACATAATCGGGCGGGCAGTATTTTTATCGATTCAGCCGAAATGGAAACGGGAGCTGCGAAAGAAAAAAGTGATGAACCTGAAATGTATTCTCGTGAACAAGAGTTTCTTTCAAAGGAAAGTCATGATAAGGATGCAACCATCATGGATGAAGAATTTACGGAAAGTGACAAGGCCAGGTATTTGATGGTTGAATCAGTTGAGGGAGAATCCGGAGCTGAGCAATATGAAACAGATATCACGCCGGGCAACAGCGTTAAACTTGACGATACGGACATATTGCCAGAAGAAATTATGGAACTTGCAGAAGAAAACCAGGACACAGAAGGCAGCACCGAACTTGATGAACCGGAGGTATTTCCGGGGACAATCATGGAACCTGGCGAAATGTACATGGATATGGGTGACAGCAGCGAAGTTGATGAATCGGGTACAATGGCGGGAGATAACTCTGAATACATAATAGATGGACGATTGGATGCAGATGTTATGGAATACATTGAAGAGGTTCAGGAAGAAAAGTCCAGAGAAAGTAGCGAAGAGTCTAGGTTGGTGCCTGAGATTACGGATGAAGAGTCAGATTCCCTAACTGGAGAAAGCAAAGAACAAGAAGGGGAGAATTCTTATCTGGCTTCAATCGAAAAAATGCTTGAAGAAGGAGATATGTATGATCTCGATGCATTTGAATCCGGCACAGAACCGTTCGATAGCACTGACATCAAACAGAATGAGTTAACTGAAGAATTGGAATCCTTAGCGGAAGAAGCTGAGGACGCAGACCAAGAGTCAAACAACTCGCCAAATTCCGAAGAAACGGACTCTATTATACAAGCCGATATGGACAGTGAAGACATTGTTCAGGAAGAATGGGGTGAAATGCCTGTTCCTAAAGAAGATACCACGCTTGAGGATGGCGGTGAAGAAGACATATTGTCTACAGCAGTAGAGGGAATTTCAAATTCCTTGCAGCGCAAAGAATTGAATAATCTTATTATTGAATCACTGAAATTTGCTCAATTTGAAATGGACCTAGAAAGCTATATCAGCCTCCTTGAAAATCAGCTTCAAAAAGAACTGCCGGTCCAAATGAACTATGAAATTGCTCTCATGCTCATTCATGCGTTCTTCAAAGCTGGTCAATTCAGCAAATCCATGGACGTAATTGAGGAAATGAAATCAGAACTTGGTCATTTGCCAGCTGTTTCTTTAGAACTTGAAACACTTTTTAGGAATGTTAAAAAGTCCATGCAATAAACCGATATACATTATTGAAAACGATTTACATGATCAATAATGGATGTCACATAGTTTTCGATTTTTATCCCGCCTGCCTATGATTAAATAGCGCAAGCAATTAAATAGAATAGAATCTATTCAACAAAAGCTGTATGGCAAAATAATTAAATGATTAGGTGTGGTGAACGCAGTGAAAAACAGCAATCAAATTTTAGGTCTTCCAATCATCAGCATAGCTGATGGCGGAGAAGTTGGTAAAGTTAAATCGTTAGTCATCAATCCAGACAAAGGTTCTGTGGATTTTATCACGATTGAGCACGAAGACTGGCAAGTAAGCGTAAAAGCTATTCCTTTCAAGAAGGTAATTGGAATAGGTGAGTATGCTGTAACAGTCGATAATGAAAATGCCATCATCGATTTGAATGAAATTCCGATCGCTAATCAGCTTGTTAATAAAAAAATCAAAATCCTCAATACAAAAATGATGACAAGAAAAGGTGAACTGATCGGTGAAGTAAATGAATACTTTCTGGACGATAATACCGGAGACATCATTGGTATGCTGCTTACGACTAAAGATAAGCAAGTAGCATTGTCTTCTGAAGCCGTCATTACTTTCGGCAAGGACATCATCATCGTTAGTGAGGATGCATCTGGCCGGTTCTTGAACTCCCCGGAAGAATTGGATGGGTCAAGTGATGAACTTGGCGAATTAGTGGAGCTTGATGCCGAGAATGAATCGAAAGCTGCAAAACAGGATGTAATGGATGAAATTCAGCAAGTGGAGGCTCCTGAATTATACGATGAGCAAGAGATGGTAGCTCTAAGGAAAAAACAGGCATTATTATTAACTGGAAAAAAACTGACCAAGGATGTTTTTGATCATGACGGAAATCTCCTGTTTTCAGCAGGAACGGTCCTTAACAATGAAGATGTAGTGAAAGCCCAGGAAGCAGGGTCAGGAATTGTTGTTGAAATCTCCATGAATATTGAAGGCAGATAAGGAGGTTATTTCGCTTGAAAAACCAGCAGGGGCCTGAAGCTGTTTTTTATTCTCACTTGCTGTACTTCCTTTCTTGTAGCTTTCTCTCAAGTTGGAGCCTTTGCTTTTTCCTCGATTTCAGGAGATAGCTTTTCGAATGGGATACAAATTTCAACTATTGATTTAAGCGGGAAAACTGCTTCGGAAGCAGCTCCTCTTGTAAAAGAAGCCGTTGGAAACTGGGAAGAAGCCCAGACAATCAAAATCGTTTATAGAGGAAAAGAGCAGCCGCTAGGAAGTGGCAGCTATCAATTCTTCGTCGAAGAAAGCCTGCAAGCAGCTGTGCCTGGCAATGTCATTTTAAAGGTAGAGGTGACCAGGGAAAAGCTGCTTGAATCAATTGGCGCAGTAGCACCGGGCCAATCCGCCGGCAATTTCGGCATCGAAGAGATTTCTAATGAGATTATCTCGCAAGCCAGTATCTTGTCAGGTGAATCTGTAACGATTGATTTGCAAAACTATGAAATTGCCAGTGCAAAAGAAAAAACTAGTTTAGCAGTTTCAAAGATTAGTCTTCCGGCAGAAACAACTGGAGTAGCAGAACTTTTGGAAGCTCTCGGTGTGATTACGATATCTCCCGTCTCTCAATTTTCACTGAACCAATTCATGAAGGAACAGGAACAGCTTCAAGCTGATCCGGTTTTGTTGAACATGGTTGCATCATCAATATATGAAGTGTTTTTAAAAGCGAATTTCAAAGTGATCGAGCGGCATATAAGCACCGACGTCCCTGGCAAAGAGCGAATTGGCTACGATGTTAAAATATCTAAGGGCAGCAATATGGATTTGGTGGTTTTTAATCCGAATGAGCAGGAATACAATCTTGAATTATCCATCGAGAATAGCAGCCTTGCAGTAAAATTAATCGGGGTTCCTTTTACAGGGAATTTTGAAGTGACTGTGGAAACAGAGGAATTCAAGCCTAAGACCATTAAGCGGTACAACCCTTTACTGAATCCTGATGAAAATAAGGTGGAACAGGAAGGGAAGAATGGCTTGCTAGTAACTGTCACAAGAAAAAGCTTGGATAGTGAAGGGAAATTAATAAATACCGAGTTGATATCTGAGGACTTTTATCCCCCAGTACACAAAATCGAAATCAGCGGCCTTAAGCCAGAACCTACCAATACAGCTCCGAATTTATCCAGTCCGGAAACCATCGTCCTCCCTGGACAGGACGTTTCTCAAGGCGGAACAGGATCTGAGCAGCAGGACAGTGGTGCGACACCTCCACCTGCAGCTAATGGCGCTGTAAAAGCCCCTGTCAATACTGGTCCAGAGGAAGACGGGAACAATGCTGACAAAGACAATCAGAGTGGTACTGGTCAAGATGATGGCGGAATTTGGGGAAAACCGGATGAAGATGAAAAATAATGGGGGGTGTGCGTGATGATCCAGACGAGAAAAAGACTAGGTGATTTGCTGATAGATGCCGGACTGCTCACAGAGGATCAGCTTAAGTCTGCCCTTGCTGATAAGCCTAAGGGACAGAAACTTGGTGATGCATTGCTGCAAAAAGGCTTCATCACTGAACAGCAATTGATTGAAGTGCTGGAATTCCAGCTCGGCATCCCTCATATCAGTCTTTACCGTTATCCCTTCGACCACAGTATTTTCAGCTTGATTTCAAAGGATATCGCCAAGCGCAACCTGGTGATTCCGCTGAAAAAAGAAGGCAATAAACTTTTTGTCGCAATGGCGGATCCGATGGATTTTATTTCTGTCGATGATTTGCGGCTGTCTACAGGATTTCAAATTGAGACTGCAATCGCGACGAAGGACGATATCATAAGGGCAATTAATAAGTACTATGAAGTCGATGAGGGGTTCGAAGAGTTTTCGAGTATGAACCCTGCATCGGAAACAGTGACTGAAGAAAATATCACCGAAAGTGATTCACCGATCGTCAGGGTAGTGAATCAGTTGCTGTCAAGTGCGGTATCCGCAAAAGCGAGTGATATTCACATCGATCCCCAGGAGACCAAGGTTGTAGTCCGTTACCGAATCGATGGGGTGTTGCGAGTTGAGAGGGTGCTGCCGAAAAATATGCAGAGCGTTTTGACCGCTCGCTTAAAAATCATGGCTAACCTTGATATCACTGAAAGCCGCACACCTCAGGATGGAAGGATAAAAACGAGCCTGGATTTCCATCAAGTCGATCTTCGTGTTTCGACTTTGCCAACCGTTTACGGAGAAAAGATTGTTATGCGTATTCTCGATTTAGGAAGCTCCCTTAATGACTTGGATAAGCTTGGCTTCAACAAAGTTAATTTGTCGAGATTTACTAATATGATCAATAAACCTAACGGAATTGTCCTGATCACCGGTCCGACTGGCTCCGGTAAATCCTCAACACTCTATGCGGCATTGAACCGGTTGAACAGCGAGGAAGTCAACATCATTACGATTGAGGATCCAGTTGAATATCAGCTGGAAGGAATCAACCAGATTCAGGTGAATTCAAATGTCGGAATGACATTTGCTTCAGGGCTGCGAGCCATTCTCCGTCAGGATCCCAACATCATCATGGTCGGGGAAATCCGTGACCGTGAAACTGTTGAAGTCGCAATCAGAGCTTCGCTGACAGGCCACCTGGTTCTGAGCACTCTTCATACGAATGATTCCATCAGCACCGTGACAAGACTCATCGATATGGGAGTCGAACCATTCCTTGTTGCTTCATCGGTCAGCGGCATTGTGTCTCAAAGACTGATCAGGAAAGTGTGCCGTGATTGCGCCGAGCAGCAGGTTCCAACCGTAAGGGAAAAACAGATTTTTGCCAAACGGGGTTTGGGAATTGAGAAGGTCTGGAGAGGACGAGGCTGCTCTTCATGCAATATGTCCGGATATAAAGGAAGGATTGCCATCCATGAGGTACTGCAAATCAATGATGAAATGCGGCGCGTGATTATGAATGAGGAATCGATTGTCCGTTTGAGGGAAATTGCTGTTAAAAACAAAACCATTTTCTTGCTTGATGACGGCTTGCTAAAAGTTAAGCAGGGACTGACGACGACCGAAGAAGTTTTAAGAGTAGCGATAGCGGAATAGGTGAAAGCTGATGAAGGAAAAAATGGAGCAATTATTGCGAATAGGATTTGAACTTAAAGCCTCGGATCCATCTAACCGTTGGCGTGCCGCCGATCTTCAGAATTAACGGTGAGTTACGAAGGTATGGGAAGGATATGCTGAAACCTGAGGATACTGAAGGAATGGCCCGAGCAATTGTTCCGACTGATTTGTGGGGCAGATTGAAAGAAAATGGGGAACTTGATTTTTCATATGGCTTGCCAGGAGTGTCTAGGTTCCGTGTGAACGCTTATCATCAAAGAACATGCCTTTCGCTGGCCATCCGGGTTGTGCCGACAATGATTCCATCCATGGAAGAGCTGGGGCTTCCAGAAGTATTGCAGAAAATCGCTGCGAAACCTCAGGGGTTGGTACTCGTCACCGGCCCGACTGGAAGCGGCAAATCAACTACGCTCGCAAGCATGATCCATTATATGAACCAGACGATGAGGAAGCATATTATCACACTAGAAGATCCAATTGAATATTTGCATAAGCATGGCAACTCGATTATTGATCAGAGGGAAGTTGGATTTGATACGAATAATTTTGCGAATGGATTGCGGGCAGCCCTCCGACAGGATCCGGATGTCATCCTCGTCGGCGAAATGCGCGATTTAGAGACAATTCAAACAGCCATCACCGCTGCCGAAACCGGGCACCTTGTTTTGGGGACATTGCATACATCAAGTGCACCAGCTACGATCAACCGGATTATCGACGTGTTCCCGCCGACGCAGCAAGCCCAAATTAGGATACAGCTTGCATCGGTGCTAGTTTCGATCGTTTCACAGCGCCTGTTTCCACTTCCAGATAAAAAAGGCCGGGTCGCCGCAACGGAAATCCTGATCAATAATGCCGCTACTGCGAACCTGATTCGTAGCGAGAAAATCCATCAGATCCTGAACATCATGCAGACCTCTCGTTCTATCGGGATGCATACGCTGGAAATGACCGTCAAGGAGTTCATCCAGCAAGGACTTATCTCGAAGGAAGCAGGGGAGCCATACCTCCAGGAGAGGGTGACGTAATGGCAAGGTTCCGATATGCAGGACGAGACAAAAAAGGCAGTACAAAAGGAATAATGAATGCAACTTCGAAACGTGATGCGCTTCAGAAATTAAAGGAGCGCGGAGTCAGGACATCCATGATCGAAGAGATACCCGAGACATTGTTGACAAAAGATATCTCAATCGGCAGTCCTGTCAAGCTGCAGCATATGGTCATTTACTTGCGGCAGTTCGCCACCTTGCTTAAGGCAGGTGTTTCCGTGGTCGATTCGACCAGGATCCTTGCAGAACAGACAGAAAGCAAGGCACTGAAGAAGGCACTGCTTGACATTGAACAAGAACTGGTCGAAGGAAATCCGCTTTCAGCCGCTGCAGCTAGGCATAAAAAGATCTTCACGCCTATGTTCATCAATATGATGAAAGCCGGTGAGGCAAGCGGCAGCATGGATGAAACGCTGGAAAGGCTGGCTGTCCATTTTGAGAAGCAGCATAATACGAGGCAGAAAATCGTTGGTGCGATGACTTATCCGGCCGTCATTGCTTTTATTGCCATCGGTGTCGTGATTTTCCTGCTCGTTTCTGTCGTGCCGACCTTTGTGCAAATGTTTGCAGACTTCGGCGGCGAACTGCCGGCGATTACCCGGTTTGTCCTCGGTGCCAGTGAGTTCATGCAACGTTTCTGGTGGCTTGTTATCATCTTGATAGTTGGCGTTATGGTGGGAATTGCGGTTGCCAGGAATAATAAAGTATCAAAATATTATCTTGATTATTTCATCCTCCGTTTACCGATCTTCGGCAAGCTGCTCAGGAAGGCGTCGATTGCGAGGATGAGCCGGACATTGAGCTCTTTGTTTACAAGCTCGGTACCGATTCTTCAAGCGCTGCAGATCGTCGAAAATGTCGTCGAGAATGAAGTCATGGCTAAAGTGATTAGGGAATCCCGTCTCTCGCTCGAGAGCGGCCAGTCACTGACAAGGCCGATGAAAGGCCACTGGGCATTCCCGCCGCTTGTCACCCAGATGATTGCGATAGGAGAAGAGACAGGCTCCCTTGACGCCATGCTCGCGAAAGTCGCCGATTTTTATGAAAAAGAAGTCGAGAATGGCACCGACCAATTGAAATCCTTGATTGAACCATTGATGATTGTCGTACTAGCCGCCCTCGTCGGCACCATCGTCACCGCCATTATGGTGCCAATGTTCGAGATTTTTAACCAAATAAATTAATGAACAGTCAAAAAGTTACAAAAACTTTATATTATATGATGCTATGACACCATCCAATCTATTATAATAGTAATAGATTCAGAAAATGCCGATAGGAAAATACTACTACAAGGGAGAGAATGAAATGTTCAAGCAAATGAAAAAAACACTCAAGAATCAAAAAGGTCTGACCCTGATTGAATTGCTAGCCGTTATCGTTATTTTGGGGATTATTGCTGCGATTGCTGTGCCGAGTATTGGTGGGATAATTAACAAAACTAAAAAAGATGCTCAAGTTGCTGAAGGTATTCAAATTATTAATGCCGCTAAGCTTTATATAACTACTAATCCAACAGCCACAACTATTTCAACTAGTGATCTTTCACAGTACTTAGATAATCCAAAAGATACTGATTTTAGTGTTAAAGTTGCTCAAACTAGTGGAAAATATAAATACACACTTGTTGATCATGAGGCATCTACCATTGTTACTAATGATGCTGCTGATGGTGCCAATACAGTTACTGAGGCGGAACTAAGAACTTATACAAATGCTAATTAATATTTTCTGTATTTTTTTATACGGCCTAATCCTAGGCTCCTTCTACAATGTAGTCGGCCTCAGGGTGCCGGAAGGGAAATC
This sequence comes from Mesobacillus subterraneus, assembly GCF_020524355.2. Classification (NCBI taxonomy): domain Bacteria; kingdom Bacillati; phylum Bacillota; class Bacilli; order Caryophanales; family Bacillaceae; genus Mesobacillus; species Mesobacillus subterraneus. Next base: position 893,889 of record NZ_CP129019.1, read on the forward strand.
AATTGTCTCACCCCGCTCTTCTTGTCCGAAATGCGGGTATCAGCTTGGGGCCAGGGATCTGGTTCCGGTGCTGTCTTATATTTTTCAAAAAGGGAAATGCCGCCGGTGCAAGGCTGGCATTTCTCCTGTTTATCCGCTGTTTGAGCTGTTGACGGGGGGCTTGTTTGCCTTCGCATACATACAGTTGGGGCCTGGTGCCCGAGCTCCTTGTTGCATTGCTGTTGATTTCTTTGTTTGTGATCATTACGGTGTCTGATTTGAACTATATGATCATCCCTGACAAGGTGCTGATTGTGTTCTCCGTGATTTTTATCGCTGTCCGCTTAATCATTCCTATAGACCCGTGGTGGGTCTCGCTGGTTGGCGGAGCGGTAGGCTTTGCACTCTTGCTTCTGATTGCCGTCATCAGCCGTGGCGGGATGGGGGGAGGAGACATCAAGCTTTTCGCCTTGATTGGCTTTGTCCTTGGGCTGAAAGGCCTGCTTCTATCATTCTTTCTTTCTACGCTTTTCGGAGCATTATTTGGCGGTTTAGGTCTCGTTCTCGGGCTTCTCAAACGGAAACAGGCCATTCCATTCGGGCCATTCATCGCAATCGGAACGCTTACGACATACTTTTACGGCGAAACCATCGTCCAGATCTACCTCAGTTTCCTGCAATCAGGATTTTAGAAAAAGGAGTTTTGTTATGGCACTCTCGGTCTTTTCATCAAGAAGCAAAGTGATCAATCTCGTCTTTAATGACCAATATATTCGCTATGTGGAATTGAAGCAATCAACCCCTCCGGTTCCTTTGAGATGGGGAGAAAAGAAATTAAGTCCTGGAATGATCTCTGACGGGAAAATCGTTGATTTTGATACGCTTTCGATGGTGATCGATGAGTGCATACAAGATTGGAAAATTAATAAAAGGGAAGTCCGGTTCATTGTTCCTGATTCCATTGTGATTATCAGGAAATTATCGATTCCCTCCGATATAGCAGTAGATGAGATTAATAGCTACATCTACCTCGAACTTGGTGCCACCATTCATTTACCTTTTGAACATGCAGTGTTCGATACAGTTATCATGTCTAAAGCCGGGGAAAAGCAGGAGATTATCCTGTTTGCGGCACCAGAGAAAAACGTCCTTGAATATTCGGATTTGCTATCAGAGGCAAAGCTTAAGCCGATTGCGGCAGATATATCTCCGCTCGCTAATTATCGTTTGTTCAGCGCGGCTACAGATGAGCTGGAAAAAGCGAATGCCATTCTCGTACAATTCGACACTCACCTTGTCAGCATGACCATATTCGAGGGAGCCTTTCCATTGTTCCTTCGTCACTTGTCGATTGAATTGAATGATTGGCTGAACCCTGATGCTATGAGCGTGCAGCAGGATGGAGTTGGACAAGTGAATGAATTGAATTACCAATTTGAAGATGTCTACAAGGAAATCAGCAAATTAATGGATTTTTATACATATTCTTTTACACAAGGAAAGAAGATGATTGAACAAATCGCTGTAAACGGTGATCATCCTTTATTTGAAAGGATTTTGGCGGAAATGGGAGAACGTTTCACCATCCCCGTCAAACCGATTACCTATGATGGGTCATTGCATGCCGAAATGGAAGAGTTTCCTCGCAGTTATTATCTGGGGCTTGGCCTGGGATTAAAAGAGGTGAAATGATGCAAGTCGATATAAACCTGTTACCCAGGAGCAGCGAGAAAAAGATTCCATATAAGCTTGGTGCCTTTGTTTTCCTTCTCGTCGCTGCGTTGTTCACAGCCGCCATGTATTTTTGGGGAAACCATTACGAGCAAAAGATGGATACTGTAGACCAGCAAATTTCGAATACACAAGCCTTGATTGCTGCAGAAGAGGCAAAACATGAAGAATCAGAAGCGATTGGCTCCATTGCGATTCTGGAGCAGGCTGCAGAATGGGCGGAGCATTCTCCGATTGACACTGTGAAGTTGATGCAGCAGTTGATTGCGCTTTTGCCAGAACGGGGCTTTATTCAATTCTTTTCGTATAGCGAAGGCTCAGATCTCCTTCTTAGAGTTCAATTCGATACAAACAGAGACTCAGCCTATTACCTTAACTCACTGTTAGAAGCTGATTGGATCATAGATGCAAAGCTGGTGTCATTGACTGCGGAAGCTGAACTGCCTGAAGCTGCTGAAAATCAGGAATCGAATAACCTGTCTAATTCAGACTATGTTCTCAGGTATTTTGCTGAATATGCGATCAGCATCGATCGGTCCAAGGTGAAACGGAATCCTGCAGCTCAAATAGCAGAAGTGGATGGTGATGATGATGAGTAGCAGAGTGAATAAGCAGACTGTGTTCATCATCATGTCCGTTTTGTTTTTTGCCGCCATATTCTCTGGAGTATTTTTCTTTTATATAAAGCCGATTCAACAAAGTGTGGAGCTAAAACAGAACGAATTGAGAATGAACGAACAGCTGCTTCAGACGATCGGCAGCAATGAAGGCAGTAACATTAAAAGTGATAGCATGAGTGTGGCTTCTCTTCAACAAAAGCTGCCGGTCAAACCTTTAACAGAGCAACTTATTCTTGAAGTTGCCAAGGCTGAGACCATTTCCGACAGCTTTGTAAAAAATGTACATGTAAGTGAAACGCAAGGTCTGCCCGTGTTGGCAGCGGAAGAAAATCCAGCAAGCCAGCAGAATACTGAAGAACAGCAATCCGACTCAGAAACCCAAGCAGAAGGGGATCTACCAGCAGAAGCAGGAATCCCAGGGATGAGAAAAATCACGATTACACTTGAAATCGAGTCTATCAACTATTTGGGACTTGAAAAATTCATTCAAACACTCGAGAAATCTAAACGGATCATGACGGTAGAGGCAATTGAATTCACTGGACCTGATGAAATCAGAGATCTGGCGGCACGTAACTCTGTAACCATTCCATATAAGCTGATTGTATCTGCTTTCTATATGCCCGATTTATTGGAATTGCAAGATTTGCTCCCAAAATCCAGCTTTCCTGAACCTTCATCTAAAAGAGATCCATTTACTAGATTTGAGGATGTGAAAGCTGAAGATCAACCTCAATAAAATGTGTTGTTGCAAATCTACTAAAAAAATTGACGAAAGCATTCTATAACAAGACGACAAAAGTCTTGTTATTTTTTTTTGCCATTATGATAGGATGGAGCAAACACGAACGGGCAGGGGGAGGTACAAGCATTGGACAAGCATGGAAAGACGATCACGATCAAGATTAATGGCAAGGACCGTCCGGTTCAGGCAGACAAAAAAAGTAAGGTTAATGGAGTCGTAAAGAAACCTAAACAAGAAGAAAAGCTTCCATATGATAAAGGAAAAAGCAGCAGTTACCAGACCAATGAGAGCCAGGGAGAGAGCAGCAGAACGTATCCGCTCGAAAATGAGGTAGCAATGAATGAAAGTGCGGCTGCACAGGAACAATCCGAGGAAAGTTTTGACTGGATTTTGCCTGATCCAGTACAAGAGGAAGTCATCAAAGAATATAAAATCGCTCCGAAGCAAGAAAAAAAGCCGAAAAAGAAAGGTATTGGTATTTCGGTTTGGAAGACAAAAAAGAACAATCGCCTTTATCCAACTATTATTATGAATGTCCTTTTTGCCGTTTTGCTAGGGACAGCGTTTGGAGTGACATTCCTTAAATTCCTGCCATCAGAGCCAGATACTGCTGCACCAGCAGTCGCTCAGCCAAAATCTGGGCAGACAGCAGAGAAACCGGCAGGCGGGGAAGAGTCAATTGAGTTAACAACAATCCCGACCTTTGTCGTCCAGAATGGCATCTTCACTACTGAGGCTGCTGCAAAGGAAAGAGTGAGTCTCCTTGGTGGCCAGGGCGTCACAGCTGAGTTGTTTCCTGTCAATGGCCAGTTCGCCGTCTATCTGGGAACTGCCGGAAGCATTGAGGCTGCCAAACAGCAGGCAGAGGCACTCAAAGCCAAGGGCGTTGAGGTATTTGCAAAACCATTCGAAATTACAGGTGGCACTGCAGCCGGCTTAACTTCAGGAGAATCAGAATTCCTCAAGCAGGCACCGGAAATCTATTCCATCATGATGAAAGGTTCAGCTGCTGCTCCAGAGGAAGTCAAGAAAGCAGGGAATTATCAGACCATGGTCAGCAAGGTTGATGACAAGAGTGTAAAGAATCAAACCGTCCTAAAGGCTAAGACGAGCATGGAGAGGGCGGGTGCCGCTTTTATAAGCTATCAAAAAAGTAAGGATGCAAATCAACTGGCGGAAATGGAGAAAAGCCTTCTGGCATTCCTTTCTGCCTACCAGTCGCTCGGCAAGTAATGAAGAGAATTTGCAAGTCATGTTACAGAATATTTCCCGGAAAATTGTACAAATTAACAGAGCCTTCGGCAAAATGCGCCAGGCTCTGATTTTTTTTGCCAGAATAAGGACTTAAGATTGTTTGAACGGATGAACTTTGTTAGTATTAGCTTGTATCTCCCTTTGATGCAATAAGAAAAGAAAGGTGATTTTATGCAACGCCTCATTTTAGCCTCTTCTTCTCCACGGCGAAAAGAACTTCTTGAAAATCTCCGCTTGAAATTCGAAATCTTGAGCAGTGATGCAGACGAAAGTTTCTGTGAGTCCCTAAGCCCTGCTGAAGCGGTCATGGAGCTTGCTTCAAGAAAGTCGGGAACTGTGTTTCAAGATTATCCAGATTGTTTCGTGATTGGCTCAGATACTGTCGTGGTCCACGATGGAACAATCCTTGGGAAGCCTGAAAGCGGACAAGAAGCCTTGCAGATGCTCAAAAAGCTGTCTGGGAACACCCATTCAGTATACACTGGAGTATCAATCATCTCCCCTGAGAAGGAAACGCGTTTCTATGAAAAAACAGATGTGACGTTCTGGGATTTGTCAGATGAAGAAATCGACACCTATATAAAGAGCGGGGAACCATTCGATAAGGCAGGCGGATATGGAATCCAGGGATTCGGCAGCATGCTTGTCAAAGAAATCAGTGGGGATTATTACACAGTTGTTGGACTTCCTGTATCGAGATTGATCAGGGAGTTAAGAAAAATCGGTTATAACCTTCCTTATTAAAAGAAAGCCACAGAAACTTCTTCTACACTTCCCTCGTCATAATCAATGACCGGGAGGAAAATCTATTGTCTACACATTCATTAATGATCAGAGATTATCCGCAAAATGAGCGGCCTAGGGAGCGATTTGTCCAGAATGGCCCCCAAAGCCTATCTAATCATGAATTGCTTGCCCTGCTGCTTGGTACAGGCTCGCGGGAGGAATCAGTCCTCCAGCTTGCCAATCGGATGCTTTCCCAGTTTGAAGGGCTACGTCTGTTAAAGGATGCGACCCTTGAAGAGCTGACCCAGATAAAAGGGATCGGCCAGGCAAAAGCGATTCATGTCCTCGCAGCAGTTGAAATCGGCAGGCGCATCGCCAACCATACCCTTGATGAACGCTATGTGATCCGCTCACCGGAAGACGGAGCGAAATATTTAATGAATGATATGCGCTTTTTGACTCAGGAGCATTTTGTCTGTCTGTACTTGAATACGAAAAATCAGGTGATCCACAGGCAGACAATATTTATCGGCAGCCTTAACGCTTCCATTGTCCACCCTAGAGAGGTATATAAGGAAGCGGTTCGCCGGTCGGCAGCGTCTGTCATTTGCGTCCACAATCATCCCTCCGGTGATCCGACCCCGAGCAGGGAGGATATAGAAGTGACAAAAAGACTTGCAGAATCCGGGAAAATTGTCGGGATCGAATTGTTAGATCATTTGATCATTGGGGAAAATAAATATGTTAGTTTGAAGGAAAAAGGGTATGTATGATACTAGGATTTTGATTGACGTTGCGATATAATATAATTTATGATTTTTGCGGACAAAGTTAAAATTTTGTCAGGAAATCTGCCTATGAACAATCAACTAATTTTGTTATAGATTGCCTGTTCTTTTTATTGCATTTTTTGTTAAGAAAGGGAGATACAAACATGTTTGGGATTGGAACAAGAGACCTCGGAATCGACCTTGGTACTGCTAATACACTTGTTTATGTAAAAGGAAAAGGAATTGTTTTAAGAGAGCCGTCCGTTGTTGCGCTTCAGACGGATACAAAAAATATTGTTGCTGTCGGTAATGATGCAAAAAATATGATTGGGCGTACACCGGGTAATGTCGTTGCATTAAGGCCAATGAAGGACGGCGTTATTGCTGATTATGAGACAACAGCGTCAATGATGAAATACTATATTAAACAGGCAACGAAGAATAAAGGCTGGTTTGCCGGCAAGCCTTATGTGATGGTATGTGTTCCTTCAGGAATAACAGCTGTTGAAGAACGTGCGGTTATTGACGCAACTCGACAGGCAGGCGCAAGAGATGCGTTTACGATTGAGGAACCGTTTGCAGCAGCAATCGGCGCAAATCTGCCAGTTTGGGAGCCAACCGGCAGCATGGTTGTCGACATTGGCGGCGGTACGACAGAAGTGGCGATCATTTCTCTTGGCGGCATTGTTACATCACAATCTGTCCGCATTGCTGGTGACGAGATGGATGCTGCAATTATCAATTATATCCGTAAAACTTACAATCTGATGATTGGTGAGAGAACAGCTGAAGCGATTAAAATGGAAGTTGGTTCAGCAGGAAATGCCGATGGAATTGAGAATATGGAAATCCGAGGCCGTGACTTGCTGACAGGATTGCCTAAGACAATAGAAATTACGGCAGAGGAAATTGCCAAAGCGCTTCGTGACACAGTATACGCCATTGTTGATGCTGTTAAGCTGACGCTTGAAAAAACACCGCCAGAACTTGCTTCAGATATCATGGACCGTGGAATTGTCCTCACAGGCGGAGGCGCGTTGCTTCGTAACTTGGACAAGGTCATCAGTGAAGAAACGAAGATGCCCGTATTGATTGCTGAAGACCCGCTTGACTGTGTGGCAATTGGTACAGGCAAGGCATTGGATCATATCGATTTATTTAAGAACAAAGCAAAAGAATCCAGGTAAGAACAAAAGCGCAAGCGCCTTGTTCAGCCCCGACAAGAGCTGGAGCTGGATCAAGAAAACCAAATGCAGTTATCCACCTAAATAATTTTATAATTTTCTTAACAAATAGGAAGAAGGGAAGCGGGGGAAATCCACTTCCCTCCTCTTCTGTCATCCATTTTTTTAGATTAGAGGTGTAGATCATGCCACAGTTTTTCTTTAATAAACGCCTGATAATGCTGCTTGTGAGCATTATAGTCCTCGTGGCATTGATTGGATTTTCTTTAAGGGAAAGAGAAGCATTGACATGGCCCGAGCAGTTTGTCAAAGACTCTACAAGCTGGGTGCAATCCGTTGTCTCAAGACCAGCGAATTATATTGCCGGTTTAATCGAAAACCTTCAAGACTTGCAAAATACATATCAGGAAAACAAAGAGTTGAAGAAACGCGTTGATGATATGGACCGCCTTGAAGCGAAAGTATACTCCCTTGAAAAAGAAAACGAGGAGCTTCAGGAAATTTTAGATAAGAAAGAATCGCTAGCAGACTATGAACCAATCCAGGCAGTCAGGATTGCCAGAAGTCCTGAACGCTGGAATGAACTGATCATCATCAACAAAGGTGCATCTAACGGCGTTGAAAAAAAACATGGCTGTCATCACTGCAAAAGGGTTAATTGGCAAGGTTAAGAGCACGACACCATTTTCGGCAACCGTGCAGCTGATCAGCTCCATTGACCCGACTAACAGAATTTCTGCGATTCTCCAGGCCGATGAGCCGCTTTACGGGACCATCGAAGGGTATGACAAGAAGAAAGAACTTCTCTTGTTAAAAGGGCTGCCGTATGATGCTGAAATTGAGAAAGGACAGAATGTCGTCACGACTGGTATGGGTGGGATTTTCCCGAAAGACCTTCCAATCGGCAAGGTTGTCAAAGTTGTACCGGATCAATTTGGCCTGAATCAAACAGCATATATTAAGCCTGAAGCAAATCTTTATGATTTGGAACATGTCATGGTTGTCAAAAAATCGATGGTCTCCGTCGACATTGAAGAAAGCTTGGAAGATAGTGAAGGTGAGGAGGAAGGCAATTGATCCGTTTCCTGCTCCCGGCACTTTTCGCTTTGTTATTCATTCTCGAAAGTTTGTTTGTCGAACTTCTGCCTGCAGAATTATTCAACAGTGACCGGATCCTTGTTCCGCATTTCCTCATGGCAGGGATTCTATTTTTGACGGCTTACCTGAACCCAAAACATGGGATTCTTTATGGTATTATCTTCGGTCTGCTTTTTGATGTCATCTACACAGAAATCATCGGGATATATCTATTCATGTTCCCGTTCATCGCTTATTTGATTGCAAATATGATGCGAATGCTGCAGACCAATATTTTGATCGTTTCAATCCTATCACTTCTTGGCATCATCCTCTTGGAGGTAGGAGTCTACGAGTTGATGCTGTTGATAAAAACGACTGACCTGGACTTTTCGACCTATGTTAAAATAAGACTAGTTCCGACATTGATCCTAAATCTAGCTTTTATAATATTGGCTGCCTATCCATTTAAAAGACAGTTCGAGAATGCTGCAGACAGACTTAGAAACGATTAATAAACCCTTATCAGTTGTGTTTTTGAAGGGCACATAAAAAAGAAGCTATTCTTTTTTGACTTGAAGGAAACAGCGAATTGTGGGAATTATTGATCACGCCCATTCAAATAAAGGAATCTGAGGGAAGCTTGTCGAATTCCTTTTAGGTGAAATAAAACAGACTTTCCAGCCCCTTACTGCTCCTCAGGTCAAAGGGGTTCTTTAGAAGACCTTTGGAGGATGTAGGCTGACACAGGTGTTAGGCTTTGTCGCTTTGGAGCAAGGGGAGTTTATTTGAGTACTTGACAGGCTGTGGAATTGCTTCCTCACAGGGTGTTTCATTCCTGTTGAGGCTGACCAAGGCGCTAGCGCTTTTCTTATGAGGTGAACATCCAGTATGAAGAAAACACAAAATGTGACAATAAAAGGAACAAAAGATGGACTTACGCTCCATTTGGACGATACTTGCTCCTATGATGAATTGAAGAAGGAATTAGACAGGAAGCTTTCGAATTCAACTCGTGTTCAGGAGGAGCAACAGCTGCTTTCTGTCAAAGTGAAAGTAGGGAATAGGTATCTGACAAAAGCTCAGGAAGAAGAGCTGAAAGACCTTATCAGGCAAAAGAGAAACTTGTTTGTCGAGGACCTTGAGACGAATGTGATTACCAGGGAGGAAGCTGCAAGGCTTCGCCAGGAAACAGAGATCGTGCCTGTTGCCAAAGTGATCCGTTCAGGCCAGGTTCTTGAGATAACAGGAGACCTGCTGCTCATTGGTGACGTCAATCCTGGAGGAACGGTCAAGGCAACAGGGAATATTTTTATCATGGGTGCCTTGAAAGGGGTTGCACATGCTGGTACGGAAGGGAATAACGAAGCGGTCATTGGGGCCTCTGTTATGAAACCCTCGCAGCTCAGGATCGGTGATTGCATCAACCGGTCTCCGGACCAAACCCCTGAAGATGATAACCGCGTGATGGAATGTGCTTATATATCTGACAGTCAACAGATTGTTGTTGATAGATTGCAAGTTTTAATGAAGAAAAGACCTAGTTTAACCAGATTTGAAGAGGCCTCTAAAGTGGGAGAAGCAATAGTAGTTACATCCGGAAAAGGCGGGGTTGGCAAAACGACAACTTCTGCTAATATAGGTACTGCTTTGGCCCTTCAAGGCAAAAGAGTCTGCCTGGTCGATACAGATATCGGCTTGCGCAACCTGGACGTTGTCATGGGGCTTGAAAACCGCATTATATATGATCTTGTCGATGTAATCGAAGGAAGATGCAAGATTCATCAGGCACTTGTAAAAGATAAGCGCTTTGATGACCATCTTTATTTGCTCCCAGCAGCCCAGACGAGTGATAAAACTGCTGTTCAGCCGGAACAAATGAGAAAATTGGTGAATGAACTGAAGCAGGATTATGACTATATCGTGATCGATTGCCCGGCTGGAATCGAGCAGGGCTATAAAAACGCCGTCGCCGGTGCTGACAAGGCGATTGTCGTGACAACACCAGAAGTATCCGCTGTCAGGGATGCGGACAGGATTATCGGTCTGCTGGAAAAAGAAGAAAATGTGGAAGCACCAAAACTTGTCATCAACAGGATCCGCACCCATATGATGAAAAATGGCGACATGCTTGATGTGGATGAAATCACAACACATCTTTCGATTGACTTAATCGGGATTGTTGCCGATGATGATGAAGTCATCAAAGCATCAAACCACGGTGAGCCAATCGCACTGAATCCAAATAGCAAAGCATCCATTGCATACAGGAATATCGCCAGGAGGATTCTCGGCGAGTCCGTTCCCTTGCAGCAATTAGACAACGATAATAAAGGTGTATTTTCGAAGATTAAGAAGTTCTTCGGAGTCCGCTAAAAAAAAGCATCTGCTCTCGTTCTACGAGGACAGATGCTTTTTCTATTCGATTCACTCAAAACACATTTTCTAATGATTGAATTTGTCATACTCTTGATGGACAGGTCATAGACTTGTACTAACTTAGAGTACAAGGGGAATGGTGGGGATTGGATGAACTCGAGAGCTGATGATATACGCAGAAGGATGATGAAAAGGAAAAGAGAGCGGGAAAGAATGGAGAAAATGAGCCATAACCGCCTTTTCTCAACGGAGGAAGAACGGCATGGTTTTGACAGGATTCCCTCTTATGACACGGGTCCAGGGGAAGGCGGGCACCCCCTATTCAAGAAGGAAGTGTTTCTCTTCAAGGTACTTGCTTCCGCTTGCCTTGTTTTGATTGTGGCGATTATTTTTCGGAGTCCATCTGAAAAAGCAGAAACCATCCAGCATTATGTGAAGCATACGATGGATCAGGAATTTCAGTTTGCAGCCGTTTCAGACTGGTATGAAGACAAATTTGGCAAACCGCTGGCGTTGCTTCCAGCCAAAAAAAAGTGGTGATGAAGAAAACCAGCAGGATTTAATTCCAGACAATCAGTACGCACTCCCTGCTTCCGGGAAAATCCTTGAAGATTTTGGCGACAATGGCCAGAGAATCCAGATTGAAACTGGCAAAGGAGCCGGCGTGGAAGCCATGGATGAAGGGCTTGTCCACTTTGTCGGTATAAAAGAAGGTTTTGGTAAAACGGTCGTTGTGCAGCATGCTGACAAGAGTGAAACATGGTACGGGAATCTTGAAAAAATTGATGTAAGCCTCTATGAGTATATTTCTAAAGGAGCGAAGGTAGGTACGGCAATGGATAGTGTGGATGGAATAAAAGGTTCATTTTATTTCGCCATTAAAAAAGGGGATGACTTCGTAGATCCCGTCCAGGTGATCAAGTTTGAATAAAGCCATTGCGTTATTGCGAAAAATACACATCCATCCTTTATTATGGGTGATCATCGCCCTTGCTGTTGCGACCGCGCATTTCATAGAGCTGATGATGGTGCTGCTGATTATTTTTGTTCATGAACTGGGACATGGTGCTGCAGCTTCTTTTTTTTCGTGGCGGATAAAGAAAATCTCCCTGCTTCCTTTTGGCGGGGTAGCTGAAATGGATGAGCACGGGAACAGGCCATTAAAAGAAGAGTTGCTTGTTGTTCTGGCAGGCCCGCTGCAGCATGTTTGGATGATTGCGCTGTCTTATATCCTGTTTATCGCAGGGTTTTTCCCGGAAAAATGGCATTTGCTGTTCATTCAATATAATATGATGATCCTCTTGTTCAATCTTATCCCGATCTGGCCTTTGGATGGAGGCAAACTCGTGTTCATTTTGTTATCAATGAACAAATCATTTCAAGAAGCCCATCTGCGGACGATCTATGTATCAGCAGGTACATTGATGATATTCTCAGCAGTCCTTCTCATCATCGCCCCGTTGACATTGAATGTCTGGGTCATCATCGGTTTCCTGGCATTTTCGCTTTACTATGAATGGAAGCAGCGGCGATTTATCTTCATGCGTTTTTTGATGGAAAGGCATTATGGGAGACAGTTGGATTTGCGAGAGCTCAAGCCGATAAATGCAGCCGAAAATGAAATGGTCGACCAGGTCCTTGAAAAGTTCCAGCGTGGCTGTAAGCATCCAATCATCGTCAAGCAGCAGAACGGCACGGAAATGGTCATGGATGAGAATGAATTGCTCCATGCTTTTTTCAGTGAGAAGTTATTATCGGCGAAAATAGGAGATTTGCTTTACACCTTCTAAAATAGGATAATGAATGCAGCGCAGACACTATTTGCGCTGCATTTTTTTGCGGTTAAGGAGAAACGATGTACAAGTTAATCATTAATGCAAATTCTAGAGAAAAGCGCTTCGCTTTGGTCAAAAATGGTGAAGTCGAAAAATTATATATTGAACAGCCAGACCAGCAATCGCTAGTCGGGAATATTTACCTTGGCACCGTAGAAAAAGTGATCCCGGGAATGAACGCAGCATTCGTGAATTTTGGCGAAGAAATAAGCGGCTTTCTTCAGAAAGATAAGTTAGCATCCTACATACTGTCCGATGACGAGAATAAAACGAACCGCTCGATCTCTTCCTATGTCCATCAAGGCGAGAAGTTCTTGGTTCAGGTTGAAAAAGATGCATCCGGAACAAAAGGAGCGAGGCTGACGGGAGTCATTGAATTACAGGGAGAGAACCTTATCTATATGCCCCAGGGAAAATATATAGCTGTTTCAAAAAAAGCAGACTCACCAGAGGTCAGAAATAAATGGAAAGACTTCGCCAGCCAGGTCAAAACGCCCGAGGAAGGTCTTATTTTCAGAACTGAAAGCCTGAATCAGACCGAGGAAACAATCATGCATGAGCTGGAGGAGCAGCGCCGTCGATACGCGCAAATGAAAAAGACGATTTCAACAATGAAGAAGTCCGGAATCGTTCACACCCGTGATTACTTTTTTGAGCAGGCAGTGACAGCACTTCTATCTTTTGCAAATGGAGAAGTGATTACGGATTGCCTCGATTTCAAGAAAAGTATGGAGCGTCATATTACAGAAGGTATAGAGATAAAGCTTTATAATGGGAAAGATCATATTTTTTCTTTTTATAAAATCGAACAGGAAATCGAGCGTTTGCTTAAAAGGATTGTTTGGCTGGAAAAAGGAGCGTATATGGTCATTGATCAGGGTGAAGCACTTACGATGATTGATGTGAATACAGGAAAGTTTTCCGGCAAAACCGATTTGCGTGACACTATTATGAAAACGAATATGAATGCGGCAGTCGAAGCAGCAAGGCAAATCAGGCTCAGGGATCTTGCTGGCATCATTTTGATCGATTTTATTGATATGAAGGCTGATAGTGAACGGAGCAAGGTGCTGAAACTTATTCAAAACGAGCTGACCCAGGATGAACGCAGGACAAGGGTCATCGGGTTTACGGAGCTTGGCATCCTCCAGTTGACAAGAAAGAAGACGAAACAGTCACTGGCCGAGACTCTGACCGAGAAATGCTGGACATGCGGAGGTACAGGTCAGGTACTGAGCACGGAATCGGTCGCCTATACACTAGAGCGCGCATTGTGGGAGTACAAACACTCCGATTATGAAGAGATTCATGTCGCAGCGACGAATGAGGTCATACACACTTTTTCAGGTGAAGCTGATATCCATAAATTGAGGCTTGAAAAAGCACTTGGTTTTACGATAAAATTCTCGGTGTCAGACGCGGGGAAACCTTTTTATGAAATTCTTAAGGTTCGTGCTTCGACAGAACATGGTTGAACTAAGGCTGGCTATTAAAAGAACATTGATTATTATGTTGACACTTTTGCTCGGCATATGGTAGTATTTTAATGTTATTGTTTGTAGCACCCGTGCTACAACCGCTCACACCAGGTAATTAAGATTGCATTTTGCAACGCCTGTTGATGGCGAGTCTGAGTCTAATGAGGAGGTGCACTGGAATGTACGCAATTATCGAAACTGGCGGCAAGCAAGTAAAGGTAGAAGAAGGACAAGCAATCTACATTGAAAAGCTAAACGCAGCTGAAGGCGAAACTGTAACTTTTGACAAGGTTCTTTTTGTAGGTGGCGATAACGTTAAAGTTGGTAGCCCAGTAGTTGAAGGCGCAACTGTAACTGCTAAAGTTGAAAAGAACGGCCGTCAAAAGAAAATCATCGTTTTCAAGTACAAAGCGAAAAAGAACAATCGTAAGAAGCAAGGTCATCGTCAGCCTTACACTAAAGTTGTTATCGAAAAGATCAACGCTTAGGTTATAGGCGGATTACCATGATTCGTGCAACGATTAATCGTACAAAATCCGGAAGCATCCAATCGTTTACGATTAGCGGCCACGCTGGATTTGCTGCCCATGGCAGCGACATTGTCTGTGCAGGTGTTTCGACCATCTCGATCGGAACCGTCAATTCCATTATTGGATTGACAGGTATCACCCCGGACATTGAACAGGGTGCAGATGGCTTTCTCCGCTGTGAAATCCCGGACAATTTGCCTGAGGATACACAGGAGAAAATTCAGTTGCTCCTCGAAAGCATGGTCATTACATTGCAATCGATGGAAAAAGAGTACGGAAAGCACATAAAATTAACCTTCAAAAAGTAGGAGGTGGAACAAAATGTTAAGATTAGATCTTCAATTCTTCGCTTCTAAGAAGGGTGTAGGTTCAACTAAGAACGGACGTGACTCAATCTCTAAGCGTCTTGGCGCTAAGCGTGCAGATGGTCAATTCGTAACTGGTGGTTCTATCCTTTACCGTCAGCGCGGAACTAAAATCTACCCAGGTGTAAACGTGGGTAAAGGTGGAGATGACACTCTATTCGCTAAGGTTGACGGCGTCGTTAAATTCGAACGTCTTGGCCGTGACCGCAAGCAAGTAAGTGTTTATCCTGCAGCTCAAGAAGCGTAAGCCAAAGAGAAGCCCTAACCACTGCGGTTAGGGTTTTCTTGTTGTTAAGGAATTCATAAAATTTGTTGAGTTATGGTTAACTCTATGAAATTTCCTTAATCCAGCTCCAGCGCCTAGCCCTTCGAATCGTTTCGATTCTGCCAATGAAGTCAAAGAGCGACTTCACTGTCAGGCCCTCCAGCGCTTGCGTGGCTGAACGAGGCGCTTGCGCTTTTTGTTCTATTTATAGCTTCTATACTAAACAATATACATAATTAGCTTACGCAGAATGGCTTTTTTGTTATACTTACACCAAGCAGTCTTATGAGTAGGAGTATGTGTATGAATAAAGAGTGGGATACAATCGAGGTTTTGCGCCATGCACGCCATGATTGGATGAATCAGCTTCAACTAATTAAAGGGAATTTATCGCTGAATAAAGTGGACCGGGCTAAAGAGATCATTGAAGAAATTATCATGGAAGCCAGGCAGGATGCAAAGCTATCTAATTTACATCTTCCTCAGTTTGCCTCTACATTGTTAACCTGCAATTGGGAGAATCATCATTTCCAATTGGAATATGAAGTAATGGACTCCCAGAACTTCCACAGATTAGATGACCAGCTGTTGACAGGCTGGACAGAGCAGCTTTTTGATGCATTGAATTCTTCGATTGAACAATATCAGGAAAATCATCTCTCCGTCACAATTGAACCGCAGGAGAAAGGAATCGGGTTCTTTTTTGATTTTAGCGGAATAATAAATGATAAAAATCGTTTGAAAAGGTTCCTGGACCAGCAGCCGGGTTACAATATGAAAGTAATGTCGGATGGCATTGTCGACGGGGAATTGACGATAGAAGTTTTTATGGAATCACTCTAGGGAAACATAGAACATAACAAATTTCAGACAGGTGGTAATGACATAATGTTTGTCGATCAGGTTAAAATTTATGTAAAAGGCGGGGACGGCGGCGATGGAATGGTCGCGTTCCGACGTGAAAAATATGTTCCGAAGGGCGGCCCTGCCGGCGGCGACGGAGGTAACGGTGCCAATGTAGTTTTCCAGGTGGAAGAGGGACTGCGCACTCTGATGGATTTCAGATACCAGCGCCATTTCAAGGCACCGCGCGGCGAGCACGGAATGTCTAAAAACCAGCATGGTAAAAATTCAAAGGATATGATTGTCAAGGTTCCACCAGGGACAATTGTTTCCGATGCCGAGACCGGCGCGATCATTGCTGACCTGGTAGAGCATGGTCAGAAATCTGTCATCGCGAAGGGCGGACGCGGCGGACGTGGCAACTCACGTTTCGCAACACCGGCCAACCCTGCACCAGAGCTTTCCGAAAAAGGTGAACCAGGACAGGAAAGAGAAATCATCATGGAATTGAAATTGCTTGCAGATGTAGGGCTGGTAGGCTTCCCGAGCGTAGGGAAATCAACGTTGTTGTCTGTTGTTTCAGCAGCTAGACCGAAGATTGCAGAATACCACTTCACGACGATTGCACCGAACCTGGGGATGGTCGAAACTGAAGACAACAGAAGCTTTGTTCTTGCGGACTTGCCAGGTCTTATCGAAGGTGCGCATTCAGGTGTCGGCCTTGGACATCAGTTCCTTCGCCATATCGAACGTACACGTGTCATCATCCATGTAATCGACATGGCCGCAACAGAAGGCCGCGATCCTTATGAGGATTACTTAACAATCAACAACGAATTGAAAGAATATAACTTAAGGCTGACAGAGAGACCACAAGTAATTGTAGCCAATAAAATGGACATGCCTGATGCGGAAGAAAATCTGAAAGTGTTCAAGGAAAAGCTAGGGGACGAACACCCTGTTTTCCCTATCTCCGCTGTTACAAGAGAAGGTCTGCGTGAATTATTGTTCGCGGTAGCTGACCTGATTGAAAAGACTCCGGAGTTCCCTCTGATTGAAGAAGAGGAATTGGAAAAAGATGAAAACCGCGTGATGTACAAGCATGAAAAAGCAGAACAGGAATTCCAGATTACCCGCGAATCGGATGGAACATTCGTCATTTCGGGTGACAGTATCGAAAGGCTGTTCAAGATGACAGATTTCTCTAGGGATGAATCTGTCCAAAGGTTCGCCCGCCAGATGCGCGGCATGGGCATTGATGATGCTCTTCGTGAAAGAGGCGCAAAAGATGGAGATACAGTCAAGCTGCTTGAATATGAATTTGAATTCGTGGAATAGGCTTAAATGATTTTGGAAGGTCGATTAGCCATCACAGGTTAATCGGCTTTCCTCTTTACATAATTGTTTTTTCGCATTTTATAAAAAAAATAAAAAAGCTGGCATTCTGATGGGGTGGTGGAGATGAAGCAAAATCAAGATAGGAAGTTTTATCTTGTTCGTGAAGATGTCCTGCCTGAGGCGATGAAGAAGACGCTTGAGGCAAAGGAAATGATCGAACGTGGTAAAGCAGAGTCGGTCTGGGATGCAGTTCAAAGGGTCGACTTGAGCCGGAGTGCATTTTACAAATACCGAGATACAGTCTTTCCGTTCCATACAGTGGTGAAGGAACGGATCATTACACTGTTTTTCCAGCTTGAAGACCGGTCTGGTACGCTATCTGAACTGCTGAGTACGGTAGCTGAGACTGGCTGCAATGTTCTGACCATTCATCAGACGATTCCGCTGCAAAGCAGGGCGAATGTAACGCTAAGCTTGAATGTCACTGAAATGAGAGTCGAAATGGATGAGATGCTCGCAAGGCTGAAAAGACTGGAGTTTGTAGAAAAAGTTGAAGTACTGGGTTCAGGAGCTTAAAGAGAGTGCTTTGCTGCAGGGGGAGATGGGCTTGAAAATTGGTTATCTTGGACCGGAAGCAACCTTTACGGATTATGCTGCCCGGCAATTATTTAAAGAGGCTGAGAGAATTCCGTTTGTGAGTATACCAGAATGCATGGATGCGGCCTCAGCAGGAGAAATTGATGCCGCAATCGTACCGCTGGAAAACTCCATCGAGGGTTCAGTTAATGTCACAATCGATTATTTAGTCCATGAAACGGATCTTCAGATTGTTGGTGAAGCCGTGGTGCCAATCAGGCAGCATCTGCTGGTTCATGGGGATAATATCGGCAAGTGGAGGAAAACTGAGACGATTTGCAGCCATCCGCACGCACTAGCACAGTGCCATAAATTTTTACATAAAGAATTCAAAGGAATTCCTCTTGAACATATGTCATCTACAGCCGCAGCGGCTAAATTTGTACAGAGTCATCCAGAAAGGAACATCGCTGCGATTGCCAATAGCCTTGCTGCAGAGGAATATGGATTAGTTATGGTTGAGCAAAATGTCCATGATTACAGTTATAACCATACGGTATTTGCTGTTCTGGCGAAGGAAGGTCATGACAGTTACATGGCTCCAACCGAAGAGTCCAAGACAAGCTTGATGATTACACTGCCTTCAGATCGAGCAGGAGCCCTCCATCAGGTGTTATCTGCTTTCTCATGGCGGAAGCTCAATTTGTCTAAAATTGAATCACGCCCTATGAAAACAGGGTTGGGTAAATACTTTTTCATTATCGATATCAATTTGAAAATGGATGACGTATTAATTCCAGGAGCCATGGCTGAACTAGAAGCACTAGGCTGCACCGTTAAAATGCTTGGAAGCTATTCAAGCCATAGGGTATAAAAAAGATCCATCGAGTGTGATGGATCTTTTTGCATTCTATTCTAGATTAATCAGTAAATCTTCTTTTCTTAACGTCTCTTCTGCTTCATCGAGCGCCTTTTCTGTCGGAGCAGAAATTGTGTGCAAGTGGATTCCATCCGTTAACTCTGATAAATAGGAAGCATTGGTGGCTCTGATTTTTTCCATGAACTGCTTAACTTCATTTCGATTTGAGACCATGATGGATGCTGTTAAATCCCCATAAACAGGGTGCTCGATTTTCACGTCCTTAACAGTTACTCCGTGATCAACAAGAAGCAGGAGTTCTTCTTCTGTCCTTTCAGGGCCATGGGAAACGGCAATGGTCCTTTCCGCTGCTGAAGGACGTGATGCATGCATATATAGATATCCCTGGCTGGTAGCAATGATTGGTTCGTTTTTCGCTTTAAGCAACGTAATATCGCCCACAATGACCTGTCTGCTTACATTCGTTATCGCCGAAAGCTCGCCTCCGGTTATGGGCTCTCTGCTTTCCTGCAGACGTTTCAGGATGTAAGCCCGGCGTTCATCTCCGAGAATTTTCGTAGGTTCCTTCATAATCCGATCGCTCCTTCGACTTCTTCATTCGAAAATTTTACCATAAAATCAGCTTGAAGTTAAACGGCCGGGATTTGAGCTGTGACTGCTGCAAGCATTTTTCCAAGATCGACTGCATCTTCCTGACTGGTTTCCCTCCCGAATGAAATTCTGAAGAATTCCTTTGCCTGTTTCCCTGTGATACCCATTGCAGACATCGTTTTTGCCGGTGAGAGCATGCCTGTATGACAAGCGGTACCCGTGGAAATCGCAAAGCCTTTGCGGTTGCATTCAAGAAGGACATATTGTCCCTCCAATCCCTTTATCGCCATTCCCATGATCCCTGTAAGCTGTTCATCGCCCTCTGCACCAAAAATCTCAATTGATTCCCTGACATCTGAAAGAGATTCGATTAGAGCCTCTCTTAATTTAATAAGTCTTTCTCTTTCTTTATCCATGAGGGAATGTGCTTTTTGCGCTGCAGCAGTCATTGCTGCGATTCCCGGGACATTAACCGTGCCAGGCCTGAAGCCTTTTTCATGTACAGTACCATCAATGTAAGGCCTCCAGGCAAGCTTGGGATTTACATAAGCCACTCCAGTTCCTTTAGGTCCGTAAAACTTATGGCATGAAATCGAAAGGGCATCCACTCTTCCGGCAAGTGGAGCAATTGTAACTTTTCCAAAGGTCTGCACACAGTCCGTGTGAAACAGTATTTCTTTTGATCGGCAATAGTCAGCCAAATTGATGATTGGCTGGATTGTTCCGACTTCAGGATTCCCATGCTGAATCGAAACGAGCACAGTTTCGGGTCGGACAGCTTCGATGAAACGCTCAAGCTCAATTTTGCCATTTTGGTTCAAAGGGAGGAATGTGATCTCCCATCCTTCGCCTTCAAGCTTATTCATCAAATTATAGACGGAGGAATGTTCTGCTGCCCCGGTAATAATATGATTGCCGTGTTTTCTTTTGGCAGAGAGGAGAGCCATAATGCCAAGGTAATTCGCTTCAGATCCTCCACTTGTAAAATAAATCCCAGCCTTATCAACACCAAGCAAGCGCGCGAATTCCTGTCTGCAGCTCTCCAATAGATTAGCAGAAGCACTGCCCGCTTCATGAAGGCTCTGACTATTTCCAAAGTACTTTGTCGATGCCTGAATAAAAATATCTGCCGCATCATGGTCAAGCGGACAAGTTGCCGCGTAATCAAAATATTTCATGGGTTCGCTCCTGTTCAATATTATTGGCTTGTATGTGCCCGGTAATATGAGTTTCTTGTATTAAGGTTATATGAAGGTTCAACTTTTGCCCGAAAACTGTCTTTCTATCGAATCTCGGTAACAAAGAAGAGCCCACATGTGCTCGAAATCTGTGTGTTTTCCGGATCTCGGTAACAAGAAGGGCCAACATGTGCCCGAAATCTGTGTGTTTTCCGGATTTCGGTAACAAGAAGGGCCAACATGTGCCCGAAATCTGTGTGTTTTCCGAATCTCGGTAACAAGAAGGGCCAACATGTGCCCGAAATCAGACTTTCTTACGAATCTCGGTCACAAGAAGAGCCAACATGTGCCCGAAACCTGAGTGTTTTCCGGATCTCGGTAACAAGAAGGGCCAACATGTGCCCGAAACCTGAGTGTTTTCCGGATCTCGGTAACAAGAAGAGCCAACATGTGCCCGAAATCTGTGTGTTTTCCGAATCTCGGTCACAAGAAGAGCTAACATGTGCCCGAAATCAGACTTTCTTACGAATCTCGGTCACAAGAAGAGCTAACATGTGCCCGAAATCAGACTTTCTTACGAATCTCGGTCACAAGAAGAGCTAACATGTGCCCGAAATCAGACTGTCTTACGAATCTCGGTCACAAGAAGGGCCAACATGTGCCCGAAATCAGACTTTCTTACGAATCTCGGTCACAAGAAGAGCTAACATGTGCCCGAAACGTTGCTTTCGCTCGTATTACTGTAACAGGGGTGCAGTCTCTGCAGTTATTGCTTTATCCTCCATCAAAATAAAAGTTCTTGTCAACAGTGTAATTCTGTGTAAATATAGATGTCAAGACACCTGTTAATCCAGGAGGCTATCACTATATGAAACAAGCAGATGTAATCATTGTAGGCAGTGGGATTGCCGCACTGCAATTGGCCAATAAATTAGCAAAGAGTTTAAATGTGATTATTCTCACAAAGATGGATATGACTTCAGGTAACTCCTACCTTGCCCAGGGAGGGGTTGCTGCTGCGGTTTCTCCGAGCGATGACCCCTACTTCCATTATCTCGACACAATGGAGGCGGGAGCTCATCATAATAGTGCTGAAGCTGTACTTGAAATGACCAAAAAAGCGCCGGAGTTAATCAAAGGATTATGGCAATCAGGCTGCAGCTTTGATGAAGATGGAAAAGGAAAATTGCTTCTCGGAATGGAAGGAGCTCACAGTGAAAAGAGGATTGTCCACAGCGGCGGGGATGCAACCGGTAGGCATATGGTCGAATTTTTGCTCTCGAATCTGGATGCTAATATTTCAATAGAACAATCCACATTTGTATATGAGTTAATTTTAGACAATGAGGTAAATCGTTGTATTGGTGTTAAAGCAAAGCGTATGGACGGAACGAATGAAGTATATCTTGCTCCCCGCGTTGTCCTTGCTACTGGCGGATGCGGGCAGGTCTTTGCTTTTACCTCTAATGCCGAGACTGCAACCGGTGATGGAATGGCGCTGGCATACAGGGCAGGTGCTGAGCTTGTCGACATGGAATTTGTGCAGTTCCATCCTACGCTTCTTTATGTGGATGGAAAGACAAAAGGTCTTATTTCGGAAGCAGTAAGGGGTGAAGGTGCCGTACTTGTAACCGATGAAGGCACGCGGATCATGGAGGGGATTCATCCGTTGAAGGATCTGGCGCCGCGGCATATTGTCTCGCAAACCATTTATGACTATTCCCGAAGAGGAATTCGAATCTATCTGGATATCACAACTATCCATGATTTCAGCAGCCGCTTCCCAACAATCAGCAAGCTTTGTACTGAGCATGGAATAAATATTGGAAAAGGCATGATTCCTGTGGTTCCTGGGAGCCATTTTATCATGGGCGGGATCAAGACCGATTTGCAGGGCTAAACAAGCATCCCTGGACTATTTGCAATCGGTGAAGCGGCATGTACAGGAATACACGGAGCAAATAGACTGGCGAGCAATTCCTTATTAGAAGGCATGTTTGTTGGCGGTAATCTTGCGGATTGGCTCAACAGCGATCAAGCTGCCGAACGGGATGTAGCAAGAAATACTTGGATCCATAGTCAAACCGCTTATAGAGCAGACAACATTATGCCGAGCCAAGATCAAACTGTTTCAAGCTCGGCTATGCTGGAATGCCTTAATCAAACAGTTTTCAGTGGCGAGCTCCCTGATATTTCCTCCTTAAAACAAACAATGATGGACCGGACAGGGATTGTCCGTACAAAGGAATTACTGATCTTACAGAATGAGTGGCTCGCGCAGTTCGGCCTGGATGAATGGCTAGAGGTTAGTCTGGACCATTTGGATACACATGAATTAAATAGGCTCTTCATGTATATCACTGCATCTTTAATAACAAAGGCTGCCATGGAGCGGACGGAAAGCAGGGGCGGGCACTACCGAGAAGATTTCCCGCATGAGGATAACGCCAATTGGATGAAGAAACAAATCATCCATCAACGAAAAAACGTAAAGGATGGTAAGCATGAATTCAATCAAACTGCGCTTGCTACTTGAACAATTTTTTATTGAAGATATTGGTGAACGTGATGTCACCAGTGAACTGATTTTCGGAAAAGAAAATAGAGGAAGTCTCGTTTTAATCACCAAGGATGAAGGGATTTTCTGTGGTGAGCAAATCATCCATACAGGCTTCAGGCTGCTTGATGAGAGCAGTCAGATTACCCTGAATGTGAAAGATGGAGATAATGTTGTGAAAGGTCAGGAACTTGCCGTGATCTCCGGCAGGGTTTCCGATTTGCTTAAAGCGGAAAGAGTCGTGCTGAATCTTGTACAGCGGATGAGCGGGATTGCGACCAAAACGAATGAGGCTGTCAGCGTATTGCACAGCGCAAAAACGAGAATCTGTGATACACGCAAAACTACACCGGGTCTAAGGATGCTTGAGAAGTATGCAGTTCGGTGCGGAGGAGGCTTCAATCACCGTTATGGGCTTTATGACGCTGTGATGATCAAGGATAACCACATCTCATTCGCAGGCTCAATCAGCAATGCCGTTGAAGCAGTGAGATCAAATCTTGACCATATGGTAAAGGTTGAAGTGGAGATCGAAACGAAAGACCAGTTACATGAAGCAATTGCTTCAAGGGTTGACTGCATCATGTTTGATAACAGGACCCCAGAACAAATCGCAGAATGGATCGGCAATGTTCCAGCAGGAATTTTAACAGAAGCATCTGGAGGCATTACGCTCGATAACCTCCATAGCTATAGAGATTGCGGTGTGGATTATATTTCTCTTGGATTCCTTACGCACTCTGTAAAATCAATGGATATTAGCGCAAAAGTGATGGCTGAAACGAAAGGGGTTGAAGCATATGAATATATTGGAGGCGCTCGAAGCGAAATCTAAGATGCTTCCTGATAAATATAAAAATATGTCTGTCCAGGAACTGGAGGACATGATCAAGAGTATTAAGGAGAAAATGGGCAACAAGCTCTTTATTCCTGGACATCATTATCAAAAAGATGAAGTCATTCAATTTGCCGATGCGACTGGAGATTCATTGAAATTGGCCCAGCTGTCGGAAGAGAACAAAGAAGCGGAACATATTGTGTTCTGCGGCGTCCATTTCATGGCTGAAACGGCGGATATTTTAACGACCGAAAGCCAGAAGGTCTACCTGCCTGATATGAGGGCGGGCTGCTCGATGGCGGATATGGCTGATATACATCAGACAGAAAGAGCCTGGGATTTCCTCCAGGTCCTGTTTGGGGATACTATTTTGCCATTAACATATGTGAACTCGACTGCAGCGATAAAATCATTTGTCGGAGCTAATGGCGGAGCAACGGTGACGTCTTCCAACGCTGAGAAGATGGTACGCTGGGCTTTTTCAAAAAAAGAACGACTGCTTTTCCTTCCAGATCAGCATTTAGGCAGGAATACTGCTTTTAATATTGGTGTCCATCTTGACGAAATGGCTGTTTACAACCCGATTGAGAATATCCTTGAATTTGATGGTCCGCTGGAAAAAGTGAAGGTTATACTCTGGAAGGGGCATTGCTCTGTTCATGAGAATTTCACGGTTGAAAATATCAGTCATGTCCGTGATACATACCCGGACATGAAGATCATTGTTCATCCTGAATGCTCACGTGAAGTTGTTGCGTTGTCAGATATGGCAGGCTCCACAAATTATATTATTGAAGCAATCGAAGCATCCCCTGCCGGCTCATCCTGGGCAGTCGGAACAGAAATGAACTTGGTAAACCGACTGATTTCACAGCATCCCGATAAAAAAATTATTTCCCTGAACCCTCATATGTGCCCATGCCTGACAATGAACAGAATTGATCTGCAGCATCTTGCTTGGAGCCTTGAATCGGTAATCCAGGGTCAGGAAATTAATCTTATAAAAGTAGATCAACAAACAGCATTCAATGCGAAGCTTGCCCTTAATCGAATGCTTGAGCAATCTTAATCTAGAATCCTTCCCTGACCGGGGAGGATTTTATTATTGTTAATCAGGGAATTATAAAATTATTTAAGTGTGGATAACTACATGAAGTTTTCTTATTCCAGCTCCAGCGCATGTCGGGGCTGAATGAGGAGCTTGCGCTTTTTATTCTGGGAAAAGCTTAATCTCATGCTGAAAAACATATTTATTTACATAGAAGCATAAGTTTTTTTGAAGATTGTTAGCAAATTGCCCACACCAACATAGAATATATGGACTTATGCCATAGGAGGGAATCAGAGTGAAAATCCATATCGTACAGAAAGGGGATACTCTTTGGAAGATCGCCAAGAAGTACGGCGTGAACTTTGAAGAGCTGAAAAAGATGAACGCGCAGCTCAGCAACCCTGATATGATTATGCCCGGTATGAAAATAAAAGTTCCAACCGCTGGAGGAACAGTAAAGAAAGAAGCTCCAATTGCAGGTGGAACGCCTCAAGCAAAAATCAATATGGGTGGCAAAAAGGAAATGCCAATTGCCAAAGAGAAACCGATGCCAATGCCAGAAGTGAAGAAAGAAGTGCCGAAAGAGGCTCCTGTAAAGGAACAGCCGAAGAAGGAAGCGCCTGTTAAACCATATAAACCTAAAATGCCAGTGCAAATCAAGCCGGAGATTGATATCAACAATTATTATATGATGAATATGGCTAATATGCAGCTCCCGCCACAGCCACAGCCTAAACCACAGCCGAAGCCGCAGCTCCCGCCCAAGCCAGACAATATTTTCCCAGAAGTTAAACCAGAGGTAAAACCTGAAGTGAAGCCTGAGGTCAAGGCGCCAGTCAAGCAGCAGATTAAACCACAGGTAAAGCAAGAGGTAAAGCCTCAGCTGCCAAAAGCTGAGATGAAACCAAATGTAAAACCACAAATAAAGCCTGAGATAAAAATTGAAAAGAATGATTTCATGGATGAATCACCATCTATGATGCCATTCGTTCAAGGAGGTTACCAGCAGCCGATGATCCCTTATCCTTATAACTGTTATCCAGGTGCGCCTTCGATGACAGGTCCCGCATATGGACACCCAGGACAGCAAATGCCATACCCTCAGGTACAGGGAATGTCCCAGTACCCAGGGATGATGCCAAATATGGCAATGCCAGCCGAAGGTATGGAATCATCATCCTTTGCTCAGATGCAAATGCCATTGAGCCCTGATATGGAAGGGAATTTGCCTCATTATGGGGCACCACAAATGACAGGTCCTACTTTCCATGGTGTACCTATTTCACCTGTAATGCCTGGGTCCGGTTACTGCCCTCCGCATGAGCAGGGTTTTCAGCAACACATGCCATATATGCCTCAGGTACCGGGAGCCATGGAGGATCAAATGCCAATGCAGCCACAGGTAGGCGGAATGATGGATAATCAATCAATGCCGCAGGTCGGTGGAATGATGGATGACGAATCATCAGAAATGCCAATGCCGCAGATGCCACAAGTTGGAGGAATGATGGATAGTCAAATGCCGCAGGTCGGTGGAATGATGCAGGGCCAGATGCCACATCAAATGCCACAAGTAGGCGGAATGATGCACAGTCAAATGCCAATGATGCCGCAGGTCGGTGGAATGATGCAGGGTCAGATGCCACATCAAATGCCGCAGGTCGGTGGAATGATGCAGGGTCAGATGCCACATCAAATGCCGCAGGTCGGTGGAATGATGCAGGGTCAGATGCCACATCAAATGCCGCAGGTCGGTGGAATGATGCAGGGCCAGATGCCACATCAAATGCCGCAAGTAGGCGGAATGATGGATAATCAGATGCCAATGATGCCACAGGTGGGCGGAATGATGGATAACCAAATGCCAATGATGCCGCAGGTGGGCGGAATGATGGATAACCAGATGCCGATGATGCCGCAGGTAGGTGGCATGATGGATAATCAGATGCCGCAGGTAGGTGGCATGATGGATAATCAGATGCCGCAGGTGGGTGGCATGATGGATAATCAAATGCCGCAGGTAGGCGGAATGATGAAGCAGCCGATGATGCCTAAGCAGGCTGTCCAAGGTGCCGGCAATGATTGTGGCTGCGGCGGTCAGATGGGTAACCCTTATGGGATGATGGGTGCAGGCATGCACCATCCACACCACATGCATCAAGGATATCCAGGTATGCATCCATACCACATGCAACAAGGTTTTCAAGGTGCTCAGGGTATGCAGCCTTACCCACAACAAATGGGCATGGGGCCACAGGGATTCATGAATCCTTATGGAGCAGGTCCGGTGGGTGGATATGGTATGCCGATGCCTCGTTTCGAAGATGAAGAGAGCAATGAATATTAACATCAAGAGAGGTGGAGACGATTATTTTTTCAATCGTCTCTTCTCTTATTTATCGAGCGAACTGGAAGTTGAAATCAAAGAGATGACTCAATTAAGAGGAAATGTCTATCTGGTTGAAACAGTGAAAACGCGTTTCATTTTAAAAGGATATAGTGATCTGCGGAAGTTAAAAATTCAACAAGCATTTACTTCGTCTTTGAGAAAATCCGGTTTCGACCATTCATACCGATTTTATAATCAGAATAAAGATCCTCTACAATTCCATGGGTCCTACTATGGATTGATTGAATATATAGACCACCACGAAAAGCGTTTTGATTACGGGGTCCATTCTGACAGAGAGAAAGGCGTTGAACTTCTGAATGGCTTCCATGACCACACTTCTGTACTTGTTCCTTCGTATGCTGGAATGCTGCCGAAAACAGATTTGCCAAGAAAATGGACACATCGAAAGAATGAATTTGCGAAAAATTTGCCAAGAATTAATTACTATGTCAATAAAGCCATTACCGAAGAGCTGCTGGAATGGGCGGACTTTTCACTGGCGAATTTTGTGAAATTGAAAGGTGAGCTTGAAAACAATGCACCAACAATTCTCCATGGGGATGTCGCGCATCACAATTTTCTCCGATCGAAGGAAGGTAAACTGTACTTAATTGATTTTGATTTAATCAGCTCTGGATCACCAGCTTTTGATATGTTGCAGTATGCAAACCGTATCCTGCCTTTTTTGGATTGGCAGTTCGAATCACTGAAAAAAATAAACCATTTAAATAAATGGCTGGATTCTGATGCCTTTTTAGCCGGACTATTGTATCCTGCAGATATTTTAAGGGAATGGAACCGCTTGTTGAGAAACAGAACCCAGACACATCCGTATAGCCTTGCACCAATCATAGAAATGACTGTTGGTCAGTTTCAGCAAAGGAAACAATTCCAGGAAGAAGTTAAATCAAGATTGGATTATTAGGTATTTGGACGTATCTGTCAGAATGAAAATCCTGCCCCATCCGCACTCTAATAATGAGCATGAAAAAAGTGCTCATTTTAGCTAGGATGGGGGTTTTTCAATTGAACAAAAAGATGTTGTTCGTACCTTTAGCTTCCTTGCTCACAATAGGACTGACGGCTTGCAATGGAAATGATGAAGCCGCTGTTCAAAGCCAGAATGACGATGGCGGTCAGCCACTTGGCTATTACTCGAATGAAAAAGGGAATGAAATTGACGTGATGGATGATCGTGAGGGGGCAATCACGGAAATTTTTGACCATAATTTTGGGAAAGAAGGTCAAGCCGCGGAAAACCGGAAACGGGCAATGCTACAATCCAGAGATGAAAACGGCAACCCGCCCAATCCAACGGTTCCCCGATCTGACCATGACCATAATTTTTTCCAAAAAGATAATAGATATAGCCGCGGTGATTTAAATTATCATGGACACCTAAGTGAGCGCAGGGGAAGCGGCAAGGCTGGGATATACTCCAATAATGAACAAGATAACCGGTTGGCTCGCAAAGTAGGGATTGCAGCCGAGTCTGTCGCGAATGTTGATAAAGTCAGGTCCGTGTTATTCGGCCGAGAAGTAGAGGTGACGGTGACATATAAGGATAAGTCGCTGAAAAAACAAACAGATGAGAAAATTAAAAAGGCTGTACATCCTTATACAGAAGGAAGAATACTGCGCATCCTTGAGGATGAAGGAACCTTCAGCAGGACAAGGAATATTGATTATGACAAAAGAAATGGGAATCCAAGGGAAAGCATCAACTTCAACCCATAATAAAATAGAAGGCAGAGTAACCTTTGCCTTCTATTTTTCATGTTTACTTTAAAAAGGATAAATAAGTTCATTTTGGCTACACTATTAGTGAAAAAGAACAAATTTTAGCAAATAAGAGAGGTGGACAGCAATGGCTTCAATCAAATTATTAAAAACGTTCAGTACAGCTGTTATACTCCTAATGGGTCTATCAGGATACAGTTTAGTACTTCAGACAGAGCCAGTTTTTGCTGAGAAGCCTGAAGAAGCAGTCCCTGAAATCAATGAACCTCTTAAGGTCACAATCATTTTGCAAAGAGTTTATCTTGATGGTGAAATGAGTGAGGAACGTATTGAGGAAACGATTTGGTCAATGGAAGACTTTTGGGCCAAGTATGACGAATGGCAGCTAGTAGATATGGAAGCGAACAAAGCTGTTTTCAGACTGGACTATGATGATATATCACCGCTATTGAAGGCAAATGGATATTTCGGGTTGTCAGATGAAGGCGTCCTTACAATCTTCAATGGAAGGCCCGATGGTTCGAACATTATCCAGTCGTTCTTTCAAATCGATCTAGGCAGACTTGAAAGCATTAAACGCGATCAATTGAAAAAAGGGATTCCAATCAGGAATAAACAATGCTATGAAGAGGTATTGGAGACTTTTAAACCGTATACGGTGAGGGAAAACAGTGAAGAGCCGGGCTGACTGGCTCTTATTTGTGTTTCCTAAGGATTCGGAGAGAATTTATTACTGGTTAAGAAAGAATAAATTTATCCACTTAAAGTAGTGTCTAGCTCCAGCGCCTAGCCAGTTTTCATCCCTCAATTTCGGTCCTGCCAATGAAGTCAAAGAACGACTTCACTGTCAGGCCTTCCAGCGCTTGTCGGGGCTGAACAAGGCGCTTGCGCTTTTCTTATTGTCCAGCTCCAGCGCCTAGCCCCTCGAGTCGCTTCGGTCCTGCCAATGAAGTCAAAGAACGACTTCACTGTCAGGCCTTCCAGCGCTTGTCGGGGCTGACCAAGGCGCTTGCGCTTTTCTTATTGTCCAGCTCCAGCGCCTAGCCCCTCGAGTCGCTTCGGTCCTGCCAATGAAGTCAAAGAACGACTTCACTGTCAGGCCTTCCAGCGCTTGTCGGGGCTGACCAAGGCGCTTGCGCTTTTCTTATAAAATGATCATACGTTCGCCTTTTCGCATATTTTTATTCATACCTTTTAAAAGAGTATGTTAAAATGAGTTACAGCAAAGCAGAGGGGCGAGAGTATTGTATGAATTCATAAAAGGCACCGTCGATTTTGTCGGTCCTGAATATATAGTAGTAGAAAACAACGGGATTGGGTATCAAATCATGACACCAAATCCATTCGCATTCACGAAAGAAGCGGGTAAAGAGATTTGTATCTATACATATCATTATGTCAGAGAAGATCTGATGACCCTCTATGGATTTAAGAATCGTGAGGAAAAAGCACTTTTCACAAGACTCTTGAATGTTTCGGGAATCGGTCCGAAAGGGGCACTGGCTATCCTTGCTTCAGGAGAACCCGGTCAAGTGGTTCAGGCAGTTGAAAATGAAGATGAATCCTTCCTGGTCAAATTCCCTGGAGTAGGCAAGAAGACCGCGAGACAAATGATCCTCGATTTAAAGGGGAAGCTGCATGACCTTGTGCCAGATTATTTCCCTAATCTGTTCAATTCGGACGAGGTAGCAGCAAGCATAAGCCAGTCAACCGAGTTTGATGAGGCTGTGTTGGCACTGAAGGCACTTGGTTACTCTGAAAAAGAAATACGCAAAATCACTCCTGAACTGAAGAAAGAAACATTGACGACAGACCAATATATCAAGAAAGCATTACAGAGGCTATTAAAGTAACGCTGTGTTAAAAATGATCTGTTAACCAGCTTATAAGAAGGGTGAGAAACAGATGGAAGAACGAATCATCTCCAGTGAAGCGGGCGACCAGGATGTTTCATTTGAGCAGAGCCTGCGTCCGCAGACACTCAGGCAATATATCGGCCAGGATAAAGTGAAAGCAAACCTTGAGGTTTTCATTGAAGCCGCCAAAATGAGGCGGGAAACGCTGGATCATGTGTTGCTCTACGGACCGCCTGGTCTGGGTAAGACGACACTGGCAGCCATCATCGCCAATGAAATGGGCGTCAACCTCAGGACGACCTCAGGACCGGCCATTGAAAGGCCAGGTGACCTGGCAGCCATCCTGACGGCATTGGAACCGGGGGATGTCCTGTTCATAGATGAAATTCACAGGCTCCCAAGAACAATTGAGGAAGTACTCTATCCTGCGATGGAAGACTTTTGCCTTGATATCGTCATCGGCAAAGGTCCAAGTGCCAGATCTGTCAGACTTGACCTTCCTCCGTTCACGCTTGTTGGTGCAACTACTCGTGCCGGTTCGTTGTCAGCTCCTTTAAGAGACAGGTTTGGAGTTCTGAGCCGTTTGGAATACTATAATGAGAAACAACTTACTGATATTGTCGTCAGGACAGCTGAGCTTTTGGAAACTGACATCGACTGGCCTGCCGCCGAGGAGCTTGCAAGGAGATCGAGAGGAACACCGAGGATTGCCAACCGCCTATTGAAGCGAGTGCGCGACTTTGCGCAAGTGCGCGGAAATGGTGCTGTAGAGGAAACTCTTGCTCGGGAAGCTTTGGAATTGATGCAGGTTGACCAACTTGGTCTTGACCATATAGACCATAAATTGCTGAAGGGCATCATCGAAAAATACCGCGGCGGTCCCGTCGGGTTAGAGACGATCTCTGCAACAATAGGAGAGGAATCTCAGACAATTGAAGATGTGTATGAACCATATTTATTGCAGATCGGGTTTTTGCAAAGGACTCCTAGGGGAAGAATTGTAACGGAGGCTGTATACCGACATTTTGAAATGGAGGTGCCTGAACGATGACAGGAGCAGCGAAGTTCGTGATGATCGCCGGTGCAGTCATTTTCATCATTGGATTCATCATGCAGTTTGTCAATCTGGGAAGATTGCCAGGAGACATCGTCTTTAAAAAAGGCAGCACAACCTTTTACTTCCCCATTGTAACGTCTATTCTGGCAAGCATTATCTTATCCGCAATCTTTTACTTTATTGGCTGATTCAGATGATCGGTCCATGAACAAATAAATAGAAAATTAGTAAGGGTGACAACATGAAAGTAGATTTGTTTGATTTCCATTTACCTGAGGAATTGATTGCCCAGACTCCGCTTGAACAAAGAGCGGAAAGTAGGCTCATGGTCCTAAATAAAGAAACGGGCCATTTAGAACATGATATTTTCAAGAATATCAAAAGCTACCTTAAACCGGGTGATTGCCTCGTCCTGAATGACACAAAAGTTCTACCGGCAAGGCTTTTTGGGATGAAAGAGGACACGGGTGCTAAAATTGAAGTTCTTCTACTGAAGCAGCTTGAGGGTGAAGAGTGGGAAACACTTGTGAAACCCGCAAAGAGAGTGAAGGCAGGCACGAAAATTATTTTTGGAGACGGCCTATTAACTGCAGAATGCACAGGGGAAGCTGAACACGGTGGAAGAAACCTTAAATTTTCATATAATGGCATCTTTTATGAAGTGCTTGAACAGCTGGGTGAAATGCCTCTTCCTCCTTATATTAAGGAGCAGCTGGAAGACAAGGATAGATACCAGACGGTTTTTGCAAGGGAAAGAGGTTCTGCGGCAGCACCGACTGCTGGTTTGCACTTTACCGAGGAATTGCTGGAAGAGCTTAAGGAAATGGGCGTTCATATCGCCTTCATTACCCTTCATGTCGGGCTGGGAACATTCAGGCCTGTCAGCGTGGATTCCATTGAGGAGCACGATATGCATTCTGAGTTTTATCAGGTGACTGAGGGAACGGCATTGCTGTTAAACTCTGTACGGAAGCAGGGCGGGCGTATCATTACCGTGGGAACAACCTCAACCCGGACGCTTGAAACCATTGCTACAGCCAACGATGGTAAGTTTGTCGCTGAAAATGGCTGGACCAATATCTTCATTTATCCTGGATACGAGTTTAAGGCAATCGACGGGATGATTACCAATTTCCATTTGCCAAAGTCGACGCTGATCATGCTTGTAAGTGCTTTGGCTGGACGCGATAATGTTCTTAATGCCTATAATAATGCAGTAGAGGAAAGGTATCGCTTTTTCAGCTTCGGCGATGCAATGTTGATATTATAATTTTTCATGCTTTTCGTAAAATAAAAACACTTGTATTTCTGGAAGGAGCTTAAACATTGTCAGCAATCCGTTACGAATTAATCAAGACCTGTAAGCAAACAGGAGCAAGGCTTGGTCGTGTACATACGCCTCATGGGTCCTTTGAAACTCCTGTCTTCATGCCGGTAGGTACACTGGCTACAGTTAAAACGATGTCACCTGAAGAATTGGTCCAGATGGGTGCAGGAATCATCCTGAGCAACACTTACCATCTCTGGTTAAGGCCAGGTCATGAAATAATCAAAGAGGCAGGCGGCCTGCATAAATTCATGAATTGGGACCGTGCCATTCTTACAGACTCAGGTGGATTCCAGGTGTTCTCTTTGAGCGAGTTCAGGAAAATTGAAGAGGAGGGCGT
The DNA here is from genome assembly GCF_020524355.2 of Mesobacillus subterraneus. NCBI lineage: Bacteria > Bacillati > Bacillota > Bacilli > Caryophanales > Bacillaceae > Mesobacillus > Mesobacillus subterraneus. The sequence goes on from NZ_CP129019.1 coordinate 927,391, forward strand.
CCACTTCCGCAACCATTTGAACGGAGATAAGCTTTTCCTTTCTCCAGAAAAGGCGATGGAGATCCAGAATGCCCTTGGGTCAGATATCATGATGGCATTCGATGAATGCCCGCCATACCCTGCGGAATATGATTATATGAAAAAGTCGGTAGAACGGACTTCCCGCTGGGCTGAACGGTGCTTGTCTGCGCATCAGCGTCCACAGGACCAGGGATTATTCGGAATCGTCCAGGGCGGAGAATATGAGGAACTGAGAAAGCAGAGTGCGAAGGACCTTGTATCAATGGACTTCCCTGGCTATGCTGTTGGTGGCCTTTCTGTCGGCGAACCGAAGGATGTTATGGACCGAGTACTGGAATTCACGACACCATGGCTGCCAATGGACAAGCCGCGCTATCTAATGGGGGTAGGTTCACCAGATTCATTGATTGATGGCGCCATCCGCGGAATTGATATGTTCGATTGTGTGCTGCCAACTCGTATCGCCAGGAATGGTACATTGATGACGAGCGAGGGAAGGTTGGTTGTCAAGAACGCGAAATTTGCCCGTGACTTTGGACCATTGGACCCCAACTGCGATTGCTATACATGCAAAAATTATAGCAGGGCTTACATCCGCCACTTGATTAAAACGGATGAATCGTTTGGAATTCGACTTACTTCTTACCATAATCTCTATTTTCTGCTAAAATTAATGGAGCAGGTCAGACAGGCAATCCGTGAAGACCGTCTGGGGGACTTTAGAGAAGAGTTCTTTGAGCAATATGGCTACAATAAGCCGAATGCCAAAAACTTCTAAATAAACTGCTTTTACTTAGGCTGTTTCGTTATACGAGTAAGGCCAAACAATGAAAGGAGGGGAAATGAATGGAAGGATTATTAGGTACAGTATTCCCGCTGTTGCTGATGTTTGTATTGTTCTACTTTTTACTGATCCGCCCTCAGCAAAAGAGGCAAAAAGCGGTTCAGCAAATGCAAAGTGATTTGCAAAAAGGTGACAAGATAGTAACAATCGGCGGTTTGCATGGAATTGTTGATGCACTTGATGAAGGCACTGTTGTCATCAAATGTGGAGACGGAAGCCGTCTTACATATGACCGCGCGGCAATTCGCGATGTCAAGGAAACAGCAGCAGGTGTATAACTAAAATAAAAAAAGAAGCGAACTTGGTTCGCTTCTTTTTTATGCCTTTGATGTTCCTCCAACGATGTTTACTCCAAGGATGCCGCCCATCATTGCCGTCAGGATATAGCAAATATGGTAGATAATCTGCTCAAGCGAGAATAAACTGTCATAACCCAGGTATTGGAACAAGAAAATAATCAAAGAATATGCCAGTCCTGTAGCTCCACCTATCATCCAGCCTTTTTCTTTGCCATTTCCGCCAGTGATAAAGCCGCCGATGAAAATCGATAAAAAAGAAATAGATGTCATGACGTATTGAAGCGAAGATTCTTGAACGGAGGTGAACTTTAAAAGAAGAGAAAATATAAAGCTGCTCACGATTGCCAACAGGAAAATTGCAATCACCCCGTACAGGACGGCTTTGCCTAAACTTTTAGATTCCATTAACCCCTCTCCTCTCTGATCTAATCCCTCTAAACGGGAAATGCCTAGTACAAGCATATTCACGCTCATGGACAAATAGAATCAGTTTTTATTCAGGATTACACTGAAAAATTAATGAAACAATAAGTATGATTTCACTTCTTGGTTAAAGACTATGGAGGAATGCTGTGTGAAGGGCGGGGGGAAAGTGGAACAATATTTCATTATCCTTTTTAGGACATTGCTCCTTTATTTATTGATCCTTTTGATCTTTCGTTTAATGGGAAAAAGGGAAATTGGAGAGTTGAGCATCCTCGATTTAGTGGTCTATATCATGATTGCCGAGATGGCGTCCCTTGCAATCGAAAATACGAAAGATCCTTTGATTGACACCCTTCTCCCAATCGGTTTCCTTGTCATCATTCAAATAGTATTTGCCTTGCTTTCTCTTAAAAGCAAAAAGTTCAGGGACATTGTGGATGGAAAGCCGACAATCATCATCAATAATGGGAAAATCGATGAAAAAGCAATGCGGTCGCAAAGATATAATTTTGACGACCTGCTGCTGCAGTTAAGAGAAAAGGATGTAGGGGATATTGCCGATGTGGAGTATGCCATTTTGGAGCCGTCAGGCACTTTGTCCATTTTCCAAAAGAAACAGGGAGAACAGGAAGGAAAACAAGACAGCAGCAGCCTTGCACTTCCGCTAATCATCGACGGCGAGGTCCAGGAGGATAACCTTGAAATGATTGACAAATCAATTTTCTGGCTGTTGGAGCAGCTGAAAAAACAGAAATATGAAGATCCAGGAGAGATTTCTTTTTGCAGCTACCAAAATGGCAAATTCTATATTGACTTAAAGGATAAATAAAAACGTGGATACAATGTCCACGTTTTTACTTATTTTTTTAAAAATGATGCAAGGACAGATCGTAATTTCGAAAGTTCATTTTTCCTGATCAGGAGGCTGAGAGCAAGAGAAAGGGACAAGTACAGGCAGGTTACAGTTCCTGCATTTATAAGAATTCTTAGTGCCAGTGAAAGACTTTCATCCAGCCAATCCCATAGAAGGAAACCAAGTGATCCTGAAAGAATGATAATGGCAAGTACCTTTACATAATCTCTTACATAAAAAGTGAATGAAACAGCCTTAAGCATTGTCGCGAAATGGAGCAGGGTGATAAGGACGATTCCCATGACCATTCCGAGGGCTACACCGTTTATGCCAAAAGCAGGCTGGCTTGCCAACAGGAAAATCACAGCGGTCTTGACCAGATTTCCGATCAGGCTGTTGATCATAGCTGCCCTAGCCAAATCAAGAGCCTGCAATGCAGCCTGCAGTGGTCCCTGGAAATAGTAGAACAGGAAGAATGGTGCCATCAGCTTGATGAATTGTGAACCATTTGCCGTACCGTACATCAATGTCATTAATGGTTCAGCCAATACATATAAAACAACGATCGCCAGACCGCCTGTCAAAAGGGAAAATCGCAAGGATTGCTGCAGAAGGTGTTCGATTATCTTCATGTTCTTGCGGGAGTTCGCTTCACTGATTGCCGGTACAAGTGAGGTGGATAAGGAATAGGTGATGAATGATGGCAATAGCAGCAATGGCATCGCGAAGCCGGTCAAGGCTCCGTATTGTTTCGTGGCAGCCACAGCTGCCACACCGGCAATCGCCAGACTGTGTGCAACGACGATTGGTTCAAAAAACCAGGAAACAGAGCCAATCAGCCTTGAACCAGTAGTTGGCAAGGCAATCCTCATTAAATCATTAAAGGTCGATTTTCCGGAATGGACGAACTGAAAAAAGTTATTCCGCAGCCTGAATTTTTTCCGAAGCTTGAAGGTCGTCATTAGATAGAATAGTGAAATTAGCTCACCGATCACAGAGGCAATCATGGCACCTGCTGCCGCATATTCAATTCCATAAGGCATGAAAGTTTTTGTCAAAACAGCAATCAACGTGATCCGGACGAGCTGTTCGATTACCTGGGAGATTGCGGAAGGCCGCATATTCTGCCTTCCCTGGAAGTAGCCGCGGAGAACCGAGGAAACCGCAACGATTGGCACGATTGGTGCGATGGCCAGCAACGGCCATTGCGTCCTGGGATCCGTGAACAATGTCTCAGACAAGTATGGAGCAAGGAAAATGAGAGCCGGTGTAAAGACAATAGATAGTGATATAGTGGTTGCAAGTGAAACGACAAGGATTTTCTTGATTTTTCGGAAGTCGCCCCTTGCCTCCGCTTCAGCTACATTTTTCGAAATCGCAACTGGGAGACCCAGTTGTGTAATCGTCACGACAAGCACCAAAGTGGGGAAGGCCATCATGTAAAGACCAACACCTTCTTCTCCGATGGAACGGGCAATGACGATCCGGTTTATGAAACCAAGCACCCTCGTGACGAGCCCGGCCATTAACAAAATAAATGTTCCTTTTAAAAACTTCGACATTACGCTCCCTGCCTTCTCAAAAATGCATATTTCATATACAATTAACTATATGCAAGAAAGTGGACAAAGCATGACAAGGTTAAAACATTAAGACTAGAAAATTGGACGAGGGGGCCAGGGGATGAATTCAAGCCATACATACGGACGGTTTTACAAGCAAGTAAAGCCGGCATTGGAAAGCAAAATTGAAGAATTCAAAATATTCGGTTATGAACAGATTAAGGAAAAAGAATTATGGGATTATCTCACAAAGAAAAAATGGAAGAAACCGAAAGAAGAAATACAACTATATGAAATCATCGCTGATATTTTATCCGCAAAAATAGGTGACGTAATGAATTTTACCACCGTTGAAGCATTCAAACTGGGAGACTTTGCGCTTGATGATGAAGAGGGACGAAGGGAACTGCTGAAGTAGCAGGGGAAATGGCTCTTTGTGCTGATTTACACGAAAACATCCCAATGCTGATTTTTTATAGAGAGAATCTTTATTTATTTAGTTAACGGAAAAAGCTTAATTGACAGTTTTTTTAAACTGTTACATAATTAGAATGCTATAAATTGGCTACTGTTTATTTTCTTTTGTCTTTTTGTTTTTTTGTCTGTCAGCATGTCGTGTGCGAAGAATAAGGAGGATTCATACATAATGGTAAAACGCAGCCGCATCGTGGCCTTCTTTTTGCTGGTTATTTTAATCGGAAGCGCCATGGGTGCAACAACCCAGAATATATTAAAAGATATCAAACTTGGTCTTGACCTGCAGGGAGGCTTTGAGGTTCTTTATGAAGTTCAGCCTCTGAATGGAAAGAAAGGCGAGAAAGTTGATCGCGAAACCTTGAAAAGCACGGCTGAGGCGCTTGAACGAAGAGTCAACGTTCTTGGTGTCAGTGAACCAAATATTCAAATTGAAGGAGATGACCGGATTCGCGTTCAGCTCGCTGGCGTAAAAGACCAGAATAAAGCACGCGAGATTCTTTCTACCGAAGCGAATCTTACCTTCCGTGACGTGAACGACCGCGTTATGATGGATGGAAGTGACTTGGAAGAAAACGGGGCAAAGCAAAGCTTCGACCAGCAAAACAAGCCGAGTATTTCGATTACTCTTAAAGATGGAGACCAATTCGGTGAAATCACGAAGGAAATCCGTGATATGTATCCTGAAAATCAACTGGTTATCTGGCTGGATTTCGAGGAAGGCAAGGATTCTTATAAGGAAGAAAGGATGAAGCCTGAACCAAAGTTCCTTTCCAATCCTAATGTTGATAAGATCCTGAATCAAAAAAATGTTGAAATTACAGGTAATTTTACAATAGAAGAAGCTCAACAGCTTGCTTCTTTGCTTAATGCCGGTTCACTGCCGGTTAATCTAGAAGAAACGTATTCTACTTCTGTTGGAGCGAAGTTCGGTGAACAGGCTCTCAATGAAACAGTCTTTGCTGGGATTATTGGCATTCTTGCTGTTTTCGTCTTCATGCTCGTTCTATACCGTATACCTGGTATAGTCGCAGTTATCACTTTATCTATTTATGTGTACCTCATCCTGCTTGTATTTGATTGGATGAACGGGGTGCTCACGCTGCCTGGAATCGCGGCCCTGATCCTCGGTGTCGGCATGGCGGTGGATGCGAATATCATCACGTATGAGCGGATTAAAGAAGAATTGAAGGTTGGACGCAATATCAAAGCAGCATTTGACGCGGGGAGCAAAGGCTCACTGTCTACTATATTTGATGCCAACATCACGACTTTGCTAGCGGCAATCGTTTTATTCGCGTATGGTACAAGCTCTGTAAAAGGCTTTGCCACTATGCTGATCATCAGTATCCTGGCAAGCTTCATCACTGCAGTTTTTGGAGCGCGACTGTTCCTCGGACTGCTTGTGAACAGTGGCTTATTTAAAGATAAGCCGGGCTTGTTCGGAGTTAAGAAAAGTGAAATCCATGATATTTCTGAAGGCAAGGATACATTGGATTTAAAAACTAAATTTGATCGTTTCGATTTCATCAAGAGCCGAAACAAGTTCTTTACCGCCTCAGCTGTTCTTATCGGTATTGGCCTGATTGCACTCTTAGTGTTCCGCCTGAATCTTGGAATTGATTTTGCGGCTGGGACGAGGGTAGAGGTCATGTCTGACAGCAAACTGACAGCGGAGCAATTAAAAGAGGAACTTAAGCAAGTTGATTTGGAAACAAACGATATTGTCATCTCTGGTGATAATGGAGAAATTGGCGTCGCAAGGTTTAAAACAGTTTTATCCAAGGATAAGATTTCTGAGCTTAAATCACATTTCAACGAAGAATTCGGTGCTGAACCGAATGTTGGTACAGTTTCACCAACAATCGGTAAAGAGCTTGCTAAGAACGCCATGATTGCTGTCGCAATTGCTTCAGTAGGGATCATCATCTATGTAACGATCCGATTCGAGATTTACATGGCGTTGGCTGCTATTATCGCACTGCTTCACGATGCTTTCTTTATCATCGTCCTATTCAGTCTGACAAGGCTTGAAGTTGATATTACCTTCATTGCAGCCGTCCTGACAATTGTTGGTTATTCAATCAATGATACAATTGTTACTTTTGACAGGATGCGTGAGAATATGGTGAAGAAGAGACGACTGAAGACACCGGAAGACATTGCGGACGTAGTGAATACCGCGCTTCGCCAGACGCTTGGCCGTTCGGTCAACACCATTCTTACTGTTGTCATAACAGTCGTGGCTCTATTGATATTCGGAAGTTCGTCCATCTGGAATTTCTCGTTCGCCCTTCTTATTGGTCTGATTGCCGGTACGTATTCTTCCATTTTCATCGCAGCACAGCTGTGGTATATATGGAAAAATAAAGAGCTTAAGAAGAAAGGCTCAATCAAGACTTACAAGGAAAAGAAAGTCTACTCAGATGAGCCGCAAGTTTAAAATATGCCCATTCGAAATACCACGGATTTTTCCGTGGTATTTTTATTTCTGGTTAGAAAAGCCATTTTTCCGGATAAAATAAAATGAATGCCGCCAGACTAATTATGGTGGGTGTGCACGGAATCTTATATAAGCACTGAGCAGGGAGGGATTTTGCTTTTGGAAAAAGATGATCGATTTAAGAAAGCGGAATTTGCAGCAATGGTGGGAGTTGTCGGGAATATTTTACTGGCAGGGTTAAAGTGGGGAGTAGGCATTTATGCGAATAGTAAAGCGCTTGTAGCGGATGCAGTGCATTCTGCATCGGATGTGGCTGGATCATTAGCCGTATACATAGGTCTCAAGGCAGCGAAAGCACCGCCGGATGAAGACCATCCATACGGCCATGGTAAGGCCGAATCGATTGCGGCCATCATTGTTGCCGTATTATTGATGCTTGTGGGAGTAGAAATCGGCAGATCCTCAATCGAGGCATTCTTTCATCCCATTGAACCTCCGAAATCAATTGCGATAGTGGCTGTTGTCGTTTCAATTATCGTAAAAGAGGGAATGTTCAGGTACAAATACAGATTGGGGAAGCAACTAAAGAGTGATGCGTTGATTGTTAATGCGTATGAACATAGGTCGGATGTCTATTCTTCCATAGCAGCACTTATTGGGATAAGCGCTGCTGTGTTGGGCGGCATCTTTGGTATAGCATGGCTGGAATATGCTGACCCGGTCACTGGGCTGCTTGTCGCCTTGCTGGTCATCAGGATGGCATGGAAGCTAGGCAAGGAATCCATCCACAACACACTTGATCATGTGCTTCATGATGAGGATACAGAAGAGTTCAAGAACATTGTACAGTCAATACCAGAAGTGAAAAAATTGGATGAATTACATGCCAGAGAACACGGTCACTATGTTATCATTGATTTGAAGATATCTGTTGATCCACATATTACCGTTGAACAGGGCCACCGGATTGGAAAAAGTGTGAAAAAGAAACTGATGGAAAACAACCATGTCCAAAATGTCCTGGTCCATATAAATCCATACAGTGAGAGTGGAAGTTTTGAAGATGACATAGATATTCAATAAGTCTCATGGGGGGAGATAGCATGAAGTTTCAATGGACATTGCTGTTGGGATTAGCGTTTGCTTTGATTGTTGCTGTTTTTGCAGTCATCAACGTCGATCCAGTAACAGTGAACTATTTATTTGGGGAGTCAGAATGGCCTTTAATCTTGGTCATCTTAGGATCTGTATTGATGGGCGGACTCATCGTTGGCTCTGTCGGTCTGTTCAGGATGTTTGTGCTTCAAAGGGAAGTAAAAACATTGAAGAAGAGAAACAATTCACTAGAAGCTCAGTTGGCGCAAGAGGATACAATCAAGAAAGAAACAGCACACGAACAGCAAATCGAAGATATCCATTAATCAAAGAAAGAGGCTAACTCAAAAGGTCGAAAAATCCACCTGAGAGTCGCCTCTTTTTTTATGGTGTTCACAAGGATCATGGTAAGAACGATCAATTGGACAATAAAACTGGACCTCTGTTTAGAAGGGCTGGGTAAAAGTAAAATACATTTAGAAACCTTAGTTGATTGCAGTGGAAGGGGCGAAGACTTCTCCTATTAGCATTCATTGTCATTGAAACCGCCTCGCCGCTTTTGTATAATGAATAAGCTGAGAGGTGAACGTATGTTAAAGCCAAAATCAAGGTGGATTGTTAAAAAATCTGACCAGACAATAATAGAGTCACTCGCCGAGGAAATGAACATAAATCATCTGACTGCTTCATTGCTAGTCAATCGCGGACTGGATACCGTGGAAGATGCCCGGTATTTTTTATTTGGGCAAAAAAGCGAATTTCACGACCCATTTTTGCTGAAAGATATGGATAAGGCTGTTGAGCGGATCAATAAGGCAATAGAAACGCAAGAGCCTATTTTGGTATTTGGTGATTATGATGCAGATGGTGTAAGCAGTACAACAGTCCTGATGAAGGCTCTGGCTGAACTAGGAGCGAACGCTGACTATTACATACCGAACCGTTTTACAGAAGGGTACGGTCCAAATGAGAAAGCATTCCGAAGTGCCGCAGACAGCGGAGTAGGCTTGATCATTACTGTCGATACGGGCATATCAGCTCTTCATGAAGCAACTGTTGCCAAGGACTTAGGTGTCGACCTGATCATAACGGATCACCATGAACCGGGTCCGGTCCTGCCTGATGCGTTTGCGATCATTCATCCAAAGCTGGACGACAGTGTATACCCTTTCAAGGATTTAGCTGGTGTAGGTGTCGCTTTTAAGGTTGCACATGCTTTGCTTGGAAGAGTCCCGGAGCATTTGTTGGAGTTTGCCGCTATAGGGACAATTGCCGACCTCGTACCCCTGATGGGAGAGAACAGGCTGATTGCTCAGAGGGGAATAGAGAAATTGAAGGCGACCCAGTCACCTGGTTTGAATGCGCTTCTTAAGCTGGCTAAAACAGACAGGGCAGGCATTGATGAAGAAACCATCGGTTTTATGATTGGCCCGAGGGTTAATGCAGCCGGCCGGCTTGGCAGCGCTGATCCTGCGGTTCAATTGATGATGACTCTTGATCCTGAAGAGGCGATGATGCTAGCAGAAGAAATCGATTCAATAAATAAAGAACGGCAGAATATTGTTTCACAAATTGCTGAAGAAGCAGTTGCTGAAGTAGAAAGGAATTATCCAATAGAAGATAATTCAGTCCTTGTCGTCGGCAAGGAAGGCTGGAACGCAGGAGTCATTGGCATCGTAGCCTCCAAGCTCGTTGAGAAATATTACCGACCAACGATTGTTCTCAGTTTTGATAAAGAGAAGGGGCTCGCGAAAGGATCTGCACGCAGTATCGCCGGTTTCGATCTTTTTAAAAATCTTTCAACCTGCAGAGACATCCTTCCTCATTTTGGCGGACATCCAATGGCCGCGGGCATGACATTGAGTCTTGATGATGTCGACGCATTAAGGTCAAGGTTGAATGCACTGGCAATAGAGCAGCTGAAAGAAGAAGATTTAATTCCGGTATCCCATATCGATGCCAGGATTGATGTGAAAGAGATTACGATTGAAACGATAAATGAACTTGGAATGCTTTCTCCATATGGTGTAAGCAACCCTAAACCGAAAGTGCTGATTGATGGGGCCAATATTTCCACCCTGAGAAAGATAGGGGCAGATCAGTCACATCTTAAGCTGGCACTTGAAGAGGAAGGTACTGTGATTGATGGAATAGGTTTCGGCTTTGGATATCTCCATGACCATATCTCGCCGAGTTCGCAGCTGTCGGTCATTGGCGAACTGTCGATCAACGAATGGAACAATATCAAGAAACCGCAGATTTTTCTTAGGGACGTAGCCGTCAAGAACTGGCAGCTATTCGATTTTCGTGGGCTTAAAAGGTTGGAAAAGCTTCCAGCCATGATTCCAGGCAGTAATATTAAGTGGATTCTATTCAACTCCGATTTGAAAAATAAGTTTTCTCCTATAATCGGAGACTCATTGGAACTGGTATCAACTGAAGAGCAGGCTGAACAAATCGGGTTCGACCAATCTTATGTCGTCCTGTTGGACCTGCCGCCTTCCAAAGATATACTGGAGAAATTATTTGCCGGGAAGAAGCCGGGAAGGATTTATGTCCATTTTTACAAAGAAAACAGCGATTTCTTCACGACTATGCCAACCAGGGAGCATTTCAAATGGTTTTATGCTTTCCTCGCAAAGAAAGGGCCATTTGACCTAAAACGTTATGGCGGCGATTTGGCCAAGCATAAAGGGTGGACAAAAGAAACAGTAGAATTCATGTCGCAGGTGTTTTTTGAACTAGAGTTTGTTAAAATAAACAATGGGTTTATTTCACTAGAAGAAAATCTCCCTAAAAGGGATCTTTCTGAATCCAAAACATATCAGCACAAGGTGCAAGCATTTACTCTTGAAAATGAATTGCTCTACTCATCGTATGAGCAATTGAAGAATTGGTTTGACCATTTCGTTCAAGAGTCGGTGAAAAATGAGGAGGCAATTATTCAATGGATTTGAAACAATTTGTAACAATCGTTCCCGATTGACCAAAGCCCGGCATTAAATTTAAGGACATCACAACCTTAATGGACAATGGTGAGGCTTATAGATATGCAACAGACCAAATCGTGGCCTATGCCCGTGAAAAGCAAATTGACCTTGTAGTCGGACCCGAAGCCCGAGGCTTTATCATTGGCTGTCCGGTTGCCTACGCACATGGCGTAGGTTTCGCTCCTGTCAGGAAGGAAGGAAAACTTCCGCGCGAAACAATCAAAGTGAATTACGGACTTGAATACGGCAGTGATGTTTTAACAATCCATAAAGACGCAATCAAGCCAGGACAAAGAGTATTGATCACCGATGACTTGCTGGCAACTGGAGGAACGATTGATGCAACGATCAAGCTAGTTGAAGAACTAGGTGGAATCGTGGCAGGCATAGCATTCCTGATTGAACTGACTTATCTTGATGGACGAGAAAAGCTGGAAGGCTATGATGTTTTAACCTTGATGCAATATTAATTTGACCGGGCGCTTCATTGCGAAGTGCCCTTTTCTTTGAATTAGTAGAAATCCATCCAAAGGCAGGTACACTTGCTAAAATAAACCTATTAATAAAAGAAATTTAATATCTTTCGACAATTTTTTTAATTTCTGCTGCAAAATATCTCCCTTTCTCTTTACATCTTCGATTTTTTCTTTGATAATAGTAACAATCCTTTATAAGAATAATTATTGTATATAAAGGGTTTTCTTTTTTATTCCTTTTTCCTTGGTTCCCGCTGGAGAGAAAATGCGGGTTAGTATAAAGAAATTTAAATTAGGTGATCCTATGGCGAATGACCAGGTAATGACCGCAGAACAAGTCATTGACTGTACAAAATCATATTTAAATGATAAACATGTTGAATTGGTAAGCAAGGCATATGAGTTCGCCAGACAGGCTCATCATGATCAATTCAGGAAGTCGGGGGAACCGTACATCATCCACCCTATCCAGGTAGCAGGCATCCTGGCCGACCTGGAGATGGACCCGGCGACGGTTGCAGCTGGTTTTCTTCATGATGTCGTTGAAGATACAGATATAACACTTAATGATATAAGAGAGGCCTTCAACGATGAAGTGGCGATGCTTGTTGATGGTGTCACGAAGCTTGGTAAAATAAAGTACAAGTCGCATGAAGAGCAACAGGCTGAAAATCACAGAAAGATGTTCGTAGCGATGGCGCAGGATATTCGTGTCATCCTCATCAAGCTGGCTGACAGGCTTCATAACATGAGGACTTTAAAGCATTTGCCGAGTGAAAAACAGCGCAGGATCTCGAATGAAACGCTGGAAATTTTTGCGCCTCTCGCTCACAGACTCGGTATTTCCAAGATCAAATGGGAACTTGAAGATACAGCTTTGCGCTATCTCAATCCCCAGCAATATTATCGTATCGTCAATCTGATGAAAAAGAAAAGGGCAGAACGCGAGCAATATCTTGATGAAGTCATTGATGAGGTGAAGGAAAGGCTTAATGAAGTTTCAATCAAAGCTGAAATTTCCGGAAGACCGAAGCATATATACAGCATCTATCGTAAAATGGTGTTGCAAAATAAACAGTTCAATGAAATTTATGATTTGCTGGCTGTCCGCATTGTCGTCAACAGCATCAAAGACTGCTACGCAATCCTTGGAATCATCCATACTTGCTGGAAACCGATGCCTGGCCGATTCAAGGACTATATCGCAATGCCAAAGCCTAATATGTATCAATCACTGCACACTACAGTAATTGGTCCTAAAGGCGATCCTCTGGAAGTCCAGATCAGGACAGATGAAATGCACAGAATTGCTGAATTTGGGGTTGCCGCCCACTGGGCATATAAAGAGGGGAAACCAACTGATGCTTCCAATTTTGAAACTAAGCTATCCTGGTTCCGTGAAATACTTGAATTCCAGAATGATACTGCCAACGCAGAAGAATTCATGGAGTCCCTTAAAATTGACCTTTTTTTCGGATATGGTATTTATTTTCACACCAAAAGGCGATGTCATTGAATTGCCTGCTGGTTCCGTTCCAATCGATTTTGCCTATCGGATCCACTCCGAAATTGGGAATAAGACGATCGGTGCCAAGGTAAATGGCAAGATGGTGACTCTTGATTACCAGTTGAAAACTGGAGATATCATTGAAATCCTTACTTCAAAACACTCTTATGGTCCGAGCAAAGATTGGTTAAAGCTTGCACAGACCTCACAGGCTAAAAACAAGATTCGCCAATTCTTCAAGAAACAGCAGAAGGACGAAAATGTTGAAAAAGGCTGAGAGCTTTTGGAAAAAGAAATCCGCAATATGGATTTTGATGTGAAGGAAATTTTGACACCAGAAAACCTGAAAAAGGTTTCCGAGAAATATAATTTCTCGAATGAAGAAGATCTGTTTGCTTCAATCGGGTACAACGGAATAACAGCTCTTCAGGTGGCGAATAGACTGACAGAAAAACTGCGCAAGCTACGTGATATGGAACAGGAAAAGGATATTTCGAATGCTGTTTCCGAGCTTAAAGCATTTACACCTGCCAAGAAACGTGAGTCTGGCGTTCGGGTGTCAGGTATTGATAATTTGCTGATCAGGCTATCCCGTTGCTGCAACCCTGTACCTGGAGATGATATTGTAGGTTTCATCACAAAAGGCCGCGGAGTATCTGTTCACCGTTCTGATTGCACGAACATTCATACAGAGGATGCACAGGCAAGGCTGATTCCGGTTGAATGGGAGACCGGATTGAATGAAAGCAAAGAGTATAATGTTGATATTGAAATCAGCGGCTATGACCGCAGAGGTTTGCTGAATGAAGTACTGCAGGCGGTAAACGAAACAAAGACAAACATTACCGCAGTATCCGGCAAATCTGATAAAAATAAGATGGCGACCATCAATATGTCGATCGCCATCCATAATGTCAGCCACCTGCAAAGAGTCGTGGATCGGATTAAGCAAATTCCAGACATCTATGCTGTCAGAAGGGTAATGAGCTAGACAGATTTCATTTTAGCAAGAAGAGAAAGTGTGTAAGGAGATTCACTATGCGTTTAGTCATACAGAGAAGCAAAGAAGCAAAAGTAACAGTAGATGGCGAGGTAACAGGCTCCATTAATAAGGGATTTGTCATCCTTGTAGGCGTTACCCATGATGATACAGAAAAAGATGCTGCCTTTCTTGCCGAGAAGGCAGCAAACCTCAGGGTATTCGAAGATGAAGCAGGAAAAATGAACTTGTCCCTTCTTGATGTAGAAGGAGAGATTCTATCTGTTTCGCAGTTCACCCTGTATGGTGATTGCCGCAAAGGGCGCCGCCCAAACTTCATGAACGCAGCCAAGCCAGATCATGCAGAAAATGTCTATGATACATTCAACTCCTTCCTTGCTGAAAAAGGAATCAAGGTTGAAACTGGTGTGTTCGGCGCGATGATGGACGTTCAATTGACAAATGACGGTCCGGTTACGTTGATCATCGATAGTAAATAAACAAAAGTTAAAGAAGGTATCCCCACTTGAGGGATACCTTCTTTTTAGTATATAGGTTTGCTTAATTATTTTTAAAATATCGCGCAAGTCCTTCAAATATCCCGTTAGCTACAGCTTCCTGATATTGAGGTGTATTGACGAGCATCTCTTCAGCAGGATTGCTTAAATATCCTAATTCAAGTAGGACGGCTGCTTGCTTGTTTTCCCTGATGACGTGATAATCCCCAAAGCGTGTGCCACGATCCTTCAACATGGTTTTACCTATAACCGAAGAGTGAATTTGTTCACCTAAAGGCTTTTGCTTTGAATTATAGTAGTAAGTCGTCATGCCTCGGACAGTCCGATCGTTGATGCTGTCATAATGGATGCTGATGAACGCGTCGGAATCATGGTAATGGGAGCTGCTGACCCTGGAACCTAGGGAAATATAATGATCATTGTTCCTTGTCAATATAACGTTCGTACCGGCCGCTCTTAGTTTGTCATATAAAAGCTGGGCAGTTTTCAGGGTAAGCGTCTTCTCCATGGTTCCTCTTACACCTGTTGTCCCATTATCCCTGCCGCCATGACCAGGGTCAATGACGACTGTTTTATTTTTCGTGTGTTTCTCCGCTCCCGGTCTTTCAATTTGCGGTGCACTACCTTTAACAGAAACGATCCAGCCGGCTACAAACCCGCTTGTTCCATTTGGCAGTGCAATCTCATACCAATTTTTTTCGACGCTTAGGATTTCAAAGCTGTCCCCCTGATTGGCACGGAAAATAACGGCTGTGCCTGTGCTTGTCCCTTTGCGAATATTTGTCCCATTATGAAGCATTGAGACACTGCTGTTATTCACGGACTGGCTAGGTGCAGCGGCGGGACCGTTTTTCTTTTTTTCGAAGAACCAGCCAGCTGCCCAGCCTGTTTTCCCAGATTGATATTCAATCTTGACCCAATTATTTTGTTCATCGAGAATTTTGAAGCTTTGCCCTTTTGATACAGAGCCGACGACGCTGCCGTCGAGTGAGTTTTTATCACGGACATTCAGCTGTGATGCAGTTACTGTCCCTGTGAACTGATCGACAGGAGCTGCTGGCTTGCTGCTGTCAGTTGAGAGTTTTCCTCCGATTTTCAAGTACTGAGCGCTTACCCAGGCATTTTTTCCTGCGTATGCAATCTCGTCCCACCCATTGGACTGGGAATGGACTGTCACTGCAGCTCCATAACTTAATTGACCTACTTTGCCAGAATTCAATGAAGGCTTTTCTCTTACATTTAGGGAAGTAGCGGTGACCGTCCCGCTTGTTTTGGCACTGGCTGCCGGCACTGGCGCTTCATTAGCCTTGCTCTCTGTAACAGATATGTATTCCTTCGAGACCCATCCCTGTAAGTTCTTTGTTCGGACTTCTGCCCAATTCCCGTTGAAGCCAAGAATTTCGACAGCTTGTCCACTATTAAAAGACCCAATGACCTGCTGGTCGTACCCGGCCCTTTTCTGACTCTTAAACCATTGACGTTAACACTGCCTGAACCTTTGGAATTTGCCGTAACAGCTGGTGAAACTGCTGTCTTAGCTGATTCCTTAGCAGTAAACCAGTCAGCGATCCATCCCTTTTTACTGCCTCCTAAGCTAATTTGGATCCATTCGCCTTCTTTCTTGACGATGGAAAACTTTTCTCCCTTTTTAACTGATCCTGATATCGGGTAACTTAGTCCCGGCCCAGTTCTTACATTCAAACTTGTGGCAGTTATCGAGACACTCCCATTATCCGCCCGAACTGATTCTAAAGCTGGAAGGCTCCCAAAAATCAGCATCAGGCAAAGGATGATCGGAACCATTTTATTTCTGGGCAATAATCTCCCTCCCTTTCCAATTCTCTTAAAAATATTTTACCGGATTTTTCCGGTAAAATCACGAGGACTTTTCTCTTATATCGGTTTGGAACAAGAAAAATTCAAGTGTGAAAAGAATATCTCAAAATCATGAAAAATTTCCATAGTCGCTGGGAAGAATAGTAAGCAATAAACTATGGTAGGTGATACGATGCGGTTCAGTGATAAAGGAAGATCTGCTTCATTTGGTGAGAATCAATTATTCGGAGTAGATTTCCACGATTTTATTCAAAAGGAACAAAGCACTAACACAGTAGAATTAGCTTCGGAATTTGGGCTTTCTCTCCGTGATGTCCGAAAACTGAAAAAACAGATTGAACGTTCTTGAATTGTTCTTGACAAGGGCATTTGTACTCCGTATTATAATATAAATAAAATGTTATACAGAAAACAAACCGTTGATGGAGCACAGTAACCATGAAACACGTGAAAAGAGAGGGAATGCCCTGGCTGAAAGCATTTCTGCACGATGACCTGGTGAATGAACACTCCGTAGGATTTTCTCTGAACATGGCTGTCCAGTTATTAGGAGAAGACGTAATCAGGCGTTAACTGTTAAAGTGGAAGTGCATACATGCGCTTCAATTAGGGTGGCACCACGGGAATCCAAAGCTCTCGTCCCTTGTTATTATGGCAAGGGATTGGGGGCTTTTTTGTATTCTTTTTTACATAAGCTATTTTTCTCAGGAATGTTGCTAGATTCGCGATGTTCCAGAGAAGGTTATAAGTAGATGCACTAGAAATGATTCGAATTGAATGGAGGAGGATGCACTGTGGCTAATCAAATCAACATCCCTCGGGGAACACAGGACATTTTGCCAGGCCAGACAGAGAAATGGCAGCTTATTGAAGCAAAGGCGAGAGAACTTTGTGAAAGATATCAATATCAGGAATTAAGGACTCCGATATTTGAGCATACAGACCTTTTCAAGCGTAGCGTTGGTGATACAACAGATATCGTCCAAAAAGAAATGTACACATTCACTGACAGGGGTGACCGAAGCCTGACGCTCCGTCCTGAGGGTACAGCAGCGGCTGTTCGTTCTTTTGTAGAGAATAAAATGTTCGGAAGTCCTAATCAGCCAGTGAAGCTTTACTATATGGGACCGATGTTCCGCTACGAACGTCCGCAAGCAGGCCGTTTCCGCCAGTTTGTGCAGTTTGGTGTCGAGGCAATGGGAAGTGCAGACCCGGCGATTGACGCTGAAGTGATTTCCCTAGCGATGTCCCTTTATAAGGAACTTGGATTGAAAAAACTCAAGCTGGTCGTGAATAGCCTGGGAGATAAAGAGAGCCGTACGGCACACAGAGAAGCTCTAGTGAATCATTTCAAACCTCGGATTGGCGAATTCTGCAGCGACTGCCAGAACCGGCTTGAAAAAAATCCAATGCGAATCCTGGATTGCAAAGCAGACCGCGACCATGAACTTATGAAGTCCGCACCATCGATCATTGATTATCTGACAGATGATTCAGCTCAATATTTTAGTAAAGTGACGAAATATTTGACTGATCTAGGGATTGAATACGAAGTTGACGCCAATCTGGTGCGAGGATTGGATTATTATAACCACACAGCCTTTGAAATCATGAGTGATGCGGAAGGCTTTGGAGCAATCACCACACTTTGCGGCGGCGGCAGGTACAATGGCCTTGTTGAAGAAATCGGCGGACCGGAAACACCCGGTATCGGATTCGCTTTAAGCATAGAAAGACTGCTTGCAGCACTAGATGCAGAAGGTGTTGAGCTACTGGTTAATGAAGGAATCGATTGCTACCTCGTTTCTTTAGGGGATGAGGCAAAGGATTATACTGTAGGCCTGCTGCACAATCTGAGAATGGCAGGATTCTCTGCGGAAAGAGATTATCAGGATCGTAAAATCAAGGCCCAATTCAAGGCTGCTGACAGAATGAATGCTAAATATGTGGCAGTGCTGGGTGAGGATGAATTAAAAGCAAATAAAATCAATTTGAAATCAATGGCGGACGGGGAACAAACCGAATTACCGCTTGAGAGCTTTGTTGAAAAATTCAAGGACATTTGTAAGTAGAGGGGGGAGTTTCGATGTTTGGGAGATCATATTTTTGCGGTGAAGTAACAGAAGAAGCAATCGGTGAAAAGGTAACGCTGAAAGGCTGGGTGCAGAAGCGCCGGGATCTTGGCGGGCTGATATTCATCGACTTGCGTGACAGGACAGGACTTGTACAAATTGTCTTCAATCCTGACGTGTCCCAAGAGGCACTGTCGCTTGCTGAAAAAGTTCGTACGGAATACGTTCTTGATGTAAAAGGGCAAGTCATTGCCCGCAGCGAAGGAAGCATCAATGAAAATCTTAAGACTGGAAGGATTGAAATCCAGGCTGAGGAGCTTACCATCATTAATGAAGCGAAGACGACACCTTTCGTAATTGCTGATAAAACAGATGTATCCGAGGATGTTCGTTTGAAATACCGATATCTCGACCTCCGTCGTCCGGTAATGTTCGAAACTTTCAAGATGAGACATCAGGCAACCAAAGCGATTCGTGACTTCCTTGATGGCGAAGGATTCCTTGATGTAGAAACACCGATTTTAACAAAGAGTACACCTGAGGGTGCGCGTGACTATCTAGTGCCAAGCCGTGTTCACCCAGGCGAATTCTACGCTCTGCCTCAATCGCCGCAGATTTTCAAACAGCTGATGATGGTTGGCGGCTTTGAACGCTATTACCAGATTGCCCGCTGCTTCCGCGATGAGGACTTGCGAGCTGACCGACAGCCGGAATTCACGCAAATCGATATTGAAACAAGTTTCATGAGCCAGGAAGAGATCATGGGCTTGACTGAAAAAATGATGCAGAAGGTCATGAAGGATGTAAAAGGTATGTATGTGACGGAGCCATTTCCTCGCATGAGTTACGAAGAGGCGATGAGTCGCTTCGGATCTGACAAACCGGATACGCGTTTTGGAATGGAACTTGTGGACCTTTCGGAAACGGTTAAGGATTCTGGATTCAAAGTATTTGCTTCTGCAGTTGCAAACGGCGACCAGGTGAAAGCTATAAATGTAAAAGGTGCCGCAGCTAACTATTCACGTAAGGATATTGATGGACTGACTGAATTTGTTTCTGTATACGGTGCCAAAGGTCTTGCATGGCTGAAAGCTGAAGAGGACGGCTTGAAAGGCCCGATCTCGAAGTTCTTTGGAGAAGAAGAACAGGCAGCACTTCAGGCGAAATTAGAAGTTTCAGCCGGCGACCTCCTGCTTTTCGTAGCGGATAAAAAGTCTGTTGTAGCTGATGCACTTGGAGCCTTGCGCTTAAAGCTTGGAAAAGAGCTAGGCTTGATTGACCAGAGCAAATTCAATTTCCTTTGGATTACTGACTGACCACTATTGGAGTTTGACGAGGAAGCAGATCGTTATTTCGCAGCTCACCATCCATTCACGATGCCAGCCCGCGAAGACCTGTCTAAATTAGAGAGCGATCCAGCAAGCGTCAAGGCACAGGCATATGACCTTGTCCTCAACGGCTACGAGCTAGGTGGCGGATCCTTAAGGATTTTTGAAAGAGATGTACAGGAAAAAATGTTCTCTGTTCTTGGCTTCACAAAGGAACAGGCAGTCGAGCAGTTTGGATTCCTTCTTGAGGCATTTGAATATGGAACGCCTCCACACGGCGGAATCGCACTTGGACTTGACAGAATGGTCATGCTCCTTGCCGGAAGAACAAACCTGCGCGATACGATTGCGTTCCCGAAAACAGCAAGTGCAAGCGATCTATTGACAGACGCTCCTGGCGAAGTAAGCGAAGCCCAGCTTGATGAACTTCACTTGTCATTAAAAGTTAAAAAAGACCAGTAATATCCATTAGTCATATCCTTGAAGTTCACTCAGGTGTGTGGTAATATAATTACAACAGACGAAGAGTCCTGATGTGTTCGTTGTTTAACCTGAAGTTTTGACCTAACATCTATCCTTCGGGAGTTCGCGTTTTCGGGCCGCGTAAATGCCTCTGGCTAGAGGACTTACAGAAACCCGGAACAGGGCACCCACCTGCTGAGAGCGGGTTCAAGACGAAGGCAACCAACACGACGGCACGATTGGGACTCTTCCTACATACGTAATCAAAAACCATGCGGATGCATGGTTTTTTTGATGTTCTAATAATCTTCCTATAAAGGCCAATATGACTGAATCCGTATTCCCCCTAACGGACAGTTATTATGATTTTGTTCATCCTTTTGTCCGATAGAGAGCTTCTAACGGACAGATTTTGTGAATTCGTGCTTCGGTTTGTCCGATAGAGCCCTTCTAACGGACACTTTTCGGGATTTCCGGCTTCCGTTTGTCCGATAGAGCCCTTCTAACGGACACTTTTCAGGAATTCCGGGTTCCGTTTGTCCGATAGAGCCTTTCTAACGGACACTTTTCAGGAATTCCGGGTTCCGTTTGTCCGATAGAGCCCTTCTAACGGACACTTTTTGGGCTTTCTGGCTTCGGTTTGTCCGATAGAACTCTTATAATCGGCGTTAAATCATTAATTCAGCACATTCAGTGCTAATATACACACTAATTCCTATAAAAATACTTGAAATTAACTTTGGGTATGTTATATTCAAAAGCGGGTATAGATAGTAACATCAATCTTTTATTTGGAGTGAGTATGGATGCTTCATCAATTTTCTCGTAATGAATTGGCCATTGGTAAGGAAGGCCTTGATATAATGAAAAATAGTACTGTCGCTGTTTTAGGAATTGGCGGGGTTGGTTCTTTTGCGGCAGAAGCTTTAGCTAGATCGGGTGTTGGCAAGCTGATTCTGATCGACAAGGATGATGTCGATATCACGAATGTTAATCGCCAGCTTATTGCCCTGCTTTCGACTGTGGGCAAGCAGAAGGTAGAAGTGATGCGCGACAGGATCATGGATATTAATCCTGAATGTGAAGTCATTGCGTTAAAAATGTTCTATACAGAAGAAACATATGAAGAGATTTTTGGATACGATCTGGATTTTATTGTGGATGCTTCTGATACAATCTCTTATAAAATCCATCTGATCAAGGAGTCCATTAAGCGTAACATTCCAATGATTTCAAGCATGGGCGCAGCTAACAAGATGGATCCGACCCGGTTCCAAATCGCTGATATTTTCAAGACGCACACTGATCCTCTTGCTAAAGTCATTCGTACCCGTTTGCGCAAAGAAGGAGTCAAAAAAGGGATTCCGGTTGTTTTTTCAGATGAAAGCCCGATTGTAATCCGTGAAGATGTACGTAAAGAGGTCGGCAATGATAATGCTGAAATTCGGAAGGCGAAAATGCCGCCATCTTCAAATGCGTTTGTTCCGTCAGTAGCTGGGCTCATCATGGCGAGCTATGTTGTAAAGGAATTGTTAAAAGACATTGAAATAGAGCGTGTGAACAGCTAAAAAAGCGGCAAGGACCACCATGACGGTGGTCCTGCCGCTTATTTTTTATTGCCTGTAATTTTTTCATAAATCGCAGCAATCGCCTGTTCGAATTTTCCGGTCTTCTTTGGCTTGTAATATACTTTATTTTTAATCCTGTCCGGGAGATACTGTTGTTTGACCCAACCACCTTCATAATCATGCGGGTAAAGGTAATCCACTCCTCTTCCCAGGTCTTTCGCTCCTTTATAATGAGCATCCTTTAGATGGTCAGGCACCTCGCCGCTGATACCAGAGCGGATATCTGCAAGAGCGGCATCAAGAGCAGCATAAGCAGAATTGGACTTTGGGGACAGACAGAGTTCTATAACCGCATTCGCCAGGGGAATTCTTGCTTCCGGAAAGCCAACCCGATCTGCCGCTTCTATTGCGGCCAGCGTCCGTTGTCCCGCCTGCGGGCTAGCCAGTCCAATATCTTCATAGGCAATGATAAGGAGTCTTCGGTTGATGCTGACTAGGTCGCCTGCTTCTATCAATCTGCCAAGATAGTGGAGCGCGGCATTTACATCGCTGCCTCTGATGGATTTCTGGAAACCTGAGAGCACATCGTAATGGGCATCTCCGTCTTTATCATGGGCGAGACTTTTTTTTTCTGCATGCATTCTTCCGCTTCAGATTCATCAATATGGATGATCCCATCCCCATCGGGTTCGGTGGACAGCACGGCTAGTTCAAGAGCATTCAGTGAGCTTCTCACATCTCCCCCTGAGGCAGTGGCGAAATGGGTAAGTGCCTTATCGGTAATTTCGATTTTCAAGTCTCCAAGGCCTCTTTCGTCATCCGCAATGGCCCTTTGCAATGCTTTTTTTATATCATCAGGTTCAAGCGGTTTCAGTTCAAAAATCTGGCATCTTGACCTAATTGCGGGATTTATTGCGTGATATGGATTGCTTGTGGTCGCTCCAATCAAGACTATCATCCCATTTTCGAGGTAAGGAAGCAGGAAGTCCTGCTTTGCTTTATCAAGGCGGTGAACCTCATCTAGAAGGAGAATGACCTTCCCAGACATTTTTGCTTCAGCGGCGACGACTTCCATATCCTTTTTATTATTGGTAACAGCGTTCAGAGTCCTGAACGCGAAATTCGTGCTTCCTGCTATAGCGCTGGCAATGGAGGTTTTTCCGATTCCAGGCGGTCCGTAAAGAATCATGGAGGACAATTGCTTTGCCTTGACCATTCGATTGATAATTTTCCCTTCAGCTACAAGATGCGACTGACCAATCACTTCCTCAATCGTCCGCGGCCGCATTCTGAAAGCAAGAGGTTTAAGATTCATGCTCATCGCTCCAATAACGCATATTTCGTATATATACAATAACACGAACGAGGGACTTGCGCATGGTCCGCGCAATTTGTGCTATAATTGCAAAAGCCTACCTATTGACTGAGGATTTTTGGTAGTATTTAAAGTGAGAGAATGCCATATGGGGCATTATGAATATATCTGAAAAAATAGCTAACCTTTAAGAAAAATTTGAATAGAGGTGCATTATGAAAATTTCAACGAAAGGGCGCTATGGACTGACCATTATGATCGAGCTGGCCAAAAAATATGGAGAAGGCCCAATATCTTTGAAATCCATTGCGCAAACAAATGATTTATCAGAGCATTACCTGGAGCAATTGGTTGCGCCGCTAAGGAATGCCGGACTGGTGAAAAGTATCAGGGGAGCATATGGCGGCTACATTCTCAGTTCTGAACCGTCTACCATTTCAGCTGGAGATATAATTCGAGTCCTGGAAGGGCCCATCAGCATTGTCGAAGGTATAGATGACGAGGAACCAGCCAAGCGTGAGCTCTGGACAAGAATCAGAGACGCGGTCAAGGACGTACTCGATAATACAACAATCGAAGACCTCGCCAATCATTCAGACAACTTTGGTGAGTCTGACGCTTATATGTTTTATATTTAGGTTTTCTTAAGTGGAAATTTGTTGTCTTGCACAACCCATTATTAATGGAGATGCAACAAAGGCAATTTTTAAAAAAACTTCTGAAGAGAGGGTACGACTTTGGAAAGAATCTATTTGGACCATGCAGCCACTACACCAATGCATCCGGACGTCCTGGCTGAAATGGTCAAGGTAATGGAAGTGGAATTCGGCAACCCTTCAAGCATCCATCATTTCGGCCGTGTGACCAGGAAAATCCTCGATGATACTCGTGATGAACTGGCGAAGAGCATAGGAACGAAGGGGAACAATATC
The DNA here is from genome assembly GCF_020524355.2 of Mesobacillus subterraneus. Classification (NCBI taxonomy): domain Bacteria; kingdom Bacillati; phylum Bacillota; class Bacilli; order Caryophanales; family Bacillaceae; genus Mesobacillus; species Mesobacillus subterraneus. Next base: position 951,391 of record NZ_CP129019.1, read on the forward strand.
ATTTTTACGAGCGGCGGCACTGAAGCAGATAATCTGGCTATTATCGGCTATGCGGAAAATAACCGCTCGAAGGGGCAGCATATCATCACGACTCAGATTGAACACCATGCTGTCCTGCACAGCTGTGAGGAATTGGAGAAACGAGGATTTGAGGTCACCTATCTGCCGGTGGACGAACATGGCCAAATATCCATGGTATCATTCGAAGAAGCATTGCGTGATGATACGATCCTTGTAACCATAATGTACGGAAACAATGAGGTAGGCACAATCCAGCCGATAAAAGAGATTGGTGAAATGCTTGTAGATCATCAAGCTGTATTCCATACAGACGCTGTCCAGGGCCTATGGCATTGAAAAATTGGAAGTTGATGAATTGAAAATTGATTTACTTTCTGTTTCAGCCCATAAAATCAATGGGCCCAAGGGGATTGGCTTTCTTTTTATCCGTGATGGAATCAAGCTGGCACGTCAGCTTTTCGGCGGCGAACAAGAAAGAAAACGCCGTGCCGGCACCGAGAATGTTGCAGCGATCGCGGGGTTTCGAAAAGCAGTTCAGCTATCCCGGCAGGAGCTTGAGACAAAACGCAGCTTCTATGATGATTTAAAGAATTTGTTCATTGATAAACTCCAAATGAGCGGAATCTCTTTCCAGCTGAACGGATTGCTTGATAAATCACTCCCGCATATTTTAAACTTAAGTTTTCCAGGCACGAATGTCGAGGCGATGCTTGTTAACCTAGACTTATCTGGAATTGCTGCTTCAAGCGGATCGGCGTGTACGGCTGGATCAATCGAGCCTTCTCATGTGCTTGTAGCGATGTTCGGAAAAGAAGATGATAAGCTGACAAATTCTATCCGGTTCAGCTTCGGTCTGCACAATACAAGAGAACAGATTGAAAAAGCAGCAGAGGATACGGTGAAAATTGTCCGAAGGCTTGCGAAGAATAACCAGGTTTAAGGGAAGAATAAGTTTTATAGGAACAGAAAAGAGGTGAAGCATAATGGGAAAATCACCGAAGGATACAAGAGTGGTGGTAGGAATGTCCGGCGGTGTTGATTCATCAGTTGCTGCGCTCATTTTGAAGGAGCAGGGATATGATGTGATCGGCATCTTCATGAAAAACTGGGACGACACGGATGAAAACGGAGTCTGCACGGCTACCGAGGATTACGAGGATGTGATCCGCGTCTGCAACCAGATTGGCATTCCATATTATGCGGTTAATTTTGAAAAACAATATTGGGATAAAGTGTTTACTTATTTCCTAGATGAATATAAAGCAGGAAGGACTCCTAACCCGGACGTCATGTGCAACAAGGAAATTAAATTCAAAGCATTCCTTGAGCATGCAATGAATCTTGGCGCAGATTACCTGGCAACAGGTCATTATGCACGAGTGGAAGACATCGGCGGAGAACGCAAAATGCTTCGTGGGCTGGATGAAAATAAGGACCAGACTTATTTCTTGAACCAATTGAGTCAGGACCAGATAGAAAAAGTGTTGTTCCCTATTGGGAATCTGGAAAAATCCCGTGTCAGGGAGCTTGCAAAAGAAGCGGATCTTGCTACAGCAACTAAAAAAGACAGCACCGGCATTTGCTTCATTGGTGAAAGGAACTTCAAGGAGTTCCTTGGAAATTACCTTCCGTCCCAACCAGGCAATATGGAGACGATGACCGGCGAGGTAAAAGGGAAGCATGATGGTCTGATGTACTATACAATCGGCCAGCGCCAGGGTTTAGGCATTGGCGGATCAGGTGAACCTTGGTTTGTTGTCGGGAAAGACCTCGAGCGTAATGTCTTGCTTGTTGAACAAGGCTTTCATAACGAACTGCTTTATTCTAACAGTATCACGGCGGTTAATGTCAGCTTTGTATCTGACAAGGAGAAGTCGAAAACGTTCGAATGTACAGCTAAATTCCGCTACCGTCAGCCTGATAATGCTGTAACGGTCGAGCTGCAGGATGACGGTACGGCAAAAGTCTTGTTCAAAGAACCAATACGTGCCGTGACTCCCGGACAGGCTGTCGTTTTTTACGATGGGGAAGAGTGTCTTGGCGGAGGTACGATTGATGAAATTTTCAAGAATGGAAACAAACTGACATATGTCGGTTAATCCTGATCCAATCCCCGGCGGGCCAGCTTCGCCGGGGATTGTTTTAGCTTATGATCTTTTTGGGATACATTCTACTAAATCGAAAAATCTGCATTTCAGGTGTTCCTCGAAAAGAGTCTAAACCCTGCATTAATATGGTATACTTTCATGGAGAATGGAGTGTTAGAAATGGATAAAAACCAGACAGGTATTGAGTTTATGAAAGAAGGTAAATGGGAAGAGGCTGCCAAAGCATTCGCGGAAGCGATTGATGCTCATCCAGAAGACCCGGTTGCATACATAAATTTCGGAAACGTCCTCACCGCAGTGGGTGATAATGAACGAGCAATGAACTTTTACGATAAAGCAATCAGCCTTGATGAGAATGCAACCGCAGCATACTACAGCAAAGGCGGAGTTTATTATGATGGACAAAATTTCGAGAAAGCAAAAAACATGTTCGAACTTGCGCTTAAAAAAGGGCTGGATAGTGGCGATAACTTTTTTATGCTGGGAATGAGCCTCGCTCAGATGGGCAGCAGCAAGCTTGCTTTGCCATATTTACAGCGCAGTACAGAGCTTCTCGAAAATGATGCCGAAGCCAATTTTCAATATGGGCTTTGCCTTGCAAGGGAAGGGTTTATCGACGAAGCGATTAATGTGTTTGAACTTGCAATATCAATGGATTCGGAGCATGCAGACGCCCTCTATAACCTAGGTGTGGCTTATGGTTATAAGGAAAATGGTGAAAAGGCGCTCCAGATGTTCAATCGTGCATTGGAAATCCAGCCAGACCACTTGCTTGCAGGACACGGCAAAAAATTGATTGAGGGACAAGATATCGATTAATTAAGCACCTTTTCTTCGTCTTTGTTTCTCACTCAATGCGAAACCAGCTTGAACAAATTGGTTTGACGGAAAGGGGGAAGTACTTTGGACAAACAGGACTCGCTTGATTTGTTTTCAGAACAAGGCAAGTTCATGAAAGGGAAGCATCTTGTTACCATTTTTCATAATGAACAGAATCTATACACAGTCCTTAGGATCAGGGTTGAGGAAACAAATGAGCAGTACGAGGATAAGGAAGCAGTCATTACAGGGTATTTCCCCCGGATTCATGAGCAGGAGACTTATATTTTCTTTGGTGAGGTAAAAGAACATCCTAAGTTCGGTGCACAATTCCATGCGACTCATTTCCGGAAAGACTTGCCGCAGTCAAAGCAGGGGATCATCAGCTACCTTTCCGGTGACCTTTTCAAAGGAATCGGGAAGAAAACAGCTGAGAAAATCGTTGATACACTGGGTGAAAAGACCATCACAAGGATTATCGAGAACCCGTCTGTCCTTGACCAGATTCCGAAGCTGGCACCTGAAAAAGCAAAGGAACTTTATGACACATTGATGGAGCATCAGGGCCTCGAACAAGTGATGGTCGCATTGAATGAATATGGCTTTGGTCCTCAGCTGTCGATGAAAATTTATCAAGTTTACAAGGAACAGGCGATTGATGTAATTCAGAACAATCCGTACAAGCTTGTGGAGGATATCGAAGGCATCGGTTTCGGGAGGGCGGATGAACTGGGCAGCCAGCTCGGTTTAACTGGTAACCATCCTGACCGGATCAAGGCAGCCTGTCTCTATACACTTGAAAATTCAAGCATACAGGGCGGTCATGTTTTCATGGAAGCAGAAAACCTTCTCGTCGAAGTGAAAAAGCTTCTAGAAGACAATCAAAATGTTGAAATTGTATTTACTGATATCTCAAAGGAAATCATCAAGCTCGGTGAAGAAGGAAAGCTGGTTGCTGAAGAACAGAGAGTCTATTTGCCATCTCTCTATTATTCGGAAAAGGGCCTGGTTGTGAACATTAAAAGAATCCTTGAACAGACAGAATACGAAAATCAATTTCCTGAATCGGAGTTTCTCCTAGCGCTCGGAAATCTTGAGGAGCGCCTTGGTGTCCAATATGGGCCAAGCCAGAAGGAAGCGATTCAGACAGCGCTTATGTCACCGATGATGATTCTGACCGGTGGGCCCGGCACAGGTAAAACGACGGTCATTAAAGGAATTGTTGAGCTATATGCAGAGCTACATGGCTGTTCACTTGACCCGAAAGATTATAAAAAAGAAGAACCTTATCCGTTCTTGCTTGCGGCGCCGACTGGTCGTGCGGCAAAGAGGATGACTGAGTCAACAGGTCTTCCTGCCGTGACCATTCATAGGCTTTTGCGCTGGAATGGCGCAGAAGGTTTTGACCATAATGAAGACCAGCCGCTTGAGGGAAAGATATTGATTATTGATGAAACCTCAATGGTTGATATATGGCTCGCCCATCAATTATTCAAATCTCTGCCTGACAATATTCAGGTGATCGTTGTAGGAGATGAAGACCAGCTTCCTTCAGTAGGTCCTGGCCAGGTACTGAAGGATCTACTTGATTCCGGCAGGGTCCCGACTGTTAGGCTGACGGATATATACCGACAGGCTGAAGGATCATCAATAATCGAACTTGCTCATCAAATCAAAAAAGGCTTTCTGCCAGAAGATATTTCTGCTCAGCAGCCTGACCGTTCTTTTATAAAATGTACGACAAGCCAGATTCCTCAGGTAGTCGAAAAGGTTGTCGCCAATGCTAAGAATAAAGGGTATTCTCCTAGGAGCATCCAGGTGCTGGCACCAATGTACCGTGGTCCAGCCGGCATTGACCGGTTGAACGAGCTGCTGCAGGATCTCTTCAATCCTAATTCTGATGGAACGAGAAAAGAGCTTGCATTTGGCGATGTGAAGTATCGTATCGGGGATAAGGTCCTTCAGCTGGTAAATCAGCCGGAAGCCAATGTGTTCAATGGTGACATGGGTGAGGTTGTCGCGATCTTTTACGCGAAGGAAAACACCGAAAAGCAAGATCAGCTGATTGTGTCCTTTGATGGCATAGAAGTTACATATAATAGGGCAGACCTCTCGCAAATCACCCACGCTTATTGCTGTTCCGTGCATAAATCCCAGGGTAGTGAATTTCCGATTGTCGTCCTTCCAGTAGTGAAAAGCTACTTCAGAATGCTGCGCAGGAATCTGATTTATACCGCAATCACCAGGAGCAAGCAATTCCTGATTCTTGTTGGTGAAGAAGAAGCACTGAAGATGGGGATCGAACGCGGTGAAGATACCGAAAGGAATACAACTCTTGTAGAAAAGCTTGTTCTATTGCTGCCCGAATTGCAGGATGAAACGGGTACAAAGGAACATTCGGAGTGTAAGCACCAAAATCATGAAGATAACATCAAAGTTGAAAAAATGAATTATATTGAAATTATTAAAAACGCTGATCCGATGATTGGAATGGACAATCTGACTCCTTATGATTTTATGGAGGAAGGTAGTTAGTCTTAAGATGAACCCGCGTAATCGCTGCGCGGGTTCTTGCTTGTTCACCTTCACCTTCACCTTAAAGCAGCAGATATTTCCTGCATTTTTTTCTTCACCATAGGATAAAAATGATTCTTAGCGTCCGCTGTGGAATTTCCGCCAAAAAATCCGGTGCCTGGGCAAGTTTTGACCGCGTGCCCTTCTCCTTCATCCAGTACTCTTTCACCTGAATTGATATCCCACCAATGGTGATAGGTAATACTGTCAACCGATGGTGTTAGTCCAAATTTCATCATAAGCAATGCTGTGACCGTAAGTACGGTCTCCCTTTGCTCAGCGGTCATCTGGTTATTGCCAGCATCGAAATTCCCCACATTCTCTATTGCAAGTGCATCTGCTTCAATCTCTTCCATCACCGATTTATTCAGCAGTCCAAACGAACCTTCAGGAGGTTTGTTAAATGATCTTCCTACAGCAACCAATCCATCCGGAAATGTCGTCAATTGCTGGCTGATTGTGCTCCACTTCATGGAATTAACATGATAGTCTTCCATTCCCTTTAATAAGGTAAAGTGATTGGAACCATTAAACTGCTGGTACGATGGCTGATACGTGTGATGCTGCTGGATTTTACCGATCTTTCGGGTGAAAAGGTGATTGAATAGCCAGTCCTTGAATTCCTCCCTTGTCATAAGGACATACTGCCCCTCCATGGTAAGTTGTTTTGGAGGTATCCGCAAAATTTGCCCTGCATATATCATGTTTGAGTTAAGATGATTAGTGGTTTTGATTGACTGTACGGTGGAATTGAACGCAACAGACAGCTTCCATAATGTGTCCCCAGGGACGACTTCATACATGATCGGTACTCTTAGCTTCTGTCCAATTAAAATCAAATCCGACTGCAGACCGTTAATGAGTTTAATGTCTTCAACTGATGTCCGGTATGTAGCAGCGATTTTCCATAAATAATCCCCAGGCTTAACCTCATAAGTATTCCTCGGATGGTTGGCAGCAGATCCAAACCCAACATTCGTTAAAACTAAACATAAACTGAACAATAACACTGAGATCCGTTTTTTCATGATGTTAATTCCCTTTCGATTGGTATTTTTTTATTTAGTGTGCAAAACCATCAAAGAATTACACAGTATTTTAAAAATATTTTTCTGGTCTTCGAATGGAAATCCTTACACCACATGAAACGGGGAATAGAGTAGAAACTATAACTGTTCGGGAAAGGCGGGACACACTTTTGCGGACATTTTCACTTTTAAAGGGACTGCCTGTATATGAATTGGTTAATGGTCAAAAACTGGGCGAAGTTTGTGATGTAAGCATTTCTGGCAATGGAAGCGTAGTAGGCTTACTTGTAAAAAAGGGTGCGTTCATCAAGAAAACGTTTCAGGTGAAAGTGGATCAAGTTTCATCTTTTGGTGAAGATGGGATCATGGTGAAAGACAAATCAGCCTTGGAGCGATTGGAGACAGAGCCTGAATATACATTTGAGCATAATGAGAGTCTTGCTGGGAAAAAGCTTCTTTCGAATGAAGGGGAGCAGCTTGGCTTGCTTGAGGATGTATATTTTATGGAAGAATTGGGCACGATTGTAGGGTACGAATTAACGGATGGCTTTTTTTCGGATATAGCGAATGGAAAGCGTGTCATAAAGACCACTGGTCCACCTGCAATCGGAAAGGATGCCATCGTCGTCACTGTCAAATCGAGATGAGGTGTCCTTATGTTAAGTTGTCCCAATTGCAGGAGCAAGGATATCGGTAAAATTGGCATCAACCAATATTACTGCTGGAATTGCTTCATCGAACTGTCTCTGAACAAAGGCTTGATTCATACCCATCAAGTCGAAGAAGATGGAACATTGAGCTCACTTGATGATTTATTCGAAGAAGATCAACGTCAATACGGCATGTAAAATAAATCAAAGAGGTGAAGCACATGAATAAAATGTTAACCTCCGCAATCGCTTTTGGCGCTGGTATGGCAGCTTACAATTATGCTTCCAACAACAATATGATGTCTGGAAGGAAAATGAAGAAGCTTGGCAAGAAAATGAGCAAAGCTTTATTCTAATTCGGATGTTCAACTTGATCCCTTGCGTTTCGCAAGGGATCTTTTATGATTCAAATTGGAAAAAAAAGCTGGTAATTTCCAATTCGCTATAAAAAAACGTTTTTCGCTATAATAATCAAATTTTCGCTATAAAATAATTTTTTTCGCTATAAAAATGAGATTTTCGCTATAAAAGAGAACTTTTCGCTATAAAACCGTAAATTATAGCTTAAATAATATCCAGACAAGGACAAAAATGTATAATCCACTCCCTTTCTTTTCAGAATAAAACAGGAAGGAGGGCGAAGATGATGAACATCCAGATGAAATGGTATTACCGGCTTGGATTTCTTCTCCTTTTGTTCATTGTTCTGTTCGTTTTCATAAAATTACAATCCATATGGGTTCCTTTTTTGGAAGTATTGCTTTCGCTGCTTGTGCCTTTTTCCGTGGCTGCTTTCATTACATATTTACTCCATCCGATAGTGGAGGCTCTTCACCAAAGAGGGCTTCATCGAGGAGTTTCGATCCTGATTATCTATATTTTGTTTTTTGGTGGAGCGGGCTTCGCTTTTTACAAAGGGATTCCTGCGCTGATTCACCAGCTCGGCGACCTGGCAGAAAATGCTCCGTATTTCGCCGAGCAGTATAAACAAATGGTCAATAATATTATTGACCAGACTTCTAAGTGGCTGGCAGGCATCCATGAAAGAATCGAAGATGGAATTACTCGGATGGAGCAATGGCTTGATGGTGTGCTTGCTGGTACGATGACGTTCCTGATGGATACCATTAATTCCATCCTTACAATTGCTGTAATCCCGTTTATTGCTTTTTACATGCTGAAAGATTTCGGTGCCATTAAAAAAGCGGCGTGGTATCTAACCCCTCGGCAGTGGAGACAGCCAGGCGCCAAGTTCTTGCATGAAGTCGACAAATCGCTCGGCAGTTATATCCGCGGACAGCTGCTTATTTGTTTAATAATCGGTGTCCTATCCTCCTTGTTTTTTTGGCTGGCAGGCATAAAATATTCGCTGCTGCTTGGAGCGATTGTCGGGATAACCAATGTAATTCCTTATTTCGGGCCAATCATCGGAGCTATTCCGGCAGTCATCATCGCGGCGACTATGTCGGTTAAAATGGTGCTTCTAGCACTCGTGATCGTCTTTTCTCTTCAGTTCCTCGAGGGGAATATTCTGTCTCCGCTGATTGTCGGCAAAAGCCTGCATATGCATCCGCTGATGATCATGTTTGCATTGCTGGCAGGGGAGGAGGTTGGCGGCATCCTTGGATTAATACTTGCCGTACCTGTCCTGGTTGTATTGAGGGCGGCATTGATTCATGCAAAAGATCATATCATCCTTGAGAGAAAGAAAGAACGGCCTTCATAATTTTCGTCATGTCGTTTGACAAACTGCGACAGGCTATATATAATTCGGCTATAGATTAATAATTCGAAAAATGTAGAAGGAACGAGTATGTTATAGACCATCGTCCAGAGAGGGGTTCCCAGGCTGAAAGAATTCCCGGTGAAGAATAACAGAAGGCTATTCCGGAGTGCAGGAAAAACCTGCCGTAGCAGCTGCGTTAAAGCGTTTTTGAGAGATGGGCGCGCAAGTTTGTGTCCATAATCAGGGTGGTACCGCGAGCAAGCTCTCGTCCCTGTCCAGGGATGAGGGCTTTTTTTTGTTGCCTAAAATCCCTGAAAGCTTACATTTCACTTGGATTTAGGAGGTTGGTTTTATGAAAAAACTGACAGGTGCTGAAATAAGAAAAATGTATCTTGATTATTTTAAGGAAAAAGGTCACGCAATCGAACCGAGTGCGCCGCTTGTCCCGCATGATGACCCTTCCCTTCTATGGATTAACAGCGGTGTTGCAACACTTAAAAAGTATTTTGACGGCCGTGTGATCCCGGCAAATCCGCGGATCACAAACGCGCAGAAATCAATCCGTACGAACGATATTGAAAATGTCGGCAAGACAGCGCGCCACCATACTTTTTTTTGAAATGCTCGGGAACTTCTCGATTGGTGATTATTTCAAGGTGGAAGCAATTGAATTCGCATGGGAATTCCTTACGGATGAAAAATGGATCGGCTTTGATCCTGAAAAACTGTCCGTGACAATTCACCCTGAGGACGATGAAGCTTTCCAGATCTGGAAAGAAAAAGTCGGTGTGCCTGAAGATCGGATCATCCGCTTGGAAGGGAACTTCTGGGATATCGGTGAAGGCCCTAGTGGTCCGAACACGGAAATCTTTTATGACAGAGGCCCTGAATACGGCAATGACCCTGACGATCCAGAATTGTACCCTGGCGGCGAAAATGACCGTTATTTAGAGGTTTGGAACTTGGTGTTTTCAGAGTTCAACCATAATCCTGATGGAACGTATACTCCACTGCCAAAGAAAAATATTGATACAGGCATGGGTCTTGAACGTATGGCTTCTGTTGTCCAGGACGTTCCAACAAACTTTGAAACAGATTTGTTCATGCCAATCATCAATGCAACTGAAGAAATCTCCAATGAAAAGTACGGACAGTCCAAGGAGAAGGACGAAGCGTTCAAGGTGATCGCAGACCACATTCGTACTGTTGCTTTTGCTGTCGGTGACGGGGCCCTCCCATCAAATGAAGGCCGCGGCTATGTACTTCGCAGATTGTTGCGACGCGCGGTCCGTTATGCGAAGAAGCTGAACATCAATCGTCCGTTTATGTACGAGCTGGTGCCGGTTGTCGGTGAAATCATGCATGACTTTTATCCAGAGGTAAAAGAAAAGACAGAATTTATCCAGAAGGTCATTAAGAACGAAGAAGACCGCTTCCATGAAACACTGAACGAAGGCCTTGCCATTCTTTCTGAACTGATCAAGAAAGAAAAGGAAAAAGGCAGCGGTATGGTGCAGGGCGAGGATGTATTCCGCCTTTATGACACATACGGATTCCCTGTCGAATTAACAGAAGAGTATGCTGAAGAAGAAGGCTTGAAGGTCGATCATGAAGGCTTTGAAAAAGAAATGGAGCTACAGCGTGAAAGAGCTCGTGCAGCACGACAGGATGTAGGTTCCATGCAGGTGCAAGGTGGCATTCTTGGTGACATCAAAGAAAGCAGCGAATTCGTCGGTTATGACAATTTTGGAACAAACAGCAAGATTGTTGCATTAGTCAAGAAAGGCGAGCTTGTTGAGGAAGCGAAAGCAGGTGATGAGATTCATTTCATCCTTGATACTACACCTTTCTATGCAGAAAGTGGCGGCCAGATCGCTGACAAGGGAACAGTGGAAGCGAATGGCGTTAAGCTATCTGTCAAGGATGTAAAGAAAGCTCCAAACGGACAAAACCTTCACCATGCAGTTGTAGAAGAGGGGACCGTAACTCAGGACCTTGAAGTGACAGCTAAAGTTGACCAGGAAAACCGTACGAGCATCATCAAGAACCATACTGCAACACACTTGCTCCACCAGGCATTGAAGGATGTACTGGGAGGTCACGTAAATCAGGCAGGATCACTGGTCGAGCCTGAAAGATTGCGTTTTGACTTCTCTCATTTTGGTCAGGTGACTGCTGAAGAGCTTGAGCAAGTAGAAGCAATCGTCAACGAAAAAATCTGGAGAAGCATCCAGGTAGAGACTAGCTTCAAACCGATTGCTGAAGCGAAAGAAATGGGCGCGATGGCATTATTCGGTGAAAAATACGGAGATATCGTCCGTGTTGTAAAAGTTGGCGACTACAGCCTTGAGCTTTGTGGCGGCTGCCATGTTCCTAATACATCTGTGATTGGATTGTTCAAGATTGTGTCTGAGGGCGGTATTGGAGCTGGCACAAGAAGGATTGAAGCAGTAACTGGCGAAGCAGCTTACAAAGTGCTTAATGATCAAATCAGCATCCTGAAAGAAGCAGCCGCAAAATTAAAGACATCTCCAAAAGAAGTTGCAAACAGAATCGAAACAATGCTTGTTGAAATGAAGCAGCTTCAGCGTGAAAATGAATCTCTATCAGCAAAATTGGGTAATATTGAAGCAGGAAGCCTTACTTCCAAGGTCAAAGAAGTGAATGGTGTCCAGCTGCTTGCAGCACGCGTTCAGGCAGCGGATATGAACAGCCTGCGCAATATGGCTGATGACTTGAAGCAAAAGTTAGGTTCAGCTGTCATCCTCCTTGGCATGACCGACGGCAGCAAAGTGAATCTGATTGCTGCAGTGACAGATGATCTGATTAAGCAAGGGTACCAGGCTGGAAAATTGATCAAGGAAGCAGCGGCAATTTGCGGCGGAGGCGGCGGAGGCCGTCCGGATATGGGCCCAGGCTGGCGGGAAGGACCCATCAAAACTCGACAATGCGCTTCAATTTGCCGAAGAATGGGTAAAATCAATTTGATATACAGCTAAAGTAGTGTAGAATGAAGGTATCTTGAAGAATATTTTACCTGCTATTTTTAAAAAAGTGAGGTGCATTCGATGAGCTCGTTTGACAAGACGATGAGATTTAATTTTCCCGAAGAGCCTTTTGAGCATGACGCCAATGAAGTACTGCTTCAGGTATATGAAGCCTTACAGGAAAAGGGATATAACCCGATCAACCAGATCGTCGGATATCTGCTCTCTGGCGACCCGGCCTATATTCCCCGCCATCGGGATGCCCGCAATATCATCCGCAAGCTGGAACGGGATGAAATCATTGAGGAACTGGTTAAATCCTATTTAAGGAACCACCGAGAGGGGAAATAAATGCGTACGATGGGACTGGATGTCGGCTCAAAAACAGTCGGCATTGCGCTGAGCGATGAACTGGGATGGACTGCTCAGGGACTTGAAACATTGAAAATCAATGAAGAAGAAAATGTGTTTGGTTTCGATGAATTAGGTAAAATAATAAAAGAGTACGAAGTCGGCAAAGTTGTCGTCGGGCTGCCTAAAAACATGAACGGCAGTATTGGCCCGCGCGGAGAGGCCAGCCAATTCTTTGCCCGTGAATTGGAGGAAAGGTTCGGCGTGCCTGTCATCCTCTGGGACGAGCGTTTGACGACAGTGGCTGCCGAGCGGGTTTTGCTCGAGGCAGACGTAAGCCGAAAAAAGCGCAAAAAGGTCATTGATAAAATGGCAGCAATGATGATTCTACAAGGCTATCTAAACAGCCAAAACTAAATTGAGGTGACTACACATGGATCACGGCGAAAACAACATTACAGTAGTAGACGAAAACGGCAACGAACAACTATGCGAAGTACTTTTCACATTTGACTCCGAAGAGTTCGGAAAGTCATATGTGCTCTACTATCCAGTAGGTGCAGAGGATAATGATGAGGAAGACATCGAAATCCACGCATCAGCATTCACCCCATCAGAAGATAACGAAGATGGCGAATTGATGCCAATCGAAACTGACGCAGAATGGGACATGATCGAGGAAATGCTAGAAACTTTCCTTGCTGAGCAGGACGAAGAATAAAAAAATAGACTATAAGGATCGGGCGCTTGAAGCCCGGTCCTTATTTTTTTTACTGACTTATCAGACTATCGGACAAACAGAAGTCAGAATGAGTGAGAAGTGTTCGATAGAAGGGCTCTATCGGACAAACAGAAGTCAGAATGCGCAAGAAGTGTCCGATAGGCAGGACCTCTCCACTGCTGCATGTGTCGCCCGCTTACACAACTAGTAATGTTGTCGAATTATTAGTTTATTTGTCGTTGTGAGTATTTTTTCGTAATTATTTGCAAACAGAAATAGAAAATATAGTATAATGGGTCGAGATGTGATAAAAGAGAGTATCCAGTGAAGTTAGCATTGTCATTGTTATCTGGAGGGGGAACTTATGTCTGACGAAAAAAATATAAAAACCGATAAAAAGAAGCTGATCGCCGAGAAGTTAGTCGAGCAGCAAAAGGAAGCGAGAATCGTGAGAAAGATTGTCTTCATCACCTCAATCATGGCAATTCTGCTTATTGGGGCGATTGGCGGGGGCGGCTATTACTATATTAAAGAAGCCCTGAAGCCGGTGGATGAAAACAGCAAGAAAACAGTCGATGTCAATATCCCGATAGGATCATCAACAACTGGAATCGGACAGATTCTCGAAGATCAAGGGATTATCAGGGATGCTAGAGTCTTTAAATATTATGTGAAATTTAAGAACGAAGCGGGTTTTATGGCTGGAGATTATAAAATGAAACCTTCCATGACGCTTCCTGAAATCATCACAAGCCTGAAAACCGGTAAGGTCATGCAAGAGGTTGTCATGAAAATAACAATTCCCGAGGGCAAGCAATTAAAGCAGATTGCTGGAATCATTGCCGAAAAGACACAGCAAAACGAAGATGAAATTTTCAAACAGCTGAATGATAAAGAGTTCATCACGAAAATGATGGGAAGATATCCTGACGTCCTGACGGAAGACATTTTAAAAGAAAATGTGAAATATCCGCTAGAAGGCTATTTGTTCCCGGCAACTTATCCTTTCTATTCTGAAAAGCCAACGGTTGAGGAAATCGTTACGGTCATGCTGACTAAGACCAAGGAAGTACTCGGTGAATTCAGCGGTCAGATGGAAGAAAAAGAAATGACGACTCATGAATTGATGACGATGGCATCACTCATTGAAGAAGAAGCGACGAAAAAAGTTGACCGCGATAAAATCGCTAGTGTCTTCTATAATCGCCTTGAAGACGGAATGATGTTGCAAACAGACCCGACTGTACTATATGCGCATGGAGAACATAAAGATCGGGTTTTCTACAAGGACCTTGAAATCGATGACCCTTATAATACCTATAAAATCCAAGGTTTGCCGCCAGTCCCGATTGCCAATCCAGGCATAATGTCGATTGAAGCCGCTCTGGCACCTGCGGACACGGATGATATGTATTTCCTTGCAACGTCTACTGGAGATGTGCTCTTCTCTAAAACACTTGCAGAACATAATCGCAAAGTGAACGAACATATCACAAACAAAAAATAACAGTAATTTAAAGGGAAATGCAGAAAGATTAGCATTTCCCTTCTTATTGTGATAAAATAATACAAGTGTTTTTTCTAGGTCAAAATAGCATTTTACTGTCTAGCGAAGGCTCTTTATTGGAGCTTTTATGTATTTGATAGCGTGTATTGCAGAAGTAGGAGTTGCGGCTTTCAGCGTTTGAACCTGTAGGGCAACATTGCCTGGCGGTGTCCCCTCTTAACCTGTGAACGCTATTTTTTTCATGCTCTGACAGTCATTCATATACCTACTCTGGCTGAGAGATAGCCTTTGAATAGAGGTGAAGCAGCTTGCTTAGTCAAGAGCTGCAAAATTATATAGATTCTTTAATACAGCCCAGGAATGGCCTCCTTACTGAGATGGAGGAATATGCAGACCAAAATGGAGTCCCGATCATGGAGCCATCAGGTATTGAAACGTTGCTTCAGCTTTTGAGAATCCAGCAGCCAGAAGCGATTCTGGAAGTAGGAACTGCAATTGGCTATTCCGCGTTAAGGATGGCGTACGCCAATCCTCAAACAAAAATTGTCACTTTGGAACGTGATGAGGAACGTTTTAATCTCGCCCTTGATTATATTCAGAGGGCAGACATGCAGGAACGGATTGTCCAAATCTGTGGAGACGCGCTTGAACTGGAAGAAGAAGTTGCCAGACATGGTCCGTTTGACGCCATTTTCATTGATGCGGCAAAAGGCCAATATAAGCGCTTTTTCGAAATGTACTCCCAGGTATTTAAAACCAGCAGGAATGATCATTACGGATAATGTCCTTTTTAAAGGGCTTGTATATAATCAGGAAGCGGATAGCAGAAGACTTCGCAGCCTGGTTAAAAAAATAGACGAATTCAACCGCTGGCTCACAGCTAATCAGGAGTATGATACAGTCATCCTTCCGATTGGCGATGGCATAGCGGTTAGTAAGAAGAGGTGAACGGAATGAATAAACCTGAATTATTGGTAACACCAAAGAGTGTTGAGGATATTATTCCACTGGCTGAGGCAGGCGCGGATGCCTTCTTGATTGGTGAACAGAAATTCGGCTTGCGTCTCGCTGGAGAGTTTAACCGTGAAGACGTAAAACAGGCAATCGAACTGGCTCATTCAAAAGGCAAGAAAGTGTACGTCGCAATGAACGCGTTGTTCCACAATGAAAAAGTGGACTTGCTTGGTGATTACCTTACTTTCTTAAAAGATGTGAATGCGGATGGAGTTACATTCGGCGACCCTGCTTTATTGATGGCCGCAAAGGAATATGCCCCTGAGATGAAGCTTCATTGGAGCACGGAAATTACAGGAACGAACTGGTATACTTGCAACTATTGGGGCAGGAAGGGTGCAAAACGTGCCGTTCTTGCAAGAGAAATAAATATGGACGCGATCGTTGAGATCAAGGAAAATGCCGAGGTTGAAGTCGAGGTACAGGTTCACGGAATGATGAACATGTTCCAGTCGAAACGCCCATTGCTCGGTCATTACTTTGAATATCAAGGCAAGGCGCTTGAAGTTGAAAACCGCAAACAAGAACGCAATATGTTTCTTCATGATAAAGAGCGAGAAAATAAATACCCAATTTTCGAAGATGAAAATGGCACACATATCATGAGTCCTAATGATATTTGCATAATTGACGAACTAACGGAGCTTGTGGAAGCTGGAATCGATTCTTTTAAAATTGACGGCATTCTGAAGAGCCCTGAATATATCCTGGAAGTTACTAAGCTTTATCGCAAAGCGATTGACTTGGCTGTTGAAGATCCAGACCAATACGACGAAGATAAAGACGGCTTGCTTGAAGCAGCGGAAGAACTGCAGCCGCATAACCGCCCACTTGATACAGGATTCTTTTTCAAAGAGACGGTTTATTAACAGTATGAACTATGAGGAGGTTGCGTAATGGCAGCAGTAGCAGATAATATCTCGCAAATTGTTGACGGGAAGCGTGTAATTGTGAAAAAACCAGAACTGCTTGCTCCAGCCGGTAATCTTGAAAAACTTAAGATTGCCGTACAATATGGTGCAGATGCCGTCTTCATCGGCGGGCAGGAATATGGTTTGCGCTCAAACGCTGATAATTTTACATTTGAAGAGATGAAGGAAGGCGTGGAGTTCGCCAAGAAGTATGGTGCGAAAATCTATGTCACAACAAACATTTTTGCACATAATGAAAATATTGAGGGTCTTGAAGACTATCTCTTAGGATTGAAAGGAGCTGGCGTGCACGGTATCATCGTCGCTGATCCTCTGATCATTGAAACTTGCCGCAGGGTAGCTCCGGAGATCGAGGTACATTTAAGCACACAGCAATCCCTATCAAACTGGAAAGCTGTCCAGTTCTGGAAGGAAGAAGGTCTCGAGCGTGTCGTTCTTGCTCGTGAAACAAGTGCGGATGAAATTAAGGAAATGAAGGAAAAAGTAGATATCGAGATCGAAACCTTCATACATGGAGCTATGTGTATCGCATACTCAGGCCGCTGTACATTGAGCAATCATATGACAGCACGCGATTCGAACCGCGGCGGCTGCTGCCAGTCTTGCCGCTGGGATTATGACTTGTACACACTTGAAGGAAATGAAGAAAACGCCCTTTTTGCTGAAGGGGACTCTCCATTTGCGATGAGCCCAAAGGATCTTAAACTTATCGAATCGATTCCTCGTATGATCGAATTGGGAATTGATAGTCTGAAAATTGAAGGACGAATGAAGTCTATCCACTATATTGCGACTGTAGTCAGCGTCTACCGAAAAGTGATTGATGCGTATTGTGCAGACCCTGAAAACTTCGTCATCAAGCAGGAATGGCTTGAGGAATTGGACAAATGTGCGAATCGTGAAACAGCAACTGCCTTCTTTGAGGGAGTTCCTGGGTATAAAGAGCAAATGTTTGGAAACCATAGCAAAAAGACAACTTTCGATTTTGCCGGCCTTGTGCTTGATTACGATGCTGAGACGCAAATGGTAACACTTCAGCAAAGAAATTACTTCAAGCCAGGCGACGAGGTTGAATTCTTTGGACCAGAAATCGAGAACTTCACTCATGTCGTTGAGAAGATTTGGGATGAAGATGGCAATGAGCTGGATGTAGCCCGCCATCCTTTACAAGTCGTCAAGTTCAAGATGGACAAGCCTGTTTACCCAAATAACATGATGCGGAAGGAGAAGTAAATAAATGGCCCGCAAACCTGTTGTAATTGGTGTAGCCGGCGGATCCGGCTCAGGAAAGACAAGTGTAACGAAAGCAATTTTCGATAGCTTTAAGAGCCAATCAATCCTGATGATTGAACAAGACTACTACTATAAAGACCAAAGTCATCTTCCAATGGAAGAGCGTTTAAAGACAAACTATGACCACCCACTGGCATTTGATAATGACCTTTTGATAGATCATATCAAAACGCTGCTTCGCCACGAGGAGATTAATAAGCCTGTTTATGATTATGCGATCCATACAAGGTCAAGCGAAGTTGTCCATGTTGAACCAAAAGACGTGATCATTCTTGAAGGCATCCTGATTCTTGAAGATGAGAGACTGCGCAACTTGATGGATATCAAACTTTATGTCGATACAGATGCTGATTTACGGATCATCCGCAGGCTGCTGCGTGACATAAAAGAGCGTGGACGTTCAATGGACTCTGTCATCGAACAATACGTGAATGTTGTCAGGCCGATGCATAACCAGTTCATCGAGCCAACAAAGCGTTATGCGGATGTCATCATCCCTGAGGGAGGCCACAATCACGTGGCGATTGACCTGATGGTAACAAAAATTCAAACAATTCTTGAACAAAAATCATTTTTGTGACACAATAGCATAGATAATGTGGACATGGAAGTACTTGAATAAAGTGCTTCCTTTTGTCCAGAGAGAAATAAATGGCCTGAAATGGCTCTATTTAAAATGCGCGCCCTGGTGAAGGACGCGCTCCTGTATATTTTTCAGGATACATAATATAATAGTACACAATCTATTTTTTGGGGAATTGTGAAGACTAGAAGGAGTGAAGTATTTTGGCTACAGAAAAAGTTTTTCCTATGACACAGGCTGGAAAAGAAAAGCTGGAACATGAATTGGAACAGTTAAAAACGGTAAAACGTAAAGAAGTTGTTGAGAGAATCAAGATCGCGCGCAGCTTTGGTGACCTATCAGAGAACTCTGAGTATGATTCAGCCAAAGAAGAGCAAGCCTTTGTTGAAGGCCGTATCACGACTCTTGAAAATATGATTCGCAATGCAAAGATCATCCAGGAAGATGAAGTTAGCACAGATGCAGTCAGCCTTGGCCGCACAGTGACTTTTGTCGAGCTTCCTGATGGGGATGAGGAATCGTATACAATCGTAGGAAGTGCTGAAGCAGACCCGTTTGATGGTAAAATTTCAAACGATTCTCCAATTGCTAAAAGCTTGATGGGCAAGAAGGTTGGAGATGAAGTGACTGTCCAGACTCCTGGCGGCGAAATGAACGTCCGCATTACCACAATTAAGTAAGTACCTTATGTTTGAAATATCAGCACCTCGTCAACACTTTTGACGAGGTGTTTTTTTATGCGTAAAAAAAGAATGGTAGCGTGGATCTCCATTTGTATAGCTGCCTTTGGTCTGCTGGTGTTCCGTCTGGCACAGCTGCAGCTATTTGATACAGAGTCCTTTTCCAAGCATGAAATCAATTTAATAGAAGCAAGTGTTAAGCAAAGATCACAAGAAATGGTCGTTGACAATGGCAGGGGGAATTTCCTTGACAGGTCAGGAGCCCCTTTATCCTATGAAACATCGTCGGTGCTTGTTCTGTTTCCATTTTTAAAGAAAATGGACTGGGAAGCTGACAAGGTCGCAAGGACTATCGGTGTCTCTGGATACGCTTTGAAAAATGCAGTAGAAAGGTCCAAGGAACCTTTCGCCTTTGGTGATCCTGATCCGATGATCTTGTCTAAAAGCCAAATGGATATTATTAACAAGATGGAAATTCCAGGGGTATTTGCAGTTGAGCGAAAGTATCCATTAGAGAAAGTGCCAGCTGCCCAGCTTCTGGGGATTATTGGTGAGAATGAATCGCTTCTGAAATCAAGGTATGGGGAGAAAGATTTGCTGCCAAGAACCTTGATTGGTATCTCAGGGCTGGAAAAAAGCTTTGATGAATTTCTGGTTGCCGAAGGGAAATCAAAGTTGGTTTATCATGTCGACGGAGCGGGTGCGCCGCTATTCGGGATCAATGTAAAATACATAGACCCAGCAAATCCATTTTATCCAATCAACCTGCAGACATCGATAGACAAAGATTTGCAGGTACTCCTTGAGAAAAAAGTTGACGATTATAACATCAGCAGAGGGGGCGTCGTGCTGCTGGATATTGAAACGAACAGCATATTGGCAATGGTTTCAAGACCAGACATTAATCGTGTGAACCCTTATAATGGCGTAGGAACAGAAAATATGATGGTCAAGCAGCATATACCTGGTTCTGTCTTTAAAACGGTTGTTGCAGCGGCAGCAATCGATCATGGACTCGATGATCCAGCCAGGAAGTTTGATTGCAGTAAGAAGATCAACGGGGATCCTGATTTGAAATATGACCATGGAATGCTTAATTTCTCAGATAGCTTTGCAGTGAGCTGCAACAGGACTTTTGGGGAGGTGGCTCGGGAACTGCAGGAGAAGGACCCAAATATACTCGAAAAATACGCGGAGATGCTGTCCATCACTGGCGGTGCCGGATGGAAGGGTGACATTTTCCATCTAGAAGATTTCGAACAGCTGCAGGATGAAGAAAAGGGACGGGTGTTTTTATCAGATGAAGCGAAGAAGGATCGGAATTTTGCCGCTTTGTCAGGGATTGGTCAGCATGAAGTGAGGGTGTCTCCTCTCGCTGTGGCGAACATGATGGCTACAATCGCCAGAGGAGGAGAAAAAGACATGGTCAGGGCTGTTTTCTCCATTCAGTACCAAAATGGTGCTAAAATGACTGAGTTCTCAAAACGGGAGCTGGAAGGGGAAAAAATTTCACCATTTACAGCTATGAAGCTCCAAAAGCTTTTACGTGAGGTTGTGTTGAACGAAGAAGGAACGGGAAGATGGTTCAGGGATTTGCCATATGGTGTTGCGGGAAAATCCGGGACAGCCGAAACCGGGATATACAAAGAAGGCAAGCAATTGCATAATAAATGGTTTGCTGGATATTTTCCCTATGAAAATCCAAAGTATGCGCTTGTGACTGTCAACCTTGGAGTGATCGAGAATGAAGGCGGGGTGAATCCTCTTTTTGCGGATATAGTAAAAGAGGTCTATGGATTTAACCATGGAACCCCGGATGAAGGTCCTAAACACAATTGAAACAGCAAGAGAAGAATATAAAATCCTTCAAGTTTAACCCAAGTCATGGTAGAATGTTGACAGCCTTATAAGGGAGGGAAAGATCTTGAAGCACGATGAGGATAACCTAAATGAGGGGACACGTTCACGATTAAGATCCAAGCGCAGAAAAACGAACCTTATTTTAAATAGCTTGATTGTTGTCGTTATTTTGTTGATCGGAATTGTCTCTTTTAACATTTTTTTCAGCAATGATGAAGGGGCAGCCGACCAAAACGATGTTGCGGCTGAGAAAGATCAGGCCGCAGCTTCCCCTGATAAAAAAGAGGACAGCAAGGATACTGACAAAAAAGACGATAGCCAGGATTCCGATAAAAATGCAGCTGATGAATCAGAGTCTGAAGAGGAGTCGGAAGAGAATGAGGAATTGGCTGATCCAATAGTGACAGAAGGCGGAAGTGATGCCAATGTCAAGCAGACGATTGAAAATCCTGAATGGAAGCCGGTTGGCACAACCCAATCTGGAGAACATACGACTGTGTTCGACCAAAATGCGGTTGATTGGCAGGAAATGATTCTTGCCTATTCCTATGCTACCGGCATTGATAAGAATAATATGACGGTATGGTTTAATGGAAATGGCGGTGCGCCTAATACCGCCGTAGGAACCATCTCTGAAAAGGGAAGTGACCAGACGTACAGGGTATCGATTCAATGGGTGGACGGCCAGGGCTGGAAGCCGCTGAAGGTGGAAGAATTGATCAAAAATGATAAAAACCCATAAAAAATTTTAAAGGGGGCTTGAAAGCAGCGGCCCCTTTATTTTTTTGCTTTGAAGTGGACGACAGCTGAATAGAACAGTCTGCCTTTATCGTCTAAATGCATCTGGTGGGACACGTGATGGACAGACAGCATGATTGCTTTATTGATTTCGATTTGCTTATTGATTTTTTGTTCCAGGGCTTTCAAATCGATTGCATCAAAAAATTCAATCTTATCTTCAATTAAATCAAATTGGAAATTCATTCATTTAGCTCCCTTTTTTCAATTTTGTTAAAATAGTCTCTAACAAGCTTTACAAATAAAAATAGCAAATTCTCTATAAATATAAAACATTTTTTGATAAATTAAAACGATAGGCATATTTCAACGTTTTACACCGAATTCTAGTTAGTACAAATATGCACAAGTGTTTTTACATAGGAGAGATTAATCATGGCAAGAAAGTTATTATATAACGTCACCGTCGTTACGAGTAATTCGAATAATGAAGTGATCGAAAATGGCGCTATAGGCATTGAAGATGAAAAAATTGTTTATGTGGGAGCAACTCCTGAAGATTTTGCTTCTTATGATGAAAAAATAGATTTGAAAGGAAATATTCTCCTGCCAGGACTTGTCAATACGCATGGACACACACCAATGTCTTTGCTGAGAGGATATGCGGATGATTTGCATTTGCAAACATGGCTGGAAGAAAAAATCTGGCCGCTTGAAGCAAAATACACAGCTGAGCATGCAAAATGGGGCGCGAAGCTATCTATCCTTGAAATGATCCGTACAGGTACCACGACTTTTGTTGATATGTATGACAATATGGAAGAAATCGCAAAGGCGGTTGATGAAGCAGGAGTACGTGGAGTGCTGTGCCGCGGTGTGATTGGTTTTGGTTCAGATGAGCTTCGACAGAGCAAGCTTAAGGAAGCAGCGGACTTTGCGAAAAGCTGGAACACTGGCGCTGGTGGCCGTATTACGACTATGCTGTCACCTCATTCTCCTTATACATGCTCACCTGAGTATATCTCTCAAATCATTGATAAATCTGCCGAACTGAACGTACCACTGCATACCCATATGTCTGAAACGAGATTTGAAGTAGAAAAGAATATCGAGGACTTTGGTGTAACACCAGTAGTGCACCTGGACAAACTTGGATTCTTTGACCGTCCATCGTTGGTGGCACATGCTGTCCATGTTAGCGATGAGGATATTGAAATCCTTGCAAAAAAAGATGTGAAGGTTTCCCATAATGTGATCAGTAATCTCAAATTAGGCAGCGGAATTGCTCCGGTTGGCAAAATGCTCGAAAAAGAAGTCACAGTCAGCCTTGGTACAGATAGCGTCGCTTCAAACAATAACCTGGATTTGTTTGAAGAACTGAAAGCAGCAGCGACAATCCATAAAGGAGCAGCCAGTGATGCAACTGTAATAACTGCCCAGCAAGCCTTAAGGATGGCGACCATCCAAGGAGCAGAATCACTTTGGCTCGAGAAAAGGATTGGATCGCTGGAAGTTGGCAAAGATGCAGACTTTATTGTCGTGAATGCCAATCAGTCATTCTTTTACCCTAAGCATAATCCAGTATCCCATCTTGTTTATTCCGGATCCGGACGGGATGTCAAGGATGTCTATGTCAAGGGAAAACAAATACTAGATAATGGACAGTTCAAAACAATTGATGAAGAAAAAGTACTTTATGAAGCTAACAGAATGTCAAAACTTCTTTCGTGATTTTTTGCATATGAAAAAATGTCTTTAAGGCTTGATCCATGGAAAACAAATTTTCAATAAGGTCAGTGGAGGTCAGATGAATGAGCAGAATTGGTATTATAGGCGCAATGGATGAAGAGATTCAGCATATCCTTGACGCAATGAAAGGCTATGATGAAAAAAAGAAAGCAGGCATCACTTTTTATGTCGGCACTTTCAACGGATATGACGTTGTACTTTGCAAGTCAGGAGTCGGGAAAGTTAACGCGAGCGTATGTACTCAAATATTAATTGATGAATTCACTGCGTCAAATATAGTATTTACAGGTGTTGCCGGTGCTGTTAATCCGGACTTGAAAATAGGGGATATTGTTGTTTCAACTGATTGTGTACAGCATGATATGGACGTTCGTGCATTAGGTTTCGAGCTAGGGATAATCCCTTATACAGAAGTGTCTGTATTCAAAGCGGATGAGAGATTGGTGGATTTGGCGATTACAGCGAGCAAAGAAATTGTAGATGACAAGAAAATCGTCAGTGGACGCATTTTATCTGGTGACCAATTCATCGCCGATCGTGATAAAGTGAAATTCCTTCATGAGGAGCTTAATGGTTATTGTACAGAAATGGAAGGGGCAGCCGTTGGACAAGTATGCAGCATGAACAACATTCCATTCGTTATCATAAGGTCAATGTCTGATCAGGCAGATGGATCCGCTGATGTTAACTTCCTGGAATTCACGAAACTCGCTTCACAGAACTCCTTTGAGATCGTAAATGAGATGATCAAGAACTGGAACCTGGATTAATTTTACTTAAAATAGCTTTCCAGTTTACGATAAGATTGAGTGTTATAAATCATAAAATTATTTTAGCGTGAAATCACATCTGGGGGATTTCACGCTTTTTTTCTAAGTAGTCGCTGGTTCAGACAAATAAGTGGGGAGATTGCTGCAAATGTCTTAAGTAGAGGCAGCTTCAGACAAAACAGAGCTTGGAAACTCCGCAAATGTCAGAAGTAGCACCATGTCCGGACAAAACAGCGGTGGAAGCCTAGGCTAATGTCTAAAGTAGGGCAATGTTCAGACAAAACAGAGGTGAAAGCCGCGGCAAATGTCCGAAGTAGGGGTAGGTTCGGACAAAACAGCGGTGGAAGCATAGGCAAATGTCCGAAGTAGGCCCATGTTCAGACAAAACAGAGGTGAAAGCCGCGGCAAATGTCTGAAGTAGGGGTAGGTTCGGACAAAACAGCAGTGGAAGCTTAGGCAAATGTCCGAAGTAGGGGTAGGTTCGGACAAAACAGCGGTGGAAGCATAGGCAAATGTCTGAAGTAGGGGTAGGTTCGGACAAAACAGCAGTGGAAGCATAGGCAAATGTCCGAAGTAGGGCCATGTTCAGACAAAACAGAGGTGAAAGGCGCGGCAAATGTCTGAAGTAGGGCCATGTTCAGACAAAACAGCGGTAAAAGCCGCGGCAAATGTCCGAAGTAGGGGTAGGTTCGGACAAAACAGAAGTGGAAGCATAGGCAAATGTCCGAAGTAGGGCCATGTTCAGCCAAAACAGAGGTGAAAGCCGCGGCAAATGTCTGAAGTAGCAACATGTTCGGACAAAACAGCGGTGGAAGCATAGGCAAATGTCCGAAGTAGGGCCATGTTCGGCCGAAACGGAGGTGAAAACCTAGGCAAATGCCTGAAGGTCTTTTCAATAAAAGGCACTTATTTTCCAGTATTTACTTACCAAAAAAGTGTTTAAAAAATGTTAAAGTAGGGTTGTGGTTAAGTCTGAAAGTGAAGGTGATTAATTTGGACGCTAAACAACTCTATGATAAAATGGTTGATTTTAAACAATTTGCAACTGTACTTCTTGCTGTAGGAGCTTTTTTTTACCTTGGTATAATCATTCCATCTGAAACGAAAGTGATGACAGATATATATATTGCAACAGGTGCCTCTGTTGGTTTCCTTGCTGGTTCAGTATCATTTTTCTCAATCGCTAAAAAATACCGCAACCAGCTGGTAGAAACAGAAGAAGGTCAGGAATTGCTGATGAAGAAATAAACGTCCGTGCAGGGCGTTTTTTTTGTTGATTTATGACGAATACTTTTTTGGGAAAAACGACCAAAAAGGGTTTACAAAACACATTAAAGTGGATATACTTACCAATGTAATTAAGTAATTCAAAAGGAGGTCGAGTGAAATGATCATGATTGGATACTGGAATAACGCACAAACTTCATATCTTATTACGCATTCGACCGGATCGGACTGGATTATTTAAGTTGTTTTCTTAAACTAATACATCCATGGCTGCAGGGAGAATCGTGCCCCTGTGGCTTTTTTATGCCCATTTTGCCGCAGGGGAGGAATCCCTGCGGCTTTTTGGGGTGGAATTAAAAAGGAGGTGAACCGATAATGACCCTAAATATCTTGTTTTTAACAATTACAATCAACAAACGCCCAGTGTCTTTGGAAGAAATACGCCATAACGAAATGGTAGAAAAAATGGTTGAAGATAACAAAACCCGTCAAACAATGCTGCGCCCGTTTTAATTCATTTGAAAAAAACTTTAGAAAGGTGGAAAGAAAATGATTTATTTAATTCAAAGAAGACTGGCTAGCTTATGGGTGGAGAAGGACACCACCTAACGACGGAGTCGGGAGGGAATTTGTATGTCACTACATGTATTGCTGTTAACTCTCATTTTCAAGAAAAAGAAATCCAATCGTTAACTAAATGTTCACATCCACATACTTTTAGCACCATAATTATATGATAAATTTGATGTAAATATCGGTGGATGCTAAAGGGGTGAAGGGCATGTTCTTGATTGTCATGGGATTGGTGATCTGTGGCGCTGTCGGTTTGGTAGTTGCTGCAGAAGTGAGTGTGGAATAGGGTGTGAAAAGGTATCAATCAATTGTGATTGATGCCTTTGTTGTTCTTCTGAAACGTACTTTTGAAAAAACGAAAACCTGGAGCAAATTTTAACGGGTTCAGATGCCTGTAAGATTTCATAAAAATACATTTAAAAATGTCTTCATATTTATTTTCCTTTTGTCCGGCAAAACGCAGGGCTTTTTGTTTTGTAAGAACATTAAAAAGAGCCGATAACCCTAATGTATAATGCATTTTAAGGCCAAAGCTCTGTAACAATTAAATATTGATTTCACTGTGTTTAAAAAATAAACGGAAAAAATCCGTTTAAATTGGGAAATACTCTTTTTTTCTTGAAAATAAGAGGAGTTTTTCCGCTTATTTGATCCAAACCTTTGGTTTTGTCGTATTTTAGAGTAGTTAACCGGAATATCTCTGCTTATTTCTGCTTCTAAAGCTTTCTTTTATATATTAGCCGGAAATTCTCCGCCTATTTATCCTCATACCTACACAAGAATCAATAATGAATAAACAAGAGCAGCGGCCAAAGAAAAACGTGGCTTTTGTAAATAAAAAACAAAGCATTGTGCTGTCCAATTTGCAATAACAGAAATCTTGTGACCATACATTTTGATGTACAGCTTCAAGTGATTACAGCCACCCAAATGTACCACCTCTGCCATTGTTTTTACCAGAGAGTGACAAGAAATTT
This sequence comes from Mesobacillus subterraneus, assembly GCF_020524355.2. NCBI lineage: Bacteria > Bacillati > Bacillota > Bacilli > Caryophanales > Bacillaceae > Mesobacillus > Mesobacillus subterraneus. The sequence continues at coordinate 978,279 of NZ_CP129019.1, forward strand.
ACCACTAATCGACAACTTAATTACCACCTAAAACCTTCCGTATAATTAGTGAGCATATCTACAGATATGACACTTTATATGGGAGGTTTTTTTATGATCCATTATCGTAAGATATTGGAATTATATGACGAGGGAATTAGTCTAAGGGGCATTGCCGCCAGTACTGGTCACTCTCGGCAGAAAGTAACTGAAATCATTGAATTGGCTGGAAAGAAAGGATTGGAATGCCCGCTAGAGGAGGAAATGGACGATAGATGGATTGAGGATTTTCTTTTTCCTGAAAAGACCATGGAAGGCTCCGGCAGACAGCCTCTTGATTTTGAGTACATTCACAAAGAGTTAGCTAAACCGAATGTTACTCTGTCTCTTTTGCATCATGAATACGAAGCACGTAGCCGTGCGAATAACACGATTCCTTACTCCTATCGGAGTTTTGTACGGTATTACAGTAATTATGCTCAAAAGTACAAGGCGACAATGCGTATTCGAAGAAAACCAGGCGAAATAATGGAGGTTGATTGGGCTGGGTCCACACTTTTCATTATTGATAGAGATACTGGGGAAAAAGTGAAGGCGTATGTATTTGTCGCTACATTACCGTGCAGTCAGTTTTCCTATGCGGAAGCAACGCTTTCAATGGATCGGCATTCCTGGATTAACGCACATATACATGCGTATGAATATTTTGGCGGCGTAACTCAGATACTGGTTTCGGATAATCTGAAAACCGGTGTAACGAAGCACACTTCTAGGGAACTTGTGTTGAATCCTACGTACAAGGAAATGGCCAATCATTACAATACAATCATTATGCCAGCACGTGTGCGCAGCCCTAAAGATAAAGCGAGTGTTGAAGGCTCTGTTGGTACGATTTCAACATGGATTATAGCAGCACTGAGGAATACGCATTGTTTTAGCATCGAAGAATTAAATGTGGAATTACGTAAGAAACTTGAGGAATATAACCAGCGTCCTTTTACCAGAAAAGAAGGATGCCGTTTTTCTGCTTTTGAGGAAGAGGAGAAATTTGCGCTTTCCCCTCTCCCAGCCACGCCTTACAAAATATCTGAATGGAGAACGGCGAAAGTAAAGCCTGATTACCACATATCTGTAGACAGTATGTTTTACTCCGTGCCATACGAATATATTAATCAGGATGTGGATGTGAAGCTTACCGATGATATGGTTGTAGTCTATTTTAAGCACATGTGGCTAACTTCACACAAACGATTATATGGGAGATTCGGTCAGCCATCAACCCTTCCGGAGCATATGCCCGATAATCATAAGTTATATGTAGAGCACACGCCCGAAGTAGCGATTGAGTGGGCCAGCAGCATTGGCTCCTCCACTACTATTGTCGTTCAATACCTTTTAGACTCCTATCAGTCTGAAAGACAGGCACTGCAATCTATCTTTTCTTTAAAGAAAATGGAGCAGCGTTACACCAAATATGAGATAGAACTGGCATGTAAAATGGTGTTATCCATGACAGGAAGACCGACGGTCAAAAGCATCCAGACAATATTGAAAAGCAACAAGAAAAAAGACGCTGAACAAGAAATAAATAAAAATACAGAGGTAAGCGAGACCAATTTTGGCTTCACACGTGGGGCTTCTTATTATGGAGGAAAAGAGTAATGTTAAATGAGCATATGTTATCCAAACTACAAGAAATGAATTTAGGAGGTATGGCCGAAGCATTTAGAGAACAATCCTTAAACAGAGAATACCAATCTATGAGTTTTGAAGATCGTTTTTCCTTGCTTGTCGACCTGGAATATTCGCGTCGGAAAAGCAATCATCTAAATCGTTTAATTAAAAACGCCACATTTTCAGACTCAAAAGCCTGCATTGAGGATATTGAATACCATGAGGATCGAAGACTTAAGAAGGAACTCATTTTGAAATTGGTAAAGCGGTACTTTTATATCAAGATCATCATAACATCATTTTAAAAGGTCCCACTGGCTCCGGAAAAACCTACATGGCGTGTGCATTGGGTGTTTCCGCTTGCCGTCAGCAGTATAAAGTGAAGTATGTCCGGCTCCCAGAATTACTGGATGAACTGTCTCTGGCTAAATTGGCTGCCGACGGCAGCTATCGAAAGCTAATAAAAAAATACACAAAAACAGATGTACTCATTCTTGACGAGTGGTTACTTTCGGATCTTTCAAAAGATGAAGCAAATATCCTGTTGGAGATTACAGAAGCCCGGCACAAAACTGCTTCCACCATATATTGTTCCCAAATTGATCCGAGCGGTTGGCATATCAAATTGGGTAACGGAACGATGGCAGAAGCAATTTTGGATCGCATTGTTCATGACTCTTACCAACTACTTTTGGATGGGGATATTTCCATGCGGGAACGTCATGGATTGGGTATAGAGGTGTAGGATGAGGGAGTTATTAACGGTTCGGGAAGCCACCGAAATCTTACAATCTTGCGGAATAGAATGTCAGTTTCATGAAGTAAAGAAATGGGCTATAGAGGGGAAAATAAAAGCGAAGCATGAAAATAGAGTTTACAGAATCGGTCTTGATGATGTTTATGATTTCCTCGAAATACTTTGGAAAGGCAGCTCATACGAGATTGGAATAAATGATGAAACAAAGATAAGTAGGCTCATTCAGGAGAACAAAGAGATTAAGGATAGAATTATACAGCTAGAGAAGGAAAACAAAATACTAAGACAAAAGTTATCCTCGTTAAAATAAAGCTTTCAAAATTAATGGAATACCCCTGCCACTGGTCAAATAGGCAGGGGTATTCTATTGAAATGTGTATGGTAAAGAGCTTGGCATTTGGTGGTAAATTTTCTGTCATTGAGTGGTAAAAAAGATGGCACGGGTGGTAAATTCTTATGACCGTAATCATCAAGAGCCTATTAATATAATTTTAACGTTATATCAATAAAAAAAGACCATCAACTTAACATGCAAATTGATGGTCATTTTAAAGTGCATTTTGGATGTTTGAGAAAGGTATCAGAACCCGTTAAGCAAATGTCCAAATCTTTGTTATTGTCCCTTATTCTTCTTCTTTTCCTTCTCCGCCCGATAAAACTCATGGAACATTTTCATCAATGCCCTCTTCTCGATCCGGGATACATAACTTCTCGAGATGCCAAGCTCTTTGGCAATTTCCCGCTGCGTTTTCTCCTTCTTTAAATCAAGGCCAAAGCGGCCAACAATGACCTCTTTTTCACGTTCATCGAGGACATTGATATATTCCTTCACTTTTTCCAGCTCCATATTGAGCTGGATGGTATCAATGACATCTTCTGATTCAGACTTCAGGACATCGATCAGTGAAATTTCATTTCCTTCTTTGTCCTGGCCGATAGGGTCATGCAATGAAACATCCTTTTTAGTCTTCTTCAATGCCCGCAAATGCATTAGAATCTCGTTCTCAATGCAGCGAGCAGCATATGTTGCCAGTTTGGTTCCTTTGCCTTCCGAATAGCTTTCGATTGCCTTGATCAGGCCGATTGTCCCGATAGAAATCAAATCCTCCGAATCCTCGCCAGTGTTTTCAAACTTTTTCACGATATGTGCGACAAGTCTCAGGTTATGTTCAATCAGCATATTTCTTGCGTGTGGGTCACCATTTGCCATCAACCTTAAGTACTTCCGCTCATCAGCTGCAGATAACGGTTGAGGAAATGCATTGTTTTTAACATACGAAACAAGAAGGATCACTTCTTTAACTAAGTAGCCGAGTGCTGTTAGTATGCCCGACATGTTTCCACCCCCGCTTTTTTAGGCTTTCGCCTATAATAAATTCCTATGTCTTAAAGGGCTGGATTGTGTCTGTCCAATTAAATATTTTGGTTTGGGAATTTAATCCAAAAACAATTTTCAAGAATCAATAGTTAATTCTGTGAACGCGTTGTTTTGTCACTTTTTAGACTAAGAACGTTCACATAAAAGAAACAGACATAGAGGTAGGGGTATGGGTATAATTTAGGTGTAAAGAAAATTCATTCGAAATTATTAGGAGGAAAAAATCATGGAACAACAAGCCCCATCTTTAGCGGTCATCTTATTATCGGAAGATCTAGAAAAGCTGCATGCAGGAGCACTTGTAGGCTCAGTTGCATCAATGTCAGGAATGACAGTCAATGTATTCGTGACAATGAACGCATTGAAATCTTTCCGCAAAGACAGCTTTGAAACGACTGATTTCATTACTGGAACTATTGGCAAGGAAATGCTGGCAAAGAAAATCCCATTGTTCGATTCACTTTTACAGGAAGGCAAGGATATGGGAGAGCTTAATATTTACGGTTGCGCATTAGCGATGGATATCATGGATTGGCAAGAAGAAGACATGATTGATGTGTTTGATGGTGTAATCGGGGTTACTAAATTCCTTGGTATGACTCAAGGTGCAACAGTTATTACAATGTAGGCTGCTGAAGCAGGAAAAAGTGATATGGCGTGCAGGCCTTTCATCCTTTTCCCCTTCATGCAAAAATAAAAAATCTTTTCTAATTTTAACACAAAACATCACTATATAGGAGGAAAAATCATGAGTGAAGTACAAGTAACTAAATCAATCGATGCCAGAGGAGCATATTGCCCAGGACCTTTAATGGAATTGGTAAAAGGAATCAAGACAGCACAAGTCGGAGATGTTGTAGAAGTACTGTCCACTGATAAAGGGTCAGCAGTCGATATCCCTGAGTGGGTAAATAAAATGGGCCACGAAATTGCCTACCTCGAAAATGAAGGCGATGAATTCAAAATCGCTGTTAAAAAGGCAAAGTAATCGATCGCTGTTTGTTCAGCTAACAGCCTTCATCAAAGAATCCAATAAAGAGGTGTGGACCAAATGACAAAGAAAATTGTTATTCTTGGTGCCGGCAGCGCGGGAACAATGGTCGCAAACAGATTAGCCCGCCAGCTTGGAGATGAAATCAAGAAGCGTGAAGTCGAAGTCACTTTGATTTCCAATACTGAAAAGCATATCTACCAGCCAGGATACTTATTCATCGCTTTCAATGAAAAGCCATCTGAGCACTTCATCAGAAAACAGGAAGCACTTGTTCATCGACATGTAAACCTTGTATATGATGATGTAGAGAAAATCGATGTCGAGAAGAAAATGGTCAAAGGAAAGAAGCAGTATCAATATGACTATCTTGTTGTCGCGACTGGATCACATCCAGACCTTGACAGTGTACCCGGCTTAAGAGAAGGAGCGCATAATTTCTATACGCTTGATGGCGCAGAACGCCTGCGCGATGATCTTGCAGCGATGGAAAAAGGGAAAATCCTGATCACGATTGACGTGCCGCATAAATGTCCTGCTGCTCCGCTTGAACTGGCATTGATGCTTGATGACTACTATCGGAAGAATGGCCGACGCAAGGATATTGAAATCAAATATTCTTATCCTATCGGACGAATCCATTCATTGGTTCCAGTTGCAGAATGGGCACTTCCGCAGTTTGAAAAGCGCGATATCAAATACGAAACATTCTTCAATCTTGAAGAAGTGGATCCGAAGCGCAAAGTGGCCATCACAATGGATGGTTCGGAACACCATTATGACATGCTGATTACGATCCCAGCCCATACTGGCGCAAAAGCAGTATTGGATTCTGGTATTGGAGATGAGTCCGGCTTTATTCCAACAAACCGTACAACATTGAAAATGATTGACCAGGATGATGTATACGTCATTGGTGACGCTACGAACCTTCCAATCAGCAAAGCTGGTTCAACTGCACACTACCAATCTGAATCACTTGTGGCAAATATCATCAGCAGATTGACTGGTCGCCCGGAAACAGCTGTATACAATGGTAAGGTAGCTTGCTTCCTTGAGAACAGCCTTGAAGATGCGAGCATGATTACATTTGACTACAACAACCCTCCGCAGCCAGCAGAAACTTCTGATCTGCTGCATTGGTTCAAAGCAGTATACAATGAGCTTTACTGGTTAAATGCCAAAGGGATTTTATAGAAGGGGTGGTTGAGATGGCTACAGAAACACCTCAAGCGGAGCAGAATGCTCAACATAAACTTGTCAGCTTCACCGATGCAGCCATGAATGCTGTAACCGGGGAAATGGTCTCGACGATCGCCGAGACAGGCGTAAAGATGGTTGAGATGGCTGATGATTTGCTTCAGCCTGAAACGCTTTCTTTATTAAAAGTCCTTCCTGAGGTGGCTGAGAACCTCGAGCGTACTTTAATGGAAGTAAAACGCATGGAAGAAACTGGTGTATTGAAATCCTTGATGCAGCTTGCAGATATGGCAGCGGCTATGAAGGGTGCCATGACTGGACCGATGGTTACGGATATGGCTGAGAAAGCAATCAAAGGTGTAGAAATAGCAGATTCGTTCGTTCAGCTGGGTGCCATTGATCTGGTAGAAGGTATGCTAACTGCGTTCCATAATGCTCAAGAGGAAACAAAGGATAAAGAGCCGTTATCATCCATGCAGTTGATGAAGGCTGTCACTCAGAAAGAAACAAGAGAAGGCATGACATTAATGATCTCCTTCCTGCAAAATCTGCCGAAACAGTTGAACAAATAAAAGGAGAGGGAATTTTCCCTCTCCTTAGCTTCATTTATATAGAATATCATTCTTCATGCCTGTCAGTTTCTCCAATACTTGATTGATATCATCTTCAGATACATTGAATTCCCTCAGGCTGGCAGCAAGGTGATTGGCTATGGCGCCGAAGTGCTCATCATTCAGGTTCATGCCTTTATGCGCGAGCTCCATGCTTCTTCCGGAATACTGATTAGGTCCGCCCAATGCCCAGCTGATAAACAATGATTGGTGTCTGCGCTGTTTTTCCATATCCGTTTCTTCAAAGAACTTATTGACTGTTTCATCCGCCAATACCTTTTCGTAAAAAACATCGACCACTTTTGAAATGGCATCTTGTCCGCCGAGACGATCGTATAAAGTTTCCATTCTATAATCCTCCTAACCATAGTTAACGTCACTATTAATTCTTTTTAACCAAAGGATTATGAATGAAACCTTTTAGATCAAAATGCAAACACTAATTCATCCATTTATAGCCCACGCCCCAAACAGTAGACAAAAATTCGTCCACAGCAAAACCTGATTTACGAAGTTTATCTCTAAGGTTCCTTACATGTGAATCTATTGTACGGTCTTCGGTATCGACACCGTATCCCCAAATGGTTGAAATTAAGTGTTCCCTTGTGAAAACCTTATTAATGTTTTGCAAAAATAGGCTCAGCAAGGCAAACTCCTTAGGCGTAAGAGGAATGAGAATGTCATTATACTGTACATCATAGGATTCCGTGTTAAGTTTCAAGCCATTGAAATCGACCAGTGGGCTTTTGACAGAGTGTCTCCTAAGTACTGCTTCGATTCTTGCAATTAATTCACCTTCATCAAAAGGCTTGGTTATATAATCATCAGCTCCTATTTTCAACCCTCTGACAACGTCTGGCTTCTCACTCCTGGCAGTAAGCATGATGACGGGTATATCCTTCCAATGCCTGCGGATTTCAGTGCATGTCTCCCAGCCATCCATCTCGGGCATCATAACATCGAGCAACACGAGATCAGCATGGTTGTCCTCCAGGAAGCTTATGGCCTCATTGCCGGAAGTTTTTTTCATGCAAGTGAATCCTGCTGGTGTTAAATACAGAGCAAGCAAATCAAGCATGCGCGTTTCATCATCTACTAACAAAATCGTGGCTATATAAAAAACCCCCTTGAAAAATATTCTTGAGTTTATCTTACACGAAAAGTTTGGAAAAACCGTGCACTTTTGATGTCTTTCATTTATCATGTTGACCCTGTAAAGCCCTGTGATTTTTTTAAAGGTTCGCAAAAAGCCCAAACCAAAATGGACAGAATCCCATAAAATAATAATAGGATACAGAAAAGGAGTGTGAAAGTATGCCTTACGGTTACTATCCACCATACGGTGCACCCTATGGCGGTTATCCGGGTTATTACGGAGGAAGTGGTGTATGGTTTGCACTGTTCATCATCCTGCTCGTAATCGTCCTGATTTTTGGCGGATGGTGGTATTTTTACTGCTAGAAGGGAAAGAGGTTTATCCCTAAGAATGGGATAAACCTTTTTACGTCCAGAATTTTCCCCTTCATAACTTTTAGTTACATCTTTTTAGATAATCATTGAAAAAATAGAAATTTTAGAAAAATAACATTATAATAATATAGTAGAAAAAAGGGGGATCAATTCAATGACCAATACATACTCGGAAGTCTGGGACTTAGACGTATTTTTTGAAGGAGGAAGTGCTTCGCCGGAATTTGCTGCACACCTGAAGGCTGCAGGAGCGGAAATAGAGCAATTCAAAAAGGAAGTTGAAAGCTGGCAGCCTGCTGACCATGAAAGCGAAGGGTCCAGGCTGGAGGGCCTCGTTGCAATGTTTGATAAAGCGGCAAGGAAGGTAAGGCAGGCAGGAGCTTTTGTCAGCTGTCTGGATGCTCAAAATACAAACGATAAGAAGGCCGGACAATTAAAAGCAGCTGTTACGGAACTTAGTGCGTCCTTACAGACAGCACTTACGATATTTGACAAGAAGTTATCCAGTTTTTCGGATTCTGTCTGGAGTGAGCTTGTTCAGCATGGGCTTTTACAGGAGCTGCGCTTTGTGCTTACAGAACGTCGCGAACGGGCAGCGGAAAGGCTTTCCGGAAAAGAAGAATCGGTCATCAATGCATTGAGTGTGGACGGCTATCATGGCTGGGGCCAGATGTACGACCTTCTTGTAGGAAACACGAAAATCAACTTTAATGGGGAAAGCCTTTCAGTGGGACAGGCAGCCAATAAGCTTTCCAATCCTGATCGGTCCGTCCGGAAAGAAGTGTTTGCTCAATGGGAAAAAGCATGGGGAGAGAATGAGGAAGCCTTCGCGAAGACGCTTAATCATCTTGCAGGCTTTCGCTTGAATGTCTATAAACTTCGTGGCTGGGAGGATGTATTGAAAGAGCCCCTTGACATTAACCGAATGAAAAAAGAAACGCTTGAAGCCATGTGGGAGGTCATTTCCGACAATAAGGAGCCATTTGTTCAGTTCCTGCATCGCAAATCAAAGCTTCTTGGGCTGGAAAAGCTGAGCTGGTACGACTTAGATGCACCGATAGGCAGTACGGAATCGAAAATGTCCTATCAGGAAGGTGCAGATTTTATCGTCGATAATTTTGAAAGGTTTGGCAAGGAGAATGCTGACTTTGCAAGGATGGCGTTTGAAAACAATTGGATTGAAGCGGAAGATCGTCCTGGTAAAGCTCCAGGAGGTTTCCACACATTCTTCCCGGAAAGCAGCCAATCTCGGATTTTCATGACCTACTCAGGCACTCCTTCCAATGTATCTACACTTGCACATGAGCTTGGACATGGTTTCCATACCTATGCAATGCGCGATTTACACTTGCTTAATCGCAATTATGCAATGAATGTTGCTGAAACGTCCTCTACTTTCGCTGAAATGATTGTTTCCGATGCTTCCGTCAAGAACGCGAAAACAAAAGAAGAGAAACTCAGTCTGTTGGAAGATAAAATTCAGCGGTCGGTAGCGCTTCTGATGAATATTCATTCGAGGTTCCTGTTTGAAACGAAATTCTATGAAGAGCGCAAAGAGGGTGTTGTCACCACAGAAAGACTGGGTGAATTAATGAAGAAGGCACAGTCAGAAGCATATGGCGGTGCACTGGAAGAGTACCATCCTTTATTCTGGGCTTCAAAGCTTCACTTCTTCATCACAGGAGTACCTTTCTATAACTTCCCTTATACTTTCGGCTATTTATTCTCTCTTGGGATTTATGCGTTAGCACAGGAAGAAGGCAAGGGGTATGAAGAGAAATATATTGCCCTATTGAAGGACTCAGCATCTATGACAGTCGAGGACCTCGCCCAAAAGCATCTGAACGTCGACCTAACGCAAAAGGATTTCTGGGAAAAAGCTGTCCGCATGTGCGTGGAGGATGTCGAGGAATTTATCGCTTTGACCGAGGAGTAATCAGCTTGTCAGAGAGGAAAAACCAGTTTTCGACTATTTAAGAGAATTAGACAGGTTTATAATCTCTAAAATATACAAAAACCCAGCCATGAAGCTGGGTTTTTACATTTTTCTCAGCTTGAAGGGACTGATCATCAACAGGCTGAGAGCCATCATAATGAATAGGAATGTCTGAGGCGGAAGGTGAGGAATAGCCAAGAAGCTAAGCGTTGCCAGCACGCCTGCTGCAGTAATCGGCATTCCTGTGAAATACCCTGTATTCTCTGTAATATTGAATCGTGCAAGGCGGAAGGCCCCGCAGCCAATATAGAATACGATGAAGAATGCTCCAGGAGCGCCAAAATCGGATAAAATTCCCTGATAGATTAATAATGCAGGTGCAACTCCAAATAATATAATATCACTCATGGAATCCAGCTGCTTTCCAAGTTCTGACTCAATATGAAGTTTTCTGGCTACCATGCCGTCAAATCGGTCAGCAAGGGCAGCAATGAAAATCAAAAGGAGGCTTAAGTTCAGATTTCCGTGGATGGCAACGATAATCGCGAATCCACCTAAACTAAGATTCGCCAATGTCAGAAGATTGGCTGTCTGGGATTTTACTTTCTTGACTGTTGAGTCCACTACATCATGCAGAAACATATCATTTCACTCCTCATAATCAGAGGCTCTTTTCTCAAACCTTGTTGATATTGAATACAAAATAAGATTTAATAACCTTTTTTCTTTCAACACTTGACTCTTTCTAATGAGAAAAGAGCATACACACTTAATATCGACCAGCAATACGGCTTTATATAACGTTAAAATCTGCTTTAGATTTTAACAACTACCCTTACGAAAATAGCCTAATCAGAAAAGGGAACTAGCACATTGGGTTATTATATAATAATATATAATTCTAAGCTGATTATGCTATTTCGTAAAGATTTCTTTTAGTAGTTTTTGAAATTTTAGATTAATCATCGCGAAATAAAAATTAAGCTATGCAAACACTTGAATAATAATCGGAGGGAAGAGCATTGTTCCAATCTATATATCGAATGCTTATAGAATTGACAAATGGGAAGTGGACTTCTGCCATTTTGCATAAATTCGCAAAATCAAATAGCAGCAGAAGAATTGTTCCTTCATTTGCTAAAACGTATAACATCAACCAGGAGGAAATGGAGAAGCCAATCGGGGAGTATGAAAACCTTCATCAATTTTTCATCAGGAACCTAAAAGATGGCGCAAGGAAAATAGATGAGGATCCTTTGTCAGTGGTTAGTCCAGTAGATTCAGTAATCGAAGAGGTTGGACAAATCGAGGCTGATAAAACAATACTGGTAAAGGGAAAGGTTTATTCTATTTCTGAGATGCTTGGAAGTGATGAAGCCATGGTCAGGTACGACCAGGGTACTTATATGATCTTTTACCTGAGTCCAAGCCATTACCATCAAATCCACAGCCCGGTAACTGGAAAGGTAACCAATCAATGGACTTTGGGAGGAAAGTCATACCCTGTAAATAAAATGGGATTGAAATATGGGAACTACCCGTTGTCAAAAAACTACCGGAAGATTACTGAAATCAGGCATAATGCTGGCATGACAGCTGTTATTAAAGTAGGGGCTATGTTTGTTAATTCGATTGAAACAACACATGATGGATCGAAGCTGCAGAAAGGTGACCAAATGGCATACTTCACCTTCGGTTCGACTGTGGTATTGCTGTTCGAAAAAGGTACGATTAACCTGATGCCTGAAATAGCTCCTCCACATCATATTAAGTATGGAGAAAAAATCGGGACGCTTATTGGACAAGGCTGAAGACTGAAGGGCACAGGTTTATGAAGCTCTTGGTGCAAAAAAAAAGCCCTTTTAGGGGGCTGTCAGGATGTAGCTTTAATTCGGTTAGATAATGAACGCCGGTGGATTTCCGTTTCAATCAAACGAATAAACTCATAGCTTAAATTCAACTCTCTTGCTTTAAAATAAGACTCGACCAACAGCTCGTCCGACAGTTTACGCATTCCAGTCATTCACCCCCAAAAGGATCTTCTAAAACAGATGCTAATTGCATATAATTGTAAGTTATTTCGTTCTATCCTTACTCTAGCAGAATGAATCACGGAGAACAACTGTTCTAATTATCCACAATTGGCAGTGGATAACCTGTGATTAATTTGTTTATAAATGGGAAATTATTAATAAAATCAATGTGTGTTATGTGAATAAGGTTATCCACAGGATTGGAAATCGTTGGATTTTGTCGAAAAGTTTTTTGGATTATTTTAAAAAAAGTTGAAGCTAAGCGAATAAATGTTGTTTTTGTCGACCGTTATCGTGTATATTTCATTATTTCCTGGCCATTTAAATGTTTGTTTTGAATACGAGGATAAAATTGGGTATGATGTTAACGGTATGATAGGAATTTAATTAATGAGGTGTAATGAAATTGCTAAAGCATTTTTTGCCGGATCAGCATGTGAAAAGTATATTTGAAATCACCCCCGAAAGCCTAAAGGACAAAGGTGTGAAGGGCATCATAACAGATCTTGATAACACACTCGTTGAGTGGGACCGGCTGCTTGCGACGCCAAAGCTGATCGAGTGGTTTGATAATATGAGGAAAAACGAAATACTAGTAACCATTGTTTCTAATAATAATGAGAAGAGGGTTAAATCCTTTTCGGATCCCCTTCATATACCTTTTATATTTCAAGCCAGAAAACCGATGAGCCGTGCCTTCCATAAAGCTGTAAAACAAATGGGGCTCCGGAAGGAAGAGACGGTCGTGATTGGTGACCAGCTGTTGACTGATGTCCTAGGAGGCAACAGGGGCGGCTTCCATACGATCCTCGTCGTTCCAGTTGCCCAGACGGATGGGTTTGTTACTAGATTCAACAGGAGAGTAGAAAGAAGAATTTTGAATTGGTTCAGGAAACATGGAAAGATGAATTGGGAGGACTAAGATTTGAGTGAGCAATTTAACTGTACAGGCTGTGGTGTAAAAATCCAGACGGAAAATCCAGAGGAATTAGGGTATGCTCCCGCCTCTTCATTAGAAAAAGAAGTTGTGGTATGCCAGAGGTGCTTCCGTTTAAAAAACTATAATGAGATTCAGGATGTCAGCCTGACGGATGACGACTTCTTAAAAATTTTAAATGAACTTAGCAACAAGGATGCCCTGATTGTTAAGATTGTTGATATATTTGACTTCAATGGCAGCTGGCTGCCAGGGATTCAGCGTTTTGCGGGAAAGAATCCAGTATTATTGATTGGCAATAAAGCGGATCTTGTTCCTAAATCGGTCAAGCAGCGAAAGCTGATCGACTGGATGAAGAAGGAATCCAGGGATTTGGGACTGAATCCAATTGATGTATCCCTAGTCAGTGCTGCGAAAGGATTAAATATCCGGGAAGCAGCTGCGGCAATTGATGAATATCGCAATGGCAAGGACGTTTATATTGTAGGCTGTACAAATGTAGGGAAATCCACTTTTATCAATAGAATTATCAAGGAAGTGACAGGGGAAGGCGATGTGATCACTACCTCTCACTTTCCTGGAACTACACTTGATATGATAGAAATACCGCTTGAGGACGGTAAAGCGATTGTTGATACACCAGGGATCATCAACCATCATCAGATGGCCCACTATGTGGATAAGCGTGATTTGAAATTCATCACCCCTAAAAAAGAAATCAAGCCTAAGGTGTATCAATTAAACGAAGAACAGACGCTGTTTTTCGGCGGGCTGGCTCGTTTCGATTATATATCAGGTGGAAGAAGGTCTTTTTCATGCTATGTGCCGAATGAAATCAACATTCATCGAACAAAGCTTGATAATGCGGATGAACTGTATAAGAATCATGCAGGTGAGCTTCTGACACCTCCGCGGCGTGAGCAGATGGATGAATTCCCTGAATTGGTCCGACATGAGTTCACAATTAAGGAAGCCAAAACCGATGTTGTGTTTTCAGGACTCGGCTGGGTAACGGTCAATGAGGCGGGAGCAAAAATCGCGGCGCATGTTCCTAAAGGCGTTCATGTTATGCTGAGAAGGTCACTTATTTAGAATTCGTTGTTTGGCAGATATAAAGAGAAAGGGTGGGAGGCGGAATGAAAAAATTGTTCGGCGTTATCGGAGAACCTATCGCACATTCGATGTCTCCTGCCATGCACAATGATTTATTTGATTTTTATGGAATAGATGCAGTTTATTTGCCTTTCCGTGTGAGTAGAGGGGATCTTGCGGATGCCGTGAAAGGCTTGAAAGCGCTGGGTGTAAGTGGATTTAATGTAACCATTCCGCATAAAACGGATATCATCGCTCACCTGGATAAAGTCGATCCGTTGGCAAGGGCAATAGGAGCGGTCAACACAGTCAAAAATGAAAATGGCCTACTGGTAGGCTATAATACTGATGGTCCTGGTTTTGTTAAAGGGCTTGAATATATGGCTGCTGATCTTGGTTCAAGATCAGCTTTGATTATTGGTGCAGGTGGTGCTTCAAGAGCCATTTACTTTTCGATGGCACAGGCTGGGATCGAGCGAATTGACTTGTATAATCGCACTCCTGAAAAAGCTGAAGAGCTTGTAAACTCGTGTCCTTTCAAAGTGAAATCAAAGGTTTTAGGCCGGGAAGAGGCTGTAAAGTTACTTGCAGAATATCAGCTGATCATACAGACAACTTCCATTGGTATGGTGCCAGACACAGAAAGTTTGCCGCTTTCTCCTGAAAACATAAGCCAAAATACGATAGTTAGTGATATAATTTATAATCCATTGCAAACAAAGTTTTTAAAAGAAGCTTCGAGGATGGGAGCTGCAGTCCAGAATGGATTAGGTATGTTTGTGTTCCAGGGAGCGCTTGCTTTTGAGATATGGACAGGGATTTTTCCTGATGTTGATAGAATGGAAATGAATGTTTTAAGAAATTTAGGAGGCTAACATATGTTAACAGGTAAGCAGAAACGTTTTTTAAGATCGAAAGCCCATCATCTTTCTCCGATTTTTCAAGTGGGAAAAGGTGGGGTAAATGAAAATATGATCAAGCAAATCGCAGATGTGCTGGAGGCTAGAGAGTTGATTAAGGTCAGCATTCTGCAGAACTGTGATGAAGATAGGGATACTGTGGCTGACCAGCTGTCTCGCGGTGCAAAAGCAGAGCTAGTTCAGGTTATCGGTAATACGATTGTGTTATATAAAGAGTCCCGTGAAAATAAGCAAATCGTTCTTCCAAGATAAATACTGGGAGGTGCCTGTTTGAAAAAAGTTGGCATTTTAGGCGGAACCTTCAACCCGCCGCATACCGGACATTTAGTTATTGCGAATGAAGTGCTTCATGCTTTTGGGCTGGATGAGATTTGGTTCATGCCAAATCAGGTGCCGCCGCACAAAACAGTAGATGAGCCCATCAGCCAATCAGACAGGCTGGCTATGCTCGAGCTTGCTATTGCTGATAACGAGCAATTCAGGATTGAGAAAGCAGAGCTCGAGAGAAGCGGTCCATCTTATACGTATGAAACGATGAAAATATTAAAAGATATGTATAAAGAAACCGATTTCCACTTTATCATTGGTGGTGATATGGTTGAATATCTGCCGAAATGGCATAAAATAGATGAATTATTGAAAATGGTCAAGTTTGTGGGTGTCAGCAGGCCATCATACAGTACTGATTCACCTTATGATATTCTTTATGCAGAGACACCGCAAATGGACATCTCTTCAAGTATGATAAGAGACAGAGTGAGGGACAGTCGGAGCATACGCTATCTGCTTCCCGATCCTGTTAGGGTTTATATAGAGGAGCATGGTTTATATGGAGCGTGAACAGGCACTTCAGGTCGTGAAGCCACAATTAACTGAACACCGCTATCAGCATACTATTGGCGTGATGGAGACAGCCGTCAAGCTGGCCGGGAAATATGGGGCAGATATTAAAAAAGCGGAACTGGCTGCTATTTTTCATGATTATGCTAAATTCCGCCCGAAGGAAGAAATGAGAGAAATCATTGAGGAACAAAAAATGCCTGCAATCCTGCTCGAGTTTAACAGCGAGCTCTGGCATGCGCCAGTCGGGGCGTTCCTTGCCGAAAAGGAAGCGGGAATCGAGGATAGGGAAATTCTTGATGCAATCCGTTACCACACTTCAGGAAGGATCGGCATGACACTTCTTGATAAAGTCATCTATCTGGCTGATTATATTGAGCCAGGCCGCCATTTTCCAGGAGTTGATGAAGTCAGGGAACTGGCAGAGTATGATTTGGACAAAGCATTGATTCAATCAATGAAAAATACAATTCAATTTTTGATGAAGAAAAACCAGCCGGTCTTTCCAGATACATTTAATGCATACAACAGCATCGTACAAAATTCAGGAGGTTGACTTAATGAGTGAGCGCGAATTATTAATGACAGCGGTAAAAGCAGCAGACGATAAAAGAGCAGAGGATATTATGGTACTGAACATGAAAGGCATCTCATTGATTGCCGATTACTTTGTCATCTGCCACGGGAATTCTGATAAGCAGGTTCAGGCTATTGCTCGTGAAATCAGGGAAAAAGCAGAAGAGCAGGGACATAATCTTAAGAGGATGGAAGGTTTTGACGAAGCAAGATGGGTGCTGATCGATATCGGTGATGTCGTTGTCCATGTCTTCCACAAAGAAGAGCGAAGCTACTATAACCTTGAGCGCCTATGGGGAGATGCTCCAATCGAAAACGTACAAAGTGAGCTAAATTAATGTCTTACGAAAGGTTCGCTTATTTGTATGATGAGCTCATGCAGGATGTTCCCTATGATAACTGGGTTTCGATTGTAGAGGCATACAAAGAGAAATATCAAGTGAACGGAATGAAGCTCCTCGACCTTGCATGTGGGACAGGGGAGCTATCTGTAAGATTTGCTCAAAAAGGCTTTGATGTGACTGGCGCGGATTTATCAACAGATATGCTCTCAGTAGCCCAGTCGAAAGCTCAGGCGCTATCGTTGCCAATCCAATTTTTTCAGCAGGACATGACCGAGCTTGATGATTTAGGTGAATTCGATATCGTTGGCATCTTCTGTGATTCCTTGAATTACTTGGAGGATGAACAGGCAGTCCGCCTGGCATTCCAGGGAGTGTCCCGCCTATTGAAAAAAGGGGGCTTATTCCTGTTTGATGTCCATTCTGTCTATAAAATGGATCATATTTTCTCTGACGCAACATTTACTTGGGATGATGATGAAATCACTTATATTTGGAATAGCTTCAAGGGGGAAGGCGTTCACAGTGTTGAACATGAGCTTACATTTTTCGTTCTCGATGGAGAATCAGGAAAGTATGACCGAGTCGATGAATTGCATTACCAGCGTACATATCCCGAACAATCCTATGTAAAATGGTTAGAGCAGGAAGGCTTTGCAAATATTGAGGTAACCGGGGACTACACCTTGAATCCCCCAGTGCCAAAAGCTGAGCGATTGTTTTTTGCTATGATAAAGAAGTGAATAAGAAAGGCTCCCGATTCCTCGGGAGCCTTTCTTGTACTAAATTTGTCACATTTATAAAGAAGGATTAAGAAGACCGATAGGGAAATCTTTAAGGACGGAATTGTTCTTCGGTTTTTTCAACTTCCTTGGCGAATTTATTATGTGTGGCCTGAAACAATTTTTCAAACATATCTCCTGTTTCACTTTCAAGAACCTTGATTCCTTCTCCTGTTATACCGCCTTTAACACAAACCTTTTCCTGTAAAGTTTGTAGTGTATAATGATTTTGGCTCAATAATTCTCCTAGACCAATTAGCATTTCACTTGAAAGTTTGGTGGCAGTTTCAGGGTCAATTTCCGTTGCTTTGACAGCTCCGTTGATAAAGCTCTGGACAAGGTGACTGAAGAAAGCTGGACCGCAGCTGACAATATCTGATGCCACCCTTGTGATATTCTCCTCGATCTCCAGTGGAACAGATACCTTTTTAAAGAGGGTAAACAGTGCCTCCCTCCATTCCGTAGTGCATCGAGTTCCAAACGAGAAGAGTGATACCCCTGCAAGCGCTCTGTTTGTAATGCTAGGAATGATCCTCATGACAGAACAATTCACTTTGCTTTCGATTTGCCCTGCACTAATAGGACTTGTTATCGAAATTACACATTTATCCCTTGTGAGCACAGGATTGATGGCCTCGAGGACTCCCAAAACATGATGGGGCTTCACGCATACGAAAATAGCATCCGCGTTTTCAGCGACTTCTGCTGCACTTTTTCCAACTGATAAGCCTGGATATATTTTTTGAATCTCTAAAGCTTTTGATAATGTCCTATTTGTAATCATCATTGAAGAAGGGGAAACGGCATTCCCATCAATGAGAGCTTCGGCGAGAATTCTCCCCATATTCCCTGTGCCTATAATCCCTATTTTCATAACCCTTCCCTCCTTCGTACATTTATTCTCCTATATCCATATGATTTCAAGTTTTAGTTTATGACATTTAGAAAGGTGTTGACACTTTGTGGACTGGATCAGAGAAAATAAAATTTATGTTATTGCAGGAATAACGGCTGTATTATTTTTTCTTTATTCATCGTTCGGTCATAAAGATGATTTGACCGAAATGAATGAAGGAACTTTAGCTAAGGTTGCAGATGTCGAAACATACAGTGATGAAAAAGAAGAAACGAAAGTTGATGAAGTGGTATTGGTCATGATGGCTGACATCAAGGGCGCAGTCGTAAACCCTGGCGTTTACGAAATAAATGAGGGTGGAAGGGTGGTTGACCTAATTGAACTGGCGGGAGGGCTTAAGGAGGACGCCGATACGGCTGCCATTAATTTTGCGTTATATGTTCAGGATGAAATGGCCATATACGTACCGCATATCGGCGAGGAAGTTAATGCTGTCCTTCCTGTACAGGCCGGGGAGACAGCAGGGAAGGGGACGGTGAACCTGAACTCTGCCGGGTCCAGTGAGCTGCAGACATTGCCAGGGATAGGGGCCTGCAAAAGCAGAGGCCATTATTGAATACCGCGAAAAGAACGGTCCGTATAAATCAATCGAAGATTTAAAAGAAATCAGCGGAATTGGTGATAAAACTTTCGAAAAATTAAAAGACTTGATTTCTGTAAAATAGCTGCATTGAAATTGACTCTTTGATGATAAGTATTAAAATTAGAGACATGGCAAGGGTTTATTTAAAATACCTGTACATTTTTGAGCTATTAAAGGGGGATTACAGCATGGATCGAAAGAGTTGGGATGAATACTTTCTGGATATCGCTGAAGAAGTTGGCACACGTTCTACCTGTCCAAGGCTGCATGTAGGCTGTGTCATTGTAAAGGACAAGCACATTGTATCAACCGGTTACAACGGGTCAATACATGGTCATGACCACTGTGAGGATGTCGGCTGCCTGATAAACGAGCAGGGAAGATGTATCAGAACCTTGCATGCAGAGGAGAATGCAGTCCTCCATGCCGACAGAGGGCTTCTGAAAGGGGCAACAGCCTTTGTAACCCACGAGCCTTGTGAAAAATGCTCCAAGACACTCGCGCAGTCAGGGATTACAAGAATCGTATACCTCAGTGCCTATCCTAACAAATACAATGAACTTTTCTTAAGGGATGTTGAGGTTGTGCACTTATCTAAATAACTAATTAAGGAAAAGAGAATATGTTGCAAAATCGACTTAAAGGGCAGCTGTTTTACCTGGCAGCTGTCTCCTTACTCGGTCTTTTGACCATAACCGAAAATAAGTTCATATACGGGGGAATGTTCTTCCTTACCCTGATTTTGTTAAAAAAACGGAAGAAATTCCCCGCTTCCACTCTCGTACTTATGGCGGCTTGTTACCTCATTTTTATGATTGCTGGTGTTTCAGATTCACGTTCTGAATCCGTCTTTACAGGCAATGAAAAAAATTTCCTGATCTTATTCTACGATGAAATCCAACTGGACGGTGACTTGCTGTTTGCTCATGGAAAAGCATTGCCTACTAACGAAGAACTGCTTGTTAAATACAGAATCAAATCAAATACCGAAAAACAAGTTATTCAAACGCTTCTCACTCCTGGAATGGCTTGTGCAGCGTCCGGGGCCCTCAATCGTCCATCTCCTGCCAGAAATCCCAATGCATTCGATTACAAAGATTATCTTCAACGGAACGATATTTTCTGGAGCTTTGATGTCGACAAACTGTCTGTGGAAACATGTTATCAACAATCCGAGGGGATTTTATCTGCATTAAAAGCCTTCAGGCATAACGAAATTGCCAGGATCAAAGACACTTTTCCAGAGGAAACCTCAGCACTTGCTGCAGCACTTATATTTGGAGATAGAAAACTCTTTAATCCGGAAACAGAACGATCTTATCAGAAAATAGGAATTGTCCATTTGCTGGCAATATCTGACCTTCATGTAGGGTTGCTTACAGGTATGATATATTTTCTTTGTATAAGGATGGGAGTGACGAAGGAAAAAACCGAAATCTTGCTAATGGCCTACCTGCCTGTTTACGCAGTAATCACTGGGTTATCTCCTCCAGTTGTCAGAGCTGCAGCGATGCTTGTCATATTGATTGGCTCAAGGCGTATATCGCTCCGCCTGACGCCGCTTGACGCAGTTTCAGCAGCCTTTATGCTAATGGCACTGATCCAGCCGAGTATCATATTTGATACAGGGTTCCAACTTTCATTTTCGGTCAGCTTCTCCCTGGTCATTTCAGCACCGGTTATACTTAAAAGTTTTACTTCGTTTGTAAACCAGACTGCTGCAGCCTCTTTTATAGCCCAGCTCTCAAGCCTCCCTGTCATCCTTACTACTTTCTATGAAGTCTCTGCAATTTCGATTTTCGCAAATCTCTTGTTCGTACCGCTTTTCTCTTTTGTATTGCTCCCCCTTTTGTTGATTTCCTATGTGGTTTTGATTCTTATGGGAGCATTACCTTCCATCTATTTGTCCCTTCTCGAGTACCTCGTACACCATGTAAACCTTTCCGCCATGAAACTTTCTGAGCTTCCAATTTCGACAATCATTATTGGTAAGCTTGAGCCATTTTTGCTGATCGTACAGGTCATTTTGATTCCACTATTTTTATTCAGGTGGGAGGGATTTATTTTTAAAAAGGTAAAACCTCCTCTATCACTTTTTACCTTGCCGTTACTTCCTCTATTACTGCAAATACTACTGCCCTATTTAAGTCCTTATGGGCAAATCACCTTCCTGGATGTCGGGCAGGGTGACAGCATCTTCATCAGGCTGCCGTATAATCAGGGCAATTATCTTATTGATACAGGAGGTGTCATGCGTTTCGAAAAAGAAAAATGGCAGCAGAGAGGCACTCCTTATGATCCCGGGATGAGAATCGTCGTTCCGTTTTTAAAAAGTGAAGGGATCAGGACAGTGGATAAATTGATCTTGACTCATGGGGACGCGGATCATATAGGGGGAGCTGCTGCTTTGTTGGAGGAAATACGCGTAAAACAGCTGATAGTCCCGCGTGTCGAAGAGAGGTCAGTATTGGAGCAAGAGATCATGGACAGTGCTTATGAGAAGGGAGCAGACGTTTATGCAGCTGGTATAGGCACTGGGTGGGAAGCGGCTGGAGGAGACTTTTTAATTCTAAATCCTAGTGAAAATGTTGGGGAGCGAAACGATCAGTCGATTGTGCTGCTCGCAGCTATTGGCGGAAAAAAGTGGCTTTTTACAGGTGACCTGGGTCTCGAAGGAGAAAATTCTATGGCTAGGAAGATAAAGGACATTGACATAGATGTTTTAAAAATAGGACATCATGGCAGCAAATACTCAAGTTCAGAACTTTTCCTGGAAAGAACAAACGCAGATTATGCAGTCATTTCTGTAGGTAAAAATAACCGGTATGGCTATCCCGGCGAAGATGTCATCAAAAGGTTAGAAGAACGTGGAATGCAGATTTTCAGGACGGATGAACAGGGCGCAATCAGTTACAAGTTTAAAGACAAATCAGGAACGTTTACGAAACAACTCCCATAGTATAAAGCAAGAACGATTAGTTCTCTCCCCTGAAAATCACAAGAACATGAGAAGAGACTGCATTTTTTCAAATGCAGTCTCCAAAGTTTATCCTATGTAGCCGTGATTAATTCCCGATTAACTGCACGACTGTAGCAATAATGAACATTGTTGCAAAGAATCCAAAAGAAACGATGAATCCAACACCTGAGTCAACAGCGTCATTGCGATTGCTTTGGACATTTTCTTCGAATTGATTCACAGTCAATCCCCCCTAATAATTCTATAATAGTATAAGCGATTCAAATTAAAAAATCCAGTGTTCTCTGCGCAGCGATGTAAATGAAAAGTCAAACAGAGTTTGCTGCCCCTTTCCTATATGTGTGTCAATGTACCAAGAGTTGTCACAAATACTTTTCCCGTCTGCGGCTAAAATAATCTTACCATGATGCACCGCTGAGATATAAGTATCCTAGGCCTTACATCTCAGCGTTCAATATAAATAGGGGAATTGGTCCGGATAGAAGGCCAATTCCCTTAGAATGCTTGTCAAAATGTCCAAGCTTCTTTACGATAGATATATGGCGAAACTGGATTGAACGGAGCGGAAAAAAAGTGGTATTGGACATTTGGAAAAAAATAAGCAAAAAACAGGTGGATCCTGTCTATTTAATGTATGGAACCGAAGCTTTTTTAATAAATGAGACAAAACAGCTTCTTGTGGACAATGTTTTGGACGATGAAGAGAAAGATTTCAATTATTCGGTATACGATTTAGAAGAAACACCAATTGAGGCAGCTCTGGAAGATGCTGAAACTTTTCCATTCATGGGAGAGAAACGATTGGTCATTCTCCAAAATCCTGTATTTTTGACATCGGAAAAGTCAAAAGCTAAGGTAGAGCATAACTTAGCGAAACTGGAGGAATATCTTTCACAGCCTGCACCATACTCGATCGTTGTTTTTTCTGCTCCATACGAGAAACTGGACGAAAGAAAGAAAGTGACTAAGGAGTTAAAGCGAAAAGCTACGGTCATCGAAGCCAAGAAGCTGAGTGAACCGGAAACTAAAGCCTGGGTAAAAGAACGCGCTCAAGCCAATGGAGCTGTGATAGATCAAGATGCAATTGAGCTTCTCTTGACGCTTGCAGGGACGAATTTGTTCATGTTGACGTCTGAAATAGATAAACTGGCACTTTATGCGGGAGAAAACGAGCCAATCAGCAGGGAAATTGTCGACCGACTGACTGCAAGATCGTTGGAACAGAATATTTTCTCTCTGGTCGACAAGGTTGTCCACCGTAATGTTGAGTCAGCCTTAAGGATTTATTATGATTTATTAAAACAAAATGAAGAACCGATTAAAATTCTTGCTGTGATAACGGGGCAATTCAGGCTGATTTACCAGGTGAAGGAGCTTGCCCGCGAAGGCTATGGCCAGCAGCAGATTGCCGGTACTTTGAAAGTCCATCCATTCAGGGTAAAATTGGCAGCAGGGCAGGCAGGAGCATTTTCTGATGAGGAATTGACGAGGATCATGAAACTTCTAGCTGATGCTGATTATCAAATGAAAACTGGCGGCATGAAAAAAGAAATGTTGATTGAAATGATATTATTCCAGATTAATGGCAGGAAATGATTTTTCATGTACAAATAAAAAAACGACCCAAGAAGGTCGTTTTTTTATTTGCATTTAGCATTTAAAATTAGCCATTAGCGTTTAATTTTTTCATTAAACGAGCTTTTTTGCGGGAAGCTGCGTTTTTGTGGATAAGACCTTTAGCTGCTGCTTTGTCAAGCTTGCTAGCTGCTTCAGCGAAAGAAACTTTTGCTTCAGTATCATTGTTCACGATTGCTGCTTCTGCTTTTTTAACTGCTGTACGCATAGAAGATTTCACAGTAATGTTTTGAGCTTTGCTCGCTTCACTAGTTTTTACGCGTTTGATTGCAGATTTAATGTTTGGCATTCCGTTCACCTCCTAAAAAAGCATCGAGATTTTATGGAACTCGATATTTCCAGTACATTTCTTATTTATTAAGAACAAATGATATTTTATCAAACAGGGGTTAATAATGCAATACTCTGCTCTAATTTAAGTCTAGTGTATCGTGAATGTTTTTTTATGTAAAAGGAAAAGATAGGCAATAGTATGCTGTATTGCAGCCAAACTGTATTTGGGAGGAATGCGACAATGAAGGAACCAGTAGACTTGAGCATGTATTCAATCAGGACTGACCTGGCTGTGGAAGCGAGGGAGATGGTGCTGGCAGACCAGCAAGCTACCGTACATACCCAGGAGAATCTCTCCCATATTGAAGGCGTGATTATAAAAGAAAAAGAAGAAAATGATATAAAGATTTCTCTAGTAGAGGTCACCGCGGAGGGTGAAAAGAGCCTTGGCAAAAAACAGGGGCATTATTTGACAATCGAAGTGGTCGGCATTCGCCAGCAGGATACCGAACTGCAGGGGAAAGTCGAAAAATTATTCGCCAATGAATTTGCCAATTTTATAAAGCAATCTGGCATCAAGGAAGATGCATCCTGCCTTATTGTTGGTCTGGGGAACTGGAATGTTACACCCGATGCTTTAGGGCCGCTTGTATGTGAAAATTTACTTGTTACCAAGCATCTGTTCGATCTCCAGCCTGAGAATGTTGAAGAAGGTTACCGTTCTGTCAGCGCGCTTTCACCTGGAGTCATGGGGCTAACGGGGATAGAGACTTCTGATATTATTTTTGGCGTCGTGGAGAAAACGAAGCCTGACTTTGTCATTGCAATTGATGCACTCGCTTCTCGGTCCATAGAAAGAGTCAATTCGACGATCCAGATTTCAGATACAGGCATCCATCCTGGATCAGGCGTAGGGAATAAAAGGAAGGAAATTAGCAAAGAAACTTTAGGTATTCCAGTGATAGCGATTGGAGTTCCAACAGTAGTCGATGCGGTTTCAATTACAAGTGATACGATCGATTTCATTTTGAAGCATTTTGGCAAGGAAATGAGAGAAGGCGATAAGCCTTCGAGGTCACTTGTGCCGGCGGGCATGAGTTTTGGCAAAAGAAAGAAGCTGACAGAAGAAGATCTCCCTGAAGCTGAACATCGCCAAACCTTCCTTGGAATGATCGGAACACTTGAAGATGAAGAAAAGAGGAAGCTTATTTATGAGGTTCTATCTCCTTTAGGACACAACCTTATGGTCACTCCTAAAGAAGTGGATGTGTTCATCGAAGATATGGCTAACCTGATTGCCAGCGGTCTTAATTCAGCGCTGCATACTAAGGTGGACCAGGATAATACAGGCATGTATACACATTAAAATAAATTCTATTAGATTTATTTAAAATTCGTTACGGAAAGATTTGAAGTTCTATCTTCTCTAGCAAAGTCATAACATTTACTAGACTTGCATTAGAGAGGTGGAACAATGAGATTTAATAAACGATCTGGAATAATTGTAGCCGTCCAAGGGACTCAAGTAGTAAAAGCCGCATTAGCATTTGTGTTCTTTCTCATTGGGATTTTTTCCATAAGCGGAGCAATGACTTCGCTAAAGCCTGAATACAGGATCACCTCGGATTCCGTTAATCAGGCAGCAAACAATCTGAATGGCCAACTGCTTTTCAGTTTAATGGGTTGGGAAAACCATCAATTCCTCCAGGCGCTCCCGGATGAATATGAGACACCGAAGCTCACAAATATCATGTTCAAGCTTACTACCAATATCAATCTGGATGATCCACGGAGCTTGCTTGGCAGGGAACTACCGGGTTTCTCGCTTTTTGACGGGAAGATACTAGTCGCAGGTGAAGGAACAAATTATACGAACATGCCAATGGAATCCGCTCCTCCTGTCGATGTATTGAAAGCAGAGCAGGAAGCGGCGCTGCAAAACACGGAAGGTTTAGATACGGGGAATCCTGAAGATACGGAAGCACCTCCGCTATCCACTGGAGACCGAAAAGCTGTTTATGTTTATTTTACACACACAAGAGAATCCTATCTTCCTTATCTTAAGGGAGTGACCGACCCGAATAAAGCCTATCACTCACAGGTGAATGTCACGAAGATAGGCGACCAGCTGAAGTCAAGTCTGGAGCAGCGCGGAATCGGAACAACGGTAGATAAGACGGACGTTATGGCTACCAATCTCAACAAGAAAGGGCTTGGATTTGGAAAAGCCTATCAGGAATCACGGCCGGTTGTGGAAGCGGCGATGGCTGGAGACCGGAATCTTCAATACTTTATTGATATCCACCGGGATGGGTATCGAAAAGACAAAACGACGATCCAAATCAACGGTAAGCCATACGCAAAACTGGCATTTGTTATCGGAGGGGAAAATGCCAATTATGAAAAAAACCTTGCTCTCGCACGAGAACTGCACAATCTACTCGATAAAAAGTACGGCAAGGGATTAAGCAGGGGCGTCATCGAGAAAAAGGGAGCCTCGACGAATGGCAAATTCAATCAAGACTTGTCCGGCAATGCACTGCTAATAGAGTTTGGCGGCGTGGACAACACATTCGAAGAATTGAACAGGTCCGCCGATGCTCTGGCAGATGTGTTCAGTGAATTCTACTGGCAGGCGGAAAAAGTAGATGCCCCAGCGCAGGAATCTTCTGATAACCAATAAAAAATCAATTAGGTGATTGAGATGAAAATGTTTATGCTTAAAAGCTTAATGCTTGCTTCTTTAATGTTCATATCCGTATTGTTCGGCATGCAGCAGGCAAATGAAGGCATCCATAAAATGAAAGGGTACGAAGATCCTGAATTCAAAAGTGCGTTCAGCATCGACGAAAAGGGAAACGGCAGCTTTGAAACCGCCATTTTAGGGAATGAGATTTCAAGCCACGATTTGGAACAAAAGCGGGAAAAACTTGAAGAAATGAAAGCATTTAACCTCTTTTCATCATTAGGTAAAAATCTGGCAGAAGGAGTCTCGCTGGTTGTGGAAAAAACAGTAGATTTAATTACAGGGAAGTGAGTAGAGCAGCGGGCTTAAGCCCGCTGTTTTTGTATTATAGGGCTGTTAAGTACATATGACACACCTATATAGCCGATTAGCCGCTCGATTAAGCAGGATTTCGGGAAAAAGAGGTTGACGATGGAGCTGGTTGTTATTGTTAAAATCCAAATGTTGGTAAAAAAGGTCGCCAATATAGCTGGTTAGCACGCTTAAAATCCAGATGATGGTAAAACGAGTTGTCAATTGAGTTGATTGGCATCACAAAAATCCAATTTATGGTTAAAATGATCACCAATACAGGTGATTGATGCATTCATAATCCATATACTGGTAAAATGAATCACCAATACAGGTGATTGGTGCATTCATAATCCATATACTGGTAAAATGAGTCACCAATGGAGTTGATTAGAACACACAAAATCCAGATGTTAGTAAAAAGAGTTGCCAATAGAGCTAATTGGTTTTATGAAAATCCATCTTATGGAAAAACGAACCACCAATACTGGTGAATGGCACGTTGATAAAGCTGCTGGTAAAATGAGTTGCCAATAGAGCTGCTTGGTATTGTGAAAATCCATTTTATGGTAAATATAATCACTAATATAAGTGATCGGCAGGCATACAATCAAATATTGTTAAAATTATTCACCAATGGAGTTGATTGGCACTCTGGAAAATCAGATGCTGGTAAAAAAGGTCGCCAATGAAGTAATTAGTAATTAGCATTAGGCTAATAAGAACGCTACTAAAGCTGAATGGTCTACAGTAAAAAAAAGATCACCAATGACTACTCATTGGTGATCGAAAGGAAAAATTAATTATAATACGACCATTGGCCATAACCTGACATGATAAAGTTTTCCTTCAATAGTTGCTGGATTTTTAATTTCGGAAATATTTCACCGCACCATTCATAGATAGTATTTGTAGAGATCTTTTTAGTTGGATATAAAATTTGAAGCTCCTCGATACTTCGTAATAATACTTCTTTTGTATTTTCATGCTTTCCGCATTTCTTACAAGTTAGTATAACCCCGCTGTATTCCTCCATAACCGTTCCGCACGAATGGCAAAACACTCCTTTTCGCAGCTGGGAATATTCAAATGCTGGTATTTTAGTGAATGGAGATTTCGTCAAATGAGAGGATAGTAGTTTTTCTGACAGTCTGGAATGTTGGCTATTTAAAGTAGACTTTTGGTTATTCATTTTGTGGATAAAACGGTTGAGGTTGGTCGGGAGGATGATTCGCCTGTTGAGAGGAGCCTGGTACAAAGTGAAATCCGGATTGACAAAAACGAGATAGGCTTCTATGGGGACTTTAAATCCAATACTATTAAAAAATTGTCTTAATAGAGATTCGTTCCTTTCAAGCTGAAGGAGTGGATTCTTAACTTCTTTTCCTTTAATTGTCTTGAATTGATCGCCATCAAAATAATACTCTCCTTCAAAGTATTTCACTTCAAATAAGTAGGTGAGAATCTGAGAAATCATCAGTGAATCAATTTGAAAATGTGAATGATTCTGTTCAAACAGCAGGTCATTAAGGATGTATGATTGAATGAATATTTGTCGCAGATACCCATCAAACATCACCTCGCCTTCAAATCCTTTTTTGAGATTAAAATAATATTGTTTCTCTTTCTCTGTTAAATCCATCCGCCTGTTCAATACCTTGAATACTCTTAATTCTTCCGATTCATAACGATCCTTTTTAAACATAATGCACATCCTTTCTAACTTCATTTTACATAATGAGTTCTTAATTTTCTGTGAACAATTTAAGGACACATTCCAGCTCGGCTAGCTGGCCCAAACGTGACACTTCCTCCATTATTTATTGAATCTTGATATTCCTGCTGATATAATCAACAATAGTGTACATGCGCGAGTATAGTAGGAGTGAACGCAATGAGCAGAGAAGATAGACTTAATAGACAAAGTAAAATACGAAATTTTTCGATTATCGCCCATATTGACCATGGTAAGTCGACGCTGGCTGACCGTATCCTTGAAAAGACGAATGCATTGACTGCGCGGGAAATGAAGGATCAGCTTCTGGATTCGATGGATCTAGAGCGTGAGCGCGGAATAACAATAAAACTGAATTCAGTGCAATTGAAGTACAAGGCGAAGGATGGAGAAATCTACACCTTCCACCTGATCGATACTCCTGGACACGTAGACTTTACATACGAGGTTTCCCGAAGTCTGGCAGCATGTGAGGGAGCGGTTCTTGTTGTCGATGCGGCACAAGGGATCGAGGCACAGACATTGGCGAACGTATACCTTGCGATCGACAATGACCTGGAGATCGTGCCAGTCATCAACAAAATCGATTTGCCAAGTGCGGATCCTGAGCGAGTAAGGAATGAAATTGAAGATGTGATCGGGCTTGATGCTACTGATGCTGTTCTTGCTTCTGCTAAAGCGGGAATTGGAATAGAAGAAATCCTGGAACAAATCGTCGAGAAAGTTCCGGCTCCACAAGGAGACCCTGAAGCTCCTTTAAAAGCATTGATTTTTGACTCTTTGTACGACGCATACCGCGGCGTAGTCGCTTATATCCGTGTTGTCGATGGCACCGTAAAAGTTGGCGATAAAGTCAGAATGATGGCAACAGGCAAAGAATTTGAAGTAACGGAAGTTGGAGTATTTACTCCAAAGGCAACTCCCGCAGCTGAATTGACTGTCGGAGATGTAGGTTTCCTGACTGCGGCAATTAAGAACGTCGGCGACACACGTGTTGGTGATACGATCACAAACGCGAAAAATGGAGCTGCCGAAGCACTTCCTGGATACCGTCGTTTGAACCCGATGGTATATTGCGGTCTGTATCCAATTGACTCAGCGAAATTCAACGACCTTAGGGAAGCTCTTGAAAAATTAGAGCTTAACGATTCAGCGCTTCAATTCGAGCCTGAAACTTCACAGGCGTTAGGCTTCGGTTTCCGATGTGGATTCCTCGGACTTCTTCATATGGAAATCATTCAAGAGCGAATCGAACGTGAATTCAAGATTGATTTGATTACGACAGCGCCAAGTGTAATCTATGATGTAATCATGACTGATGGTACTGAATTGAAGGTAGACAACCCATCAAACATGCCTGACCCTCAGAAGATTGACCGTGTTGAAGAGCCTTATGTAAAAGCAACAATGATGGCACCGAATGAATATGTTGGAGCAATCATGGAGCTTTGCCAGGAAAAACGCGGTATCTTTATCGATATGCAATATATGGACGAAACGCGCGTCAGCATCGTGTATGAAATCCCGCTCTCTGAAATCGTTTATGATTTCTTTGATCAGCTAAAATCAAGCACGAAAGGCTATGCGTCATTCGATTATGAACTGATAGGATACAAGCCTTCAAAGCTAGTGAAGATGGACATTCTTTTGAACGCTGAAAAAGTTGATGCTTTGAGTTTCATCGTCCATAATGATTTTGCTTACGAGCGCGGAAAGATTATTGTAGATAAGCTTAAGGACCTGATTCCACGTCAGCAGTTCGAGGTGCCAATCCAGGCAGCAATCGGACAGAAAATTGTTGCCCGTTCGACAATCAAGGCGATGCGTAAAAACGTACTGGCGAAGTGTTACGGTGGGGATATCTCCCGTAAACGTAAGCTCCTTGAGAAGCAAAAAGAAGGTAAAAAGCGCATGAAGCAAGTTGGTTCTGTAGAAGTTCCGCAAGAAGCCTTCATGGCAGTCCTAAAAATGGACGACAACAATACGAAGAAGTAAAATAGCAGGGGAGGCTGGATGTGCTTGGTAAAGCAAGCGATTCTGGACTCTTTTTTCAATAAATTCATCGTCTCAATAGAAAAATGGATCTAAATCCTGGCCTGAAAAGCCACATTAGGAAGTGAACAAAAATGAAAGCAGCATACATCCATATTCCTTTCTGCCACCATATTTGCCATTACTGTGATTTCAATAAGGTATTCATGAAGGGGCAGCCAGTTGATGAATACCTGGCGGCACTAGAAAAGGAAATGAGCCTGTCGGTAAACAAGCAAGTAATGGAAACCGTGTTTGTCGGTGGCGGCACACCTACAGCCTTAAATGAAAAACAATTGGATAAGCTTGTTTCCGCGATCAACAGACAGCTTTATATAGACTCCAATACGGAATATTCCTTCGAAGCCAACCCGGGGGATTTGTCAAAAGAAAAGCTGGCAATCCTGAAGAATGCCGGTGTCAATCGGCTTAGTTTTGGAGTACAGACTTTCAATGATGAACTTTTGGAAAAAATTGACCGCAGCCATCGGGCTAAGGATGTGTTTGAATCAATTGAAAATGCAAAAACAGCAGGTTTTGATAATATCAGCATTGACTTGATTTATAGCCTTCCAGGGCAGACAAAGCAGGATTTCAAAGAATCAATCCAAACAGCCCTTGGACTAGGGCTGGTTCATTATTCAGGATATTCATTAATCATTGAACCGAAAACAGTGTTCTACAACTTAATGCAAAAAGGTAAGCTCCCGCTCCCAGGTGAGGATGCAGAAGCAGAAATGTATGAAACACTAATGGAGCAAATGGAAAGCGGGGGGCTGAGGCAATATGAGATCAGCAATTTCTCCGTCCCAGGATTCGAAAGCAGACACAACATTACCTATTGGAACAACGAAGAGTATTACGGGTTCGGTGCCGGGGCTCATGGATATGTCGGTGGAACCAGGCAGTCAAATTTCGGACCATTAAAAAAATATATGGAGCCATTATCTAAAGGTGAACTTCCAATCATGGATGCGCATAAAGTGACTCTTGAGGAAAAAATGGAAGAAGAAATGTTCCTCGGACTACGGAAGACAGAAGGTGTATCGATTCGACAATTCGAGGAAAAATTCGGGCGGAATCCGCTGAATTTATTTGCAGGTCAAATAAAGGAATGGTCAGAGAGAGGCCTTCTGAAAAGTGATGGAGAAAAAATCTCACTAACAAGGCAGGGACGCCTGCTCGGCAATGAAGTCTTTCAATCATTCATTGGGGTATCAAATCATTGACATCCTCAGCGTTTATTGATAAATTATTTTTAGAATTAGCACTCGTTCTTATAGAGTGCTAACAGAGGTGATGATGTTGTTAACAGATCGTCAGGTGCTTATTTTGCAGGTGATTGTTGATGACTTTATTCGTTCAGCTCAACCGATAGGTTCCAGGAGCTTGTCGAAAAAGGAAGAAATTAATTTCAGTTCGGCGACTATTCGAAATGAAATGGCGGATTTGGAGGATTTGGGGTTCATTGAAAAAACCCATACATCCTCTGGAAGGATACCATCGGAGAAGGGATATCGTTTTTATGTCGATAATCTTTTGCTGCCTCAAAAAGTCAATCATTCAGATATGGCGACGGTTAAATCGATTTTTGCCGAGCGGATATACGAGCTGGAAAAAATCGTTCAGAAGTCAGCAAAAATCCTGTCTGAAATGACAAATTATACTTCAATTGTCTTAGGTCCGGCTGTTAAGGACAACAGATTGAAGAAGCTTCAGATCGTTCCGCTGACAAAGGACACAGCGATCGCCATCATCGTGACGGACACTGGACATGTTGAGAACAGGATGTTCAATTTCCCTACAAGTGTCGATCCTTCTGATGTTGAGAAAATGGTCAACATCCTGAACGAACGCCTGGCAGGAGTCCCGCTAACAAGCCTTAACTCTAAGATTTACAAGGAGATAGCCATGCTGTTACGCCAGCATATAAGCAGCTATGATACTCTCCTGCATTCGATTGCGGATACACTCAATCTGCCTTCACATGAAAAAGTGTTTTTCGGCGGCAAGACCAATATCCTAAGCCAGCCAGAATTCAATGATGTTGAGAAAATCCGGAGCCTTATGAACATGATTGAACATGAGGACGGCTTATATCAGCTGCTCAAACAAAATCCGGCAGGGATTAACGTCAGGATTGGCACGGAAAATGATAATTCTGCGATGGAAAATTGCAGCCTCATAACAGCGACCTATGCAATAGGCGAAGAGAAATTGGGGACAATCGCGGTGTTAGGTCCGACTCGTATGGAGTATTCACGTGTGATCAGCTTGCTGCAATTGATCAGCACAGATTTATCCAAGGTGTTGACTGACCTGTATCAAAATAAATAGGCATGGAAATATTGATTAAGGGTGGAGCAGCCCGTTCCATCCTGAATCGTCATGTGTTTTCTACTGAAGCATATTTGCTTCGTTGAAATATAAATCAAACCAGATATTCTGGAACAGTGTGGCAATACAATGCCGCGAAACTTTGAGGGAGGTGAGTTAACGTGACAGAAGAGAGAAATACTGAGCAAGAATTGAACAGCCAGATGGAAGAGGAAACGGTTGAGGAAGTTTTTGCTGAAAATGAAGCTTCTGAAAATACTGAAGAGATGCCAGCTCAAGATCTAATGGAGCAAAAAGTGGCTGAACTAGAAGGGAAGCTTGAGGAAGCCGACAACCGTTACTTGCGCCTTCAGGCTGATTTTGACAACTTCCGCCGCCGTTCAAGGATTGAACTTGAAGCGAGCGCTAAAT
Source organism: Mesobacillus subterraneus (assembly GCF_020524355.2). Lineage (NCBI taxonomy): Bacteria > Bacillati > Bacillota > Bacilli > Caryophanales > Bacillaceae > Mesobacillus > Mesobacillus subterraneus. Next base: position 1,011,734 of record NZ_CP129019.1, read on the forward strand.
ATAGAGCTCAAAGCATTATTTCCGATCTGCTGCCAGCAATCGACAACTTCGAGCGGGCTTTGAAGATGGATGTGGATAATGAACAGGCTAAATCCCTTAAACAGGGAGTGGAAATGGTTTACCGCAGCTTGCTTGATGCCCTTAAAAATGAAGGCGTAGAAGAAATCGAAGGTGTTGGCAAGGAATTTGACCCGCATCTTCATCAGGCTGTCATGCAGGCTGAAGATGAGAATTTCGGTCATAACATTGTTGTTGAAGAGTTCCAAAAAGGCTACATGCTAAAAGACCGCATCATTCGTCCAGCTATGGTGAAGGTGAACCAATAACAGTTGTATCTGGGCTCTTTTCGAGGAGACATCCGAATAGATTGGATGTGTGCTTGAGAAAGCAACGAAGTTTACGAAAAGAACCTACATAAATGAACCAGGAGGTATTTGAAAATGAGTAAAATTATCGGTATTGACTTAGGAACAACTAACTCTTGTGTTTCCGTACTAGAAGGCGGCGAACCGAAAGTAATCCCAAATCCAGAAGGAAACAGAACAACTCCTTCTGTCATCGCATTCAAAAATGGCGAACGCCAAGTTGGTGAAGTGGCAAAACGCCAGGCAATCACTAACCCTAATACAATCATCTCTATCAAACGTCACATGGGAACAGACCATAAAGTTGAAGCGGAAGGAAAAGAATACTCGCCGCAAGAATTATCAGCAGTCATTCTTCAATACTTGAAGTCTTATGCTGAAGACTATCTTGGTGAGCCTGTAACAAAAGCGGTTATCACTGTTCCTGCTTACTTCAACGATGCAGAACGCCAGGCAACTAAGGATGCTGGAAGAATCGCAGGTCTTGAAGTTGAACGGATCATCAACGAACCTACAGCCGCAGCACTGGCTTACGGTCTTGATAAAATGGATGAAGACCAGACGATTCTTGTATATGACCTTGGCGGCGGTACTTTCGACGTTTCCATCCTTGAACTTGGTGATGGCGTATTCGAAGTTAAGTCTACTGCAGGTGACAACCGTCTTGGCGGTGACGACTTTGACCAGGTCATCATTGATTATTTAGTAGAACAATTCAAGAAAGAAAACGGCATCGACCTATCGAAAGACAAGATGGCTCTTCAGCGCTTAAAAGACGCTGCTGAAAAAGCTAAGAAAGATCTTTCTGGTGTAACTTCTACACAGATTTCCCTTCCTTTCATCACGGCTGGGGAAGCAGGGCCTCTGCACCTTGAAGTGAACATGACTCGCGCGAAATTTGATGAGCTTTCTGCTGGGTTGGTTGAACGCACAATGGGACCTACTCGCCAGGCACTAAAAGATGCTGGCTTAAGCCCATCCGAGCTTGATAAAGTAATCCTTGTCGGCGGATCTACACGTATCCCAGCTGTACAAGAAGCTATTAAAAAGGAAACTGGGAAAGAACCTCATAAAGGTGTAAATCCTGATGAAGTTGTAGCAATGGGCGCAGCGATCCAGGGCGGTGTTATCTCTGGGGATGTAAAGGATGTCGTTCTTCTTGACGTTACTCCGCTTTCACTTGGTATCGAAACAATGGGCGGCGTATTCACAAAGCTGATCGATCGCAATACAACAATCCCTACTTCAAAGTCACAGGTTTTCTCAACAGCTGCTGACAACCAGACTGCGGTTGATATTCACGTGCTTCAAGGTGAGCGTTCAATGGCTTCTGCCAATAAGACGCTCGGACGCTTCCAATTAACTGATATTCCTCCAGCACCACGCGGAGTACCTCAGGTTGAAGTAACATTCGATATCGATAAAAATGGTATCGTAAATGTGCGTGCGAAGGACCTTGGCACAAACAAAGAACAGCAAATCACAATCAAGTCATCTACTGGACTTTCTGATGATGAAATCGACCGCATGGTAAGAGAAGCGGAAGAGAACGCTGAAGCTGACAAAAAGCTTAAAGAAGAAGTCGAACTTCGCAACGAAGCTGACCAGCTAGTATTCACTGCTGAAAAGACTCTGAAGGACCTTGAAGGCAAGGTAGATGAAGAAGAAGTCAAGAAAGCGAACGAAGCAAAAGACGAGCTGAAGGCTGCAATTGAAAAGGGAGAAATTGAAGAAATCCGCACTAAGAAGGACGCTCTTCAAGAAATCGTTACAAACCTAAGCGTCAAGCTTTACGAAGAAGCTGCCAAGCAACAGCAGGCACAGCAAGGCGCAGAAGGACAAGAAGGTTCTGCAAAAGACGACAATGTCGTAGACGCAGAGTTCGAAGAAGTAAACGACGATAAAAAATAATTTCTTATAGCAACCAAAAAGTCAAAGTCAGGTCATACTTGGCTTTGGCTTTTTGATTTTATGAGGGGTAACGGACTGGGTCCAATACAGAAACAAAATAAACGCATATCGAGATATTTTAAATATTGCGTATGGATGTACGGGAATGTTAGAATTATCTTTATGTGAAAAGATTCGGGAGTGGTAATCATGAGTAAACGGGATTACTATGAAGTCCTCGGAGTCAGTAATTCGGCTTCGAAGGATGAAATAAAGAAGGCTTACCGTAAGCTTTCTAAACAATTCCATCCGGACATCAACAAAGAGCCGGGAGCAGATGAAAAGTTCAAAGAAGTAAAAGAAGCATACGAGGTCCTTAGTGACGATCAGAAGCGTGCCCAATATGACCAGTTTGACCATGTCGACCCTAACCAGGGATTTGGCGGCGGCGGGGATTTTGGCGGCGGTTTTGGCGGATTCGAAGACATCTTCAATTCCTTCTTCGGCGGAGGAGGCGGCAGACGCCGTGATCCTAATGCGCCAAGACAGGGTGCAGATCTTCAGTACACAATGACATTAAAGTTCGAGGAAGCTGTATTTGGCAAGGAAACAGATATCGAGATTCCTCGTGAAGAAGAATGCGACACTTGTGATGGAACTGGTGCTAAACCGGGTACTAAAGTCGATACATGTAAACACTGTCATGGCAGCGGTCAGATGAGTGTTGAACAAAACACGCCATTTGGACGTATTGTTAATCGCCGGGTGTGTCATTACTGTAACGGAACAGGTAAGGAAATCAAAGAAAAATGTACAACGTGTTCAGGTACCGGTAAGGTTACTAGAAGAAACAAGATTCATGTTAAAATCCCGGCTGGTGTCGATGATGACCAGCAGTTGAGAGTAGCAGGAAAAGGGGAAGCCGGAATCAATGGCGGACCTTCAGGAGATCTTTATATTGTCTTCCATATAAGGTCGCATGAATTCTTTGAACGTGATGGCGATGATATTTATTGTGAAATGCCAATCACATTTGTCCAGGCAAGCCTTGGGGATGAAGTTGAAGTCCCTACACTGCATGGCAAAGTAAAATTGAAAGTTCCTGCTGGTACACAGACGGGTACTAAATTCCGCCTGAAGGGCAAAGGTGTCCCGAATGTCCGCGGATATGGTACTGGAGACCAGCATGTCTTGGTTAAAATCATAACTCCGACAAAGCTGTCTGAAAAACAAAAGCAGCTGCTCCGTGACTTTGCCGAAGTAAGCGGACAGTCCCCTCTTGGAGAGCAGGAGGAAAGCTTTTTTTCAAAAGTAAAACGTGCCTTTAAAGGTGATTAATCGAATGGAGCTGGTATAAATGAAGTGGTCTGAAATCAGCATTTTAACTACAAATGAAGCGGTTGAGCCGATTTCCAATATCCTGCATGAAGCAGGTGCAAGCGGAGTTGTTATCGAAGATCCGCTGGAGCTTGAAAAGGAGAGAGAGGACCAGTTCGGAGAAATATACCAGCTTAATCCAGACGATTATCCGGAAGAAGGAGTCATTGTAAAAGCGTACCTCCCTGTAAATAGTTTCTTGGGTGAGACAGTAGATGAAATAAAAGAAGCAATCAATAACTTGATTATCTACAATATTGATATCGGGTTGAATAAAGTTTCAATCAGTGAAGTGAACGAAGAAGAATGGGCAACTGCCTGGAAGAAATACTATAATCCTGTGAAAATTTCCGAGAAATTCACGATCGTGCCAACCTGGGAGGATTACACTCCAGTCACCACGGATGAATTGATCATTGAGCTTGACCCTGGTATGGCATTCGGAACAGGGACCCACCCGACAACGGTAATGTGTATCCAGGCGCTGGAAAGAACAGTCCAGCCTGGTGACCGCGTCGTGGATGTTGGAACTGGTTCAGGTGTTCTCAGTATTGCAGCGGCAAAGCTGGGTGCTGAAAAAGTAGAAGCGATGGATTTGGATGATGTAGCTGTACAGGTTGCGAAACTTAACCTCAAGCTGAACAAAGTCCACGATGTTGCAACTATTTCACAAAACAATCTTCTGGATGGTGTAGCAGAAGGAGCGGATATTGTAGTAGCAAATATTCTTGCAGAAGTAATTCTCCGCTTTGCTGACGATGCCGGCAAGATCGTGAAACAAGGTGGATATTTCATCACATCTGGAATCATTCAGCAGAAGAAAGAAGTCGTTAAGGATGCAATGATCAATGCAGGTTTTGAAATAGAAGAGATCATTTCTATGGAAGACTGGGTTGCGATCATCTCTAAAAAGAAATAATGTGGAAAAAAGGGGAAAAGCATAACCCCTTTTTTCTGTCTTTTTTAATCATTTGTCTTAAATCTGAGAAATGTCTAGCTCCAGCGCTTGTCGGGGATGACCAAGGCGCTTGCGCTTTTCAGAAAGCAGGTGCTGTGGTGCAGCGTTATTTTATTGATGAACAAGAGAATATGGAACAATTCAATATTACCGGTGATGATCATCATCACATTGTCCGTGTTATGAGGATGAAGGCTGGGGACGAAATCATCTGCGTCACGCCTAAGGGCAAAAGCGCGGTTTGCCAGATTGCAGAAATTACCGCTGAAATTGTTGAGGCACACGTTGTAAAATGGGAGGAAGGGACCACGGAGCTTCCGGTCCATGTCGTGATTGCGAGCGGTCTGCCCAAAGGGGATAAGCTCGAATTGATTATCCAGAAGGGTACTGAACTCGGTGCCTATGAATTTGTCCCTTTTACCGCATCCCGCTCAATCGTTAAATGGGACGGCAAAAAAGCTGCCAAAAAGGTTGAACGCTGGCAGAAGATTGCCAAGGAAGCTGCGGAGCAGTCCCATCGCAGCTATGTTCCAGAAGTGAAAGAACCGGTCAGTCTTAAAGAACTGATCAAAGCTAGCGGTGAGTATACTTATAAGCTTGTTGCATATGAGGAAGAAGCAAGGGAGGGAGAAGCTTCGGTCCTTTCTTCTACTCTCGGTAAATTGGGGAAAGGCGACAGCCTCCTAATTGTATTTGGTCCCGAGGGAGGGCTGACCTCGGAAGAAGTTGACCTTTTAAATAAGAATGGATTTTTAGGTTGTGGTCTCGGGCCGCGCATCTTGCGTACAGAAACAGCACCGCTATATGCCTTGTCTGCTGTTTCCTATCATTTTGAATTATTGGGGTGAAGATAATGCCTACAGTTGCTTTTCATACATTAGGTTGTAAGGTTAACCATTACGAAACAGAAGCCATTTGGCAGTTATTTAAGGAACAAGGATACGAACGGGTAGAGTTTGAATCTACTTCAGATGTTTATGTCATCAACACATGTACGGTAACGAATACAGGGGACAAGAAAAGCCGCCAGGTCATCCGCCGTGCTGTACGTAAGAATCCGGACGCGGTTATTTGTGTTACCGGCTGTTACGCACAAACGTCGCCAGCGGAAATCATGGCGATTCCTGGCGTTGATATCGTTGTCGGAACGCAGGACCGCGTGAAAATGCTTGAGTATATCGAACAGTACAAGCAAGAGCGCCAGCCAATCAATGCTGTTGGCAATATCATGAAGAACCGTGTATATGAAGAGCTTGACGTACCTGCATTTACGGACCGTACTAGGGCTTCATTGAAAATCCAGGAAGGCTGCAATAACTTTTGTACTTTCTGTATCATCCCTTGGGCACGTGGCTTGATGAGATCCCGTGATCCACAGGAGGTCATTCGCCAGGCTCAGCAGCTTGTTGATGCTGGCTACAAAGAAATTGTTCTTACCGGTATCCATACAGGCGGCTACGGTGAAGACATGAAAGACTACAACCTTGCTTCCCTGCTTAAAGATCTTGAGGCACAAGTTAAAGGTATAAAGCGCCTGCGCATTTCTTCTATTGAAGCTAGCCAGATCACGGACGAAGTAATAGAGGTAATTGATCAATCCAATATCATCGTGCGTCACCTGCACATCCCGCTTCAATCAGGTTCTGACACAGTCCTGAAGCGCATGCGCCGCAAATACACGATGGAATTTTTCGGTGAACGTCTTGACCGCCTTAAGGAAGTATTGCCAGGTCTTGCGGTTACTTCTGATATAATTGTTGGTTTCCCTGGTGAAACGGAAGAAGAGTTCATGGAAACTTATAGTTTTATTAAGAAGCACCAATTCTCAGAGCTGCATGTCTTCCCTTATTCAAAACGGACAGGCACTCCTGCTGCGAGAATGGAAGACCAGGTTGATGAAGAAGTGAAGAACGAACGCGTTCACAGATTGATTGAGCTTTCCAACCAGCTTGCAAAGGAATATGCTTCCCAGTTTGAAAATGAAGTGCTTGAAGTGATTCCTGAAGAAATCTACAAGGAACAATCAGATAGCGGACTATATGTAGGTTATACAGACAACTACTTGAAGGTTGTTTTCCCTGCTAATGAAGAGATGGTTGGAAAAATTGTGAAGGTCAAGATTGCCAAAGCAGGCTATCCTTTCAATGAAGGTCAGTTTGTCCGTGTATTGGAAGATGAAATTTTAGCTGAACAAGCTGTTATGTAGTTCAATGTGAAAGAGCTGGCAAAGTGCCAGCTCTTTTTTGAAATCAAAGGACGGATTCAGGTATTTAAACGACCATTTTTAAGTATTTCGGCAATATTTTCGATAAATCAGGGAAAATATATCGACCAAGTTATAGACCAAAACCGACCAGATTTTTAATATTTAGACCACAATTTAGAGATATTTAGACCACACGTTTAAATATATCGACCACATATAGAGATATATCGACCACATTTTAAACTATTTCGACTACACTTTTAAATATATCAACTACACTTTAAGCTAATTCACCCACATCTACTGTTTATTAGTCGAAGTGGTATTCCTGCCGCTAAATACGTTTTTCTTTCCCGTGAATGAATTCAATCATCTTTCCGAACTGATCCGCGACTGGAAGAATGAGCAAAGAAGCAATTATATTGTAAACGACACTGACATGCGCCAGCTGAACTTCTGGTCTTGCGGCTGTCATCGGAGCCAATGCAGCTATTTGCTCGATGAAAGGGTAGAAGAATACCGCTCCTGCGATATTAAGCCATACGTGGGCAAATGCTGTGAGCCTGGCTTCTTTGCCTGCACCAATAGATGCCAGCATCGCAGTAATGCAAGTTCCTATGTTTGCACCAAGCATCGCAGAAATTGCTGTATCCATGCTTAATGTTCCTTCTGATAAAAAGCCCATGATGATTCCTGTCATGGCGGTGCTAGATTGAATCATAGCAGTCACAATGGTACCTGTGAAAATGCTGATTAAATGACTGTTATTCAGGTTGGTAAGTGCTAGCTCTACAAATGGCAGGCTGGTCAGTGGTTCGGCAAGGAAGGTGAAGCCTCGCATCGCAGCAAAAACAGCAGCCATCCCAAAAGAAATCGCACCGATGTTTTGCCATGTTTTATTACGGTATACCATTAAAATGGCACCAATAATAGCAAATGGGACGATAAAAGCGTCGATATTGAAAGTAATGATTTCAAGAGTGAAGGTTGTTCCTATATTTGATCCAAGAATTATTCCGATTGATTGTGAGAATCTCAGAAGGCCTGCCGATATCAATCCGATCGTAATCACCATGACAGCCGAACTGCTGTGCAAAAGTGCGGTCACTATCGCTCCCGCAACCAACCCTTTAAGTGGAGTATCTGTCATGACGGACAGCCAGTTTTTCATTCTGGTGGCGGAAAGCTCGAACAAGCCTTTACGAAGCAATGCCATGCCGCCGATGAAAACAGCGAGAAATAATAGGAAAAATAGTAGATAGACCATTGGACTTCCCCTCCCATTTAAATGTATGAAAAGGAGGGCTGGACATGCTAACAAAATTTGTTTCCTGTATGATATCCTGTAAAAATACATAATGTAAAAACAAGGGCTAAATACAGTTGACCTCATGCCAGTGTTATATTATAATTGCAAGGTACATGGTTTCCATGTGTTTTGGTGTTAGTGTGTTGTGCTCGGAGGGAGGGAAAGAGAATGTCTAAAACTGTCGTTCGTAAAAACGAATCGCTTGAAGATGCTCTTCGACGCTTCAAACGTACTGTATCTAAATCAGGTACTATCCAAGAAGCTAGAAAGCGCGAATTCTACGAAAAACCTAGTGTAAAGCGTAAGAAAAAGTCTGAAGCTGCTAGAAAACGCAAGTTCTAAGAGAGGGTGGAATCAAATTGAGTCTGCTCGAGCGTTTAAATAATGATATGAAACAAGCGATGAAGAACAAAGAAAAGGACAGACTCACGACAATTCGGATGGTCAAAGCATCCCTGCAAAACGAAGCTATCAAATTCGGCAAGCAGGAATTATCCGAAGAAGAAGAGTTAACTGTACTTTCTCGTGAAGTGAAGCAACGCAAAGATTCCCTCCAGGAATTTGAAAAAGCAGGTCGTCAAGACCTTGTTGAAAAGATACAAACAGAATTAAAGCATGTCGAAATTTACATGCCACAGCAGCTTAGCGAAGAAGAAGTGACGGCAATCGTCAAAGAAGCTATCGCAGAGACCGGTGCGGCATCTAAAGCCGATATGGGTAGAGTAATGGCTGTCATTATGCCTAAAGTAAAAGGTAAAGCAGACGGATCTCTCGTTAATAAACTTGTACAACAACACCTTTCATAAAAAGCTCGAAGGCCGCAGGATATTCTTGTGGCCTTTTTAGCGTATAATAAAAGTGTCTTCACATAGTACTTTGTGTTTCATTGAAATTAAATACATAATTTTTACACTTTCAGAAGAATTCTTTTTGAAATCTGTAAAAAATCAATGAAACCTTTTGTTGTGCGAATGCGTATTACCACTATGACCTTATTTTATAGAATGGAGGTGCCGAATTGAAAATCAAATCAGTGATTGCGAGCATCATCATCCTCTTGTCACTGGCCAGTCTGATCAATCCGTTCTCTGCAAATGCAGATGAAAAGGTTGTCTACGTGGTGCCGATTGCAGAAACAGTCGAAAAGGGCTTGCTTGCCTTCCTGGAAAGAGCGGTGGAGGAGGCTGAAGAGGCTGGAGCAGAAGCAATCATTTTTGATGTGCATACACCTGGTGGAGTCGTTGATGCCGCTGACGGGATTGGAAAACTTTTGACAGGTACTGACTTGAAAACAGTTGCCTTTGTCAATAAAAAAGCGCTATCCGCGGGTGCCTATATTTCTTTGAATACAGATGAGATATACATGGTTCCTGGAGCTACCATGGGATCGGCTGCGATCATAGACCAGCAGGGCAACACTGCGGGAAAGAAAGCAGAGTCTTACTGGTTTGCTGCCATGAATGCGGCAGCGGTCGAGAGTGGCAGGGATCCGATTTATGCCCAGGCGATGGCTGATGAGAGCATTGATCTTCCTGAATTAGGGGCTGGCAAGGGTGAACTGCTGACTCTTACGGCAGATCAGGCCCTTGAAGTGGGCTATTCAGAAGGAACAGTAAAAAACCTCAATGAGGTATTGGAAATGCTCGGTTTGGAGAATGCTGAAATCACGAATGTGAATGAAACTTTCGCTGAAAAGCTGGCGAGATTCATAACGCATCCAGTCGTGATCCCGATTTTAATGACGATCGGAAGCTTAGGGTTGGTGCTTGAACTGTATTCGCCAGGATTCGGACTGCCAGGAATTGCAGGCTTGTCATCTTTGCTCCTATTCTTCTATGGTCATATGGTTGCAGGTCTGGCAGGTTTTGAAACGCTGATTTTGTTCGCGCTTGGGGTTGGGCTCATATTGCTTGAGTTATTCATTCCAGGAGGCATAGCTGGGGCAATTGGTTTACTAGCTATCTTTGCAAGCTTTTTTATGGCATCTGATAATGTGGTGCATATGGGGATTTCGTTACTGATCGCCTTGACTGCGTCCATCGTGTTATCTATTTTAATGATAAGGGTGTTTGGAAAAAAGATGAAATTTTTCAGAAGAATCATTTTAACAGATTCAACAAGCACTGAAAAGGGTTATGTATCCAATAAAAACCGTCTTGAACTGATTGGCGTAGAAGGGATTACATTGACTCCGCTCAGACCTTCAGGCACAATCGTTGTTGAAGATGAACGTATTGATGCAGTCAGTGAGGGTGGATTTATTGCAAAGGGCAAGAAAGTTAGAATTGTAAAAACGGAAGGCTCGAGAATTGTGGTTAGAGAAATGACAGAGATCTAATTTGTTCTTTCATTGGTATTGTTTAATGAGCTATTCTAGCCGTGACAAATCGATGAGACAGCAAGTGAAGATAAAACCTGTGGTCTTTGAGTTTATTTGGTAAAATAAAGAAGAGTCAAAGAACAGGGAATAATATTTTTAGGAGGCAGTTCATATGGATGCAAGTACAGCATTTGTTTTAGTAGCAATTGCACTTGGGATCATTTTCCTTGGTGTTTTGCTGACATTCGTACCGGTAATGCTATGGATTTCAGCATTAGCGGCAGGTGTCAGGGTCAGCATTTTTACGCTGATTGGTATGAGGTTAAGAAGGGTTATCCCGAGCAGAGTCATCAACCCGATGATCAAAGCGCACAAAGCAGGTTTGAGTGTAACGACAAACCAGCTTGAAAGCCATTATCTTGCGGGCGGTAATGTTGACAGGGTCGTAAATGCCCTTATTGCTGCACACCGTGCGAATATTGAGCTTTCATTTGAAAGAGCGGCAGCGATTGACCTTGCTGGCCGTGATGTATTAGAAGCTGTGCAAATGAGTGTAAATCCGAAGGTAATTGAAACGCCATTCATCGCTGGTGTGGCTATGGATGGAATCGAAGTAAAAGCTAAGGCGAGAATCACGGTAAGAGCAAACATCGACAGACTTGTCGGTGGTGCTGGTGAAGAAACAATCGTTGCCCGTGTAGGTGAGGGTATTGTATCGACAATCGGTTCTTCTGGTAACCATAAAAAAGTGTTGGAAAATCCAGATATGATTTCGCAAACAGTCCTTTCAAAAGGTCTGGATGCGGGTACAGCGTTCGAGATCTTATCGATTGATATCGCGGACGTTGATATCGGCAAGAACATCGGTGCCGAGCTCCAGACAGAGCAGGCGGAAGCCGATAAGAAGATTGCCCAGGCGAAAGCTGAAGAGCGTCGTGCTATGGCCGTAGCTCAAGAACAGGAAATGAAAGCGCGCGTCGAGGAAATGAGAGCGAAGGTCGTCGAGGCTGAAGCGACTGTTCCATTAGCAATGGCGGAAGCGCTGCGTGAAGGCAATATCGGTGTGATGGATTATATGAATATCCAGAATATCGAAGCGGACACAGACATGAGAGGATCCATTGGCAAACTTTCAAACAATAAAAAAGATGACAAAAATAATAACTGATGCGAGAACCCGTTAAAAGAAAGGGGGGCTCCTCATGGAACTTTTATTTGTTTTATTTAGTAATCCGGTAGCCCTGTTTATTCTGATCGGGGTCATCTCCAGTCTTTTTAATAAAAAGAAGCAGGACGGCCAGCAGCCACAGCGCCGTCCTGTCAGGCCGCCCGGTCCGATGCAACAGCCTGGACCAGCGAGGCAGCCTCGTCCTGCTCCTGCCCGGAGACAGCCGGCAGAGGCCAAGGTTGAGCCTCGGGCGGAAATCGAAAAAGATTTTGAGCCCCGTTATGAAACGAGCAGAGACACACAGCGAAGCCGGGAATCAGAAAAACAAGTTCTGCGTGAAACTGGTGTTGAAATCGTAAATGACCTCCAGACGGTATATCTGGAAAGAAAGCTTCAGTCTGAAGAGCAGATGAACAAACAGAGATCAAGCAACGGACGCATGTCTGGTGAAGGATCGGGACGATTGCAGCAGAAAAGAGAAGAAAAAGAAACAGAAGTTGTCTTCCAGCCAGACAGGGACACCCTGGTAGAAGGATTGATTTGGTCTGAAGTCCTTGGCAAACCGAGGGCCAAAAGACCGTACAATCCGCTTCGAAGGTAGTAGGGATAGTAATTCGCACTAGTTTTGGAAGAATGCCTATCCATAAAGTTAAAAATGGTGCTAGAACCTCCTTTTTTCTCATACATATGAGATGAAAGGGGGTTCTTTTTTTTATGGCAAAAAAATGGAGCCAGTATGTACGCAAATGGATGACACAAAAAATGGATCTTCCTCAAGATGTCATGATGGATCTCCCTAGAATCACGATGATTGGGCATGTCCATATTTATATAGAGAATCACAGGGGGCTGCTAACTTTTTCTGATGGAGAAGTGCGATTGATGATTAAAGGCGGCCAGCTTCTCGTTAAGGGAAAAGCATTTGTGATTAAAACAATACTGCCTGAAGAAATCTTGCTTGAAGGAAAAATAGATCAGGTGATTTATATAAATGAGTGATTGAGGGGGAGACGAATGAAAAACCAATGGATTCACACCTTTTCTGGCACAGTCAAAGTGAAATTGACCGGAAAGGGTATAGAAAGATTTTTAAATCAGTTGACACGGAGTGGTGTTTCAATATGGAATGTTAAAAAACATGGATCCGAGGCTGTCACCTTTTATGTTAATCTTCAGGATGTAAAAAAGCTGAGAATTCCAGCAAGGAACAGCCATTGCAAAATCAGGTTTTTAGAGAGGGTGGGCGGCCCTTTCTTATTGAGGAAATTATGGACAAACAGTGGATTTTTAGCGGGAGCATTTTTATTTTTAGGTTTGATGATTCTTCTTTCTAACATGGTTTGGGGCATAGAGATAAAAGGGGCGAGCCCGGCAACGGAACACCAGATTCGCAAAGAATTGGACAGGATGGGGATCGGCTTCGGGAAAATGCAATTTTCTATAGATAGTGTGGAGAGTATACAGAGGGAACTGACAGATAAAGTAGGAGCCCTGACATGGATAGGTGTGGAACTGAAAGGGACGACCTATCATTTTCAGGCTGTGGAAAAGAGTGAGCCGGAAAAAGCAGAAGTAATTGGGCCTAGGAACCTGGTAGCAAAAAGGAAAGCAGCCATCGTCAAAATTTTTGTGGAAAAAGGGGAGCCGGTTGTTGAGGTGAATGATTATGTAATGCCAGGCCAGCTTCTCGTTTCTGGTCTATATGGAAAAGAAGATGACCTGAAAGTTGTGGCGGCTGAAGGTGAAATCCTTGGCGAGACATGGTATTCCACGAAGGTGGAGTTGCCTTTGAAGAGTACGTTCCAAGTATATAATGGGAATGAGAAAAAGAAATTTTCCCTCGTGATCGGCGGTAAAGCCCTGCCTGTCTGGGGATTTGGAAAACCAGAATTCAGCGAATATGAAATAGAAGTATCTGAACAGCCGATAAAGCTTTTGAAATGGGAACTTCCCATAAAGGTTGAAAAAAAGACGATCAGGGAGCGGGAACAGGTAACACGCATCTATACAAAGAAGGAAGCGGTTGAAAGTGCAAAAGAATTAGCGAGGAAGAATATAAAAAACTATCTTCCTGAAAATGCTATCATTAAAGGGGAAAAAATTTTACATCAGTCAATTGAGAATGATAAAGTAAATCTAACCACACATTTTACAATCATTGAAGATATAGCAGAAGGACAACCAATTATCAAGGAGACTGAGAATGACAGAAGACTTAAAAACGATGGAAATACAACTAGCGAACCCCACTGAAGCCATTTCATTATTCGGCAATGCAGATATGAACCTTAAGCTGATTGAACAGGAGCTTGGTGTCTCGATCGTGACCCGGGGAGAGGCAGTAGGAATCTCAGGACCGGAGGACAAGGTTGAGTTAGCTCAGGCTGTTTTGGACAATCTGCTTGCTGTTATCAGGAAAGGAATCAGCATTAGCCAGAGAGAAGCTATTTACGCGATCCAAATGGCTGAAAAGGGAACCTTGGAATATTTCAAGGATTTATACGATGAAGAAATCAGCAAAAACGTAAAGGGTAAATCGATCAGGGTCAAGACGCTCGGACAAAGACACTATGTTAACGCTATTAAAAGCCGCGATCTTGTTTTTGGAATTGGGCCTGCTGGTACTGGTAAAACGTATCTTGCGGTCGTTATGGCAGTCATGGCACTTAAGAATGGCACTGTATCCAAAATTATCTTAACAAGGCCAGCCGTAGAGGCTGGAGAAAGCCTTGGCTTCCTTCCAGGAGACTTGAAGGAGAAGGTAGACCCTTATCTCCGCCCGTTATACGATGCCCTGCACGATATCCTTGGTACAGAACATACATTGCGTCTGATAGAAAGAGGGACGATTGAAATTGCACCTCTTGCCTATATGCGCGGGAGGACTCTCGATGATGCATTTGTGATCCTGGACGAGGCGCAGAATACGACTCAGGCACAGATGAAGATGTTTCTGACTCGCCTGGGATTTGGATCTAAAATGATCATTACTGGAGATACTTCCCAGATTGATTTGCCAAAGGGTGCAAAATCTGGGCTGGTTGAGGCTGATAGAATCTTAAACGGTGTATCTGGAATCTCCTTTGTGCACCTCGAACAAGCTGATGTAGTGCGACACCCACTTGTTGGTCGCATCATTGAAGCATATGGCAAAAATGAATAAACACCTTAGTCCGCTCTTGGCAACCAAGAGCGGATTTTTGCTTCCGAAGGTGTATGAAGGAAAAAAGGGAGATAATCATCTTTTCCCCCTCCCTCCGCTTTCCCGCAGTTAGGTCTAATTTTAAATAGAGATGAAAGTTTAGAGAAAAACTGATATGATGGTACATAAAGTCAGGTGTATTTCCCAGTTATTCTCAAACTGACTCCATTGTATTTAATATTTACATAAAATCTAGATACACTTTAAGTAGAGTCTAGCCCCAGCGCCTAGCCAATTTTCATCATCGAAAGTGCTTCCTCGAGTATCTTGGGATAAGCGTCAGCTTTGAGCAGCTCGAGACGTTTGTCTAGCTGCGGCTCCTAACTCCTCGAGACGCTTCGGTCCTGCCAATGAAGTCAAAGAGCGACTTCACTGTCAAGCCCTCCAGCGCTTGTCGGAGTTGGGCAGTCGCCTCCGCTTTTCAAATTCGGTCCTGCCAATGAAGTCAAAGAACGACTTCATTGGCAGGTCCTCCAGCGCTTGTCGGGCCTGAACGAGGCGCTTACGCTTTTCGTTTTCTAAAAGTATAAACTTTTAAACTTAGATTCGTGTCTAGCTTCAGCGTCTAGCCCCTCGAGTCGCTTCGGTCCTGCCAATGAAGTCAAAGAACGACTTCACTGACAGGTCCTCCAGCGCTTGTCGGGCCTGAACGAGGCGCTTACGCTTTTCGTTTTCTAAAAGTATAAACTTTTAAACTTAGATTCGTGTCTAGCTTCAGCGCCTAGCCCCTCGAGTCGCTTCGGTCCTGCCAATGAAGTCAAAGAACGACTTCATTGGCAGGTCCTCCAGCGCTTGTCGGGCCTGAACGAGGCGCTTACGCTTTTCGTTTTCTAAAAGTATAAACTTTTAAACTTAGATTCGTGTCTAGCTTCAGCGCCTAGCCCCTCGAGTCGCTTCGGTCCTGCCAATGAAGTCAAAGAACGACTTCACTGACAGGTCCTCCAGCGCTTGTCGGGCCTGAACGAGGCGCTTACGCTTTTCAAATAGGAGGGTTGTTAATGAATAAGCTGCAGGTCCGATTAACTTCCATTTTGAACTTGCTGAATATAAAAATCTTTCGCATTTTGTTATTTTTGCTGATTGGTGTCGTGATGTATTCGGCGATGTACAGCAATGTTAAGCCTGAAAAGCTTAAGTTGGAGCAGTTCTCTGTGGCTGAGCAAACCATCCGGTCACCTATTACGATTGAGGATAAAGAAAGTACAGATGCAAACTACAGGAAAGCGGTCGAATTAGTAAAGGATGTTTACAGAGTCAAGAGTGAATATGCACAGAACAGGGTTGATTTGGTCACTTCGATTTTTGGTTCGGTTTCAGAAGTGAATGACGAGGTGAAGGAAGAGCTTGACCAAAAGAAAAAAGCAGCCGAAGACGCAGATGGGGAAGATGCACCTGCACCTGAAGAGCCAACAATTGAGGAAAAACTGGCTAAGCTGAAAATGAAATTGACTGAGAATGAAACAAAAGCTCTTTCTGATGAAGTGTTCATTGCTTTGCTTCAATCTTCGAAGGAAGAACTGCTGGTTGCCAAAGACCTGACTGTTACAGCTATCAACAATACGATGAAACGCAGTGTTCCTGCAGATGAAGTAGAGAATGCAAAACTTAACGTAGAGGAAGAATTAAAGTATACCAGTTTAAGCAGCAGTTTAAAGAAAGCTGTTATCGAACTCGGCCGGTATGCGGTCGTCCAAAATGAGTTCTACGACCCTGAAGCTACTGAGGAGTTGCGCCAGCAGGCTATGGAAAATGTGGAACCTGTTAGGATCCTTGAGGGACAAATTCTGGTGGATGAGGGTCAGTTGATCAGCCGGGACGTCTATAAAAAACTCAAGCTGGTCGGTTTGTTGGAAAGTGAAAATTCTTTTAAACCTTTTATCGGGCTGGCTATGCTCGTAGCGTTAGTACTATTTGCGCTGTTTGTCGTTTTCAACGAGATGGAAAACCCTGATAAAAAACAGAAGAACCTTTTGATATTCAGTATTATTTTTATTACTTCTATATTGTTGATGAAGATGGTCAGTCTTTTTGACGAATTTGAATACTCGGAAATTGGCTATATTTTCCCTGCAGCAATGGGGGCGATGTTGATCAAGATTTTAATCAATGAACGACTGGCTCTGTTTCAGATGGCAATCCTTGCAATCTGCGGGACGATCATCTTTAATGAAGGCATTACAGGCACATTGAATGTCACCATAGGTATTTACATTTTAATCAGCGGTCTGGCGGCAATTTTGTTCTTACAGAAACAGAGCAGACGATCAAAGATTTTACAAGCGGGTCTGAGTGTGTCGGTCGTTAACCTGATTGTTATCCTTTCGATTCTGTTTTTAAGAAACAGTCAATATTCGGGTCTTGAATACGGGTTTTATTTTATCGCAGCGTTCGTTTCAGGGACCGTTTCAGCAGTATTGACGATTGGTTTGCTGCCGTTTTTTGAAGCAGGGTTTGGCATTCTTTCAACTTTAAGGCTGATTGAGCTTTCCAATCCAAACCACCCGCTTTTAAGAAAGATACTTACGGAAGCTCCTGGCACTTATCACCATAGTGTCATGGTGGCTAATTTATCTGAAGCGGCATGTGAGGCAATCGGGGCTAACGACCTTCTTGCCAGGGTCGGATGTTATTATCATGACATTGGGAAGACGAAGCGTCCGCAATTCTTTATTGAAAATCAGATTAACATGGATAATCCTCATGATAAATTGCCGGCGTTGACAAGTAAAAATATCATCATCGCCCATGCGACTGACGGAGCGGAGATGCTTCGAAAGCATCGGATGCCAAAAGAAATCATTGATATAGCAGAACAGCACCATGGAACTACGCTGCTAAAATTCTTTTACCATAAAGAAGTGCAAAGCGGGCATGAGGTTAAGGAGGAGGATTTCCGCTATCCTGGACCAAAGCCGCAAACGAAAGAGTCTGCGGTCATTGGGATTGCGGATAGTGTGGAAGCTGCTGTGCGTTCGATGGCGCACCCGACTCATGAACAAATTGAAAATTTGGTACACAATATAATTGGGGATCGGCTTCAGGATGGCCAGCTAAGTGAGTGCGATATTACGCTGAAAGAGCTGGACACCGTCGCTGATACACTTTGTGAAACCTTAAAGGGAATATTTCACTCAAGAATAGAATATCCAGAAATGAATAAGCAGAAGGTGAAGCAGGCATGAGTTTAGAAATCGATTTTTTGGATGAAATAAATGAACTAACACAGGAAGAAATAATTAAAATAGAAAATTTGTTGAACTATACAGCAGATAAAGAGAATGTCCAGGACGGGAGCGAACTATCCGTTACCTTTGTATCGAATGAAAGGATCCAAGAGATAAACCGTGAATATCGGGACAAGGATCGCCCGACAGACGTCATTTCTTTCGCACTGGAGGAAATGGGTGAAGGGGAGCTTGAAATAATTGGTGCTGATATACCGAGGGTGTTAGGCGATATTATCATTTCCATTCCAAGGGCAAGGGAACAGGCTGAAGAATATAACCATTCCTTCATGAGGGAACTTGGTTTCCTTGCGGTACATGGTCTTTTGCATTTATTAGGCTATGACCATATGAACGAACAGGATGAAAAGCAAATGTTTGACAGGCAAAAAGAAATTCTGGATGGGTTTGGTCTTGGCCGCTGATAAACAGAGGAAGCATCCATTGGCTTCCTCTTTCAAATTTGGTTTCGAGGGAATCATTGCAGCTGCAGCAAAGGAACGAAATGTGCAAATCCATCTGGCTATTTCTGTTATCGTCATTTTAGCCGGGTTTATTTTTTCGATTAACAAATACGAATGGATGGCCATTATCCTATCCATTGGCGGAATGCTTTCGCTGGAAATGATGAATACGGCAATTGAAAGAACCGTTGATATGTACACGAAAGAATACCACCCGCTTGCAAAGGAGGCAAAAGATATCGCTGCAGGTGCCGTCCTGGTATTTGCGATTGCCAGTGTCATGATTGGACTAATCATTTTCCTGCCAAGAATAGTTGCATGGTTTAATTAGTTGTCCATATAGAGGGCAACTTTTTTTGTAATTGGTTCATTAGTTTTTTATCCATGACGAGCGGGGTTGAAGATTGTTTTACCATCAAAAGCACTGCAATATCCCACCTCATGTTTGTACCAATTTGAAAACAGGGGAAAACTCCAGTAAAATATCATCACAGTGTATAAACAGTGCTTGTATGTTTTTAGAAAATTTAAAATTTTATATTTCATTTTTGCTACAAACGATGAAATCACACTGAAAATAAGTTAAAATAAAGTGGAGAAGGGAAATACAGTATGAACTTTAATAATCAAGGCAATAACAATGAATCTCACAAATCAGGCTTCATTTCAATCATTGGCAGACCTAATGTAGGAAAGTCGACCTTTCTTAACAGGGTAATTGGGCAAAAGATTGCGATTATGAGTGATAAGCCGCAAACGACCCGTAATAAGGTTCAGGGTGTCCTTACACTTGATGATTCACAGCTGATCTTCATCGACACTCCTGGAATCCATAAACCAAAGCACAGGCTTGGCGATTTCATGATGAAGGTTGCACAAAATACTTTAAAAGAAGTCGATCTCGTATTGTTTATGGTCAATGCCCAGGAAGGATATGGCCGCGGGGAAGAATTTATTATTGAGAAACTTCAAAATGTTAAAACGCCAGTTTTCCTTGTCATCAATAAAATTGATTTAATCCATCCTGATGAGTTGTTTAAATTAATCGATTCCTACAATGAAAAGTTCAATTTCGCTGAAATTGTGCCGATATCTGCTCTTGAAGGAAACAATATTGAGAAGCTTCTGGAGCAAATCAAGGAGAAAATGCCAGAAGGGCCCGCAATTTTATCCCGCTGACCAGGTAACAGACCATCCAGAGCGTTTCATTGTTTCTGAACTGATCAGGGAAAAAGCGCTGCACTTGACGAGAGAAGAAATTCCTCATTCGCTTGCAGTTGTAATTGAAAAGATGGAACGTCAGCCTGAAAAAGAAATGGTGCATGTCATGGCTACGATCATTGTCGAGAGGGATTCCCAAAAGGGCATCATCATTGGCAAGCAGGGCGGTATGCTGAAGGAAATTGGCAAAAGGGCGCGTCATGATATCGAGAATCTGCTCGGTACTAAAGTATTTCTGGAATTATGGGTAAAGGTTCAGAAGGATTGGAGAAACAAAGCCACACAGCTTCGTGATTATGGTTTCAGGGAAGATGAGTATTAATCCTGTTTGCAAAATGCTCCCTCATTAACATATTAATGGGTTGCAAACATTATTCATAAATAGGATTAACAATTTTTATGTAACATGAAAATCTGATTGACAGGCTATGATATTCATAAGGATTTGGGATAAATAAATTGCTAGTGAAAAATTGAAAGGTGGGGTTTTCGATGTTGGATTTTACCTGGAAGGTGTTCTCTCACACAGGTAACATTGACACATATCTTCTCTTTAAGGAATTAGAGAAAGACGATCAAGAAATACCCGGTTATCAGGAGGAAGAACTAGCAGAAATTGATTTTCCAATCTCATAGGTTTGTCTGTAGTAATGGATGGTGACAGCTGATGCTGCAGAAATGTGAAGGCATTGTCATTAGAACGACGAATTATGGTGAAAACAACAAAATTGTTACCTTATATACCAGGGAATTCGGAAAAGTTGGTGTGATGGCAAGAGGTGCTAAAAAGCCTAATAGCAGGCTTGCTGCTGTCACCCAGCTTTTTACTTATGGATATTTCCTTTTCCAGGCAAGTTCTGGACTCGGCGGACTTCAACAGGGAGATATGATATCTTCGATGCGGTCGATCAGGGAGGATATCTTCCTTACAGCCCATGCCAGCTACATTGTCGATTTGACAGATAAAGTGACAGAGGACAAGAAGTCCAACCCTTTCTTGTTCGAATTGCTTCTCCAGACCCTAAACTATATGAATGAAGGTTACGATATGGAGATTCTCACTTTTATTTATGAAATGAAAATGCTGAATGTCCAGGGACTTTACCCTGTTTTGGACAAGTGTGCAAACTGTGGCAATACAGAGGGGGATTTCAACTTTTCGATCAGAGAGGGAGGACTGCTCTGCCATCGATGCTTCAGGATGGATCCATACAGGATCAAAACTTCGTCAGGCACGGTGAGGCTGCTGCGCCTATTTTATTTGCTCGACCTAAGCCGTCTTGGTAATATATCGGTGAAGCCAGAAACAAAAGCAGAGCTAAAAAAAGTGATTTCCGCTTATTATGATGAGTACTCAGGACTTTATCTGAAAACAAGGAAATTCCTTGACCAAATGGATTCATTCAGGGACAAACTGTAGCTATTGACATCGCGTCTTCTTTTCGCTATTATTCAATTCAAAAGCTAGTAGCAATCAACCTATATGATTAAAGAAATCGTTTCGCTGTATCGGTTGATAAAAATTACATATGTTGCTGTGAAGGAAAAGAGTACTTAATCCCTCTGTAAAAGCGAGTCCGGGTATGGTGTGAGCCGGATTGCAGTATTTAAGGAAGGCGTTCCGGAGCGACATCACTTTTAAAGAGGCTGCTTTTTTGCAGCAAGTAGGGTGGAACCGCGGGTAAACTCTCGTCCCTATGCATGAAAAGATGCATAGGGGGCGGGAGTTTTTTGAGTTTTAATTCAGGATTTTTTGCTTGGTGATTTTCAATAGAATTTGCCAGTGAGCAAGAAAGCCAATAGTAATAAAAGGTATTAGAAACAATCGATTTAAAATTGATTTAAAATTTTCGGAGGTGTAAAGATGAATATCCAAAATATGATTTTAACATTGCAAAAACACTGGTCTGAACAAGGATGCGTCCTCATGCAGGCTTATGACACCGAAAAAGGTGCAGGAACAATGAGTCCATACACGTTTTTACGGGCGATTGGACCGGAACCGTGGAGTGTCGCCTATGTTGAGCCATCACGCCGTCCAGCTGATGGACGCTATGGGGAAAATCCAAACAGGCTATATCAGCATCATCAATTCCAGGTAATCATGAAGCCTTCTCCAGACAATATTCAGGAACTGTATTTAGACTCATTGAAAGCTCTGGGAATTGATCCACTAGAACATGACATTCGCTTCGTAGAGGACAACTGGGAGAATCCTTCTCTGGGCTGTGCAGTCCTAGGGTGGGAGGTCTGGCTGGATGGCATGGAAATCACGCAATTCACCTACTTTCAACAAGTAGGCGGACTTGACTGCAAACCAGTTTCCGTTGAAATCACTTACGGAATCGAACGTTTGGCGTCCTATATCCAGGACAAAGAAAATGTCTTCGATCTTGTATGGACAAACGATTTTACAGTAAGGGATATTTTTGGGCAGCCAGAATATGAGCATTCAAAATATACTTTCGAAACATCTGACAAAGATATGCTTTTCAACCTTTTCAATATTTACGAAAAAGAAGCAAATCGACAAATGGATGAAAGCCTTGTACACCCTGCTTATGATTATGTCCTTAAATGCTCTCACACTTTTAACATTCTAGATGCTCGCGGAGCCATTTCAGTTACAGAACGGACCGGTTATATTGCCCGTATCAGAAACCTTGCAAAGAAAGTTGCGAAAACGTTCTATGAAGAAAGAGAAAAGTTAGGCTTCCCAATCATTAAACGGAAGGAGCAGGTGGAAAATGACTAAACGTAATTTATTGCTTGAAATCGGTTTGGAAGAAATGCCTGCCAGATTTATTACTGACTCCATGAACCAGCTGGCTTCCAAGGTGGAGAATTGGCTGAAAACGAATAATATTGGTTTTGAAGCCATCCAGCTTTATTCTACCCCGCGCAGGCTTGCACTACTGGTCCTGGATGTTGATGATCGCCAGGAGGACAGCGAGGAAGAAGCAAAAGTCCCTGCTAAAAAAATTGCCCTTGCTGAAGACGGAGAGTGGTCAAAAGCAGCCATTGGATTTACACGCGGACAAGGCTTAACGGTAGAGGATATTTATTTTAAGGAGATCAACGGTGTTGAATATGCTCACGTAAAGAAATTCATCAAAGGAAAAGAAACTTTTGAATTGCTTGTTGAGCTGAAAGCAATCATTTCTGGGTTGACATTCCCGAAAAACATGCGCTGGGCCGACCTCGAGCTTCGTTATGTCCGTCCAATTAAATGGCTTGTTGCGATGTTCGGAAACGATATCATTCCATTTGAAATTGCTGGTGTCCAAACAGGCAGCGTGACAAGAGGCTATCGATTCCTTAGTGAGGGTGAAATCCAATTATCCAATCCGCAGGAATATGAAGAAGCATTGTTAGGACAATATGTGGTTGCTGATGCGCAAAAGCGTAAGGACGCAATAACTTCTCAGCTTGAAAGAATTGAGGAAGAGAACGGTTGGGTTATTCCGGTTGATGAGGACCTATTGGAAGAAGTCAATAACCTTGTTGAATATCCAACAGCTTTATATGGCCGGTTCGAGGAAGAATTTCTGGATATTCCAAGCGAAGTACTGATCACTTCCATGAAGGAACATCAAAGGTATTTTCCGGTGAAATCCACGAGGGGAGAATTGCTGCCTCATTTCGTTACAGTTAGGAACGGTGATCATGTCCATATTGAAAAGGTTGCACGGGGGAATGAGAAAGTACTGAGAGCTCGACTGGCAGATGCAGCATTTTTCTATAAGGAAGACCAGAGAATGCAAATTGATGCAGCCTTGGAAAAATTGAAGAATGTTGTATACCACGAAGAGATTGGAACAATTGCTGAAAAATCAGAACGAGTGCGCAAGCTTGTGGGCTTGGTTGGCGAAAGATTGGAATTCTCGCAAGATGTTATCAATTTTGCGGATCGGGCGGCACAAATCAGCAAATTCGATTTAGTTTCACAGATGGTATACGAGTTCCCAGAATTACAAGGGATAATGGGAGAAAAGTACGCCTTGCAAAAAGGCGAAAGCCCAGAAGTGGCAGTGGCTATCAATGAGCATTATATGCCTCGCAATGCAGATGATTCAATTCCAGAATCACAAGCAGGAGCGTCAGTTGCAATTGCCGATAAACTGGATACAATTGTTGCGTTCTTCTCTCTAGGTATCATTCCAAGCGGATCTCAGGATCCATATGCATTGAGGAGACAGGCGACCGGAATCGTGCAGACCCTGATCGAAAAGAAATGGAATATCTCACTTGAAAATCTAGTCGACCTTTCACTTAATCTTGTTTCAGAAGCAGGAATTACTAAGCGCACTGACGAAGAAGTTTACCATGACCTAGTCCAATTCTTTAAATTACGTGTCAAGCACTTGTTACAGGAGCGAGGGATCCGCTACGATTTAATTGATGCTGTCCTCGGAGGAGAGATTGGGATTGTGTCGAGACTGATTGAAAAAGCAGAAGCGCTCCAGTCTGCCAGCAGTGGTGAGGGCTTTAAAGAAAGTATGGAGGCATTGAGCCGAGTACTTAATATCGCAAGCAAGAAAGATGTTCAGGGAGATATCGATCCAGAACGTTTCGAAAACGAGTATGAACAAAGATTGTATAAAAAGTATCTTGAACTCGGAAAGAAAGCCGAGGACGGAATGGATGCAACTTCATATTATAACCTTTTGGTTGACATTAAGCCTGAAATCAATGATTATTTTGAACATACAATGGTCATGTCTGATAAGCAGGATGTACGTGAAAACCGCCTGAATCAGATGGCTGCACTGGCAGCTTTGATCATGAAGCTTGCAAAAGTAAATGACATTGTCGTAAAGTAGACACCTTTTTAATGTTAAGCATGATTTGAGTGCCTTCCTATACAGGGAGGCACTTTAGCAAGTAACTTTAGTCAGTGGAAATAGCGAGAAAGAATTGTTAATAAGTATAGAATATTTATTCCTATTCATTACCTTGTGTAGTATATAATTAATGTATTAGTCTTTTTACATAAAGGCTGTTATACGTTCAGTCTAATGCTTTCATGGATCGGTACAGGGTTAGCAATCTGGTCCAAATAGTAGCAATGATAAATAACTGAATACTTAATAACCAATGCGAGAACAGCTTATTTTAAAAATCTCCCGATGGGTGGTGAGGACAATCGAACTGAATAAACGCCAAGAGCATATTCTGCAAATCGTTAAAGATAACGGACCAATCACTGGGGAGAATATCGCTGAAAAGTTAAATCTGACAAGGGCTACCCTCAGGCCTGATCTTGCCATTCTGACGATGGCGGGATATTTGGATGCCAGACCTCGTGTAGGTTATTTCTACACAGGAAAATCCGGGAATCAGCTGCTTTCGGAAAACCTGAAAAAAAATCCTCGTCAGGGATTATCAGTCCATTCCAGTCGTCGTCCCTGAAAATGTATCTGTCTACGATGCGATCGTTACGATGTTTCTTGAAGATGTAGGCACTTTATTTGTGGTCGATAACGCTTCAAGGCTAGTAGGTGTCCTTTCTCGCAAAGATTTATTGAGAGCAAGCATTGGAAAGCAGGAGCTGACTACTTTGCCAGTTAATATCATCATGACAAGGATGCCAAATATTACGGTGTGCCGTCGGGATGACTTGCTCATTGATGCTGCCAAGGAATTGATTGAAAAGCAGATTGACGCCCTACCGATCATCAAAGATGAAGATGATGGGTACGAGTTAGTAGGAAGATTGACGAAGACGAATATTACAAAGGCGTTTGTAGCCTTGGCAGAGGAATAAGAAGCAAATAGAGAAGGGGTTGGTTAGAAGATGAATAAAACACCTATTATTTATGTGGTTTCTGACTCTGTCGGCGAGACTGCAGAGCTCGTTACGAAGGCTGCCATCAGCCAATTCGAACATTTGGATGTTTCACTGAAAAGATTTCCTTATGTTGAGGATAAAGTACATATTGATGAAGTCGTTTCACTTGCTAAGCATGACGGCGGAATGATCGCCTACACATTGGTCAAGCCAGATATAAGCAACTATCTTCAAGAATCTGCGGCCAAAGAGGGAATCTATGCCTGTGATATCATCGGGGCCGCTCATGCAGCAGGTTCAGCAGCTAAGTGGTGAAACACCACTATACGAACCTGGCCTTGTCCGTAAACTGGACGAAGACTACTTCAAAAAAGTTGAAGCAATCGAATTCGCAGTGAAATATGATGATGGCCGCGATCCTAGAGGTATACTGAAAGCAGATATCGTCCTGGTGGGCGTTTCGAGGACATCCAAGACACCATTATCACAATATCTCGCCCACAAGCGCTACAAAGTTGCGAATGTGCCACTTGTGCCAGAAGTCGACCCACCAGAAGAATTATTCCTTGTACCCAAGGAAAAGTGCTTTGGCCTAAGGATAACTCCGGATAAATTGAACCAAATCCGCCGTGAAAGGTTAATCTCACTTGGATTGAACGATCAGGCGATATATGCGAATATCGAAAGAATCAAGGAAGAGATAGAATATTTTGATGGGATTGTTGAAAAAATAGGATGTCCAGTCATTGATGTAACAAACAAAGCGGTAGAGGAAACGGCGAATGTCATTCTGAATATGGTCCGAAATAAGAAAATGGACGATTAGCACATATTTTGTATGTGCTTTTCTTTTTGGCAGTTCTTAGTGAAGCTATTCTTTTTTGATTGTTAATGCATTATCTGAGAAAAAATAATGGAAAAATAGGCTTTCTTATACTATAATAAAAAATTGTGATAAAAATGTATCTGTTTAGGTTTAGACTGGACAGATTACGAATAAACTATTTACTATCAGTTGTCAAGATGTTGACCACGAAAAAATTCGACAAAATTCCCTTGAAAAAATACAATCCTTTAGAAGGAATATGCGGAGTGATGTAGAATTAATACTAGTAAAATCAACAGTCAGACCCTTTTTGTTGATGCGGACTCTTGCCCGGTTATTAAGGAAATTGTCGAAATCGCTTCGAAGTTTTCCATCGAAGCTGTTTTTGTGGCTTCATATGCTCATATGAAGAATGACCTTCAAGGGCAGAACTGGGTTTTTGTCGATTCTCATAAGGAGGCTGTAGACCTTTATTTAATGAATCACGTTAAGAAAGGTGATTTTGCGGTGACGCAGGACATTGGTCTTGCATCTACCCTCATTGCGAAAGGGGTTTATGCCATCTCTCCTAGGGGAAGTTTATTTGAAGAAAAGGACATTCAGACTGCCCTTGACTTAAGGTATCTTTCTGCCAAGGCTAGAAGGCAGGGATCCTATGGTAAGGGACCAAAACCCTTTACAGAAAAAGACAGGGAAAAGTTTATAAAGGAATTGAACATGCTTTTGTCGAATTTTAAGATATGTTCAAGTAATCACAACTAATTAGAGGTCATGCTTATGGCAGAGAGGATTGCCGAGGAAAAAGTAAATGAAATCCGGCAGGCGGTTGAAATAGTCGATGTCATTGGTGATTACGTCCAATTGAAAAAACAAGGCCGGAATTATTTTGGGCTTTGTCCATTTCATGGGGAAAACTCTCCATCATTTTCAGTTTCACCTGATAAGCAGATTTATCACTGCTTTGGTTGTGGGGGCCGGCGGGAATGTATTTTCATTTCTGATGGATATTGATGGCCTGTCGTTTCAAGAAGCTGCAGTCAAGCTCGCGGAAAGTGCGAACATCGAACTGAAGCTAGAAGGACCGGCTTCGGGAAAAAATCCACAACTGCCTGAAGGCTCCAAACAAATGATTGAAGCGCATGAACTATTGCGTAAATTTTATCATCATTTGCTAGTAAACACAAAAGAAGGTCAAGAGGCCTTGGAATATCTTCTGAATAGGGGATTTACTCAGGAGTCCATTGACACATTCCAAATTGGCTATTCACTGCCTTCATGGGACTTTGCAGTTAAACTGCTTGAAAAACGGGGTTTTTCCCCTGGATATTATCTCGAGAGCAGGACTGGTCATCCAGCGTGAAAACGATGGGACATACTTTGACAGGTTCAGGAACAGGATCATGTTTCCGATCCTCGACCATCAAGGAAATACGATCGCGTTTTCAGGGCGTGCACAGGGGGACGAAGAACCCAAATATCTGAATAGTCCCGAGACGCAGATCTTCAACAAAAGTAAAATTTTATATAACTTTCACCTTGCCCGTGGTGTGATCCGAAAACAGCAGCATGCTGTACTTTTCGAAGGCTTTGCCGATGTAATTTCCGCTAATCGCGCAGGCGTAGAAAACGGAGTAGCCACGATGGGGACATCGTTAACGGAAGAACATATTTCCTTGCTAAAAAGAAATGTTCAAGCTGTAACGATTTGCTACGACTCGGACAAAGCCGGGATTGAAGCGGCTTTCAGGGCATCTAACATGTTGTCAAAAGCGGGATTCGCTGTCAGGGTTGCAACTATGCCAGATGGGATGGATCCTGATGATTTCATAAAGGTGCATGGCGAGGAGAAATTCAGGAACGATATTATTGGCTCCAGCGCCACCTTGATGGCTTTTAAATTAATATATTATCGGCGAGGGAAAAACCTTCAGAATGAAGGAGATCGCCTACAATATATCGAAGAAGTACTTAAAGAAATCAGCACCCTCGATAAAGCAGTAGAAATTGACCTTTACTTGAGGCAGCTTGCAAATGAGTTTTCGCTATCACTGGATGCCTTAGCCCAACAGCTCAATCAGCTGGTTCAGGGGTCAAGCCAAAAGAGGGGGCAAAATCAACCGCAAGCAAAATCAAAACCTGTAAGCTACGCCAGGAAATCAGAACTGAAGCCTGCATATCACACTGCGGAAAGGCGAATGATCTTTCATATGATGAGAGATGCCGATGTCGCATATAAGGTACAGGAAATGCTTGCAGGAAGTACATTTAACATTGATGAACATCAGGCTGTTATTACTTATTTATTTGCATACTATGAAAAAGGACATGATCCTGACCCAAGCGCGTTCTTAAATTATCTCCAGGATAATAAGCTAAAAAGGGTCGTTGCAGATATAGAGATGATGCCTCTTAACGAGGAGATCAGTGATCAGGAATTATCTGATTATATCAAGCAGGTTTTGAATTATCAAAAAATGTTACAAATAAAGGAAAAAACAGCAGAACAAAAACAGGCAGAACGACAAAACGATTTCTTGCGCGCTGCGGCTATCGCAACGGAAATTATCCAATTGCGCAAGACCTTATAAAGCTATGCTGATTGTTTTTGATTTTTGGAAGGAGGGGGACATATGGCTGAAAAGTCAGCCCGTTCTAAAGAGGTCACTGAAAATGAAGTGACAGTTGAACAAGTGAAAGACCAGTTAACGGCAATTGGAAAGAAAACAGGTGTCCTAGCCTATGATGATATCGCAGAAAGGTTATCAAGCTTTGACCTTGATTCCGATCAGATGGACGAATTCTATGAGTTCCTTGGTGAACAAGGGATTGAACTCGTAGGTGAAAGCGATGAAGTTGAAGACCCTGACATCAAACAGCTTGCAAAAGATGATGAAGAATTTGACTTGAATGACTTAAGTGTCCCGCCTGGGGTCAAAATCAACGACCCGGTAAGGATGTACCTAAAGGAAATTGGTCGAGTCGACTTGCTTTCTGCAGAAGAAGAGATCAACCTGGCAGAAAGAATCGAACAAGGCGATGAAGAAGCCAAAAGACGTCTTGCCGAAGCAAACCTTCGACTCGTAGTAAGTATTGCGAAACGCTATGTTGGCCGTGGTATGTTATTCCTTGACCTTATTCAGGAAGGGAATATGGGTTTGATCAAAGCAGTTGAAAAGTTTGATTACCGCAAAGGTTTTAAATTCAGTACTTACGCTACCTGGTGGATACGTCAGGCGATCACTCGTGCTATAGCTGACCAGGCAAGGACTATCAGGATTCCTGTCCATATGGTGGAAACCATTAATAAATTGATCCGTGTACAAAGACAATTACTTCAGGACTTAGGCCGCGAACCAACGCCTGAAGAGATTGGTGAAGACATGGACCTGTCACCTGAGAAGGTGCGTGAAATCCTTAAGATTGCTCAGGAGCCAGTTTCCCTGGAAACTCCGATAGGGAGAAGAAGATGATTCCCACCTTGGTGATTTCATTGAGGACCAGGATGCTACCTCTCCTTCTGAACATGCTGCATATGAGCTTTTAAAGGAACAGCTTGAGGATGTCCTTGATACTCTTACTGACCGTGAAGAAAACGTCCTTCGACTCCGTTTCGGACTTGATGATGGGCGCACACGCACATTGGAAGAAGTGGGCAAGGTATTTGGCGTTACGCGCGAGCGTATTCGTCAAATTGAAGCAAAGGCACTTCGTAAGCTCAGACACCCTAGTCGCAGCAAACGATTAAAAGACTTTTTAGAATAGGATTGCCAAGGAATAGTTTACTTTTTAAAATAAAAGTAAACTATTCCTTTTTTACTTTCTTACCGTTGGCTATAAGTTTGGATAACCAATAAGACAGGATGTGCCTACATATGGATGACCATCGCAGGAAAATCATCACCAATGAGATTAAATACTGGAAACAAAACAGGCTGTTGCCAGAGCACTATTGTGATTTCCTCTTGAACCTGTATACTGGGGGAAGCTCTGAAGCTGAAACGACTTCCAGATATACTCCGAGCCGCTCTAAAGGAATAATAAGTCTTATTTTAATTGGATTGTTATCGTTTTCAGTTTTTTTATTTTATTTTACTGAATTGTCGCTCTTTTTGCAAACGGCCCTTATCCTTTTTTTCGGAATGACTACTCTTACAGTAGCTGTTTTCATGGTGAAAAAATCTTTTTATGAATTGGTTCCATTACTTACTTGTGCCCTGCTTTTATTAATCACATCTGTTCAGGCAGCTGAAATAATATTTCCAAAACACCCGGTCATGATTTACATCGTAACGGGCCTGAACTGTTTAGTGTGGGTTACAGCAGGAATGAGGTGGAAGATGGTGAGCTTCAAACTATCAGGAATCATCGGGTTAATTGTCCTGTTAATTACTATATTCATATAATTTTTAAAAATTTAAAAGTTTTTAAATGTTGAGAAAATTGTTTAATCCCCTTTATAATGAAGAATGTAAACGCATTCAATGTTTTAAGGGGGATGGAAATGAATTTTGATTTAACATCAGAACAGACGATGATTAAAAGGACAATTAGAGAGTTTGCGGAGGAAGAAGTTGCTCCAGGAGCGATTGAAAGAGATAGAACAAAACAATTCCCGACAGAAATCTTCAAAAAACTGGGAGAACTAGGAATGCTGGGCTTGCCGTTCCCCGAGGAATATGGCGGAGCAGGAGCTGATACGGTCAGTTTTGCAATTGTCACAGAGGAATTGAGCAAGGCATGCGCCTCAACTGGGATTACATACTCTGCCCACATATCCCTTGGAGGCGCTCCTATCAATCTATTCGGTACAGAGGAGCAGAAGCAAAAATACCTGGCACCAATTTGCACAGGTGAATCACTCGGAGCTTTCGGACTAACTGAACCAAATGCAGGCTCAGACGCTGGAGGAACACAGACGACTGCCAAAGAGCTTAATGGGGAATACATCATCAATGGCAGCAAGAATTTTATCACGAATGCAAGCTATGCCAAACATCTCGCAATGACCGCAATCACTGGTAATGTGGATGGAAAAAAGGAAATTAGCGCAATTATTGTGCCAACAGATGCACCAGGGTTTTCTGTCATCGATAATTATGAAAAGATGGGGTTAAATGCATCGAATACTACTCAGCTGGTGATGGAGGATGTCCATGTCCCGCTTGAAAACCTGCTTGGCAAGAAAGGGGAGGGCTTCAAGCAATTCCTTGTGACATTGGACGGAGGCAGGATCGGCATTGGAGCGATGGCTGTAGGAGTAGCTCAGGCTGCTTATGAAAAAGCCTTGAAGTATGCCAAAGAAAGACAGCAGTTCGGCAGACCGATATCACAGTTTCAGGCTATCCAGTTTAAGCTTGCTGACATGGCAATGAAAATTGAACTTGCACGCAATATGGTATATAAGGCCGCCTGGTTGAAGGATCAGGGACGTCCATTCTCAAAGGAAGCATCAATGTGTAAGCTCTATGCTTCTGAAATTGCAATGGAAGTAGCTGATCAGGCAGTCCAGATACACGGCGGTTATGGCTATATGAAGGAATATGAAGTGGAACGTTATATGAGGGATGCGAAGCTTCTGGAAATTGGTGAAGGCACGTCCGAAGTCCAAAGGATGGTCATTGCAAGATTAATTGGTTGCTAAAAGGATATCCTAAATATGCTATGTACCGCAAAAACTTCATCATACGATGAAGTTTTTTGTCTAAATTGTGAACAAGTGTGACAAAGTTTGCTTTTTTACTTTCCCTGTAAACGTTTTTCAAGTAAAATAATATCTGTGTGAAATCATTATTTAAATAGATGTTGTACATAAAAGGAGGGTATATGATGAATCGTAATCCAATTATTCCGTTCGTATTGATTATGGTAATGGGGATCGGCTTGATGTTCCTGCTTTCGTTTAAGGGTGTTGGGGATTCCAAGGATCTTGCAAAGGAAAAAGAAGGCGGCGGTGAAAAGACAGAAGAAACTGCTGATGCAAACCCTGAGGATTTTTACCAGCAATCCTGTGCGATGTGCCACGGAAACCAGTATGAAGGCGTTTCAGGTCCTTCATTGAAAGGTGTAGGCAGCAAGTACTCACAGGATGAAATCAAAGACATCCTCGTTAATGGTAAAGGAGCAATGCCTCCTGGTCTGGCTGCTGGCAAGGAAGATCAAATGGCAGAATGGATTGTCAATGAATTGAAGTAATGAATGAAAGGCTCTTTGCTTTTGCAAAGAGCCTCAGTTTGTAGACAAAAGGGGTTCGGAATGCTCTCATTCCGAACCCCTTTTTGGATTTCATCGAATTTTTCTAAGGAAATAGACTCTCTTTGCTATACTTTTAGGCCATTACTGGACTTCTCCATGTCCAGTTGGCCATCTTCTTCAGGTTCAATGCAGCGAAAGTAAGCATCGCCTGCATCGACAATTTTTTAAGTCCCCTTAGGGTTGTCCAACGCATGCCATGCTTTTCTTTTGCATCTGCGAAAACGCGCTCAATGGTTTCTTTGCGCTTCGCATAGATTTGTTTTACTTCTGGTTTGTGTCTCAAGTGGTCTACCTCTTCTACGTACTCTTGCCAGATATGGCGCGTTACCACCTTTTGGTGGTCCTTGCTTTCTGTGCATTGCGCTAAAAACGGGCAGTTGGCGCAGATATGCTTGGGGGATATTATATTCACGATATCCCTCTTTAGTGGTGGTTGAATACTTCAAGATTTCACCGGCAGGACACAAGTAACAGTCGTAAAATTCGTCATATACATAGTCATATTTACGGAAGAAGCCATCCTTCGTTCGTGGTCGGGTATAAGGCAAAGCCGGGGTCATTTCATTTTCCATCAGAAACTTCGTAATCGCTGGTGTTTTATAGGCTGCGTCGTACCGCAACAGCAGTAGGCTTTCCAACTTTCTCTATCACTTGTTCTACCAGTGGCTCAAGAATCAGGCTGTCATGCGTGTTACCAGGTGTCACAATTGTCCCCAGGACAAATCCGTTACGATCTGATGCCGCATGGAAAGAGTAGGCAAACTGCTTTGTCCGTTCGTCCTTGACGTAGTATCCACTCTCAGGATCGGTCGTACTTTCCTTGATTTCCTTCGTTTCTTCCTTATCGAACTTATCAGGTGGAAAAGGTTCCTTCCCATGGTCTTCCCGATCCAGATTGATCTCTTCCTGGAGTTTCTCTTGATACGCCCGTGTTTCCTTACGCACCACTTTTTTCTCGAATTTATGTTTATTCGCACTGGCTTTTACGTGGGTTGAATCAATGAAGACGTGTTCTGCACTAATAAGTTTCTTATCAGCTGCGGTCTTAAGAATTCGATAGAAGATCTGTTCAAACAAATCAGTGTCTTTAAAACGGCGTTCGTAATTCTTCCCGAAGGTGGAGAAGTGGGGCACTTTATCATGGAATCCATAACCCAAAAACCAGCGGCGGTACTATGTTCGTTTCTACTTCGGCAATGGTCTGGCGCATGGAACGGATGCCGAATGTATATTGAATGAATGAGAGTTTAATCAGAATAACAGGGTCAATGCTTGGGCGGCCTACTTCCGAATACACATCTTTCACCAAGTCATAAATGAAAGAAAAATCTAGGGCAGCTTCCATCTTACGGACTAAATGTTCCTGAGGAACCAGTTGGTCTAAAGCAACCACTTCTAATTGATCTCGTTGGATTGGATTATTTTTCGAAAGCATGTTTATCACCTCAAGCGTTATATATATCTATTTTAAAATAGACTTATGGTTAGTTCCACGTTAAGTTTGGAAGTCCTGTTGATTGGAGTGGAAGGCGCGTAGACTCCTGCGGGCTCAGCTGGACAGGTGAGACCCCGCAGACGCCAACGGCGGTGAGGAGGCTCACCGCCAGCCCCGCGGAAAGCGAAGCGCCTGGAACGGAAATCAACAGCCCCCATTCCAGCACCAACCAAAAAAAAGACTGTAGACAAGCTCGATTTCCATCGAGTTTGTCTACAGTCTGAGGCTCTTTGCTTTTGCAAAGAGCCTTTTTTATTGAAAAGTATAAATTTTTGTACTTAGATTAGTGTCCAGCTCCAGCGCCTAGCCCCTAGAGTCGCTTGTCTGGCTGCGGCTCCTAACTCCTCGAGACGCTTGTCTAGTCTCGCCTCCTAGAAACTCCGAAACTTCAACTCCGCCGGCAGAAGCAAAAAGCGCTTCTTTGCCAGAGTCTCCAGTTTCTGCGTTTCTGGCCAGTCGGCTATACTTTTCGATTTCGGTCCTGGCAATGAAGTCAAAGAACGACTTCACTGCCAGGCCCTCCAGCGCTTGTCGGGGCTGACCAAGGCGCTTGCGCTTTTCTTACATAATTGGACAAGAGGCACGTGGTTTTCATATACTTATAAAAGCAAAATAAGATTTAGTAGGTGACTTGTATGAATGCTGAAAAACTATCAGACAGGCTTGAAGCCGTAGCAAATTATATTCCTGAAGGTGCAAGCCTGGCCGATATTGGTTCTGACCATGCTTATCTTCCGTGTAATGTTGTAAAGAAGGGAACTGTTACAATGGCGATCGCAGGCGAGGTCGCCGAAGGGCCTTTTCAATCTGCCATTGAGCAAGTTCGTGAAGAAAATCTCACTGAGAAGATTTCAGTCAGAAAAGGAGATGGTCTTGAAGTCATTCAACCAGGAGAGGTGGATTGTATTACCATCGCTGGTATGGGTGGTACATTGATATCAACGATTCTCGAACAAGGGAAATCGAAACTAGAAGGAGTCAGCAGGCTTGTCCTACAGCCTAATGTTGGAAGCTTTGCGGTCCGCAAATGGCTGGTTGACAGTGGATGGGAATTGGTCAAAGAAGAAATTTTAGAAGAAGACGGGAAAATTTACGAAATCCTAGTTGCTGAGAAAGGCGAACCAATGAAGCCATATCAGCATATTGATTTTGATATTGGAATATTGTTTGGCCCATTTTTACTGAAGGAAAAATCAAAGGTATTCATTGAAAAGTGGAATGGGGAAAAACGAAATTGGGAGCGTATCCTAAAGCAGCTCGATGAGGCTGTACAGAATGATGATACAGAAAGCAAGAGACAAGAACTTAAAATGAAACTAAAGATGGCAGAGGAGGCGTTACAGTGAAAAACGTGAATGGCCATCAAGTGATTCAGCTTTTTGAACAATTTTCGCCTAAGGTATTTGCAATGGAAGGCGATAAGGTTGGCCTGCAAATAGGTGCGTTGAACTCAGCGGTCAATAATGTCCTGGTTGCGCTTGATGTAACAGAAGAAGTGGTGGAGGAGGCAATTGCCAAGAATGTTCAATTGATCATTGCGCATCATCCGCCAATATTCAGGCCATTGAAGAAGATCGCGACGGACACCCCTGCTGGAAGAATGATTGCCAAGTTAATCAAGCATGACATCGCAGTTTATGCGGCCCATACGAATCTTGATGTCGCTAAAGGAGGTGTAAATGACCTGCTGGCTGATGCTCTCGGTTTAAAGAA
Organism: Mesobacillus subterraneus; assembly: GCF_020524355.2. Lineage (NCBI taxonomy): Bacteria > Bacillati > Bacillota > Bacilli > Caryophanales > Bacillaceae > Mesobacillus > Mesobacillus subterraneus. The sequence goes on from NZ_CP129019.1 coordinate 1,047,515, forward strand.
CCCTCAAGTGCTGGTGCCAACGTATGAGGATAAGTTGAAAAAGCTTGTCGTTTTCGTACCTGAGGAAAATGCTGAGATTCTCAGAGATGCCTTAGGGAATGCAGGAGCCGGTGCAATCGGCAACTACAGCCATTGTACGTTCTCCGGGCCCGGAGAGGGACGGTTCCTTCCAGGTCATAATACAGATCCTTATATCGGCGAACAAGGAAAGCTTGAAGCGGTCAATGAAGTGCGCGTTGAAACTGTTTTCCCGCAAAGTATTGAAAAGAGGGTGATTCAAGCGATGATCAAGGCCCATCCTTATGAGGAGGTCGCCTATGATGTATATCGACTTGAAAATATGGGAGAACAGCTTGGACTTGGTAGAATTGGAACAGTCGAAGAAACGACGCTGTCTGAATATGCCAATGTTGTTAAGAAAGCCCTGGGAGTTGATAAAGTTCGGGTTGTCGGTGACTTGAACGCAAAGGTGAAAAAGGTAGCTGTCCTTGGTGGTGACGGAAATAAGTATTACTCACAGGCGAAATTCCGCGGGGCGGATGTATACATTACCGGAGATATATACTATCACACAGCACACGACGCGCTGATGGCCGGACTGAATATGATTGATCCGGGTCATAATGTCGAGAAGGTCATGAAAGTGGGAGTCGCCACTGTGATGGAAGCACGATGCCAGGAAAAAGGGTACGATGTAAAGTTCATTCCATCTGAAATATCGACCGATCCATTTACTCATATTTAGGATTTGCCATCGATTCAAGATTGTTCTAGCAACATTCCGCTCACAGAATAAGAAAAACTGCGCTAGAATAATGAAGTCGAGTACGAGTTCGGTCACAGCACCAAATCTCGGGTTGTATTTATGAGCGCTAAAAATAAGAAAGCAGCCTGAATGGATAATTCAGGCTGCTTTTCATATTATACTTATACGTTTGCTTCGGTCTTCTTGACCTTTGGCAGGATTTTGTGAAGAGGTACTTTTTTCTCTTTTACCCAAGTTCCTTCGTTTTTCTTGTCAAACTGCTGGAGGAAGGAAATGACCTCTTTTGTGATTGGTGTAGGAGTAGATGCTCCAGATGTTACGGCGACAGTATCAGCATCTTTTATCCAATTGATATCAAGTTCGGTGATATCGGCAATTCGATATGCCTTAGTTCCGGCTATTTCTTCAGATACTTGTGCGAGACGATTTGAATTATTGCTTTTTGGATCTCCAACTACGATCAGCACATCTGCTTCCTTAGCCTGCTCGGCGACTGCCTCCTGGCGTACTTGTGTAGCCATGCAAATTTCTCTATGGACTTCTGAGTGCGGATACTTTTCTGTTACTTTCTTCATGATTTCGGCAACGTCCCACTGGCTCATCGTTGTCTGATTGGTTACAATCAGTTTTTCAGCATGCAGTTCTAAAGCCTCGACATCAGCTGCTGTTTCCACAAGATGAACGATCCCTGGTGCGACACCTACTGCTCCCTCAGGTTCGGGATGCCCTTTTTTGCCGATGTAAATAACTTCATAACCTTCTTTTTCTTTTTCCGTGATCAGGTTATGAGTGTTTGTAACGTCTGGACATGTCGCGTCAATCGAGACAAGGCCCTTTTCCTTGGCAAGCTCCCTGACTTCGGGGGAAATGCCGTGGGCAGTGAAAATAACTGTCCCGCCTTCAACTTTTTCTAGGATTTCCTTGCGGTTGTTTCCATCCAATGTAATGATGCCTTCTTCTTCAAATGCATCCGTGACATGTTTATTATGGACAATCATCCCAAGTATATATATTGGACGCGGCAGGCTTTTATCCAATGCAGCATTACGTGCAATGACCATGGCGTCGACAACACCATAGCAATAACCGCGTGGCGATATTTTTATTACATTCATTGAGTCAACCTCCTAAGAATACCTCTGATTCTTTCTTTTATTATATAAGACTTGCAGAAAGAATACAAAAGCCACTTTCCAGAAGGAATGAATTAACTGTTTTCCAATTATATGAACAATTTAGGAGTAGAAGCTGAATTATTGCTTTGCTTTTTGATTGGCGGTTTTTGTGATGGAGAACTGGAACCAGCGTTTTTGGACTTCTTGGCTTTAATCTTTTTGTCGATTTTTTCGTTCGTTTCTTGTTCGGTTGTTGGTTCATCAGCATCCGGGAGGTCCTTCAATCCTCTGTACAGTTTCCACATTGAAGGCAAATTACGGACGAGAGGACCGTATTGCTGGATCATCGGTCCGAATTGCTGTGCGGTGCTAAGAACTTTTTGCGTGTTGGTGAGAAAACCATTCAGTGCAGATGGATCAGCGAGGGTCTTCAGGATTCCTCCGCCAGAGCTGGCTGCACGAGCAGGCCCACTTCCGCCTCCTGGTATTAAACCCGAGATACCATTTCCCTGGCCTCTGCTGCCTTTCCCTAGGATCTTTGAAAGCAAACCTCCACCTTGTCTTGATTGCGGTTTTCTTCCCATCATTCGAGGCATTTGTCCCTGCGGCATCCTGGGTCCAGGACCAAATTGATTTGGGTACATCTGCCGCTGACCCATGAAGGGACCTCCCATCATGCCAGGACCATAAAACCGATTCTGCATTCCGCGTGAGTTCATACGGGGTCCATGTAGCATCGTGACCCCTCCTTTCCCATTATTTCATCTCCTATTAGAGTATGCATATAATCAGAATTGGTTTAAGAAAAAAGTATGTTTGCGAAACAGGTTTGTTTTTTTATAAGGAAAGGTTAAGATAGTACTGATTGGAGATTTTCTGCAATCTTTATTATAATTACAGGATGAACCTGATGAAATCAGCTTACGGAACGGCTGAAATCCCTTTTTAACAGGGAACAGGGTGAAAGAAGGAGATTCTCAATGAGTGAAACAAAATTTAATCGTTATGAATTGAAACCATTCATTATAGATGCGATCAATAAACTAGGTTTTCATGAGCCAACTGAAATCCAGGAACGTCTTATCCCTACGATCATGAAGGGAGAAAGTGCCATCGGCCAATCCCAGACGGGTACAGGAAAGACGCATGCCTATGTACTGCCTATCATGGACAAGCTTAACCCATCACGCAATGAGGTGCAGGCGGTAATCACTGCGCCAACTCGTGAGCTTGCCAACCAAATTTACCATGAAGTTCTTAAAATTGCTGAACACGCTCCGCAGGGAGAGCAGATCACAGCTCGTTGCTATATTGGCGGGACAGACAAGCAAAGAACGATTGAAAAGCTCAAGACACAGCCGCAAATCGTCATTGGCACTCCGGGGAGGATTAACGACCTGGTAAAGGAAAACGCGCTATTTGTGCATACGGCGAACATGCTCGTGATCGATGAGGCAGACTTAATGCTTGATATGGGATTCATCGAGGACATTGACCAGTTCGCATCCCGTATGCCAGAAAAGCTTCAAATGCTTGTATTTTCAGCAACGATTCCTGAAAAATTAAAACCATTCCTTAAAAAGTACATGGAAAACCCAAAATATGTACAAATCGATCCTAAACAGGCTACAGCAGAGAAGATTGAACATATTCTTCTGCCTGCAAGGCATCGTGATAAAATTGGGCTTGTTTATTCAGCGCTGGTTGCGTTCAATCCGTATCTTGGTATTGTATTTGCTAATACAAAGAAAAAAGTAGATGAAATTGCTGATGGTTTGATCCAAAAAGGGATGAAGGTTGGCCGTATCCATGGAGACCTGAGCCCGCGCGAACGCAAGCGTGTCATGAAACAGATTAAGGACCTTGAGTTCCAGTATCTTGTTGCTACTGACCTGGCCGCCAGAGGAATCGATATTCAAGGGATCAGCCATGTCATCAACTATGAACTTCCTACAGACCTGGATTTTTATATTCACAGGGTTGGAAGGACTGCCCGTGCAGGTTCTTCAGGTGTTGCCCTGACGGTCTATGAGCAGAGTGATGAAGATGCACTGATCCGTCTTGAAAAAATGGGCATCACTTTTAGAAACATTGATTTGAAAAAAGGTGAACTTACCGAAATCGAGGAGCGGAACAGACGCCTGAACAGAAAGAAAAAAGAAACTACAGGCGAGGCGAAGGCAAAGAATCTTGTTTCCAAACCTAAAAAGGTAAAACCAGGCTATAAGAAGAAAATGAAATATGAGATGGATAAAATTAAAAAGCGAGAAAACCGTATACAAAAAAGAAATAAATAAAGGGATTTAGGAGAGATCAAGATGTTAATTGGATCACATGTTTCCATGAGCGGCAAAAAGATGCTGCTTGCTGCTAGTGAGGAAGCTGTCTCATATGGTGCAAATACTTTTATGATCTATACGGGGGCACCTCAGAATACAAGAAGGAAAAAAATCGAGGACCTGAATATTGAAGCTGGCCGTCTGCATATGGAGCAGAATGGTATCGATGAAATCGTCGTCCATGCCCCTTATATCATCAATATAGGGAACAGTCAAAATCCTGATACCTTTGATTTAGGAGTAAGATTTTTACGAAGTGAAATCGATAGGACAGAGGCAATTGGTTCCAGGCAAATTGTGCTCCACCCAGGTGCGCATGTTGGAGCAGGTACAGAAAAAGGGATTGAAAAAATCATAGAGGGACTTAATGAAGTGCTTTCACAGGATGATCGAGTTCAAATTGCTCTTGAAACAATGGCTGGAAAAGGATCGGAGTGCGGAAAATCCTTTGAAGAACTCGCGATGATCATCGATGGAGTAACCCATAACGACAAGCTTTCTATTTGCTTCGATACTTGCCATACTCATGATGCAGGATACCGGATCGTTGAAGATTTTGATGGTGTGCTGAATGAATTCGATAAAATCATCGGTCTTGATAGATTGAAGGTGCTTCACCTCAATGACAGCAAAAATGAGGTCGGGATGAGGAAGGACCGTCACGAGAATATCGGATTCGGACATATCGGCTTTGAGGCATTAAGCTATATTGTCCATCATCCGCAATTGACACATGTTCCTAAGATTCTCGAAACTCCTTTTGTCGGTGAGGACAAGAACAGTAAAAAGGCGCCCTACAAACATGAGATTGACATGCTGAAAAGCAAACAATTTGAAGAAAATTTGCTTGATATCATCAGGAATAGCTAAACAAAAGCTGTGGATTTAGTTCCACAGCTTTTTTTGCGGGTAAAATAGGACCGGTTATGAGTGACCACTAGGTGGAATGATAGTTACAGGCATGACGGACAGAAATAGCCGGAAAAGAGGAAAAAATGTCCGTCAAAAGGGTCATGACGGACAGAAATAGGCGGGAAAGAGGAAAAAGTGTCCGTAATAAGGGTCGTGACGGACAGAAATAGCCGAGAGAGAGGAGAAAGTGTCCGTCATAAGGGTCATGACGGACAGAAATAGCCGAGAGAGAGGAGAAAGTGTCCGTCATAAGGGTCATGACGGACAGAAATAGCCGAGAGAGAGGAGAAAGTGTCCGTAATAAGGGTCGTGACGGACAGAAATAGGCGGGAAAGAGGAAAAAGTGTCCGTCAAGAGAGTCATGACGGACAGAAATAGGCGGGAAAAAGAAAAAAGTGTCCGTCATAGAAATCATGACGGACACACCTTTTATTTAGTGAAATTAACAAATAACTTATTAACTTCTTTTGCTGTTTCAGGGCTGGTGATTCTGGCGATTTGTTTGACCAATGCCGCTCTCTCTGAATCAATAAAGATGTTCACTTTTTTACCGCGTAAGTATCCGGCGATTTTTTCTGCCTGCCCCTTTGTTATGGAAATGTTAAATTGAGAAGCGTATTTCAGCAGTTCATCTGCCGTGATGTTCCCTATTTTATGGTTAATGATGTTTTCGAAAATAGCCAAAGATCATCACTCCTTCATAGTAGGGTATGTGCCCAGTTCTGGATTTGTGACAATTTTATTGGATTATGAGTTCTTTTATTTACATTATCGTCAGTAAGAGATATACTACTAAAAGTAAATCGGAATGATTCTTATTTTGCAGGTGATAAAAATGGACACGAATGATTACATCGTCCAGGTACAGGATCTTTATTATCGATATGATAAAGAAAATGTTCTTGAAAATATAAATCTGTCTATCCGTAAAGGCAGTTTTTTAGCAATTGTGGGTCCGAACGGTTCTGGAAAGTCCACATTGCTTAAGCTAATGCTCGGACTGATTAAGCCGCAGCAAGGTTCAATCAGCCTTTTCGGACAAGATATCGGCAAGTTTAAGGAACAGCAAAAAATTGGATTTGTATCGCAAAAGGCAAATTCTTTCAACACCGGCTTCCCCGCTACCGTTTTTGAAGTAGTCGCAAGCGGGCTGACGAAAAAGCTTGGCCTTTTCAACTTCTTGAAGAAGAATGACCATTCAAAAATAAAGGAAGCGATCGACTCTGTCGGAATGGGGAAATTCCTCGACAGGAATATTGGGGAACTATCAGGAGGCCAGCAGCAAAGGGTATTTATTGCGAGGGCACTTGTCAGTGAGCCTGAATTGCTGATTTTGGATGAACCAACGGTAGGTGTGGACGTTCAAAACGTCAATTCTTTTTATGGGATGCTTGAATTACTCAATAAAGAGAAAGGGATCACTCTTCTATTGGTTACTCATGATATAGGGACGATTTCAGAAAAAGTCACAAATGTGGCCTGCTTGAACAAAAACATGCATTTCCATGGAAGTGCTGAGGAATTCGAACAATTGAAGATAAATGATGTTTCGGAGATTTATGGTCATGATGTCCATGTATTGACACACGACCATCATCATCATCATGGAGGGGGGCACCTTCATGATTAGCGGACTGTTGCAATATGAGTTTTTGCAGAATGCTTTTTTGACCGGAATGATCATCGGGGTGATTGCTCCGCTTCTAGGCGTGTTTATCGTAGTCAGAAGGCTTTCGCTTATAGCTGATGCACTCAGCCATGTCACATTAGCGGGAATTGCCGCAAGCCTGCTTCTTGAGAAAAAATTCATGATGTTCAGTGGTGTGAATCCACTTTACATGGGAATGGCTTTCTCAGTTGGCGGCTCATTGTTCATCGAAAAACTGCGTTCTGTTTATAAACATTACCAGGAGTTGGCGATACCGATTATCCTGTCTGGCGGAATCGGGCTTGGGGTAATATTTATTTCGCTCGCGGATGGTTTCAATACAGATTTGTTCAGTTATTTATTTGGCAGCGTGAGTGCTGTGAGCAGGGCTGACCTATGGACAATCCTGATTATCAGCATACTGGTTATCGCTCTTGTTGTATTATTATATAAAGAACTTTTCCTTTTATCATTTGATGAAGAGTATGCAAGAGCAACTGGTATTGCCGCAAAGATTCTTCACTTTATTTTTATTGTTATGGTGGCACTGGTGATAGCCGCATCAATGAGGATCGTTGGCATCCTGTTGGTCTCATCCCTGATGACCCTGCCAGTTGCCGCAAGCATTCGGTTTGCGAAAGGTTTCAAACAAACCATCTTCTTTTCCATCCTGTTCGGTGAGATATCTGTTTTGGGCGGTTTGTTCCTGTCCTATTACCTTGACCTTGCTCCTGGCGGAACGATTGTGATGATTGCAGTCCTTATCCTTGTGCTATCCATTTGGCTAAAAAAACGAGCGGCTACGAGATCCATCTAATGGGGTGATATCATGAATGTGAACGAAGCAATGGACCTGTTGAAAGAACAGGGTTATAAGCATACTGGGAAAAGGGAAGATATGCTCCAGTTGTTTTCCGATAATGACAAATATCTGACTGCTCGCGATGTCCTTGAACAAATGAAGGGAAATTATCCTGGCTTGAGCTTCGATACCATCTACCGGAATTTGAGCGTGTTTGCTGATCTAGGTATTTTGGAAATGACAGAGTTGTCAGGTGAAAAGCATTTTCGATTCACCTGCTCACACAAAGAGCATCATCATCACTTCATTTGCCTTGACTGTGGAAAAACGAAGGAGATTGAGACCTGTCCAATGAGGAATATCGAAGCAAGCTTCAAAGGCTATGACATTTCCGGGCATAAATTTGAAATATACGGTCGCTGCCCTGACTGTGTTCAATAGACAAAATATATAAAATATTGACTGAAACGGAAAAACGGCCATGCTAATGGCCGTTTTTAACTATTTTCAAACCAGTTTTTTACCCATTCATTTGCTTCCTGCCAGTCATTCACCCGGATCACTCCATCAGGAATCGGTTCCTGGTTATAAGGAGTGTTGAAAAGGATCACCGGGATACTAAGTTCCTCGTGCAGGCTGACAGCATTGTCGTGTTTATCCTCGAAAAAGATATCCACTTCATACTTGCGGGCTGCCTCGATTTTATCATGTGAGCCAATCAGATGGATGTCATGATACCTCAGTTCATTGGCAGAAAACCATTCTTTAGTCAGATTTAATAAATGTGTTCCCCTTGCGCTAATGAAATATAATTCGTGCTGTGTCTCCCAGCTCTTTAAAATATCCTTTGCTCCTTCTGCTAACGGGGAGTTGGAATAAATCACGGGTTCCATCTTTTTGAACCAGGCTGCGAACTCTCTTTCAGATACAGATACAAGCGGCATAAAATCATATTGCTTAATATCATCTAAAGTAATGTTTAAATTGAATCCTTCATTTAAATAAGGTACAAATGTAGTCGGACAAGTGACTGTACCATCGATGTCTATGCCAAAACGTTTTTTCATCAATCTTCTCCTTAAACATTGATCTTTCTTTCATCTTACCAAATATGGAAGGCCCGCAAAAGATTTACTTTCTCAAGTTAGTCAAACATTGCCATGATGAAATCCTCGCTACTCGTAAACAATAATAAATGCTCCACTTAAGAAAGCGAGGGATTAAAGTGGCAGACCAAGAGCGAAAACAGAGAGGTACCGAGTATATCACTGAACCTAAGCAGGATGTCATCACTATAAGGGATGCGCGTGATGAAATATACCAGGAAGAAACAGCAACTGAACTGTACTCTCCTGCACGTGATGATCATTACCAGGAAATGACTGCAATTGCAGGACCTGAACGTGAGGAACATTATCAGGAAATGACAGCAATCGCTGGACCTGGGCGTGATGAGCACTACCAGGAGATGACTGCAATCGCCCGGCCTGTACGTAAGGAACAGTATCAGGAAGAAACTGCGGCGGAGATTGCTGCTCCTGCTCAACCTGCATTTACAAGAAGGTCAGAAGAAGAAAGTACAACTGGAGGACGAGGGCTTGCTTTATCAGCTCTTGCCTTATCGATCTTGTCGCTGTTTATTTTACCTGTTCTTTTCGGAGCTGCGGGGATTGTCCTTGGCTTCATGGCTCGCAGAAGAGGATCCGCAATCGGAAGCTGGGCAATTGGGATAGGGACAATCTCAATTCTCGTCGGCATCTTTATATTGCCGTTCTTTTAACGGTATTAAATTGAATGCCAATAAAAAATGCCCGGGAATTAATTCCCGGGCATTTTGATCATGTTATTTCTGAAGCGCAGCTTCGCGAATCTTTTCTTCAGCAATTTTATCGATTTCTTTCTTTAGTTCTTCCACCATTGTTTCTTCTGGCACTTTGCGGACAATCTCACCTTTTCTAAAAAGAAGACCTTCCCCTCTCGCACCTGCAATGCCGATATCAGCTTCACGTGCTTCGCCAGGACCGTTAACAGCACATCCAAGCACAGCTACCTTAATCGGTGCCTTTATCTTTGAGATGTACTCTTCTACCTCATTGGCAATGCTGATCAAATCGATTTCGATTCGTCCGCATGTTGGACAAGAGATTAATGTCGCAGCATTCGCTGCAAGTCCAAACGATTTTAACAGTTCTCTTGCGACCTTAACTTCCTCCACTGGATCTGCACTTAATGATACCCTGACAGTATTTCCGATTCCTTTGCTGAGAATCGCTCCCAGGCCAGCGGCACTTTTGACAGTACCTGCAAATAAAGTGCCTGATTCCGTGATTCCAAGGTGAAGCGGATAATCAAAAGCCTTTGCAGCTTTTTCGTAAGCCTCGATCGCCAGATTAACATCAGAAGCCTTCATGGAGACGATGATATTATGGAAATCAAGGTCCTCAAGGATTTTGATGTGGTGCAAAGCGCTCTCGACCATTCCATCAGCTGTAGGATAGCCATATTTTTCAAGGATACGTCTTTCAAGAGAACCAGCATTTACGCCGATTCTGATAGGGATCCCGCGCTCTTTTGCAGCTTTTACAACGTCCTCTACCTTTTCGCGCCTGCCGATATTACCAGGATTGATCCTGATTTTGTCAGCTCCGCCTTCTATCGCCTTTAACGCCAGACGGTAATCAAAATGGATATCAACAACCAGAGGAATGTTTATTCTTTTTTTGATTTCTGAAATAGCATTTGCAGCTCTTTCATCCGGGCAAGCAACACGCACAACCTGGCAGCCTGCTTCTTCAAGGCGCATGATTTCAGCGACAGTCGCTTCGACATCATGCGTCTTCGTAGTAGTCATACTCTGGATGACAACTTCATTGTTGCCTCCAATGGTTAAATTCCCAACCTTGATTGGACGGGTTTTGGTACGATGTATAATTTCACTCAACAGTGATTCGCTCCTTTGAAAAATGGAATTCATGAATATGTTCCTAAAGATGCACAACCCCATTTTATCAATCTTTTGCTCAAATTGACAAGGAAAGACTTCAATTGTTAGCCTTTGCTAATTTTGGCTGCTGTAGTCCGGGAATTTATAAACGTTACCGAACTTGATTTTTTGTGGATTTGTTCCATCGTTCAGCTTTTTAAAGTCTTCCACTGCTTGTGAGACAGGAACGTTCAGTGGTTTGTCCATATAACTGTCAATTACTGATAGCACCGTATCACCTGGCAGGACTTCGTGTTCAAAAAAAGGGATTGCTTGTGTGGATTGAGTTTCTCCATCTTCCGTTTCTGCCATTTTATTTTCCAATATTTCAGGTTCTTGTAATTTCGCTGCTGGAAGTGTTCCTATGCTCAAATCATTGTAGACTGCGTAAGTTACTATTAAGAAAACCAATAATCCAGCCAGTTTTTTCATAGGACCTTCCTCCCTAAATGCTTATATCATTATTTATGCAGGAGAAATAGAGTTAAGAACATATTTGATAGAAAAAAATGAAAGTTTATATCAAGAAAATAAAATAATCTATCTGTTAGGGTTGAGGAAACACTTTGTTTAAGAGGATACATAATGGGGCAGAAAGAAAGAAAACCTTAAAGAATGATATGAAAGAAAAAAATACGCCAGAGGCGCATTTCTTAACTTTCCGATTGTTTCTTCGCTGGCAGCTCTTTAATCGCCAGTAAAAGCATCATTGAAGCAACAAACCAATTAATGGAGAAACTGAAGGGCACTTCTGTTTTTAATAATGCCATGATCGTGAAAAATATAGTAGGGAGAGTGATGCTGTATGCTGCCATCCTCCATAAGTGTCTGTATTGAAGCGTTCTCCCAGCGAGATTTTTCAATAGAAGGCCAAAGAGTGCTAATAGAGAAACCTCGATGAATTTTATGCCGCTGGAAAAAGCATAAATGACAATAAATAGTATCCCTAGCAATACAGGGAGCGAGGATTCAGCCGTATTGATGAGAGAAATAATGTCATCCTTCGTCATAGTTTCCGTTGTGAAAAGAGTGTAAGGAACTGCATTGGTTTCGCCGCCGGCAGCCAGCACAATCTCATTTTGAAGCATTGCAACGTTTGCATTCATGCCAGCCAGTTCACTTTCTTCGATAGCACCAGTTGGGTCAAAAATTAACGTGAAACTACCATTTTTAATTGTGACCGGTGCCTTAATTTCTGACTTCAGTACTCCATCTTGAATCGTAAAAGAAGGTAAATCCGTTTTGATGGATTGCTTGACAGAGCCAACAGCCTCTGAAATCCCGACAAACATATAAGAGACTACAGGTAGAATGGATATTAGGGTCAGCATGAAGACAAATAAGATAGTTTTACCTATTCCCTGAAATCGAGTGTCCGCAATCACCTTCGGAGAATACATGCTTTTAGCCATTTGTGTAAAAATACTCATGAATACACGTCCTTTATTAGAATTCCACTCACTATTTTAGCTTTTCACCTAGTTGAATAACAACCTTTTTACCTGCACTTTGTAACATAATTGTAACATAACGATGAAATGTTAAGGTATTGTAAATTCGAGTCGAAAATAGTTTACTTTTCGTTAATATTTACTTCATAATAAGCTGTGTTTGTAGATGTTTGTCGAAATAAATCTAGGGGTTGAAAAAATGGAATTGAATCTTCAAGAAATGCTGTTTGAGTTCTTTGGTGGCTTTGGAATTTTCTTATACGGCATTAAATTTATGGGTGATGGTTTGCAAAAGTCAGCCGGGGATCGATTGCGCGATGTTCTTGACCGCTTTACGACCAACCCGATCATGGGTGTTCTAGCTGGTCTGATTGTAACTGTATTAGTCCAGAGTAGTTCAGCAACCACAGTTATTACGGTTGGATTAGTAAGTGCCGGGTTCATGACCCTGCGCCAGGCAATTGGGGTCATTATGGGCGCAAACATCGGTACGACGATTACTGCGTTTATCATCGGTATTGATGTTGGTGAATATGCATTGCCGATTATTGCAGTTGGTTCTATTCTATTATTTTTCTTTAAAAGTAAAAAGGTACATAATATCGGACAAATCGTTTTCGGTTTTGGTGCCTTGTTTTATGGACTCGAATTGATGAGTGGTGGAATGAAGCCACTTCGCAGCCTCGAATCTTTCCATGAATTGACAGTAGAGCTTAGCTCAAATCCTTTCCTTGGAGTTGTTATCGGTACAGTTTTCACTGTTATCGTCCAAAGTTCAAGTGCGACAATTGGAATCCTGCAAGGCTTGCATGCTGAGAATTTGATTAATCTCAATGGTGCCCTTCCAGTATTATTTGGAGATAATGTTGGTACAACAATTACCGCTGTTCTTGCAGCCATTGGCACTTCTGTTGCTGCAAAAAGAGCTGCGGCAACACATGTATTATTCAACTTAATAGGAACTACCCTATTTTTAATATTGTTAAAGCCTTTTACTGCTATAATCGAAATCATGAGGGACAACCTTTCGCTAAATCCTGAAATGACAATTGCATTTGCCCACGGGATTTTCAACACTTCTAATACTCTGATCCAGCTGCCTTTTGTAGCAGTATTGGCATTGATTGTGACGAAGTTGATTCCGGGAGAAGATGCTATCGTTGATTACAAGGCGCAGCACCTTGATCCAGTATTCATCGAGCAATCTCCTTCGATTGCATTGGGACAGGCGAAGGAAGAAGTTCTGCGCATGGGTAAGTTTGCGCTGAAGGGACTTGAAGAAACAAATGAATTTTTAAAGACAAAAAATACAAAGCATTCTTCTAATGCATATCAGTTAGAGGAAGCAATCAATAACCTTGACCGCAAAATTACGGATTATCTAGTAGATTTGGCAACAAGCTCTCTATCAGAACATGAATCAGAAGAACACAGCATGCTGATGGATACAGTCCGGGATATTGAAAGAATCGGGGACCACTTCGAAAATATAGTAGAACTAATCGAGTATCAGCAGGCGAATAAGGTCAAGATGACTAATACAGCAATGGAAGACCTGGAAGTCATGTTCAACCTGACTGTAAGTACTGTCGAAGAAGCACTTCAGGCGTTGGATCAGAAGAATCCTGATGCAGCCAGAGCAGTTGTCACAAAAGAAGATGAAATTGACAGCATGGAGCGTACGCTCAGGAAGCAGCACATCCTTCGCATGAATGAAGGTCAGTGTTCTGGACAGGCAGGCATCGTCTTTGTTGATATCGTCAGCAACCTGGAGCGAATCGGCGACCATGCAGTAAACATCGCTGAGTACGTTTTGGGAGATCAGAAATAGTGGTAAAATAAGCAAAGGGAAACCTTTGCTTATTTTTTATTTTACTGGATAAGAAAGTATAAATTTTTTGCATTTAGATAAGTGTCTAGCTCCAGCTCCTAGCCCCTCGAGTCGCTTCGGTCCGCTCAGGTGAAGTCAAAGGGCGACTTCACTGATCGGTCCTCCAGCGCTTGTCGGGGCTGCCCAAGGCGCTTGCGCTTTTCTTTGTCTAGCTCCAGCGCCTAGCCCCTCGAGTCGCTTCGGTCCGCTCAGGTGAAGTCAAAGGGCGACTTCACTGGTCGGTCCTCCAGCGCTTGTCGGGGCTGCCCAAGGCGCTTGCGCATTTATTATTTAAAAAAGGATGGTTAGAATGGACTTTGTATATTGGATCATTATTGGAGTGCTTTTTGTAGGAGCTTTTGCCAGCTTGGTTGTTCCCATTTTGCCTGGGGTACTCTTATTGTTTGGAGGTTTTATCCTTTACGGCTTGTTTTTTTCATTCGAGCCTTTTAACTGGCTGTTCTGGACAGTTCAAGGTCTATTCGTAGCATTACTGTTTGGTGCGGATTATATTGCCAACATAATTGGTGTGAAGAAATACGGGGGAAGCAAGGCGGGGATGTGGGGAAGCACAATCGGTTTGCTGGTCGGACCTTTTGTCATACCAGTCCTTGGTATCCTGGTTGGTCCATTTTTAGGAGCGGCACTTGCAGAATTGTTCGTTAATAAAAAGAATCTGAATGAAGCGATTAAGGTCGGCTTCGGTTCTGTGGTCGGTTTTGTCAGCAGTGTGGTAACAAAAGGTCTAATCATGACCATCATGCTCATATATTTCTTCCTATTGGTATAAAAAAATCGTGCTGTAGCAGCACGATTTTTTTATAACTCCGTATACAGGCGGTAGGGGTTCAACCGGAAGGCATTCGTGATCTAATGCTGAGTTCAGTCCATGCATAAGCTTGCACTTCATCATCTTTTGCAGGATTTATTAGTTAAGCCCGCAAATTTCAAATGAACAATTCTGGCAATCAACTTCTTTCTTTAGATAGCCCAGGTTTTTTACCGTGAATTTAAGCTGATCATAAGCGATGACGTCTTTTTCGCGTAATTCCTTCAGCATTCTTTGAATCACTTCACGTGTTCCATACGTTAAATTGACCAGCTCCTGGTGGGTGAGAGGTATATCAATCAGGATTCCTTCGTCTGTCATGACACCATAACTATTGCACAGCCGAATTAAAATTGAGTACAGGCCGCCTTTCTTTCCGTTCATGATCAGATCCTGACATTTCATCTGTGCTTTTAGGTATCTGGTGCTTAGCCAGTTTACCATCGCGTGCATAGCAGTTTTATCGTTCATAATGAATTCTTCGAACTGCTCTCTTTTGATCAAGAGAATTTCACATTCTGTAAGTGTCTTAGCAGAGAAGTGATACCGTGGATTATGCTTGAACAGTTCATATTCAATAATCATTTCTTCGCCATTCAAGATTTTTAGGATGAATTCCTTTCCTTTCATATGGACACGGCCAACAGATACACTTCCACTGAGGATTACATACACATTCTGAACATTTTCATCTTCCTGGAATAGCAATGTATCCGGCTTTATTTTTTGAATGGTTTCCCGATCAATGAAGTTTTGCAGAATTAAGCTATATAATGATATATTTTTGTCCATCAAGGTCGTCTCCTTATTAAGCCTTTCTATACTTTTGATTTAAAAGAATTGTTCTTACTGTGTCAACGGTGTATTGGGAATAACTGGAGCATATATGTTGTTGATGCGACATATATCGTTGACAGGACTGCATTTGAGCAATATTGACGAATTTCTGAAACTTTTATATATGACTCCATTGCCGATTTGTTATGAACAGAATTGATAGACTGGCACAAGAGAATTTCCACTTAATTTTCATTAATGATAGTGCTAATGAAAATATTATGTATACATGATTAAAGAAAAGGGGATTTTAAATACGCTATAACAAAGCATTTTATTTGAAACGATTATCGTTCTTTGGTAATCTAAACAAGAAGCACTTTTAGAACAATTCTAATAACAGAATTATGTGAAAGGTTTTGTTCTCGAAGTGAAACACGATACATAGGAGGATGTTAATAATGGCATTTGAATTACCACAATTACCTTATGGATATGATGCACTTGAGCCACACATCGACAAGGAAACAATGAATATTCACCACACTAAGCACCACAACACTTATGTAACAAATCTTAACAATGCTTTGGAAGGCAACGAAGAGCTGCTTTCTAAAACTGTTGAGGAAGTAGTATCTAACCTTGACGCAGTTCCAGAAGCAGCACGCACAGCAGTACGCAACAATGGTGGCGGACACGCAAACCACTCTTTATTCTGGCAAGTCATTTCTCCTAATGGCGGCGGAGAACCTACTGGCGAGCTTGCAGAAGCAATCAATTCTAAATTTGGCGGCTTCGAAGGCTTCAAGGAAGAGTTTTCTAAGGCAGCTACTACTCGTTTCGGCTCAGGCTGGGCTTGGCTTGTTGTTAACAACGGTGAGCTTGAAGTTACTAGCACTCCAAACCAGGACTCTCCATTAATGGAAGGCAAGACTCCAGTTCTTGACCTTGATGTTTGGGAGCACGCATACTACCTGAACTACCAAAACAGAAGACCAGAATACATTGGTGCATTCTGGAATGTTGTTAACTGGGAAGAAGTTAGCAAGCGTTTCGCTTCAGCAAAATAATTATGATAACTTGGGGGGCTGCCTTTGACTGCAGCCTCTCTTTTTTTATTTCAACTTTTTAGAGCGACTGAAGACCTCTGGAAAAACTGAATAACCCCCATTACTTTGTTAGAAACTACCCAAGAGAAAAGGGGAGTCGATCATGAGCAAAGTAAGCAAATTATTAGGAGACATTGAATTGACAAAGGATTTAGCGCTCCTTTTGATTATTGGGGGATTGTACTCATTAAGCATTGCCCTTTCGAATACCTTTGTTAACATTTATTTATGGAAGCAATCTGGTGAGCTTGCCGATCTGGCAATGTATAATTTATCGGTTTTCATTGCCCAGCCACTTACATTCATTCTTGCGGGAAGATGGGCCAAAAAAGTCGACAGGGTGATTGTCCTTCGAATTGGTGTAATTTTTCTCGCTTTGTTTTATGTAACAGTTTTAATTGTAGGGACGAAAGCTTCTGAATTTTTACTGATACTAGGTGTTCTTTTAGGAATTGGCTATGGTTTTTATTGGCTTGCCTACAATGTCCTTACCTTTGAAATAACGGAACCGGAAACACGTGATTTCTTTAATGGCTTTCTTGGCATCTTGGGTTCAGTCGGTGGGATGATAGGTCCCGTAGCTGCAGGTTTCATTATTTCCCGTCTTGAAAAATTAACTGGTTATACGGTAGTATTTGGACTTTCATTAGGTCTTTTTTCAATCGCAGTGTTGCTAAGTTTCTTCCTGAAACGGAGACCTGCTCATGGGAAGTATTGGTTTCAGCGCATTATCACGGAGAGGAAACATAATAAAAATTGGCGATTGGTTACAAATGCTCATTTTTTTCAAGGCTTGAGGGAGGGAGTATTTGTTTTCATTGTTTCGGTATTTGTATTTGTTGCGACAGACAGCGAAATGGCGTTAGGCACCTATGGGTTGATTAATTCAGGTATATCCTTTGTTGCCTATTTTATTGTCTCAAGAATGCTGAAAAAACAGCACAGGAAAAAAGCGATTCTAGTTGGCGGGGTTCTCCTCTTTTTAGCCATTTTCCTGTTGGTTTTCCAGGTCAGCTATTTCCGTCTGTTGTTATATGCGGCTCTGATTGCCGTCGCTTATCCATTGCTTCTCGTCCCATATGCATCCATGACCTATGATGTGATTGGACGTGGCTGGAAAGCTGCTGAAATGAGAATCGAATATGTAGTTGTCCGCGAATTATTTCTCAATCTTGGCCGTATTGCTTCGATAATTTTATTCCTGGTTTCGACCCATATGTTCAATGAGGAAAGGGCAATCCCCATCCTGCTGGTCATTCTTGGGAGCGGCCATACATTGATTTACTTTTTTATAAGGAAAATCCAACTAAAAGCTCCAGCATGACCGGGTTGTCCCCCCCCCCCCGGTCTTTTCTCTATAGTCCAATAGATGTGGAAAATATTTCTTCTATGGTTTATTGATAGAAAAAAACGGTCACTTTCGATAAAATAAAAGTTAGTGCATAATCAGGGACATACAGACTGAAGAGGTGGGAGAGGCTTGAATAAGAAGAAAAAGAAGAAGACACATGTGCCATTCAGGCTGAATATTGTGTTTTTTGCAGTTTTTGTTTTGTTTTCCATGCTAATTTTAAGACTAGGCATTGTTCAAATTGTTTACGGTGAGGATTTCAAAAGGGAAATAGAGCGAACCGAAGACGTTACCGTGAACAATCCTGTTCCAAGAGGGAAAATGTACGATCGGAACATGAAAACGATAGTCGATAATACACCTAGTAAGGCTATAACATATACAAAGAGCCAGAGCACTGAGACGAAAGAGATGCTCATGGTCGCAGAACGCCTCGCAAAACTGATATCAAAGGATTCAGAAGAGGATTTGAAGAAAGTCAGAGAAAGGGACAAAAAAGATTATTGGATTATTACAAATGAAGAGCGTGCGAAGAAAAAAATCAAAGAAAAAGAATGGGCACAGTATGATAATAAAAAGCTGGATGATAAAGACTTATATAACCTCCAGCTGGACCGCATCACTGAAAATGAGCTCAATGAATTAACAAAAGAAGATCTTGAAATACTCGCTATTTTACGTGAGATGATGAGCGGATACGCCTTATCGCCGCAAATCGTCAAAAAAGAGGTTACACCGGAGGAATTCGCTATTGTCAGTGAGAACCTCGAAATGCTGCCAGGTGTCGATACAACGACTGACTGGGAGCGAAAATATTCTTTTGACAAGACGCTTAGGTCCATTTTAGGAAAAGTAAGTGATTCCGAAAAGGGACTGCCGAAAGAAAAGCTTGAGTTTTACCTTGCTCGCGGGTACAGCCGGAATGATAGAGTCGGTTTAAGTTACATTGAACAGCAATATGAGGACGTGCTTCACGGCCAGAAGGCAAAAGTGAAAAACATCACCGATAAGGGCGGAAACGTTCTTGACACACAGGTGATTACGGATGGACAGCGTGGCAAGGACCTCGTGCTGACGATCGACATGGACTTGCAGCTTGCTGTTGAGAAGATTATCGAAGAAGAATTGGCCAAGGCGAAGCAGCAGCCGAGAACAGGACTCCTGGACAGGGCATTTGTTGTGTTAATGGATCCTAATACTGGTGAGGTCTTAACACTAGCTGGTAAGCAAATCGTTAAGGATGATGAAACAGGAAAAACGGTTATGCAGGATTTTGCGAGTGGCAACTTTACAACTTCCTATAATGTCGGGTCCGCTGTTAAAGGCGCAACCATATTAACAGGGTTCAACACAGGAGCAATCAGTCCAGGTACACAGTTTTACGATACTCCGATTAAGATTAAAGGGACGAACCCAAAAAAATCCTGGAAGGCAGGATTAGGTACACTAGATGACCGCAATGCATTGAAGGTGTCATCTAACGTCTACATGTTCAGGACGGCAATAAACATAGGAAAAGGAAATTACAAGTATGATCAGCCATTGTACCTTGAGCCACAAGCTTTTGATACAATGAGAAATTATTTCAGTCAATTTGGCCTTGGCACCAGGACGGGAATCGATCTGCCAAATGAAATGGTCGGTTTTAAGGGAACAGAGAATAGACCAGGTCTCTTGCTAGACTTTGCGATTGGCCAGTATGATACGTACACGACACTTCAATTGGCACAATATGTATCAACGATCGCAAATGGTGGCAATCGGATTCAGCCAAGGATCGTCAAAGAGATCAGAGAGCCGGTCATGAAAAATAATGAGGTTGGTCCGGTCATGAACGAATTCGAACCTGTTATCCTGAACAAGGTCGATGCCAAGCCAGAATGGTTCGACAGAGTCCAGGAAGGTTTCAGAATGGTTATGCAGGAAAGAGGCGGAACTGCCTATGGAGCATTTAATACTGCCGATTATAAACCTGCCGGCAAAACGGGTACAGCACAAGCTTTTTATGATGGACCAAAAAGGGAGAATTATAATCAGCCTCCTGAAGTAATGAACTTGAGCCTGGTTGCTTATGCTCCCCATGAAAATCCGGAAATTTCGATGGCTGTCATGGTTCCCTGGGCATATGAAGGCAATCAGGGACACCATGCAAATAATGACATCGGGCGGAGAGTCCTTGATACGTATTTCGAACTGAAAAAGAAACGTCTTGAGGGAAATATGAATCCGGAGCAGCCAATCCAGGAAATTGAAGAGAAAGAAGAAGGAACTGAACTTCTTGAAGAAATTGCTGAAGAAATTGAACAATAATAGTGGTAAAACTGTCTCTATGAGGCAGTTTTTTTTATTAGTATGGGTATACTAACGCCAACCGGACAAACTTAATGTATTACCTTTTTTCGACAAGAATACACAAGAATCAACGAATTTACAAAACCTTTACATTCAGTTAAAACAGTCTTAAAAGAAGAACTGTATTCTTGGTCTAGTAGGACATAACAACCACATCTCGTAGGGGGAATTAAGCAATGAAGAGTCTTAAAAAGATGAGCCTGTTTTTAATCCTTGCAGCTGTAATGGTATTTACTGCAGCTTGCGGTGGCGGAGATAATGATGGTGGAAATGGTGAAGAACTTGAAGGCAGTGTGGTCATCGATGGTTCTGGTACAGTGTACCCTTTCATGGCACGTATGGCTGAAAATTATATGGGAGAACAAGAAAATGTCTCAGTTGAAGTAAGCCGCTCAGGAACGTCAGCGGGCTTTAAGAAATTCCTTGTTGAAGATGGAACAGATTTCAACGATGCTTCACGTCAGATTAAGGAAGAAGAAAAAGCAGAAGCAGAAAAACTTGGTATTGAAGTACAAGAAATGAAAGTTGCGCTTGATGGTATTACAATCGTCATCAACAAAGATAATGACTGGGCTGCTGAACTTACTGAACAAGAAGTGAAAGATATTTTCCTCGCTAGCGCTGGAAAGAAAAAATGGTCTGATGTGCGTGCTGATTTCCCGGATGAAGAAATCAAGACATACGGACCAAATGAAAATCACGGAACATATGAATTCATGTTTGAAAAAATCCTTGAGGAACAAGATCTCCCTGAAGATATTAATCTTCAGCAAGACTACTCTACTCTTGTTGACCTTGTATCCAAAGACAAGAATGCAATTGGTTTCTTCGGTTATGGGTACTATGAAAGCAATCAAGATAAGCTTTCTGCAGTGAAAGTTGACTTCGGCAATGGTCCTGTAGAGCCTTCATTGGAAACAATCAAAGAAGATGGTGACTATGCACCATTCACTCGTCCAGTGTTCACATATTTAAACGTGAATCTTGCAAAAGAAAAGCCTCAAGTACTGGACTATGCTATCTACACAATGAACAATGCTCAGTCCGTTGCAAAGGAAACAGGGTTCGCTCCGTTATCTGATGAAGACGTACAAGCATCACTTGACACTCTAAATGGCTTGAAGAAGTAAAACTTATGGCGGAAGATGAGAAGTCTGACCTTCTCATCTTCTTGCTCATGATAAATGGATCGTTTTCCTTTAGTAAAAAAGGATGTTCTTCCTTGGATGAGGATGAAAGGGGTTTTTTTTGTGGCAAAAGGTGTTGTGCATGAACACGACCAGAATTTGAATGTGCGTGATATAATCCAACAAAAGAAAAAAACAAAGAGTTTTAATAATTATACGGAAAAATTCATACCGAAAATTCTATTTGGGATTGCAGCTATCTCAGTTTTCACGACAATTGGAATTGTACTTACCTTACTTACTGAAACAATCGCCTTTTTTAAGGATGTTCCTTTTATAGATTTCTTTACAGGCACAAAGTTGAAGCCACTAGGTGAGAATGCTGTATTTGGGGTATTGCCATTGCTTACCGGTACACTTATTTCCACTGTAATTGCCATGCTAGTCGCCATCCCGGTGGGGCTGATGACAGCGGTATTCCTAAGTGAGTATGCTTCTGAAAAGACGCGCAGGCTGCTAAAGCCAATCCTTGAAATTCTTGCAGGCATACCAACGATCGTTTATGGTTTTTTTGCTTTTACCTTTGTGACACCTTTATTAAGGTCATTTATTCCTGGTCTTGAACCAACAAATATATTGAGTCCAGGATTGGTTATGGGAATCATGATCATACCGATGGTTGCATCCTTATCCGAAGATGCAATGAGCTCTGTGCCCAATGCGATGAGGGAAGGGGCACTGGCTTTGGGGGCAACCAAGCTTGAGGTAACCTGGAAAGTTGTCATTCCAGCTGCAATCTCTGGTATTATCGCTTCATTTGTTCTCGGGATTTCCAGGGCAATAGGTGAAACCATGATTGTAACGATTGCAAGCGGGAGTTCAAAGAACTTCACATTTGATGTCACTCAATCCATGCAGACAATGACAGCATATATTGTTGAAGTTACCGGAGGGGGGAAGCTGCGGCGGGCTCTACATTGTATTACAGCCTATATGCAGTAGCGATGACTTTGTTTGTTTTTACATTGATCATGAACCTGGTTGCTCAATATATCTCTCGCAAGTTCAGGGAGGAATATTAAGATGAAATATGTAGATTCCACTCAAGTCCAAAAAAAGATGGGTTCTCGTTTATTGGCCAACAACCTTGCCAAAGCACTTTTCTTCCTGTCAACACTCTTTGGGCTGCTAGTCTTAGTTGTTCTGATGTATCGTGTTATAAAAGACGGATTACCATGGATCAACATCGATTTCCTGATGAACAGACTATCAACTGATCCCGAAAGAGCGGGAATATGGGGCGCAATCACAGGAACTTTTTGGCTGATGGTGGTAGTTGCACCAGTAACGATGCTCCTCGGAATCGGTACTGCCATTTACCTTGAAGAATATGCAACTAAAGGACGCGTTTCTTCTTTTATTAAAACCAACATTTCAAATCTCGCAGGGGTTCCATCTGTTGTATTTGGAATTCTTGGTTTGACGGTATTTGCTAGGACACTTGATTTAGGTTCAGTTGTTCTGGCTGGCGGTTTGACGATGGCATTGCTCGTACTCCCTGTCGTTGTTGTGGCAAGTCAGGAAGCGATTCGTGCGGTACCTCAATTTTTGCGTGAAGCTTCCTATGGGATGGGCGCTACTAAATGGCAGACTATCAAGAATGTTGTTTTGCCTGCCGCATTGCCAGGGATCCTGACTGGTGTCATCCTTGCTCTATCACGTGCGATTGGGGAAACAGCACCCCTTGTTGTAATCGGTATTCCGGCATTGTTAATACCTATTCCAGACGGAATCTTTGATAAGTTCACGATTTTGCCAGTGCAAATTTATTACTGGACAATTGACTCTGCTCTTGTAGCTGAATATGCAAATCTGGCAGCTGCAACAATCGTCATTTTGCTACTCGTTTTATTTGTGATGAACTCAATTGCCATCTTAATTCGTAATAAATTCCAAAAAAGATATTAGTCTGGGAGGGGTAACATATGTCAGTAGTAACAGATCAGTCGAATACTTCTGTAAAATATACACAGAATTCAGCAAAAGAGGATACAAAAAAGGTTGTATATGAAACAAAGGATCTGAATCTCTGGTATGGTGAAGGCCATGCTTTAAAGAATATTAACCTTGCGATTAACGAGAATGAGGTTACAGCTATCATTGGCCCATCTGGTTGTGGTAAGTCTACTTATATCAAAACGTTGAACCGTATGGTAGAACTTGTCCCGACTGTGAAGATTTCTGGGGAGATTTTATACAGAGGAAGAAACATTCTTGAAAAATCGTACCAGGTAGAAGATTTAAGGACAAGTGTCGGGATGGTGTTCCAAAAGCCTAACCCATTCCCTAAAACTATATATGAAAATATCGCTTACGGCCCTAAGATTCATGGAATCCGTGATAAAAAGATCCTTGATGAAATTGTCGAAAAGAGCTTGAGAGGTGCTGCCATCTGGGATGATGTAAAAGATCGATTGAACCAGAATGCATACGGCTTGTCTGGGGGACAGCAGCAGCGTATTTGTATCGCCCGTGCCCTTGCCATTGAACCGGATGTCATCTTGATGGATGAACCGACATCAGCGCTTGATCCGATATCAACATTGAAGGTAGAGGAATTGGTCCAGGAATTAAAAAAAGATTACAGTATCATCATTGTTACTCATAATATGCAGCAGGCTGCACGTATTTCTGACAAGACTGCATTCTTCCTGAATGGAGAAGTCATTGAGTTTGCTGAAACTGATAAGATTTTCTCAAATCCATCTGACAAGAGAACAGAGGATTATATTACTGGACGTTTCGGTTGATTGAATTATTTCATGGGAAGGATGATGATGTATGGTAGTTAGAGGGAAGTTTGATGAAGACTTAAAGACATTGCATGAAAAGTTGCTGGAACTAGGGAACTTTGCAGTCAATGCGCTTAATCAATCTCTAGAAGCCCTTGAAAAAAAAGATATTGAGCTTGCTTTGAAAATTCTTGAAGATGACGCGAACGCTAACCTTCTCGAAGAAGAAATCAATGATTTTGCTATCCTTTTGATTGCGAAGCAACAGCCTGTAGCTGTGGATTTAAGAAGGCTGATCGTTGCGATCAAGATCGCAACTGATATCGAGCGAATGGCGGATTTTGCTGTAAACATCGCGAAATCGACGATCAGGATAGGGAAAGAGCCTCTTGTAAAGCCAATTAAGCATATCAAGCAGATGCACGAAATTTCACTTGAAATGCTTAAGTTATCATTAGAAGCTTATAACGAAGAGGACCTGGGTAAAGCAAGACAGGTTGCGCAAATGGACGATCAGGTTGACGAACTGTATGGGCAGACAATCAAGGAGCTTTTGAGCCTTGCTCAAACGAAGCCCGAGCAGCTGGCGCAAATCACCCAGCTCTCATTTATCAGCCGTTACCTCGAACGCTCAGCAGACCATGTAACAAATATAGCCGAAAACGTCTTTTACCTGGTAAAAGGGAAAAGATACGATCTAAATCAATAAGCGATTAAGGAGCAGGGATTCCCTGCTCCTTTTTCTATGAAAATTCAAAAATACAATGAGAAAGACCCTCCAAAAGAGGGCCTTCTTCATTTCACTATCTATTTTTCGTGATAATTTTCGCGATTTGATGATAATCCAGGCCGCTTTTTAGTTCGTACTTCCCGATTTGTACCTTTGTATGGTAGCCCTTATCAATCAGGAATCGCTCGAATTTGCTCTCGTCATCGACGATTCCCTGACTTTCAAGCATTGTCGCTACATCGCCGGGTGACATGCCGCTCGCAATTATGAGCGTGAATTTCTTTTCTTCTTTTACTTCTTCTACTTTTTCTTCTTTCTCAGCAGGAGCTTTTTCTTTTGGTTGTTCTTCTTTCACGACTTCTGCTTTTTTCTCGTTAAGTTTGGCAAATTCGCCGCTGTTCAACACCTTATAGCCTTCTTTTTCGAGGATCTTCTTGGCATCTGAAACGGCAACTTTCTTCTCTGGTTCTTTTTCAGCTATTACGCTGCTGCCTGCCCAGAGGAATATCGCTGCAAAAATAAGTCCTAATGCGAATGCTTGCGCTGTGCGTTTATTCATACGATCTGTCCTTTATCAACAAATTCATTAATGATTTCCTGGACTTCCTTGTTTGAAAGTGAGGATTGTTTGGCAATTTGATTTATATTCATCCCTTGCTGGGCAAGCGACCATACCTGATTTTTTATGATAGCGTGAATTTGGTTTTTGCCAGTATTGAATGAAGATTGCTTATCCAGGGTTGTATCGTTGACGAGCAATTCTTCCTCCAGTACCTTAAGCTTTTTCTTGATCTGGTATAGATCCTGGATTTGCTGTATTGTCAGCTGGTCGATTTCTTCACGCAACTCTTTATATGGATCTTTCAAGAAAAAAGAAATTGCGAAAAGAAGCGCGGCCAGGACAAAAAGAATGATAATCATGTAGCCCATCTGTTATTCCTCCCGAGCTGTTATTAGAACACATAGAATTAGTTTACCATTCAAGGTAGGAAAATTCGATTTATATTTTTTTCCTGAAAAAAAAATGATAGTTTTGTCTTATTATGATTTCCAGTCGCTGTAAAGGCTGTCGAATCCCCGCCATATTTGTAATCCTAAAAGACTATTGAAAAATTAATAAACGTTTTTGCGCAGAGTATCCAACAAGCTGCAAATTACGACAATTTGCGTTCATTGTGGCTGGGAGACGAACATGCTAACATAAATTTAACGATTATATTTTCAATTCCATTAATATAATGATTAATTTGGGGGTGCATCGTGGCGAAGAAGACGCATTCTATGACCAAGCATCAGGATCAATTAGTTGCGAGAATCCTTTCACCTGGCAAACTATTTGTTTACTGGCAGCTTCATGATGAAAAAGTGCAGTTCATTTGCAAGTATTTTTACATACCGGAAGATCAGCCCACTAGAATCCTGCGCTTATACGATCATGACTCCATGAAAGTCATTCATGAAGTCATTCTTCGTCATGGTGTGTCAAGCTGGCTGTTCAAAGGAGTTAAACCTACCGGGAATTACTATGTTGAACTGGGAATTAAACGAAGCAGAGAGATATTCTTTCCATTGCTAAAATCAAGTCCGGCTATCCAGCAAAATGAAAGTCAAA
Source organism: Mesobacillus subterraneus (assembly GCF_020524355.2). Classification (NCBI taxonomy): domain Bacteria; kingdom Bacillati; phylum Bacillota; class Bacilli; order Caryophanales; family Bacillaceae; genus Mesobacillus; species Mesobacillus subterraneus. The sequence goes on from NZ_CP129019.1 coordinate 1,074,080, forward strand.
TAATGGTGGACAAACCACTGTCACCTGGGTGGGCCAAATTTTCCGAAGGTAAGCACCTACACATATTATGAGAGTATTGAAGGGAGCATCCTTAAGTGAAAGGCAGCCTTAGTCAAAAAGAGAAAACAATCCTGATGCTCTCATGGGAATACCCACCTCATATAATAGGCGGGCTTGCGAGACATGTACATGCGCTGTCAATTGAACTTGCTAAAAGCCATCAGGAAATTCATGTTATAACCAGTAAACCCTACGATAGTCAAGACTATGAAAATCATGGATCTGTCCATGTACACCGGGTTAATCCCATTAATGACCTGGATCCCGATTTCCTTTCCTGGATGGGCGGCTTGAATCTTGCAATCATCGAAGAAGCTTTGAGAATGGCAAGACATATTGAATTTAATGCTGTTCACACCCATGACTGGATGACAGGCCCAGCCGCTGATTTTATCGGCAGAACATTTGATATCCCACTGATTGCAACGATTCATGGTACAGAATTCGGGCGTAATAAGGGGATTTTTACCGAGCTTCAGCAGTTTATTTCCAGGAAAGAAAATGAACTTTGCCATTCTGCAGATGAAATCATTGTATGCAGCGATTTTATGAGATCTGAAGTCAACTCATTATTTAAAGTTCCCCACAACAAAATCACAGTGGTCCCTAATGGGGCTCTACTAGAAAAAGCAAATGAACCTGATTTCGATATTGAAGAGGTATATCCGTTCATTTCGGGCAAGAAACTGGTTTTTTCAATAGGAAGAATCGTTAAGGAAAAAGGATTCCAAACTTTGATTGAAGCAGCTGAACATCTGAAACATAAAGCTGCGGAACTATGCTTTGTGGTAGCGGGAAATGGTCCGTTATTAGAAGAGTATAGGGAAAAGGTTGTGGAGATGGGATTGGATGAGTTCGTAAATTTTATAGGGTTTGTTAATGAAGAAGTCCGTTCCGCTTTAATGAAAAGGTCAGATGTAGCTGTTTTTGCCAGCAGCTATGAACCCTTTGGCCTGCCGCAGCTGAGGCACTTTCGGCTGGCATCCCGACAGTCGTCGCAAAAACCGGAGGGTTGCAAACATTGATTGAGGATTTCAAAACCGGGTTCCATATGCAGCCTGGAAATGAAGAAAGCCTTGTCCATATCATTAATTGGATTCTTGAAAATGATGCTCATGCGGAGGAAATTGGCCGAAACGGTATGATGTCAGTTCAAGATAAATTCAGCTGGGAACGAAATGCAAGGACAACAGATACACTATATATAAGAGCGATATCAAACTATTGCCATAAGGAGGGTATTAATGAAGACAAATGCTTATCTCAAAATAGAAAATGAAGAAAACTTTGAATACAGCAGGAAACCATTAATTTTTAGTCCTGGCATATGGGTAAACGGAAAAGTCTATTGGCTTGGGAATGTAACGGAGAAACTTTTGCCACAGGAAGATTTATCAATAAAAATCAAACAGGCAAATGTACATTCAAGGATAGAGTTTTTCAATCTCTATGTGACGAACCATTCCAAAGTTGGCAAAGAAGCGAAATTGATCTTGATGCAGCGTCATGCGGATAGTGTTAATGAACAATTCAGTTTTGTATCACCAAATGAAGATGTCATCTTTCACTTTGCAGATAAAAGAATCTATCTTGTAAACGGTTTGAACAGCAATGGCAGGATGAAACAGTGTACAGTCCAGCCGTTATGGAATGTGAGCACTGAGCGACTCTGGAACTGCCGGCAATCAGGAAAGCTTAATTATCAGCCAATGGCAAAGGGTTCTGCAGCCAGCCTTTTTTCGCTCGATTTGCAAATCGGTCCTCGTGAAACACAAAAAAGCAGCTGCTGGATGATCGAAGGAAATGAAAAAAATATGGTTGTTCATCTGAATGAAATGCTTTTAAAAAACACACTAGCAATTCCCGACAAAAAGTGATATTATAGAAAAGTCGTATGCACGAACCTAGCTTGAATAGTTTGGAGGGAAATTACATGCGTGTAAATATTACATTAGCTTGCACAGAATGCGGAGAGCGCAACTATATTTCTAAAAAAAATAAGCGTAACAATCCAGATCGTCTTGAGCTTAAGAAATACTGCTCTAGAGATAAGCGCGCAACTACACATCGCGAAACAAAATAAGCAGCGGGATTTTTCCCAGCTGCTTTTTTGTTTGTCTAAAAACCTATAAATCATTTCTCCGGGACTGCCAGGAATGGTATTGTTAATATATAATTCAGATAGATGTTCAGAAATCTTTGCATATAAGAGCCTATATAGTTAGGGGGAAGCATGGATGGATGCAAAAAAAGACCTGAGAAAAAGTATAACAGCAAAACTAGGAGAGCTGAGCCTGCCACAATATGAAGACCTGAGCTATCAGGTTGCGCAACAGTTATTTCAAACGGATGAATGGATTGATGCTTCAACAATCGCAGTCACTGTTTCGAGATCTCCGGAAGTTGATACTTTCCAGATCATCAGACAAGGCTGGGAACAAGGGAAAAGGATTGTCGTCCCAAAATGCGAGCCAAAGTCCCGCCAATTAAACTTCAGGACATTGAAGAGGTTTTCCGAACTGGAATCAGTCTATTATGGTTTATTGGAGCCGATCGTTTCCGAAACGAAGTCAGTAAGCGCTGATGAAATAGACTTAGTGGTTGTGCCGGGACTCGCTTTTTCAAGAGACGGGTACAGGCTCGGGTTCGGGGGAGGATACTATGACCGTTTTCTGGCAAACTATCAAGGATATACGGTGTCCCTGGCGTTTAAAGACCAGATTGTTCATGAAGTCCCTGTTGAAAATCATGATATCCCGGTACGTAAAATAGTCAGCAGTGAAGGAGTCATCATCATTGGGGATTGACCAGCTCTTGGTAATTGGGTTTATTGCTATATTCTCGATAGCTTCAGGTTTTATTAAATTATTGAAACCATCGGGAGCATTTGCTGCTTTTTTAACCGGTTTGCTCGTATGGGCAGGATTCGGTTTGAAGGGACTTATCTTAATGGGAGTTTTCTTTCTAACCTCCAGCTTCCTGTCCAGGTATAAAAGTAAGGTGAAGGAACAACTGGGAGAAATACATGAAAAAGGCTCGGCAAGGGATTGGGCCAAGGCCCAAGTAGCTGCAAATGGTGGTACTGCAGCTTTTGCAGGCCTTGGTAATTTTCTGTCACCTGATCCGGTCTGGCTCCTTGTCCTTGCCATCTCCCTAGCCAGTGCCAATGCAGATACATGGGCATCAGAACTCGGTGTTTTAAGTAAACAGCAGCCAATATCGATCAAATCTTTTAAAAGGGTGCCACGAGGAACTTCGGGTGCGATTTCTGGTTTTGGTACGGCAGCTTCAGCAGCAGGTTCCTTATTGATTGCTTTAACCGCTTTATTACTTTTCGGCGGAGATCCTGTTTGGGTGTTATTCGTGTTTTTGTTCGGGCTGGCAGGGTCGTTGGCAGACACCGTGCTTGGTGCCTATTTTCAAGCTGAATTCAAATGCGTTCACTGCAATGTTCTTACTGAAAAATTAACCCATTGCTCCATGCCAACTAAGCAGGTTTCAGGCTTTAACAGAATGAACAACGACGCCGTGAATTTTGTCTCATGTTTTACAGTGGCTATACTGGGAATGTCATTATATAATATGCTTTAAAACCATCCGAATTGAAATGTAACAAAATGTTTATAATGATAACGGTTACTCAGAAGAAAAGCCATATATTCAGCTGAGAAGAAAAAGTACAATTAGAATAACTAATAATTTTAACAAGGTGGGATTCTAGATGAAAAATCATGTAAATCGTGTTGTCCTGGTTGGTACAGGCTTCGTTGGTTCAAGTTATGCATTTGCAATGGTCAATCAGGGAGTGACAGAAGAATTAGTGCTTGTTGACCTTAACAAGGAAAAGTCTGAAGGGGACGCGATGGATTTAAACCATGGAATGGCATTCGCTCCTTCCCAGACGAAAATATGGTTTGGCTCATATGCTGATTGCAAGGATGCAGACTTGGTAGTTCTTTGCGCAGGTGCCAATCAAAAACCAGGAGAAACAAGGCTTGATCTTGTGGAAAAAAACTCAAGAATTTTTAAGAGTATAGTTGATGAAATCATGGCAAGCGGTTTTGACGGCATTTTCCTTGTGGCAACAAACCCTGTTGACATTCTTACATATGCTGTATGGAAATACTCCGGTCTGCCAAAAGAACGTGTCATCGGTTCTGGGACGATTCTGGATACAGCAAGATTCCGATTCTTACTCGGAGACTATTTCAAAGTGGATACCAGGAATGTCCATGCCTATATCATTGGAGAACATGGCGATACAGAATTGCCTGTATGGAGTCATGCCGATATAGGCGGAAAGCCAATCGCAAAAATGATGAAAGATCAAGAGCATTTTAAGCATGATGATCTCGAAGAAATTTTCACAAATGTACGTGACGCTGCCTATCATATCATCCAGCGTAAAGGCGCTACCTATTATGGAATTGCCATGGGTCTAGTTCGCTTAACCAAAGCGATTCTTCAGGATGAAAACTCAATCTTGACTGTTTCAGCACAACTAAACGGCGAATATGGCCATGAAGATATCTATATAGGAGTGCCGGCTATCGTGAACCGCAACGGAATCCGGGAAATTGTTGAACTATCACTGGATGAAGATGAACAACAGAAGTTTGACCATTCTGTGGGAGTATTGAGGAAAGTAATGGATTCAATCATATAAGGACAGATGGATGGGCTGCCAATTAGTGCAGCTCATTTTTTTGCTATTTAGCGGCCCTCCAGCGCTTATCGGGGCTGACCAAGGCGCTTGCACTTTTCTTATGTAATCGTTTTCTTCTATTATATATACTCCTTACGATTGTTCTTGTAAAGATGCGTGGATAAAAAATTGATTTTATTCCCAAAATAAAAAGGGAGGGATATATATGGCAAGGAAGATGCTTTCGATTTTCATGCTTGGTCTGGCAGGTTATCTTGTTTTTGAGAACAGGTACAGGGTCATGAATATGCTTCTTGGCAACAAGTTTTTACGCCGATTAGCCGTGGGTTCAATCATGGGTCTTCCGGGTATAAGAAGCAAAATGATGGATTCATTATTCTCAGGACCTTCGGAGTTTCAGTAAAAAGACCTTTTTAGGTCTTTTTCTGTTTTGAGGGCTCTTGATATCTTGCAAATGAATCTTTAGTTTATAATAATTTTATAGAGGAAAAAATAAATACATATCAACGGCTTGGACCGGAGCAGGAAAGTAGGGGAGATGTTGGCTTTTTTGGAAGAGTATTTGTACTGGAAGGTCACGGAATTCCTGATTGTGAAGAAGGAGTATCGTATCCTCCAGTTATCACAGGAACATGGAGAGCTATGGCTGGAAAAGACAGAAAACAAGAATACGCAGGTTGTTCGCCTGCTGCATTATAATCTTGATTGGAGCAACTGGCTGCTCCGTGATATCGGGATGACTGCGGAGAATGGAGACAGAATCCGCAGGAAACTTGCCAAAGGAGAGTTGAAGATTCTTAACCTCTACTTTAGTGCGTATTCGCCAGTAGACGATTATGAATTTAGAATGACCGAACCGACCCTTTCTGAAAATGGCAAGGTAAATGTTGAGTCCATTATAGTGGACCGGGCCAATGCGTCTGAAGCATTATGGAAAATAGAAAATAGGATGGATGGCAACATCGAGATTGATCTTGCAGAGGAATACTCTGTCGATGATATAGAGTCTATAAAGAAAAAAGCTCTTTCCAGCGCGGTTGGTCGTGCAAAGGAAGAACAATCGATATTTAATTATGGGAAGCCTTTTTTCACTTATCTATTCATTGCAGTACAGGTGCTTATGTTCCTGGTTCTTGAGGCAGCGGGGGGGAAGCACGGATACTTCAACGCTGATAAAATTTGGTGCAAAATTCAACCCTCTTATACTTGAGGGAGAATGGTGGCGGTTTTTCACACCAATTATCATCCACATTGGGCTGCTCCACCTATTCATGAATACACTCGCTTTATACTACTTAGGGACGATGGTTGAACGACTTTACGGCAATTTGCGGTTTTTGTTTATATATATTTTCTCAGGTTTCGCCGGAGTCCTGGCAAGCTTCATCTTCAGTCCAAATCTTTCAGCAGGTGCGAGCGGCGCGATATTTGGTTGCTTTGGAGCTTTACTTTATTTTGGTGTCGCTAAACCAAGACTGTTTTGGAGGACATTGGGACTGAATATCCTTGTAGTGCTTGGAATCAACCTTGCTTTTGGCTTTACCATTCCTGGAATCGATAATGCTGGACATATAGGAGGTCTTGTCGGAGGATTTGCATCAGCAGGTATTCTCCATCTTCCTAAGAAGAAACGTCCACTGCTTCAATCAGCATTCCTGGTTGTATCAGTTGCTGCAGTTTTTTTATCCATGCAGTATAGTTTTAGCGGCAAAGCAAATTTAGTAGATGAAAGTTCAATATTGATGCTTGCACAACAGCATATAAAAGCGGAAGAGTACGAGCAGGCAAATGAACTGCTTACGGATTATCGCCAGTTAGAGACACTTTCATCGGAATCATTATTCATGCTTTCTTTTACTGAAATCAAGCTGGGTCAGCTTGAAGATGCTAAAAATAATCTTCTTAAGGTTATTGATATGTCTCCTGACTTCCATGAAGCCTATTACAATCTGGCATTGATTTATTTCGATGAAAAAGACCTTGATAATGCTCAAACATTTGCGAAAAAGGCGGTAGAGTTAAATCCTGGGGAGGATAGCTATCGAAAAACACTTGAACAGATTAATTATTTTCTTGAAGAAGCTGCTTGAGTACGATGCTCTCACCAGAGTAAGTTTGTGTTACAACCAGCAGATGACTCTTGTCATTTGAAACCAAAATCAAAGGCATGGTACTGTCAATCGGATCAACGACAGTGCCATCGCTTTTTTTTATGCCGAGGTAATAATTCTTATATATACCCTCCCATAGCTTCCCGATGATATTGGCCGTCTCCTTTTGTGTAAAACCGTTTAAAGGCTGGTCTTCGTATTGCCTGATTGTATCGAGAGGTAAAGCAATATAATTCAGAGCGTTAAACCCATACGCCTTTTCAGCCTTACTCAAGCTTTTATTCAGCCTGTTCCTTACACTCTTATCCAGCACGTTCTTCCATTCCTTCTCTTGTTTACTCTTAGCGACTGAGAAGGATTGAAGTGGACTGAAACGCGAATCAATCACATATAGCATGTCATCAGACATCCTTTGAGCGCTTGTGATTATGTCGCCGCCGCCATGCAGTTCGGAATAATGAAAAGTGATGGCGTCATACCTTGCGCTTTCCCCGTTTGAAATGAAGTCTTCCTGGTATACATCTTCTGTATCCTGTTCCCATTTGGCAGCTTTTCCTTTTAAAAGGCCGTTGACGAATAATAGCCCCAAATCCTGTCTTAAATAAGCCTCCTGGTCCAATCGGGATTGCATCTTCCAGCCAATCGTATGTTTCCCATTGTTTTTCCCATTTTGCAGCGTCAGCGAAGTACTTGCGCTCTTGTACTGCACAGATTCATTCAATGGGAAAAAAGTGATCGTCTCTTCCGTACTGTTAACGATCTGCAGCTGGATCATTAATGCGGAGACTGCAATGGCTAAAGCGCTAAATCCCAAAAATATATATTTTTTCATTAAGCTCACCCTTTTCAGATTGTCTGGTAGGTCGGTATAACCACTATATGATACTTGTCCGGAACACATGCAATTAAGTATGCATTTAAGTTTTTTTGTCTAAGATGGTGAAAGAAGCGGACAGGAAAATATTGGTCAGCTAATTGCTTAATGGCTGTTCCCGTAATACTGGTAAGCGCTCTTTCAACTTTAACCTATATCAAGAACGGAGTTAGGTTTAAGACCGCACCGACAAAATTAATTAAAGAGCCTTAATGAAAGGTGTTTGGATAGAATATGGCAGAAAAAACGAAGCATCCCGTACAGGAAAATCTGAAAAGTAATATTGAGTATCTTAGAGAAGAACTTGGAATTGGCAAGAGTTTTGATGTCATCCAGCTGGATGTCGAGTATGCTGGCAGGGAAATGGCTTTGTTCCTTGTGGATGGATTCGTTAAGGACGATATCCTTCTCTATATCATGCAGTTGCTTGCGAAGCTTGAGCCTGGCGCACTGGACATTGATACACTGAAGAAACTGGTCAAGACATACATCCCTTATGTTGAAGTAGAAACGACTGACGACCTCGATAAGGTAGCAGATATGGTACTGGCCGGCCCTACGGCGCTAGCGGTAGATGGAGTGGCTGAAATCATCCTGATTGATGCTAGAACCTATCCTGTCCGCGGGCCGCAGGAACCAGATACCGAAAGGGTGGTAAGAGGCTCGAGAGATGGTTTCGTTGAAACATTGGTCTTCAATACTGCGCTTACAAGAAGAAGGATTCGTGACCGCACACTGAGAATGGAGTACATGCAGGTTGGCAGAAGGTCGCAAACGGATGTAGTAGTCAGTTACATTGAGGATATTGCTGATCCGGAGATGGTCAGGAAAGTAAAGGATTCAATCAGTAAAATAGATACAGACGGACTGCCGATGGGTGAGAAAACAATCGAGGAATTTATCTCGGGCCAGCACTGGAATCCATTTCCCACTGTAAGATACACAGAACGTCCGGATACCGCGGCAACACATTTATATGAAGGTCATGTCTGTATCATCGTTGACGGCTCGCCAAGTGTCCTTATTACGCCGACAACCTTCTGGCACCATTTACAGCATGCCGAGGAGTACCGAAATAAACCGCTTGTCGGGGCATATCTGAGAATGGTGCGCTTCATGGCTGTCTGGGCATCCTTGTTCATGCTTCCTTTATGGTATTTATTCGCGGTCAAACCAGAACTTCTCCCTGAGAAACTGGCATTTATCGGTCCGAATGATCCAGGTCAAATTCCGTTATTCCTTCAGTTCTTCCTGATTGAAATAGGAATCGATATTCTCAGGATGACCGCCATCCATACGCCGACCTCTCTGGCTACCGCACTTGGTCTTGTCGCCGCCCTGATGATTGGGCAAGTGGCAGTCGAAGTAGGTCTGCTGACAAATGAAGTCATCCTTTACCTTGCGATTGCAGCAATAGGGACTTTTGCCACACCAAGTTATGAAATGAGCCTGGCAAATCGGCTTGTAAGAATTTTTTTATTAGTATTGACTGCAGCATTCCAGTTGTACGGATTCCTGATTGGGATCGTCTTGTTCAGCATCTTGCTTGCAAGAATGAAGTCTTTTGGAGTACCTTACCTGTGGCCATTCATACCGTTCAACCCGCGCGCATTCCGCGACGTACTTGTCCGGTCTCCAATTCCATTAAAAAATAGAAGGCCGCGGATTCTCAAACCGCAGGATCCAGATCGATAAGAATGAAAAAGCAGCGTTTGCTGCTTTTTTTTTTATATGAGAAAAAAAGTATAAATATCACTTCGAGAAATGTCCAGCTCTAGCGCCTAGCCCCTCGAGTCGCTTCGGTCCGCTCAGGTGAAGTCAAAGAACGACTTCACCGGTCGGCCCTCCAGCGCTTGTCGGGGCTAACCAAGGCGCTTGCGCTTTTCTTATAAAAAGTAACCATAGTCTATTTTTGTGTATTCTGAAGAGCAGACCAATTGAGTGGTATTTGTCATAAAATCTTTTTCTGCATACTTGAGGAGGCATTAAGTATCCTTTATACTTAAGTAATGGAAACATGCTCTTATTTTCACAAACATTGAGGGGATTACGTTGAAGACAATTTACGATATCCAGCAATTCCTGAAAAAATTCGGGACATTTATTTACATAGGTGACAGAGTGGCTGATTTAGAGCTCATGGGAGGCGAATTGAAGGAACTGTATAATTCCCAATTGATTGAGACAAAAGATTACCAGTCTGCCATTTTGATTTTAAGACAGGAAATCCGGATGGAAAAAGAAAAAAAAGCAAATGAGAAAAGGTGACTTATTATGGCTGAAAAGTGGCTTGTAGGTGTAGATTTAGGAGGAACAACAACTAAACTTGCGTTCATTAGTTTATATGGAGAAATCCTTCATAAATGGGAGATTCCGACAGATGTTTCAGACGCAGGGAAAAATATAACGGTCAATATCGCAAAGACGATTGATGCGAAAATTGAAGAATTAGGTCACTCAAAAAGTGAAATCATCGGGATAGGCATGGGAGCACCTGACCCAGTTGACCTTGCTTCTGGTGTGATTTATGAAGCGGTGAACCTTGGATGGAGAAAACCGTACCCATTAAAAGACTTACTTGAAGTCGAAACATCACTTCCTGCCGTAATAGATAATGACGCTAACTGCGCAGCACTCGGTGAGATGTGGAAAGGTGCTGGAAATGGTGCAAAAGATCTTGTATGTGTCACTCTGGGAACAGGTGTAGGCGGCGGCGTTATCACGAATGGAGACATTGTACACGGTGCTAGCGGTGCTGCTGGTGAAATAGGCTATATTACTTCTATGGCTGAAGGTGGTGCTCCGTGTAACTGTGGCAAGACTGGCTGTCTGGAAACCATTGCATCAGCAACTGGAATTGTCCGAATTGCTACTGAAGCATTGAACGAAGGAACCCAAGCCGGAGAACTGGCAGCGGTGTATAAGGAAACTGGCCATGTGACAGCTAAAGATGTTTTCGATTCTGCTAAAAGAAAAGACCAATTAGCGCTGAAAGTTATAGATTCTGTTGCTTTGCATTTGGGAATTGCTCTTGCGAATATCGCTAATACTCTTAATCCAGAAAAAATTGTACTTGGAGGCGGAGTTTCAAAAGCAGGAGATGTTTTACTTGAACCAATAAAAGAACAATTTTTACGAAATTCTTTTCCTCGAGTAGCGCAATCGACTGAAATCAGTATCGCAACATTGGGTAATGATGCCGGCGTGATTGGTGCTGCGTGGCTGGTCAAGAACAAACTTGGACATGAATAAGCATCTGCAGGGAGTTTTGTTACAAAGCTCCCTGTTTTTTTATTTTATAAGTGTAAACTTATTTCTTTGAAGATTAGTGTCTAGCTCCCCCTTAAGCCGTTATTCGGACCTGAACAATGTGCTTGAGCTTTTCTGTGCCAAAAGTTTCAATTTTCGGAATTTGGACATTCCTGAAACTTTTTCGGGTTTGAATCGTCTAAAATAGAGGAAAATGACAGTAATTGGTCTATGCTTTTTTAGCTGTGATTTATGTTTGCTTTTTAGAAAAAAAAGTATTAAGATTATCTTTGATTCTTGAGCATGCGGAAAAAATCACCTTAAAATTCCCATATCTGTTATTTTTAACAGGGAGGTAACAAACAAATGAACAATAATAAATGGACTAAGGCATCCATTGTTTCGATTGCGACAATTCTGCTTTGGTTAAAAACTTATATTGCCTATAAAACTAGTTTTGATATAAAAATTGAGAACTGGAGACAGGAAATCATCCTGTTCATGAATCCATTAAGTTTTCTGATGGTCATCTTTGGAGTCAGCATGTTCATGAAGGAAAAGGCGCAGAAACGCTACATTTTAATTACAAGTTTCATAGTTTCAGCGATTCTTTTCGCGAATGTGGTGTTTTACCGTTTCTTCAATGATTTCCTGACGATACCTGTTCTTTTCCAAACGAGCAATATGAGCGACTTGGGAAGCAGTGTTACCGAGTTGATCAACTTCAGTGATTTGTTATATTTCGCTGATATCGTTGTATTGGCACTTTTATTAAAAGTTAAACCCAATATATTAGGATACCGGGAATATTCCAAGGTGGACCGCAGAGCATATTTCCTTGTGGCAATTGCGATCTCATTTTTTAACCTGGGAATGGCTGAAACGGAGCGGCCCCAGCTGTTGACAAGGACATTCGACAGAGAAATGCTGGTCAAGAATATTGGGACTTACAATTATCACCTGTATGATGCTTTCCTACAGTCAAAGTCTTCGGCACAGAGAGCTATGGCAGATGGCAGTGAACTGGCGGATATCGATAACTATGTGCGTGCTAACTATCTTCCACCGAGCGATGACATGTTTGGTATTGCAAAGGGGAAAAACGTGATTCTGGTTTCAATGGAATCCACACAGAACTTTGTGATCAATCAAACTGTGAATGGACAGGAAATTACACCGTTCCTGAACGATTTCATTAAAGAAAGTTACTACTTTAACAATTTTTATCACCAGACGGGACAGGGGAAAACTTCAGACTCAGAATTCCTGGTTGATAACTCATTGTATCCATTAAGCCGTGGTGCAGTTTTCTTTACGCATTCAGGCAATGAATATACAGCGACACCTGAAATCCTGAATGAGAACGGCTATTTCACTGCTTCTCTACATGCGAATAACAAGAGCTTCTGGAACAGAGATATCATGTATCAAGCACTTGGTTACGAGCGCTTCTACTCGTTGCCGGATTATGATGTGGAAGAAGAAAATTCAGTAGGCTGGGGAATGAAGGATATTGAGTTCTTCCAGCAGTCTGTTGATCATTTGAAGGCCATGCCAAAACCATTCTATTCAAAGTTCATTACATTAACGAATCACTTCCCATTCGAATTGAATGAAGAAGATCGCTTTGTTGATTCTTTTACATCAAATGACAAGACAGTCAACAATTATTTCCCGACTGTCCGTTATCAGGATGAAGCTTTGAAACTCTTTATACAAAAACTAAAAGATGAAGGTCTCTATGAAGACTCAATCATCATTTTATACGGAGATCATTATGGAATATCCGAAAACCATAATAAGGCTATGGGTGAGTATCTCGGCAAGGAGATTACACCATTCGAAAGCACGCAGCTGCAGCAGGTGCCGCTGATTGTTCATATTCCTGGTCAGGAAGGCAAGACGATTCCAACTGTTGGCGGACAGATTGATCTCAAACCGACTATTCTCCACCTGTTAGGAATCGACACTAAGAACAACATTGACTTCGGTTCAGATTTATTCTCAAAGGAACGGCTTGACTTTGCGGTTCTGCGCGATGGCAGCTTCATCACTAAGGACCACGTATTCACTAGAGAAACTTGCTATGATAAATCAACTGGTGAGCCGACTGACAAAGCAGCTTGTGAGCCTTTTATTGACCAAGCAAAGAACGAGCTCGAGTATTCCGATAAAATTATTTATGGCGACTTGCTGAGATTTTATGGCGAGAAAAATGCCAGTAAAGAAAAAGGTTATCCTAAAACAAATGAATGAATACAAGTGAAACCTGCGCCTTAATGGTGCAGGTTTTTATTATGAAGTATAATCCATTACAGAATTTAAAATAAAGGTGGTAATTTGTCTGAAACCATGGGATATTACTTATTAGGATTTTATAAAGATTGGTATATGCAAGCAACATTTGGTATTGAATATATGGATTTTTCAAAATTCATTGAAACATTTATGGGTTTATAACGTACAGATATATACATTGTTAAAACTGGGGGGAGAGGTGAGAAGCATGAAGGAGAATACATATCGTATACCTTATGTTAGCATGTTATTGCTGGTCATCATCACTTCTGCTTTCGGCCTTTTCGGCTGCTCCCAGAAGCTTGATGCTTCATTGCATGAGGGAGCGGGTCACGGCTCCAATAGAGTAAAGGATTCTCCTGGGCCTTCATTTTTAGGAGCGGAAATTGTTCCAATCGAAATGGGGGAGCAGGAAGAATTCTATAAGTCTGCAGGCTGGGTGAGTGATTCAGAAATTCTCTATATTTCAAACAAAGGGGACAGTACGTCGTTATTATATTCATACAATCTTGGGACAGGAAAGGCGTCATTGCTGTATAGAAGTGAGCAGCCAATCATAACCGCCATACCAAGTCCAGAGAAGACAAAGGTAATGATTCATAGTGCTGCTTCAGAGGAAGGGATCCTCATTGTTATTGATTTGTCGGGGAAAGAATTGTATTCGACAAGCATTCAATCATATGAACTGACTTTTGAATGGAATCCATTCGATGAGAATTTGATCGAGGTTTCTGCATTTACTGAAGACTGGGATTTCAATAGTTATTTATTGGATTTAAAGAGCAATAACCTGAAAGAAATCAAACTGCCAGAGCCTTTTGTAAGATGGATTTCTGAGGATGACCTTGTTTATCAGGAGTGGGACGAGGACGGGATTTCACTTAAAGCCCCGTTACGAATCTTTTCTTTGAAAGGAAACAAAACTGAAACCCTAGTCGAAGATGTATACCAATTTGATTCTCAAGGACCATACCTAATGGCTGTAAAAGTTAATGAAGAAGAAAATCAAGAATCGGGACTGTATGCCTTCTTCAGGAATGGTGGCAAATCGGTTGGAAGTATCGAGGCTCCGTTTTTAACTTCTTTTTCTGGATGGGTGGTTCCCTTTTATGATTTAATGGAAAATGGAAAGAATTTTATTTATTTGCGGGCAACAGAGCAGGGTGAAGCGGACCTTTACGATAGAGGATTTGATTTAATGCGTTATCATTTAGATACAGGTAACGACGAAGTACTCTTCACCGAAATGGCCAACGAGCCACTTTCCTGTTCTCCCTCAGGTGAATTGTGCCTGTACGGTTTCCAGTTTGATAAAGTCTTGAATATTGAGACTAAAGAGATAATTGATCTCGTTCACTAATTTTTTTCAAGGAGAGATATTAATGGCAATTGTTGATGTAACAGTGATCCCAATCGGAACACAGACACCAAGTGTCAGTTCCTATGTAGCAGATATCCAAAGAATTCTTAAGCAGTATGAAGATCAGGGCAAAATCCAATATCAACTTACACCGATGAATACCTTGATAGAGGGTGAACTTCCCGTTTTGTTTGAGGTAATCCAGGCAATTCACGAAGCACCTTTCAATGCTGGCATCCAGCGAGTAGCCACAAATATCCGGATTGATGACAGACGTGATGTGAAAAGAAAGATGCAGGATAAGGTTAACAGAGTAAATGAATTGCTGCAGAAATAGAAAACGAAAAAAAGACCACCCATTACAGGTGGTCTTTTTGTGTCCGAATTAATGCGCTACTGGGAATCCGGAGTTAAGGACTGTCATGACTGTGAACCAGCCAATAACCAGGAATGTTCCTCCACCAAACACGATACCAAGAATGTTTTTGTTTTTAAGTGCCGAGAATGTTGCATAGCCGGCAAGCAGTGTAATTAATGCGCAAAGAATAGCAAAACCCATGGAAAAGCCCCCTTCATAAATTAGGCAGGCATAAAGCCTGTTTGTTGAATAAGTTTGATTGAATTTTAGGCGGCAGCCTGTTATGTAATGACAAGCATACACTCGTTTTATATTTTATATTTTTTTTACACCATTTGTCGAGGTCTAAAAACTCAACTTTCACCTCATATGCCCTTACTATACCCAATATCAGGTCAGTATAATGGTTTATTGTAAAATAAATGCCTTCCGTACTCGTAAAAACAAGATGTTCTTCTATTTGCAGGAGAGCCATTTCACTCTGAACTTCGCTGCCGTCTGTAAATCTGAAGGCTGATAAATCATTAGCAAATAGAAAAACATCATCACCAGCTTGAAAACCATAATCGAAAAAATCTTCTCCAGTTGTTCCTTCTGTTTTTATCAATTGATGCGTTTCTTCATAAAGGTCTGCTTCTGACATCAAGCCTGAAGCTACATCTGCCATTTGCTGATCATGATAAATATAAATATTTTCATGAACAAGAAGCGGAGGTGCAGCAGATTGAAGAAACTGTTCAAAGTCATCCAATTCTGAAAGTAAAGGGCTAGCCTCAATTCCAATGAAAGCTTTCACTTAGCAGCCTCCTTTGTACTTAGTTGTGCGAAACGAATGAATTGTGATTTAATAACTCATCAGGTTTGCTCATCAGGGCACATGAGCTTTTCGATCGCAATCCTTAAAACTTGCCTGACAATAGTGTAAAATAAATGTATTAATAATACCACTAGAAGCTGGAGGCTATTTTGATGAAATGGAAACAGATTCCCCTAGGTCCTTTACAAACGAATTGCTATATCGTCTATGATGAAAACAAATCATGCTTGATTGTCGATCCTGGTGACAATCCGAAAAAGCTTGCAACCGTGCTAGAACAACTGGAATTGCATCCTGAAGCAATTGTGCTCACGCATGCTCATTTCGATCATATCGGGGCAGTGGATAGAATAAGAGATAAGTACGGAATCAAGGTATATATTCATGAGAAAGAAAAGGATTGGCTATCAGATCCTGCTTTGAATGGTTCAAAGCATTTTATGCTTAATGAGCCAATCAAAGCACGTCCTGCTGACCATTTGATTAAAGATGAAGGTGCCATGACAATTGGCAGCTTTAAATTAGAAGTGTTTGAAACCCCTGGACATTCTCCAGGAAGTATATCGATTTATTTTCAAGATGCAGAGTTTGTCCTCGCAGGAGATGCTCTGTTTAACGGCAGCATCGGAAGGACGGACTTGCCGGGTGGCAACCATAATCAATTAATCAGAAGCATCCATGAAAAGCTGCTCGTATTGCCGGAGCAAACAGAGGTGCTTCCTGGCCATGGACCGACAACCTCCATTGGTATAGAGATGGATTCGAATCCTTTTTTAAACGGATTTTAATAAGGTAGCAGAAGAACAAAAAGCGCAAGCGCCTCGTTCAGCCCCGACAAGCGCTGGAGGGCCGACCTGTGAAGTCGTTCTTTGACTTCATTGGGCGGACCGAAGCGACTCGAGGGGCTAGGCTCTGGAGCTGGATTAAGAAAACCCGTATAGTTATCCTTTATAATTTTCCTAGTAAGCAAGGAAAGCCCTTCTCAAAGAGAAGGGCTTTCCTGGGGGGATGTTCTATTCATATCATGGGAGGGGATATAGTTAAGCTACTACTAAAACAATATAATATCAAAAACACTATGTCAATAGTGAAAACTTTTTTTCGAGGAGTTAATATGAAAGAAATTATTAGACAGATTATTGACGCTTCTCCGGAGAAAATGATTTCATATGCTGAGTATATGGAACAGGCACTCTATCACCCGGAGGAAGGTTATTACATAAAGGAACGCCAAAAAATCGGCAAAGAAGGAGACTTTTATACTTCCAGCAATGTTTCCGATGTATACGGCAAATTGATAGGGAAATGGTTTGCGAAACATTCAAGAAAACTGGGTCTGCCGCCATCTGTTTGTGAAGTAGGAGCAGGGAATGGCCGGTTTGCACGGGCATTTATTCAGGGTTGGAATGAATTGAATGATGAGAGGCTGACCTACTCTATCATTGAAGCCAGCCCTTATCATCGTAAGCTTCAAGAAGCGGAGTTGAAAGGGCTAGAAGAAGTGAAGATCCTTTACGCTAGTACTTTTGCAGATACGGGCATGAAACAAGGACTGATTTTTTCGAATGAATTATTTGATGCTTTCCCAGTCCATGTCGTCGAAAAAAGTGAGGGTATCGTGAGAGAAGTTTTCGTGGGCCTTGATTATGGATGTTTAAAAGAAATCATGGTTCCGGTAAAGGATGAACGGATTATCTCTTTTTTTAAAGGACCAAGAACTTGAACTGGCAGAAGGACAAAGAATGGAGATTCCGCTTGCTTATGAACCGTTCATTAAATCTATCTCCGAAAACTTAACAAAAGGCCTCGTGTTGACTGTCGATTACGGATACACGAAAGAAGAATGGATGAACCCATCGAGGAGGCCGTGGGAGCTTAAGGGGATATTATCAGCATCAGATGCATCATGATGTTTTGCAGCATCCGGGAGAGATGGATATTACTAGTCATGTGCATTTTGATGTACTCAAATTAATTGGGGAGAAATACAGCCTGAACTTTATGCAAAAAATGAGACAGGATGAGTTCCTTCTAGCTGCAGGCATTTTAGAAGAGCTTGCTGACCACAATGACCCTAATCCGTTTTCTGCTGAAAGTAAGCGAAATCGCGCTATACGAAGTCTGATCTTGCCAGGGGGCATCAGCCAGTCCTTTGATGTCGTTGTTCAAACGAAGGGGCTGGATCATACAAGTGGGAAATTATTTTAATATACGCGTATCAAATAAAAAAAGCGATGTATAAACATCGCTTTTTTTATTTGAGCGTAACAATTGATCAATGTCCAGCTCCACCTAAAGGCATCATAAATGTTGACCAGTAAGTAAATCCAGCAAAGAAAACCGTTAAGTATGCGCCGAAAACGTAGATGTACATACGCTCAGACAGTTTCAAGTAACTTAAAAGCAAGAAAAATCCAGTTTGACCAAAGAAAATCAAGGACGTCGTATACATGTGACCCAAGAAAAACATCACAGCAAAGATTCCCGTCCAGAATCCTAAAACTCTGTACATACGATCCAAAGATATCCCTCCTTTACCCTACAAGTCCATCACTATCATATTATAAAGTAAAGTGGAGTGAAAAGTAAACAAGGATTGATTATTGTGCAATAACAGCTTGATAGGAACAAGAGTCACAGCCTGTGAACATGTTCTCTTTTTCGATCAGCTCGATATCACCAAACAGGGATTCGAACATTCCACGCAAAAATTCATAGTGCATATTGCACACTGTTTCTGTATGTTCCATTGCGACTTCCTTGAAAGGACAGTTGAATATCTGGAAGTAAATCTTAGTCTTTTCGCTGTTAGTTTCGAATTCAGGATAAAAACCAGCTAGGGTCGCAGCATTCTTGATTGAGTTCAGTTTATGCTCAAACGTCATTTCAGCTGACATATGTGGGTGTCGGGTGACTTCTTGTTCAATCAGTTCTTCCCCGAAACGTTTTCCTGTCATATACAATGCTTTTTTTCCTGCTTCTCCAAGCGACATCATTGTTGTCATTAGGATCTTCGACAATAGCTGGTAATCCCGGAATGGGAAGTGAAGCTGGATCACTTCATCGGACAGTCGGTATAGTCTGCTTGGACGTCCTCCTTTTCCAGTCTTTTTCGTTTCTGAAATCAGCATGTTCACATCTTCAAGTTTCGATAAATGCAGCCTTGCCACATTTGGATGGATATCAAAATTGTCGGCGATTTCCTGGACAGTGACGTCCTTATGTCTTTTTGTAATGTATTGATAAATATAATAACGCGTTGGGTCAGACAAAACACTTGTAATCTTTAATGTTTGCTCCATCTTAGTTCACCTCAGACCACTAATTTGCCTTCATTATAATACAGAGGAAAATAAGGTTTACACTGTTTGCACTATATGTTTAGAAAATGTTCACAACTAAATGGCGAAATGATGACAAAATAGTATACAAAAGTTATACAAAAGTTATACAATGTGTATATAAGATAATTCGATCGCCGGGAGGTTAACTTAATGGAAGAGCTGACGTTTTATTCATATCCAAGCTGTACTTCATGCCGTAAAACAAAAAAATGGCTGGTTTCAAACAGCGTAAAATTCAATGAACGCCATATGTTCAGAGATACTCCAACAAAAAAAGAACTTCTGCAGATTTTATCGCTCACGACTGAAGGCTTTGATGAACTGCTTGCAACAAGGGGAGAAACTTACAAAAATTTGGGAGTGGATATGGAAGACCTGCCGCTTTCAGAAGTAATCAGACTCGTCATAAAGGAACCGAAGCTGCTTAGACGGCCGATTTTGACTGATGGCAAAAAGTTGATTGTTGGATTTAACCCTGATGCCTTGAAAAAAATCGGGAAATAAATGAAAAAACGGAAGCACAACGCTTCCGTTTTTTGTGTACTGGGCTAGCTGGATTCGAACCAACGCATGACGGAGTCAAAGTCCGTTGCCTTACCGCTTGGCTATAGCCCAATAATTGCACTTGCTGACGTTACGCTAGTTATTATGATAAGAATTGTCACTTTTTATACACATTTAAATCGGATTTCTTGCAGGAAAGGAAAAGTGTATGACGAAATCTTTCTCTATATCCGAAAAAGGTGGTGCATCCTTATTGTTAAATCAATCGAACAGCTAGCGGATAATGTTTTGAAAGATGCTTTTAGAAGTGGCGCGTCGGACATTCATATTATCCCCCGTGAAAAAGACACACTGATTAAATTCAGGCTCGGTAATCAGCTGCTTCCCCGGTACACGCTTGACCAGGCTGATTGTGAACGGCTCATATCCCACTTCAAATTTACAGCATCAATGGATATTGGTGAAAAAAGACGGCCTCAAAGTGGTGCGTTTACTTATCAATATCAAGAAATGAAGATTGGCTTAAGGATCTCTACGCTTCCAGCCTACCAGAGTGAAAGCATGGTCATCCGTCTCCTTCCCGAACAAAACCAAACTCCTTCATACCAAATTTCATTATTCCCATCCACATCAAAAAAACTGATTTCCCTACTTAAACACGCACATGGTTTGATTATTTTTACTGGCCCGACAGGCAGTGGCAAGACGACAACTTTATATTCGATGCTTTCTGAAACCTCGGATTTGGTGAATCGTAATGTCATTACGCTAGAAGATCCAATCGAAAAGCCGAGTGACACAGTGCTGCAGGTCCAGGTCAATGAACGCGCCGGAATATCATATTCTGCCGGACTGAAAGCAATCCTCCGGCATGACCCGGATATTATAATGGTTGGGGAAATTCGGGATAAAGAGACTGCTGAAACGGCGATAAGAGCAGCGCTCACAGGACATCTTGTCCTGACAACGATGCATACAAGGGATGCCAGAGGAGCGATTTACAGGCTGATTGAATTCGGGATTAATTGGCTTGAGATTGAACAAACATTGATCGCAGTTACGGCACAGAGACTCGTTGAGCTGACTTGCCCTTACTGCGAAGGTACATGTTCGCCATTTTGCTATTCATCAGGCAGCGGCAAAAGAGGAAATGTTTTTGAAATCCTTACCGGGAAGGATTTATCTGCAGTACTGAAGGAAGCAAGAGGGGAACTCCAGAGCTATCATTATAAAACTCTCAAAGATGCAATCCGTAAAGGCATCGCGCTGGGGTTCATCAAGGAATCAGAATACCAGAGGTGGGTTCTCAATGATGGAGAGTAAGTGGACTGTCGCTGAACAGGCCCGGTTCCTCAAAAGGAGTGGGGAACTGCTGTCACGGGGTTATTCTTTGGCGGAAGCGATGGAATCCATGACTTTTTACTTGGAGAAAAATAGGAAAGAGGAGGTTAAAAGAAGCCTTGAAAAGCTGCGTGAGGGCTTTCCCTTATATTTGATTCTTGCAGAATTGAAATTTAAAAAAGACCTGGTCAGCTATGTTTACTTTGCCGAGCAGCATGGCGGACTGGACCGTACCTTATCAGAGGGCAGCGACATGGTCCTTAAGCGGGAAGCAGATTACCAGAGATTAAAAAGGCTTGGCGCATATCCAATATTTCTAGTATTGCTTACGTTTATATTGTTTTTTTTCGTCAACAGGGTTTTGCTGCCGAAATTCAATTCACTTTTCACAGACATGAATCTTGCCCCCAATATTTTTATGGAAACCATCGCAGCGGCAGCTAATATTCTTCCTTTCATGCTCTATTTTCTTCTTAGTCTCACTACATTTCTTGTCTTATACTACCTCATTAGCTTTAAGAACCTTCACCCACTAAAACAAAAATTGATGCTTGTGAAGCTGCCGTTTGCTGGCAAATTTATCAGGCTTTTTTACTCACACTATTTCTCGGTTCAGCTAAGCTATTTGTTTTCTGGCGGCCTTTCAGTGCTTGCTGCATTGAAGGTGTTCGAGCAAAATCTCCATGAACCTTTTTCAAGGGAATTAGGCAAGGATTTGATTTCGAAGTTGGCTGCCGGGCAAGATTTTGACAGAGCAGTGGGAGAGTACCAGTTTTTTGAAGCTGAGCTTTCGAGGATCATCAGGCATGGACAAAAAAATGGCAAGCTTGACCAGGAGCTTTATTTTTACAGCAGGCATTGCCTGAAAGAACTCGAAGAAAAAACGGAAAAGGTGCTGAAAACAGTGCAGCCCATTTTATACAGCTTCATTGGCCTGATTGTCGTTTCACTGTATCTAGCCATCTTGTTGCCGATGTTCCAAATGATGAAAGGGATTTAAGCATTTTCTTAATGCGAAAATATAAAGGAGAATAGAGGATGAAAAATCAAAAGGGCTTTACTTTAATTGAAATGATGATTGTTTTATTCGTAATTTCCGTACTTCTTATCATTACAGTCCCCAATATATCTTCACATAGTTCTAATATCAATAAGAAGGGCTGCGAGGCTTATATGAAAATGGTCGAAGCCCAGGTACAGGCGTACAAAATTGATAAAAATGGGACTCCTACGATTGCGCAGCTTCAGAGTGGGGGTTACTTAAAAGGTGAAGCAGCCGCTTGTCCTGACGGAACTGCAATTGAGATTACTGCAGAAGGGATTGTTCAGAAATCTTCAACTACACCTGGCTCATGATGAACAACTCTGACGGTTTTACATTGGTCGAAATGCTGATTGTACTTTCAGCCTTCCTGATGCTTACCCTCACATCAACCTTCCTGTTTTCACCCCAAAAGGACATGCTTGAAAAGGATCTTTTCTTTTCGCAATTAAGAACCGACCTTCTATACAGCCAGCAATATGCGATCTCCCATCAAGAAACAATTACTGTCCATATCATGCCGGAAAATAATTATTACTATATCCGCGGAACCGATTATGCTGCACCGTATTTGTCCCAGAGACATTATTCTTCAAGAATCAAGCTGAAAAAAGGGACGATGAATCTGGTATTTCACTACATGCCTGATGGGAATATCGATAGCTTCGGGTCTTTATATGTCACAGCCGGTTCGAAGAAATACAAGTTAATGATCCAAATTGGAAAGGGAAGGTTCTATGTTTTGGAGGAATGATGGTTTTTTCCTTAGTGAAATGCTGCTATCACTGGCTGCGTTTTTGATGGGTAGTGCAATATTGCTGCCGATTGCCATTCATGTCATCAACCAGACAGTGGAGTCCGAAAAAAAAGCAACAGCGATCAATTTATTGTATGACGAACTGATGTACTTAAAAATCACAGGTGTATATTCTGGGAGAAGAGAGATTGAACAGAATGGCGATCAGTATGAAGTGGTGGTCACTAAGATTGAGGAAGATTCTTCGTGGGAGGTTTGTATTCATTATGATCTATTACAGAAGCAATATGAAAAATGTGCTCCCGCAGAGTGAGAAAGGCTTCACCATGGTTGAAATGCTTTTATCTGTACTGCTATTTTTGCTGATCGTCTCAATGCTGCCGTTAGGTATGAAAATTATCCTTGATAATCGTGTAGCTGATACTGCAGTAAGGAAGATGGAGTGGGAGGTCTTCAGCAGCCAGGTGAAAAAGGAAATCCGGTCAGCACAGCAGCTTACAGTCCAGTCTGATAAGCTTTTGATGAAGGTTGATGGGCAATTCATTCTTTATGAAAAATATGCTTCCAGTATGAGGAGGAGAGTGAATTATCAGGGGCATGAAATTTTGGTCCAAAATCTATCCAGCTTCAGCTTTGGCAAAATAGCTGATGGTGTCGAGATAAAGGCAAAGAGTGTACAAGGAGGGAATTATTCTGTTAGGATACACCAATTTTATCAAACGGGGGGTGTGGAGCCATAAATCAAAAAGGTTTTATGTATCCGCTAACGATGATCTTTTTGCTACTGATTTCCTTTTATTTACTGATACTGACCGAGAATTATCTAGCAGGGAAAAGATTCGCGAATGAAACAGAGACAATACGATTACAGGAGTACTATATGATGTGTTCGGTAAAACAGGCTGCGACCATGCTGAAGGAGGGCAATTTACCGGCTTCAGGCATATTGACCTATGAGTTAGGGAATGTTGCCTATCAGAGACAACCTCTGTCAGTAAGTTTGGATGAAGTGACATTCAACCTTAACCTTGACAGTGGGGAAAAGGCTCTTGGCATTGGCCAATATGACAAGGTGACTGGTGCGATGGTAAGATGGAGAGAAAAGAATTGACGGGTGATTATGTTAATGAAAGCTGTATATTTAATTGGGTTCATGGGATCTGGCAAGACGACGGTATCACATGAATTGGCCAAAAAGCTGAAAGTGGCTTTATTTGACACAGACCAGGAGATTGTCAAATTGGCCGGAAAGACAATAAATGAAATTTTTGCAATTGATGGTGAAGAGTATTTTCGTGAAATGGAGTCTAAGGTTTTACATGCTATGCCTCTAGTTGATGCCGTTGTCTCCACAGGAGGAGGAATTATTGGCTGCGAAAGGAACAGGTTGTTCTTAAAAGAAAAAATGAATGTAGCCTTCTTGAATGCGAATTTCAATACCATCATGGAGAGACTGAAAGATGATGATACCAGGCCGTTATTAAGTCATGACAATCTGAATGCTGCTGAAAAACTGTACAAACTCAGACTCCCACTATATCGAGAGTCAGCAAATATTGAGGTCGATGCCTCTGGTAAATCAGTTTCAATGATCGCCGATGAAATCATCCAGCGTATGAAAAAGTAAGTCATGGTTATACTTGTTAACGTATGAAGGATGGTGTAACCATGAAAACAAATGATTATGTTAAATACCTTACCCAGACTGTTGTAAAATATATTGACCAGCCGAAAGAAGAACGCCGGAAGATGAAGCAGGCGAAAAAAGAAGCAGAAGCTACCTTTTTGTTCAGGTGGTTTGGTATCCTGCCGTTCATGTTAATGTCGAGCATAAAAAAGAAAAAGAAGAGATAATTTGAAAACCCGGCTAAATCGATAGCCGGGTTTGTTTTTGTTAAAGTGTCCAGCTCCAGCGCCTAGCCCCTCGAGTCGCTGGTCTAGCTACGGCTCCTAACTCCTCGAGACGCTTGTCTAGTGTCGCCTCCTAGAAACCCGAAACTTCAACTCCGCCGGCAGAAGCAAAAAGCGCTTCTTTGTCGGAGTCTCCAGTTTCTGCGTTTCTGGGCAGTCGGCTATACTTTTCGATTTCGGTCCTGCCAATGAAGTCAAAGAACGACTTCACTGTCAGGCCCTCCAGCGCTTGTCGGGGCTGACCAAGGCGCTGGCGCTTTTCTTAACCAGGAATTTATAAAGTTATTGAGGTGTAGATAACTCCATGAAGTTTTCTTAATCCAGCTTCAGCGGCTAACCTCTCGAATCGCATGTGCTTATTATTCTTGCATCAGGATCACTCATATAGCATTTTCGGTTAAATAAAATAATCCGCCGTTGACGATTGCGATATTGACCTTAGGTTCATATTGCTCTTGTAAGGCGGCTTTTTCGGTGTTAAAACTATCAGTTTCTTCATCCTCGTCCTCATAAAAGTGATGAAGCAATTCCAGGTCCTTCTGCCAGCGTTTTCTTGCCTCTTCAGCCCAGGTATGATCCTCTTGTTCTACCCTTGTTGTCAAAAAAGACTGGATTCTGTTTACACCACTTTTTGGCCTTATTAATGGAGAAAGTGTATAGGCATAATCCGGAATCTTTGAATTCAACGGCAGCTTCAATATTTTGTCATGAAAGTCTTCTACCATCATTCCGTTGATCAGCTGCAGACCAATCGAATGGAATACATCCCGCTTCCTGTCACATTGATACGATATTTTCACATTCAACCCTATCCAGGGAATAAGCGGTGTTTGAGTAGGAAATTGGTTGCTTTGATACAATCGGATAAACCTGGCAAGATTTTTTGTCGATGCAAAAATCTGATGAAGGCGAGGAGACCCGAAATGGATGACCTCACCTTTGATATCATCTGGTGCTTTCTGTTTATTGGTAATGAAGGTCAGCTTCATTGGATTAGGAACACCGCCTGTTTTCTCGAGGTAATGCCAGTAAAACGGGCGGTTCATCAATTCCTTATCGAGATCAACAGTTAACTGGACTGTCATATACCCCTTGTCATTCTCCATTAATTCACAGTTATTAGCTGTAAAATATCTCTCGAGAAAATTATGGATTTCCTGTTGCTGCATGCTGCTGTCCCTCCTTCATTTCCTCTGCGAACTGAATCATTGATGTCAGGTTTTCCATTTTGATCCGAATCTCACCTTCAGAATTTGATTTTCCGAAAATATCGGTCAAATGATCTTCGATATTGCCAAATTCCAATTTCGTCAGTATATCGTCAAGTTCACCGATGACTTTTTCAAACAGATTGATTTTTTCGTATAACAGTTTCAGTACATGTTCTTCTACCGTATCTTTTGTCGCGAAATTATAAATTTTAACATCTTTCTCCTGCCCAAGGCGATGTATTCTTCCGATTCTTTGTTCAAGCCTCATCGGATTCCAGGGAAGATCAAAGTTGATGATATGGCTGCAGAATTGGAGATTAATCCCTTCGCCGCCAGCCTCTGTTGCGATCAACACCTGGACATTCTTCTGGAAAAGCTCCCTCATCCAATCCTTTTTCCCGCGTTTGAATCCTCCTCGAAAAGGAACAGAAGTGATGCCATTTTGCTTCAAAAACCATTGAAGGTATAGCTGAGTGGCCCTGTATTCCGTAAAAATAATCACTTTGTCATTAATCTGCTGTATTAATTCAAGTGCTTTTTCGGCCTTAGAGTTTTTCGTAACCGCCTCAACGCGTTTTATCAGCTGGGCGATAGTATTCTGGAATCCCACCGAAGGATTTTCTTGTCTCTGAAGCATGTTCCTGAGGGTGTAGAATACAGCTTCCCTGCTGCTGCAAGCTTCCCGTTGAAGTGTCATTAACGAGAATTGACTGGAGCTAAGACCGGCTTCTGATCCTCTTAAAGATTGAACCGAATCGTACAGTGCACGTTCTTCTTCTGAGAAGTAGATAGGAATGGTCTCTACATGGCGTTTAGTCCATTCGATTCCCGTATCGGAGCGCCTGTTGCGGATCATGACTTTATTGACTAGCTCTCTAAGGTGTTCATCATCATTAACAGACCTGGCATCCTTCTTATACTTATCATAGAACACCGATTCACTGCCCAGATGTCCTGGTTTTAAGAGTGAAACGAGATTGAAAATTTCTTCAATCCGATTTTGTATCGGTGTCGCTGTCAGCAGAAGACAAAATCTTTTCTTAAGATTTTGGACAAATTCATAGTTTTTTGTTTTGTTATTTTTTAGCTTGTGAGCTTCATCAATAATGATAAGGTCATAATTTAAGTTGTTGATGATTTCCTTGTGTGGCGCCCTTTTGGCTGTGTCGATTGATGAAACGACAACATCGCATTGCTCCCATACATAACTTTTCTTTTGCGCAATAGCAGGAATATGGAATTTTGTATTAAGTTCCATGGCCCACTGCGAGACAAGGGATGCAGGAACAAGAATCAATACTTTTTTGACCAGGCCTCTGATCATGTATTCTTTCAAAATCAATCCAGCCTCGATTGTTTTCCCAAGGCCGACTTCATCGGCCAGTATTGCTTTTCCGTTCATGTTTTCAACGACTTGTTTCGCGACCTCCAGCTGATGTGGCAAAGGAGTAAGTTGAGGCAGATGCGCTGGTGCCTGAAGTCCTTCGAATTCCGGGATAATTGTATGTTTTTCTATCTCAACGGCAAGCTTATAAAGCTCCCAATTTCCCCATGGGCCGTCATTCTCATTTCTTTCAGCCATCTCGTCCTGCCAGGAAGAATCAAAGTTAATTTGAACGGTCATTTTATCCACCTCTTTTAATGTATAAATATATTGCCGAAATTGGCTCTCTAATGGTAGGATGAAGTTAGCTTTTGAATGTTTTGAAATTTGTCATTTTATAGACTTAAATAGTCAGTTTACAGACATGTAATAACGTCTAGCATGCCCAATTGTGAAAATAATATTAATGCGGATGACAACAAGGGGAGAGACTACTTACGTAGCGCCGAAGGAGCAAGCAATCTTTGTGAATCTCTCAGGCAAAAGAACTCTTGTTTGACGCATCTCTGGAGAGCGCTTTTTTAGTGGGAGCCACCAAAGGGGAAAGCCTTTAAAGGTAAACTTTCAGGTGAAAGGACAGAGACCTTCTCAGATTCAGAGGGGGTACTCTGTCCTTTTTTATGGCTTCATTGGCGCAGGGGAACCAGTAACAATTTTGACCGCTTTAAAACCCGTTTTGTAAACTGATTTTTTTTCTATAGGACGAAGGGGGATACATAATGACTGAATTAAAACGAACGCCGCTATTTGAAGTGTACAAGGAATACGGCGGGAAGACGGTTGATTTTGGAGGCTGGGAGCTTCCGGTCCAATTTTCAAGCATCAAAGAAGAGCATGAAGCAGTAAGGACAAAATCTGGTCTATTCGATGTTTCCCATATGGGAGAAATTGAAGTGAAAGGCTCCGATAGTCTGGACTATTTACAAAAGATGATGACAAATGATGTTTCAAAACTTAAAAACGGCGGTGCCCAATACACAGCGATGTGTTATGAGACCGGCGGCACTGTTGATGATTTATTGGTCTATAAACTTGAGGATGAGCATTACCTTCTCGTTGTGAATGCCTCCAATATTGAAAAAGATTTTGAATGGATGCAGGATCATCTTGCAGGCAATGTGACAATCGAGAACTTGTCCGAAGGCATAGCCCAGCTTGCTCTGCAGGGACCCCTTGCTGAGGTAGTCCTTCAAAAGCTTACGGACCATGATCTTAGCTCAATCGGCTTTTTCAAATTCAGTGAGGAAGTTGATCTTAACGGCAAGAAAGCGCTTGTGTCACGAACAGGATATACAGGCGAGGATGGATTTGAAATTTACTGCGATTCAAAGGATGCTGTTAGCCTATGGAAAGAAATCCTTGACGCAGGCAAAGAAGAAGGAGTCATTCCATGCGGGCTTGGTGCCAGGGATACACTCCGCTTTGAAGCGAACCTTGCTCTGTATGGACAGGAACTTTCATCTGAGATCAGTCCGCTTGAAGCTGGAATAGGCTTTGCTGTGAAGCTAAATAAGGAAGCTGATTTCATTGGAAAAGAAGCACTTAAACAACAAAAAGAAAATGAACTGCCTAGAAAGCTTGTCGGCATTGAAATGATCGATCGCGGGATCCCTCGCCATGGATATCCCGTTTACAAAGGGGCTACTCGGATTGGCGAAGTCACGACGGGCACGCAATCACCGACGCTCAAGAAAAATATCGGGCTGGCACTGATTGATGCAAAGGAAACTGAGTTAGGAAATGAAGTGGAAGTTGAAATTCGCGGCAAACGCCTAAAAGCTGCTGTTTCAGCTACACCTTTTTATAAAAGATAAAAAGTAAAAGCCGGAGAGGGGAAAAAGTTATGAAGCATCGCTATTTACCGCTGACTGAAAGTGATAAAAACGCAATGTTGGAAAGCATCGGCGTTTCATCGATCGATGAATTATTCGGCGATATTCCTGAAAAAGTCCGTTTTGCCGGAGAATATAACATTAAACCAGCCAAGTCTGAAACAGCTCTTATGAAAGAACTGACAACAATGGCTGCGAAAAATGCCGATTTGAAAATGAACACTTCCTTTATCGGCGCTGGTGTCTACGACCATTACATTCCAGTGATTGTTGACCATGTCCTTTCACGTTCAGAGTTCTACACTGCTTATACACCATATCAGCCTGAGATTTCACAAGGGGAACTTCAGGCAATCTTTGAATTCCAGACCATGATCAGTGAATTGACTGGCATGGAGGTAGCGAATTCATCCATGTATGACGGAGGAACAGCTCTTGCTGAAGCAGCGATGCTGAGTGCAGGACATACAAGACGTAAAAAAGTCTTGATCTCAAGTGCTGTCCATCCTGAATACAAGGACGTAGTCAAATCATATGCAAAGGGACAGTACATCGATGTTGTGGAAGTACCGCATAAGGATGGCGTAACTGACCTTGAAGTGCTTAAGGATATGGCAAGTGAAGATGTCGCTGCTGTCATCGTTCAATATCCAAACTTCTTCGGCGGACTTGAATCAATGAAGGAAATCGAAGAAATCGTCCATGAAAATAAATCGTTGTTCGTTGTATCCAGCAACCCTCTTGCACTTGGAGCATTGACTCCTCCAGGGAAGTTCGGTGCTGATATCGTAACCGGAGATGCCCAGCCTTTTGGAATACCGACAGCATTCGGCGGTCCTCACTGCGGATATTTCGCTGTTTCTGGAAAGCTCATGAGAAAGGTTCCAGGCAGACTAGTCGGCCAGACGAAGGATGACCAGGGACGCCGGGGATTCGTATTGACGCTTCAGGCGAGAGAACAGCATATCCGCCGCGACAAAGCGACATCCAATATTTGCTCAAACCAGGCACTGAATGCACTGGCTGCATCAGTAGCGATGACGGCTCTTGGCAAAAAAGGCGTTCGTGAAATGGCTGTGGCCAATATCCAAAAAGCTCATTATGCGAAAAAGGCTTTTAAAGAGAATGGCTTCGAAATCGCATTCGAAGGACCTACTTTCAATGAGTTTGTCGTTAAGCTGAATAAGCCGGTTAAAGAAGTAAACCAAAAGCTTCTTGAACATGGCATTATCGGTGGCTATGACCTTGGACGCGATGATTCCAATCTCGAAAACCACATGCTTGTTGCGATAACAGAATTAAGAACAAAAGAAGAAATCGATACTTTTGTAAAGGAAATGGGGGATATCAATGCATAAGGAAGATCAGCCACTCATTTTTGAATTAAGCACACCGGGCCGTGTCGGCTACAGCCTTCCGGAAATGGATGTTCCAGAAGCCAATTTATCCGAGCTTTTGCCAGAAGGATTCCTTCGTGAAGAAGAACCAGAACTTCCTGAAGCTTCCGAGCTTGATATCATGCGCCATTACACTGCACTATCCAAGCGCAACCATGGTGTTGATTCCGGGTTCTATCCGCTTGGATCTTGTACGATGAAATACAATCCGAAGATGAATGAAAATGTTGCCCGCTTCAATGGTTTTGCCCATTTGCATCCACTGCAGGATGAAAGCTCCGTTCAGGGTGCTCTTGAATTGATGTACGACCTGCAGGAACACTTGATTGAAATTACTGGCATGGACGAGGTGACACTACAGCCGGCAGCTGGTGCACATGGCGAGTGGACGGGCTTGATGATGATCCGTGCTTATCACGAAGCAAATGGTGACGACAAGCGTACGAAGGTCATTGTTCCTGACTCTGCTCACGGAACAAACCCGGCATCCGCAACTGTAGCTGGTTTTGAAACAATCACTGTAAAATCAGATGAAAACGGTCTGGTCGATTTAGAAGACCTGAAGAAGGTTGTCGGTGAGGATACAGCTGCGTTGATGCTGACGAATCCGAACACCCTTGGTCTATTTGAAGAAAACATTCTTGAGATGGCTGAAATCGTCCACAGCGCAGGCGGCAAGCTTTATTATGATGGAGCAAACCTGAACGCTGTTATGTCCAAGGCACGCCCTGGCGACATGGGCTTTGATGTAGTTCACTTGAACCTTCATAAGACATTCACAGGCCCTCATGGCGGCGGAGGACCAGGTTCAGGCCCGGTCGGTGTAAAAGCAGACCTGATACCATTCCTGCCAAAGCCAATCGTGACGAAGCAGGATGGTGTTTATAAGTTCGATTACGACCGTCCGCAATCAATCGGAAGGGTGAAGCCATACTATGGCAACTTCGGCATCAATGTCCGCGCCTATACGTATATTCGTACAATGGGTCCAGATGACCTGAAAGCTGTTACGGAGTATGCTGTGTTGAACGCTAACTATATGATGAGAAGGCTTGCTGAGTACTATGACCTTCCATTTAACAGGCATTGCAAGCATGAATTCGTCCTTAGCGGCAAGCGCCAGAAGAAGTTAGGCGTTCGTACGTTGGATATCGCCAAACGCCTGTTAGACTTTGGCTACCATCCGCCGACGATCTACTTCCCATTGAATGTGGAAGAAGCGATCATGATCGAGCCGACTGAAACGGAATCCAAGGAAACCCTTGATGCCTTCATCGATGCGATGATTCAAATCGCCAGGGAAGCGGAAGAGAATCCGGAAATCGTCCAGGAAGCGCCACACTCCACAGTAGTAGGCCGTATGGATGAAACAACTGCTGCAAGGAAGCCGATCTTGCGCTACCAGAAAGCAGAATAATGAATTGATTGAGGGTCCTGCCGGTTTGTTTCGGCAGGACTTTATTGCATTTTTATCCCTTAAGGAAGCAAACCTGGCATGACTTCGGACAAAATCAAGAGCGGAGGCTGAGAATTTGTCTTAAGTTGGGGTGACTTCGGACAAATCTGAGAAGAGAAGCTGAGATTTTGTCCGAACCTGGTGTGACTTCGGACAAAATTAAGAGTGAAAGTCGAGATTTTGTCTGAACCCGGTATGACTTCGGACAAAAAGTCAAGGGAGCATTGAGATTTTGTCCGAACCTGGTGTGACTTCGGACAAAATTAAGAGTGAAAGCGGAGATTTTGTCTGAAGTTGGTGTGACTTCGGACAAAATTAAGAGTGAAAGCGGAGATTTTGTCTGAAGTTGGTGTGACTTCGGACAAAATTAAGAGTGAAAGTCGAGATTTTGTCTGAAGTTGGTGTGACTTCGGACAAAATTAAGAGTGAAAGCGGAGATTTTGTCTGAAGTTGGTGTGACTTCGGACAAAATTAAGAGTGAAAGTCGAGATTTTGTCTGAACCCGGTATGACTTCGGACAAAACTAAGAGGAAGAGCTAAGATTTTGTCCGAACCTGGTATAACTTCGGACAAAACTAAGAGGACAAGCAGAGATTTTGTCTGAACCTGATGTGACTTCGGACAAAACCAGGTGGATAAGCAAAAGTTTTGTCCGAACCTAGCATGAATTCTGTCTCTGGACTATTCAATATTACGGATTTCTAAAAAAAATACTAAACCCCCCAGCAATCATGCTGAGGGGTAATTTTATGGGATAATTGCTTATTTAGCTTTGACTTTGCCGCCCCATTTTTTGAAGCCGCCTTGAAGTTGGTTCAAGTCCTTATAGCCTTTTTTGTAAAGCAGCTGTGCAGCACGTCCGCTGCGTGATCCGCTCTGGCAGTATAGGTAGACAGGCTTGTCCGGCCTGATTTCCTTCAGGCGTGTCTTAAGCTGGGTAAGCGGGATATTTCTCGCGCCTAAAATGTGTCCACCAGCGAATTCATTTGGTTCACGGACATCGATTAGTTGCGCTTTGCGATAACCGGCTTTAAATTCTTCCTCTGTCAGGGTCTTGAGGATTTTCTTTTGGCGGAAATACATAAACACAGAGTAAAGAATAACCGCAACTGTTAGGACGATTAAAAAGATAAGTGTATCCAAAACATATTTCTCCTTTCAAGCTTAGCTGAGCCACTTTTAATTATATAAGCCTTCATGGCAGAGAGCAAAGGAAATTAATAAATTTCTTTAAATCAACTTGCTTTGCTTTTGAAATTTATTTTGTTAGACTAAAAAAATCTTAGCTTTAAACTATTTTAAATGGGGTTAAATTTGTATGAATAAAGAGGTATGGGGATTTATTGATTCAGGAGACTGTTCGCCTTCTTTTAACATGGCGCTGGATGAGGCCTTGCTTGATTGGCATGGTGCAGGAATAATTCCTCCGGTGGTCCGTTTCTATGGTTGGAACCCGGCGACACTATCAGTTGGTTATTTTCAAAAGATCGAAAGAGAAATTGATATGGAGGCTGTGAAGCAGCACGGTCTTGGTTTTGTAAGGAGACCTACTGGGGGCAGGGGCGTCCTGCATGAACATGAACTTACATACAGCGTAATTGTAACTGAAGAACACCCAGAAATGCCAAAAACAGTAACAGAAGCATACCGGGTGATATCGGAAGGGATTTTACAAGGGTTCCAAAAGTTAGGACTGGAAGCTTATTTTGCTGTACCAAAAACCTCTGCTGATAAAGAAACGTTGAAAAACCCGCGATCTGCAGTTTGTTTTGATGCTCCAAGCTGGTATGAGCTTGTTGTTGAGGGCCGTAAAGTAGCAGGCAGCGCACAGACCCGGCAAAAAGGGGTTATCCTTCAGCATGGTTCTATTTTGCTTGATTTAGATGAGGATAAGCTTTTCAGTTTATTCAAGTATCCGAATGACCGTGTTAAAGAGAGAATGCAGAAGGCCTTTAAAACAAAAGCTGTTGCCATTAATGAGATCAGCAACCGCAAGATTAATCTTGAAGAAGCGAAGAAAGCATTCAAGGAAGGTTTTGAAGATGGCTTGGGAATTATTTTGGAGCCATATAATTTAAGTCAAGATGAATTGGATTATGTAAATGCACTGGCTAAAAATAAGTACGAATCTGATGAGTGGAATTTTAAAAGATAAAAATATTTAAAAGCGGATTTTCCGCTTTTTTTTGTTTGTATCCAGTATTTTCTAGGTTTTGAGGATTTATAAAAAAGTGCAACCCTCGAAATTTGTTGTTTTTTATCATTTACTGGAGATATTCTATCTTTCTCTCTTTATATCTCTATTTTTTAATAGTTTTCAGGTTTGACAAAAACACTAACCTTTGACCTTAACACCATATATAGTATTGTCGAAAATTAAAAATACACTATATATTGATTTTTGGTGTTTCGATATGATAACGTAAGGGTAATTCAAAAATGCAGCTAGAATTACATACTTCTAGTAATACATTAGAGAAAAGATTTAAAACCGTAGAAGGAGTTGTAGAAATGTCTGTAACTATTGGACAAAAAATGAGCCTGGATGTTGAAAGCCTGAACAAGGATATTAAGCTGTTCCCGCAGGTTCACCCGATTACCTCTGATATGAAACTTACCCACAAAGGCGTCTCCCGTTTAGTCATGCTGGACCGCTATACTTTTAAAGACACTGAAAAAATTACTCTATCAAATGGTGACTTCGTCGTCCTCACTATCAAAGAGGATCCAAAGTTCCCGGCACGCGGACTTGGATTCATACAAGATATTGATTGGGAAAACAAAAAAGCTAAAGTGCTCGTGGATGAAGAATTCCGCGGTGTGCTGGATGACCCGGAAGAAGCAGCAACCGGCGTGATCACAAAGTCACTGGATGTCATCGAAAAGCCGTTGGAAGTATTCTACGAGCAAATCGCGAAACGTAATGCTACAGGCCTTGCAGCTGTTGAAAAGACTGAGGAAAAGCGCCAGGAATGGTTTGAGAAGTTCTATCAAGAGCTTGTATCGATGAACTTCATTCCTGCAGGCCGTGTTCTCTACGGTGCGGGTGCGGCAACAGACGTGACCTACTTCAACTGTTATGTCATGCCGTTTGTAAAAGATTCACGCGAAGGAATTTCCGAGCATCGTAAGCAGGTCATGGAAATCATGAGCCGCGGCGGCGGAGTAGGAACGAATGGTTCGACACTAAGGCCGCGCAACACACTAGCCAAGGGTGTAAACGGAAAATCATCCGGATCGGTTTCATGGCTTGATGACATAGCCAAGCTGACACATTTAGTTGAGCAGGGCGGGTCAAGACGTGGTAAAGCAGCTTAACGTGCCTCGTCTATAAATAAACCTCGTGAATTGCTGGAAACTCTTTTATGACTTGCTGGCTACAACGTAACTGGAAACAGTAAGCGTGAATGCTTAAAAACAGCAAGTGGTTAAAGACAATCAGCAGCCAAGCTCCTTAAAGGGAGAAGGTTCAACGACCATCGAAAGCACGCTGACAGCGGAAGTGAGTAGAGTAGGAATCAAGTGATTCCGAAGTGCGAGGGCACTCAAGCAAGAGTGTAAGATATGGTCTGAGCTTCAGGGTGACCTGAAGAGTTGATGTAGCGAATCAACGTAACAACTTGGCACAGATGATCATGCTTAGTGACTGGCATCCTGACATTGTAGAATTCATCATTTCAAAAATGCAAAATCCAAGGATCCTACGCTTCCTGATTGAAAGCACAAATGATGAATCAATCAAGAAAATGGCGAAGGAAAAGTTGAAATTCACACCACTGACGTTGCAGGAAGAAGCAATGTACCAGGGAATCGTGAACTACAAGAGCATCCCGGGATACGGTGGATTCAGCGCAGATATTATCAAAGCGGCTGAAGAAAAGCTTGCAACAGGCGGAACGTATACCGTCCATAACTCAGAATTCCTTACAGGTGCGAATATTTCCGTCACCCTGACAAAGGATTTCATGGACGCAGTCGACAATGATGCAGATTATGAACTTCGCTTCCCTGATGTTGAAAGCTATGATGCTGAGACAATGAAGGTTTATAACGAAGAATGGCATAAAATCGGTGATGTTCGCGAGTGGGAAACGCTCGGTTATAAAGTCCGGACCTATAGAAAAATCAAGGCAAAAGAACTATGGAACCTGATTAACATCTGTGCGACATACTCAGCCGAACCAGGCATCTTCTTTATCGACAATGCCAACGACATGACAAACGCACAGGCATATGGACAGAAAGTTGTAGCAACAAATCCGTGTGGTAGAGTAGCTTAGTTTGCCTCACGTTAAAAATTGCGGAATAAAGCGGGAACCCTGAGATGGGAATCCGAACCGAAGGCCTTGGGTAAAAACAAGGTCAGGGGCAACGCATAGATGGTGAACCTGCGATAGCAGAATATAATCCATCCACGAGGCCGCAACAATGCTGATGAAGCATTGAAAAGATATGCTGAACTAACGGGAAACGAACCGTTAGAACTAAGGGATAAAAAGCCTTTAGGATAACAAAATGGAACAGCCTCTCGCACCAAATTCTGTCTGCAACCTTGCTGCTGTTAACCTTGCAGAAATGGCGGACAAGGAAACAAGGACAGTGAACTTTGAAAAATTGAAGCGTACTGTAGAAGTTGGCGTGCGCATGCAGGACAATGTCATCGATGCGACTCCTTACTTCCTTGAAGATAATAAGAGACAAGCATTGGGTGAACGCCGTGTCGGTCTTGGTGTCATGGGACTTCACGATCTTCTGATCTACTGTGAAACAGAATACGGTTCTGAAGAAGGGAACAAGCTAGTTGATAAGGTTTTTGAAACAATCGCTACTTCGGCTTACCGTGCATCTGTTGAACTTGGGAAGGAAAAAGGCAGCTTCCCATTCCTTCAAGGCGGTACAGAAGAAGAAACAAACAGGCTTCGTAAGGCATTCACGAACACTGGTTTCATGAAGAAAATGCCTGAAGATATTCGTGAGTCGATCCTCGAAAACGGTATTCGCAACTCACACTTGCTGACTGTTGCTCCCACGGGATCAACTGGTACAATGGTTGGCGTCTCAACAGGACTTGAGCCTTACTTTAGCTTTTCTTACTTCCGTAGCGGCCGTCTTGGCAAGTTCATCGAAGTGAAGGCTGATATCGTTCAAGAATATCTTGAGCGCAATCCGGAAGCTGATCCTGAGAACCTGCCGAACTGGTTCGTTTCAGCGATGGAATTGGCTCCTGAAGCACATGCTGATGTTCAATGTGTCATCCAGCGCTGGATTGACAGCTCAATCAGCAAGACGGTCAACGCACCGAAGGGTTATAGTGTTGAGCAGGTTGAAAAAGTTTATGAGCGCCTGTATAAAGGTGGAGCGAAGGGTGGAACTGTTTATGTAGACGGCTCCCGCGATTCCCAAGTATTGACGCTAAAAGCGGAAGAAAACACGATGGAAGAGGAAATCGACAAGAAAGAAAGACAAAAGCAGCATGTTGTCCTTGTTGATACGATCAATGAATTGCGTTCTACCAATGTAACGATCGGCTCTGAAGTCGGCAATACATGCCCTGTCTGCCGCAAAGGCGAAGTAAAAGAAATCGGCGGCTGCAATACATGCACAAACTGTAACGCACAGCTAAAATGTGGATTATAATAATACTTCAAGAGGATGGAAATATTTTTTCCATCCTCTTTTTTAATTTCTGCTCATACTAACACTATTGACTATATGGAATGAAATGAGGAAATTGAAATGAAAGCTTTTGTACCACAGCTTGTATACATTGAGCCTAGGGCTTTGGAGTACCCGCTTGGGCGGGAGCTAAAGGAAAAGTTCGAGAAGATGGGACTTGAAATCAAAGAGACTACTTCGCATAACCAGGTTCGCGGCATACCTGGAGAGAATGAACTTCAACAATACCGCAATGCGAAGTCGACACTTGTTGTTGGTGTCAGGAAGACGCTGAAGTTCGATACATCCAAGCCCTCAGCCGAATATGCCATCCCGCTTGCGACCGGGTGCATGGGCCATTGCCATTATTGTTATCTGCAAACGACGCTTGGAAGCAAACCGTATATCCGCACATATGTGAACCTTGATGAAATTTTTGATCAGGCGCAAAAGTACATGGACGAAAGAAAACCGGAAATCACCAGGTTCGAAGCTGCCTGTACGTCGGATATAGTCGGAATAGATCATTTAACCCACGCTTTAAAGAAGACAATCGAATTTTTCGGGGAGTCGGAATATGGGCAATTAAGGTTTGTGACGAAATACCATCATGTCGATCACCTGCTCGATGCAAAGCATAACGGTAAAACAAGATTTCGTTTTAGCGTCAATGCCCGGTATGTAATCAAAAATTTTGAACCTGGCACATCATCCTTTGATGAAAGACTGGAGGCAGCGAGAAAGGTAGCCCAAGCAGGTTACCCGCTGGGCTTCATTGTTGCGCCCATTTATATCCATGAAGGCTGGAGAGAAGGCTATCACGAATTATTTGAAAGACTCAGCCATTCCCTTGAAGGAATCGATCTGACAGGCCTAAGCTTTGAACTTATCCAGCATCGTTTCACTAAGCCTGCAAAAAATGTGATTCAAAAGCGTTACCCTAAATCCAAGCTTGAAATGGATGAAGAGAAACGAAAATATAAATGGGGACGTTACGGGATAGGAAAGTACGTCTACCAGACCGATGAAGCAAAGGATCTTGAGTCAACAATTCGAGGGTATATCCATTCTTTTTTCCCTGAAGCCGAGATTCAATATTTCACATAAAACTGAAATTTATAACTTGTACGCCGTACTATTTTACAAATTGAGCGCTTAAAGATGTAAAGATGGGATTACATCGACGGGAGTGGCTCATATGTATATTGACGGCGTTTTTTCCGGCGGAGGAATTAAAGGGCTAGCATTGGTGGGTGCCTGTGCAGCAATCGAAGAACGGGGATTCCGATTTAAAAGGGTTGCCGGAACTAGTGCGGGTTCATTGATAGCGGGCCTGATCGCCGCTGGCTACACTAGCACAGAGATGGCAAATCTTTTGGATGAACTTGACCTGAAGAAATTTCTTGATTCGAGAAAAACGATCTTCCCATCAGCATTGACCAAGTGGCTTTTTGTATACTGGCGGCTGGGTCTCTATAAAGGTGATGAATTGGAGTGCTGGATAGCTGAAATATTGACCGCCAGAGGGCTGCGCACTTTTGGAGACCTTGCTCCAGATGCATTAAGGGTCATCGCGTCCGATCTTACGAATGGCCGGCTGCTAATCCTTCCGGACGATCTACCCAAATATGGCGTTGACCCGAGAACCTTTCCTGTGGCAAGGGCCATCAGAATGAGTTGCAGTCTTCCGTTCTTCTTCGAACCGGTAAAGCTGCGTGACCGGGTCGGCAATAATATCGTTGTTGATGGAGGCGTGCTAAGCAATTTCCCAATGTGGTTATTTGATAAGGATAATGTCAAAAAAGTCAGGCCGGTACTTGGGGTCAAGCTGAGCCAAAATCTGATCCAGCAGCCTACCAACAAAATCAAAAACGCCCTGAATATGTTCGAAGCTTTGTTTGAAACGATGAAGGATGCTCATGACTCCCGCTATATATCGAGAAAACATGAAAAGAATATCATTTTCGTTCCGACAGAAGGTAATTTGACCACTGAGTTCCAGCTCTCAGATGAAAAGAAGCAGGAATTGATTGATCTGGGGAAAAAGAACGCAGAGAAGTTTTTTAAATCCTGGTGTTATTAGCTTTAAAATACAGAAAAAATCGAGCTTAAAACGAAGCCCGATTTTTTTTTCTGCTCTTTTTACCATCTATGACCGTTAAATGTGACGCATCCTTCTTATTGTTGCGCGCGGATGCGAGCGACTTTATTTTTGAACGTTTAGAGGAAGTATTTGCGTCTTTTGGCTGAAACCGCTTTTTGGAACGTTTTGCAGCCTTTTGGAATGCACGTTGCTGCTGTCTTCCCGAGCTAGAACTTGTCAGGCGGGTTACAAGGAAATAAATTAACGCACCAATCAGGGCGATTGTTGCAAGCGTTATAAGGATACTTAATGGATCAGTAAATAACGTAAAGGCGAAACCAAAGATTGCAAGAATGATCAGTCCTGAAACCACATACGTAGAAATACGATTCTTCAATGAAAGCCACCTCCCTACTAGCATCATGAGCAATTTTTCCAGCTTTTAAACTTGCCAACGATTACTTTGTACAAATTCTCCAATTTTATACTCTTCTCCTGCTACTTTTTCCTTTTTAAAAGGGCTTTAAACGATAGATTTTCATTTCAAATTATTACAGCCACTTGTTCAGTTACTTTTATTTTACTAAAAATTAGCACAAACCTCTATATAGTGGACAGCATATGCAACATTTTTTCCAGAAGTGCAATTGATTAGTCTGTCCGGGACATACTAAGTATGGAGGTGCAATTAATGGCAGAAAATCAAGAAAACCTTGAACAGAATCAAAGGGAAAAACCAATGTCTTTCATCGTGATGAGTATAATCACCGGGTTGTTTGGAGGGATTTTTTGGAGTTCGCTTGCTTATTTAGCCTATGTCTTTCATTTTACTGAGATTCGTCCGAATGTCATTCTCGAACCATGGGCTTTGGGAGCATGGAAGAAGCAATGGCTCGGTACGGTTATATCCATTGTTGTCATTGGTCTTTTTTCTACGGGCGCCGCTCTTGTGTATTATGCAGCAATGAGAAAGCTTAAGTCCATATGGGCAGGTGCAGCTTTTGGGCTGGCGTTGTTTTTTCTTGTATTCTATGTGCTCAATCCGCTGTTTCCTGGTATTAAACCTTTCTGGGACTTGTCAAAGGACACGTTGATCACATCGATTTGCATTTATGTTCTTTACGGTGTTTTTGTTGGTTATTCCATATCATATGAAGAAAATGAAAATCGAAACAGTGAGAATAATCAGCAGGAAGTTACCTCTTGAGCGTCTCGTGGTAGTTTTAACGAAATCAATTGTGATAGAATGTTCTTATTGAACATTCTTTTTTTACGGGAGCCTGTCATGAAAAAAATACTTATGCTCAATGGTCCAAACTTGAACCGTCTGGGAAAAAGAGAACCCGGAATATACGGTGTCAGGACTTTGGAGGATTTGGAAAAACGGATGGTCCAGCTTGGTGTGGAAAGCCAGATTGAGGTTACATGCTTCCAATCGAATCATGAAGGAGATCTGATCGACAAACTCCATGAGGCAGAAGACACTGGTTTGGATGGCATTATATTTAACCCAGGAGCCTTTACTCATTATAGCTATGCCATCAGGGATGCGATTGCAGGGATTAATTGTCCCGTTATCGAAGTACATATTTCCAATGTTTATCAAAGAGAAGAATTCAGGCACACATCGGTGATTGCTCCAGTATCAAAGGGGCAGATTGCCGGTCTTGGCTTTCTAGGCTATGAATTGGCGCTTGAAGCATTCAAAAGAGAAGCAAAAGGGGAGGAATAGGTAATGAATAAAATTCAAAAATTGCGCGAGAGCTTTCAAAGGCTCGGAATCGATGGAATGCTGGTCACAAGTGATTACAATCGCAGATATATGACGGGGTTTACTGGTTCTGCAGGCATGGTGCTGATCAGCGCAGAAAAAGCATTATTCATCACGGATTTCAGGTATACCGAGCAGGCTGCAAAACAATGCGAAGGTTACGAAGTGGTCCTGCATAAAGGACTGATTCAGGAAGAAGTGGCGGCACAAGCCAAAAACCTGGGAATCAAAAAGTTAGGCTTCGAAGAAAACCATGTTACATATTCAGCTTATAAAACTTTCGATAATGGTGTGGAAGCTGAATTAGTGCCCGTATCAGGGGAAATCGAAAAGTTACGCTTGATTAAGACTGATTCAGAGATTAAGATATTAAAGGAAGCAGCAGCTATTGCAGATGCTGCGTTTACACATATACTTGAGTTTATTCGTCCGGGCAGGACAGAGCTGGAAGTATCTAATGAACTGGAATTCTTCATGAGAAAACAGGGAGCATCATCCTCTTCATTCGATATCATTGTAGCATCAGGCTACCGTTCAGCACTTCCGCACGGAGTAGCGAGTGACAAGGTGATTGAATCAGGAGATTTTGTAACCCTGGATTATGGTGCATATTTTAATGGTTATGTATCTGATATTACCCGTACATTAGCCGTAGGCAGCCCATCAGACAAGCTAAAGGAAATCTATGATATTGTACTTGAAGCGCAGCTTCGGGGAATGGCAGGTATCAAGCCGGGCATGACAGGAAAAGAAGCCGATGCCCTTACACGCAACTTTATCACCGAAAAAGGATACGGAGAGTATTTTGACCACTCTACAGGGCATGGAATCGGACTAGAAGTACATGAAGGACCTGGTCTTTCCTTCAGATCTGATACCGTCCTTGAAACAGGTATGGTTGTGACTGTTGAGCCAGGAATCTATATTGCTGGACTTGGCGGTGTAAGGATTGAGGATGATACTGTTATTACGAAAGACCATAATGAGTCACTGACACATTCTACTAAGGAACTCATCATATTATAGGACACATTAGGAGGACAAATAATGATTTCAGTTAACGATTTCCGTACAGGTTTAACAATCGAAGTGGACAATGGGATTTGGCGTGTACTTGATTTCCAACACGTAAAGCCAGGAAAAGGAGCTGCCTTCGTTCGTTCAAAGCTTCGCAACCTTCGTACAGGCGCGATCCAGGAAAAAACTTTCCGCGCTGGTGAAAAAGTAGCGAAAGCACAGATTGAGAACCGCAAAATGCAATACCTATATGCAAGCGGCGACCAGCACGTATTCATGGATAATGAATCTTATGAGCAAATCGAATTGCCAGGTTCTTCTATTGAATATGAGTTGAAATTCCTTAAGGAAAACATGGAAGTATACATCATGCAATTCTGCCACGAAACTCTTGGTGTCGAACTTCCAAACTCTGTAGAACTTGAAGTAACAGAAACAGAACCTGGTATCAAAGGTGACACTTCTTCTGGCGGCACTAAGTCTGCGACTTTGGAAACCGGCCTTACAGTACAGGTTCCATTCTTCATCAACCAGGGCGACAGACTCATCATCAACACAACGGATTCATCTTATGTATCTCGTGCATAATTAAAAGTAAAAAACCTGCAGCTATGCAGGTTTTTTTTATGAAAATCTCTGTTATTATTCACTGTTGATATTCATGTAGGTTTAAGAAATCATAAGCGGAGAATTTCCGGCTATTGTATTTAGAGGGAGCTTATGAAGCAGAAATAAGCGGAGATATTCCGGTTAACTGCGATAAATAAGACAAAATCCAACGATTTGGAGTAAATAGACGGAAAAACTACCCTTATTTTTAATCAAACAAGGGTCATTTTCAATTTAAGCGGAATTTATCCGTTTATTTTTCAAATACTGTGAAGGCAACTATCAGATATACCAAAGCTGTATGAAAAAGGCATCTCGAATAACGAGATGCTTAAATATATTGCAGCGCTTGCCAGAGATGGCAAATGCCATCGATTGCCTATTTCTCTATTTCATACGTCCACTCATTCATTCCGCCGGTCATGTTGTAGATATTCTTGAAGCCATTTTCCACGAGGATTTCGCTAGCCTGGGTAGAGCGGTTGCCACTTCTGCAGACGACTAAATATTTTTGGTCTTTATCAAGCTCGGAAAGCATGCTATCAATGACTTGCAATGGAACTAATTTCGCTCCTGGGATATGTCCTGCTGCGAATTCATCAGGTGTACGTACATCCAAAACTTGAACTTCCTCACTATCGATCAATTCTTTTGCTTCATCGACTGAAACATCAGTATAGGAACCGCCACCCGAACAGCCGGTGATCAATAATATGAACATAACTGAAACGAATAATTTCTTCATGAAGATCTCTCCTTATTAAATACATATAGAGGTATTTTAACGTAAAAATATTAAACTGGATATAGATAATTTGTGTCAGCTGTTGTTTGCATGTTCAGCTTATACCGTTATACCACAAAAAAGCCAGGCAATAAGCCTGACTTTTGCACATTCATTAACTAATATATGTTCCTGTTACAGTAGCTTTG
This sequence comes from Mesobacillus subterraneus, assembly GCF_020524355.2. Taxonomy (NCBI): domain Bacteria; kingdom Bacillati; phylum Bacillota; class Bacilli; order Caryophanales; family Bacillaceae; genus Mesobacillus; species Mesobacillus subterraneus. The sequence continues at coordinate 1,118,120 of NZ_CP129019.1, forward strand.
ATTTCCAGTTGTCCTGGTTCAATCGGTGTCCCGCTCCCGCTGCTTGTATCTAAAGATGCAACTAGGAAGGGACCTGGTGAACCTTTCTGGGCTTCTTCGGTAATTGTGAGTGGGGAAATGGGTGTCTGGATTCCTAAAGTCCGAGCAACAGTTTGTGCTTTGTTGTATGAATCAACTACTGCCATTGAAAGTGCGCGATTGTACAATTCCTGAGGCTCTGCTACGGAAAATTGTATATTCATGATCTCGTTTGCGCCATTTTCAACAGCAGTGTCGATGATCAATCCTGCCTGTGGAAGATTCCTGATCGTGATCGTGTACAGATGTGTGACACGATATCCCTGAAAGAACTGCTTGCCGTCCTCATAAGTGTAAATTGGGTCGATCCGGAAATCGGCCGTTTTAATATCATCCTTTGCAATTCCAAGGTTGTGCAAGGCTGCTAACATTTCATTGGATTTTGCGGCATTTTCAGCCTGTGCAGTTTGCAGGTTTTGATTTTCGGTCCGAACGCCAACCGTTGCTGTCGCCCTGTTTGGCGCAGCAAACACAGAACCTTCTCCGCTAACAGTGATCTTTTTTCCATTTCCGAAACTGTTGCTACGGTAGCCTTTATACAATCCACTATCCATCCAGCATCCCTCCACACTACTTTTTCTATTACCTATTTCTATGTTGGTATTGAAAAACAAATAACGGTCATAGAAAAAAGCGTGGTATGGGATTAAAGGAACTGAACCTTTTACTCACCAGCTCCAGGTGCTTTGTCAGTGTCATTCTTGTTGTTATATTTAGTGTCTGTCATCGGTGATTCCTTTGGACTTCTGCCGCCCCCAAGGTATGAAGCGCGGTCGTCTCTCTGGACTTTCTGGAACTTCTTGTGATCCTCATTCATTTTTATCAACTCCTTTCGACATTATTCTTTTCGTTTAAAAGCGATATTATTTCGTTTTAGCAATGCAGCTAGCTTAAAGCCTTCATGAAAAATATCGTATTTGATCAACACTTTACAAACTATCTCTATCAACCGTCCACGAATCTGCCGGTCATAAAGTGGCCAAGCAGGCATACATATTAAGTAAGCGTATGTCAGGAGGATCGATGATGGACGATATCTTATCTTTTTTGCCGAAACGAATTGCGGAATTGCTGGATGCAGTGCCTCCTAATGACAAAGATGGAATGGAAGAAGTGCGGATACGAATTAACCGGCCGCTTGAAATAACGGTAAGAGGAAAGCCACAATTCCTGCCGTACATCATTCCGCCTGAGGATGCTGTCCAGCTATTGAACAAGCTAGGGCATTTTTCAATGTATACCTTGGAGGAAGAACTAAAGCGAGGCTATATCACGATTGCCGGAGGTCATCGAGTGGGATTGGCAGGCAAAGTGATCCTTGAAAATGGCTTTGTCAAAGCAATAAGGGATATTTCTTCCTTTAATCTGAGGATCGCAAGGGAAAAAATCGGGATCGCAGAGCCGTTGCTTCCATACATTTATCAGAATGGCTGGAAGCATACAATGATAATTGGACCGCCCCAGACTGGAAAGACCACATTGCTCAGGGATATAGCAAGGATGATTTCCAATGGAATTCCTGATAAGAAATTGCCTCCTCTAAAAGCAGGCATTGTGGATGAGCGATCGGAAATAGCAGGGTGTGTAAAAGGGGTCCCGCAACTTACATTTGGACCAAGAGTAGATATCCTCGATTCTTGCCCCAAGGCCGAGGGGATGATGATGATGATCCGCTCAATGAGCCCCGATGTCCTGATTGTTGATGAGATCGGCCGCAAAGAAGACGGAGAAGCAATTCTTGAAGCCGTTAATGCAGGAATAAAATTGATCATGACAACACACGGAGATTCGCTAGAGGATATCCAGAAAAGGCCAACGTTGAAGCCGATTTTGGAGATGGGGATTTTTGAGCGATTTGTGGAACTTGGAAGGATTTCTGGCCCGGGAACAATTATCTCGATCAGGGAAGCAAGCGGGAAAGAAATCCGCCAAAAAGTGAGAGTGACATAAATGATAAAAATAATTGGCGCTATTTTAATTATCCTGACCACGACTTGGACAGGTTTCGAGGCATCAAGGCACCTTAGCGAGCGTCCAAGACAGCTTAGGCTCCTGAAGTCGGCACTTCAATCTTTGGAGGCAGAAATCATGTATGGACACACACCACTGCATGATGCCTCGAGAAAGCTCGCTGCCCAGATGTCTAAGCCTTTATCCTGGTTTTTTGAAGCTTTTTCTAAAAAGCTGACAGAATCCGATACAACAGTGAAAGCCGCATGGGAAGAAAGTCTGAAAGAAGTATGGAAACTGACCGCCTTCAAACAGGGGGAGTTTGAAATCATGAAGCAATTTGGTGAGACGCTCGGCAGGCATGACCGGCATTCACAGCAAAAACAAATCCTGCTGACGATCTCCCATCTGGAAAGAGAAGAAGCAGATGCCTGCGAAAAACAAATGAAATACGAAAAAATGGTGAAAAGTATCGGCTTTTTATCTGGCTTATTATTAATCATCTTACTGATATAGCGTTTAGGAGGAGGACAAGATGGGTCTTGAAGTGGATATTATTTTTAAAATCGCAGGTGTAGGCATCGTCGTTGCATTTCTACACACCATACTCGATCAGGTGGGAAAGAAGGAATATGCACAGTGGGTAACCTTGTTTGGGTTCATCTACATCCTTTTCATGGTGGCGTCGATTGTCGATGATCTCTTTCAAAAAATTAAGTCTGTTTTCCTATTTCAAGGGTAAGGGAGGGCTCTGCCATTGAAATTCTTCAAATAACAGGTGTAGCACTGATCGCGACTTTCCTGACCCTGATTGTCAAGGAACAAAAGCCGAACTTTGCTTTCTTGCTGATTGTGTTCACTGGTTCAGCGATCTTCCTCTTTCTGGTTGATCAAATCTACCAGATAATTTCAATGATCCAAAGTCTTGCGGCTAATGCGAAGGTAAATCTCGTGTATGTGGAAACGATCCTGAAAATTATTGGGATTGCCTATATTGCCGAATTTGCTGCCCAAATCACAAAAGATGCAGGTCAGGGTGCAATTGCTTCAAAGATAGAGTTAGGTGGGAAGATCCTTATTCTGACCATGACCATTCCAATCCTCACCGTAATGATTGAAACCATCATTCGCTTGATTCCGGGCTGATTGATAGCCCTCCCGTAAAGAGGTGAACATAGTTGAAGCAGCGTCTGCAGTTTATCCTTGGCATTCTATTGATCCAATTATTCTTTTTCATTCCAATTGTACAAGCTGCTGGTGACGAAGAGAAAACCAGCTCCTTGATCAATCCGGATAAAATCGCCGGAGCACAGCTTGAGGACTTGAATATCGATGAGCTAAAAGGTTTCTGGGAAGATATCATCAATAAATATGATGGTTATTTGCCCGAAAGCCAGAAAGGCAGTCTATATGATTTCATCAGCGGTGAAAAAAAGTTTTCAATGAAAGAATGGTTCAAAGGCATACTGAATTTTGCATTCCATGAATTTATCGTCAATGGAAAATTATTAGGTTCACTTATTTTGCTCACCGTATTCAGTATGTTTCTTCAAGCCCTGCAAAATTCTTTTGAAAAAAGCACGATCAGCAAGGTTGCCTATTCTATCGTGTTCATGGTCCTCATCATTATTGCGCTCAACAGTTTCCATGTTGTGGTGGATTACACAAATGACACGATAGGCACAATGATTCAATTCATCCTGGCCTTAATCCCGCTGCTCCTGGCCCTGATGGCAACATCCGGGGGGGGCCTGATATCGGCAGCATTTTTCCATCCAGTCATCATTTTTATGATGAACACCAGCGGTATGTTCATCCAATATGTCGTGCTCCCGCTCTTATTTCTTTCAACCCTTCTGAGTATCGTCAGTATCCTGTCAGAGCATTACAAGGTCACACAGTTGGCGAGTATGCTCAGGAACTGGAGTGTCGGGCTGCTGGGTATTTTACTAACCGTATTCCTGGGTGTCATTTCTGTTCAGGGAGCATCCTCAGCCGTAACAGATGGAGTCACTGTAAAGACGGCTAAATTCATTACCGGCAATTTTGTTCCGGTGATCGGCCGTGTGTTCACGGATGCGACAGATACCGTGATCAGCGCTTCGATGCTGCTTAAGAACACAGTCGGTCTGGCGGGTGTGGCCATACTTCTAATCATCGCTGCTTTTCCTGCCGTGAAAATCCTGATGGTAGCATTCATATATAAATTTGCCGCTGCGATTCTACAGCCTTTGGGTGGCGGACCAGTGATAACCTGTCTTGATATTATCAGCAAAAGCATCATCTATGTTTTTGCCGCACTGGGAATTGTTTCACTTATGTTCTTTTTGACGATTACGGTCATTATTGCCGCTGGAAATCTAACGATGATGGTGAGGTAGGGGGAGAAGAAATGGGTTTTATTAAAGAGTGGGTTACCAATATTATTATCTTCATCCTCCTGGCGACTGTCCTTGACATGCTGCTGCCAAATTCTAGTTTCCAAAAATACACAAAAATTGTTACTGGCCTTATTTTAATCGCCATCATTCTGTCCCCGGTCATGAAACTATTTACTTCAGACTTTGAATCGGCGATCGCTTCTATGGGCCAATTCAATCATTTGGAGAATGAAAATGTAAAAAATTCAATAGAATTTCAGAAAAAAGAAATACAAGCATCCCAGCATGCATATATTTTAGAAACAATGGCTGTCCAATTGAAAACAGCCGCAGAGGAGGAGTTGATGGAGCAAGAAGGAATGGAGATTGCTAATATCGAGCTTGCAGTAAATGATCAGGATCAGCGGCCTTTCCCTGAAAACCTGGAGTATGTCATCGTGCATGTGAAAAAAGCCGAAGATGAGGGAGAGACTGTGGCAGTAGTAAGAGAAGTAGAAATTGATACGAACGCACCCCTTCCATCAAAACAAACCTCTCAGAATACAGATCAAATATCTTCTCTTCTGTCAGAAAAATGGAATGTTCCTGAAAAGTCTATTCAAATAATGATAGAAGGGGGGAGTGACGAGGATGGATAATGAGAAGGGTCCACTAAGCTGGCTTAAGAAGCAATTGAGCGGCAAGGACGGACCGCCAGAGAAGAAATCTGGCAAATACCAATACTTAATGATTGTCGTCCTGTTCGGGGCAGCAATCATGCTCATAGGCAACATCCTGGGTGACCAGAATCCCGATGTGGCGGTTACAGCCACGAAGGAGGCAGGAACTGAAGAGGAAGCTGCCGTGTTCGGACAAAAGAAATCGGCAGGCAATGACGTCATTTCCGAGTATGAAGAAGCTTATGAAGCCCAATTGACCGAGATGCTCGAAGGTATTAATGGCGTTGGGGATGTCACAGTTTTTGTAAACGTGGACGCTACTGACAAGAAAGTCTTTGAAAAGAATACGGTCATCCAATCACAGACCACTGATGAAACGGATCGTGAAGGCGGCAAACGCAAGGTCCAGGACGCTTCACAGGATGAGCAGCTGGTCATCATCCGCAACGGTGAAAAAGAGGTTCCTATCGTTCTGGAGACAAAGAAGCCAGAAATCAGAGGAGTTCTCGTAGTGGCAAAGGGTGCCGAAAATATACAAGTGAAAAAATGGATTATCGAGGCCGTCACCAGGGCTTTGGATGTACCAAACCATCGGGTGGCTGTCATGCCTAAAAAATCTAAGGGGGAATAATAGATGTTATTGAAAAAGCAAACGGTTTGGTTATTGACGATGTTAAGTCTTGTAGTGGTACTGTCGGTGTATTATATTACTGCACCTGAGCAGCAAAAAGCAGATCTTGCAGGTGTTGAAGAGCAGCAGGCTGAAGGTAAAGAAACAGCGGCAACAGAATCCAAGGATGGCAAAACAGTCATTTCTGGCATTGCAAGCGATGAAAAGTTCGAAGCACTTCGCATGAAGCTTGAGGAGCAGCGCACTAAAATGAAGGAAGACCTCCAGGCAATTGTGGCTTCCACTGACCTGCCTGCCCAAGACCGCAGCGACGCTATTGAAAAGATGAACGAGCTTGATGAAGTGGCTCAAAAGGAAGGCGTACTTGAAACATTGATTACTTCAATGGGCTATGAAGATGCACTTGTCCGTGCTGACGGAGAAAACGTCAGAATCACGGTGAAAGCTCAGGAGCATTCAGCATCTGCAGCAAACGAGATCATTCAGATGGTGCGTACAGAACTTGGCTCATTACAGCCAGTAGCTGTACAATTTGAGCCTGTAAAATAAATGAACGATAAGTAAAAGGGAAGGCGAAGGCCTTCCCTTTATTTCTGAATAAGAGAGTATAAAATTTTTGTATTTAGATTAGTGTCTAGCTACGCTCCTAACTCATCGAGACGCTTCGGTCCTGCCAATGAAGTCAAAGAACGACTTCACTGTCAGGACCGAAGCGCTTTTCGGGGCTGAACAAGGCGCTTGCGCTATTCTTATTCCTGCAGCTTAATTAAGTTATCCAAAGATTGATGTGCTGCTTCAACTGATTTAAATAAATGTTCATGATGTTCGCTCTGCGAAATTGCTGATGATGAAATTTCCTCCAGCGCGGCGCTTGCCTGCTGGATGACGGAGCTGAAGCCGGTAATGGAACTTTCGATTGCCATTGAGGAATCCAAAATGGTTCTTGTCAGACCCTCCTGCTCAGTAATGTCACTCTTCAATACTTTGAAAGTTTGGTGTATAGTTTCAAATGCTTCCATTGTCTCTGCAGCTAATTCAAGGTTTTGTGTAAGTTTTTCCGCCGTCAGGTTAACCCCTTCTTTTGTTTTAGAAGTATCGCTCATAACGCTTTGTAAGTTTTCGGTTATTTGCGTCGCTGTATTACTTGTGATGTCAGCGAGCTTCCTTACTTCTTCTGCAACGACGGCGAATCCTTTTCCGCTTTCTCCAGCACGCGCTGCCTCAATAGATGCGTTCAATGCCAGCAAATTAGTTTGGGAAGCAATTCCCTGGATATCCGCTGCAAAGCTGGTTGTTTCCTTGATCAGCGCGGATAGAGACAGGATGTGTGAATTGACATTCTGCATATTCTCATATGAAGCTGTCAATTCTGAGATAAGGCTGGACATCAGTTCATCGCCTTTATCTGAAACCATTTCGGCAGTCATTGCGTCCTGATGCAACTTTGTTACAAGTTGAGATGTTCTGGAGATGACCTGATTTGTACTCTCAAGAGATTGGGTGATATCCACAACTGAATCAGACTGAATATTGATCCCAGCAGATATCTCTGTTACGGACTGGGTCATTTCAATGGAAGATTGATAATTTTCCTTGCTCTTGAATTTAACATCATCTATCAGCTTTGCAATGCTCCTTGTATTGCTTTCGATTACTTTGCGTGTCTCTAGATCTTTTATCAACAGACTCTCTGTTTCCTGCTGTGCCGACACAATCGTTTGAGCGAGCTTCTTGGAGATGGAAAACTGAAAGCCAAGCATGACTGTAACCAGCATATACAATAGATAAATAGTTACATAGTTTTTCGTTTCCAATGGCAGCTCGTGGTTATGCATCAATGTGAATGCCGTGATAATTACAAACCCGAGACCTGAAGCCAAAATCAGTAATTTCCTGTCCATGTAGATCGCTGCGGCAGCAAGGATAAAATAAAGAAGCGTATAGGCAGTAGGTGAGACACTAGTTTCCATAATTAAGAAAAGTACTGCGGAAACAATGACAACAGAAAGATAAGGGATTAGTTTCGTTAACTTTTTTGAATAGTGGAGAAATGCAACGATTCCTACTCCGGCTCCCCCGCCCACTATGATTGAAAAAATTACGGCAATTTCCTTATGCATTGCAATATCAACAACTGCAGCCAAAATGACAGATACCAATGTGGCTTTGACGATTAAAGAATTTTTTCTTTCCAAATCATCTCTCTTAATTTCTTCCATACTTTTCATCGAATGTATTCTCCTCTAAAATTCAACTACTGTTATATTCGCTAGAAATTTCGCGATTCCTGTCGTATGAATTCACTTTTTTTTCAGAAAATATTAAAATAGAGAAGGAAGACAAGAAACAGCGTTCCATATTGAATTTTTACATGGTATTATCGTATAGTATTAGTATCTAGTCTTAATTATGAAATGGACAAGGGGTGCCTAAAGATGTTAAAAGTACAGGAAATCAGAGAGTTAATCAAATTAGTGGACCAATCAAGCATTGACGAATTTTCATATGAATATGAAGGATCAAAAATCAAGATGAAGAAGCATGGAGCAGCCAAATCTGTAGTTGAGCATGTTCAGCCAAGCGCACCAGCATCTGCTCCACAACCAGTGCCGGCAGTTCAGGAAGCTCCTCGAACTGAGCCTAAGCTTGAAGCAGCAGCTGTACAGGAAGTGAAGCAGGAAGAAACCGAGGATACTTCCAATTTACATAAGATTGTTTCACCAATGGTTGGAACTTTCTATCAATCTTCCTCTCCTGAAGCAGATGCATATGTAAAAGCAGGCTCAAAGGTCAGCAAAGATTCAATTGTATGCATAGTAGAAGCCATGAAGCTCTTCAACGAAATCGAAGCAGAAATAAACGGGGAAATCGTTGAAATTCTTGTTAAAGACGGCCAGCTGGTTGAATACGGCCAAGCTTTATTCCTGGTCAAGCCCGAATAAGGAGCGATATTGATGATAAAAAAATTATTGATAGCCAATAGAGGAGAAATCGCAGTCCGGGTCATCCGTGCCTGCAGGGAATTGGGAGTCGAATCTGTAGCTGTATACTCTGAGGCTGATAAGGAATCACTTCATGTACAGCTTGCTGATGAAGCATATTGTATCGGACCGAAAGCTTCAAAAGACAGCTATTTGAATTTCACAAATATTATCAGCGTAGCGAAACTGACTGGTTGTGACGCCATCCACCCTGGATATGGTTTCCTTGCTGAAAATGCTGATTTCGCCGAGCTTTGCAGAGAGTGCAACATCATTTTCGTCGGACCATCTCCTGAAGCAATCCAACAAATGGGTACGAAAGATGTCGCAAGGGAAACAATGAAGAAGGCAAATGTTCCAATCGTTCCTGGATCACAGGGAATCATTGAGAGCACGAAAGATGCTGTCAGCCTTGCAAACGACATCGGTTATCCTGTCATTATCAAAGCGACAGCAGGAGGCGGGGGTAAAGGAATCCGTGTTGCCAGAACGGAGCAGGAGATGATCAAAGGCATCAATATCACCCAGCAGGAAGCGATGACAGCATTCGGTAATCCGGGTGTTTATATTGAAAAATATATCGAAGACTTCCGCCATGTTGAAATCCAGGTGCTTGCAGACAGCTATGGCAACACCATTCATCTCGGCGAACGTGATTGCTCAATCCAGAGGCGCCTTCAAAAGCTTCTCGAGGAAACACCATCACCTGCACTTGACGGAGAAGTAAGGGCTGAAATGGGAGCAGCTGCAGTCAAAGCGGCGAAAGCAGTTGATTATACCGGAGCCGGCACGGTAGAATTTATTTATGATTATCACAATCGTAAATTTTATTTCATGGAGATGAATACTCGCATACAGGTTGAACATCCTGTAACTGAAATGGTAACAGGCGTCGATTTAATCAAAGAACAGATCAAGATTGCTTCAGGTGAAAGGCTGAACCTGAAACAGGAAGATGTTGAGTTCAATGGATGGGCGATTGAATGCCGCATCAACGCAGAAAATCCTGCAAAAAACTTCATGCCATCTGCGGGTAAAATCAAAATGTATCTCCCTCCAGGCGGATTTGGTGTTAGAATAGACTCAGCGGCATATCCTGGTTATACAATCCCGCCTTACTATGATTCAATGATTGCGAAGGTCATTACTTATGGAAGCAGTCGGGAAGAAGCAATTGACCGCATGAAGAGAGCGCTTGGTGAGTTTGTGATTGAAGGCATTCACACAACCATCCCGTTCCATCTCAAGCTGCTGAACCATGAGGATTTCGTGGAAGGGCAGTTCAATACAAAATTTTTAGAAATGCATGATCTTATGAAAGAAGAATAATAGGAGGTCTAGCCATGAGTGAACAGCAACATTTACTTGAAATGAGCCATGATGAGAACGGCTTAGGGAAAGTGGAAATTGCACCTGAAGTAATTGAAGTCATTGCAAGCATCGCTGCATCCGAAGTAGAAGGTGTAACGCAAATGCGCGGCAGCTTCGCGGCTGGAGTAGTTGAAAGACTAGGTAAGAAAAATCACGGCAAAGGTGTAAAGGTCGAACTTGCAGAAGAAGGAATCAAGGTTGACGTTTATTGTGTCATGAAGTTTGGCGTGTCCATTCCTGTGGTTGCTCAAAAAATCCAGGATAACATCCGCCAGGCATTATTGAACATGACTGCACTTGATGCAACTGAAGTAAATATTCATGTAGTCGGCGTCCAGTTTGAAAACCAAAAAGTAGAACCTGAAGTCGAACAAGAAGTTTAAACACCGAACCAAAGGCATAATTATGCATGCCTTTGGTTTTTTTTGTAGTCCAGGGAGTTTTTCCTCCTGGTAACATTGAGACTCAGAGTGTTTGAGGTTGGGGTAAAATTTGGTGCTGTAGCGAAAAAGTTGTCCGTAGTAACTCCAAATAAGGGTAATACCCATTCCCGCCACAGAAGTTACTGTTTGTGGGAGTATATAATGCTAAGTGTTAAAGTTGCCAGTGCTGTTCTAATTTACTCATAAATTATTAGCTGATAAGAGATATTTCCGTTTGTTTTGATTAACTTTTTTTAAAAAGTGAAAAATAATAGGAAACCATGCGTAAAAAGATATGATATGCTATTATTTTGTTAGAATCAGACAAGCCATTAAAGGAGCTAAAGAATTCAATGAAAAGAAGAACAGCACGAGAAAAGGCATTACAAGCCTTATTCCAGATTGATATAAGCAAGGTGGAAGTTTCAGACGCGATTGAACATGTCCTTGAAGAAGAAGCCGGGGATGATTACCTGAACAAGCTTGTGAACGGTACGGTTGAGCATCAGCAAGAAATCGATGAAGAGATCAAGACGTATCTAGAAAAATGGTCGCTCGACAGAATTGCAGCTGTTGACCGGAATCTTTTGCGCCTTGCCGTATACGAGTTGAAGTATTGTAACGAAGACGTACCAATGAATGTCGTTCTTGATGAAGCGATCGAAATTGCAAAATTATATGGGGATGACCAATCAAGCCGTTTCATTAATGGTGTTCTGTCCAAAGTAAAGCGGAGCATTTCCTAAAAACCATTAAAGCAGGCGGTTGGACCTTCCCTGATCACATAGGGGGAGAAAGTATGGCTGCTAGTATTATTGATGGAAAAGAAATTTCTAAAAAGAAGAAACTCGAAATTGCCGACGAGGTTCAGGAGCTGAAAAAGCAGGGAATGACTCCAGGCCTGGCTGTGATACTTGTCGGTGATAACCAGGCATCGAGAACCTATGTCAACAGCAAGCAAAAAACTGCAAGGGAACTTGGGATGCATAATGTTCTGATAGAATATCCTGTCTCTATTACTGAACAGGAGCTATTGGCTAAGATTGACGAACTCAATCGTGATGAAAACATTCACGGCATCTTGGTTCAGCTGCCTCTTCCAGATCACATCAGTGAAAAAAATCTGATTGAGGCTATTTCCCCTGAAAAAGACGTTGATGGCTTCCATCCAATCAATATTGGTCGGATGATGACTGGCCAGGATGCTTTTTTACCGTGCACGCCATATGGTGTAATGGTGATGATGAAGGAAATAGGGTTTGACCTTGCAGGGAAGCATGTAGTTGTCGTAGGCAGAAGCAATATTGTCGGCAAGCCGGCAGGCCAGCTTTTCTTGAATGAAAATGCAACAGTTACATACTGCCATTCGAGGACAAAAGATTTAAAGGAACACACGAAACAGGCGGATGTAGTCATAGCCGCAGTCGGGAAAGCCGGCCTGATTACCGCTGACCATATCAAACCAGGAGCTGTCGTCATCGATGTTGGCATGAACCGCGATGATCAAGGCAAACTGTGTGGTGATGTAGCCTATGATGAAGTCAAGGAAAAAGCCGGCTATATCACTCCTGTACCTGGGGGTGTTGGTCCAATGACCATCGCCATGTTGATGTTCAATACCATGAAGTCTGCAAAGAACCGTTTGAATAGACTGCAAAATTCAAATCTATAAGGGCGTGATTCTGTCCATATCTGTTATAAGTTAGAAACTGAAAATCCACTTATGTAAAGTGACGAATCGGGATTCTAAATTTATAATGGGTATGGGCAGTTTTTTGATATTAAAGAAAGCATGTACTTTTTAAACTTAGATTAGTGTCTAGCTTCAGCGCCTAGACCGTCGAGTCACTTGTCTAGCTGCGGCTCCTAGCTCCTCGAGACGTTTCGGTCCTGCCAATGAAGTCAAAAAGCGACTTCACTGTCAGGCCCTCCAACGCTTGTCGGAGCTGGGCAGTCGCCTCCGCTTTTCGAATTGTCTAGTTTCGCCTCCTAGAAACTCCGAAACTTCAACTCCGCCGGCAGAAGCAAAAAGCGCTTCTTTGTCGGAGTCTCCAGTTTCTCCGTTTCTGGTCAGTCGGCTATACATTTCGGTTTCGATCCTGTCAATGAAGTCAAAGTACGACTTCACTGTCAGGACCTCCAGTTCTCGCCGGGTCTGCCCAAGGTGCTTAAGCTTTTCTAATTAATAGTTCCACAAAAGGAGTTTCTAAATGGATAATCAGCGTTATCTAACCGTCAACGCGTTAACCAAATACATAAAACGAAAATTCGATGCCGATCCGCATCTTCAGGGCGTCTATATCAAAGGGGAGATTTCCAACTTTAAAAGGCATTCGAGCGGTCATATGTATTTTACGCTCAAGGATGAGAAAGCCCGAATTCTTGCTGTCATGTTCGCTGGTGCCGCCAGGACCATGAATTTTAAGCCTGAAAATGGCATGAAGGTTCTGGTAAGAGGAGATATCTCAGTGTATGAAGGCAGTGGACAGTATCAGGTATACATAAAAGAAATGAAAACCGATGGAGTTGGCGATTTATTTGTTGCTTATGAGCAGCTGAAGAAGAAGCTTGAGCAAGAAGGCCTTTTTTCTCCAAAGTACAAGCAGCCTATACCGAAGTACCCAAAAGCCGTTGGCATTGTTACTTCACCAACTGGAGCAGCAATCCGCGATATTTTAACAACAATCAAGCGAAGATACCCCATTACGAAGATACTCATTTTTCCTGCACTGGTACAGGGAGAACAGGGAGGCCCATCCATTGTTAGGGCAATTGAGAAGGCAAATGCAAGGGCAGATATTGATGTTCTGATTATTGGCCGCGGGGGCGGATCGATTGAAGAGCTATGGAATTTTAATGAGGAATCTGTTGCCAGGGCAATTTTCTCCTCGAAAATTCCTATTATTTCAGCAGTCGACCATGAAACAGACTTTACAATCGCTGACTTTGTCGCGGATATGAGAGCACCGACTCCAACTGGAGCGGCGGAGCTGACCGTTCCTCATATCCAGGAGCTCAGTGAGAGGGTAATGAACAGAGAAACAAGATTAATGAGGGCGATGAGGGAAAAGGTGTTCTTCCAGCAGGAGCGCTATCAGCGGCTGATCAGGTCATATGCCTTTCGTTATCCAAGGAAGTTATATGAACAAAAACTTGAACAAGTAGACAAGCTGACAGAATCGCTGACTCGTGGAGCTGAAAAGCTTTATTTTTCAAAAAACGATGCACTTCTTCAACTGAAGAGAAGATTAGAACGAAGTCACCCAGAAGAATTGAGAAAGGTGTCTGCTGACAGGCGCGTAAGAACTACGAGGGCTTTAAACAGAGCTATGACAGCCGTTTTATCTGAGAAGCGAAAGGAGTTCCAAGGAATACTTTCAACGCTTGAAGCCTTAAGCCCTCTGAAGATTATGGATCGAGGCTATAGCCTTGCATACACAGACGATGGTGAACTGATCAAAACAGTCTCCCAGGTAAAACCTGAACGGAAAATAAAGGTGAAGCTTTCTGATGGAAGCATTCAATGTGTTGTGACAGATATCAAGGAGAGTGAAAACAATGGCGGATGAAAAAAAACTAAGTTTTGAACAGGCGATGGATCAACTTGAGACTATAGTTGAAAAACTTGAAGAAGGCGATGTGCCTTTGGAAGAAGCGATCTCTTTTTATAAAGAAGGAATGGAATTATCCAAGCTTTGCCATGATAAGTTAAAGAATGTGGAAGATCAGCTGGCCCAGATCATTACTGAAGATGGACGAACTGAAGGTTTCTCCATAAATGAGGAGGAATAGTATTGCAGCCTGTTTCACTTGATTCTTTTGCAAAAAAATATAAGACACTTGTCGAGGAACGGCTTAGAGAGGTTGTTGGTGCCCTTGAGACGCCGGAGAATCTTGCTAAGGCAATGCTTTATTCACTCGAAGCAGGCGGGAAAAGGATTCGTCCTCTACTCACTTTCGCCGTAATCGAGGCATTCGGAAAAGACCCCAATGATGGGCTTGATGCAGCTGCGGCGATTGAAATGATCCATACTTATTCACTTATCCATGATGATTTGCCAAGTATGGATGATGATGATTTGAGAAGAGGGAAGCCGACGAACCATAAAGTATTCGGTGAAGCGACTGCCATTCTTGCAGGCGATGCTTTATTGACATTGAGTTTCAACTTGCTGGCGGACATTCCTGAGGATGTCGTACCTGCCCCTGTTAAGCTTGCACTTATCCGCGAATTATCCGCGGCTGCTGGTGCTCTTGGTATGGTGGGCGGTCAGGTAGCAGACATGGAAGGGGAAAATAAGAAGCTGACGCTTGAGCAGCTTGAATATATCCATATTAATAAAACAGGGAAATTGCTCGAATACAGCATCATTGCAGGTGCAGAAATTGCCGGGGCAGCTTTGGAGCAAAAGGAAACACTGTCCAAGTTCGCCTACCATATTGGCCTCGCATTCCAGATCCGCGATGATATCCTCGATCTTGAGGGTACTGAAGAAATGATCGGCAAGCCTGTTGGAAGCGACACAGTTAATGAAAAAAGCACGTATCCTGCTTTACTTGGATTGGATGGAGCCAAAGAAGCGCTTGGTTCCCATTTGCAAAAAGCGAAAGCTTTACTTGCCAAAAGTGGGCTTGAGGTTGGAATTCTTGACCAGATCACTGATTTGATTGGACTGCGCAATCATTAGAGCAGTCGCCTGAGAATAGTACAATAGTGAGCAGTGTGCTATAATTGGCTGTTGGCACGGCAGTGTTGGCAGCTTTTTTTATACATAAATTAGAAAAATAGACGCATATTTGCAGGTAGTGCTTGAAAACCTTTCTTTACTTAATATATGTTATTACTAACAACGTTTTCAGAATATGAATGAACAACGAGGAATAATAAGTCAGAAATGAAAGTGAGTGGTCCGAAATGGATCTTTTATCAATAAAAGACCCTTCCTTCTTAAAGAACCTTTCGAATAAGGAATTGGAAGAGTTAAGCGGGGAGATTCGGCAGTTTTTAATTGAAAAACTATCGGTTACAGGCGGACACATAGGACCTAACCTTGGTGTTGTTGAATTAACGATTGCCCTTCATAAATGTTTTGACAGCCCCAAGGATAAATTTCTTTGGGATGTTGACCATCAATCATACGTACATAAAATCCTAACCGGAAGAGCATGCCAATTTGATACGTTAAGGCAGCATAAAGGACTGTGCGGTTTTCCAAAGATGATTGAAAGTGAGCATGATGTCTGGGAGACTGACCATAGTTCAACTTCACTATCTGCTGCAATGGGAATGGCGATTGCCCGTGACCTGAAAAAGGAAGATTCCCATATCGTTCCGGTTATCGGTGATGGTGCCCTAACAGGAGGCATGGCTTTAGAGGCCTTGAATCACATCGGGCATGAAAAGAAGAAGCTGATTGTCATTTTGAATGATAACGAAATGTCGATCGCTCCTAATGTCGGCGCATTGCATAATGTGCTTGGCCGCCTTCGGACAGCTGGTAAGTACCATTGGGTAAAAGATGAACTTGAATACTTATTAAAAAAGGTTCCGGCTATTGGCGGTCAGCTCGCGGCGACTGCCGAAAGAATCAAGGACAGCTTAAAATATCTGTTTGTATCAGGCATCTTTTTCGAGGAATTAGGATTTACTTATCTCGGACCGGTAGATGACCATGATTACGACGACCTGTTTGAAAACCTAGCATATGCCAAAAAACAGGAAGGGCCTGTATTGTTGCATGTGATTACGAAAAAAGGCAAGGGATATAACCCGGCTGAAAATGATAAAATAGGCACTTGGCATGGAACCGGTCCTTATAAAATGGAAACTGGTGATTTTGTAAAGCCAGATTCCTCACCACCAGCCTGGAGTAAGCTAGTTAGTGAGACAGTCAGGAAAATCGCGAGGACAGACGAACGTATTGTTGCTGTAACACCTGCTATGCCTGTTGGTTCAAAGCTTGAGGGTTTTGCGAGCGAATTTCCTGACAGGATGATCGATGTCGGGATTGCTGAACAGCATGCGACTACTTTTGCAGCTGGACTGGCAACGCAAAATATGAAACCATTCTTGGCAATCTATTCGACCTTCTTGCAGCGGGCATATGATCAGGTGGTCCATGATATTTGCCGCCAGAACTTGAATGTGTTCATTGGAATTGACCGTGCCGGACTTGTTGGTGCTGACGGTGAAACTCACCAAGGAGTATTTGATATCGCCTTTTTAAGGCACTTGCCTAATATGGTATTGATGATGCCGAAAGATGAAAATGAAGGACAACATATGGTATACACGGCCCTAAAGTATGACGAAGGCCCGATTGCGATGCGTTATCCACGAGGCAATGGGTTGGGTGTGCCAATGGATGAAGAGTTGAAAGAAGTCCCGATTGGTACATGGGAAGTGCTTCGTGAAGGTGAAGACGCAGCCATCCTGACATTCGGAACGACAATTCCGATGGCAATCGAGGCAGCAGAGATCCTTGGTAAGCAAGGCATATCTGTAAAAGTCGTCAATACCCGTTTTATCAAGCCTCTTGATGAAAAGATGCTTGTGGGCATCCTGAATGAAAACATGCCGATTCTTACAATTGAGGAAGCTGTGCTTCAAGGTGGATTCGGCAGCTTCGTGCTTGAAACAGCGCATGATCTCGGCTATCAGCATGTCGATATCGACAGGATGGGAATTCCGGATCAGTTCATTGAGCATGGCAGTGTCGATAAGCTTCTTGAGGAAATTGGAATGACAACAGAAGATGTCGTCTTGCGAATGCAGAAGCTTGCGAGACAGAAACAAAAAAGGGCGTAGCAAATGAAAATCAAAAAAGAACGATTAGATGTACTGCTTGTTGAACGCGGTCTTTCCGAAACAAGGGAAAAGGCCAAACGGACAATCATGGCGGGGCTCGTCTACTCCAATGAAACTCGACTGGATAAGCCTGGTGAAAAGGTTAGCAGTGACATCCCCTTGACTGTAAAAGGGAATGCTCTCCCATACGTAAGCCGTGGAGGTTTGAAGCTAGAAAAGGCACTGAAGGTATTCAACCTCGATGTCCAGGGCAAAACGCTGCTGGATATCGGAGCTTCGACTGGCGGCTTTACCGATTGTGCTCTTCAAAATGGCGCTGAAATGTCCTATGCCCTGGATGTCGGCTACAACCAACTTGCCTGGAAGCTGCGACAGGATGAACGTGTCGTCGTGATGGAGCGGACAAACTTCCGCTATGTCAAACCGGAGGACCTCATGAAAGGGATGCCGAATTTCGCAAGCATCGATGTATCTTTCATATCACTCCGGCTGATATTGCCTGTCTTAAAAACCTTGCTGGTAACAGGCGGGGATATCGTCGCTCTCGTTAAGCCGCAATTTGAGGCTGGGAGAGAACAAGTCGGCAAAAAAGGCATCGTCCGTGACAGGAAGGTCCACGAACAAGTGTTGGACAGGATCATATCTTTTTCATTAGCGGAGGGCTATGATGTCATCGACTTAAGCTACTCGCCAATCACTGGCGGTGATGGCAATATCGAATTCCTGCTTCATCTTCAGTGGAACAACAACGTAGATGAGGTAGGCAGGCAGCTGTTGAAAACCAAGCCCGAAGCAGTCGTAACAGAAGCGCATAATGAACTGAAATCAAAGCAAACTAGCGAGGAAGAATAGGCTGATTATGCCTGTTCTTTTTTGTGTGAATTAAGATTCCATAATGTTTGCAGTGGAATTAACCCTTAACCCTATAGGTTTTAGGTTCTGTTAATGCTGTTGTTGAAAATCAACAGCCAAATTTTAAAGGACAATTTTGTAAAAAATTCTCTTTATGGAATTTTCACCACTTCGTCAATTCCACCGATAACTTTTGCCGAAAGACCACGAATGATTGTACATTCTGTTGAAATCGGCTAACATATGAGTATATGAATGTTTCGGATATATCCAGGGGTGATATTAATGAATAAAGGACAGCGACATATAAAAATCCGTGAATTAATCGCAAGTAAAGATATCGAGACGCAGGATGAACTCGTCGATCGGTTGAAAGCTGCTGGTTTTAACGTAACCCAGGCGACCGTTTCACGTGACATTAAGGAGCTTCATCTTGTAAAAGTTCCTTTGATTGACGGCAGGTACAAGTACAGTCTTCCTGCAGATCAGCGTTTCAACCCATTGCAAAAATTAAAAAGGTCTTTAATGGATGCTTTTATCCGGATTGACCAGGCAGGCCATCTTTTAGTAATGAAAACTCTGCCAGGCAATGCGAATGCCATCGGAGCATTGATTGATAATCTCGATTGGGAAGATATTCTTGGCACGATTTGTGGAGACGATACCATCTTAATTATTTGCCGTACTCCAGAGGATACGGAGCAAGTTACAAATCGTTTTCTCGATATGCTGTAAATGAGGTGACGTTTGCTTGTTAAATGAATTATCGATACGAAACTTCGCAATAATTGAATCATTATCCGTTTCTTTTAATAAAGGTCTTACCGTACTAACTGGCGAAACTGGAGCTGGGAAATCCATCATCATTGATGCCATCCACCTGCTCGTGGGTGGAAGGGGTTCAGCAGAATTCGTCCGCCATGGCGAAGGTAAAGCTGAAATTGAAGGTTTATTCCATCTGGAAGGCGAAAATCATCCGAGTTACGGAAAAGTTGCAGAGTTTGGCATTGAAATTGAAGATGCCATGATTGTCTTGAGAAGAGATATTTCAGCGAGTGGAAAAAGCGTCTGCCGCATTAATGGGAAGCTTGTCACGATTGCAGTCCTGCGTGAGGTAGGTTCAACCTTGATTGATATTCATGACCAGCACGAGCACCAGGAATTGATGGATGACGCAAAGCATATCAATCTGCTTGACCAATTCGGATCAGATGAAATCATGCCTGCCCTTCATGAGTACCAGCAGGTTTTCCGGTCATTTGAACAAACACAGAAAAAACTCAAAAGCTTAAGTGAAAATGAACAGCAAATGGACCATAGACTTGATTTAATCCAGTTCCAGCATGATGAAATCCTCTCGGCAGACCTTAAGTTGAATGAGGATGAGGAGCTTCTTGAAGAGAAGAATAAGCTTGGCAACTTCGAAAAGATTTACGAAAGCATTCAGACCAGTTATTCAGCTTTGCAGGGCGAGCAAAAGGGCCTTGACTGGATTGCTTTGGTCATGGATAACCTGCAGAATGCAGCGGATCTGGATCCTGACTACAAAAATGTAGCTGACACAGTAGCAAACAGTTTTTATATGCTTGAAGATGCAGCGAGGACTATCAGGAATGATTTGGATTCCCTTGAGTATGACCCGCAGCGCTTGATTGTAATTGAGGACAGACTAAATGAAATCAATCAATTGAAGCGGAAATATGGGAAAACGATAGAAGAAATCCTTGAGTATTCCTCGAAAATCGAAGAAGAAATTGAGACGCTGCAAAATAAGGAAGTCCATATCGGCCAGATGGAGAAGGAGCTTGCGTCACTTAAGAAGGATTTGCGCATCGAGGCAAATAATCTGACTCAAACTCGCAGGAAATGGACCAAAAAGCTTACAAAATTAATTCATAAAGAACTTAAAGAGCTGTATATGGAAAAGACGGTATTCGACCTTAGAATCGACCCGGACTCTGAACATTTCCATAAAAGTGGTGCCGATAAGGTAGAATTTTATATCTCGACAAATCCAGGTGAACCTCTGAAGCCTTTGTCAAAAATTGCATCCGGAGGAGAACTTTCAAGGATCATGCTCGCCCTGAAGAGCATTTTCTCGAAACATCAGGGTGTCACTTCAATTATTTTCGATGAAGTGGACACAGGAGTAAGCGGCCGGGTTGCACAATCGATTGCAGAAAAAATTTACAGTGTGTCGACTGGATCTCAGGTTTTGTGTATTTCGCACTTGCCTCAAGTCGCTGCAATGGCCGATACCCACCTGTATATCGCAAAGGTTATAAAGAATGGAAGGACAAAAACCTCTGTCACTCCACTTTCTTCTTCTGAGAAGGTAAAGGAAATCGTCAGGATGATTTCAGGGGTTGAAGTTACTGACCTCACGAAACAGCATGCTGAAGAATTACTGAAGCTTGCACAGAATATGAAGGCCATTACATGAAAAGCTATCCATAATGGGTAGCTTTTTTATTTTTATACAGGTTATAAATGCGGGGAGTCGAGGCAAAATTAAAGATGTAGCCATTTTCGATGTGTGTGGACTAGAAGCGAGGAGAGTGAATGGATTTGAAAAAAGATTTTCTCAGAAAATTTATTGGTGGAATTCTCCTTGTTTCATTAATTGCTTTAGGATTTGCAAAACCAGTACATGATTATTTATCTATTCCAGGAGATATAACATTATTCGAGGGGCAAAAGCTTGACTTCCAGGCGAATGCAGTCCAAGTCTCAGCTCCCGTAAAAGAAACTAATATCGCAGTAGACCAAAAAGGCGAAACCTTGTCTCTAGAGGCAAAAAGGCACGGTAAGGATGAAATGGTCCTAGAACTAGCCGGGTTCCCCGTCAAAAAGGTCGATGTCAATGTCCTTAAGGATTTCAAGGTCAGGCCAGGCGGTCAATCAATAGGAGTGAAGCTGAATACGGTTGGTGTCCTTGTGGTCGGGCATCATCAGGTTCAAGCTGATGCTGGAAGAGTGTCACCAGGTGAAAAAGCAGGGATAAGAAAAGGCGATATTATCACAGAAATCAATGGACAGCAAATTGAAAAAATGGCGGACGTTGTCCCGTTTGTGAAGCAAGCCGGGGAAGACGGGAAGCCATTGGATGTTGTGATTAAGAGGGAAAATGAAAAAATCAAAACTCAACTCCAGCCAGAAAAGGATGTAAATGAAAACACCTATAAGCTTGGATTGTATATACGCGATTCAGCTGCAGGGATTGGAACAATGACTTTTTATCATCCTCAGTCAAAAAAATATGGAGCGCTGGGGCATGTCATTTCTGACATGGATACGAAAAAGCCTATCGTCGTAGGTGATGGGCAAATCGTAAGATCTACAGTAACTTCGATTGAAAAAGGCGATAAAGGCAATCCAGGGGAGAAGCTGGCCCGTTTTTCATCTGATCGAGAAGTAATTGGGAATATTAGAAGAAATAGTCCTTTTGGAATCTTTGGTGAACTGAACAAAGATATTTCAAATGGCATATTCGATAAACCTCTGCCAATTGCGCTTTCGCATCAAGTAAAAGAAGGCCCGGCAAAAATCTTGACTGTCGTGAACAATGACGAAGTAAACCTTTTTGATATAGAAATTGTCAGCACCATCCCTCAGAAGTTTCCAGCAACCAAGGGTATGGTCATAAAGGTAACAGACCCGGAACTGTTAGAAAAAACAGGTGGAATTGTCCAGGGAATGAGCGGAAGTCCCATCATCCAGGAAGATAAGCTAGTTGGGGCAGTAACCCACGTCTTTGTAAATGACCCAACAAGTGGATATGGAGTTCATATAGAATGGATGTTGAACGAAGCAGGCATAGATATTTACGAAAAACCAAGAGAGCAGGCAAGCTAAAACAGGAATTCGGCGGCGGCAAATAGCCGCCTTTTCTTTGTATGTAACAATACATACGCCGCGAGTGAGGGGCTGACGGACAGAAATCGAAGGAAATCGTGAAAAAGTGTCCGTCATCAGGGTCGTGACGGACAGAAATCGAAGAGAAATCCTAAAAAGTGTCCGTCATCAGGGTCATGACGGACAGAAATCGAAGGAAATCGTGAAAAAGTGTCCGTCATCAGGGTCGTGACGGACAGAAATCGAAGAGAAATCCTAAAAAGTGTCCGTCATCAGGGTCATGACGGACAGAAATCGAAGGAAATCGTGAAAAAGTGTCCGTCATCAGGGTCGTGACGGACAGAAATCGAAGAAAATCGTGAAAAAATGTCCGTCATCAAGGGGATGACGGACAGAAATCGAAGAGAAATCCGAAAAAGTGTCCGTCATCAGAAGCAAGAAGACCTAGAGAATGCCAACGAAACTCAAAAGTGTCAGCTTATGACGACGAGTAGGCTCAGCGCCAGTCCCGAGGAAAGCGTAGTGCATGGAACAGATATCAGTACAAACTAATATTAATACTTAAATATCAAGATTATTCGACAAATTAACAGAAGCTTTTTTGTCAACTATCGAAATAAGTCGAAAAACAAAGGAAAATGAAGCATTAGTAAGAAAATATTACTTTTTTAAGAAAAAATTAAAAATAAGAGGAATTTCTGTTGCATTGTCGAATTAGTCATTTAGAATAGAATTTAGAGAAGATAATGTTTGTGATCATAATTGGATTGAGGAGGAACCAAGTAGTGAACAAAATTAAAGTATGCGTAGTTGATGACAACAGAGAATTAGTAGGTCTTCTTGAGGAATACATTTCCTCTCAGGATGATATGGAGATTGTTGGAGTTGCCCATAATGACCAGGAATGTTTAGAAATGCTTGAAGATACAGATCCTGATGTTTTGCTTTTAGATATTATTATGCCGCACCTGGATGGACTGGCGGTCCTGGAGAGACTCCGTGAAATGAAGAAGGGCATCATTCCAAATGTAATCATGCTGACTGCGTTTGGTCAGGAAGATGTAACCAAGAAAGCTGTAGACCTTGGGGCATCCTATTTCATTCTGAAGCCGTTTGATATGGAGCAATTAGCAGGTCATATCCGTCAGGTTAGCGGCAAGGCAAAATCAGTAGCACGTAAGCCATCGTCATCAATCAATTATGGCAGATCAAATGCGGAACAAAAGCCTAAAAACCTTGATGCAAGCATTACGAGCATCATTCATGAAATTGGCGTCCCTGCACATATTAAAGGATATATGTACTTGCGTGAAGCTATTTCAATGGTGTATAACGATATTGAACTACTTGGCTCGATCACAAAAGTCCTCTATCCAGATATTGCCAAGAAATTCAATACAACGGCAAGCCGCGTAGAACGTGCAATCCGCCATGCGATTGAAGTAGCGTGGAGCAGAGGGAATATTGATTCCATTTCCTCGTTGTTTGGATATACTGTTTCAATGTCAAAGGCAAAGCCGACAAATTCCGAATTCATCGCCATGGTCGCTGACAAGCTTCGTCTGGAGCATAAAGCTTCTTGAAAGAGTTAGGGAAGATTTAGTAATTTTTTTATAATATTTTATGGAACATCTTACTTTACCGCGGTCTAGCCGTACGAAAGTAAGATGTTTTTATATGCCTGGAAATTGGAAAACCATGAGTAGGCGTATTATCATGTATATTATATATAAGGATTACATGAAAAAACGCCCTATAGGCGTTTTGGCTTTATTTTTCTTTTTCTTTTTCAAGTTCCGTTAACTTTTGAATTAAGATATGTTGGGGCATATGCATGATTTGTTCAATAGGTACTCCGAGTTTTTCGGATAGTTTAACAGCAGTCTCAGCAGAAATATGTAATGGCCTCATTGTTTAGTTACCTCCAAATTGAAAAGAATGGTGTGATGGATTATGACTCTTATTTTAGCACATCGCGGCTATGCAGCAGAATATCCTGAAAACACTTTGCTGGCATTTAAAGAAGCTGAAAAAGCAGGTGCTGAAGGTCTGGAGCTCGATGTCCAGATGACAAAAGACGGTGAGCTAGTCGTGATTCATGATGAAAAGGTTGATCGGACGACAGATGGCTCTGGACTGGTAAAGGAATACAATTATGAGGATTTAAGAAAGTTGGATGCCCGTTATAAATTCAAGGAATTAACAAAAAAAGAACAAATTCCTACCTTGAATGAAGTTCTCGAATGGATATCGGCAACCAAAATGGTCTGCAATATTGAGTTAAAAAACAGCATCATCCCTTATGAGGGGATGGAAGAAAAGGTCATAAATATGGTTAGGACCTTTGGCTTATCAGACAGGATTATCATTTCCTCTTTCAATCATTACAGCATTGTCCACAGTTATTTGCTGGCACCAGAGATTGAAATAGCCCCTTTGCTTTCTGAAGGCTTATACATGCCATGGATATATGCACAGTCGATAAAAGCTAAAGGATTTCACCCGCACTGGCGGGCTGCGCCAGATCAAATTGTCAAGGCTTCGCTAGAAAGCGGGATTGAAGTGAGACCATATACAGTGAATAAAGAGTCAGAGCTGGAAAGGCTATTCAAGGTTAATTGCAGTGCACTTATAACAGATGACCCTGCAAAGGCAAAGAGAATAAGGAAAAAAATAAACAGGGCCTGAATAAATCAAGGGCCTGTTTTGCTTTTTATTGCTATCAGGTATTCGGAAAAATGCCTGGACTTTATTTCTTTTACGATCACGATGCAGGATAAAACCAGCGATGAACCCAAGTCCAGCAAGGAAAAACAGAAGTCCAGCAAGGAATTGGAGCCACAAAAACGGAAATGGTGCCTGCAAGATTCCAAACACCATGTCTCGCATAAGTTTTACCCCTAGAGCAGCGATGACTCCTGGTATCAACATAATGATTAATGCTATGATCCTGATCATTCGGTTTCCCCTCGTTATTTGTCCTCTTTTTAAAAGTATACTTAACCCCGTGTTTTTCCGCAATATAAGTTGTTCAAGGAGCATTACTTACAGAAGAGTTAGAAAACAAAGAAATTTGTCAGCGCATACAAAAAGAATTACAATAATAATAGTGAAAGATTTTGCAGACTAGAATGTTAGAGCCATGAAATATTTTTCCAGATATGTGGTGGATATTATGCAGAAAGTAATGATTGTAGGAGCGGGTAAGGGTGGAACAGCCATCCTGAACATTTTCAAACAGACTGCAGATGTGATAGCAGTGGTTGACCTTGATCCGCACGCCCCCGGAATACTTGCAGCTCAGAATGCTGGCATCCAAACGGGAACAGATTGGCGTCAATATATGTCAGATCAGCTGGATATCATCATTGAAGTGACCGGCGAGGACGAAGTTTTCAAGGATTTAAGGGAAGCGCGCGGCAAAAACACGGTCCTGATACCCGGCAGTGTCGCATTCCTACTGGCGACCCTTTTAGAGGAAAAGGAAGAGTTAATAAAAACTCTTAGAAAAATTACATATGAGCATGATTTGATTTTTAACTCCTCTGGAGATGGCATGGTAGTCATCAATACAGAAGGAATCATAACTTTGTTTAACAAAAGCGCTGAAAAAATTATCGGAACAACGAGGGAACAGGCAGAAGGGCAACATGTTTTAGAAATTATACCAACAAGCAAACTTCCGGGAATTTTGAATACAAGAAAGACAGAGTCGAACCAGGAATTATTGCTTCCAAATGGGTCGAAAATCATCACTACACGAATTCCGATCATTGATGAAAATGACCAACTGATTGGAGCGTTCTCTGTTTTTAAGGACATTACAGAAGTCGTTAATCTTGCCGAAGAGATAACGAATCTAAAAGAAATCCAAACAATGCTTCAGGCAATCATAAATTCAAGCGATGAAGCAATTTCTGTAGTAGATGAAGATGGCAGGGGGATTTTGATCAATCCAGCTTATACCAGAATAACCGGACTTAAGGAAGAGGAAGTAATCGGGCAGCCAGCTACCGCAGATATATCAGAAGGCGATAGCATGCACATGAAAGTCCTTAAGACGAGAAGACCAGTTCGAGGAACAGCGATGAGGGTCGGCCCTAATAAAAAGGAAGTTGTTGTCAACGTAGCGCCCGTTATAGTTGATGGGAAGTTAAAGGGAAGTGTAGGGGTTATCCATGATATGTCGGAAATCCAGAACTTGAACCGGGAGCTGACACGAGCAAGACAGATTATCAGGACTCTTGAAGCGAAATACTCGTTTGAGGATATTATCGGCCAATCAGAAGAAATGACAATTCCGATTGAACAAGCAAAGCTCGGGGCGAAAACGCCTGCAACTGTCCTCCTTCGCGGGGAATCAGGAACAGGGAAAGAGTTATTTGCCCATGCCATTCACAATGCCAGTGATCGCAGGTTCAATAAGTTCATACGTGTGAATTGCGCTGCAATTTCTGAATCGCTGCTCGAAAGCGAACTTTTCGGCTATGAAGAAGGAGCCTTTTCAGGAGCTAAGCGTGGGGGGGAAACGCGGTTTTTTTGAGGAAGCCAATAACGGCAGCATTTTCCTTGATGAAATCGGCGAATTGCCGGCCAATACGCAAGCCAAATTACTCAGGGTTTTACAGGAGAGAGAAATTGTACGTGTGGGCGGAACAAAGCCCGTACCAATCAACGTCAGGGTGATAGCTGCCACAAATATGAACCTTGAAAAAGCGATTGCGAATGGCAGTTTTAGAGAAGACTTATATTATCGATTGAACAGGATGCCGATTCATATCCCGCCTCTTAGAAGAAGGAAAGAAGATATCCCGCTCCTGTGTGAAAGGTTGATCCATAAAATTAATCAAGATTATGGACGTGTCGTTGAAGGGATTTCTGAAGATGCCATTAATAAATTGATGGATTATGATTGGCCCGGAAATGTAAGGGAGCTTGAAAATGTCCTTGGCCGAGCTATTATCTTCTTGAGCTTTAGTGAAACGATCATCCAGAAAGAGCATTTGCCTGAATTGCAGAACAGCCAACTGAAGGATAGGGATGATCCAATCGGGCAGTCAATTCCGACTGAACCGCTTGCGCTCCAGTTGGAAAACTACGAAGCGAAGGTAATCAAAACTACACTTAAAGCTGTAAAAGGAAATAAAACTGCTGCAGCGAAAGTTTTAGGGGTATCCGTCAGGAATTTATATTATAAGCTCGAAAAATTCAATATTGAAGGAGATAGCATGCAATAATCTTCATACTCTGCAATTTTTTTCATAATATTTTTGGGCAAAAATAAAGCGTTTCCAACGTTTTTAAGTTGGCACAGTTCTTGCATAATTAATTAGCGGTGATGTGAGAAGGACAGAAAGGGTTGAATCAGTCATGAAATTAGACTCACTTATCAGCATGGCATCCCAAAATGACAGGAAAACAGTTGCGGTCGCAGCGGCTGAAGATGCCGAAGTATTGGAGGCAGTTGCTCAAGCTGTAAACCTGGAGCTTGCCGATTTTCTTCTATATGGAAACGAGGAAGAAATCGAAAAAATGATTGCAGCTAAGCATCCAGGGCTTGCAGACAGCAAAGGGGTTAGAATCATCTCTGCGCCTAATCATCATGCTGCAGCTGAAATGGCTGTGAAAGCGGTCAAAGACAATGAAGCCAATGTTCTGATGAAAGGGCATATCCCGACTGCTGCGATTTTGAAGGCTGTCTTAAATAAAGAAAATGGGCTTAGGACCGGGTCCGTGCTTTCCCATGTCGCTGTATTTGAAGTGCCGGGCTATGATCGATTTACAATCGTTACCGATGCAGCGATGAATATTGCACCAGATCTAGAGCAAAAAGCTCAAATCATCAAGAATACTATCAAGATAGCCCATTCTATAGGGATTGAACTGCCGAAAGTCGCGCCACTAGCAGCGGTTGAGGTGATTAATCCGACCATGCAGGCTACAATAGATGCAGCTTCATTAACATTGATGAACAAAAGAGGACAAATTACCGGATGTATCGTGGATGGACCGCTGGTCCTCGATAATGCAGTTTCACAGCTTGCCGCAGAGCATAAGGGGATAAAAAGTGAAGTGGCAGGAAGGGCTGATATCCTTCTGGTCCCTGCGATCGAGGTAGGAAATGTCCTTTATAAATCATTAATTTACTTTGCCAATGCAAAGGTTGGCGCAGTCATCGCCGGGGCAAAAGCACCAATCGTGTTAACATCCAGGGCTGACACTGCTGAAAGTAAGTTATACTCACTTGCATTAGCGTTATGCTCTGCTATTAAATAATTTACATAAACCAGGGGAGGAAATTAGAAATGGAAATTTTTAAGTATCTAGAACAGTACGATTATGAGCAGGTTGTATTTTGTCAGGATAAACAGTCAGGATTGAAAGCAATCATCGCAATTCATGATACAACTCTTGGACCAGCTTTGGGCGGAACTCGTATGTGGACTTATGCATCAGAAGAAGCTGCTATCGAGGATGCGCTTCGACTAGCTAAAGGTATGACGTACAAGAATGCTGCTGCTGGCCTGAACCTTGGTGGCGGCAAGACAGTTATTATCGGCGATCCGCGCAAGGATAAGAATGAAGAAATGTTCCGTGCATTCGGCCGCTATATCCAGGGCTTGAATGGAAGATATATCACTGCAGAAGATGTAGGTACTACTGTGGCAGATATGGACTTAATCCATGAGGAAACGGATTATGTAACTGGAATCTCACCAGCATTCGGTTCATCAGGAAATCCATCACCGGTAACTGCTTATGGTGTATACAGAGGAATGAAGGCTGCTGCTAAGGAAGCTTTTGGCACTGATTCTCTAGAAGGAAAGACAATTGCTGTTCAGGGTGTAGGGAACGTTGCATTTAATCTTTGCCGCCACCTTCACGAAGAAGGAGCACAGCTGATTGTTACGGATATTAATAGAGAAGCAGTACAAAGAGCTGTTGAGGACTTCGGCGCGAAAGCGGTTGAGCCGGATGAAATCTACAGCGTAGACTGTGATATTTACGCACCATGTGCCTTAGGTGCAGTAATCAACGACGAAACAATTCCTCAGCTAAAAGCGAAGGTTATTGCCGGAGCTGCGAACAATCAGCTTAAGGATACTAAACATGGTGATATCATCCATGAAATGGGAATTGTTTACGCTCCGGATTATGTCATCAATGCTGGCGGTGTAATCAATGTTGCGGATGAGCTTTACGGCTATAACGCTGAAAGAGCAATGAAGAAAGTTGAAACGATCTACAATAATATCGAAAAAGTAATCGAAATTGCTAAAAGGGATGGAATTCCTACTTATAAAGCGGCTGACCGTATGGCAGAGGAGCGTATTGAAAGAATGCGCAATTCTCGCAGCCAGTTCCTGCAAAACGGCCACCATATCCTTAGCCGCCGTTAATATTGGCTCATATCGAGAGAGTTGTTGGGGTGAATATCATGCTTTTTATAAGCAGCACAAAGCCCCGAAGTATATACTCAATGGGTTTAGGTATTCAGAGACCAACAATGATTTCTCGAAAATAGCCTAAAAGGTTTTGCAGAGAGCGCTGAATATTTGTTTCGGCGCCTCTGCTGTTCCTAAATGCTACTGACGTATTGCGGATTTTTCATTCCGCGAGCAAATTGGAGGTTTAACTGTGCAACAAACAGAACATCGGATTCTAGTTATCAATCCAGGATCTACATCAACGAAAATTGGAGTATTTGACAATGAGGTTTCGGTTTTTGAAAAAACGATCCGTCATGATTCAGCTGTCATCAACTCCTATGAAACCATCATCGACCAATACGAATTCAGGAAGAATACGATACTTGAAACGCTTGATACTGAAGGGATCAACATTTCAAAATTGAGTGCTGTTTGTGGGCGCGGCGGGCTTTTACGGCCAATCGAAGGCGGAACATATGCAGTGAATAATAAGATGCTCGATGACCTGCGTGCAGGTTATTCAGGCCAGCATGCTTCAAATCTGGGAGGTATTCTAGCCTATGAAATTGCATCTGGTTTGAATATCCCTTCCTTCATCGTCGACCCAGTCGTGGTCGATGAACTTGACCCGGTTGCGCGTGTATCGGGATTCTCGCTTATTGAACGGAAGAGTATTTTCCATGCATTGAACCAAAAGGCAGTCGCCCGCAGGGTATCAAAAGAACTGGGTAAAAAATATGAAGAGCTGAACTTGATTATTACCCATCTTGGCGGTGGTATCACTGTAGGTGCCCATAAAAAGGGAAGAGTTGTTGATGTGAATAACGGTCTGCATGGCGATGGACCATTCAGTCCAGAACGTGCAGGTACAGTACCAGCGGGTGACCTTGTTCAGCTATGTTTTTCTGGCGATTATTTCCGCGAAGAAATAATGAAAAAACTAGTCGGCCAGGGCGGCCTTGTGGGGTATCTTGGCACGAATGATGCAGTGAAAGTCGAAAAAATGATCAAGCAAGGAAATGGGAAGGCAAAGCTTGTATACGAAGCAATGGCTTATCAGGTAGCGAAGGAAATCGGATCAGCTAGTGCAGTCCTCGCTGGTAAAGTGGACGCGATTGTACTGACTGGCGGACTTGCTTACGGCAAAGAGTTCGTCCAGGAAATCTCTGAACGAATCAATTGGATTGCCGACGTTATAGTCCACCCGGGAGAAAACGAACTTCAGGCCCTTGCTGAAGGAGCCCTCCGAATCCTTCGCGGTGAAGAAGATGTAAAAGAATATCCGGGGATGTAAGACTGGCTTATTTATAACACATGCCAAAGCCTGGAGCGAAAATCAGCATTCTTATAAAAGGGTTAGACCATATATAGAGGAGGGATCCAGATGGCTCAAGAATATGATTTGGTCATTCTTGGAGGCGGTACAGGCGGATATGTAGCAGCAATCAGAGCTTCTCAGCTTGGCTTGAAAACTGCCATTGTTGAAAAAGGAAAGCTTGGCGGAACATGCCTGCATAAAGGATGTATCCCAAGCAAAGCATTGCTTCGCAGTGCTGAGGTTTATGCTACCGCAAAGAAAAGCGAAGAATTTGGCGTGACGACAGGTGAAGTTGGCGTCAACTTCGTAAAGGTTCAGGAAAGAAAAGAGAAAATCGTCGAGCAGCTGCACCGTGGTGTACAGCATCTGATGAAACAGGGCAAGATCGATGTTTATGAAGGTCTGGGAAGAATCTTGGGCCCATCCATCTTCTCGCCGATGCCAGGAACCATTTCTGTAGAGATGAACAATGGCGAAGAAAATGAAATGCTGATCCCGAAGAATGTCATCGTTGCGACAGGTTCAAGACCTAGAACATTGCCTGGTCTTGAAGCAGATGGGCAATATGTGATGACATCAGACGAAGCGCTTGTCATGGAGGATCTTCCTAAGTCAATCATCATCGTTGGCGGTGGTGTAATCGGAATCGAATGGGCTTCCATGCTCGCTGATTTTGGCTCTGCTGTGACTGTGATTGAGTATGCAGATCGAATTGTTCCAACCGAAGACAAGGAAGTTTCAAGAGAAATGCAGCGTGCGATGAAGAAAAAAGGCGTGAAAATCGTAACAAACGCGAAAGTCTTATCAGAGACCCTGCAAAAAGCTGATGGTGTCACGATCAGCGCAGAGGTTAAAGGTGAAACGAAGGAATTTTCTGCTGATAAATTGCTTGTTTCAGTTGGACGCCAGGCAAATGTTGAAGGAATCGGACTTGAGAATACAGAAATACAGCTGGAAAAAGGATTCATTCAGACAAACGAATTTTTCCAGACAAAAGAATCTCATATCTATGGAATTGGCGATGTGATTGGAGGCTTGCAGCTTGCGCATTTGGCTTCACATGAAGGAATAGTGGCAGTTGAGCACATTGCCAATCAAAATCCGCACCCAATCGACTATACGCTTGTCTCAAAATGCATATACAGCTCTCCAGAGGCTGCCAGTGTTGGTTTGACTGAAGATGAAGCAAAAGAAAAAGGCCACGATGTGAAGACAGGAAAATTCTCCTTCAAGGCAATCGGAAAGGCACTCGTATATGGTGAATCCGATGGCTTTGTAAAGATTATAGCTGACAAGGAAACGAATGATATTCTTGGTGTCCATATGATTGGACCTCATGTAACAGATATGATTTCAGAAGCGGGACTTGCAAAAGTGCTAGATGCTACACCATGGGAAATTGCCCACACCATCCATCCTCACCCTACATTGTCCGAGGCAATCGGTGAAGCGGCCTTGGCTGTGGATGGCAAGGCAATCCATTCTTAAATTCTATTTTAAAAGCAAGAGCTCTTTTCCCCGGAAAAGAGCCTTGTACGAACAATTGGGAGGTATAAAGATGGCAGAAAATCGTCACGCTGCACTTGGCTTAAGTGATGAAAAGGTTATGAAAATGTATGAAACAATGCTTTTGGCCCGCCGGCTGGATGAGCGGATGTGGCTATTGAACCGTGCCGGGAAAATCCCGTTTGTCATTTCCTGTCAGGGACAGGAAGCTGCACAGGTAGGAGCTGCTTTTGCCCTGGATCGGGATAAGGATTATGTGCTTCCATACTACCGTGACATGGGTGTGGTCTTAACTTTTGGCATGACTGCTAAAGACCTGATGCTTTCCGGTTTTGCCAAAGCGGAAGACCCAAATTCAGGTGGGCGCCAGATGCCTGGACACTTTGGTCAAAAGAAGAACAGGATCGTCACAGGTTCTTCTCCGGTAACAACACAGGTTCCTCATGCTGTTGGAATCGCTCTTGCAGGTAAAATGGAGAAGAAGGATTTAGTAACGTTCGTTACGTTTGGAGAAGGTTCGTCGAACCAGGGTGATTTCCATGAAGGAGCAAACTTTGCGGGAGTCCATAAGCTTCCTGTCATTTTCATGGTTGAAAACAATAAATATGCGATTTCGATTCCATACGAGAGGCAAGTTGCAGCCGAGAAGGTTTCCGACCGTGCGATCGGTTATGGCATGCCTGGAGTCACTGTTGATGGAAATGATCCATTAGAAGTTTATAAAGTCGTCAAGGAAGCGGCTGACCGAGGACGACGCGGTGAAGGACCGACTCTTGTCGAGGCAGTTTCCTACCGCCTGACTCCACACTCATCAGATGATGATGACAGAAGCTACCGCGCGCCTGATGAAGTTGCACAGGCAAAAACGAAGGACCCGATCATTACCTTCGGCGCTTATCTGAAGGAAAATGGCATCATGAATGATGAAACTGAAAAGGAAATCAACGATCGAATCATGAAGCTGGTTAATGAAGCAACTGATTATGCTGAAAATGCACCGTATGCTGAGCCTGAACAAGCTCTGAAATACGTATATGCTGAAGAGTAAGGAGGAACGAAAATGGCGGTAATTTCTTATATAGATGCAGTGACATTGGCAATCAAAGAAGAAATGGAAAGAGACCCGAGAGTTTTTGTCCTCGGTGAAGATGTTGGTAAAAAGGGTGGAGTATTCAAAGCGACACAAGGCTTATTTGAGAAGTTTGGAGAAGATCGCGTTATTGATGCTCCGCTTGCAGAATCAGCGATTGCAGGGGTTGGAATTGGTGCTGCAATGTACGGCATGCGTCCAATCGCCGAGATGCAATTCGCAGATTTCATTATGCCGGCTGTAAACCAGATTATTTCAGAGGCAGCAAGAATTCGTTACCGTTCAAATAATGACTGGAGCTGTCCGATGGTCATCCGCGCTCCTTATGGCGGCGGTGTACACGGTGCGCTTTACCACTCACAGTCGGTTGAAGCGGTTTTCGCGAACCAGCCAGGCTTGAAAATCGTCATGCCATCAACACCTTATGATGTAAAAGGCCTGTTGAAAGCGGCTATAAGGGATGAGGATCCAGTCTTATTCTTTGAACATAAGCGTGCCTACCGTTTGATCAAAGGCGAAGTACCTGATGATGATTATGTGCTTCCAATTGGCAAAGCTGACGTCAAACGTGAAGGCGAGGATATCACCGTCATTACTTACGGTCTAGCGGTCCACTTTGCCCTTCAGGCAGCTGAAAGGCTTGCAAAAGACGGGATTTCCGCGCACATCCTTGACCTTCGTACTGTATATCCATTGGATAAAGAAGCCATCATCGAGGCTGCTTCAAAGACCGGAAAAGTACTGCTTGTAACGGAAGACAATAAAGAAGGCAGCATCATGAGTGAAGTTTCTGCGATTATTGCAGAGCACTGCTTATTCGAATTGGATGCTCCAATCAAGAGACTGGCAGGACCTGATGTACCAGCAATGCCTTATGCTCCAACTATGGAGAAATATTTTATGATCAATCCTGATAAAGTTGAAAAAGCAATGAGAGAACTTGCTGAATTTTAACATAATCATATTGGAAATAGAATGAATGGAGAAGGAGGGTCAATCTGTGGCAATCGAACAAATCAAAATGCCTCAATTAGGTGAGAGTGTTACTGAGGGAACAATCAGCAAATGGCTGATTTCCGTTGGTGACAAAGTGAATAAATATGATCCACTTGCAGAAGTTATGACCGACAAAGTAAACGCTGAAGTACCATCTTCATTTTCAGGGACAGTCAAAGAATTGATTGCGGGTGAAGGCGATACATTGGCAGTTGGGGAAATTATCTGCACAATAGAAATCGAAGGCGGAGCTACTGAAGAAGCACCAGCAGCTTCTTCAGAAACTGAATCTACAACAAGTGCAAGTGCAACTCCAGCACCTGCAGCAGAGGAAGGCAACAAAGGCAGATATTCACCTGCAGTATTGAAGCTGGCTCAGGAAAATAACATTGATTTATCCCTGGTTAAGGGAAGCGGAGCGGGCGGAAGGATTACCCGTAAGGATCTTAAGCAAATGATTGAATCCGGTAATATTCCTCAAGCTTCTGCACAGACTGAAGCACCTAAAGAAGCGGCTAAGGTTGAAACTGCTTCGGCGCAACCACAGCCTGCTGCACAGTCACAGCCATCTGCGCCAGCTCTGTCTGTCCCGGTTGCTGCTGGTGACATTGAAATCCCAGTGACTGGCATTCGCAAAGCAATTGCCGCGAACATGCTGCGCAGCAAACATGAAGCTCCGCATGCCTGGACGATGGTAGAAGTGGATGTTACGAATCTAGTAGAGTACAGGAATGGCCTTAAGGATGATTTCAAGAAAAAAGAAGGCTTCAATCTTACCTTCTTTGCTTTCTTCGTGAAGGCAGTTGCCCAGGCATTGAAGGAATTTCCGCAAATTAACTCAATGTGGGCTGGAGATAAGATTATCCAGAAAAAAGATATCAATATTTCAATTGCTGTCGCGACTGATGATGCCCTTTTCGTACCTGTCATCAAGAACGCGGACGAAAAAACAATCAAAGGCATTGGCCGTGAAATCAATGAACTTGCTCAAAAGGTACGCGCAGGAAAGCTTCGATCCGAGGATATGCAAGGTGGAACCTTTACTGTCAACAACACAGGTTCTTTCGGTTCCGTTCAATCAATGGGAATCATCAATTACCCGCAGGCAGCGATTCTCCAGGTGGAATCGATCGTTAAGCGCCCTGTAGTCATGAACAATGGCATGATCGCTGTTCGTGATATGGTGAACCTATGTCTGTCTCTTGATCACCGTGTGTTGGATGGCATGGTTTGCGGCCGATTCCTTGCAAGGGTTAAAGAGATCCTTGAGAATACATCGAAAGAAACTACTTCTATTTATTAATCGTATTTTAAAGCCGTTGCTAATGCAGCGGCTTTTATATTGTTTACCAGGAAATTAAAAAATTGTTTAGTTGTGGATAACTACATGTAGTAATCTTAAGCTAGCTCCAGCGCCTAGCCCCTCGAGTCGCTTCGGTCCGCTCAGGTGAAGTCAAAGAACGCCTTCACTGGTCGTCCCTCCAGCGCTTGTCGGGGCTGACCAAGGCGCTTGCGCTTTTTGTTCATGAATAAGAAAGTTTAAATTTTTTATACTTAGATTAGTGTCCAGCTCCAGCGCCTAGCCCCTCGAGTCGCTTGTCTAGTGTCGCCTCCTAGAAACTCCGAAACTTCAACTCCGCCGGCAGAAGCAAAAAGCGCTTCTTTGTCGGAGTCTCCAGTTTCTGCGTTTCTGGGCAGTCGGCTATACTTTTCGGTTTCGGTCCGCTCAGGTGAAGTCAAAGAACGACTTCACTGGTCGGCCCTCCAGCGCTTGTCGGGGCTGACCAAGGCGCTTGCGCTTTTCATATTGTGATTCACTTCGTTGCTTGAAAAGCAATCGTATACTAAAATATAGAAGAGTATAAAAATTAGAATTTTACTACAATTTTTATGTGAAGGGGGGAAAGCTGTCTGTACTATGGACAGTAAGGTTTATGACGATAGAAAATATGAAAGCGACCTTGTTCAAAGATACAACAATTGAAGATTGGCAGGAAAAAGCTGCTGCTTCATTAAAAGGCAAGCCGATTGATGCTCTTTATACAAATACATATGAGGACATTAAACTTAAACCGCTTTACACAAAAAGAAATCTTCCAGAGGAATTGACTGGAGAACTGCCTGGTCAGCCGGATTATAGAAGAGGCATCCATTCTCTTGGATACCAGTCAGAGTCCTGGCATATAGCAAACCGCCTCGTTTATTCCAATGTTGGTGAGTTGAAAGAGAAACTTGATAACGCACTGTCAAAGGGACAATCAGCCATTGCCTTTGATGTGCAACCTGAGTTATTTTCCGAGAATCGTTCCTTAGTTTCTTTCATCTCTTCTTACAAAAATAAGTATCCGTTCAGCCTGGACGCTGGTTTGCTCCAGACGCCAATGCTTGCAGCTTTGGCTATTGCCAGTAAAGATGCCGGTAGTGAAGAGAAGCTATCAGGTTTCGTTGCAGCGGATCCTGTTGCTGAAGCGAGTTTGATTGGTGGACTTCCGACGGAGGAAAATGAATACTTTGCAAATTGGACAAAGGTACTTGAAGAAGCAGATGAAAAATTACCAGAAGTAAAGACAGTGCTGGTCAATACCGTTCCATACCATAACAGCGGCGCTAATGCAGTGCAGGAACTCGCTATTGCCGTATCAACGGGAGTTTATCTTCTACAAAAGTTGCTGGACAATGGATGGGAATTAAAGAAAGCGTTATCAAAGATGGTGTTCCATTTTGCAATCGGCTCTAACTTCTTCATGGAAACGGCTAAGCTTAGAGCTGCCAGGCTTCTGTGGAGTAAAACAGCAGAAGCTTTCGGAGCAGAGCTTGATGACCGGAAAATGGTTTTATCAGCTGAAACCTCAAAGTTCACAAAAACTATTTTCGACCCATACGTGAACATGCTCAGGACGGGAAATGAAGCCTTTGCCGCTGTTTTGGGCGGAATCCAGTACCTTCATACAGGAAGCTTTGACGAATCGGCACGATCTGCGAATCTTTTTTCGGAAAGAGTTGCCCGAAATACACAACTGGTGCTTCAATCTGAAGCACATCTTGAAAAAGTAGCTGACCCTGCAGGAGGTTCCTGGTATGTCGAGTCATTGACAAAGGAACTGGCTGAAAAAGCATGGGAGCTATTCCTCGAAATTGATGGCAAGGATGGAATTTATGAAACGCTGAAAGCAGGCTGGCTTCAGGAGCAAATTGCACAGACCGCAGAAGCACGTGGGCAGGACATTGCTACTCGTATGAAGAGCATAATTGGAACGAACGTTTATGCCAACCCTTCGGATGATATCGTTGAACCTGCAGTCCAGGAGTTAAAAAGAAAGTATATGATAGACTCTCTTGAGGTTGCCATCAGTAAAATCACCGCTGAAAGCTCACTGTTAGAAAATTTCAAAGATATGAAAGCAAGCTTTACACCGTTAAATCTAAAAAGATTAGCTGAGCCTTATGAAGAGTTGAGGTTCAGGGCTATGAAACTTGAGAAAAAGGGTGTGGACCCTATTGTCGGACTGATTTGCCTGGGTGAGCTGAAGAAGCATAAGGCAAGGGCAGATTTCATTTCCGGCTTATTGTCGGCGGGAGGAATCGATGCTGAAAGAAGCGGGGAAGTGGACTCCAGTTCAGCAGCCCTTGAGTTCATTAACTCATCTCAAGCTAGACAGTTTATTATTTGCGGCGATCAGGCTGCCTACAATTCTATTGGACCGGAGCTGGCGCTGGAGATAACAAGGGAGCACGATGTCAAGCTTTACCTGGCAGGTATCCCTGATGAAAAACAAAGCGAATGGAAAACTTCCGGCATTATTGAGTTTCTTCACATAAAAAGCAATGCCGTACAGACTCTATCAGCTATGCTTCAGGAAATGGAGGTGGGCGCAAATGCAAAAGCCTGACTTTACAAAAATACGTTTATTCGATGGGGAAAAGGAAGTCAACAAGGATCAAGTGGATCGCCATATAGAGCAAGAGATTGATGATTTATTATTTGAAACGAATGAGCAAATCAAGGTGAAGCCAGTGTACACAAAAGAAGATGTAAGCTCTTCGAATCATATGGAAGGCATGCCTGGTCTACCTCCTTTTACGGGGGCCGTATCCAGCGATGTATGTGAACCGGCCTTGGACGGTAAGACAGTATGCAGGCTTTTCTACTGCGGAAGAAAGCAACGCATTCTACAGACGAAATCTTGCCATGGGGCAAAAAGGTTTGTCTGTTGCCTTTGACCTGGCAACACACAGGGGCTATGATTCTGACCATCCTCG
Organism: Mesobacillus subterraneus; assembly: GCF_020524355.2. NCBI lineage: Bacteria > Bacillati > Bacillota > Bacilli > Caryophanales > Bacillaceae > Mesobacillus > Mesobacillus subterraneus. The sequence continues at coordinate 1,156,708 of NZ_CP129019.1, forward strand.
CGTCGAGGGCGACGTCGGGAAAGCTGGAGTCGCAATTGATTCCATTTTAGATATGAAAATTTTGTTTGACGGTATCCCGCTCGACCAGATGTCTGTATCCATGACAATGAATGGTGCTGTTCTGCCAATCATGGCGTTTTTCATCGTGACAGCCGAGGAACAGGGTGTGACACAGGATCAATTATCCGGGACAATTCAGAATGACATTCTGAAGGAGTATATGGTCAGGAACACGTACATTTATCCACCGGAAATGTCGATGAAAATTATTGCCGATATTTTCGAGTACACTTCCAAATATATGCCGAAATTCAATTCAATCAGCATTTCAGGCTATCATATGCAGGAAGCTGGTGCTCCCGCGGATATCGAATTGGCGTACACTCTTGCAGACGGTCTTGAATATGTTAGGACTGGCCTTAAGGCTGGAATTGATATTGATTCATTCGCACCACGCTTAAGCTTCTTCTGGGCGATTGGAATGAACTATTTCATGGAAGTAGCCAAAATGAGGGCAGCCCGCTATATTTGGGCGAAAATGATCAAGACATTCAATCCGAAAAAATGAAAAGTCGATGGCATTGAGAACTCATTCGCAAACATCCGGATGGAGTTTGACCGAGCAGGACCCATATAATAATGTTATTCGGACACTGATAGAGGCGCATGCAGCGGCAATGGGGCACACTCAATCATTGCATACCAATGCCCTGGATGAAGCAATTGCACTGCCGACTGACTTTTCAGCACGCATTGCCCGTAATACACAACTATTCCTTCAGGAAGAAACAGGAATTACGAAGGTCATTGATCCTTGGGCAGGCAGTTACTATGTTGAAAGTCTGACAAACTCGCTGATTGAGCGTGCCTGGGAGCATATTGAAGAAATTGAAGGTCTTGGCGGGATGGCGAAAGCAATTGAAACCGGACTTCCAAAAATGCGGATCGAAGAAGCTGCTGCAAAGGCGACAGGCGGCCCAGATTGATTCTGGAAAAGAAACAATCATCGGCGTGAATAAATTTAAACTGGACCAGGAGGATCCCCTGGAAATCCTCGATATCGATAATACTGCTGTCCGTGCGAAACAGCTTGAAAGGCTAAAGCAGCTGAAGGAAAACCGTGATGACGAAAAAGCAGAAGAAGCATTAAATGAATTAGCCAGGGTAGCAGAAACAGGCGAAGGCAACCTTCTGGAGTATGCAGTCAGGGCGGCACGCGCAAGGGCGACACTTGGGGAAATTTCAGATGCAATCGAAAAAGCAGCTGGTAGGCATAAAGCGGTTATCCGTTCAGTCAGCGGAGTATACAGCACAGCCTTCACAAATGGAGAGGAAATTGCTGAAGTCCAGCAAATGACACAGGAGTTCCTTGAAAATGAAGGACGCAGGCCGCGGATCATGATTGCCAAAATGGGACAGGATGGTACCATGACCGCGGAGCAAAGGTCATTTCAACCGCTTTCGCTGATTTAGGATTTGATGTGGATATTGGTCCACTTTTCCAAACCCCTGAAGAAACAGCAGTCCAGGCAGTTGAAAATGATGTGCATGCAATTGGAATCAGCTCTTTGGCCGCTGGACATAAAACATTATTACCACTGCTTGTGAATGAACTCAAAAAATTAGGCCGCGAAGATATTGTTGTCATTGTCGGCGGGGTCATCCCAGCTCAGGATTATCAATTCTTGTATGATAATGGAGCAAGTGCGATTTTTGGGCCAGGTACAGTCATCCCTGTTGCGGCCCAGACAGTTTTACGGACTATTTATGAGCGTCTAGGCTATGAGGAAGTGTCTAGTTAATGGCAGATGAGAAAAGGCCGGAATGGTTCAATCCTGAAAAGGCTGATTCGTTCTCAAGTGTAGTGAAGCCTGGCGTGGCAGGGGGAAATGTCGAAAAATCGGCAGCGAAAGCCGGGCGTTTCGTTAAAAAAAAGGAATTTACGCAAACTGGATCCAGCTGCGCTTGCAAGTGACATCAAAGCTGGGGACAGGACAGCTCTGGCAAAAGGAATCACTTTGGTTGAGAGCAATGCGGAGCATGACTTTCAGACGGCTCAAACTCTTTTGCAGAAATTGTTGGCTGATTCTGGACGTTCCATCCGTATTGGTATAACAGGTGTGCCTGGTGCTGGCAAGAGTACTTTTATCGAGAGCTTTGGCAGCTATTTATGCCATCTTGGTCATAAAGTTGCAGTTCTGGCTGTGGACCCCACCTCAAGCTTGACTGGAGGCAGCATCCTTGGCGATAAGACGAGGATGGAAAAGCTTGCGCGTAATCCGAGAGCATTCATTCGGCCATCACCTTCTGGTGGAAAGCTGGGTGGTGTCCACCGGAAAACGCGGGAAACAATGCTATTATGTGAAGCTTCTGGATTCGATGTCATCCTTGTTGAAACTGTTGGGGTGGGTCAGAGTGAGGTCATCGTCAGGGATATGGTTGATTTCTTTATGCTTCTCGTGCTGACTGGTGCCGGTGATGAACTTCAGGGAATGAAGAAAGGAATCATGGAGCTTGCAGATGCAGTCATAGTGAATAAGGCGGATGGTTTAAACGAACAATCAGCGAAAAAGACTAAAGAAGAGTATAACCGGATCCTGCATTTCCTTCAGCCTGCAACAAAAGGCTGGCAGACAGCCGCTATGACGAGTTCAGCACTACAAAACAAAGGCATTGATGAGATTTGGAAAACAATTTCAGCCTTTGAGAGCTTAACGAAAAAAAGTGGAGTCTTTGATGAAAGAAGGAGATTCCAAACGAAAGAGTGGCTGAATGATATGATTATTGATCAGCTTCAGGCAAATTTCTTTCATAATCCAGCAATAAAAAATCTGCTTCCTAAGGTGGAAAATGAAGTTATCTCAGGTAACAGACCAGTTGCTTCAGGTGTCGAGGAGTTATTTAAAGCATTTTTTGGAGACAAAAATTAAGCTGTCCAGCAATGGGCAGCTTTTCTTCATATCTATTCTAGGAATTTGGGGATTATTCGATGCGATCGTGAACCGGAAACAATGTATGCACCGTGCAAAAAAAATGGACAACGGAATGTTCCGTTGTCCTTCATCTAGGGAGTTTAGGGGTATGGATCTAGCTGTATTGTTAACATTCCCGGAATCCATAAAAGTTAAACATACTTTGAAAAATTAATTTTAATTGGTATCATATATTTATGTACTAGTTACTATACAGCAGAGGAGAGATGTAACGATGAGCATGGATTTCAATTTTTTCATGAATGATGTAGTCCGTCAGGCTCGCCAGGAAATTGGGGCAGCTGGATATACAGAATTAACAACGAGCGAGGAAGTAGAACAAGCATTGGCTAAAGAGGGAACAACACTTGTGATGGTTAACTCAGTCTGCGGTTGCGCCGGAGGTATTGCCCGTCCTGCAGCTGCACATGCTGTTCACTATGATAAACGTCCAGATCATCTTGTGACTGTTTTCGCCGGACAGGATAAGGAAGCGACAGAAAAAGCAAGAAGCTATTTTACGGGCTATCCGCCATCGTCCCCATCTTTCGCATTGCTGAAGGACGGAAAGCTTTGCACAATGGTCGAACGTCACGAAATCGAAGGACACGACCCAATGCAAGTAGTAAACAAGCTGCAAAATGCATTCGAAGAATATTGTGAAGAAATTTAAACACTGAAGGATCCCGGTTTTATCGGGGTTCTTTTTTTGTTTAAAATTATCATATATTTATATTTAAAAATATTATTGCATATTTACTCATATGTGTTAAAATACATTTTAGTTAATAATTATTAATTATCTTGCATGAATACAAGAGTTTTCTAGCTGATATATTAATAATTTTGTATAAAATTACAGAATGGACATTATAGGGGGAAAACAATCAAATGAAAAAGTTAATTTCAGTTTTATTGGTGGGCATTATATTAACGGGAGTCCTCGCTGCGTGTGGGACAAGCAGTGAAAAAACATCAGGCACCGGCGACGAGGAAAAGAAAGTCCTGAAAATGGGCACTTCAGCGGACTATCCGCCATTTGAATACGTAGAAACAGCTACAAGTGATGAAATTATTGGTTTTGATGTAGATTTAGCCAATCTGATTGCAAATGAATTAGGGTATGAAGTAGAAATTAAAGATATGGATTTTAATGGTCTTATTGGTGCTCTTCAGTCCGACCGTGTTGATTTTGTCATGGCAGGCATGACTCCGACAGATGACCGAAAGAAGAACGTAGATTTCACTGAAGTTTACTATACTGCGAAGCACATGATTGTTTCTGCAAAAGATAGCAATATCAAATCAATTAAGGACCTTGAAGGTAAAACAGTTGGCGTTCAGCTTTCATCCATTCAGGAAGAAGAAGCTGAGAAAATCGCTGAAACAGTGGATATCAAGATTGAGAAGCGCACAAGAATTCCTGAATTGGTTCAGGAAATCAAAGCTGGTCGTATTGATGCTGCGATTATCGAGGATACAGTAGCAGATGGGTACTTTAAGAATAATCCTGATCTTGATGGATTTACAATCGAAGACGGAAGTGAAGAAGAAGCTGGATCTGCGATCGCTTTCCCTAAAGGAAGCAAGCTGACGGAGGAATTTAACAAGGTTCTGAAAGAAAAAATGGAAAACGGTGAAGTAGACAAATTGATTGTTAAATGGTTTGGCGGAGAAAAGTAAGAATCATTATTTGGCGTTCAGGATGCTCGTGCCTTCTGGGCGCCTTTCTCCTTCATGAAATAGATAGAGAGGGCTGTTAAGACTATGAATCTTGATTTTACCGCAATCCTTCCTTCACTGCCGTATATATTGGAAGGCATCGGCGTCACTTTAAAAATAGTAATTTTGGCGGGACTCCTGGGTTTTGCGTTTGGAATCATCCTTGCCATTTTTAAGATCAGCAAATTAAAAGCACTGAATTGGTTTGCGGACGCTTATACATCGATTTTCCGTGGAACTCCGCTCATCCTTCAGCTGATGATCATCTACTATGGGCTGCCTCAACTGATTGATTATGAAATTGCTCCTTACTGGGCTGCCGTGGCTTCATTTTCCTTGAATTCAGGGGCGTATATTTCAGAAATCATCAGGGCGGGAATTTTAGCTGTCGATAAAGGGCAGCAAGAAGCCGCCATGACCCTTGGCGTTCCGGGGAAGAGGATGATGTTTGATATTATCCTGCCACAGGCAATGAAAAACATCCTGCCTGCTTTAATGAATGAATTCATTACTCTTACAAAGGAATCTGCTATCGTTACAGTTATTGCGGTGAATGATATTATGCGCAGAGCTTATATTGTTGGCGGTGATCAGTACAGGTTTTTTGAACCGTTGATTTTTGCCGGATTGATCTATTATGTAATGGTTATTACCTTGACAATGATTGGCAAGGCAGTGGAAAGGAGATTGAGACAGAGTGATTAAAGTACACGGCCTTCATAAGTCATTTGGAAAATTAGAAGTTTTGAAAGGCATTTCTACAACAATTGAAAATGGTGAAGTTGTAGCGATTATAGGGCCATCTGGTTCGGGCAAATCAACCTTCCTTCGTTGCTTGAATCTGCTCGAGCAGCCTACGGGCGGAAACATACTAATTGACGGAGGAGATATTACAGACAAAAAAAACAACATCATGAAAGTCAGGGAAAATGTCGGCATGGTATTCCAGCATTTTCACCTTTTTCCACACATGACCGTATTGCAGAACATCACTTACGCACCGATTAAGGTAAAAGGACTGTCTAAAACAGAAGCGGAAAGCCAAGGCTTAGAGCTTCTCAAAAAGGTTGGACTTTCTGAAAAAGCACGTGACTTTCCTAACAGACTCTCAGGCGGCCAAAAACAGCGCGTAGCCATTGCCCGTGCGCTTGCAATGGATCCTGAAGTGATGCTTTTCGATGAGCCAACGTCTGCCCTTGACCCCGAGATGGTAAAAGAAGTGCTCGAGGTCATGAAGTCACTGGCGCACACCGGCATGACAATGGCGATCGTTACTCACGAAATGGGTTTTGCCCGTGAAGTAGCGGATCGCGTACTGTTCCTTGACGGTGGAGTACTTGTTGAAGATGCCCCTCCAGCAGAATTCTTCAGCAGCCCAAAAAGCACAAGGGCAAAAGAATTCCTCGAAAAAATGCTATAAGATACATGCGTTGCTTTTATAAATGGTGACGCATCTGATAAACTAGTGGATGATCATATCTTAGATGTGGTCATCTTTTAATTTTCACTATAAATACATGCTTCATGCTGCATTCCCCTTTTACCAATCTCGGATAGATTTTCTGTAAAAGGAAGTTTCGTACTTTTATTGGATATGGAATCAGTTATGGGTGTTCGTGCAATTATGAAAGCTTAAGTTTTTTGATAGGAGAATTTAATGTGAAATTCAGAATTGGTTATCGTACGTTAAAAACAGCGCTGGGGACGGCGATTTCCATCATCATTGCCCAGTACCTTGGATTGGGAAATTATGTGTCAGCGGGGATTTTGACAATTCTCTGCATCCAGGTGACTAAAAAACGTTCACTTCAGGCTTCATGGCATCGGTTCCTGGCCTGTATTATTGCGATGGCATTCTCTGCGGTATTTTTTGAAGGAATTGCTTATCATCCGCTAGTCATTGGATTATTATTGTTGTTTTTCATCCCGACCGTGGTTATGTTTAAAGCAAAGGAAGGCGTAGTCACAAGCAGTGTCATCATCATGCATATTTACTCTGCGGAAAAGTTCACTGGACAACTATTATTGAACGAGCTGGGGATCATTACGATCGGAATTGGCGTCGCTTTGATCATGAATTTGTATATGCCAAGTGTCGATAATAAGCTGGAAGAGTACCAACGAGGAATTGAAGCTCATTTTAAAAGGATTTTCAGCGAAATCGCCTTATACCTTAAAAGTCAGGATTCCAGCTGGGATGGCCGGGAGCTGACTGAAACTGCGAGACTGATTGAAAAGGCAAAAGCACTTGCCATCCAGGACGTAGAAAATCATTTTTTAAGAGATGAAAATTTATATTATCAATATTTTAAAATCAGGGAAAAGCAATACGAAATCATTGAAAGGGTTCTTCCTTCTATCACTTCTATTCCTAAGCATGTTGAACAGGCTAATATTGTTGCTGAGTTTGTCGAGTCGCTGTCTAGAGGAATCCATCCCGGTAATACCGTCCTTATATACCTCGAAAAATTAATGAGGATGAAAATGGAGTTTGAGAATATGGAGCTTCCTAAAACAAGGGAAGAGTTCGAAGCGCGGGCCGCACTGCTTCATTTTGTTAATGAAATGGAACAATTCCTATTGTTGAAACGTTCATTTAAAGGATTGAAGACGGGTGAGGATAAATCTGAAGCTGCCGTGACAAACTAACGGAAATAGACCACGGAGGGATTAACATGCCAGTGTTTCTTTCTATGCTTCTAGCAGCGTTTATTTTTTCGCCTATATGGCTGCTGGGTACCAACCCGCTGCCAGGAGATCCATTTGTGATTGTCAATAAACAGACGAATGAGGTAGCACTGATTAATGAGAACAGAGTCCAGACGATAGTCAGCGCCGCAACTGGTAAAACAGAGGAACTGACACCCGAAGGTTTATTTACCGTCACTGTCAAAGCTCCTGACCCATACTACCGTAAAAAAGATATTCCTGGCGGTGACCCCAACAATCCTCTTGGCAGCAGGTGGATTGGATTCGACGCGGAGAATACGGATGGCCGAACATACGGAATCCATGGCACGAATGACCCCTTGAGCATCGGGAAAAAAATATCCATGGGCTGCGTCCGTCTTCAAAATGAGGCAGTAGAATCATTGTATGATTACATACCATTAGGAACAAAAATCCTGGTTACTTCTACTTCAAAAGACTTTACAGAACTAGGTAAAGAATATGGAGCAATCAAGGAATAAAAAAGGGCTGTCAATCTAATTGACAGCCCTTTGATCATTTTGAAGTTATTATAGGAAAGTTGATAATCCCATGAGAAGGGTTGAAGCAAGCATAGTAAAAAGCATGACGTATACTACGACTTTCCTGATATTTGGCTTACGCATAATTGAAATCCCCCCTTCCAAGCTTACGCTATCTATCACTACTATTTTACAACCACTTAATGAATTCAACAACCCTTTTAAGAGATACATTTCGGCCTTTGATCCACGATAAATAAGTTAGAGTAGAATAAAACTGATATTGGATATTATGCCAATTCATCATTCAAAATCAATCCTAAATCTACATTAAATAAGAAGGAATTGTGACATTTTTGTCGAATATTAAAACAGTTAAATATATTTAAATAATATTTGGAGGGAATTACATGATTAAAAAGGTCGACCATATCGGCATTGCTGTCAAATCTATTGAGCATGCCCTCCCATTTTATACAGATGTGCTGAAGTTGCCACTACTTGGGATAGAGGTAGTAGAAAGCGAGAAGGTAAAAGTAGCTTTTCTGAAAGCAGGAGAAACAAAGCTAGAGTTACTGGAACCTTTATCGGAGGATAGCGCCATCGCTTCCTTTATTGAAAAGCGTGGGGAAGGAATCCACCATGTTGCCCTCGGCGTAGAGTCGATACAGGATAGAATCAATGATATGAAGGAAAATGGAATCAAAATGATCCAGGATGTTCCGAAGAAAGGTGCAGGGGGTGCACTTGTCGCATTCATGCATCCCAAATCTACAGGAAGCGTTTTATACGAACTTTGCGAGAAGAACGGGGAGGCTGAATAGAAATGCCAGACATCTATGAAAAAATAAATGAACTATATGATAAACGCAGGGAAATCGAACTCGGCGGCGGTGACGAGCGGATCGAAAAGCAGCATGAAAAGGGAAAGCTGACAGCTCGTGAACGGATTGATTTACTAGTCGATCCAGGAAGCTTTGTTGAGTTGAATCCATTTATTCAGCACCGGAGCACGGACTTTGGACTTGAGAAGCAGAAGGGACCGGGGGATGGAGTTGTAACTGGTTACGGCAAGGTGAATGGCAGGCCAATTTACTTATTTTCTCAGGATTTCACCGTGTTCGGTGGTGCTTTAGGTGAAATGCATGCAAAGAAAATCGCCAATGTCATGGATCTGGCAGCCAAAAATGGTGCTCCATTTGTCGGCTTGAATGACTCGGGTGGGGCGAGGATCCAGGAGGGTGTTGTTTCTCTCGATGGCTATGACCATATTTTTTACCGCAACTCAATTTATTCCGGGGTAATCCCGCAAATTTCCGTGATCATGGGGCCTTGTGCAGGAGGTGCGGTTTATTCACCAGCTATAACTGATTTTGTTTTCATGGTCGAAAAAAACGAGCCAGATGTTCATCACCGGTCCTAAAGTAATCGAAACGGTAACAGGGGAGAAAATCTCTGCTGAAGATCTTGGCGGTGCGATTGTACATAACACGATCAGTGGCAATGCTCATTTCCATGGTCAGTCAGAAGAAGAGACATTAGAGCAAGTAAGGGTGCTGTTAAGCTATTTGCCGCAAAGCTATGAAGAAAAGCCCCCGAGGCTAGAGGCAGATGCTGAAGATGACTACAGGCCTGATTTGACGGATACCATTCCATTTGATGCGATAAGACCGTATGACGTGCGTAAGGTAATCGAGCAGGTTGTCGATGCAGGTTCGTTCCTTGAAATTCAGAAGGATTTTGCCAAAAACATCGTGATTGGACTTGCGAGAATCAAAGGTGAGGTCGTAGGACTTGTCTGCAACCAGCCGAAGGTGATGGCGGGCGGACTAGATATCGATTCATCCGATAAAGCCTCGCGCTTCATCAGGTTCTGTGATTCCTTCAATATTCCGATTATTACATTTGAAGACGTGACTGGATTCTTCCCAGGGATCAAACAGGAGCATGGAGGAATCATCCGCCATGGAGCGAAAATCCTGTATGCTTATTCAGAAGCAACAGTTCCAAAGCTTACCGTTATCTTACGAAAAGCCTACGGAGGAGCATATGTTGCCTTGAACAGCAAATCCATCGGGGCGGATCTTGTGTTTGCATGGCCGAATGCTGAAATTGCTGTAATGGGGCCTCAGGGAGCTGCCAATATTATTTTTGCGAAGGAAATTCAGAATAGTGACAATCCAGAGCAGACAAGGCAACAGAAAATCGATGAGTACCGTGAGAAATTCGCGAATCCATATGTCGCTGCAAGCCAGGGAATGGTGGATGATGTCATCGATCCGCGAGAAACACGAATTAAATTGATTCAGTCTCTTGAAATGCTCCGGACCAAGAAGGAAGACAGACCAGGCAAAAAACATGGCAATATCCCGCTGTAGGATTTTGTGTTTGGTGTTGAGATTCAATTAGCGTTATACTCTAGTAGTATATACATAATTGGAGGTCGGCTAGGATGATTAATAACGAACGTTTATTGAATGAGTTTTTAGAGCTTGTCCAAATTGACTCTGAAACAAAGTATGAAACTGAAATTGCACGCGTCCTTAAGAAAAAATTTGAGGACCTTGGAGTAGAGGTTTTCGAGGACGATACAACGGCACAAACTGGCTATGGAGCAGGAAACCTGATTTGTACTTTACAAGGTACAAAAGAAGGTGTAGATACAATCTACTTTACTTCTCATATGGATACTGTTATTCCTGCCAAGGGAGTTAAGCCATCCATTAAAGATGGATATGTCGTGACTGACGGAACGACGATTCTTGGTGCGGATGATAAGACCGGTCTTGCTGTCATGCTTGAGACGATTCGCGTCCTGAAGGAACAAACAATTCCTCATGGAACAATTCAGTTCATCATTACTGTCGGAGAAGAATCAGGGCTAGTTGGCGCTAAAGCCTTGGATTCATCTTTGGTAAAAGCAAAATATGGCTATGCACTTGATAGTGACGGCAAGGTTGGAAACATTATTGTTGCAGCGCCAACACAGGCAAAAGTTGCAGCTGTTATCCACGGCAAGACTGCTCACGCAGGTGTGGCTCCTGAAAAGGGTGTTTCCGCAATTACGATTGCTGCCAAGGCCGTCGCAAGAATGCCGCTAGGCCGTATCGATGAGGAAACTACTGCGAATATCGGCCGTTTCCCAGGGCGGTACGCAGACAAATATCGTTTGCGACCACGTTGAAATCCTTGCCGAAGCCCGGTCATTAATACCTGAAAAAATGGAAGCTCAGGTAGCGAAAATGAAGGAAGCATTCGAATCTGCTGCACAGGAAATGGGCGGCAAGGCAGATGTCGATGTCCAGGTTATGTATCCTGGTTTCAAATTCGGTGAAGGCGACCTGGTCGTTGAGCTTGCTAAAAAAGCAGCCGCAAAAATTGGCAGAAGCTCAGAACTATTGCACAGTGGCGGCGGAAGCGACGCAAATGTCATTGCAGGCTTTGGTGTACCAACAGTCAACCTTGCTGTAGGATATGAAGAAATTCACACAACAAACGAAAGAATGCCAATCGAAGAGCTCAACAAGCTTGCCGAAATGGTCATCGCATTAATTGAAGAAGTAGCAGCACAATAAGAATTGAAAGGCTTCCTTGGGTGGAAGCCTTTTATATATTTATTGGAACAGGTACTATGTTTTTGAGAAGAGTTATAATAGACATTTCCGGAAGAGTGAGCCCACGAAATGGCCAATAAACAAGGTTTAATAGACATTTATGAAAGAAGAAACCCTTGAAATGTCCATAAAAACCTGCTCATGATTTAAAAAACCTAAAAGTGACCTAATAGATTCCGATATAATACTTAGAATGACCTTCACATCGAATGACATCATTCAGCATGAACGATCTAATCTACATACATAGAGTGATAGACAGAAATTTATTAAAGGGTGTGGACTTCTATGGCTGAAAGCAGTAAGACGGTAGTTTTTCAAGCGGGGAATGAAGAATACGCTTTTCCGATTCTTTACGTCGTTTCAATTGAAAAAATGGAAGGGATGACAGCGATTCCGCATATGCCTGATTATGTCACAGGAATCACAAAGGTAAGGGGAGAATTGATTCCGGTCATCGATCTCGAAATGGTCCTGTATCATCGGGAAATTCAGGCGGATGACAAGACAAGACTGGTCGTGCTGGAGACATCGGATATTTCTTTGGGTGTACTTGTCAGGGATGCAAAGGAAATTCTTGAAATCCCAGAAGAAAACTTGAAACAGCCGGGCTTTATCGCCTACCAGAACACGAAATTCATTACGGGGATCGCTAATTTGGAAAAACGGATGATCATGGTCATCGACCCGGAAACACTGATTCACTCACTAGAGGGAATCAAAGAGATCAAAGACTATATGAAACAGCAAAAGCAGGAACTACATAACTAGTGGCACGAAAACAAACAAGCTGACCCCAAAATAATCCGGGTCAGCTTGTTTCCTTTTATAGCTTAAAGCTGGAGAATGACTTCCTCAGGTCTTCAGCCATGCTTGACAGCTTGTTGGATGAATCCAACAGTTCCTGCATCGTTGCATTCTGTTCTTCTGTCGTTGCTGCTACCTGCTCGAGGAATAGTGCGGATCTGGAGGATGCGGTAATCACTTCATTAGCAGACTGTGCCATTGATTCCATCTTTTCATTAGCATTGATGACTGCTTCACTTACCGTATTGCCCTTCAAACTTACTTCCTCAATCGATTCAGCAATCTCACTGAAAATTGTAGCCACTTTCTCCACAAGCTCATTGCCTTTTAGCACGGTCACCTGGCTTTCATCCATGACGCTTACGGCCTGGTTGGTTTCTTTTCCAGTCTGCTCAAGAATCGTACGTATGCTATCTGCCGCACCAGCCGATTGTTCAGCAAGTTTACGGACCTCCTGGGCGACGACACCAAACCCTTTCCCATGCTCACCAGCTCTTGCCGCTTCAATTGCAGCATTCAATGCCAGTAAATTGGTTTGATTTGAGATATCGGTGATGATTTCAATGATTCTATGGATTTCTTGTGAATTATTTTTCAATGAATGAATGACGGTCGCTAACTCGGTTACTTTGCCGTTAATCTGATCCATCTGCTCAGTCACGTTAAAAGCATACTGTTTGCCTTCCTCAATTTTCTTCTTTGTACTAGAGGCTGTAGAAAGAGTTTCTTTTAATGACCCGGTAACTTCAATTAATTGAGAAGAGACATTTTCTGCCGCTTCATTTGTTCTTTCCGATATCTTCACTTGTTCATCAGATGAAGAAGCCACCTGCATGATCGATGTGGTAATTTCATTGTTGGCTTCAGTCGTAGCTTCAGCATTGAGTTTTAAGTTTCTCGACATGTCATTTACCTGGTCAGAAGACGCAAGAATAGTTGAAATTGATGCCTTCAAGTTCCCGGATAATTGGTTCATTGCCAGAATGATGTGGCCGACTTCATCCTTGCTCTTCGCTTCCAAAGCTTGCACATTTAATTCACCGGCAGCGAGCTTTTTGCAGTATGCGACTACTTTTTCAAGGCTTTTGCTGATGTTGCGGGAGACGAAGTACATGGCTACAGATGAAACAATGAATGCAACGATTATAAGGATGAAAGTGTTTCGAATCATCGAAGCTATTGAAGAATTGGTTTCCTTCATAAGCTTTGTCCTGTCATCAAGAATCGTTGTCCTGAGAGCATTTAACTTTTCGATGTTCATATCACGGATTGTTTCTGCTTTGTTCTTCAAGCTGGTTTGGGTATATATATCAACCTGTTCATAATTCTGTTTGAATTCCGTGACAGTCTGAAAAATGTCTTCTTCCCAGACTTTATTCATATGTTGATCGATATTCTCAATCGCAGTAAGCAATGTCTTTGCTTCTTCTGATTTTACATATCCCTTCAGTTTTTTTGACGAAGCATTAAATTGCTTAGACTCTTCTTTATACAATTCTAGAAGTTCCGGTTTCGGATCTGTTATGTAGTCAGTGATAATAATATATTTCTGCCGGAAAGAAGCTCCCATTTCACTAATCATGATCGCATAATCACTTTTCTCCTCAGCAAGATTAATTACTCCTTGGAGATTAGATAAAACCGATGATAAATAAATAAAGCTAGCCAGGAAGATGACCATAATAAACGCGAAAACGCTTGCATATTTTCTGCCAATCGACCAGTGTTGCATTTCGTACGCCTCCGTCTTTTCTCTGTCATATAACTATATATCGGTCTGTTTAATTAAATCTTTAAAGGATTATTCAATATCTTCACATAAAGTTCACATATTCAACCTTGGCTGTATCCAGTCTTTTCGTAAGTATTGAAGCCGGTTTTTTGTTAAACTAAGAGGGAACGTATATTTGGGAAGTGGGATCATGAAAGAAATGTATCCAAAAAAGGGCAGAGTCATTTTGCATGTTGATATGAACAGCTTCTATGCCTCAGTAGAAATGGCATACGATTCTGATTTGAAGGGCAAGCCACTGGCAATTGCCGGCAATCCGGAAGAACGACGTGGAATCATTGTCACTTGCAGCTATGAAGCGAGGAAGTTTGGCGTACGGACAACCATGCCTCTTTGGGAAGCCAAGAAGCTTTGCCCTGATTTAATTATAAAAAAACCGAATTTTGACAGATACCGTACAGCATCCGCTGCTATGTTCGATATTTTACGCCAGTACACAGAGGTCGTAGAACCCGTTTCAATTGATGAAGGGTATATGGATATAACAGATTGCTCCGACCTCGGAGCCCCTTTGGAGATAGCCGGAAGCATCCAAAAAAGAATCCTTGAACAGTTGGACTTGCCGTGCAGCATCGGTGTCGCCCCAAATAAATTCCTGGCGAAAACGGCTTCGGATATGAAGAAGCCAATGGGGATAACTGTTTTAAGAAAGCGAGACATTCCCAAAGTCCTCTGGCCGCTCGAGGTTGGGGAAATGCATGGAGTAGGAACAAAAACAGCGGACAAACTAAAAAGTATTGAAATTGATACGATTGGCGGATTGGCAGCAGCGAATGACATTCAGCTTAAAGGACTGCTGGGCATCAACGGATTAAGATTGAAGGAAAGAGCAAATGGCCAGGACAATCGCCAGGTCGATCCGGATTCTGTGTACGATTTTAAAAGTATCGGCAATTCTACTACGCTGCCACGCGATATTTCGAATCAGCATGAGCTCCTGAAAGTTCTTGATGGATTGTCGGAGCAAGTAGCTGCAAGGATGAAGAGGAAGGAAGCGGTCGCCACAAGCATTAGTGTAATGATACGATTCAAGGACAGGAAGACAATTACGCGAAGCCAAAAATTGCAGAATCCTGTATCTAAGCAGGACGAAATAGCCGCCGCTGCCAAAATGCTTTTTTTAAAGCATTGGAATGGTGATCCAATCCGGCTGCTGGGAATAACGGGTACCGACTTGCTTGAAGCGGACAAAGCAGTCAAGCAGCTTGACCTATTCTCTTATGAGCAGGATGCGAAAAAGGAACCTCTAATCAATACGATGAGCCAGTTGCGTGAGAAATACGGCAAAAATATCATAGAGAGTGCCGGCTCACAAGTGAAAAAGCCGGCGGCTAAGGAGAATACCGCTGCAGGGACGAGTTTTAATAAGGATTTCCTTCAGAAAAAGAAGAAGCAATGAAAGTGAGTAAAAAGATTTTTGATGGATGTTTAACAGCTTAAGCTTAAGTCAAAATAAAGAGGAACAAACTAGATTGTTTGCAACCTCATATGTACATTGTTAAATTAGTTTGTATGATTTAAAACAGTTTTCATGAAGGAGGAAGCAGAACTATGTCAAAACAGCAAATTGGAGTCATTGGTCTAGCTGTCATGGGGAAAAACCTGGCGATGAATATTGAGAGCAGAGGGTATTCTGTATCTGTATATAATCGATCAAGGGAAAAGACGGATGAAATGCTTGAGGAAACGAAAGGCAAGAATATCGTCGGAACATTTACTATTGAAGAGTTTGTTCAATCGCTTGAAATGCCGCGGAAGATCCTGCTGATGGTAAAAGCTGGCGCAGCGACGGACGCGACAATCGAGCAATTGAAGCCCCATCTGGAAAAGGGAGACATTATCATTGACGGTGGTAATACATACTTTGCTGATACTCAGCGCCGAAACAAGGAATTGAGCGAGCTAGGGTTTCACTTCATCGGTACTGGTGTATCAGGAGGGGAGGAAGGTGCACTTCACGGACCTTCTATCATGCCTGGCGGACAAAAAGAAGCATACGACTTGGTTGCGCCTATTTTCCAGGATATATCTGCAAAAGTTAATGGAGAAGCATGCACCACTTATATTGGGCCGGATGGAGCAGGCCATTATGTAAAAATGGTCCACAACGGAATCGAATATGGAGATATGCAGCTCATTTCTGAATCCTATTTTATGTTGAAGCATGTTCTAGGATTAAATGCTCAAGAGCTTCATGAAGTGTTTGCTGAATGGAACAAAGGGGAGCTTGACAGCTATTTAATTGAAATAACGGCTGATATTTTTACTAAGAAGGACGACGAGACGGGCAAGCCGCTTGTAGATATGATCCTTGATACAGCGGGTCAAAAGGGTACTGGTAAATGGACAAGCCAGAGTGCGCTTGATCTAGGAGTACCGCTGCCAATCATTACAGAATCGGTTTTCGCCCGCTTTATCTCTGCAATGAAGCAAGAGCGTGTTGAAGCGAGTAAAGTACTGACTGGACCAGAATCAAAGCCTTTCAATGGTGACCGTGAAGCTTTCATTGAATCAATCCGCAAGGCCCTTTATTTAAGTAAAATTTGTTCGTATGCACAGGGCTTCGCACAAATGAGAGCAGCGTCCGATGAGTACGGCTGGGATTTGAGTTATGGCGATATCGCGATGATCTTCCGTGGAGGCTGCATTATCAGGGCACAGTTCCTGCAAAAAATCAAAGAAGCATACGACCGAGATCCGGCTCTGAAAAACCTGCTGCTTGATCCGTACTTTAAGGAAATAGCGGAAAGCTACCAGCAGTCGCTGCGAGAAATTATCTCAGCCGCTGTCATGAATGGAATTCCAGTACCAAGCTTCTCTGCAGCTCTTTCATATTTTGACAGCTACAGGACAGAAACTTTGCCTGCCAACCTGATTCAGTCCCAGAGGGATTATTTCGGAGCACACACATATCAGCGCATCGACAAAGAAGGAATCTTCCATACTGAATGGATGGAATAAGAAAGCAGCACAGCGAATTTACCGTTCGCTGTGTTTTTTCTATTATAAAAGTTATTTGTGAATGGAGGATTTTCAAAAAGGCCAGTCGAAACTTTTAAAGGATGGAACTTAAGATTGGAGGGGAAGAGTATGACAGAGAGTTATCCAGTTCTTGAAGGGGCAGAGCCGTTTTATTTTGAGGGGAATTCTGTAGGTATATTGGTTTCCCATGGATTTACAGGTTCTACACAGAGTATGCGACCACTGGGGGAGGCATATGCTTCTGTTGGTTATACTGTTTGCGGACCGAGATTGAGGGGGCATGGCACACATCATGAAGATATGGAACAAACAACCTATCAAGATTGGATTGCATCGGTAGAAGAAGGGTATTCTTGGTTAAAAGAGCGTTGTGAAACGGTTTTTGTAACTGGTCTGTCAATGGGCGGAACGCTGACCTTGTACATGGCAGAACAATACCCTGAGATCAGAGGGATTGTCCTCATAAATGCGGCTGTTGAAATACCAGCAATGGAGCCAGTCCTTGAGCTAGAAGGCACAAGATTCCTGGATGCAATCGGGTCTGATATCAAGAAGGCCGGAGTATTGGAGCTCGCATATGAAAAAACACCGGTGCAATCCATTAAAGAGATCCTGCCATTCATGAAAACGGTGAAAGAAAACCTTTCGAAAGTTTATTGTCCAGCCTTAATATTTGTTTCAGACGAAGACCATGTTGTCCCGCCTGATAATTCACAAACCATTTACGATCGAATCAGCTCAGAAACAAAAGCAATCCATCATATGAAAGAAAGCTATCACGTTGCTACCCTGGACAACGACCAGCAAATGATCATTGATAAAACGCTTGAATTGATAAAAAAACAGCTTTGATGTTTAAATAGCTTGTGGAAAAGTTTTCTTCCATGAGCTTTTTTTAAAAAAAATTTCGTAAATCCCTCAGGTCTTCTAAAAAAGTGCATTTGGATGACAAATATAATTACACAAATTGAGTAATATGTGCCCGGTCGTGTGAAGAAAAGGAAGACCGGGAACCATAAAGAAGTTTCATGACTCTGAAAAAGAAGTTTTTTTATTATCTTTTAGCCAGCTTCGCAAACAGAGCCATACAATGAAACTTAAAAACACCAATAAACTCTCCATTGATAAAATGTACCATGGGTAAGGTCCGAGTATATCCATGAAACTTGGACTTTTAGGTTTATGGCGTAAGAACCAATAGTTTCCGTCAGCAACCTTATTAACGAACAGGATTGCTGGCAACATCAGGTTGATAAATAGAACAACTTTTACCACGGAACCGAAGGTGGGGTAATAAGCTTTTACCCATAGGAAATATAGGGTTACCCACACAATCATCAGATGTGCATAGAAAAAGTGGAAAAAGCGGAAATGTGGAAAATCGTAAGTTAATGCAGGTGTGATAATGGCTTGTGTTGCCCCTAATAAAGCAATGAAAAATAATAGCTCGAAATAGATCTTCTTCCTGGTCAATAATAATCCAATTGCGAGCAGGAGGCCTATATTGCATAATTCCAGGGGCATCGATCGGCCTATTTTCCAGACTCCATGCTTGTACATCCATAGATGATTCGTGATCTCAATCAAGATTAAGGACAATGCAGTTGCCAGCTCCACTTTCCTCCATCTTTCATCACTTAATTTTTTTCGATAAATGAAAATGAAAGTATTAACCAAAACAAAGATTGCCAATATCGTAAAATGACTCGCAGAAAACATATTGAAATCGAAGTCTTCATTACTGTGGCCAAGCCATTCCATGTTTGCACCTCTAGTCTGAAAAATAGAACAAACATAAGTTATCCCTTTTAGGTTTCTTTTATGTAGACTTCCTCCGTAAACTTTGCTGTCTGCCCGAATGAAAGTATGAAGAGGTTTTATTCATTCCAATTTAGAGCCCGTTATAACAGCAATAAAGTGAAACCAATTTTTAGCTGAGTCGTAGATGTAAGATAGTAAAAAAGGAGATGAAATAGATGAACGGAAATGGTTGTATTAAGTGCGGAAGCAAAGATGCAGGACAGAAAGATGTTGCGATGACAGGAACGGGCTTGTCCAAGATGTTTGATTTCCAAAATAACCAGTTTACTGTCGTTTACTGCAAGAATTGCGGATACTCAGAGTTTTACAATAAAAATGCTTCTGCAGGTTCTAATATCCTTGATTTGTTCTTCGGATGAACAAAAAAATCCCGCCTGTTGCCAGGGCGGGATTTCATGTTCTATTAGCATTTTTCTACATCGATTTCAGTAAGTGACCACCAGAAGAATCCATCTTGCTCTAGCAGCTTGTCTGCTGCGTCAGGACCCATGGAGCCTGACGTATAGTTCGGGAATGACGGTTCCTTTGTGTTTTCCCAGACTTCTGAAATATTATCAACAAAGCTCCAAGATAATGCGACTTCATCCCAATGCGTGAAATTTGTAGCATCGCCACGCAATGAATCGAATAGGAGTTTTTCATATGCTTCCGGTGTGTTCAGCCCATCGATTCCTTTATTGGCATAATTCAATTTTACAGGTGTAGCGTCAGTACCCTGGCCGGATTTCTTGGCGTTTAAGTGAAGCGTGATTCCTTCTTCAGGCTGGATATGAATGACGAGAAGATTTGGTTTCACCGTTTTCTCCGGCTGGTAATACAAATCCATCGGAATATCTTTGAATTGGATCACAATTTTAGTTGACTTGGCCTTCATTCTTTTTCCTGTACGGATATAGAAAGGGACTCCAGCCCAGCGGAAATTATCAATCATCAGCTTACCAGCGACAAAAGTCTCCGTATTCGATTCAGGGTTGACCATTTCCTCCTGGCGGTATGCAGGGACGTCTGTTTCATTCATGCTGCCTTGATCATATTGACCGCGAACAAAATACTCATTGACTTCCTCGCCTTTTATAGGACGGAGAGCACGGAACACTCGTACTTTTTCTGAACGGATTTCATCTGTCGTCAGCTTGATAGGCGGCTCCATTGCAAGTAAGGAAACCATCTGCAGCATATGGTTCTGAACCATATCCCTTAGAGCGCCGCTTTTCTCATAATAGCGTCCGCGTTCTTCGACTCCAAGCGTTTCACTTGATGTCACCTGGATATTGGAAATGTATCGGTTATTCCAAAGTGGTTCGAACATCGCATTTGCAAAACGGATTACCTCAATGTTTTGAACCATTTCCTTCCCAAGATAATGGTCAATTCGATAGATTTCATCTTCAGAAAAGGCTTTCCGAATTTGCTTGTTCAACACTTTTGCTGACTCAAGATCATGCCCGAAAGGCTTTTCGATGACAAGGCGTTTAAACCCGGATACGTCAGTAAGCTTATCCTTCTTTAAATGTTCAGCAATCGTTCCAAAAAATTCTGGTGCCATTGCCAGGTAGAAGATTCTATTGCCATTAAGTTCATAGTGGCTGTCCAATTCTTCTGCAAGCTTTCCAAGAGCGAGATAAGAACTTGAATCAGTAACATCATGGGAATGATAATAAAACTTGGAAACAAATTCGTCGATGTCAGCTTCTGTCTCCCCATTTTGCTTCACAGATTCTTTTACCTTCAGCTGAAATTCTTCATTAGAAAGTGAGCGGCGGGCAACGCCGACGACCGCGAATTTGTCCAGTTTTCCTTTTTCAAACAAATTATAGAGGGAAGGAAACAATTTACGGTTTGCCAGGTCTCCCGTAGCCCCGAAGATCATGATTAAGGCTGTTGGTTTTTCGGTTTGTGCCACAATATAGAACCTCTCTTTTATGTGAATTTAAATGTATGTAAAAAAACACTCTACAAATACAAAATTTTATCCCTTTCGAGAACAATTAGCAACTGTTTAAACTGAGCTTAGTTTTCTTCCAATTGCGTGGAACTATCCCCGCCTGAGTAAATCTGGCGTTTGGTTTCATTGAATAAAGCTAGTTGTGATATATTGAAATGAATAATAATTGTCTGTATGGATCGCAGGCATTTTGTACGGGAGGATGTCAGGATTATGGATGTTTTTTTTCTTGGAACAGGGGCAGGCGTCCCAGCCAAGCTGAGGAATGTGACCTCAATCGCACTGAAATTGCTGGAGGAACGGGGAACTGTATGGCTGTTTGACTGTGGGGAAGCAACTCAGCATCAAATTTTACATACAAGTATCAAGCCGCGGAGGATTGAAAAAATCTTCATTACCCACCTGCACGGAGATCATATATATGGTTTGCCTGGGTTGCTGTCGAGCCGTTCCTTCCAGGGAGGAGAGTCGATGGTTACGGTTTATGGGCCTCCCGGAATTAAAGAGTATATCGAGGTATCTTTGAGAATTAGTAAATCCTACTTGAAATATCATATTGAAATCATCGAGCTGAAGGAAGGAATCATTTTTGAAGATGAGCAGTTTATCGTTGAAGCACGACTGTTAGAGCATGGAATCCCCTCATATGGGTACAGAGTAAAGGAAAAAGATCGTCCCGGGACCTTGCTTGCTGACAAGCTTCAAAGTGCAGGGGTGAAGCCCGGTCCTGACTACAGGAAAATCAAGAACGGGGAAGAAGTCATATTGGACGACGGAACGGTCATCGATCCTGCTGCATTTGTCGGTCCGCCGCAAAAAGGAAGGATTGTCACGATTTTGGGTGACACAAGGGTTTGTCCAAATGCTCAAGTGCTTGCACAAAATGCAGATCTTCTCGTCCACGAAGCAACTTTTTCAGCAGATGAAGGTACACTTGCCTTTGAATATTTCCATTCAACTACTCTGCAGGCCGCAGAAACAGCCTTGAATGCTGGTGTGAAAAAACTGTGCCTGACCCATATTAGCTCCAGGTATGACCGCAATGACTGGAAGGAGCTTGAAAAGGAAGCACGAACAGTTTTTGCCAATACTGTTGTCTCAGAAGATTTTATGGAAATTAACGTACCTTATGAACAGGACTGGATAAAGGGGTGTTTTGATTGAAAACAATCTATCTTGTACGACATGCAAGTGCGACTGGCCAGCCTGTAGACTCACCACTGACTGAACACGGCAGGAAACAGGCGATGGCACTAGTTGACTTTTTCAAGCGAAAAGAAATAGATCTCATCTATTGTAGCCCTTTTAAAAGAGCCGTCGATACCATTAAACCACTTTCAGATTCAAGGGGCATAAGGGTCCTTGAAGATGACAGACTCGGAGAAAGAGTGCTGAGTACGGTCAATTTTGAGGACTGGCGTGATAAGCTAAAGCAAACCTTTGAGGATTTTGAGCTTGTTTTTGAAGGAGGAGAATCCCATTCAGCTGCGATGAATCGTGCGAAATCACTGATTGAGGATTTATTATGTTCAGAACATGACCACATTTTACTAGTCAGCCATGGTAACATGACTACATTGCTCATGCGGTATTTCAATGAAAGTTTCGGTTACGACTGCCTGATGGAAATGACGAATCCGGATGTATTCGAACTTGTCGTTTCCAGTGAAAAAACGATGCTAAATCGAATATGGGATGACCGAATTTAGAGTCTTTTAGTTTAAAAAAAGAACCCAGAGGGAATTAGAAAGTGGTGGAACCATTTCCATCAGACCAGCAACAGTAATACTGGGGGAATTATTTTGGAGTTTTTGCTATTATTCGGTCTTCATCTATTTATCATGGGTTCACTTGTCCTATTGTTTAGTGGTATCATTACTTTTCTTTTCCCAAGGTTGCATTTTCTCATCACGATTTCACTATTTGGAGCAGCTGGTTTTTTATATGCCGTCATCTTTGAAGTAATGGATCTTGCGATATTCGCAGTTTTCTTTAATATGATTCTATCCTTGACCGCAGTTGGCCTCGTCAAATTAGGGTTTTACTTCAAGAAGGTTGCCGAGCGTCAGAATGAGAAAATCGCTTAACCTTTAAAACCAGGAGATATCCTGGTTTTTTATTTTTGTTTGACAATCAAACGCGTATTTGAATAAGGTATAATCAAAAGATCATTTGAATGTATTTTTGTTTGACAATCAAACACATATTTGAATAAGATATAGTCAAAAGATCATTTGAATGAATGGGGTGAGCAGATTGAAGGAGCAGGATGTCTGTCAGGTCAATTGCGTCCATAATGATAAAGTTGAACAGGTAGCTGCTGGGTTAAAGGAACAAAATACTTTTGAAGCAGCAAAAATATTCAAAGCTTTATCAGATGAAACTAGGATTAAAATTGCATACTCACTATATGTTGGCAAAGAGCTTTGTGTCTGTGATGTAGCAGCGGTCGTAAACTCGTCTACAGCAACAGCTTCACACCATTTGAGGCTGTTGAAAAATCTAGGGCTTGCTAAGTATCGCAAAGAAGGAAAGCTTGTTTATTATTCACTGGTGGATGACCATGTGAAGCAATTGATTCACCTAGCGTTTGAACATCAAAAGGAGATGGAGTTGAATGACTGAAGCAGCGCAATCTGGCGAGAAAACCATATACCGGGTACAGGGCTTCACCTGAGCAGGCTGTGCCGGAAAGTTCGAAAAGAACGTAAAACACCTGGATGGTGTTTTTGATGCAAAAGTTAATTTTGGCGCTTCCAAGCTGACTGTTTTCGGTAAAGCCTCCATTGAAGAACTGGAGCAAGCTGGCGCATTTGAGAACCTGCGGCTTTACCCGGATAAAGCAGAGATTATCCCTGAAAAAAAGAAACCGTTCTGGCAGGAAAACTTTACGGTACTGATCAGCTTAGTTATGATCATTGCCGCGTATTTTTTCCAGTTTAATTATGGCGAAGAAAGCTTGCCGGCCATCTTGTTATTTTTAGGAGCCATTATTGTAGGTGGCTACTCCCTGTTTAAGAGTGGGATAAAGAATCTTCTCAAACTCGATTTTGACATGAGGGCACTGATGACTGTTGCCATCATCGGTGCTGCCATAATTGGCGAGTGGAGCGAGGGTGCTGTCGTTGTTATTTTGTTTGCGATTAGTGAAGTGCTTGAGAGATATTCAATGGATAAGGCAAGAGCCTCGATTCGTTCGTTAATGGATATCGCCCCAAAAGAAGCGCTGGTCCGCAGGAATGGCAGGGAATACAGCATAAACGTAAATGAAATAGAAGTCGGAGACATCATGATTGTAAAACCCGGCGAGAAAATTGCCATGGATGGGGAAGTGCTTGCGGGGTTCTCGGCTGTCAACCAGGCGGCAATCACAGGGGAATCTGTACCAGCCGATAAGAACATAGGCGATGAGGTGTTTGCCGGTACGCTGAATGGAGAAGGTCTCATTGAGGTTAAAATCACTAAACTGGTCGATGATACCACAATCGCCAAAATCATTCACCTTGTCGAAGAGGCACAGGCGGAAAAGGCCCCTTCCCAGGCATTTGTTGACCGCTTCGCCAAGTATTACACACCGATTATTATCCTTATCGCATTTTTGGTCGCTATTGTTCCGCCCCTATTCTTCGGTGCAGGATGGAGCGAGTGGATTTATCAAGGCCTGGCTGTCCTCGTTGTCGGCTGCCCGTGTGCCCTTGTCATTTCAACACCAGTTTCAATCGTGACAGCGATTGGCAATGCCGCTAAACATGGTGTGCTTGTAAAGGGTGGCGTCCACCTTGAGGAAATGGGGGCACTGAAAGCAATTGCCTTTGATAAGACTGGGACGCTCACAAAAGGAGTGCCAGCTGTTACCGATTTCAAAATGGTATCTGGCGAAGATTCAAGCGGCCTTTTTGCAGTAATTGCCGCCCTTGAAAATAAATCACAGCATCCGCTTGCATCTGCGATTGTCCGTAAAGCAGAAGCAGACGCAGTACCTTACTTGGATCAAGTAATAGAAGATTTCACATCGGTAACCGGTAAAGGTTTAAAGGGAACTGTCGACGGAATTACTTATTATATCGGCAGTCCTAATTACCTTGGAGAAATTGTTGAAGGTGGAATCCCCGGTGCAGTAGCTGAAGTAATTTCACGTCTGCAGTCTGAGGGCAAAACAGTCATGGTTGCAGGAGTTAAGTCTAGAGTACTTGCTTTGATCGCGGTTGCGGACGAAGTAAGAGAGTCGAGCAGGGAAGTCGTTTCCCGACTGCATGAGCTTGGTATTGAACAAACAATCATGCTGACTGGTGACAACAAAGGAACAGCAAAGGCCATTGGCAGCCAGGCTGGTGTGTCTGATATTGAATCCGATTTGCTTCCAGAAGATAAGCTCAATTTCATAAAAGCCCTGCAGAAAAACCACGGAAAAGTCGCGATGGTCGGAGATGGAATCAATGACGCACCTGCACTAGCCGCTGCGACGGTTGGAGTCGCGATGGGCGGAGCAGGCACCGATACGGCACTCGAAACCGCGGATATCGCCCTGATGTCCGATGACTTGAAAAAGCTGCCGTTCACGATTAAATTGAGCCGCAAAACTCTGGCAATCATCAAACAAAACATCGCCTTCTCAATTGGCGTGAAATTGCTGGCACTGCTATTGGTCATCCCCGGCTGGCTCACCCTGTGGATCGCGATTTTTGCAGATATGGGAGCGACCTTGATTGTTACTCTGAATGGCTTGAGGCTTTTGAGAGTCAAGGATAAATAGACGATTGCGCAATGTCAGTGATATTAATTTCCTTAAATGCAAGACCAAAAGCAAATAAGGTTTAACTTTATTGAAAGTTTAAAATCATTCGGGCTGGGGTGGGTAAAATGAAAAACTCTTGGAATAAGGTTATCTACAAAGGCTGGGCGCCAATTTATGATGCCATTTTCAATGCTGGCCCTTTTTCGAAGGCGAGAGATGCATTATTTAAAGATATCCACTTCAAGCCCGGAGATAAGGTGCTGTTCGTTGGTGTCGGAACAGGTGCTGACATCGATAGATTGCCCCATGAAAACTTGGAAATCACCGCGATCGATTATTCAGAAGATATGTTTCAGAAAGCGAAGGATAAATATCGAAACTCGAAGATTACTTTTTTGCAAATGGATGCCCAACAGCTCGATTTCACTGATGGTGCCTTTGATTACGTTGTTGGAAGTTTAATATTGTCAGTAGTTCCTGACGGCAGAAAGGCATTTGGCGAGATGGTAAGAGTTTGCCGAAAGGATGGCTTGGTGCTGGTATTCGATAAATTTGCAGAGCCGGGGAAAAGCTTATCCACTTTTAAAAAGACTATTAGGCATGTGATCAAGCTGTTTGGAACGGATATCGGTGTATCTTTTGAGAAAATCTCCGAAACGCAAAAGACAAATGTTAGGCTGATTTTTGATGAAGGAGTCATGTTCGGGAATATGTACCGGAGAATTTTGCTCGAAAAAGACTGTTAAATTAAGAATTTCATAGAAAAAGGGGCTGTTTGATGACAGCCTCTTTTCTATGGTGTTAAAGCATGAGTAAAATGATCTTAGGCATATTATGGACAGAAATTCACGGTAAACGCAAGAAAGTGTCCATCATCAAGGCTATGACGGACAGAAATTCATGAAATGCACAAGAAAGTGTCCGTCATCAAGGCTATGACGGACAGAAATTCATGAAATGCACAAGAAAGTGTCCGTCATCAAGGTCATGACGGACAGAAATTCACGGCAAACGCAAGAAAGTGTCCATCATCAAGGCTATGACGGACAGAAATTCATGAAATGCACAAGAAAGTGTCCGTCATCAAGGTCATGACGGACAGAAATTCACGGCAAACGCAAGAAAGTGTCCGTCATCAAGGCTATGACGGACAGAAATTCATGAAATGCACAAGAAAGTGTCCGTCATTAAGGCTATGACGGACAGAAATTCACGGCAAACGCAAGAAAGTGTCCGTCATCAAGGCTATGACGGACAGAAATTCATGAAATGCACAAGAAAGTGTCCGTCATTAAGGCTATGACGGACAGAAATTCATGAAAAACGCAAGAAAGTGTCCGTCATGCATATTAATTTTGGTTAAAAGGGTACAAAGCAAAAAAGAGGCCTCCCAAAGCTATACTCTGGAAAAGCCTCTTTAGAATTAAAATTGTTTTAGCTTAGAATATCCATCCTCGTTCATATTGCTTAGGAGATTCGATACTCGTTCCAAGCTCCTTAGCCGCTGTCCTTGACCAGTATGGATCTCGCAGCAGTTCGCGGGCGATGAAAATTAAATCTGCGCGATCATTCTGCAGTATTTCTTCTGCCTGGATTCCTGTCGTGATCAATCCTACTGCACCAGTAGCTACATCAGCTTCATGCTTGATTTTTTCAGCGAATTTAACTTGGTAGCCTGGATAGGCATTGATTCTTGCTGGGACAACGGCGCCTGAGCTGACATCAATCAGGTCAACTCCCAGTTCTTTTAGTGATGCACCAATTGTCACATAATCATCGATGGTCAGGCCAGCATCATGATAGTCACTAGCTGAAACCCGGACAAACAGAGGTCCATCCCATACCGTCTTTACCTCTTCAAGAATTTCCTGAAGGAAGCGGAAGCGCTTCTCGGCAGTGCCGCCGTATTCGTCCTCTCGTTTATTCGTAAGCGGGGAGAGGAACTGGTTGATTAAATAGCCATGTGCAGCGTGAATTTCAATGACATCGAAGCCAGCATGCTTTGATCTTTCTGCAGCAAGCCTGAACGCCTCGACGGTTTCCTTAATTTCTTCGACTGTCATAGCCTTCGGTTCTTTATAATTCTCGTCAAACACTAAAGCAGAAGGCGCGATGATTTCATTACGCAATGCTGCTTTTCGCCCGGCATGTGCCAGCTGGATCCCAGCAGCTGCACCGCTCTGCTTGATTTGTTCCGTCAAAGCTGTCAGACCTGGCACATGCTCATCGCTCCAGATTCCCAGGTCCTGATGGGAAATCCGTCCTTGCGGCGTCACTGCAGTTGCCTCAAGAATGACCAGGCCGACCTGACCGACAGCTCGGCTCACATAGTGTGTCATATGGAAGTCTGTGACAATCCCGTCTTCTTTTTCGCATGAGTACATACACATCGGAGCCATGACAATCCGGTTTTTCAGAGTTAAATCTTTAATTTTGTAAGGGGAAAATAATTTCTTTTCCAATCCTGGTGCCTCCTTTTATTTCGTTTATCAAAATATATTTTAAGTATAACAGGGCTCCCTGAGGAAAGGAAAAATTGTACTCACCGCAATGTGTTTTTTCTTAATTCAGCAAGCGTATATTTCGTTCCGCGCCAGATGATACCGCCTCTTTTGATTGTCAGGTAGCTGGCTCTCAGGATGGAGAAAATGAACAGCAGGGCAGTGAACGGAAGGACAAAGAACAGCCATGGTGAAAATTTCGTCATCTTCTTTGTAACCATCACATAAAGGAAAGCCAGGAATACGAGATTGGCAGCACTTAAAATGGCAACAGCATGATTTGTTGAAAAAAGAGTGAAGAAAGGCACAACCTGGGAAACAAAGACACCAAATACTGAAAATAATACCATGCTGATCCGGTAGTGAAGACCGGCAAAGGTATTTTTCTCAAGACCAGCTAATGCATCATTCAAGCTTTGGTACCATTCCACTTCAATGAGCGTCATAGCAGTGACGATCCTCTGCTTGAGCCCCTGACGCTTTACCATCATTCCCAGCTGCAAGTCATCATCAGGCCGCATCCTTATATATTCATGGGTGCCGACTTTTTCATAGGCCGACCGGGAAATCATATTGAACGCACCGATGCCGACTCCCGTTTTAGAACGTGGATTATTGCCAAGCCACGGCCTCTTGTAATAAGAAAAGCCAAACAAAAAGAAGGCAACGAAGGCTTTTAGCCAAAACTGCCTTGCACTAAGGTTCGGAGTCGCGGTCAAATGATCGAGCTCATGCTTTTGAAAATAGCCAACCGCCTTTGAAAAAGCCTGGGGATGATACATAACATCAGCATCCGTAAACAAGAGCATGTTGCCAGCTGCGAGCTGGCAGCCTTTATAGAGAGCATGGTTCTTGCCGAGCCATCCTTCTGGCAAACTCTCGACATGGATGACTTTGATTCTCGAATCTGACTTCTTTAAGTCTTCCATCACCTGACCTGTTCCATCCTCGGAGCGGTCATTTACCAAAATCCATTCAACATTTTGATAGGATTGTATCATCTGCGTGCGAACGCTCTGGACAATATGTTCCTCTTCATTTCTGGCAGCCACGATTACGCTGAGCAGTGGTCCCCGGTCAGCAGCTTCAGCTTTTTCAAGGGAATCCAATTTCCTGAAACCAATCAAAGCGTCAATCGTCGCTGCAATCCAGATGACCAAAGTCAAAGAAAGTAAAATGATAAGCACCAAGCACACGTCCCTGTTGTTTTTCTCCATTGTAGAGAAACATAGGGCCCAAGGCCCAAATGCAATTTTAGAGCGGGCGATTTGCGGCTGCTAGTTCATTGCCAAGCAGTTGGCCAAGCCTTTTTGATTGGGCTGTGGCTTCTTTTATACAAGAAACGAAAGCAGTTTGGACGCCATGCTGCTCAAGAATGCTGATTCCAGCTTCGGTCGTACCGCCCGGGCTGGTCACCTCAAAGCGAAGCTGGGCAGGCTCCTTATCCGATTTCGTCAGCATTTCTGCCGCTCCCAGTAGCGTCTGGATAATCAGCTGCTTTGCGGTTTGCTTTTCAAGACCGATTTCGGCGGCGCTTTTCTCCATCGCTTCAACAAGGTAATAAATATACGCTGGTCCGCTTCCTGATAATCCTGTGACTGCGTCAAGCTGATATTCCTCAACGTTTGTTGTCATGCCAATCGTGTTAAAAAGCTCCTGCACCAGTGTCTTTTGCATTTCATTCACCAGGGAGTTGACTGCCAGGGCAGTTGCCGATTTGCCAATCGCAGCCGAGGTATTTGGCATTGCCCTTGCTACTGCCAGCGATTTTCCTGCTGCTGACTCAATTGTCTCAATCGAAATCCCAGCGAGGACGGAAATGACAAGCGTTCCTTCTGGTAAATAAGATTTGACCTCCTCGATTGCTGCTGCTGCATCCTTCGGTTTCATTGCCAGGACGACTGCATCCGCGTCTTTAAAAAGTGCCCCTGAATCATATGTCGCTTTGATTCCATACCTCTGCTCCAGAGTGTGTAATCTGTCAGTATCCTGTTTATTAGTAACCCAAATCTGCTCTCCCGGAAGAAGCCCGCTTGCCCCTATTCCGGAAATCATCGCTTCTGCCATCGAACCTGCTCCAACAAAAACAAGCTTCTTCATCAAGATCGCCTCCAAAATATTTTTGTTTCGTTTACGTTTAGTAAACAAGGGAAAAACAAAAAAGCCCTTCATCCAAAAAAGGACGAAAGGCCATGCTTCCGTGGTACCACCTTCATTCACTTCCTCAGCCAGCGCTGAAAAAAGTGCAGCTCAACACCCGTTAACGCCGGTCTACGTCCAGGTTTGCCTGGCAGCTCGCAAGGTAGGGTTCAACACGAAGAGGGCGGCGGAGCCTTTCAGCCGGTGGACTCCACTCTCTTACACCATTCCTGTCTACTCGTCTTGCTCGAATGCTTTTTAAGATTTTACGAAATTTTAATAGTGATTATGCAAGAAAGACAACCCTTATGTCAAGAGGAAATCGGTAAATTTTTAGTTTTTTCAGAAAATAAAATCTGAAAATAATGACATTTGCCCGCTTTAAAGGTAAACTTAATTTTATATTGAAAAAATACCACGGGCTATAAAGTTGAATGATTTCTAAAATTAACAAACCGTTTATCTTATAGAAAAATAATGTTTTGGGGTGTATAGATTATATGGCTGAATGGATAGATGGAATTGCCAAACTGACTTTGCCGACGCCTTTTCCGGTCGGTGATGTGAACGCATATTTAATAAAAGGGGACAGGTTGACACTTGTTGACGCTGGAACGAAGACGGAGCAGTCCTGGGAGTCGTTCAAATCCCAGCTTGCCGATTTGAAACTGAAGCCGGAGGATATTGAACAGGTCATCCTGACTCATGATCACCCAGATCATGTTGGAATGCTGGATTATTTTTCGCCAAGTCTCAGCGTATTTGGACATCAGCTGAATGAAAGGTGGATCAACAGGACGCCGGAATTTGAAAAGGAACATCAGGAATTCTATCAAAAATTCTTTTTACAATCAGCCATACCAGAGCAGTATTTTGTGCCCTCGATGAAAGTGATGAAAAAGACATTAGTATTTTCTTGCGATCGTTCATTGACTGGAACTATTCAGGAAAACGATGTTGCTCCGGCATTGCCAGGGTGGAAAGTGATCGAGACACCGGGCCATGCCCAGAGCCAT
Organism: Mesobacillus subterraneus; assembly: GCF_020524355.2. Taxonomy (NCBI): domain Bacteria; kingdom Bacillati; phylum Bacillota; class Bacilli; order Caryophanales; family Bacillaceae; genus Mesobacillus; species Mesobacillus subterraneus. The sequence goes on from NZ_CP129019.1 coordinate 1,187,945, forward strand.
GTCGTGCTATTGCGTGAAAAAGACGGCACAATGATTGCCGGGGATACAATTCTTGCTGGCATTTCGCCCAATCCATTACTGGAGCCGCCGCTTCCAGGCGAAACGGAAAGGCCGAAGCCCCTGGTTCAATATAACGCAACACTAAAAAAACTGCAGCAGTACCCGATTGGGCTTGTATACACCGGACATGGAACAGAGATAACAGAATTGCAAAGCCTGATCGAAAAAAGACTTGCCCGCCAGCATGACAGGGCATTGCAGGTAAGGGGGATGCTTGAAGGCAGGGAACTCACTGTTTTTGAGATTTGCAAATTGCTCTTCCCGACAGTATATGAGCGTGAACTGAATCTGACCATTTCGGAAACAGTCGGCCAGCTTGACTATTTACAATCCCTGGACGCAATTTCAGTCAGAGAAGAAGGTACATCCTTCGTTTATACAGCAAAATGAGGTGAAAGACGATGTCATCCTTAAAAGGGAAAAATATAATTATAACCGGTGCCTCCGGGGGGATTGGTGCCGAGATTGCCAGGCTTTGCGCTGCGCGCGGAGCGAATCTCGTCCTTCTGGCTAGGAGTATCGATAAACTTGAGAGTTTAAAAAAGGAATTACAATCAAAATATGCGATCAATGTCCATGCCCAGAAGCTGGATGTGTCTGATCCTGAAGCAATCAAGCAGGTCTTTTCAGAGGTGCTTACTGATATTCGCTACGTTGATATATTGGTCAACAATGCCGGCTTTGGTATTTTTGATTATGCACATGAAGCGAAAATTGAAGACATCAAAACGATGTTCGATGTCAATGTCGTCGGCTTGATGGCCTGTACCTCGATGGTGCTGCCTGCAATGAAGCAGCGGAGAAGCGGCCATATTATCAATATAGCTTCCCAGGCCGGCAAGATTGCCACACCTAAATCAAGTGTATATTCGGCAACAAAGCATGCCGTGCTTGGGTATACGAACAGCCTGAGAATGGAGGTTGCAGACGAGAATATCTTTGTCACTTCAGTCAATCCGGGTCCAATTGCTACGAACTTTTTTGAGGTCGCAGATAAACAGGGTACCTATGTGGAAAATGTCAAACGTTTTATGCTGCAGCCTGAATACGTGGCGAAACAAGTGGTCAACCGCATGATGACGAGAACTCGTGAAATCAATTTGCCGCGCTGGATGAGTCCTGGCAGCATTGTCTACTCGCTCTTCCCCCGTACATTTGAACTTTTAGGCAAAAGAGTTTTTAACCAGAAATAACTTTAGTAGAAATATCGATTTTTATCTTTCGAAGACCGCCTTGTAAAATTTTTGGCGGTTTTTTCAATTGAGTAAAACTTTTTTCCGCGTTCGATGTCTAATAGATAGAGACAAAGTCAGGGGGAGACATTTTGGAGCTTCAAGAACTCGTACATAGAGCAAAGAAAGGCGACGAAGCGGCATTTTACGAATTGATGCAACTTCATAAAATACGACTGTACCGGATGGCCCTCAGCTACCTGAAAAATAGTGAGGATGCAGTGGAAGCGCTGCAGGAGGTCACCTTCAGGGCGTTCCAATCGATCCGGAAGGTGAAGGAGCCGCAGTATTTTACGACTTGGCTGACAAGGATCCTAATAAACTATTGCAATGATGAATTAAAGAAGAGAAAGAAAATTCTCGTCAGCGATGATCTCATAAGCCTGATGGGAGCTGAGCACCAGTCCAGTTGGCTTGAGGTCGATGAAGTGATTGGCAAGCTTGATCCCAAGACAAGACAGGTCATCGAACTGAAATATGTTCATGATTTTAAAATAAAGGAAATTGCCGAGATTCTCGAATGCCCTGAAGGTACCGTGAAGACTTGGCTAAACAAAGGGCTGAAAGAGCTTCGCGTACAGCTCGAGGAAAAGGGGGGATTAGGCTATGCTTAATGCCGAGGAAAAAAAGCTGACAAACGCTCAGGCAGCACTTGAGAATATCGAAGTTCCTGAACTCCAGCTGGACCAGGCCATTGCTGCCGGAATCAGCAAGGGGAAAGGAAAGCGGAAGAGAAACCTTTTATATATGAGGACCTTTGCGTCAGCAGCAATCTTGATTTTTGCTTTTACAGCGATGCTCAGGACGTCAGAGACATTTGCTACGTATGTCACCGCGATACCTGGGATGGAGAGGATTGTAGAGCTTGTCCGTTATGACAAAGGGCTGACCTCTGCCATCGAAAATGATTTCGCGCAAAAAATCGGTGTGTCCGATGAACATGACGGCATCAAGATTACCCTCGATTCGGTGATTGTTGACGAGCAGATGATGGTGCTGTTTTATAAGGTTGACTCTTCAGGCGGACACAAGGAAATCTCGGTTGAAAACATGAGGCTGACCGACAGCGCAGGAAATAACATTGAAGAAACCGTGTTTTCTTTTGGTGGATGGGTGGATGATGCAGAGAATAACGAGCAGCTGCTTCAGGCGACATATGAGTTTTACCAGAATAATCTTTCAGAGAGTTTGCAGCTGAGTATTGAGCTCGCTGAAGGAAGAACAGAAGATGGTCAGTCTATAGCTAAGCTGGATGACACATGGGTAATTCCATTCTCGATTGATAAAGATGCTTTCAAGGATAAAAAAGAAGTGTTTGTCTTAAATGAGACAGTTGAGTTTGAAGGACAGAAAATCACTGTCGAAGAAGTGTCCATTTACCCTACGAGAATTGGGGTAACCGTCCATTTTAACGAGCAGAACACCAAGCAGGTTTTTGGCTTTGAGGATTTGAGGCTTGTGGATGAAACAGGAGAAGAATGGGCTGCAATTAATAATGGAACCACTTCGATCCATTCGGAGGAGAACAGAAAGGAATTTTACCTGCAAAGCAATTATTTTAAAAAACCTAAGGAGCTTTTTCTTCGCTTCAATTCTGTGCGTGCACTTAATAAAAATGAGCTCGAATTAATCGTCGATCCCGATAAACTGGAAATCCTGAAGGCTCCAAGTGACGGCCGATTGCTGCAAGTCAGCAGAGAAGAGGATCAGTTGATGCTTACCTTCAAAAGAAGTTCAAAGAAAGGACCGACAAATATTTCTCTCGACCAGGCAGTCGACGGCAATGGGAATGAAATCGGTGACGGTTCAGCCTCTTACAGATGGAGCACGGGTGAACAGCAAGTTGCTTATTTGATCCCATACTTCGGTGAAGGAGCAACTTCTGGCCCGATTACCTTAAAGTTGAATGAATATCCGGCAACAATCAACGGCGAAGCAAATATCAGATTAAAATAATCAAAAGGCTGTCCTGTTTATTCCAGGGCAGCCTTTAGTTTTCAGGGGATTTTTTTAAGTAGCCAAAAATTCATAAACAGCGTCATTGATGATGTCATGCAAATCAGCTTCGGGCTCCTCATTTTTCTGTTTCACAATCTTTATATAAATTTCTTCGAATTCCGCCTCGCCGAAAGGCAGTGAACCATCATGCCGGTACTGGATGAGGCATTTCTGGACCATCTTGCGAATGAGTTTTTTATCCATAACTTAGCACCTCTCACCCTGATTATACTTGGAAGTTCGCCTTTAAAACACCCTCCGTAAATATCTCCATTCCTGGCATGACCCACCATTTCCCCCTTAATTAAGTCAGTCCGGCGGAAAATTACCATTGAAACCGAACGCATATTCGCTTAATATAATGGGTATAATGAAATGGAACAGATGTTCTTGTTGTTGTTGGTGGGTATCCCTGCGGAAAGGAGAGAAGAACATGATCGATTACAGCGAAATGCCGCAAAATAAAATTTTATGTGTGGACATGAAGAGCTTTTATGCGAGCTGTTCCGCCGTGATGCTTGGACTCGATCCGCTTGACTGCTACCTGGCTGTCGTCGGGAATCTTGACCGCCCGGGAAGTGTCGTCCTCGCAGCCTCACCGCGTTTGAAAAAGGAGTTTGGCATTAAGACTGGATCACGGAAATTTGAAATTCCCGATGATCCGCGAATTGTGGTCGTTGATCCACAGATGTCCACCTACCTGCGAATTTCCACAGAAATCTCCCGTGTATTCAATCGCTATGTTCCAAAGGAAGCGATTCATACCTACAGTGTCGACGAAAGCTTCATAAAGGTAGACGGTGCTTCGAAGCTTTGGGGAGACGCTGCTTCAATCGCAAAAAAAATCAAAGATGATATTGAGCGTGAGTTCCAGCTTCCTTGCGCAATCGGGATTGGACCGAACATGCTGATGTCAAAGCTCTGCCTTGACCTCGATGCAAAAAAAAAGGGCGTTGCCGAATGGACCTATGAGGATGTCCAGACGAAGCTGTGGAATGTCTCGCCGCTCAGGGAAATGTGGGGAATCGGCCGCCGTGTCGAGAAAACACTGAACAGTATGGGCATTTTTACAGTCGGCCAGCTGGCGCGCTATGACCTGGAGAAGCTGGAGAAAAAATTCGGTATCATGGGCAATCAGCTATACTGGCACGCATGGGGAGTCGATTTTTCAGATATCGGTGCCCCAATCATGGAAGGGCAGATCAGCTTTGGGAAAAGCCAGATCCTGCTTCGGGATTACAAAGAAGAAGAGGAAATCAAGCATGTCATACTCGAAATGAGCGAGGAAGTCGCGCGCAGGGCAAGAAGCCATGGTAAGGCTGGCCGGACCATCAGCTTCGGGATCGGTTACAGCCAGGATGAATTCGGCGGAGGCTTCCATCGCTCAAGAACAATTCAGGACCCAACCAATATTACAATGGACCTGTATCGTGTCTGCCTCGAGCTTTTTGCCGAGAACTACACGGGAAAGACGGTGCGAAGCATTTCGATTTCACTCGGGAATCTCGTCACCGACAGTGAATTTCAATTGAATCTTTTTGAAAAAAACGGCTGGAAAAAGAAAAAGCTGGGCTATGCAATGGACCAGATCCGCAGCCGCTACGGCTCGACAGCTATCTTAAGGGCGGTATCGTATACGGCAGCCGGAACAGCAAGGCATCGCGCCGCACTCGTTGGCGGGCATAAGGGTTGATAAAAGGAGGAGGAGAGCAAGGTGATTCGTGACCGCGGAAGAATTAAATGGACGTCAATGATGCTTCCTGAGCATGTCAAGATGCTGCGTGACTGGGCACAGGAGGATGCATATGAAACGGAGAAGCAGCTTGATGAACAGCAGCTTGAACAATTGAATGAAACGATTCTCGAAGCGATGGAGTATAACCGCCCGCTCAGCATCACCTATTTCAGGCAAAGGAAATATGAATTGGTGATTGGGAAAATTCATTATTGGAATGAACTTGGACAGAAGCTCCATATCGTTGACAGATTCGAAGAAATCCATCGTATCGGGATCACACACATTGCCGATGTCAGGATTGCGGATGAATGGTAGTTTGATTCACTTGAAATCTGAGAGAGCTTTTATTTTAAAAAAAATCACCAGAAATATCCTCATGAAAAAGAGCAATGGATTGTCCATTGCCCTCAAAAATATTATTCCGTTTCATCCGCTTCCGGTGCACGCACGACTGATTCGAATTTCCCTTTATGGGAAGCATCGCAGAACGGCATGTTTTTGCTCAGGCCGCAGCGGCAAAGCGAGAAAGCAGGCTTCGTTTCATATTTATTGCCGGCCCCATCCAGCAGCTCAACATCGCCGGAAATCCTTAAAGAACCATTATCATTCACCTTGATTGTTACTTTCGTCAAAATAAGCACCCCTTTCAAATGTCACAATTATCTTTGATAGTAAAAGCTAAACGGGAAAATTGCAAGACTATTTTGAGATTGACAAGTGGTTATCGTACGAAATAATGATTCTCTTATGATAAAATGAAAAACTGGAAAGGGAGTGCAGTTTAATGAAACTAAAGATCACTGAAGCAGCTTTAAACAAGCTTCAAGAAAAAATTTCAGGAAAACAAGGGTATATAAAATTGAAATATGATATAGACGGATGCGGCTGTGCAGTAAGTGGGGTAGCTGCCCTCTGGTTTGAAAGTGAACGATATGAGGAAGAAAACAAGATAGAGACAGACGGGATTCCGATCTATATGGAAAAATCCAAGGAAGTCTTTTTTGATGAAGAAATGACAATTGATTATAAGGATACAGCAGGGTGCTTCCAATTAAAAAGCCCGAATGAATATCTGAATCCAAGAATGAGCTTCCATGATAAAAGGAAGTTTTAAGTTTACAAAAAATTGAAAAAAAGGTTAAATAAGAGAGAAGGGTGTAGAAATACATAGAAGTTTGATGAGAAGGCAGGGGAGAAAGATGGGGAAATTGTGGAGGTCAGCCATATTGGTTTTGTGCATGATTGTGCTGTCAGGGTGCGCTTATAAGACTGCGGGAGAAGCAATCCAAAACGATATTCCGTTCAACATCAAACAAACCGTCCACAAGGAAAAAGTCGAGGATGGATGGCTTATCTTTTACACAACAGAGCAAAAAGAAGGCTCAAACACATTCGACGCACTCGCAGTAGCCTATATCAAAGGTAGCGAAAAAGAAGGCTGGGAAAATGCGGGGCATAACCACTGGACTTATTATAAAAATGATTTCATGATCCTGTATGCCGACACTTTCACAACCTTTAAAGAAGACGGAACTTTGGATACGAAGTTTCCCGTGATTTTTGGGAAAATCGTGAATCCCGATATCAAAACCATTGAAGCTGCAGGACCAGATGGAAAGTTTACCAAAATTGAAATCTTTGAAAAAGAAAACGAACGTTATTATTACGCAATTGGCGATTACAAAGAAGTCAGGGCACTGGACGGTGCTGGAAAAGAAATGGATCGCCAGGGAGAAAAACAGTAAAAGATTGGCTTCAGAAGAGCCAGTCTTTTTTTTTGTGGAGAAGAGCGGATAAACGGAAGCAGGAATCAAAGAAGAGTGTCCGATAGAAGGTCTCTATCGGACAAATGGAAGTAGGCACGGAAGAAAAGTGTCCAATAGAAACCTCTATTGGATTTATACGAGCTGAAAAGATACAACCTCGCTCAGCATGTATTAATGATCTGCGTTCGTACTTCCATGATCGGCGAAGACATATTCCTCAAGAAATTCATCAAGCACCTTCTCGTATTGTTCCCGGTTCTCGCTGTAGGATTGGGCGTGTAGGCCGTTATCGGCCATGTATAGCTTCTTCGGCCCTTGCTTCTGTTCAAACAAGGCCTCGGTCATCGATGGCAGGATGAAATCGTCCATGCGGCTATGGATGAAAAGGATTGGGTTTTTAATATTTTCGATAACTGCAATCGGAGATACCTGACTCAAAGAATATTTATCACGGATGCGGACAAACATACTGGCGACTGGCAGCAATAACCTTGGCGGCAAAAATTTAACCTCTTCCTTGATGCGATAGGAGAGTTGCTCACTGAAGTCGGAGAACGGACAATCTGCGACATAGAAATCGGCGCCATCCTCAATCATGCCCGCATATAGGAGAAGCGTAGCTGCCCCCATGGATTCACCATGGACTCCGAGAAGCAGATCCGGCCCTTTTTCTTTCCTGAGCCAATCTACCACCGATTTAAGATCGAATTTTTCATAATATCCATAGCTCGTAGTTTTACCGCCAGATTCGCCATGGCGGCGATGGTCGTATATAACTGCGTTGAAGCCTCTGTTGAGGAACAAATTCATGTATTTCACAGAATTCGTCTTGCTCTGGGTAACTCCGTGGGCGATGATGATATACCGGTTTGTCTCGTGAGGTTCGACAAGGACGGCCTTCAAAGGATACCCGAGAGAAGAGGGAATGCTAACTTCCCTTTTTGGCAGTGCTTCATATTCATCTGGCACCAGATGGCCAGCGTCTTTTTCCCGGTTAAAGATTTCGTCATCATCTTTCTTTTTCAAGAACATGACTCTGTTAGATATAAAAACCCCCAGTGAGGTCAGGACAAGCAAAAAAGAAAATAACACGCGGAATGCCTTTCTCAAGCTAAACCCTCCGATAATTCATTTTCTCTATTTTACCATTAGCGGATATAAAACAAACATAAAAAAGACCGCCGAATCAGGCGGTCCCCCCATCGTTATTGCTGCGAATTCTGGCGCTTTGTTGGGTGAATCGCTTTTTCAAGATCCTCGGCGGCAATCTGCTGTTTTACATTATCTGCGTTTGGCTTGCCTTGCTGGCTATAGCCTTTGTCACGTTTTTGGCTCATGCAATATGCTCCCTTCTTCAAAATAACCTCTTCTAATAAGATGGATTCAAGAGCGGAAGCTTATGCAAAAACTTAAACAGTAACAGAATTCAGCTTGAAATAGGTACTATCAATCGTCCTTGAGATATGAGGCTGAATCACCTCAATAGCCTTGAGCAGCGTGTCAAGATCGACGCCGGTTTCGATTCCCATCCTGTGGAGCATATAGACGACATCCTCGGTAGCAGCGTTGCCTGCAGCACCTGGGGCGAACGGGCATCCGCCAAGGCCCCCGGCAGAAGTGTCAAACCGGGTGACTCCTGCCTGTAGAGCGGCAAAAATATTCGACAATGCCAGCTTTCTTGTATCATGGAAATGTGCAGTCAGCAGCACATCCGGACAGGCATCCTTTAGTTTGGAAAATAAAGAATAGGACTCATGGGGTGCAGCCATGCCGATTGTATCGGCGACGCTCAATTCATCGACCCCGGCCTCAACGAATTTACTGCATAATGCGAGGACCTCATCTTCTTCAACCTTGCCTTCATATGGACAATAAAAAGCTGTTGAGATGCATGCGCGAACAAAATAGTCTTTCGACTTAAGCTCTGCGATTAACGGTAGAACCTCCGTAAGGCTCTCTGCAGTCGTTTTGTTGATATTTTTTTGGTTGAAGGTATTGCTGACTCCGACGAAAACAGCGACTGCTTTGCAGTCAGTCATATAGACACGTTCAACACCCTTTTTATTGGGAGCGAGGACAATATTCCTTGTATTGCTGTCAAGACAGTCAGCAACGATCTCTGAGGCATCTGCCATCTGTGGCACCCATTTAGGAGATACAAAGGAAGTAAGTTCCATTTCTTTGACTCCGGCAAGCTTCAGGGAATTTATAAAAGCTTTTTTTACATCAGTAGGAACAAAATTCTTTTCATTTTGAAGCCCATCTCTCGGGCCAACTTCAATTATTTCAACCTTCTCGGGAAGCTGCAGCATTTGATATAACCCTCCTCTTAAGATACCTTAATTGTAAATAGAATATTTTAAAAAATGCAAGAATAAATAAAATTTTGATAAAATAAAAGGGATTTTATCGAAAGCAATAGAAGTAATTAAAACGTGAGAACCAGAGAAAGGGTGAGCAGTTTGAGCAAGACTGAAGCAGTAATCGTAGCTGCAGTAAGGACAGCAATTGGCAGCTTTAATGGTAGTTTGAAAAATATTTCCGCACCAGAACTCGGTGCCGCTGTAATTAAAGATGCATTGAAGCAGGCGGGTGTCGATCCTGGTCAAGTGGATGAAATCATCATGGGCAATGTACTTCAGGCTGGTCTTGGACAAAACCCTGCAAGACAGGCAGCGATTAAGGCGGGTATTCCTGAAAGCGCTTCCTCTATGACAATCAATAAAGTATGCGGCTCAGGTTTGAAGGCTGTACACCTGGCAGCGCAAGCCATCATAGCAGGTGATGCGGAAGTTGTCGTTGCCGGCGGAATGGAGAATATGAGCCAGGCACCATATTTATTGAAAAATGCACGGGATGGATTCAAGATGGGTGATCAGAAGCTCGAAGACAGCATGATCTCAGACGGCCTTTGGTGTGCATTCAATGACTACCACATGGGTGTCACGGCTGAAAACCTGTGCTCAAAATATGAAATCGGAAGAAGCGAGCAGGACGAGTTTGCGTCAGCTAGCCAGGAAAAAGCAGCAAAGGCGATTGAAGAAGGCACGTTCAAGGATGAAATCGTGCCAATCGAAATTCCGCAGCGAAAAGGAGATCCGGTCGTTTTTGATACGGATGAGTACCCAAAAAAAAGGGACAACTGCTGAGAAGCTTGGCGGCCTTCGTCCGGCATTCAAAAAGGATGGCAGTGTAACGGCGGGGAACGCATCAGGAATCAATGATGGAGCTGCTGCATTGGTTGTCATGAGCAGGGCAAAGGCTGAAGAGCTTGGCTTAAAACCGCTCGTTGTCATTAAGGGAAATGCGAGCGCAGGTGTGGATCCCAAGCATCATGGGCATCGGACCAGTTGACGCAGTTAAGAAAGCATTGAACAAAGCGGGCATGACGATGGAAAACATCGAGCTGATCGAGGCGAATGAAGCATTTGCCGCTCAGTCTCTGGCTGTCGATCGTGAGCTTAATTTTAACAAGGACATTCTAAATGTAAATGGCGGTGCGATTGCCCTGGGCCATCCAATCGGAGCGAGTGGAGCCAGAATCCTTGTTACACTGATCCATGAAATGAAGCGCCGTAACGCAAAGACCGGTCTTGCTACACTGTGCATAGGCGGCGGGCAGGGTGTCGCAACAGTTGTGGAACTCGCTTAAGCCTATAAATCTTGTAACTTAATAAATCAGGCACCGGCATTTGCCCGTGCTTCCATAGTCAAAGGGGGGAAGAACGATGAAAACAATTTGCACATCCTTTCAAGACGCTGTAGCAGAAATCCAAGATGGCGCAACATTGATGGTTGGCGGCTTTGGTCTGTGCGGGATCCCGGAAAATGTCATCCTCGCACTTGTTGAAAAAGGGGTGAAAGACCTGACTGTCATCTCCAATAACTGTGGAGTTGATGACTGGGGGCCTTGGGCTGCTGCTTAAAAACAAGCAGATTAAGAAAATGGTAGGTTCCTATGTTGGGGAAAACAAAGAGTTCGAAAGACAGGTATTATCTGGTGAAATCGAAGTCGAATTGATCCCACAAGGAACGCTGGCGGAAAAAATCAGGGCAGGCGGAGCTGGCATTCCGGCTTTCTATACACCGGCAGGAGTAGGAACTCCAATTGCTGAAGGAAAAGAAACCCGCATGTTCAATGGCAAAGAGTATCTCCTTGAAGAGTCACTGACAGCGGATTTTAGCATAGTCCGTGCCTGGAAGGGCGATAAAATGGGAAACCTGGTCTATCATAAAACAGCGAGGAACTTCAATCCGATGATAGCAGCTGCCGGCAGGGTCACAATTGCTGAAGTCGAGAATTTATATGAGGTTGGAGAATTAGATCCGAACAGTATCCATACTCCAAGCATTTATGTCCAGACACTGATTGAGGGCAATCAGGAGAAACGGATTGAAAGGCTGACAGTGAGAAGTTAACTCTTAACTCTGGCTGATCAAGAAAGGAGAAGGCATATGATTAAAAACAAAGGGAATGTCCGGGAGAAAATCGCGCGCCGGGCTGAAAAAGAAATCGAAAATGGTTTTTATGTAAACCTTGGCATCGGGATGCCGACACTGGTTGCAAATTTCATTTCCGACGACAAGCAGGTAGTCCTACAGTCTGAAAACGGCTTGCTTGGGATTGGACCTTATCCTTCCGAGGACAGCGTCGATCCCGATTTGATCAACGCAGGCAAAGAAACGGTTACCGCGATTCCAGGGGCTGCGTATTTTGATTCTGCAGAATCCTTTGCAATGATTCGCGGAGGACACATCAATATCGCTATTCTTGGCGGAATGGAAGTTTCTGAAGCTGGAGATCTTGCTAATTGGATGATTCCAGGAAAGATGATTAAAGGTATGGGCGGTGCAATGGACCTTGTCCACGGAGCACAAAAAATCATCGTGATCATGGAGCATGTGAACAAGAGTGGTGATGCGAAAATCCTTAAGGAATGCAGCTTGCCGCTGACAGGAAAAGGTGTTGTCAACCGCATCATCACAGATATGGCTGTCATTGACGTAACACCTTTTGGACTGAAGCTTGTAGAAGTAGCTTCAGGCTACACAGTCGACGATGTCATCAAATCAACAGAACCTGAACTCCAGGTAGACGACTCAGTTGTCTTAGACGCATATTGATTAATCGGGAACGCCTGTTAAAGGGCGTTCCTTCGTCTTTAAAACTGTTAGATATTTAACTTAAAAGTTTTCATGATATAATCTTGTAAAAAATAGGCTAAGCTAATCTGCTTCAGCTGAGCAAAGAAGAGGGATCAACGATGAAAAAGAAACAAAAACGCCAGCAGCAACAAGTAAAGAAAGAAGAAAAACCAGCAACACTGGGCGATCTCCTGAACCAGGATATCATGCAAAAGTTAAAAGACCAGCAACAACAATTAAAGGAGGAGGAAGAAAAGAAAAAGCAGGCTGAATGGGATCGCAAGAAGGAAGAGAAGCGTTTAAGGGAGAAGAACAAATCATTTGAAGAATTGCTCTCCGAAAGCGACATGGATTGGAAGAGGTTCAAATGACCCGAAGAAGAGTGGAAGTAGTTCCATATAATCATGAATGGAAAACGCTTTTCGGAAAGGAGAAGCAACTTCTGGAATCCATCTTTTTACCAGCAGAAGTGGAAATCTACCATATCGGCAGTACATCTGTCCCTGGACTTAGCGCCAAGCCGATCATAGACATCATGTTAGCCGCTGACAGCCTTGAGCAAGTTGAAAAGGCAACCCCTGCCATAGAGGGTGCTGGCTACGAGGCGAAAGGGGAAAACGGCATCCCTCGGAGGCGGTATTTTCAAAAACATGACGAAAATGGAGTGCGAAAAGTTCATTTGCACTCTTTTGAAAAAGGCAGCCATCAATTGCACAGGCATCTTGTATTTCGCGATTACTTAAGGGCTCACCCACGAGAAGCCAGAAAATACGCTGAAGTAAAAGAAAAAGCTGCCCAAAAATATGAGTATGATATTGAATCCTATATTTCAGAAAAATCCCCGATTGTAAAGGAGTTGGAGAATAAAGCGATGCAATGGAGGTCAGTCAGATAAGAAATGTTTTGCTCCCTGTGCGAAAGGGCAATTAAGTAAAAAAAGCAAAGGAGCAAAGCATTGTTACTTATTACTTTCATATTAGCGGCTGGATTCGTTTCAATCCATCTATTTTCAAGATATGTACCTTTCCTCGACAACGTACCTCGAAGCCGACTGCTTTCAGCTGCAGGAGGCATTTCTGTAGCATACGTATTCATCCACCTGCTCCCTGAGTTGAATAAACATAACGAGGTCCTTGACAAGAGTATCCAATCTGACGCCCTGAACTTCTTTGAAAATCATACATACATAGTAGCGATGCTTGGTCTGGCCATATTTTATGGACTGGAACGTATGGTGAAGAACTCAAAGAAAAGACAGCAAGAGAAAAATAATCTGGACAGGGCTACTATGGGCGTGTTTTGGATCCATATCGTTTCTTTTTTCCTTTATAACAGTTTGATAGGATACTTGCTGCTTGATGGAGAACAGGAAACGGTAAAGGGGCTGGTATTTTATTTTATAGCCCTGGCCGTCCATTTCATCACGAGCGACCATGCGCTTAGGGAGGCGCACAAGGAAATATATGACCGAATTGGAAGATGGCTTCTTGCTGGCGCAATAGTGATAGGCTGGGCAATCGGCCTCATCTGGGAAGTAGATGAAAGCATTATTGCAGTGCTATTTGCCCTGCTTGCAGGGGGTGTCATTTTAAATGTAATGAAAGAAGAGCTTCCAGAGGAAAGAGAGAGTAACTTTTGGGCCTTTGCCGCTGGACTGGCAGGCTACACATTTTTGTTGATGCTAGCTTAAACCCTGTAATAGGCCTAAAAAGGAACACTTTCACATGCGAAAGTGTTCTTTTCTATGCTCATCTGTGCTGGTCATATTTATTTGCTTTTGTAATTGATCGAATTAATTCGACTTCCTCGGTAGAGAGCAAAGCGGAATTTGCTGCCCTGGCATTTTCCCTTATTTGTTCAGGGGTGCTTGCCCCTGCTACGACAGAAGCTACTGCAGGGTGTGATAAATTATACTGAATGGCGACTTCTGCAAGGGATCTAGTTGAGGCAAGCTTCTCTTTCAACAATGGAAGGACCTCTTGCAATTCTTCAAAGCTGTAATCAAGATACCCTTTAGAGGCTGCTTTCTCGAGCATCCTGTCACTAAGCATGCCTTTAGCCACGGTGCCTCTTGTTACTGCACTGATGTTCTTTTCATGTAGGAGAGGCAACACTTCTTCTTCAGGACGCCGGTCAAGGATGCTGAGCTGCATCATAACGGAGACGATGCTTGATTTTTGAGCAAATTCACGAATGACATTGGGCCTGATGGATGAGATTCCATAATATTTGATATAGCCTTCATCCTTCAATTCTTCAAAAGCCTCGATTGTTTCGTCAATATTGTCTTCAACCGTCCCGCCGTGCAGCTGGTAAAGATCAATATAATCGGTATTCAGCCTTTTCAAGCTTTGCTTGACGGCTTCTTTGATGTGATCCTTCGATGGATCCCAGGTCCAGCTGTCTTTCGCCTCAGTCCAACGATTGCCAGCCTTCGTAGCGATGATGACCTGCTCCCGGACATTCTTTAAGGTTTGTCCGATTATCCTTTCGTTCTCCCCGAAATCATATAAATCGGCAGTATCAAAATAGTTGATCCCTTCCTCCAAAGCAGATTCGACTACGGATTGTGCCTTTAGAAAATCTGTTCCAAGCGACATGCAGCCAAGGCCGATTTCGCTGACGTAGAAGTCAGATGTACCTAGTTTCCTTCTCTTCATAAAAAATCACTCCGATCCAATGTTGATTTTATTTTAACGAAAGGAAAGGAGTGCATTCAACTATTTAGGTTGGCGGACCGGCTGATTGACTGTCTCCACCCAATCTTTTACCAGCTCATGCTTTTTGCCATACTCTTTCAGTATGCGTTTGATTTCCCATGCCTTGCCTGCAAGAGTGATCCCCTGGCTATGGACGTATATTTTCATCAGCATACTCCTCTCGAATAAGTATGATAAAATGTATGAGCAATCGATATCGGATTAGAACAGGAGTGTACATGAATGAAATCTCTTGAAGAAAAAACATTGAAGTCGGAGAAGATTTTTTCAGGTAAGGTCATTAGCCTGCAGTTAGACGATGTAGAATTACCGAACGGAAAAACATCAAAAAGGGAGATCGTCAAGCATCCAGGCGCAGTCGCGGTCATTCCGGTAACAGCTGATCATAAAATCATCATGGTTGAACAATACAGGAAGGCGCTTGAAAGGACGATCGTCGAGATTCCGGCAGGCAAGCTTGAGGCAGGAGAAAATCCGGAAGTTTGTGCTGCACGTGAACTTGAGGAAGAAACAGGCTATGAATGCGCTAATTTGGAATGGCTAATTTCCTTCTATACATCTCCAGGGTTTGCAAATGAAATCATCCATGTATATAAGGCAACAGGGCTAAATAAAAAAGCAAATCCGGCAGCAGCCGATGAAGATGAATTTGTCAATTTGATGGAAATAACCCTTGAAGAGGCAATTCAGCTTGTGAAAGAACAAAAGATCTTCGATGCGAAGACAGCATTTGCAGTGCAGCATCTGCAGTTGCAGGAGGCATTGGAAAAGTAAATGAAGGAATACTTCGTTGATCTGCACATCCATATTGGCAGAACGAAATCAGGCCGTGCCGTTAAAATCACTGGTGCAAAATCGCTGACATTCAGCAATATAATCCGCCACGCACGTGATTATAAAGGATTGGATCTGATAGGGGTGATAGACAGTCATTCACCTGAAGTCCTTGATGAAATGGAAGAATTGTTTAAAGCAGGTGAACTGCAGGAACATCCAGATGGTGGGTTGAATTATGGCGGGATGAGTGTGATCCTTGGTTCTGAGTTAGAGATTAATGATGAAAGCACCCAGGGGGCCACTCCACGTGCTATGCTACCTGCCCAGCTTGAAAACGATGAGAGCTTTTTCAGAATGGCTGGAAAATCACTTGAAAAATATTCATTTGAGCTCGCAAAGAGTCTATATTTCTGGCCGTGTTTTGCAAAAGAAGGTGAAACAACTTGGCGGCCTCTTCATTCCCGCTCATGTTTTTACACCCTTCAAAAGCTTATACGGAAAAGGGGTGAAGAGTTCTCTTTCAGAGATTTTTGATGCAGACATGATTGATGGCATTGAATTAGGCTTAAGCTCGGATACGAACATGGCAGACCAGTTAGCTGAGCTTCATCGTTACTCATTTGTAACGAATTCCGACGCCCACTCTCTTGCTAAAATTGCGAGAGAATACCAGAAGATTGAAATGGCTGAGCCATCTTTTCGTGAGCTGGAACTTGCTTTAAAACAACTGGAAGGCAGGGGTATCAAAGCGAATTACGGTCTGGATCCGCAACTTGGAAAGTATCACCGTACAGTCTGTGCAGAATGTCTGGCTTTCAATCCATCATATGATCGTGCGTGCGATGAATGTGGATCTGTCAATAGGGTAAAAGGTGTCGCCGACAGAATCCAGGAATTGAAGACTTCAGAGGGAAATCAAAGTGGAAGGCCGCCATATATCCACCAGGTGCCGCTCGAATTCATTCCGGGGCTTGGGCCGAAAATGCTAGAAAAGCTGATGGACCACTTCGGGACAGAAATGGCTGTCCTTCATTCTGTGCCTTTAGATTCTTTAAAAAAGGTCATTCCGGAAAGGACAGCAGTAACCATAGATAGAGCAAGAAGAGGCCAACTCGCTTTTCACGCAGGCGGGGGAGGCAAATACGGAAAAATATCAGATTAAGTTGGTCCGGTCCATGCGACCGGATTTTTGTTTCTGTTAGGCTCTATTCTCAAACTGTATTGCTATTGAATGCACAATTTGATTGAACTATATTCTTTCGTAAAGTTGATGCTTCTTATGAGAAAAGAGCATGTAAACTTAGTACCGACCTGCCAAATGGGTATATATTACGTTAAAATCGGCTTTAGGATTTTAACAAAAATCTAACGAGAACAGCCTTCTATTATTTTAGAAATAGAAGATTTGCAGTCATAGACTCCTTGTCCCCGCATATGATGATAGTAACCAATATGCAGGAGGAAGAGAGATGAAGAAACGAAGGTACCAGGACGTCGCAGTAACCCATTTAAGAGAATATTCCTCAATCTATCTTTTTGTCATTGTCCTGTTTTTGATGGGAGTCATCTTTGGGGCAGTAATCGTGAACAGCCTCAGCTTTACTCAAAAAGAGGATTTATTCTATTACTTATCTCAGTTTTTTGGCCAGGCCGCTTCCGGAAAAGTAGCAGATGGAAAAGATTTATTTCTACAAAGCTTCTTACACAATGGGAAATTCATCGGACTAATCTGGATCCTCGGAGTTTCCATCATAGGGCTTCCGGTCATACTGATCCTGCTTTTTATGAAGGGAATGGTTGTTGGTTTCACAGTCGGCTTCCTTGTCAATCAAATGCAATGGGACGGATTTCTGCTCTCCTTTGTATCCATCCTGCCGCAAAACTTCATCATCATTCCGGTATTCATTATTACGGCTGCAATGGCGGTGACCTTTTCACTGAAAATGATCCGGAACCAATTCATGAAGAAAATCAACCAGCCAATTATGCCGCAGTTCTTTAGATATATTTTTTCATTTGTCGCCGCTCTTGTCTTCCTGGCTGTGGCGGCAGGAGTCGAGGCTTATTTATCACCGGCATTATTGAAAGCAGTCATTAATTCGATAAATTAAAATTAATCTTAAATGATAAAAACTATTGTTTCTTATTTGTAATAATTTTATTTTGAATCTCATTTTCCTTCTGGTATAATATAAGAATAGTGGCGGGGGAGTGAGAGTTATCGAAATGGAAAACAGAATTGAGAGAATCAAGAAACAGCTGCATTCGTCCAGCTATAAATTAACGCCTCAGCGTGAAGCTACGGTTCGCGTTTTGCTTGAACATGAAGAAGACCACTTGAGTGCGGAAGATGTTTATTTGCTTGTCAAAGAGAAATCTCCTGAGATCGGTTTGGCAACAGTGTACCGGACACTTGAGCTGCTGACTGAACTGAAAATTGTTGATAAAATTAACTTTGGGGACGGTGTATCCCGTTACGATCTCCGCCAGGAAGGCGCTGCCCATTTCCACCATCACCTCGTCTGCATCGAATGCGGAGCAGTGGATGAAATCCAGGACGACCTTCTTGAAGATGTTGAAGAAATCGTTGAAAGAGACTGGAAATTTAAAATTAAGGACCACCGCCTGACTTTCCATGGTATTTGCCACAGATGCCAGGAAAAAGAACCGGCTGAAACTGAATGATCCCAAAACCCTTTTTCCATGAGAAAGGGTTTTTTATTTTCCTATTAAAATTGCTTCAGTAAAAGGTATAATTCTTGTCCAAATTGGCATACAGATTAGTAATTAAGTAAAGTCGAATAGAACATGAGACGACCTTGAAAAAACTCATGGTCCTATGTGTCGAGTTGGAGGCAAGTAAAATGAAATCTTGGTTCGGATTAGTCATGCATACCATTAAGGTGTTTATATTATTCACTGGATGCACAATCTTATTTTATTATGGTATCATGTGGGTTAACGAAGAGTATGAAAGCTATCATCGATATGACGCACCAGAGGGAGCAGCCATAAAGGTGTCAGGTACTTTTGACGAAGAAAAAGGAAGTATGCTTGAAAGGCTGATACTGTTTTATCTGAATGGGGAGTAATAAACATGGAAGACAGGCTTGAAGACTTTATCCACTTTTTAGTTGTTGAAAAGGGACTTTCAAAGAACACAATCGTGTCCTATAAACGAGATTTGAATAGCTATATCACTTATTTGAAAAATGTTGAACAGCTTGGAGACTTTAATGGTGTGCAGCGTCCTCAGATTGTTCATTTTCTGGGTCATTTGAAAGACGCAGGCAAATCATCAAAAACATTGGCAAGACACATAGCCTCGATCAGAGCTTTCCATCACTTCCTGCTTCGAGAAAAGGCAGTGGACCATGATCCAACTGTGCACATCGAGAGTCCTCAACATGAACGTTCCTTGCCAAAAGTATTGAGCATGGAAGAGGTCGAGATACTTCTCGACAGCCCGAAGCTGACAGACCACTTTGGTTATCGTGATAAGGCAATGCTGGAAATGATGTATGCTACCGGCATCCGTGTGAGCGAGTTGATTGGATTAACGCTATCTGATGTCCATCTGACAATGGGGTTTGTCCGCTGCATGGGAAAAGGCAGCAAGGAAAGGATCATCCCGATTGGCAAGACAGCTTCAGGCGCAATTGAGCAATACCTGGAAAAGGGAGGCCCAAGCTGGTATCAAAAAAACATAAGGATGACGCTTTATTTTTGAATCACCATGGGAAAGGGCTATCACGCCAGGGCTTTTGGAAGATTCTTAAGCGCCTTGCGACAGAAGCAGGCATTGAGAAAGAATTGACTCCGCACACGATGCGCCATTCATTTGCAACCCATCTGCTTGAAAATGGGGCAGACCTTCGCGCTGTGCAAGAGATGCTCGGCCATGCGGACATCTCGACCACCCAGATTTATACCCATGTGACAAAGACGAGATTAAAGGACGTATATACAAAGTTCCATCCTCGTGCATAATTAAAAGTTTGACTATTTGCTTTTGCGATGCTGGGACCATTTAACAGGCTGTTTTCCAATTGCTTAATAGTTTCATAGAATTGTCATAAAAAGCCGTCTAAAAGTCGGCTTTTTTTCTTGTGTTTTTAATTATATTTAGTACAATGAGGATGTCAGACTTCTGACAAATGAAAACGCAAGCATTCGATTAACTGAAACAAAAAAGGGTATCATAAAATTGTAAATAGGTTAATAACGCATTCACACTTTTAAGGAGGAGAAGGAATGTCTCATACATATAAAAGAGTATTTTTAGTCGTTATGGATTCAGTCGGAATTGGAGAAGCACCAGACGCGGAAAAGTTTGGAGATAAAGGTTCCCATACATTAGGCTATATCGGAGAAAAAATGAATGGATTGAAAATGCCTAACATGGGTGAACTAGGACTAAGTAATATCGAGGAAATCAAAGGTATCGCACCTGCAGAAAAGCCGCTCGCCTATTATACTAAGATGGAAGAAGCTTCCAATGGCAAAGATACAATGACTGGTCACTGGGAGATCATGGGTTTGAATATCCAGACTCCATTCCAGGTGTTCCCTGACGGGTTCCCGGATGAGTTGATATCCGAGCTTGAATCACGTACTGGCAGGAAGATCATCGGCAATAAACCGGCAAGCGGAACAGAAATCCTTGTTGAGCTTGGCGAAGAGCATGTGAAGACAGGTGCCTTAATCGTCTATACATCTGCTGACTCAGTTCTGCAAATCGCTGCTCATGAAGAAATCGTTCCAATTGAAGAGCTTTATGACATTTGTAAAATAGCCAGGGAATTGACACTTGATGAAAAATACATGGTTGGAAGAGTAATCGCAAGACCATTTACCGGTGAACCAGGGGACTTCAAACGTACATCCAACCGTCATGACTATGCGTTGAAGCCATTTGGCAGAACAGTTATGAATGAATTGAAGGACTCAGGCCTTGACGTACTGGCTATCGGTAAAATCTCAGATATTTATGACGGTGAAGGTGTGACTGAATCTCTGCGGACGGTGTCAAACATGGACGGAATGGATAAATTGCTCCAAACTTTGGATCAGGATTTTACAGGATTAAGTTTCCTGAACCTTGTTGACTTTGATGCTCTATTCGGACATCGTCGCGATCCAGAAGGCTATGGAAAGGCACTTGAAGAATATGATGCCCGCCTTCCCGAGGTATTCGAGAAATTGAAAGAAGATGACCTGCTCATCATTACAGCTGACCACGGAAATGACCCGGTTCATTACGGAACTGACCATACGCGTGAATACGTGCCGCTCCTTGTTTACTCAAAAGGAATGATTGAAGGAAAAGAACTGCCTGTTCGTAAAACCTTTGCTGACATCGGTGCAACTGTGGCAGAAAACTTTAATGTCAAAATGCCTGAACACGGAACAAGTTTCCTGAAGGAATTGAAATAAGGAGAGGATTTCATGGATTACAATCAAATTCAAACAGCAGCATCATTTATCAATGACAAGCTTAAACAACAACCGATCATCGGATTGATTCTCGGTTCTGGGCTTGGTGTCCTTGCTGAGGATATCGAAAACCCGGTTAAGATTCCCTACAACGAGATTCCAGGGTTTCCGGTTTCCACTGTAGAAGGGCACGCAGGACAGTTGGTTTGCGGACAATTAAGCGGAGTGGAAGTAATCGCAATGCAAGGGCGTTTCCATTATTACGAAGGCTACAGCATGGATAAGGTTACCTTCCCGGTTCGCGTTATGAAAGAACTTGGAATTGAGAAACTAATCGTTACGAACGCAGCCGGCGGTGTGAATGAAAGCTTTGAGCCAGGCGATTTGATGATCATTACGGACCATATCAACAATATGGGAACGAATCCGCTCATCGGGCCGAATGATTCGCATTTCGGCGTCCGCTTCCCAGATATGAGCGAAGCCTATTCAAAAAATCTAAGAAGAATCGCAAAAGAGGTCGCTGACAAGAACAACCTGACAATTAAAGAGGGAGTATATGTCGGCAATCCTGGACCAGTTTATGAAACACCAGCTGAAGTAAGAATGATCCGGACGATGGGCGGAGACGCAGTCGGAATGTCTACAGTACCGGAAGTAATCGTTGCGAAACATTCAGGACTAGAAGTGCTCGGCATCTCTTGCATTTCAAACATGGCAGCAGGGATCTTGAACCAGCCATTAAGCCATGATGAGGTAATTGAAACGACTGAAAAGGTGAAGTCAAGCTTCCTTTTACTAGTAAATGAAATTGTAAAAACGTTAGGAAATAAGTAAATATAGCTTCTTGGCTAAATAATGATAAGTGGTGATATTGATGAGAATGGTTGACGTTATTGAGAAAAAACGTGACGGACATGAATTATCAACTGAAGAGATCCAGTTTTTTGTTGATGGATATACAGATGGCTCAATTCCTGATTACCAGGTAAGTGCGCTGACAATGGCGATTTTTTTCCAGGGAATGACGGAAAAAGAACGCGCAGACCTTACAATGGCAATGGTTAAGTCTGGTGACCAGATTGACCTATCTGCGATTGAAGGTGTGAAAGTTGACAAGCATTCTACAGGTGGTGTAGGTGATACTACGACTCTTGTTCTAGGGCCTTTAGTGGCAGCTTTGGGTGTTCCGGTTGCAAAAATGTCCGGTCGCGGACTTGACCACACGGGAGGAACGATCGATAAATTGGAGGCTGTTGAAGGTTTCCATGTTGAAATCGACAATGAGGAATTCATCAATCTTGTAAATAAAAATAAAATTGCGGTTATCGGCCAAAGTGGGAACCTGACTCCTGCTGATAAAAAGCTCTATTCATTGCGTGATGTAACAGCAACCGTTGACAGCATCCCATTGATTGCAAGCTCGATCATGAGCAAGAAGATTGCTGCTGGAGCGGATGCAATTGTCCTGGACGTGAAAACAGGCGCAGGTGCATTCATGAAGACACTTGATGATTCACGTGAACTGGCTAAGGCGATGGTCCGAATCGGTAATAATGTCGGCCGCAGGACGATGGCTGTCATTTCAGATATGAGCCAGCCTCTTGGCTATGCAATCGGTAACGCATTGGAAGTTAAGGAAGCAATCGATACATTGAAGGGTGAAGGCCCAGAAGACTTGACAGAACTTTGCTTGACGCTTGGCAGCCACATGGTATTCCTTGCTGGAAAAGCTGACACCCTTGGAGAAGCACGCAGTAAATTAGAAGAAGTGATTAAGGACGGATCGGCACTTGAAACATTCAAGATATTCCTGGCATCTCAGGGTGGAGATGCTTCTGTTGTTGATGATCCAAGCAGGCTTCCTCAAGCAAAATATACTTTCGAACTTGAAGCAAAAGATGCAGGATATGTTTCCGAAATCGTTGCTGACGAAGTAGGAACAGCCGCGATGCTTCTTGGTGCAGGAAGAGCAACAAAGGAATCAGAAATCGATTTGGCAGTAGGTTTGGTATTGCGTAAGAAAATCGGCGACAAAGTTGAAAAAGGCGACTCTCTGTTAACCATTTTCAGCAACTTCGAGGATGTAAGCGAAGTGAAAGAAATGCTGTATGAAAATATTATGGTATCAAGCGAACATGTAGATGCACCGATTTTGGTTCATGAAGAAATTACAGAATGAATAAAGTAGAAAAAGCGAAGAGGAGACTCTTCGCTTTTTTTGTTGTATAAGAAAATATAAAATCATTTTTGTTTGGATAACTACATGTAGGTGTCTTAATCCAGCTCCAGCGCCTAGCCCCTCGAGTCGATTGCCTAGCTACGGCTTCTAACTCCTCGTGACGCTTGTCTAGTGTCGCCTCCTAGAAACTCCGAAACTTCAACTCCGCCGGCAAAAGCAAAAAGCGTTTCTTTGTCGGAGTCTCCAGTTTCTGCGTTTCTGGACAGTCGGCTTCACATATCGATTTCGGTCCTGCCAATGAATTCAAAGAACGACTTCACTGGCAGCAGGCCCCAGCGCTGGTCGGGGCTGAACGAGGCGCTGGCGCTTTTTGTTCTGTGCAAAAATATCGGTTTTATATACCTTGTTTGTATAAAAATGGATTCATTGGAAAAAATAGACCCTATAAAGATAGGAGGGTTATGGCCATGAATCTGAAAAAGTTAACGAGTTTACTGCTTGTTTTTTTGATGGGCGCTGCAATTATCTCCCCAAAAGGGTATGCGAATGAAGGAGACCCTGGACTCGCCAATGATGCCAGTTCAGCTATTTTGATTGAACGTGACACAGGTCAGGTTCTATTTGATAAAAACAGTCATGAAGAGCTGCCGCCGGCGAGCATGACTAAAATCATGACAATGCTCTTGATCATGGAGTCGCTCGATGAAGGAAGGCTGAAAATGGATGAAAAGGTCCGTGCCAGTGAATATGCCGCATCGATGGGGGGTTCTCAAATTTTCCTTGAGCCAGGAGAAGAAATGACAGTTGAGCAAATGCTGAAAGGGATAGCAATTGGATCTGGAAACGATGCGTCTGTTGCAATGGCTGAGAGGATTGGCGGCTCAGAAGAAGCATTCGTGAAAATGATGAATGAGAAAGTAAAGGAACTTGGTCTGAAGGATACGGTTTTCAAGAACACTACCGGATTGCCTGTCGATGGCTATTACAGCTCGGCATATGATATGGCTATGATGGCAAAAGAATTGTTGAAATACGAAAAAATTACCAAGTTCACAGGAACGTATGAAGATTACCTCCGTGAGGATTCTGAGAAGAAGTTCTGGCTGGTCAATACGAATAAGCTTGTACGTTTTTATCCTGGAGTCGATGGCCTGAAAACAGGCTTTACGAATGAAGCGAAATATTGCCTGACTGCTACAGCGGAAAAGGATGGCATGCGTGCGATTGCTGTTGTATTTGGAGCACCAACTTCCAAGACCAGGAATGCACAGGTAACGAAGATGCTGGACTATGCCTTCAGCCAATACCAGACCCATCCTATGTTCAAGAAAGGACATCCACTAGGAAAGGCAGCGATCAGTAAAGGTGACAAGAAGTCAATCAATGCTGTTACATCTGAAAGTGTCTCTCTCCTAACGAAAAAAGGAGCAGACGTAAAGGACGTAAAGCAGAAAATCACTTTGAGTAAAACTCTAAAAGCGCCAGTCGAAAAAGGAGACCAAGTTGGTACTTTGAAGCTGGTAAAAGACGGCAAGACCCTTGCGGAAACGCCTCTTGTTGCAGATGCAAAGGTAGAAAAAGCGAGCTGGTGGATTCTTTACAAGCGCTCGTTCGGTATGTTTACGAGAGCTGGAAACCAGCATTAACGCAGGCTCCGCATGGATTGTCGAAAACACTGCCATTCCATCTAGTTTTAGCGAATGAGCACTAGTTTTGTTCATTAGAAGGATTTGACCGAATCGATGGAGAATTTGACTCACTATACCAGATAAGGAGGCTTTGGATAGTGAGTCTTAACATTGATATTGAAGTGAAGCATGATGTCTTATTGATTCGAGTTAGTGGTGAATTGGATCACCATACTGCAGACCAGCTTCGCGAGCAGGCAACAAAAGCCCTTGAAAACGAAGAAGTCCGCCACATTGTCTTGAACCTCGAACACCTCACCTTTATGGATAGTTCGGGTCTAGGGGTAGTTTTAGGAAGGTATAAACAAATTAAGCAGCTCCATGGAGAAATGGTAGTTTGTGCAATTTCTCCGCCAATCAAAAGGTTATTTGACATGTCGGGTTTATTCAAGATCATCCGTCTTGAACCGTCAGAAGAATATGCATTAGAGAGATTGGGGGTTGCTTGATCTATGAAAAATGAAATGAATCTTCATTTTAGCGCATTAAGCCAAAATGAATCTTTTGCCCGCGTCACGGTTGCAGCATTCATTGCACAGCTGGACCCAACGATGGATGAACTCACCGAAATAAAAACGGTTGTGTCGGAAGCAGTAACAAACGCCATCATTCATGGTTACGAAAGTAATTCAGATGGAAAAGTGTTCATTTCTGTGATGATTCAGGATGGAACGGTGGAAATGCTGATTAAAGACGAAGGAATAGGGATTCCAGATATCGATGAAGCTATGCAGCCGCTCTATACATCCAAGCCTGAACTTGAAAGGTCCGGTATGGGTTTTACGATTATGGAAAATTTCATGGATGAAGTACAAGTGAGATCAGAGCCCGGCTTTGGGACAGAGATTCGTTTGAAAAAGCACCTGTCAAAGAGCAAAGCGCTGTGCAATTAAGGGAGTTCTGCTTATGGATGTGGAGGTAAAAAAGGATAATAGCCAAACGTATCTTAAGGACCATGAAGTCAAAGAACTGATTTTGAGAAGCCAGCAGGGAGATCAAGCCGCCAGGGACCTAATCGTCCAGAAGAACATGCGGCTTGTGTGGTCTGTTGTCCAGCGCTTTCTCAACAGAGGATATGAGCCTGACGATCTGTTCCAGATTGGCAGCATCGACCTCTTGAAATCAGTTGATAAATTTGACCTCTCGTATGATGTGAAGTTTTCGACGTATGCCGTTCCAATGATCATTGGAGAAATTCAGCGGTTCATCAGGGATGATGGTACCGTGAAAGTAAGCAGGTCACTAAAAGAAACTGGCAATAAAATCAGGAAAGCGAAGGATGAGCTTTCCAAGACTTTCGGCAGAGTCCCGACCGTCAATGAAATAGCCGAGTTTCTGGAAATTTCGCCTGAAGATGTGATCATGGCACAGGAAGCAAGCCGCAGTCCTGCATCCATCCATGAAACGGTGTACGAAAATGACGGTGACCCGATTACCCTGCTAGACCAGATAGATAATGGGGAAGAAGGCCGCTGGTTCGATAAAATCGCATTAAAAGAAGCAATAAATGAACTGGACGAACGGGAAAGACTGATCGTATATCTGAGATATTATAAAGATCAGACCCAATCCGAGGTCGCAGTCCGGCTCGGAATCTCCCAGGTCCAGGTCTCACGCCTCGAAAAGAAAATACTGCAGCAAATGAAAGGCCGTATGGATCTTTGAATCCATATGGCTTTTTTTCATTTTATAATAGGCCATCAATAGAGCTTGTTGGTGTTGGTAAGATACAGATTATGGAAAAACAGTTCACCAACAGATCTTGTTGACATACGAAAATTCCGGTTTATGGAAAAAAGGTAACCAATAGAGCTTGTTGATGCATTAAAATTCCTTATTGTGGAAAATAGATACGCTATTTGAGCTTATTGGCGCCGATAAAATACATATTATGGAAAAATAGTTCACCAACAGATCTTGTTGACACACGAAAATTCCGGATTATGGAAAAAAGGTAAACCAATAGAGCTTGTTGGTGCATTAAAATTCCTTATTATGGAAAATGAGGTCGCCTACAGAACGAATTGGCACTTGGAAAATACATATTATGGAAAATAAGACCACCAACAGACTTATTGGCATCATAAAACTACGGATCATGGAAAAACAGTTCATTAATAGCTGTTATTCACTCCCCCAAACTCTTCTTTACAGAAAAACATCCACCAATTGTAGCTACTTTCTTAACCATTTATTGGACTTCATGAAAAAGCGTTATGAACCCATACTAAATATACGAGGAAAACAATGTGTTGGAAGTGAAACTGATGGAAAAAACGATTTATATCCGCATGCGAAACCGCGTCCAGGTCAAGCCTGAGGAATCGCTTTTGTTAGAGGATATTGCGCAAATCATTGCCAGTGAGGATATTTATGATGAATTGGCAGCACTAAAGGTCCTTAAAGTTACGCCTAAGGATCATATCCACATTGTTGATGTCATGAAGGTCATTGAATATATCACGGGGATATACAGGGATCATGAGGTTCAGGCAGTTGGACCGCCGCAAACAATTATCGAGGTGATTTACAAGAAAAAAGGAATGTCAATTCCATTTTTTATCCTCGTCTGGTTCCTTTTGTTTTTCGGTGCAGCATTGACCATTATGAATTTCCATGAGGATGTCAGTATGCAAACGGTCCATGAGCGTCTTTACTACATTATGACTGGAGAAAAAGTAGAGAAGCCGCTTTTGTTCCAAATTCCTTATTCAATTGGAATAGGAGTTGGCATGGTGGTATTTTTTAATCATGTATTTAAAAAGAGGTTAAATGAAGAGCCCAGTCCACTTGAAGTTGAAATGTTCAACTACCAGCAATCGCTTGACCAATATGTAATCTTGCATGAAAACAAGGAAAGCGTGAAGCATATAGATGACGATTAGCATCTTATTCATAATGCTGGTGGGACTGGCGAGCGGGCTGGCGGTAGGGTCTGGATTTGTAGCGTTTTTGTCTGTTCTAGGAGTGATCCCCAGACTTACACAGCTTACGAAGACAATGAAATTGATTTCCTGGTATGAATGGTCTGTTGTCCTTGGGGCTCTCTTGGGAACTGTCGGCAGCCTTAGGGACCCACTTCTCAGTTTTTCTCCGCTGGTTATGATTCCGCTTGGATTGGCGGGGGGAATATTTGTGGGAATGCTGGCTGCGGCGTTGACAGAGGTCCTGAATGTACTTCCCATTCTCGCTAAAAGAGTCAGGGTGGATGACAAACTAGAAACGTTGCTTATGGCGATCGTGCTGGGAAAAGTATTCGGATCATTATTCCATTGGATTTACTTTGTTGGACGTTAAGGCTTTTGTGAATGCTGAAAAAATCCGGGCACCCAGCTAGCAGAGAAATGAGCTGCAGAAAGGACGGCAAAAAATGGCCGAGAAAAGGAAGGTAATCTTAATTACAGATGGTGATGATTACGCTCGGCGTGCGGTTGAGAGTGTGGCTGCAGATGTTGGCGGGCGGTGCATCTCTCTTTCACATGGAAATCCTACTGTCCTTTCTGGGCCACAGCTTGTTAAATTGATCAAAAAAGCAGCGGAGGATCCAGTTTTGGTCATGTTTGATGACAGTGGTTTTCTTGGAGAAGGAGCCGGAGAGAAAGCGCTGAAATACGTAGCTGAGCATAAGGACATTGAGGTACTCGGAGCGATTGCCGTAGCATCGAAAACACATATGGCGGAATGGAGCCGGGTTGATTTTTGTATAGACCGGGATGGTGAACTCACGCCATATGGTGTTGATAAGCATGGGCTGCAAGAACTTGAGATGGGGAGAATTAATGGAGATACAGTGTACTGCTTGGATACGCTTGATGTCCCCTTAATTATCGGGATAGGTGATATAGGTAAAATGGCAAGGCGTGACCACTATAAATTAGGTTCGCCGATAACGAAGAAAGCAGTGGAAATCATCCTTGAAAGGAGCGGATTCTATGCCAGAGAAGAATGACAAGCTGCCAATCCCGCGATCATTGGACGAAGCTGAAAAGTATATGAAAGAGCACGTTGGCCTTGAAACCAGTTTTGACCTTGGAGTCCGAAAGCTGAAAATCCTGAAGAAAAATGTCCATTTTTATTATGTGAATGGGTTGTGCGATACAAGCTTCATCGTACATATCGTTGAAGAACTCGTGGATATTAATGATAACGAAAAGCTTTCAACCCATCTCCAGGAGATTGTTGAAAATAGAATTACCCACCAATCCGTCGAGAAAATCAAAACGATGGATGAACTTGTCGATCAGGTTCTTTCTGGACTTATTGTCATAATGGTTGAAGGTGAATCAATCGGACTCGTAGTCGATGTAAGAAGCTATCCCGGAAGACAACCCCAGGAACCTGATACCGAAAAGGTCGTGCGTGGATCTCGTGATGGCTTTGTAGAAAATATCATTGTCAACACTGCATTAACAAGAAGACGGATCAGGGATGAAAACCTGCGTTTCGAAATGATGAAGGTTGGCGAAAGGTCAAAATCAGATGTTGCAATTGGATATATAAAAGATATTGCGAATCCGGACTTGATTGAGGTCATCAAAAAGGAACTAAATACAATCAAAATAGATGGGATTACGATGGCAGATAAGACCATTGAGGAATTCCTTGTAAAACAGGGTTATAACCCTTACCCACTCGTAAGGTATACTGAACGTGCCGATGTAGCGGCGACCCATCTGTTAGAAGGACATGTCCTGATTTATGTGGATACATCTCCTAGTGTCATCATTACGCCAACGACCTATTTCCACCATCTTCAACATGCTGAAGAGTACAGGCAGTCACCTGGTGTCGGCACAATGGTTCGCTGGATACGATTCCTTGGGGTGCTTGCTTCATTATTACTTTTGCCGTTATGGTATTTATTTGTGCAGAATCCAGATCTGCTTCCGGATAAAATTTCATTTATCGGGCCGAATGAAGATTCCAATATTCCGATTTTCTTGCAGATCATGCTTGCAGATGGAGGCATTGAGTTCCTAAGGATGGCGGCCATTCATACGCCTACACCTCTCTCAACAGCGATGGGATTAATCGCTGCAGTCCTGATCGGGCAAATCGCAATCGATGTAGGATTATTTGTGCCAGAAGTCATCCTTTATGTTGCTGTGGCGGCAATCGGGACCTACGCAACGCCAAGTTATGAACTTAGCATAGCAAACAAAATAGGAAGGGTATTCCTGTTGATTTCGACTGCTTTATTCCATGTACCGGGATTTGTAGCAGGAACCACCGTTTGGCTGCTGATGCTTGCAAGTATTAAATCCCTGAACACTCCTTACCTATGGCCGTTTATTCCTTTTCATCCTGTAGCCTTCATGCAGATTATAATCAGGAGAGCTGTGCCAGGATCGAAAATCCGTCCAAGCATCGTTCATGCACGGAATCGCTACAAGCAGCCATCATAGTCCTGACCATGTTACAATTGCGCGTTCCCTCAAATTATGATAAAGTGTTTTTAATTTACTAAAGACTTAAAGCGAAAAATAAATAGACAGTTCATTAGGGGAACTGTCTATTTATTTATTTTCACGGCTAATCGTTCTGATACCGAAGCATGTAAACAAGTTTATGCTGAAATAACAGAACAATAAGAAAACAAGCTCAAATTAAATGATAGGCAAGGGATGAGGGGACAACATGGAATTTCATGGAACTGCAAAGGTTAACCGACTAGGGCATTTGGAGATTGGCGGTGTTGATACAATCCATTTGGCTGAAAAATATGGAACCCCGCTGTATGTTTATGACGTTGCCTTGATCCGGGAACGTGCAAGAGCATTCAAAAGGACTTTCGAGACTGCTGGGATTACCGCTCAAGTAGCTTATGCTAGCAAAGCTTTTTCAACCGTTGCGATGGTGCAATTGGCTGCGCAGGAAAACCTTTCGCTTGATGTCGTTTCTGGCGGCGAGCTTTATACGGCGCTAGCTGCTGGCTTTCCCACAGAAAGAATCCATTTTCATGGCAACAATAAAAGCCGGGAAGAGCTGGTAATGGCTATTGAAAACAATGTCGGCTGTATTGTAGTCGATAACTTTTATGAACTTGAAATGCTGAAGGATATTTGCAATGAGAAGAGTAAGGTAATCAAGGTTTTATTACGAGTTACACCAGGTATTGAAGCACATACACATGATTATATATTAACAGGCCAGGAAGATTCGAAGTTTGGATTTGATTTACAGAATGGACAGGCTGATACAGCTATGAAACTTTGCCTTGATGACAAGAATATCGATGTTCTGGGACTGCATTGCCATATAGGTTCACAGATTTTTGAAACAACAGGATTCATACTTGCTGCACAGAAAATTTTTGAAAAACTGCATCAGTGGAAAGAAGATTTGTCTTTTGATTCCAAAGTCCTCAATCTCGGCGGCGGTTTTGGTATTCGCTATACAGAAGAAGATGATCCTATTCCAGCAGCACAGTACGTAGAGGAAATTATTGCTGAGGTGAAAAAGCAAGCTTCTCACTATTCGATGACTATGCCGGAAATCTGGATCGAGCCAGGACGTTCCCTTGTTGGAGATGCCGGCACGACCCTTTACCGTATCGGTTCTCGAAAGGATGTTCCGAATGTCCGCCAGTACGTAGCTGTCGACGGGGGAATGAGTGATAATATTCGCCCGGCATTGTACCAGGCTAAATACGAAGCAGTTCTTGCAAACAGGGTAATGGACAATCCTGAAGAAACCGTATCGATTGCCGGTAAGTGTTGTGAATCGGGAGATATGCTAATTTGGGACCTTCCGTTGCCAAAGTCTGGTGACCAGGATCTTTTGGCTGTTTTTTGTACAGGTGCCTACGGCTATTCAATGACCAATAACTATAATCGCCTTCCAAGGCCTGCGGTCGTTTTCCTGGAGGATTCCAAAGATACGCTAGTGGTCCGTCGTGAAACATTTGAAGACATGGTGAAATTGGATCTTCCTTTTAAAGAAAAGGTGAAAAATTAAGCTGCACTCCGCAGCTTTTTTTGGTTGGTAAGCGGGGAACTATAAAATTGTACAGGTGTGGATAACTACATGTAGTATTCTTAATCTAGCTCCAGCGCTTGTCGGGGCTAACCAAGGCGCATGCGCTTTCCTTTATCCAGCTCCAGCGCCTAGCCCCTCGAGTCGCTTCGGTCCTGCCAATGAAGTCAAAGAACGACTTCACTGTCAGGCCCTCCAGCGCTTGTCGGGGCTAACCAAGGCGCATGCGCTATCCTGTTTAAGTTGGCTAAAATCCCGGTCTTATTGTAGAATTACTGATTGGGAGGGATTCTGGTTTGAAAAAGAACAACTGGCTGCTATTTGTGTTATTATTATTGATGTCTGTTGGATGGGGAGCATACTATTGGTTTTTTATCGTGCCAGGACAATAGCCACAGAAAAAGATTTGAAGTATCGGTACAGATTATGTATGATATTATCAATTCAATTAAAATGAAGAACCATAAATGACGGAAAAACATATATTATCAAAATGAAGTTTTAACATTTGATTGTTTGTGCTTTCTATTTCCGGGAAGCAAAGGTTTAAGTTGGATGAAATATGGAAAAAATGGTTTTGTTATCATTCCATTATTACTGTCAAACCACAATGAGGGATATCTATGTTAATTCGATATAAAAAGGCATTTGAAAAGATTGCGATGGGGTTGCTATCTTTCATGCCAAATGAGAAGGATCTGAAAAAACTTCAGCAGACAATGAGGAATTATGAAACAGATGATTCCTGGCAGCTGTTTTTATGGAAGGAAGGTGAAGATATCATCGGGCTATTGGGTGTTAACTTCACTGAAGATAAAATCATGCAGCTTCTTCACATCTCAGTGAACCCTTCACATCGCCATCAAGGGATTGGAAAGCGTATGGTCAATTCCCTGCAGGAGATGTTTCCTGAATGGAAAGCAGTTGCGAATGCTGAGACGGCTTCCTTTTTCGAAAAGTGCAATAGCGTAGAAGGCAGTGGATGTTAAATCCAACTGCCTTTTTATTTTTTTCTGCTTTTCCTTTCCTCAAGGGCCATCCGCCGATCTGAAATGACATCGCTTCGATCTCTTGTGGAGTGCCGATGGATTAAGTCTGGATTTTGCAGATTACTGCTTGTTCCCCATGTAAAACCATTATTTCTGCACTCATCATAGCAAAGTCTTTTAAGCTCGGTGTCGCATAAGGGCAGGTTAAAGCTGGTGTAAGGAGCGTTGTTGAGCAGGGTGTGCCTTCTTTTAGACAGTGTTTCTGTCAAAAGCTCAGGGTCGATTCCCAATTCTGCTGTTGATTCTTTTGTATCTGCAAAAATTTCCTCTGCTTTCGTTAAAGTCCTAATTGCTCCAGGAAAATTATTGCGGCGATGGTGGTAAGTTGACACAGCCAAAAGGATTAGTGCTACCCAAATCGATTTTTTATTGCCAGAATCTGTTGCTTTCCAATATTCTTCCAAGATCTCATGGCATTCAAAATAATCCCTGTCTCCGTGGAAATGAGAAAGGAATTGTATATAGGATGATGGATATTTTGTCATGTAATAACCCCCAATCAAGTACCCCTAGCTTAGCATAAATTTAATAAAATGATGAAACAAGAAAACAGCAAAGCTAAAAATGCCCGGCTGGTGCCGGGCATTTACTCATTGCTTTTCAAATTATCTTAGCTTATAACCAGGCTGCACCAACGATGATGAGCAAAATGAAAAGCACGACGATTAAAGCAAATCCAGCTCCGTATCCATAACCTTTTTTATCTGACATTTAGCATTACCTCCTATTAGTGAAATAGCCTAATATACAATTACAGCATATGCAGGTACGATGAGAAGGGTTTGGGCGCAAGCTTGTATTTTTAAGGATGAACTAGATATTTGTGCTTATAAATTTGTAATGGATAACATGAAGTTAATCTACTATACTTATATAATGATGCAGTTCATTATAGGAATTTTGGTGGGAAATAATGCAATATAACGTGAAAATTGAGGCCTTTGAAGGCCCGTTGGATTTACTTCTGCACTTGATCAATACTTTGGAGATTGATATTTATGATATACCTGTTGCGGAAATAACTGAACAGTATTTAATGTATATCCATGCGATGAAGGAATTGCAGCTCGATGTCGCAAGTGAATATCTTGTAATGGCAGCGACGCTGTTGGCAATAAAAAGCAAGATGCTCCTTCCTAAGCATGAAGAAGAATTGGAAGATGGATTTGATTTTGATCAAGAAGAGGATCCGCGAAATGAACTCGTGGAAAGATTGATTGAATATAAGAAATTCAAAGAGGCAGCAATTGACCTGAAATCCCTTGAGGAGGAACGGGGATTAATGTATACCAAACCTCCAAGTGACCTTACAGAGTATGCTGATGAAATAAAAGGTGAAAATACTAATCTTGATATATCTTTGTATGACATGCTTGGTGCATTTCAAAAGCTTTTAAGAAGGAAAAAACTACAAAGGCCCATATCGACTAAAATAGCCCGTCAGGAAATTTCCATAGAAAAAAAGGATGGACGAAGTCTTGAGTTTCCTGAAAATTAGCGGCACAAGGAAAAAATTCTATGACCTGTTTCCCGAATCTGACCGTGAACATATTGTCGTTACTTTCCTGGCAATTCTCGAACTTATCAAACGGAAAGAAATCGACGTTGAACAGGAACAAAACTTTGCTGAAATATATATGACAGCGAGAAAGGAGTAAGAGCGTGGGAATAGTGAAGTGGAAAGGGATATTAGAGAGCCTTCTTTTTGCAGCTGGTGATGAAGGGTTGAGCCTGAAGCAGATTACCTCTGTTCTGGAAGTTGATGAAATCCAGGCAAACGAAATTGTATCTGAACTTCAGAGGGATTATGAAAGGGATGAAAACCGCGGTATAACAATCGTCCAACTGGCAGGAACCTACCAGCTCGCTACTAAAAAAGAGCATGCTGATTATTTAAAGAAGCTTGTCGAATCACCAGGGACGGCACATCTGTCGCAAGCAGCACTTGAGACGTTGGCGATTGTAGCTTACAAGCAGCCAATCACAAGAGCAGAGATCGAAGAAATACGCGGAGTGAAAACGGAAAGGCCGCTTCATACTTTGTCTTCAAGGGCATTGATTAAAGAGGTTGGAAGAGCAGAAGGAACGGGACGGGCCATTTTATATGGAACGACAAAAGAATTCCTTGACTATTTTGGCTTGAAACATATTAGCGAACTGCCTCCTCTGCCGGATCATATTGAGGATGACGAATTGCAGGATGACGCGGATCTATTCTTCGAGAAATTCCAGGAAACAATGGAAACAGATCAATAGCTTTTGTGCACAAAGTTTGGAATATATGATAAAATCAAAATAATTATTTGGGAAATGCTTTAATTTGGATGCCGCACTGCAGGCTTCTTCTGGAAAAGCATTTCTTTCTACTCTTTATAAGATGCTACATATTTTTTGATAAAGGGCAACGCTTGTCAAGTCGCCTGTGCGATTCTTATAAGGATTTAAGAATGAATGTCCAACGGGAGGAATACCATGCTTATTAAGCAATGTATTGGTTATGAACTTGAAAAAGAAAAATCAAACACCTCGGAGGATTTTTTCAACCGAAGCGAAGTGACTTTTGTGGAAGATGGCAAGGAGAAGACCCTGCATGTTCTTTATGTAAGGTATTTTGATGAGTTGGCTGGAAGTATCACTCCATTTGAACAGGACCCAATCTTCAAGGCTGGAACGAAGGATGTATATATGAGGGATTTGGTAGCACTTGCTGCATTATTGAAAAATCCGGGATATCGCCATCGGAAAAGGGTATATATAAATGAACAGAGAGAGTTCGCGGATATATTCAAAGGACTGGATTATAGCAAGATTCCTGGAGTATTCGAGGGTATCGAGCAAAAAGGCAGCTTTGAAGTGCGCTCTCCCTTGGATTATATTGTCCAGCCGGTATAGAACAAGGCTGTTTTCGTGAACTTTGCTGGCTTTGCCTTTAGCTTTAATGGATTCTTGGTTGCGGGATATGATCTAAAGCCTGGTTCCTGAATAGTGTCGACTGCTAATATTGATGGTAAAGCAACAACTATCGAAAAAGTTATGGTAAAAATCCATTGGGGGTGTCAATTTGGGGAATACGATAGTTAAAACACAAATTGAGGAAGTAAAAGAATTCTTGGCAGATACTGTAGTTAAGCTTGAGAACTACCTGAATGTCACAACTCTTGAAGTTCTAAAACAAGAGCAGCAGGCAGACGAAGAATACTATAAAACGATTCTTTCAAGCCTTCGCAAGCTGGCTGTTTACTGTGAGGAAGGATTAGATGCCTGCAAGGTGATCCTTCATGCAGAGGTTTTTTCAAAACCTGCAGCTGAAAAAACATTATATCGAATATACTATCAATGCATTGAAGAATTCTTCTCACCTAAAAGTGATGCCTGGTATGAAGACAGCAGGGCTGCTTATACAGGGAAAAATGCCATCAAATTCAGACAACCAGTGTCAGCTGGAGTACACCATTTGATGGTCAGCCTCGAAAACGGTTTTCAAAGAAGCCGGGAAGAACTGGAATACTATGAAACAGATTACCGTACAAAAATGCTCCAATCAAGATAACCTAAACAAGGGAACAGCTATTTACAGCTGTTCCTTTTTTCATTTTACAAGAAAATTTTAGTGTGGATATCTATACGGGTTTTCTTTACACAGCTACTGCACCAGTCACCTCGAGACGCTGGCGCTTTTGGTTTTGGTTGTAACTTAGGATTTCTGTCAGTCCATCCTGTGAGGCAATCACCTTTTTATGTCATAACACTCCTTGTCCTGCATAAACTTGTACAAACTGCCAAAGGAGACGAGGGTCTGTCAATGAAAAGGAATTGGATGAAATTATTGTTAATTACCACTCTGTTGATATACTGCATTCCTCAAACAGTGCAGGCTTCTGTGTCGGTAAGTGCCAGAAGCGCAGTTTTGATAGAACAGGAATCTGGCAGGGTGTTATTTGAAAAAGATGCTCACAGAGTAAGTAGAATCGCCAGTATTACTAAAATCATGACGGCCATCCTTGCGATAGAATCGGGCATGCTGGATGAAAAGGTCAAGGTAAGCGAGACTGCTGTCCGTGCTGAAGGATCATCGATTTACTTGAAGCCCGGAGAAAAGATCAGGCTCGAGGATCTTGTGTATGGTTTGATGCTGAGGTCCGGCAATGATGCGGCTGTTGCAATTGCGGAACACGTAGGCGGCAGTCTGGATGGATTTGCATACCTAATGAACGAAAAAGCGCAGCAAATCGGCATGGAAAATACTCATTTTGCAAATCCACACGGGTTGGATGACCACGAAGACCACGTGTCCACAGCGTATGATATGACCATTCTGACACGCTATGCAATGAAAAATGAGATTTACAAGGAAATTTCCGGTACAAAAATACACCGGGCTCCTAATCCAACAGAAACATGGGACAGGGTATGGAAAAATAAAAACAGGCTGCTGACAGAGAAATATAAGTTTAGTACTGGCGGAAAAACCGGGTATACAAAGCGGGCGAAAAGAACTTTAGTCTCCACAGCAAAAAAGGACGATTTTGAGTTGATCGCAGTGACACTTAATGCACCTGATGATTGGAATGACCACATCCAGATGTTTGAAACAGGATTTTCAAATTACGATGTCGCAGAGATTCTTTCAAAAGGTAAAGTGACAGGGATAAAGGATTCGCATTATAAGAATAAAGTTTACCTGGATCATTCCTTTGTTTACCCGCTAACTTCAGAGGAAGAAGACAAGGTCAAAGTAGAATATCGATTGAAAAAGGCTGAAAAAAATGAAGAGGATATGCGAAATTCGATTGCAGGTCGGGCAAATGTCTACCTGGATGATAAGCAGATTGCAAGTCTGCCTGTCTATTTCAAGGTGGAGACAAAAGAAAAAAAGTCCTTCTTCGATCTTTTTAAGAATATCTTCACATCAATAGCAGGAATCAAGAATCATGGTTAATTATATATGGGTGGTTATGATCTTAATCGGACTTGGCTTTGCAATGGTGAATGGCACAATGGCTGAGGTGAACGAAGCGGTTTTTACTGGTGCAAAGGAAGCCATTACCCTTAGTATCGGCTTGATTAGCATCCTTGTATTCTGGCTTGGAATGATGAGGATCGCGGAGGATTCAGGTCTATTGTCAAAGCTCTCCACTTTATTTAAACCGGTGATTTCAAAGTTATTCCCTGAAGTACCTTCCAATCATCCTGCGATGGGCTATATCCTGTCGAACATGATTGCCAACATGTTCGGACTTGGGAACGCCGCTACACCTCTTGGGATCAAAGCAATGGAAGAACTGAAAGAGCTGAATGATGGGAAGAATGAAGCAAGCCGATCGATGATCACTTTCCTTGCAATCAATACAGCGAGCATCACCCTCATTCCGACGACGGTTATCGCGATCAGGATGAATTATGACTCAGCCAATCCAACGGATATCGTTGGACCTACTCTTGTGGCGACCGCTGTCTCTGCAGTTGCAGCGATATTAATTGACCGTTTCTTTTATTACAGAAGAAGCAAAAAGGGGTAAATCCAAATGGAAATTGTATCTGCCATATCACTATGGTTCATCCCTGTCATGATTGCCTTTATCCTGATTTATGGAACCTATAAAAAAGTCCCCACCTATGAAAGTTTTGTAGAAGGCGGTAAGGAAGGTATCAAAATGGCCGTTTCCATCATGCCATTTCTTGTAGGGATGATGGTGGCCATTGCTGTTTTTCGAGCGTCAGGCGCACTTGATGTAATGGTCAATTGGCTCCGGCCTGGTCTTGAGATGGTAGGGATCCCTGCTGAAATCGTCCCCCTTGCGCTGATTCGGCCAATTTCAGGGACAGCAGCGCTCGGAATTACGAGCGACCTAATAGGGGTACATGGTCCGGACTCTTTTATAGGAACACTCGCTGCCACACTCCAAGGAAGCACCGATACGACATTCTATGTCCTAACTGTATATTTCGGCGCTGTCGGCATAAAAAAAATGGGAGACGCACTCAAAGTCGGCTTTCTAGCAGATGCAGTAGCGATCATTACTGCAATAATTGTAGTTGCTTTTATGTTTTAAAAAAAAGCCATTATTAACACATGCAAGAGCACAAAATGAAATCTCATATGTCTATCATAAAGAGAAGATACCTGCTGCAGGTATCTTCTCTGTTTTTTTTTAACAAAAATCTAAAATAACAGAGCCAAACATAGTAAAAATCGCTACCTCAGTATTCGCAAACCAATCAATTATTAGGATAAAATAATATTACAGTAGGTTTATAAAACGAACTTTTGTTAAAGAACCATTAACTT
The DNA here is from genome assembly GCF_020524355.2 of Mesobacillus subterraneus. NCBI lineage: Bacteria > Bacillati > Bacillota > Bacilli > Caryophanales > Bacillaceae > Mesobacillus > Mesobacillus subterraneus. The sequence goes on from NZ_CP129019.1 coordinate 1,227,000, forward strand.
TCCCTATTTATTTTTCACTTTTTACACCATTGCTTACTTTGAAAACAGCGAGAGTTATGTCATAATTCATAAGGATGGATTAGATATAAATATTAACCATAGTTAATTGATATTAATTAGGAGTGACCTTATGGAAAGACTGCAAAAAGTTATTGCTCATGCAGGAATAGCATCGAGAAGAAAAGCTGAGGAAATGATCCTCGAAGGAAGAGTCAGGGTTAATGGAAGTGTTATCAAGGAACTTGGCAGGAAGGTGACCCCATCTGACAGAGTTGAAGTTGATGGAGTCCAGATTGAAGGGGAAGAACCAGTATATTTCTTGTTCTATAAACCCCGCGGTGTTATTTCAAGTGTACATGATGATAAAGGCCGGAAGGTTGTTACCGACTTTTTTCAAACGATCGAACAAAGGATCTATCCCGTTGGGCGGCTAGATTATGATACATCAGGGCTGCTATTGCTTACGAACGATGGAGAATTTGCAAACTTGCTCATGCATCCAAGCAATGAGATTGATAAGATGTATGTGGCAAAGGTAAAAGGAATTCCTTCAAAGGAAAAGCTGACTAGCCTGGCTCGAGGCGTCATGCTTGAAGATGGAAAAACTGCACCGGCTAGAATAAAATTGCTAAGTGTTGATAAAAAGAAGGATACAGCAATTGTCGAAATCACGATTCATGAGGGCCGAAATAGACAGGTCAGAAGAATGTTCGATGCCATCGGGCATCCTGTATTGAAATTAAAAAGGGAAAAATACGGTTTCCTGACGCTGAATGGCTTAAGGACTGGGGAAATCAGAGAGCTTACACATCACGAAGTCAAGCAGCTTCGTGTATTGGCTATGAAAAAATCTTAACTTTTCAACACTGTTATAGTTAGAATGTTATAATAAGGGAGAAATACGGTGGGAGGTTTAGGGAATGAAGCAGAAGCGTCTAATCACTCGAACTATTATTCTCGCGGTTATGGTTTTGGCTGTTGGCTATACTTTATACGCTAACATGAATAAGGATAAAAACCAGAAGATTGTGATTGGAAAACCTGCTCCTGATTTTGTCCTTGTAGATATGGAAGGCAATAAGCACAGGCTTTCCGAATATAAGGGACAAGGAGTTTTTCTTAATTTTTGGGCAACATGGTGCAAGCCATGTGAGAGAGAAATGCCTTATATTGAAAAGCAGTATCAGCAGTTTAAGGACCAGGGTGTTCAAGTCCTGGCAATTGACTCAGGTGAATCGAAACTTGCCGTTAATAGGTTTATTGAACGGAAAGGTATGACATTTCCAGTGATGATCGACGAGGGACCAGTTCAGGCAGCATATGGGATCAACCCCTTGCCAATAACCTTTTTGATTGATAAAGAAGGAATTGTCGTAAGGAGTCATACTGGTGAATTAGATGAAAAAACAGTCCGTGATTTCATGGAGCAGATAAAACCTTAATAAAGTAAGGGGAGCAGGGAGTTTTTACTATGAACGAAGTAAAATGCGAGTGCGGCTATGTAAATCCGCAGGGAACAATCCTATGTGAATCTTGCGGAAGAATGCTGGAGGAAAAGGAGAAAGAAAAACAGCTAGTCGATATGCGTTATGAAGGAAGCGCACGCCGTTCCCAAACATATAACAAGACAATCATCGATAAAATCTGGAATTTCTTTTCGTCGGTTAAAGTAGGAGTGTGGCTGATCGTCATTCTCTTGATTGCATCCTCTTTAGGAACGATCTTTCCACAGGAAATGTACATTCCGCCAGTCATGCCCGCATGGGAATACTATGAAGAGCAATACGGTTGGTTAGGAAAGCTTTATTATGACCTTGGTTTCCATAACCTGTACAGTTCATGGTGGTATTTGTTATTAATCGCTGCGCTTGGTATATCACTTGTTATTGCCAGTATTGACAGGGTGGTTCCATTATACAGATCACTTAAAAACCAGCGAGTATCGAGGCATGAAAGCTTTTTGAAGCGCCAGAGAATGTTCAGCACTTCAGATGCTGTACTAACTGATGAAGCAGTAGGGAAAATCAAAGAAAACCTTACCAAAAAACGGTATAAGCTGCGTGAGGAAAATGATGACATTCTTGCGGAGAAAAATCGCTTTTCACGATGGGGCCCATATGTAAACCATCTGGGACTAATCATTTTTCTGATTGGCGGCATGCTGAGGTTCGTACCTGGGATGTATATCGATGAAATCCTCTGGCTAAGGGAAGGCGAGACAAAAGCCATTCCTGGGACTGAAGGCCGCTATTATCTTGAAAACAATCAATTTATCTTTGAAGTATATGACAAGGAAAAAGATGAGGAAGTTTTCCAGGATGCGATTAACAAGGCAGGGACGGTTGTTAAAAACTATCAAACCAATGCCACGTTATATCAAAGGCAGGGAGTAATTGTCCCTGGTGAAAAACCTGAACTTGAAAAAATCCGTGACCAGGCAATTCAGGTCAATAAGCCGCTGAAGATAGATGGCTTTGCTTTATACCAGGTTGATTATAAGCTTGATGAAATGAACAAAATGGCGTTCAAACTGGAGAATAAAAAAACGAATGAACAATTTGGTGATGTAGTTGTAGATTTATATGGCACTGAAATGGAGTACGAATTAGGGAAAGGCTACAAAGTCGAAGTGATGAGCTATTTCCCCGATTTTGAGTTCAATGAAGATGGGGAACCTGCTACAAAGTCGCGAATCCCGAATAATCCTGCGTTCATCTTCAAGATGTTCAGCCCGGAAAAGCCTGAAGGGGAAGTCAGTTTCGTAGCCATCAGGCAAAATCTCGAACCATTGGGTGAAAATGATTACAAGATGACATTCAATGGGATCGAAACGAAGAATGTTACCGCTCTGACTGTCAGAAAAGACCATACTCTTTGGATCATCGCGCTTGGAGGATTAATATTCATGATCGGTGTAATCCAGGGGGCGTATTGGAATCATCGACGTATATGGTTGAGAAGAATAAATAACCAGGTGTGGACAGCCGCTCATACAAACAAAAACTGGCACGGCTTAAAAAGGGAGCTTGAAGATGTCTTTTCAGATTCAGGAATAGCTGCTCCAGAAGACCAGGTGTCAGAAGAAAAGAAGGAGTAAGGAGGGAAAATAATGGTTGAATTGAGTTCTAACTTTCTGTTTGCAGCATTTATCCTCTATCTAGTCGGTATTTTGTTTTTCGGGGGAGCTATTAAAGATAAAAGGCATGATAAAAAGGACACCCCTAATAAATGGGCGAAAATTGGACTTGTTGTAACGATTGCGGGATTCCTTTCGCAGTTGACATTTTTCATTTTAAGATGGATTGCTTCCGGACACGCGCCAGTCAGCAACCTGTTCGAATTCACAACATTTTTCGGAATGTCATTGGTTGGGGCATTTATCGTTATTTATTTCATGTATAAAACTCCATTGCTGGGATTGTTCACATTGCCGGTAGCTGCTTTAATCATCGCCTATGGAAGCATGTTCCCAAGGGATGTTACACCGTTAATTCCGGCACTTCAAAGTTACTGGCTCCACATACACGTAACGACAACAGCAATCGGGCAGGCAATCCTGGCTATCAGTTTTGCTGCAGGACTGATCTATCTCGTGAAAAGTGTAGACCAGACTAAGAAAAGTAAAAGTACTTTATGGCTTGAGATTGTTTTGTTTGGATTGATCAGTACACTGGGCTTCGTATTTGTCTCGAGTTTCTTCGCAGCTACAGATTATTCAGCGAATTTTAACTACATCAACAAGGATGACCAGCCCGCTACTGAAGAATATACAGTTCCAGCTCTTGTTGGACCCCATCAGTTTGAGATAACAGACAAGGAACGCTTTGAACCGTTGTTCCAAACACCTGCACTTATCGATGCTAAGCAATTGAATACTGTTATTTGGTCGCTCGCAGCGGGTATAGTATTATATCTTTTATTAAGAGCTATCCTGCGCAAGCGCGTTGCTGCCGCATTACAACCGTGGACGAAAAATATCAACATGGATCTCGTGGATGAGATTGGCTATCGTTCCGTTTTAATCGGCTTCCCGGTCTTCACGCTTGGCGGTCTGATTTTTGCGATGATTTGGGCCCAAATTGCCTGGACACGCTTCTGGGGCTGGGATCCAAAGGAAGTATGGGCATTGATAACCTGGCTTTTCTATGCAGCTTTCTTGCATTTGCGCCTTTCAAAAGGATGGCATGGTGAAAAATCTGCATGGCTAGCGGTAATTGGCTTTATCATTATCATGTTCAACCTTGTTGCAGTTAACCTAGTTATTGCAGGTCTGCATTCTTATGCAGGTTCGTGATTTGTGTCAATTTTATGACTGCCTTCACTGTTTTAAGTGAAGGCCTTTTTTAAAAAATCGTGGCAAGTAGGCGCATGTTTATGTAAAATAATCGCAGGGAGGGATATACCTTATGGAAAAAGACGTGAAGATTTTAGTTGTGGATGATGAAGAAAGAATTAGAAGATTATTAAAGATGTATCTTGAAAGAGAGAACTATATAATTGATGAAGCAGAAGATGGTAATGAAGCGCTGGCAAAATCGATTGCCAACGATTATGATGTAATCCTTCTTGATTTGATGATGCCTGGGAAAGACGGGATCGAGGTTTGTCGTGATCTCCGTGAAAAGAAGTCAACACCTGTTATCATGCTAACCGCTAAAGGCGAAGAAGTGAACAGGGTACAAGGCTTCGAGGTCGGTACTGATGATTATATCGTCAAACCTTTCAGTCCTCGTGAAGTTGTCCTGAGAGTCAAAGCTATGCTGCGCCGTTCATCGAGCACAAGCTACCTGCAGACAGAGACGACTGCTAAAGATGTGATTGTTTTCCCTCATTTAACCATTGATAATGATGCCCATAGGGTTTTGGCAGATGGCAAAGAAGTGAGCCTGACGCCTAAGGAATATGAACTGCTATACTTCCTTGCAAAAGCTCCAGATAAAGTTTTTGATCGTGAGCAATTATTGAAAGAAGTTTGGCATTATGAATTTTTCGGTGATTTGCGAACCGTCGATACACATGTTAAAAGACTGCGCGAAAAGCTGAATAAAGTATCTGAACAGGCTGCGAAAATGATCGTGACAGTCTGGGGGGGTTGGCTACAAGTTCGAGGTAGTCAATGAATGATGTTTTGGCGCAGTGTAGTAGGTAAACTTTGGATTACCATCCTTTTACTGGTTTCATTTGTGTTATTCATCTTGACAGTCATGCTGATGGAGTTCTTTGAGAACTATCACATTAATGAAACCAGAAAAGGAATGACCAATACTGCAGAGAAAATAGCCAGGGTTCTGGAAGACCATCCTGGCCAGGAGGAACAATTAGGGCCTGGAGATTGCATGGGAAATGGTTGATGATGACTCCAGGGTAACAGTCATCAAAAATCGGGATACTTATTTTTACTCACCTGGTGGAGACGACGCGACACATGTCCCAATTTCATTTTTTATGGACGATCAGGATCTTTCTTCGGTTTTTGAGAAGGACAAGACTGTTGATATCATCACGCCCTTGCCAGGGATATCAAACGAAGTTGATGATACTCAATATTTAATGATCGGCGTTCCGCTGGACCAGTTTGAGCAAGAGAACGGTGCAGTTTTCATTTATCAGTCCCTTGAAGTGATGGAAGAGACAACCCGGCTGACAACCAAGTTCATCTTGCTTGCTGCAGGAGTCGCTATCGTCCTTACCACCATATTTGCCTTTTTCCTGTCCACCAGAATTACTGCACCTTTGCGGAAAATGAGGGAGGCAGCCTTTGAAGTAGCCAGAGGAAAGTTCGACACAAAGGTACCAATCCTTACTCATGATGAAATTGGGGAATTAGCAACCGCCTTCAATCAGATGGGCAGGCAGCTAAAATTCAATATGAATGCATTGAGTCAGGAAAAAGAACAGCTGACAAGCATCCTTAGCAGCATGGCAGATGGAGTCATCACATTCAATCGGGATGGTACAATCCTGATTACGAATCCGCCTGCTGAAGTATTCCTGAGGTATTGGTATTATGAACAGGGTCTTGCTTCCGAGAACACAGATGCCGTCCCTTCTGAGGTGATGGAGTTATTCCAACTCGCAGTAAATACGGAGAAAGAACAGGTTGGTGAGATTACTGCCCAGGGAAGAACCTGGGTGATCATCGTCAGCCCGCTTTATAATAAAAGATTCATCCGTGGTGCTGTTGCTGTAGTCCGGGATATGACAGAGGAACGAAAGCTTGACAAGATGAGAGAAGATTTCATCGCGAATGTTTCACACGAATTAAGGACGCCAATTTCGATGATGCAAGGATACAGTGAAGCGATTGTCGATGACATCGCTCAAACGGATGAAGAAAAGAAGGAAATGGCTAAGGTCATATATGATGAATCCCTGCGGATGGGCCGCCTTGTTAATGAACTTCTTGACCTGGCACGCATGGAAGCAGGTCATATCCTTCTGAACGTTGAATCTGTCGAAATTAATCCCTATGTAAATCGAATTATCCGTAAATTCCATGGCTTGGCGAAGGAAAAGGGAATTGAGTTATCTGTCCAGGTTAATGCAGAGGAAGAGGATTTCCGTTTTGATCCAGACCGCATCGAACAGGTCCTAACTAACCTGATCGATAATGCAATCAGGCATGTACCGGATTCGGCATCCGTTGTGGTCAGCGGAAGAACCGATGAAAAAGGCTTATATTTCGAAGTAAGCGACCAGGGACCTGGTATCCCTGAAGAAGACTTGCCATTCTTGTTCGAGAGGTTTTATAAAGGCGATAAATCCAGGACTCGCGGTGTATCTGGCACCGGCCTTGGACTAGCGATTGCCAAGAATATTATCGACGCACATCGAGGCAATATTTCTGTAAAAAGCAAACTCGGACAAGGTACGACATTTTCCTTTTTCATCCCTCGAAATATTGAATAACTTGCCGACTATTCTTGATTCACGAGGAACAATGAATATTAACTTCAAGTCCATGCCGTTTTGGGGTGGACTTGTTTGTGTTTCTAAAGGAAAGACAAGATGAATCCGTGGTAGTAAACTCTAAGAAAAGTCTGCCTCCCTTTCTATTGGACAAACAAAGACGGGAATGGGTGTAAAATGTCCGTAAGACCTCTTCTATTGGACAAACTCCAAGGGGATCAAGAGGAAAGTGTCCGTTAAAACCCTTCTATCGGACAAACTCCAAAGGGAACAAGGGAAAAGTGTCCGTTAGAGCCCTTCTATCGGACAAACTCCAAGAGGAACGAGGGGAAGGTGTCCGTTAGAACCCTTCTATCGGACAAACTCGAGGGGAAACAAAGAGAGAGGGTCCATTAGAGCGTTGATAGAGGATATCATTTAAAGCAAAACCCATCGTTAGGTTTAGGGAATTTTTTTTAATTAAAGGATCTGTATTAAATATTTTGTCCCCGAAAAATCCTTTCTTTTCCATTCTAAAAATAATATAGTTAATATGAAACTTTTATTAATACTTTACGACTAATCTAATGAATACGGAGGCGAATAGAGCTATGAACTCCGTTTTTGATGAATTGTATCAAAAATATCATCATGACGTTTTTCAATTTTTATTTTATATGGTTAAAAGCAGGGAGCTTGCTGAAGACCTTGTACAGGAAGTATACATTCGTGTTTTGAAGGCATACGACCGGTTTGAGGGAAAGAGCAGTGAAAAGACATGGCTGTTCTCGATTGCCAAAAATGTCGCCATTGATCATTTCCGCAAACAGAAGGGCTGGAAGCAGCGATTGCTTGAGTCCTTTGATATGTCTGCACGGCAGGTTAGGGACGATCAGCCTCTTCCTGAAGAGATGGCACTTCAAAGTGAAGAGATTCAAGTGATATACAAATGCCTTGACCAATGCACGGTTGACCAGCGAATGGTCATCATCATGCGCTATATACATGAATTAACTATCAGCGAAACAGCAGAAGCTTTATCATGGACGGAAAGTAAGGTAAAGACGACTCAGCACCGTGCTCTGAAGACATTGAAAAAGCTGATGGAAGAAATGATTGAAAAGGAAGGGATGACTAGTGAAAAAGTCACAGCTAAGCGATAAGCAGCTAGAAGACATCCTCGGCCAAATGCCTAAGGTTAAAGATCATCGCGACTCTCGTGACATTTATCAGAATATCGCCCATCGTGTTGAAAAAAGGAAAAAAATGCCGACATGGGTCATTCCGGGTGCGGCACTGGCAGCTGTACTATTCCTCGCGTTCATCCTTTCACCGGGATTGATGGGTGTGAACCACTCCGCCGATAAGAGCATGGAAAGCAATTCTGCTTCTGATGCCAAATCGTCCATGGAGATGGATACAGCTGTCAGGGATGATACAGCAAATGAAAGTGCTAGCCAGGAGGAGAGCACTCTCATGATGGATGCAGCCGATGGTGATGTTGAGAAAAAGAGCAAAGAGTTCTCAGCAATGGATAAGGCAAATTCATATGACGGCCTGATTTCTTTATATCCAGAAGAGGTAGACATTGAGACTTCAGAAACCTTCACTTATGCAATTCCTGATGACCAGGCTATGGCGATCGTTCCGGTTACCGTCACAACACCGAAAGAAGAAGGCAAGTCCCTGATAGAGAGTTATACCGAAACGATGCCCAAGCTAAAGGAGAAGGAATGGGGATTGACCGATTATTATCCTATGGATGCAACCTGGAACTTTGATGAAGCCACGAAGACTTTGACCATGGATGTGAAACAAGATCACCCTTATCGTGATGGAAGTGCAGCGAATATCATGTTTGTCGAATCGATGACGCAAAATTTCTCTGGAGCAGGTATAGATAAAATGGTTCTCACAACAGAGGGCAAACCAGGGATCGAATTAAGCAACTATGGCCAAATGAAAGAACTCCCACTCAACACAGAATCAAAAAATAGAAGGGGATACTTATTTTTGACAGTGGAAGGTATGCCAAATCCGTACCTAGTGCCGACAAAAGAACAGCATGAAACAATAGGAGCTGCCTTCGCGCAGATGTGGAAAGGTGATGAAATAGGATACCTCTCAGCATCACTTCCGGAAGATTTCAGCTTGGCACAAACCAATACAACTGCAGATGGTATATTAGAGATTACCTTAGATAAAAATACAACCCTGGACGATAGTTTCCTGCCAAATCTTGAGGCAGTCTTAATGACAGCGAGGGAGTTTGATTACTCTGGAGTCAGGTTCACAAATGCGAACATCGACCAGCTTGGACCTTTTAATCTGAACGTAGTTCTTCCCCTGCCACTCGCTCCAAACAAAAAAAATATTGATTAATAAAGAAAGGCTACTAGGTCTTTCTTTTTTTTGTGGATTTGATATAACTGAAATCCCTATTGTAAAACAAATTTTCCTTCTTTTGCATAAAAAAGCAGTTTACCACCAATTATAACGAATGTGCTTTTTTAGCTGCTGCTTTTCCTGCCTGAACAGTTCTAATATCGTACAGGCTGTCATAGGGATGGAAAGGGAGTAAAAAGTTAAGGAGGAAAAAAATGCAGGATTACATAAAGCGTTTACTCATAGCCGGGATCATGGCACTCTGTATCAGCTTGTTATTTCTTGGCGGAAAGCACTCACAGGCAGAAATGCTCAATATAAAGGAATTGACTTCAGATTGGGTTTGGCCAGCTGAAGGGGTCATTACGGATTTATATGGAACACGTCATGGCCACCACAAGGGAATTGACATTGCCGGTGAATTCAAAACACCTATACATAGTGTTGATAAAGGAGTAGTAACAAAGTCTTATTATTCAGGCTCTTATGGACATGTTGTGTTCATCAAGCATGATAACAACCTTGAAACTGTATATGCTCATTTGAACAAAAGAAATGTCAAAAAAAGGGCAGGCCGTTCAGCAAGGTGATATTATCGGCCTGATGGGAAATACAGGGGATTCTTCTGGAGTTCATCTCCATTTTGAAATCCATGAAGAAAAATGGACATATGATAAGGGAAATGCCGTAGATCCCGTGCTGGCTTTGGGAGAAGCAACTGTAGGACAACCTATAGTAGCGATGGAGCAAAAAAGTAATCAAGTGACGCTGGAAACAATCGCGAAGCTGCGTCTGACAGATGATACCACCAATGGAAGTCAAGGCGAGAACCTAATTGGTGAAGGTGTAGAAATTAATGGACAGAATCCAGTGGCTAGTGTACCTCAATCAGTTGAAAGACAGCTAAAGCATACTGTACAGAGAGGAGACACGCTATGGTCAATAGCGGATCACTATAATACTTCGGTAGAAGCGATTAAGCAAACAAATAATATAAATAATAGCATTATCACTCAAGGTGATATATTGATAATTGAGAAGTCAGCTGGAAAGAGTTATGTCGTTTCTTCAGGAGATACACTCCATTCGATCGCAAGAAAGACAAATACATCTGTGGGAAAATTAAAAGCATTGAACAATCTGACATCTGACACGATACAGCCTCAGCAAATATTAATTACCCGATAATCTATCCTTGTACCGGTTATAATCTGAAAGTATAATAGGTAAAACGGTCACAAAGGGGATGGGGACTATGCTGACGGATTACCACAACCATTTGGAAAGAGGCACATTGACGCTGGACTATTTAAAGCAGTTTACTGATACGGCGGCTCAAAAAGGAATCCAGCATTTCGGGATTTCTGAGCATGCATATCACTTTTATCAGACTGCGAATATTTTACGCAACAGCTGGGTGGATGAACGCAGATTTTATGATATGGCAGATTATGTCCATCTTTTTGAGAAAGCCTGGAGAAACGAAATTGACGTTAAAATGTCCATCGAGATGGACTATACCCCTGGAAAGCATAAGGAGATGGAACAGTTTATCAAAAGCTATAACTTCGATTATGTAATCGGATCAATTCATTGGATTGATGATTTTGGGATAGACCTTGCAGAGTTTCGCGAAGAATGGGACAAAAGAGATGTTTATGAAGTTTACAGAAGTTATTTTGATCAGGTGGTAACGCTGGCTCAATCCAATCTTTTTGATATCATTGGTCATATTGATCTGGTAAAAATTTTTAAGTATGTGCCTGAAGATGAAAACTTCCTCATGGAACAGTATGACCGTGCGACCTCAGCATTGGCACAGTCCAAGACATGTGTGGAAATTAGCACAGCCGGACTGCGGAAGCCTACTCAGACTTTGTATCCAGACAAAAAATTATTGCAGATGTGCTTTGATAAGAAAATACCAATCGTCTTGTCATCTGATGCCCATGTACCTGAGCATGTCGGTGCTGATTTCGATCAGGCTCTTGAGCTAGCTCGGGAAGTTGGCTATGAGGAAATCGTGACCTTTTCCAAAGGTGAGCGAAAATCCTATCCTTTGGGATAACGCAGCTAATTTTCTTATGATGCAGAACGCCCCCAAAAAAACACAGGCCTCGCTAATTGGAGGCCTGTTCGCGGTGTTTATAGAACGATACTATTGATTGTGACAATGTCCTGAAGCGACTCAAGCTTGCCGATCATTTCTGTTGAAAGGGGCTTATCAAACGACAGGACCATGATTGCTTCGCCGCCTGCTTCTTTTCTGCCTACCTGCATGGTCGCAATGTTCACGCCATGATCACCAAGGACTTTTCCTACATGCCCGATAACACCTGGGCGGTCCATATGCTGGATATACAAAAGGTTTCCTGATGGATGAAAATCGATGTTAAAGCCATCGAGGCTGACAATCCTTGGTCCGTAATGGTCAATGTAAGTTCCTCTCACCGTAAAAGATTCACCATCCCCACTTGCGGTTACTGTTATCGTATTTGCGTAACCATAGGAGTTTCCGGTCACTTTTTCACCAACCATGATGCCGCGTTCTTTGGCAATGTGGATAGCATTTACTTCATTTACTTTCATATCAATGCGGTTTTCAAAAAATCCTGCAAGCAAGGCCTTTGTTAAAAAAGAGGTTTCGAGTTCTGCCGCAGTGCCTGAATAAGTAGCTGTAAGCTCGCTGATTCCTTTGTTATGGCATTCTGAAACGATTTTTCCCATTTCTTTTGCTAGCTGGTGATAAGGTTGGATTTTTTGGTAAATTTCTTTGGACATGGCCGGAAGATTAATTGAATTGGCAACAGGGTTATTTTCAAAAAATGTTCTGATTTCACTTGCGACCTGAGTGGCAACATTCAACTGCGCTTCTTTTGTAGAGGCTCCTAGGTGTGGGGTGGCAATAACTGAATCAAACTTAAGTAAAGGGTGATTCTCTGGGGGGTTCAACTTCAAATACATCCAGTGCAGCACCAGCAATATGACCGTTCTCAATATAATGGGCGAGAGCCATCTCGTCAATTATGCCTCCTCTTGCACAATTCAGGAGATAGACCCCTTTTTTGGTTTGGCTCAAAGTCTTTTCGTTAAGAAGGCCTTTCGTTTCCTTCGTTAAAGGCGTGTGGACCGATATGATATCTGTTTCGGCGAGAACCTCATCGAACGTCGATAATTGAACGCCTAAAACGGCTGCACGCTCCTTTGTCAGGAACGGGTCGTATACCTTTACTGACATCCCAAAAGCCTTGGCTCTTTTTGCAAGCTCAGAACCAATCCTTCCTAAACCAATTATTCCTAATATTTTTCCGTAAAGTTCATTCCCAATGAATTTATTTCTCTTCCATTCTCCTTTTTTTACAGTAGAGTGTGCCTGCGGAATGTTTCTCATTAAAGCTGACATCATCGCAAAAGTATGTTCTGCGGTAGAAATCGTATTCCCATCTGGAGCATTCACGATGATAATTCCTCTTTTTGTCGCCTCGGCGATATCAATATTATCTACACCGACACCTGCACGGCCGACGATTTTTAGTGAGGGCATTCGATCGAGCAGTTCCTGGGTGACTTTTGTTGCGCTCCTGACGAGAAGGGCGTCAATCTTTTGTAAATCGATTGTTCCTGAGTCTACACTTCCGATATGTACCTGGATTCCCTTGTGTTCTAAAAGGGGCCTTAATCCTTCTTCTTTAATAGAATCTGCAGCTAGAACGTGAAACATCTTTTACCCACTCCTTTTATTGAAAACAAAGTGTTAATTTTCTGATTATTTTACAAAACGAATATTCTTTTGTCAAACTGCGAGATTGTTCATAAATACTATGCAAGCGCTGTCAAAATTATCGGATTTATTCTAAATATATTCTGTTAATCCGAATTTATCAGGAGTTTTTTAGCATTTGTGTGGGTCATTCCATGCCATGTCTCATTTTACATGGGACAGTCAAAAAATCGTCACAAGCAGACATCTTCACAAATGATCTTTTTTTCAGTATAATGAACTTGTTAAATTAAATATGGTCTATCTTCGGGGCAGGGTGAAATTCCCGATCGGCGGTAATGAGATTGATTCTCTAAGCCCGCGAGCCTGTATGGGCAGGATTTGGTGCGATTCCAAAGCCGACAGTATAGTCTGGATGGGAGAAGATGGAGGTTCTGCAGACGTTCAAAAAATGCAGGTTTTGAACGTTTATTAAGCATGCCTTTCACAAAACTCCCTCAAGCTCACATCTTGAGGGTTTTATTTGTTAATGGTATGTGATTGCTGAACCTTTCTTCTTTATGTGAGATGGATCTCTATAAGGAGAGAGGAAAATGAAAAAATTTAGTGTCAAAGCCATGGTATCAATTGGTATGCTGAGCAGTATCTCTTATGTATTGATGCTGCTGAACTTTCCGCTGCCACCGTTTCCAAAATTTTTAATGGTCGATTTCAGTGATCTTCCTGCATTGATTGCTGCGTTGATTTTTGGACCGGTAGCAGGTATTTTAGTAGAATTCTTGAAGAATACGCTTGATTATTTCATGACTGGCAGTGATACTGGTGTTCCAGTAGGCCATGCTGCCAACTTTGTTGCAGGAGTTTTATTTATTCTGCCAACTTACTATATTTATCAACGGATGAAATCCAATAGGGGAATGACGTTTGCCTTAGTAGCTGGGACAGCAAGTATGGCAATCCTGATGAGTGTCCTTAACTACTACGTTTTCCTTCCTGCCTACACATTGTTCTTAAACATGCCAGCAATGTCTGGACCGGAAGCGCGTGCGATGATTGTTGCCGGGATTCTGCCGTTCAATTTCGTCAAAGGTATACTGATGTCTGTCATATTCATGCTGATTTTCACAAGGATGAAAACATGGATCGAGAGACAGCAGACATTTAAAAGTGCATAAACTCATGTGAGTCTTAAAAAAGCAACGGCCTGCACCGTTGCTTTTAAATTTTTAGGAAGCTAAAGATTCTGTTCAAATGTGGTGATGCATGACAGCTGTTCAAATGTGGTGATGCATGACAGATAAAACGTTAAAATCGGCTTTAGGATTTTTACCGCAATCTTTACTAAAAGCAAATATATCGAAAATTTTTAACATAAAAAAATTCCCGCTTATAAGCGGGAATTATGTATTTCTTTATTCGAACTTAGTAGCATCTCCATTAAATGGCTCTTCTGCAACTTTGATTGAGTCAGTTGGGCAGCCTTCGAATGCATCCATCATGTCGTCAAGTAATACATCAGGAATTTCAACAATCCCTTCATTTTCATCAAGTGTTACGAATGCGATGCCTTCATCATCGTAATCGTAGATATCTGGAGCAGCAGCACCGCAAGCTCCGCATGCAATACAAGTTTCTTTGTCAACAATTGTGTACTTAGCCATGATATAATTCCTCCCAAGTGTTTAACAATAATATGCTGTTTTCACAAAGTAGTGAAAACGTATTCCTCATATCTATTGTAAAACTGTATCGCCAACATTTCAATAAAAAAAGCATTGAGAATGCTTATCACACAAGGCATTGAATGGTTTTTTCATTGAAAATAAAACATTTCACTAGATATTTTCATGTTAAAATAATGGTATATTATTTTTCTGCTATAGTGGGGGCTGAATATTATCGTGCCCATTGCTTAATATTTCATTCAAAGGTGATGTTATGGGGATAACGTATTTGGAGACAGTTGTTTTGTCAATATTGAAACGCATCAATGGCGAAAGAACCATCTATTCGTTATTTCATCTTTTACAGGGAAAGCGTTCCTCTCAGACAATTCAGGACGCTCATTTATATAAAATCACCGCATATTTTCATACATATCCCTCAGTTACAAGAGAAGGGCTCGAAAAAATGATTAGCCGGTTACTGCATCGAGGGCTGGTGGAGGAGATAGCAGATTCAAAGGTAATTTTAACAGGAAAGGGCGAAGCAGTCCTGGATCAACAATTATCTGAATACAAACTTCCTGATTATCTTAATGGTTGGAAATACCACCAGGTGACGGGTACCTTTTGGGAAAGGTTGACGCTTCTCATCCAGGTTAGTTCGAATTTAATTAACCATGAACGCTCCTTTATACCAGTCAGGAACAAGCGAGATACTCTTACCTGGGTAAAACAATACATTAAGCAACAGAATGAAGATCGATATAAGCTGGCAGAAAGGCTGTATGTTGAACTTATCTCTGCACTGGATAATCCAAATGTGAAACCTGAACTGGTTGTTTTAAGATTGACAGGTTACAGGAAAATTGGATTGACGACTTTGCAGGCTGCTGAATGGATCGGGCTGGAACCGGCTCACTATCACTTCGAATTCCTCAACTGCTTGCATGCTATGTTTGATAAGGTCCTGGAGAATTCAAATGCTTACCCATTACTAAATGGGTTGATCAAGAAGCCAGAGCGTAACGTTCCTTTGACGATTTCGACAGATAAGACATATAAGTTAATGCTAAAGGGTTATGCCCTGGAAGAGATAGCGGCTGTCCGTAACTTAAAACAAAGCACAATCGAAGATCATGTCGTGGAAATTGCTCTTTCTATCAAGGGATTCAATATAGATGACTATGTTCCTCTTGATAAAAGGGAAAGCATTCTTCAAACGGCACAGCGAAATTCTGCCAAAAAGTTAAAGCAAATAAAGGAACATGTGGCTGATGCTTCTTATTTTGAAATCAGGCTAGTTCTGGCCAAATATGGTGATGTGGAATGGAGTTAAGAAGATTTTTAAAAAAGTATTTTAAGTTCGAGGATTTCCGTCCAGGGCAGGAAGAAACGGTTGAATCCGTTTTAAAAGGAAGACATACGATCTCTATGTTGCCAACCGGAACAGGAAAATCGCTCTGCTATCAACTTCCCGGCTATATAGTTGACGGGCCAGTCTTGATTGTTTCACCGCTGCTCTCTCTAATGCAGGATCAGGTGGAGCAAATGATGGCAATGGGGGAAAAGAGGGTTATTGCCTTGAATTCCTTTTTGTCACCTCAGCAAAAAGCCAAGACCCTGGAAGAACTCGAAAGGTTTCAGTTTATTTTTATATCTCCAGAAATGCTGGGGATTGAATCTGTGTTGAATCGGATCAGGAAATTGGCTGTATCCCTGTTTGTAGTCGATGAGGCACACTGTATCTCTCAGTGGGGATACGATTTTAGTCCCGACTACCTAAAGCTTGGTGAATTCAGAGAGAAGCTTGGACAGCCATGGACGCTTGCGTTAACAGCTACAGCCTCAGAGGAAGTTCGAAAGGATATTGCTGATAAGCTTCATTTAGGAGATTGGAATGAGGTTGTCTATTCTGTAGACCGCCCTGCTATTTCACTAGCTTTGGAGTTTGCATCTACCTTTCAGGATAAGCTGGACCGGACAGTTGAGCTGGTGAAATATTTAAAGGGTCCTGGGATCATCTATTTTTCCAGCAAGAAAGTCGCTGAGCAAACGGCAGTTCATATGAGAGAAAAAGGGATCAAGAAAGCAATGGCCTATCATGGGGGACTGGATTCTGAAAGCCGCGTCCTCATACAGCAGCAATTCATCAATGGTCAACTTGACGTTGTATGTGCTACCAGCGCTTTTGGGATGGGAATTAATAAAGAAAATGTCCGATATGTGATCCATTTCCACATGCCTATGCAAATAGAATCCTACCTTCAGGAAATAGGAAGAGCAGCAAGAGATGACCACGATTCTATAGCCATCCTTATTTATTCGCCGGGAGATGAACAACTGGCCTATCAGCTAGCTGAAGGTGAGCTCCCTGACCAATATCAGATTGAAAGACTGTTTGTGTTTTTAATCGATAACCGTTTCCTTTATAAAGATCTTGCCTGGCCGCGCCGAAGAGCTGTCAATGATAGGAGGCTTCACCGAAATTCAATGGAGGATTGTCGAAGATTATCTGTCTAATATTGAAGAGCTAGATTATATGATGGATAAACAGAGCCTCCTCCGCTTGATCGAAAACCGCTTGGAGGTAAAAAACACAAAAATTAAGAAGATGCTGGGTTGGATTAATACAAAGGAATGTAAGAGGAAAGTGATTTTGGAAATGTTCGGTGAAGAAGTCCAGGAACGACCACAGAATTGCTGCATCAGTTGTGGAATAGAACTGGATTATTTTAAAGAAACTGACCCATCCAGTGAACAATCGCTCGCTGCGATGGACTGGAAGCAGGAATTGGCTTCAATCCTATTGATGAGAGAGCGGATATAATGAAAGATGAATATAGGGATACAGTGGCAGGACTTACAGAAAAAGAACTGCTTTTCCACTTGGTTGCTACGCAAATTTTACTATTAACGATTTCAACTATATTAGGTATGATATTGTTTGACGGCTTGACCGAATTCAAAGAATTGTTTATTTGGGCCGATTGGAACATTTTATCGATCGGGTTGGTTGCTGGTCTGGCAGTCGTGGCTCTGGACTTCACCCTTATGAAATATCTGCCAAAGTCGTACTACGACGATGGCGGATTGAACGAAAGAATATTTAGAAATAGAAGTGTATTCCAAATCATGCTTATTGCGGCGATGGTAGCAATCAGTGAGGAAATCCTTTTTAGGGGAGTCATTCAGACGAACACAGGGTTAATCATCTCAAGCTTGATTTTCGCAGTCGTTCATTACCGCTATCTGTTTAATTGGTTTTTATTTACTAACATTATTTTATTGAGTTTCTTGATTGGCTATATTTATATGATGACAAATAATCTAGTGGTTACGATCGTGATGCATTTTATCATTGATTTCATTTTAGGATTGATCATTAAATTCAGGACTCAAGCAACAACTGGGGGTACAGACAGTGAATAAGGAAAAACCTATCAGGGACCAGGCAGAGCGACTGAGAAAAAGGGTGGAACGTAAATCAGAGCATTCTGCTGAAAAAAAGGAATCCCTTCCACCAAGAAGTGAAATGCACAGACAAAAACAGAAAAAAACGAAAGTCAAAGTAAAATACCCTGTCATTAGGCTGATGGCTCTGTTTTTCATTCTGCTGCCTATCTCTTTTTTCAGTATTATCTCGTATTTGGATGGCACAAAGATGCCTTTGAATAAGTCGCTGGAACGTGCAGGAGTCGAAATGATCAATGTGGAAAGTCGGAACGATGGAAATGGTGATGACCAGGTAGAAGACCAAGAGGCACCGTCTTATGAAGAAATTACTGAAACAGAGGAAATCGATGTTGTGGCAGCAGGGCCTGCTCCATCAAGCAGCGGGGACAAAAACACTGCTGAATCCTCTGGTGACAGTGATGATAAAGAAGGGGGAAAATTACCAACTTCAGCTTCTGCCGAGCCCGAGGATGAGCCAGCAGATACAGAAGGCACCAAACCAGCAGGTGAAGCTGAACCCGTAAGCGGTGAAAAAATCGTATATCATACAGTCAAGCCGAATGAAACATTATTCAGAGTAGCTATGACCTATTATAAATCCCAGGAAGGCATCCCCATCATCAAAAAAGCAAACAACATCCAGGGAAATGAAATTCAGGCAGGACAAGTATTGAAGATACCTATTAAAAATTAGCCTGAGAGAAATCAAGACTTAATAAAACTATGTCTTCTGAAGAACCCAAACGAGAACCGGATTCAGTCCATCTATTGGAATGAATCCGGTTCTTCTTGTTGAATAAAAAAGTATAAATTTTTTTACTTTGAATAGTGTTTATCTCCACCGCCTAGCCATCAAGTCGCTTGTCTAGCTGCGGCTCCTAACTTCTCGAGACGCTTGTCTAGTGTCGTCTCCTAGAAACTCCGAAACTTCAACTCCGCCGGCAGAAGCAAAAAGCTCTTCTTTGTCTGAGTCTCCAGTTTCTGCGTTTCTGGACAGTCGGCTATACTTTTCTATTTCGGTCCTGCCAATGAAGTCAAAGAACGACTTCACTGTCAGGCCCTCCAGCGCTTGTCGGAGTTGGGTAGTCGCCTCCGCTTTTCTAATATTTACGCTTATTTTTTGGATCACAATATCATAACTCCATGGACAAGTTCATAAAAATTATAAAAGGCTGTTTTGTAAAGATTGTTGTTTAAAGTTTTGAGTGTGCAAGCTCTTTTCTCATTCGCTTTAATTTTTTGTGAAAGAACATAGGTCATTCAATCTTTTTTTTTTCAATAGCAACAAAGTTTGAGTAAAGAGCTTTAAAAAAGGGGAGGGCTTGCCATGGAACAGGAAATCGAGAACCTGGATCAACGTACGGATCCTGCAACAAAAAGGATGCTTCAGAACGTAATAGACCGAAAGAAAAAGTTTGACCGGTATAAATCCCGCCATCTTATGTCAGTATGGGTGACGATTGGGTTGATCTCTGTCTATTTCTACTATCTTTATATTACGGTGTTAAAGCCGTATTCTTATTCTTTCGCTGAGATTATTTCGGTGTATGTCCAGAACTCCGCGAATTTATATTTTCTCATCTTAACGGTTGGTACATACGGATTAATGATCTTGTATAAGGAGAAGCGTGAAAAGGCAGAGAAAGAATACCAGGCGCTTCGGTGTGAAATAGTAGACCGAAGTAAGGATTTATGGAAAAAAGAAGAAGAATGGAAGAACCGTCATATAGTGTTTGATATGATGAAGAAAAAGTTTGATATTAACTTGTTTCACGAAAATAAATAGAAGCATCCAATAGGGATGCTTCAATATATTCTAGAATACTCTCTTTTTTCCTTGTTCGTCCTTAAGAATCTCTACTGCTTCACGAAAGCGCTGAGAGTGGATGATTTCGCGTTCTCTGAGGTATCGTAATCCATCGTTCAGATCAGTGTCATCGCTCATATTAATGATCCATTGATAAGTGGCACTTGCTTTTTCTTCGGCAGCAATATCTTCATATAAGTCTGCTATCGGGTCTCCTTTAGCAGCGATATAGGATGCAGTCCATGGCACACCAGCTGCATTATGGTAGAAGAGAGCGCTATCATGGTTAGCGTAGTGCGCGTCAAGCCCAGCCTGCTTCATTTGATCAGGTGTTGCGTCCTTCGTCAATTTATATATTGTAACCAAAATGCAACCATGCTAAAATATTGATACATAAGGATTTTTGCGGACAGGAGAGGACAGCATGGAAACAGTGCCAATGAACAAAATTAAAAAGGTTGCTATATACAGCAGGAAATCCAGACCTGATGAAACTGAGGAAACACTCAAAAGACAGTTAGCTTTTCTTATTGATAAATGTGTAGAAAATAACTGGGAATTTGAAGTGTTTCAAGAATACGGTTCTTCACTAGATAGTAACAGACCTGAACTAAATAAAATGCTAGATAAAGTACAGTCATTTCACTATGACGCTGTTGTAGTTACAGATCAGGATAGATTAAGCAGAAGTACATTGGGATTTCATCAGGTAAAAGAAATTCTAACTAATTATGGAGTGCAGGTAGTAACCTCATCTAAGATATATGACTACACCACACAAGAAGATGACTTAATGTCTGATATGCAGTCTGTTGTAGCTAAGCAGGAATATTTAAACATTAAGAAAAGGCTTGTGAGGGGAAAAAGGCAGTCAGCTAAAGACGGGAATTGGGTAGGTGGAAAAACCCCTATTGGATATAGTTACGATCATAAGACAAAGAAACTAACACCTGACGAGAACGCACCTACCATTAAAAGAATTTATGATTTATATATGTCTGGAAATTCATCTACAGCCATTGAAAGAATTTTTGACTTAGAAGGAACGCTAACACCTTCAGGTTCAAAGTGGAACAAAGCAAGAATATCTGTAGTTTTATCTAATCCTGTTTATAAAGGTACTGTAATCTATGGAAAAACCAAAGTTTCAAAGGTAGATAAAAAGCCGTCAGGTTCTCCAAGACAGCTGAAAACTGAGGAAAATGATCAGATTATTATTGAGAATGCACACACACCTATTGTTTCACCTGAGGATTGGGAAGCTGTAAGAACCATTAGAGAAGGTCGTCTGTCTAAGCCACCGTCAGCTAGGATAGGGAAGGTTATATTCACAGGCTTGATTAAATGTAGCTTGTGTGGAAGAACTCACAGCTTTCAACGAAGAAAAGGGAAAGAACTTAGGATTACATCATGTCAAACTAGGTATTATGATGATGACGGAGAGAAATATACTGTATGTAAAAATAAGGGTGTAAAGCTGGAACTATTTGAATTAGTATTCTTTGCGAAGTTCCAACAGTTTGTAGATAAATTAGAATCCTATCTGGAAGCAGTAAAGCGGAACATGAAAGAGGATAATTCTAATAATCCTGTTGACGAGAAAGCTATACAAACAGCTAATTTGAAAAAGGTTGAAGCAAGTATTAAAAGAGTACAGAAGGGCTTTATAGCTGAGATATATACAGAGGAAGAAGCACAGAAAGAAATCAAGCGATTAAAGGAACAAAAAGAGTATATACAGGAACAAATAAGCAGGCTAGATACTAAATCTAAAGACGAGAAGGTTGACGAGTTACAAAGGACTTTAGACAAGCTAAAAAGCCTATTAGAAGGAAAGTCAGATTTAGAAACAAAAGATATAAATCAACTGCTTACCTCTATAATTGATCGTATTGAATATAAAAGAGTTGGCGATCATAAAGCAGAGATTGAAATGAAAATCCACTATAAAGGTCAGTCTGAGGATTAAATATATAAACGAGAACTGTTAGGTTAACGCCTGACAGTTTTTTATTTTGGATAAAAGAATAATCCCCCTAATAGCTATTAAGCCATTAGAGGGATAGAATGATATTGAATTGCTTACGCCACTTCATTCACTACGTTCATTCAGTGTATATCTTATATGTATTATCTATTATTCTATGCTAGTAATTATTAGAGTAGTTATTAGTTATTGTTTTTAGTATCGGTGAGGAACTTTAGTTCCGAACTGGCGAAGCCATATTCTTTTATCTTTATTATAGTTATTTACAGTTCCTTAAAGGTTCCTTACCCTATAGTGTGCCAAAGCCCCACCTGATACAGGCAGTTTTTAAAGAAATTTTCTGGGAAGGCTGAAACCCTTGATATGACAGGGTTTTGTCAAAGGTAACATTTTAGGGATTAACCTTAATAGTCTTTGAGTAATATGAAAGTCAGTAAAACAGGGACTTTGTTAATCACACTATCTGTGACTTTCCTTGTGATTATTAAATCTCATGAACCCTTGATATTAAAGGCTTTTTAAAAGTTGTTAATCACAAGGTACTTTTAAGGGCTTATTGTACATAACGTGTAATACTCTAAAACACTTAAATCAGTGTAATAAAAAAATAGACTATACTAGGAAAAACCTTCCTTTTTATCGTATAATGTACCTACTGAGGAGGCGGGTAAATGAGTAAGAAAACGCTAAGTGATTTAATGGGGAAAAATTTTGACTTTGAAATGCCGAAATTAGCCCCTTTACCTACAGTAGAAAGACAGACCTTTGACACTAGTCATCTTGATGAGGCTATGGAGGAAATTGCTTTAGAGAAAGAAGAAAAAGAAAAGAAAGAACAGGAATACAGAGAATCGGTCATTAGCACATTACAAGGTATAGAAAAGAATACAGCACTGCTAGCAGAAATGACTTTACTTCTCCAAAAGAACAATGAAAAGCAAGACGATATGTTTGAACTAATGGTTGAGATACTAGCAATTATGAAAAGTTCAAATCAGGAAGAGGCTGAAAGCAAGTACACCGAAGTTATGAAAAAGATTACTACATTCACTGACAACGCTAGTACCGTCCAGTCACTTGTTAACATGGCACAGACTGTGTTTAATGCTTATCAATCAATGCCATTTTAAAAGGGGTGCTTATAGAATGGAAAAAAAGACTTTTGAAGTTGAGGAACATCATTTAGTAGAAATCAAAGAAACGAAACCTTTTGGTAGTAATGGTTCACAAACTCGTACTTATCATTGGGAAGTTTTTATAGCTTCTAAAGGTACAGAATACCGTGGTAAGGCTATAGAACCTAAAGATCAAAAACGTGAAATACCGTGGATGACTATAGAAGAACATGAAATGAATCCTTTAGACTTTATGGTAGAGTGTATTGAAAGGAAATTTCATAGATAAGATAAAGGCACTCGAAAGGGTGCTTTTTTTATTTGTGAAAAATGGAAATATGGTGGTGTGTTTAATGAATACAGTGACTGTGCATTCTTGTGCGTTAGAAACGCTTGCTTGCCCTTTGTATGGACAGCCTGCTAAAACTTTTTAATGCACAACGCCTGAGTTTACGATATTTCGTAAATAGCCCTAAGCGATCTAGAGAAGCACATTAAAATACCACTGCACAATAGGACTAGTAAGTGCTGACTTCCTTTTGGTTCTAATATATAGAAATAAAAAAGAGGCTATCACATTTTACTGTGTAGCCTTCTTCTTTGCCCTTATAAGCGTACTTTTACTTATTCCTGTCATGCTTTCAACTTCTTTATAGGAATGGTCTTGTAACAGCTTTAATGCGTGTTCTACTTGATCTTTTTTGTACTTGTTAGGGCGACCCTCTCTAAAATCATCACGCTGTTTAGCTATCGCCTTGCCTTCCTGAGTACGTTCTACTATCATATCTCTTTCAAACTCAGCAAAAGAACTCATGATATTGAATATAAGCCTTCCTGTGGGCGTGTCCTCAACTATTCCCATGTTCAAGACATGAACCCTTACACCCTTTTTAAATAGCCCTTTAATGGTCTCTATAGCGTCACCAGTGGAACGTGCAAAGCGATCTAGTTTAGTTATTACTAATGTGTCACCTTCTTTAAGGATTGACAGCAACTCTTTAAACTTTGGGCGATCTGCTTTAGTTCCTGTGAATTTCTCAGAATATATTTCTTCACAGCCTTCATTTTTTAAAGTCTTAATCTGTGCCTCTAAATCTTGATGTACTGTTGAAACCCTTGCATAACCGTATTTCATGAAAAACAGCCTCTTTTCAGTATGTATTTATGACACTAAGTTATGACACCTATTGACACCCTGATAATACAGCACCCTTAAAACGGTGTCAATACTTTTAAGTTATGACACTTTTTTTATACAGCTATCAAAACTCAGCACATTTGATAGAACCACTTGAACAACGTAACAATGCAGGTTTAGCTACTATCAAAAATCGCTGTCAAAATTGAAGGGTATCAGGGGATTAAAAGAAAGGGTTAGGGGTAGTCTATTAACCCCCTTGCTATACGCCTTACATAGTACCGTAGAAAGAAGGTTGGTCTGTTCTGAACAAGTTGATTGGTAAAGTAATAGAACGATACACAGGGGCTACAGTGGAAGCATATAGGCATAGGGATAGATACAGCATAAGTAAGGCACTAAGGATAGAAGAACATCAGAACAATAGACAAGTGAAGCAAGTCAATCGAATGGACAAACAAAAGAAACGAATGAAAGAAAGAATGATAAGGCAAAGAGGTCATAGCTAGTCTGTAAATATGTGCTGTCTTTATGTGCGGGAAGGGGGGTATGCAGGGGGGACGGGGGGGTCTGTAGGGGTCGGTCTGCTGTATGCTAAATATATGCACCATTTTTGAAACTTTCAATGGATGTGTTTAAAAGTCTATAAAATATTTTTTTGGGGAAAGTTTTAATATTTAACTTCTATATATTTCCACAAGATATGATATAATTTTACTAGAAAATATTAGGAGGGGTTTAATGGTAAATGTACCTGCTTTTTGTGACAATTGTACCAATATTTTTCCATCAGGTTTTGTATTTGAGAATTGTGTAGGAGTGACAATGTCAGGTTGTACGTCTCAATGTCCTAGATGTGGATATTCTGCTAGAGTTCCAGACGGTGTATTTAACTTTTACAATAGTGCAATCGAGGTACTTGAAGCTACTCCAGAAACTATTAGAGACTTAAAAAAACTATTTGTAATTGTCGATAAAGCAAGTAGAGAAAATATTCCTCCAGAAGAAGTACATAAGGAGATTGAAGAGGAAGCACCTAAATTATCCTTCTTAGCAAAATACCTTCCCAAGAATGCAAAAGAATTTGGAGTTTATCTAACAGCAGTTGCTTCGTTAATTGGAGGAATGGGTGGGGATATTGAAATTAACCCAGAAATAAATATTAACCCTAAGACCGAAATTCAGTATTTTACCCCTGATAATAATATGAATCAGCAGCATATTTCTAATCTGGAAGTTAGCCCTACATCTGAAATGCCTAATAGAAAAATCGGTAGGAATGAACCTTGTCCGTGTCTAAGTGGGCTGAAATATAAATATTGTCATGGTAAATAAAATGAAGCCCCTAGCATAAAAAACTAGGGGTTATTTGTGTTGCTTTCAATAAGACCCTCAGCGATAAAGTGGTCTCTAATGATAACTGAATTAACTTTTATTTCACTGGCTATTTCTTTGTATGTGTAATCCTCTATGATCATCTGGTAAATTCTTTTGCTAATGTCCCTTGTTTTTCTTGTTCTATTTTGTTTTGATGATCTGACCTTTAACAGCCTTTCACCGTGGGCAGTACCATAAGGCATAGTACAAATATGTTTCTGATGATCTTTACCTAGCATGTAGCCAGCTTTATTGTAAAACACAGTGTTACATTTACTACAATGGAACTTCATTGAAGAGTGGTGGTTCAAATAGGGCGAAATAACCTTAACAGCCCCGTTGTAGGTCTTGTTAATCTTAGCTTCGTATTCTTGTTTATTCATGACATTATCCTTTCTTAACGACAGTTAGAAACTGTCTGAATAGTAAAGTATGTGACCTCAATTTACAGCCTCTACAGCCCTTGATGTGTAAGGGGTCAGTCCATTCTAACTGTCGTTATTTAGCCCTCTTTTGATTGTATTTCACGTGTGATTGTTTCCTAGCTGACTTTCTGCAAATATCACTGCAATATACAGTCCTGTTAGATACTGCATTAAAGCCTTTTCCACAACCAATACAAAACTTATCTATAACAGCTTCTTTGCCATAATATATAGCCTCAGCGGTAATATGGGATGGAAGTACAGCTTTTTCAAAATAACTACAGCTACAGTCGCTAGCTGGTATCTCTTTTCCTCGATACTCTCCACCAGAAATTAAAGGACATTCTTTATCTAATAAAGCACAATGCCCCGCCACATAATTAGCACAGCTTGTCCTTACTAGTTTTTTTATTGCATTACACATATCTATCAATCCCTTTCAAATGTAAATTAAAAAGACCGTCAGCAATTTAGCTAACGGTCAATTTGTTTATTTTATCTGTCGTTCATTGCAAGACCAGCACGTGCCCTCGCTACTTTTGCTTTAACTTCTTTCTCTAAGTGTTCCTGTCTGATTTTTTCTTTACGTTCCTCAGCCTCTCTTAGCAACCTATTACGTTCTGCTAATGCTTCTCCAACAGCTTCATCGTTTACGTAAGCACTTTGTTTTTCCTCATAAAGAGAGAAGCCACTATTCATTGGAACAATGCTTTCATCCCGTCTCATCTGATCTACAGCAGTACCTAAAGCAATTCGAGTTGGTATTGGTAAATCCTTAATCTGTTCCTGTGCTTGCTTATCTCCATGTGCTAATGCCTTTACTAGTTCCGGATTAAAGTTTGTCATTGTTAGAACCCTCTTTCTAATGTTTTTTTACTTGTAGCCTTTTCTTTCCTTTAATTCAATTATGTTTTTAATTGAAGCTAGTTCAGCATTTGAAATTCTCAGACGCTGAATTGCGTACTTTAGTTTCTTTTCATAGTGTGCGGTAAATGCTAGTTTTCGTGTTTCTAGTTTTGCAATAGTGCTTGGGTCAATGCCCATGTACTCACTAAAATCAACCTGTGTTTTATTTCTGGAAAGTCTAATTAGCTTTATATACCTTTGATCATATTCCATGTTGTAAGGTAAGCGGTTATTAGCTGGTTTCACTGTCTTCCTCCTTAGTGGTTCTGTTTTTATGGAATAGAAGTTCAAATAAAAAAGGAATGGCAACAGCCATACCTTATTAAGAGAACTCTTAAGTCTATACCGTAGGGAACTTTAATTCCCCTTAATACTATGTGCAGGAAAGGGGAGGGCGGTACAGGTTCCCCAGAATAAAAATTAAAATATATGTCCTAATATAGGTAGAGTTTGCAAGTTCTTTACCGAGTGGGAGGTTATTGGACATTCTCTAACACTCATACATTCGGTTAGGGACGGTGAACAGCATGATAAAACATCATGAAAATGAAATTGTTATTGTAGATGACAAAACTGTTGAGGTAAAAGGAATAGGAAAAGCTGAGGACGTAGGGGAATTGGATATGGATAAATTTATAGAAGTTGCGATGGGATTACCTTCATTTTGGAGGTGATCCTTTTTTTTATGTAAATTTATCGGTGCAGTTATATAATAAGGAAGATTAACGTAAAATATATTATTGCACTTTAGAAATGATCTATTTGTAAATCATTGTGGCGATCATTTCCAAATGAGCGAATTCTTCAGTACCAATATCAGTCAATAACCCGATTACTTTATCCGGAATTGTATATCGCTGGTTTAAGTATCTTAGTGCTGCAGCAAGCTCCCCATCAGCTCCGCCGTATTGCTCTACAAGGAATTTAGCAAGCATGGGATTACAGGTGCTTACTTTTACGGGATACTGTAATTTTTTTTCATAAAGCCACATGTTCCATACCCCCTCCTATATTAGTTTAGATCTGCCATGGCTATGGACCTTCTTTCCAGTCCCATGGATATCCAGAATAGCTGTTTCCGTATTGCTGGAGAGGCCCATACATGCTTTCAACGACCTTTTTTAATCTGCGCCTTTCTTTTGCAAACTGATTGAATTGGTTAATCGCATCATAGTCCTCTGGATGGGTATCTAAGTATAAGGTTAGATCAACGAGAACAAAATCGACTGCCTGGAGCTCTTCCATGGCAGCATAAAATTCCTTTGGCAACTGTTTCATGAGTGATCATCCTCCCTTGGAGCTTCGTATGGCGAATACCAAGGATCATAGAAAACCTTCCACAGTGTCCCTGTTCTTAAAGCTTGCATGGGCGTAAACTGCTCTAGATTGGGCGGCTGGAAGCCAAGAAATAAATTTGGCGGCGTAGAGAACGTTTTTACCTTAATAGGCGGACAAGGATCGAAGGGACTGGCGTACGGATACCATACTCTTCTGTGTGTAGACAAACTAAGCCCTCCTCTAAATGAACTTCATTTCATTTTATGAGCAAAATTTCATTTCATGTTAAATTTGTCTGGGAGGCAGGGATAATTAATAACTTGTAGAATTATATATATATATGGCAGTACTTTAAATTTGAGGTGAGTTGAATGTTTGTTAAAAGTATCATGATACCGAAGTACAAATGCATTACTGTTCAACAGGATGAGGCATTGCAAACTGTGCTGGAAAAGTTGGATGGCAATGAAATTGATGGAGTTCCAGTATTGGATGGTGACAAATATGTTGGCGTCGTCACAAGACATGGGATTTATCAGGAATTCTTCAATACCGGCGGGCAAAAAGATGAATTTCTGCAAAGTAAATACGCGAAAGACATTTTGACCTTACAGGATCAAATTCTGCATGGCATTGAAGTTTTCGAAACAACATTAGTGAAATTGAAAGACATTCCGTTAATGGCGGTAATAGATGAGAATGGGAAATTCCAGGGAGCTGTAACCCGCTCAGATGCTCTGGATCAGTTCCAGAGTGCATTTGGTGTTCATAGAGAGGGGGTCAGGATTGCGTTTACTTCTGTAGAAACGGAAGGTCGTATCGCAAGGCTGGCAGATATTGCTCACCAGTTCCATGAACATATTATATCTTTGGTTACTTTTGATGAGACGGACAAGCTCGTTCGCAGGATCGTCATGAAAATAGAAAAGAAGGACAACATTGACAAGTTTGTCAAGAAGCTGGAAGAGTCAGGATTCCGCATTCTTGATATTCATGAAGTATGATTTTTCATAGATAAGAAAGGATAATCATTTACTTCGAGAAATGTCGAGCTCCAGCGCCTAGCACCTCGAGACGTTTCGGTGCTGACCAAGGCGCTTCCGCTTTTCTTAATACGGAAATAAAGACAAGGGCCTTTCATACATTGTGTATGGGAGGTTTTTGTATGCTTTGGAAATTTTTCAGGTTGGTCATTGGACTGCTATGCGGTTATCTGTTTGTCCTTTCTCTGGCAGCGATATTTCCGTTCTCCTCTGGAGGGTTCCTGGGTGAGTTTATTTTAAATCCATTTGAGTACCTTGCTGGTGCAGTGGCACTTGTATTCGGAATGTATGCACTTGGAGGATTGATCAGAGATGGAGGAGTTGCTGTCATAAGAGCATATAAAGGCAATGAAAACTCAGTACCTGATATTATTTTAGCCATTGCCTGTCTAGGCTCATTTTATCTGCTTTTACCGTTAGGAGCTTGGCAGACAGCAGTATTTTTCGTTTTCTGCTTGCTTTATGGTATGATGTCATTTAGTTCAACAGAGGGCACGAATGAAAGCTAGATGAAGCTAGATAAAGATTTGCGGGAGGAAGAAATGGAGTTCATTTATTTTATACTTGGAATGCTGCTGATCGGCAGCTTCCTTCTACTATATATGTACCGCCAGGCCTTTACAGACAGAGTATTGAATCAAGAAATCCGGTTGAAGGATTTTCCGGAGAGCTTTGGGGCTGTTAAAATCTTTTTTATATCAGATATCCATAAGCGGACTATTCAAGATTCGATAGTCAACGAGGTGAAAGGAAAGGCCGATCTTGTAGTTATTGGAGGAGATCTTGCGGAAAAAGGCGTTCCTTTAGAGAGGGTGTCTGCCAATATAGAAAAATTAAAGACGATTGCCCCAGTATTCTTCGTCTGGGGAAACAATGATTATGAATTTAACTCACATGAACTAGACTCACTCCTTTACCACCTGGGTGTTAAAGTTCTTGACAACACAGCAGTGAAATTTGAATCGGGTACTGGGGATGTATTACATATTTTAGGTATTGATGATTTAAGTCTAGGTAAAAGCAGACTGGACCTGGCAATCCGTGATGCTGGTGAAGAAGGATTCAAGATTCTAGTTAGTCATAACCCTGCCATCGTCAACAGCCTCAAGCCAGAGCATAATATCAGTCTCGTCTTAAGCGGGCATACACATGGGGGACAGATCAGGGTATTCGGGTTCGGTCCTTATGAATTAGGCGGTATTAAAACGAAGAATAGTGCAACAGTGCTTACCAGCAATGGATACGGCACAACTGCTGTGCCTCTTAGACTTGGAGCCAGAGCGGAGACCCATTTACTTACATTGACTGCGGATTCTAAAACAGCAGATTGAAGTTTTACACATGAGCAGCAACACGGCTATAATCGGTAGTACTGGTAATAACGGAGGTTTTAGGATGGGGAACGACACAGGGAAATTCAATATTAAAGCAGTATCCAAAATGCTTGGTATTCAGCCTGGGACACTCAGGGCTTGGGAAAGAAGATATCAGATGATTGCCCCTGTCAGAAATGAATCCGGTCATCGATTGTATACCGAAGAGCATGTAGAAATTTTGCGGTGGCTGATCTCAAAAATAAATCAAGGCTTCACCATCAGCCAGGCTGTGTCTTTGCTTGAAAACTCAGCTATATCAAATGAAAAGGCTGAAGTGCCTTCACGGGACATGTTAGATGAGATTGGAGACAATCTGTTGACTGCACTTCTGGAGTTCAATAGCTCCAAAGCTCATGAATTGATTAACCAGGCCTTCAGTTTGTTTACAATCGATAAAACTGTTATTGATTTATTAGGCCCGATTTTGATTAAGGTAGGCGATTTATGGGAAGAGGGAAGTATAACGACTGCACATGAGCATTTTGCTTCGTCTTTTATACGTTCGAGAATTGAAGGTTTATCAAATTCATTTCCACACAATTCGTTTCTGCCAAAGTCAATTGCTGTCTGCGGGCCTGGAGAAAGACATGAATTAGGCTTATTAATCTTTACATTGTATCTAAGGCGAAAAGGATTTGAGGTAGTCTTCCTAGGTACAAGCCTTGCCGAGAATGATCTTGAAGTAGTGGTGGAAAAGGTGAAACCCAAATTCCTCTTCTTATCCTGCACTCTTGATGAAAATATAGAGGCAACTTTGAAGCTCGCCGAGGAGGTTAATAAAGTCTATCCAGATCTTATAGTTGGGCTGGGTGGAATAGCCATTGACTCCATACCGTTAGAACAGCGGGAAGAATATAAAGAGAACATTGTTGGCATGACAAGAGCGGAATGGGAAAAATGGTTGAAAAAGCGCATTGATCAAATTAAATAACTCACCAACCTGCGATATTTTCATAAACTAAAATAAGAGCTTTGTCGATGGCAGGGGGCATGAATATGCGCTTGGAACGATTAACCAACAATAAAATTAAGATATTCCTTACGATAGATGACTTATCCGACCGGGGATTGACCAAAGAGGATATATGGAAAGATTCGA
The DNA here is from genome assembly GCF_020524355.2 of Mesobacillus subterraneus. Classification (NCBI taxonomy): domain Bacteria; kingdom Bacillati; phylum Bacillota; class Bacilli; order Caryophanales; family Bacillaceae; genus Mesobacillus; species Mesobacillus subterraneus. The sequence goes on from NZ_CP129019.1 coordinate 1,258,662, forward strand.
TGAAGTGGCATCAGCTTTTTCACGATATGCTAGAGGAAGCCAGCGAAGAATTCGATTTGGATATCATCGGTTCAGTTGCAGTGGAAATCTTCTCATTGCATGCCCAGGGGATGGTCATGATCGTCACAATGATCGAACAGGATGAAGATGAGGAACAGTTTGATGATGGGATTATCGAAATGCAGGTCACGGTCGATGGAAGCGAAGACATTTTGTTTGAATTCAAAAATGTCGAAGACGTTATCCAGTTGGCAAAAAGACTTCTGGACTCCGGTATTGAAGGAGGCAGCCTGCATTTCATGAATGATCATTATTACTTGCTTATGAATGGAATAATGCCTGATGAGACCACTAAGACAGTGTCTTTAATGGCGGAATATGGAGTTCCATCAATATTGAGCATCCACAGACTGCTCGAATATGGGAACGAGATTATGGAAGAACGTGCAGTCGAAAGCCTTGTCCATTATTTTATAAAATAATGGATGGCTTCGGCTTTTTTTATGGAAGATTTTGTGCTGGAAAGGTGCTTGTGGAATTTGCCGCTTTAGGCAAAAATAGGGCTGATTGCTAAGGTGGGATTTTTAGAGAATTTTTATGGAGTTATCTTCAAATCTGACTCTTAAAATACAGTCTTGTCACCAAACAATGTCTTATTATTCTGTTAATTTATTATCAAGTCAATAATAATAAGGACTTGAATGGTAGCGTTTTCATTTAATAATCAAAAAATGCGGAAAACTGTTTTTTTCTTCTTGCATAAAATATCCAAAGGTGTATACTAATCCATGAAAGAAGACAACATCCGCAAAAGTGATTTAGGAGGTTTATCAATGGTAGCCGCAAACGGTAATGAAAATCCAAATAAAGAAGACAAACATGACGTCTTACGATCTACACAAACTGTTATTCACAAGGCTTTGGAAAAACTCGGATACCCTGATGAGGTTTTTGAGCTTTTAAAGGAGCCGCTCAGGATGATGACAGTAAAAATTCCTGTCAGGATGGATGACGGATCTGTTAAAGTCTTTACTGGCTACCGGGCGCAGCACAATGATGCAGTGGGTCCAACAAAGGGAGGAATACGTTTCCATCCAAACGTATCGGAGAAAGAAGTAAAAGCTTTATCAATCTGGATGAGCTTGAAATGCGGCATCGTCGATTTGCCGTACGGCGGCGGTAAAGGCGGGATCGTATGTGATCCTCGCGATATGTCGTTCAGGGAACTGGAAAGATTGAGCCGGGGATATGTACGTGCGATCAGCCAGATCGTAGGACCAACAAAAGACATCCCGGCACCTGATGTTTTCACAAACTCTCAGATTATGGCTTGGATGATGGACGAATACAGCCGTATCGATGAATTTAACTCTCCAGGATTCATTACAGGCAAGCCGCTGGTACTCGGTGGTTCACATGGTCGTGAATCAGCAACAGCAAAAGGGGTTACGATTTGTATCCGCGAAGCTGCAAAGAAAAAGGGAATAGAGCTTGAAGGCGCAAGAGTGGTTGTCCAGGGATTTGGAAATGCCGGAAGCTACTTGACCAAATTTATGCATGATGCTGGTGCAAAAATCATCGGTATTTCAGATGCATACGGAGCGCTGCATGACCCAGAAGGACTCGATATCGATTACTTGCTTGACCGTCGTGACAGCTTTGGTACAGTAACCAAATTATTCAATAATACAATTACAAATAAAGAATTGTTGGAACTTGATTGTGATATTCTTGTTCCAGCTGCAATAGAAAATCAAATTACTGAAGATAATGCCCACAATATCAGGGCTAGTATCGTCGTTGAGGCTGCGAACGGTCCGACGACGCTGGAAGCAACAGAAATCCTTACAGAGCGCGGCATCCTGCTTGTACCTGACGTCCTTGCCTCTGCTGGTGGAGTAACCGTTTCTTACTTTGAATGGGTACAAAATAACCAGGGGTATTATTGGACGGAGGATGAAGTAGAAGAGAAGCTCGAAAAAGTCATGGTGAAATCCTTTGACAGTATCTATGATACAGCCCAGACCCGCAGAGTAGACATGCGTCTTGCTGCTTATATGGTCGGTGTCCGCAAAATGGCTGAAGCAAGCCGCTTCAGAGGCTGGATTTAATATTTGAAAAGGGTTCTTCATTGAATATTACGATCAAATCTCCTATCATTTAATGATGGGAGATTTCTTTATATATCCTGTTACGGTTTATATAGATCCATAAGGAGTGATTTTGCTACATGAATAAGGAAGATGTCATTATTGTTGGAGGAGTCCCATGTGGTCTTTCTGCCGCCATTGCTTTGCAGAAAAAGGGTATGAATCCGCTTATCATCGAAAAAGGTAATATTGTCAATGCGATTTATAATTATCCAACCCACCAGACTTTTTTTAGCAGCAGTGAAAAACTTGCTATAGGCGATGTACCCTTCATTACTGAGAACCTTAAACCAAAGCGTAATCAGGCGCTGGTTTATTACCGGGAAGTCGTGAAGCTGGAAAAGCTTAGAGTGAATAAATATGAGAGGGTCACAGAAATAGTTAAAAGCCAGGAATCCCTTTTTGAAGTGACAACAGATAAACAGAAATACATCGCGCAAAATATTGTCATCGCCACTGGTTATTATGATAATCCTAACTTCATGGGTATCCCGGGCGAAGAGCTTGAAAAGGTCTCGCACTACTTCAAGGAGGCACATCCTTTCTTTGACATGGATGTTGCAGTCATTGGTGGGAAGAACTCAAGTGTGGATGCAGGGATCGAGCTAGAGAAGGCCGGGGCGAGAGTAACTGTCCTTTATCGAGGAGCAGAGTATTCGCCAAGCATTAAACCGTGGGTGCTGCCAGAATTCGAGGCACTAGTTAAAACAGGTGTTGTTGATATGGTATTTAACGCACAAGTCAAAGAAATCACTAAGGACTCCATTGTTTATGAACAGGATGGGGAATTGGTGGAATTGAAAAATGACCATGTATTCGCAATGACTGGTTATCTACGGCCGGATCACACTTTCCTTCAAAAGATGGGCGTGAAAATCGAGGCGGAAACAGGACGTCCCCATTTTGATCCAGAAACTATGGAGACAAATGTACCAGGTATCTATATTGCAGGAGTAATTGCGGCTGGTAATAATGCTAATGAAATTTTTATAGAGAATGGACGATTCCATGGAGGCCAGATTGCAGAAGCTATCTCAAGCCAATCTTAAAGTAAATGAAAGAAAGCGGTGCCTGAATGGCACCGCTTTGTTTACGGAACGGGAACAAAAAATGGAGGCAGGTTAATCTTTATAAAGGCACAACTAAGGTGGATTGTACCCTTATGGAGAGCTATCGCATGTTATAAGGATAAGATAAGGAGAGAATCGTACCCTTATGGAGAGCTGTCGCGTGTTATAAGGGTACGATAAGGAGAGAATTGTACCCTTATGGAGAGCTATCGCATGTTATAAGGATAAGATAAGGGGAGAATCGTACCCTTATGGAGAGCTGTCGCGTGTTATAAGGATACGATAAGTGGAGAATCGTACCCTTATGGAGAGCTATCGCATGTTATAAGGATAAGATAAGGAGAGAATCGTACCCTTATGGAGAGCTGTCGCGTGTTATAAGGGTACGATAAGGAGAGAATTGTACCCTTATGGAGAGCTATCGCATGTTATAAGGATAAGATAAGGGGAGAATCGTACCCTTATGGAGAGCTGTCGCGTGTTATAAGGATACGATGAGTGGAGAATCGTACCCTTATGGAGAGCTTTTGCATGTTATAAGGATAAGATAAGGAGAGAATTGTACCCTTACGGAGAGCTTTTGCATGTTATAAGGATAAGATAAGGAGAGAATCGTACCCTTATGGAGAGCTATCGCATGTTATAAGGATAAGATAAGGAGAGAATTGTACCCTTACGGAGAGCTTTTGCATGTTATAAGGATAAGATAAGGAGAGAATCGTACCCTTATGGAGAGCTATCGCATGTTATAAGGATAAGATAAGGAGAGAATCGTACCCTTATGGAGAGCTATCGCATGTTATAAGGATAAGATAAGGAGAGAATTGTACCCTTATGGAGAGCTATCGCATGTTATAAGGATAAGATAAGGAGAGAATTGTACCCTTACGGAGAGCTTTTGCATGTTATAAGGATAAGATAAGGAGAGAATCGTACCCTTATGGAGAGCCATCGCGTGTTATAAGGATACGATAAGTGGAGAATCGTACCCTTATGGAGCTTATCCGATGTCCATAAGGGAATGCTTCCTTATGGTCACTGAAAAAATAACGCGGTGCCTGCATACATACAGGCACCGCGTTTTTCATATATTGTCTCTGTTATATCATTTTAAAACATGAACATCTCGGCTATTTCATCCATCTGATCTGTTTTAGCAAGAGCGACTTGCAGTTTGATTCTTGCTTTTTGCCCGTTGAGACCGTTTGAGAAGATGACACCCAATTCCTTAAGATGTTTGCCTCCGCCTTCATAGCCATAAACATCCTGTACGATTCCAGCGAAGCTTCTGGATACGATCACTACCGGGATATTGTGTTTAAGAAAATCTTGAACGCCCTCAAGTGCTGCAGGTGGAAGGTTGCCTTGTCCAAGTGCTTCAATCACGACTCCATCGACGTTTAACCCGAGTACGGCTTGCAGCAAAGAAGAATCCATTCCTGCATGTGCCTTGATCAAGGAGACTTTTTTGCTAATGTCCGCCACCGAATAGTTTTCGTGTTTCGTTGGAGTGTGATGGAAAAGTACTCCTCGTTTCGTCACGATGCCGATAGGGCCATATTGGGGGCTTTGAAAGGTTGAGATATTGCTAGTATGTGTTTTGGTGACGTTTACTGCTGTGTGAATCTCGTCATTTAGGACAACAAGCACACCCTTACCGTTTGCATCTGGGCTGGAAGCAACCCTTAAGGAAGAAATTAAATTATATAGCCCATCAGAACCGATTTCATTGCTCGACCTCATGGCGCCAGTAACGACGACTGGGAAGCTGGCCTGGCAGGTGAGGTCCAGGAAATAGGCTGTCTCTTCAAGTGTATCTGTTCCATGGGTGATAACGGCTCCGTCAATGTTGCCCTTTTTATCATAATCCTCAAGGATGTATTTTAACTGCATCATCTCTTTTGGCGTAATATGTGGAGAGGGTAAATTGAAGGGCTCTTCGACTACAAGGTCAGCCAAACTGGATAAAAGATCCGTTCCCTGTGTCAATGGGTTATTCCTCCCTGGTTTAACTGCTCCACTTGTATCTTCACTCATGGATATGGTACCGCCAGTATGAATCAATAAAATATTCTTCTTCAAATCTATTACCTCCGAATGACCAGTGAGAAAGAATAATAATCCATTTTCTTTCTTCTAATTACATGATACGATTAAAAAAACAAATTGAAAAGAGGACAGCATATGCTGGGAATAGTTACAGCCGGGTTAGCTCCGGGTCTGGCGCTGTTAAGTTATTTTTATTTAAGGGACCAATATGGGTCAGAGCCGTTATCCTTGGTTTTCAAAATGTTTATATTCGGTGCATTGCTTGTATTTCCGCTTATGTTCATTCAATATGTTCTTTCTGCCGAGGGATTGTTTCAGGATGATTTTATAAAAGCATTCGGGACGGTTGGCCTGTTAGAAGAATTCTTTAAATGGTTTATTCTATATTACACAATCTTTCAGCATATTTCCTTCGATGAACCTTATGATGGAGTCATATACAGTGTGGCTGTGTCGCTGGGCTTCGCATCAGCCGAGAATATTTTTTATCTTCTTGCCAACGGTCTTCAGGACGCACTTGGAAGGGCGCTGTTGCCTGTTTCTAGTCATGCGCTCTTTGGGGTCATCATGGGTTACTATATAGGTAAGGCAAAGTTTTCACCTGTGGTGCAAAAGAAGTTGATCATCCTTTCGTTATCAGTTCCTGTCCTTCTGCACGGTATGTATGATTTCATTCTGATGACCAGGGAAGACTGGCTCGTGTTGATGGTTCCATTTATGATTTTCCTCTGGTGGTTAGGACTGCGAAAAGTGAAAAAAGCGAGAACATTGACTCTTCAGCATATTGAGAAGCAATATCCAATCTAAAAAACTCTTCATTCTTAAAAAATGGAGGGTTTTTTTGTTTTGTGGAATAAAAGTCAACTCTTAACAAAAAATAAGGGCAATCTTTTAAGTACACATCTTTGGGGGTTGCATTCAATGAAGAATTATCGGTCTATCTTGAAGGTGATGACCGCGTTGGCTTTGATCATGTCTCTAGTACAATTTAGCGAAGTGGATCAGAGGGCCGAGGCCTTTACTAGTCAGGTGCTGCAGCAGGGTTCGACGGGAGAAGATGTAATAGAACTCCAGTCACGCCTCAAACATATTGGTTTTTATACTGGCAAAATCGACGGGGTATTTGGATGGGGTACCTACTGGGCTCTAAGGAATTTCCAATACGAATTCGGTTTGGAGATCGATGGGGTTGCTGGCTGGAAAACAAAACTCAAGCTTGCGAAGGCGACGCCAAATGCGAAAATTGCCTGGGGTGGCGAAACACAAGGTGGTGGCTCAGCTGGAGGTGGCGGTCAAGGTCAGTCAGCAGCTAAACCGGCTGCAACAAATACACCCAATGGATTCTCACAAAATGATATCCAGCTTATGGCTAATGCGGTGTATGGCGAAGCCAGGGGTGAACCGTATACCGGGCAGGTAGCAGTCGCAGCGGTAATTTTAAATCGCTTGGACAGTGCCACGTTCCCGAATACAATATCCGGGGTTATTTTCGAACCTAGGGCATTTACAGCCGTGGCTGATGGACAAATCTGGCTCACGCCAAATGAGACTGCAAAAAAAGCTGTTCTTGATGCTATCAATGGCTGGGACCCTACTGGTAATGCTATGTACTATTTTAATCCCGATACAGCAACCAGCGCCTGGATTTGGTCACGTCCGCAAATCAAAAAGATTGGAAAACACATTTTTTGTAAATAGGGGTGAGTTGAATTGCTAAGAGGAATTGCCATAGCAGTCCTGGTTGTTGGAATTGCAGGAACAGCATTCTGGGGTTATCAGGAACATAGGGAAAAAACAGCAGTACTTATCAATGCAGAAAACAATTATCAAAGGGCTTTTCATGATTTGACCTATCAAATTGATTTACTCAACGATAAAATCGGTACAACACTTGCGATGAATTCAAGAAGTTCATTATCGCCTCAACTAGCGGAAGTATGGAAGATCACTTCCCAGGCCCATAATGATGTTGGCCAGCTTCCCTTGACACTTTTGCCTTTCAATAAAACGGAAGAGTTTTTAGCGAATATAGGGAATTTTAGTTATAAAGCTGCGATTCGTGATCTGGATAAAGAACCGTTGACAGAAAAAGAATATTCGACGTTAAAGACCCTGTATGAGCAATCAGGTGAAATTCAGCAGGATTTAAGAAAAGTCCAGCATATGGTACTGGAAAATAATCTTCGCTGGATGGATGTAGAGCTAGCCCTTGCGACTGAAAAAGGACAAACTGACAATACCATCATTGATGGTTTCAAGACAGTTGAAAAAACAGTCGAAGGCTATACGGAAACAGATTTCGGTCCAGCACAGATCAATCTTCAGAAGAAGGATGAAAACTTTAAAAAGCTGCCTGGTAAAAAGATATCAAAAGAAAAAGCTATTCAAATTACTAAAGAATACACCCCTGTCAAAAACGGAGGTAAAGTAAAAGTAACCGAAAGCGGCAAAGGATCGGATTATGGTTTTTTCAGTGTATCGATTCAAAATCCAGAAACAAATCTGGAAGCGAGTATGGATATAACTAAAAAGGGTGGCTATCCAATCTGGTTCTTGCTTAATCGGGATGTGAAGAATCGAAAGCTTAGTCTTAATGACGCGTCTAACAAGGCGATTGCCTTTTTAAAAGATCATAATTTTGAAAGCCTTGATCTCTTCGAAAGTGCTCAATATGATAAAATTGGAGTTTTTACATTTGTAGGTACCCAGGACGGTGTAAGGGTCTATCCAGATGCAATCAACATGAAGGTCGCGTTGGATAACGGCGATGTGATTGGCTTTTCAGCAGAAGATTATTTAAAATCGCATAAAGCAAGAGAAATCCCGCAAGCAGGAATTGAGATAGAAGAGGCAAAAAAGAAGGTCAATCCAAACCTCAAAGTGATGGATGAAAAAAAAGTTATAATCCTGAACGACCTGAATGAAGAGGTGCTATGCTATGAATTCACCGGAGTTCTCGGCAATGATACCTTCAGGATTTATATCAATGCAGAAGACGGTACAGAAGAAAAAGTAGAAAAACTTCAAAACGCTGAACCAGTATATGAAGATGTGGTATAGGGAAAGCCAAGCGCTTTCCCTGTTTTATTTTCAGATTCAGATACAAGGTAAATGGCTCTTTTAGACGATACTTCGGATAGATTGTTTGCAACTCTCCTCTTGACAAAGTTTCCTGAAAAAACGTTGTAATAATCATCCATTAAAGGGCTATTGCACCAGCTTAGTCCGCCATGTCATAATAGACATAAAGAAAGAAGATACCAATCAACCAAATATGAAAAACAGCATAGATAGAAGTGGGGAAGTGGATTAGCTATGATAAAAATTGGTGATAACATAATCCTTGAACATAAGTATTCCGATAGTTTTGAACAATATAAGTGTAAACTGGTGGAGCGTAAAGGGAATGATCTGTATATTGATTATCCTATAAACATGAATACTAACAGGACAGTGTTCTTGCTTGAGGGGACACCTTTGAAAGCTAACTTTGTAACCGAATCAGGATCTCACTATTGTTTTGACACCGAGGTTAAGGGAAGGATCAAGCTTAACATCCCGATGGTTATTCTTTCATATCCAGGAAATGAGCGTCTTATCAAGATTCAGAGGAGGCAATTTGTCAGGGTGGAAACCTCTGTAGATGTTGCTGTTTACTCTGGCAAGGGGGAATTCGCTCCTTTTACAACTGTTACTGATGATGTCAGTGCAGGGGGCGTTGCCTTATTAATTGAGAAAAATAGCAGTTTGAAAGAGGATATGGAGATTGAAACCTGGTTTGTACTCCCAATGCAAAATGGAGAATACGAATACCGGAAATTCCATGGCAAGGTTGTCCGGATTATCGATGGTCAAGGACCTATGAATAAAGCTTCTGTTCAATTTTTTGACTCATCGGGCATTGACAGGCAATTGCTTCTAAGATTCTGTTTCGAAAGACAACTTGAAATGAAGAAAAAAGGACTTCCTGTCTAAAAGGAATAAATACCTGGAAATGCTCCAATACTAGAATAAAAATTTTCACAGGAGCATTAAAGATGAAAACATTTGAAAGAATCTTAATCAAGATCGCTATCATTCAATTTATTTTCTTGGTTATTGCCCAAGTATTTTTCCATGAATTCAATGCTTTCCCTGAACTCAAGCAAATTACTCAATACGAGGGTGTTACGGACAATAATCATTCAGAAGTCCTGAATTCATTCAGGAGCAAAGAGTAAGCTGGTGATATGCCTGCTTACTTTTTATGTTAAGCTTTTTTTATAAATGAGGTATTAAAATTCTTAAATCCAGGAACATTTTTCTAATGACAGGGGGAAAGGATAAGTTTTGAAAAGTGCCTTAAAAAAAGTGTTCAATGACGAGGATTAAATGATTTTTGTGTTAAAATATAAGAGAATATCTAGGAACAACAAGGAGTGTACCAGGAGGAAATATGACTAGACGAATTTCAATTGCCATAGACGGTCCTGCAGCAGCAGGAAAAAGTACGGTTGCCAAAATTGTAGCCGAAAAACTGACTTATATTTACATCGATACAGGTGCGATGTACAGATCACTTACATACAAGGCTTTGAACAAAGGAGCCAGTCTGGACAACGAAGCAGAGTTGATGAAGATCTTGAACAATACATCAATCGAGCTAATGCCTGGAGAGACAGGCCAAAAGGTTTTGCTTGACGGTACTGAAGTTACCAATGAAATTAGAAGCGCGGAAGTTACCAATCAAGTATCATATGTAGCGGTTCATGAACTAGTGAGAAAAGAGATGGTCAAACGCCAGCAGCAGTTTGCAGTCGATGGCGGTGTAGTGATGGATGGAAGAGATATTGGCACTCATGTATTGCCGAATGCCGAGGTGAAGGTCTTCTTACTTGCAAGTGTTGAGGAAAGGGCAGAGCGCCGGTATGCAGAGAATACCCAGAAAGGCTTCCCATCAGATCTGGAAAAGCTGAAAGTTGAGATTGCTGCACGTGACAAAATTGATTCGGAGCGGGAAGTGGCTCCTTTGAAAAAAGCAGATGATGCAGTCGAAATTGATACAACCTCAATGTCGATCACAGCTGTGGTAGGAAAAATCATGGATTTGGCGCTTGAAAGGATCGGGTGAAATTGACGTTTTATTCGTTTGCAAGGTCATTAGTAAATTCAATATTAAAACCGATTTATCGTATTGAGGTGATAGGCAGAGAAAATATGCCTTCCGATGGAGGTGTGCTTTTATGTGCCAATCATATTGATAATCTGGATCCCCCGGTTGTCGGGATTACCGCACCCCGTCCTGTCCATTTCATGGCGAAGGAGGAGCTTTTCTCTGTACCTTTACTTGGGAAAATTGTTCCTCACTTAAATGCTTTTCCTGTCAAAAGAGGTATGAGCGACAGGGAAGCCTTAAGGAAAGGGCTAGGAATTTTAAAGGATGGAAAGGTTTTAGGATTGTTTCCAGAGGGAACAAGAAGCAAGACAGGTGAAATGGGGAAGGGACTTGCAGGAGCAGGCTTCTTTGCGCTTCGGTCTGATGCTCATGTCGTTCCATGCGCGATCATCGGTCCATACAAAGCATTCAAGAAATTGAAGGTGGTATATGGCAAGCCTATCGATATGGGATCAATCAAGGAAAAAAAGTTAAATGCTGAACAGGCAACTGACTTGATCATGAGTGAAATACAAGTACTTATTAACCAATATAAGTAATGTTTCTTGCTTGACAAAAATGTCTGTTTGTAAGAAGTTATTAAGAAGAGATATTTTTAGAATTTTCACTTAGTGGCTAATTATTGTGTTTTTTAAGTGGCTTTTTGCCACAATGCATATATTTGCAGCAGTCATGGATTAAGGAGGAGTACATATGTCAGAAGATATGAATCAAGTTGAGGTAAAAAATTTTGAGGCTGGCGACCGAGTCAAAGGCCAGGTAACGAAAGTGGAAGAAAAGCAAGTTTTAGTAGACATTGAAGGAAGCAAGCTTGATGGAATCATTCCGATTAGTGAACTTTCAAGTCTTCATGTTGAAAAAGCTGAGGATGCAGTATCTGTCGGTGATGAACTGGAGCTTGAAGTGCAAAAGGTTGAGGAAGAAGCTTTAATTCTATCAAAGAGAAAAGTAGATGCTGTAAAGGCTTGGGAAGAACTAAAAGGCAAGTTTGAAAGTGAAGTAGTCTTTGAGGCAGAAGTAAAGGATGTTGTTAAGGGCGGCCTGGTCGTTGACCTTGGAGTACGCGGGTTTGTTCCGGCATCCCTAGTAGAATCCCACTTTGTGGAAGATTTCTCTGATTACAAAGGGAAAACACTCAGCTTCAAAATCGTCGAGCTAGATCAGGAGAAGAATCGCCTGATTCTCTCACATCGCGCTGTTGTGGAAGAAGAGCAAGGCAAGAAGAAACAAGACTTGCTTGCTGCTATCCAAACTGGACAGGTTATTGAAGGTACAGTCCAGAGAATCACGGACTTTGGTGCATTCGTGGACATCGGCGGAGTTGATGACCTTGTCCATATTTCACAGCTTTCCCATGAACATGTTGAAAAACCATCAGATGTTGTTCAGGAAGGCCAGCAGGTTAAAGTTAAAGTATTGAGCGTTGATCGTGACAATGAGCGGATTTCACTATCAATCAAAGAAACACTGCCTGGACCATGGGCAGATATTGATGAGAAGGCTCCTAAGGGCAGCACTCTAGAAGGTACTGTAAGACGTTTAGTTTCTTACGGTGCATTTGTCGAAGTATTCCCTGGGGTTGAAGGCCTCGTCCATATCTCACAGATTTCCCATAAGCATATCGGCACTCCGCATGAAGTCCTTCAAGAAGGGCAGACTGTAAAAGTGAAGGTGCTTGACGTGAACAAGGGTGATCAAAGGCTTTCACTTAGCATGAAGGAGTTCGAGGAAAGAGAAAGCAATGAAGCTTTTGATTATGAACTTCCTGAAGAAACAAAAGGTTTCAGTTTAGGTGATATGATCGGAGACAAGCTAAAGAATCTTAAACAGTAATGGTGATAAATAGTGTCAAGATCAAAACGTAAATGGGACCATATACAATATGCCCTCGAAACAGGCCAGAAGCGACAAACTGGTTTTGATGATATAAAGTTTGTAAACCAAAGCTTGCCTGGATCAAATCTTGATTCAGTAAAATTAAATACTCAAATTGGCGAACTTTCTTTAAGTTCGCCAATTTTTATTAATGCCATGACTGGCGGCGGCGGAGAGAGAACGTACCGAATCAACCGTGAATTGGCTGTAGCGGCAAGAGAGACAGGGTCTGCGATTGCTGTTGGATCGCAAATGGCTGCACTGAAGGATCCGGACGAACGAAGAAGCTATGAAGTAGTCAGGGAAATGCATCCTGACGGTATTATTCTTGCCAATGTGGGCAGTGAGGCAACTGTTGAGCAGGCAAAAGCCGCAATTCATATGATCCAGGCAGATGCACTGCAAATTCATTTGAATGTAGTCCAGGAATTGACCATGCCTGAAGGAGATCGAAACTTTGACGGTGCGTTAAAGAGGATGATTGAAATCCAACAATGTGTGGGAGTTCCAGTAATCGTGAAAGAAGTTGGTTTTGGCATAAGTGCCGAGACTGCAGCTAAGCTTTTCTCCTCAGGTATCCGCTATATTGATATTGGCGGATTTGGAGGTACCAATTTTGCGGAAATAGAAAATAAGCGGAGGAACCGTTTGTTGACGTTTTTCGAGGCTTGGGGAATACCGACTGCAGCCTCGATAATGGAAACGAAATCTGCATCACCAGAACTTTCCGTTATCGCTTCAGGAGGAATACAGACTAGCCTGGACATTGTTAAAGCAATAGCATTAGGTGCGGATGGTGCTGCAATGGCTGGTTACTTGCTAAAGATCTTGATGGAGAATCGAACAGAAGATCTGATTAACGAAATCCATATATTGAAAGAAGAAATGGCTGTTATTATGACAGCGTTAGGTGTACATACAATTGAGGAGCTAAAAAACGTGCCTCTGGTCATATCAGGAGACACGCATCATTGGCTTGAACAAAGAGGTATTGATACGAAGATATATGCTAGAAGGGCAAAATTTTAATCTTAAAGTATATACAGAAGAGTACCCCTGCTTTTGCAGGGGGCCCTTCTGTCGGTTGTGTGGTTATAACGAAGCAGAATGGTGCAGCCAGTCATAAACACTCAGTCGCTCTTGTTTTAGCTATACTTGCCGTCATTTAAGGAACGAGCTTCTTCAGGACTTTGCATTTTAGCAGCTCCTGGGTAGTGCAGTGCCTGGTCACGGTCAGACTCCACTCGTCCGCTCTTCTTAAGTTTCTTTTCCTGTCTGTCTTTTCCCATTTCATTACCTCCTGGTCATAAAAATAAAAGTCTTACAGAGATTTGTCCGGATGATCGAATCCATGTCCCGAATCTGAAACTGTTATTGTGCGGGTTTGAAATGTACTGCTTTTCTTAACATGGAACAGGTAAAAAACTTTATGCAAAAAAGATTAAATTACATAAGTGAATACCATAATGGAAATGATAGGAGGGGTTGAATGGAAGGGTTGTACTTTTATTGGCTGGCATGGATAGGTTGGGTTTGGACTACCTTCTTTATGAATAAAGATAATCCGCTGCGGTGGAAATCGACTGTTATGTTGCTTGCTGTCATTTTTGCAGCGCCATTTACAATGGATGTTCTTATTTTTGAGTTCCACCTGTCTGCTTTTACGATTGCCTTTTTTATGTTCATTGAAACTAGGCGAAAGACGACTGGCTCATTTTTTTATTTATTTCTATCTTCATTTATTATCATGCTTGCCTACACAAGCTTTTTAATGTTCGAATTATTTGACCCGGTGTGGGTATTGTTCGATCGGAAAATCATGCTTGGAGCAGCAGGTTTTTATCTGGCAGTCCTGTTACATAAAGATAGACATGATCGTATATTGGCTATGATCTCAGGCTTTTTGCAGGGTGATATTTTATTTTCTGCAATCCTGTGGAAATTTAATTTTCCATATGCAGTTGCATCCATGGGTTTTATGGACATATTGTTCATTTCTATAGGATTGCTTCTTGCCTGGTCAGGTATTGAATCAATGATTGCGGTCATGTCGGGAAGCGCAATAAACCAAGTTGAAGGGGAGGAACAAAAGACTTCATGAATGAATACACGTTACCAATCGTATTCGGAATTGCCATAGGAACGTTATCTAGACTTTTTATGCTGAGGACAGATTACCGTCAGTATCCAACGTATTTGCATGGAAAAATCATTCATGTAGCTCTCGGATTCATTGCAGCAGGCCTTGGCACGGTTGCAGGCCCTGCAATTATGGAGGAGGAATTCACGGCGATCACCTTCTTGACCCTTGCTGCGTCACAATTCAGGGAAGTCAGGAATATGGAGAGAAATACTCTTACTGAACTTGATAGCTATGAACTTGTTTCCCGTGGAAAGACTTATATCGAGGGTATTGCGATTGCATTTGAGAGCCGCAATTACCTGGTAATTTTCACTTCTCTTGTCAGCACGCTCGCATACTTGATTTTTAATATTTGGGCTGGAATTATTGCTGCTATCATCGCAGTGCTTATTTCTCATAAGCTGATGTCAGGCGGAAAGCTTAAGGATATTGTAGAAATTGAATACATGGAACCTAGATTTGATGGCGCAGGCCTATATGTTGATAATATTTATATTATGAATATAGGCCTTCCTGAAAGGCAGAAAGAGGTACTTCGTTATGGTATGGGCTTTATTTTAAAGCCGAAAAACATGAATGCCCGTTCCACGATTGCGAACCTGGGACAGAGACAGGCGGTGCTGCATGATTTGTCAACTGCGCTTGGTGTTTATCGTGATTCAGGAACACCTGCACTTGTTCCTCTAGCTAAAAGAGATCTGGACGATGGCAGAGTCGGAGTGTTCGTGCTGCCCCAGGAACGGGATATTGAGTGGGCAATAACAGTGATTGGTGATGTGCCAACACTGGAGAATGCAATCAGGATGCCTTCTGAAAAAAAGAGCAATGAAGGGAGTGGGACTCTATGATGCTAGAGAAATTTGTCCTTGCAGCCATCACAACGAATCCTAAAAAAGTTCCCTCTGGAACTGCTGTTTTTCATTGCGATTCAAAGGAAGAAATGGAGAAGGTCGCTGCGAACCTTGAAGCCATCCTGGATGGGATCGCTCATGCCCTGACGGAGGAACTTTATATTATTGTAAAACACTGACAAGAAATGTTTTCATTGCCTGTTTAAGGCATCTTTTGATAAACTGATTAAGCCAGACCCTTCTGTAAATCTAGAAGGGTTTATTTTATAAGTGTCTTCAAGGCATTAAATTAATAATGAGAACTATAGATCTTAAGTTTGAAATTGTTATGGCTCAGGTCATTGACCTGCACAATAGAATTTTGAAAGGGTGATGTTCATGACGAAACCAGTGGTAGCTATCGTTGGGCGTCCGAATGTCGGCAAGTCTACGATTTTTAACCGAATCGTTGGTGAACGTATTTCGATCGTTGAAGATATTCCTGGAGTAACGAGGGATCGTATATACAGTTCAGCTGAATGGCTGACACATGATTTTAATATTATTGATACTGGCGGGATAGATTTAGGAGACGAGCCGTTTTTGGATCAAATCCGCCAGCAGGCTGAAATTGCCATTGATGAGGCAGATGTGATCATTTTCCTTGTGAACGGGAGAGAAGGAGTCACTTCTGCTGATGAAGAAGTGGCGAAAATTCTCTATCGTTCCAACAAGCCAGTGGTTCTTGCGGTCAATAAAATTGACAACCCGGAAATGAGAGACCTAATCTACGACTTTTATGCTCTTGGGTTTGGAGAACCGTTCCCGATTTCTGGCTCCCATGGACTTGGTTTGGGTGATTTGCTGGATGAAGCCGCAAAGCATTTTCCAAAGGACAAAGAAGATGAATATGATAAAGATGCAATCAAATTTTCATTAATTGGCCGGCCGAACGTAGGGAAGTCTTCTTTGACAAATGCCATTCTAGGAGAAGATCGCGTAATTGTAAGTGACATTGCAGGTACGACAAGGGACGCGATTGACTCGCAAGTGACTTATGATGGGCAAAAATATGTCATTATTGACACAGCAGGGATGCGCAAAAAGGGTAAGGTTTACGAAACGACCGAAAAGTACAGTGTTCTAAGGGCTTTGAGGGCGATCGAGCGATCTGACGTTGTCCTTGTGGTCATTGATGCAGAAGAGGGCATTATCGAGCAGGATAAGCACATTGCCGGGTATGCTGAAGAAGCAGGGCGTGCAGTCATCATAGTCGTTAACAAATGGGATGCAATTGAGAAAGATGAAAAGACTATGAAGGAATTTGAGGAGAAAATACGTGCCCACTTCAAATTCCTGAGCTATGCCCCAATCGTCTTCTTATCGGCAAAAACAAAGAAACGAATCCATACATTGATGCCGATGATTAATACGGCAAGTGAGAATCATGCACTGAGGGTGCAGACCAATATCCTGAATGAAGTCATCATGGACGCTATTGCGATGAATCCAACGCCAACAGACAAAGGGAAGAGGCTAAAGATTTATTACGCGACGCAGGTTTCGGTAAAGCCGCCTACTTTTGTTGTCTTTGTCAATGAACCTGAATTATTGCATTTTTCTTATGAGCGATTCCTTGAAAACAGAATCAGGGATGCCTTCGATTTCACAGGCACACCAATCAAGATTTTTGCAAGACAAAGAAAATAAGGTAAAGGTTGTGGTTTAAATGGAAAGGAAGAGTGAGAAAATAGCTGTTCTTGGAGCTGGAAGCTGGGGAACGGCTTTGGCTATGGTCCTAGCCGACAATGGTCATGAGGTTCGTCTTTGGGGGCACAATCCAGTGCAAATTGATGAAATCAATCATCACCATACCAACAAGAAATATCTTCCTGAAATTACTCTGCCTGCAACCATCATTGGTTATTCATCACTTCAGGAGGCACTTGCAGGGATCAAAACAGTAATTATGGCTGTCCCTACTAAGGCAATCCGTGAAGTAATCCGAAAAATGACTGAGGTTACTTCAGATCCGTGGGTAATTGTCCATGTCAGTAAAGGGATCGAACCTGATTCCTTGCTTCGTATTTCTGAAATGATTGAAGAAGAAATGCCTGAAGGCTTATTAGAAAGCGTTGTAGTCTTATCTGGTCCAAGTCATGCAGAAGAGGTGAGCCTGCGTCATCCGACGACGGTTACTGTATCCTCGAAAAATATGGGAGCAGCTGAAAAGATCCAGGATATGTTTATCAACAATAACTTTAGAGTATATACAAATCCCGATTTAATCGGTGTGGAAATCGGCGGGGCGCTTAAAAATATAATTGCTCTTGCTGCCGGGATTTCAGATGGATTAGGTTACGGAGATAATGCCAAGGCTGCTTTGATTACAAGGGGGCTTGCTGAAATAGCCCGGCTTGGGGTCAAGATGGGCGCCAGCCCGTTGACTTTTTCTGGATTGACAGGAATAGGAGATTTGATTGTCACATGTACGAGCGTCCATTCCAGGAATTGGCGGGCAGGAAATCTGCTCGGCAAAGGCCAAAACCTTGATGAGGTCCTTGAGAACATGGGGATGGTCGTAGAAGGTGTAAGGACGACAAAGGCGGCATATCAGCTTGCTCAAAAATTTGGGGTCAATATGCCGATAACCAATGCGTTATATAATATCCTTTTCAATGGCGTCAATCCAAAGGACGCTGTTGATGGGTTGATGTCCCGCGAGAAAACTCATGAGATGGAAGACCTGGCTGATGTCCTTGGAGGTAAAATCTGAGTTAGAAAAATTTTCTAATGAATAATATCGCCAATATAGGCATTCGAGGATGCGTTTTATTCCATGCTTGCATAAGATGCAACGAAGCAAACTAGTGGTTTGAACTGGGTGTTAGGGTATTTAGTCATGTAGGCTGAGGTAAAGTTGACCGCCCCTTCTTTACTTCAGTTTTTTTTGCTTTCATAAGGGTTATTTTTGCTTGAATATTTGCTGTATATGATATAATACTTCTCGGAAAAGGGAGGGGTTTATTTTGTCACCCGCATTATTGAAAATGTACATTTCTTTTGTTGGCATGGGCAGTATGATTCTGTCTTTGTTTGCCATCTATTTAAGCCGTTATAAGTTAAAAGGGGTTTTCAAAATTGCGACGGCGATCATAGCATATGTGCTGATGATCTTAGCAGGGCTGATCATCTTTTTTGTTGTTTTCAGCGGTCCGACGAGCGAATAAAATACATAGGATTAAAGGGTTGGGATCAATGAACAAAATCCGTATTTTTATCACAGGCATGCTGGTGTTACTTACATTGACTGGCTGTATGTATCCGGAAGAAAAACTTGTGCAAAATCAGGTTCCCTATAAGGACCAATTAGACAGTGTCCAGTCTGCTGTTGACCAGTATAAGGATGCCAATGGCGGCTTGCTGCCCATTAAAACAAAGGATTTAGAAACACCGATTTATCAAAAGTATCCAATAGATTTTAAGAAAATCGTTCCAAGATTTATTGCTGAGGCACCGGGAAATGCATATGAAAACGGTGGCCTGTTTCAATATGTCCTTGTAGATGCTGAGACAGATCCAACAGTGAAGCTGCTCGATTTGAGAATGGCAGAGACTATTCGTGAGATAAAAATGAGAATTAATGCATCTGGATATCCACCTTTTAAGGAACGGGTCGCAGAAAATGTATATACTCTTGATTTTAAGAAAATTGGCTATAAAGAAGAGCCTGTCGTAGTAAGCCCATTCACAAACCAGAACTTGCATTTTATCATATCGACGGATGGCGAAATTTATGTAGATTACCGGAGCGACCTCTACCAGGCTATTAAATCGTCAAACAAAGAGCTTTCAGAGGGTGAGGATATCCGTGACATTCTCGTAGATAATTCCATGTTCGTACCAGCATATTCTTTGCCTTATACGATTGATAAAGAGACCGATGAACCGGTCTTTTTAGTAAAAGAATAAAATAATTCACAACTTGGCACTTGTATAGATGGACAGTGTGCTTGCGCATTTCTTTGTCCAGCTCCAGCGCCTAGCCCCTAGCCCCTCGAGACGCTTCGGTCCGCTCATTGAAGTCAAAGTACGACTTCACTGATCGGCCCTCCACCGCTTGTCGGGGCTGACCAAGGCACTTCCGCTTTTCTAACAAATTAGTCATAACCCTGTTTCTGCAAAATATATTGTAGAAGTAGGGTTTTTTTGTCTTTAAAAAGATATCGATTGTTCTCATAAATGGGAATTGAAGAAGTCTTTTTTGAAATTAAAATTAAGGGGGTAAAAAAATAAAAAATTGTCATATTGATATAGGACAACATCATAAATATATACTGTCCCAGATTACTAATTTGGATGAATTTATTCCCACTAACTCTATGATCGGGAGGGGATCACTTGGAAAAGGTAGATATTTTTAAGGATATTGCCGAGAGGACTGGCGGCGATATTTACCTGGGGGTTGTAGGTGCTGTCCGCACTGGAAAATCCACTTTTATCAAAAAGTTTATGGAGCTGGTGGTTTTACCTAATATCAATAACGAGGCTGAAAGAGCCAGAGCGCTTGATGAGCTGCCGCAGAGCGCAGCAGGTAAAACAATCATGACCACTGAACCGAAATTCGTGCCTAACCAGGCAGCATCCGTGCATGTTGATGATGGTCTGGATGTAAATATCAGGCTCGTAGATTGCGTAGGGTATACAGTTCCGGGAGCAAAGGGCTATGAGGATGAGAATGGGCCAAGGATGATCAATACGCCTTGGTATGAAGAACCAATCCCTTTCCATGAAGCAGCTGAAATTGGAACAAGGAAGGTTATTCAGGAACATTCTACACTCGGTGTCGTCATTACGACAGATGGGACAATTGGGGAAATCCCAAGACAAGATTATATTGAGGCAGAGGAAAGAGTAATTGAGGAACTAAAGGAAGTCGGAAAACCGTTCATTATGGTGATCAACAGCGCACAGCCGTATCACCCAAATACGGAAACACTTCGTGCGCAATTGGCTGATAAATATGATATTCCTGTGCTTGCTATGAGTGTTGAAAGCATGCGGGAATCAGATGTTCTAAGTGTGATGAGGGAAGCACTGTACGAATTCCCTGTCCTCGAGGTGAACGTTAATCTGCCAAGCTGGGTAATGGTGCTCCGCGAAAACCACTGGTTGCGTGAGAGCTATCAGGAAGCTGTCAAGGAGACTGTCAAGGACATTAAGAGGCTGCGTGATGTAGACAGGGTCGTACATCAATTCAGCGACTTTGAGTACATCGACAGGGCTGGACTGGCGGGCATCGAAATGGGCCAGGGTATAGCAGAAATCGACCTGTATGCACCGGATGATCTTTATGACGAGATTCTAAAAGAAATTGTAGGCGTAGAAATCCGCGGCAAGGATCACTTGCTTGAGCTGATGCAGGAATTTGCATACGCCAAAACAGAGTTTGACCAGATTTCTGATGCGCTAAAAATGGTTAAGCAGACAGGATATGGCATCGCTTCGCCATCACTGACTGACATGAGTCTGGAAGAACCTGAAATTATCCGCCAGGGAGCTCGTTTCGGTGTTCGACTAAGAGCAGTTGCTCCTTCGATCCATATGATCAAAGTGGACGTCGAATCCGAATTCTCGCCAATTATTGGGACAGAGAAACAAAGTGAAGAGCTTGTTCGCTACCTGATGCAGGATTTTGAAGACGATCCGCTGTCAATCTGGAATTCGGATATCTTTGGCAGGAGCTTGAGTTCAATTGTCAGGGAAGGAATTTCGGCGAAATTGAGCTTGATGCCTGAAAATGCAAGGTATAAATTAAAAGAAACACTGGAAAGAATCATCAACGAAGGTTCCGGTGGATTAATCGCAATCATTTTATAAAGGGACTCCTTTTGGGAGTCTTTTTGTTTTGTCTGCCAAAAGAAATTGATTTCCGCAAATTCTAGTTATTTTCAAGTAACTTTGGACCAAAATTAATCTTCTAATATAACTTATAATCAGTAAAATAAGAGTAAAGAACATGTCCTTTGCTTGCGTAAACAGAAGAATAGGCATAAAATTCATTATTGTATGTTTGATACGACCCTATACGGGTAATAAATTAGGGTCATCATATTACAATTATGTTTCAAAGAAGAAAAGATTCCCATTATTTCTTGAAATTATCTTGATAAGAGGAAAACATTATGATAATCTTTTAACAGAATTAGCGTTGTAGCTTATAAACCCTTATATAACACGGTTTTAAGCGATTTAAGGTTTCTCTATCATCGTTTTTTTAAAACTATGATAATAAAATCTTCCAACAACGTATAGAATTCATATGTTTTGTTTAGAAATGTAGTAGGATGCTTAATTTCTGAGCAATGGGATCTCTTTGGGAGGAGGTGAATGGCATGAACAAAACAGAACTAATCAATGCAGTTGCGGAAGCTAGTGAGCTTTCTAAGAAAGATGCAACAAAAGCAGTTGACGCTGTTTTTGATTCAATCTTAAATGCATTAAAAGATGGGGACAAAGTACAATTAATTGGTTTTGGTAACTTCGAAGTTCGTGAGCGCGCTGCCCGTAAAGGACGCAACCCACAAACTGGTGATGAAATCGAAATCTCTGCAAGCAAGGTGCCTGCTTTCAAACCTGGCAAAGCGCTTAAGGATGCAGTGAAATAATTACATACGACGCACTGAGCGTATGCTAAACCTTAAAGGCCGCGACCTGTTCGCGGCCTTTCTCTATGTTCTGGAATATTAAGTTTTGCCTGCTGAGAATTGGTTATGCTAAGATGAAAATATTATAGTCGATTAGTTGATTAACTATGCAAGATTATAATGAGATTGTCGGACCATAGGAGGAAACGCAGATGTCAAACGTCAATCGTGCCCAAATCGAAGAAGCGGTGCGTTTAATATTAGAAGCAGTCGGGGAAGATCCGAACAGGGAAGGTTTACTTGATACTCCCAAACGAGTCGCGAAGATGTATGAGGAAGTTTTCTCAGGGTTGAACCAGGATCCTAAAGAATATTTTGAAACGATATTTGGTGAGGACCATGAGGAACTAGTCCTGGTAAAGGATATCCCTTTCTATTCAATGTGTGAACATCACCTTGTACCTTTCTTTGGAAAGGCACATGTCGCATATATTCCGCGTGGTGGCAAGGTTACAGGACTCAGCAAGCTTGCAAGAGCTGTGGAAGCAGTCGCGAAAAGACCTCAGTTACAGGAAAGAATCACTTCCACTATTGCTAATTCCATCATGGAAAAGCTGGATCCCCATGGTGTCATGGTAGTGGTAGAAGCGGAACATATGTGCATGACAATGAGAGGGGTCAAGAAACCTGGCTCAAAAACAGTAACATCTGCTGTGAGAGGAACTCTAGCAGAGGATGTAAACGCAAGGGCTGAAATTCTCTCATTGATTAAAGGTTAAGAGAATATGGCAATGAAGTTTTTCGTAAAGTAGCATTCAAGTTGTCAAAGGCTGAAAGTAATTCTTTTAGCCTTTTGCTATATCACAAGAAAAGCGCAAGCGCCTTGGTCAGCCCCGACAAGCGCTGGAGGGCCTGCCAGTGAAGTCGTTCTTTGACTTCACTGGCAGGACCGAAGCGACACGAGGGGCTAGGCGCTGGAGCTGGACAATAAGAAAAGCGCAAGCGCCTTGGTCAGCCCCGACAAGCGCTGGAGGGCCTGCCAGTGAAGTCGTTCTTTGACTTCATTGGCAGGACCGAAATCGAAATGTATAGCCGACTGTCCAGAAACGCAGAAACTGGAGACACCGACAAAGAAGCGTCTTTTGCTTCTGCCGGCGGAGTTGAAGTTTCGGAGTTTCTAGGAGGCGACACTAGACATGCGACACGAGGGGCTAGGCGCTGGACCTGACAATTCTCAAAAAGGAATACCATACTTTCCAATCACATAAACAAACATAACTGCGACTCGGGTGGGTACCTCCCGTGTTCGACATATTCTTTCCTGTAAGGGGGATACTAATGGATAAGAAACAAGGTGTTAACACGGACTATGTTGTCATCAAAGCTATTGAAGATGGTGTGAACGTGATTGGTCTTACTAGAGGAACAGACACTCGATTCCATCACTCAGAGAAGCTGGATCAGGGAGAAGTTATGATTGCCCAGTTCACAGAACATACATCAGCCATCAAAATCAGGGGACATGCGAAAATTGTCACTCCATTTGGTGAAATAGTGAGTGAGAAGAAAGAGTAAATTCAAAAAACAACTATTTTGTTACAAGATCAAGTTCGATTCAATGCAAATCGTGTTTAATTTATAATATCTCGTTTATGTTTTCACTATTTGTGATATAATTGTCACTGCCTTGGAATGTTCGGTACAACTGCAAACTAGTAACTTAGGCGCTTTTTTTATGTCTATTTAGATACGACCAGCTATCTGCAAATTGCTGGCTTTCCTGATTGAATAATGTCTCCGGCAATCCAGCATAAATAAGGGGAACAAGGGTGATTTATTTGCTAGATTTACAAAACAAATTAGATGGCACCAGAGAGCTTCTACTCAAAAAACTTTCACATCCTTATTTGCGGGAGCATGTAGAATCTCCTTTTATAGATGATGACCGGCTCTTGTTGCTTACTTCTTTGCTGGAACAGCAGGAAGTAGATCAGGATAGAGCAAAGAATTACACTGTGACCACAATGCTCTTGCAAATTGCCCTTGATACCCATGAGCATGTCCACAATTCACAACCAGGTGAAGAGGATGACACCCATAAGCGCCGCCAGCTGACGGTTCTAGCTGGAATTTATTTCAGCGGACTATATTACAAGCTGCTGGCTGATATGGATGATATAGAAATGATCAAGCGGTTGGCTTCGGGTGTAAAAGAAGTCAATGAGCATAAAATTTCGCTGTATCAAAAAGAAACTGAAGCGATCGATAAGTTAATGGAAAGTGTAAAATTAATTGAGTCGTCTCTTTTAGGCAAGGTCGCTGATCACTTTGATGCGGCTGAATGGTTTGAATTCGCTTCTAATTGGCTTTTTGTAAAGAGGATGCTATCTGAAGAAACGAAGTTCATTAAAAGCGGCAGTTCATTGGTATTCAATGCTCTAAAAAAAATTGCTTTGCCAAAAATGGACCAGAGTTCAACTGAAATTTCTTCTGAACAGCAAAAATACCTTTTAACAATTTGCACTCGGTATATTGAATTTTCAATGACGAAAATTAATGCAGCGTTAAAGAAGCTGCCAGGGATGAACAGCTTGCTGATAGAACGGTTAGACCTGATCTCCGGGCAGCACCAGACCATGTCTAAAAATTTCGTGGAAGAAGGGTAATGCCATGCAGCAATCGAAAGAACAACGTGTTCATGGAGTTTTTGAAAAAATCTATGAAAATTACGACCAGATGAATTCTGTCATTAGTTTTCAGCAGCATATTAAATGGCGCAATGACACAATGAAAAAGATGAATGTCCCAAAAGGAGCGAAAGCACTTGATGTGTGCTGTGGCACCGCTGATTGGACAATTGCGCTTGCAGAAGCAGCTGGCAAAGATGGTGAAGTAGTCGGACTGGATTTCAGCAAAAATATGCTGAAGATTGGCGAGGAGAAATTGCAGGACCGCAACTTGGACCAGGCAGCACTAATCCATGGGAATGCAATGGAACTCCCATTTGAAGATAATAGTTTTGACTATGTCACGATCGGTTTTGGCTTGAGGAATGTCCCTGATTACAATCAGGTGCTTCGTGAAATGTACAGAATTTTAAAGCCCGGCGGAATGGCAGTATGCCTGGAAACATCCCAGCCTACAATGCCAGGTTTTAAGCAGGCTTACAGATTGTACTTCAGGTTTGTCATGCCGATATTCGGCAAACTGTTCGCTAAGAGCTATGATGAGTATTCTTGGCTTCAGGAATCTGCAAAGGACTTCCCAGGCATGAAAGAACTTGCGAAAATGTTCTCTGAAGCAGGATTCGTAAACGTTGAATATAAACCATATAGCGGCGGAGTAGCAGCCGTGCATATCGGCCGCAAATAAGAAAAGCGCAAGCCTGCTGCTATAAGACTATGCCAAGAGTGGCTTCTATCGATAATTTCAGCCATTTCTTGGTCGAAGGCTCACAATGCGCTAGAGCTTGGACCAATACTTTCAGGTCAATATGGAACCTGATCCTGTCTACAATAGACCATGGCTGTCCTTTTCTTTTTCGCTCGGCAGGGAAGGTCAGCCTGTTTTAGTTTAGAGTTGTCACTTCTCTCCGGCTTAACGAAGTGACCCGTATCTGGATTGGTGCCAAAAAAAGTATTTTTTTGTTTGGCCGGATGGAAAGCTCCGTGCATATAAGAAATCTCCTGATTGCATTGAGGCGAGAATGTGCATCAATGGATATAGAGGATGTAAAAGCTGGGTGGATATATATGAAGATGAAGCTATTATATACATATTTGAATTCTGATTTGACATTGATTGAAAGAGAACTAGAAGAAGCGATTCAGGCGGATTCCCAGCTGCTCAGACAGGCAAGCTTACACTTGCTGAAAGCTGGTGGGAAACGAATCAGACCCGTATTTGTGCTCCTTGGCGGTAAATTCGGAAATTATGATATTCAAATCATCAAGGATGTCGCAGTGTCGCTGGAACTCATCCATATGGACTCGCTTGTGCACGATGACGTCATCGACGATGCTGAATTGCGTAGAGGGCAGGCGACAATAAAAGCGAAATGGGATAACAGGATTGCGATGTATACTGGGGATTATATTTTTGCCAGGGCATTGGAGCTTATGACTGACATAGAAAATCCAAAAGCACACCAGATCCTCTCTGATACTATAGTCGAACTTAGTGTTGGGGAAATCGAACAGATAAAAGATAAATACAATTTTGATCAAAATCTGCGTAATTATTTACTGCGGATCAAGCGGAAAACGGCTCTCCTTATTGCCGCGAGCTGCCAGCTTGGTGCCGTTGTGGCAGGTGTTCCCGAGAAGGACCATCGTAAATTGTATCAGTTTGGATACTATGTAGGCATGTCCTTTCAAATTACTGATGACGTGCTGGACTTCACAGGTACGGAAAAGGAACTTGGAAAGCCGGCTGGCGGAGATCTGCTCCAGGGGAATGTCACTCTCCCTGTTCTGTATGCAATGCAGGATGAGTATATTGAAAACCGGATCAGGACTGTCCATGAAGGGATGCCTAGTGAAGAATTGAATGACATCCTGAAGCTTGTACAAGAGTCAGGAGCGATTGAAAAATCACTGGCAATCAGTGACCGCTATCTGGATAAAGCTCTTGAAATCCTAGAAGAGCTCCCATACAATAAGGCAAAGAAGTCATTGCGTGACATCGCAAAATACATTGGAAAACGTAAGTATTAGCAAGTTGCGAATTTTTCAAAAAAATGATACTATTTCTAAGGGTTGCTTTTGTAAGCGGTTCACATACATATATGAATTAGGAGTGGAACTCATGGAAAAGACTTATTTGATGGTCAAGCCTGACGGTGTACAACGCAACCTGATCGGTGAAGTTGTAGCTCGTTTCGAAAAGAAAGGCTTCCAGTTAGTTGGCGCAAAACTTTTGAACATCCCAAGAGAACTTGCTGAAGAGCATTATGGCGAACATAAAGAGCGTCCATTCTTCGGCGAATTGGTAGACTTCATCACTTCAGGACCAGTATTCGCTATGGTATGGCAGGGTGAGAATGTTATTGCAACTGCACGCCAGATGATGGGTGCTACTAACCCTAAGGATGCAGCACCTGGAACAATCCGCGGTGACTACGGCGTAACTGTAGGCAAGAACGTAATTCACGGATCTGACTCACCAGAAAGCGCTGAGCGTGAAATCGGACTTTTCTTCAAACAGGAAGAACAAGCTGAATACAGCAAACTAATCAACGAGTGGGTTTACTAAAAAAAGCATAAGCGCCTTGGTCAGCCCCGACAAGCGATGGAGGTCCGAGCAGTGAAGTCGTTCTTTGACTTCATCTGAGCTGACCGAAACCGAAAAGTATAGCCGACTTAAACTTCGGACACTTGTGAAAAGCAAGTGTCCTTTTTCTTTTTCAGGAACGTTTAATATCTCTTCAGAAAGATGAAAAAAATATATCACCCAAAATCCTATTTTTCGATATAATGAAAATGTTCAACTTTTTCTAGTAAAATTAAGGAGCAATATGATGCCGCAAGACTATGAACACTTTATTTCGAGAATCCACCAAAAGACAGGTATAAACCTTGCTCTATACAAAGAAGCCCAGATGAAAAGAAGGTTGACTTCACTCTATCAAAAGAAAGGCTATTCATCTTTCAAGGAATTCTTTCAGGTACTTGATCAAGACCAGCAGCTTATGAACGAATTTCTGGATCGGATGACAATCAATGTATCTGAGTTTTATAGAAATGCAAAAAGATGGGAAGTACTCGATAAATCGATAGTTCCTGAGTTAATAAGCAAAAACCCGAACCTGAAAATCTGGAGTGCAGCTTGCTCCACTGGTGAAGAACCATACACATTGGCGATGGTGCTGTCAAACCATATGCCATTGTCGAGAATCCAGGTCCTGGCGACTGATATAGATGAAAACGTCCTGACCAAAGCGAAGCGCGGAGTTTATGCAGAAAGGTCACTGAATGAAGCCCCTAGGGAAATGGTAAAGAAATTTTTTCGGCAGGAAGGTTCCTATTATACGGTGGAAGATGACATTAAGAAGACAGTCACGTTTAAAAAGCAAAATCTGCTTGCCGATCGTTTCGGCGGTCCGTTTGACCTGATTGTCTGCAGAAATGTCCTCATTTATTTTACCGAAGAAGCCAAGGAAAGCATTTACCATAAATTCAGCCAGGCATTAAGACCGGGAGGGATTCTGTTTGTTGGAAGCACTGAACAGATCTTCAACCCTGGAACATATGAGTTTGAAACTGCAGATACTTTCTTTTACAGGAAAAAATAAATGGAGGAGCCGGGATTTCCGTGCTCCTTCTTGTTTTTTCCCGAATCAATGGGATTCAATTTCTGCAGGTGAAGAGTTAAGGCTGGAGTACGGAAGATTGTTTTTTGCGAGTCACCATTCTTCATGATAAAATGACTTCATTCTTTAAAAGGCATAATACACATTTCGAAATTTTTAATTTATTTCTGTTCAACTGTATGATATAGTAAAACAAATCCTTTAGCGAGTTGAAGGGGGAAAGTGTATGAGATACTTAACAGCGGGAGAATCACATGGACCGCAGCTAACAACCATTATAGAGGGTATGCCAGCAGGCGTGCCGCTAGTAGCGGAAGATATAAACAAAGAGCTTTCGCGCAGGCAAAAAGGCTATGGCCGCGGCAGAAGGATGCAAATTGAAAAGGATCAGGTGCAGATTACCTCTGGAATTCGGCACGGACAGACATTAGGTTCACCGATCGCCCTGGTTGTTGAAAATAATGATTGGAAGCATTGGACCGGGATTATGGGACAGGAACCGCTCGATGACCAATCCGCTGATGAGGTGAAAAGGAAAATTACCCGTCCCCGTCCCGGTCACGCAGACTTGAACGGAGCCATTAAATATGGACACCGGGATATGAGAAATGTTCTTGAACGCTCATCTGCCCGGGAAACGACTGTCAGAGTCGCTGCAGGTGCTGCAGCAAAGAAACTCTTGTCACTGCTGGGCATCGAGTTAGTTGCTCATGTTGTTGAAATCGGCGGAGTAAAAGCTGAAAAGAAAGACTTCACATCACTGGAACAGCTTAAAGAAATAACAGAAGCTTCTCCAGTCAGATGCTTCGATGCAGATGCAGGAATGAAAATGATGGCAGCAATAGATGATGCAAAGCAAAATGGAGACTCTATTGGCGGTGTTGTCGAGGTGATAGCAGAGGGAATGCCCGCTGGAGTGGGCAGTTATGTTCACTATGACCGCAAGATTGACGGGAAGCTTGCTTCTGCCATTATGAGCATCAATGCCTTCAAAGGCGTTGAGATTGGGATTGGTTTCGAAGCAGCCAGTAGGCCTGGCAGCCAGGTCCATGATGAGATTGCCTGGGAAGCGGGACGTGGTTACTACCGGAAAACGAACAGGCTTGGAGGTCTTGAAGGCGGGATGACAACAGGTATGCCAATTGTTGTCCGTGGTGTTATGAAACCAATCCCGACTCTTTACAAGCCATTGATGAGTGTCGATATCGAGTCAAAGGAACCTTTTGCCGCGAGCATTGAACGCTCTGATGCATGTGCCGTTCCTGCGGCAGCGGTGGTTGCAGAAAGTGTTGTTGCCTGGGAGCTTGCTGCTGCTATCGTTGATCAATTTTATGCCGATCGATTTGACACACTGAAGGCATCAATTGAAGAGCAAAGAAGGACTGCGAGGGATTTTTAAAGATGGAGCAAGTCAATATCCATACAAGCACAAAATCCTATCCAGTACATCTAGGGAAAGGTGCTATTCAGCAACTAACAGAGATTATTCATGGTGCTGAAGACAGTTATACATCTATCATGGTCATTACGGATGAAACAGTCGCAACATACCATCTTGAAGCTTTTCATGAACATACAGCTCTGGAACAAATAGTTGTAAAGATCGTCCCATCAGGGGAAAAAGCGAAAACGTTCGAGGTATATCAAGATTGCCTTACTTCAGCGCTTGAAAATAAACTCGACAGGAAATCGCTGATCATCTCATTTGGCGGAGGGGCAGTGGGAGATTTAGCAGGATTTGTCGCCGCTACTTATATGAGAGGGATTCGATTCATACAAGTTCCAACCACTATTCTAGCGCATGACAGTGCGGTGGGAGGGAAGGTAGCAGTCAATCATCCATTAGGCAAGAACATGATTGGAGCATTCCATCAACCAGAAGCTGTGGTTTATGATCTGAATTTCCTGCAGACGCTTCCTGAACATGAAGTGCGATCTGGCTTTGCTGAGGTCATCAAGCACGCGCTGATAAGCGATGATGTATTTTATAACTGGCTTAAGAATGATATCCATTCTTTGGATAATCTGAATGACTCACAGATACTCGAGTTCTTGACAAAGGGAATCCAAGTTAAAGGAGCCATTATCGCAGAGGATGAGAGAGAGACCGGAATCCGTGCATTTTTGAATTTTGGACACACACTGGACCACGCAATTGAAGCTGAAGCAGGTTACGGTAAAGTGACTCACGGGGAGGCAATAATCATTGGTATGCTATTTGCCCTTCAGTTGAGCATAGAATTGCTTGGGCTTGATTTTAATTTACAAGCATTTAAAATTTGGCTTAAAAATCTTGGATACGAAACTTCAATTCCAGCGGGACTTTTTAATGTGCAGCTGATTGAAAGGATGAAACAGGATAAAAAAGCTGTAAACAATACAATTCGTTTCGTTTTACTAGAGAAGATTGGAGTCCCTGCGCTCATTGAAATAGAAGAAAAAGTTTTGTTGATGCACCTGAAGGAATTTGTAGAAGAGGGGGAGTAAGATGATTAGGGGAGTAAGAGGAGCTACTACAGTTAACGAGAATGATGAGCAGGAAATCATTTCTGCGACCGAAAGGCTTCTAAAGGAAGCTATCGTTTCTAATAAGATTGCTCCGGATCAAGTTGCTTCAATTTTCATATCAGCAACGGTTGATGTTGATGCAGCCTTTCCGGCAAGAGCCTTAAGGAATCTGGCTGGCTGGACCTATGTCCCAGTGATGTGCATGCAAGAATTATCTGTCCCCGGCTCGCTACAGAAGTGTATCAGAGTCATGATTCATTTCAACACCGAAAAAACACAGGAAGAGGTCAAGCACATTTATCTTGAGGGAGCTTCTAGTCTTAGACCTGATCTTTAATTTTATGCTTTTTCCCGAGCGCCAAACAGTGTATGATATAGACATGTTCTTTATTGCTTTAATTAGATAGTGTATTAAAGAGTAGAATAGTCGAGGTGGATAAGATGAGATGGAAAGAGCAGCTTTTAAAGCTTAAACCATACCAGCCTGGCAAATCGATTGCTGAAGTGAAAAGGCAGTATGGTTTATCAGAGATTGTAAAATTGGCTTCAAATGAAAATCCGTTTGGTTCTTCAGAAAAAGTAAAAAACGAAATCGCGGGCTATGCTGATAAATTTTCAGTATACCCAGATGGATATGCTACCGAACTTCGTACACATCTGGCAGATCACCTGGGTGTAAAAGAAGGAGAAATCATTCTTGGCAACGGATCAGATGAAATCATCCAGATGATTGCCCGGGGTCTGCTCACACCTCACACGAAAACTGTGATGGCGGCACCAACATTTCCTCAGTATAAACACAATGGTATTATTGAGGGCTGTGAAATAACAGAAATTCCATTGGTAAATGGTGCACATGATTTGAATGGAATGGCTGCCGCTGTTGATGACCGCACCACGGTGGTCTGGTTATGCTCTCCAAATAATCCAACGGGGGTTTATATAACCGAAGAAGAATTGACAGCTTTTATGGCACGTGTGCCAAGTCATGTTCTTGTCGTGCTGGATGAAGCCTACTTCGAATATGTAACCGCTGAGGATTATCATGATTCTTTAAGATTGCTTAAGCAATACCAAAACCTAATTATCCTGAGAACTTTTTCAAAAATTTATGGACTTGCCAGCTTTAGGGTTGGATATGGAATTGCTCATGAGGATACAATTTCAGCACTCGAACCTGTCAGGGAGCCGTTCAATGTAAACTCATTGGCACAAGCTGCGGCTATTGCGGCAATTGATGATCAGGATTTTGTAAAAGAATGCAAAAGAGAAAACGAGGCTGGCTTAGAGCAGTTTTACCAGTTCTGTGATAGTGCGGGGTTGAGCTATTATCCTTCACAAGGGAATTTCATCTTGATTAACTTTAAAAGGGACGGTCAGGAGGTATTTCAATTCCTCCTGGAAAGAGGGTATATCGTCCGTTCCGGGACAGCACTCGGCTTCCCTACTAGTGTAAGGATTACCATTGGCTCAAAGGAACAAAATCAAGGCGTAATTGATGTTATCAAACAATATTTGAGTGTAGATACTGTAATATCTAAATAAGGGTGTGGAACTTATGGAAGGCCGCGTATTAATCATTGGTCTCGGTTTAATTGGCGGCTCTCTGGCGATGTGTATTAAAGCTCAGCATCCGGGGGCAGAACTCATCGGATTTGATGCGGACGAAGATCAAATGGACCTGGCCATGATGCTGGGCGTCATTGACCGGGCAGCTGGAAGTATCGAAATAGAAGCTCCTAAGGCGGATCTTATTATTGTAGCCACTCCGGTTTTGACCTCTGAAAGCATTATCGAATCTTTAGCTTCATTGCAACTGAAAGATGAAGTCATTGTTACCGACACTGGCAGTACGAAGGGATTCATTTCAATGAAGGCAGCCATCTTGAGAAAAAAAGGAATAGCATTCATTGGCGGCCATCCAATGGCTGGTTCCCATAAAAGTGGTGTAGCTGCAGCAAAGAAAATCCTGTTTGAAAATGCTTTCTATCTTCTTACACCTGATTCAATGGTCAGAAGTGAGACGGTAGATCGGTTAAAATCTTGGCTTTCTGGCACGAGGGCCAAATTCCTCGAAGTTTCCCCTGAAGAGCATGACTATCTTACAGGGGTCGTCAGCCATTTTCCGCATATCATCGCTGCGTCCCTTGTTCACCAGGCGTCAAGGGCGGAGGAAGGAAATCCGCTAGTCAAACGCCTGGCGGCTGGCGGGTTCAGGGATATCACACGGATTGCTTCAAGCAGCCCGAGGATGTGGAGAGATATTCTTCTTCAGAACCGTGAAGTCCTAATTTCTTTGTTAAATGACTGGCAGGATGAAATGGGACGTGTAAAAGAATTATTGGTTACTAATGATAGAGATAGCATCTATGATTTCTTTGATTCAGCAAAAAATTACCGGGATGGACTTCCTGTCAGCGAAAAAGGAGCTATTCCTAGTTTTTATGACCTGTTCGTAGATGTTCCCGACTATCCAGGGGTGATTTCTGAAATTACGGGATACCTGGCAATTGAAAATATCAGTATAACCAATATTAGAATCATAGAAACTCGTGAAGATATCTATGGCATCCTGGTGATCAGCTTCCAGACACCTAAAGACCGCGCCAGGGCCAAGGAATGTATCGGAAGAAATACAGTCTATGATATGTCTATTGGAAAGTAAACTGAAGGAGCAGAACTATGTCCGTAAAAACACTTTTGATAAATAGAACCAGTTTGGAAGGTCAGGTCCAAGTACCTGGCGATAAATCAATCTCGCATAGAGCAGTCATGTTCGGCTCCATTGCCAATGGAATCACCACTATCGAAAACTTCCTGCCAGGAGAAGACTGTTTAAGTACGATTTCCTGCTTCCGCCAGCTCGGTGTTGACATTGTCCAGAATGGGAGCGATGTAACGGTTGTCGGAAGTGGCACGGAAGGGTTGCACCAGCCCGAGGACACGCTGTATGTTGGGAATTCAGGAACAACCATCAGATTGATGATGGGGATTCTTTCTGGATTGTCTTTCACATCAACCCTTGAAGGTGATGAATCGATTGCCAAAAGGCCGATGACTAGAGTGACTCTTCCTCTCGGTAAAATGGGTGCAAGCATTATTGGCAGGAATAATGGCGAATTTACGCCACTGACAGTGGAAGACCAGAAATTACACGGGATTACATATGAACTGCCAGTTGCAAGCGCGCAGGTGAAGTCGGCAATCCTCCTTGCCGGGTTGCAAGCAGAAGGGGAAACAAACGTTATCGAACCAGTGAAAACAAGGGATCATACTGAGCGCATGATCAAGCAGTTTGGCGGCGAATTTGTCCGTGAAGGGGATACAGTTAGGATAACTGGAGGACAAATACTAAAGGGTACACATATAAATGTTCCTGGTGACATTTCATCAGCCGCCTTTTTTCTGGTGGCGGCAGCAATCGTTCCTGGAAGTGACATCATACTCCGGAATGTTGGTTTAAACCCGACAAGAACTGGAATAATCGATGTGCTTAAAGCAATGGGAGCAGATTTGGTTATCGAACCATATGACAGTGAATCAGCTGAACCAGCTGGGGATATAAGAATTAAGTATTCTAAACTAAAGGGCATAATAGTTGAAGGTGATCTGATTCCTCGATTAATCGATGAAATCCCGGTCATCGCTTTGCTGGCAACGCAGGCGCAGGGAAACACGGTCATTAAGGATGCATCAGAATTAAAGGTTAAGGAAACAAATCGAATTGATACTGTTGTTAATGAACTGAAGAAACTTGGAGCAAATATCGAGGCTACTGATGATGGGATGATTATACATGGGCAACAAAGCCTTGATGGCGGTACTGTGTCAGCACATGGGGATCACCGGATTGGAATGATGCTTTCCATCGCTGCTCTGCTCTGCAAAAAGGATGTCAGACTGGAACAAAGTGAGGCGGTCGCCGTTTCCTACCCAGGTTTTTTTGATGACTTGTATTCACTTGTAGGAAAATAAGAAATTGTCTAGAAGGCCAATCATGATAAATGAATGGCCTTCTGTCTTTTTGTAAAATCTATAAAAAGAACTGCCGTCGTTATATTCTCGGGATTTCTGCATAGTTTGTCATAAGACCGATAAAGGAGTGGTTTTATGGCATACATGATAGAGAATGTCCATCTATTGAAAGGACAAGCTTTCACAGATACAAATATACTGGTGGAGGACC
Organism: Mesobacillus subterraneus; assembly: GCF_020524355.2. Taxonomy (NCBI): domain Bacteria; kingdom Bacillati; phylum Bacillota; class Bacilli; order Caryophanales; family Bacillaceae; genus Mesobacillus; species Mesobacillus subterraneus. Next base: position 1,293,585 of record NZ_CP129019.1, read on the forward strand.
AGCGAATCATATCGACAACATCCAATTGTGAACGATATAACTGCATGAGGATGGATGCTGACAACTATATCATGACCCCAACCCATGTCCTCTTTGATACGAACCTCCCAATGAAGGAATCTTTTAAAGAAAGAAAAGAATATTACTTGAATAATTTTATTCTAAAGGGAAGCACCGTTGTATTCACAACAGTAAAGATCCAATTTGAACGGCAGCTCGAAGAAAAGCTTAAGCAGGCGAGAAGTGATTTGCTAGACAGCCCAATCGATTTTGTTCTACGGGTCAGCGTTCCGCCTCGAATATTGAAACCTGGATTTATCAGGAAGTGTAAGAAGATGAAAGTACCAGCGATTTTTCTGGAGATCGACGAGATGGACACTCTGAATACGATGCCATGGGGATGGATTAAGGAAGCGCTGTTTCCTTATAACTGTCCAATCATTCCAACATTCCCTGAAAGTAAGCATAAGAAAGGAAGGCAGCTTCAGCTTAATGCCTGGAGCGGTTTGATGAAAAAGGAGAAGGTTCCTGCGGTGTATGAAGACTTATCGAATCCAGGTCCTGTGTCAAGGTCGATTTTAAAGAAGACCGGAATCTTCCCTGAAAAATCAAATTTGCATAGTGGCGGAGAACTCAGCTATAATCTCTATTCCAGAAGCCTCGAAACAAAATACCGTGATGAGCACGGGTTGTTTTTTCAATCGAAGCATCTTGCGGTGACTGTGGACAAGGGAAAAGTCATTCGCGCAGGTGCCGAGGTTTATTATCGGCCAGGAAAGGGAGAGAATGTTATAATTAAGACACCAGGATTTTTTACAGACAATTACTAAAAACTCTTCAGGCATTGCTAGTTAATCAGCTGTAAGTGAACTGGAAAATATAGATCAGCCTGAAGTAAGGATAGGATGATAGAGATGGTCGCAGTAGAAGAAATTACAAAATATATTGAAAATGGACAGCTTGAAAAAGCAATGGTTGCCTATCAAGAAATTCTTGAAAAGGGCAGCGACGAAGAAAAATTCCTGCTCTCTGAGGAGCTATTCCGTTTCGGTTTCATGGAAGAAACGGAGACTTTAATTGAGAGTTTATTAAAGAATTATCCCGATGAGGGCGAACTCCATGTATTGCTCGCTGAAACCCGGATCGAAATGGGCAAAGAGGAAGAGGCAATGCTTTCGCTTGAAAAAGTTGACGAAGAGGACCCTTCTTTTCCTCAAGCGCTGCTTCTATTGGCTGACCTGTATCAGATGGAAGGTCTTTTTGAAGTGAGTGAAAAAAAGCTACTTCAAGCTAAAAGGCTTTTACCGGAGGAGCCGGTCATTGATTTTGCACTTGGTGAGCTGTACGCTTCCCAGGGAAAACTTGTTGAGGCAATCGTGTATTACGAAACGGTTCTTAAGTTGCATGAAGAGATTGGCGGAGTGAACATTAACCAGCGATTGACCGAAGCGTTAAGTGCCGGCGGATCGTTTGAGGAGGCACTTCATTATTATGAAAAAGCACTTGAGCAAAAACTGGAAATTAATACATTGTTCGGTTATACTTTTACAGCATTGCAGGCAGGCTATAATAAAACGGCAATCGAAAAGTTTGAGGAACTAAAAGCCCTTGATCCTGAATACCATTCACTTTACCTTTATCTTGCCAAAGCTTACGAGCGGGAAGAACTGGTTGAAGAGGCATTCGATGCAGTGAAGCAGGGAATCGAGCAGGATGAGTTCAATAAGGATTTATACTTTTATGGCGGCAAATTAGCATTGAAAATTCCCGATGAAGAAGCTGCCGAAAAATTGCTTCGTGAAGCGATTGCTCTTGATCCAGGTTTCATGGAGGGAGTCCTTGTCCTGAACAAACTGCTGCTCAAACAGGAACGATATGAAGATGTACTTGAGCTTGTGAGGGCAGCTGACATCCACGAAGAAGAAGAGGAACCGCAAATTCTTTGGGATGAGGCAGTTGCTTACCAGCAAATGGAAGACTTTTCACAGTCATTAAACAAATACCAACTCGCATATACTTTCTTTAAAGACAACAAAGAATTTTTGACAGACTACGGATATTTTTTAATTGAAGAAGGAAAAATGGCTGACGCCGCCGAAATTTTTAGTAAGTTAGTTGAAAAAGAACCTGGCAATGAAGAATTCCGTGAATTATTGGAACGCATGACGGAGAATCAGTAAGCTTAACAAAAAAAATGAGTTATGCAGAGGAGGGATTCAAAAATGACAACCCCTGTATCTGTCAACGAGAAAAAGGATTTTATCCGCTGGTTTTTAAACCATTACCAGCTTAAAAGGCGGGAATGCGTTTGGATCCTTAACTACTTGATGAGCCATGACCAGCTGATGGAAAAAGTGCACTTTGTGGAAAATGCCCAATATTGCCCAAGGGGATTAGTGATGTCGACCCATTGCGTGGAGGAAGTGCCATTCCGGTTCTTCAAGGAAAACGTGATGACGACAGATGCTGAAAAGTCTTTCCACGACATTCGTTTGAACAGGGAAGAAGAAATTTATATCCAATTGAATTTCCACGCTTCAAACAAAGCCCATCAGTTTGCGGCCGTGCTGGAAGAAAACCCTTATGTTCCAGGTCAGCTCCAAATCAGCGAAAGTGACAAGATGGTAGCAGAGAGATTTCTTGAGGAAAGCATTCAAAAATTCCAAAAAGACAAACTGCTTACCTTGATCGATGAAGCACTGGACAGCCAGGACCAGGTAGCCTTCGAACATCTTACAGAACAATTAAAAAGATTGGGCGCAGTCAATTCGTTATAGCTTGCTTTTTATTAGCAGGCTTTTTATTTTGTCTGTTATTAGCACTTGTGTCGCTGATTTGGAGCAAAATTATTTTCTTTTGGAAAAGAACTGAACGGGCTGGTGTGAAATGTCCGAACCTTATCCAACTTCGGACAAAACAAGAGGGAAGATCCGTTGAAATGTCCGAACCTGATCCTACTTCGGACAAAACAAGAGGGAAGAACCTTTGAAATGTCCGAACCTGATCCAACTTCGGACAAAACAAGAGGGAAGATCCGTTGAAATGTCCGAACCTGATCCAACTTCGGACAAAACAAGAGGGAAGAACCTTTGAAATGTCCGAACCTGATCCAACTTCGGACAAAACACAAGGGAAGAACCTTTGAAATGTCCGAACCTGATCCTACTTCGGACAAAACAAGAGGGAAGAACCTTTGAAATGTCCGAACCTGATCCAACTTCGGACAAAACACAAGGGAAGAACCTTTGAAATGTCCGAACCTGATCCTACTTCGGACAAAACAAGAGGGAAGAACCTTTGAAATGTCCGAACCTGATCCAACTTCGGACAAAACACAAGGGAAGAACCTTTGAAATGTCCGAACCTGATCCAACTTCGGACAAAACACAAGGGAAGAACCTTTGAAATGTCCGAACCTGATCCAACTTCGGACAAAACACAAGGGAAGAACCTTTGAAATGTCCGAACCTGATCCTACTTCAGATAAAACACAAGGGAAGGTCCTTTGAAATGTCCGAACCTGATCCAACTTCGGACAAAACTCAAGGGAGAGGCCGTTGAAATGTTCGAACCTGATCCTACTTCGGACAAAACAAGAGGGAAGGTCCATTGAAATGTCCGAACCTGATCCTACTTCGGACAAAACAAGAGGGAAGGTCCATTGAAATGTCCGAACCTGATCCTACTTCGGACAAAACAAGAGGGAAGATCCGTTGAAATGTCCGAACCTGATCCTACTTCGGACAAAACAAGAGGGGAACCTGATCCAACTTCGGACAAAACAAGAGGGAAGGTCCGTTGAAATGTCCGAACCTGATTCTACTTCGGACAAAACAAGAGGGAAGGTCCGTTGAAATTTTCGAACCTGATCCAACTTCAGACAAAACCCAAGGGAAGATCCGTTGAAATGTCCGAACCTGATCCAACTTCAGACAAAGTTACAAGGGAGAATCGCGGAAGTGTCTGAACTTGCCCTTACTTCGGACAAAACTCAAGGTGGGAGCGGTTGAAGTGTCTGAACTTGCCCTCACTTCGGACAAAACCACAAGGGAGTGACCTTCGAAATGTCCGAACCAACTCTCACTTCAGATAAAACGCAATGGAGGAGCCGTGGAAATGTCCAAACCTGACAAACCATTCGAAAACGAGTTTTAATCGTGATATTATAGGTATGGATTGATTAGCAGGCTTTTCGTCGTAGAGTATCTTATGTAACTCATTTAAATAGAAACGACAGCGGCCTAATAGAATGATGGAGTTGGTTTTATGAAATGGGTGGCTGCAGATGTTGAGATGTACCAGAAAGCTGCAGAATATGTAGACACGGCGATTGTGCCGCTATTGCCAGTTTCTTTTGGGGCCGATATGAAACAAAACGCCTCGATGGCAGAGTTCATAGGAATCATTACTACACAGCTGGAAAAGCAGTTTAAAGGTCGTATCTTCTTATTTCCTGATTTTGTATACATAAAAGGACATGAAGCTAGCATAAAAGCCTTGAAGGAATGGGAAGACACTTTATTGGACAAGCAGTTCAAGCATGTGTTTTATATTACCTCTGACAGCAGCTGGAGGCAGCAAGAGAAGGAGTTAACCGGTAACCTGCTGTGGATGCCGTCATTGTCTTTGGAACATATGCAGGAGCAGCAAAAGGTGGCTATCGTGGAAGACCAGGTGAATCAGCTATTATCTTTGTTCACTGAGAAATGGCAAGAGGAGTAATCTTGATGTTATTTTTATCACTGCAAAAAATGTTTTCAACATAGTATTATATTGATTTTGTAATGAGATTGATATATCATGGTTATGTCCTAGTTTTAAAATGTGTTTAAATTATGTCCGTTGGGGACTTAACTTGGGAATAGAGGGGGGAATAGCGTGAGTAAGCATCGTGTTTCAAGACGTCAATTCTTAAACTATACTCTAACAGGTGTAGGCGGTTTCATGGCTGCAGGGATGCTGATGCCAATGGTCCGATTTGCCGTTGATCCTGTACTTAAAGGTGAGGATGCGGGAGATTTTATCGCGACACCATTGAAAATCGCAGATATCACAAATGAACCGCAAAAAGTTAACTTTTCATTCACACAAAAAGATGCATGGTATGAATCGGAAGAAACTGGAACTGCTTGGGTATTCAAGAACGAAGGCGGGGAAATTATTGCCCTGTCGCCAGTATGTAAACACCTTGGCTGTGTTGTAGACTGGAATACGGATAAGAAAAATGAAAACAGATTCTTCTGTCCTTGCCACTACGGCCTTTACGAAAAGGATGGAACAAACGTAAAGGGCACACCGCCATTGGCACCATTGGATGTATATCCAACAAAAGAAAAAGACGGGTTCCTTTATGTAGGAAAAGCCGAACCACGAAAGGGGGCGTAATCTTTGTTAAACAAAATTTACGATTGGGTAGATGAGCGTTTAGATATTACGCCTTTGTGGCGCGATATCGCAGACCATGAGGTTCCTGAGCACGTTAACCCGGCGCACCACTTTTCTGCGTTCGTGTATTGCTTTGGCGGTCTGACGTTTTTCATCACTGTCATTCAGATTCTATCAGGGATGTTCCTGACAATGTATTATGTGCCGGACATCAAGAATGCTTGGGAATCTGTTTATTATCTTCAAAACCAGGTAGCGTTTGGACAAATTGTCCGCGGAATGCATCACTGGGGTGCGAGCCTTGTTATCGTTATGATGTTCTTACATACGCTTCGCGTGTTTTTCCAGGGCGCTTATAAGAAACCTCGTGAATTGAACTGGGTTGTCGGAGTTCTGATTTTCTTCGTCATGCTGGCTCTTGGCTTGACAGGATACTTGCTTCCATGGGATATGAAAGCATTATTCGCAACTAAGGTTACATTGCAAATTGCAGAGGCTGTTCCATTGATTGGGCCTTACATTAAAATATTGCTTTCTGGACATTCAACAATTGTTGGTGCTCAAACCTTGACTCGTTTCTTCGCGATTCACGTATTCTTCCTGCCTGCTGCATTATTAGGCTTAATGGGAGCGCACTTCTTGATGATTCGTAAGCAAGGTATTTCTGGTCCATTGTAAAATTCGAATGAAAAGATTGTGCGAATTGAGTTTCGCTCAATGATACGGAAAAAGGAGGGGATTGCTCGATGCATCGTGGTAAAGGTATGAAGTTCGTAGGAGACTCTCGTGTTCCTGCTGAACGCAAGCCTAATATTCCGAAAGACTACTCGGAATACCCTGGTAAAACGGAAGCGTTTTGGCCAAACTTCCTGTTGAAGGAATGGATGGTTGGTGCGGTCTTCCTCATCGGATACTTGAGCTTGACAATTGCTCACCCGTCTCCGCTTGAGAGGATTGCCGATCCTACTGATACAGGGTATATTCCATTGCCAGACTGGTATTTCTTATTCTTATATCAATTGCTTAAATATTCTTATGCTTCCGGTCCATTTACAGTAATCGGAGCACTGGTTATTCCGGGTCTTGCTTTTGGAGCACTACTGCTGGCTCCATTTATTGACCGCGGTCCGGAACGCCGCCCATCAAAGCGTCCGCTTGCAACTGGTTTTATGCTGTTGTCGATCGCTTCAGTCTTTTACCTTACATGGGAATCTGTTGCCCACCATGACTGGGAAGCAGCAAAGAAGCAGGGGGCGATTGTCGATGTTGAGATTGACAAGAACTCTGATGGGTACAAAATTGCACAGGCGCAAACTTGTACTTCATGCCATGGCGGTGAGTTTGCCGGCGGTGCTACAGCTCCGAGTCTATTGGATAGTAAAATGAGTGCAGAAGAAATTGCTGATGTTGCCAAAAATGGTAAAGGAAGCATGCCTGCGGTCTTCAAAGGATCCGACGAGGAACTTCAGACTCTTGCTGAATTCATCGATGACCTTAGCGAGTAATATGTCAAAGAATCTGCAAGGTAACTTGCAGGTTCTTTTTTATGCCCATTGTGTAAAAAGACTGATATGGAAATTATAGCCTACATGAAGCAGCAAACTTTTTAAGGATGAATAATGGACAGGGTTTAAATTAAATACATAAAAGCACTTAACGAAAAAAGCCAAGGAAAACTTGGTTTATTTTCTATAAGCTGTAATAATAGGAATAGAAAACTTGGGAATGGAGATTTTCAAAATGATAAAAAAAAATATACCCTTTACTAGGAAATAGATCCGTATTATGGCTGTTGTTTTGGGTGAATGTTTTCGGGACTGCTTACGGGTATTATTGGTATAAGTGGCAGCTTGTCGATACTCCGCCGAAATTTCTTCTTTTCGTTCCGGATAGTCCAACTGCGAGCTTATTCTTTGTGTTCGTTTTAGGGGCATTCTTGATGGGTAAAAACTGGCCGCTTATGGAAGCGTTGGCTATCGTTAGCCTAGTCAAGTATGGCCTTTGGGCGGTAGTGATGAACTTAATGGTATTCTTCGTTTCAGGTCAGCTTGATTGGATTGGGCTAATGTTGATGGCTTCCCATTTTGCCATGGCAGTGGAAGGTGTCTTATATGCACCTTTTTATCGAATAAAACCATGGCATTTGATTGTAGCTGCAGTTGTTCTTCTACATAATGAAATCATTGATTATGTTTTTGAAATGATGCCAAGGTACCATACGCTAGATTTGTATATGGACCAGATCGGTTACTTTACATTTTGGTTAAGTATTTTCTCAATAGCCGTTGGATATTACTTCGCCCTGCGGCCGGGCCGTTTCTCACTTTCACTAAAAAACTCAAGATAACCCTTGAATTTTGGTCTAACCTTGTCCACCTTCTCATACATTTTAATAGTATTTAGAGGGGGGGGACAGGAATGAGAGCAAAATATCTATTAATCATTTCGGTGCTTTTATTATTGTTTGCGCCGTTTGCAGCATATGCAGAACCACAGTCGCCTGTTGAAGAATTGGACAATATATCAGACCAAGCATTGCAAATGGTGAAACTCCACCGATACGAAGACGCTAACAGACTGTTGAATCATTTTTCGGAAGAATTCCTGCTAGTCACAGGAGATGGAAGGCCATTCACTATGGATGAACTGCGGATTATTACTGTGGCGCATGATGAAGCTGTTGAGGCGGTAGCAAACGCTGATCTGGGACATGCTGAAAGGATGAACAGAGTTACAAAGTTCAGGCTTGTGATTGATGCGATTGCCTCCACTCATCAGCCATTATGGACAGAGATGGAAGGACCTATCATGACGGTTTTTAATGATATGAAGACTGCTGCCTATGAGGGTGACAATGATCAATTTCATTCAAACCTTAATTCTTTCCTTTCCTTATACAATGTTATATATCCTAGCCTGAAGATTGACATCAACCCGGAAAGAATCCAAAAAGTAGATGCCAAGGTCAGCTTTATCGATCAGTACCGGTCTCAGGTGTTGCAGGAAGCTTCCAGTCAAGAAGAACTAGAAGGGTTAGAATCGGATTTGCAGAACATTTTTGATGATATGACTGAGGATGAAGCAGACCCATCATTGTGGTGGGTAATGATTTCTACTGGAAGCATCATAATTCTTACATTGTCCTATGTAGGGTGGAGAAAATATAAAGGTGATTATGATAAAAAGAAAAATGTCCAAAAAGAACATAAGAATTGACACCTTATTCTAGTATTTATAAAATAGTGATAACATCAAGAGATGTAATGGGAGGTACTAGATGTCGATAATAATCTATTTTGCGCTAATTATTTTGATCCCGTTATGGGCTCAATTTAAGGTAAAAGGGGCATACAAAAAATATTCACAGGTTGCTTCTTCGTCCCAAATGACGGGTGCAGAGGTGGCGCGTAAAATCCTGGATGATAACGGTCTATACAATGTTGGCGTCGAGGAAACCAGAGGTTACTTGAGTGATCACTATGATCCACGTTCAAAGGTTGTCCGTTTATCTTCAGATAACTTTTTCGGTCATTCAGTAGCAGCAGCTGCAATTGCTTCTCACGAAGTAGGCCATGCGATGCAGGATGCTGAAGACTATGCGTTCCTCAGGTTCCGCCATGCGCTTGTTCCAGTGGCAAGCCTGGGCTCAAACTTCTCCTGGATCCTGGTCCTGATTGGTATTTTCGCTGAATTAAGCGGATTGCTGTTGCTTGGTATCCTTTTCATGACCTCAGCTGTTGTGTTCCAACTGGTAACTTTGCCGGTCGAATTCAATGCTTCGAACCGTGCAATGGAGCAAGTAGTATCAGCAGGAATCATCAGGAATGATGAAGAAAGAGAAACGAAGAAAGTATTGAATGCAGCAGCTTTGACTTATGTAGCTGCCGCAGCTGTAGCGGTACTTGAACTTGCTCGTTTAGTAATGATTTACACAGGCATGACTAGTAGTGAAGATTAAAAAAAATCCGGATAATCATCCGGATTTTTTTTATCTTTCTAGAGGCAGTTTATTTTCATCAAGCGTAAATCCTTCACCCAGGACATCGTGAACAACGGTCACAGATACAAATGCGTGGGGATCCACTGAATTAATGACACTCTTCAAGCGGACAATTTCATTTTTGGCAACCACGCAGTATAAAACATCTCTTTCTGCTCTTGTATAAGAGCCTACAGCTTTCAGGCTGGTGACGCCCCTGTCCATTTCTTTCATGATTTTGGCTGCGATATCCTCATTTTTGTCCGAGATGATCATGGCTCCCCTGGCGGCGTATGCACCTTCCTGCATGAAGTCAATTACCCTCGCTCCTACAAAAACGACTACTAGTGTATACATGGCTTCCCTGTAGTTCAAGTATGTAATTAGTGAAAGTGTTATGACACCAAAGTCAAACATGAACATTGTCCTGCCCATAGTCCATCCAAAATATTTCTGAGCCAGCCTTGCGATAATGTCGACTCCGCCTGTAGTTCCTCCGTACCGGAAAATGATTCCGAGCCCAATACCGATGAACACACCCGCAAACAAAGCCGCTAAAAATAAGTCCTCATACAATGGCATTTCAATTTGATATTTTTGGAAAATCGCCAGAAATATGGATACGCCTACAGTGCCGATAATTGTATAAATAAACACATTCCGCCCAAGCAGCTTCCATCCAATGAAAAAAAGCGGCAAGTTTAATAATAGGTTAGTAATGGAGGGGAGACCATCCAAATACGAAATAAAGCAATAGCGTAATACCGGTGAAACCACCTTCTGCAAGGTTATTCTGCATATTGAAATGAACGAGGCCGAATGAAAAAATAGCCGCACCAAACAATATGAAAAAGATATTTTTAATTTTTAGGCCGGTAAGCACGATGAATTCCTCCTAATTAGTACGACTAAAAATTACCTGATAAAGCGTCTATATTATATAAAATATAACCAACAAGGGCAATCTTTTACAGGAGGGGCATAAAGAGTCGAAATATTCTATGTTCTAAGGCCTGTTTTGTAATGAGAGTAATAGGTTGAAATAAGCTTTATTGGTGATTGCCTATGATTAGTCTGAAATAAAAATATTTGTCAAAGCACCTCCATTAAGCTAACATCGATATAGAGAAAACATACATATAAAGGTTGGGTGAGTTTCTTGAGTGGAAATAAAACAATGAAAGAACTCCAGCAGGAAGTGGATACATATATAAGCCAATTTAAAGAAGGTTACTTCAGTCCGCTTGCTTTGACTGCACGCATGACCGAGGAGCTCGGGGAGCTGGCTCGTGAGGTAAACCATTGTTATGGAGAAAAGCCAAAGAAAAATGATGAAACAGAAAAGACAATAGAAGAAGAGCTGGGAGATATGCTTTTTGTAATGATTTGTTTTGCCAACTCTTTAAATATAGACCTTGAAGAAGCTCATAATATGGTTATGGAGAAGTTCAATACAAGGGACAAGGACCGTTGGACGAGAAAAGACAGCTAAAGGAGACGAGATATATTGGAAAAAGTAAAGATTGTTATTGCAGGACCTAGAGGAAGAATGGGAAAAGAGGCTGTCAATCTAGTGCTTGGTACCGGCACATATGAACTTGTGGGAGTTGTTGACAGGAAATATGAAGGTATGAAAGTTGGCGAGCTCGAGGGTTTTCCAGCGAGCGATGCCTTAATTTATACAGATTTTGAGAAATGTCTCCAGGAAGTTGGGCCAGATGTACTAATTGACTTGACAACACCTGAGGTAGGTATGTTCCATACAAAGACCGCATTGAAATATAAAGTTCGCCCGGTAGTTGGGACAACAGGTTTCAGTAAGGAAGACCTTGAAGAACTTGAACAGTTGTGTGCTGAACAGGAAACAGGCTGCATCATCGCTCCAAACTTTGCAGTCGGGGCCGTTTTGATGATGAAATTTTCGCAAATGGCTGCCAAGTACTTCAATGACGTGGAGATTATTGAAATGCACCATGACCAGAAGCTTGATGCGCCATCTGGTACCGCAGTAAAAACGGCACAAATGATATCTGAGGTACGTGAGCAGAAAACACAAGGACATCCTGACGAAAAGGAAACCATTCAAGGTGCCCGCGGTGCGGATTATGAAGGTATGCACATACATTCCGTAAGGCTTCCTGGACTGATAGCCCACCAGCAGGTTTTATTCGGTGCTGACGGACAAACATTGACGATCCGCCATGATTCATACAATCGAAATTCTTTTATGTCAGGTGTCAAGCTTGCAGTAGATACAGTCATGAAAATGGATGCTTTTGTGTACGGATTAGAGAATATCATAGAATAGAGGAGAAACCATGAACATTGCCTTAATTGCACATGATAAAAAGAAAGATGATCTGGTAGGTTTCGCTGTCGCTTATAAGGAGATTTTTGAAGAGCATACTTTATTCGCAACCGGAACCACTGGGTTGAGGATCATTGAAGCAACGGGTTTGGAAGTGACAAGGTTTCAATCCGGTCCACTTGGCGGTGACCAGGAAATTGGTGCAAGGATTGCCAACAATCTGATGGATGCAGTGATTTTCTTCAGGGATCCATTGACTGCCCAGCCACATGAACCTGACGTGACAGCCTTGGTTCGGTTATGTGATGTATATTCGGTTCCACTTGCGACCAATATGGGAACAGCGGAGATTCTTGTAAAGGGAATTGAAAGAGGAGACCTTGGTTGGCGAAATATAGTGAAAGAAGAAACTGGTGATGAACATGGCAACAATGAAGCTTGATATACTGGCATTTGGTGCCCATGCTGATGACGTGGAAATCGGGATGGCTGGTACAATTGCAAAATATGCTGCTGAAGGTAAATCGATTGGGATTTGTGATTTGACCAAAGCAGAAATGTCTTCAAATGGAACTGTAGAGATCAGGAGCAGAGAAGCAGAAGAAGCAGCTGGCATTCTTGGAGTGAAGATGAGAGAAGCGCTTGATATGCCTGATAGAGGTTTATATTTAAAGGAAGAATACATAAAGAAAATTGTTAGAGTGATCAGGCGAAACACACCGGACATAGTTTTTGCACCTTATTTTGATGACCGTCATCCTGACCATGGCAGCTGTGCCCGCCTTGTTGAGGAGGCGGTCTTTTCGGCAGCAGTAAGAAAATATGATGAAGAGAGCGGGCTAAAGCCACACAGGCCAAAAGCTTTATATTTTTATATGATCAATGGATTCCATAAACCTGATTTTCTAGTTGATGTATCGGATCATATCCATTTAAAAATCAATGCACTGAATGCTTACAAAAGCCAGTTCATGAAAGGGGCAGGCACATTTGACACCCCGCTTGTGAACGGCTATATCGAAACAGTAGAGGCACGCGAGAAATTATTCGGCAAGGAAGCTGGTGTCGCATACGCAGAAGGCTTTGTGTCCAAAAAACCAATGTTAATCCACAAGGATTTGTTAGGGGAAGGAAAATGAAGAAACTTAAAATAGGCATCACTTGCTATCCCACGGTAGGTGGTTCTGGTGTTGTCGCAACAGAACTCGGGAAGCTGCTGGCGGAGAAAGGTCATGAGATTCATTTCATCTCCTCGAGTCTTCCTTTTCGCCTGAAAAAAATGTACCGAAATATTTATTCTCATGAAGTTGAAGTCAATCAATACTCAGTCTTTCAATACCCTCCATATGATATTGCGCTGACCAGCAAGATTGCAGAGGTCGCAGTTTTGGAGAATTTAGATGTTCTTCACGTCCATTATGCCATTCCTCATGCTGTGTGTGCTATATTGGCTCGCCAGATGAGCGGGCGTGATTTGAAGATTGTCACAACGCTTCATGGCACGGATATTACTGTACTTGGATACGATCCATCACTCACTGATGCCATACGATTCGGGATTGAAAAATCGGATTACGTTACAGCTGTGTCCAATTCTCTCATCCAGCAAACTCATGATTTGATCAAACCAAACAAAGAAATTGGCTGTGTGTACAACTTCATAGACACTCGGATCAATAAACGGACAGATTCCTCAGAACTAAGAAATGAATTTGGAATCCTTCCTGAAGAGAAAGTGGTCATCCATGTATCCAATTTCCGACCTGTTAAAAGAGTCCAGGATGTGATCAAAACATTCGCAGGCATCGCAGAAAAAATGCCGGCTAAGCTTTTACTTGTAGGGGATGGACCGGAAATGAAGATTGTATGCAATCTTGCGAGTGAATTGGGGATTCGCGACAAAGTCCTGCTGCTTGGAAAACAGGAGAGGGTAGAGGAACTATATTCATTAAGTGATTTGATGCTTCTTCTCTCCGAAAAGGAAAGTTTCGGGTTAGTAGCTTTAGAAGCAATGGCTTGCGGCGTCCCTTGTATTGGTACGAATGTAGGAGGTATACCTGAAGTGATTGTGGACGGAAAGACAGGTTACATTTGCGAATTAGGACATATCGAAGAGATAACGGAAAAAGCTATTGAATTACTCTCAAATCCGGAAATTCACAAGCAATTTGCGGAGAACTCGATTGAACGGGCAGAAAAGAGCTTTAGCGCTGAACAAATAGTATCTGAATATGAAAGCATCTACTATAATCTCATTAGGCAGGATCAACAATGATTGGTCAGCCATTCATACAGGCAGTGCCTGTCCTTAAGTTAATTGAGGATGCTGGGTATGAAGCGTATTTTGTCGGCGGGTCTGTCAGGGATTACATCCTCGGTCGCGAAATATCCGATGTTGATATAGCTACTTCAGCATTACCGGAGGAGCTAAAAGGAATTTTCCCTAAAACTACTGATGTAGGAATTGAACATGGAACCATTCTTGTACATTATAAAGGTGAGCATTATGAAATAACGACCTTCCGTTCCGAGCAAGGGTATAGCGACTTCAGAAGACCGGACAAAGTTTCTTTTATCCGGTCATTAAATGAGGATCTCCAGCGGCGTGACTTCACGATGAATGCAATAGCTATGGACAAAGAAGGGACCATAATTGATCCTTTTTCGGGCAAAGATGCGATAAATAAAAAAGAAATTGTGACAGTAGGCAATCCGGATGAACGTTTCGGTGAAGATGCATTGAGGATGCTGAGGGCTGTTAGATTCCAGTCACAATTATCTTTTTCGATTGGAAAACAGACCCTGGAATCGCTTGCGGGTCTCTGTCATCTACTGGAAAACATAGCGGTAGAACGCAAAACTGTAGAATTCGAGAAATTGCTTATTGGGCCAGACAGAAGCGAAGCGGTCCAATTGCTGGCGAAGAGTGGGATGATTCAATATTTGCCTGGATTGAAAGGTCGTAAGGAAGAAGTAATACGTTTTTCAAAACTATTTAGAGAAAAAATCCAGTTAGTGGAATCATGGGTTCTGCTGGTATCTGAATTAGGACTGAAGGATAAAGAAATTGACGGATTTCTGAGAGGATGGAAGCTTCCAGTCCAAAAAACTAAAAGGATCAAACAAATTCATTCTTTGTTAGTATATCGTCTCGAAAATGATTGGAAATTGGAATCGATTTATAATGCAGGGCTGGAAGATGCCATTAGCGCTGAAATAGTGTATGCCTCCCTTAAAAATATCAGTGACAGCACTGAAACAATCAGGGAATTGCATGGGGTGCTTCCAATTAAGCATCGAAAGGAATTGAATGTTACGGGGAATGATGTTATGTCCTGGCTGAACAGACAGCCTGGTCCCTGGCTGCGAGAGTTTCTTGAGGAAATCGAACGTTCTGTAATTTATGGCATCGTGCCAAATGAGAAGGAGAAAATAAAGGAATGGCTGAGCGCGTCCAATCTGAGATCAGAAAGAAATTGATAGATGCTTTTACGAAAAATGAAACTGAATATCTATCCGGGCAACATCTGGCTGACATTGCCGGCTGTACACGTACCGCGGTGTGGAAGCATATCGAGGAGCTTCGCAAGGAAGGTTTTGAATTTGAGGCGGTCAGAAGAAAAGGATACAAAATCATTTCAATTCCTGACAATATGTCCGCAGATAAAATAACCCTCGGTTTAAACACTGAATTTCTTGGCAGGAATTTGCACTATCATGACAGCGTGGAGTCCACTCAAAAAATTGCTTATAAACTTGCTTATGATCGTGCTGAAGAGGGAACTGTGGTGATTGCTGAAGAGCAAACTGCAGGGAGAGGGAGGATGGACCGGAAATGGCATTCTCCCAAATTAACAGGTATATGGATGAGCATCATCCTCAGGCCGAAAATCCCAATCCCAAAGGCTCCGCAGCTGACCTTGATCACTGCAGTGGGAGTTGTGCAGGCTATAGAGGAAGTAACAGGCCTATTGCCAGAAATAAAATGGCCGAATGATATTCTCATTAACGGCAAGAAAATTACCGGAATCCTAACTGAGCTTCAGGCTGAATCAGATCGGATTAATTCAATCATTATTGGAATCGGCATCAACGTCAATTCAGGCACAGAAGATTTCCCTGAAGATATCCGAACAATCGCTTCGTCGCTCGCCATTGAATCTGGAAAAATCGTAAACAGAGAAAAGTTGATCAGGACCATACTTGAAAAATTAGAAAAACTGTATTTGCTTTATCTGGAAAAAGGCTTTTTCCCGATAAAGCTAATGTGGGAAAGCTACGCTATAAGCATCGGCAAGCAAATTACTGCAAGAACCCTGAATGGGGAAATCAAAGGGAAAGCCATCGGGATTACTGAAGACGGAGTTCTTTTGATTGAGGATGCAAAAGGGGAAATTCACAACATTTACTCCGCAGATATTCAGATAGAAGGTTAATACACTTATATAGCCAAAAAAGCAGTCATTTGCTATAATCAATCTGGGCGGTATCGAGAGAACTGCACCTTGTTGATTTATTTTATAAAAAAATAGTTCTGCCTGGATCCGGAAGCGGACTGGGACAGAGGGATGAAACAAGTACAGGCTTCAAAGGGTCCTTCTGGCATAGATGGGCCCTTTTTTAGTGTCTGGCATTGATGGATTGTTTTATCTCCTCTTCAAAAAAAGGGAGGAACGAAAATGAAACAAACAACTGATTTCTTAAAAATGAAGCAAACAGGCAACAAGATCGTCATGGTGACAGCCTACGATTATCCTTCAGCCAAGCATGCCGAACAGGCCGAAGCTGATTTAATCCTTGTAGGCGATTCCCTTGGAATGGTGGTGCTCGGCTATGATTCGACTATACCAGTGACAATGGAGGACATGATCCACCATTCGAAAGCTGTCAGGCGAGGAGCAGGCAATACATTCATCGTTGTCGATTTGCCATTTATGAGTTATCATCTGTCAGTCAAAGACACGCTTATAAACGCTGCAAGAATCATGCAGGAAACAGGGGCAAATGCCGTAAAATTAGAGGGTGCTGATGAGGTCATTTATCATATAAACGCACTGACCAAGGCAGGAGTTCCTGTAGTAGCGCATCTTGGCCTCACTCCGCAGTCTGTCGGGGTACTAGGTGGTTATAAAGTCCAGGGGCGAAGCGCTGATGCAGCAAAAAAATTAATTGATGACGCAAAAAAATGCGAAGAGGCAGGAGCCTTTGCAGTCGTGCTCGAATGCGTCCCTAAACAGATAGCCGAACAGGTCAGCCAGGCCATTACTATCCCGACGATAGGTATCGGGGCGGGAGCGGAGGTTGACGGACAGGTACTTGTATACCACGATATAATCACTTATGGCGTGGACAGGGTACCTAAATTTGTGAAACAATATACGAATGTGAATGAACTAATCTCTTCCGGGCTCAGTGCCTATGTTGCAGAAGTAAGGCTTAAGGCCTTCCCGGAAGATAAACATAGCTTTACCATGAAAGAAGAAGAATTGCAGGCATTGTACGGGGGAAAAGAATGAAAATCATTAGAACAATCACCGAGATGCAGGAACAGATGCAAAAAATGAAATCTGAAGGTAAATCCATTGGTTATGTTCCAACCATGGGTTTCCTGCATGAAGGACATATATCATTGATGAAGACGGCGCGTCCGGAAAATGACGTTCTTGTCCTGAGCATTTTCGTGAATCCCCTTCAATTCGGTCCTGCGGAGGATCTGGACGCCTATCCACGTGATTTCGAACGTGACCATCTAATTGCGGAGGATCAGGGAGTAGATTTCATTTTCTATCCATCTGTTGAGGAAATGTATCCGGATAATGCTTCGGTAAAAGTAACTGTAGTTGACCGCACAAATGTCCTTTGCGGTAAATCAAGGCCCGGACATTTTGACGGGGTAGCAACTGTCTTAATCAAGCTGTTTAATATCATCCAGCCAACGAGGGCATATTTTGGCCTCAAGGATGCACAGCAGGTCGCTGTCGTCGATGGTCTGATCAAGGATTTCAATTTTTCAATAGAATTGATTCAGGTTGAAACAGTTCGTGAAGAGGATGACCTTGCAAAAAGTTCGAGGAATGTCTATCTAAGGGAAGATGAAAGACAGCAGGCAGTTGAACTTAGCAGAAGCCTGGAGATGGCGAGGCTCTCCATTGGAAGAGGCGAAAGAAATCCGGATGAACTTGTTGGAATGATGAAACATCATATCCATGAGAATACGTCAGGTATCGTTGATTATATTGAAATCTATTCTTATCCTGAGCTGCAAGAGTTAGAGACAGTGAAGGGAAAAGTGATCATTGCCCTTGCGGTGAAGTTTTTGAAGGCAAGGCTGATTGACAACATCATTTTAGAAGTAGAATAATTTATTTAGGGGGATTATATTCCATGTTCCGCACCATGATGAATGCTAAAATACATCGAGCTAGAGTAACTGAAGCCAATTTGAACTATGTCGGCAGCATCACGATCGACACCGATATCCTCGACGCAGTCGGGATGGTAGGTAATGAAAAGGTTCAAATTGTTAACAATAACAATGGAGCGCGTTTCGAAACTTATATTATTCCTGGGGAAAGAGGGAGCGGAGTGGTTTGCCTGAATGGTGCAGCAGCACGTCTAGTTCATGAAGGTGACGTTGTAATCATCATCTCCTATGCGCTTGTCCCTGAAGAGAAGGTTCTGTCTCACCAGCCAAAAGTAGCATTGATGGATGAGAATAACCGCATAGTTGAAATGCTCCATGCTGAACCTGAAAGAACGGTTTTCCTATAGAGCCAGAAAACTCCCGGATCATCGGGAGTTTTTTCATACGGCAATCAACGAAAAAAGAATAATCCAAAAGAGACAGTAATGGTAATAATAGGGGTAGGACTGTAAGGGGAAAGTTTCTGAGTTGGGACGATACCGCCTGTCACGCTTCCACTTTCATATATTTTATGATACGGTTTTGTTTGACTGAATGTTAGAGGTGTATTGAAGAATGAGCCAAAAATTTGTGGTTGTAGATTTAGAAACAACGGGCAACTCTCCTAAAAAGGGGGACCGTATAATACAATTTGGAGCAGTGGTCATAGAGGATGGGAAGATCGTTGACCGATTCTCCTCGCTTGTTAATCCTTTGCAGGAGATTCCTGCTTTTATTGAAGAGTTGACAGGAATTTCTGAATCAATGGTAAAGGATGCTCCATTATTTGAGAAAATCGCTCCACACGTTTCTGATATGCTTGAAGATGCTTATTTCGTGGCTCATAATGTCTTATTTGATCTTTCTTTTTTACAAGAAGAATTATTAAAGTCAGGTCAGGAAAGTTTTTATGGACCAGTTATAGATACTGTGGAAATGGCAAGAATCCTGTATCCGACTGCTGACAGTTATAAACTGACTGATTTAGCCGCAAGGGAAGGCTTGCATCATGACCGCCCTCACCAAGCCGATAGTGATGCTCAAGTGACGGCAGAGTTGCTTCTGATTATGCTTGAAGATTTAAACGCTTTGCCGATCGTCACAGTCAAGGAACTGGCAAAGCTTTCAGAAGGACTTAAGAGTGACCTTCACTTAATATTTGATGATGTTTTAAATGTGAAGGAGCGTAGTCTTGAGGTCTTGCCTGAACAGATTGAGGTTTACCGTGGGATTGCCTTGAAAAAGAGAGTCGAGACCCGCAAATTTACCCAAAGTGCTGTTGTGTATCCCGAATCAGTGGAGGATAAGAAGTCTTTACTCCAAAAGGCATTTTCAGGATATGAGATCAGGCATGGACAGTTTGAGATGATGGACTGCGTTCGTGAAGCATTCTCACACGATGGCCATGCTCTGATTGAAGCGGGAACAGGTGTAGGAAAGTCACTTGGTTATTTGATACCAGCAGCAATTTTTTCATTGGAGAGTAACAATCCGGTTGTAATTAGTACATACACAACACAGCTTCAGGAACAGCTTCTATTCAATGACATCCCAAAACTGGGTAAGGTATTGGGTACAACCATTAATGCATCGTTGATTAAAGGCAGGAACAACTATATTAGCATGGCCCGGTTTGAGCACTCTCTGAGGGAGTTAGAGGAGAATTACGATACAGCCCTAACTAAAATGCAAATCCTAGTCTGGCTTACGCAAACAGAAACTGGAGACTTTGATGAACTTAATTTGTCCAGCGGAGGCATGCTATTCTGGAGTAAAGTGAAAAATGAACGCGCGCTTTTCCTCAAGACGAAGCACTGGGAGGATTATGATTTTTATCAAAGGGCAATTGAAGAAGCGCATAATGCGGATATTTTGATCACTAACCATTCCATGCTGCTTGCCGACCTTGTTTCCGAGAAGGGTCCGCTGCCGAATTATGACTATGCAGTACTTGATGAGGGTCATCAATTCGAGAAGGCGGCAGGAAAGTATTTTGGCAAGTCACTGGACTATCTGGCAGTCAGGCTTGTACTTAATCAGCTTGGTTTATATGAACAAAATCAGTTGTTCTATAAATTGGAGACATTGATTAACAATATTGGCTATGCGGGAAACAGCAGGCTTCATACGTTTGAAATCAATCAGTTGATATCTGATTTGGTATATGAAACAGAAGAACTCTTCAAGCTTGCAGGAACTTATGCCAGAAAAGCGGTGAAGAATAAATCTTATGGCAGCAAATTGAATGCAAGCATGGTTCCGGACAAGGATAACCGTATTTGGACTGCATTGAAAACAACCGCAGAAAGATTTTATTTCCTCTTAAAAGATTTAATCACCAGTCTGGAAGGAAGACTTGATGAGGCGGGGAAAAGCCCTCATCGTTATACCGCAATGCAGCAATCAATTCTTGAAGAGGTTGTTTCAGTTACAGAAGACTTGGAAAAAATCCGAATTACGGCTAGAACGCTTTTTATAGATGAAAGTGGGTATGTAAGATGGATTGAGGCAGATACGAGGGCTTTGCAAAATTCTACGACCATTTTTTCACGCCCTGTTTATGTATCTGATTATTTGTCAGAACAATTCTTTTCAACAAAAAGAAGCGTTGTTGTTACATCAGCAACCCTCTCTGTGAATAACTCCTTCACCTTTATTAAAAAGGAATTGGGACTGCGAAATACGCTGATGGAAAAGCAAATTCCATCGCCATTTTCCTATGAGTCCCAGGTCAAGCTCATTGTCCCTGATGACTTGCCGGATATAAAGTCTGTATCTAATGATGATTATGTGGCAGCCATAACAGAACATATCATTTCAATTGCAGAAGCAACTAAAGGCAGAATGCTGATATTGTTCACATCTCATGAAATGCTGAAAAAGACTTACGAACTGATAAAGGATAGCGGCCTTCTTGAAGAATTTATTCTGATTGCCCAGGGGATTACTGCTGGCAGCAGAACAAGGCTGACAAGGAACTTCAAACGGTTCGACAAAGCGATTTTATTCGGCACCAGCAGTTTCTGGGAAGGTGTTGATATTCCAGGTGAGGATCTATCATGCTTGATAATCGTGAGACTTCCATTCACACCACCTGATGATCCAATAACAGCTGCAAAGTGTGCGTTAATCAAGGAAAACGGCGGTAGCCCATTCTCTGAATTATCCCTGCCTGAAGCCGTCCTGAGATTTAAGCAAGGGTTTGGAAGGCTAATCCGGACATCAAACGATAGAGGCCTTATTTTTATTTTTGATCGAAGGCTTGTTACCACATCTTATGGAAGAGCCTTTTTACAATCGGTACCTGATGTTCCTGTCGAAAAAGGATCTGTAACAGAAATAGTCGACATGATTCATGATTGGCTTTAGTCCTGTTGCGTGAAAGATAACATAGAACTTCTTTTTTTAAAATGCTTTTTATAATTTCAGCTAAATGACGCACTCTAAAGCTAGAAGTAATTGGAGGAGTGTACATGAAGCTGTTAGTAGCAATCCTGGCATTTATGAATTGGTATTATTTCCCTTATGAATCTCCTTCTGCTCCTGTTGAGGTTGAAGGGGTAGATGTCAATCTAAAAAGAAACGAACTGGCTTATACATTTTTAGCAATAAGCGATGGAGAGGCCGCACTGATTCAGCATGCTAATGGCGAGAACATACTGGTGAATACAGGTGGCGATGGAACATTCAAAGAACTTGAGCGGCTGCTTACGCTTTTTCATGTTAATGAATTATCGACGATTATCTTAACAGAGAATGCGGGGCATGAAAACCTCGATCAAATAATCCAGAAATATCATGTCCAGAGAATATTTACAGGAAAAGCTGGCAATCAGGTTCTATCTGAAACTCCAATCCCGACAGAAGTGAAGGTCCAAAGCTGGAAGCAGGGAGATTTGATAAAACTAGTGCCAGGGCTGACTGCAGAAGTCATTTTCGATGGCAGTGAAGAAAAAGAAGGAACAGACATCTCTTTTCAATTCTTCCATCATCAAATTTTTTATATTAGTTCAGCTAGTCATGCTTCTGAACAAGCATTTCTTGCAGAACCATTGAAGAATGTCAATATTGTCAAAGTGCCGTTTTTTGCTGCAAAAGGGTCTTTTTCAGATTTGTTGATCGAGCATCTCGACCCTCAGCTAGCAATCATCTTCAAATCGAATTCGATTAAACCTGATCCGGATTTAGTGGAGATGCTGCATGAAGCCTGGATTGATGTTTATTTCACAAAGCAGCATGGTACTGTTACAATTAAGCTTACCGATTCCACCTATGATGTCATCACGATATTTAGTGAAGAATAATAGCTGTTTTGATGTGCAGTGAATTTATATTATTTTCGCTGGAAATTCATGTCGAAATCATAAATGGGGCAAAGAAAAACTGCGCAAATCGCGCAGCCATTTTTGATGTGTGGACTAGATAAGTTTTTTGAATTGTTCGGTGTGCGGCACTTACTCTTACCAGTGAGGATCATCCCCTGATATAATGAGTGGTGTTAATTGTATTATTGCCATCTGAACGCTCATATATAAATGACAAAAATTGTGTGAAGGGAGAGGTAGCGGACATGGAAAGCAAAATTGAAGTAGTTTCGACTGTAAAAGTACAGAATAGTCCTGATTTGTATAAAATTGTAGATGCACTAAACAGAACTTTAAAACGCGATGACCTCATGTTTGGTCTTGCATTGGATCAGGACGATAAAGAAAAAGCAATATTCACTATTTATCGTACTTGATTAATTCAGCTGTTGTCTTGATTAGTCATTGTAATTGAGCATACATAAAGAAGGGGATACAAGTGAAGAAATGGATATTATTCAGTATCCTCATTGTTGTTACAATTGTGGGGATTCTGGTCAATGTATACTTAAACGCGGTTGAGCCAGTGAAGGCAGCTGAAAAAGAGGCTGTCCAAATTGCCTTAAAAGAAACGAACCTATCAGATTTTACAAACTTCAGTTTGTATAGTGGTGAAGAGACGTATTATGTGATGATGGGTAAGAATTCCAAGCAGGAAGATGTTTATGTTTGGATCAATGAAAAAAACAGTGAAGTTATCACAAGAAATGTAAAAAATGGTATCACGAAAAAAGAAGCTTTAAATAAACTATATCAGGAAAAAAATCCTAACGAAATTATTGATGTAAGGCTCGGTATGGCTAGAATTCAAAAGACGGACAGGCCGGCATGGGAAATATTTTACCGGAACAGTAACGATACAATAAATTATTATTATGTCGATTTTGATACGGGTGAGAAACTGAGAGCCATTGATAATTTGTGATTCCATTTTGCGAATTTTTGATTCAAGAAGTTGATGGACAATACGAAATTAAGAAATTAATAATAGCCATATGTAAACAATAGGAGGGAAAGGGATGGAGATCCAATTAGCCAGCAGAGTGGGAGCACTAACTCCTTCATCAACATTGGCAATCACCGCAAAAGCAAAAGAATTGAAAGCACAAGGGAAAGACGTGATAGGACTAGGAGCGGGAGAACCTGACTTTAATACACCACAGCATATTATTGATGCTGCTGCTAAGTCAATGAATGAGGGGTTCACTAAGTACACACCAGCCGGCGGTCTGCCAGAGTTGAGAAAGGAAATCGCAACGAAGTTAAAAGTTGATCAAGGACTAGAATATCAGTTGAATGAAATCATTGTAACAAGCGGCGCTAAGCATGGCTTGTACACCCTTTTCCAGGTACTTCTTGATGAGGGTGACGAAGTGATCATTCCGATTCCTTATTGGGTCAGCTATCCTGAGCAGGTGAAGCTTGCAGGAGGAACTCCTGTCTACGTGGAAGGGATTGAAAAGAACAACTTCAAAATCACCCCTGAACAACTAAAGGAAAAGGTCACCGACAAGACAAAGGCGGTTATCATCAATTCCCCGAGCAATCCTACCGGAATGGTTTATTCCAGAGAAGAATTGAAGGCTCTTGGTGATGTATGTCTTGAGTATGGAATCCTGATCATCTCTGATGAGATTTATGAAAAGTTAATTTATGGAGATGCTGAGCATATCTCAATTGCTGAGCTCTCAGAAGATCTTAAAAAGCAGACGATCATCATCAACGGCGTTTCCAAATCCCATTCAATGACAGGCTGGAGAATCGGTTATGCAGCAGGGAACAGTAAAATCATCAATGCAATGACCGACCTTGCAAGCCATAGTACATCGAATCCAACGACTCCTGCCCAGTATGCAACGATAGCAGCTTATGCAGGGTCACAAGCTGCTGTAGTAACAATGCGTACGGCTTTTGAAGAAAGACTGGAAATCATTCATGCGAAGCTGAATAAAATACCGGGATTCAGCTGTATAAAGCCTCAGGGAGCATTTTACCTGTTCCCAAATGCAAAAGAAGCGGCACTTATGGCAGGCTGCAAGGATGTGGATGAGTTTGCAGAAGTCTTGCTGACAGAAGCGAATGTCGCGGTAGTTCCTGGCTCGGGTTTTGGAGCTCCTGACTATATGCGACTGTCATACGCAACATCCCTTGACCAGTTAGAGGAAGCGATCAGCAGAATTCACCACTTTGTTGAAAGCCGCGTGTAAAAAAGGAAACCGAGAATCAACGGCTGATTATCCGTTTTCCAAGTTTTAGAGATCTCTTGCATTGTTCACAAATTACACACCCATGGATAAGGCCCGTTCATTGCGGGTCTTGTTGTATTTTACTGAATAAAAAAGTATAAACTTTTTTCACTTAGATTAGTGTCTAGCTCCAGCGCCTACCCCCTCGAGTCGCTTCGGTCCGCTCAGGTGAAGTCAAAGAGCGACTTCACTGGTCGGCCCTCCAGCGCTAGTCGGGGCTGACCAAGGCGCTTGCGCTTTTCTTAGGGAACCATGTTTTATTTTGGGAAGTAACGGCCTTGCTTTTCGTTATTTTTCGACTAATTTCCCTTTTTAATCTTTTTCTATTTTATTACCAGCCGGGCTTGTTCATGCTATACTATGAAAAGAGGTGTCCGGAATGAAAAAAGCAGATATGTTAGATTGGCTGAAAGAGGGGAATGTTACAATTCCTGCTGCATTGCTTACGCAGTACAAAGAAATGAGATTGAACGAACAAGAATTAGCATTATTACTTCATGTATTCTATTTTTCTGAAAAAGGAAATGAATTTCCTACGCCTACAGAACTTGCAGCCCGAATGACGATATCAGCTTTCGAATGTACAGATTTGCTCCGAGCACTGATTCAGAGAGGGTTTATATCGATAAGTGACGGGAATTCCACGGACGGAATCAGATATGAAAAATATTCACTGGAACCACTGTGGGAAAAGCTGTTTGATCAGTTTATGCTCAAACGGAAACAAGAAAAAGAGTTGACCAATCAGAAGGAAGAAACGGATTTATATACAGCGTTTGAAAGGGAATTTGGACGGCCATTATCACCATTTGAATGTGAGTCACTGGCAATGTGGATGGATGATGATCACCATGACCCTATCATCATTAAAGCTGCTTTAAGAGAAGCTGTCATTTCTGGAAAATTGAATTTTCGGTACATAGACCGGATTCTTTTTGAATGGAAGAAGAATGGAATCAAGACGATCGAACAAGCCAAAAGTTATGGAAGGAAATTCAGGCAGCACCAGAGTGCTCAAAAGACAGGGAAGGAAGAAACTAAAGTTTCTGCGAATCCTGTTCCATTTTATAATTGGCTTGAACAGTAATTGCAACGAGAGAATTCAACCATTCTCTCTTTTTTTAGGTTTTTTTCTGGGCGTGATGTCTTGACTGAAATAATTTATATAGAAATCGTAAATTTAGGAATGTGGTGAGATATATGTTAAATAAACAGGAGATCAGGTTTTGCCTTGATGAAATGGGAAGTATGTTCCCAAATGCGCATTGTGAGCTGATCCATTCAAACCCTTTTGAATTAGTGATTGCAGTCGCACTATCTGCTCAGTGCACGGATGCATTGGTGAATAAGGTGACCAAAAACTTATTCCTAAAATACAAAAGTCCTGAGGATTTTTTGAGTGTTTCATTGGAAGAACTGCAACAGGACATCCGGTCAATTGGATTATTTCGCAATAAAGCGAAAAATATCCAAAAGCTTTGCAGGATGATAATTGATGAGTATGAAGGAGAGGTTCCGCAGGACAGGGATGAATTGACGAAGCTTCCTGGCGTTGGGCGTAAAACTGCCAATGTCGTGGTGTCAGTCGCTTTCGGTATTCCTGCCATTGCAGTTGATACACATGTGGAGCGTGTCAGCAAGCGCCTGGCTTTTTGCCGCTGGAAGGATTCAGTTCTCGAGGTTGAGAAGACACTGATGAAGAAGATTCCTGAGGAAGAATGGTCCATTACTCATCACAGGATGATTTTCTTTGGACGATACCATTGCAAAGCCCAAAATCCTAAGTGTGAAACATGTCCGTTACTGGATGTGTGCAGAGAGGGCAAAAAAAGAATGAGAGCCAAAACGTAATGGAAAGAACAAATATTTCCTCTCAGGATCATGTACAAGCAGTGGAGAGGGTCCTAGGTGAATGGGGCCAGTGCAAAGATGAACTAGATATTCACTTCAAGAACAGAGATAGCGACAGGGCACTGCCGTGGATGAAGAGGGCAATTGATCTATTTGAACAGTTCCTTTATCTTTCAAATAGCATGAATCAAGATTTATGTTCGATTACAGACTGTGAAATCAAACCGGTGAACGTAGAAGAAAGGCTTGAATTTATCATATCAAGACCCAAACTTTTTCATTCTTATAAACAACTTGCTGAATTGTTCGCTGAACAGGAAAAACAGTTTGCCAAACATGTGGCTTTAAATAGAGCAAAAAACAAACGTCCTGATTGAGTCAGAACGTTTGTTTTTTATTGTTTTATTGAGTTCTGGGATGGAGATCAGTCGTCGTCTCCATCATCATTGTTGTTACCATTATTATTTCCTTCACCGTCACCGTTACCGGGATCATTTCCATTTCCATTCCCAGTTCCGGTCCCATTCCCTTGACCATTTTCATTTCCTTCATCTTTCTCATCTTCTTCTTTTTCTTTCTGGCCGTCTTCTGGTTCTGGCAGGAATGGTTCTGGAACTTCAACTTTTAGAGTGGCTGGATCAGATCGCTGTTCACCACGTATTGCTGTGACTTTGAATGAATAAATTCCGCCTGGAACTGCATTGGCGATTTTTAAGCCTGTCTCTGCAGTAGTGGTCAGTGTTTGCTCAGGACCTTCATCAAGGGATGCGGTCACCTCGAATTGGATATCTTCTTTATTCTCCTGATTGAATTCCCAGCTCAGGAGAATTTCATTTTTTGTTTCATCGTATTTAGCTTCAAGCTTTGAAGGAGTTTCGAGCTTTTCAAACTTCTTGGAAGTTTCCTTTGGTACATTGCCCTTGACTGCCCATTCATAAATAATTTCATCCTTTGGAGTGTATTCACTGGCTAGTTTTGCAGGCATTGTGCCTTTTTCGATTTTAACCTTCTCAACACTCTTTGGTACGGTGAAATCAGGAGTATCTACATCTTTTGAAACATAGGTCATCAGATCCTTGAAAAGCATCTGTGATATTTTTTGTTCGGTTCCATACAATGCGGTCTTTCTGTCATTGTAACCGGTCCATACCGATGCAGTATACCTTGTTGTATAGCCTACAAACCAGGAATCTGGAACACCGCCATTATTAATGCCCCATGTATTAATTTCATCCTGTGTGTAATTTGTTGTTCCGGTTTTACCCGCCACATGCAGGTTGGAAATGTTTGCGTAAGTTGCACCAGTTCCTTGCTTGATGGCCGTTTTAAGCATATCTGAAATCATAAAGGCAGTATAGTCTTTCATGACCACCTCAGTTTCAGGGGCCAAATCAATTTCTGTCTTATCACGCAGGACAATTTTATTCACAGAGTATGGCTCTGTAAAGAAACCATTGTTTCCGAATGCCGCATAGGCACCCGCCATTTCGATCGGCGCAATTTCATGTGCACCGATTGAAGCAGATTCGAAGATAGGGTCTTTTAAAGTCAAACCAAGATTGACACCGAATTCTCTGGCTTTCTCATCACCGACAGCTTGGAAAGCCTGCAGGGCTGGTATGTTGATGGATTTGGCCAAGGCCATCCTCATCGTCATGATCCCGTTGTACTTGTCGTTCCAGTTACCGATCGGTTCGCCATTGGAATAGGTCATTGGCTTATCTTCTAGCATATGGTAGGTACCCCATCGTAAATGCTCGATTGCAGGGCCATAATCTAGGATTGGCTTAATCGTTGACCCAGGCTGTCTTTTAACATCTATTGCATAGTTCAAGCCTCGCTTGACCTGCTGTTTCCTGCCGCCGCCAATCGCGCGTATTTCCCCGGTTTTCGTATCAAGAAGTGTAATGCCAGCCTGCATTTCATCATTAGGGAATTGTACCGCTGAATCTGTATTCAGGATACTCTCTACATGCTTTTGTGCGCTTTGATCCAAGGTTGTATAAATCTCAAGTCCATCGGAAAAAATATCAAAATCGGTTTTTTCTGTAACTTCCTCGATTACCATGTCAATAAAGGCATCGAATGGTTCTTCGTTCTTGTTATTTCTGTTTTCTTCCTTCACTAGGCTGGATTCAACAGGGATTTTTTGGGCGTTTTCTTTCTCTTCCTGTGAAATGAACCCATGTTGATGCATCAAATATAATACAGTGTTCCTTCGCTTCTCCGCTTTTTCAGGGTTCGTAAAAGGGTTGTAATTATTAGGGCTCTGAGGCATACCTGCAAGCAGTGCAGCTTCATGAAGCTCAAGCTCACTTAAATCATCTTTGCCAAAGTATGTCTTTGATGCAGTCAGGACACCATGCATATTTTCTGACATATAAATTTTATTTACATACATTTCAAAGATTTGCTGCTTTGTATACTTTTGTTCAAGCTGGTAAGCTAACCATGCTTCTTGTGCTTTCCTTGAGATCGTTTTTTCAAACCCAAGGAAATAGTTTTTGACAACCTGCTGTGTAATGGTGGAAGCACCTTCGGATCCAAACCCGTCAGTTATATTGGCTATAACCGCTCCACCAAGACGGATGACGTCAATCCCATTATGTTTATAGAATCTTACATCCTCTGTCGCTAAAAAGGCGTTTTCGACTAGCTTTGGTATATCCTCATAAGCTACATAATCCCGGTTCTGCGAGCCTACTTCAGTTACAAGCTCTTTATCTTTATCATAGATTTTTGAAGAGATAGGGTCTTTGAGTAAGGACTCATCGAGTTTTGGTGTATCCTGTATCATGAATGCGAAGGTAGCGATTCCGGTCAACATGCCGATGATGCCAAGGGCAATCAGCGTTAGGAAAATTTTCTTGAAGGTTCCTTTATTCGCTTTCTTGCCTTTTGTTTTCTTTGTCTTGGCTGCTTGTTGCTTTCGGCGCTCCTCTCTAGTTTGAGGTTTTTGTGCCATATATAGTTCATTCCTTTCTCGCAATAAAAAACTAACTAAGTTTATAAAGATAATCGATAACTTTTATATAGTCAATCCTTGGGTGAAGACCAAGGGGGATTGGATGACCAAATTCGATGACTTCTTCCTTTGTGATTGACTTTCTGCCGCCATTTTTCATTCTTTCCCAGAAAGTCAGCAAATGGCTCGCTTCCAGCATGTAGATCTCTTCTTCCGAGGAGAAACGGAGGATAACAAAACATATACCTCCTTGCTCAAGCACAGCTTTCATATGGACAATCTGATGTTCATGGAAGTTTTTCAAAGGGAAAGATGTTGAAAACTTAGTTTCTTTCGCTTCAAAATCGATGTACCTTCCTTTGTATATCCCATTATAGTCTGTAGTAGAAGCTTGTTTAAAGTATGCCTCTTTTATAACAGCTGCACTCCTGCGGGGATAGTCCACATTAACAATTTGAACGGGTGTCGGTTTTTTATGGATGACCGCTATGCCCCGGTCCACATAGTAGGAGTTTGTTTCATTCAAGTCCTCCTCCAATGTCATTCCTCTATTACTATAGGCTGCATTTTTTTGAACCCTGGCTTTCTTTGCTGGCTCTGTATTTGTGTTTGGTGAATATTTTTTCCCATTTGGATAATTGAATATCAAGCTGACCACCTCGCAGACTACTCTATATCATACCAAATATCAACAGATTTTGGTTGAATAAAAAGCCTCATTTCAATTCACCCTATAAAGAACCTATAGAGAAGGAAGAGAAAAGGTGTGTCAATAACCCAAAATCCTCAATTTCATCAGCTTCCTGACCATGAAGCTGAGATCATCCGAAAAATAAGGCTTGAAACTGATGAGCTGAATTTGGACAATATCTCTAGAACTAAAGCGTATCTTGATTTTTATCTTGAGTATCCCGAAATGATCTGGGCGTTCCTGACCAGCATGGTTTCAAGGAATGGCGGCTATAGTATGTGTGACCTTGAGGGTGAGTGGTTCCCAAAGATGCTGGCTCCTCCTATACGCCAGCGGTTGTTCCTCACATATGAAAGGGCCAATTGGCTGATATTCCGCGATGCCTTTTCGCAGCTCACTCTATACTCTTATTCGACGAAAAAAAAAACACCAATGTTTCATTTGTTGAAATTCCTGGACGTTTCCACGTTTATGGAAAAAGAATGGCAGCTATTTTGGGAGCGTGGAGATAAAAAAAGATTGTTGACCGCATTAATCATCAATGAACAGAATGTTATTCATAAGCCAGTTATAAAACATCCGGTTTATAAAAAGAGAGTATTTAACACAATGATGTTTTCCTTTGAAGATTATCTGCATTTCAGCACTGTCCTTTTTCCAACATGTGAGGGAGAACTCTACGGGGCAAGCGTGAATGGATTTAAATCTGTGAGTAAAAGAATAAATCTTGGGAAGAGGCTTGCTTCAATTTTATTTGATCAAAGGTATTATCCCTTATTTCTGGAATTTGCGGTCCGAACAGAACATACTGCTTCAAGACATGACTATGAACAGTACTTTCCTCACGATAAAAAAAGAGACACTCCATTTCTTCGCTGTACTTATCCAATCATTCAGCATCATTTCCATCAACAGGGTGACTGGTATGAGGAGAGGAAATTTCACCTGAGGTGGTTTAGCAAGGAACTCAATCAGAAACATCCTGTTCACTTGACGAAGTGGTATAAAAAAAAGCAAAAACAATTACATGCCATGATATCGGTAAAGGAATTGTTCACTTCAAATTGATCCAAACAAAGAAGCAAGGGAGCTCCCTTGCTTTTTGTTTAATCCAGCTCCAGCGTCTAGCCGGTTTTCATCCCCAAGACAGCTCCCGTGAGTATCTTGCGAGAAGCGTTAAGCAGTTCGAGGCGCGGGAGCATTATGTCTCACTCTGCAGGTCGGTTTGGTCCTTCCAGCTTCTTGTCGCCATAGCCTGTTTTCTTCTCAGCCATTTTATTGGGCTGCTGAGCAGTTTTTTGTTGTTTCTTATTCATGTGAACACCTCCCGAGATTAGTTTGTTCATTTGCTGTTTTTTCATTCGGCAATTGAATGTCGAAGGCTGTAAAGATTGATGCTGAAAACCACTTTGTTTGCCGAATTGCTACTAGTTTTGTCAACGGTGAAGGAGGTTTCAACAATAAGTAGAATTTACAGGTAAGTTCCTATATTTCCTCATAGAGGATTCGTTGTCGTTCAGCAGGGTGCATGCTGCTAGACCTTAAAATAACTATAGTTGGGAGAGATTGACCGATGAGACCAGGAATTGAAAAAGAAGAGATTTTAGGGATGTTGACTGATATGGACCATAGCCTTGAAGAGACGGATATCAACCTGCATGAGTATTTGGTGGAAATACGAGAAACGATGTGCCTGACACATTCATCACAGTTATCAGAAACCGGCATTTTTTTAGACAGAATGGAAGGCAAGCTGCCTCAATTCATAAAAACTGAATTACAAGCAAAGTCAGAGCAATCCTCCTTAAAACTTGAATTAAGTTTTTAACTTATATTAGAATGGATTCATATTTAAGTAGCTTTCTTAACAGAAGGCTGCTTTTTTGTTTAAGTCCATTGAGAGAACTAACGCCATTAACAAACAATAAATTAGATTCAAAGAAAGTGTGATTAAAGTGGAAATGGAAAATAACATTCTTGCATTATCCAAAAAAACTGCTGGTTGATGTGGAAATAGCTCATAAACGATTTCATCTTTCAAAGGAAGAGGGAGTCAGGGGTGACTTTCATTCAGAAGTAAAGCCATTCGCTGATGAGGTGAAATTGGCAGCAGATTCATGGAGAGCATTAGCAAGCCAATGGATTAGGGAAAATAGACCAAAGAATCTACATGCTAATCAAATTGAAACTGCGGCCGACTATCTGGAAGTCATTTCTGTCCAGGCTTTTTTTCCTGAAACGAGCAAGAAAAGATTCCTTGATCAGATTCAGTCCGTTGAATTCATATTAAATAGCATGATCATTGCCGTTGAGAAAGCAAAGCAGTGAAAATAAAGAAGCACTAGATCTATTGTTATTGATCTGGTGCTTCAATCCTTTTATATCGATATTTCTTTCTGATCCTCGGGAATGAAAGCTCCTTGCAATTCCAGCTCACGAACCAGGTTCCGGTATTCTAAAATGGTAATCTCATTCTGAATGTAAGATTTTTTAGTAAAATCGAGCAATTCATTTACATGTTCCGAAGAGCATTCTTTTGTCTCGGCAAATAGATTTTTTAGTTCGTGAACGTTCATTTTTCATCCTCCTCCATCATTTGAAATAATCGTATCATAAAATTGGAATTGTCTTTTATTTTTCAAAAATTGAAACTTCCGACAACATATTTCATCGTTAGACAAAATCGGAAGTGCCTTCCAGCCTTATCACCAACTGGGCGGCAATAACATATAATATCGTAATGAAAACTTGGAGGAGGATGTTCGCCATGTTTGGCCGCAGAAACAATATGAATGCCAATCATCCACAATGGTGGGAATACCATTATAATCCAGATCTAAATTATATATATGGGAATAACCAAGGTTTGAACCGGCAGCAACCGCTCCCTCAACAGTATAACAATCCAAATTGGAATGGGATGCCAGGAAATTGGCAAAACCAATATATGCAGCAGGAGAACCCGGTGAACCCATATATGCAGCAGGTCAACCCTATGAATCCAAATATGCAGCAAGCGAATCCTTATTGGAATCAGCCTAACCAAATGGGCGGGAACAAGAATGACTATTCTAAGATGCTTTTCCAAAACCCGCTTGAGCCTGAGGGAGACCCCATCTACGGGTACTATAATCCACAAGCGGATTATCAGAACTTCAACCCATACCCACAATATGCGTTCATGCCTAAACAGCCCTCTGGCTTGCAGTCAATCATGAACTCTTTCAAAAGCCAGGATGGAAATTTGGATGTCAACAAAATGGTAGATACTGCTGGACAGATGATGAATGCCGTGACACAGGTGTCTTCGCTCGTCAAAGGTCTAGGCGGAATGTTTAAGGTGTAATTAAGATGGAGATTTCCAGATTTTCTGAAATACTATGAGGTGAATCGAAAGCTATAGGAACAAAAAAAAGCAGGCTATCGAATAATTAGCCTGCTTGTTTTTTGATCATACCCTTATGCGAGGTTTTTGTCCGCTATAAGGGTACGATAAAGAGCAAATCGTATCCTTATGCGAGGGTTTCGTCCGCTA
Organism: Mesobacillus subterraneus; assembly: GCF_020524355.2. Lineage (NCBI taxonomy): Bacteria > Bacillati > Bacillota > Bacilli > Caryophanales > Bacillaceae > Mesobacillus > Mesobacillus subterraneus. The sequence continues at coordinate 1,327,312 of NZ_CP129019.1, forward strand.
TAAGGGTACGATAAAGGGCAAATCGTATCCTTATGCGAGGGTTTCGTCTGGTATAAGGGTACGATAAAGAGCAAATCGTATCCTTATGCGAGGATTTCGTCCGCTATAAGGGTACGATAAAGGGCAAATCGTATCCTTATGCGAGGGTTTCGTTCGCTATAAGGGTACGATAAAGGGTAAATTGTATCCTTATGCGAGGGTTTCGTCTGGTATAAGGGTACGATAAAGGGCAAATCGTATCCTTATGCGAGGGTTTCGTCTGGTATAAGGGTACGATAAAGGGCAAATCGTATCCTTATGCGAGGGTTTCGTCCGCTATAAGGGTACGATAAAGGGCAAATCGTATCCTTATGCGAGGATTTCGTCTGGTATAAGGGTACGATAAAGGGCAAATCGTATCCTTATGCGAGGATTTCGTCCGCTATAAGGGTACGATAAAGGGCAAATCGTATCCTTATGCGAGGATTTCGTCTGGTATAAGGGTACGATAAAGGGCAAATCGTATCCTTATACGAGGGTTTCGTCTGGTATAAGGGTACGATAAAAGTTTTATCATTTCATTCAACGTGATCTGACAATATATCAATCTTCTTGCCTTGTTTTTTTGTGATTTTGACTTCAAGTAGACCGTTTCGATAGGAAGCGCGGGTCTTTCTTTCATTGACCGGAACTGAAAAGGGGATCGTCCTGCTTAATTGCCGCGCCGCAGCCATGTGCCTCTCCGTTTTTGAGACTTCATTGACTTCCGAAGTGACGTCAGTTTGATTGACCAGTATTGTCAGCGAATTATTAATTATATTTATGGAAATCTGGTCTCTTTTAACTCCTGCCAATTCTGCTGTCACAATATATTCCTTTTCTGTTTCTTGCACCCCAACATTGAAGGGTGAATGCGGAAAGGGCTGTCTGAAAAAATCATCAATACTTTGGAGTATGCCTTTTACCGGCTTCTCCTGCATCAGCTGGTTTACGGATTTAAACCATTGTTCAAGGGCTTCATGTCTTTTTGGTCGGTCAGGATTGTTGGTTGCCATCGATGCACATCCTCCTCTGCAGAAATTCATATAAATAGGTTATGTTGAGAAGAATGTCCATGTTCAAGATTGAGCTATTATTTCCTTGATGACACTTCATTCCATCGCCTTACCTTTTTGAACACTTTGTGAAAAATGCCTTAAGTGTGATTTAGGTCACATAACCATAATTTCATCCTCGGTATGCTAAAAACAGTAAATAACGCAGAAGAGGGGAATACACATATGTTTTGTTACCAGTGTGAGCAAACGCCAACAGGAGGATGCACAGTTGTTGGTGTATGTGGAAAAGATGAAACAATTGCAAGTCTGCAAGACACTATGATCTTTGCTTTAAAGGGGATCGCAGCATATAGAACACATGCCAACCAGCTTGGCTTTACTGATCCATTTGTTGACGCAACAACCCACGAAGCATTATATATGACATTAACTAACTCAAACTTTAATGTACAAGAACATATCGACATGGCTATGAAGGTTGGTCAATCAGCGGTTCGCGTGATGGAGCTGCTGGATGAAGCACATACAAGCCGCCTTGGTATCCCTCAGCCTGTAAAAGTCAGCCAGAATAAAATTGAAGGAAAATGCATCGTTGTAACGGGGCATAACCTATTCGCACTTGAAGAATTGCTTAAACAAACAGAGGGAAAAGGCATCAACATTTACACTCACTCAGAGATGCTTCCAGCGCATGGCTATCCGGCATTGAAAAAGTACCCGCACCTTAAGGGGAATATCGGAAAAGCATGGTTTGACCAGCGCCGCTTGTTTGAAAAGTTCCCAGGAGCAATCCTGGCTACGACAAACTGTGTAATGCCAATCAAAGGTTCATATGCAGACCGTATGTTTACTTATGAAGTTACAGGTCTTGAGAATGTAAGAAAAATAGAGAATGATGATTTCACCATGCTAATTGAAAAAGCTTTGGAGCTTCCTGAGGCGAATATGGAATCTGAAGAAACATTGGTGACAGGCTTCCATCATGAAACAGTGATCGGCCTGGCTCCAGAGGTCATCGAAGCAGTAAAGTCCGGAAAGATCAAGAGATTCTTTGTGATTGCAGGCTGTGACGCTCCAGGTAAAGGCGGAGAATACTACCGTGAGCTTGCAACATCACTACCTCCAGAAGCTGTTATCCTGACAACTTCTTGCGGAAAGTTCCGATTCAATGATGTGGATTATGGAGTGGTTCCTGGAACTGATATTCCTAGATACTTGGATCTTGGACAGTGCAATAACTCTGTTTCCACTGTAAAAATCGCTAAGGCATTGGCTGATGCGTTTGATTGTGAAGTAAATGATCTGCCTGTAAGTATCGTCCTTTCTTGGTTCGAGCAAAAGGCTGTAGCAATCCTGCTTGGATTGTTCAGTCTCGGAATCCAGGATATTCGCATTGGGCCTAAGCCGCCAGAATTCATTTCTGATGGAGTGATGGAAGTACTTCAGGAAACCTTCAATCTGAAGTTGATCACAACGGCACAGGAAGATTTGGAAACAATGATGGGGTTAAGCAAAACTGAATAATAATATGAACGCCCGAAGCATAATATTGCTCCGGGCGTTTTTTATATACTGGGAAATGATAAAAAGATGTCGATGTCGAAAACAATCCAGTTTTTTTTTCATCAAGCTCGAGCGGCCTAGCCCCTCGAGACGTTTGTCTTTTGTTCGGGTTCCTTATTCATATGCTAGTAAAAAAGATGGTAGTGGGTTTGCCCAACTACTAGTAAATTAAACAAGCTCATCCATCAATATGTCCGGGTCTAATATCATGTTCCCATTGGAATCAGTGGTGATCAATTCTTCCTTTTTCATTTTGGTCAGCGTTCTGCTAACCGTTTCCCTCGTCGTCCCAATCATATTGCCCAGGTCTTTATTGGTGAAATCAGCCCTTAACAGAACTGTGCCGTCTTCCTGTTTTTCGCCATGAAGTTCACCCAATCTGATTAAAAGCTTAATAATCTGTTCGTAAGTATTGTTCAGGATTTGTGCTTCAAGTCTTTCTTGAAGGTCAACGATTTTTTCTCCAAGTACTTTGAATACCTTGATGCTTAAGTGAGGGTTATCAACCAAAACTTTCTCAAATTGCGAAATCGGTACGACAACAAGACTTGCCTGCTCCAGTACTTCAGAATAACCTGGATATCCGCCCTTTCTGAAAAATCCTACGTGAGGGAACATTTCTCCTTTTTTCAAAATAGCCACTATTTGCTCGCGGCCATTGGCATCACTTTTATATATTTTCACTTTTCCTTCATTAATAAAATACACATTTTCGAGCGGATCGCCCTGCATGAAAATATGACTATTTTTCTGCCATTCTCGTGAAATGGATATATCCACAATCTTTTCAAGTTCATAGTCATCAAGGTCCCTGAACAAAGAAAACCTGGCCAGAATACTTTTGATTTCAATTTTATCCAAAAGAAACACCTCTATTAGCTACTGTATGTCCCTTCTATTTTAGCAAAAGGTTGTATTAATTGACATAACTGATTGTTCCAAGCTTGGTAGAAAAGATAATCTAAAAGGTGGATGCAAAAAAATAGCAATATGATTTATTGAACTTTTATCTTTTGCAACGAACGTTTATTCGCTAAAATAAGAATAACGAGGTGAACGCTATGAAAGTCCGGAAAAACATGCAAGAGATTTTGCAAGAATTAAAGGTTAGTGAATCGGTAAAGAAAAATATAGTCCACTGGCATACGATTGAGGAGAAAGAAGCCCAAACTGAAGAAATGCCAGAGGGATTGAGTGAGATTCTGAAAAGAGCATTAGATAGACGTGGCATTTCCCGCTTGTATACACATCAAAAGTCTTCTTATGACCAAATCATGAATGGGCAGAGTATTGTGGCTGTCACACCTACAGCTTCCGGAAAGACACTGTGCTATAACTTGCCAGTACTTCAATCAATCATTGATGATCCGAACGCAAGAGCGCTATATATGTTCCCGACAAAAGCACTGGCACAGGACCAAAAGAGTGAGATCAACGAGCTGATTCAGGAAGCGGAGCTGGCAATCAACAGCTATACATATGACGGTGATACTCCTTCTAATATCCGTCAAAAGGTAAGGAGGGCAGGGCATATCGTTATTACGAATCCGGACATGCTCCACTCTGCGATCTTGCCGCACCATACAAAATGGGTATCCTTGTTTGAGAATCTCAAGTATGTAGTCATCGACGAATTGCATATTTACCGGGGAGTTTTTGGCAGCCATGTGGCAAATGTCATCAGAAGACTAAAGAGAATCTGCAATTACTATGGAAGCGATCCTGTTTTCATCTGTACCTCTGCGACGATAGCGAACCCGCTGGAGCTTGCTGAAGGTCTGACTGAAAAGGGTATGGTTCTGATCGATAATAATGGAGCTCCTTCAGGCAGGAAGCACTTTTTGTTCTATAATCCTCCAGTTGTCAATATTCCGCTCAATGTTCGCAGAAGTGCAACCCTTGAAACAAGAAGGCTCGCAGGTGAATTTTTAAAAAATAGGATCCAGACCATCGTGTTTGCAAGAAGCAGAGTGAGGGTTGAAATCCTGCTGACTTATCTTCAGGAGTTGGTCAAGCATAAGCTGGGACCAAAGGCTATCCGAGGATACCGGGGGGGATACCTTCCGACAGAAAGGCGTGAAATCGAAAAGGGCCTACGCTCAGGTGATATATACGGGGTTGTCAGCACGAATGCGCTGGAACTTGGTGTCGATATTGGACAGCTTCAGGTATGTATCATGAACGGTTACCCTGGAACGATTGCAAGTGCCTGGCAGCAGGCTGGAAGGGCAGGACGGCGCCACGGGGAGTCTGTTGTCATCATGGTGGCCAGCTCCAGTCCGCTGGATCAGTACGTTATCCAGAATCCCGATTACTTTTTCAACCGCAGTCCGGAAACTGCCAGGATCAATCCGGATAATTTAATTATCCTTATCGATCATATCAAATGTGCTTCCTATGAATTGCCATTCAAAAAAGGTGACACTTTTGGAGCTGCAGAAATTGAGGAGATACTTGATTATTTGACGGAGGAGCGTATTCTTCACCAAAACGGTGACAAATGGTTCTGGATGAATGATGCATTCCCCGCTCACAATATCAGCCTTCGTTCAGCTTCACAGGAAAATGTGGTAATCATCGACCAGTCAGATGTAGCCAATGTCAGAGTGATTGGCGAAATGGATACTTTTTCAGCCATGACGCTTCTGCACGAAGAAGCCATTTATCTGCATCAAGGAATCCAATTCCAGGTGGAAGAGCTTGATTGGGAGGAAAAAAAGGCCTATGTCCGTGAAGTTGATGTTGATTATTTTACTGATGCAAATCTCGCAGTTCAATTGAGCGTTCTTGAGGAAGATAAGGTGAGGGGCAATGCTGAATCAGAAATCGGCTTTGGAGATGTCAGCGTTAGAGCGATGGCAACGATTTTCAAGAAGATCAGGTTTGAAACTCATGAAAATATCGGTTCAGGACCGATTTATCTTCCGGAAGAGGAACTTCATACAAGCTCAGCATGGATATCGCTCAACAAGGAATTGTCCGAATTTGGCCATGACAGGCTCGAGGAAGGGCTGATAGGTGCATCACAGGCATTGAAGCATATCGCCCCATTGTTCGTGATGTGTGACCCATCTGACGTCCATGTAGTCCCGCAGGTGAAAGCAGCTCATAATGAAAAGCCGACCATCTTCTTTTATGACCGCTATCCTGGAGGAATTGGCTTGAGCGAGAAAATCTATTCCGGAATCGAAGAAATCCTCAATCAAGCAAAGGAAATGGTGATGCATTGCCAGTGCTCTGACGGATGTCCGTCATGCATTGGCACGGATACCACATCGATCCATTCAAAAAAGGACGTAGTGAAGCTGCTGGATCTGTTCCTTGAAGCAGCAGTGTAAGGGAGGAGGGGGAGAATGAGCCTTAAGAATAAATTAAACCGGTTAAAGCCTCATATACAAAGTGGAATTGAAAAACAAAAGCCTATGCCGGCCGAAGCTAAAGAAACTCTGGAAATTCCGTATATGGAAATATGGGAGCAGCAACAGGTTTCCCCCTTCTATTTTGATGATCAATATTGTCTGGTCAGGGAAGTCAGTTATCCGCTTGATCACCAGCATGGGCATTACCGATTCGGCGACTTGATCGAGGCTGTTTCGCTCTGGAACAAGGAGGGAACGAAGCATCCGCTATCTGCAGCCGGTCACACTCCTTTGGATCTGGTGTTTTTTGATACCGAAACAACAGGTCTTGGAGGAGGAGCAGGCAACACCATCTTCCTGCTTGGCCATGCATCCATAGAAGGGAATTCAGTGAAGTTGAAACAGCATATCCTGCCGAATCCAGGAGCGGAAGTTGCTCTTTACCAGAGCTTTCTGACAAATGCTGATTACACGACATTGGTTACATACAATGGCAAAGCCTTCGATTGGCCACAGGTCAAAACGAGGCACACTCTTGTCCGTGACCATGTGCCCAAACTGCCTTCCTTTGACCATTTTGATTTGTACCATGCAGCGCGAAGATTATGGAAGCATAAAATTGAGCGGATGAAATTGAGCATAGTGGAACAAGAGATATTAGGTCTTGAAAGAAAGGATGACATTCCTGGCTTTTTGGCGCCAATGATATATTTTGACTTTCTGGAGAGAAAAAACCCAGAAGGATTGCTGGGTGTCATTAAGCATAATGAAACAGATATCCTGTCATTATTGACGCTCTATACACATTTAACCTTCCAGATTCTCGGAAGGGACAAGGCCCAAACATCACGGGAAACTTACGAGGTTGGACGCTGGTTTTCATACCTTGGTGAGTCAGGTAAAGCCAAGCAAGCATTCACTGGGCTGCTGGATGGTCAAGATGAAGAAGCGGTTTCAGCTAAGCATGCACTGGCTTTTGAGTATAAGAAGCATAAGGAATGGAATAAAGCGGTTGCGCTATGGAAAGAAAGTGCAGCCAAAGGGACAAAAAAGCAGCGTAAAGAAGCGTGCATCGAGCTGGCCAAACATTACGAGCACCGCGAGAAAAATCTTGAACAGGCGTTGCAGTATTGCTCGCTTGCTGAAGAAATACACAGCGAAGAAAAGGGAACAACAAAAAAAGACATGATTTTTATCCAGGAGCTTGAAAAAAGAATTCAAAGGATTGCCCGGAAAGAATTTCCCGGGCAAGCGCAAAATTCGCCAAAGTAAACTGGTTTTATGCTAAAATTCGCCAAGTACACTTGAATTGTAACAAAATTTTAACATTTATCTTTTCAAATCCTGTAATATCCTGTTGTATGTATTGTTTAGACATTGTAAAATGTAAAATTGTATGGTGTTAAAAAAGAATATAATATTACGGGGCGGGTTTGATGTACAAAGCGGTATTAATTTTATATTTTGTCGTAATCACTCTCATCGCTGTTATTTTCAGCGGTCTTAAGGACAACTTTTACACATTCCTATAAAAATCAAATAAGGGCATCCATTGCAGATTTTTATGAAAAATAGGTGTTTTCATTAGTACAAGACGCATCACTTCTTCATAGGCTGATAATGTAAACAATAAGTCTAAATGAAAGGAGTTATGCACTATGCACTGCAAGCCGACACATGTATTGCCAGCAGTAGTTCATCCTACAAAGTGCTGTACAAACCATAACTTTACAAACAATGTGGTTCCGCATATTCATCCAACACACACTACAAACGTAAATCACATCAATTACGATCATGTTCATTATTTCCCGCAGACACAGTCCACGGTTAATCAGGTGACCCACCAGAATTTTTATGGCGGACCTGGTCCGGTACCAGGCGGAGTGGCTCCAGTTGGTCCTAGACCACGCCCGGGATTTGGCGGTCCAGGATTTGGGCCAGGATTCGGCGGTCCAGGATTTGGTCGATAAAATGACTTCAACAAGGGCTCTTGTAGCCCTTGTTTTTTTGACAATTTCAGGTGTAATATTTACTCCTAAAAGGGAATACCTTCAATATGGATTTATTCATAATTTGTTTTAAAGGAGATTACATGGCAAAAGTAGCTGCGATATCTGGGTATAAACCTTTTGAACTTGGCGTATTCCAGCATGATCATCCGTCAGCTGAATACATAAAAATGGCGATAAAGAAGAGCCTGATTCCATTAATTGAGGAAGGACTTGAATGGGTGATGATAAGCGGACAGCTCGGTGTTGAATTATGGGCTGGTGAGGCTGTATTCGAGCTGCAGGAAGAATTTCCTGACTTAAAACTATCGGTGTTCACACCATTCCTTAATCAGGAGGACAAATGGAAAGAGACCAACAAGGAGTGGTATGAATCCGTTATGGCCGGAGCTGACCATGTTGATTCCATCACTAAAAAGCCTTACGAAAAACCTTGGCAATTCAGGCTGAAGAATCAATTTTTTATAGAGAAAAGCGACCTGTTGGTCCTGCTTTATGACCCTGAAAAAGAAGGCAGTCCAAAATTTATATATGAAACGGCAAAAAGATATCAAGAAACTAACGATTATGATATAAGATTAATTACACTATATGATTTACAAATGGTCGTTGAAGAGGAGCAATTGAAGCAGCAGGGTTTTTAATTAAAAGTCTTTCTCTGTTGAAATTTCCCTGTTTGTGTAGCCATGTAAAATGCTTATAAAAGAAAAATTGACAAATCGCCTTGTTTTTGAAAAAATAAATGTGACGATTGGGGTATAATTGAGGTGAATGGAATGCTATCCGATAAAATACAGTTAAATGCTAAAGATATTTTAGAAAAAGAATTCAAAACAGCAATGCGGGGTTACAAACCAGAAGATGTTGATAAATTTCTTGATATGATCATCAAGGACTACGAAGTGATGCAGCAGGAGATTGAAGAGCTTCAACAGGACAATTTGCGTCTTAAAAAGCAGCTTGACGAAGCTTCGCGCCGACCAAGTACACAGGCAGCTGGTACAACTAACTTCGATATCCTTAAAAGGCTTTCGAATCTAGAAAAGCATGTTTTCGGCGATAAACTTTACGATTGATCCAGTATTTGCTAGTTTTTGAAATGTATTACCATTGCTTTTCAAACCTATTTTTCATATAATGTTTCTTGTAGCTGTTAATAACGTTCGGGTAATCGCTGCAGTTCTGCTGCAGAGGAAAGTCCATGCTCGCACAAGCTGAGATGCTTGTAGTGTTCGTGCCTGGCCAATTCATAAGCCAGGGCAGTCGGGCTCACGCTCGGCTGACGGCCGGGAAAATGCCTAAGTCGGCAACGATATGGCATGAATACCTATAAAAGTGCCACAGTGACGGAGCCTTCCGAGAAATCGGAAGGGTGGAACGAGGTAAACCCCACGAGCGAGAAACCCAAACGATGGTAGGGGCACCTTCCTGGAGGAATTGAACAAAGGGAAGGACAGATGAGAACTCATCTGTAGATAGATGATTACCACCGGAGTACGAGACTTATGGTCGTTTGCAGTACAAAGGTACAAAACATGGCTTACAGAACGTTATTAATGGATTTGTATGAGTGTTTACTAGAGCCCTCCTTTTGCCAGGAGAGCTTTTTTTATGTATATTAAGTGTTATTGGGCAACTTATTAATGAAGTACATAAGATATTGGATATAAAGGGTGAAACGATGAAGAATTTTGATATAATTGCAACCTCTGCGATGGGTCTTGAAGCAATCGTCGCAAAGGAAGTCCGGGACCTTGGATATGAATGCCAAGTAGAAAATGGGAAGATTACTTATAAAGGTGATGTCAGGACAATAGCCAGAAGCAATATGTGGCTCCGTACTGCTGACAGAATCAAAATCAAAATTGGTGAATTCAAAGCCTATACATTTGACGAATTATTTGAAAAAACTAAAGCCCTCCCATGGGAAGAATTTTTACCGGAAAATGCTGAATTCCCTGTTTCGGGTAAGTCAGTAAAATCTAAGCTTTTCAGTGTATCTGACTGCCAGGCGATCGTTAAGAAAGCGATTGTTGAACGAATGAGAAAATCTTACAAAAAGACTTCATGGTTTGAAGAGAACGGGCCATTGTTCAAAATAGAGGTAGCTCTGCTAAAGGATGTCGTAACTTTGACAATCGACACAAGCGGAAGCGGCCTTCATAAGCGTGGATACAGGTCTGGACAGGGGGAGGCTCCATTGAAGGAGACGCTTGCTGCTGCCCTGGTCAAGCTGACGAATTGGCATCCTGATAAACCATTCGTTGATCCATTTTGCGGGTCTGGAACAATTCCGATTGAAGCTGCGTTAATCGGTCAAAATATTGCGCCTGGTTTTAATAGAGAATTTGTATCAGAAGCCTGGCCTATTTTTCCTGATTCTATTTGGGACGAGGTAAGAATGGAAGCAGAGGACCTTGCTAATTATGACCAGCCTTTAGATATCAGCGGGATGGATATCGACCACCGGATGGTGAAAATTGCAGAGGAAAATGCCTTTGAAGCAGGTCTTGGCGATTTGATTTCATTCAAACAAATGCGCGTGCAGGACTTTACGACAAAGAAGGAATATGGTGTCATTGTTGGCAACCCTCCATACGGTGAGCGATTGGGTGAAAAGAAAGCTGTTGAAGAAATTTACAGCCAGATGGGTGAAGCCTTTGCTCCACTTGATACTTGGTCAATCTATATCCTGACATCTAATGAGGACTTTGAACAAGTATACGGAAAACCGGCAACAAAGAAACGGAAACTGTTCAATGGGTTCATTAGAACAGACTACTATCAATATTGGGGCAAACGCCCTCCAAGAGTTGAGAAATAATTAGAAGTACACGCAAAACCTCCTGTCGAACAGGAGGTTTTTTGTGTTTTGTTTAAGGGATTTTTGTGGATAACACTATTTTATGCTTTATTCGTTTAGGCACATGTTCGAAAAACAACGACACATTATTTTCTGGAATAAATAAGGGTGGTGGGGAATAAAATACATTTACATCAACTTTTGACACATAGATTAATGTCCAGCTCCAGCGCCTAGCCTATCGAGTCGCTTGTCTAGCTGTGGCTCCTAACTCCTCGAGACGTTTCGGTCCTGCCAATGAAGTCAAAAAAAAACGACTTCACTGTCAGGCCCTCCAGCGCTTGTCGGAGCTGAGCAAGGCGCTTGAGCATTTCGTATGAATGGAGGGATGGCAATGAATTATTCTTTTATCGACTTTCAACGTATCTCAAAAGCTCTATCCAGCAGTACTGAGGCTTTGCGCAATGAATTGCATGCTGATGAATTCCAGCTGGCCGACTTGAAGGAAGCAGAAAACAACTTTCGTCAGGCATTGTCATTTGGCCTTTCTAATGCTAAATAACCTGCAAAGAAACGCTTGGAGCCCAAGCGTTTCTTTTTTGCTATTTTATATGAATACTTCATTTATTTTTCTAAAAGGTATTGAAACGTGCGGGTGTTCAATTAAAAACCCTGCAGAAGTCTTTTTCCCTCCTCCGTTATCCGATCGGGTGTCCAGGCTGGTTCCCAGGTCAATTGTACGTCTGCACGGTCAATTTCTTCCATGCTTTGCACAGAATACTTAATACCGCTGGCGATGCTGTCATGGAGAGGGCAGCCTGGAGTCGTGAGTGTCATTAAAATTCTTGCTGTGCGAGGTTCTGGAACGCCGATTTCATAAATCAAGCCAAGGTCAACAACATTAATATTCAATTCTGGATCTATCACAGTTTTTAAGTTTTCCCTGATTTTTTCCTTTAATTCAGTCATTTCTAACTCCTCCTTATATGGTTACCACTTTGGCGATAATATAGCTGAATAGGGCACTTCCGATAACAATCAATCCCTGGCTGATGTAAAAGACAGGCATAAGCTTGACAATGAATGACAGTAAAAGAAGGATCGTGCCTGCTGTGAACATGATGAAAAGCGGTATTGCCAGTTTCTCATCCATCATGTCCTTTAATGCAGGTACCTTCTTTTTGCCGATTTCCTTGCTGTATTTATGAGTCCACCACAGGAATGGAACGATTTTATATAGATAACCAATGATGCTGAATGCAATCCAGGCGACTAGATATAATAAAATAATTGGTCCTGCCATTTTTGAAAGAAAATTCACAGCACTTCCTGCAAAAGCAGCAAAGTGGATGAAAGCCCCGCAGCCAATCGCAAACAAGGCGAACATGAATGGGCGGTCAAGCTTTTTTTTCACACGCTTATCGATGATCATTTTGACATGCCAGGTGAAAATCATGAACCCGGCAAATAGCATGAGCGTTCCCAAAACTTCAAACAGATGGCTGCCTGTTAAAAATGAAGAAATCAAAAAAATAATTCCAACAACATAAACACTAAATACATATGGTGCAGGTTTCATTGAATATGCATGGGAAAGTGAGAACATTGGAACCATCTTATAAGAAAAGCCAAAGATCAAGAATGAGAACCAGCCAACTGTCCCAAGCAGAATATGGGTTTTAAAGATAGCTTGATAATAGCTTGAAGCAAAACCTGTCTTCATGCTCAGGACCAGTGTGATACCGAATGTAATTGTAGCCAGGAGAGAAAAAAGTGCCGTACCGACGAACAATGTCAGCACATTTGGTTTTGCCTGGCTTTTTAGCGTCATGAACATCTGAAAAATGAACATCAAAATTCCGAGCAATGTCAATATTCCAGGTAATAGGGCATCCTGTGGGCGAAGATACAGTGCCGCGGCGAAAGATACAATTCCTGCAGTTGTTACCGCCAATTGCCAAAAGCCGAATTTCTCGTTCCAAATCGGTGTCAGGAATGCAACAGGCACCAGCTGGTACATCGCCCCCATTGCGACCATCAGGGCCCAGCCAAGCACGAAAAGATGTGCAGCAGACCAGATTGCAGGCAATCGGAACACGCCGGAAACAATTAGGTCACCGTTCAGCAGGATCAGCAGCTGTGAAAGTATCAATGCCAGCATGCTGAAGCCAATGAATGAAAACGGAAGTATTATATTTGTTTCGTTACCACTGCTTTGCTGAAACAATTGAATCACCCCGCTTTTCGGGAAATAGTTACGCGATAGCTGCCATCTTCTTGCTGTTCGGTCAAATAAAGAAACCCAAGTTCATCCAGTTGCTCGAAAAGAAACATCGGACGGCGGTCATTGATGATGATAAGCGTCTCACCTTCTTCAAGCTCTTCCAGCTTTGTCAGCGTCCTCATCATAGGCTGTGGCGGTTCTAGACCTCTATTATCCAGTATCATCTTATTTCCCTCCTTTTTTGGTAAAAGTGATTTTATAATGTTTTGCCTCGATTTTTTCGACTTCATGTTCAAATCCCTTTGCTTTTAACACTCCATAGAGCGGAACAGGCTTGAATGGGGCATGGAGAATCAGGCTGTCGTTCAATTGCAGTTCGCCAACGTCCTCCATGATTTTCTGGAAAGGTTCCAGCTTGTTATTGATATCCTCACGTACATCCAATTCAATCGTTCTGTGTTCCATATCGATCAGCTCCCGGATACTTTAGTTGATATGAATAAATGATAATCATTTTCAGTCTTCTCTTCCGTGATGCGCATCACTTACACTCCAAAATTTACATTTTCCTGTTGAAAAGGAAATTATAGAAGTATTATTGTGTATCTTAATCCAGCTCCTAACTTCTCGAGACGCTTGTCTAGCTACGGCTCCTAACTTCTCGAGACGCTAGTCTAGTGTCGCCTCCTAGAAACTCCGAAACTTCAACTCCGCCCGCAGAAGCAAAAAGCGCTTCTTAGTCTGAGTCTCCAGTTTCTGCGTTTCTGAGCAGTCGGCTATACATTTCGATTTCGGTCCGTCCAATGAAGTCAAAGAACGACTTCACCGGTCGGCTCTCCAGCGCTTCTCGGGGCTGACCAAGGCGCTTGCGCTTTTTGTTTTTAAAACAATTCCTGATGCAAATTTTCATGATCAATCAGATAGTAACCGTCAGCGTCCAAGCTTATGTAATCCTTCTTTTTTAAATGGTTGATTGTTCTGCTGACGGTTTCTCTCGAAGTACCGATCATGTTGGCGAATTCTTTATTAGTAAAATGAGTGGTTAATTTGAAACCGTGCTCTATTTTTTCGCCATTTGTCTTACAAAGGCGCAGCAGCAGCATGATGATCTGCTCGTACGTATTATGAAGAATCTGTTCCTCAAGTCTCGCCTGCAAATCAATGATTTTCTCACCAAGCACGCGGAATAACTTAATAGATAGTTCAGGATAGGCAACCAGTATTTCTTCAAATTTAGAAATAGGGACGATGATCATTTGGGTGTCCTCGATTATTTCCGCATGGGCGGGATACTGTCCTTTTCTGAAGAAGCCAGCGTGAGGGAACATCTCGCCAGTTTCAAGGACTGACACAATCTGTTCTCTTCCTGAAGAGTCTGTTTTATAAATCTTCACCTTTCCTGAATGGATGAAGAACACCCGATCAAGCGGATCTCCCTGCATGAATGCATACATTTTATTTTTAAAGAATCTTGGGTGGGCTATTTCAACAATCGGATCCAGTTCTTCAGGTGATAATTCTTTGAAAATAGGAACTTCTTTTAATTGCTGTCTAATTTGGGATATATGCATATCAAACTGCTCCTCTTTATATAGGGTTTATTATCTACGTTGAATTTTACCAAGCTATCCAGGAAAGCTAAGTGACCTGAATCATATTTTGACGTTTTTATGAAAATAATTATCACTGCTGTGTGAAATATCACACCTGAAAAATGAGGAACTTCACAAACTCACCTTCAAATTCCCCTTATTCTTAGGTTGTAAATCAAACTGGGAAGGGGATGTATGGTAAATGGAACTCCAGCATGTAACATCCGTGAAGACAGTGGTCAAGAAGAATAGAAACTCACTGTTGAAATCCGTACTCATCATTACATTATTACTTAGCTTTACAGTACTCCTGACAGGAGGTTACTGGATTTTTAAAGAGATGGCTCCGAGGCCGCTTGAAGTCACAAGTGAAAAAGGTGAGGTCATCTTAACGAAAGAGAGCATCATGGGAGGGCAGGCTGTCTTTCAGAAATATGGTTTGATGGATTATGGAACTGTATTAGGACATGGTTCCTATATGGGGCCTGATTATACGGCTGAGTCACTGAAGATTTATACTGATGGTATGCATGACTTCAAGTCACAAGAAAAATACAGTAAAAATTTTAAAGAGTTATCAGAAGATCAACAAACGATTATCCGTGACAATGTCATGAAGGAAATGCGTGAAAACCGTTATGTGCCGGATACAGATAAGCTGGTACTGACAGATGCGCAATTATATGGACATGATAAAGTAAGGGAATTTTATCATACAATTTTTACCAAGGGTGATGATTGGGGTCTGAAGCCAGGGTTAATCCAGGAAAAGCATATGCCCGATGGCGAACGTGCCTGGGTTTCAAAGGGCGACCAGATTGAACAAATCGCTGATTTCTTTTTCTGGACTGCTTGGCTGTCAAGTACTGAAAGACCAGACGATGATATCACTTATACAAATAACTGGCCATATTATGAGGACGCAGGAAACACGATGTCATTTTCGGCAATCTGGTGGAGCGGAGCGAGTGTGACGATTTTGATCTTGTTCATAGGCTTGATCCTGTTTGTCTTCTATCGATATCACCTGGGAATGCAAGAGGCTTATACACCAGGTAATTTTCCGAGGATCGATTTGAGGAAGCTGCCGCTTACCTCTTCACAATTGAAAACAGGTAAGTATTTCGCAGTTGTATCTGTGCTGTTCTTTGTACAGGCAATGTTCGGAGCTTTGCTTGCGCACTATTATATCGAGCCTGACAGTTTCTTTGGAATGAAGTGGGTCTATGATATCCTGCCTTTCAATATTACAAAAGGCTTCCACCTGCAGCTGGCTATCTTCTGGATTGCGACAGCATGGCTTGGGATGGGTATTTTTATCGCGCCGCTGGTTGGCGGTCATGAACCAAAGCGCCAGGGATTACTGGTTGACATCCTTTTCTGGGCATTGGTTGTGCTTGTAGCAGGCAGCATGATTGGCCAGTGGCTTGGTGCTAACGGTTATCTGGGAAACAATTGGTTCCTGCTGGACCACCAGGGCTGGGAATATCTTGAGCTGGGGCGCATATGGCAGTTCATTCTTGCGACCGGAATGCTGATCTGGCTGTTCATCGTATTCCGCGGCATCAAGAGTGGTTTGAAGAGGGAATCAGACAAAGGCGGCTTGATTCACCTATTGTTCTACTCAGCGATTGCCGTACCAGCCTTTTACTTCTTTGCTTTCATGATCAATCCAGGTACACATTACACCTTTGCTGACTACTGGCGCTGGTGGATCATCCATCTATGGGTTGAAGGGATTTTCGAGGTTTTCGCAGTAGTTGTCATTGGTTTCTTGATGGTCCAAATGAAGCTTGTCACAAAAAAATCAACCATAAGGGCATTATACTTCCAGTTGATTCTGCTGATGGGAGCAGGCGTCATTGGGATCGGACACCATTATTATTACAATGGTTCCTCCGAAGTTTGGATCGCACTGGGCTCAGTATTTTCTGCACTGGAAGTCATTCCGTTGACTTTGCTTATCCTGGAAGCATATGAGCAGTACAAAATGATGAGAGACGGGGGAGTTGATTTCCCTTACAAAGGTACTTTCTGGTTCTTGATTTCTGTAGCAATCTGGAACTTGGTAGGTGCAGGTGTACTCGGCTTCTTGATCAACCTGCCTGCAGTGAGCTTCCTTGAACACGGCCAATTCCTGACACCGGCCCACGGTCACGCAGCGATGATGGGTGTGTATGGTATGTTTGCAGGGGCAGTATTGGTCTACTCATTGCGCAATATTGTAAAGCCTGAAAAATGGAGTGACAGATGGGTTAAATTCATTGTCATCATGCTGAACGCAGGCTTGGCTGGCATGGTATTCCTGTCCTTGCTGCCAATTGGCTACCTTCAATTAAAAGAAGCATACTTCAACGGCTATGCAGCTTCACGCTCATCACAGTTCTTACAGCAGGAAACAGTTGAAATGCTCCTGACGCTAAGATCAATCCCTGATACAATCTTCTTGATTGGTGTTGCTGCGCTGGCAATATTCAGCGTGAAAGCACTTTTCAATCTCCGTAAAGTCACACATAAAGAAGAAGAACAGCTGCCAGTAAAAGATTTGGCTATTGATGAAGACTAATAGGAAAACCGCAAAGCGTCATCGCTTTGCGGTTTTTATGATGATTTCTGTTCCTCTTCTTTGTCGCATTCAAAACAAAGCACTTTCCCATCTTTATGTACACCATTCAAAAAACCATCCATACAAAAAATCTCTCTTCCACAACGGTCGCAGCTGCCTACTAAATCTTTCATATAAAAATCCCCTCCCTCATTTTTAGTTCTCTCTTATCAAATAAGTTCCTCTATTTTACTATGAATAATTAAATTAACTGCTCCTCTTGAATGAAAGAAGTCATAGTCAAACTGTGACCGCGCTCACTACAGAGGGAAACTGAAAATTTTTATAATGAAAATGTAAAGAAATCAGGAAATAAAGGAGAGAGGGAAATGACTTTCAACGTAATTATCAATGTACCAGACTATGCACCACGGGAAAAACATCCTGCAATATTCAAAAGCTTTGATTCTCTGAAAAAGGGAGAATTCATGCAAATCGTCAATGATCATGATCCTAGACCGCTTCAATACCAATTCATGATGGAGCGTCCAGAAACATTTTCATGGGAGTACCTTGAAGAAGGCCCAGAAACATGGCGTGTGACAATAGGAAAAACTAAGTAAAATTAAAAATATCCTCTGATACTGAAACAACAGGTTCGCCTGTTGTTTTTATTTTACGGAATAATAAAGTATAAAATTTTTGTACATAGATTAGTGTCCAGCTCCAGCGCCTAGCCCCTCGAGAACGCTTTAACTCGCCAAATGAAGTCAAAGTGCGACTTCACTGTTTTGCTCTACAGCGCATGTCAACGCGCTTCAGCTTTTTGATATTCGAAAAAACTAAATTTCTGAAAAGTATGATAAGATAAACAGGAAAGAGAAAAATGAGGTGAAACCAATGAGTGATGTAAAGCAGACAGAAAAGAAGTTTTTGGATTATGTCAAAAAAATGGCTGCCTATAGTGAGGCACTATCTTTGATTTATTGGGATTTAAGGACAGGAGCGCCGAAAAAAGGCTCAGAACAGCGTTCAGAAGTGATCGGGGTACTTTCTTCTGAGCTTTTTAACATGTCAACTTCAGAAGAAATGGCATCATACATAGCACGTCTTTCAAATGAAAAAAGCTTATCTGAAATTACTCGTAAAACACTGAATGAGTGCATGAAGGATTATGACCGTAATAAGAAAATCCCTGCAGATGAATATCGAGAATATGTGATTCTTCAATCCAAGGCAGAAACAGTTTGGGAAGAAGCGAAGGCCGAGTCCGATTTTGATCTGTTCAGACCTTATCTTGAAAAACTAGTTAATACGACAAAGAAATTCATTGGTTACTGGGGATACGAAGGAAATAAGTACAATACACTGTTAGATATGTATGAGCCTGGTATTACTGTTGAAGTTCTGGACCAGGTATTTGGGGATCTTCGTGAAAAAATTGTTCCACTTGTACAGCAAATTTCCAGTTCAACAGCAAAACCAGAAACAGGATTCTTGTTCAAGCACTTTCCTAAAGACAAGCAGCATGGATTCAGTCTTGAAATCCTTAAACAAATGGGTTATGACTTTGATGCTGGACGTCTTGATGAAACGGTCCATCCATTTGCGATGGGGCTTAACCCTGGAGATGTAAGGGTTACTACAAAATATGATGAATCAGATTTCCGGACAGCTGTTTTCGGTACAATTCACGAAGGCGGACATGCTCTTTATGAACAGAACATTTCTGAAGAGCTAGTCGGCACTCCATTGTGTTCTGGCACATCCATGGGTATCCATGAATCACAGTCGCTATTCTACGAGAACTTTGTTGGGCGCAATTACTCTTTCTGGAAGCACAATTACAGCTTGCTGCAAGAGTATTCAGATGGTCAGTTTTCCGGAGTGGATGTAGAGAGTTTCTATCGTGCTGTCAATGAGTCCAAACCAAGCTTGATAAGGATTGAAGCAGATGAGCTAACATATCCACTGCATGTAATGGTGCGATATGAGATTGAAAAAGGATTGTTCAACGATGAAATAGAAGTTAAGGATCTTCCTAAGATTTGGAATGACAAGTATGAACAATATCTCGGCATCAGGACCGAAAATGATGCACAGGGTGTCCTTCAGGATGTCCATTGGGCTGGGGGCAGCTTTGGCTATTTCCCGTCATATGCTTTAGGTTACATGTATGCCGCCCAGTTCAAGAACGCTATGCTGAAAGATTTACCGAATTATGAGGAATTGCTAGAACAAGGAAATCTTCAGCCTGTTAAAGAATGGATGACAGAGAACGTCCATAAACATGGAAAAATGAAAAAGCCTCTTGAGATTTTGACAGAGGTAACAGGTGAGGGACTCAACGCGCAATATCTGGTCGATTACCTATACGACAAATACAATAAGGTATATGAATTAGTCTAAATACATCTTTTAAACTATTAAGAGTCTTAGTAAAATAAGGTGGCAGTTTTTCTGCCATCTTTTCTGTGTGGTGAAACCTATTGTCCAGGAAATTACCTTATCTATTGATTGCATTTGCAGCCGTAATGTGGGGGCTAATTGGTTTCTTTGTCAAAGGCCTGAATAGTGCGGGTTTCGGAGCCATGGAGATTGTGGCCATACGTGTGTTGACTGCAGCCATTATTTTAATGTTGACGGGAATTTCTTTTTACCGCGGCCATTTAAAAATAAGAGTGAAAGACTTGTATCTTTTTGTTGGTACAGGGATTTTAAGCATTGTGTTTTTTAATTGGTCTTACTTTACAGCAATCAACTTAATGAACATCCCGATTGCAGTAGCTTTACTGTATACTTCTCCTGCTTTTGTGGCGGTTTTATCCTTTCTTTTCCTGAAAGAAAGGATAAACAGGAAGAAGCTGTTGGCAATTGTCATGACAGTCATCGGGTGTACGCTTGCAGCAGGCATGACAGGACATGGGGGAACGTCATATTCTGTCTCCAGTATCCTTATTGGACTTGGGGCAGGCTTCGGCTATGCTCTTTACAGTATCTTTGGCAAGATCGCATTACGCCGGTACCACCCTTTTACGGTTACTTTGTATACATTCCTTGTGGCTTCCGCTGTACTGGTACCGACAACTGGAATCGTCAGCAAAGCAGATGTCCTTCTCGCTGATGATGTGTGGCTTTATGCGATAGGGTTAGGTATTTTCCCGACTGTAATTGCCTATTTTGCATACTCCTGGGGCCTTGAAAGGACGGAAAGCAGTACGGCTGCAGTAGTTGCTACACTGGAACCCGTTATTGCCACCATGCTTGGAATACTGGTGTATGGAGACAGGCTGGGGAGTCTTCAGATGCTCGGATCTTCGATGATCATCGTATCTGTGATATCTATCAATATCTCAATTCCAATCAGGAAGCAAAAAAATCACTACACTGTGTGAAAAGTATTGCAAATAAAAAACGGAAAGAGCCAGGTTCAAATCCAAGCTTCTATTTTAGTAAAGGTACTTTTAAGCTAAGGCTCAGTTATCTTTCAAAGCTGATTTTAGTGATCATAAGTGAATCTAAAAGGGGAGAATTTCCGGCTATTGTACACAATTGAAGTTTTTTAAGTGGAATAGGCGGAGATATTCCGGTTAATTGCTAAAAATAAGACAAAATACAACGATTTGATTTAGATAACCGGAAAAACTCCCCTTATTTTTAAGAAAATAAGAGGGGTTTTCAATTTAAGCGGAATTTTTCCGTTTATTTTTAAAACTCGATTTAAAATAGTTTTTTAGTTAAGATAATCTTAAGGTTGTATATGATGATTTTTAGGGAAAAATGCAGATAAATCAGGGGGCAACTAGACAAAGGATTATCTTTTGTGATAAATTATTACAGTAAAAATCCTTTTGAAAACTACATAAGGTAAATCGATGAAAAGGAAAGTAGTTTTTGCTATATTCAATAGCGAGCCGGGGACGGTGGAAGCCTGGTGATGAAGCATAAATGAAGAACACCTTTGAGTTCTAACCGAAAGGGGAAACTTGAGTAGGCTTAGACGTTTCCAGCACGTTATATACTGGGTTATGCAATAGTAAAGTTGGTCATTTTATGACAATTTGGGTGGTACCGCGGAAGTTCAGCCTTTCGTCCCTTTTTTTAGGGATAGAAGGCTTTTTTTATTGCAAAAAATTACTATAAGGAGGCTAATTATGATTAAGACAGTAGTAAAAGACTTATACAGAAATCAAGAGAATTTTAATGACAAAACTGTTCAAATTACAGGATGGATCCGTACTCTTCGTGATTCAAAAACCATTGGCTTTATGGAGTTGAATGATGGAACATTCTTTAAGAGTGTACAGATTGTTTTTGAGGATACCCTTGATAACTTTAAAGAAATTACGAAGTTGCCTATCAGTTCTTCTGTTTTAGTAGAAGGTGAATTTGTTCCAACTCCTGAGATGAAGCAGCCATTTGAAATTAAAGCGACAAAGATTGTCGTCGAGGGATTGTCGGATACAGATTATCCTATACAAAAAAAGAGACATACCCTTGAATATTTGAGGACAATCGCTCATTTACGTCCGAGAGCCAACGCCTTCTCAGCCGTTTTCAGAGTAAGGTCTCTTGCATCCTATGCCCTTCACAAATTCTTTCAAGACAAAGGGTTTGTATATGTACATACACCGATTATTACTGGAAGCGATACTGAAGGAGCAGGGGAAATGTTCCGTGTAACATCAATGGACTTGAACAAGCTTCCAAAAAGCGAAGATGGAAAAGTTGATGACAGTGCAGATTTCTTTGGGAAAGAAACCAACTTAACCGTGAGTGGTCAATTAAATGTGGAAAGCTTTGCTCTTGCTTTCCGTAATGTGTATACTTTTGGTCCGACATTCAGAGCAGAAAATTCCAATACGGCACGACATGCCTCAGAATTCTGGATGATCGAGCCTGAAGTAGCCTTTGCGGAATTACCGGATATCATGGACCTTGGCGAAGAAATGGTCAAGTATGTCATTGATTACGTTTTTGAGCATGCACCAGAAGAAATGGCCTTTTTTAACAGCTTTATCGATAAAACGCTCATTGAGAGATTGCAGAATGCATTGCAATCAGATTTCGGAAGAGTTACTTATAGTGAAGCTGTTGAACTATTAAAGAACTCAGGTAAGGAATTTGAATACCCTGTTGAATGGGGTACAGATCTGCAAACGGAACATGAGCGTTACCTTAGCGAGGAAATTTACAAGCGCCCTGTCTTCGTAACCGACTATCCGAAAGAAATCAAGGCATTTTATATGCGTGCGAATGAGGATGGCAAGACAGTTGCTGCGACCGACCTTTTGGTTCCTGGTATAGGCGAGTTAATCGGCGGCAGCCAGCGTGAAGAAAGAGAAGAAGTCCTTGCAGAACGAATTAAAGAACTTGGTATGTTGGAAGAAGATTACTGGTGGTACTTGGAGCTTAGAAAATACGGCAGCACAAAGCATTCAGGGTATGGTATTGGTTTCGAACGACTTGTTATGTACCTGACCGGAATGAAGAACATCCGTGATGTCATTCCATTCCCGCGTACACCAGGAAATGCAGAATTTTAATAGGTGTAAAAAATGAAAAATAGGATGCTGCGGCATCCTATTTTTTTGTGAATGCTATTATGAACAAGCTCTGTTATAACTATTTTTTCAACTCCAGATGATTGTAGTGGAAGGGGAGAAGACTCCTCCGAAGATGCTAACGCATTTCCCTTGTGCGTACGTAGTCTTATGGTTCGATTAAGCCCAATCAATGTCCTACAGGATAAGCTAGTCATGAGGAGACCCCCGCAGGCGCAAAAAGCGCAGATAAGGCTTCCCGAATGCAACGCGGAATTGGTTTATGAATAATCCGTCTTTTGGAATTTTTCATTATTCATTCGCGCGGAACGCGAAGCGCATGGAATGAAAATCAACAGCGGAGTTTAACAGAGCCCATAAAAAAACAGGGAGTGAAATTATAAAAATTTTACTCCCTGTTTTGGTTGGGGTTTTTCCTCTAAAAGAAATCCGTTATTGATTCAGCTTAAGTGTTTCTTAGAAGAATTTATATCCCTTCGACCCGATTGGTGCATTTTCAATCATATCAATGAACGGTATCGTGTATGCGAATAGAATCAATAGAACTGTGATACCGAGCCAAAGCTTCCAGTTTTCGAAAACCATTGGAGTTTTCTCGGCTGCATCAGCAACTTCTCCAACAGGGAATTCTTCTTCCCCTTTAGGTGCGAAGAAAGCAAGGTTGATGAAAATGTAAAGCATCAGGATGATTCCAAGGAACAGAATCGATCCACCAACTGCCTGTGCAACCTGGTAAGGAATCCACTCTGCAGCCTGCTCTGAACCGCCATATGTTGAGAATGAAGAACGGCGTGGAGCTCCAAGCAGACCAGCTGCGTGCATCGCACCGGACATGAAAGTCATACCGATTGCCCAAACAATACCCTGGATAATGGCTAGTTTATTCATAGCCTTTGTCAGGACCCTGCCAGTCAAGTGAGGGACTAGCCAATAAGAAATTCCAAAGAATGTAAGGACGACAGAAGTTGCAAGAGTCAAATGGAAGTGACCAGTGACCCAAATTGTGTTGTGCACGACCTGGTTAAGCTGGTGGGATGCGTTGACAAGTCCGCCAGCACCAGCAGGGATGAATGCAAGCATTCCGATGAACGGCACTGCGAAACGGGCATCTCCCCATGGAAGCTTTTTCACCCAGCCAAATAGGCCGGTAGAACCTTTAGAACGTCCAAACATTTCAAATGTCGCAAACAATGAGAATGCGGTCATCAATGATGGGATAACCACTAGGAATGTCAAAATAACCTGAAGGAATTTCCAAGCTGGGTCAATACCTGGTTCCATCAGCTGATGGTGGAAACCTACCGGGATTGAAAACAGCAGGAACAGGATGAACGACATCCTTGCTAATGAATCTGAGAATATCTTTCCGCCAATGATTTTTGGAACGATCGCGTACCAAGCCATGTATGCAGGCAATAGCCAGAAATACACAAGAGGGTGGCCGAAATACCAGAACAATGTACGGCTAACAAGGACATCTACACGCTCTACAAGGCCGAGTGACCAAGGGAGCAGTTGGAATAGGACGGTTGAAGCAACTCCAATTGTAGCTACGATCCACATAAGCGTGTTGACGAGTGACATGAAAGTCAGCAGTGGGCTAGGCTTTCCAGGATTAGCTTTTCTCCATGAAGAGTAAGCCATAATGATTGCTGCACCGTCAATCCAGCTTCCGACGATGACAAGAGTTAATCCTAAGTAAAAGAGTGCGTGTGCTTGTAATGGTGCATAGAACGTATATAGGACTGAAGCCTGGTTTGTAAGAATCATGATAGCAGCCATGACAGTACCGATTGTCATCGTCCAGAAACCAATCCAGCCAGTCAATCGTTGTTTATCCGTTAGTGTACCAGATGTTTTGCTCACTGCCGCGAGCTGGAATCCCATGATGAAAAATGTTGTTAAAACAAGGCCAAGTACGACACCGTGGATCGTCAGGATTTGGTAGTATCCTGTCCATGAAGGTAATTCGAATTTTCCAGAGCGGACGAGGGTTTGTAGCAAACCTGCAAGACCACCAATTGCAAGAGCGATGAATGCGACATAAAAGTGGGCTATTGCCAATTTGCCGTCTCGGCGGTCAACCTTTGGATTTACTGATTTTGTATTCATTATTCTACCACCTCGATTTTAGACGACATCATGTGGTGGCTGACACCACAATACTCATTACAGACAATCAGGTAATCACCGGCTTTGTCAAACGTAGTAACGTACTCACTGATATATCCAGGCTCTAGCATCATGTTGATATTAGTGCCTGCAACCTGAAAGCCGTGAATAACGTCTTTTGTTGTCGCGATTACTTTCACTTTTGCTCCTTTTGGAACTTCAACCTGTCCAGGGTTGTAGGCGAATGCGGATGCTACAAAAACAAGTTCATAATCCCATTCTTTTCCTTCAACCTTCTTCAGTCCCGGCTCGTTGAAAGGTTCGGTAGTATCTACCTTCTCAGGATTGACGGTTGCCAGACAGCTTGGAGGCTGGTTGCCTAAATAGAAGGCACTGACACCAATTACACTTAGGAATACGATCAAGGTCGTTATTCCGAATATCAGCCAGATTTTTTCAAATTTATGAATGTGCATAGCTTCTTTCTCCCCTTTTGGTCTCTCTTAAAAACGATCAACAAATAAGAAATAAATGCTTACCCAAGTAACGATTAAAAAGAATCCTAACAAGAAAACGGATGCAAGTGTTCCTTTCAAGGAAGATTGGTCTTCCACCTTCGTATGTGTTTTCTTCCCGATTCCAGGCTGAGCCATTCCGGTCCACTCCCTTCGTATAAAATGTTCATGTGTAAATGATAAGTACATTCTCATCATACAAAACAATTTGGAAACGTAAATATGGTTTCAGACAGTTCACAAATTGTTCATACTTGATATATTTACTATGTTAATGGTGAAAACCCGTCAACACAGTGATTTAAGTCACATGGAACGAGGGGTAAATGTGAATAATCTGTGAAAACCATCATGTGAAAAAGTGAGCAAAATCACCACTCATGGATTAGGATGTGATAAATCGACTTGACATTGGAGAGCAAAGGAATCATGACAGCTTTGTCCAATTCATCTTAAAAAATGTCAAAATAATAAAGAATTCTTGATTCCATTGTAAAAACAGGAATCACCATTCTGAGCAGAGCTAATAAACTAATAGAAAATGGATCTCTCAGGAAGTGGTATATATGCAAAAGTATTATTGTGAACATTGCCGTTTAATATATGATGAAATGCGATTATGTAAAAAATGTGGGGGAGCAGCAGAAAAGCAAATCTGGATTGAGGTACAAAAGCAGTCCAACGAAAAATAGCACCTGGTTTGGTGCTTTTTCTTTTGCCAGTCGAGTAACCCTGATTCTCCTGCGTATTATGTTAAAATTAAGTCAATTTAGAGCAGGAGGATGATGTGTATGTTTTTGCCATCTTTTGATTTGAACGGTAAAACAGCGGTAGTGACTGGTGCGGGAAGAGGAATAGGCCGGGCGATTGCAATCGGGCTTGCAGAAGCTGGAGCAAATGTAGCATTGCTTGCACGAACGGAGGAGGATCTTAAGGAAACTTCATCTGTAATTGAAAAATTAGGGAATCAAACGCTCGTGCTCCCAACCGATGTAACAAATAGGGACCAAGTACATAATTCAATTTCAGCAGTATGCACTGAATGGGGGAAAATTGATATTCTAGTCAATAATGCTGGCATGAATATCCGTTCCAAGGCATTAGAGGCGACAGATGAAGAATGGCAAACGATCATGGATACCAATTTAAAATCAGCTTTCATGATGTCTCAGGAGGCAGGGAAAGTCATGAAGGCACAGCTATCAGGGGGCAAAATCATTAATATCGCTTCTGTAGCAGGGCAAGTAGCCCTAAGGACCGGTGTAGTCTATGCCGCAACTAAGGCAGCCCTAATGCAGATGACAAAGGTGCTTGCAATGGAATGGGGACAATACGGTATCAATGTGAATTCAATTGGACCTTGGTATTTCAAAACACCTCTGACTGAAAAACTATTGGCAGATGAGACGTATGTGAAAGACATTCTTGCAGTAACTCCTTTGAAGAGAATTGGGGAATTGCCGGAGCTGGTAGGACCAGTTGTCTTCCTAAGTTCTGATGCAGGAAACTATGTGACTGGCCAAACTATATTCGTCGACGGCGGCATGACTATTCACGGATTCTGATTAAGAGAAGATAGAATTACACTCAATGGAAAAGAATCTTCTTCTTTAGGATGCTGCTTTATTCGAAAAAAGGCACTGACTTGTAACTGACAAACACAAATCGCTTGTCAACTGGTAAAGATTTTATAGTGAATAAGGCAATATAGCATTGTATAATCAACTTGCACAGCAACTCCTTCAAAACGTTAGGCTTTCCCTTATTACCGGGAAAGTCTTTTTTTTCGTTTAAATCCTGGAGAGTTTGATTGTATACTCTCTGGGTAAATGGAAAAAGTAACCGTATATAGATGTGAGGAGAGAGTATAAATATGCCAAGAGTCATATCCATCGCTGAAGCATTGCCGCCATTTACAATAGAACAAGAAAAGGTAATGGATTTCGCAGAAAAGCTATTCAAAGAATCCTTTAAAGATATAAATAGGCTGCTCACCGTTTTCCAGAACGGCCAAATTGAGAAACGCCATTTTGCGAAAGATCTTGATTGGTTCGAAAGTGACCATACTTTTGAAGAAAAGAATAATGCATTTATCGAGGCAGCTGTGGAACTTGGGGCAAAAGCGATTTCAAATTGCCTTAAGAATGATGAATTCCTAAAGAACGAAGTCCATCTTGAAGAAATCGATGCGATTTTTACCATCAGCAGTACAGGTGTGTCGACGCCT
Organism: Mesobacillus subterraneus; assembly: GCF_020524355.2. NCBI lineage: Bacteria > Bacillati > Bacillota > Bacilli > Caryophanales > Bacillaceae > Mesobacillus > Mesobacillus subterraneus. The sequence goes on from NZ_CP129019.1 coordinate 1,354,865, forward strand.
AGCATTGACGCGAGGATAATGAATATCTTGCCGTCATCACAATACACTAAAAGGATTCCGATTTGGGGTCTCGGCTGTGCTGGCGGGGCAAGCGGACTTTCGCGCGCTTATGAGTACTGCCTGGCCTACCCAAAGGCAAAAGTACTCGTTCTATCCGTTGAATTGTGCAGTTTAACATTCCAGCGGAACGACCGTTCAAAAAGCAATCTGATCGGAACTTCTCTATTTGCAGACGGGGTTGCTTGCGCCCTGATCTGTGGTGATGATTCCGGGTATGAAAAAATAATGAAAAAAGATGCTGCACCAAATATTATCGGTACACAGTCCACAACCATGCCGGATTCTGAAGATGTTATGGGATGGGAAGTGAAGAATGAAGGATTGTATGTCGTGTTTTCAAAGGATATACCCACGATTATCGAAAACTGGCTTCAGCCAAATGTCTTAAGGTTTTTAAATTCAAATGGTCTTGACGTTCCAGACCTTGATCATTTTATCGCGCACCCAGGAGGTAAAAAAGTACTGGATGCCTATGTTTCTGCTATGAAATTTCCTGAAACGATGACAGAGACTTCTCTGGAAGTCTTAAAAGAATATGGGAATATGTCTTCAGCGACCATACTATATGTATTAAGAAGGTTCATGGAGTCTGCGGAGAAAGGCGACCTGGGACTTGGTGCTGCACTTGGTCCTGGTTTTAGCTCGGAATTGCTATTGATGAGGTGGGAATAGGATGGTATTCCTTATATTTGTGGGGTTGATTATCTTTCAAAGGATCACAGAATTGGTCATTGCGAGAAAAAATGAGGCCTGGATGAAAGCGCAAGGCGCATTGGAATTTGGCCAGGGGGCACTATCCCGCAATGGTTTCGATTCACACTGCTTTTTTTATACTTTTCATCCTGGAAGTAGTCATTTACGATAGAGAATTGTCATTCTATTGGCCGGTATTGCTTGCTCTGTTTATATTTACACAGGCAATGCGAATCTGGGCACTGACTTCATTGGGAAGGTTTTGGAATACAAAGATTATCATTCTTCCAGGGGCTAATGTCATTAAAAGAGGACCCTATAAAATCATCAAGCATCCAAACTATTTAATTGTTGCCATAGAATTGATTGTTATTCCGTTAATGTTCAATGCCTATTTTACAATGGCGATTTTTACTTTACTGAATATCCTCATTTTATCCATCAGGATTCCAGCAGAGGAGAAGGCATTGAGGGAGTTGACGAAGTATGAATCTGAATTCACCAATCAGGGTCGTTTCGTCCCTAATTTGTTAAATAAGTGTGACAATTAATCAACTTCCATTGAAAATGATAATCAATAGTGCTACACTTTTCTTAAGATGAAAATAATTCTCAGTTAATAAGAATCTTAAGGATGGTGTCGTACCAATGGTTTCCATGTTAGTTGTTTCGACCATAGCAGCTTATTCCTTACTTATGAAATATGTATTGAGCAATGTTCTAAAACCTCATTAATAAACAATATTCTCAATTAGATGAAAGCCCGGACTCAGGTTCGGGCTTTTTCTTTTTTGAACAAACCATCTGCTTGTCGAGTTAATCAAGATGCTTTTGCTTTTCTTTTTCCCATGATGAAAATGTAATTATAGGAAAAGACCGAAAAATCATTTAAAATAAAGTTATTCACAATTTTGTCACAAGGGGTTAGAGGAATGGGCCATACTATTGCACAGCAAGATCAAAAGCTTCTTGGAAAGATTCTATCTTTATATAATTTAATGAATACAAATAACGATGAAGATACAGCTGAAAAAGTAAAGGAATTGGGACGGAAAGCAGTTGAGGAGGAATTTTCAATCGCTTTTTGCGGACACTTCTCTGCAGGGAAATCGAGCATGATCAACAAACTGATTGGCGATAACATCCTGCCGTCAAGCCCAATCCCAACCAGTGCGAATTTGGTGCGGATCAAATCAGGCTCTGAATATGCCAAGGTCATCTTTAAGGACGGCGGGTCCCGTCTGTATCCGGCTCCGTATGATTATGATACGGTCAAAACCTACTGCAAGGATGGCGAACAAATCCAGGCTATTGAAATCAGCCATAACGGAGCTGATTTCCTCGAGCAGGCAGTCATTATGGATACACCGGGAATTGATTCTACAGATGATGCCCATCGCATAGCGACTGAATCGGCGCTCCATCTGTCAGACATCGTCTTTTATATGATGGATTATAATCATGTTCAATCGGAACTTAATTTCCTTTTTACAAAGGAATTAACAGACGCAGGAAAAGAACTTTACTTAATTATTAACCAGGTTGATAAACATCAGGATGCAGAATTGTCATTTAATCAATTTAAGCAAAGTGTTGAAGATTCTTTTGCTGATTGGGGAGTAAAGCATGCAGGGATTTTTTATACGTCGTTAAAATACCCTGAATCAGCACATAACCAGTTTCAAGAGCTTCGATCATTTATCATGGAGCGGAAAGGCAAGAGAAAAGAAATACTGCCCGTTTCAATTTTCAAGTCGTTAGAAAAGCTTTCGGAGGACCATCAGGTGAGTCTTCATCAGGATGTTGCTGAAAAAATAGATCATTCTGAAATGATACTGGAAGGTATTTCAGACAGTGAGCGACTACAGCTTTCAGCTGAACTCGATAAAATAAGAATGCATATCGAAAAAATTCAAGTTGAAAGGGACCCTGAACGGGAATTCCGTGAGGGGCTGACGGATATCTTAAAGAACGCCTATCTTATGCCTTTCCAGACAAGGGAACTGGCCGAGGCTTATCTGCAGTCAAGGCAGCCAGACTTTAAGGTGGGTTTATTATTCTCAAAACAGAAAACAGAACAGGAACGCTCAGCTAGATTGGAAAATTTTTATCAAGACATGGAGGATAAAGTAAAATCGCAGCTTGACTGGCATATCAAGGACTTTTTATCAAAGCTTTTCAAGAAGCATAATTTATCGCAGACCGAGCTGCAGTCAGCAGCAAATGGTTTCAATATCGTGTTCCAAAAAGAACTGCTCTCGGAAGCCGTTAAAACTGGTGCAAGACTATCAGGGGACTATGTCCTCCATTATACAAATGATGTCGCTGAAGCATTGAAGAATCTTGCAAGGAGAAAACTTGATCCGATTAAGGAACTGTTCATCAACCATGTTAAAGGTCATGATGATGAGGAGGTAAATGAACTTCTCATAAAAGAAGAGAATCTCGAGAAACTTTTATCTGCGTGGAAATCGTTGGATTCCATTCAGGGAAACCTTTCCAAGCAACGGAGACTTGTATCGGAAATTCTTTATGGTGAACCGGCAGAATATAGAGAGGAAGACTTCCTTATCTTTAAAGCGGTCGAAGACAAGCCGGAAGTGATTTTAAATAAGGACTTTGATTCCGTAAGCCAAACTAGAGAAAAGGCTATTCCATCCGCAGAAGTTCCAGTAGAGCAAGCTGGGAATGGAATAGAGCAATTTCACGAGAATCTGCAGCAGCTGGTCAGGAAAATGAATTTCACATCTGAACAGATTGAAGCGATACCTGGCTTGAAAAAAATCGCCCGTGAATTGAAAGGTAAAGCTGTCCGTTTAGAAGAAAGAGAATTTACTGTAGCCTTGTTTGGTGCATTCAGTGCAGGTAAATCCTCTTTCGCGAACGCTCTGGTAGGTGAGCGGATATTGCCAGTATCACCCAATCCGACAACTGCTGCCATAAATAAAATTAAACCGGTGACAACTGAACATCCTCACGGGACAGTCATTGTCAAAATCAAAAGTGATGACGAATTGCTGAAAGAATTGGACCGATCATTAGGATTATTCGGCAAGAACATATCTGATTTCGAGCGAGCGATCGATCAAATCAATAGTCTTAAATCTGAGGATAGCGGTTACAGTGCGGCAGAAAAGACGCATTACTCATTCCTGCAAGCCTTTGCCAAGGGCTTCAGCAGTTTTAAAAACAGCTTCGGTGAAAAGCTATTGGTGGATCTTGAATCATTCAGAGGGTATGTTGCAGAAGAGGAGAAATCCTGTTTTGTTGAGTGGATTGAGGTTTATTTTGATTGTGAGCTTACAAGAGAGGGAATAACCCTTGTTGATACACCAGGTGCTGATTCAATCAATGCCCGCCATACTGGGGTGGCTTTCGATTATATTAAGAATTCAGATGCTATTTTATTTGTAACCTACTATAACCACGCGTTCTCAAAAGCTGATCGTGAGTTCCTGATACAGCTTGGCAGGGTCAAGGATACGTTTGAACTTGATAAAATGTTCTTCATAGTCAATGCCGTCGATTTAGCGAATTCGGAGGAAGAACAGGAAGCAGTTTTAGAGTATGTTGAGGGCCAGCTTGTTCAGTATGGCATCAGGAAGCCGCATTTATTTCCTGTTTCCAGTTTGAAGGGCCTAAATGCGAAGCTGGAAAATGAGTCTGGCGGAGACCAGCTATTTAATGAATTTGAAAATGCGTTTTACACCTTCATAGCCAATGACCTGATGAATATGGCTGTTGAGGCCGCTGAGGCAAAATGGAGGCAGGCAGTTGGTACGATTGAGGAAATGATCAACTCTGCAGAAGAAGACAAGGCAGCGAAGGCTGATAAACGAGAAAAACTCCTATCCGAAAAGGAAGAAATGCTGAGTGTCTTATCACAAAAGAAATCAGCAGTACTTGAAGAACGATTGACCCTTGAAGCAGATGAATTGACTTATTACATTCGTCAGCGTGTCTTCATCCGTTTCGGCGACTTTTTCAGGGAGGCGTTCAATCCTGCGCTATTGAAGGATGATGGACGCAATATGAAGAAGGCGCTAGAATCAGCGCTCGATGAGTTGATTGAAAGCATTGGATATGACCTGGCTCAGGAGATGAGAGCAACGTCGCTAAGGACCGAAGCATTTATTATCCGGATCTTGAAAGAGTTCCAGGACGCACTGTTAAAAGAACTAGTGAAAATTAACTCTACAGTGTCCATTTCTGCAACAGATAATGGTCCGCTTAATGGAATGGAATTTGAAACAGCCTATCAAAGCGTTGACCGAACTAAGTTTAAAAAAACCCTTGGTATGTTTAAGAATCCTAAATCCTTCTTTGAGAAGAATGAAAAAAAATTAATGGCGGATGAACTTGAAAAGCTTTTACATGAACCTGCAGGTGAGTACCTTGAAGCAGAGAATGCCAGGCTGAAGAATCATTATCAGCCAGAAATGGTTCGGGAGTTTGTAAAAGTTCAGGAAGATATTTCAGAGCAGATCATAGAGTATTATGAAGGAATTACGTCTGCACTTGAAGATAATTTTTCTATTGATACTGTTAAAACGGCACTAGTAAATATTAAAAACTTTCAATAAAGGTTGAGTGCAAGGATGACCCATAATAGATTTCATGCATGTGCTACTTGTGTTAATTTTCGGGCTGAAAAACTGAATGGGAAAATGAACTACCATTGTGGCAGGCTTGGCTATGAAACGAAGAGCCATTATAAATTTTCCTGCTGGGATCCTAAAGAACATGTAAAAAAATTGATGTCCAAAAAAACTACCTGAGGAGTGGTTTGGGTGCAAAATCATGTAGATTCTGAATGGCTCAATGAGCATCTTGGAGACAAGAATATAAGAGTTGTCGATTGTCGTTTCAAGCTAGGGAGTCCTGAGGAGGGCAGGCTTCAATATGAACAAAGTCATATCCCTGGTGCGGTTTATTTCGATCTCGAAAAAGACTTGTCCGGCACAGTCGGGGAGCATGGAGGCAGACATCCGCTTCCTGAAACAAATCTATTTAAAGAAAGGCTGCAGGATGCCGGGATTGATAATGAAACATCGGTTATTGTTTACGACGGCAAGGAGGGAGCATTCGCCTCTAGGTTTTGGTGGCTTCTTAAATACGTTGGGCATGAAAAGGTGTATATCCTGAACGGAGGCTTCGATGCATGGGAGAAGTCAGGCTACCCTACTGATCATTCCGTCCCCCATTATGAGACTGCTAAATACATTGTCTCAGAAAATCATGATATGCTGGCTTCCTATGAAGAGGTGAAAAATATCGCACTAAAAGGGTCGGGAAGTGCGGTCCTTATTGATTCACGGGAAAGTAAAAGGTACCTGGGGATCGAGGAGCCAATCGATCGTGTTCCAGGCCATATTCCAACAGCGATCAATATGCCTTGGATGGAAGGCTATGAGAATGGAATTTTTAAACCTAGTAGTGAACAGGAAAAAAGATTCGCAGGACTCAACCCTAATCAGCCTGTTATTGTTTATTGTGGTTCCGGAGTGACAGCTACACCGAATTTTATCGCTCTAAAAGAAGCTGGTTTCAAAAATGTCAGGCTTTATGCAGGCAGCTATAGCGATTGGGTTTCTTACAAGGAAAATCCAGTTTCCAGGAATGAATGTAATTCTGGCGAAAATTCAGCTCTTCAATGAACTGTATATCAATAATCGAAGAATGGTTATTTTCGGAATATAAAAGGGATACCTAGGAATTATGTTATAATAGCAAGGCTGACTTTTATATTAAGACATTATGCTTTTAAAATAGAGCCTTGGCTCAAACTATCACAATGGGGGTACCAACTTGGAAAATAATAAAACTTCGCTAATGCTGGTTGACGGAATGGCTTTGTTGTTCAGAGCATTCTATGCAACAGCTGTTTCCGGACAGTTCATGATAAATTCCAAAGGGGTCCCGACAAATGCGATCCACGGTTTCATCAAACACTTTGCGACTGCACTTGCAAATTTCAAGCCTACCCATACGGCTGTTTGCTGGGATATGGGCAGTAAAACCTTCCGTACGGAAATGTTCGATAATTATAAAGCGAATAGACCTGAGGCGCCTGTGGAGCTGTTGCCACAGTTTGACCTTGTCAAAGAAGTAGTAGAAGCATTGGACGTCCCAAACATTGGCTTGAGGGGCTATGAAGCTGATGACTGTATCGGGACGATTGCCAGGACGGTTAAGGAAGTGGATTCTGTTACGATTTTGACAGGGGATAAGGATATTCTCCAGCTGATCGATGACAGGATTTCTGTCATCTTGCTACAGAAGGGCTATGGCAATTACCAGGTCCACGACCGCAATTCCTTGTTTGCTGAGAAGGGTATCTGACCTGAGCAAATGATCGATTTGAAAGCCTTCATGGGAGACCCGAGTGATAATTATCCTGGAGTCCGCGGAATTGGTGAAAAGACAGCAATTAAGTTGCTTCAGGAGCACAGGGATGTAGAAGGTGTTATCGCGAATCTGCATCAACTGACAAAATCACAGCGAGCAAAAATCGAGGCAGATTTAGAAATGCTTCATTTAAGCAGACAGCTAGCTGAAATCAAATGTGATGTACCAGTTGAATGCAAGATGGACGACGCAGAATTTAAAATTGACCGGGAAAAACTTCTTTTTAAGTTCAATGAAGTTGAACTTAAAGGGCTGCACCGGCTGTTCGAATACGAAACGATGCAAGCATAATGGAAACGGCTGGTTTTTATACCAGCCGTTATTTTTTTATAACATATTGTACTCTTCGAATTTCGGATGATGTCTTGCTCCAGCGCCTAGCCCCTCGAGACGCTTCGGTCCTGCCAATGAAGTCAAAGAATGACTTCACTGTCAGGCCCTCCAGCGTTTGTCGGAGCTGGGCAGTCGCCTCCGCTTTTCGAGTTGTCTAGTGTCGCCTCCTAGAAACTCCGAAACTTCAACTCCGCCGGCAGAAGCAAAAAGCGCTTCTTTGTCGGAGTCTCCAGTTTCTGCGTTTCTGGCCAGTCGGCTATCCATTTCGGTTTCAGTCCGCTCAGGTGAAGTCAAAGAACGACTTCACCGGTCGGCCTTCCAGCGCTTGTCGGGGCTGACCAAGACGCTTACGCTTTTCTTTTTATTTTGTATTCTTCTTCTTAGCGGCATTTTCCAGCTTCGACTTTGGTTCTTCCGCAAATTCAACATCCTGTCCGTAGCCTTGTGGATTTACACCAGGTGCCTTTGTCCCTCTGTTTCCCTTTTTACTCATAATCAGTGACCCTCCAGAAAAAGTTTTTGTTTAAAAATGTTCAGAAATGAGAAATAACCTTTATAGGTTGTCTGCTTATTACAGCTTAATCCTTATTATGAGCGGGCAAGAATAAAAGCAATCATTTTTCTTCAAAATAACATGGAGGTGACAGAAGATGAATAAAGGTGCAGTTATTGCAATTTCAAGTATTGGCCTTGCTCAGGCCTTAAAAATACCGTTTCATTACGCAAAGACACTGGAGTGGAAACCAGATTTGTTTTTGGCTAGCGGCGGTATGCCAAGTTCCCATTCTGCTGGTGTTTCATCTTTAACAACATATGTTGCTCTAACAAAAGGTGTACGTTCGGTTGAATTCGCGTTGTCGCTCGTGTATGGCATCATTGTCATGTATGATGCCCAGGGGATAAGGAGACAAACCGGAGAACTGACTTTAAAAGTTAATGATCTTGATGAATTAATTGATAAAATTCACGAGGATGACCCTGTGGAGTTTGAAGAAAAGTCTCCAGACCCATTAAAGGAAATGCTCGGCCATCAGCCAAAAGAGGTACTTGGCGGCGCACTTTTTGGAATGGCTATGGGATTTGCTGGATATCTGTTAACAAAAAAACGGTAGAAAAAGCTCGGGATTTGCGGTAAAATTTTACTAGAAACGGATTGAAGAGAGGATTGATTCAGTCAGTGCGGACAGTTGAAGATTACTTGCTTCATTTGAAGAGCAAAGGGTTCCAGTTGCGTGAGGACGCCGTCGGCTTTATTTTTTTCGGACAGCAATATACGAATTCCACCGATGAGCTAACAAATACAGCCATTGAAATTACCCTTAAGGCTCAAAAAGGTTTTGATGGAAGCTTTTATATTTCGTTGCTTGAAACGTTCGCTTCTAATAAAATTCATTCCCGTAAAGCAGCATTACAATATGTTGAAAAAATCGAGCTTTTGACCGTCTGACGAAAAACGGAAGCGCCTTGGTCGGCTTTGAGAAGCGCTGGAGAGCCGACCGGTGAACTATCTATTTGAGTTCATTGGCAGGACTGAAGCGTTTCGAGGAGTTAAGAGCCGCAGCTAGACAAGACACTCATAAGACTAAGAGCTGTAGCTGGAGTATTCTCGAAGTGGAAATTATATAATTAAAATTATAAAAAGAGGCTGGTCTCAAAGCGTTACGCTTTAGAATCAGCCTCTTTTTTTGGGAAGACCTTACGAATAAAGCTTTCAAATCTGCCAGAGGGCAATTCTGCGAATATCATCCCGGCAAAAATGAGCGCACAACCGACCAGAGCACTGTATGTTAGACGTTCATCAGCCCAAAAGTAAGCCGTGATTGCCGCAAAAACTGGTTCCATTGCAAAAATTAAGGCAACTCGAGTGGCAGTTGTGTGTTTCTGAAAATTCGTCTGGATAAAAAAAGCGAGAGCAGTCGCCAATACAGAAGTAACGACCAAGGCAATCATGACATTCGCTGAAAAGATGACGTCAGGATTGAATGCTTTTTGCCAATCCTCAAAAAGAACAGCTGATATTGCAGACAAAGCCGCGACAGTTGCAATTTGGACCATCGTCAAAAGGAGTGTCGGAAAGCTGCTGCTGTATTTTCCGGTGAAAACAATGTGCAATGCAAATCCTGCGGCACATATTAGAACGAAGCCGTCACCAATATTCAGGCTGGACACATCTGACATAGTTAACAGGTAAAGGCCTGCAGTTGCGGCTGAAACACCAGCTATCGAGTTCAAACTGGGCCGCTGTTTTAAGATTCCGAGCAATAACAATGGAACAAGGACAACGCTCAAACCCGTGATAAAGCCCGCCTTGGATGAGGTCGTATAAAGCAAACCTAATGTCTGGAAAGCATAGCCGATGAACAGCCAGAAACCCAGCATGATCCCAGATAATAGTAATTTCTGATCCAGCTTTTTTAGCTGGTCTTTTTCAAAAAACAAAAGCCAGAGTCCTAACAAAATTGCTGCGAAGGCAAAGCGGACTGCGTTAAAGGATTGTGGCTCAAGAAATGAAATTGCATTTTGTACAAGAACAAAAGTTGCGCCCCAGATGAGGGCTACGAATAGTAAGCTTAAATCCGCGAAGGTTGATGCTTTCATGTTAGTTTTCGGTTCCTTTCATGATATTGCTCCTTACCGCTTTTCTTGCTAAATCGTCAGCTGTTTTATTTTCACTCGATGGAATCCATTTCATGAAGAAGAGGTCAAATTGACTGGCAAGCATTAATGCTTCCTCCAAAAGGGGTGCGTATAGTTTGTTTTTGACAAATTCTTTCTCAACCGCTGCATTGACAAGCTGTGAATCCGTTCGGAAGGAGACAACTTTAAAACCATTTTCAAGGCAGATTTCCAATGCTTTTATAAATGCATGATATTCAGCTTCATGATTTGACATGACACCAAGAGGAATGGAATATCTAAAAACCTCCCCTTCTCCTTTTATAAAAATGCCAGCACCGCTTGGTCCTGGGTTGCCAGCACTTGCTCCATCAATATATACTTCGAACAACAAAGATCACTCCCAGTTGGTTTGTACAGATAATAGTTAGTGTATCATAATAGCAGTGGAAATTTATAAAAATATACAAGGACCATTTCAAGCATCATCGTCCCTATTTAATTGTAACGTGCTCGTAAAATGGGTAAGATAACTAAAAATAACCCATTTGGCAGAGTGGAAAAAACAGTCCAGAAAGCGGGGGAGAAGTCATGAGATATAAATTGGAGTGGGAATACAAAGCCAAAGGAATAAATCCCATCCTCTTCAGCTCGGATTTTCTTGATGGCGAGCATGCACTCCAGGCTGGTGAAGAATTAGAAAAATCGGGTAGAGTTGGACAAATTTCATTCATAGATGAAATCGGTACTTTGTGGACAGTGAAGGAAATGCGAAGGCTGCTTGCAGAAGTAGAAGAAGAACCACATGACCTTACCGTTTTTTTTGACGGCGGTTTTGATAATTATAATCATAAAGCAGGACTCGGAACCATAATCTACTTCAAACAAGGAAAGAAAAAGTACAGATTGCGTGCCAATGAAGTTTTCGATGAACTTGAAACGAATAATGAAGCAGAATACGCTGCTCTTTACTTTGCCTTAACCATCCTTGAAGAAATGGGTGTCCGCAACATGAGCTGCGATATAAAAGGTGATTCCCAGGTTGTTTTGAAGCAGCTCGAAGGAGAGTGGCCTTGCTATGAAGAAACTCTCAACCGCTGGCTTGACAGAATCGAGAAGAAAATCAAGGAACTTGGCTTGTATCCGAAGTACAATCCAGTAGGAAGGAAAGAAAATAAAGAAGCGGATAAACTGGCCACGCAGGCATTGCAGGGTAAAATGATCAACAGTAAGATGCAAATATTATAACCAGGAGGGAAAGGCGGGAATAGATTGACGCGTATTAAAATCCTTGCTGAGGTTGAGACATTGCTAAAAACTTATTGCAATGGATGTTTCCTGAAAAAGCATCATCGGCAAGAACATGGAAAAAGGGCTGCCCACCGGTTCTGCATTAATGAGTGCACCGTTGGGGAAAAAATAAAAAATTGCGGGCAAAAACTGTAGAGTTGATCTCGTGGTCATACCTTTTAGACATTTCAGCGAAAGTGTGAGGGCAAAATGTCTAAGAAATGGCTTTTAATAGACATTTCATCGGAATCGCGAAGCCAAAATGTCCAAGAAATAGCGTTTTATGGAGATTTCAGGAGGTGTCCATAGCCAAAATGTCTAAGAAAGACCATTTTTTGGACATTTCAGAGAATGAGGGAAACTGAAATGTCCAAAAAGCCAATTCAAATGGACATTGAATGGTTTTTACGAGAATAGCAGAAAAATCAAAAGGCTGGCGCCAGGCGCCAGCCTTCAACTTTTTAAATTATAGTTTTACTACGTTAGCAGCTTGTGGCCCACGATTTCCTTCGACGATTTCGAAAGAAACTTCCTGACCTTCTTCCAGTGACTTATAGCCGTCGCCCTGAATAGCTGAGAAGTGAACGAATACATCGTCTCCGCCTTCTACTTCGATGAAACCGAAACCTTTTTCATTGTTGAACCATTTTACTTTACCGTTTTGCATGATAAACTTTCCTCCCATGTCTTTCGCGACACAAAAATATGTGCCAAAGTTAAATATTATCATCCAATGGATCAATCTGCCGTATTGACATAGCAAGTATAATCTATTAAATGATGTCTTAAATATACAATATCACAAAGGATTGCGTCAACAATGTAAGCGTATTACAAACTAAAAAATCTTAAAATTATGCGAATTTAAAATAAATCGAAAATCTCCATCTTTAGTTCCTATTTTCGGAAATATTTGTTATTATTTTCTTATTAACACTCTATTGTAAACTGTAATGGATTAAAAATTCATTTTGTCTTGAAGTGTATTCTGAGCTAAGAGGAGGGTACGAATGAAGAAGACCACTCCATCGACGTTGACGTCCTTAACTGATCAGCAAATTGACGCATTATTGGATACTATCAGGAATGGCAATGCCATTCAGGACTACACACCACAGATCGCAGTAAATAAGAAGCTTGATAATATTTCAAAAAAAATTGATGATGCCTCCATGCAAATGGAAGAAATTTTCGATATCGTGGCAAAGACAGGCGTTGTTCCTGTGAGCGAAATCAAGAATGACATCATGCCTGTCATCAGGCAGGCAGCAGAAATTCCCCATATCTATCACCTTTTCTACGAGCTGAAAACACAGGATGAGTATACCTACAGGCACACAGTCTGTGTTGGCATCATCTCTACATTGATAGGGAAATGGCTTAATTTAGATGAATCGGAGCTGCATGACCTTGCTTTGGGAGCGACACTCCATGATATAGGAAAAGCTCGTATCCCTGTCAACATCTTGAACAAGCCAGGCAGGCTTACACGTGAAGAATACAACGAAATGAAACGCCATACAGTGTATGGATACCGAATGTTGAAGGATATTCCGGAACTAAATGAAAGAGTCGCGCTGATTGCTCTGCAGCACCATGAACGTGAGGATGGGGGAGGGTATCCTTTCAGCCTTCGCAGTGAGAAGATAGACGAGCTTGCAAAAATCGTCGCCATTGCGGATGTGTACCATGCGATGTCATCTTCAAGGGTCTATCATCAGGCGGAACCTTTCCATATTGTTATTTCCCAGATGCAAAACGATGTATTCGGAAAATTCGACCCGAAGATCATGCTCGTTTTCCTGTTTAGGATCATGGACAGCCTTGTCGGAAGACGTGTTCTCCTTAGCGATGGAGAAGAAGGGACAATCCTGATGGTTGATCCATTCGAGCCGTTAAGGGCACTGATCAAAACGGGTGATACACTCGTTGACTTGCGTCTTAATCGCGGTTTGCGGATTTCGAGAGTAATAAATGATTCCATTGTAGGGGTATAATCTCCAGATGCACTTCATATCTTTTATTAGTCAATGATGATGAATTTAAAAGGGTGAGGGCATGTACCGCTTTTCGATAGGTGATGAGGATTGGATCATCATTTTTTCTCAACATCTTTCACTTGAGCAAACAGAAAAGGAAGAAATCATTCGTTCCATTGCCATCATGGGCCCACAGTGGGCAGCATTTAGCCATGGGGAGTCATTCGTGATTTTCCAGCAGATGGTGGGGGCAATAGTGGTGCGGATCGAAAAGATTCCTTCGCTGATTTTGACCGTTTCGGCAGTCGTTAACAGGAATCGTTGGTACATCAATGACAACAACATAGTTGAACCATTTGAGGAAAAATAGCTTTAAGGCAGCTGATCAGTTCAGCTGCCTGTTTATTTTTACAGGACAGAATGTACACTCCCTGCAGGCAGGTAATCGATATGCAATAAAAGTCCTTTACGCTTTTGTCGAAAAAAAGATAAAATAGAATGCGAGGTTTATAAAGTACGTTCATATAAAGTTTTTCAGGAGGAACTTATGAAATTGATTGTTGCGGAAAAGCCTGACCAGGGCAGAACGCTGGCCTCCGTATTTAAAATGAAAAAAAGGGATGGATTCATCGAGATTCTCCCAAATGAAATATTCCCCCTAAAGGTGCATACGTCACATGGGCAATCGGACATTTAACGGAATTGTCCGCACCTGAGCATTACAATCCATCATGGAAAAAATGGTCTCTCGATACACTGCCGATCATTCCAGAGAACTTCAAGTATGAAGTTGTCAAATCGAAAGCAAAGCAATTTCAAATCATAAAAAAGCTTGCAACTGATCCACAGGTCTCTGAAATCATTCATGCAGGCGATGCTGGACGCGAAGGTGAACTGATAATCAGGAATATCCTCCGCCTTGCCAACTGCATGAAGCCTATGAAAAGACTATGGATTTCCTCGCTGACGCCAAAAGCGATAAAGGAAGGCTTTCAAAACCTTTTGAATGAATCGGAAACAAAAAATTTGTATTTTGAAGCTTATACCCGCGCTTGTGCTGACTGGGTTGTCGGAATGAACGCATCCAGGCTGTACACGCTTCTGCTTCAAATGAAAGGCTATTCAGATGTGTTCTCTGTCGGCAGGGTACAGACTCCCACTCTCGCATTAATTGTGAAACGAGAGCTGGAAATCGAAAACTTCGTATCGGAACCATTCTGGGAAGTGCTTGCAAAATTCAATGTCAATGGTAAGAAGTATAGCGGCAAATGGGAAAAAGACGGTGAATCACGGATTAAAACGAAGGAAATGGCTGAGAAAATTGCTGCTTTTTGCGATGGAAAACCTGCAGAAGCCGCTGAGGTTATTTCAGAGAAAAAAGAATTCTTGCCACCGCTATTTTATAATCTGTCAGCGATCCAGGCGGAAGCAAATCGCCGTTTTAAAATGTCACCTAAAAAAACGCTGGACATTTTACAAGGATTATATCAAAGGGGAATTGTGTCCTATCCTCGTTCTGATTCCAGGCATGTAACCCCTGGGGAGGCAGAGGGCTTTTCTTCAATCTTGAGCAAACTTCAGGCCAACCCTGATTATCAGCCGCTTTTTCCATTGCCTAATTCATCGATCTATAATAACAAACGCTACGTAAATGAAAAAAAAGTAACGGATCACTACGCAATTATCCCAACTGAACAAGTTCCTAATCTAAGCAGGCTGTCAGGGGACGAGCTAAAATTATATGATTTGCTGGCAAGGACACTGATTGCTGCCCACTACGGACCGTATATAGCGGAATATACAACAATCAAGACAGTCGTGGAGGGAAGGGCTGAATTTATATCGAAAGGGAAAGTTCAGCTCGATGAAGGCTGGAAAAAGGTGCTCCCGCAAAAAGACTCGGACAAGGAACCTGAGCTGCCTCCGGTCCAGCAGGGCGAAACCGGAACTGTCATTAAGTCCGAGGTGAAGGAAAGCAAGACACAGCCGCCAAAAAGGCTGACTGAAGGTCAGTTGATTACATTAATGAAGACGGCAGGAAAGCATATTGAAGACAAGGAACTGGAAAAGGTCCTGATGAAAGCTGAAGGACTTGGAACAGAAGCGACGAGAGCGGGCATCATTACGATGCTAAAGGATCGAGCGTATATAGAAGTCCGCAAAAACCTCGTATATGCGACAGCCAAAGCGAAAATTCTCGTGGCCGCTGTTGGCGGACAAGTCCTGGCCTCTCCTGAAATGACAGCGAAATGGGAGCAAAGGTTGCATCAAATAGGGCAAGGAGAGGCATCACCAAAGCAGTTCATCGAGCAGACTTCCAAAATGATTAAACATCTTGTGTCTGAAACATCCGAAGGTTCCTCAGGCTGGACTTTTTCCGAAGATCTTACGAACGCCTTTGTGCCCGGTAGAAAGGGCGGACGTTCCAAACGGAGTACAACTCTTGGTAAATGTAAAAAGTGTGATGGCATGGTGGTGGACAAGGGAACATTCTATGGATGTTCAAACTATCAGAAAACAAAATGTAATTTCACACTCTCTAAACAAATCCTTGGCAAGACAGTAACACAAAAGAATATCAAGAAGCTGCTGGCCGAAGGAAGCACGGATGTGATTGAAGGGTTTCAGAGCAAGGATAAATCCTTTAACGCGAAGCTATATTGGGATGGTGAGGAAAGTAAACTCAAATTCAATATAGATTCACAGCCTGTCAATCAAGGTGGATAGCGCCTTGTCACCCCTGTCCTTCTATAGTAAACTTTAATATGGCTATTGTTTAAGCATTGGAGGTCATGGGATGCCAACACCTAGTATGGAAGATTATATTGAACAAATATTTATATTAATAGAACAAAAAGGATATGCCCGGGTAGTGGATATCGCGGAGGCATTATCGGTCCATCCCTCCTCAGTTACGAAAATGGTTCAAAAGCTTGATAAAGACCAGTTCCTGGTTTACGAGAAATACCGGGGACTAGTGCTGACACCAAAAGGATACAAAACCGGCAAAAGGCTGGTTGACCGTCATGAACTGCTCGAGCAATTGTTGAAGGTGATCGGCGTAAAAGAGGAAAATATCTATAATGATGTCGAAGGTATCGAACATCATTTGAGCTGGGATGCAATCGACAGAATTGGAGACCTTGTTCAGTTCTTTGAAGAGGATAAATCCCGTATACAAGAATTAAGGGAAATTCAAAAAAAGAATGAAGAAGAATAAGTAAGTTCAGACATGTTTTGAATCTAAACAATTTTTATTAAGATACTTTTCTAATATGTAAATTAAACACCTGACAAAACTGTCAGGTGTTTTTTTCAATGAATAAGAAAGTATAAATTTTTTGTACTTAGATTAGTGTCCAGCTCCAGCGCCTAGCCCCTCGAGTCGCTTGTCCTGCTGCGGCTCCTAACTCCTCGAGACGTTTCGGTCCTGCCAATGAAGTCAAAGAGCGACTTCACTGTCAGGCCCTCCAGCGCTTGTCGGGGCTGACCAAGGCGCTTACGCTTTTCTTAATGCTTAGTAAATATCAGGATATTGTTCGAAACCGGTTCCATCTGCTGAAACTAAAGAAGTCGTTCCATTTGCCTCTTCATGGATATCGACTCCTGAAATTGTTCCTGTATTAGCTTCCAGCAAAGCTTTACGGTAGGAAATGATTCTTCCAGTTGATGTCTGGAAACTGATGATTTCACCAGCGTTATTTTTATGTATGGCAACCAATTGTTCCTGTTCCAAATTCTAATCTCTCCTTTCCCTTTCTAGTCTTGCTCTTTCTCGAGAAATTTAAACTTAAGAGGAATTCCCTTATCCATAACGAAATAGTTATTATAGGAATTAAAAACTAGGCAGGTGAGCTTATGAGTACTTTCAATTGGGAAATGGAATCTGAAAAACAGTGGGACAGTATGGCTGCCTCGTGGAATTCGAGAAGCAGGGGAATGTGGGAAACTGGAAGCCGCAAGGATATAGTGCCATTCATCAAGCAGTATGTTCCGGCTGGTTCCCTGGTTTGTGATTTAGGCTGCGGAGATGGAACAGGTTCGGAAAAGTTGGCAGAGGCAGGCTATGATGTGACGGGTATTGATGTATCTGAGGAGATGCTGGAGAGAGCCAGAATGAATCCGCGGAATGAGCAAAGTACTTTCTGTAAAGCTACCCTGTCAGATTGCGGAAGTCCTGATAATTTTTTTGATGCCGTAATGGCAATCAATTCAATAGAGTGGACAGACAATCCCTATCTATCTCTGAAAGAAACGTCCCGTATCGTAAAGCCAAATGGTTTTGTTTGCATAGGTATTCTTGGACCAACGGCAGGGCCGAGGACGAACAGCTACAGAAGGCTTTATGGAGAAGAAGTAATCTGCAACACAATCATGCCATGGGAGCTAGAAAGGCTTGCTCATGAAACTGGCTGGGAAAAAGCAGGTGAATTAGGAGTATATAAAAAAGCGGCTGAGCAGCTTTCACTTGATTCATTGCCAGTAGAGCTTCAGCAGGCATTATCATTTATGTGGGTTTTCATGTTCCAGGTTACAAAATAAGGAGGTTTTTAATATGAGTCGTTATTCAATCGATGAGTTTGTGAGCAACACAAAGCAGCAGGATAAAGGGGAAGGGCTATTTGAATTGGAAACACCGCGTATGTTGGAGATCAACCTGGATGGACAGGTATGGTCAAAAGCAGGAGCGATGATATCGTATCGCGGCCAGATCAAGTTTGAGCGGGAGGGAGTTCTTGAACATGGTCTCGGCAAGATGTTCAAAAAAGCATTAACAGGTGAAGGTGCTTCACTAATGAAAGCAAATGGCAATGGAAAACTTTATCTGGCTGACCAGGGGAAGAAAATATCCATCTTGCATTTGCAAAATGAGGACATTTTCGTAAACGGAAATGACCTGCTGGCCTTTGAGCCTTCCATCAGCTGGGATATCAAGCTAATGCGCCGGGTCGCCGGAATGTTATCGGGTGGTTTGTTCAATGTCCGCCTCGAGGGTGTGGGAATGGTGACCATTACATCTCATTATGAGCCGCTGACCCTCATTGTCAGTCCGGATAATCCAGTATATACAGACCCGAACGCAACAGTAGCCTGGTCTGGTAATCTCCAGCCGGAATTTGTAACAGATATTTCGTTCAAAACATTCCTCGGCTGTGGAAGCGGCGAATCGATCCAGATGAAATTCACCGGGGATGGCTTCGTTGTCGTCCAGCCATTTGAAGAAGTCTATTATGCTCCGCAAGGTTAGGAGGCGAGAGAATGCCCTTGGATTTTTTTTATCCTCTTGGAGAAGAACCCATAAAGGATTCAGTCATCGATCTGCTGCCAGATGGATATAAGTTGGCTGCAGTCATTTTTTCTCCCTTTTTTAAAATGCCTGATGGCTGGAAATCACCGGATGGACCTAGCGATGAGGAAGTTTACCAGTTTGCTGATAGAGTGAGCTGGAAGGAAGTTCAAATTAGAACTCGATTCGATAGAATAGCTGATGTATCTATTGGGATAACGGCGTATGTCACAGGAGGCTGCGGTATTAATATCTACAAAAGGATGGATTTGTTCGAGAAAATTCAGAAGGCTATCCATCCGGAAGTTTTTTTTCCTAATGAGGATCAATTTTCAGTTCTGTTGATTGATGACATCTTAAAGGTTCTTACCTCCAAAGGAGCAACTAAAATCCTATACAATAAACTGATAGAGGGAGAAGGAGAGTTTGAATTAAAAGAATTAACCCTCGACCAAAAACTTTTCCTCTGTTCCGGCCCTATGTTCTTAATGGATGAACATAAGGAATTCGGTTTTACTTGTTACTTTGATGAAGTATCAATGGTTTTCTTTACGAAAGAAGATGATTTCAATTGCTTCAAAGGCACTGCTTTTGAAGGTGTGTATCTTGAAAAAGAAACACCGATCATTTGGGAAAACCATCAAGTCACCTATTTTCATTACAATAGAACATAGGGAAAAGGCATCGAACACATCGATGCCTTTTCTAATCCCATTCATAAGGAGTTTCCTGATAAACATAGTAATTCAGCCAATTGGAAAAGAACAAATGGGCATGTGATCTCCAGCGGTTTACCGGTTCCTTTTCGGGATCATCCTGTGGAAAATAATTCTCCGGTATGTCGATTTCAATGCCTTTTTTCTTATCTCTTAAGAATTCTTCGGCAAGTGTTGAAACTTCGTATTCAAGGTGGCCGGTGATCATGATTCTCCTGCTATCTTTGCTGGAAATAATTAGAGCACCGGCTTCATCAGATGAAGCCAACAGCTTCAGCTCAGGATGATTCTGCAAGGCCTTTTTGGAAATATCCGTATTCCTTGAATGAGGAGCAATGAATTCATCGTCGAACCCTCTTAATAGCTTCTCGGTATGGTCTAGGACTCTATGGGTGAATACGCCTGAGCATTTCCTCGGAAGAGTATGTTTATTGATGCCATAGTGATGATATAAGGCAGCCTGTGCTCCCCAGCAGATATGCAATGTGGACGTTACATTTCGCTCTGTCCAGTTGAGAATCTCCGTTAGTTCGTCCCAGTAGTTTACCTCCTCGAAATCCATCAACTCGATTGGTGCACCGGTAATGATCATGCCGTCATATTTTTTTTCTTTTACTTGATTGAAGGTTTGATAAAATTCTTCAAGATGATATTGTGACGTATTTTTTGCCTCGTATGTAGCCGTCTTTAGAAAAGTAATGTTCACCTGTAGTGGGGTATTTCCGAGCAAGCGGAGCAGCTGTCTTTCCGTTTTTTCTTTTTCAGGCATTAGATTCAGTATTAATATATTCAACGGCCGGATATCCTGTTTTGCAGCACGGCTATTATCCATGATAAAAATATTTTCTTTTTCCAGAATTTCTTTCGCTGGCAAGTGCAGCGGGATTTTTATTGGCAAAGTGTAACCTCCCTTTTGGAAAACAAAATCAATAATTTTTATTATAGTCTGAATTCTTTCGTGGAGCAATTGACTAAAGAGGAAATTTTATGACAAATGAATCTTTTTCACCTGATAATATTTCTCTGATGGTAAAATATAAGATGGTAAGCATATAGAGAATATCTGGGGGGATTGGAAATGGGAACAAATATTCAAGTTAAGTCAGATATTGAAATTGCTCGTGACAGTAAAATGAAACCGATTGTTGATATTGCAGAGAGCATTGGCCTGGATGCCGATGAAATTGAACTGTTTGGAAAGTATAAAGCGAAGCTGTCTTCAGAAGCTTTGGCTAAATTAAAAACAAAAGAAAGCGGCAAGGTTGTCCTTGTCACTGCGATTAATCCTACTCCTGCCGGTGAAGGGAAGTCAACAGTAACGGTCGGACTTGCAGATGCGCTGAACAAACTTGGTAAAAAAACAATGATTGCCATGCGTGAGCCTTCTTTAGGGCCAACTATGGGAATCAAGGGAGGCGCAACAGGCGGAGGTTTTGCACAGGTGCTTCCGATGGAGGATATCAATCTTCATTTTACAGGTGACCTGCATGCGATTACCACAGCGAATAATGCGTTGGCTGCTTTGATAGATAATCACATGCAGCAAGGAAACATGCTAAACATAGACCAGCGCCGAATTGTTTGGAAGCGTGCGCTAGATCTGAATGACCGTGCACTGAGAAAAGTGATCGTCGGACTTGGAGGGCCAATGCAGGGTGTTCCTCGTGAAGATGGCTTTGATATTACGGTTGCTTCTGAGATTATGGCTGTCCTTTGCCTTGCGAGTGACCTGAAGGACTTGAAACTCCGTCTTTCAAAGATGGTTGTTGCTTATAATTATGACAAACAGCCTGTTACTGTGGGCGATTTGGGAGTAGAAGGGGCTTTGACTCTTTTATTGAAGGAAGCAGTCAAGCCTAACCTTGTCCAGACTATTGAACATACCCCGGCGTTAATCCATGGCGGCCCATTTGCGAATATCGCACATGGATGCAACAGTCTCATCGCCACCGAGGCTGCGTCCAAGCTTGCTGATTTTGTCGTTACAGAAGCAGGATTTGGAGCCGATCTTGGAGCCGAGAAGTTCTTGAATATCAAAGCAAGAACAGTAGGAATTGATCCTTCCGCTGTTGTGATCGTTGCAACCATCCGTGCTCTGAAAATGCATGGTGGCATGAAGAAGACAGAATTGGTTAACGAGGACGTTCAAGAATTACGAGATGGTTTCACGAACCTGAAAAAGCATATTGAGACGATTGCCAGCTTTGGCTTGCCATATGTAGTTGCAATTAATCGATTTATAACAGATACAGAGCTTGAAACAAGTACATTGATAGAAATGTGTGAGGATGCAGGAATCCCGGTTGCCTTGACCGAAGTTTGGGAAAAAGGTGGCAATGGTGGAGTGGAGCTTGCAGAGAGACTTCTTGAAGTAATTGAAAAAAGTGAAAATACGTTTGCCCATCTTTATGATCTGTCCGATTCACTGGAAGATAAAATCAAGACGATTGCCCGTCAGGTTTATGGTGCGGATGGCGTTGAATTTTCACCGAAAGCGAAAAAGCAACTCGTTGACTTTGATGGATTTGGCTGGGGTGTACTGCCAGTCTGTATGGCTAAAACACAGTATTCATTATCAGATGATCCTCAGAAACTAGGCAGGCCATCAGGATTTACCATCACAGTTCGGGAACTTAAGCCAGTTGGTGCAGGGTTCATCGTTGCATTAACAGGAGAAGTTATGACAATGCCTGGTTTGCCGAAGCTTCCAGCAGCGTTGAATATGGACGTTGACGAAGATGGCAACGCTGTAGGATTGTTCTAAAACATAACCTTGGTCAGTCCTGCCAGCATAGTGTTGACGTGAGATGGTATTCAATCACACGTCCGACGCTGTGCTGCGCATGGACTGGCCATTTTTAAATTTTAATAAAATGGCAGGACTAAGGTTGAAAAAGGAGTGAAAGCTTTGTTCGATCCGACAGCTTATGAAAACATCAAAGTCGTAATTGAAGGCAATATTTATGACAGGGATTTGAGCGGAGAAATCATCGTCATCGATCGCAATGACTGGATCAATGCCGCCAAGTTGTCGCGTAAATACGAAATTTCTTTGACAAAACAAGGTTATGAGGCTGAGGTTTTGTCGGCAAAGATGACCATTGAGGCAGGATTGGAGAACCTCTCTGCAGAGCTATTGGAAAGTGTGAATGCTAAACAGCTTGCCGGGTGTAAAGTGAGTATTTCTTTTTCACTTCAACATAAAAATGAAAAGGTGATTTTTAAGGCAGTACATAAAGGCTTGGAGGAAATTTGGGGGAGTGAACGGGTTATAGTGCACACCGCTTTGGTTGACCCATTGGAAGATAAACCAATTATCAAAAGCCTGGTGCAGGTGTCCTTCAATCGTCTAGTTTTTGAAGAACAGATTGATGACTTAACTGAAATGGTTCATTACATGATAGCTTCACTGAAAAAAATCAAAAAAATTATTGGATGAATAATAATTCCTGTCTCCGAGGCAGGAATTTCTGTATTGTTTTCAGAATAGTCTTATAACAAATGGATTTTAAAATATTATATAAAAATCCACTGTGTGATGAAGGTATCGCATGAATTGTCCAAGCATTTCTGTCTCTTAGTAAAGGGGATTGGCGGATTTTCAAAAACTGCGATACTCAGTAGAATCGAAAAAAGCGAAATAGGGGGAGATTGTTTGAAGAAAATTGCCTGGGTTACAGATAGCACGGTCTATCTGGATGATGAGTTAAGGAACCATCCAGATGTTTTTCAAGTACCGATGACCATTGTTTTGGATGATGTAGAATACCTGGATGGCAAGGATCTTACGGCTGAAGAACTATATGAAAAATTAAAAGCTGTTAAAACAGCACCAAAAACCTCTCAGCCGCCTGTGGGGGTTTTTATGGAATTATATAAGAGGCTTGAAAAAGATTATGACATCGTATTCTCAGTCCTGATCTCATCCAAACTGAGCGGAACAGTTGCTTCAAGTGTACAGGCAGAACAAGAAGTTAACATCCCTGTCGTGACCTTTGATTCTAAAATTCTCACATATGCATTGACGTCTCTTTTAAGAAAAGGAATGGCTTTAGCTGAGCAAGGAGCATCAGTCGATGAGATTAAAGAAAAGCTGGAAGTCATCCGAGAGTCCAATGAAACCTATGTCATGATCGGCAGTCTGGAACAGCTTCATCGAAGCGGCGGCCGTATGTCAGGAATGCAGTTTTATCTTGGAAGCATGCTAAATATCAAACCCATCATCAGTATTGAAGATGGTGCTTTAAATACAAAGGAAAAGGTCCGCAGCGATAAAAAAGCGCGAGAGAAAATATTTGATTACTTGAGAGAGTCACATGATAAATACGGTGTTAAGGAAGTGTATATTCTATATGGCCTTCATAAAGAGGTTGCTGACGAATGGCAGGGCCAGCTTGAAGCGACATTCCCTGATATCCGTTTCCTCAGTTGTCCGATTGGAGCAGTAATAGGTGTACATGCTGGTGAACACACAATCGGGATTAGCTGGAATAATAGAGATGCGTAAGTGCCAATCTTGGCACTTTTTCTTTTGGAAAGAACAATCCACAAACTAGGGATATCCTTCTAACGAACAAAAGAGAGCAGAATCTGGATAAAGTGTCCGATAATAGGTTTCCGTGTGACAAACGGAAATCAGGATCTGTGAGAAGTGTCCGGTAGACAGGCTGTTTATAAAATTAAAACGAAGGTAATAGTAAATGCTGAATTTTAAGCATTCTAATAGTATTATTCCAGCTATCTCTCATCACCATCTATGGTAAAATGAGTTCGGTAGGAAAGTAGGTGCAGGATATGATAGATAAAATAGCAATGGCAGAGGAATTTGTTAAAACTGAGCTTGGCAATGATTCTTCGGGACATGACTGGCACCATATTGACAGGGTCAGAAAGAATGCCCGACTTATATGGAGCAAAGAACAGCAGGGTGATTGGTTCATTATTGAAATGACCGCCTTGCTCCACGACATTCCAGATGATAAATTAAATGAATCGGAAGAAGCCGGATGGATGAAACTAGATTCATTTTTACAAAGCATAGACTTGGATATCGAAATCTCATCACGGATAAAAGCTTGTATCGATACAGTTTCCTATAAAGGGGGCAGGGTGACCGAGCTTGACAGTATTGAAGCGGAGATTGTCCAGGATGCTGACCGCCTTGATGCTCTTGGTGCGATCGGAATTGCAAGGACCTTTGCCTTCGGTGGAAAAAAAGGTCACCCGATTTACGAGCCTGAACTAAATGTCAGAGGGCGGATGTCGCTTGAAGAATATAGAAATGGTGACAGTTCTTCAGTTAATCACTTTTACGAAAAGCTTTTGAAGCTCAAAGATAAAATGAATACCGAGCAAGCAAAACAACTTGCGGAGGAAAGACATAAATTCATGGAATCTTTCCTTGAACAATTTTACAGTGAATGGAATGGTAAGGCATGAAGATGATCACAGTTGAAAATGTGACAAAAACATACGGAGAAAAAGAGCTCTTCAATGGGATTTCTTTTACAATCGGAGAGCGTGAAAGAGTCGGTTTAATTGGTGTCAATGGAACAGGTAAATCATCTTTACTTCGGATAGTCGCTGGGATTGATCAGCCAGATTCTGGAGATCTGATTTTTGCAAAAGACTATAAAATCTCCTTTTTATCACAACAGCCTGAAATGGAACTGGAAAATACCGTTCTTGATCAGGTTTTCAGCGGAGAAGCGCCAATCTTAAAGCTGATGAGAAATTATGAGATTATTCTCTCTGAATTGAGCAGAAAGCCTGATGATTCGGGACTTCAAGAAAGATTTTATGACCTGCAGCGGAGGATGGATAGTTCTGATGGCTGGGATGCCAATACTGCAGCAAAGTCCATTCTCATGCAGCTCGGAATTTCTGACTTCTCCAAAAAAAATGGGCGAACTTTCCGGCGGCCAGAAAAAACGTGTTGCACTCGCTCAGGTACTCATTGAAGCGCCAGATTTGTTGATTCTTGATGAGCCTACGAACCATCTTGATTATGAGACGGTAAAATGGCTTGAAGACTACCTTTCCAGATATTCAGGATCACTTTTGCTTGTCACCCATGACCGCTATTTCCTTGACAGAGTGACGAACAGGATTTTTGAACTTGATGGAGGCAGTCTCTACAGCTACAAAGGCAAACTATGCCAGCTTCCTTGAGGCAAAGGCTATCCGTGAGGAGAACGAAGCCGCAACATTTGAAAAGAAGAAAAATTTGTTCAGACAGGAACTCGAGTGGATCAGGCGCGGCGCTAAGGCGAGGACAACTAAGCAAAAGGCACGTATTCAGCGTTTTGACAAACTGGACGAAGAAGTCTCTAACGTGAAGTCTTCAGAGAAACTCGATATTTCTTTAAGCGGCAGCAGGCTGGGCAAACAGGTGCTTGAACTGAAGGAAGCAACCAAAAAATATGAAGATAAAGTGATTCTTGATCACTTCAATCTTCTTGTGAAACCTGGGGACAGGCTGGGAATCATCGTCCGCAACGGGACAGGCAAATCGACTTTGCTAAATATTCTCGCCGGCAGGATCTTGCTTGATGACGGTGAAATCATTACCGGACAAACCGTGAAAATCGCTTACTATACCCAAGAAAATGAAGATATGGACGAAAATAAGCGGGTAATTGAATACCTGAAAGAGACAGCGGAAATTGTCCATACAACCGATGGTAAGACCATCTCGGCAGCACAAATGCTGGAGAGATTCCTGTTTCCTCCCTATGCACACGGAACTCCAATCAGGAAGCTTTCCGGTGGCGAGAAGCGCAGACTTTACCTGTTAAAGCTGTTAATGGAAGAACCCAATGTCCTGTTGCTCGATGAGCCGACGAATGATTTGGACACGCAGACGTTAACTGTATTGGAAGATTATCTTGAAGAGTTCCCGGGTGTTGTCATAACGGTATCTCACGACCGATACTTCCTTGATAAGGTCGTCGATTTGCTTCTTGTACTAGAGGGGAATGGTCAGACAGATTTGCATTATGGCAACTACACTGAATACCTGGAAAAACGGCCGAAACCAGAACCTGCTCCGACAACGCCGAAGAAGGATAGGATAGAGCAGACAGAAAAGCCTAAGAAAAAGAAACTTTCCTTCAAAGAGCAAAAAGAATGGGCAGAAATTGAGGATAAAATCGCAGGAACAGAAGCGCGTCTTGAAGAGATCCAGGCAGAAATGGCCAATATCGGAAGCGATTTTGAAAAGGGCCAGGCACTTGTAAACGAAGAGAAAGAGTTGAATGAGCAGCTAGAATATTTAATTGAAAGATGGAGCTATTTATCTGAGCTCGCAGATGACGAATAAGACCTGGGGTGCCGGGTCTTATTTTTCGTTAAGTTTGTGTTATAGGTAGATATTTATATCCGAACCCCTTTTTAGACTCTGTAACTTTTCTATTTTACCTTTGTATAGGTGGTAAGCGTATTGGATGATTACCTAGTTGAATTGGAATGGAAAACCTGTCAGAACCATTGATGATTTCGGTGTGAAGGGCTTCGAAATGCTATCTAATCTTCATTATGTTAAAATGGCTTCATTCCTGAAAATAATAAAGGGGTGGGAATGTGAAAATTGTATCAATTGAACCAACGCCAAGCCCGAATACGATGAAGATCAATCTGGATGAAGAACTTCCTATGGGCAAGAGCAATAACTATAAAAAGGATTCAGCGGCTGGAGCACCGGAAGTCGTTGTGAACATACTGGATATTGATGGGGTAAAAGGGGTTTACCATGTTGCCGATTTTCTGGCAGTCGAAAGAAATGCGAAATATGACTGGAAGGTAATCCTCCCTGAAGTCAGGAAAGCGTTCGGAGAAGAAGCAGAAGAATCGGGGGACGGCACGCCTGAAATCAATGAACATTTTGGGGAAGTAAAAGTCCTTGTACAAGTATATAAGGGAATTCCCATGCAGGTGAAGCTGACTGATGGCAATGAAGAGAAGCGGTTTGGATTGCCAGAATCATTTGTGACAAAAGTAGGTGAGGTGCAGTCTCCGGAGGATAATGTTGTGATGGTCCGCCGGTGGAAGGAACTGGGAGTCCGTTATGGAGATTTCGATCAGGTAGGAAATGATGTAGTGGAAGAGCTGTTAGCGGCATATCCTCCCGAGAGGCTGGAGGAGCTTGTGAAGCTTGCTAAGAATCCTGGTCAGGAGGCACAGATTAAAGAAGCAAAGAAAAAAATCAGGGTAACAGAAGCCGATTTGGACAATCCGGACTGGCGGATAAGGTACCAGCTTCTTGAGCAAATGGAAGATCCAACGATTGAGGACTTGCCTGTGCTTAAAAAGGCTCTTCAAGATGAGAAAGCTTCCATACGCCGATTGTCCACCGTTTATTTAGGAATGATCGAAGACAAAAAGGTCCTGCCATTGCTATACAAAGCTTTGAACGACAAAACGGTTACTGTTCGCAGGACTGCTGGTGATTGTCTTTCGGACCTTGGTTTTTCGGAAGCAATGGATGAAATGATGGAAGCCCTCAAGGATCCAAACAAGCTTGTACGCTGGAGGGCAGCGATGTTCCTGTATGAAGTTGGAGACGAAAGGGCACTGCCAGCGTTAAATGCCGCTGAAGAAGATCCTGAATTTGAAGTGAGCATGCAGGTGAAACTGGCAATTGCCCGTATTGAGCATGGTGAGGAAGCGAAAGGCTCAGTTTGGAAACAAATGACTGAAGCTAGAAAACAATAAAGAGTCTGTGAAGCATTCTGGATGTTCTTAAATCATCCTGGATGCTTTTTTTAGTTCAAAGCCTTCAGGTGCTATGGTCCTAGTAATTTTTCCGCTGATAAAAATGTATCCGCTTACTTATTTGTAATAATTAAAATATTTAGATTATTATTGCAAATATTCCCGGAAAGAGGTATTGTAATGAATAAAAAATCGGGAGGGACATTCTTTGGAAAAAGATTTAAGAATCAAGAGCCATGTATTTAGTGATGATGCAAGAAAGGCGCCAAACAGGGCTATGCTGCGGGCAGTTGGATTCAGTGACGATGATTTCAGGAAACCGATGATTGGGATAGCGAGTACCTGGAGTGAGGTTACTCCTTGTAATATACATATTGATAAGCTCGCAGTGAAAGCGAAAGAGGGTGCCAGGGCTGCTGGTGGGGCGCCTTTGATATTTAACACAATCACGGTATCAGATGGGATTTCGATGGGAACAGACGGAATGCGCTATTCACTTCCAAGCCGCGACTTAATCGCTGATTCAATAGAAACCGTGGTTCAGGGTGAGAGCCTTGATGGCTTCGTAGCAATTGGGGGTTGTGATAAAAATATGCCTGGTTGTATGATGGCTATTGCGAGGATGGACCTACCTTCTGTTTTTGTTTATGGAGGTACCATCAAGCCGGGCAAGCTTGATGGTAATGACATTGACATAGTGTCAGCGTTCGAAGGTGTCGGTCAATATAACAAGGGTGCAATTGGTGATGAACAGCTCCATAAGATTGAATGCCATGCTTGTCCAGGTTCGGGTTCATGTGGAGGAATGTACACAGCCAATACAATGGCCAGTGCAATCGAGGCCCTTGGTATGAGCCTGCCAGGCAGTTCGTCACATCCGGCGGAAACCGATGAAAAGAGGGAAGATTGTTATAAGGCAGGAGAAGTTGTTTACCGGATGCTGGAGCAGGATATCCGTCCAAGACAGATTTTAACGAAGGAAGCATTTGAAAATGCGATTACAGTCGTTATGGCTCTCGGCGGATCCACGAATGCCGTCCTGCATTTAATGGCCATCGCGCATGCTGCTGAAGTCGACCTGACACTGGATGATTTCAACAGGATTCAGGAAAGAGTTCCCCATCTTGCCGACTTGAAGCCAAGCGGCAAATATGTCATGCAGGACCTTTTTGAAGCTGGAGGGGTGCCAGCAGTCATGAAGCTACTTTTAAAAGAAGGAATGCTGCACGGTGATTGCCTCACAGTTACTGGAAAAACAATCGAAGAGAACCTTAATGATTTTCCGGACTTGAGACATGGCCAGAAAGTCATCCGGCCGGCATCTCAGCCGTTTAGGAAGGACGGACCATTAGTGGTTTTAAAAGGAAACCTTGCACCAGATGGCGCAGTAGCGAAAGTATCCGGCCTGAAGGTGAAAGCCATGACTGGTCCAGCAAAAGTTTTTAATGATGAAGAGTCAGCATCCAAAGCAGTGATGTCTGATGAAATCGTCGCTGGAGACGTACTGGTCATCCGTTATGAGGGGCCAAAAGGTGGACCGGGCATGCCTGAAATGCTGAGTTTGTCAGCGATCCTTGTGGGCAAAGACCTTGGAGAAGAGGTTGCATTGCTGACAGACGGAAGGTTCTCGGGAGGCAGCCATGGGCTGGTCATTGACCATATCGCTCCTGAAGCACAGGTTGGCGGTCCGATTGCACTAATCAAAGATGGGGACATGATTACGGTTGATAGTGAACAAAGGCTGATCTCAGTTGCCTTGAATGAGGAAGAACTGGCTGCCCGGAGGAAAAACTGGACTCCGCCGCCCCTTCCGAAGAGAGGGGCACTGTCTAAATACGCCAGACTTGTTTCTTGTTCCTCCAAAGGTGCCGTAACGGATCATTTTGAAGGTAAGACACTTCAGGAGCCTGTACATTCCTAGTATGTGACGTTCTTTTATTGCGTTTGATATAAATAATATAGTATGCTAACACTGCAAACTATCGTTTGGGAGGGATTATTTATGTCAATGGCATATGAAGAATATATGAGACAAATGGTCAAGCCGATGCGTGAGGAATTGACACGTGCGGATTTCAAAGAACTGCTTACAGCGGATGAAGTAGAAGAATTTATGGAAAATGCTGAGGGAACAACCCTTGTAGTAGTGAACTCTGTTTGTGGCTGTGCGGCAGGCCTGGCTCGTCCATCAGCAACTCAATCAATCTTGCGAAGTGAGAAGAAACCGGATCATCTTGTGACTGTTTTTGCAGGACAGGATAAAGAAGCAACGGCAAAAATGCGAGAGTACTTCACAGATCTTGAACCATCTTCACCGTCAATGGCACTGCTGAAAGGCAAAGAAGTTGTTCACTTCATTCCGCGCCATGATATCGAAGGCCAGCCGATGGAAGCAATCATGGATAACTTAACATCTGCCTTCGATGCTCATTGCTAAGCTTAGTTGATTTCAGGATATCTCCATTTAGAATGAACAGATAATCGCCGATGTTATAATTTGTTAAAAGGATGTCTAAGGACGTCCTTTTTCTTTGTTAACCAGGAAGTTATAATAATTAAAAATTAGTATCAGGAAGTGTTGTGTGTGTTTGTGACAACTGCCGGCAGGACAAATGAGGGAATGACAGCTAATGCCAGAGCAATTGCCTGCGAGCTTGAAGTAGATTTTGTATCCAGGAACAAAAGGTCAGTATCAGCACTTCAGAATATCGTGAAGGACGACTGCCTCGTAGTGGGCAAAGAGAGACTCGAGCTTTTCCCATTAGGAGCTTCAGAGCCTTTCTTTTTCCACCCGAATTCCGCTATGTTCCGAGTAAAACGATTGATGAAAGGGGAAAGTGATCCTCTCCTAGATGCAGGAAAACTGCAGGAAGGCAAAAACTTTCTTGACTGTTCACTCGGTCTTGGTTCAGATAGTATCGTAGCTAGCTTTATTGTTGGTGAATCAGGTTCTGTCACAGGGATAGAAGCAAGACAGGAGCTCGCATATTTAGTCAAAACTGGGCTTAAATCATGGGATTCAGGATATGAAGCGCTCAATAATGCTATGGGTAAAATAAAAGTAATTAACGGGTATTCTTTAGAGTTCCTTAAGGCTCAGGAAGACAAGAGTTTTGATTGTGTTTATTTTGATCCAATGTTCGATGAATCGATTCTGGAGTCGGATGGAATCAGGAGCCTCAGCCACTTCGCTGTATATGACGGACTAACAGAGGAAGTCATTCAGCAGGCAATTCGTGTAGCCAGGGAAAGGGTAGTCCTGAAAGACCATTTCAAAAGCAAGCGCTTCGAAGAGTTTGGATTCAATGTTTACAGAAGAAAATCCTCTAAATTTCATTTTGGAACCATAGAAAAAGAATGAGGCAAAACCCCATTCTTTTTCTATGTAATAGAATATAGGAATAACAGAACATGAAGGAGAATAGATCACTCATCACTTCCCTCATCAACAAGGGCTTAATCCGCTATTGCCAAAAAGACAAAATAAGCAAGCAAAGAAAGGCTGACTGCAACAGCGACCCACTCCATACTTATGACCTCCCTTTTTAACTTCAATTGAAGCCTCTAATATTTCCTTATTACCATTTTTTAAAAATCTGAAACCCTTTGCCCAATTTTACGTATAAACAAGTTATAATAATACTAAGCCTATTTTTTATTATCACCAATTCAGGTTATTACTACACACATGGATATTTAACTTAAACAGATTAATATTTTTATAGATAATTGTTCCTATTTACATAAGGATGTGATCCACATGCCCGCATGGCTGCGCAAATCGCTTGTTGTCGTGATCTCAATGGTTACATTTGGGATGGTG
Source organism: Mesobacillus subterraneus (assembly GCF_020524355.2). Taxonomy (NCBI): domain Bacteria; kingdom Bacillati; phylum Bacillota; class Bacilli; order Caryophanales; family Bacillaceae; genus Mesobacillus; species Mesobacillus subterraneus. The sequence goes on from NZ_CP129019.1 coordinate 1,386,782, forward strand.
TCTCCTGCTCAGGTTAATGGGTTTCTGACAACTACAACAGAAAGATCTGAAAAATCGACCGCTGCTGAAACAAGTTTCGTTGATACGCTCGAGCTCCCCTTAGATGAGGAAGCGGAGAGGGAATTGTTCATACACCGGACAATGATGGAAGCAGAACAACAGTCCTTCCAGAAATTCGGTGCGAAAATTGGTCCAGTGATTGAGGATGAATTCAGGCAAACTATACTGCCAAACATCGAAAAGGCGATCGAAATGGTAGCATTCCAGTATCCCGGAGAAAAGCTCAATTCTCTCCGTATTACAGAAATACCTGGTGGCGGAGCGTCTGAAAAAATATTTCATATAATCGGGGATAATGGCAAGGATATTATCCGGTTTCACGTCAGAAGAGACCAGCCGCCTAAGGATGGTTTCTGGTTTAATTTCCATTATCACACTTATCATGATAACTTTCAGACCCATTACGAGCTTGGTAGAATTTTCTGGGCGAAAAATACTCCGCCCAAATGGAAAAGTTGAGGATTACCTCCAGAAAAAATGCTGGGTTGAATAATGAAACAAGTATAAATCTCATTTATTTTGGTTGATTTAGGACTTAAATTGAGGAAAACGAAATAAGTTTTTATAGAAGCCCGGCTGATGCTGGGTTTTTCTATACAATTCCTAAGAACCAAAAAATGGGAGGAACATCTAGAATGGCAGACATATTTCAAGGATTTGTTGATACTTATGTCCAGTTTTTCAATTGGGATATGTGGGTTGAGGTTTTAACTGATCCTGTCAGCTGGGGGCTAATCGGGACACTCGTCATCCTCGAAGGGCTTTTATCTGCTGATAACGCCCTGGTGCTGGCTGTGATGGTCAAACACTTGCCGGATAAACAGAGGAAAAGAGCTTTGTTTTATGGATTATTGGGCGCATATGCCTTCAGGTTTATCGCAATTGGTATAGGTGTATATTTGATCGAATTCTGGTGGGTGAAAGTACTGGGCGCAGGCTATCTTGCCTGGCTGGCAATTAAATATTTTATTGAAAAGAAAAAAGAGAAGAGTCAGGATGACCAGGAAGTTGCAGGAATCAATCAGAATGGACTGCTGATCCGGTTGTTTGGTACATTTTGGGGTACGGTTGCCGCAGTAGAATTAATGGATATTGCGTTCTCAGTAGACAGTGTACTGGCTGCTTTGGGGATCAGCGAAGAAGTGTGGGTCCTGCTTCTTGGAGGTATGCTCGGTGTCTTGATGATGCGAGGAGTTGCGGGTGTATTCCTTAGATTGATTGAAAAGATACCTGAACTGGAGACGACTGCGTATATTCTGATTTTTATCATATCCGCAAAAATGTTGGCTGGCGTTTTTGGCATCCATATAGAGCATGCCCATTTCTTTATTCTGTTGCTGATTACGTTTACAGCAACATTTGTTATCCATTACATGAACAACAAAAAAGCTGAAGCAAGCGAACAGCAAAAGAATGTCCAATAAAGGAACACAGGAACGGATACAGGTCTGTTCCTTTTTTAATTTTCCTAATTTGAATCCTACTTTTCGTGAAAATCAATGTTTTCTCTAACTGTCCTTCTGACAAATAAGAATATGCAGGCAAATGATACATATATGAGTAAAAAAGTACCTGTGAAGTGGAGGATAGGAGAGGTTGCTGGGAGGATTAAGACAGTGAAAATAAGTGAATAGAATAATAGATCAACTAAAACAAGATGACCGGAGCACATTGCCTGGATGACCTTCCGTAACTCCAACCGCAAATCCTTAATAGGCTCTCTTTTAAAAATAAATCGCATGTGAATTCACCTTCCAGGTTTAAGTATTCATCTATATGCATGGACAGGGATAAAGGTGAAATTCAGTATTTATGAACTTTCTTGAAACTTTTGATCAGGTAGTCCGTACTGCTATTACAAGCCCAATAGGTGTTTTAACATCTATGTTATGATAATTAGTATAATCAGCCAATTTAAATCATTAATTTAAGATTATCGTCCTCGGCGGGAAGTGATTCTATGTATTCGTCAATGAAAAAATTAATACTACATCCATTGCCTGTTACAATTTACAACTGGCTCGAGCTGTTAACTACTCCGGCAAGCGAGAGACCATTTTACAAAAAAGATGGTGCTAACATACATATAGGCCAAGTCAAAGCTAGTTTTATAGGCATTCCGCATGATGAAGTTGAGTATTATCATCAATTGCAAGCCTATGTTCACTCCAATGGACTAATCTTGTTGAGCGATCTGTTGTTGAATAAATCAAATGATCATTTAAAATCTATCCAGAAAATTACCGAAATTAGTAATAAGAAGCATGTGTCAGTATACCAATTTGTGGAACTCCTGGATCAAGAAAATTTACTGCCCATTTCAGAAAATCTCTTGATTAAGAAACAGATAAGAGTAGCGGCAGTTAAAATGATCCAAATGTATTTAAGAAATGAAAAAGGTGGGTTGGGGAGCAAAGAGTTCGGCACTGTTCTTAACGATGTCCTAGTATGGATCACCCACCATCTGAGCTGCCATTTGACAAAAGCAGATCCTGAAGGGGGAATGCCTGCTTTTCTATGGTATGGAAACTACAGGGTAAGCCATCAGTATCTTCTATACTATCTGATTGAATTTGGAGGAGATCTGGTTACTTTCACACCGGCGGGAAATGACGTATTAGCCTTAGATCCGCTAGGTAGGATGGGAGAATTTGTCCATACTTTTCCGGAGACTGGTGTTCCAATGCCATTGCCTGTTGAAAAAAGTTTGCAGACTACTACTGTGGCATACAGGGCATCTAAGGAAATTGAAAAAATCCTAAACTATGAGGGAACGGTTTTTTATAAACCATGGCAGTTGAGAGATTACGTACCTAATGCCATTACCTTGAAGACAACGTATGACGAATTGTTTATAGTTGCCAGGGAAAAGTCGATGATCAGACCCTGTTTTGAAGTCGAGAACAGAACGGTAAAGATTCCTGCCATTTTTGCAAAAATTAATGGCGTCACAAGTAATCGCCGTGAATATTGGAACCGCCTCCATCGATTAATTTTGCAGGAAAATACGTATCTAGTTAAAAGTTTGCCATTTTCTCCTGGTACGAACAATGACTTCCGATTTCATTATCGTAAGTCATTGGACTATGACGGGCTGCTCAATATTGAAAAGATGGAAGGTGCCCATTATTGGAAGTACAATCACCTGCCTTCTGGACTGCAGAAAGGTCTTGCTTCAGCAATCAGAAATACTTGTGCCGTACCGAAGCTGAAGCCTCTAAACAGTGAGAAAGAGGAGGATGTAAAGGTATATTTGTTCAACCAGGCGATGCAGATTCCAGAATTCATTTTGAAAATGCTCCAGAAATTCGATTACTCCCAGAACGTGCCAAAGTTGATTGTTTTTGATAATCAACTCAATGGATCGCTGACAAGACCAGATGCTGCGCTTCTGCTGTTATTAAACCAACTAGGTGTTGATTTGGTCATTTATAACCCGGCTGGTCACAGTGACATAGAAAAATACATCGAAAATGGCGCATTCGTTTCCCACTGGCTCGAGGATGTTGTATTTGAACAAGAGCTAAAGGAACCTTCCGCATTTAAGAAAGTTATTTTTCAAGGTATCCTAAAAATCCTAAGGAGAGATTAAGTTGATGAATCCTATCAATGGTCAAAATGCCAGCTCCCCAATTGATAATCTTAAGGAACGGTTGAGTAGAGAGCCAGCTTCTGATATAAAGCTGGCGTTGCGGAATGAGCCTGAGGTGCAGAATCTGGCACGGAGCATTGATGAACACGATATCATTAAAATCCTCGAATACGGCAAGGAGCCCGCTGTTGAAATCTCCAGCTTCTCTGATCAAATCCTTGGCGTAATGCGGACGAACAATGTGGAGGACTCAGGGCAGTTACTAATGCAGCTTGGGAAGATCATGGATCGGTTTGACAAAAAGGATTTCGACAAAGCCTCAGGTGGTCTGTTCAGTAAGCTATTCAAGAGAAGTGAAAAGATGCTAGATAGACTTTATAGCAAATACCAGTCTATGGGGAAGGACATCGAAAAGGTATATGTGGAAATCTCTAAATACCAGAGTGAAATGACAGAAACGACAACCAGGCTTGAACGCATGTATGAACAGAACCACCAATATTACCTGACACTAGAAAAATATGTAGTGGCTGGTGAGCTTAAGCTGAATGAACTGAAAACAACAAAGCTTCCACCACTTGAACAAGAGGCTTTGAATGGAGATACAATGTCATCAATGGAACTAGATTCACTCAGGAATGCAATCGAGCTTCTTGAACAAAGAATTTATGACCTTGGATTGGCAAAGCTGGTCGCACTGCAGACCGCACCTCAAATAAAGCTGCTTCAGCGAGGAAATGCCAAGCTGATTGGCAAAATAAACTCGGCATTTGTCACGACCATTCCAATTTTTAAAAGCGGCTTAATACAGGCTGTTACAGCAAAGAGACAAAAACTGGTGGCTGAATCACTGAAGGAGCTCGATCGACGCACCAATGAAATGATGAGTAAAAATGCCAAGGACATTGCTGCTCGGAGTGTGGATATTGCCCGACTATCAGGTGCACCAGGATTAAAGATTGAGACGATTGAAGAATGCTTTCATATAATCCTTAAGGGGATAAAAGAAACAAAAGCCATTGAGGAAGAAAACAATCGGCTGCGTGAAGAAGGAAGGCAACGATTGCAAGAGCTGCAAAAAAAATATAAAAATAGTAAGCTGCAATAGCTGTTAAAACCAGACTGACTCATCCGAATATAGAATTGGATGAGTTTTTTTTTATCGAAAAATAATGGAGGATTCGTAAGCATTTCCTGAAATTCTCAGCCTGCAGGCAAGCAACCATATGTTATAATTTAATAGAATAATATAAATATGTTTTCCTCGATAATTACACTCCATCATCCCTTATTGCATCTTCGAAAAAACACTTCAGGAAAGGGGATAATAAATGCGAAGGATTTTTCAAATATTCGTTGTTATCATACTTTCCTTATCACTACTTGGCAGTTCCAATGCCAATATGGATGGCATTTTTTTATATGAGTATCCTAAACAATCTCTGCTATATGAATCGCTTCAGCCAGATACCGTCCATCTTGCCGGTAAGTTGATTGTTCTGCCAGAAAAGGACTTTGATCAAGGGGAAGCAGCCCGGATTATCAATAGGCTTATGCTCCTGCCGGAAAGTATGATCATTAAAGCGGTAGACAGCAATATTAAAGTAAAGTTATTTGAAGGGAGATTGACCGATAATCCAAGTGCAAGCCACTTGAAGGGGATTGTTCCGCGGGGTTATACCTCTGATAAAACTTGGGATCAGGTTCCGGGTATTGGAGGTTCAAGGACCGTACTTGTTAAGATTGGCAGCAGTGAGAAAGGGAAGGGACATGGATCGGTAAACCTCGAATTGCATGAGCTGGCACACTCTCTTGACCGCCATGTTTATGAAGGAATCAGGAATGAAGAAAGATTCTTGAAAATCTGGAAGCATGAAAGTCGGCTGCTCTTCCCAGGCCGTGCCTATTTCCTTGATTATCCGGAGGAATTCTTTGCGGAATGCTTTGCGATGTTCTATATTGGCGGATTGCAGGGCCAAGCTGCTTGAGGAAGCTGCACCGCAAACTTATCAATATATCGAAGGCCTTAAGTAGGCCTTTTTTGCTATTTAGTGGTGTTTTGGCAGGAAATACGCAATCCATAGCAAAGTAATAATAGAATTCCTTCCACCATAGTTGATTTATTTGCTAAAATAGGAAAAAGAAATTCAACGTTTTGAAGGGCAGGGAAATTCATGAAACAATATCTAGAACTTTGCGAACATGTTTTGAACACTGGTGTAAAAAAAGAAGATCGGACAGGTACTGGTACCATCAGTACTTTCGGCTATCAAATGCGCTTTAACCTCCAGGATGGATTTCCGCTGCTAACAACCAAAAAGCTCCACTTACGATCAATCATCCATGAACTTCTATGGTTCCTGAATGGCGATACAAACGTGAAATACCTGCAGGAGAATGGGGTCCGCATCTGGAATGAATGGGCAGATGAAAATGGTGAATTGGGCCCGGTCTATGGCAGACAATGGCGTTCTTGGACAGGAGCAAACGGAGAAACGGTAGACCAGATTTCAGAATTGATTCATACCATTAAAACGAACCCTGATTCCAGAAGGATGATTGTCAATGCCTGGAATGTAGCTGAAATCGATAAAATGGCGTTGCCTCCATGCCATTGCATGTTTCAGTTTTATGTAGCTGATGGCAAGCTTTCCTGTCAGTTGTATCAAAGATCAGCAGATGTGTTTCTCGGCGTGCCGTTCAACATCGCTTCCTATGCGCTGCTGACCTTAATGGTCGCCCATGTCTGTGAGCTGGAGCCAGGCGAGTTCGTTCATACTTTCGGAGATACTCATATATACTCGAACCACGTGGAGCAAGTTAAACTTCAGCTTACCCGTGATCCTAAGCCATTGCCACAAATGAAAATCAACCCTGAAGTCAAATCCATATTTGATTTTAAATATGATGACTTCGAGTTGGTCAATTATGAAGCGCATCCGCATATCAAAGGGGTTGTCAGTGTATGATATCACTAATTTGGGCAATGGATGAAAACCGAGTCATCGGATACCATAACCAGCTACCGTGGAGGCTTCCGGAAGACCTTAAGTTCTTTAAGCGAGTGACGATGGGACATCCGATTGTTATGGGCAGGAAAACCTTCGATTCGATTGGAAAGCCTCTCCCGGGCAGAGAAAATATTGTCATTACACGGGATGAAAATTACAATCCAGAGGGCTGCACAGTGATGCATTCAATAGAGGAAATGGTAGCCTATGCCTCTGAGAACAACTCTGAAGAGATATTTGTCATCGGTGGAGCTGAAATTTTTAAGGAAGTACTACCAGAGGCAGACAAGCTTTATTTAACAATGATTCATCATCAGTTTGAAGGAGATACGTTTTTCCCGGTGTTCGACATTGATAAATGGGAGCTTGAATCAAGGGAAATCGGACTGAAGGATGAAAGAAATCCTTACGATTATGAGTTTTTGATTTATAAACGGAAGTAATGCCGAAGCAGTCCATAATAATTGGGCTGCTTTATTAATAGGTAAGTACTTTTGAAAAGTATTGAATCCTGGTTCATTCATGAAGCCAGCTCCAGCGCCTAGCCCCTCGAGTCGCTTCGGTCCCCTCAGGTGAAGTCAAAGAACGACTTCACCGGTCGACCCTCCAGCGCTTGTAGGGGCTAACCAAGACGCTTGTGCTTTTCTTATGCAGAATTCCGAATTTTTCGAGGCATGCGATCAATAAATTATCCTCAGTGATTCTGAAAAAATTATTTGAAGTATATAGTCTTGATTGATCTAATCCATTATAATGACAACAGAATAACATTAGGAGGATCCAATGCTTCGATTAATTGCGTGTTTTTTGTATATGGGCGGCTATCTTGTATATACCTTCCCAAGGCTTTCACGAGTAAAGAGACTGCCGGATGATATGAAATCAGATATAAAAAGACAACTAATTCATGATACACCAAAAAACTGGGCAAAAACTTTCATGGCACTCACAGGATCGCAGATAGAGGTAGAAGGACTTCATCACATTCCTGAAGGTCCAGTGCTGTTTGCCAGTAACCATGAGAGTAATTTTGATATACCTGTTCTTCTTGGCGCCATTGAAAAGCCTTTTGGATTCATTTCGAAAATAGAAGTGAAGAAGGTACCGGTTTTATCTTCCTGGATGGAAGCCATCAATTGTGTCTTTATTGACAGGAAGAATCGTGACAAAGCTGCTGATTCAATTATGTCAGGAGTGGAACTTTTAAAGAAAGGAAATTCACTGGTGATTTTCCCGGAAGGAACTAGAAGCAAAGGTGCTCCTGTAGGTCTTTTTAAAGCAGGCGGATTCCGTCTTGCGAAAGATTCTGGTGTTCCGATAGTCCCGATTTCAATCCAGGGCACAGCAGATGTATTTGAAAAAAATGGACGTCTTGTCAAACCTTCAAAAATAAAAGTAATCGTAAGTCCTCCAGTTTATAGACAGCATTATAAAGATAAAGAGCTGATTTCCCTTGCGGAAGAAATAAGGGATACCATCCTTCAATCCCGTAAGGAAAAAAGAATTGCCTCATAATCATTCTTTAAATGTCAACAGCCCCTGCTTATCGCAGGGGCTGTTCATTTTTAGAAAAAATGGCTGGATGATGTCATGGAGTTGTTATTCGAATTGTGAAAGGCTATTCATCATTTGTGTGAATTCTGCAGGTATGCAAAAATCGTCGGGTTTAAAGTTATCACGAATCCATCTTACCATTTCCAGCGGACTATTGAAGTACTCTCCGCTCGTATCACTTTTGCGAATCATATAGCGGCCATTGTCTTCATCTAGTGTTACCTCTACCGGCAAAGCCCCGTCATAACTGTTTAGTGAAAATTCCATTCTCATTCCCTCCAGCATATTTTCGTTATTATATGTTATTTTACTACCATTTTATTCAACATGAAAGCCTAGAATTTTAAATATTTAAAAAATTCAATCGCCATTAGTTTTTTTCATGTTATAATGGACAAATTAATATTTTTTTCAAAGTGAGGGTGACAAAATGGAACAAGATACTATGAGGAAAAAGTGGGTAAGTGTAGAGGATATCCTAATTGCCTATCGGCATCTTAAAGAGGTTGTTGCCCATACTCCATTGCAATTGAATGAGCGTTTATCTGAAAAATATGAAGCTGATATTTATTTAAAGCGCGAGGACTTGCAGCATGTCCGTTCATTTAAATTAAGGGGCGCTTATTATTCAATGAAGTTATTGTGGGAAAAAGGGCTTGATCATGGTGTGGTATGCGCTAGTGCAGGTAATCATGCTCAAGGTGTAGCATATGCATGCCGGCAGCTGAAAGTAAACGGAAAAATTTTTATGCCAGCGACAACTCCTGGCCAAAAAGTCAGCCAGGTGGAAATGTTCGGCCGTGAGTTCGTCGAGATTGTCCTGGTCGGGGATACATTCGATGATTCATATCGGGAGGCGCAGCTATGTGCTCAAAAAGAAGGAAGGGAATTCATCCATCCCTTCGATGATGAAAAAGTGATTGCCGGACAGGGAACTGTTGCGGTGGAGATCTTGAATGATTGTCAGGATTCTGTTGACTATATCATCGCAAGTATTGGTGGTGGCGGCTTAATGGCAGGATTGAGTACATATATAAAAAGCGTATCGCCGACCACCAGACTGGTTGGAGTTGAGCCTAGCGGTGCAGCCTCCATGCGAGCTGCTTTTGACCAAAATGGTGTTATTCCCCTAAAGCAAATTGATACATTCGTAGATGGAGCAGCTGTAAAATGCGTAGGCAGTAAGACATTTGAAATTTGTAAGGAAAATGTGGGGAGATTAGTTGCAGTTCCAGAAGGGAAAGTGTGTACATCTATTCTCGAGCTATATAATGAGCATGCGATTGTAACTGAACCGGCAGGAGCATTGCCGATTGCTGCCCTGGATCTTCTCGGTGATGAGATAAAAGGAAAGTCAGTTGTATGTATCGTAAGCGGCGGCAACAACGATATCAGCAGGATGCAGGAGATTAAGGAAAGGTCGCTCCTCCATGAAGGTTTGCTGCATTACTTTATTGTTAATTTCCCGCAGCGTGCAGGTGCGTTGCGTGAATTCCTTGATAACGTACTTGGGCCTGGGGACGATATTACAAGGTTTGAGTACACTAAGAAAAATAATAAAGAAAGCGGTCCGGCTCTCGTCGGAATTGAATTGAAGAACAGGCAGGATTACCCGAGACTGATCGCCAGTATGGAAAATAAGGGTTTTGACTTCATGGAATTGAATAAGGACAATCAGCTGTTTAATTTACTGGTATAATATTTATAATAGATAATTGAAGATAGATGTTATAAAATAAGAAATGTCACACTTTGTTGGATTACTTAGATCTTTGTGAATTTCTTATGAACTTTCACGTGATACTTCCACTTTGGGGAGTAAAAGTACTATAATCATAGTAGATTTACAATATGAAAAAGGAGATGTTGATATGTTATCAAACATCGGAGTTCCTGGACTAATTTTGATCCTTGTATTAGCCTTGATTATCTTTGGACCAAAGAAGCTTCCAGAAATCGGACGTGCATTTGGACAGACGCTTCGTGAATTCAAGAAGTCAACTCGTGAATTGACAAGCGACGTAATGGAAGATTTCGAAGAAGAAAAGAAGGAAATTACGAAAGTTACTAAATAAGGTGTAAGATGCTTATGTCTTACACCTTTTTTCTTAAAAGGCTAATAAAAGACAGGCTTTATTCAAGAAATGCACCAAACGGAATTGGCAGGGGATTGTTATATGGACGATAAAGAATTAAATCTGGTGGATCATCTCGATGAGCTGCGGAACAGGCTGATTGTTTCGGCTGTAGCATTCATTATTTTCTTTGGCATAGGTTTCTTCTATGTTAAGGAAATATATAACTTTTTTGTCCGGGATTTGGACGTAAAGTTAATAGTATTGGGTCCAAGTGATATCGTATGGATTTACTTCATGCTTGCCACCATCATCGCGATTGCTGGTACGATTCCGGTATTGGCCACACAGATTTGGCTTTTTGTCAAACCAGCACTCAGGCCGATTGAAAGGAAAATATCACTTTCGTATATCCCGGCTTTATTTATATTATTCCTCGTGGGTCTTGCTTTTGGATACTTTGTGATTTTCCCGACGGTTCTGAATTTCCTCGTGGAACTTAGCGGGGATATGCTTGTTACGAACTTTACAGCAGAAAAGTATTTCAAGTTCATCATGAATATGACCCTACCATTTGGAGTACTGTTCGAATTGCCGGTTGTCGTCATGTTTTTGACTTCCTTGGGAGTCATTAATCCTTACGTCCTTGTTAAGGTAAGGAAGTATGCTTACTTTATTTTGATTGTCATTTCAGTCGTTATTTCACCGCCTGATTTCATGTCAGATATCCTGGTTACGATTCCGCTCCTGGTTTTGTATGAAATTAGCGTGAACTTATCCAAATTTGTTTACAAACGTAAGCTGAAGAAGGAAAAAGAATGGCAAGAGCAATATGGGGATATGGACGAGGATAGCGAAGAGGAATCATCCTTGTAAGTAAGGATATGGATCAAGATCTAAAACAAGCATAAACAGACATTCAAACGTGTGGAATTTCCACACGTTTTTCTGTGACCAAAATCTCTATAAGCACCCATATTTTTCATTTGGAATTCATGAAGAATACTAAGTTATCGGCATCAAAAAAGTTTAAAAAAAATATTTTTATCTCCGTAAACAGACACATTTCGACCCTGATTTAGGGTATAATATATTCAAACGGGTATAAAAGAGGATTGATATTTTGTTATTCAAAAGCCTAGAGTTCAAAAATGTTGTTGGACAGAAGGTTAAAGTCGTGGATATTCCTGTGTTGGAAGAAGAGAGCACCTATTATTTTATGATCCAAGTCCGTTTGCAAACTTTTATTACAGCGATCTATCAGGAAAGAAACGCAAAAATGTTTTATTCTTTTAAAGAGTATCTAAAAAGAGTTATGAAGTGGCCGGATTATGAGCAGTTATTCAAATCGGCTGAATTGAAAAATAACGCCTGATGATTCATTTTTGAAGCGCCTTGACAAAGGCGCTTTTGTTCTTTTTTCGGATTTGATTTTATGGCTAAACAAATCCGGAAAATTGTCTATTTTCACTAAAATTCTAGCATTCTAAAACAAATTACAGGAACGAATGTAAATATTTTTATTTGCATTTCATAATAGGTATAATAGTCATAATCTAGTGTTTTGATAGGGATGTGAATTTATGGCTAAGATTAAGATTGTAACTGATTCTACTTGTGATTTGAATGGTGACATCATTGAAAAATGGGGAATTATCGTTGTCCCGTTATCGATTTCTATTAATGGTGAAAATTATTTAGATAGAGTGGATATCAGCCCAAAAGAATTCATGGAAAAGATGAAAGCTGCTCCAGAATTGCCAAAGAGCTCGCAGCCGCCTGCGGGGGAATTTTTGAAGGTGTATGACGAGTTGGCTGCGGATGGGTTTGAAATTATTTCTATACATATGACAGGTGGTATGAGCGGTACAGTACGTTCTGCAGAAAGTGCTGCCCAAATGACTAGTGCTAAGGTAAATGTGGTTGATTCCCGCTTTATTTCGAAAGCTTTAGGATTTCAAGTTCTTGAGGCTGCCCAGATGGCCGCTGCCGGTAAAACAGTTGAACAAATAGTAACAAGGCTGGATGAGATAAGAGAACAAACCCGCCTTTTTGTCGTCGTGGATACCCTTGAGAACTTAGTTAAGGGAGGACGGATAGGCAAAGGAAAAGCAATGATTGGCTCATTATTAAATATTAAACCAATTGCGTCACTCGAAGGTGGAGAATATACTCCTGTCTCTAAAGCAAGAAGCCATAAGCAAGTTGTAAAATACCTTTCAGATCAATTTGCCGCAGATATTAAAGGGAAATCCATTAAAGGGGTAGGGCTTACCCATGCAGAGGGAATAGGCCTCGCTGAGAAAGTGAAAGAAGCTGTTTTTGAGATTTCCGGATATGAAGACTATTCCATTGAAGAAACAACGCCAATTGTAAGTACTCATACTGGACCAGGCGCTATTGGGTTCATGTATTACTTTGAATAATTGAATAAGAAAAAATCGTTCAAGTCCTGAATTTTAAAATTTCAGGGCTTTTTTGTTGTTTTTGATCACTCAAAGTTTTTTAAAAATACAGGATATTCAAAGGATTATGTCGAATATTTGAAAATATTCACTTTAGCATAGAACGGAACGTGACAACGAAAATATGAAGCTAAACGTAATGAACCTGCCATTATTCAAAAAGATACTAATGTTCTCATTTATGATCACAACGGTTGTCGTCGTATTGATAATGGGTACGAGCTTCTACCTGCAGTCAAAACAATTGAAGACTCAAATGGCTGACAAAGTTGAAGGAGTCGCAGGAATTTGGTCAGCTACAATTGATCCAGAGGATGTTAGAAAAGCTGATGAATTACGGGATAAGTCAGACCCTTCAATCAAGCGTCTTGAGAAGCTTTTGACTATGGTGGGAGATAAGAGTTCGTCATTCCTCGGGGCAAATTCTATGTAATGCTGCCTGAAGAATACCCAAATCAGAAGGTGTATATCCTTTCTGCATCTGATATTTACAGGGATTACTCATTTGATTCCCTGATGTATTATGATGCAGGTGAAGAATTTATAAGTGCATATCGAAATACAAGGGAAAATAAGACAATAACGAGTACAGATGTATTCACTGATCAATACGGATCTTGGGTTTCATCCTTCGCCCCAATTACAGATAACAGTGGAAATGTGGTGGCCATTCTTGGAATAGATGCAAAGGCATCCATCATCAAGGAAAACCAAATGGAAATACTCTTGCTGTTATTATTGGAGATGGCGGCCATCCTGGCTGTTGTGTATATAATCCTGCATTGGGGACTTAGGAAGGTCATGAAACCGGTAGATGATTTGTTTTTTGGCATCAAAGAGATCAGTTCTGGAAATTTCACCGTCAAACTGCCAGTGCATGATCAATCAGAGTTAAGTTTATTGAGCGAAAAATTCAATGAAATGGCTTCCCAGCTCTCCCAGCTATTCGAGAGGGTGTCAGCCGCATCAAAGCAGCTGGGCCAAACACACCTGGAGGATAAGGAGTCGCTCTTATTAGAAGAAGCAATAAACACAATGGAAGATATATATGAACATACAAAACTTCAGCAGGAGCTTCAGCGTGCGGAGAAAATGAACGCAATAGGCCAGCTGGCTGCCTCTGTTGCCCATGAAATCAGAAATCCCATGACTGTTGTGAAAGGTTTTCTGCAAATTTTCCTTTCAAAAGAAATGGCTGAGGAAGATCATATGTATTTAAAGCTTATGATTGAAGAGTTGAATAGGGCGGAGACAATCATCAATGACTATTTGAGTCTAGCTAAACCTGATGTTGGTAAACTTGTTATCATCGATGGCCGTGAGATGGCGGAGCAAGTAATGGATCTGATGAGCTCTTACGCCATGATGTCGAAAAACATTTCTTTGCATACTGAAATCAAGAATCAGGTGAAAATAAAGGGCAATAAAAGTGAATTGAAACAAGTTCTTATCAATATCCTGAAAAATGGCATTGAGGCTATGGGTGAGGGTGGAAAGCTTTGCGTGACGCTTGAGGAGCAAGGAAGTTTCGGTGTTTTTGTCATCAAGGATACGGGCACCGGGATGACTGCGGAGGAGATTTCAAGACTAGGAACGGCTTTTTATTCTTTGAAGGAACGGGGAACAGGCATGGGGCTGATGGTATGCTACCAGATTGTTGAAAGAATGAAAGGACAGATAAAGGTATCAAGCAAAAAAGGTGAAGGTACCACGTTTGAGATAATGGTCCCGATCTTTACAGAAGACCCTGAGTAAAATTCAGGGTTTTTTAAATTTTTGCCATTATTTTCAAAGACCTAAGTATAATTTATAAAGGAGGTGCCCGGACTTGAAAAAAGTGCTTTTTTTTAGTGATTTTGGGATAGATGACAATATTGCTGTCATATACGCATTTTTTAGTAAGGAGATAGAACTTGTTGGTGTAGTTGCCGATTATGGTAATGTTTCAAAACAAGATGCTCTTCGAAATGCCGCTTATTTGCAAAAGCTTACAGGGAGACCTGATGTTCCAGCTTTTGCGGGTGCAGAAATGCCATTAACAGGAGATCGGCCTGAATTTGTCCCTGAAGTCCACGGCACTGAAGGGTTCGGTCCAATCATCCCTGATATTGATGGAGATTACACACTTGAAAACTTCCATGGCATTCAGGGAATCATCGAAAAAAATCCTGATGAAATCATAATCGTCAATGTAGGAAGGCTATCATCACTTGCGGCTGCTTTCATCCTATATCCTGAGACGATGAAAAAAGTAAAGGATTTTTACATTATGGGCGGTGCATTCAACGAACCTGGGAATGTGACGCCAGTGGCTGAAGCAAATTTCTACGGAGATCCCTATGCAGCAAATATTGTATTGACACAGGCAAAACCACCTGTGAAAATCATTCCGCTTAATGTGACAAGTGGAGCGATCGTGACGCCGGCATTGATCAATGAGTTAGATAGATATTACCAAACTATCGGAAGTGAAGTAGGAAAGCTGGTGAGGCCAATGTTCGATTATTACTATAAGTTTTATAAAGAACGAAATCCGGATTTGACGGGTGCCCCTCTTCACGATGTTCTTACATTATGGGCGCTGGTAAAAGAATCGCATGTGGTTTACCATGAAATCCCGGTTAAAATTGTCGTAAATAAAGGGGAGGCATTTGGTCAAAGCATTGGGGATTTCAGGAATTCAATAGATAAAGCTGAATATCCAGCTCATAAAGTGGCTGTTAACTTCAGTTATACAGAGTTCAGCAAAGATTTCTTCACTACGATGAAAAATTCACAAGTTCACAATGGCACAAGGTAAATGATGATAAATTCACACTTCTTTCATACCTTTTTCTTTCTTCTCTCAAATGCGTCTGCTAAAATTGTCTATGGACATTATTCGAAAGATTGCAGGTGATGATTTTGAAAAAGGTTTTTACACTACTCATGCTTGCAGCATTAGTCATCTTTGCTGCGGGCTGTGGAAACAGCGGATTAAAGGATGCAAAAAACTATCCTGTTGAGGATTTTACTTTCACGAATCAAGATGGTGAACCATTTAGCAAAGCGGATTTAGAAGGACAAGTCTGGATGGCAAGCTTTATTTTCACGAATTGTGCCGATGTATGCCCGCCAATGACAGCGAATATGTCGAAGCTTCAGGATATGATTGAAGAAGAGGGGCTTAAGGACGTGGAGATTGTTTCCTTCAGTGTAGACCCTTCGGTGGACAATCCTGAGGCACTTATGGAATATGGCAAGAAGTTCAATGTTGATTTCAAGAACTGGTCGTTCCTTACAGGATATACACAAGAGGAAATAGAAAAATTCGCGCTTGAGAATTTTAAGACTCTTGTCAAGAAACCGGAAACAGGAGATCAGGTCATTCATGGTACTGATTTTTATCTTGTCGATCAAAACGGGGATATGAGGAAATATTATACCGGATTGAAGGAAGTTCCTTTTGAACAAATAATTGAAGATATTAAAGCACTTCAATAGGCCACATTTGTGGCCTGTTTTTTTGGGTCGAGGAATAAGCATCACGAGTTTGAACAAATTAAATAATCATTCCGACCTCCAAAATGCGTTTGTAAGACCGCCAACAAAGATAAAGAGAGCAAAAATGCGTAAGTAACACCTGAAGTGGCATTAAATGTTATAATAATAATACTTTTAAAGGCAGGTGATGAATATTGTTGAAGAAATTCACCTTACTTTATGCTGTACTGGCAATTGTCATAATATTAGGATCCTGCAGTCAGTTTGAAAGTTTGCAAATAGGGAACTTCAATAAGGTCAAGGAAACAGGAATGGAAATCAAGGAACCATTGCCGACTTCATTTTTTCCAAAGGATTTGCATATTGTTGCTGCAGGAGATTCGCTGACACAGGGTGTTGGAGACAGTACGAATGGTGGGGGATATATCCCATATCTTGCTGAGCAGCTTGAAAAAGAAAAGACAATAAAGAATGCGAATTTCGAGAATTTTGGAGTGCGGGGCAATAGGACCGACCAGCTTCTTAAGAGACTGAAAAACAAAAATGTACAATCTTCTATTGAAGAAGCCGACTTGATTTTGTTAACAATCGGCGGGAATGATTTGATGAAGGTTGTCAAAGAGAATTTCTCAAGCCTAAAACTAAATCAATTCAAAACAGAACAAAAATTATTCGCTATGCAGCTGCAGGAAATTTTCATGTCAATTCGAATCCAAAATCAAGAAGCACCGATCGTTTTAGTCGGGCTCTACAATCCATTTTACAATTGGTTTGCAGATGTTAAGGAAATGAATTTAATAGTTGACGAGTGGAACGGTGAAAGCCTTTCGATAGTTAAGCAGGATGGGAATGCCTACTTTGTCGATATTGATGATATTTTTCGTAATTATGAAGAAAATCTGTTATATACTGATTATTTTCACCCAAATGACCGGGGATACCAATTAATTGCTGATAGGATCTATGAAATCCTTGATGAACAGGTCATCGACTACATGTCTTATTAAGGTCCAAAGATTGGGAAGAGGAGTTACAAAGATAAATGAAAAAAAATAAATGGAAAATCGGATTTTTTATTCTATTGGGTGTCATGATTGCAGCCATCCTGTTAATTTGGATACTTATAGCATCACCACTGGAGGAAACAAAATTAGAAGAAGGAGCGAATGGCTCTGGAACGGATGATGTAGCTTTTAATGTCTCGACAAACAAACGTGACTTAAACAAAGTAATCAACCATTACTTAGAAGAAGAAGCAAAAAACAGTCAGATTAATTACGAAGTATTGCTTACTGATGAAGTTGAATTATATGGGACGCTGCCACTTTTCAGTCAAGAACTGGAATTGAAGTTGACCTTTGAACCGCAAGCGTTGAAGAATGGTGATTTAATTTTGAACCAGAGATCCATTTCAGTGGGGAAACTCAATCTTCCTGTATCAACCGTACTCAAATTTGTTCGTGACAGTTATGATATGCCGGATGCTGTCAATATCCAGCCAAAGGAAGAAAGAGTATATGTATCTATGCAGAGACTGAAGCTGAAAAGTGATATCAAGGTTCGTGTGAATAAGTTTGATTTGAAAAAGGACAATATTAAATTCACCCTGCTGGTTCCAGCGGATTAGAAGGTACTTTATGGTGCCTTCTTTTTATTTTTTGGTTTCGGAAAGGAAAGGAAATGTTATTAAATTGAGGGAGTAAAACTAGAAAAGAATAGATTGGTAGGCCAAATGAAGAAGTGCAGAAAAAAAAGTCAGGCCGGGCGACCGGCCTCTTTATCCTTGCAATAAAATTACTTCTATTGGCGGTTCCCCTTTAGCAGTGCCCACCGCGACGATTGTGTAGGCATTGTTTGGCTCCAATTTCACATCAGGAATCGTAACAACCGTATTCTTAGTACCGGCTATTTTTGCTTCTAGCGTGACGGTCATTGGGGTCAGGGCCAGATAGGTTGTTGCCTGTTTATAAGATACGTTCGGGAAAATTACATCACCATTTTTCCCTGCGATGTCTACAGCAGGAGCGTCAGGGGATAGGTGGATAAATCGGGCTTTAGTTTCTCCTACAGGTGTCTGCGGGTTGTCTTCAAATGTTAGCAGCCTTAGCTTATTGGCTGGTCCGGCAATGGCAGCTGTATAAATCCGCCCTGGTTCTACCGTAATCTTTTTACTGATTACAGTAGAAACACTATCTCCTGCAGGATAGATGTCGATCTGATATTTTCCTGGCTGTAGCTGCATGTGGCTGCTGTTCGTTTTATAACTGAAGTCGCGGAGCACTCTGCTGCCATTTACATAAATATCGACGTCCTCCACCTCTGGGGATGCGTGCAAAAAACGCAACATGGATGGTAATGTGTTGGATTGACTAACCGGTACCGTATGAGAGCGCATTGACTGGACAGCCTTATTTATATTGCGCAGGTGTTTGTGGTAATACATGACGTGCCTATTTGGGTCAAGATATTTATAATAATTAGCCAACAAATCATACATGACCGCTTTATGCAGGTAATCACTCTGGTTCCTATTGGACATACCCCTCACTCCTAAATTTTAATGAATGCTCAAATGTAAAATATGCAATTTGGGCGCAATAGGTGCGAAACAGCTTCAATGGCTATTCTAAAAAGTTTGAATTTAAGCTTTACAAGCGGAATGTTTTTCCATATACTATAAATAACTTAACGAGAGGCAGGTGGAGTGCAATGAGCAGGAAGTTAAATGTATTGATGATGTTGGTTACTTGTTGCACGTCCCACTAACCTAAGCGGATCAACAGACTATTAGTCTTTTTTTCTCCATGCTTATGAACCACGGGCTGTGCGTGCCTGTGGTTTTTTTATATTATGGAAAGTATGGAGGAAATGAGAATTGAAAACAAATAAAAACATTGGAATGACGGCTGAATTGAATAGTCTCTTTATAGAAAAATACCCTGATGGATTCAAACTGGGCAGGGTGGCGTTAGAGCATAAGCATAGTTACAGGATATGGCTGGAAGATAGGGAATATCTTTGTACTCTAGCTGGTAAATTAGCATTTGAGGCAGTCGGGCGTGAAGACCTGCCAGCAGTTGGTGACTGGGTTGCCGTGCAAACTTCTCCAGGAGAATTGAAAGGGGTTATCAAGGGAATCTTGCCGCGTAAAAGCAAGTTTTCCAGAAAGGCTGCCGGTCATGTTACCGAGGAGCAAATAGTCGCAGCGAATGTTGATACTGTGTTCATCGTCAACTCACTTAATGATGATTTAAATTTAAGAAGGATTGAGCGTTACCTGCTGCTTGCTTGGGAAAGTGGTTCCAACCCTGTCATCATTTTAAGCAAAGCTGATTTAGCCACAGACCTAGATGCCAAAATAGACCAGGTTGCAGCCGTGGCGATTGGGGTCCCTGTAATTGCAGTAAGCGTTCTTGAAGGAATGGGCCTTCAGGAGCTTCAACCATATCTTGCTCCTGGTAAAACAGTGACCTTAATAGGTTCTTCAGGAGTCGGCAAGTCAAGTCTTGTCAATTATTTCACCGGATATGAAAAGCAGCTGGTTCAGGAAATCAGGGAAACAGATGATAAAGGCAAGCATACTACGACCCATCGGGAAATGGTTCTTCTTCCAGGAGGAGCGATACTGATTGACACACCGGGCATGAGGGAAATCCAGCTTTGGACGAGTGAGGAAGGTATCAAGGAAAGCTTCAGTGATATTGAAGAATATGCTGAAGGCTGCAAATTTCGCGATTGCAGTCATTTAAACGAACCAGGCTGTGCGGTGAGATCAGCCATTAGCGAAGGTCTACTCAGTGAAAATAGGCTTGTAAGCTATAAAAAGCTGCAAAAAGAACTGGCCTATATTGACAGGAAGCTGGATAAAAAGGCGCAAGCTGAAGAAAAGAAACACTGGAAAAACATTAGTAAGGAAGTCCGCCATCATTCAAAGCACAAACAGAAATAATGAAAAGCTCCTTCTCTGGAAGGGGCTTTTACTGATTAAGCATTCTGAATGTGTTTTTTGCTTTAAAAGATATACAATAGGGAATAAGTATTTGAGTAGAGTATTTTCATTCATTTATCCAAAGCATGAAAGAAGAGGTGTCACTATGGAAAAAGGTAATCATGAGCTTGCGACATTTGCCGGAGGCTGCTTCTGGTGTATGGTAAAGCCGTTTGATGAGCAGCCGGGGATTGTCAGTGTTGTTTCCGGCTATACTGGAGGCACGACTGAGAATCCTACATATGAACAGGTGTGCAGCGAGACAACTGGCCATTATGAAGCAGTACAAATCACTTTCGATCCAGACATTTTCCCTTATGAGAAGCTGCTGGAACTATACTGGCAGCAAATAGATCCGACCGATCCTGGAGGGCAGTTTTACGACAGGGGACTATCATACCAAACCGCGATCTTTTATAATAATGAAAGCCAAAGAGAGTTAGCAGAAGAATCGAAAAAAAAAGCTTGGGGAAAGCGGAGTATTTAAGAAGCCGATCGTAACGCCAATCCTGCCAGCAAAACCATTTTATCCTGCAGAGACATACCATCAGCATTATTATAAGAAAAACCCAGAGAGATATAATGCTTATCAGGTTGGTTCAGGACGTTCAGCTTTTATTAAGAATCATTGGGGGGAAAAGCAATGATGAAAAAAAATCAAGCGGAGTTAAAGAAAAAATTGACTCCCATGCAGTATGAGGTTACGCAAAATAACGGGACAGAACCACCTTTCAGGAATGAATATTGGAATGACTTAAGAGAGGGTATCTACGTCGATGTCGTCTCAGGCAAGGCATTATTTAGTTCCAGAGATAAATATGATGCTGGATGCGGCTGGCTGAGCTTCACTAAGCCAATTATTGATGAAGAAGTCATTGAAAAACAAGACAGAAGTCATTTTATGGTCAGAACTGAAGTGCGGAGCAAAACAGCAGATTCTCATTTGGGCTATGTGTTTGATGATGGACCAGGAGAAAATGGTTTGCGATATTGCATTAATTCGGCTGCACTAAGGTTTATTCCTAAAGAAAAAATGGAAGAGGAAGGATATGGGGAGTATCTGAAGCTGTTCCAGGATTAATCCAGAGATTTTTTCATACTTCTTAGAATGGAAGGGATGATTCGTATGTTTAAGAAGCTATTCGGGAAAAAAGAAGAACCTTTAAAAACAATTCAGCTGGTAGCACCAATGACAGGGAACGCAGTAAATTTAAGTGCAGTTCCGGATCCAGTTTTTTCTGAAAAAATGATGGGGGACGGATTGGCAATTGAACCGTCAGAGGGAGTTGTCGTCTCTCCGATTGATGGTGAAATCATGCAGGTATTCCCGACTAAGCACGCGGTTGGAATCAGGGCGAAAAACGGCGCAGAGATATTGATTCATATTGGATTGGAAACTGTTTCACTCAAGGGAGAAGGCTTCGAAACACATGTAAAGCAAGGTGATACAGTCAAGGCAGGGGAGAAGCTAGTGACCTTTGATATTGGAATTATCAGCGAAAAGGCTAAGAGTACGGTAACACCGGTCATTATCACCAACACAGATCAAGAGGCCTCTTTGAAGGTTTTAACAGAAGGAAATGTTGAAAAGGGAGAGACAGGGATCCTTGAGGTGACGTTTGACTAATGAATTCACTTTTTCAGGATGCCCGGCAGTTAGGAAAGCATCCGAAAACAACTGTAAGGGCAAAATGAAAACAGCCGCTGATTCAGCGGCTGTTTTCATTAACAGACTTTTGGCCATTAGCGGGATGTCATTCCGCCAGAGAGAATGAATTTCATGGCATCTTCTGGTTTAACATCAATGATTTCTACCTCGGTCCTGGGAATCAGGATAGTGAATCCTGCAACCTGGAATGTTTGAGGTACGTAGACAGCAACATGATCTGACAATGGCTCATGGAATGCCTGCAGATTTTCTGTAGTAATGAAGCCAAGGCTCTTCATATTAGTACCTGGAATCGTAACTAAAGCGACCTTGGAAAACGACTTTTTATCACCAAGAAAAGAATGGACTGTATCCTTTATAACAGAATATACCGTCTTGACGAAAGGAGTTGTTTCCAATAGCCTGTCAATGAGCTTGATGATGCTTCCGGTGATGAATCGGGTGGACAACCATCCTAAAATGGTGATAAGGATAAGGGTCGTCAGAAGACCGATACCTGGAATGTACCTTTCTTGCAAATATGGCTTCAGAACATTCCCAAGAAGGCTGTCCAAAAACATGAATGTCTTATAAATGACATAAATAACGAGAATGATCGGGACAATTGTCAGGATCCCATTAATGAAATTTTTCAATACACTCTTCATAATTAACTCCTTATACAAAACTTATGGAAGTATCATACACATATTACCTTGATTTTTCTATGATTAATTTTCCTTATCCTTGGCGACGATTATGGATGAAATCTGAATCAATGATCTTTCACTCGTAGTGCTTGGCGATGGACTTTCTGCCGGTTCAAACCGAACGGTGTGTTCGCCATGATCCAAGCCGCTCGCGATATAAAGATATCTTTCACGAGTAAAAGGCCACCAGGTGGAAAGTGTCCTGACATATTCCCCGTCAATAAAAACATTCAGCATTCCACCATTCGGACTTCGGATGGCCTCCACCCCAAGGATGGAGCCTTCGAAGTTGTACTCGAGATAATCTCCAAGACCTTTGCTTATATTTATTCCATTTTCTATCCTAAAACCTTTTCGTGCAGAAACTAGCTTTTTTTTCATACAAGTATAAGGTTTGGCCCCTCGTTAATGGCTTTGGCAGACTGGCAATCTCGGCATCTATTTCGATATTATACTTGATCAATTCAAGTATGGAGGAAGCGTACAACTGATAACCATTGCCGTTTGGATGTACCATATCAGTCGTTAGCTGTTCTGTGAGCATTCCTGATTGCTTGAAGGGAATGCGCATGTCCAATGTCTTTGCTTCGTAATGGGTGGAAACTCTTTTAATGGCATCAGCAAATTGTTCTTGTCTCAATGGACTTTCAATGATGGTGATAATTTCTGAACCAGGGTAACGCTCTTTGGCATCTCGGATTAATTTTTCGTAAAAAAAAGGTAAACTGTTCGGGATTCATGTATTTACGGTCATTTTCGCCAAAAACTATAAAGATGAGATCGATGTCAGGAAATTTCGGAGCTTTCTGGAGTTTGTATATTCCTTCGAAGGTAGTTGCTCCGCTTTGGACAAGCATATTCCGGCGTGCACGGGAAACACTGAAATCCTTTATAAGAACTTCCAGCTGGCTGTACCAGCGCAAATTATTATTTTCTGCACCAGCGCCACGGCCAATGCTGTCTCCGATGATCAAATAATTAAATGATATACCCGCTTCGATTTTTTCATATACTGTTAAATCCTTGGAAAGGTAATGTTCTGACTGTATCGCTAAAAAAGAAATAACTGCCGCGGTAATGAAAACTATACTGAAAATCTTCTTAACGCTGAATTTCATTCTTAATGGTATCCCTCCGGTAAAAAAATCTTTGTCCATATTTTATCGGTTATTTCTGGACAATTATAATTAAATTTTTCTTTTAAAATTCAGCGGAAATCTCGCTCTTGTAAACAGCCTTAATGATAAAATCGATAAATTTGAAAAAATGGGCTAATGCACAAACGGGTCAAGTACCCATATCATACCGTAAAGAGAAAGCAATTCAAAAACAAACGAGGAGTGGTTTTTAATGTACGGATATGATAATGCCCCAATGCCTGTAAATGCACCGATGGCAACAGCACCAATGCATGGCACTTTCTGTGGCGGAGGTTATCCTTATGCAGGAGTAGGCGGTGCTGGTTACGGATACGGCGGTTTTGCATTGATCGTTGTTCTGTTCATCTTGTTAATCATCATTGGTGCTTGCTGCAGCTATAACTGGTAAAAACAAAAAGAACTGAAAATAAAGTATGTGGAGAGGTTGTCTGACAGCAGGCAGCCTCTTATTTTAATTTTATTCATTAAAACACGAACGATAAAATGAGTATTATAATTAATAGTTCGTAATTTTAATTGACTACCTTGCTTTCATTTGTTATATTTACCAATGGTTAAGCAAATAACTGATTGGCGGGGGATGCTGTATGAATACAAACTATGATGTGATTGTCGTTGGAGCAGGTCCGGCAGGTATATTTACTTGTTATGAATTATCTTTGAAGATGCCTGAAGCGAAAGTCTTGCTTGTTGACAAAGGCCACGATATTTATCGGAGGAACTGCCCGATTTTACAAAAGAAGATTGAAAAATGTCCGCCAGCAGCAGGGAAGAAAGATTTTGCCGGTTGCCTGCCGGCATGTTCGATTACGAATGGGTTTGGCGGTGCCGGAGCCTATTCGGATGGAAAGTTCAACATTACAAGTGAATTCGGCGGATGGATGACGGATTATCTTCCTGATTCAAAAGTTGTCGAATTAATAAAATATGTAGATGCAATCAATTTAAATCATGGCGCAACCGAAAGTATCACAGATCCGATGACAGATAAGGTCCGTGAAATTGAGCGAAGAGGCTATGCTGCCGGATTGAAGCTGCTAAGGGCACAGGTACGCCATCTTGGTACTGAGCAGAATCTCGAGATCTTGAAAAATATTTTTGAGTACTTAAAAGATAAAGTTGATATGGCATTCAAGACAGAAATCCAGGATTTGATTACCGAAAAAACACCAGAAGGCTATAAAGTCACAGGTATTGAGCTTAGGAACGGTGACAATATATTTGCTGATAAAGTTGTAGTTGCCCCTGGCCGTGACGGATCCAAGTGGCTGACACAGTTATTGAAAAAAAGAAGGCTCAAAATGATCAATAACCAGGTCGATATTGGCGTTCGTGTTGAAACATCAAATGTTGTCATGGAAGAAATAAATGAACATTTATATGAAGGTAAATTTATTTTTAATACATCCGTGGGAACTAGCGTGAGAACATTCTGCAGCAATCCATCTGGACATGTTGTTGTCGAGAACCATTCTGGGATCATGCTTGCTAATGGCCATGCTTATAAAGATCCGAATCTGGGAAGCGGGAATACAAACTTTGCTTTGCTCGTATCTCATACTTTCTCTGAGCCATTTGACAAGCCTAATGAATATGCACATGAAATTTCCAGGCTGGCAAACAGCCTTTCCAATGGCGGTCTGATCGTCCAGAAATACGGTGATATTTTAAAAGGGCGGAGATCCACAGAAAAAAGGATTAAAGAAGGATTTCTGGAACCTACCATGAAAGAGGCGGTGCCAGGAGATCTAGGACTCGTTCTTCCATATAACACACTCAAGAGTTTAATCGAAATGACGGAAGCACTCAACCAAGTTACTCCTGGTCTGGCTTCAGAACATACTTTGTTTTACGGAGTTGAGGCGAAATTCTATTCCGCAAGACCAAAGCTGAATGACAGGTTTGAAACGGAAATCAGCTGCCTGTATGTTGGCGGGGACGGTGCCGGCATCACTAGAGGACTGGCTCAGGCAAGCGCATGCGGAGTATGGATTGCGACCGATATAATTCAAAAATCCAAGACTGGACGGAAAACAGAGCCTGCACTTGTCTAAACATGCTTACACTCTTCCTATTCTTTGATAAAATAAACCTAAATACAGAAGAGGCGGGGAGAGTATGATTGCACCTAGATTATTGCCAGGGGATGAAATAAGAGTAATCGCACCAGCGACCAGCATGATTATTTTAAAAGAGGCTCAGGTTGATTTGGCTGTTGAAAGGCTGACTAAGCTTGGATTCAATGTGACATTCGGTAAGAACGCAGATGCGCATGATGAGTTTTTCAGCTCTTCGATAGCAGAAAGAATCCAGGATTTGCATGATGCTTTTGGGGATCCAAATGTAAAAGGAATCCTTACTGCGATTGGCGGATATAACTCTAATCAATTGCTTAAGTACATTGATTTTGATTTAATTGCTGCCAATCCGAAGATTTTTTGCGGATATAGCGATATTACAGCGCTTCAGCTGGCTATCTATCAGAAAGCTGGTCTCGTTACTTACTCAGGGCCCCATTTCTCGAGCTTCGGCGTGAAACATGGACTTGATTATTCAATGGAATCATTTTTAGAGGCAGTCACCAATGATGCTCCATATGAAGTGATACCATCTACAACATGGTCTGACGACGCCTGGTATCTCGACCAGGAAAATCGGACTTTCCACGAACAAAATGGCTACCTGATTCTCCAGGAAGGAGAAGCCGAGGGGAAACTGATCGGGGGAAATCTCTGTACGATGAACCTGCTTCAGGGTACAGAATTCATGCCTTCCCTGAAAGATAGCATCCTGTTCATTGAAGATGACGAAGAAAGCCATTCCAGAAGCTTTGACAGGGACCTGCAATCACTGCTGCATCTCCCAGATTCTGATTCAATAAAAGCTCTATTGATAGGACGATTCCAAAAGAACTCCAATATTACCGAAGAGGCATTAAGGAAGATTATATCCAGCAAGGAAGAGTTGCGGAATATACCAATCATCGCCAATGTAAACTTTGGACATGTCCAGCCTTTTGCCACATTGCCTATTGGGGCAGTTGCAACAATAAAGGCAGAGCGTGGCCAAACGGAGATCTTTATCGAACAAAAAGAATAGGGTTTACAATTATTACGGCACCTTTTTATGGGTGCCTTTTTTTTTTGCCTGGATTTGCAGATTTTGTATCAAGAAAAAAAGGAGAGAATATCTGTCCGAAATAGGTGCAGGTTCGGACAAAACAGCCGTTGGAAAAGCAGAATTTGTCCGAAGTCACCCCGGGTTCAGACAAAACAGTCGATGGAAGAGCAAAATTTGTCTGAAGTCACCCCGGGTTCGGACAAAACAGCCGTTGGAAAAGCAGAATTTGTCCGAAGTCACCCCGGGTTCGGACAAAATAGCTAGTGAATGAATAGAATTTGTCCGAAGTCACCCCGGGTTCAGACAAAACAGCCGTTGGAAAAGCAGAATTTGTCCGAAGTCACCCCAGGTTCGGACAAAACAGCCGATGGAAGAGCAAAACTTGTCCGAAGTCACCCCATGTTCAGACAAAATAGCTGGTGAATGAACAGAATTTGTCCGAAATCACCCCGGGTTCGGACAAAATAGCTAGTGAATGAATAGAATTTGTCCGAAGTCACCCCGGGTTCAGACAAAACAGCCGTTGGAAAAGTAGAATTTGTCCGAAGTCACCCCAGGTTCGGACAAAATAGCTAGTGAATGAATAGAATTTGTCCGAAGTCACCCCGGGTTCGGACAAAACAGCCGTTGGAAAAGCAGAATTTGTCCGAAGTCACCCCGGGTTCGGACAAAATAGCTAGTGAATGAATAGAATTTGTCCGAAGTCACCCCGGGTTCAGACAAAACAGCCGTTGGAAAAGCAGAATTTGTCCGAAGTCACCCCGGGTTCGGACAAAATAGCTAGTGAATGAATAGAATTTGTCCGAAGTCACCCCGGGTTCAGACAAAACAGCCGTTGGAAAAGCAGAATTTGTCCGAAGTCACCCCAGGTTCGGACAAAACAGCCGATGGAAGAGCAAAACTTGTCCGAAGTCACCCCGGGTTCAGACAAAATAGCTGGTGAATGAACAGAATTTGTCCGAAATCACCCCGGGTTCGGACAAAACAGCCGTTGAAAAAGCAGAATTTGTCCGAAATCACCCCGGGTTCGGACAAAACAGCCGTTGAAAAAACAGAATTTGTCCGAAGTCACCCCGGGTTCGGACAAAATAGCTGGTGAATGAATAGAATTTGTCCGAAGTCACCCCGGGTTCAGACAAAACAGCAGGTGGAAAAGCAGAATTTGTCCGAAGTCACCTCGGGTTCAGACAAAATAGCCAACGGAAGAGCAGAACTTGTCCAATGTAGGCAGGCAGTCCTCAATTATAAATATGATCTACATCCATCCTTCCCAAGAATCCAATACCAATACCACTTATTTTTTACAACTTAACGAAAGATTCCCATTTTCAATTCATACACTTTACAGAATGTCCATTTAATTTTAATTGCGGTGAATGGAGTGAATTTATGAAGCCGTCCTACTTAATTAAACCTGCCCTGGATGAGACCTATCCAGAAATTGATTATGGGAAAGGTGTCTTTCTTTTTGACAAAGATGGCAAGAAGTATCTTGATGCTGCATCCGGGGCTGTCACGGCAAATATTGGACACGGAGTTCCGGAAATTATATTGGCTATGCATGAACAATCGAAACGGGTTTCTTTTGTTTACCGCTCCCAATTCACCAGTGAGGCGGCAGAAAGACTGGCAGAAAAACTTGCTGATGCTTTGCCGGGGGATCTAAATTGGAGTTTCTTTGTGAACAGTGGTTCCGAGGCAACCGAAACGGCCCTGAAAATTGCGATTCAGTACTGGCAAGAGAAAGGGATTAAGTCAAAAACAAAAATTCTATCAAGATGGATTAGTTACCACGGCATTACTCTGGGTGCTCTTTCCATGTCTGGACATCCAGGCAGAAGAGCAAGATTTGTTCCGTTGCTTGAGGACTTTCCATCGATTTCCCCTCCATATTGCTATCGCTGTCCATATCAAAGCACTGCACCTGAGTGCGGATATTTATGTGCGATGGAGCTTGAGGGGGCAATCAAACGGATCGGTTCTGATCATATTGCAGGATTTATTGCAGAACCTGTGATTGGTGCGGCGGGAGGGGCAATTACACCTCCACAAGGTTACTACGAAACTATTAAAAAAATTTGTGACGATAATAATATATTATTCATTGCGGATGAGGTGATGACGGGCTTTGGCCGAACAGGTCCTATTCTGGCATCAGAACACTGGAATGTCATCCCCGATATTGTCGCGCTCGGCAAGGGTATGGGCGCGGGGTACGCCCCGATTGCCGCGACAGTCGTAAGTGATCACGTCATGGAGCCAATCATGCACGGCTCTAAATCGATTATGAGCGGCCATACACTTAGCGCGAATCCGCAATCATGTGCCGCTGCACTGGCAGTTTTAGAATATCTCGAGAAAAATGACATTTTAAGTGAAGTTGAATCAAAGTCCATTTACTTAAAAACTAAAATTGATAAGTTAAAAAAACAGTTTGATTTTATAGGAGATGTACGGGGAAAAGGTTTGCTGCTAGGTATAGAATTTGTCAGAATGCCAGGTGCGAAAATTCCGTTCGAGCGAAGTATGAAGTTAACTGAGCTGGTTATAAAAGCTGGCAGGGATCAAGGAATCTTGCTGTATCCTGCAGGTGCCGTCCTGGATGGAATGTCAGGGGACGCAGTGATTATTTCCCCGCCGCTGACTATCACTAAGCGTGAGATTGACGAGTTAGTGAACTTGCTGAAGGCAACCTTCTTTGAAGTATATAGAATACTGGGATTTCCTTATGAAAATGGAGTTGAATAATAGATGGAAAATCCATTCGGAAAAATAGCAACGCTTGAGCAGGCAATGGATCATTTTTATGACGGAATGACCTTAATGTTTGGCGGTTTTGGTGGAGTAGGATCGCCTCCCGATCTGATAAAGGGCATTCTTGAAAAAAAAATAAAAGATCTGGTGCTGATAGGAAATGATACGGGTTTCCCTGAAATCGGCATCGGGAAAATTGTCAGCCGGGGAAAAGCAAGAAAAGTCATCGCCTCCCATATTGGGTCGAATCCAGTAGCTGGCGAACTGATGACCAGGGGTGAAATGGAGGTTGAGTTCTCGCCGCAGGGAACTCTGACGGAACGCATCAGGGCTGGTGGAATGGGTCTTGGAGCCATTCTGACAGATGTAGGTGTTGACCATGATTTCGTTGCAAAAGGGAAACAAAGAATGACTTTAAACGGGAAAGAGTATTTGATCGAAACAGCATTAACCGCTGAAGTATCAATTGTTTATGCCAAAAAGGCAGACCCTTACGGAAATCTAGTTTTTGATAAAAGTGCCAGGAATACCAACCCGCTTGTAGCCATGGCAGGAAATTTCACGATAGCAGAGGCAGAGGTAATTGTACCTCTTGGCAGTCTGGACCCTGAGGAAATCGTGACGCCTGGGGTATTCGTGGATATGGTGATTCCTTCTGGAGGGGTGGATTGGAAATGGGCATGGGAGTAGATGTAAGAAATAGGATGGACCGCAGAGCAGCCGAAGAAATCGTCCCAGGTATGGTTGTCAATCTGGGCATTGGAATTCCCTCTCTAGTACCTAACCACCTTCCGAGAGAAACTCGTGTGATGTTTCATGCTGAAAACGGAATTGTTGGTATGGGGGAGTCGCCTGAAAAGGGAATGGAGGATGAAAACCTGTGTAATGCTGGGGGTTTTCCCGTTACGGTCATGGCGGGTTCGTCTTATTGCGATAGTGCTGTAGCCTTCGGAATGATTCGCAGAGGCAGAGTGGATCTTACTATTCTAGGATCCTTGCAGGTTAGCCAAAAAGGGGACCTGGCAAACTGGATCGTTCCCGGCAAAAAAGTTCCGGGTATGGGCGGAGCGATGGAACTGGCACAAAAAGCAGGGAAGGTAGTCGTTTTGATGAACCATACAGACAAAAATGGTGTGCCTAAAATAGTAGACTCATGCACATTGCCTTTGACCGCCGAAAACTGTGTCGACATTATTATTACGGATCTCGCTGTTTTTAAAATACATGAAGATTCCTTGATTCTGTCTGAACTTTTTGCTCCACATACTGTTACTGAAGTTACTGCCAAGACCGCGTGCGACTTTTCAATCCCCGAGGAGATCCGGATTATTGAATAGTAAAGGAGCTGATATCGTGCAATCTGCTGAACAAAAGGTGAGAAATTACATTAAGGAAAGCAGAATCAGGGGAACACGGCTTTTGCAAAAATTAGTCCAGGAACCAAGTACAAGAGGGAATGAAAGCGGAGCGCAGGCGGTCATTATTGAAAAATGCCGTGAGCTCGGACTGGAAATGGATATTTGGGAAATCGGGGATAGCGGACTGGCTGCTCACCCCGCATTTTGTTCTGATCGAAAAGATTTCAGTGGAAACCCGAATGCAGTAGGAATCATGAGGGGAACAGGTGGAGGCAGGTCGATGATCCTGAATGGACATATCGATGTAGTTCCAGCTGGTGACCCAAAAGATTGGGATAAGGATGCGTTTAGCTGCCATATTGAATGTGGCAAGTTGTTTGGCAGAGGTTCTACGGATATGAAGGGTGGAACAACTTCACTGCTCATGGCAATGGAAGCAATAAAAAATTCAGGAATAAAATTAAAGGGCGATGTCATTTTTCAAAGTGTGATTGAAGAAGAAAGTGGTGGAGCGGGCACACTTGCCACAGTCCTGCGTGGTTATGGAGCAGATGCTGCAATCATTCCAGAACCGACCAATATGAAGCTGTTTCCAAAACAGCAGGGTTCGATGTGGTTCAGAGTTTCTGTAAAAGGAAAAGGGGCGCATGGCGGAACGAGGTACGAAGGTGTCAATGCGATTGAAAAAGCGATGCTGGTGATTGATAGATTGAGATGCTTGGAGTCTCAGAGAAATGAAAGAATCACAGACCCGCTTTTTAAAAGTATCCCCATTCCTATTCCTATCAATATTGGTAAAATTCAGGCCGGGGACTGGCCATCTTCTGTACCTGATTTAGCGGTCATCGAGGGCAGGATGGGGGGTTGCACCAAATGAAACACAGGAAGAAGCAAAACGTGAAATGTATAAAGCCATTGTCGATGTTTGCAACCAGGATCCTTGGTTAACAGAAAACAAGGCTGAACTTGAATGGTTCGGGGCAAGCTGGCTGCCAGGCGACCTGGATCCTGAACATGAACTGATTCACGTCCTTACTGAAAGCTTTAAGGAGGTTAAGGAACAGCCTCCATTAATCGAAGCATCTCCATGGGCTACAGATGGTGGTATCCTTTCCAAGGTCGGCGGAGTGCCAGTAGTGGTTTTTGGTCCAGGAGTGACGGAAACGGCTCATCAGGCAAATGAATATATCAAGCTTGAAGATATCTTTGAAGCAGCGGAAATCATTGCATTGACACTGCTTCAGTGGTGTGGAATCAGCGAATAAACTTTTCACAGATAAAAAGCAGTTCATTTACTAAGAGTTATACAATTGTCCATTCTCAAAGAGCACTGATATCTATCTTATAAAAGGGAATTAAACATTCAAATCAGGATGAGGGGGAATTAAAAAGTGGGAGATATCAAGATAAGGACGGCCATTCCTGGACCAAAGGCAATGAAGTTGCTGGAGAGAAAAGAAAAGAATGTACCTGTTGGACCTTTCAATACAATTAAATCTTTTGCGGAAAGAGGCGAAGGTGCATTATTGACCGATGTCGATGGAAACACATTCATCGATTTTGCAGGTGCAATCGGCACACTGAACGTAGGTCACTGTCCACCTGAGGTTGTGAGGGCACTTCATGAGCAAATCGACCGCTATCTTCACCCTTGCTTTCATGTAATGATGTATGAACCATATATAGAACTTTCGGAGTTGTTAAATAAAATCACACCTGGTACACATGATAAAAAAACTTTTTTCCTAAGCAGCGGAGCTGAAGCGGTAGAAAATGCGATTAAAATAGCCAGGAAGTACTCAGGACGAAAAGGAATTATTTCATTTGAACGGGGATTTCATGGAAGGACCTATATGACCATGTCCCTGACTAGCAAAGTGAAACCCTACAAGTACCAGTTCGGACCTTTCGCACCAGAAACATATAAATGACCTTACCCAGTGTATTCTCAAGAAAAAGCCATGTCACCTGAAGAACTTGATGAATTTATGCTGAAAAAGTTTGAGGTCTTTTTCCTAAGCGAGGTGCCAGGCACTGAAATTGCAGCGGTCATAATGGAACCGATCCAGGGGGAAGGCGGCTTTAATATTCCCTCTAAAAGCTTTGTTCAAGGTGTGAAGAGAATTTGTGATCAGTATGGCATCCTCTTTATTGCAGATGAAATCCAAACCGGTTTTGGCAGGACAGGGAAGATGTTTGCGATGGAGCATTACGATGTCATCCCTGATTTGATGACAATGTCCAAATCAATTGCTGCCGGGCTGCCAATCAGCGCGGTCACAGGAAAGTCAGAAATTATGGATTCTGCCGGAATAGGGGAAATTGGCGGAACCTTTGGCGGAAGTCCTCTTGGTTGTGTAGCGGCAATAGAAGTCGTTAAAATGATAGAAGAACAGAAGCTTCTTGAACGAGCGAACCTGTTCGGCGAGAAGTTTCAGGAAAGGTTCGGCCTACTGACAGATCGTTTTACCGAAGTTGGTGATATCCGTTCTTTGGGAGCGATGTGTGCGATCGAATTTTTCGATGATAATAATCAGCCTAACGGACAAATCGTCCGGGAAATACTTGCGAAAGCCCATCAGAGAGGATTAATTTTAATGAGTGCTGGTCTCTACGGAAATGTAATCAGGCTTTTAGCTCCGCTTGTAATAACAGATGATCAGATGGATGAAGGCTTCAATGCACTGGAATCAGTAATTGCTGAATGCTGCCAGAGGTAGGAGGGGAAGAAAATGAAACAGAATTTATGGATTAACGGAGAGCATGCTGAAACAGAAAAATATCGGCCGCTTTCAAATCCCTATAATGGAAAAATTATTGCCGATGTAGCAGAGGCGAGCAAGGAAGATGTAACAAGAGCAATCGATGCAGCTGCTGAGGCAGCAAGGATGATGGCAGAGATGGACGCCCATAAGCGTTCAGATATCCTTCGGCGAGTGGCAGAACTAATCCAGGAAGACAGGGAGGAGTGTGCCCGTCTGATCGCGGAGGAATCCTCTAAACCATTGAAGGCTGCTCTTGGTGAAGTGGACCGTACAATCATGACGTATACATTTGCATCAGAAGAGGCGAGGAGGCTTCATGGTGAAACAATCCCGATGGATGCCGCTCCAGGAGGCGAAGGAAGAGTGGCCTATACTGAAAGGGAGCCGCTCGGAGTAATTGCTGCAATCACTCCTTTCAACTTTCCGATGAACCTTGTAGCACATAAGGTCGGTCCGGCAATCGCCGCCGGAAATACGTTAGTCCTTAAACCAGCCAGCCAGACGCCATTATCCGCGTATAAAATTGCTTCCTATTTCCATCAGGCAGGACTCCCTGCGGGTGCTTTAAATGTAGTGACTGGCAGCGGAAAAAATGTTGGTGATGTGCTGACTTCCGATGATCGAGTAAAAATGGTCACATTTACTGGCAGTCCTGAAGTGGGGAAGCACATCCGTGAACGTGCAGGATTAAAACGTGTAACACTTGAACTGGGATCTAACTCAGCATTGATTGTCGATGAAGGGACTCACCTGAAAAAAGTGATGCCAAGAGTCGTTACTGGAGCCTTCTCTAATCAGGGGCAGGTTTGTATCTCTATCCAGAGGATTTTCGTACACGAAAAGATATGTGATGAATTTGTATCTTTGTTCATTGAAGAAGCTGGCAAACTGAAGGTAGGAGATCCTCTGGATGAGCAAACAGATTTAGCTGCAATGATCAGCGGAAATGATGTAACAAGAGCAAAGACCTGGATACAGGACGCGGTGAAGAATGGAGCAGAGCTGGTATATGGCGGTGAAAGTGACAGACAAATCCTCAAGCCAACTGTGCTGCTGAATGCCCAGCTTACTGATAAAATTTCCTGTGAGGAAGTATTCGCACCTGTTGTTCATATTAACACCTTTAAGGAATTCGAAGATGCAATTGATCAAGTCAATGATTCTAAATACGGGCTGCAGGCAGGAGTATATACGAACGATCTGCAAAAAGCATTTAAAGCCGCAAAAAAAACTACATGTAGGCGGTGTGATGATCAATGATATCCCGACATTCCGGGTTGATCATATGCCATATGGCGGTGTGAAAATGAGCGGGACCGGGAGAGAAGGTATTAAATATGCTTTAGAAGAGATGACCGAACTTAAGCTTGTATCCATCAAACTTGATTAAACACTCAGCCTGGCCAAAAGCCAGGCTTTTAATACGATGGGGATTTTAAAAGGGGGCACAAAGATGCATTTAGGGAGATCAATGGTTTTATCAGAAAAGGAGTATAACATGACCGTTTATCTTGATAAACAGAATAAGCGGGTCAGAGTTGAAGACTATTTAGGGAGATTATCTAGTGTATTGGACCGAGCTGAAGAACTTCTAGAGAGTGAAAAGGGCGATAAATTGATTATCAAGGGCAGAAGGGAAGATTTTACCGAGCTGGTTGAACGAGGGTTTAGTTTTGAGGCAAGTATTGACGGATTTTTCCTAGGCTCAGATTGTATGTTCTTTTCGAAGTTTTTCAGCGACGATAGAAAGGCTTCACCGCATTGGCTGCAAGAGGACGGAATCATTAAAAGTGTTTACCATTTGGCAGAGCCGGCACAGAAAATCACTCCTCCGAAAGATTATGTTTTGAAAAAAATGGACGAAACTGATGCTTCAGGTTTATCGGCGTTATACAAAGAAGTTTTCCAAATTTACCCCACACCGTTGAATGATAAAGACTATATCGTCCAAACGATGAAGGAAGGCAGTATTTATTACGGTTTTGCTCATGATGGTCAGATCGTTAGCGCTGCATCAGCAGAAGTGAACTCTTTTTATAAAAATGCTGAAATGACTGATTGCGCGACATTAAAAGAGCATAGGAAGCATGGACTGATGAAGGTTCTTTTAGCCCGCCTAGAGGATGAACTCATTGAAAATGGCATTTATTGCTCGTACTCTATCGCCAGGGCTTTATCATTCGGGATGAACGCAGCACTGTACCAATTGGGTTATGCATACCGAGGCAGGCTGGTGAACAATGTATATATCTATGATAAAATTGAAAATATGAATGTATGGGTAAAGAATTTGGCAAAACCGCCAAATTTTGGGCAGTGATAAGACAGTTTTTCGGCACTCTGTCATATACTCAATATGGGAGTGTGATGAGATTGAATTCAGTATCAAATGTGACGGAAGAAATCTTGAGCGCAATATTGAAATGCATCGACGAAGCCATCCATGTCGTGAATACAGAAGGCATAACCATTTTCTATAATGAAGTTGCTGCCAAGCACGATGGACTGAGAATCAGCGAAGTGGTTGGGAAGCCCCTGCTTAATGTATTCCCTTCATTGAACAATCAGTCTAGCACTCTATTGAAAGTAATCGAAACGAAGAAACCGATCTATAATGAAACTCAAACTTTCGTTAATTTGCATGGACATAAGATCGACACTGTGAATACAACCTTGCCAATCTTTGTACAGGGGGAATTGATCGGAGCAGTTGAAATTGCAAAGGATTATTCCCAAATCAAGCAGCTTTCTGAACGTCTGGTCGAAATTCAAAAAAGTCTCAAGCAACGTGGCGGAAAAGCAATAAAACAACAAGCAGTCTATACGTTCAGAGACCTGCTTACAAACAATAAACATTTCATCACGGTTAAAGAGAAGGCAGAGAAACTGGCAAAATCTGATTCTCCGATTCTTGTGTATGGGGAAAGCGGGACCGGCAAGGAGCTTTTCGTCCAATCCATCCATAACGCCTCAAGCCGGGCAGCGGGTCCTTTTATTGCGCAAAACTGTGCAGCAATACCAGAGAATTTGCTTGAAAGCATCCTTTTCGGTACATCAAAGGGAAGCTATACAGGAGCAGTGGACAGGCCTGGATTGTTTGAGCTTGCTAACGGTGGTACACTTTTCCTTGATGAATTGAATTCGATGCCCTTCGACCTTCAAGCCAAGCTTCTTCGTGTCATTGAGGATGGTGCTGTCAGAAGAATCGGCGGGTCGAATGTCATTTCCGTTGATGTAAGAGTGATTTCAGCGATGAATGTTTACCCTACTGTGGCAATGGAGGCAAACCAGCTGCGGACGGATCTGTTTTACCGCCTGAATGTATTGACATTCGAACTGATGCCCTTAAGACAAAGGAAGGAAGACATCGTTTATTTGTCCGATATCTTTATCAGCCAATATAACAAGCGGCTGCGGAAGCATGTCTCAGGTCTGGACGAGAATGTGAA
Source organism: Mesobacillus subterraneus (assembly GCF_020524355.2). Lineage (NCBI taxonomy): Bacteria > Bacillati > Bacillota > Bacilli > Caryophanales > Bacillaceae > Mesobacillus > Mesobacillus subterraneus. Next base: position 1,423,974 of record NZ_CP129019.1, read on the forward strand.
AGCAATTTTCCTTAAACATCAATGGCCAGGTAATGTCAGGGAGCTGAAGCATACAGTTGAATATATGATGAACGTGTGTGAAGACAGAATGATGCTGACTGGTCAAGACCTGCCAATGATGATGAAAAACATCCAGCCAGATCCCAGTGAACAAACTCGTACTTCCTTTGTTTTGAGAGAGAATCTAAGGGAGCTCGAAATTCAATTAATCAATGATGCACTGAAGGCTTCCGGCGGAAATGTCCAGCAAGCAGCAGTCCTCCTTGAAATTCCAAGACAGACATTGCAATATAAAATAAAGAAATTGAATATATAACCCAATCTAATCTGCCGAATTTTCAGCAGGTTATTTTCTTATATACCCGCTTTATATACCCCGGCATCATGCACAAACCTTTGCGGAAAGCTGAATTTAATGAATTCAGAATAATCCGTCATTTTTGGCACGGAACTTGCATTATAAATAGCTATAAAAACAGCTAGGGGGAATTGGGATGAAACAAACATTATATAAGCCTTCAAGACATTGGAAGGATATTGAGCTCTGGAAGGATGTTACGGAAGAGCAGTGGAATGATTGGCTATGGCAGCTTACCAATACTATCAGGACACTCGATGATCTAAAGAAGGTTATTAATCTTACACCTGAAGAAGAAGAGGGTGTAAGGATCTCAACGAAGACAATTCCACTGAATATCACACCTTACTACGCTTCATTAATGAATCCGGATGACCCACGCTGTCCAATCAGGATGCAGTCAGTACCAATCTCCAAGGAAATACACAAAACAAAATATGATCTTGAAGATCCACTTCATGAGGATGAGGATTCACCAGTACCTGGTTTAACACATAGATATCCTGATAGGGTGCTTTTCCTTGTGACCAACCAATGCTCGATGTATTGCCGATACTGCACACGCAGAAGATTTTCCGGACAGATCGGTATGGGTGTTGCGAAGAAACAGCTTGATGCTGCAATCAACTATATCAGGAATACCCCTGAAGTGCGTGATGTATTGATTTCTGGCGGTGATGGGCTACTAATTAACGATAATATTCTCGAATATATCTTAAAGAACCTGAGAGAAATCGACCATGTTGAAATCATCAGGATTGGAACTCGGGCACCAGTTGTTTTCCCACAGCGAATTACTGAAAATCTTTGTTCGATCCTCAAAAAATACCATCCAATCTGGCTGAATACACACTTTAATACATCAATTGAAATTACTGAAGAATCGAAGATGGCCTGTGAAATGCTTGCCAATGCAGGAGTTCCTGTCGGAAATCAATCTGTCATACTTGCAGGAATCAATGACAGTGTTCCGATTATGAAAAAGCTTATGCATGACCTGGTGAAAATTCGTGTCCGGCCTTATTATATATATCAATGTGACCTGTCAGAAGGCATTGGCCATTTCCGGGCGCCGGTCACAAAAGGACTCGAAATTATCGAAGGCTTAAGAGGGCATACGTCTGGTTACGCCGTCCCGACAGTATTTTTTATAGGAAGTATAAAAATAACTTTACCTGCTTATACTTTTTTAATAAAAAGGCATAAGAGGTTTTTTTTATGGAAAAAACAAGATTTCACAAACATGTAGCAATCTATTTAAGAATCAGCCAGGAGAAAAGAAATGAAAACGAAGAAACACTAAAGAACCATAGGGAGATTCTGGTGGAACATGCCAAGGCTATTAATTGTACATATGATATTTATGGTGAAGTAATTAGTGGTGGTAAATCTAACATTGAAGACAGGTTAGAACTTCAGAGGCTATTTAATAATATTGAAAATTATGATGCGATCTTATGTATTGAGCTTTCGCGCTTATCAAGAAATGGACTCATTTCTCAAACGGTTAAACAATATTGTATGGATTTTGATAAACCCATTATTACTCCATTCTATGAATACGACCTTGCAAATAATGAAAATGACCGATTAATGTTTGATTTAGGAAGTTTGATTGCTAGCCATGAACATGGTGTTATTGGCAAGCGCAGTAAAATAAACAAAATACAGATGTCTAAAGCAGGCTTACATGTTAGTGGAAATGTCCCGTTTGGGTATGTTAGAAATAATGAAACCAAGAAGCTAGAGATAAATGATAAGGAAGCTAAAATTGTTAGGTATATATTTGACTTGCATTCAAGTGGTTTAGGCAGTTTTAAAATAAGGGAAATTTTAAATAAAGAAGGATATAAAACAAAAAAGAACAATCACTTTGAATTACCTACAATAAAAAGAATAATAAAAAATCCAGTGTATAAAGGAACCATTGTATTTAATGATAGGAAAAGGAAAAAGAAAGATGGTAAGTTTGTGTATGAAATTGTAGAAACCATTGTAGTGGATAAAGCTCACCCTTGGATTATATCACCTGAAGAGTGGGAAAGAGCTAATCAGGATTGTCTTGAAAGAGCAAAGAATGCAAGACAATTTAGAGAAAAACCTGCAATCAAAACAGGATATACTATGTTAAAAGACTTGATTTATTGTGGCGTTTGTGGCAGAAAAATGACAATTAGGAAAGATAATAAAAATACAAGTACTTATACTATAAAACGCTGTGAATATTTACTAATTGGTGGAGAAAAATGCCAAAACTGTGGAATTAAATTAGAATTCGTAGAAAATGAAGTGTACGATGAACTACAAGAATATAAAAATAAATTGACGGAAAGTCTCAGGATGATTCAGCTAAACGATGAGACTAAATTAAAAAATCAACTAACTGAAAGGCTTGTAAAGGTTGAAAAGAAGTTAAAAGATGTTTTAAGACAACAGAAGCGACTAATAGACTTTGCTGTTGAGGGAATCTTTACAACTGAACAGATAAGAGAAAAGAAGCAAGAGTTATTAACTCTACAGCAGAACTTAGAGAAAGAGAAAAAGGATTTATTAAATGAAATTAATAATCCATCATTTGAAAATATCACAATAAATATACAAGGCGTTATTCATTCGATAGAAAACCTTAAAAATATGAATACTGTAGAAGTAAATCAAACTCTTAAAACATTTATAAAAAAGATATTTTATACCAGAGTTATTCCAGCAGAATTATTGGTGAAATCCACACAGAATAAACAGAGAAGGTACTACCCGTATCAGCTTGAATTTGAATACAAAAAATAGCTATTTAAAATGAGCTATTCAAAAATTAGTTAACAATAAATTAAAACTGTAGGCATCTCGTCTTTTTGAGATACCTACAGCCTAATTCACCAAGGTAATTTGATGTTATTGTATATTTCCTCGTTTTCTGGTATATATAACTCAAAGTTCCTAATGTAGTTTGGTTCAATATAAGTTCTAGTGGACGATAGAGCAATGTGATTTAACAATTGTTGAATGGTAGTTATTAACGCACCCGATTCAAACATCATTGTTCCAAAACTATGTCTCATGGAGTGAACCCTAACTTTGGGAAGATTCGCAAAAGTTAGGTATGAATTTAGTAGTTTATTTACGGAATCATAAGTTAAGCCGGGAAAAAGTTTATCACTATGTGATAGGTGATTTTCTATGCAATATTTTTGTATTTGCTTACCAACACCATGTCTTAAAATTAAATAGTGTGATCGCTTGTTTTTTGTTTCTTTTAGAAAGATTAGATCATTGTCGAAATCTATGTTTTCGACAGTGGCATTCAATATTTCATTTTTTCTAGAGCCAGTTGATAATAATAGAATGAAAAGTAGTAAATCTCTTTTTAAATTACAACTGTGTTTGATTATACTTCGTAAAAGCCTAATAATTTCATGCCGATTGAGTATTCTCGGTGGAATCCTCGATGGTTTATAATTTTTTAATTTAAATTCAATTTCCATCATTACATTATCAAAAGCATAGTTCTTAAATAAATATTTAAAGAAACTTTTAAGTGCAGCGTGACAAGTTGATAGCCAAGAATACCCTTTATCAGTTCTAGAAAATAAGAACTGATCTAATAAAGTAGAATTAATGGGTAGAAACCGTACAGTTTTACCGTTTACATCAATCAGTTCAAATATTTGTTCTAAATGCAATTCACCATATTTTTGTTCGGTTAATTCGGATAGATATTGACCAAAATGCTCCAGTTTGTCTTTATAAGCTTCTTTAGTTTTCTTCGTAAAATTTGTGCATAGAAGAAATTTATTAATTTCCTTAACATATGGTTCCATTTCTAATTTTTTGACTCCTTTTAAAAAATTTCATTAAGCAGAGCTTCCATAGGGAATGGATAATTTTTCATTACTTGTTCCTTTAAATCAATAGGAAGAAGTTGAGTATAAATTGCAGTAGTTGCCGGATTTGTATGCCCCAGTAACTGAGAAAGGAATTGAATTTCCATTCCAGCTTTTAAGCAATTCACAGCAAATGTATGCCTGAACGAATGAGTCGTAAAGTAACTTTCATTAATATTTGCATCTTTAAAAATATTACTTATTTGATATTGAAGAGACCTATTAGAGATCCGCTTCTTTCTAACATTATCCTCGTCCCGTGAAAATAGAAAACCATTGCAATTCTCCTTATTAGTTAAGCCAGTTTCATCTAAATAGTTAATTAAGTGTTTTTTAGTCTCAGGGTATAATGTGACAATTCTTGTTTTGTCACCTTTACCTTTTACAAAGATAATGTCATTATCAAAATGAATATCTTTAATTTTAATATTAGTTGTTTCACTAATTCTGCACCCAGTAAGTAACATAAAATATATCATAGAATACCATCGGTAACCGTATGTTCTCCTATAAGCATGTTTTAATATTGACTTAACCTGTTTATTGTTAAAATACCTGGGGAGTAATTTAGTTTTATTAAAATCAAATCTAACTGATAGGTCTTTGTCAACATATTCAACAATATATGCATACTTAAATAGCTTTCTAATAATTGCAGTATATTTATTAATTGTATAATCCGATAATTTTTCTTTCTCTTCGTTTTCTATTATGTCAACTTCCTTTTCCTCCTTAGTTTGATTATTGGAACTTCTCCTTGCCTTCAAAGTAGAAAAGAATCTTAGAAGCATCACTTCATTAAATTGGTCCAAAGCTAAATTTGGATCAATTTCATCGTTAACATATTCTTTAATTCTATTTATGAAATTCAGGTATGTTACCAGTGTAGTTTCACTTCTTTTTTTATTTTCAACTTGCAATGTTAAATTTTCTATAAAATCATCCGCTACCTTTAAAAAAGTAACCTTTGACGAGTTTTTTTGCGTTGTATATGCACTTGTTAGTGACATTAAAGTCTCCATGGTAATCCCTAACTCATTACATACCTGTTCATAATCTATATTGGATTGTATCTTTAAGGACACGTTAACTTTCCTCCTTTAGTACTGTTTCAGGGTTGTATTGAAGAGTATTCCTTTTAAGTCTTTGAATGCTTTTTTCAAGATAATAGTAAGTTGAAACTAAGTGGGCGTGTCCCAGCGCCATGGATACTTTTTCAAGGTCATTTTTATTTTCTAGTGCATTTGTAGCATATGCATGCCTATAAGTTTTCGCTGTATACTTTACTTCTCCGAATACTTTTTTATTTGCTGCAGCATAAATTTGACCTATTGCATTAACAGTGAGCGGTTCGTTACTTGTTGATAAAAATAAAGTTTCCCCATTATAATCTAATTGTTCTCTGTATTTTAGATATTTTCTTAGTACTTTCATTACCAGGTTACTTAACTTTAGCTTTCTCTGACCTGATTTTTTGCTTCTAATCACTATAGTTGATTCTGAGGTATATACATCATGGAGTTTCATATTAGTGATTTCTATAGGTCTACATCCAGTATCAAGAATAATTAAAAAAACACTTAAATTTCTTTCAGGTAGCCTTGAATAATTTAGAATAGCATCTATTAATTTCATGGTTTCTCTGGCATTAACATACTCATTATTTCGGGTATGCTGAATTTGAAATTTGTCAGGTATAGCATATTTGAAACTTATGAAGTTCAGTCTTCGAATATATTGAAGGAATAATTTTAAGCACCTTAGTAAATTCAAAGCCCTACTTCTTGAAATTTCATTCAATGAAATTCTTCTCCCTAAGAATTTATGATATGAACCAATATGTTCTTTTTCTAATTTTTTTACATCTCGCTCTTGGAGTGAGTCTGATGCTGGGAAATCTTCAAATTCTCCGGCTAAAAATTTAAAGAAGTATAGAATGTCTTTTCTATAGTTTTTTAGTTGGCTGTAATTTTGAGAAGATAAATCCTCAAGAAAAGAAGTAATAACAGGTGGAACGTTATTTTTAGCTTTAGTTTTTTTTGATTTCTCAATTAAGGTTGCATTGAAAATAAAGTTGATCTGTTTGTCTAAAAATAATTGCTTTGATAGTGAATTTATAATGTTTAGATAGACCTGCGCAGTACGTGCATTTAATTCACCCATAACTATTTTCTTTTCTAAGGTGTTTTTATAAGAATTAAAATGTTCTATGGATAGAAATTTAGTGTTCATCTGGTTGATATCATATTCGGCTAGAAAAATATTTATAGCCCTGCTAATTTTTCTTTTATAACTAGATGAAATATTACTCCTTTCAAGAAAAGAAATTATGGTTTCAGGTAAACAATCGGGATTAGTTTGGACTACGAAATTATTTTCATTATTAATAACTGTTAGATTGCTCATGGTTTAAAATCTCCAATATAAATATTTAGAATATTGTGTTAAAATATACTTGCGTAAAGTGCTATGAAATTAACTTTCTGCTCTGTTAATTTTTCCTGACCAGTCATACTAATTTCCAGTATCACCAAATTAAACACATGTAATTCAATTTCGCTTTACTTTGTTAAAGAAAATTAGCGTAGAATTTTTGTTCTATGCCATTTCTCTTTAATCAAATAAAGTGCTAAAGGAGGCTGAAATAAAGTTTGTTAACTGGATTTCATTTTAAGCTAATACCGAGGAATCCAATATATAATAAAGATATAGTTATGAAATATTTTAAGTGCATTAACCTAATCAATACTTTTGAGAAGATTTATCATGTTTTTATGATACTGGAGATTTTGTTTGATAAAAGGACCTATGCTTATTTTGGTGATGAGCTATGTCCAAAGAGCCGAAAGGGTACCAGACTGATCAAGTAAGAGCTGCAAATGAATTTGCGCTGGGGGAAATAACGCTAGAAAAATTTTTAAGGTTTCATCCGATTGGTAGAGGTTATAAGTGGAAACACATGGTGTTTGTAAGAAGGCAATCGTTTATTTGGCATCAATTAATTGAAAGATTACCTGTGCCTTTTAGACTAAAGGCATATCTGGATTCTGAAGACTTATCGGTTCCGTATCTAAGAGAAAATATGCAAATTACATCTGGTAATTACATTAATATAAAGAATTATGAATTAATGATAGAAGAGGGCTTGCAGACAACCCTCCTGAAACTTGCTGTAGTCTTAGATATACCCATTAGATATTTGAGAGGTTTTGACACCAGTGAATTGGTAGTTGCAGATTTTGATGAATACGATTATTTGATAATGGATAATAAGCAATCGTTTTCAGAAATTGTATCATGGACACTGAAAAGAGATATCTGTCGAATTATTGAGGGTTTTATCGTTGATAATTCCGAGAAGGAAATTCCTTTTGTCCATAAAAATCATGTATATGTTAGAGTGGATAAAAATGTAAATTTCTTCCGATTTGAAATCTTCCTTGAATCAAGACCATATGCATCAGTAGGTCAAATAAAGGAATTATTAAATGCTTTTCAGGGTAGTGTAAAATATGTGTATAAAGAAGAGTCGTTACTAAGAAAGGTACCAAAATTAACTTTTATAGGCATTTATAAAAATACCTCACTTGAACTACTCGAGGAATATGTAAATGACTTAAGTGAAAGTCCTGGAAAAGAAAGAATCTATCCATTCTAATACCTAAAATATTTATTCCTCTTATTACATCCTAGGAAGTAATAAGAGGTTTTTCTAATTAAAAGTAATTTAATCAATTAGTTATAAGTTTTAAAATATAGACTTATATAGCAAGGAGATTTAAAGTATTTATAATGATTTAATGATACACGTAAACTATTTCAAGGATCTAGAGAACCTCTTATTACTAAAGTAATAGGAGGTTTTTTGATGCGTAAGTCAAAAGCACAAACATTAGAACAGAAAAAATTAAATGCTCTAAAAGTATTGGAGAAATGGGAACTAAAAGAAAAGGAACGATTTAAATATAAAGACGAGGAAGAAAAGATAATAAAACCTGAAAAAAAGTCACCATGAAAATAAAGATAAAGGCGAATCAAACCTCAAACCATGTGAGTCCTAACCAGCCACCTTGCACCAGAATATGTAGAAATAATCCGAATTTAGAACTAATGGCAAAAGGGTTTCTGGAATTATACTTAAGATCATTGAAAAACTCATAAATTATTGAAGCTCGCCAATCAATGAAAATAAGTAGAGGAAAGATCTTCTCTACTTTTTGGGGGGCCTTTTTTAAATTTAATAACGATTCGCTATGGGGCAGTGAAATAACCGTTGTAACTTCAGCTTTTTCCTTTTCTAATTAAACAGTCGGTTTTAGAAGTAGCACTAATAAAATAATTAAGTTGAAAACTAATTATTTGATCTTGTTTGTTCTTTTCCTTTACTTATTAGGAGTATAGGTTACATTTATAGCCATTGTTAGTTAGCTCCATAAATAAAATGAACGAACAAGAATTTTTGGCATATGAACTTTAAGTAAAAGATTGGATACTTAATGTTTTTTTGCTTAATAAGTAACGTTTTTATAATTATTATTTTATAAATATATGGTTAAACTTTTAGTAACTTGGAAAATGACGGAGGTTATCTAATCAGTGCTTCGTACTCACATATCCAATCGTTATCTAAAAGAAGATAAAGTTATAACAGCTAAGACCCATTGGGAATTAGAAGAAAAAGTTAAAAATCAAAAGCAGCGGTGGAAAGATAAAGAAAATAAAGTTAAGAACCAAAAAAGGATTGAAAAGTTAAAGTGCTCTGCGATTACAGATACCAAAAGATCACAAAAGCAAATTGAAGAATATCGGTGTCTTCTTCAATTCTCATTAAATAGAAAGCATTCTATTAATTGGGACAAGCTTTTTAGTAAGGAAACTTACGAAGTTGAGGAACCTGAGTTAGAAAAATTCATTGAGCTGGTAAATGTTCCAAAAGAGGATAAATTTCTTGAGTTTTTTCTCCCGTCATTAAAGAAGAAGAGGCTTCAAAAAATGAATGAGGCAGAAAAGAAATATCATCTAGCCTATACTGAATATCAGAGAGAAAAAAATGAATTTATTAACGAACAAAGGGAGATTAACGAATCAGTAAAACAATTTAAGCTTGCATATGAAGATTCAGTTACTCCATTTGTGGAAAAATACTTTGGTACAGTAATTGATTCTTCTGGTTATCCAAAGGGATTAAATAAAAATCTTGATATCCAATATCTATCTGAAGCAAAAGCTTTGGTTATTGATTTTGATTTACCCCTACCAGGAAATGTTCCAGACATCATTGAATATAAATTTGTACAAGCTCGTAACGAAATTGTTTCTAAAAAAATGAAGAAAAAAGAATTTGAAGAATATTACGAGGATGTTATTTACCAATTAACACTTCGAAATATTTACGAGTGTTATAGTGCTGATTATGGCAATACAATTGAACTTATTGTATTTAATGGATGGATACATGGGGTTGATTCTTCAACTGGTCAAGATTTTCACTCTTGTATTGTAAGCCTACAGGCTATGAAGGAGGAGTTTTTAGCCTTAAATCTTGAAAAGGTAGTACCGAAAGATTGTTTTCGAAATCTAAAGGGATTAAACGCGGGTGCTTTATACCAGTTAGCACCAGTAAGACCAATAATGGAACTTAACCGTGAGGATCAGCGTTTTATAGAATCAAAAAAAATCTTAGCTGAGATCAATTCTATTCCAAACTTAGCAGCTATGTCCTGGGAAGATTTTGAACATTTAGTAAGAGAACTCTTTGAAAAATATTTCTCCGCAGTTGGTGCTGAGGTAAAAGTAACAAAAGCGACCCGTGATGGAGGTATTGACGCTGTAGCTTTTGACCCTGATCCTATTCGTGGCGGGAAATTTATCATTCAAGCAAAACGTTACAACCAAGTGGTCCCTATATCAGCAGTTCGTGAGTTGAATGGGATAATGGCAGATGAAGGTGCAGTAAAAGGAATATTAGTAACTACAAGTTATTATGGAAACGATTCATGGGAATTTGCTAAAGGAAAGCCTCTGACTCTTTTGGATGGATCTAATTTGATTCAGATGTTTATGGAATATGGCTACAATGTCAAAATTGAATTAAAGAAAAATGAAAATGCAAATTAATGAATTAACCACCACATGATTAGTCATATAACTTCAGGAGCAGCAAAAAAGTTTAAGTATGTATTGTTGTTGGAAGGGTATCCCATTCGCCTATTTATCGAATTTAACAGTAAGCAAGATGGGTTTGAGAAATTTTTTAAACAATTTAGGACAACTAGAATTATCCAGTAACAGGGATAATGCCACTAATGCCAATTTTTGGGCATGGGAATGCCAAGAAATCAGCACTTTGTATTGAAAAAATAAGTAATAACAACGAGATTTTAATATTACATCTCGTCCTTATATGGCTTTGTTGGGTTCCATAGCGGTGTCTAACCCCAGTTAGAAAGCAATTAATATTTAGTCGACTTTAAATTCCCCATTTAATAAATTACTACGATAAATAATTATGAATTAGTTTAAATACTATGCAATTTAACTGCCCGTTTATTGGCAGTTTTTTTTGCGTTTGCGAAAGCCTGTAAGTGCATTCAACGGATAAACCCATTTGTCACCAACATTTGGAATTAACAATTCAAGTTGGCACGGAAATTGCAAATTGAATAGTGAGTGAAAATGTATAGAGGAGGGGCAATTATGAAACAAACATTATATAAACCCAAAAGACATTGGAAGGAAATTGATCTTTGGAACAGAGTTACTGAAGAACAGTGGAATGATTGGCTTTGGCAATTAACCAATACAGTACGAACATTGGATGATTTGAAAAAAGTTATTAATTTGACACCTGAAGAGGAGGAAGGTGTTCGAATCTCAACAAAAACAATTCCACTTAATATAACTCCCTACTATGCCTCGCTAATGAATCCTGATGATCCAAATTGTCCAATTCGCAAACAGTCTGTGCCTATATCTAAGGAGACTTATAAAACAAAATATGATTTAGAAGATCCACTCTACGAGGATGAAGATTCCCCGGCACCGGGCCTAACACATCGATATCCAGATCGCGTTCTATTTCTAGTAACGAATCAATGTTCCATGTACTGTAGATATTGTACGAGAAGAAGATTTTCAGGGCAAATTGGAATGGGCGTACCTAAAAAGCAATTAGATAAAGCAATTGATTATATTAGAAATACTGAAGAGGTAAGGGATGTTTTAATTTCTGGTGGAGATGGATTATTAATAAACGACCAAATTTTAGAGTATATACTAAAAAAACTTCGTGAGATTGAACATGTGGAAATTATTCGGATAGGCACCCGTGCACCAGTGGTATTTCCACAGCGAATTACAGAAAATTTATGTTCAATTTTAAAAAAGTACCACCCAATTTGGTTGAACACTCACTTTAACACGTCAATAGAAATTACAGAGGATTCTAAAAGAGCATGCGAGATGTTGGCGAATGCAGGTGTTCCTATTGGCAATCAGTCTGTTATTCTGGCAGGAATAAATGATAGTGTTCCAATTATGAAGAAACTAATGCATGACCTAGTAAAAATAAGGGTACGTCCCTACTATATTTATCAGTGTGATCTATCTGAAGGAATTAGCCACTTCCGTGCCCCAGTTTCAAAAGGGCTTGAGATTATTGAAGGTTTACGCGGTCACACCTCAGGATATGCTGTTCCAACCTTTGTTGTTGATAGTCCAGGTGGTGGAGGAAAGATTTCTCTACAACCTAATTACCTGATTTCACAAAGTGCAGACAAAGTAGTGTTACGTAACTTTGAAGGTGTTATCACATCTTATCCAGAGCCTCAAAATTATGTTTCAGGGACTGCAGAAGGTTATTTCAAGAGTATTTATCCTGAATATGAAAAGTATAAATCAAATGTTGGTATATCTGCTGTGATGAATGATAAGAAATTCAATCTCGTCCCAGAAGATCTTCAGCGCCTAGATAGAAGACAAAAATATCATGAAGATCCAGATCATTCTTCTTTAAAGGATAAGCGGGTAAAACGAGATGAATTAAAAGAAAAGAAATTTAAAGCTCAACAACAAACTTCAGCAAAGATAATTGGCCAAGAAAAAGAACCAGCGGGGAATGATTGATCATGAACATGATTTGTGAGTGGTGTGGAGGGAGAGCAGCTTTAGGAATTAGTAAAGTTTATTGGGAGCTGCCAGATGGGTCAAGGGCAATTGAAATCACGGAGACACCGGCTGTGATTTGCAAAGGTTGTGCGATGGTATATCAGGAAGAAAAGGTAATTAAGGAGATTGAGGATCAATTGTTTTTAGTGGATACCAAGATAATTGGAGATACAATCAGCTTTAAGGAACTTATGGATTTGCCAAGACTATTAAAGAGAAATTATTTTGATTTTTCTTCATAGAAAAATTTTTCGTGGCACTCAATGATGGGTGCCTATTTTGTGTGTAAATTAATACCTTAAACGACAATGTATTATTGGGAAAAATGGCTAGGGAAGAAGTAGTCACCTTTGATAGGAAGTTATGGGCTGAAGAACATGTCAGCTTGCGGGAACTACTATTAGGCAGGTTAGCTTAAGGATAACTTTACTTCAAAAGAAACATTGAATACCAACATGTTATATAATGGTATAAAAATGGATTAGAAGTGGTGATTTAAAATTGAAATGCTGCCAATATTGTTTTGAAGATATGCATTTAATTACTAAGATTAGAGAAAATGATGAGGTGGGAAATTGCGACTATTGTGATAGTGAGGAAGTATTTATTATAGATATAGATGATTTAACCGAAGATTTTGATAGGCTATTTAAGCATTATGAAAGTACCGAACCTTATGAATATTTTCATCCTGAGATTCATGATGATCCGTCAGAATTTGGCGATAGGCTCATTGATTTAATAAATGAAGATTGGAATATATTTTCGGAAAAGATTATAGGAACTGGAACTGATGAAAACTTATTATTCGACATATTGAACTTTAATAAGAGATGGGACCCAGAAAGATATATTGATCCATATAATTTATACTCAAGAATCACGCAAGCATTTACTTTTGTTCATCCTTTAGAAGGTTGGGAACAAATCTGGGATAGTTTCAAGAATGAAATAAAACATTTTAATAGATTTTTTCCTGAAGCCAAAAATGATATTTTTAATGATCGAATTGATGAAATTTTAGAATATAGAACTGTATATACCGAGAAGTTGGATTTATTTAGAGCAAGGTTAGGTGTACATCCTATCGGAAAAATGATGGCACCACCCGCTGAACTGACTACACCAGGAAGAGCAAATCCTCGCGGAATAAGCTATTTATATTGTGCTATAGATGAGGCTACAAGTATAGCTGAAATTAGGCCGTGGAAAGGAGCTACTGTAACTGTTGCTCACTTAATTCCAAAGAGGAATTTAAAATTGGTTGGTCTATTCAGTGATCCAATATCTCCATTTGATTTTGAATCCCCTTATGAAATTTTAGAAATCAATAAAATTTTGTCATCTTTTATTCAAGAATTAAGCACTCCTGTAGACCCGAATAAATCAGAAATAGAATATTTACCGACTCAATACATAACTGAATTAATCAAAACAAAAGGATTTGATGGTATTTTATTCGATAGTGCAATGGGGCCAGGGAACAATGTTGTTATTTTTGATGAAAACAATGTAGACGCCAAATCAATTCAGATAATGGAGGTAAATAACATTCTATACAAATATGATTTTAAAAAATAAAAGTAATTTAAAACAAATTACAACTATGAATGGAATTTATTAAGAGAAATCGGCAATTGTCACAGATAGGAATGAAAAAAATTTATAATTAAGAACAAACGGGTGCGGATTGTACCCCTTTTTTTAGAATTCTTATTGAACGATGCAGGTTAGTTCAAGTAGGATATGAAGATGAAATGGGGATTCGTAATGAATTGCGGATGTGAAAGCTATAACGATTTAACATTGCAAAGAAATGATATATCAAAACGTATTAAAGAAAGTAAAATGCAAAAGGAAGTATTTAAATTAATTGCTAAACACTCTAATGGCGAAGAAAAATTGTATGTTTGCAATGAATGCAATCAACTGTGGCAGGGGAGCTATGCTTGGAATTTTGGTAATGGAGAATATTTGTTTAAAATTCCTTCAATTGAAATAAAGAAGTGGGAAGAAGAGCATTATACTGCTCCTGACGAAATACTAATATACTTGGCATTGATGGACAGATTCTTAACAGAAAATAAATTTGTTGCATCAGAAGAAAATTGTAGGAGAGAACACTGTAATAACAAAGCCGTAAAAGGACTTAATTTATGCTTAGAACATCATATAGAATCATTACAGTACATAGGAAATCTACCAAAGACACCAAAAGGAAAACTCTCCGATCCATATGGACTAATTTATACGAGATACAAAGCTATTTTCGATGACCTATCATGTTATTGAACTAAAGTACAGGTTAATTTAATCACTCTATTATCTTTATAATTTGTAAAATTAGATAGAGGCTAAAAATGGGAGGGAATTTATGACTACAAATAAGGACTACATTCGTTATATTCGGGGAAAAGTAGGGCACGATTTAATATTTCTTAATTTTGCTGGAGGTATTGTTTATAACGAACGAAATGAGATTCTTGTACAAAAACGGGGAGATAGAAATGAGTGGGGTTTTCCAGGTGGTGCTATGGAACTTGGAGAATCTCTTGAAGAAACCGCTAAACGAGAAATACTTGAAGAGACAGGATTAAATGTTGAGGTTGAACATCTTATTGGTGTCTACTCTAAATATTCTGGTGAGTTTCCGAACGGAGATAAAGCTCAGACTATCACTCATTTTTTTCAATGCAAGCCAATTGATGGGGAAATTATCGCAGATGGTATTGAGACCTTAGATTTAAAATACTTCCCAATAGACCAAATACCGAAATTATTCACAAAACAACACGAAGATGCCTTAGAAGATTGGCTTTCCAAAAGAAAAGGTGTATTTAAATAAAAATACCTTCAAAATAACTATCCATAATCTTTAACTAGCGGGGTGCAAGTGTCCAGTAGGTAGTGGTAGGGCAGCACTTTTTATTTATTAAACTCCCTCAGTTAGATACGATTATCTCTCGAATACTCACTTATTCGCAGGATTTCAAATCACTTGAAAGAATAGTAGGGGATTGATTGAATGAGTTTGAACATTATGGCTACAAGAAGGCGTACTTTAATAAAGGATTTAATGCTAAATCCAATGATTTCCATATAATGCACGTTTTCTCCACGCTACCCTTGGAGGTTTTCACTCCCATGTCTCAACGGGTCAAATGCCCTCTCATTCCTTCGTTACACCTATCCAAGTGGTAGAGGCCGGTCTTTCTATAGGAACGGGTCGGAGCCCTTTTGTTCAATAAATCCGGTACTCGTACTTTCTTTGAGTCCTGCGAATAAGTCAGTATTCGAAAGGTATTAAATCTAAAGTGTTTCTTTAATTATCAACTAAACGTTAGGCAGCTATTGGTGAAATCGATTGGATCTTCTCGGAACGATAAGAATCATTCTTTCTGGCCATTCCTACTAATACTCTGGCGAGTTTATGGATTAATTTCATTATTGATTTCATTTTCTTCATCTTCTTCACATTAACATTATTGGCGTGCAGCTCTTTAAAATCAGGGTTGTTCATGACAAGACTCATTGTCGCTAAATACAAAAACCGCCGTAAACGAGATCTGCCACGCTTAGAAAGGACAATTTGTCCTTTCCATTTACCTGAACTACTCTCTGAAAGATGTAATCCAGCATGGCGCAATAGAGAATTACCATGCGCAAAACCACTGAGGTCACCTGATTCTCCAAGAATGCCTGCAATTGCAATTTCACTAATTCCTTTGATGGCAAGCAACTTTCTTGCGAAAGGAATTTGTTTAAGTAGGGAAGTGACTTCTTGTTCAACTCGTTCAAGTTGCACAGTGGCTAAATCAAACTCTTCAATTAACTGTTCCAAGTGTAGTTTATAAGCATCGAGTGCTTGTCGAGTGCCGACTGAATGCACAGCTAATTCAATTAACGCTTGTGCTTTTTTTATCCCAGGTTGTCTTTTCATTTGGGATTTCCAGCCTTCAACGATATCAACTGCTTTCATTGAGCGAAGTTCAAGTGGTGTCGGGAATAGGCGAAGAGTCGCCATAGCTCCTTTGCCTTTAACATCTTTGAATACCTGTCGAAGTTCTGGAAAAACAATATCGACCCAACGGTTGATTTGATTGATGGCACTAACAAGTCTCTTAACCGTCATATCACGGTTAGACATTAAAACTCTTAGTTTTTCAAAGGTCTCAGAACTATGATGAATAAAGGAATAATAACCATTCTTGACCATATCAGCGATGACGAGAGCATCTTTTTTATCACTTTTCGATCGGCTATTATCACGGTTTTCTTTATTCTTTTTGACGAGATGAGGGTTAACAGTTACTGCTTCAATGTCTTGGTCATAAAGCCATTTTGAAAGGTTAATCCAGTAATGTCCTGTAGGTTCCATACCAACGATAGTGGAAGCAAATCCTCTTAAGGTTTTTAACTGGTTTATCCACTCTAGTAATTTAGCAAAACCTTCTTCATTATTTTCAAATGTAATTGGATCTCCGACTATTATTCCACGGAAATTCACAGCTCTAGCTACGTGTAATTCTTGTGCAATATCCACACCAACCACAAGGTGGCTATCTGAAATTCTTTCTATTAGTTGATTTTGTTTGTCCTGCATTTTAAACTTCATAGTAAGGGTTCCTCCTAGGGTTTTGAGTTAGAGTGGTGTCTATACTCATATCTTACTGAGGAACCTTATTTTTTTCAAAGTTGAGAATTAGCTCTCTACAGGAATTCTATAGATGCAGTAGAGTTGAAGAAGAATACAAAAAAAGTGCAATGCATTTGAATGGCATTGCACTTTTTGTTAACCAATATTTCTTATTTGTTTAGGAGATGAGTCCCTATTAATAATTGTTTTTATTAAAAAGTATAAACCTGGAAGTGCAATGAATGTTCCAATTATCAAATACGTTAATCGTGTGCTAATTCCTAGGAATGAAGCAGATGCAAATAAAATCCCCAATGGCATAGTAAGTCTTAAAAATAGCAAACGAATTGAACTTAACTGTGAAAGTCGTTCTCTAGGTGCTTCTCTCTGAAAGTATGCAGCACTCTGTGCATTAAACAATGGAAATAAAATTCCTCCTATTAGCTCACAAGCCCAAGCTAATGGGATAGTTGGTACGAAATAAAGCAGAACAAAGGAAAGTCCACCACCGATTAAACCAGCATACATTAAAAGATTGTTTTTTGGTAACTTTGTGAGCAGTAACATACCTATAGCATATCCAACGGGAAAAGCGCCAGAGAATACAGCATACTCCCAAGCTTGTCCATTGAGTTCCCCACGAATAAAAGGAACATTTATTACCATAGTTGCTCCTACGGCAAACTGCACAATTGAAGATAAGATCGTTAGTTTTAATAAATGCGGGTATTGAAAAAATGTGAAGTACCCTGCTTTTAATTCGTCCCACCAGAACTTTTTGGACCACGTTGCAATTTTTTCAACACTCTTCTGTGGTATTTGTAATAAGGATATATAGCTTAGTAAAAACATGAGACTAGAAATTATGTATATAACATAAATAGGACTGACGATAAGAAGTAATGATGTAATACCAGGCGCAATAAAACTCATTAATCTAAGAGTTCCGTCTAATAAACTATTTGCTTGTACTAGCTCTTTTTCAGAACATAAATCAGGCAATAGTGAGAAAGAAAGACTTGCATATATTGGCTGAACTAGGCCTAATAAACATTGTAAAATAATTAAACCTATTATTGTTATGTAATTCTCTCCACTTAAATAGCCTAAGAGAGGCAGAAGGTATGCTCCTGAACGAATTAGTTGTATATTTTTTAGCATTTTTTCTTTAATAACATGGTTAAGAAAAGGTGAGCTTATTCCCTGAAGTACTAAGGAAGGAAGAAAGTAAATCAACCAGAGAGCTCCCATCCATTCCTTCGATCCCGTAATCTCATACAATAAAAGCCCATTTACAATCCCGCCAGCAGCTCCCCCGAACTCAGAAACAATTTCTCCAATCCAAAGAGATTTGAACGATCTCGAATATCTCTTATTATTCATGAATTTCTCCAAGATATTGATTAAGAAGTTTGGAAAAAGATTGGATTTTCAAAGTGTTTGCTGAGTAAATCCCTTTATCAACCTTAATGAACTTAGCTGCTTTTAACAGGGAAAGTTGATGATGAAGGGTCGTTTTTGAAACATTAAAATGCATACTCAAATCTTGTAGAGAAATGGCTCTTTTTGTGATTTGAAACAACAACTTTAAGCGAAGTTCGTCTCCCAATGATTTATGACCTTGTACGAGTTCTTGAGGGGGAACACCAGGTTCTAAAAGAGCAGCTTCGTTTAATGGATAAAATAACAGCTTTGTGTCTGGAGAGCGTAGTTCCAAAATCCATGGACGATAGGATACATGCGGTACAAGCTTTACCTGCCAAACAGATGGTTCTGGCAGATACTTCGCTCCTCCTGTAATACGTTCAATTTCCTCCAATGGTCTAGAATTATCAATTACCCTGTTTTTTTGATTTTCGAAAGACAGGGCTTGCAACCACTTCGCCCAATCCTTTTGTTCACTGATCCACTGAGACCATACAAGAATTGTTTCAGTTAACAAGCCAATTATGACCTTATATTCTTTTTGCCGAAAGGAAAGGACATAATCATTGAGATATTCATGATCCTTAAAATAAGAAGCATATTGAAAAAAGGACTCTCCATTCATATAATTCATTGCTGTGTTTTTCCTTATAGACTCATATGTACGGTCCTTATAGGGTAAGACTGTTTCATAAAACGATTCTGGTTCCAACTCATTTAATGAATTCAAAAAGTCTTGAACATTGGAAGAGCAAAGTTTATTTTGCAACATAAGTAACGCATACCATAAATTTGAATCCTCGATTTCTTTTAGGTTACTCACTAATGTTAATGGCATAGAGGATTGGTGTTGCAACCAATTTTCATCTTGCTCGAAGGTGTGACGTAACTTGCTATGAGTAAAGGCTGAAATACCCAAGGCAATCTCCCATATTGGTGAGGACTCAACGGATATTGATAAGCTTTCTTGGGGTAGTGGCGAATAAATCTGTTTCATAGTAATTCCTCCTTTGTATACATTCTAAATTTATAGAATTGATAATTCAATAATGTTCGAAAAATATTTTATTTTAGAAACATCTAAATGAATCTAAAGTTTGAGACAGAATGTCCTTAACTAACGGATGAGTTTATCAGAAGGATTAATAGCCTTTTTTGTTGAATTCCTTATTGAACAAATGGAGGAGGATAATTGAACAAGGATTTTACTATATAGACGGGTTGAAATCTCGTGGTTAATTAACAAGGGCATAATCTGTTAGGGATTAATGTCCTTTTTTGCTGAAATAAAAGCAGGAATTTTAAGCTCACAAGAAGAATATGAACTAACAATTATTGGATATGTGGAGGATTTTATGTGGAAGGCTTGTTGGAGGAATTTAGTATACATACTGGACCATAAATTGAATGTTTTTGTTGAATGCTGGAAGGAAGGTTTATACATCCAAGGGATTACCCACGATCTTTCCAAATTTTCACCAAAGGAATTTTTTCCGTATGCTAAAAAATTCTTTTCTAATGAGGAACTCAGTCCTCTTGAGGAAATGAAATGGAAGTATGCGTGGCTAAATCATCAACATAAAAATAAACACCATTGGGAGTATTGGGTTGTTGATCCGAATAAAAAACTAGCCTTGCCGATGCCCAGAAAATATCTGGTTGAAATGGTTTGTGATTGGCGTTCGTTTTCAAGAAAGTGGGGGAGAAAGGTAAAAATATCGAACTTGGATCTTACAGATAAGATAATACTGCATCCAGATACAAAAACAGAACTTGAAAAGATTATGAGAAATAAAAAGGCAGCTGAGAGCAAAGAAACTGTTGTGTACAAGAAGATAACATAGCAAACTCTGATAATGCGTCTTGCAAAACTTTAGGGGGAAGAGAATGATTAAGAGAAGATATGGAGAGCGAAAAGATTGGAAACGAGTATTGCAAAGAAGGTATGCCCAGACGTTCCTTACTACAAAGGACTTTAGAGGTTACATCACTTTGTTACATACATTAAAAGTATCTAATCCTTTACATACGAGGTACGGCGAGAAAGATATTTGTATTGTTGATAATGGTTTTATGTGGCTTCAACAATTTCCTTGTGATAAAAACCATTGTGTAACTACAATGTTCGATAGTAGTGGTAACGTAGTTCAATGAAATATAGATATTTGTCTTCACAATGGAGCGGAAGATGATATTCCTTTTTGGGATGATTTATTTTTGGATATCGTTGTGTTACCAACTGGAGAGTTAATTTTAAAAGATGAGGATGAACTGGAAGATGCGTTAATAAGAGGTATCATTGATAAATATCAATATAAATTGGCGTTGAACGAAGTGGAAAATCTTAAAAGCTTAATAGACAAAGGAAATTTCAGCTTGATTAAACTGTCAAACACCCATAAAAAAATCTTAAGTAATATGCTGAAGTAGAATAAGCAACTAATCTGGGAAAGAAACCAAAATTCGTGCACTAATGTGTCATTTTCTTATAGAACAAGGGCAGGCAATGTTTCACAACAGATAATAAACAAGTAAAAACGTCGTAGCTCAAGAAACTATTAATAACAAGATTTTAGGGGAATTAATATGCACACTACACCGAAACATATTATTGCAGTTTCTGCTTATGTTACAAATGAAAATGGAGAAGCCTTATTAGTCAAAACTCATTGGAGAAAAGATACTTGGGAACCTCCAGGAGGTCAGGTAGAAGAAGGAGAACCTCTTGATATAGCTGTCTGTAGAGAAGTATTAGAGGAAACAGGGATAGTGATCTCACCTATTGGAATAACAGGAGTATAATATAATGCCACAAAAAATTTATTATCAGTGGTGTTTAAGGCGAAATATGTTAGCGGAGAAATAAAAATTCAACCCGAAGAAATTAATGAAGCAAAATTCGTTAAACTTACTGAAGAAAATATAGATAATTACATAACTCGTCCGCATATGAGATCTCGTACACTTGATTCTATAAAAGCAATCAACTTTATCCCTTATGAAACTTGGGAAGTAAATCCTTATAAACTGATTGGTAGGCTAACCTAATTATGCAAACGGGGGGTTAGTCATCCAGCTTAAAGCTCTTTTTACAGAATATGCTTATTAAACACAAGAAGCAGTTTAGTGGAAGAAGGAGTTTGGAGTATTTAGGAAGAATATCAGCATTAAAACTTGTTTCAAGGGTGATATTGTTGGTTGAAAAGTATATTAAAGTTGAAAATGGCAACCTATGGACAGAAAAAAGAGGGCAGGGAGTTCCAGTTATTTTAATCAGTGGTGGACCTGGTTCTTGTAATTATTTGGAACCATTATCAAATCTTATTGAAGATATTTGTGAAGTTATTATGTTTGATCCTAAAGGTTGTGGTCGTTCACATTTTGACGGGAATGGATACAATTTAGAAGCTTGTCTTCAAGACATTGAACACATTCGGGAAGAGTACGGCCTAAAAACCTGGGTAGTAATTGGGCACTCCTGGGGAGCTGATTTAGGATTGGCTTATTCGCTTTTATATCCAAATTCTGTATTAGGATATGTTTCAATTTCAGGAACTGGAATCCAAAATGATAGGGATTGGAAGGAAGCTTATAATCGAAACAAAGTAGAAATTGATGAAATGAAACCGGATTTTGAGTATGAAGCAAATAAGATTGTTCACCGATCTCTTATTGATTCTTGGAGAGCATTTATAAAGAAACCATTATTGTTAAAAGAAATCTCACAGATTGACTTACCTTCACTTTTTATTTACGCCGAGAATGATATTCGTCCTTCTTGGTCCATTAAACAAATCTCTAACCTTATTTCTAATTCTAGATATATCGAAGTCGAAGGAGCAGAACATTATGTTTGGCTAAACAAAAAGAAAGAATTAGGTGAAGTCTTGAAACCTTTTATTAAGTTTACGGGACAGGATAGAAGTTAAAATTTTTAATAAAAGAAGGTGTTCAGGTGTTACCAACAGAAAGTATTCTGAAGACTTGGGAGAAGTTCAACGATTTTCCGATGGAAACATTAACTAAGGTTTGGTTTTATAACAAAGGAAATATTGAAAAACAACGTAATGTATCACTTATGAGAGAACACAGAGAACAATATGGTTTATCAGGTAATTGTTTCGACCTAGCTCTTTGGTTACTTGATGAATTTAATAAAGATGGAGTAGAAGCTTATCCCGTGGGTCATAACCTAAACACTGAAGATGCCCACGTTGCTGTTATAGCAGTAAATGAAAAAGGAAATCGTTATTTATGCGATTTAGGAGACCAATGGCTATCTCCAATTTTAATAGATACTGATAGTGAGGATTATACCAATGATGTACTGAGTGGTTTTTTCCCTGGAGCTAAGGTACAAGTACTAAATAATCAAAATGGCACAGAAATTCTTTATCATCGTACAAACGGCAAAGTATCAAAACAGATATTCAATACACATCCAATTGAAATGAATTACTTCCTAAAAGCTGCTGAGTTTTCACAGAATTTAATTAAGCCAAGCCCGTTGTTAGAATGTAGAATCTCTTATAAATCCGAAATAGCACATTGGGAGTTCTATAATTGGGAGAGCTTTTTAAGTACAAGTGAAGGTTTATTTATGGAACCTAAATTAGAAAAGATAGAAGAGTGGGTAGAAAAGATAAGTCAAAGAACGAGTTACAACAAAGAAATATTATCGGAAGTTTTGAATAAATACAAAATAATTCAGAACAAAGCCTTTTCGTAATGAGTCCAAGACGTCAGGTCAACATACTTGGTGCGTTGAGCCAGGAGGATTGAGGCACCTTTTTGTTTAATTCCTTTATTCAAAAAATGGGGCAGGTTTGCTTAATAAGGTATACAAGTAAATTACATAAATCATATAAAAAGAGGTGAAATATGAAAGATAAAGTAAAGGACACATTTGATAGCCTTGCTAATATTTATGAAAATACAGTGGATACAACTAGCTTATTTAATAGCGAATACGAAAGACCTTCAATGTTAAGACAGCTACCACAGAATTTAAATAACTTGAATATTCTCGATGCTGGCTGTGCAGCGGGTTGGTATACTCAACAATTAGTCAACAGAGGAGCGAATGTGGTTGCAACTGACATAAGTCCCGATATGGTTAGTTCCACTGTTAGGCGTGTTGGAAATAGAGCAAATGTTCTTTGTTTGGATTTAGAAGAAAACTTACCTTTTAAAGATAACTCCTTTGATTACATTATAAGTTCATTAACTCTTCATTATATAAAGGATTGGAATCTTACTTTTAGTGAGTTTAAAAGGATTTTAAAACCAAAAGGCATTTTTGCATTTTCAGTTCACCATCCGTTTTCAGATATAAAACTGCTCCAGGATGCAAACTATTTCTCCACAGAATTAATTATTGATAAATGGAATAAAGATGGAAAGTCATTTGAAGTTCCTTTTTATCGAAGACCTCTTAACTTAATTTTAAACGAAACTCTGAAATACTTTTCTATTGAAGAAGTCATTGAACCTCTACCCACAAAGAAGTTTAAGCAAATGGCACCAGGAAAAATATGAAATGCTTTTAAAAAGTCCCCAATTCCTTATTATCAAAGCTAATATGGATTGATGTACTCAGATGCCTCTGCAAGTGGAACACCTAACCAATCAGGAAGCGTTGTTATTGAACAAACGAGGCAGCATTCCTGTAATGAAAGAAAATGGAGTTTGAACAAGAAAATAACCTCTTGGTAGAATGAGAGAGTCCTGACGCTGGCCAGCAAAAAGGACAAATATCTCAAACACCAGGAGGCTTTAAAATGAATTATAACCAGAATAAGAAGATTGCTCAAATAACTTCTCAGACTCTTATTATAGGAGTCGATATTGCAAAATTCAAGCATGTGGCACGTGCCCAGGATTTCAGGGGAATAGAGTTTGGATCACCGTGTCAATTTAAAAATACTAAAGAGGGAATTGAGCATTTTCTTAAATGGATTTCGGTAATCAAAATAGAACAGAGAATGGAAAAAGTGATGGTTGGCATGGAGCCGACGGCCATTATTGGTTTAACTTGGCCCATATTTTAAAAGAAAACGGGATTAAATTTGTCGCTGTAAACCCCTTGCACGTCAAGAAAAGCAAGGAATTGGATGATAACTCACCTACGAAGAATGATGTGAAAGATGCCAAGGTCATAGCCCAACTGGTCAAAGACGGAAGATACGCAGAACCTACGATACCGCAAGGTGTTTATGCAGAACTCCGTGTGGCAAAGAAAATACGCGATCTTTTAACTGAAGACCTTCAAACGGTCCAAGGGCAGGTACACAACTGGATTGACCGGTATTTTCCGGAATTCCTCAAGGTATTTAAGAAATGGGAGGGTAAGGCTGCTTTACAATTCTTAAAGCTCTATGCCTTACCCTATGAAATAGCTGAATTCACTGAACAAGAGCTACTTGTCCATTTGAGAAAATCCGTATCCCGGAGTGTTGGATTAAACAAAATCCGCGAGTTAAAACAGGCAGCCACTAAGTCCATCGGACTCAGACAGGGTGCCAATATGACCAGACTTGAGCTTAAAACCATTCTGGCTAAGTATGAATTAATTCAGTTGCAATTCGAAGAATTAGATTCGAAAATTGATGGTCTGCTTGATGAAATACCAGGTGTACCACAAATGTTAGCGATAAAAGGTGTGGGCAGGGATACAATTGCCGGCTTCTTCGCTGAAGTAGGAGATTTAGGCGAATACAATCATCCCAGGCAAATTATCAAGCTGGCCGGTTTAAGCTTGAAAGAAAATACATCGGGTAAGCACAAAGGAAAAACGACCATTACAAAAAGGGGCCGTAAGAAGCTAAGGGCCCTGTTATTCAGGGTTTGTATGATTCTTGTCGCCAAAAATACGGCATTTAAGGCGTTACATGCGTACTATACTCAACGTCCGGATAATCCATTAAAGAAGATGCAGTCCCTGATCGCTTTGTGTAATAAACTAATCCGGATACTCTTTAGTATTGGTAAAAAGCAATTTGAGTTTAATGAAGAAAAGATGTTAAAGGACATCCCTCATTTGGCACTAGCAAAGAAGACGGAAATGGCAGCGTAACTCTGTTTTAGTTTAGATGAATAGTAGTTCTGGTTTTATTGATTTTGGAGACATTTGAAGCACGGATTAGTCGGCAAAGCAACTAAATTACGGGCTAAGACCCTGTGGGGCAGCATGGCTGACATCCACCTCATGGAAAGGTTGGACGAAGGAATTTGAGAGCGAAGACTCTGTGAGGCATGGGAGGGTTGACCTCCATGAGTAAATGTGGACATCCACCAGTGCGGTTATATTTTTACTCATCCACCATTTTCTGTAAGGAACTGGTTAGTGGGTTGTAGCTCTTTTTTCTTACTCTGTCCAAAAAAATCCTTTCAAGTGAAGATCCTCCATTTATAAAGCCAGTTACCGAAGGTAAACGACTATGAAATTCTAAGAAAACATGAGTAAATCGGCGTTTTGGCTTCATTTATTGAGGGAGCATTCCTGCGCTTTTTTGGTGGAATTATTTCTTATTGCACTAAAGAAGCAGTTATGTTGAATAACTGAAATTATTGAGAACTTTTACCATTGTCCTTCGTAATATAGTTAGGAGGTGTATGTTCCGTGAAATGGTTTTTACTTCAAATCCTAACTTTAGGTGCTATAGGAATATTGATGGCGGTTTTAGAATTAAATGAGGGTAACAGAATTGTTAGCTCTTCTGCAAATTGGACCCCAGCAAACAACATTTACATCACATTTTTTATCGTAACAGTGGTTTTATCTTGCTTCTATTTAATTTTTTTATTTGAGGCAAAAAAGAATAACAATATTTTTAAACGACCCTTTTGGAATGTGATGCCCAAGATTACTATCTCGGTTGGTGTTTTATCTATAATTCTGTTTTTAGTAGGGGGAACTGTAGGACCAATTATTGTTTTTGACACCCTTAAATTTCCGAAAGTTGACGGTATTGCCTGTCCAGAATTAGTCGATTATAATGTCCGTATATAATTCGAAACATTTCGACATTTATTCTGGAGAAAGGAAAAGACGTCCCCCATAATGTATAACTGCGCCAACAGTTATACAGGAGACGTCCCACAAAAAAGTATATGGTTATTGTATCAGATTATCAGCTGATTGAAAACACTCTTACTGGAGTTTTTAGTTAGGGGTGCGGGGAGGATTCCTTCCCCTTGCTGTGGTAAAGACATGTTGGTTAGAGGTACAAAGAATCGAAAAGCCAAGGATCATACAGGTCAGAGTAAAACATATAACATCCGAAGATTGCAGTGCACCAATTGTCAGACCATCCATCATGAACTTCCAGATTTATTGATTCCTTATAAACGCTATGAGGCTGAATGTATCGAAGACGTTCTTACGAACCCATCCACCCACATTGTTGCTGCCGATGATTCCACTCTTTCGAGATGGCACGGCTGGTTTCATCAATTTATGGATTATTGGATCGGCTGTTTGAATTCCATCATGATCAGGACCAACCAGGGAAAGATCCCCCAGGATGTTACGTCCAAATGTTCAGGGACCGCACTTCAAAGGATAGGACGCATGGCAGGAGATGCCAATGGTTGGCTGACAAGAATTGTCCGTCCCATCGTAAATATTAATTTATGGTTACACACCCGTTCTGCATTCATTGTCCAATAGAACCTGATTTACACTCGTGATAGACACAGAGAGGAGAATGTATCATGAGTGACCATAAGAAATCAGAAGAAATGGCAGTGCAGCGTTTTCAGCTGATATCCCCATTATTGGCAGAGGGGCTTGACGCTGGGAAAGTAAAGGAGTTAAGAGACCAGATAGCGAAGGCCAGCGGACTTTCAGAAAGAACCATTAGGCGATATCTTGCTCAATTTCAGGAAGATGGGTTTGGAGGACTGAAGCCGCAAGGAAGAAAAGGTACTAGAAAGTCAGTAGCTATCCCTCCTCATTTAGTGGAACAGGCAATCCTTCTGCGTAAGGAAGTGCCTAGCCGGAGCGTAGCTCAAATCATACAGATTCTCGAATGGGAAGATTTGGCTGAACCAGGACAGATCAAAAGGTCAACACTCCAGGAAAAGCTCACGGAAAAAGGTTACAGTACAAGGCATATGCGACTCTATTCCCAGACAGGAGTAGCTGCCAGGAGATTTCAGAAGCGACACCGCAACCAACTATGGCAGTCAGATATCAAGTATGGGCCTTACTTGCCGATTGGTCCGAATGGAATGAAGAAACAAGTATATCTTGTCGCCTTTATCGATGACGCCACCAGGTTTGTGCTTCATGCAGCTTTCTATCCTACATTGGATTCAAGGATCATTGAGGATGCCTTCCGTCAGGCCATCCAGAAGTATGGTGTTCCAGAAGCTGTCTATTTCGATAATGGAAAGCAGTATCGAACCAAGTGGATGTCGCGTACCTGTTCAAAAATAGGCACCCGCCTTACTTACACACGGCCATACTCAGCTGAATCAAAAGGGAAAATTGAACGCTTTAATAGAGTCATAGATTCTTTCATCAGTGAAGCTGTCATCGAAAAACCCAATACTTTGGATCGTCTGAATGAACTTTTCCAAGTGTGGCTGACAGAGTGTTATCAGAATAAGCCCCATTCGGCACTCGGGGAGAAAATCAGCTCAGAAACGGCATTTCGTTCAGATAAGAAAGCGATTCGGTTCATCGATCCGGATACGTTGAGTAATGCATTTCTCCATTGTGACACGAGGAAAGTCGATAAATCGGGATGCATCAGTTTCATGGATCAAAAATATGAAGTCGGCCTGGCATTCATTGGACGACAGGTTGAGGTAGTTTATGACCCTGCGAATATCGAGGAGCTTACCATTGAGTTCGATGATCATACTCCTTGGAAAGCCAAGAAGCTTGTCATTGGGGAAAGAGCTGGGAAGCGTCCTGCATTACCTGAGCACCTGCAGGTGCAGGGTGTAGAATCTTCAAGACTATTAAAGGCAGCTGAACGAAAGAACCAGGAACGTCAAACTGAACAGAAACCTGCCGTGACCTTCCGTGCCGTTTGGAAGGAGGATGATTCTCGTGTTTGAAGCCTTCTATGAAATGGATAACACCCCTTTCTCCAGAGATCTTCCGACTGATCAATTGTATGATTCCTCCATGATGCATGAAATTCTTGGAAGGCTGAAGTACACAGCTGAAAGACAGCTTTTTGCCGTTCTGAGTGGGGATAGTGGTACTGGCAAGACCACAACCATCCGTAAGTTTGTGGACAAATTGGATAAAGGGAAATTCCATATCCTTTACCTGTCCGACTCTAAGTTAACGCCTCGTCATTTTTACAAAGGTCTTTTGGAACAGTTAGGTTCTGAAGCGAAGTTTTATCGAGGAGATGCAAAACGGCAGCTTCATCGTGAGATTGAATTAATGAAAGGCATACGAGGGCTACAACCTGTAGTGGTAGTGGACGAAGCCCATCTTCTGGACCGGGAAATGCTTGAAGAGGTTCGTTTCCTACTGAACTTCAAGATGGATTCGCAAAGCCCGATGGCACTCATTCTCGTCGGTCAAAGTGAATTGTGGGATCGGCTTCGACTCCAATCATACGCAGCGATACGCCAAAGAATCGATATCCAATTCCAGTTAGGACATCTCGATCGTGCCCAGGTTGAGGAATATGTTTCTAGGCATCTTCGTTATGCCGGAGTTGACCAACCAATATTCTCTGATGGGGCTCTTGACGAAATCCATCGGTTTTCTGGTGGTGCCGCAAGGCTCATAAATAAACTCTGCACACATAGTCTACTCTATGGCTCACAAAATGGCCGAAGGATCATTGACGACCATATGATCAAGCAAGTCATCCAGGGTGAGCTTTCATGAAAAGTCGCTGGAAAGAAATGAATTACAATGAAGAGTTGGATTGTTGGGTTGTGTTTTGGGGAGAAAATTCTGGTTATAAGATGCGATGTGGGGAATGGTTTGATCTACATCTGGGAAATGGGAAGACTCTTTCCTGTCGACTGGAACTGGGCAGAGACTGGTACATCCTTACGGGTCGAAATGATGTTAGGTTCTACCTTAAGAAAAATGAGACGTATCAAGTTGACTTGTAAAATTATTGGGGAAGCAACGGAGCTGCTTCCCCTTCATTATGGACAGTGATTCCGTCAGTTTTAGGACAATTAGCGCCGTCAAGTTCTGGACATTGTAGAACGTCATTAACACAATTATGAGCTGGGTGGAACAGTGGAGGTCACTCTTATATGTATTCCTTATTTACTTTCTATTTTTAATATTTCTCTTTATTTTTTCTATTGAGCACAAGAAACAACGAAATAACAATCGTATCAACAAAACAATCCTTACTTCCTACATATGGACAATTGTTCTGTTTTTTGCAATCTTTTTTGTTTTATAATCCAGCAAGGTTTGCCGTGCTTTTACAAGTTTGCGAACCCTTTCACTTAAACTAACGGGTGCTAATAAACAACATGCGGCTAAATAATCTCTTTTATATATAATTTAATCGTGTATCGAAAGGGGATTGAGATATGGCTAATACATATAAGCTACCACTTAAAAACGGGGAAATAATGGTGTTTACATCAGATATGAACAAGCAGGAAATATACAAAATACCCCAGTTTGCTATCCAGCATGAATTTTTTAGCTATTTTAAAGAAAAAAGTATCATACTTCATGGAATCGTTAAACCACCATTAGTGGATAGCAACGAGAAAGAATAATGGATAGCAAGGAGATTAATCATTTTTAATCTACAACCCTTGTTGAACTAAGGTGAGCAAGAGTATAGAAGCAACGCATAATTTGCGTTGCTTCTTCGCTTTCTTAGAAATATTTCTGATAAAACTCCTGTCTCAGCCTTCCGCTTAATAGGGCATATATTCGAGTGGTTTCACTTTTCTCGTGGAGCCCAAAAGGCTTTGGATAACTTCAACTGGGGCTCCATTATTCAATAAATGGGTGGCATAGCTGTGTCTGAGTTGGTGGGGATGAATTTCCTTATCTATGCCGGCACGCGCTGAGATTTTCTTAATGTAATACCTCATCTGTGCAATACTCATCCTGTGTGGCTGTCTCTCTGTTACAAAAATGGCCGGATCTTTATCCTGGCGGCTATCAATGTATCGCTTAAGCCATAATTCAGCCCGAATATTAAAATACACCTCACGTTCCTTGTCACCCTTTCCCCTGACGATGGCAGAGCGGTTAGACCAATTAAAGCAATTGCGGTCAAGTGCAGCGATTTCTCCAATTCTGCACCCAGTAGAAAACATCAATTCGAATAGTGCCTTTTCCATAGGACTGATACAGGCTTCACGTAAAAGTTCAATCTCCCTTTCTGATAGAAACTTTGGAATTCTCTTGCCGGCTTTAGGTTCCTTGATCTTTGCTGCTGGATTTATGGTTTGGCCTTCCTCGTGACACCATCGAAACAATGACTTCATAAACCGGATTCTGTGGGCCAAACTTGAGGGTTTTAAGTCCTTTCCTTGAGTAACAAGATATTTTTTTTAAACCTTCTGTCTCGAAACTATCGATATTCGGATCATTAAAATAACCAATGAGTAGCTTAGCTTGAATTCCATATGCTTTTAAAGTATAAGGTGAAAAGCCTTCTATACGTTTGTCAGCTTCATAGGATTTCCAAGCAGTTGATAACAACAAACCAATCCCTCCCATTTAATTAGGATATTAGAAGGTATTCTTGCCAGTTTTATAGAAATTTAGACTTGGTGAATTGAATTTGTATAATATCTAACAAACTTAGTTAATTTAACTAAGTCTTCTAATGAGCTAATTCATTTGAAGTGTTGAAATGTATATGGAGAAGTACAAATACAGGAAGCGGTTTTGCTAAACTAAGCAGGTTAATTCAATATGAGTGTGCAGTATAAGTTTTACAAATACAATGTTTTTAAGTGTCTTAAATATGCCTGAAGTTCATATAAAAATTTAATAATGATACTAACAATTCTTGTGATAAATCTAGTCCCCCAGATTTATCAGATATATGAAAGGAGTAAATATTTAATGAACTATCCAATTTAAAAATGTCCCTATTTTAGAAAACATTCATTTCAGAAATTGGGGGACATAAAATGAACTTGAATAAAAACTTTTCTTTATTACTATTGGGTCAATCACTCGCTAATATTGGCGATGTATTGTATATGGTCAGTATCATCAGTACGATTTTTGTATTAACGGGCTCGGCAACAGCTTCCTCATTTGTACCATTTACAATTACTTCTTCCATGTTTATATCTAGTCTGTTAACACCACTTTTGGTGGGGAAAGTAAATCTTAAATGGTTAATGGCTGGATCGCAAATCGGAAAGACTATTCTGCTTTTTATTCTGGGAGTAATGTTAGGTGGAGTTACAGCATCAAATTATTTTTTGATTTTCTTAATCATAGGATTGATTGCTTTACTAGATGGCTGCGCAAATCCAATAAGGCAGACATTAATTCCATACTATGTTAATCCTAGTCAATTAATTAAAGCCAATGGATTTGCAGAAACTGTTACACAGATCATACAAGCAGTGATGTGGTTCATAGGGAGTTTATTCTTGATTATTATGAGCTCACAGCAACTGGTATGGATGGCAGGAGGTTTGTTTATAGTAGCAAGCATCTTGCTCAGCCTTTTAGAAAATGTAGCAGATAATAGAGTTGAGGCTGCTAAAGGGAAATTTGAACAGATTACAGAGGGATGGGTAACTTTATCTAACACTCCAGTATTAAGAAAGATTGCTTGGCTAGACTTCTATGAGACAATCGCAGTAACGGTTTGGATAGCAGCCATACTCCTTGTGTTCGTTAACGATGCTTTAGAGGTTGGTGGACAGTGGTGGGGATTTATCAATGGTGCCTTCTTTATAGGATTGATTTTAGGAAGTGTTTACTGTATTAAATTTTCTTCAATCATTGAAAAAAATTGGGGACCTTTATATTTATAGGTTCAATCCTAAGTTCCTTAGTAACATTACTATTTAGCATAAACAGCATACCAATAGCTGCACTCCTATTGTCGCTCTTTGTAGGGATTTTTGGACAAATTAAAGGCATACCTCAACAAACAGTGATACAAACCAGCGTTACAAAAGAACAGCTATCAACGGTTTATACTTCGTTAGGAGCTATCGGTACTGGAATCTTTGGCGTTGGTTCTCTTGTTATGGGACTGTTAGCAGATTTACTGGGAATAAGAATCGTGTTTATGATCTCAGGAATACTGCTTGCAGTGGTCAGTTTAATTGTTTATAAAAGTAAGCACTTGTTTGTTAGGAATATAATCGAATTTGAATAATGAATGATAGAGTGGGACTGCGGATCATCTGTGGTCCCATGCTTTTATATTTGTGTTTAAGGGGCTGAAAAGATGGAGGTAAAGAATTCACAAAGCAATTCTAATTTATTGGCAAGAATAAAAATTGTAAGAGGAGAAAACTTTGTAACTATAGAAGATACAAAAAGTCTGGCGAATCAAGAGCTAATTGAACTTTTAACATATCTGATGGGACAGTCATTTATAAAGAACTGTAAAAATGTAAATATACTGGTAAATAGTAAATTCAACAAAGAAGTAGACTCTCTTTTAATAGAAAATGGGTTTAAGTTACATGATGAGAATGTTACTGTTCACAAGGTTTTAGATGATTCATCTAAGGTTGAAAACGGGTTCTTACTAAAGAATTTACACGAACTTTCGTTAGCAGAGTTTAAAAGGGTTTGGGAGGAATCTATGAAAGGATCATTAAATGCACCTTCTTCGCTAGATGTTGATGAACAAATGCGAAGTGTAGAGTTGGAGTTAGGCCCAAACTATAAGAAATCTTGTATTATTGCTTATGATAAAGGAAATCCAATCGGAGTAGTTATGCCCCATATAGAACCAGGGACTTCAGAAGAAGGAAGGATATTTTATTTTGGCATCATTCCAAACGAAAGGGGGAAGGGAAAAAGCAAACTTCTTCATCAGCAAGCATTAGAAATATTAAAAAATGACTTTATGGCGATCTATTATATTGGCTGCACTGGTCACAACAACCTTCCAATGCTTAAAACATTCCGGAATAACGGATGTACAGTTATAGAACGAAATAAGGTTTTCAAAAGGGAAAACTAAAACTTAGTGAAGAGTAAGGGGGGAGTTGATCAGGAAGGATTTATGTAGTTTTTTGTTGAATTCCTTATTAAGCTATAGATGCAGTTATGTTGAAGAAGAGTATTGTAGGGAAGAGGAATAAAATTGGATAAACAAAGAACTTTCTTTTATGGGTTTATGGTTGGTTTTGTATTAATGATTTTACCTGTACCTCATTTTTTCTTTTGGAAAGACGTTACGGATAATGTAGAAGTTATATTTCGATATAGTGGGTTTGCTTTAATGGTAGTTTGCGGAATTCCTTTGATTATTGATGTCCTTCGGAATTTTTTAAAATAAATTTTCACTAACGGGTACCAGAGCTCCAAATCGTGCTGCTTGTTCGACTAAAAGGGCAGGTTAGCTTAAGAAGGTATTTGCAGAATTATTAAGACTGTGTGGTGGGTTTATGGAGACAAAATACAAAATTAAGTTGTTACTTCGAGAAACTATTCTAGATCTGGTTAAAGGTGATTTTATTAATATCCAAGAGAAGTTACAAAACGGGCTTACAATAAATGACCTTAGAGAAGAGTTGAGCCTATGGGGAACATTAACAGTTCCTCCTGATGCAGCTTATGAAAACGTCGCTTTTTATAAATATAATGATGGTTCTGGATATGCCTTAGAATTTGAACTATGGATTGATAATCAAAGTAGCGATTTAACGTTATCCTGTGAAGCCTTATTAGATGAAAATCAAAAGATTGTATCCTTTACTATCGAAAACCTTCACGTATTATAATTGGTGTTATTAAGCTAAAGGGGCAGTAATGTTGAAGAAGCATTTGATTAATTTTTTATAAAATCAATAAATGAGTTTTTAAAAGGAGCTGCACAATGGAGGTAATCTTAGCAACTATGTTTTCAGCAATCATAATATTTATTACTGCCTTTAGTCTAAGTAAAGTATTTCTTAGCGCCTATAAATATGAGGGGAATTTCCTTTCGTAAATTTGTTGTTTTTGCTGCTTCTTCTATTGTAATAGGATTACTTAGCTTTCACTTCACCCTTTGGATTTCAAAAGATAATGGACTCCATTTACTAAAGCTTATTTAAGAACTTCTAGTCGAATGTTTATAGTTGTTTTCAAAAATCGTAAACGAAGTCATACCATTTTAAGATTGCGAAGAAATTCAATTAAACAAGGGGCATTGTGAAACAAACATTTTTTGTTTATGAGCCATCGATTATGAAAAGAAAAGGCGTCCAGATGGACACCTTTTATAAACTCTATTTTAAAAAGTTCACTACTTCTGATGGATCTAATCGTTCCATATAATCAGCATCTGAACTTGCAAATATCACTTTACCATCTTGATCAATAATAAATGTGCCTGGTATAGGTAAACTCCAAGGTTTATCAGATCCATTTATTTCAGCTAAATTGATATTGAATTTGTCTGAATATGTGCGAATTAGATGTTCAGGGAAAGTAAAGTAAAGATTATAAGCTTTGATTGTCTCATACGTATCATCGCTTAGTACCTCAAATGATAATTCGTTCTTTTCTGTTGTAGAAAGAGATACATCTGGTTTCTGTGGACTGATTGCCATAAGGGTAGCTCCTGCTGCTTGAATTTTATTAAGTACATTCTGATATGCTCTTAATTCAAGGTTACAATAAGGACACCAACCACCTCTATAAAATGTTAACACAACAGGCCCTTTTTCTAATTGCTCATATAGAGAGATTCTTTCTCCGATTGCATTAGGTAAAAGAAAATCTGGTGCCTTTTCACCTACACGAAGGCCAGTTGCCAATCCTGAATGAATCAGCTCCTCTGTTGCTAATTCAACGCTTTCTATCACCTCTTTCGGTGCTCTAGATAGAAATGCTTCCTTTACTTTGGCCAATTCCATTGATAAATTCATTGCCATTTGACCTCCCAATCTTAAATCTCAAAAACTTCTTTTAAATGTTTTTGTAAATCGTTTCGATACTTTTCAATATCTGGATTTGCTACAACATCGTGAGCGCCGAATGTTTTGAAAGGGACCATATTTACATAAGCCTGCATGTTATGCAAGTGACGAATAGCCTCTTCAATGTCTGCTCCTTTTAAGAAAGAGTCT
Source organism: Mesobacillus subterraneus (assembly GCF_020524355.2). Classification (NCBI taxonomy): domain Bacteria; kingdom Bacillati; phylum Bacillota; class Bacilli; order Caryophanales; family Bacillaceae; genus Mesobacillus; species Mesobacillus subterraneus. The sequence goes on from NZ_CP129019.1 coordinate 1,459,675, forward strand.
GCATCTTTATTGTTAAAAGCAGATTCAGGGGCATTCCATGTAGTTGAGAACATGTATTTTTTTCCTTTCATTAAACCACCGTCACCATATTGGTTGATTGCTGGTCCAAAGAAAACACCGTATTCATAAACTTGGTCAATATATTTCTTAAATGCAGCAGGAAGGGAGAACCAATAGATCGGTGTTTGAAAAATGACTGTATCAGCCCATTTGAATTTTTCTTGCTCTTCTTTAATATCATAACCTTCTTCTATGATAGTTGTTTTCACTTCAAATTTTTCAGATAAAGTAGAAACAATATCTTTATATAAAGTTTTGTTTAATTGTCCTTTCGCAAAATCATAATATTCATGTCCGTTAATTACTAATATGTTATTCATAATATTCCCCTCCATTGTTTTATGGTTCGATAACCATCGAACTTTAATGATAATAACATCGTCGATATTTTTACACAAGGATTTTGTATTAATTCTTTTATTTTCACAAAAAAAAGAACATGTGTATTTAATTCACATGTTCTAAATATCTGCCTCTTTTACAGCAAATACTGAATTGAGGAGACCTGGGAATTTTTCATCTATCTCTTCTTTGCGTAGAGCATATAAATGTTCTTTTCCTTCAATTCTACCTTTAATTAGTCCGGCTTCTCGAAGAATTTTTATATGATGGGAAACAGTGGATTTTTTTAGCATTAATTCTATCGAGTAGGCAGAACAATTATTTTCTCGGCTTTCATTTAGGCATCGAATAATTCGAATGCGGTTTGGTTCACTTAATGCGTGAAGTACTTTTGTATAGGGAATTGATTCGATTGGTGGATGATATAGTGATTTCATAATTTTATTTTATCTCTAATTAGGTGTTTATTCAACCTTGTAAGTGTTTGTAGTAGTTTACTTTGGCTTCCTACTATAGAAGATAGCGAAGGATCATCACTAAACTTTGTTGAAAATAATGCTGTTGAGATTGGATTCAGTGAAGATTTAGCATTAGTTCCAAAAGGATTTCCAACTCCAACTGTTCAGTTTGAGATACAAATAAAGGGTGCGTTGAATCAGGAAGGATTAAGCACCATTTTTGTTGAATTCCTTATGGAACTAACGATGCAGTAATGTTGGGCAAGCGATCCAGGGGGAGTTAAATGGAATACTCTATAAGATTGGCTAATGAAACAGACTTATCTGGTTTATGCAAAATTAGAAACAATAAAGATTTATTTACGAGATATTTAATGCAATATGCGAAAAAGGAAGCATACTTAGCAATCGCTGAACAAAATTCGCTTATATTTGGCTTTGGAGTTCTTAAATTAAATGGTATCACTCTTCCTAAATTAAGTGACCTTTATGTAAAAGAGGATTATCGAGGTAATGGCATAGGTTCAGGTTTAATAAGGTATAGAGAAAAAATTGCAAAGGATTTGGGTTATTCTGAGATATTTGTTAGTGTTGACCCAATAGAAAATCCCAAAATGATAAAATTAATTGGCAAACTCGGATACGAACCAATTTCAGATCCATATTTGAAAAAAGCCATTTTTTATAATGATGATGGTACGACTTATAACAAAACTTATACAAGAATTGATTTAAGGAAGTTGTTGAACTAACGGTGCAGAATCCTTCAATAAAAAATATGGGATTTTATGGTATGATTTGATGTGTAAAGGGGATTGCATATGTATAGAAAAAAAGGTAAAAACTATTTATCTTTTATATTGCTAATACTATTATTCGCACAAACAGCTTGTACTCAAAGTCCTGATATTGAGTTGTATGAAGGAAAACCTTTAGAAATAGCGGTGGTTGGAGAACCACCAGAAGTAAATGAAGAACAAGTGATATTTACAGAGATCACATTTGATGAAATGGCAAGTGAAGAACTGAAGTCTTATGACGCAGTAGTTATCAGGGAAAATAATCTTTTAGAGGCTGCTGAAAGCCAATATGCAGACGTTTACCTAAATTCTACAATTCCATTCTTTTTTATATCAGCTAATAATCATATCCCTTTTACCGCAAAAGAAACAGAATATAATGAGTCTTGGAATTGGTCTGTTGGTCAAAGCTATGCTGTTGGGGTTCTTACATTAAAAGAAGATGATTCGTTAAAAAGTTGGAAATACGGTTTGTATAATGATAAAAAAACGGATGAATACATAAAAGAAGTATATTCAAGAATATTCAAATCGATTGATGAACTTAATCAATAAAAGGTAAAAAGCTTTGTAAATAAATAATCCAGGAAGGATTACCTCCTTTTTTTGTTGAAATCCTTATTGAGCTAAAGATGCAGAGCCGAAGATGAGAACAATTAGTATTACATAGCTGAACTTAATAGGGAGAGTTATTTAAAAGTATGAGAAAAAAAAGAAGAGTAATAAGCACTATATTTTTTATAATAGTTTTGACCGCTGCTGTTCTTATGTATAATTTGCTGTCTGAAAGTTCAACATTCGCTGTGGTTACAGTCTTGGAAAAAGACCTTTCTGAAGAAAATGGTGAAGGATATATTATCGTAGCACCTCCAAATGCTGATTTATCTAAAAAGTATTTGGAGGAAGAAAAGTCAAAAATTTTCATAAAAGAAACAATGGTATGGAATTTAATTGAAAATGGTAAAACATATGTGTTAACTTACGAAACTAAAAGAAATGGTGTGAGCATTTTAAAAGAGATAGAAAATGCAGATAAATAATTTTGTCTTGCCGCTTTTCAACAAACGAGGCAGGTATTTTGAAGATCAATGGTTGAGGAAACATCAATAAATGAAATATAAAGAGGAGAAAAGAAGAGTGAGATATTGGTGGCAAGTTTTTATTACCATATTTATTGGGTTTATAAGTTTAACTAATAGCTTATTTTTCTCATATAAAATGGAAGGTAGGTTTCCAGGCTCATTAAATGAACTGCTGTTGTATTTATGGTGGGTAATCATAATAATTTTATTATTATTGCTTTTTTTAAAATGGAGAGATGAAAAAATGTAATTTTGTTGGAACCTTTTATTGAACACAAGAGGCAGGTTAGTTCAATAAGAATTTAGAGAACAGTTAGGAATGAAGGAGTACGAGTCAGTAGGAAGTTCGAAAATGCTTGCAGATTAGGTGTGAGCAGGTGTAGATCCAGCAGTGAGAAGAACTGGCTTAGAGTTACCAGTTGGCAGCGGACTGAGTTTGATTAGTCAAATTAGGCACCGAATAGGGGAAGTGGCTTCTTAAGATTTAAATGCCTATATAAACATATTTTTGAAACTTCTGACTATTTTATTCGTAATAAATACTATAAAAGGGGGGATACATTGAAGTTAAAATGGTATGTATTTTTCGTTTCACTAGTCCTGGCTTTAGAATTAGGTTTGCTTTTTTGGGTATCACATTATTTTGAAACAAATCTTGTAGATACAATGTTTTTAGGGTCAGCTGGATTTACCATTATAGCATTTTTATTTAGTTCTAAAGGAGACGCATTGTCAAAGAATTCACAGGTAGCAGTTTTTCATATGTTCTTAGGAAATTACAAGCCACAACATGAGAAAGCAACATTTACCATTAATCCCTTCTTAGTAGGATCTCTATTGTGCTTTATTGCATATTTTGTTCTTTATTATTTAGGAGTTATAAGTTAGGAATAATTAGTTTATAAAAAATATTGATACAAAATTGTTTAGGTACATTCTTGCTTATTTTCGAACAGGGGGGAGCAGTTTAGCAAAAGAAGGTTCAGCGAAGGGGTGCGTTGATCCAAAGGATTAACGTCCTTTTTTATTGATTTCCTTATTTAGCTAACAATGTAGTTTAACAAGATAAGCTGAAAAACTAAGGGTAACGAAAGCAATAATATATTATTGCTATACGGGGGATAAACATGATTTTATCTGTTGAAGAAATACAAAAATCATATGGGAAAGAAAAAGTGTTACATGGAGTGAGCATCCGGATTCATCAGCCTGAAATCGTTGCTTTGGTTGGACCGAATGGATCGGGAAAGTCTACCCTTCTTGGAATCGTCACCAACTTGATCAGCCCGGACCATGGCAAGGTGAAAATTTTAAATCGTACCAATAAAGATCCGGAAATTTTCCGCTATGTTTCTTTTATGCAGGATAACTCTGTCCTCTATGATTATTTGACAGGCTATGACCATCTTCAATTTATCGGAGATGTCCAAGGCATATCGAAAGGTCAAATCCTATCTGCAGCTGAACGGGTTGGAATGGAAAGCTATTTGCATAAAAAAGTTGGCAAGTATTCTTTAGGGATGAAGCAGCATCTATTGCTTACCATGGCAATTGTCAACGAGCCAAAGCTTCTGATTCTGGACGAGCCTCTAAACGGCCTGATCCAACAAGTGCCATCCGGGTAAGGAAGTTGCTGCTGGAGTTGAATAAGGAAGGTACAGCCATTATTCTCTCCTCCCATAATCTGTCCGAGATTGATAGAGTGACATCCCATATTCTCTTTTTAAAAAATGGCCAGCTTATTGAGGAAGATTTATCTCTCCACGAAAAAGTTGCCTATGAGCTTACAGTCCAGCAGCCAGAAAAAGTGATCGGGGTATTGAGTGCCGCAGGTATAGAAGTTGAACATGGAAAAGAAAATCAACTGATTGTAAGTTTGGGAGATGCTTCTTTAAGTCAGTTGTTCAAACAGTTAAGCACCCATGGGGTGCAGGTATTGAACATCGAGAAAAAAGCCATCGGTTCCGAGGAACGGTATCAGATGATTTTTGGAAAAAAGGAAGAGATCTTATGAATCTTTTAACCTTTGAACTGAAGAAAATTTGGAAACAAAAAAAGATATGGTGGCTTTTCCTGATCATTCTTATCAGCACGGCATACCTTTTTCATTTCAATGCTTCCCAGCAGAATGAATGGGTTATTAAGTTAAAGGAAGAAATTGTAGAGTACGAAAATGCGGCTGAACAGATCCAGACAGGCCTAGAAGGAAAACGGAATGAAGATCTCCTTGATGAACCTGGATTGCTGCAGCAAGAATATATCGTGGAAGCAAGGTACGCCTTGTATAATTGGCAAATCGCTGTTGAGCGCAAAAAGTGGGACGAGATTCCTCAACTGCAAGGAGAATTCCTTGACAGTTTGGGCCGATTTGAAACGGCTGGAGGAGTATTTCCTCCTTTGCAAGGCATGGAAAAAGTAATAGCTGTGAAGAAAAATGACTATATGCGCGACAACAACCTTCCATATGAAAATGAAGAACATCCGACTTCTCCCCACCTGATATTAAAGCAGTTAAGCAGCCTGTTTATCGGGCTTGCTGGGCTTGTGATCCTGCTATTTTTCTTTGGGACCACATTGACACAGGAGAAGGACCAAAAGACAATCTTAATGTTAAGAACACAACCGATTACACAGAGGGATCTGCTAACTTCGAAGTATGTAAGTATCTTGCTGGTGTCACTGGTGTATATTTTATTCGTCATCTGTCTTGGTTTGTTGATTCCAATGGCACTTGGAAAGCAGCCGTTGCTATTGGAATATCCGCAAGTTGTCTTTAATGGAGCAGAAGTCGAAATCATTTCAACCGCCATATATTTATTAAAAAATATTTTTTTATTTATAGTTGCGTTGATATTTGCATTCGGTTTGAACTTATTCATTGGCACCCGGATGCAAAACACCTTTAATGCCCTGGTTATTACGTTTTCCATTTTATTTGCTGGGTATTTGTTGACGAGCATGGCAGGAGTTCTAGAGACTCCGCTCAATCCTTTTTACTTGCTTCATTTAGAACCGTTATTGACTGCGGTGCCTGATTCTAAAGACGGTCTATATGTCATTAGCGCATTTGTTTGGAGTTTGTTTTTGATTTTCCTTTCCGTCTATCTGCCTGAACGAGAATATAGCTTTTTAGATTCCAGGATAATCAAGAAGCCCTTTCGAAAGGGAGCGACAAGTGCTAGAAGGAACTCTTTATGGAAGATCGTCGTTTTTGAATGGAGGAAATTGATAAGGAAAGGAAATTATCGGTTTGTTTTAGCGATTTCGATTATTTTTATCGCTTGCGGCTATGCTTTTATTTCTCAAGAAGCAAAAGAAAAGGAGCAGGAATTCTTAGCTAATTTGGAGAGTTCCAGAATCGACTTTATTGAAGTTGCTATTCCCTTCCAAGAACAATTCATAAATGATATAAAGACTGACCTGCAGACAGCCTTGGAGAAGGAAGAGGAAACCTCTTATTTAATGGAGCAACTAAACGAACAAGAAATTGCCTTAAACGCTCATAGAGAATTAGCGGACCTTATCAGTCTGGCAATAGCTGACTATAAGAAAGGGAATTATATTCATTTAATTGAATATCAATTGTTTGATAATCGTTTAATAAACGGGGAATTTGATTCATCCTACAGTGTCGTTGATGATATTGGACAATTTACAATGGATGCCAGCATCGCAGAAAAGCAGTGGCTTTTAAAGCATAAGATACGTCCTCTTTCATCCGGGGGACTTCTCTTAAATATCCATACTAATACGAAAAAGCTGTCAAGGGAATGGATAGTAAACAATGAAAGAATAGATGATAATGGGCTATTTTCTCTTTATTTATTCTTCCAGCAACACGCCCATTTCCTGCCGCTAGTTTTCCTGTTGTTTTTAGTGGGTGGAGGGCTGGCTTATGAGAGGGGAAAACGCCCGACAATCTCCTTATTGCGGACACAGCCAGTTTCGGAACAATCGATTTTTTATGGGAAAATCCTTCATTCAGCTATTGTATCAATTATCACATGCTTAATTTTATTCGGAACTGTCATCCTAATTGGGACAGTGTTTGACCGGTTTGGTGATTGGAATTACCCTATCCTTCATTATGATGGATTGAGTGAGTCTAGTACAGCCGACTATAAAGGCATGAAATCCATTTATTATGGATTTCAATTCATTCCCTTAGGATTGTACCTCATGCAAATTATATCTTTATTCTTGGTGGTATTGCTCTTTATTCTTATACTAAGCCAATTCTTATCTATCTTTATCAAAAGTCAATTCGTTGTTTTTGTGTCTACAGTATTCATCGTGATCGGGGGATTTATGGGTAGTAAACATTACCTTGTCGCTGCTGCACATCTATCACCTTTTACGTACTTGGACATAAATAGGATTGTCAATGGAGAAGCTTCCACTTTGCTCGACAACCCTGCATTGAATGTTTATACTGGCCTTTTTGTTTTAGTTGTTTCGATTGTATTTCTTATAATCATTGCAACACTTTTATTAAAACGTAGGATTTAACTATACCAAGAGATTTTAAAGGGAAAGAAAACATTGTAAGATAATTTTATATTACTTTTTGTTTCTCTTTTTTTACAAACCTATCGGGTTTAGTGGGTTATTGAGTAAATAAACGACCTTAGTGGTCGATGGATCTACACTTTTTTGTGTATTGTATGTATCGCCCGAAGGTCTTTTTTTATTGTCTTTTTATAAGTTGTTGGAAATCAATGATATGAAGTAGTGTAACTGTCTTTCTTACTTTATGGCTGTCTTTATTGATAATTTTAATTTTGTCAGTAGGTAATTTGTTTCGTTTATAATACTTTCTAACTTGAACTAAAGGGTGCATGATCCAAGATGGATTAGGCACCTTTTTTGTTTGAATTCCTTATTAAACAAACGAAGCAGTTTAGTGAAAGAAGGAGAAGGTTCTAATTTAGCGAATTTATAAGTCATTGCTGAAAAACGTCAGGGGAGTAACTATGAATAGGGATAAAGATAGGTATTATTCAGAGCTTGCACTTAAAGAAGCCGAACAGGCATTGAAAGAGAACACTTATCCAATAGGAGCAATTATTGTTGATGAAAATTATAATTTAATTGCTAAGGGGAGAAACAGAGTTCATCCAAATCAAGATGCAACAGCTCACGCAGAAATTGATACTATTAGAAATGCTGGTCATATAATCTTAGATGCGAAAGTTAAAAGAGAGAAATTTACAATCTATACTTCCTTAGAGCCTTGCCCAATGTGCACAGGTGGAATATTGTTCGCTAACATTAAAAGAGTAGTGTGGCTATTAAACGATGATTTAGGTTTTGGTGGATATAGAAAAATAAAAGCTACCAACGCTTTTGAGCGAAGATTTAATGAAGTCGAGTTAGTTGAGGAACCGTATGAGGATTTAAAAAAGAAACAAATGGAACTTATGGGAAAATGGGCAATGAACCCGAATAACGTTGTTAATTTAAGAAAAGCTGTAAATAAATAAAATGTCATTCAATTTAAAGAATGCATAAGCCAACCAATAGGCTACTGTAACTCCCTTACATATTGACTAAAGCTTCCTAAGAAACACTTCTAAACATTCTTTTATAAAGGTAATATTGAATTGCTGCCATAATTGGTGGCTTTTTTAGTTGAAAGTAAATTGATTTACTCAAAATTTCTTTGTGAAAAAGTCTTAGAATAGAACCTTAAAAAAATCCGAATCGTCTAATTAAAAAAGCAAAAGGGAAGCGAGGAGAAAATGATTGATATGATAGATTACTCTAAATCAGAACCTCTGAATCATTTGAATCGTGAAGAAAAGCTTAAATGGTTAATGAACGCCTATGGCAATGATGTTATACGAATTGCCTATACTTATTTGAAACAAAAACAGTTGGCCGAGGATGTTGCACAAGATGTATTTATTAAATGCTATGAAAAAATGGATACCTTTCGAAATGAATCATCTTATAAAACGTGGCTAATAAGAATTACCGTAAATAGATGTAAAGATGTTTTAAAAAGTTGGTCCTTTAAAAATTTATATCTTACTAACTTCTTTAAGCCAAACCAAACCTATAATTCTCTAGAGAAGAAACCTTTTGGCGGCGAGGCAAATGAATTAATTTCTAAACAAGTAATAGAGTTGCCAGTGAAATTAAGGGAAGTCATTATATTATTTTACTATCAGGAGTTTTCAATTGAGGAAATATCGAATTTGCTAAAGATTAATCCTAATACGGTTAAAACTAGATTACATCGGGGACGCATTAAACTAAAAGAATCATTTGAAGGAGCGTGGGCAATTAGTGGTAAATAAACTGGAAAATCTAAAAGATAAAATGGATAGTACCATTCTAAAAGATGTTTATTTTGATGCTAAGCAATATCAACAAGTGTTGAGCTCAATTGAAAACTCCAAAAATGACAAGAATAGGTCTTTACTAAAAAATAAGTTTAATTATCTCCTTAGCTTTTCCGTCGTTTCTATAATGTTTTTGGGTATTACCTATTTTGTTGGAACGCAGCTGAACTTATTAAATGACCCTGAAACAAAACAAAATACACAGGATTCTCTTAATAAACCTTCAAATGAGAAATCGGCATATATACCACCTAAGCAAGAAGAAAATTATGATGAAATGTCTAAAGAAGAGATTTTAACTAAAATGATAAACTCAGTAGATTATTTTGAAACTGCTAGAGGAGAATATAAAATGCACTATAGCTTTAGTCCTGGCTATGAGACTGTTGAATATGCTATTAGTTTAAAGCAAGAACCAGGAGGATATGGCAAAAGAACACTTGATACAGGTGAAATAACTTCTCGAGAATTTTATAAAGATGGTAAAGTGTGGTCAATAAATGAATCATTAAAAACCTATATGGAATTCAGAGCGAACCGAAACAGTGGCACTACACTAACATTAGATCAAGCGTTTTCAACTGCTTCCGATGGAAATCCACAAACGAATTATAGAGAAAGGCCTCCAATTAGCACTGCAAATGAAACCTTGTTTCCATATGAGATTGCCTCCAACTATACACGAGATTTAACAAAGTGGGAAATAGAAAAACAAAATGAAGAATTACTAGGTCATAACACACTTGTGATAAAAGGGATTAAAAATCATAGAGATTTCCAATCATTCCGCTTTTGGGTAGATAAGGACACAGGTATATTAATTAAGTATGAGACGTATAAAGCTAATGGCGATATTGTTGATTATTTACATCCTACAAAACTAGAAGTTAATGTACCTATTGACACGAAATTATTTACCCCAGACTTAGAGGGATATGTACCCAACAGTAGAGATAAGGAGAAAGTAATAATAGATCCTCGTGAAAATGAGGTAGTACCAGTGGCTGGAACGAAAAGTTCTAGTGAGATAGAAGATGTATATAATCTTATGAAGTCCGATATGCCATTTCTCTATGGGTTTAATCATTCTGATCTACAACTAATCTCTGCTAGCTACGAAACCTTTAAAGAATATAAAATTGGCTATTTGTACTACATTCTTGACCCAGACAATGACCATAATTCTTCCCAGATGTTGTCTGTAAGGGTTCATCATAAAGATTCATATGTCAGAAAGATAGGGGACTTTGAAATAGTGGGAGATACTACTGTATCTCCATTTCAACTAAATGAGATTAAATGGAAAGGAACAAGTTTGAAGGAAACTGATGGAGAATGGGTTCACTTAACGGGGCAAAAAGGTGACTATATATATGATGTGGTAAGCCAACATATATCACTAGATGAAACCAAAGACTTTCTTAAGGGTTTTAAGGAAGCACATTAGTATTTTAAACAGGGCTATGCATAATAGCCCATTTTTACTTTATTAAAAGTTGAATATCCTTAAACAAAAATGGGTGCTTGTTCCAGGAAGGATTAATGCACTATTTTATTGAATTCCATATTAAACTAAAGAAGCAGAATACTTTAATAAGGGTTATGGGTTTTTATGGTAAAATCATCTTGGGTAAAGGGGGAATAAAATTGAGTAAAAAAAAGAAGCTACTTTTCAGATTTTCAATAGGTTTGAATATACTACTCGTCGCAATTGTAGCTTGGGGAATTATAAAGATTAACTTCGTAAAGGAGCAAGTTCTTGTTACAGAAGTCCAAAATAATTTAGTAGAATTGGAAGGCTTGATTGCTAACCAGATGGATAATAATTGGCCTGAACCTAACCTGGTTACAACTGAATTAGGGGATGTAACTAACGGAATTTGGCTTGGAATGACTACTGGAAAGCAGTTAGGAACGCTCTCTAAAAGTGACAAGGAAATCCTTGAAAACTTGTATTCCAAATTAAATCAATATCCTAATGATAAATTATATAGTTTTGTTGATTTAACTGAAGAGGATAAACAGAACTTTGAAGACTTACGGAAAACACTTCGTGAAGTTGGATTAGGATTAAATATTACTATAAGTGCCAATATGGATTCTTTTATGAGCCAAGCAGAGGCATTAAATGAAAAGATTGAATCCCCATTAAATTAATATATATTTGATATTCAGCTAACAGGTGCGTTGATCCAGGAAGGATTAAGCACTTTTTTGTTGAAGTAGGTAATTAGAAAACAAAGATATGCGATATAAAGTCAATTAACTAATCATAAGGGAGACTACCTATTCATATGGCAGTAACAAAACTGAAAACTTTCGAAGATATAACGGATTATACAGAAAGCATAAAGCAAGATATGCACGCAACAGGATCAGCCTTAGTAATTATGAAAGAAAATAAAATAGTTCATGAGTGGTATTCAGGCACTCACCATTTTGGAAAGGGAGCAAGAGCTATAGACATGGAATCACAGTTCAACGTATATTCCACAAGAGTGACCTATGTTGGTTTATCCCTGGCAATTGCTATATTTGACGGTTACTTATCTTTAGAAGATAAGATTAGTAGTTATTTACCTGAACTCGATAAACAAATTCTTGGCGAGACAACTCTTAGACATTTATTAACTCGCTGTACTGGTCTGAAGATAAAAGATAATCAAGTTGTTCGTAGCTTTGATTTAGGAACCAATATTGAAGGAAAAAGACCTGATCTGTTAGCTCGAATATTATATAAAGCAACTGGTAAGACAGTCAACGAAATACTTACAGAAAGAGTATTTAAACCACTAAAATGGAGATATACCGAGTGGGTAACAGAAGGCAAAAATAATTTAGTTTGTGACATAAGTTCACCTGATAGTTACCCTACACTAAGGCTTGGGTCAAATATCGGAGATGAAAGAAATTTATATGTAAGTGCTAGGGAGTTGGCTTTTTGGGGGAATTTACATTTGAATAAAGGCATGATGGATGGAAAAGAAATCTTACCTTATAAAATCTTTGAACTTGTTTCAACAATACAAAGCCCAGAAACTCTACCTAAAGAACTTCCTAAGTTTGGTTTTCTTTGGTGGATAAAAAGTGTTGGTACTTCATATGATTTACAGGAATTAGGTTCAAGCTTACCAGTAGGATCGTATCAAATACTAGGTGCTTCAGGATGTTCGTGTACAGTTATTCCAAAATTAAACGTTGTTGCTGTGAGGATGTACAATAGTTTGTATACGAATGAAAATGCTGAGTTTGACTATGTTAAAGATATTCAAAGATTTGGAAATCTAGTGGTTTCAAGTCTTAAAGGAATCTAAATTTTATTGAACTATCGGAGCAAGATAGTTTAAGATGCTAAGCGACTTTATTTTACATTAGGTGGTGTTTAAAATGACAAAAGACAATTTTGATTATTTTACTGATGAAGATTTCGAATATACAAAAGTATTGAACTTCTACACTCCCTTTGAAAATAAGAAAGGTAAGAACTTTGTTTTAATTGTTACAGCTAAAGAATTTTTAGATGAATATTGGATTGATGGTTTTAAGAATTTTGCCAAGCAATGGACTTGGGGAGAAGACAGACGAATAAAGGCATTTAAATTATTGGAAGCAGAGGTAAGAGATAATGTCTTAACTTTTACATTTGAGACTATAAGGAAAAGTAAACGTTACGATGAGATAAAATATTTCCTTTACGATATAGGTGGTATTCTATCTATTGAAGAAAACGAAATTACAAATATCGTTGTTCAAGAAAAGTAAGATGTAATGAAATGCTAATTGAGCTAACAGGTGTGTCGATCCAGAAGGATTAACTGCCTTTTTTGTTGAATTCCTTATTGAACTAACGAAGCAAAGGTTAGTTGAAGAAGGAGTCGGAGAAAACAGTCGAACCGCCGCCAGCATCTTGAGAAATTGTAGGAGCAGGACAAGCAAAAGCGCTTCACCAGCCCTGATAGCATTGCTCATATCGGGGCAACTCAGCTGCGTGTAATCATTCGCAAGCTCATCGGCTGTATTCATTAGGGCCGCTTTTAGTATGTTTTAAGAATTATATAGAGCGATCATTTGCTGCTTAAAAAACAATTCTGGTTATTCTAATGATGAGATGGCAAAATCCAAAGAAAGAGAATTTCCAATGGACAAATCGTGTTTATTAAAGATTTTGGAGAAAATTAATTCTTGATGAGATCGACGAAATCTTCGAGACAGCCAGGCAACGTTACTATCCTTCCAACGGGATTAATGAACAAGCTGCTACTGTTGAGAGGTTGGTTAAAAAGAGATTGAATAAAAGAAGTCTTGAAATTGTGTTCAGAGCGAAAAAATAACACATCATGCATTAAGAAAAAGCCGTATTCTCTTAAATGAGAGTACAGCTTTTTCTTTTCTAGGGGGAAAGTATTTTAGTGGTTGAAATTTACCACTTCTGCTCTTTGATCATTACTAATATTTCCTGTAAAACTTACGTTAAATATCCCATAATTCAATCCGATTGTTCCACTTGAATCTTTAGTGTGTACGTATAAACTATGAAATTGAGAGGACCCAGATATTGGAGAAACTTCTTGGATTTGAATTTTAGTCATTGCCACTGGGCGATCACCGGAAGTAGGCATCGGAAATGACCAACCAGCTCCTGTAAAGCTTGAGTTATATAAGTTTTTACTAGAATAAGTTGCTGCACCGTTAATGCCGTTACCCCCAACAGAAATGTAGTGTGTACCAGGAACCAAGTTAAACTTATTCCCATCCCACGCATAACCCACCATATCTGTTCTTCTCCAAACTGGAGAGATTGTCCATTGATGTGTAGTTCGGAGTTCAAAACGATCTCTGTAACTTGTATCTACCAGTCTACTTGCATATTGGCTAACAGTCATACTATTAATAGTTCCTTCAGGAAGTACTGGCGAGAAAGGTTCTGAATAATCATCTACATATAACACTTCATTATCTAAACCAAAATAAGTTGTTTTAGCTCCTACAAACTCTGCAATTTCGTCACCATTTACGATATCCAATTTTTCTTCAATTGGTAACCTATCTAGTAGTCTTTTCGGATAACCTAACTCTAATAGCTGCGCATTTACTTCATTGATAGTTTTATTATTAATTTTCGCTGCATCAACCGAACTTGTGGTGTACATACCTGTTAGGCTTACCAGTAAAATTAATAAACATGTTCTGACTACGTATCGCATTTTTTGTCCTCCACTCTAATTGTATAATTTGTAAAACATCCCCCTTATATGTAAATTTATATCATTTTTTGTAAGAAAGAGGAAACTACTTTATACCTATTTTTGTAAATTAATATAAACTATATAATTCATAAGTGAAATAAAGTATATTATAATAAGTTCCAAAAATATGCAACGAGAGGTAGAAATTTATGAGGCCAATCATTAGAAGTGTAAGTATCATCATTCTTTTATTAGTACTTGCTTTGGTATATTTTTGGAATACAGATAAAAAAAACGAGAGAAACGAAGTTACTGATTTTAACCATTCGGCTACTATGAACATTCAAGTAATTGAACGATATAAAGATAATGATAGATTTTCAGGTTTTGGTGTAAAAGCAAGAAATGTTAATACACCTTTTCAAGAATTTTATATAACCATTGAGGATGAAAGGGTCTATAACTTAATTGAGGATGAAAAAGAGTATTTTGTAAATGTAACATGGGAATCTCAAGGTACTCAACCAGAGATAAGCGGAAAATCCACAAAGTTACTACAAATTGAACATTTAGATTCAGAACAGTAAAAGAGAGAAAATAAATATACACCAAGCGTATTAATTGCTATAATTCACATACTATCTTTCCTTTTTATTTTTTCTTTGCAACGACATTATATTTTTGGCTAGCGGATTTTACACAAAACTACCAACCTTTGGGTTGATTTTAAGACACATGCTTTTTTGATGTGTCCAAATCTTGATGTTGAACAATATGTGGATAGTGTTTATGCCGAGATCTTTTTTAGAGATGAAAGGCAAAGTTACCTCGGATACTGTCCGATTGTACATTGAAGATTAATTAATTCAGGCATTGAGGGCGCTTCTCAGCGTCCTTTTTACTTTTTAAAGGGAGCCAGAGAGAGTTGGTCCTGGAACGGCATCACAGGCGGTTCGGTAGGTACAATGGCCAGAGCAAGCCGAATTACTTAATCGTTTTTGGATATGTTCGGCTTGGTGACAAGCCCAAACCTGCCGAATTTTGGAGTCCAAGGGGGGAAAGGGTGTAGATTTTTTTAGTTGGTTTTTCAAAAAATACTACTCGAACCTTACGTGGAGAAAAGCCCTATTAGGAGATATAGAAAGGGGATTAGTGGAAATTTTAATATATAAGGGTTTTGTAATCTAATAGGTTGCATAGCTGGTGCAAACTATTGAATACAGATGGGAATTTAACTTACTCGATGAAAATAACGTGACCATTAACATTTATAAAAAAAGGTACGATTTGAAATCGGAATTAATATTTAAAGACATTTGCAATCTAAACAAATTACTAAAGGTTTTAATATAATGCATTGGTAGTAACCCTAAACTCAAACCTAATGAAAAGATTGAATAGATTTATAAGGAATTTAAACTTCACCTGAAAATCAATGAAATACCCCCTTTTTCAACTAACGGGTAGAGTTGATCCAGCAGGATTTACGTCCTTTTTTGTTGAATTCCTTATTCAACAAACGGAGCAGTAATGTTGAAGAAGGATTTTTATAAAGGATTGTTGAATATTAATTTGTTAGTATACATTTTTTAGATTTTCAGATGAAAAAGGAGTTGGTTGAAAATGAAATATCTCTGTATTGGTTATTTTAATCAAGAGAAAATGGAATCCCTCCCTCAGGCTGAAATTGAAACTTTAATGAGCCAATGTCAACCGCATCTCGAAAATCTTTACAGTAGTGGTCAAGTAATAATGGATGTAGGTACTGATTCAGAAGTGAAATCTTTGCAGCGGGTAGGCGGGAGCGTCCAGGTAATTAACAGCCCATTTACCACAACTAAAGAAGTGGTAGGCAGCGTTTTTATCATAGAGGCAGATGCCATAGAAGAAGCTATTCGCATTGCTTCATCACATCCAACTACAAAAATAGAAGTTGGTGAACATTTAGGGTGGAGAATAGACATTCGACCTATTCACTATTTTAAAATGTTTGACCAAAAGGACTAACGTGCCAACGAATATAGTATCTAAAGTGCGTTATCTCATAAAAAGGTAATGCACTTTTTCAATTTCTCTCAAATCGGCATAAATTTATTATTGAACATACGAGGCAGTAATGTTCAATAAGTATGTTTGGTTTTATATGGAAAAATAATGGTGGTGGGAGGGGATTGATATGAAGAAAAATGTAATTATGGGTATCGGCATTATATTGGCACTTTGGTTAATTCTTGAACTAGCTGGTATCAACTCTTCATATGTGATACCAAATGTGGTAGAATGGACCATAAAATTTATTCTTCCTTGGATATTCTTATATTGGTTAATAAGACTTACTAAAAGTTTAGAAAAGCATAGATAGAGTTTAAAGGAGTTTGTTGAGCTAATTGGGCGTTGATCCAGAAGGATTAACGCTGTTTTTATAGAAATTTCTTATTAAACATAAGATGCAGGATTATTCAATTAGGGAGTCATTAGATATATTTAATGAGGTGGTATTTAACATGATATATGTAATTAGACATGGACAAACAGACTTAAATAAAGAACGTAAAATGCAGGGAAGAAAGGGTTTACCATTAAATGAGTACGGAATAAAACAAGCAAAGGCCTTGAAAGAGAAATTACAGAATATAGATTTTGACTTTGTATTTTCTTCCCCACAAGAGAGAGCCGTACAAACAGCAGAAATTGTTACTGGAAAAACTGCTGTTTTGGATGATAGGTTGAATGTATTTGATTTGGGTGAAGCCGACAGATTACATATTAGCGAAGTAAAGATGTCTGGTCATATACCTGATTCTTCTGCCTATAAAGGGGTAGAACAACCTAATAGTTTTGTTAAAAGAGTGTTTAGTTTTATGAAAGAATTAGAAAATCAATATGGAAAGCAAGAACTAAATATTCTTATATCTGGTCACAGATGTACCACAGGTTGTATTGGGGCTTTTTTCGAAGGGATACCTACGGATGGAAACATAATAAAATTCTCCTCTGATACTGGAGATTATAAAACATTTATTTTTAAGTAAGATTTGGACTATGTGAAGAATTCTACTTAAACTATAAGGTGCGTTGATCCAGGAAGAATTAAGCACTTTTTTGTTGAATTCCTTATTGAACTCTATTGGGGCAGTTTAATAAAACTGAAAAATATTTTATTACCGAGCGTAATTATAAGTTGAAATTATACAGGGGCAAGGTGGTCAATAAATGAAGATTGCTTTTCAGGTGGTCATATTATCACTAATCTTATTGATTAGTTGCTGCTTGGCAGCTAAAAATAACGAAAATTTATATCAATATCAGGGTTCATATGTCGGAGACAATAATTCAGTAGGAAAAGTTTTAAATCAATTACCTTATAATGAAGTATTGACAAGCTTTGAACTCAAATCTTAAATTACGGCAACATTGAACAAGTAGAGTTCGATTTAAGTTTAAAAGAAACTGCAATCCATAATGCTACCTTCATTTTTGCACTAATTAAAAATGTAGATTGGGTTACCATTAAGTTTGACGATAATGAATATAATGTTTCTCGAGAAAAATTATTAGAATGGTACAGAACAGACTTTAGTGAATATAAAAGTGAGGAAGAATTAAGGGATTTTATGCACGAAAACATAAGTGACAATACTAAAGTAGAACGATTTTTTCAACAATAATGATTTAATCGGTTTAGTTGATCCAGGAAGGGAATAACGCTTTTTTTGTGGAATTCCTTTTTGTAAAAACGAAGCAGGATGATGAAAAAAGGATTTTTATGGTAGTGTTTAATAATTTCTTATGCTACAATTAGTGTAATATTACACTAAGGGTGATTCTTGTGAAGAAAAAAGTGTTTGTTGGGATTACTGCAATTGTGATTTTTTTAGTCTGTTTTATTGTTTGGTATGTGAATTTTCCTGGTTATAAAAATATAGCAGAAGATAGAATTGATACATATATGCAAGCTCAGAAAGTAGATTTGGAGCAAGAATACCAAAAGAGGTCATCAAGAGACTTTAAGACAGGAAGGTGGATGATTGTTTATAAATTTGCTGAGGAACCAAATCTAATATATGAGTATGAGTACGATAAAAATACTAATAGCGTTTTACTTATAGTATATGAATCGCCTACTATGAGTGGTGGGAGTTCAATTGAAAAAGGTATGCATTATCCAAGTCTAGAAGATGGCTGGTCTAAATTCGATTCCGAAGGGAATTTAATTAAAACTTCTGACTGATGAGTTACTGCCTAATTCACTAGTGTGTTTTCATATACAAGGACCTTAATTGGGTCCTTGTTTTAAGGTGCATTGTGAAACAATGCACTTAAACAAACGGGTGCTTATGTTGAAGAAGAAAGACGAAAAAAAATATAGTCATTTGCTTCGCAATACAACGATACTATGCAATCCAAAGCCATATCAAGATCTGATTTTTTGGGGATTTCATACTTACTTTAAAAAACGCCGTCCCTACCTTCGTTTGCGATGCTCCAGGTGGAGGAGGAAAGATTGCCTTACAACCAAATTATCTAATTTCACAAAGTACAGAAAAAGTGGTGCTGCGAAATTTTGAACGAGTGATTACGTCATATCCTGAACCGGAGAATTACGTACCCGGCCGAGCGGATGACTATTTCAATGGAATCTACAATGATTATGATAAGTATAAATCTAATGTAGGTATAGCTGCAGTTATGAACGAAAGTAAATTCAACCTTATCCCAGAAGATGTGAGCGTCAAGTTAAAATGAACAATTTCGCTGATTATTTTTGAACACTTTCTCCAATAAAAATTCTTTGTCTGTTCTTCATTCTATGACTATCGTCTACGAAGCTTACTATCTCAGCCCGATGAATTAATCTGTCTAAAATAGCTGTTGCTACTCCTACATCTCCAAGCAGTTCTGTCCATTCCTTTGGAGATCTGTTAGACGTTAGAATAATCGAGGAATGGTTATATAAATCGTTGACCAGCTGAAAGAAGAGGTTGGCTTTCCTTGGATCCATTGCTGCGTACATTAAGTCGTCAATGATAACTAAATGTGAATCCTTAATCCTTTTTATCCTGGTTTGCGATTTCCGCGTTATGTCCAGCGTTTTTAAGGTGTGAACCAATTCCCCCCATGGAAATAAATGAAACCTTATAGCCCTTTTGAATGGCCTCCAACCCTAAACCGACTGCTAAGTGAGTTTTACCAACACCTGGCGGTCCCAATAGTATTACGTTGAAAAGCTGTTCAACCCATGCTAATTCCTTCAGTTGGTTGAATTCCTTTCGGCTCAATGACTCTTGCTCTTCCAAGTTAAACGTTTCTAAATGATTACGGCCATAAGAATTTACCACCCGTGCCATCTTTTTTACCACTCAATGACAGAAAATTTACCACCAAATGCCAAGCTCTTTACCATACACATTTCAATAGAATACCCCTGCCTATTTGACCAGTGGCAGGGGTATTCCATTAATTTTGAAAGCTTTATTTTAACGAGGATAACTTTTGTCTTAGTATTTTGTTTTCCTTCTCTAGCTGTATAATTCTATCCTTAATCTCTTTGTTCTCCTGAATGAGCCTACTTATCTTTGTTTCATCATTTATTCCAATCTCGTATGAGCTGCCTTTCCAAAGTATTTCGAGGAAATCATAAACATCATCAAGACCGATTCTGTAAACTCTATTTTCATGCTTCGCTTTTATTTTCCCCTCTATAGCCCATTTCTTTACTTCATGAAACTGACATTCTATTCCGCAAGATTGTAAGATTTCGGTGGCTTCCCGAACCGTTAATAACTCCCTCATCCTACACCTCTATACCCAATCCATGACGTTCCCGCATGGAAATATCCCCATCCAAAAGTAGTTGGTAAGAGTCATGAACAATGCGATCCAAAATTGCTTCTGCCATCGTTCCGTTACCCAATTTGATATGCCAACCGCTCGGATCAATTTGGGAACAATATATGGTGGAAGCAGTTTTGTGCCGGGCTTCTGTAATCTCCAACAGGATATTTGCTTCATCTTTTGAAAGATCCGAAAGTAACCACTCGTCAAGAATGAGTACATCTGTTTTTGTGTATTTTTTTATTAGCTTTCGATAGCTGCCGTCGGCAGCCAATTTAGCCAGAGACAGTTCATCCAGTAATTCTGGGAGCCGGACATACTTCACTTTATACTGCTGACGGCAAGCGGAAACACCCAATGCACACGCCATGTAGGTTTTTCCGGAGCCAGTGGGACCTTTTAAAATGATGTTATGATGATCTTGGATATAAAGGCCGCTGGCCAATTTCAAAATGAGTTCCTTCTTAAGTCTTCGATCCTCATGGTATTCAATATCCTCAATGCAGGCTTTTGAGTCTGAAAATGTGGCGTTTTTAATTAAACGATTTAGATGATTGCTTTTCCGACGCGAATATTCCAGGTCGACAAGCAAGGAAAAACGATCTTCAAAACTCATAGATTGGTATTCTCTGTTTAAGGATTGTTCTCTAAATGCTTCGGCCATACCTCCTAAATTCATTTCTTGTAGTTTGGATAACATATGCTCATTTAACATTACTCTTTTCCTCCATAATAAGAAGCCCCACGTGTGAAGCCAAAATTGGTCTCGCTTACCTCTGTATTTTTATTTATTTCTTGTTCAGCGTCTTTTTTCTTGTTGCTTTTCAATATTGTCTGGATGCTTTTGACCGTCGGTCTTCCTGTCATGGATAACACCATTTTACATGCCAGTTCTATCTCATATTTGGTGTAACGCTGCTCCATTTTCTTTAAAGAAAAGATAGATTGCAGTGCCTGTCTTTCAGACTGATAGGAGTCTAAAAGGTATTGAACGACAATAGTAGTGGAGGAGCCAATGCTGCTTACCACTCAATCGCTACTTCGGGCGTGTGCTCTACATATAACTTATGATTATCGGGCATATGCTCCGGAAGGGTTGATGGCTGACCGAATCTCCCATATAATCGTTTGTGTGAAGTTAGCCACATGTGCTTAAAATAGACTACAACCATATCATCGGTAAGCTTCACATCCACATCCTGATTAATATATTCGTATGGCACGGAGTAAAACATACTGTCTACAGATATGTGGTAATCAGGCTTTACTTTCGCCGTTCTCCATTCAGATATTTTGTAAGGCGTGGCTGGGAGAGGGAAAGCGCAAATTTCTCCTCTTCCTCAAAAGCAGAAAAACGGCATCCTTCTTTTCTGGTAAAAGGACGCTGGTTATATTCCTCAAGTTTCTTACGTAATTCCACATTTAATTCTTCGATGCTAAAACAATGCGTATTCCTCAGTGCTGCTATAATCCATGTTGAAATCGTACCAACAGAGCCTTCAACACTCGCTTTATCTTTAGGGCTGCGCACACGTGCTGGCATAATGATTGTATTGTAATGATTTACCATTTCCTTGTACGTAGGATTCAACACAAGTTCCCTAGAAGTGTGCTTCGTTACACCGGTTTTCAGATTATCCGAAACCAGTATCTGAGTTACGCCGCCAAAATATTCATACGCATGTATATGTGCGTTAATCCAGGAATGCCGATCCATTGAAAGCGTTGCTTCCGCATAGGAAAACTGACTGCACGGTAATGTAGCGACAAATACATACGCCTTCACTTTTTCCCCAGTATCTCTATCAATAATGAAAAGTGTGGACCCAGCCCAATCAACCTCCATTATTTCGCCTGGTTTTCTTCGAATACGCATTGTCGCCTTGTACTTTTGAGCATAATTACTGTAATACCGTACAAAACTCCGATAGGAGTAAGGAATCGTGTTATTCGCACGGCTACGTGCTTCGTATTCATGATGCAAAAGAGACAGAGTAACATTCGGTTTAGCTAACTCTTTGTGAATGTACTCAAAATCAAGAGGCTGTCTGCCGGAGCCTTCCATGGTCTTTTCAGGAAAAAGAAAATCCTCAATCCATCTATCGTCCATTTCCTCCTCTAGCGGGCATTCCAATCCTTTCTTTCCAGCCAATTCAATGATTTCAGTTACTTTCTGCCGAGAGTGACCAGTACTGGCGGCAATGCCCCTTAGACTAATTCCCTCGTCATATAATTCCAATATCTTACGATAATGGATCATAAAAAAACCTCCCATATAAAGTGTCATATCTGTAGATATGCTCACTAATTATACGGAAGGTTTTAGGTGGTAATTAAGTTGTCGATTAGTGGTAAATTTCTTGTCACTCTCTGGTAAAAACAATGGCAGAGGTGGTACATTTGGGTGGCTGTAATCACTAAAGGAGTAATACATGGAAAAGAGGCCAGCTTAAGCCTTTTTTCCATGTTCTTTTCATCTCGTTTTTCCCGTTCATGATCCACCAAAGTTTGAAGGAAGGAAAGGTAGCTGACTTGTTCCTTTTCGGCTTTGGCCAGTAGAGCCGGAAGCTCTTTTGAAGCCTCCGAAAGACGGAGGGATACTAGGGCATCCTGAAGCTGCTGAAGCTGTTTCATTTGATTCCCTCCATAATTGCGACATATTGGTTAAGTGGACGGTGTTTCGCTTCTGCGCTTAGTAATGGCAATGTCTCCACATCGGCAGATGTTGATTGGTATTCAGCGATAGCACTTGGACTGTTCATGTTCACTTGGCGTTGGCGTTTTAATAACTGGACTACATCTCGGAAATCATTAGCACTATATAGATTCCTCTCCATACATAACACTAGGGAATCATCTAAAACGTCGACAGCACTCACATCTATGCACTTTTTTATGATGCTTAGCTGGTCACGAACATATCTAGGATATTTTCTTTGTAGCTCCTGAATATACATCTTTGCTCTCTCAGGATCGGTGAAGTGGCTGCTTATAGAATCTTTTAATTCTGTAAGTCCCTTGGATCGATCCCGTTGATGGGAAGTATTACGGATCAACTGACCTTTATCCTGGCTGATTGAATGAACTGCTAAAATCTCTCCAGTATCTTTAACAAAAATGATTAGTTTGTTTTCCTTACTAGGCTTTAATTGCACTTCGGGGTATTTATGGAAAGTGCCTAGTGGTACTGTATAACGGTTCGAATGAAACAACACTGTGTTGTCCTTCCTTACACTTCTTGTTATACTTGATTTAATGTTTTGTTTTAAAAGGTTGACCTGTCTCATGTGTTGCTTTTCCAGGAGAAACACATCGGCGGGTCTTCTTTTTGTTCCATTATGAACTTTTCCATTGCCTGTCCTATCCAACCAGTGCTGGCATTGCTCGTTCCAGGAGTCAATATTGTGATAGATTCTGTGTTGAACGAAGTTCTTCTTGACGAAGCCTACTACGTTTTCTACTCTGCCCTTACTTTCAGGGTCTGCCTTTCGGCATAAAACTACTTTAAACTCCACCTCGTTGACAAACTGCTGAAATTCCTCGGTAAGAAGAATATCTCCTTCATTTTCTGCTACTACCAGTAGCCGATCCTGGTCGTACACAATTTCTTTGGAAACTCCGCTAAAAGCAATGAACGCTTTTTTATGTGCCTCTACTACGTCCTTAGTCGTAAATGGCCTATTTTGAAACCAAACATACTTAAACCTCGAATGCGCTAGCACAAATACGATGAACATGAGTTTGACTGGCTTACCAGCTTTGTTTCTTACAGTCACGAAACCGAAATCTGCTTGTATTTGTTCACCCATTGGTGGATCAGGAATGGCTTCATATTCCCGTTTGTTAACCTCTTTAGGGATTGAAAACTCTGCCCGAATATCTTTTACATAATTCCTTACTGTACTTTCTCCAACTTTGAAAGTAGGAAATTTTTCTTTCAGCCAATCATATACTTGGGCTGCCGTCATGTCTGGATATTCCCTCAACCAATTTAATATCAACTCTTTATGTATATCTAATTTTTTCGTTCTAGCCATAGTAGCTGCCGTCCATTCTGCCATTTCATCAGGTGTCTTCTGTAAGTACTTATACACAGTGTTTCTTGATATTTTCATTTTCCTTGCAATAGCTGAAACGCTGTACTTCTGATTGATCAGTCCTCTAATCTCTATATACATTTCAAACTTATCCACCCTTCATTTCCTCCTGCCTATATCTAAGAAGCTAATAATCTATGATATAGCCAAGACTCTCTGTAGTAAATAAGTGTTCATTTTTATTTAGCGGAAACTGTTCACTTTATTCTAGCAGTCACAGAAGACCTTAACCGTTTAAATCGTAGAAAGAAATATCAAGAGGATTCAACACATTCTTCTTTAAAAGATAAACGTGAGAAGCGCGATGAGCTGAAGGAAAAGAAATTTCTGGCACAACAAAACAAATCAGTGGATAGCCAGGAAGTTCCTTAAGGAAAGCTCAAAAGCCAGTGAATAGGGAGTGTGAATATGGATATAAACTGTGAATGGTGCGGCGGAAAAGCAATCAACGGGGAAGGAACGGTTTATTGGGAGTTGCCTGATAGTTCGAGGGCGATTGAGATTACATCAACACCTGCCGTTAATTGTAGAGAATGTGACATGGTGTACCAGACTGAAAACGTAACAAAGGAAATTGAAGATCAATTGTTTTTAGTGGATACAAGGATAATCAGCAATACGATAAGTTTTAAGGAATTAACGGAACTACCTAGATTGTTGAAGAGAAATTATTTTGATTTTTCTTCTTAGAATAACTTTATAATTATTAGGCACTCAGCGATGGGTGCCTTTGTCATGTGATAAAATCTATCTTGGTTAATATATAAATAAAAGAATAATGTGGAATAAGGAAATCTTTATTTGCTTAATGCGTAGTAGATTATTACTACCAACAATTATATCTATGCTAACGCAACCTATCGTTAAGGATCATAAGGAGAAGTATTACGGTAAATAATTAATCATAAAAAAATAGCCGAAAATATGATTAACGGCTATTTTAAACATACTAAAAATTCATTTTTATAAAACTGTTCGACTGTTAAATTTATCTGTCTAAGACTTATTTCATCCAACTCTTTGTTAATGAGTGATAAAGCATCCTCAACATATTTGTACAAACTTAAACCATTTATCTTTTTTATATATTCGTTGTAGGAAATTTCTGAAACTAAATTATAATCAAAGACTCTCTCAAAAAAGTAGCTAATACTAGTTCGGACCATTTGAATATCTAAGTTTAAATTCAAACTTTCTTTGAGACTGGTATATAGAATTGTTAGATATCTAAAAGGCACAATTCCACGTACATAAGGGACAAAATTAAGTTCCATCATAGTAAATAAAATATTCATTGATTGTGATATATACCCTATCTGTGAAACGAAAAATATTTCACCAGCTGTACTATTTTTGTTACCTATATATTCTGCCTTCACAAAATCATCAAATCTCTCTTTTAAACTGCCATTGCGATACCCATTATCATTCCAACCAAATAATACCCATGTCTTTACTACATCTTTTAAATTCTGTTCAATATCATTGAAAGTTTTAATCTTTTTAAAGTAATCTTCAGTATCCGATATATTATTAAAAAGTGATACAAAAAATTGCTTTGAAGCTTTCGTAATTATATCAATTGGTATTATTGTTCGAATAGGTAAAATAAAAAAGTCATTAGGGCAATTATCAATTAGCCTTAAAGATTCATTTATATTAGCCTGGGCAACGGATGCAAGTTTTTCTCTCATACTTTTAGGTATTTCTCGGTTCAAAAGATTTAAATAACTAATTAAGGGGTCGTCTATCAAACAAATACTTCCAGTTATTTTCATTGAATAATGCTGCATATATTCTAGGTCAATCTTTGTAACTGCTGTAAGGAAAACTGTATCTATTTGAGGAAATTCATAATTATAGATATTTAACAATACAGGCTCATTTTGTTTCCAAAAGAGATTTACTTCTTCAATAAATTCAACAAAATATTCGTCTTCCCATTCATTTAGTCCCCTTTTTAATAAAGTTTTATATTCATTTTGAATATGTATAAGTTCTTCTTGAAATTTAGTTTTTGTCATTTATTTTCACCTCTAGATGAGATGGGTAACCGTATAGTTTCTTTAATATATTTAGTGTTTCTTGCATTAGTAGTCGACAATCATGCCATACACTTTTAAGTTGCTGCTGATTTTCTATATCTGGAACGCAATGAAACTGATGACTAGCTGTATTACATTTTAATAAACTACTCTCTCTAATAGCTCCCCATAAGCCATGTTCATAAATAGAATCGTAATCATATAAATGTTTATATAGATTTGATTCACCAACCATTTCAGCTTTAGTTTTTATATTATGACGATCAAAATAATTCAAATCCATATCAACAAAATCTCTCATTTTGTATTCTTCCACAAGTAAACTTAGATATTTATATTCAACGTGACTATTTGGAAATATATCTCCAGTATCCTCATATCTCTCAGTAATAAGCTTGAATTGACCTAAACCATAATATTGATATTCTTCCCATATATTCGGCTTCTCTGACTCCCTTAAGATCAAATATTTCATCATTATATAATTCTCAATTAGGGATCTAATAATACTTCGACCAGTGATTGTATTATAAAGATCATGCTCAACTAATTCTAAAAAGCGTTTATAGGAAAATGTTGTTAACCCTAATAAGACCAACATTTTTTGATCTAGGGGAGAAACTGTATGAAAAAGGTCGGTGAAGTATTTAAGCTCTTTATTACAATTTTCTAAAGCTGTTTTTTTATCTAAAGCGTCTTCTATTTCAAATTGAACAGTAAATAATTCACAATCCGTCAATTCACTCATCCTCTCCCAAAATAGTTCTAGATATGTAATATTAGGATTTTCCTCAAAGTTTGAAGACATCATTTCTAAGTTTCTTACCATCGGTCTAATCATTGCCATTAAATGATTATCGTGAGTTAAATTTGGATATTGATTGATTAATTTACTTTGATCCTGGGACATAACTATTTTATTTTTTAATTGAATAAAATAGAAAACTAGATATCTAATGTCCGTTGTCTGTTCTGAATGTTGACTTGAAAACGTTTGTAATATATATTCTAATTTACTTATTTTTTCCTCTATACTTTCATCCTTAATTGAAAAGTATTTTGAAAAAGGGCGGCTAATTGAATAAGTAATAATTATGGTCAGAGGACTTAAAACGCTTTTATCTATTTTACTTAATAAGAATTTATAGAAATCTTGTTGTTTTTCTTCACTTAATTGAAGAATATATGAAACTTTAGGTTGTATAATTGTATCAGGTGAAATTTTATTTAATTCTTGTAAGATATCTTGAGTTAAAATTATTGCTTTTTCTCGAGGATGAGAATGAAAAATTAAAGCTAACCACATATACTCAGGTAATCTTCCTAAATACCATTGTTCCTCTTTACCTAATTGTGTTAATAGCTCATTAAATGGAGTAACAAATTTACCACTTTTAAATTTATGCCCTTTATATTCTTTAACCATAGACACCCCTCCTTAAAATAATCTTAAATATAATATAGCAAATATATTTGTTTAATTTTATGATTAATTAGAAAAAAGTATATTTGTGGTAATAGAATAAACATCTAAGAGACGATTACTTTTAAGTGATCCTCTTTTCATATTAGACTAAATGCATGCTTTTCAGCTGCAAGCAAACAATTAACTAATGCGGAACCAAATCCGTATAGAGTTAATGATTTTAAACGACCTGGCTGAAAGTAATGCCGATACAGTAGGACTAGCTTATAAAGATAGCGATGACTGATTATTCAGCGAAAGCGGAAGGCGTATTTTATATTTATAGATATTGAATTTTTTCTTATCAAAATTTAGATGGTGAAGAAAAACAAAAAATTGAAGTGGAAAAATTGAAATTCAAAGGATTCGATGGCAATAACGAAACGAGCTACATGACCTATGCAAGATTCTTTATGCATGATATGAATCGATACAAAGAACTTTGGGATAACGAGAAATATCCTGACTATAATACACACTGGCCAGTGTTGGGCATGTATAGAAAGATGCTTTCGGTCTGGGAAAGTTTTGATAAAAAATACAGCAACGATTTAACAGTTGAGGAGATATTGAAGATTACAAACGTGTAATAATTGGTGATAATGGAATGAATTTTTTTCTGCAGTACAATGATACTATGCAATAGTGCATGAAAGACAAAATTATCATTATGTATCAATAGAAACAGCAGTCAAGGTTTTCTTTTTGATTTGCTGTTTTTTGTATTTGAAAAGTACTTACAATAAAAAACGCTGTCCCGACGTTCGTCGTTGATGCGCCAGGTGGAGGGGGGAAAATCTCCTTGCAGCCTAATTACCTGATCTCCCAGAGTCCGGAAAAAGTTGTGCTGCGAAATTTTGAAGGAGTAATCACCTCTTACCCAGAGCCTGAAAATTACGTTCCAGGCAAAGCGGAGGGTTACTTCAAACAAGTGTACCCAGATTATGAAAAGAAAAAATCGAACACTGGAATCGCAGCAATTATGAACGACAGTGAATTCAACTTGATTCCTGAAGGAGTTGGCAGGATCGACCGCAGGGAAAAGTATGAGGAAGATCCTGCACATGCTTCATTGAAGGATAAGCGTGAAAAACGTGATGAACTGAAGGAAAAGAAATTTATGGCGCAGCAGCAAAAAACGACAACTGAAGCAGTTGATGGGCAAGGCGCAGTCCCATCCACAAAGGAATAGGAGGTTGAAAGATGGGGAATTGCGAGTGGTGCAGCAGTGTAAATACCAAACCTGTAACTGACAAGGTTTATTGGGAACTCCCGGATGGAACAAATGCAATTCAAATCAATGATACACCTGCCATCCATTGTCTGGACTGCCAAATGACATATCAGACCGAATTGATTACAAAGGAAATCGAAGACCAATTATTTTTAATCGATACGAAAAAGCTTGGGAAAGTAGTCACCTTTGAGGAACTGATGGCGCAGCCAAGATTGTTAAAGCGAAATTACTTTGATTATTCATCTTAAAAGCTGATGTGACAAATATAACCTAAATTAGAATCGTGTTCACAAAAGTTTTATACTTCCTTTTTATCCAGTTACTCCCTCCTCTTTATAATAGAGTGGGGAGTATTTAATTTGGAAATGGGGAGAGAAAATGTCCATCGCTTTATCTATTATGCTGGTAGCGGCTATGGTTGTCTTATTCTTTTGCGGATATTATGTCAGGGTGATCATTGAGAAATTTGGGATGAACTGGCTCCATGCCGTGCCAATCACCGTGGCGATTTTGATGTTTAACATAATATGGGCTTTGCTTGAGATGGCGAAATCAGCCAGATGGCAATAAGGTAAGCGCAATGTCTTAAGCATTCGCGATAAGCGGTCGAGGGTCTGCCAGTGAAGTTTTTCTTTGACTTCATTGGCCCTATGCGTCTCGAATTGCTCAATATCCAAGCTTCTCGCAAGATACTTGAGGAAGCATATTCTTGGATGAAAATGGGCTAGGGAATGGAGCTAGACACTAATCTAAGTGTAAAGAATTCACACTTTCTTATAGTTGGAAAATAGGGCACCTTACCTAAATTGGAAGGTGCTCTTTTTTTTGCATTTAAGTAGACGTGTACTCATCAAATCCGTTATAGTATGGTCAAACTAATTTTAACTATAGGCAGGCGTTCATATATGTATAAAAGCTTTTATCACTTTCTCATGAAATACCGGACCACCAAACCGAACGATGGAATCAGCAGGTTTGCCAATTCCGCATATGATGACCTCTCGTTTCCTAAAAATTCGGAGGATTATGATGAAATTAGCTCATACCTGGAATTGAACGGACATTATCCTGAAAGTATGGCTGTGTTTGATGAAGCCTGGGAGGAATATTTGATAGCAGAAAGTTAATAAGCTCTCGCGGCGAAATAACCGCGAGAGTCTTTTTTTTGATTTTTACATGACATGTTGATGTTTTCTAACTCACTCTCAACAATAGCTAAAAGCTTCTTCCAATCTCCATCTAGGCGTAGCGATTTTCAGAAAAGTGCATATACTGTTGTAATTACAATTCACGACTCATCGTTGAGAGGATGGAGGAAATGGAAAAACGGAAAAAACCTAAGTTTAACATCGGTGATACAGTCGTGATCACTATTTATGGGACTGTGGGGAAAGTGACAGATGTAAAATGGCTTGATGACCTTCATGTATACGAGATAAATAAGAGCGAGGGCTTGTATTTGGAAACCAGTTTGCAGATGCTCTCTGAATACGATGGGAAGCTGCTTGAAAAGGAGCAAATCGACATCGAATACAAATATTTCTTCGGAGACTTAGTGCAGGTAAAGGGATATGGTTCAGATCTTTTTAAAGTTGTCGGATTTCGTACAGAAATCTGGAGATATAAGGAAGATGCCTGGGAGGATGTCATTTATGAACTGTCCAGGATTAAAGATGGAGAATGGCTTGAAGCAGGGGAAGAAGAACTTACACTTGTTGCTGACTCGGACAGTGCAGATACGTTTATTCAGAAGCTTGGACTTTTGTTTTCAGCCAATAAAGAAGTAAAGCCATCCGTCAACCTAGAGAAAAAGTCAAATCAGCCTAGAGCAGGCGAAAAAGAAGAGTTGCGGAAAATCCATCAGAAGAGGCTGACGATTGATAACCTTCTCGATTTATATAATGATTATCGCATTCTATATAAATGGTTCAATGATGAAGAGTACGCGCATGTCATGAGAGTCATTTTACGCAAACTTTCGATGCTGGCTAATAATGATGGAAAAAGCCATGTTTAAAAGAAATCTGCAAATTCAAGCAGCACATAAATGAGAAAAGGAATCCCTACCAATTGGAAAACTTTAAAAAGGTTATTCACTATGTTGCCATACAACTCCACAACCACACTATCTTCATTGTTCACATCTTCAACAAACATTGCGGCAAGAATACCCAGTCTCTGCATACTAGATCACTCCTCATTTGATTTATTCAATTCTATGCTTGTCCAAAAGAAATAGAACAATTATCAGAAAATTGGTTTGGCTTGGCATTAAACATCGGTGCTGCACATACATTTGGAATAAAGGGGGGCGAATCTGTGAAAGAGATTGAGGTTGTTATTGATACAGAAGAGATTGCTGAATTTTTCTTTCATGAACTTGTAAAAAGGGGATACGTTCCCACAGAGGAAGAACTTGAAGAGATGGCAGATATCACATTTGAATATCTGATCGAAAAATGTATTATCGATGAGGAAGAAGATATAGACTAGGTAAGATGCACATGTGTAATGGCAGGTTCTTATGAATCTGCCTTTTTATATTTTTATATCAAGGTACTTTAAAAAAACATCCTGTTCAATGAAACTCTCCCAACTTATAATCGTATACATTTATATGAAAGAAAATATGTAAAATCAGGAGGCAAAGGGTATGTCATTTTTTAATAAGGTTTTTGCCAGTGTCGGCATTGGTGGTGCTAAGGTTGACACGAAGCTTGAAAAAGACCAGGTGATGCCAGGAGAAGAAGTACGCGGGATTGTTGAGGTTCGTGGAGGGAATACAGAGCAGAATATCGATGACATCTATTTGAGTTTACATACCACTTATATTAAGGAAGCGGATGATAAAAAATATACTGCCACTGCCCAAATTGATCGTTTCAAACTAACACAGTCATTCATAATCAAAGAGAATGAAATTAAAGAAATTCCTTTTACTTTCAGGCTTCCATTAGAAATGCCACTATCGATGGGCAGAACGAAAGTTTGGGTGTCAACGGGGCTTGATATCAAAAATGCAGTAGATCCAAGCGATAAGGATTATTTAACAGTGGTGCCCACTCAGTTGATGAATGGAGTATTTAATGGGATTAGCGATCTTGGCTTCAGGCTGAGGGAAGCTGAGTGCGAACAAGCGCCAAGACATCTTCGGAGAAATATGCCATTCGTCCAGGAGTTTGAATTCGTGCCAGCATCAGGCCCATTTAGAGGAAGACTTGATGAACTAGAGGTAATTTTCTATCCAAACAGCGAGAACGAAATTGATGTTTTGATGCAAGTTGACCGCAGTGCGAGGGGAATTGGAGGTTTCTTGTCAGAAGCGATGGGAACAGATGAAACATACGTAAGAATGAACATCCATGCCTCAGACCTACCTTCATTAAAGCAAAAACTTCAAAACACTATTGAAAGTTACTGCTGAAGATAATAAGACGATGAAGCGATCTCACTGCTTCATCGTCTTTTCTTATCCTTGCTTTTTTCTCCCACCAGCTGAAAACTCTTTGCCGTGTGCTTCTTGCTCAGCTACGATTGCTTCAGGGGGAATATGGTTATTCTTCTTAGGTGAATTGGTCCGGTTGCGATGCTTCTTACCCATGATTCAAATCTCCTCCTCATTTTTTTGATAATTGGTAATGGGGAATTTTTTATTTCAGCTTCGGTAAAGCTATTTCTAGCTTGCCCGTTAACAAAATTGTCATGAGACTGAAGATTTTCCTGCTTAACTATATTGTGGTATAGTTTTGAGGTAGCAACCTATAGGATGGAGGATTATTGAATGAGTGTACATATTGGTGCTAAAGAAAATGAAATTGCAGAAACGGTATTGCTTCCCGGGGATCCATTAAGAGCAAAATACATTGCAGAAACATTCCTTGAAGATGCACAGCTATATAATGAAGTCAGAAATATGTTTGGCTATACAGGGACATATAAAGGTAAGCGGATTTCTGTACAAGGTACAGGCATGGGAGTTCCGTCCATTTCGATTTATATCAATGAATTGATGAATAGCTATAATGTCCAAAACTTGATTCGTGTTGGAACTTGCGGAGCAATCCAAAAGGACGTTAAAGTACGGGATGTTATTCTTGCTATGAGCTCCTCGACTGACTCACAAATGAACCGCCTAACTTTCGGCGGAGTGGACTTTGCACCAACAGCAAACTTTGATTTATTGTACAAAGCCTACAACACAGGACTTGAAAAGGGTTTGAACCTTAAAGTCGGAAATGTATTCACTGCAGACCAGTTCTACAATGATAACGCCGAGTTGGAAAAGTGGGCACAGTACCAGATTCTTGCTGTTGAAATGGAAACCACAGCACTTTACACCCTTGCTGCTAAATATGATCGCAAAGCCCTGTCAATCCTTACAGTCAGCGATCATATCCTGACTGGAGAAGAAACAACTTCAGAAGAACGCCAAACTACATTCAACGAAATGATTGAAGTAGCTCTTGAAGCTGTAGTAAAAGAATAAAAATGAAGAGAACCCTTTCCCTTAAGGAGAGGGTTTTCCTATGGGGATATTTCTTAGGAATAACTTTCATGGACATTTCGGAGGACAGTAGAAGCCAAAATGTCTAAGAACCTGTGTTTGATGGACATTTCGAAGGACAGTAGAACCCAAAATGTCTAAGAACCTGAAACAGCATAACATTTTCAAACAAGTTTAGATTAGAATCCATACACTTTCACCGCATGCAGGGAGTTTGCCCATCTCCTGAAGCAGATATAATGAAGAAAGGTGATAATGGTAAAAAAGGCCATTCGAAAGTTTATCGAAAAGTGATAGAATGGTGTTATTGCTTTAAAATGTTGAAGATTGGTGGACATAATGAAAAAGACATTACTACTATTGATTGTATTTCCGATTCTTTTGACAGGTTGTGCCCCGATCGAGCCTTACCTGGAAAAAATACCATATTTAGGAGAAAAACTATTCGGACAGGATGGACAAGCTGATCAGCCTTCTGAGGAAGTCGAAGAAACGGAGTCTGATTCGAATAATAATGAACAGGCTGAGAAAGACGCAACTTCTGAAGATGAACTGACACTAGAAGCTGCCTATTTCAATGTCATCCAGGATTCAGACGGGAAGAATGTCATCCAGAACCCCCAAAACACGATGTCACTAGTTAACAAAATATTTGGGTTGCCCGAAAACTATATTCCGGCAGACTTAGTTCGTCCGAATGTTCCATTCTCTTTTGGAGATGCGAAGCTTGAAAAGAGCCTGATGAGGAAAGAGGCTGCTGATGCATTGGAAAAGATGTTTAACGGAGCGAAGTCTGAAGGATTTGAACTAGCTGCTGTTTCAGGGTACCGATCATATGGACGCCAGGAAACCCTCTTCAATGCTGAAGTAAATAAAGTTGGTGAAGAAAAAGCACTTCAGGCAGTTGCGAGGCCGGGAAGCAGTGAACATCAAACTGGATTGACAATGGATATCTCAAGCAAGACAAATAATTTTAATCTTAATGAACAGTTCGGCTCTACTAAAGAAGGTGTCTGGCTTGCACACAATGCCCATAAATATGGGTTTATACTCAGATACCCAAGGGGTAAAGAAGGTATAACAGGCTATATGTATGAGCCATGGCATTTCAGGTATGTGGGAATCAAGGCAGCAACTGAGATTTATGAAAATGATTGGACCCTAGAAGAGTACTTTGAAAATGTGAAGAAAATATAAGAGAAGCCTGGCTGTCTATTGCCAGGCTTTTTTTGTGAATATGTAAATAATCAAACGATTTTATCTCATTATGATCAGTAAGTATTAACTGTGACATTTTTACCTGATGTATTCACATTTAAGGGTAAAATAAAAAATAAACACAAGCTTTACAGTTGCTAAATATACTATACAGGGGTATAGTAAATATTGTAGAGGGAATGATAATTTTCGATTGAAACGGGGTGTAAATGATGAAAGAGCAAATGACAGTCGACATTACGGGTATGACTTGTGCCTCCTGTTCCACAAGGATTGAGAAGGTTCTTAATAAAATGGAAGGCGTCGAGGCAACTGTAAACCTGGCGATGGAAAATGCCTCAGTCACATATGAACCTGAGAGAATTAAACCTGACGATATTTTCAATAAAATCAATAATCTGGGGTACGGTGTCAGAAACGAAAAGATGGATTTGGATGTTTTCGGTATGACATGTGCAGCTTGTTCAACAAGGATTGAAAAAGTCCTTAACAAGATGGACGGAATGGTTTCAGCAACTGTTAACCTGGCCACCGAGTCTGCTTCAGTAGAGTTTAATAGTGCTGTTCTGTCAACTGGTAAAATCATCAAGAAGATCCAGGGTCTGGGTTATGATGCAAAGGAAAAAGTACTGCGGGAAGCGAAGGCACAGCAAAAAGAAGAGGAGATCAATGCTAAGAAACGAAAATTGTTCATTTCAATCCTTTTATCACTGCCACTTCTTTATACAATGATAGGCCACGCTCCATGGGATACGGGACTGCCGATGCCTCACTTCTTAATGAATCCGTGGTTCCAGCTTTTATTGGCAACACCAGTTCAATTCTGGATTGGCGGACAATTTTATGCGGGAGCTTATAAGTCGCTCAAGAACAAGAGTGCAAATATGGATGTTCTTGTGGCTCTTGGTACATCGGCTGCATATTTCTACAGTCTTGCAGAAGCAATGAAAACAATTGGCAATCCGGGTTATATGCCGCATTTATACTTTGAAACAAGTGCTGTCCTGATTACCTTGATACTTGTTGGTAAATTGTTTGAGGCTCTTGCAAAAGGACGCACAACTGAGGCAATCTCCAAGCTTCTTAGCCTACAGGCAAAAGAAGCAACTGTCATCAGGGATGGTGAGGAAATTAAAATTCCGATTGAAGAAGTAAAAGTAAATGATACCATCATCGTTAAACCTGGAGAGAAGATTCCGGTCGATGGAAAGGTCTTATCCGGCCAATCGGCAGTGGATGAAGCGATGATCACCGGCGAATCAATCCCGGTTGAAAAAGCAGCTGGCGATTCTTTGATCGGTGCTACAATCAATAAGAATGGCACCATGACGATGAGTGCTACTAAGGTTGGTAAAGATACGGCACTTGCAGGAATTATTAAAGTGGTGGAGGACGCTCAGGGAAGCAAGGCGCCAATCCAGCGTGTGGCTGACCAGATTTCCGGAATTTTCGTTCCAATTGTTGTCGCAATCGCAATCGTTACATTCCTTGTCTGGTTCTTTGTCATCACACCTGGCAACTTTGCCTCAGCCCTTGAAACAGCCATTGCCGTGCTTGTTATTGCCTGCCCTTGTGCACTCGGTCTCGCAACACCAACCTCCATCATGGTTGGTACGGGAAAAGGAGCAGAAAATGGGATTCTTTTTAAAGGTGGAGAGCACTTAGAAGCCACACACAAAATTAATGCCATTGTTCTTGATAAAACGGGAACAATTACTAAAGGAAAGCCAAGTGTAACCGACCTGGAAGTTTTTGGTGATGAAGAAAAGACCCTGAAATATTTGGTATCTGCTGAAAAAGCATCTGAGCATCCTCTTGCTGAAGCCATTGTGGAATACGGGAGCGCAAAAAATATCGAGGTATTACCAATGGATGAGTTCGCTGCAATACCTGGACACGGCATCGCGGCAACCATCAACGGTGAAAAAGTGTATGTAGGAACCAGAAAACTGATGGGCAAAGAGGGTATCGAATTCGCTCAATATGAAGATCTGCTTGAGAAACTGGAGACTGAAGGCAAGACTGCGATGATGATTTCAATCAATAGTAAGGTGAATGGAATCGTCGCAGTTGCTGATACTGTGAAGGAAACAGCGAAAACTGCGATTGAAGAACTCAAAGACATGGGTATTGAAGTGTATATGCTTACAGGCGACAATACTCGCACTGCAAAGGCAATTGCAGCACAGGTTGGTGTAGACAATGTAATAGCAGAAGTTCTTCCAGAGGAAAAAGCGAACCATGTTAAAGAACTTCAGCTTAAAGGCAAAAAAGTTGCGATGGTCGGGGACGGCATCAATGATGCGCCTGCACTCGCGCTTGCTGATATAGGTATCGCCATCGGTACTGGGACTGATGTTGCCATTGAGGCTGCAGACGTCACCATACTAGGCGGGGAATTGACCCTGATACCTAAAGCAATATCATTAAGTAAAAAAACAATGAAAAATATCCGTCAAAACTTGTTCTGGGCTCTCGCATACAACTCAGCGGGTATCCCGATTGCGGCGTTGGGCCTCCTGGCTCCATGGGTGGCAGGTGCAGCGATGGCATTCAGTTCAGTTTCTGTAGTGACTAACTCCCTTCGTTTGAAGCGGATTAAGTTATAAATTTTAAAAAAAGAGAGGAAGATTTCAAATGGAAAAAACAACTTTAAATGTATCTGGTATGACTTGCGGTCACTGTGAAAAGGCAGTTAAAAACGCATTGATGGGAGTCGATGGAGTAGCTAGCGTCGTCGTTTCACTTTCAGATGGTAAAGCTGAAGTAGAATATGATTCTTCTAAAGCTGAAGTAAGCAAAATGAAAGCAGCTGTAGAAGATCAAGGCTATGATGTAGAATAGGCATGCAAAGCAGCGGTTTTCAGACCGCTGCTTTTTTACTTTACTTTATGAGAAAGTTTAAGCTTTTCAACATAAATTAGTGGCTCGCACAGCGCCTAGCCCTTAGAGTCTCTTGTCCAGTTTCGGATCCAAACTCCCAGAGACCTTAGTGAAATGGATCTTCCTAGATACTCCGAAACTTCAGCTACGCCGGCAGACGCAAAAAGCGCATCTTTGTTTAGTCTCCAGTTTCTGCGTTTCTGGACGGTTGGCTTTATTTTTCATTTTCAGCCCTGCTCATGAAGTCAAAGAACGACTTCACTGCCAGGCTCTCCGATGCACGCGATGTGCTAGCCCCACCAGTTGCAGGACGTGGCGTTATATGCAGGCAGCGCTTGTCGGGGATGAGCAAGGCGCTTACTTTTATCTTATAACTTAGACATTTAGCCAGAGCTAAGGCCTTTAAGCTATAGCTACTTGGAGGTTACCTATTTTTCTGTTAATTTTACAGTAAAAATGTTATCCTAATCATTAAGGATTTTAAGCTTGATTGGAAAGTGGTGAAAAGGGTTGGATCAGCAAAATATGAATGAAGAAAACAAAGAAGAATTTAAGGGTCAAGAAAAGGCCGCAGAAGCAGAGGCCAAGAATAGTTTTCTTCGAATAAAGAAGTTCCACTTTGCAATGCTGTTGTTTTTTCTAGTCTTTTTAACAGCGGGTATTACCACCTTTGCGCTTGCTTTTGGTGAAGACAAGCCAGCAGTGCAGGTAATTAGAGAAAGAGAAGAATTTGCAAAGCTATACGATGCTTATGATACTTTGAAAAATGACTATTTTCAGGAAGTTGATCAGGAAAAGCTAATAAATGGTGCAATAGATGGAATGCTTGAATCTTTGGACGATCCATATTCGGATTATATGAGCCAGGAAGACGCAAAGAATTTCCATCAAAGTCTGTCATCCTCTTTTGAAGGAATTGGCGCTGAAATACAGGAGAGAGACGGTTTCATTTTCATTGTCACTCCTTTGAAGGGGTCTCCAGCAGAAAAAGCAGGCCTGCAACCCGAGGATAAAATCATGTCAGTGGACGGGAAGAGTCTTCAAGGCATGAGTTCGACTGAAGCTGTGTCTCTCATTAGAGGTGAGAAAGGAACAGACGTAAAGCTTTCGATCCTTAGACAGGGTGGAGAAAAACCAGTTGATGTCACAATTACCCGAGACACGATACCGTTAGAAACCGTATATGGTGAAATGCTGGATGACGGAATTGCCAAAGTCCAGATTACTAACTTCTCGCAAAACACGGCAAATGAACTAGTAAATATTTTGAATGATCTCCAGAAACAAGGAATGAAAGGTCTGGTATTGGATCTTCGTCAAAATCCAGGTGGACTATTGGATCAGGCAATCAAAATATCCAGTCTCTTTGTGCCTGAGGGAGAAATACTCTTCCAGGTTGAAGACCGTGAAGGCAATGTAGAGAAATATGCATCAGAGAACGAAAATAATAATAACCTACCTTTAGTAGTCATCATTGACAAGGGAAGTGCAAGTGCTTCGGAAATTCTTGCAGGTGCAGTCAGTGAATCAGCTGGAGTTACTCTAGTTGGCGAAAAGTCATTCGGGAAAGGCACAGTCCAGAGAGCAGAGGATTTTTCAGACGGTTCGAATATGAAATTCACGACTGAAAAATGGTTGACTCCTAAAGGCAATTGGATCCATAAGAAAGGTATTAAGCCGGATCATGAAGTTTCAATGCCTGAATATGCCTCGCTACCTTTCATCGACCCGGAAACTGAATTGAAGGTATCAACAGCTTCAGAACAGGTCAGCGCTGCACAAAAAATGCTGAAAGCTCTAGGCTTTGAACCAGGCCGTGAAGATGGTTTCTATGATGAAAAGACAAAGGAAGCTGTCATGGCATTCCAAAAATCAAACGAGCTTGAAGAGACCGGTGTTCTTAAAGGAAGCTCAACAATCGAATTAATGAATGCTCTGCGCGAACAGATCAAGAACGACGATCCACAAATTCAGAAAGCAATAGAAGTGTTAAAGCAGGAAATGAATAAATAAGAAAAGCGCAAGCGCCTTGGTCAGCCCCGATAAGCGCTGGAGGGGCTAGGCGCTGGACACTAATCTAAGTACAAAAATTTTATACTTTCTTATTCATTAAAAAAGAATCTCCAGCTTTTGCTGGAGATTTTCCATCTTACATAGAAAAAAAGGTGATGAGAACATGGGAAAAACAGAGGTATATATTTTGTCCGGTTTCTTGGGCACAGGCAAAACGACATTGCTTAAGCAAATCTTACAGCATGAAAAAAATAGCGGACGGAACATTGCAGTTATGATGAACGAGCTAGGCAGTGTTTCAATCGATTCAGATTCCGTTGATACAGATGTTCCTTTAAAGGAGCTGCTGGGAGGGTGTATTTGCTGTACGATCCAGGACAAGCTCGAATCCCAGCTTCAAGGATTGTTATTTGATCACAATCCAGATGCCATTTACATCGAGACGACTGGTGCAGCTCATCCTGTAGAAGTTTTGGATGCTGTCCTTTCTCCGTTGTTTGCAGACAAGCTTGCAATAAAAGGAATCATTACGACCGTAGATGGCAAGCAATGGCTCAATAGGCCGACTTTAAACCCCCAAGTCCATCAGCTTTTGCTGGAGCAAGTGAAGCATGCTGACCTTATCATCGTCAATAAATCAGATTTGCTTAATGAATCAGAGCAGGCAAAAATCAGCATGGATATTCAAGGGTTAAATCCTCAAGCCAAATGTATCTTGAGCACATATTCGAAAGTGCCCATCAAACTGCTGGAGGGATTGGCGTATACCGAAAAAGCAAAAAGTGCGGGTGCCCATGTCCAGGCAGATCTTAGACTAAGCACGTTCGTGCATCAATTCAAGAGTACTGTCAGCCAGAAAGATTTTGAAAATTTTTTAAGGTCGCTGCCGGATTCCATATACCGGATCAAAGGGTATGTGTTATTTGACCATTCTCAATATCCGGACCTATTCCAATATTCGTATGGGATGCCATTATATATGAAGGAATATATGAAAATGCCGCTCAATCTCGTTTTCATTGGCCAGGTTACTGACTGGAGCCAGCTTGGACAGCAGCTGAAAGAATTGGAAAAGTAAGTCTGTTCTAAGGGCGCGGAACGTGGGGGAAAAATGATCTATCTTTGATGGCAAGGATAAAGAAAATGTCTTGGTCAAAGAACGAGTATCCTGCCTCTATGAAGAACCTTGAACCTGAAGGCAGTGAGAAAGCTATTGAAATAGCAAACACGCTTGTGCAGGAAGAACATTATGAAGATGGTAAGGCAATCCCTATCGCGATCGATAAAGCGAGGGAATATATAGAAAATCATGAATAGGATAACATTGCCCAGCTCTGCTGGGTTTTTTGCTGAATAAGAAAGTATAAATTACCTTCGAGAATTGTCTAGCTCGAGCGCCTATCCCCTCGAGTCGCTTGTCTAGCTAAGGCTCCTAACTCCTCGAGACGCTAGTCTAGTGTCGCCTCCTAGAAACTCCGAAACTTCAACTCCGCCGGCAGAAGCAAAAAGCGCTTCTTTGTCGGAGTCTCCAGTTTCTGCGTTTCTGAACAGTCGGCTATACATTTCCATTTCGGTCCGTTCAGGTGAAGTCAAAGAACGACTTCACCGGTCGGCCCTCAGCGCTTGTCGGGGCTGACCAAGGCGCTTGCACTTTTCTTATTTGGTTAAAACTGATCGAGTTTGAATAGTAAAAAGCAAAAAAGCAAAAACTTACATGAAGCATTAATATTTATATTCATATTGGAATCAATGAAAGAAGCCAAAAAAAGAGATGATTTTATATGCAAACAATTAAATTAATTATCATGATCCTTTTTCTTCTTGCCTGCGCTGGAAATAGCGTAGAAGCTAAAAGGACTTCAAAAAACTCCCTGATCAAAATGACACAGTGGGAACAGGTTAATGAAATTCTGCCCAGGTACAGCAAGTTCACAGTGGTCGATCTGGAAACAGGAATGGAATTCCGGGTACAGAGGAGGGCTGGAAGCAACCATGCAGATGTCCAGCCGTTAACTTCAAAAGATACCGAGATCATGAAGAAGATTTATAATGGGAAGTGGAGCTGGAAGCGCAGAGCCATTATCGTCATCTCGGAGGATGGGAAAATCGCAGCCTCAATGCATGGCATGCCGCATGGCGGAGGAGCCTTGAAAAATAACTTCCCTGGTCATTTTTGCATACATTTTTATGGGAGCACGACACACAGGACGAACTTCATGGATCTATCCCATAAACTTATGATTCTAAAATCTGCAGGAAAGCTTGAAAAATACCTGGAACAAACGGATCCCTATGATTTGGTCAATGCGTATATCGCAGGGTTAAAACAGCAGGATCGTAACATAGTATTCTTGATTTCCCTTCAAAACCTTGAGTGGGAAAAGCTATTGCCCAAAATTGAGAATATCAGGATTTCCCGGATGGAAGTTCTGCCAGCAGAAGATGTGGGAGACCAATTGAGCCTTATGGTTCCAGTTGAGCTTAATTTGCAGCTTAAAGGTATTGGAGGAAAGACCTTTATTGGTGAAGTCAACTTGGTGAGATTCATGCCGAATGAGCAATGGAAAGTGGATTCAACGAAATTCTTTGAGGAAAATGGGATTAAGTAAAGTGAAAAAAGCTTGAGGAATCTCAAGCTTTTTTATGTTCTGATTACCGATTTTATTGAACCTTAACTTTCACCAAACTTGGCAAAGGTTTTTTCATCCTCAACCAATCCGCATGCTGCACACTGGATTTTCAGTTCAGGACCTTTGTATGGAAGATGAAAGGGCTCAAGCTGGTCGTTTGAATACTGCTCCACTATTTCACCAGATTGAGGATTTAATTTTACAGGCTGTGGCACTTGGGAGATCATATTGAATCTTGTCCTGTTAGTCTTACAGTTAGGGCATCGATATGGTTTGCTCATAGTTATTCTCCTTTAAGTTAATTTAACTTATTTTTTGCATTGTCTGCTTAAAATATGTAAATATACTAGTAAGGGTTTAAATTAGTTAAATATCAGCAGGAGGCACAAAGATGTTAGCAGTGAATTATGAAAAGATACTAGATGAATACAGGAATATTTGGAACAATCGAAGACTTCAATCTGAACAGTCACCAGAGGCTATTCTTAAAGAAGCTATTCAAAGGGATTTAAAGGATGAAAATTCCCACCCAAGGGCAAGAAGGACATTAATGGAAAAATACTTTCTTGCCACAAAAAGAATTCTAGAAGCATCGTTGACAAGTGAAAGTAAAGTAATATTGCTGCAGCTGCATAAAGAAATGGTTGAAGGAATTCAGGATGAAGCAGCAAAGTAAATATCATGCCAACCTGAATTGGCTTAATGTATTGATGATTGAGATCCCAAAATAAAATAAAATTTATTCAGAAGGAAGGAATTCTTGCTTCTTTTTTTTGGGCTCTGTTAAAGCCCGTTGTAGTTTTATAGTAAACCGTTCAGTTTTGAGGTGCATAAGGCGAAAATGGCACAGTAAATGGCGTGGAAATTGTCCACGCCATTTTTCCTATTGTGCCAGCATTTATAAGCCATTTCATTACAAATTAACACCTGCAAGATGATAGTAAATGCCATTGACAATGGGTGTTGTACAAGGAATAATGACGGTCATTTACACTGTCAATTTTATGACCAGTTCGGAAGTCAATTTAAGGGTTCCATTCTACGAACATTTCATTCAAGTATAGCCTGTATAACGATGAACATGGAATTTTACTTTATTTTTTTCTCACCGAAGGGAGCAGTTAGCGGAAGGTTGATTTTTTCTAGAACAAGGGAAGACTTAACCTTAATTGAGTAACAATCAATCCTAGAAATAAACGGAGAAAATCCGGTTAAACTGTAGAGTATAGCTCGGTAAGGGGTAAATAAGCGGAGGTTTTCCGGTTAAGCAAGCACGATTGCCAATTTTTTATGTTTTTCAAGTAAATAGGCGGAAATCTTCCGTCTATTTAAGCTGTTTTCCGTGCCATTTTCTAAATAAGGGAAGTTTCTCCGCTTATTTCTTACGATTAGTCAAGTGTATTTCAGTATTTTATTTATGTTTTTTTATTTAGATTTATTTGGGAGGGGTACCCCTCCCAAATAAATCTAAATTTCCCCACGACGAAAAGACCTCACGATATTCTTTTTTTCGAAAGGTCTGTGTGCTATAGTAAATATAAACTTGGTTACGATTTCTGAGCTGGTAGTGCGGACTCATAATCGTAAAGTATGCCGTGTGTCAGTAACTGGAACGTCACTTTCAGAAACTTATTGATACACGCCACAATCGCGACCTTATGAGGCTTTCTCTGAGGTTGCGTTTTTAATTTGTAATAATAATCCACTAAATGATTGGGTTTTCCTTTTGCCATAAGCATCGCACAAATCATAAAAAATAAAATTTTCCGTAGCTTTTTGTTGCCTCGTTTATTGATACGGTCATGGTATTGCGTATTGCCAGATTGATAGCGCATAATATCGATACCAACGTAAGCGTTCAGTTGTTTCGCGTTTTTAAAACGGCCAATATCACCTAGCTCTCCAATAATTCGGCACGCTGTTGTATCTCCAATACCTGGAAAAGAACGTAATACCGTATATTCTTTTCTTCCTTCAGACATCGCTGCCATTTGTTTAACAAGCTGGTCTTTCTTCTCCATCAAATCTCCAATACGCCGTGCATAATCGCGTACTTGATTGCAACGAATATCCGTTGGTTCAATCGCGGGATATGAATTTTCTGCAGCTTCTAATAATACAATTGCTTTTTTCTCTGCCCGTTCTAGTGATAGAAGCTTACGTGTATTACTTTTTAAGCGATTTTTAATAATGGTCTTTGAATGAGCCATTAAAAGGGCAGGATGGGGATACAGCTGTATAATATTTAAAAAAAGTGCTGAACTCGGTGTAATAAGTCGTTCCAACTCTGGAAATGAAAGATGTAAGATGGCATGCATACGATTGCGT
Organism: Mesobacillus subterraneus; assembly: GCF_020524355.2. Classification (NCBI taxonomy): domain Bacteria; kingdom Bacillati; phylum Bacillota; class Bacilli; order Caryophanales; family Bacillaceae; genus Mesobacillus; species Mesobacillus subterraneus. The sequence goes on from NZ_CP129019.1 coordinate 1,504,205, forward strand.
AAAAGAATAATTTCTTCTTCGATCTCGTCATAATAACGAGTAATAGCCCGCATCTGTTCATAATAATCATTCTGCACATGCGTCGTTTCACGTTCCATTTTAAAGTGGGTTTTCGCTAACTCATGGGCATCGCTAATATCGGTTTTGTGTCGACGCATGGAAGCCATTTGTAGGTTCGCTTCAAGCGGATTCATGCGACAGTAAGTATGTCCGTGATCCCGTAGAAACTTTTCAATTGATTTTGAATAGACACCCGTCGCCTCAAATACGATTTCGGGGACTTGTCCATCAAGAGCTGTTATTTCCTTAATGCGATTGTGTAGCTGCTCAAAATCAATGCGTGTATGATTTAATTCCCCTTCAAATTCACATTGTCTATAGCCATCATAAATGGCAATGGTGCTTTTCCCTTTACTTACATCAAGAGCGATGACATGTTTCATATAACTATTCTCCTTTATAACCAATCATAGAAGTCTTCACAGGGCCTTATCGATTCCATTTTCTTATACACGGTCTCTAGGACCCAACATACTAAACTGATTCAAACAAGGGTATGAAGTTGGCCTGTTTATAATACGGACTCTTACATGGTCCTATAAGCGGATCGACCTTCCTTCACTTCTACTATAAAAAAATAGTAGTACAAACCGTGGCCTTGGTTTGTACTACTAATGTTAGTATGTTTATCAGCCCATGATGATCCCTTCACTAGGGTCCGTTCTTTTATGGTGTGGAATAAACGGGTGCTTTGTTGAATAAGAACCATTATATTTTGGATCCGAAAATACATTAAATCAGAAAAATGGCGTGTCAAAACTGATGTCAGTTTACACGCCATTTTTATTGTCATTTAAATGATATGCACTCTAAAACAGAATGGTTTAGTTTTATAGTCCTTTTGATTTTAGTGGAAGGCGCGTAGACTCCTGCGGGCTCATCGCCAGCCCCGCGGTAAGCGAAGCGCCTGGAACGAAAATCAACAGCCTAGTTTTACAGAGCATCTTTTATTAAAAATGACAAAAATATCATCTTTAACTATTGATTTTATACCCTATATGGTATATTATTTATATTGTAAGTTCAGTAATGAACAAGATATAACAAGAGGTGAAGATTAGTTGCTTACAGTTTTAATCATCAGTCTCCTTTTGGTCACTTTAGTTTTCAACCGCTATGTACCAGTAAGAAATCTTCCAGCGATTAAAAATTATGAAAAGGATGCTGTATTTGTGGATTTAAGAGATTATCAGGATTCTGCTAAAAATCCAGTTAATGGAGCAATCAATATTCCTTGTGGTTATTTAAAACGATATATAAAAGAAATTCCGAACAGGCATATTGTCATCATTGCCTCCAATGAATTGGAAAAGAACTTTGGTGCAAGATTGCTTATAAAATATGGTTACAATGTTAAAGGATATACCATTACTGGTCCATCACAATAGGAGGTGGCAAGGTGGAGTATAATAAGGAAATTGTCAATCGTTTGAAAAGAATTGAAGGACAGGTCAGGGGAAGCATCAGGCTGCTTGAAGAACAGGAAGAATGCAAGTCGGTCGTGACCCAATTATCTGCTATCCGTTCTGCAGTGGACCGTACAATTGCTTTGGTTGTCAGCAAGAATCTTGAACAATGTCTGATCAATGACTTACAAGAAGGCAGAGAAACGTCACAGGCTGTAAACGATGCAGTAGAATTGCTTGTTAAGAGCAGAAAATAATTTAATTTCTATTCTTGACAAGCTGTTTTTTGTCACTTAAAATACCCTTATGGGTATACAGGGTGTTGATCCCTTCATGATCATGAATAACAAAAATGATAAAGAGGTGCTAATGGATGGATGTAATAATTAATGTATTAATTGTCGTTCTTGCGGTGGCTTTCTTATGGAGCCGTTTCGCTCCAACTAAGGGAGTAAATCAAATCACCACAGCACAACTAGGTGAAATGATGAAAACAAAGAAAGCTGGAGTGCAATACGTTGATGTAAGGACACCTGGAGAATATAAAGGAAATCATATCAAAGGATTCAAGAATATCCCGCTTCAACAGCTGGCAAACCGGACAGGAGAGCTTTCTCAGGAAAAAGATGTAGTCGTCATTTGCCAGAGTGGCATGCGCAGCAGCCAGGCAAGCAAGTTATTGAAAAAAGCAGGATTTAATAATGTTACTAATGTGAAGGGCGGCATGAGCGCCTGGTAATTATAAAGGGGGAAATAGAAATGCGTCAGCTGACACCAACAGAAGTACAAAACGGATTAGGCTCAAACGAATTCGAAGTTGTGGACGTTCGTGAGGTAAGTGAAGTAGCACAGGGTAAAATTCCGGGAGCTAATCATATTCCATTAGGACTGCTGGAATTCAGAATGAGTGAATTGGACAAGAATAAAACTTATGTAGTGGTCTGCCGTTCAGGTGGCCGCAGCTCTAGAGCAACTCAATTCCTTGAGTACTACGGCTATAATGTAATCAACATGCAGGGCGGCATGATGGCTTGGCAAGGTCCAACTGAATAAGATCTAAAAAGAGATGGTATACGCCATCTCCTTTTTTGCTCTACTAAGGAAATTATAAAATTGTTTATGTGTGGAAAACTACATGTAGGTTTCTTAATCCAGCTCCAGCGCCTAGCCCCTCGAGACGCTTCGGTCCTGACAATGAAGTCAAAGAACGACTTCACTGGCAGGCCCTCCAGCGCTTGTAGGGGCTGAACGAGGCGTTTGCGCTTTTTGTTCTGCAAAGAAGGTAGATTCATTTTGGTTGTAATATAAGGTAGCCTCTTTTTGTCCTGAAGGTTTTTTCCGGGAAATGTCGAAATATGCTTGCTTGTTTATAAATATATTCGTAAACTATTAATGAAAAGAATATTTCGACAATTAGTAACAAGGAGGAATTCTGATGTCTGCTTTAAGACGCGTGGAGTTGAAACTTGTTAGAGAAAATGTTCATGTCGAAGGTATCCATGAATTGTTGGTAAAGGGATGTTGGATTGAGGATCATGATCCTCGGTGTTTAGTATCCCAGGGGGAAATTGAGTTCAGTGGGGGTTTCCATGATTCTTACTTTAAAATCAGCCTGAAACCTAACGAGCTCATTATTGAATCAGATAGTCCATGGGAAACAGAAGTTCTTGCTGAAGAACTGAAAGAAATAGCCGTTAAAAAGGCATTATTATTAAAATAATATTTACATACTTGATTACTTGTCGTCAGAGTGGCGGCAAGTTTTTTCTTTCTGTCCGTGATAACCTTGATGAAGGACATATTTTCAGATTTCCCATCGGTTAGTGTCCGTCATAACCTAGATGACGGACATTTTTTCATATTTCAAATCAATTTCTGTACGTCATAGCATGGATGACTGACAGTTTAACCGAGACAACTGATAAAATAACCCTCTAACCTTTGATTTCATAGAATTATCACAAATTAGAGATATAATATTATGAGATACTTGTGAGAGAAAGGGAGTAAATTATGAAGTGGATTTATTTAATTGCCGCAACGACTTTCACTGTTTTGTTATCTGCCTGTACTTTTGAATCTTTTGAGCCTGTACAAAAAGATTCTTCTATTATATCGACGATAAATATCAAGGAAATGACAATTTCATTCTATGACATGGATAAGGAAGAGAAATTACCTGACTGGAATGTTGACCGCCCGTATATTGGAGGACTTATCCTTCCAGATAAGGATACGATATTGCTTTACGGAAAGGCTTTGGATACTGCAGATTTATATTCGTTAAGCAAAGGGAAGAAAATGGAGTCATGGAAAACTGGAGAGGGAATCGTAAACGCACTGCTAGTCGGAGAGGGCTCCCAAATAGCTTTTGCAGATCAGGAAAGGGATAGTGTTCGCTTTTTTGATATTGATGGAACGGAAGAGGACGAAGTGAAAGTGGAAAAAGAGCCCTTGACACTGCTTGAGGCTGAGAATAAACTCTATGCAATCAGTTATAATCAGGAAATGCTGAGCATAGTTGATTTAGAAAATAAAGAGCGGCTTCCAGGGTTTGAAATCCATCCTGCAGCAGCCGGAGCGTTAATGGGCAGGGAGAAAGATGAGTTATGGATTGGCGGGCACGGAAAAGGATCTGAAGTTGAAGAGCTGATTCACATATATGACCTTAAAGATGGACGTTTAATAAAGGAAATTTCAGCGCCTGTAATGCCCGTGGATTTCACAAAAAATGACGACGATATATTCGTACTTAGCCACGGATCGAATATGCTCTATAAATTGGCAAAGGATGGAACAAAGAAGGGATCCCTAAAGGTGGGGGCGAATCCGTTCGAAATTGATTTCTTCACAGATAAGCTTATTGTTGCTGGGTATGACAGTAACGAATTATATATAATTGACCCGGAAAGTTTAACCATCGAAAAAACACTTCAAGTTGGTAACGGACCATTTCAAATCGTAACGAGGGAGAGATAATCGAATGAATCCCATAAATGTATTGATTATAGATGACGAAGAGGATATGCGCAATCTTGTTCAAATGTATCTGGAGAATTCCGGTTTCAAATGTGTCCAGGCGGCTGAAGGAGTTGAAGGGTTGAGAAAACTTCAAGAACAAGATTTTGATCTTGTAATTCTTGATATTATGATGCCTTTTGAAGATGGCTTTGCTGTTTGCGGGAAGATCCGTGCCTTTTCACAAGTGCCAATCATCTTTTTATCTGCTAAAGGAGAAGAATGGGATAAGGTGAGAGGCCTCCAGCTGGGAGGGGATGATTATATAGTCAAGCCTTTCAGTCCGGGTGAACTTGTAGCAAGAATCAATGCTTTATTAAGAAGGACATCTATTGTCAAAAATGATGAAGATACAGTGACTCTAGGAAAAATCTATATCGACAAAAAGGGCAGAAGGGTCAGTGTTGAAGGAGAAATTATCCCGCTTACCCTCAAGGAGTTTGAGTTGCTTGTTTTTTTTGTTAAGCACCAGGGACAGGCCCTTAGCAGGGAGCAGCTTCTTGAATTTGTTTGGGGGGATGGACTACCATGGCAGCCTGAGGACAGTGGACACCCACATCAAGACGTTGAGGATGAAGCTGGGGACTGGAGACTATATACAAACAATTTGGGGTGTAGGGTATAAATTTGAGGTGCCGGCAACATGATTTCTTTTTCTGACAGCCTGTTTAAAAAACTTTGGCTGACGGTTACGGCTACAATTTTTGTCACCGTATTGTATTCATTCTTTTTATCTTATCTTTTCTATGAAAAATTATATGTCGATATAGTTGAAGAATCCCTATTAGAAGAAGGAAACCGTCTTGCCAGCGACTATACAGGAGGTCCATTGACTCATGAAATGAAGCAGCGGGTGGAGTGGTATAATGAAAAATCGGAGTCTGAGGTTTTTCTTGTCAGTAACCCGAAAGAGTTAAGCGCCTGCCTTCCATATTCAATTGATTATGAAACTTTGATTGGGAAGGAAGAGCGAGAACTGCTTTTAAAAGGCGAACCAGTCATGAAATCAGGTTTTGAGGAGAGATTCGGCAGGAAGATTCTTGCTGTGGCCATTCCACTTCTTGATAATAATCGGCTTGAAGGAATTATTTATTTGTATGTTCCCCTCGCTAAAATCTCTGAATTAACCGTTGATTTTTCTTTTTTATGGCTGATTGGCGGTGTATTATTCATAGTTATTGCTGCCTTCCTGGGTTTTAAAATGCTTCACAGGCTAACAAGACCGCTTGCTGCAATGAAAGAGGCAGCCGATAGAGTATCTGGAGGAGATTATTCAGCAAGGGTCAATATTCAGTCAGACGACGAAATCGGTCAGCTTGCAAAAGCCTTCAACCACATGTCAGAGTCTGTGCAGAAAGAGGATGAGAAAAAGAGGGAATTTCTCGCCGATGTTTCTCATGAACTCAGGACACCGATCAGCTATATCAAAGGTTATAGTGAAGCTTTGGAAACTGGTGTGATAAAAGAGACGGCTGAAAAGAATAAATATTTAAAGCTTATCAACAGGGAATCTGGCAGGATGGTAAAGCTTGTTGAGGATTTACTTGATTTATCGAGACTGGACGCGGATGAATACCGCTTAATCAAAAATCCTTTTCCGTTAGCACAGCTTATGGAGGATTTTATAATCAAGTATGGTCCAGCCTTAAAAGAAAAAAATATCAGCTTAACACTTGATCTTGATCCAGATGTCATCATTTACGGAGATGAAGGACGACTTGAACAAATCTTCCAGAACATCATCGACAATGCAATACGCTATACAGGAAGTGGTGGCACCATTTCGATCAACCTTACTAAGCATGTGTATGGCTGTAAAGTTGAAATTGAAGACTCTGGAACAGGAATACCAGAGGAGGATATCAACAAGCTGACTGAACGTTTTTATAGAGTGAATAAGGCGAGATCAAGGGCAGACGGTGGTACTGGCCTTGGTCTGGCAATTGTAGATAAATTAATAAAGCTGCATGATGGTAAAATGGAAATAGCAAGTGAGCTAGGAAAAGGAACGACCATCTATCTCTATTTTCCGGCAGTGGAATTATAGTGATTATAGTGATGGATAACAAAGGTTAATGGTCTTGACGTAATTGAGATCCACGATAACACATTATTATTTAAGGAGTAATTGAAATGAAACGTTTGTTGGTTTTATTAATGGCAGTATTGCTAAGTTTGTTAGCGGCTGCTTGTGCAAAACAGGAAATAGAAGAAGAACCGCAATTTTTGGAAGTTGAGCTTACTGCAAATCCTGAAAAAGCTCAATTAAATGAAGAAGTTACTTTCGAGGCTAAAGTTACTTATGGAACAGAAGAAGTTAAGGATGCCGACGAAGTGAAATTCGAAATCTGGCGTTCTAAAGCGGAGGAACATGAAAAGATTGTGGTTGAACATGATGAAAACGGGATTTATCGCTTGAAAAAATCCTTTAATGAAGAAGGGACCTACTATATCATGTCGCACGTAACTGCACGAAGGATGCATAACATGCCAAAGATTGAATTTGTGGTTGGGAGTCCAAGTGAGCCAGAAGAAGCAGGGGATTCCTCTGAAATGGATATGGATATGAATGAACATGATACAGAGGCTAATGAAGAGGAAGGACATTAAGAGAAAGCGGCGATAGCCGCTTTTTTTGTTTCTTAGTAAATTATAAAATTATTTAATTGTGGATAACTACATGTAGTATTCTTAATCCAGCTCCAGCGCCTAGCACCTCGAGTCGCTTGTCTAGCTACGGCTCCCTAACTCCTCGAGACGCTTCGGTCCTGCCAATGAAGTCAAAGGACGACTTCACTGGCAGGCCCTCCAGCGCTTGTCGGAGTTGGGCAGTCGCCTCCGCTTTTCGAATTGTCTAGTTTTGCCTCCTAGAACCTCCGAAACTTCAACTCCGCCGGCAGAAGCAAAAAGCGCTTCTTTGTCAGAGTCTCCAGTTTTTGCGTTACTGGAAAGTCGGCTTTACATTTCTATTTCGGTCCGCTCATGTGAAGTCAAAGAACGACTTCAATGGTCGGCCCTCCAGCGCTTGTCGGAGCTGAACGAGGCGCTTGCGCTTTTTGTTCTTGATGCTCTTGCAAATGGCTGTTCTATAAATTCGATGGTTGCCGTGTAACATACTTTAATGATTGTCATACTACCGAAAAAAATGTCATAGAATACGGCTCTGAAAAAAGCTGTCAATATGAAATTCATTCCTCTTCTTGGCTTAGCTGGGTTTTCTTAATAAACAAGGAAAATCCTGAAATTTATACAGAACTTATGAATTATCCATCAAATCCTTTTAATCATTGAAGTTTTATATAATCATGGAATTAGCCTGCAGAAAAAATTTTAGCAGAATAATAGTTTTTACAATTTGCACCAGGTTTATTACAAAAAAACCGTGATATGATTAGTTTGCAAGAGAGAGAGACAAATTAAATTTTCGGGAGGTATTCGGGAATGAACAAAAAAATGATTCTTACAGCTTTTGCTGCAGCTGCCTTATTTGCAGCAAATCCTGCCATGGATAAAGCAGATGCATCAACTATACAGTCAAAGGTTTACTACTATCAAAGTGGAAATGTAAGCAATGAACAAATTAATTCTATCTTACAAAAGTATTTTAAGAACTACCAATTCTCATGGAAACAATCACAGCCAACTAATACGAATGTACAGGAGCCTGTTGAAAAAACAGCACTGACACCTGTACAAGAACCTGTAAAAGCACCATCACCATCACCATCACCAACTCCGACACCAGCACCGGAGCAAGCTAAAGCACCCGCTCAAGAGCCTGCTGCAGCACCAGTTTCTTCAGCAGTAAGTGCTTACGAACAAAAAGTGGTAGAGTTGACAAATCAGGAGAGAGCAAAAAATGGTTTAAAACCACTTGCACTTGATACTGAATTAAGCAAAGTAGCTAGGGAAAAATCCCGCGATATGCAAAGCAAAGGCTATTTCAGTCACACTAGCCCAACTTACGGCTCACCTTTCGATATGATGAAAAAGTTTGGAATCACATACCGTTCAGCTGGTGAAAACATTGCAATGGGTCAACGTACACCAGAGGAAGTAGTGCAAGCTTGGATGAATAGTTCCGGCCACCGTGCAAATATCTTAAACTCAAGCTATACACATATCGGTGTAGGCCATGTAGCAACAGGCAACTACTGGACTCAAATGTTCATTGGAAAATAATAAACTTAAAAAGAGCAGCCATCAGGCTGTTCTTTTTTGGGATTCTTTTCATAAAATTCATGGAGGTTATTGTGATATGTCGATTTCGGCAAATTGCATATCCACGATTTTAATAAGCCTTAATTCAAGTACTCCATCCCTATAATTTGCTGCTGCTCCCTTCCGCTTAACAGTTGCTGGCAATACTAATGTGTGTTTATCTGATATATCAGGAATGTGTTCAATGATTACCTGATTGGAAGTATAAAAAAGCTTCATTTGTTTAAGCATGGCTTCCTCTTTTAGCGGTATCCTGAGAAAAACAAAATCATGAGTTTCAAACATTTCCGCTCCTAATCCGGTAGTTGGTTTGACTGGATCGGGTGCATGTTGCTGCTGCATCCCTTTAAGCCATTCTTCAGGTTTTAACATCCCAGACATATTTGGCTGAAGCATTTTGCCCATCATTTGCTGGACATAATTTTCAACTTCATCTGGTTTCATCTCCAAGAACTTCTTCTGTGTATTTCGGTCGAACGGCAATAGATTCCATGGAAACAATTATATCCCGCCTTTCAAGCAGCCCATCTTCGATATGGATATTATATGCAGACATCAGCCCAGCTGTTAAAGTCAAATTGTTCCCAGTATATGAAGGCTAAAAGTTGCAAAACAAGTTGCTTCTTTTTAGTATAGTGGTAAGTAATCTTATGTGGATGAGGGGTACAGGTTGTGGAAAATAAGACGGCTTTGATTACCGGAGGTGCCACCGGATTAGGAAGACGAACAGCACTGCAGCTTGCTGCCGAAGGTATAAACGTAATAATCAATTATCGGAACAGCAAATTACAGGCTGAACAGCTTGCGGCGGAACTATCCGAAGTGTTCAACACAAAAAATATTTGTGTCCAGGGGGATATAACAAATTATGAAGATTGTGAAAAAATTGTTTCCCAGGCGTTGAAGGAATTCACTGCAATTGATATTGTCATTCATAATGCAGGACCATATATTTCCGATAGAAAGAAAATGGCCGATTATCAGATACATGAATGGACTTACTTGATTAACGGCAATTTAAACGCCGTTTTCTATTTATCAAGTTTGCTGATACCTTCTATGAGAAAAAGGAAGTGGGGGAGGATCATTACGGTTGGTTTCGACAGGGTGGAGTCCGCTCCTGGGTGGATTTACAGGTCTGCTTTTGCCGCAGCTAAGTCAGGATTGGCTTCATTGACAAAAACACTTGCGCTGGAAGAGGCGGAAAACGGGATCACAGCCAATATGGTTTGCCCTGGTGACATCACAGGCGAATGGAAAGAAAGAGCAATCAGCGAATCCATAAATGCCAGGGACTCTTCCGTACCCGTAGGCAGACCTGGTACAGGGGAAGATATCTCAAGGGTTATCAGCTTTCTTGCAAATGATGATTCCAGCTTTATTACCGGAAGTGTTATCCCAATTACCGGCGGCAAAGATGTGCTGGGGAAAGCTCTGCGAGAAAACCTTTAGAATGCCCCACAAAAAACGCCATTTGGCGTTTTTTTTAAGAGATAAGAAAGTATAAATTTCACTTTGAGAAATGGCCAGCTCCAGCGCCTAGCCCCTCGAGTCGCTTCGGTCCGCTCAGGTGAAGTCAAAGAACGACTTCACCGGTCGGCCCTCCAGCGCTTGTCGGGGCTGACCATGGCGCTTGCGCTTTTCTAATGATCAGTGTGTTGGGAATGACCGTTTATGAAAAACTAATTGAATAACGAGAAGAAGGTTGGGAAAACTAATGACAATTAACAGTCAAATCGAAGTGAATTATCTAATAATTATTAGTATTTAGTTTAATTCTGCGGGGTGATGGAAATGGGAATAGGGTTTAGCATGAATAGGATTAATCCTAATCAGACGCAGGTTTTCTTTGAGGATGGTCGATACGAAACATTGACAGATGCTGAACTTGAAGCATTCTTATCAGAGGCTTCATTGTCGGAGAGGGAAGAAACAACTGGGCAGGATTTGTTTAACTAGAAAAACGCCCTGAATATTTCAGGGCGTTTGGTATATGGTGAATTATGCTTCCAGCAATTGGGCTGCTTCCTCTTCTTGGACACCAGTCCTTTTTAGGAATAGAGTATATTGATCTTTAGGAATTTCATACAGATCGTATATCTCTCCATTAGCATTTAACTGCTCATAGATGTGCTTTCGGGTTTCGTTTGCCTTCACCACATAAGGCAGCTTTTCTGCAGCTTTGATTGAACGGATATTTACCTTCCTAATACGCATGAAAATGGTCTCAATCCCAATATCATAAAATAATTCCTGGAAGAAAGCATCCTTAGCCAAGGTATTGTATCCTTTGCCATGGAAAGGTTTCCCCAGCCAGGTACCTAAAAAGCCGGCTCCTTCTTGAATATCAAATAAATTGATCGTCCCAATTGGTGATCCCCACTCGTCAAGGATGGTCCTGGAGATTAATTCTCCTTGTTCTTCCGCTTCAATCGTTTGCTTTGTAATAAATACGAATTCTTCATATGAATGTGCCTTTTGGCGCACAAAAGGGAAGACCTCCGGATGCGCCATCAGCTCAAATAATTCATGGCAATCATGAAGATCGCGTTTCTTGAGCATATTGTATCCCTCCACGCAGGGCAGTCCTATTCCGTGCGAATGTAACTGCACGGCCACCCTCGAAATTTTTTGAAGTTGCTAAAAAATTTCGGGGTGGGAATCGAACCCACTAGAACCAGGATACTGGTGGCGCACCATTTGCCTTCCCTAATCACTTTGCTTTATGAAATTATATTTCCAAAGAGTATAATACAGGATATTTTTAAAAAAGAAAATAGGTTTTTTACTCTTTTTTTCTGTGTTTTTTTGCCAAAAATCTACACCGGTTTTCGACTAAATCCGATAAACGACTTTGCCATTAATCATTGTCCATATGGGCTTTGCATTAAAGTGGAATGGATGGTGATTCCAAAGAACTAAATCAGCATCTTTTCCAGGCTCGATGCTGCCGACACGGTCATCAACCCGCAGGTTCCTTGCTGGCAAAATTGTGATCCCCTCGAGTGCTTTTTGTTCCGTTAATCCTTCCCTCACCGCGATAGCCGCACAAAGATTTAAATATTGGATTGGGGTGTATGGGTGATCAGTCGTCACTGATACTTCAACCCCATGGTCAGTCAGTTCCTGATAAGTTTTCCAACTCTTATTCTTAAGCTCCACTTTCGAACGGCGGGTGAGTGTTGGACCTACTGATACTTTTAAATTCAGGCCAGACAATTCTTCTGCAATCAAATGACCTTCGGTACAGTGCTCAATGCGTAAATCCAGATTGAATTCCTCGGCAAATCTGATCGCAGACATAATATCATCTGCTCTATGGGCGTGAATTCTTACAGGTATTTCCCGGTTCAATGCTTTAATGATCGGTTTAACTCGAAGGGACTCATGATTTTCAGCATTCATCGCCTCGTAAAAAGCTTCCCTCAGCATTCCCATGATTCCCATGCGTGTAATGGAATCTTTATTCCCCATACTGTGAATCCGTTTCGGGTTTTCACCGAGGGCAATTTTTAGTCCTGCTGTTTCCTGGATGATCATATTCTTAACATTTTTTCCAGCGGTTTTAATGACAGATGTCGTTCCTCCGATAACATTCGCGCTTCCTGGCATAACATGTGCAGTAGTTATACCATATTTAAGGGCATCGCTAAATGCAGGATCGAGAGGGTAAACCCCGTCAATTGCCCTGACATGGGGACTCATCGGCTCTATTGTTTCGTTGGCATCATTGCCAGCCCATCCTGTACCTTCATCATAAAGACCGAGGTGAGTATGGACATCTATGAAGCCTGGGAGCAAAAAATTATTTTTACAATCAATAACCTCATACCCAGGTTGAATCGTCATTTCAGCTTCAATTTTTATTATTTTTCCTTCCTTTATGAGAACATCACAATTTGGTCTCGGCTCAGAGGTGATTGGCATTACTTTGGCGTTCTTAAGTAAAATCTCGTTCATTTTCCATCCTATCCTGTCATTATTTTCTTGTACAATGGCTAGAATTAAAGGGGTAAGTCATTCTGTTCCTCCTAATAGGGGACCCTTAATTTTCATTATAATGAAAAAGTTCATCGAAAATGAATCTTTTTTCCTGCTTTTCCGTAAAGTTTAATATATGAATATTGAAGGGAGAAAGTCGATGCCAAAAAATGATGAAAGACTTATTGCAGCAGGCATTTATGTTATTAGCTTTTTTACTGCTTTTCTAGGACCGTTGATTATCTGGCTGGCTAAAAAGGATGATTCCAGCTATATTGATTATCATGGAAGAGAGTATATGAACTTTTTTATTTCTTATACGGTATATGGAATTGTCAGCGGAATACTGGTCATCCTGTTGATTGGTATCTTCATGTTATGGATCATCGGGATTTTAGCCATGATATTCACCATTGTAGGTGCGATAAAAGCATATGAAGGTCAAGAGTATCGAATTCCATTCATTTTCAGGCTGCTGTAACATATCAGATGATCAATCCATTATCCGGCATATTATATGCCGGATATTTTTTATGCGTTTTTCGCTCGGTTGCTTCATCCGTGTAATTAGGATTGAAGTGGTTGCAATATTTTATAAAAAATCTGCTCCAATAATGTAACTTTTTTGAACGAATTTTTTTTTAAGCCGTCTTATGGATGTATAACAAATAAGGAGGTCATTAAATTGGAATTATTCGCTGATATTAATTGGGCTTTAATTGCACCTATATTGTTCATTCAAGTTATTTTATTAGTTGTTGCGGTGATTGATTTAATAAAAATCGAAAAAACAAACGGTCCGAAATGGGTTTGGGCAATCGTTATATTAGTGGTTAACATTATTGGGCCAATCCTGTATTTCTTGATTGGAAGGAGAAATCAGTAATGCCCTTAGTCAGAGTAGAAAAGTTAGATAAGAATTTTAAGGACTTGAAAGTGATTAAAGGGTTGAATTTCGAGTTGGAAAATGGGAAGTGTGTAGCTTTAATTGGAGCCAATGGGGCAGGAAAAACAACTACATTGAAAATGCTATCTGGGCTTCTTGAACCTACAAGAGGAAAAATCACTTTCGTGGGAGAAAAGCAGGGGGATGACCATCGTCGGTTGATTGGCTATCTTCCGCAGCATCCTGTATTTCATGATTGGATGACGGCAAGGGAATTTCTTGAGTATGTAGGTAAGCTATCAGGATTGCCTGCAAAGAAAGCGAAGGAGCGGTCAGCTGAGCTTTTAGAACTTGTGGGGATTGCCGATGCGAAAAACAGGAGAATTGGCAAGTTTTCCGGCGGGATGAAGCAGCGTTTAGGGATTGCACAGGCTATCATACACAGGCCGAAACTGATCATGCTGGATGAGCCAGTTTCAGCTTTGGACCCTTTCGGCAGACGAGAGGTTCTTGAACTGCTGGAAAAGTTAAAAAGGGAAGCAACTGTATTATTCTCTACTCATATCCTAAATGATGCCGAAGAAGTTTGTGAAAGTATTTTGTTTCTGCATAATGGCGAAATAATTGAGTCAGGAACAATGGATGAATTCAGGGAGAAATATCATCAGTCAAAAATCGATCTTGTTTTTAGTAAAGCAGCCTCTAGTTACCTACAATCCCTTTTAGAACACCCACAAATCGTTTCAATGGAAATAGAAGGCAATAAAGTAAGTATTTATACTGAAAATCTTGAAGCAGTAAAAGAGGTTATACTGACCCTTGCAGCCAAAGAGAACTGGCCGCTCACTAAATATGAAATTGGTTCAATCAGTCTTGAAGATGTATTCATGAAGGTGGTGCAAAAATGAAGCAATGGTTCACTTTACTGAACAAAGAATTCCTTGAGATGACAAGGAATTATAAATGGATTTGGATGCCAATTACCTTTATTTTGCTTGGAGTGATGGATCCTCTGACCACCTACTATTTGCCGGAAATCCTTAATTCTGTAGGCGGCCTTCCAGAAGGGGCGGTATTTGAAATGCCTGAACCTTCAGCTCAAGAAGTTTTTATCATGAGTTTAGGACAATATCAGATGATCGGGATTTTAATCATCGCCCTCTCCATGATGGGAACAGTTGCGGGGGAGAGAAAGAGCGGTGTCGTACAGCTGATCCTCGTAAAACCAGTTTCCTATTTTTCTTATATCACGTCCAAATGGGCAGCTGCACTTATATTAATTGTCGTATCTTTATTTCTAGGTATGCTGGCAAGCTGGTATTATACTGGCGTTCTGTTTGAGTTTATCCCGTTTGGCGCTTTCATTGAATCGTTCGGTGTATATTCATTATGGCTCATATTGGTGTTGTCCTTCGTAATCCTTTGCAGTGCAATGTTCATGCAGCCGGTCGCAGCCGGAATGACAGCGCTTTTTACGATCTTTATTTTCACATTAATAGGAGGTTCCTTTCAGCATTTACTCGAATGGAGTCCGACACAGCTCCTTTCTTATGTATCAGAAAGGTTGATTACCGAAACGTGGACCGACCATGTCTGGCCAGCGACAGGTTTAACTATAACAATGATAATTTTATTTGTATTGTTGGCAACATACATCTTTAACAGAAAAGAGCTTGCAGAATAAAGTCTGGTCAATGACTAGGTCTTTTTTTTGTAGGCAGGAAGAACTGTTTTTTATCCTGGATTTGTCGAAATGTTTCGAGAAAACAGTGATTAAAATAATTCTTTTAACATCTTTCTTTGGAAGAATATCTTAATTAAAATCTCCTGAATAATAATATAGGTCTATTATTCTTATTAAGTAAGGATTTTCATGTCGTATTCATTATATTGTTAAAATATAAATTTAAAATATAATGAAAATTAAGAAAAAGGGAGGGGTAATATGTCGACAAGAAAGAGACTTTACGCAGGAACACTCGCTGTGCTTCTAGGAGCAGCTACCATTTTTAATGCAGGAGTAACAAAAGGGGAAGCAGAATCCACTACTAAAAATACTTACCTGGTCATTTTTAAAGACCAGCAGGGACTTCCAGCAGGTTTTGCGGAGGCTATCAATAAAGCCGGAGGCCAAGTGGAAGATAAATTGGACAAGCTCGGAGCTGTAGAGGTTACCTCTAACAATGCAAACTTCTTAAAGGAAGTGAAGAAATCAGCTCTTGTTTTAGAAGCAGGAGTGGAAAATACTGTTTATCCTGAACAGACGATTGAAGGACAGACAGTGGCTGTTGATGATCTAGCTGATGGAGCTGATATTTACAATCAATATATGTGGGACATTAAGCAAGTAACTAATAATGGCGAATCATGGAACTTGCCAGGAGGAACGGGACTGTCTGTAGATGGAGAGGATATTGTAGTCGGTGTTATTGATACAGGAATTGATTACAATCATCCTGATTTAAAAGAAAATTATGTTGGCGGTAAGTCATTCGTACCTGGTTATGACGATCCGATTGACCAGAACAGTCACGGTACACACGTTGCTGGTTCTATTGCGGCAAAAGGAAGAGCTCTTGGAGTAGGGCCAGATCTGAAAGTGACCTCTTACAGAGTATTTGGTCCATCGGGCGGTGCCGCAACTTCTCATATTGCAGACGCTCTCATGACTGCGGCAGACGATAATGTGGACGTTGTAAACATGTCCCTTGGCGGATATGACTGGTTCCAGGATCCTGCGTATGCAACGAAAGACATTGTTGCCGATGTTCAGTTGTTCAACCGTGCGATCCAGTACGCAATCAAGAAAGGTGTAACCGTGGTTGGATCTGCCGGAAACAATGCAGTGGACCTAAGGAGCCCTGGAAAATTGTCAGGTGATGACAAAGGTGCAACTCACAGAAGTCCTAGCAGCCAGACAATGATCAGGGTATCTGCTGGTGGGGCTCAAAAAAATCTTGCATTCTACTCCAACTATGGTGTAGGTAAAATTGACGTAATGGCTCCCGGAGGCGACCTTGGACCAAACTATGATTCCTCAACAGGAGCGGGAAGAGATAATAGCTACCTGGCTTTGAGCACAGTACCATTGTTCAATACGAATAAAGAGATTATTGGTCACGGATACGGCTATAAAGGTGGAACTTCAATGGCTGCTCCGAAAACAGCAGCACTTGCAGGTGTGGTAATCGCAAAGCATGGCAAGGATAACCTTACTCCCTCTCAAGTTAAAGCAATCATCCAAAACTCAGCGGAAGATCTTTTCAAACCTGGGTATGACGAGCAATCTGGCTATGGTCTGATCAATGCAGTAAATGCATTGAAATTGAAATAATCTATTATAAAACCGGACAGGAACTTTTCCAGTCCGGTTTTTATGTTAAAAAAAGGTAGAATGATTAGGCTCTTTGATTAATAGACTTAGAATGACGAAATAGATTTTTCTTCAAGGAGATAATAGATATGAGCATTCGGCAATATTACCTACAGACAGCCTATATCAGTTTAAATGGCTCTATTATATCAGCAGGGTTTCTTACGATTATTTTGACCGCAAGCCTGCTGTTTTCCTGGAATATACCTCTGTTCCTTGTGGCAGTGCCATTCTTGTTGTTCGTTTTCCTCCACTACAACCGTTTTATTTTATATAAAAACAAATCAGAAGAGAGTGCGGAGGCATTTCATCGATATGATGATAAGCAACTGCTAGAGCAAAACAATCTGCTGATCGGCTTCGCACCTGCCCCGGCAGTGAGATTATTGTTTTTTACACCTGACGGAATGCTGGCCGGTGAATTAAGAGAATTATCTTCTAAAAGCTATCGCTGGTTTATCCCATATTTCTTAGATAAAAAAATTATGAAAAAAATTGGAATCTTTGACTCCGAAGGAAATTTGGAAGGATGCTTGATACAAGAGCGAAACAGGTTCAAAATCCTAACTGGAAATAAAGATGTGATTGGTGTGTTTTATCCTAAGAAGGCGGCTAAAGAGACTATTGGATTTGCTTTCCTAAGTGGGGGGCGGAAAATGAAAGTGGATAGAATCACTGGGGCGAAGCTCGATTTAAAGTTTATTCAGGAAGGCGGCAGAACGGCTGCAAGGCTGCAAAGAGGTTGGTTGCCATTGGAATGGACAAGGTTTTTCAAAGAAGCCAATACCCCCGTATTAACATTCGACTATACGTTGGGACAGGCAGAAAGGCTGGCTGTACTTGCAGCAGTTGCCAGTGCTTATATGTATTATGATCATTAGTTTGAAAATTGTACCATTTTTGAAAGTTTCGTTTATCTTCGATTCGAAAAGGTTAACAAATAATAGACACAAGAAGGAGGTTGGAACATGGTAAGCCAACAATACCAAGATTGTATCCAGGCGTGCCTAGAATGTATCGAAACCTGCAATGTTTGTTTTGATTCCTGTTTACAAGAAGAGAATGTGAAAATGATGGCAGAGTGCATAAGGATGGATAGAGAATGCGCTGAAATCTGTGGCATGGCAATATCAGCGATGCAAACGAACAGCCACTTTGTCAAGCCTGCGGCAATGAATGCAAGAAACATGACCACGAGCATTGCCAAAAATGTGCAGAAGCGTGCTTTAAATGCGCAGAAGAATGTAGAAAAATGGCATCTTAATACGAGGAGAACCAGCAAAACTGAAAAGCTGGTTCTTTTTATATTTGTAAAGGGAAAAGTCGATGTGGATTAGCACAAAATCGCCTAGCAAGGAAAAAAGATAAAAGAAGATGCTGTACAATGCCACAAGCTTGTCTGAATAAGGAAAAAGGGTAAAAGCAGAAGTCATAAATATTATCATGAATTTTACCCTTCTTACCTACAATATTGAACAATTCCATTATTTATGGCATCTTTTTATATAAAGAAGTAATTTGGGGGCGTTACAATGTTGATTGATTTGATTAAGTGTCATGGTTCTCATAATGATTTTTTGCTGATAGATGAAACTGACCGCAATTATAAATTTGATGATTTCAAAAGAAGAGATTTAGCGCTGGCGCTGTGTGATAGGGAGACGTCAATGGGGGCAGACGGGATCCTGTTCATCCGTCCGAGCAGGGTAGCGGATGCTCAGTATCGGATTTTCAACTCTGATGGTACCGAGGCATCCATGTGTGGCAATGGGCTTCGCTGTGCAGGACGCTATGTCTGCGAGAAGCTTGGGGTTGAAGAAGCAGTGATTGAAACGATGAAAGCCAATCTCAAGGTGAAGAAGCATGATGAGATTTTCAGTGATATTCCAACATACCAAGTGGAAATATCACCGGTAACTTTTGAACTCAAAGATTTGCCGTTAAACCTTGAGCAGGATACGTTGATTCAGGAAAAGATTCCACAGTTATCAGAGGAATTGACATTTACGGCTCTGTCAGTTCCTAATCCTCATCTAACGACTATAGTAAGCAAAGAGCAATTGAAGTCCAATTTGCAAACGGAATTGAGTGAAAAGGTAAATGGTCCTAATGATCTTTTTCCTGACGGTGTCAATGTCAGTTTTATAAGGGTCCTTGAAAAGGGGAGTATCTTTGTAAGAACATTTGAACGCGGTGTCGGTTATACGAATGCGTGTGGAACAGCGATGTCCGCTTCGACACTTGTCACCTGCTTGCTGGGGGAGAATGAACTTGGCCAGCCGATCAATGTATACAATAATGGCGGCATGGTTCAATGCGCTGTTCATAAAGAAGATGAGACCTACTCCATTGACTTGATCGGCAATGCTACTTTTGTATACACAGCTCAAATAGATGTTGATTTTTCGATAGAGGGATTTCTCACGGAAATCCTGGAACAAGAGGATTTTGATGAAGAAATCAAATACAGTAAGCTGCAGGAGCATGCTGGAAAGTACTTAAGCCAATTCTAAAATGAAGAAAATCCTGAGGGCTTCCTCAGGATTTTTTTGACTTAAGAATATTAAGTACCGGTTCGAAGTTCTGCTCAGTTTTTGCCGCAAAATAATTCCTGAAAGGACATCCTAACTTTTGTACGCGCTGTATGATCGTTCCAAGTTGGAAGTTCTCAATATTTAAATCCACGTTCACTTCTTCCCAGAATAAGGGAGTCGCTACACCAGCATGCGATTTCCCGCGTGCGGAATATGGGCAGACAATCGTTTTGCCCTCAGCGTGCTGGATGTAATCAACATATAATCGGTTCCCCCTGTTTTTCTTCAGGCGTTCAATTGTAAAATAATCCGGCTCTTTAGAAACAAGATAATTCGCGATAAAGGAGGTGAACAGCCTTGTATCATCGTAGCTATAACGGTTGTCAGGAAGCGGGACATAAACCTGAAGTCCTTTATTCCCTGAAGTCTTAATAAAGCTGATCAGCTTTAATTCATCCAGGACCTCTTTGATATGAAGCGCAGCTTTGATCGCCAAATGAAAATCTTCTCGTGATGGCGGGTCAAGGTCAAATACGATCTCATCCGGTCCTTTGCTGTAGATTGTTTGAAAAGGAATATGAAATTCAATGGCGATTTGATTACCGAGCCATATCAATGATTTCATATTATTGCAGACAATATACTCAATGCCTTCAGATTTCGAAGTATCGACGAAATCCGGTGCATAATCAGGAACGTTTTTTTGGTAAAAGGCTTCGCCAAACATTCCGTGAGGATAGCGGATCACCGTTAACATCCGTTTCTCCAGGAATGGAAGCATATAGGGAGAAATCTCCCTTAGATAATGGATGTAATCAATCTTTTTAATTGGCGGTTCTTTCCAGATCGGCTTATCTGGATGGGTGATACCGATATCCGGAGGAAGATTTTTTTGTTGGAAAACGAATTTTTCATACGTGCAGCTATCTGGACTTATATCAAAACGGAACTGATGAAAATGAGGCTCGCGGAGTTGGGCCTCGTAAATTTCCAGATACTTCACATCAAGGCAGATGCCTGGTTCTAAATAAATGAACTGGGAGTCTTCATCACTTTTATTTTGCTTGATGATTTGATGGAGGGCATTTTTTTCTTCAGGGTTAAAGCCGAAGATCACCAGCCCGATTTGATGTATTTTTGAATCTTTGTAAACAGAAATATAAAAGTATCCATTTGATTTCTCATATGCCGTCACAAAACAGGAAACATATTTCCAATTTTTCGATTTAATCCACGCTTCTGTCCGTTTTCCTTCTTCCCATTTGCTATTATTTTGTTTGGCAATTATCCCTTCACCATCGTAGATGATCACTTTTTCCCATAAATCTTTCAAATCAGTTTCACTTGGGACAAGCTGGACCAAGTCATGGTTTTGCTGGTTTGGACTGAGTGGCAGTCCAAGCTCGGAAAACATGGATTGAAGCTTTAGCCTCCGATCTTGATACCTTTCAGATGCAATGTTTTTGCCTCTTATTTTCAAAAGGTCAAAAACCATCAGCCGGCATGGATTCCTTTCAGCTTCGAATTTGATTTTCTCCCTGGACCGCATTCTTCCCCTAATCTGAATCGCTCCGAAATTAGCTTTATAAGGGTTCTCAAGATAAACAAGTTCAGCGTCCAATGTCAAAGGCAAATAGGGCTGGAACTTTGCTTTAAGAGTGTCCAGGAACTCCGATAATTCCGGAAAAAGAGGTAATAGGGGTTTGCCATTGCGGCTTGTCAGTTCAATCTCTGTATCCCATTTCAACAAGGCTCGAAAGCCATCGAATTTTATCTCATATCGCCATTCTTCCCCTTGTGGAGTCTCAAATGAAAGTGTAGGGAGCATAGGTTTTAACATGTTCAGCATCCTTTCACACAAGTGCTATTTATATTGTTCCTTATCGGCTGCATACTAGTACGCTGGGAAATGTTTTAATGCATGATAAGACAGTTATTAAGCAAATTAGTATTAAAACGAGAAGGTGGAGAATCTAATGCATACTATTTGGAAGGGAAGCATCAGCTTTGGACTTGTCAATATCCCAATTAAGCTTCATGCTGCGACTGAGGATCGGGACATCAAGCTGAGAACTCTTCATAAAGAGTGCCACTCGCCAATAAAATATGAGAAAACTTGCCCCGTGTGTGATGTAGAAGTGAAAAATGAAGACATCGTCAAAGCTTACGAATACACTAAAGGTAAGTTTGTTGTCCTTGAGGATGAGGATCTTGAAGCTTTAAGGAAAGAAAATGAAGATAAAGCAGTGGAAATAATCGACTTCGTTAAGATCAATG
This sequence comes from Mesobacillus subterraneus, assembly GCF_020524355.2. Taxonomy (NCBI): domain Bacteria; kingdom Bacillati; phylum Bacillota; class Bacilli; order Caryophanales; family Bacillaceae; genus Mesobacillus; species Mesobacillus subterraneus. The sequence continues at coordinate 1,525,961 of NZ_CP129019.1, forward strand.
AAATCGACCCAATTTATTTTCAGCGAAGCTATTTCATGTCTCCGAATGAGGGTGGAGGAAAAGCCTATTCTCTGCTAAGGAAGGCTCTGGAAGAATCGCAGAAGGTCGGGATTGCAAAAATAATCATTCGGGCAAAAGAGCAGCTAGCAGTAGTAAGAGTTTATAATAATACGCTCGTCATGGAGACCATTCATTTTCCTGATGAAGTAAGGAACACGGTAGATGTTCCGAATGTACCAGAAGAAGATAAAGTAACAGGAAAAGAACTGGAAACGGCCATCATGCTGATTGATCAGCTGACAACGGAGTTTGCACCAGATAAATACAAGGATGATTATCGGACTGCATTATTAGAGCTTATTGAAGCGAAACGGACAGGAAAAGAAATGGTCACTCCTGCTGAAAAAGAGCCAGTTTCCAATGTAACAGACCTTATGGCAGCACTGCAGGCTTCTATCGACCGTACCAAACCAGAAAAGAACAAAGAAAAAGCTCCATCAAAGAAGAAAAAGACTGGAGCAAAACCAAAGGCAAAAGAGAAAAAACAGGCTTAAACAATCAAGTGCAATAGTACAGCCGGCCATGACTATGTGGCCGGTTTTTGATTGTGAAATTTTTGAAGGAGATTCATGGACTTAAGAAGAATACTTTTACAGATAAGGGGGGATTTCTGATGAGAAAAGTACTTGTACTTGGGGGGACCCAGTATTTTGGAAAAAAACTGGTACGAAAGCTTATAGACAATGGAGATGAAGTGACAGTAGCCACGAGAGGAACAAAAAGTGATCCTTTTGGTGATGATGTAAAACGGCTGATCATTGATCGCGAAAAGAAAGAGTCCATGGCTGCAGCCTTCGATGGGCAGTCTTGGGACCTGGTGTATGATCAATCCTGTTTTTCGCCAATGGAGGCCAGGGATACGTCAGAGGCACTAGAGGGGAAGGCGGACCGCTATATTTTCACCTCTACGCAAGCGGTTTATGACTTTGGCACACTGCATGCTGAAGCTAATTTTATTGCAAATACATATCCCGTTGAATACAAAAACCGGAAGGAATACGTTGGATATGAAGGTTATAAAGAGGCGAAAAGAGCTTCTGAAGCGGTGTTCCATCAACTTGGTTATTTTGAAGTTGCTTCTGTCCGGTTTCCGATCGTTGTTTCAGAAGATGATTACACGGAACGCCTGAAGTTTCATGTAGATAAAATCCTTTCAGGACAACCAATAGGTATTCCGAATCCTGACTTGCGTTATAGCTTCATTCACGCTGAAGAAGCGGCTGATTTCTTGTTGGAAATCGGAAATTCAAAATTTGTGGGGGCAATTAATCCCGGCTCGGCAGGGGATATTAGTTTAGGAGAATTGGTTGATAAGATTACCTTGCTGACAAATCAAAAAGCGATTGTGGAAAATAGCATAGAAAGCGGCACCGTCTCCCCGTTTGCATTGCCTGGCTCCTGGTCAATCGACACATCACTAGCATCAGGGCTAGGCTTTAGATTTACCGAACTAAATCAATTGTTCGATCAATTAATACAATTTTATATTCAAAAGAGTGACTCGAATTAATACAATCCAGGTGCGAAGGTTCAATTTGCACCTGGGTTTTCTTTGTTCTGCCTTCATCGTCGTTATGCCCTCCCTGCATTCTAACTGTAGCCTTTTTTATTCCAGATAGCTTCAAAATGCTGGATTTTACCTTCTCTGTCAGTCAGAGTAATTGATCCGTAAAGCATGAGGGAATGAGCCCAAAATTTTCAGTGTGAATGAGTTCGGTGTTAAAACTGTATAAGGACAATCATGCCTATGGTAAAATAGGGAATCAGCAACCGGTTTAATGAAATAAAGTATGTTGGAGTTTATAGATTTTGTAGGTTAAGACTTCTGATCGCAACTTTTTGAATTACAGATTCCTATTCATTGCTTCTCATCGTTAATTTAATAGAACTTTATGGAAGAACCGGAAGTTGAACGGAAGTAATAAAAGGTTTTTTGTGATGGCTGTCAAATAATATTAAGACTAGATTTATTCGCGGTGTAAGAACGATAAGTTTTTAACGGGGGGCAGCCAGATGGAAAAGAAAAGAAAATGGAAACTTATGATTTTACCTGCAAGTCTGTTTTTACTGGCTTTTGGTTTATATGCTGGTTATACAATGTGGGAGCAAGGGAATCTTCAAGGTGTCAAAGGCAATAGCGACTCAAGCAACCTTAAAAACGGAGGTCAGACTGTTGCTGTATTCCAGGAAGAGTCTGAACATGAAAACTACTCAACAGTAGGAAGTTTCATTCATGAATTCCATATTAAATATAATGATACTCTTGGTTGGGGAAGAATAGATTCTGTTGAGTGGGAGGAACAGAGGGAGATAGCTTCAGAAATCATAGCTGTCCTGGCAACTGTCAAAACAGACAACACTGCCCTCCAGGCTGATTTTGATACCATCTCCAATTACTCTAGAACCATTGAAGAGGGAAATAAAGATAAGAAGATATTACTACAGCTTCACCGATATTTTCATGATCTTGATATTGAATTCAACAGTTATAATAAGACAAATGATTATTTCAATGTGACAAAATATAAAGATCCTGAGAATGGTTAATCCATTCCCGCCAGGGTAACATAACAGAGAATAGCAGGCGAAGGGAGTGGGTTCAGCTGTGAAAATCGTGGTCATTTCTGACACTCATATGCCGAAAAAAGCTCGGCACTTACCAGATAGGCTGCTCACTGATTTAGAAGATTGTGATTACATAATACATGCTGGGGATTGGCAGACTATGGAGCTATATAAAGAGCTTCAACAGTTTGGACCGGTTATTGGAGTTGCCGGAAATGTGGATGGTCCTGAACTTAACAGTCTGCTCAAAACAAAAGAAATATTAAGAGCTGGCGATTTTCTTATAGGGATTGTCCACGGACACGGCACCGGGAACACTACTGAAAAAAGGGCATTAGAATCATTCAAGGATGACATGGTCGATTGTATTGTATATGGTCATTCTCATATACCTGTCCTAAAGGAAATCAATGGTGTAATAGTTTTTAATCCGGGCTCCCCGACTGATAAAAGAAGACAGCAGGAATTCTCTTATGGTATTCTGACAGTCGGGGAAGATCTCAGGGCAGAGCATATTTTTTTAAAGAGAAAAATTGAAATCGACATAGGCAAATTATAGACAGGAGTGTTATTCAATGATAAAAACCTTTGAAGTGAAATTTCACGCAGAAGACCAGGTGGAAACAATGAAGGTCCAGAAATTGAGCAGTGAGGATTATGACCAGGCTACTGAAGGCGGAACACGCCATTTATTTGATTTAAATACGAATATAGGTTTTTTTGTCTTTTTTGATGCAGAAGATAAAGATGGCAAAGAATATTATTTGATGCTTCAATATGAGGACCAGAACGAGGAGCCAACGAATTGCTACGGCTTCGAACTGAAGGACTTCTATGAATTTTCCGCATTATATTTGAATGATCTGGAATTTACTGAAGAACTTAACGAAGAAGAGGGAGAACTCGGCCCTGTTCAACACCTTGCCCATCTCCTTTATCATATTATTGAGGAAGGTAAGACAATAGAGGTATAATGAAAAATTAAAAAGAGCAGATTTCTGCTCTTTTTACTTTGTTTCCTCATTTGTTTCATCTTCGGCGGGCAAGTTTTCAGCGCAATACTGTTTTACTTGTACCACTTCTTCATCCTCAAGCTCAAAATCGAGAACTTTTTCTGTTTCCTGTTCGATGAAGTAGCTTTGCAGGATCCGTCTATCTTCTCCGTTTACGAGAAAAAGCACTTTCAAAAGCAGGCCATTTTCAGTAAAAAGCTCGTCCTCTTCGTCTACCTCAATATTTAAAAAGTATTCATATCTGTTCCCTGTAAGAAGCCCGAATGGATCTTCAAGTAGTTCGACAGTATGTCCAGTAATATTCATGTATGCTCATCCTTTTAATTTTGTCACCTCTATTATATATCGAAAACAACAATAACAATCAAGAAATTCGCCGCCGGGAGAAAGAATGCAGGATAGAGAACAGCTTTTAGGACTCAATGAAAACGGTGTGTATGCAGAAATTGAAACTGGGAACCTATCTCCTTTTATGTCCCATCCAGTGTTATTGTGACAGCTTTTCAGGATATGAGGTCAAAGCTGTCAAGAAACCGGTGTTATTGTGACAGCTTTTCTGGATTTAAGGTTAAAGCTGTCAAGAAACCGGTGTTATTGTGACAGCTTTTCTGGATTTAAGGTTAAAGCTGTCAAGAATCCAGTGTTATTGTGACAGCTTTTCAGGATATAAGGCTAAAGCTGTCAAGAATCCAGTGTTATTGTGACAGCTTTTCTGGATTTAAGGTTAAAGCTGTCAAGAATCCAGTGTTATTGTGACAGCTTTTCAGGATATAAGGCTAAAGCTGTCAAGAATCCAGTGTTATTGTGACAGCTTTTCAGGATATGAGGTCAAAGCTGTCAAGAATCCGGTGTTATTGTGACAGCTTTTCAAGGTTTGAGGTCAAAGCTGTCAAGAAACCGGTGTTATTGTGACAGCTTTTCAGGATTTAAGACCAAAGCTGTCAAGAATCTGGTGTTATTGTGACAGCTTTTCAAGGTTTGAGGTCAAAGCTGTCAAGAAACCGGTGTTATTGTGACAGCTTTTCAAGATATGAGGTCAAAGCTGTCAAAAATACAGTGTTATTGTGAAAGCTTTTCAGGATATTTTATGCCCGAGCACCAAAGCACTCTTTTTCAAAGGAAAAGCTTCAATGCCTGATAACCAAAAAACAGGGCAAAGCCAATCAATGAAAGTCCGGATATAAGGGAAATGAAGGTCAATAACCTTGTTGTCAGAAGCTTTCGGAAGCTGCTGGAAATAGCGGCTATAATGATATCCCAGAGAACAAGACCTAGAATGATGCCAAAACTGTAAATGACAAGTTCTCCGGTTTCATAGGAGGATGCGGTCTTGGCAAGGACAGACCCGTAAATTCCTAGCCAGAATAAAATTGTCAGAGGGTTGGAAATGGACATTATAAACCCTGATAAAAAAGATTTGAAACCGGAATTTTCACTTCGGTTATCCATGACGATTTTCCCCGAGTTCATGATTGTTTCTATTCCTGTATACATTAAGACAAAGAATCCAAACAACCAGAGAAAAGATTGCATGAACGGAGTCTCAAGGAAATTAACAACTCCAAGATAAACAGTCAGCATGTAGATAATATCTGCTGTCAGAGCTCCTAAGCCAAGCAGCCAGGCCTGGAAAAAGCCACTTTTGATTCCTTTATCCATCTGAGCAGCATTTACTGGCCCAATCGGGGCGGCTAGTGATAATCCAAGAAAAATATATCCTAAGAAGACATTCACTTATTAAATACCTCCAATAATCAAAGCGTAATGTGCTTGTACTATTTCTATTCAGACATCTGAAGGTGTACAACCTAAATTTGAATAAATTAAATCTTTTTAATGCGTAGTCTTAATAATTTTTGGAGTTAAAGAATATACTAGTAACTGTTGCGCAGGCACTACCGGTATGTCGCTTTTGGTAAAAATAAGAAAAGTGTGGTAAAATGGAATAGATATCAACTTTCGGATCATTCATTTATTATAAAAAGTTTCATTTGCCAGCTTTTTATAATAAATGAATTTTTTTATCAATCGAACGATGATAAGGTCTTTTCGAATTTTGTTGCTTGCACTTTTTCATGTGATCCTGTCATTCAGCTTGATTATATGCCAGAGGCTACTGATTCGGATTGGACCATACTAAACCTATAGGAGCGTGAGGAAATGGCATTTGGAAGAAAACCGCCTGAAGAGATCGTAACCGCTGAAACGAAAGTATGGGTATGTACTTCTGATGATTGCAACTGCTGGGTTCGCGACAACTTTAAAAGCAGCAATGTCCCCGCTTGCCCAATTTGTCAAAGTGATATGGAGCAGACAACTAAGGTTCTTGAAGTGGTTAATAACCATAGCCAGAATCTAATCGGATAATCATAAGCAAAAAACAGCCTGGGTGAATATCCAGGCTGTTTTGCATTTTTAGGTTTGTTTCTCTCAGGTTTGGGACTCTGATAAATAAGGGATTTTAGGAGTAAGTATGTCTGTTTACTTTTAATGAAGAAAGAAAAAAGTGCCTTTCCAAACAAAAAAAGTGCCCATTATATAGGCACCTTTTCTGTATGCGGATGAGAGGACTTGAACCTCCACGGTGTTGCCACCACTAGAACCTGAATCTAGCGCGTCTGCCGATTCCGCCACACCCGCGTATTTATATAAGAATTATAGCATAGAAACTACCAGAAACAATTGGAATTTTACTCTAGTTGCTTATGTTAATACAAATGAAAAATTGGACAAGTAGTTTTAGGAGTGGATTCTCAAACATACAATGTACAAAGTGATTGTTTGTTGGGGGACGAGGTCTTGAGTGTCAGTTTGCTAGTCAGTTATATCTTCCTTGGATTAACATTGGCAGCTCCGATTGGACCTGTAAATTCAGCCAGGTTGGATAAGGGGATCAAAAATGGATTCTGGCATGCCTGGATTGTAGGGACGGGTTCAATGATTGCAGATGCTATTTTTATGCTGTTAATCTATTTAGGTATTGTGAATTTTTTGGACATGCCTATTATCCAAATTTTCCTCTGGTTATTTGGAGGGTTCGTCCTGATCTACTCTGGAATTGATTGTATTGTAAAGGCGTATAACATTGATCTAGCTTTCAGTCGAGGAAAAGAATCGATGCTAAAATGTTTCCTTACTGGTTTTATTATGTCGATTAGCAGTCCTTTATCAATTATTTTCTGGCTAGGAATTTATGGTTCTGTACTGGCAAAAACGGCCAGCAATTATGGACGGACGGACCTGCTTATTTATAGCAGCATGATTTTCATCGACCTGGCAATGTGGGATATTTTCATAGCAGCGATAACGACTGGCTTCAGGAGATTTTTGAATTATAGCAGTTTGAGGGCTATATCAATATTGTCAGGTCTCTCTTTACTTGGTTTTGGCGTTTATTTTGGATACCAGGGTATCAAAGCGCTAGCACTTTAGGGATACTATTTGAAAAACCTCCATCAAGGAGGTTTTTTTATTTTTCCGACAACTATCATAAACGTTCATACTTTCATTATATTTGACTAAAAGTGATTGTTTTTGAAAGAAAATGATTGATTTTTGGAATCGGTTACATTATGATGATGATATGAAGTAAAGAGGAGGAATGGCTCATGTTAACACCTGAGCGCCACCAGCTCATCTTACAATTGATAAAAGACAAACCAATAGTGAAAATACAGGATATAGTTGATATCACTGAAGCTTCGGAATCGACCATTCGCCGCGACCTGACAATTCTTGAAGAGGGGAAGTTTCTTAAAAGAGTGCATGGCGGAGCTGCCAGATTAAGGGGGAAACTCCAGGAGCCAAGCATGGTTGAAAAATCTACCAAAAACCTTCAGGAAAAAAAACAAATCGCCCAATATGCAGCAAGCCTTGTGGAAGATGGTGACAGTATTTATCTTGATGCCGGGTCGACTGTTTTTGAAATGATCAGTTCTCTTCAAGTTAAAGATATTGTCGTGGTCACCAATGGTCTCATGCATCTACCGCAGCTGCTTGAAAGAAATATTGAAACATACGTGATAGGCGGATTTGTCAAGCCAAAAACGAATGCGATCATCGGAAGGGGAGCTCTGGCAAGCCTTGAACAGTATCGCTTTGACAAATGCTTCCTCGGAGTTAATGGAATCGATCCTCATTCAGGGTATACGACACCAGACCAGGAAGAAGCAATGATTAAGCAAAAAGCGATGTCTTTATCCCGGGAATCGTTTGTGCTTGCTGATGACAGTAAGTTCTCGGAGATCACGTTCGCGAAAATAGCAGACTTACATGAAGCATCGATCATCACCAATACAATTGATGAAGAACATAAAGGGCAATATACGAGCAAAACTTCAATAAAGGTTGTGACATCATGATATATACACTAACTCTTAATCCATCAGTCGATTACATCGTGGAAGCAGATGAAATTCAACTAGGCAGTTTGAATAGGAGTTCAAATGAAACAAAGCTACCCGGCGGCAAAGGAATAAATGTCTCAAGGGTATTGCGCTCCCTTGGAGTAGAAAGCAAGGCTACAGGATTTATTGGAGGCTTCACCGGCAGGTATGTCGAGGAGTTTCTAAACCGGGAAGGCGTGCAAACAAGATTTGTAAAAGTTGGCGGAGATACAAGGATCAACATTAAGCTAAAAGCCGGAACAGAAACAGAAATAAATGCCCGTGGTCCTGAGATTTCAACACTAGCAATAGAGTCATTGAAGGAGCAGATCATGCAGCTCGGAAATGGCGACTTTCTGATTCTTGCTGGAAGCATTCCTTCAAGCATGCCTGAATCCATCTATGAAGAAATTGTTCAGCTCTGCAAGAAGACTGGGGCGGAAGTAATTGTTGACGCAGAGGGCGACCTGCTTAAAAGCATTCTTGACTACAAGCCATTCCTGATCAAGCCTAATCATCATGAATTAGGTCAGTTTTTCAATAGAAAGATCACCAATGCTGACGATGCCATTTTTTATGGAAAAAAACTAGTTGATGCTGGTGCTAAAAATGTCATTGTGTCTTTGGCTGAAAATGGTGCGGTCTATATCAATGAAAATGATGCCTATAAAGCCGCTGTTCCGCAAGGTATAGTTAGAAGCTCAGTTGGTGCCGGGAATTCAATGGTTGCTGGTTTCATGGACCAGTATCTAAAAACTGGTGATCGAAAAGAAGCATTCCGCTATAGTGTTGCATCTGGCAGCGCAACTGCGTTTTCAATCGGACTATGTACACCTGATAAAGTTGAACAACTTCTTCAAGAAGTCAAAATATAAAGAAACTAATAAGGGGGAGAAAACATGAGAATTACAGAACTGCTGACTAGAGAGACGATTCTGTTATCCATAAGGGCTGCATCAAAGCCAGAAGCAGTGAATGAGCTTGTAGGAGTTCTGGAGCGGGCGGGGAAAATTACAGACCTCAATGCTTTTGAAAAAGCCATTCTAAGACGTGAACAACAAAGCACTACAGGCGTAGGGGACGGAATTGCGATCCCACACGCAAAAACTTCAGTCGTGAAGGATGCGGCAATTGTATTTGGACGGTCAGAGACCGGAGTCGATTATGAATCATTGGACGGACAGCTGCACATCTTTTCTTCATGATTGCAGCACCTGAAGGGGCTAACAATACTCACCTGGAAGCACTTGCTCGACTTTCCTCCATTTTGATGAATGCAGATGCCCGTGAAAAACTTCTTGGAGCAAAAACAGCTAATGATGTCATTGGAATCATTGACAGCTACGATCAGGAAGAGACTGAAGAGAAAGTTGAAAGAACGAATATGAAATTCATCGTTGCAGTTACTGCATGTCCTACTGGTATTGCCCATACTTATATGGCAGCTGATTCATTAAAAGCAAAAGCGGCTGAAATGGGCGTTGATATCAAGGTGGAAACGAATGGCTCAGGCGGAGCAAAGAATGTCCTTACACCAGAAGACATTGAAAACGCTGAAGCAGTCATCATTGCAGCTGATACAAAGGTGGATATGGACAGATTCGCAGGCAAGCCATTAATTGATGTGCCTGTTGCGGAAGGAATACGAAAACCAAAAGACTTGATTGAAAAGGCTGTCAAAAAGGATGCGCCATTATACAGGGCATCAGGCAATTCTTCGGCAGAAAAGAAAGAAAGCCGCGGCGGAATCTATAAGCACCTTATGAATGGCGTATCGAATATGCTTCCATTTGTTGTCGGCGGCGGTATCCTGATCGCCCTTTCATTCATGTTTGGCTATAATGCTTTTAATCCTGAAGATCCTTCCTATCACCCGATTGCCAAAGCTTTAATGGACATTGGCGGCGGTGGTGCATTTGGGTTACTTGTGCCAGTTCTTGCAGGCTTTATCGCCCTTAGCATTGCTGACAGACCTGGTTTTGCTCCTGGTATGGTAGGCGGTGTGCTTGCTGCAGCAGGAGGCGGCGGATTCCTTGGCGGCCTGGTCGCTGGATTCTTGGCTGGTTATCTTGTCCTTGGCCTGAAGAAATTATTCGATGGGCTTCCAGCTTCACTGGAAGGAATTAAAACCATCTTATTGTACCCGTTGTTCGGTATTGCACTAACAGGATTCATAATGGTATTCCTGGTAAATAAACCAGTTGCAGCCTTGAATCATGGAATTACAGACTGGCTATCTGGATTAGGAACAGGCAATGCTGTATTACTCGGACTTGTCCTTGGTTTAATGATGGCATTTGACATGGGTGGACCGGTAAATAAAGCAGCATATGTCTTTGGAACAGGCTTGCTTGCAAACGGTGTGTATGAACCGATGACCGCTATCATGGCTGCGGGTATGGTTCCTCCGCTCGGAATCGCCCTTGCTACAACTTTCTTTAAAAATAAGTTCACAAAAGAAGACCAGGATGCTGGGAAAGCTAATTATATCATGGGTCTCTCATTCATTACCGAAGGTGCCATCCCGTTTGCTGCAGCAGATCCACTCCGTGTTATTCCATCTGCAATGGCTGGATCAGCGGTGACTGGCGCTTTATCAATGATGTTTAATATTGGACTGAGGGCTCCACACGGCGGATTGTTCGTAGTGCCACTAGTTGAAGGTGGCTGGCTGTTATATCTGGCTGCCATTCTCATTGGCTCTGTTGTCACAGCCATTTTGCTTGGAATATTAAAGAAACCAGTTGCGAGATGAAAATCGAGGCCTGCAGAGTTATATTCTGCAGGCCTTTTCGTATGCTTATGAATATTTCCATTACTTTGCAGATATGATTTTATGAAGTGATTTGTTAAGGGGGAATGGGAATGGCGAGGGACTTCAAAAGTGCTGCCATGTATGAGCACCGCTTTTGGCTCCAGGTTCTTGGTGACCACGGGAGATTCCTGCATGAGGCACTGGTGCCTGTAGAGCAGGAGGAAATAGAAACGGCAAAGTACTTTATTAATACTTTTGACAGGCTGCTGCAAAGGGTTGAAACAACAGATCTCATTCATTTGAGTATACGAGCGGATGAAGAAGCGAAGAAAATCAGGCAATTTAAGCTGGATTTGATTGAAAAAATGCTTACTGGCAATGTGAAAATTCATTTAGGCCCTACTTTTATCAATCATATGGTCAATGAGGTTGAGGAATATATCAGAGTTCTTGAGTACCTAAAAAGGGGAGAGGTACCCCCGGTATTCCACGAATTGCATCATCATACGGTCTGGCTGCTTGATGCAGCAGGCCATGCAGGTGCTATTCAGAGTAACCTTGATCAAGTTGAAAAGCAACTGAAAGCAAAGAGTGAGAAATACATGAAGCATTTCGAGGATTTCTATTTAAAAGCAGTCGAGATGACTGGTTATCTGCGAACAAATTTAACTTCCTTTCCAGCTTTGCAAAGAATGAATCAAGAGGTATCATTGGAGATTCAACTGTTCATGAAATTTCTGGATGAGTTGAAGGAGCTCGAGTTAACTGAACAGGCACTGGGAAGCTTTGCACCTTTGATGGCTGATCATATGTTCAGAGAAGAGTGCTATTATTTATCTAAAGTCGCAGAAGCTGCCTCGTTGAACCAGCCTGACTGTGATCCTGGCAAGCCGAGGCTTATGGCAGAATGAATCTGGCGGATACTGGATGAGTTGCGGTCATCTAGTATCTTAGCCCTAATTTCACATTCATAAAGAACATATGTTCTAGTTTTGGACAAGTTTATGTTATACTTGAGAAGCAATAGTCATATCTCACAGTGATCGGCTTACCCCGGAGAAAGGGGGTGATGCCTTTGACAGTATTCGAGACCTTTATGGCGATGTTTTCTTTTGCCAGTCTAATCCTCGCAATCCTGACCTTGAGCCAAAAAAAATAGACCTCTCTTAGCCCTAAAAGGGAGAGAGGTCCAGCAGCTTTTTCCGATCCTCTATGGGACCGGCTATTGCGGAGACTGTCGGTGGGCCAACACCGGCAGTCATTCTGTACAAATTTACAATATAAGAATACCATACAGGGCTGTCAAAGTCACGAGTATAAGCACTTTTATGCATGAGAGGTTTTGCCATTTGGCTATACTAAGGAAGTTATGGTAAAGCATGCAAAGGAAGTGAATGGCGGATGCCTATTTGCAATTTAGTGTATGGCGATCTTTTTTACGAAGAGATCGGGCAAGGAAGCCCAATTATCTTCCTACACCCACCTGGGATGGGAAGGAAGGTGTTTCGATACCAAAGGCCACTGAGCCAACGATATAGACTAATCCTTCCCGACTTAAGTGGCTATGGTGAGTCAACAGCTGTACTAGAAAGAGTTACAATCCGAAAGTATGCTGAAGAAGTCTTGAAACTGGTCGATTCTATTGGGGTGGAAAAGGTCACGCTGTGCGGCTATTCCTCCGGAGGCTGCATCGCACAGGAGTTTGCCCTGACTTACCCGGAAAGAACTAAAACACTCATCCTTTCTGGTGGCTTTGCTGAGGTACAGTCATCTGCATTGAAATATGAGCATTTGATGGGAATGTATTTCGTGAAAAATTCCTCTAAAACCCTGGCGAAGGTGATTGCAACAGCACATACATTCGATAAGAATTACAGAACTGAACTCATTGAACATATGCTGAAAACGAATTTGAATACATGGTTCGACTTTTATCACGAATCATTGAATTACTCTTGCAGTGAGAGACTGAAAAACTTAACTGTACCATTGCTGCTGGTTTACGGTTCAAGAGACTTCATCAATCAGCATATAAGGGTTTATGAAAGAGAGTTGGGACATTTTCAAAAAGCCATTATTCAGAAAGTCTCACATCAGGTTCCTGTTAAAAAGTGTAAGGAATTCAACGCTGAAATTGTGAATTTTTTAGAAATGCGAACAGAAGGGCGTTGAAAAACGCATTGTTGGATTTTACAATGCGTTTTTCACGCCTCTTTTTTATCAGGTTTGATGGCAAGGAATGTTGCAAGAGCGGCTGCTATGCTTAATACTGTCAGGATAATGAACATTAGTTTATTGGAATTTTTCATCATTAGTGCAATGACAGGTGACCCTGCAGCTACTCCGATAAATCTCATTGAGCTGTATATGGAAGTAATGGTCCCTCGCTCTTCTTTCTCAATACTTTCAGTAATCAATGCATCCAGTGGAGGCAAGCTTGCTCCAATGCCAATTCCCGCAACAAGGAACATTGAGATCAGAAACCATAACTCACTTGAAAAACTTAGAAGAGCCACAGCAATTCCAAGTAATACTAGGCTGGAGAATGTAATCCACTTCATAAGCACCATATTTTGCTTTATTATTTTCCCTGTAATAAATGATGAAAGGCATAGCGCTCCTAATGGAAGGGCAAGAAATAGTCCTTTTTTCAGATCCTTTATTCCATATTGATTCTCCAGAATATCAGACAGGTAAAATAAAACTCCAAACAATACGAACATGACTATCGCACCAATTAAAAAGATTGCATAGAGCCAACGCCCATTTTCAGTGAAAATCAATCTTATTTTTTTTATAAAATCCTCGAAGGGCAATGGATCTTGTTTTTTTTCCGGACTTTTTACCAGGAAGAGCATCATGATTATTGACAAGGCACAGAAAACGGGTATTGAAAAGAACGGGATAAACCAGATGATTCCCGCAAGGAATGAACCTAATACTGGGCTGAGAACCTTTCCGAGTGTGTTTGCAGTTTCAATCTCTCCTAGCGCTCCGCTTACTTCATCATCATTTTTGAACATATCTCCAACTAATGGCAATACGATTGGAAAAGCACCAGCTGCTCCCACGCCCTGCAAGGCTCTTCCGACTAACACAAGCCAGTACCCATCGTTCATCTGCCATGAGGCCCACCCTGATATAGTCCCCCCAATTCCTGTGATGATCAGACTTGGTATAATGACTTTCTTTCGACCAACATGATCAGATAAATACCCTGCTAACGGAATTAAAAATATCGCTACTATTGAATAAACGGTGATGATCAGGCTCGATTGAAAGGCGGAAATACCCATCTTTTTTTCCATTACAGGCAAAACCGGAATCAGCATCGAATTTCCAAGAGTCATCACAAGTGGAATGGATGCGATCGAGACAATTGCCCATTTCTGATTTGTGGCATCATCCTTTTTGGAATCCTTTTCTTTTTTATGTGAAGCTCCGCCCGCTTTAGGAAACAAGTTTTCAATATTATCCATGATCGTAACCTGCCTTTTTTCATACTGTTTTTAGTGTGGACTTATACAACAGAAAAAACAGATGTATTTTTATGGGAATGATATCACTCTAAAAATCCATATGGAGTTTTTAGAGTGGAAAGGATAAAATAATTGGAAAAGGCTTGAAGGTTGGTGAAATCATGGCACAAATATTATACCTGCATGTGGGAAAGCCGGAGCTTAAGAACTGGGACGGAAAAGAAGAACTATCAGCAATTGGTAAAAACAGAGTGACAAAAGCGGTACTAACGAAAGAATCCTTTCACGGAGATGGTGTGGCAGCTACAGAATTTCATGGAGGACCTGACAGAGCTGTTTGCTTTTACCCTGCTGAGCATTATTTAAAATGGTCAGCTGAATTTGGAAGGCAAATAGCACCTCCAACCTTTGGCGAAAATATTTCAGCCCCAGGAATGTTGGAAGCCGATGTTTATATAGGTGATACATACGAGCTTGGGGAATCTGTTATCCAGGTGACACAGGGAAGGATTCCGTGTTCAAAGATTTCGAAGAATAACCAAATTGACAGGCTGTTGAATAGGGTAATTGAGACTGGTTATACGGGCTATTTTTTTCGTGTTCTTCAAGAGGGAATCGTCTATGAAGACTCTGAAATTATTTTTTTGGAGAGAAAACAAAGTGAATTTTCAGTTTTGAGAGCTAATGAAATTTACTTTCACCAGAGGAAGGACTATAAGGCAATTGAAGATCTCTTAGGAATCGAGGAACTCGCAGACGACTGGAAGAAAAATCTCGAAAAACTTTTAATGCAGAAAAATTAAAAATATTTATTTTTTTGTTTGACAATTGTGAATCACCGCTTTATTATAATGATTAATATAATATTGAGCGATGACGAAGAGTAGTAACTGGCTCAGGTACTTTCAGAGAGCTGATGGTTGGTGGGAATCAGTGTAAATGTACCAGCGAATGGACTTCCGAGCTTCCAAACTGAACCCTTAGGAAGTAGGCTTTGGCGAAATGACCTTATCGTTATAAAAGGCAGGCATTAAGCATTCAATGCTCGATGCTGTTAAGTGAGCTGTTTTACAGCTAATTAAGGTGGCACCACGGGTCTCTCGTCCTTATTTTAATTAATAAGGATGGGTGGCCCTTTTTGTTTGTCTCGGTAAATCTATAATATTATTATGTAAACTCGATGAGCAAGAAGAGTAAGCAGGATTTTTCTGTTACAGAGAGCCGGGAATGGTGTGAACCGGTACAGATAAACTTGCCGAATGGCCTTGCGAGAGGCAGCCTGAAATGATAGTAGGGATGCCCGGGATTCCGCCGTTAAAAGGATAGGGTATAACGAAGCGTTTTTTAGTTTCCTGTACCTGAAAAGAGGGAGTCTCAAGGCTCCAATATGAGGTGGCACCGCGGTCCAATCGTAATCGTCCTCTATACAGCACAATTTTTGTGCATGTATAGGGGGACTTTTTTATTGAAAAGAAAGTATAAAATTTTTGTACTTAGATTAGTGTCCAGCTCCAGCGCCTAGCCCCTCGAGTCGCTTCGGTCCTGCAGCTGAAGTCAAAGAACGACTTCACTGTCAGGCCCTCCAGCGCTTGTCGGGGCTGACCAAGGCCATGCGCTTTTCTATTTTCTTAAGGAGGATTTATATGAAGTTAGAATCAACAGGAATTTTCACTGAAGAAATTGAAGGGGATACATTAACCCCAATTTCTGTATACCAGAGGGTGACTGGAAAGAAAAAATTCCTTCTGGAAAGCTCCCATAAACATAATGACTCAGGTCGATTTTCTTTTATTGGCTGTGATCCGGTATTCGAAATATTAAATGAAAAGAGTGAAACATACCTCTTGCGAGAAGGAACGAAAGTTCGTATCAATGAGTCTTTCGCGACAGCAGTTAAACGAATGCTCCCTAAAATACCTCCGCAATTTGATATCCCATTTATCGGTGGCGGTGTCGGCTATGTGAGCTATGATTTCATTCGTGAGTTCGAAGAGATTGGGCTACTTAAAGAAGATTCTCTTGATATGCCGGAAGCACATTTGATGTTCTTCAATGAAGTCATTGTATTTGATCATCTAAAACAGAAAATTAATCTGATAGGGATATCCTTTCCCGACTATTCTGATGAAGATCTCATAAAGAAAATCAACAGGCGCAAAGCTGAGTTAAATTCAACAGTCAATATGGAGAAGGCAGAGACCTTTGCAATAAATGAATTTACTTCTTCACAGAGCAGGGAGGAATTTGAAAAATCAGTTCGGATAGCAAAGAGCCTGATTGAAGAGGGAGAAATTTTTCAGGTGGTTCTATCCAGAAGGTTATCAGGGGAAGCAAAAGGGGATCCATTTTCTTTTTACCGAAGATTGCGCGTGAACAATCCATCACCATATATGTATTATTTGGACTTTGAAAGTTATGTGGTTACCGGTTCATCACCCGAGAGCCTTGTAAAATTTCAAGACGGTACCATCACTGCGAATCCGATTGCCGGAACGAGACCTAGGGGGAAATCAGCCGATGAAGACATTTTGTTTGAAAGGGAATTAAGGCAGGATGAAAAGGAATTGGCCGAACATAAAATGCTAGTTGATCTCTCAAGGAATGATTTAGGCAGGATATGTGAAATTGGCAGTGTGATGGTCAACAAATTCCTTGAGGTAGAGAGATACCAGTTCGTTATGCATCTAGTTTCTGAAGTGAGCGGAAAGCTGTTGCCAAATGAGCATCCAATTGACGGACTGGCGGCGTGCATTCCTGCTGGGACTGTATCAGGCGCGCCAAAAATTCGAGCGATGCAAATTATTAACGAGCTGGAAGCTGAAAAAAGAGGGGTCTATTCAGGAGCGGTTGGATATTTTTCAGCCAGTGGAAGCATGGATTTTGCGTTGGCGATACGAACACTGGTTGTGAAGGATGGCCAAGGGTATCTTCAAGCAGGCGCTGGAATTGTATATGATTCAGATCCAGCAAAAGAGTTTGATGAAACGAACCATAAATTAAAAGCATTATTGGAGGCCGCTAATGATACTTCTGATCGATAATTATGATTCATTCACTTATAACCTTTACCAATACTTGAGTGAGCTGGGAGCCGAAGTGTTAACGGTGCGCAACGATAAAGTAACCGTTGAAGAAATATTGGCAATGGAACCAGAGGGTATCGTCCTTTCACCCGGTCCTGGAAGGCCTGAACATGCGGGGATATGTATAGAAGTTGTTAAACAGCTGGCTCCATCCATCCCTATACTTGGCATTTGTCTTGGCCACCAGGCGATTGGCCAGGCATTTGGCAGCAGGATTATCAGAGCGAAAAATATAAGACATGGCAAAGAGTCACCGTTACATCATACCGGAAAATCACTTATGAGTGATCTGGAAGATAATCCAGAAGTCATGAGGTATCACTCTTTGGTAATTGACCGTAAAACTTTTAGTAAAGATTTTGACGTCCTCGCTGAGTCGGCTGATGACAAAGAAATCATGGCGATAAAGCATAAAATCTATCAGCTATACGGTCTTCAATTCCATCCGGAATCAATTGGAACGGTATGTGGAAAGCAGATATTATTAAATTTTTTGGCTGAAATCAGAAGGGAGACTTTAGCTTATGAAACACTATCTTGAAAAGATTATTGAAGGTAAATCACTTATGGAATATGAAATGGAAGAAGCTGTGCAGGAGATTTTCAAACAGGATACCACTGACAGCGAGATTGCGTCATTTTTAACAGGTCTTAAATCAAAAGGAGAAACGTCCGAGGAAGTGTCTGGATTGGTAAAGGCAATCAGGAAACATGCACTGAATTTTACAAAGAAAATACCGAATGTTCTGGATAATTGCGGAACAGGAGGAGATGGATCAAAAAGTTTCAACATCAGCACAACTTCAGCATTTGTTATAGCCGGTGCCGGAATCACCGTTGCTAAGCATGGCAACAGAAGCGTCTCGAGTAAAACTGGAAGCGCAGATGTTCTCGAGGCAATCGGAATCAGCCTTGATTTCTCCCCGGAAGCCACGGAAGAAATCCTGGAACAGAATGGGATTGCGTTTCTTTTTGCTCCCCACGTCCATCCAAAACTAAAACAAATCATGAAAGTAAGAAGGGACTTGAGAATCCCGACGATCTTTAATTTAATTGGCCCTCTGACGAATCCTGTCCAGTTGGATTTTCAGCTGCTTGGGATTTACCGTAGGGATTTACTTGAAAAGTTTGCTCATGTGCTTGCGAACCTGAACAGGAAGCGGGCGATTGTTATTAATGGAGCAGGTGGAATGGATGAGGCTTTCCCTTTCAGGTGAAAACGAAATGGTGTTTGTATCCGACGGTGAAATCAAACCTATGAAACTTCAGCCAAATGAAGTTAATTTACCAGAGTATGATAATGCCAGTATACGCGGCGGTGATGCGAAGGAAAATGCGGAGATCTTGATGCAGGTTCTTAGAGGTAAGAAGGGGGCACACCGTGATACCGTACTTCTGAACGCTGGCATTGGAATTTATACTGCAGGTCATGCCAATTCAATTCTTCAGGGAGTAGCGGATGCGGCAGAAAGTATTGATTCTGGCCGTGCACTTGGAAAATTGGAGAATTTGATTGATATCAGCAAACGAAGCAAAAAGGCGGTGGGCTAAAATGGGTACGATTCTAGATTCAATAATTGAAAGAAAGAAAACAGAAGTGGAAGATTTAAAGAAAGCAGCAGAGGTCTTTCCTGAGTTTTCTATTAAAACTCGCTCGTTAATTAAAGCATTAAGGGAAGCAGAAAATATTGCAATCATTTCGGAGTTCAAAAGAGCATCACCTTCAAAAGGAGACATCAACATCAACTTGAATCCTGGCCAACAAGCAAAGCTCTATGCAGAGGCGGGCGCAACGGCTATATCCGTATTAACTGACAAAAAGGGGTTTAAGGGTTCCTTTGCCGATCTGAGAAAAGTAAGAGAGGAAGTAGACCTGCCGATTCTGTGCAAGGATTTTATGATAGATAAAATCCAAATAGACAAGGCACGTTCTGCCGGGGCAGATGTTATCTTGCTAATTGCAGCAGTTCTATCTGTCGAAAAAATGGCGGAACTATATAACTATGCAGCTGCTATAGGTCTCGAATGCCTCGTTGAAATTCATGATCAAGCAGATCTTGAAAAGGCACTAGAAATTAAGGCTGCTTTAATCGGTGTCAATAATCGTAATTTGAAATCATTCGAGGTCAATCTTGAAAATACCGAAAAGCTTGGTCCCCTTGTAAAAAAGGCAGGTGCTTTACTGATCAGCGAAAGCGGTATGAAAACAAGGGAGGACATTGCTAGAGCTGCATCTTCAGGTGCAAGCGGAGTATTAATTGGAGAAACTTTCATGACTTCATCAGATATTAAAAATACTTTCGCACAGTTCTCTATTCCAATCGTGGGGGATTTTCATGAAGGTTAAAATTTGTGGAATTAAAACGGAGAGAGCAGCCTGCCATGCTGTTGAAAATGGTGCAAATGCTCTAGGATTTGTCTTTGCAGAAAGTAAAAGGCAAATAACAGCTTTACAGGCAAAGAAGATCATTGAGGAGCTGCCGGATTACGTCTGGAAGGTAGGAGTCTTTGTGAACGAAGATGCTTCAATGGTAAAAGAAATCGCTGAAAAGGCTGGTCTGACACATATACAGCTTCATGGAGATGAAAATCCGGATGACTTCAAATCGATCGTCCTTCCGCTAATTAAATCTCAATCGGTTAGATTGCATGAGGATTTAATAGAAGTAGGAAAAATCGAAGCTGACTATATCCTCCTTGACAGTCCGCCAGGAAAATACCGGGGCGGAAATGGTTCGTGCTTTGATTGGGAACAAGCAAACCATTACGGACACTTGAAATCAAATGTCATTTTAGCGGGTGGTCTGGATCCTGAAAATGTCAGCTTGGCTATAGCAAAAGTAAAACCCTTCATGGTTGATGTAAGCAGCGGAGTTGAAACCAATGGTGAAAAGGATTTACAGAAAATAAAAGAATTTATCAATAATGCGAAAAAATCGGGGGAGGAAGAGAAGAATGAGCGCAAGTATTTATAATATGCCAGACGAAAAAGGGCATTTTGGGAATTACGGAGGAAGGTTTGTACCAGAAACACTGATGCATGCTGTTCTAGAATTGGAAAAGGAATACAACAGAGCTTTGACAGATGAGGGGTTTCATAGTGAATTACAAAAATTAATGAAAGATTACGTTGGGAGAGAAACGCCATTATACCTAGCTGGAAACCTCTCTGAGCATGCCGGCGGAGCAAAAATCTATCTAAAGCGGGAGGACCTCAACCATACCGGGGCTCATAAAATAAACAATACAGTCGGGCAGGCCTTACTGGCAGTCAGAATGGGCAAGCGAAAGATTGTTGCTGAGACAGGAGCGGGTCAGCACGGAGTTGCAACAGCAACTGTCTGTGCCTTGCTGAATCTCGAATGTGTCATCTTCATGGGCAAAGAGGATATCAGGCGACAGCAACTAAATGTTTTCAGGATGGAACTCCTCGGAGCGAAAGTAATAAGTGTAGACTCAGGCAGCGGGACATTGAAGGATGCGGTTAATGAAGCTCTTCGCTACTGGGTGACAAATGTGCGAGATACTCACTATATTCTTGGATCTGTTATGGGTCCGCACCCGTTCCCGAAAATGGTCCGTGATTTTCAAAGTGTCATCGGTAAAGAAACGAAACAGCAATTTTTCGAAAAAGAAGGGAAGCTTCCTGATGCACTAGTTGCTTGTATTGGAGGCGGCAGCAATTCAATTGGCTTATTCCATCCGTTCATTGAAGATAAAAGCGTGTCAATCTATGGTGTTGAAGCTGCTGGTCTCGGCCTTGCAACTGACAAACATGCCGCATCACTGTCTAAAGGGAAACCAGGTGTCCTTCATGGTGCGATGATGTACCTGCTTCAGGATGAGGACGGTCAAATTCAGGAAGCACACTCAATTTCAGCTGGTCTGGATTACCCGGGCATTGGCCCTGAACACAGCTATCTGCATGATATTAATAGAATCACATATGAATCGGTGACGGATGATGAAGCACTTCAAGCATTTCAACTGCTATCAAAATTAGAGGGAATCATTCCTGCCCTGGAAAGTGCACATGCCATTGCTTTCGCAGTCAAGCTAGCCGCTGGGATGAGTAAAGGTGAGAACATTGTTATATGCTTATCAGGCCGTGGGGATAAAGATGTACAGACAATCAAGGACAGAATAGGAGGACTGGAATGATGGATAGAATCCAAAAGGCTCTTACTGAAAAAGGAAAAAAAAGCTTTTGTTCCATATATAATGGCTGGAGATGGCGGGCTCGAAACGCTTAAAGATAAACTGTTGTTTTTACAGGAAAGCGGCGCGGACGCCGTAGAAATCGGTATCCCATTTTCTGACCCTGTTGCCGATGGACCTACCATCCAGGAAGCTGGTATCCGGGCTCATAGCAGCGGAACTACGTTGAGAAAGGTGCTGGAGAATGTTGAAACCTTCAAAACTGAAATCTCAATCCCTCTTATTCTGATGACCTATTTGAACCCGCTCGTTGCATATGGGTTCGAAAAGTTTTCCGAGGATGCTGCAAACGCTGGTATATCAGGCTGCATTATCCCCGACCTACCGCTTGAAGAGGAAGATTTGATTCTTCCGGAGCTCGAGCAGAAGGGAATCTCTTTAATCAGGCTAGTGACGCTCACAACACCGATTGGGCGTATAAAGGAAATCGGCTCCAGGGCAAGAGGATTCATTTACGCTGTTACAGTAACTGGAATAACGGGTGCAAGAAACAATTTCAGCGAGGACCTTGCTGCTTTTCTAAGTTCAGTTAAAGGTTCCAGCAAAGTCCCGGTGCTGGCGGGCTTCGGAGTCTCAAACGCAGAACAAGTAAGAGAAGTATGCAAGCATTGCGATGGGGTCATAGTGGGGAGTAAAATTATTGATTTATTTGAACAAGGTGATTTGAATGGGATAAAACAGCTCGTGAACACTGTGGAAGGAGTTAGTTTAACTTAATGGTGATGAAAAAGTAGAATCCAGAAGAAAAACGACTAAGTGTTTACAAAAAAAAGGAAAAGAAATAGCCACTGCTTATTGCAGCGGCTATTTCTTTTCAGCAGATACACATACTGTTAAAACGGGCCTTACCTCGAGATAGGATACCTCAGGGTTTTTGAATCCGGTATTAAGTAAGTCATTTTTCATTCGTTCCCCCAACTGTCTTGCTGTCTGAGCAGTCGATCCTTCTTCACGCGGCTGGACAGTAAGGACAATCCTGCCACCTGGCTTCAGCAAGCGGAGCAGGTGACTTAAGGAAGTCAGTGGCTGGTCCCAGAGGGGGGGTAATTATTTACTGAAATGATTTTATTGTAATGGTGTCCGGGTTGAAAGTTGGCTACATCTCCTATAGTCAAATGTACTTTCCCTTGTTCTACCCACTCTTTATTCCTTTTTGTCGCATCGTTCTTCATTTTTTCTGAAAGGTCTATTCCATCCACTTCTATTCCACGGTAATTTGACATTAATGTCATAATGCCATATCCGGGCCCGAAGCCAATCTCTAAAATACGGTCGTTTTTAAGGACTTTAAGTTTTTGTATGCTCCACCTGTTAATTTTCCTATTCTCAAAATACATGATCATCCCTGCGAGCTTTCCAAGCATACCTCTTGGCTTCTCGAACTGCTTGGCCATTGAATCTATCATATTCAGTCACTCCTGATTTATTTAACCGGAATTTTTCTGGTCAATTCCTTTATACCAGTTTTCGCCTAATTTTAAACTTCACAGCCCTTTGATCCCCCATGAAATCAGTTATTTTTTTTGTGTCGTGGCGATCAACAGGAAATGATTGTTTGTAATATAGACAGTCTATTCTGAAAATTATTTCTCGGGAAAGCGCAGAAAAAGACAAGAACCTACATAAGATGATGATTGTTTTGAAAAAAATGACCGGATTTGTCACATGCAAAAATGATATTTTTATTAAAAGCGTGCGATTTGTTACAGTACAATTGAAGGTTTGTTGTATATACTTTATTTAAAGTTTTCAGTGGTTGAAATTAAAAATGACGATAAATTTAGTTATTAATAAAGGAAGTTGAACGAGATGAAGATGTACGAAGCGATTCTCGATATTCTAGAGAAAAAGGGAAATGTATCGATTCCAGTGATTTGCCAGGAAATGAGTGAACAAGATCATAGCATGGTTAGTGATCGGGAGGATCTAGTTGAGCCTTCCTTTATACAAACGCTTGTTAGCAGCAATAATGAATTATTCCTGATCAAGGATGATACCGTTTCGATAAGGACTGAAAAAGAACCAGTTTCGATGACGGTTGTATTGTATGGATACCCTGGACCAGAAATGAGGGTCAGAATCGATTTTAAAAGGAATACCTTTACCTATTTTGAATGGCATCTTGACTCTAAAGCTTCAGGGCCGCTTATCATCGGAACGTTTGGCAGCGTCGAGGAGTTTAAAAAGAAATTGTATTCTTTGAAATTATGGGAATGGGAAGAAGATTATCAAACAGATGGTATTGTAGTAGACGGCACCAGTTGGTCAGTAAAATTAAAAACAAAAGGAACAACTTATGAAAGCAGAGGCCTGGATTCGTTTCCCAAACAGTGGAAAGAATTTTGCAAGGCAGTCAGTTTACTAGTTGGCAAAGAGTTTTCATGTTAGCCGCAGACCTTCTGCGGTTTTTTTTCTATTCAAAATACGAAAGGATTGTTTGATTTAAGGTTATAATGGTGAAAACTCTGCTTGTTTTAGGTACAATAAATAAATGTAGTTTCAAACATGCGACCATGGAGGTCAATCGAGAAATGAAGGACATATCAGTACAAGAATTAATCAACTCAAAAGAATTTATACCAGTCGATGTCAGGGCGCCAATCGAGCATCGTGATTCGGCAATACCTGGATCAGTCAATATACCATTATTCACAGATGAGGAAAGACAAGAGATAGGGACGCTTTATAAGCAATCTGGTGAAGAAGCTGCCAAATGGCGGGCAATGGAAATTGTTTCTCCAAAGCTTCCGCACTTGCTTGGTGAAATAAGGGACCTCAAGAAGTCAGGTGCTGAACCTGTGGTTCATTGTTGGAGAGGCGGTATGAGGAGCAGGTCTGTAGCATCATTCCTTGAGTACGCAGGAATTCCTGCATTGCGCTTAGAAGGCGGTTATCGGGCATACAGGGAATATATTTTAGAAAGAATTCCTCAACTTTTGCCCGAAAAAGCCATCGTTCTGCATGGAATGACTGGAACTGGAAAAACAGAAATCTTGCAGGCTCTTCAGAAAAAGGGATATCCTGTGGTTGATCTTGAAAAAATGGCAAACCATAGAGGATCCATTTTTGGCATGATTGGCATGGGAGAGGCGCATAACCAAAAAACATTTGATGCTTTGTTATTTGAAAGGCTGAATGAAATAAAAAGCACTAACTACTTTATCATCGAAGCGGAGAGCAAAAGAATTGGGCGTGCTGCTCAGCCGGAAGAAATGCTCGAGAAAAAGGTGAACGGAATTCATTACCTGGTGAAAAGCTCAATACCTAAGAGAGTTGAAAGGATATACAATGAATATGTCCAACCTTTTCTGGGAGAAGCCTGGTTTGAAGAGGAAGTCAGGGAGAAGGTATCGAAACTAATTAAGAGAGTTAATCATGATGTTTCACCATCGCTTGCATTTGCCCTGGAAGAAAAAAACTATAAAGAATTAATCGAGATTTTACTCGTTCATTATTATGATCCGCGATATAAACATGCCCTCCAGGAATATGAGGGACCCTTTAAAGAAATCGATTCTGACGACCCAGATGTGGTAGAGATTATTGCAATAGAATTACAAAAGACATTTTCTGATTCATCAGTGGTTTAAATTGATTAAAATAAGGTAATTAAAGAAGGAAAGCAGTTCAATGCTTTCCTTTTTCTATTTGCACTCAGCCTGGAAACTATCACTTTGTGATAAAAATTGTATAAATGACACAGCTTTAATTATGATTTTTGTCACGTAAAATTTCTGAATTTTTGATATATAATGAAGTGAGAACTTTGTAAACAGGAGGATGAAATATGCGCGAATCGAAAAATTGCCACCACCGTTTTTCAATGCATGAGGAGAATGTGGGATTTACCACGAATGATGGTGTAGACATTTTCACAGCTGGAGCAAGATTTCAAAAGTGCATCACATGCGGGCATATTGAATTGCCTGTAGAACATAGTGAAATGATAGAGCCAAGTCAGATTGAAAAAAGAAATAATCTTTTTGCACCGAAAAATATGTATGCTAATTTGATGAGTTTATAGATTATAAGCAACGAATTCAAAAACCGGTTAAACCGGTTTTTTTGTTGTGCTTTTAACAGTAATGGTTTTCTGAAATAATAAAAGAAAGTGATTAAATAACACTATCGTGATAGTCAAAACCTTTGGTTAAAAGAAAATATCATGTTAAAATATTAATGTAAACGGTTGAAATCTGAATACTATCATTATTCTTTGAAATCACAGTTAAAAATGAACACGACAGGGTAACAAATAATTAATGAATATTAGAATTGGCAAGGGGGTTTTTTTGTGAAAAAGCCAGTTTCAGGAGACAGGATAATATGACCAGGGTTTCATGGACCTAACCAGGGGTATGTCGATGAATTGTATGAGATGTTCCTAAAAGATCCTGATTCCGTTGATGCTGATATAAGGGAATATTTTGAACTGAATGCTAATCTTCAAGGTTCATCTTCAAATGAAAGTAATCCAGTCATTCCTGCAGGTAAGCCGGCAGGATCTCCGGCAAAAATCGCAGCTGCATTAAGGTATGCTGATTATATCCGTTCTTACGGCCACTTGTCTGCAAATATTTATCCATTGCAATTTGGCAGCAAGGATCCGCAGCTTGAGGATTATGAGAAATGGGGATTGACTGAAGCTGATCTGATGGATATGCCAGTGGAGCTCGTATGCCCAAATGCTCCTGCTACAATTAAAAATGGCATTGATGCTTTTAAATTTCTTCAAAAGGTGTACTCTGATACGATTGCGTACGAATTTGAACATGTAAATGAAATGGCTGAAAAGGAGTGGCTAAGACAGAAGGTTGAGTCTGGCGCACTGATTCCTAAAATTGAAAATGAAAGAAAAACTAGTTTATTAGAACGCCTTACAGAGGTCGAGAATTTCGAAAAGTATTTGCACCGGACTTTTGTTGGACAGAAGAGGTTTTCAATCGAAGGCCTTGATTCAATGATTCCGCTTCTTGATGAGGTCATCAGTGGTGCAGTCAATAAGGGTGTTGAAACAATCAATATTGGTATGGCCCATAGGGGAAGGCTGAATGTCCTGGCCCATGTTTTAGGTAAACCATATGAAATGATCTTTGCTGAGTTCCAGCATGCTCCAAACAAAGAACTTGTTCCATCAGAAGGTTCAATTGGAATTAATTTCGGCTGGACTGGCGATGTTAAATACCACCTTGGCCTTGACCGGAAAATTAAATCGGATAACACAGCAAGCGCTAGATTGACACTGGCCAATAACCCTAGCCACTTAGAGTTTGCAGGTGCAGTGGTTGAGGGCTTTACCCGCGCTGCGCAGGATGACAGGAATGAACCGGGTTACGCGAAATATGATCCAGTAAAAGCAATGGCTATCCTGATCCATGGTGATGCTGCATTCCCAGGACAGGGCATTGTGGCTGAAACGCTCAACCTAAGCCGTTTGAACGGTTATAAAACTGGTGGAACGATTCATGTTATTGCGAATAACACGATTGGATTCACAACCGAATCAATGGATTCACGATCCACTCGATATGCAAGTGACCTGGCGAAGGGTTACGAAATCCCGATTATCCATGTCAATGCAGATGATCCGGAGGCATGCTTGATGGCAGCCAGGCTGGCATTTGAGTACAGAAGTACTTTCGGGAAGGATTTCTTGATTGACCTAATCGGATACCGCCGTTTCTGCCATAACGAAATGGATGAGCCAATGACGACAAATCCTGAAATGTATGTGCTCGTCCACAAACATCCGACAGTGAAGAAAATCTATGGTGATAAACTAATAGACAAAGGACAAATGTCAGAAGAGACAAGAATCGATATCGAGCAGAGAGTATCAGAAAGGCTGACCAATGCATACGAAAAAGTCCCGAAAAAAGAGAAGGAAGTGACGAACGAACCAGATATCCCGGACGAAGTAGAGATGGGAATCCCACAGATCGAAACAGGTGTTCCAATCGATGCACTGAGAAAAATAAATAGTGATCTGCTGAATTGGACAGAAGGGTTCAATGTTTTTAATAAATTGGAGAAAATCCTTCAGAGAAGGAAAGAGGCCTTTTCTGCTAGCGGTAAAATAGACTGGGGACTGGCGGAAACATTGGCGTTTGCTTCAATAATTAAAGACGGCACACCAATCAGACTTACTGGACAGGATTCGGAGAGAGGAACCTTTGCCCAGAGAAATCTCGTTTTGCATGACAGTGAAACTGGAGACCAATTTTCACCACTCCATGTATTGCCTGATGCAAAAGCATCATTCTCGATTCATAACAGTCCGCTTTCTGAAGCTGCTGTAGTAGGCTTTGAATATGGTTATAATGTGTTCGCTCCAGAAACGTTAGTCCTTTGGGAAGCACAATATGGTGATTTTGCTAATGCTGCACAGGTATTATTCGACCAGTTTGTCGCGGCTGGCAGGGCCAAGTGGGGACAAAAATCAGGTCTAGTCCTGCTTCTGCCTCACGGATATGAGGGCCAGGGTCCAGAGCATTCCTCCGGAAGAGTAGAAAGATTTTTAACACTCGCAGCTGAAAATAACTGGACAGTTGCAAATCTTTCTTCTGCTGCTCAATATTTTCATATTCTCAGACGACAGGCGGCGATTTTAAGACAAGAGGCTGTTCGCCCGCTGGTCTTGATGACACCAAAGAGTCTGTTGAGAAACAATACTGTTGCAGCAGATCCACAACAATTGGCAGAAGGCAGCTTCATGCCAATCATCGAACAGCCAGGACTTGGCTGCCAGCCGGAGAAAGTGGAGAGGGTGGTATTATGCACTGGAAAAGTGAGCATAGATATCGCTGAGAAGATACAGCCTGAAGAGCATGGCTGGCTGCAAGTATTCAGAATTGAGGAAATTTATCCTTTCCCGCTTGATCAATTAAGAGTTATGTTAAGTCGTTATCCTAACCTAAAAGAAATTGTCTGGGTTCAGGAAGAACCAAAGAATATGGGAGCATGGACGTTTGTAGAGCCAAGAATCAACGAAGCAGCGCCGAACGGGCTTGAAGCTTCCTATATTGGCAGAAGAAGACGTTCGAGTCCCGCAGAGGGAGATCCAAATATCCACAAGTTAGAGCAGGCAAGAATAGTAAGAGATGCACTGACAAGGAAAATGGAGGAGGAATTGTAAATGACAGAGATTAAAGTTCCTGAATTGGCCGAATCAATCACCGAGGGAACAATTGCCCAATGGCTGAAGAAAAAGGGTGATCAAGTCGAGAAAGGTGAATATGTCGTCGAACTGGAGACCGATAAAGTTAATGTTGAAATTATCTCTGACTACGATGGAGTTTTAACAGAGCTCCTCGCTGAAGAAGGGGATACAGTAAAGGTTGGGGAAGCAATCGCCATTGTTGGTGAAATGGGGAGCGCAGGAAACGATCAGAATACTGCTGAAGTAGGAAGGGAGGCTGAGTCACCTGATGAACCTGCCAAGCATGAAAAAAGCTCGGCCGATAGACAAAGCACTGATCACAACGCTGATGTTGACCATTCAAGTAACGAGCCGGCGTCGGAGCGCATTATCGCTTCACCTGCAGCAAGAAAGCTGGCAAGGGAAAAGGGCATTGATTTGAGCAAGGTAGCTTCCCAAGATCCGCTTGGCAGAGTAAGGAAGCAGGATGTGGAATCATATTCTCCAGAGCAAAAAAATAACCAAAAGCCAGCTGGTGAAAAGAAAGAAGCTCCAAAAGCGGCTCCTCCTGTAAAAGCGGATGATGACAATCGAGTTGAGCGTATCAAAATGTCACGGAGACGCCAGACAATTGCCAACAGGCTTGTTGAGGTTCAACAGACAGCCGCAATGCTGACTACCTTTAATGAAGTTGATATGACGGCCGTAATGGAACTAAGAAAGAAGTGGAAAGATCGTTTCTATGAGGAGAATGATGTTCGCTTAGGGTTCATGTCATTTTTCACGAAAGCTGTTGTAGCCGCATTAAAGAAGACACCTTATTTGAATGCTGAAATCCAAGGAGACGAAATTGTCCTCAAAAAGTTCTATGACATTGGAGTCGCTGTAGCCGCCGATGAAGGACTTGTTGTACCAGTCATCAGGGATGCGGATAGGAAAAACTTCGCCGAGATTGAAAATGATATCAACGAGCTTGCTGAAAAGGCTCGCACAAATAAACTTTCCCTGAAGGATCTTCAGGGAGGAAGCTTTACGATTACAAATGGTGGAGTATTCGGATCATTGCTATCAACACCAATCATTAATGGTCCGCAAGTAGGGATACTTGGAATGCACACAATCCAGCTGCGCCCCGTTGCGATAGATAAAGAACGAATGGAAAACAGGCCGATGATGTACATCGCCCTGTCCTATGACCATCGGATTGTTGATGGCAAAGAAGCCGTCACCTTCTTAAAGCGTATTAAGGAACTGATGGAAGACCCAGAATCACTGTTGTTACAAGGATAACAATTAGAAGCACTGCCTGGAATTTTATTGGGCAGTGCTTTTTTAGCATTTGAAATCTATGAAAAGCCAAAGCTATCAAGAAAACACAGTTATTATGAAAAGTTAGAGGCTTCAGAGCGCAAAGCTGTCAAGAAAACATGATTATTGTGACAGGTTTCAGGTTGTAGAGCGCAAAGCTGTCAAGAAAACATGATTATTGTGACAGGTTTCAGGTTGTACAGCTTAAAGCTCAAGAAAACATGATTATTGTGACAGGTTTCAGGTTGTACAGCTTAAAGCTGTCAAGAAAACATGATTATTGTGACAGGTTTCAGGTTGTACAGCTTAAAGCTGTCAAGAAAACATGATTATTGTGACAGGTTTCAGGTTGTAGAGCCTAAAGCTGTCAAGAAAACATGATTATTGTGACAGGTTTCAGGTTGTAGAGCGCAAAGCTGTCAAGAAAACATGATTATTGTGACAGGTTTCAGGTTGTAGAGCGCAAAGCTGTCAAGAAAACATGATTATTGTGACAGGTTTCAGGTTGTAGAGCCTAAAGCTGTCAAGAAAACATGATTATTGTGACAGGTTTCAGGTTGTACAGCTTAAAGCTCAAGAAAACATGATTATTGTGACAGGTTTCAGGTTGTAGAGCCTAAAGCTGTCAAGAAAACATGATTATTGTGACAGGTTTCAGGTTGTAGAGCGCAAAGCTGTCAAGAAAACATGATTATTGTGACAGGTTTCAGGTTGTAGAGCGCAAAGCTGTCAAGAAAACATGATTATTGTGACAGGTTTCAGGTTGTAGAGCCTAAAGCTGTCAAGAAAACATGATTATTGTGACAGGTTTCAGGTTGTACAGCTTAAAGCTGTCAAGAAAACATGATTATTGTGACAGGTTTCAGGTTGTACAGCTTAAAGCTGTCAAGAAAACATGATTATTGTGACAGGTTTCAGGCTTCAGAGCGCAGAGCTGTCAAGAAAACGTGATTGTTGTGACAGGTTTCAGGTTGTAGACCGAAAAGCTGTCAAGAAAACATGATTATTGTGACAGGTTTCAGGTTGTACAGCTTAAAGCTGTCAAGAAAACGTGATTGTTGTGACAGGTTTCTGGATTCAGAACCCAAAGCTGTCAATAATTAGCTAATATTCAGTCCAGTCTGTTAATAAACGCCCGCTGATCCAGCCTAAGTCTTAATCAATTCACTCAAAGTAAGCATCCTTGGTCGTTCCGATTGATCTATAGTTCTTTTTCAATACTCTCAAAAAAGTCCTCCTACTAACTTTCCCATTACACCAATCAAAAACGGTTTGTGTGGTGATCTTCTTACCAGGAAACAGCACTTTGATTTCTTCTATATGCCGCACAATCGCCTTATCTATTCTTTCATGGGTACTGCACTTTCCGCAGACGAGGTTGTAATCACCGATTTCGGTGTTCAAAGACCCGCATTCTGCACAATGCATTCCCTTTTCCAGTTTTTCATATTGATATTCAGGCAGAGTAGCGAATGGGTTCTTAACCTGGTGCAGGGAGAGTAGTGTTTGTGCAAGTTTCTTGTGGCTTTCATCCAATTTTGAGGGGGTACTGTTCAACTCTTTTAAGAAGCGATTAATCTGTGTTGGTAGTATGATTGGTTGATCCATTGGGGCATGGTATAGGGTGAACTCAGGATTGTTGAATATGACGGAGGCGCGGACTAGGTGATTTATCTTGAGGTTTTGCAGCAACTGCCGGAAAAGGGTTTCGCTTCGTGTCAATTGAATGATGGGGTTTTTGTATTCACGACTATTGCGGATGGAATATAATTTGTCGTCTTCGAGATAGTAATCGCCTTCGTGATATTTGACATCCATCAGATATACTCCATCCTGGGCAATGATAACTTTATCCAGCTGGAAATATGAATTATTCACTTTAAGCAGGAGATCGTCGATGATATACCTTTCTTCCGCGAGGGTTTCGGTCATCCGGTCGAATAATACTTCTCCAGTAAACCCCTTTTCCATAGTCCAAAGCTGAAACTTTTCCTGCGATGATAACTCCGTTCGTCTGTTTAAATGCCGTAATGCAATTAATTCCATTGATTCAGTGCGTGCTTTTAGTAGCATGGTCCACTTCCTTTCTATAAGCTAATTTTAAGCTAAACTCACAATTAGATATGTGAATTTTTTGTTAACTTTTCACAGGATAATGTGGCAGCATAGCAGTTTCTTTTTTTTTCACAAAATCGGGGAAACACTAATTTATCAAAGGAACAAAAAAACCGCTCAACTGCCATTATGGCAGTAAGCGGCTATGTCACCAGGGTCAATAAGTTATTCTTCGTAAATCTGCTTAACGGTTTTTAAATGGCCTTAATCCTCTTTTTGATATTTCTGTTTTTAACACTTTTGCCCATTCTTTATCACTTTCCGACTTTAATGCATCACGATACGAGACCACCAACTGTTCATTGCTCATAATTTTCATTTGCATTCCTCCTCGGTAAGAATGGATTGAATTTTCAAACTATATTGTATAGTTTCATTCATTGTAAAGGTTTATTAAGGATTTGAAAACCCATTATGAAGAATTTTTATTAGAAATTTTTTCTTGTTTTGGAAGGGGTCTTTAACCTCGAAATGACGAATATTTTAATCTTTTATCAGTGGAACCCTACCCAAACCACCATAGCCACATTATTTAACAAAAAAAGCTTGCATTTTACTTTTGAAAAATATAATATATACCCATAAGGGTATCAGGTGGGGATTTGATACTCAACATATTCATTTTTTACAACGGGAGGAATTATAATATGGGTATGCAAGCTATTACTGCTGAAAAATTAAATGATTGGGTTGTAAACAAAAAAGAGTTCTTCATTTTTGATGTAAGGAATGTAAAGGACTTTGAAGACTGGAAGGTTGAAGGAGAAAATATTGAATACCTCAATATCCCTTACTTCGAATTAATTGATGGTGTAGAAGAAGTTGTTGATCAGCTTCCTAGAGATAAAGACATCGTGGTGATTTGTGCTAAGGAAGGATCTTCTGTTATGGTGGCTGAAATGCTTGCTGAAACAGGATTTAACGTTTCGTACCTATCTGGCGGAATGAAGTCATGGAGCGAATATTTATATCCAGTTGAAGTATACAAAGATGAAAAAATTAAAGTACTTCAGTTTATCCGTGTCGGCAAAGGCTGCCTATCTTATATGGTCTTATCTGAAAACGAAGCACTAGTGGTTGACCCATCTAGATTCACTGACCGTTACACTGCAATTGCTATGAAGGAAAATGTAAAAATCACGCATATTGTGGATTCACATTTGCATGCTGACCACTTGTCCGGAGGCAAACAGCTGGCTGACAACACTGGCGCTAAATATTATTTGATGAAGAGTGAAGGCGCAGTATTTGACTTTGAAGCGTTGGAGCAGCATGATAAAATTGAATTTGAGAATATTACAC
Source organism: Mesobacillus subterraneus (assembly GCF_020524355.2). Classification (NCBI taxonomy): domain Bacteria; kingdom Bacillati; phylum Bacillota; class Bacilli; order Caryophanales; family Bacillaceae; genus Mesobacillus; species Mesobacillus subterraneus. The sequence goes on from NZ_CP129019.1 coordinate 1,559,382, forward strand.
TTGAAGTGTTAGCTGTTAAAACTCCAGGTCATACCCCGGGAAGTGTTTCTTTCTTTGTGAATAATAAACTTTTATTCTCAGGAGATACTATTTTTGTTAATGGTCTTGGCCGTCCAGATTTAGGCGGAAAAGCTGCTGAATGGGCAAAAGACCTTTATGAAACAGTCTATAGCAAAGTATCCCAAATTGCGGATGATGTTATCGTATTGCCTGGTCACTATGCTGCTTTTAATGACGAAGTAAATGAAGAAGGTTTCATTGGAAGCCAGTTAGGTTTGATCCGTAAGCAAAATAAAATTATGGAAGGCAAGACAGTTGAAGAGTTTGTTGACCATGTAGCACAATCAGCATCCAGCGAAACACCACCAAATTTTGAAGATATTGTTGCGATTAACCGCGGCGTAAAAGAAGTGACTGCAGAAGAAGCGATGGAGCTTGAAATCGGCCCTAACCGCTGCGCAGTTCACCACACTCACTAAAAATAAAAAGAGGAGAGCAATGCTTTCCTCTTTTTATCATTAATAATGTACTCGTAAATGCTTGTGAGGTGAGAATTTGGAAAATAATAAGAAAAACAACCATTGTGCTGGCGGTTCCTGAGGCATCGGACCAAAGCGTACAGGCAGTGAGGGAAAAGGAAAGTTTTCGGGCTTTCCCCCTATATGACCAGCCACGTACGTCTGGCTCCTGGCAGGAGTCATTTATTTGATTTCTAAATTATTTTGATAACAAATTTCCTCCCTTTTTTAGGAAAAGGGAGGTTACTTAATTTATCAGGAGGAGTATAAATGTTTGATGTATTAGTGATTGGAGGCGGGATTTCAGGTGGATCGACAGCAATATACACTTCACAGGGCGAATTGAAAACGGCAGTCATCGACTCAGGGAAATCCCAAATCAAACAGGTTTCAAGACTTTTTAATTATCCGGGTATAAAAGAAATAACCGGTACTGAACTCCTCGAAAATATTAAAGACCAGGCTCTTGCTGCAGGCACTGAATGGAATGAGGGGACAGTGGAAACTGTCAAACAGAATGATAACGGCTTTTCCGTTATTTTGACTGAAGGCAAAGAGTTTGTTTCAAAGCATTTGGTTATAGCCACGAACCTGCAAACTTCGTTGCTCGAAAGTCTTGGATTCGAACTGACAGTAAACGAGAAGGTACCAAGCGGGAAAATTAAAAAGGTATTGGGCATTGACCCCGATGGCACTACTAAACTGCCTAACCTTTATATTACGAGCTTGTTAGCGGGACTTTCTAGTCAATCCGTTATTGCTGCGGGACATGGCGCTTCTATAGGCATATCGATTGTGTCAAAGGAAACCGGAAAAGCTTATATGTGGCATGATAAATAATGTTGAAGCGGGGAATTTTTCCTGCTTTTTTTTATTTTTAGGAAAAAGGAAGGAATACATTCCGATAATATTGAATATTCAAACTAAGGTGATATAGTTATAGGTAAACGCTTACATAATTTAACTGTTATAGGAGGTTAATAGATTGGAGAATTTGCTGCCTTATACTGTAGGTGAATTGTTGGAGGTTCAAGCCAAGAAATATCCAGATCATGAAGCGGTTGTTTATGCTGACCGTAACCTGAGGATGAATTACAAAGAGTTCAATATGTTATGCCGGAAAGCTGCCAGGGGACTGATGAAACTGGGAGTGAAAAAAGGAGAACACATAGCTGCCTGGTCTTCAAATACACCAGAATGGGTGGTGTCCCAGTTTGCAACTGGAAAGATGGGTGCAGTTCTTGTTACTGTCAACACAAATTATCGGACGGCAGAATTGGAATATCTTCTAAAACAGTCAGATTCCACGACAATCATATTAATGGAACAATTTAAAGACGCTTCATATATTGACATGGTGTATGAGATTGTTCCAGAACTGAAAACGAGCGAGCCAGGCAAGCTTGAAAGCAGCAATCTGCCTTATTTGAAAAATGTCATTGTAATGGGAGAAAAGCGTTTTCCTGGGACTTACAGCTGGCAGGATATCCTGGATATGGCCGATGGTGTGACCGAGGAAGATCTGGATAAACAAATGGCAGCGCTGAAGCAGGGTGAAGTTATTAATATGCAGTATACTTCAGGTACGACTGGATTTCCGAAGGGAGTAATGCTGACTCACAGCAATATTGTAAATAACGCGTATAATGTTGCATCTGCCATGAAGCTTACAGACCAAGATAGACTTTGTATTCCCGTGCCATTTTTCCATTGCTTCGGTTGTGTCATGGGTACACTGGCTTGTGCCACTGTTGGCGCAACAATGGTGCCGGTTCAGGAATTCAGTCCAAAGGCAGTTCTTGAGACGGTCGAAAAAGAAAAGTGTACAGCGCTTCACGGTGTTCCAACTATGTTCATTGCCGAGCTGAACGACCCGGAATTTGAAAAATACGATCTGTCTTCCTTGAGAACTGGCATCATGGCTGGTTCCAATTGCCCGATTGAAGTGATGAAAGCTGTAAATGAAAAAATGGGAGCTGCGGAAATAACAATTGCCTATGGCCAAACGGAATCGTCTCCAGTCATAACCCAGACGAGGACGAATGATCCACTCGAATTGCGGGTAGAAACAGTTGGAAAAGCACTTCCTGAGGTTGAGGTGAAAATTGTCAAGCCAGGCACGATGGAAGAGGTTCCAAGAGGAGTCCAGGGAGAACTTTGCACACGTGGCTACCATGTAATGGACGGATACTATAAGAATCCTGACGCAACGAAAGAAGCAATCGATGAAGAAGGCTGGCTCCACACAGGGGACCTGGCAGTCATGGATGAAAACGGCTATTGCCGTGTAACCGGCAGACTAAAGGATATGATCATCAGAGGCGGGGAAAATATCTATCCGCGCGAAATCGAAGAATTCCTTTACAGACACCCGAAAGTGCTCGATGTCCAGGTTGTTGGAATACCGGACAGTGTGTATGGAGAGGAAGTCGTGGCGTGGATTATTTTAAAGGATGGAGAACTTGCCTCTGCAGATGAAATCAAGGATTATTTCAAAGGCAAAATATCTAAGCACAAAATTCCTAGATATATAGAATTCACTGAAAGTTATCCAATGACCGCTTCAGGGAAAATTCAAAAATTCAAGCTCAGAGAACAGGCGATGGAAGCTGTAGAAGAGCTAAAGAAAGTATAAAAGTTAGTGGATGGAATCTCAGAATTCCATCCTTTTTTATTCGTTTTTCCATTGATTTCTGAAATCCTGGTTCTCTGTGTCTTGAACCTACTTTCTATATACAAAATAACGCTAAATGTCTAAAATTAACTAAAATGATTTTTATGGAGGATCATGTATGCTGATCACTAAAAAAGAGTTCAATATTAAGAGTTTGAAGTATACAATCCGTTCTGCAGTTGAAACTGATGCAGAGGCTTTGTCTAATTTAAGATTGCAAATCGATGGGGAAACTGAAAATCTCGACAGGGAACGAGGAGAATCATTCATTGATACGAATGGTTTTCAATCCATTATAAAAACGGACACAGAGGGTAATAGAAACATATTTTTGGTGGCTGAAACGAATGGAAGGCTTATAGGGTTTTCGAGGTGTGCTGGAAATGATTTGAAGAGGTTCAGGCACAAGGTAGAGTTCGGGGTAGGTGTTATAAAAGAATTCTGGGGCTATGGTATCGGCAAAAATCTTTTACAAGAATCGATTACGTGGGCAGACGAGAACGATATTATAAAAATGACGCTCGTTGTGATGGAATCCAATGAAAATGCACGGAGGCTCTATGAAAAGCTTGGGTTTGAAGTCGAAGGCATACTGAAGGATGACAAACTGCTTTCTGACGGAAAATTCTACAATATGATTGTGATGGGACGGATCAATAGTCAGAATGTAGGGGCTTAATCTTTTGTAGTTCATTACAGGAGGCTTTGGAAAAATGAACATATCCATTGCTAGGCCCTGACAGACGAAACATTCAAGTACTAAAGGATGCTTTTGAAGAATATCGAGGGACAACTAGCTAGTGATATATACGGATCTAGGTAATTTTCATGTTATTTTGAAGTGAGCATCGGAGACCGGTATCAGGAAATTCCAAAAGGAGAGGTGGAAAAAGCATTTTTGCAGCTAGATGAATTGATGAAAAATAGATTCCCATTTTGAGTGTTTTTTCATTTTGCAAACAAATAGATTCTTTTTGACAAAATTAAGACCATCATTTTGAACATTTTGTTACAACTGCAGCAGCTTTATATTAATTACTACCATAACTCCCTATAATATAGTGTATACACCTGAACTTAAATTAGGGTTTAGGAATCTTGGGGGTATAGTCGTATGAAATGGCTATGGGTTTTTCTGCTGTCGATCATAAGTGTTTTATTCCTTATTAAAGGAATTGAGCTTTGGTCGGTCATAGACCATGTGGATGGGGATGGCATTGGTATAACCTTCCTAGGGTTCAGCATAAACGATCGAGTCTTGAACGAAAGTATATCAGGTTATGCGCTTGGATTTACAATAGCATCAATCATTCCATTCCTGGTAGCAGCGAATATTGCACTTAGGTTTAAAATGAAAAAGCACTTGAATGCTGAAAAAATATAGTTAAGTCAGGCTCAAAGTAGCTTGGCTTATTTTTTTACGGAATAAAATGTTACTTCCTGAACAGGACGGGAAATATAGTAAAAAGACATGATGTGGAGGAAAGAACATGTGTGGAAGGTTTTCATTATTTGAGGACATAGATTCATTGAAGGAACAATTTCATTTCGATTTCCCGGATGATCTTGATGCCAGATATAATATAGCTCCTGGACAGGATATCTTGACGGTGATTAATAATGGGAGCGGCAGATCAGGGAAAAAAATGAGGTGGGGATTGATTCCTTTCTGGGCGGAGGACGAAAAAATCGGCTATAGAATGATCAATGCTCGGGCGGAGACAGTAGATGAAAAAGCGAGTTTCAAGCATGCACTTAAGCAGAGGCGTTGCCTAATCCTTACTGATGGATTTTATGAATGGAAAAAAGAGGGGAAACAAAAACAGCCATACCGATTCGGTATGAAAAGCAAACAGCCTTTCGCATTAGCTGGACTCTGGGAAAATTGGAAAAAGGATGGCAAGGAGATTACATCCTGTACGATTATCACAACTGGTCCGAACCAGGTTACCGAAAAAATTCACGACAGAATGCCTGTGATTCTTCCCAAAAATAAGCTGGATATATGGCTTGACAGTTCTTTTGCCAAACCGGACCAAATTAAACAGCTCTTGGTGCCATTTGATGCAGACTTAATGGATGCTTACCCGGTTTCCACCGCGATTAATTCGTCCAAAAATGAAGGAAAGGAGCTGATTGCTCCAATGAACAGTTTGTAGGGAAAAATTCCCTTTACTACCCGGATGTTTAATACAAGTCTTGATTGTGGTATAGAAAGAAACAGCCAAACACCAAGATGAAGGCATCCTGGAAAGAGGGGTTAACATGAATGGATTTACTAAAAACGGATTTTATGAATTGATTTACAAAAATGAACGTTTTTCTTTTTTACAATATATTCGCAAAGATGTAATATGTGATGTTTGTTATATAACTTTGAAAAATGTAATTACAGGCGAAATAATGACATTTGATCAATCGGAAGTCCGGGGTTTGAGTATAGCCGGAGAAGAAGCGAATGCCAGCTAACTATTGCTTATTGCATCATCTTTTCTTTATACTATAGAGTATGAAACTCATTTAAAGGAAGTGCAGATGATGATCCACACGAACTGGCACGAACGCGAAACGGTTAAGACACTCAAGTGCGTTCACACAGATGCAAAAAAGTACATTGTAAATAACAAGCTGACATCTGGAAAGGTATATGAAGTGAAAAACGAGACTGAAGAATTTTATTTCATTATTGATAATTCCGGCAAAGTTGGCGGTTATTACAAAGAATATTTTGAAGAGGTAAATTGAGTTCAAAGGCTGTCCGGGAAACCGGGCAGCCTTTCGTTTAGAGAATCCCTTTTTTGCTGAAGAAGAAATTCCCAGACTATCTTACCAGGTGGTATGATAAAGGAATATAAGGTCATAGGGAGTTGGGAAGATGGGTAGAAAAATCATACTGGAAGGTGATACAGTCAAACTGTTGCCAATGGAAACCGGTCAGCTTGATGGTTTGTGGGAAGCCGGGCAAAGCCAGTCTATTTGGGAATTTACATCTTCGAAGGTCAGAAGCAAAGAAGACATGAAAAAGGTAATTGAAGCTGCCATGGTTGAAAGAGAGAAAGGAACACAAATACCATTTATCATTCTTGATAAGAAATCGAATAAAATAGTTGGCAGTTCAAGATATCTGGATATTTCAGGAGCGCATAGATCACTTGAGATTGGCTGGACATGGTACAGTCCTGATTACTGGAGAACAAGTGTGAATACAGAAACGAAATTGCTCATGCTCCAATATGCTTTTGAGAAAATGGAAGTAAATAGAGTTCAATTTTGTACGGATTCAAGGAATGTACGCTCGCAAAATGCGATTGCCCGACTAGGTGCCCAAAGAGAAGGTGTTTTGCGCAAACATCGAATAATCGCTGACGGGTATATCAGGGACACAGTAGTTTATAGCATAATTAAAGAAGAGTGGACACAGATTAAAATAGGGATACAAGATAAATTGATTCGAAAATAGCAGGGCTAAAGGAAGGTTATTTCATTGGTATATCTAGGAGTAGGGCTTGGGGGAATGCTGGGCAGCCTCTTGAGGTACCTAGTCAGTCTTGGCACAAGCGATATTTTACATAATGGATTCCCGATTGGCACATTAATAGCCAATTGTGGAGGTTCATTGTTCTTGGGGTGGTTCACGGCTCGAATCATAGCAAGAAGAAAACTGAATCCTGTACTGTCGGCAACCATTGGTACAGGTCTTACAGGATCATTCACTACATTTTCAACCTTCAGCATTGAAACGCTGGTAATGGTAGAAAACGGCACTATATGGATGGCAATTTTCTATGTGCATATCAGTGCGGTTGGAGGACTTATCCTTGCGGCGGCAGGTTATAAGCTTGGCGCAGGACTTGGGAGGGGGGGCATTACAATGATCGGGTTTGTATTGGTTGCATTAGGTGGTATGGCCGGAGCTCTCTCAAGGTTCGTTATCCAAATGATAACAGGCCAATCAGTGCTGCCTGTCGCTACTCTCACTGTAAACCTCTTAGGCTCTTTTCTGCTAGGCTGGATAGTTGGTCAAGGAATCCAGGGGAATTTATATCTTTTTGCTGCCACAGGATTCATGGGTGCATTCACCACTTTTTCAACACTGAATGTTGACTTGGTCAAGCTGATTAACAGCCGAGAAAACAAAGCCGTGGTTGTGTATGTAGCCAGCACATATATCGGAGGTCTATTGAGTGCGGCGGCAGGACTTATTATTGGGAGATTATTATAGAAGAACTGCACAGCAGATGTTCGACACACAATCTAACATCTGCAGGTGCAGTTTTTATTTTTCTGTGAAAGCAAAATTAGGATAGATTTCTCTTCTTTTTCATGAGTTCTGAAAGATTCTTGTCAAGTTGCTCATATCCAGGCTCACCTTTGTCCATGAAAGACAATCGGCCTATGATGGCGTTGATTTCATTTTGGATAACCATCAACTGATCTTCTTTTTCCTTACTGTCTGGAACTGGAGAAGACGTACGGTTGTTGTATTCCTTCATGCCATACTCTTTCCTGTTAATCTTTCCGTTTTCAATCAATAGAAGTTTATTGCTGATTTTCTCCTGAAAATATATATCATGTGAGACGATAATTATTGAACCGTGGAAATTCATTAAAGTTTTTTTCGAGACTTTCCCTGCTGGCCAAGTCGAGGTGATTGGTAGGTTCGTCTAAAATCAGCAAGTCAATTTCTTTCAGTAGCATCATCACCAGCTTTATTCTTGTCCTTTCGCCAAGGCTGAGTGTGCCGATTGGGACCACTAGCTTTTGTTCCGGGAGCCCAATATTAGCAAAAATCGTCCTCGCCCTGCCGATTGATTCTCTGTCTGTAAGCCCTGTATATTCCAGTGATGTTTTATCGAGAGGAAGGTCTGACACATCCTGGCTAAGATAACCAATCCTCATCGTTTCGCTGATCCAAACTTCACCTGATGTCGCTGTTTCTTCTCCAAGCAAAATTTTAATAAGTGTTGTTTTTCCGCTGCCGTTTGGTCCTAGCAACGCCATTCTCTCTCCATGATTCATATAAAAATGACTTTCTTCAAATAAACGGCGGCTGGTGAAGGATTTTGAAAGCTCGCGGGCTTCTAAAATCCGTTTTCCTCTCTTTCGGCTATCCTGAAATTCGAAGCGTACCTTGTCTTCCTCCTTTGGTGCTTTAACTTCACTCTTTTCAAGCTCCTGATTCAAGCGCTTCATCTTCGACTTTACTTGATTATCCATTTTCTTTGCTTTCACTCGATGGTATTCCTTGTATCCTATTTGTCTTCTTTCAGAGGCCGAACCTTGTTTCGTCGAATCCCGATGAGCTTTTTCAGACCAGTTCTTAAGATTAGCCATTTGCTGTTCAATTTGTTGTTTGTGTTTTTCTTGTATTTCATATTGATGAAGTTGAATTTCATATAACCTCTCTTTTTCCGTCCGATAAGAAGAGTAGTTACCTTTGAATAATTTTGTTGAGCCATCCTCAAGTTCGATAATCTCTTCCACGGTCCTGTCGAGGAAGTATCGATCATGGGAAATAACAATTACAGCTCCTTTAAAATTCTTCAACTTGTCAATCAGCCACTCAACACCTTGCAAGTCCAGATGGTTTGTTGGCTCATCTAGTATGAGTAATTCTGGCCTGCTTGCCCATACACTTGCAAGTGAAATTTTCAATTTTTCTCCGCCGCTTAACTTACTCCAATCAGACCATTCAATTCCCTTATTCAGACCTAACTGGCTTGAATGCTGAAAGAGTCCGCTCTCAGCAAGAGAATAGGTGTCCTCAAGGTTATAAATTGAAAATTCTGTAGATTGTTTAAGATAGCCAATGTTCAGGCTGCTATTAAAAGTGTCGATTAATCCTTCATCAGGTTTGATACTCCCGTAAAGGATATTGACCAATGTAGTTTTTCCAGCGCCATTATTGCCGACCAGTCCTATTCGGCTGTCTTGATTTATATCAATTTCCGCATTTTTTAATATTTGCTTTTCATGAAAGCTTTTCTGAATACCTCTTATTTTCATGATTGTCATAAAAAAATCCACCTTTCGTTTTGTAACTATTGAATGAAGGTGAGTATTCTATCCATCAAAAAAACCTCCCAGGTGTCACCCGGAAGGTTCTGCAATACACTCACAATAGATTCAAACGCGACAAAACAAGCATTTTTACCCCAAAAGGCAACATGCTATGATCAGGTTATAAATCGACTGGGAATGGCTAAAAGAGCAGACTAATCCTATTTTCGGGCGACACGTTTTTTCATATAAGAAAAATCGGGGCAGAAAATAAGATTAGTATTTCATCGGCTCTTTACCATTCCCTTCAGATATCATTAATTTAAGTATAACTTGTTGAAAAGTTTAGTGTCAACCATATAATTCCACTTAGAAAAATGTAGCGTCTTGGTTAGTTTCGAAAAACGCTGGAGCTGGACAAGTCACGAAATGTAATTTGTTGATTCATTTTCATTAAAAACGCCTGGGGAGCAATTCCCCAGGCGTTTCAACATTAAGCTTGGTTCTCAACCTTAATTGGATTTTCTTTTTGCGCATAGACCTTCCTTGCCAGTAATGTTTGTATAATCAAAAACATCCCGCCAACTGTCCAGTAAAGAGGAAGGGCAGAGGGAGCATTTAATGAAAACATCACGATCATGACTGGTGACATCAGCCCCATGAACTTCATCTGCTTTTTCTGTTCCTCCGTTACATTGGACATCGAGACCTTAAACTGCAGGTAGTAAATCAGCCCTGCAGCCGCCGTAATCCAAATATCAGAATGGCCAAGGTTGAACCAGAGGAAGGAGTGGCTGGCGATTTCGGCAGAACCCCTAATCGCATAATAAAGCCCCATTAATATTGGCATTTGCACCAGCATTGGCAGACAGCCTACAGAAAGGGGATTTACGCCATGCTTCTGATAGAGTCCCATCATTTCCTGCTGTAATTTTCTTTGCTCAGCAGGATCCTTAGTGCTTTTAATTTTTTTTCTGGATATCATCCATTTCAGGCTTTAGGACTTCCATCTTTTCTTTCATGTTCTGCTGGTTTTTGTATTGTTTTAACATTAAGGGCATTAACACGAGCCTGATGAGCAATGTAATCAAAATAATCGCCAGACCGTAGCTTTCGCCTGTGATCCCGGCGAATAGATGGATGAGCCAGGTGAAGGGGTTAATGAATGTTGATTGGAAGAACGATCCCTCGCTTGTCAGCGCCTGGCAGCCAGTTAATAGTGCTGGAATAAGTAAAACAATAATCATGGTGAAAAGCTTTTTCATTTTTCTCCTCCTATTTATATCTAGTTGTCAACTAAAGGAGAAAAATGACTGTCCTCATCACCCGGATCAATTTTAATTTTTATTCGTTTAAGAAATTGCAGGTGAAACTTCAATCCAAGTTCAGCTTTATTATTAAAAGCTGTTTCAGAAGTGGATGGCTTCAGCCTGATTCGCAATATACATGATTGGAGAATAGAGGCGTCACGATATAACCAGAAGACGGACATAGACATGCTGATGAGCAAAGTCAAATAAACACTATAAACAGCTGTCGCATCAACGGACTGAGTATAAATTTCCAATAGCATGCTATCACCTCTTTTCGATCATTGTTCAATTATATTTGAAAATTAGACTCTGAGCAATCCATATATATACGGAAATAAATGTAGAAAGTTTCATTTCCCAAATAGTGGGGGTTTCGAAAATTAGAATAGTGGCTATGTATATAAAACAAACTTCCCAATCCGAAAAGGAGTGGCAATATGAAAAAAATAGTATACGGACTAATGATTAATTCAGGTGACGCTGACGAAATGTTGTGGGACCATGGTGTCTGGGAAACAGAAGAAGCAGCGAATGAATATATTGAAAATGAAATGTCTACAATCAGCGGAGTTTGGGCGGGAGAACTCAAGGTCAATGACTCTATACCAGATGCTGCAGAATATGGTCATGAAGAAATGATAGAGTGCCCTCTATGTGGGATCGAGTATAATCCAGAGGATGTTAACACTCTTGATTACGACGAGGATGTATGCATCAACTGTGAACCTGGATACAAGGAAAATATGAATATTGCATAAGAACCAAAAGCCATGGACCAGTAGTTCATGGCTTTTTGATTTAGAGAATCTTATTTGGTGATGACAAAAATATGATTGCTGAATTTCATAGGTTGATTGCTTTAGAACAGGTAACTACTCAGTCATATAATTTAGATTTGCAAGCAACAAAACTAAGAAAGACTTAATGAAGAAAAGCCTGTTATTGTGACAGCTTTTCAGAGAAAGGAGACAAAGCTGTCAAGAAACCCCCGTTAATGTGACAGATTTCCAGGAAACAGAGTCAAAGTTGTCAAGAAAGACTCCTTAGTCAATTTTCAGCGAAAGATTTACAACCCCCAGTATGTTATCGTATCAAAAACTCCAACAACAACCAAAATGTACCCGGCAATTTTCTGTACCACTGACCCCAGCTTGCGCCCTTTTTTCATCAATGCTCCGCTCAAGCCGATGTATGAAATGATTGCTGCAAAGACAATCAGCGGGATGGATGTACCAATGGCAAAAACAGATGGCAGGACTGCACCGTAGGATGTGCTCAGGACAATCGGCATAAGGGTAAAGAAGAATAAGGAAAACATTGTCGGACAGAAGGCGATTGAGAAGCTTACACCCATTAAAAAAGATCCTGTTTTTCCGCTGCCAGTCCACTGTGGCAAAACAGAAGTGAAGCGATTGATCCAAGTAAAAGCGAAGAGACCAATAAGTGACAGACCGATCAGGATGAATAGGGGGCCCATTAGTTTGCGGAACCAGGAGAAGAAACCAGGCAAGACCTGCTGGAAGCTCTGACCAACTAGCCAGACGGCAAGGCCTAACAATGTAAAGACCAATATTTTCCCCATTATGAAAAACATAATCTCAATCCATTGACTTTTCGTTTGCAGACTCCTGTTGCCGTAGTAGGTAATTGCACCGAGATTTCCTGTCAGCTGGCATGGAGCAAGAGCCCCGACAAGTCCCAATAGGAAGCTTGCTAATAAAGGGATCTGTTCAGTCTGGTTCACAAGGGTGAAAAATGGTCCACTCAAAGAATTGCTGATCTCTGTAAACAGTTGATACATAAAGAACCTCCACAAAAACTAATACCACTATGATACTAAAAAATTATCAAAATAGTATGCAGAAAAAAACAGCAGGAGAGTATCCTGCTGTTAATTCACTCCGATATGGGCTGTCAGTAGCTTATAGGCATTCTCCACTTCATCGTCTGAAGGCGGTTCAACATCTTTAAGAGGGTATTCCAGCCCTAATGCCTCCCATTTGTAAACTCCAAGCTTATGATAAGGCAAAACTTCAAGTTTTCGGACATTATTCAAGGTGCCAATAAACTCGCCTAATTTGGAAAGATCATCAGTTTCATTTGTGACTCCAGGGACCAATACATGGCGAACCCAAACTGGAACTTGATGGTCGGATAAGAAACGGGCGAAATCCCAAGATATGATCATTGGCCATTCCTGTCAGTTTAATATGTTTTTTCCTATTGATATGTTTTAAATCCAATAGAATCAGGTCAGTGTAATTCAATAGCTCTGCCAGCTGTTCTTGAAAAAGAGGGGCGGTAGAATAACATCCACCTGAAGAATCAATAGTAGTGTGCACTCCGAGCTTTTTGCACTCCTTAAAAAGTTCAGTGATAAAAGGAATCTGTAAAAGTGGCTCACCACCGCTTACAGTTATGCCGCCGCCAGATGCTTCAATAAATGGAAGATAGGTTTTCAAATCATCAATGATTTCAGAAACAGACATCTGTTTGCCTGTGCCAATCTCCCAAGTGTCTGCATTATGGCAAAACTGGCAGCGCAGCAGGCAACCCTGTGTGAAGATGACATAGCGTATCCCAGGTCCGTCTACAGTCCCAAAGGTTTCAATAGAGTGAATGTTTCCGATCATGATGATTTCTCCTTTCATTAAAACAGGAGTTCCCGCCATGGGGGAGGCAACTCCTGTTTTTGCTGCACTTGTATTATTTACATTGTTTCATGGAAAGTTCGGTTAATTACATCCATCTGCTGTTCACGTGTAAGCTTGATGAAGTTTACTGCATATCCAGATACACGGATTGTCAGCTGCGGATATTCTTCAGGATGCTCCATTGCATTTAACAGCGTTTCCCCTATTAAACACGTTTACATTTAAGTGGTGGCCATCTTTGATCGCATAGCCATCAAGGATGGAAACAAGGTTATTTGTACGGCTATCTTCATCTTTTCCAAGTGCTTTTGGCACGATGGAGAATGTGTTTGAAATGCCATCCAAAGCATAGGTATATGGAAGCTTTGCTACTGATGACAGGGAAGCGAGTGTTCCTTTAGTATCGCGTCCATGCATTGGGTTAGCACCTGGCGCGAATGGTTCACCAGCTCGTCTTCCATCAGGTGTATTACCTGTCTTTTTACCATATACTACGTTCGAAGTAATCGTTAAAATGGACATTGTATGGACTGAATCGCGATATGTCGGGTGCTTGCGCAGCTTTGTCATGAAGTTTTTCACAAGTTCAACTGCGATGCTGTCAACACGGTCATCGTTGTTTCCGTACTTAGGGAAGTCGCCTTCTGTTTCAAAATCAACAGCAATGCCGTTTTCGTCACGGATTACTTTTACCTTGGCATGTTTGATTGCACTCAATGAATCTGCTACTACACTTAAACCTGCGATACCAGTTGCCATTGTGCGAAGGACTTCTGTATCATGCAGCGCCATTTCAATTCTTTCGTAGCTGTATTTATCATGCATGTAGTGGATGACATTAAGAGTATTGATGTAAAGGCCGGCAAGCCATTCCATTACATTATCGAACTTAGCCATTACTTCATTATAGTCAAGGACTTCAGAAGTAATAGGGCTGAAGCCTGGAGCAACTTGAATCTTAAGCTTTTCATCGACACCGCCATTGATCGCATAAAGCAAAGCTTTCGCCAGGTTGGCGCGTGCTCCCGAAGAATTGCATCTGCTTGCCGATTTCCATTGCGGAAACGCAGCAGGCAATTCCATAGTCGTCGCCATATTCACAACGCATCACATCGTCATTTTCATATTGGATTGAGCTCGTTTTGATTGACATTTCAGCACAATACTTCTTGAAGTTCTCAGGCAGGGCCGGTGACCATAGCACTGTGAGATTTGGCTCTGGAGCCGGTCCGAGATTATCAAGTGTATGAAGGAAGCGGAAAGAGTTCTTCGTTACAAGTGATTGCCCATTATGTGCCATACCGCCAATTGACTCAGTTACCCATGTTGGATCACCGCTGAATAATTCGTTGTAGTCAGGAGTACGCGCGAATTTTACTAAACGAAGCTTCATGACAAAATGGTCAACAATTTCCTGTGCTTCTTTTTCAGTAAGTGTGCCGTTTTGCAGGTCACGCTCGATATAGATATCCAGGAATGTTGCGACACGGCCAAGGCTCATCGCTGCACCATTCTGTTCTTTGATTGCTGCAAGGTAGGCAAAGTAGACCCATTGGAAAGCTTCGACTGCATTGGATGCTGGCTTGGAAATATCATAGCCATAGCTCTGGGCAAGCTGCTTCAATTCATTCAATGAACGGTATTGCTCAGAAATTTCTTCCCTCAGGCGCATTGTGTCCTCAGTCATGACGCTGCTTGTCATACCATGGTCTTTCTTCTTTTGTTCCATCAGGAAGTCGACACCATAAAGAGCTACGCGGCGGTAGTCTCCGATGATGCGACCGCGTCCGTAAGCATCTGGCAAGCCAGTGATGATTCCGGCTTTACGAGCCTGGAGCATTTCTTTAGTATAGACATCGAATACACCCTGGTTATGCGTTTTGCGGAAGTCAGTGAAGATTTTTTCGACCTCTTTATCCAATTCATAACCATATGCTTCGCAAGCAGCCTTTGCCATACGAATGCCGCCAAAAGGCTGCATAGAGCGCTTGAATGGCTGATCGGTCTGGAAGCCTACGACTTTTTCTTTGTTCTGATCGAGATAGCCCGGTCCATGGGATGTAATGGAGGATACTACTTTTGTATCCATATCAAGTACACCGCCATTATCACGTTCCTGCTTTGTTAATTCCATTACTTGCTGCCATAATTGAAGCGTTTCCTCAGTTGCACCTTCAAGGAAGCTGGAATCACCAATATATTCAGAGTAGTTTTTTAAAATAAAGTCCCTAACATTGATATCTTCCTGCCAAGCACCATTTTTAAAGCCTTTCCATTGTTCCATTTCAATTCACCTCTTAAGTAGATGTTTATATAACAGTTACCACACTTTCATCATACTACGAATATAACAGGTTGAGTGTGACATATTTGTGAAATTATGAACAATACTATGTTTATATGGGTTTTCGTATTTTATTTGGTTCGATTTTCAGAAGCTGTTATATAATTGCGTCATTATTTTCTGAAGCTGTTATATAAGAATGTCTTAATAGTTATAATTCTATCAGGGATTATTTCCACTGTGTTTAAAGTGTTATGTATGTTTTGTGTCAATTTCAGACGTGTTACCAATAGAAAAAACAGGATGCAAGATCCTGTTCTCCTAAAGGATTAATCTACGACAATATAGGCGATCATAGGTCCGTTATGCTCAGCAGAAGGATGTGTCAGACAAATCAGCCTGTATGTTCCTTCTTTATCAAACTGTAAGGGGACGACTGTTTCTTCGCCTTTTTTCACAACGCCTTTAATATCCGTTCCTTCAATGATGAAGGGGTGTTCTTTTCCGTTGACTCCGAGGATCTTCAAACGAACCTTTTCGCCTTTTTCTAAAAAGATTGTTCCTGGATCCCACCGGTATGCTTCTATTTCCTTGCCATCATCCGTCGTAGATTTGAACTCGCCTGTTACCATGTGGATTTCCCGGATTTGCTCATTTTGTCCACCTATTGCCGGAGTGGCATCAGGCTTTAGGCTCAACCAAAGAGAACCAATGATGGCAATAAAAACGATTAAGCCGATGAAGTATAATGTTTTCCGTTTAAATACAAAGAAATGCATGTTTTCACCTCCTTACTATCCTCTATAAATATCTATGCTCGTCCCCTTGCTGAACTTGTCTAATTTTTTGATTTTCTCTTGTATAGATTATCAGGGCAAAAACAAACTATAGATTAGATGCAAACCAAGGAGGAAAATATGTACCGTTTATTTACTCATAATGATTTGGATGGGGTGGCCTGCGGTATTCTATTCAGGCTCGCATTCGGTGAAAAAGCTGATATCCGATATAATTCTGTCTCTGGGCTTAATTTTCAGGTGGAGAAATATTTCGAGAGAATGAACGAACGAATGAAAAAGGAAGACCACCTTTATATAACAGATTTATCTGTCAACCAAGAAGTCACAGAAAAAATCAATCAGTATGTCAAAGATGGTGGAAAGGCAAAACTGATTGATCACCATAAAACAGCATTGAATTTCAATGAATATAGCTGGGGTATGGTAAAAGTAGAGGATGACTCCGGGAGCCTGACAAGTGCGGCATCACTCGTATATGACTATTTAGTACAGGGAAATCATTTGGTTAAAAGTGGTTCACTCGATGAGTTTGTTGAGCTTGTCAGGCAATATGATACCTGGGACTGGGACATCCTCAAGAATTTTAAAGCTAAGAATTTGAATGACTTGTTTTTTATGGTTTCAATAGAAGAATTCGAAGAACGTATGTTACCGCGTCTTAAATCCGGGGAAAGCTTTAATTATGATGATTTTGAAAAAAAGCTCCTTGAAATGGAAGAAGATAAGATTGAACGATACATCAGGAGGAAAAAACGCGAAATCATCCAAATTGAACATGAAGGTTTATATGGAGGCGTCGTTCATGCTGAATCCTATCATTCGGAATTAGGGAACGAGCTGGGCAAGGAATATCCACATCTGGATTATATATCGATTTTAAACTTGGGAGGAAAGAAAATAAGCTTCAGGACGATTCACGATGACGTAGATGTCTCTGGTGTCGCTGGCGAATTTGGAGGGGGCGGACACGCCAAAGCTTCTGGATGCTCTATGAATAAGGAAGCATACAACCGATATATTGAACAAGTATTCCCATTGGAACCAATCAAGCCGGATGCTTTTAAAAATACCTATAATCTAAAGGATTCGAAAAATGGATGCCTGTATGAGAATCGTGATCGGGAATTGTATCTGATATATACAGATGGAACCCGGTATTTTGTTCAGCAGGAAAGTAAAGAGCGGCACGGACCCTTTGACAGTTTTGAATCAGCTGAACGCTTTGTGAAAAGGGAGTATGGAGCAGCTCTTGCAAGAGATGATGTATATATTTCCTATCTTGAAAATATCGTTTTTAACGGAAGGAATTAAGGAAACCCTGTCTGTGGACAGGATAGGTTCTCTGCGAAAATAATCTTGAGATGCATTTGAATTAAGTCACCAATATGCTTAATTGGTGACTTGTTTACTTTCACGCAAACATAGGTGGACAACAATCTTCATTGGAGATCTTTTTCCTTGATTTAACTTTTTTTAATAGCCTTTTATGCGCCTTTTTTATACTCAGGATATTTCGAGCCTCAGCATTCTTCGTTACTTAGTGCGATAGATAAAGATCGATTCAATCGAACCTTTACAAACTTTTCAGTTTATTCCAGTTTGATTAAAAAATAATAACAGTAGACATTTATCGACATGATTCTGTTAAAATAATTGGTGAGATTAGGACACTGGATGTGGTAGGATGAGGAGATTATTGTCCCTGTTTATGATTTTATTTATAAGTATGGTTGCTTCTGCAGAATTTGTTGAAGCAGAGGTGAATGAACCTGTCTTAGCTTCTGAGGCCGCCGTTTTAATGGACACCCAATCAGGTGCCGTACTATTCGGGAAAAATGAAGAGGTAAAAATGTATCCTGCTAGCCTGACAAAGATTGCAACTGCCATTTACGCTATTGAAACAGCTGAATTGGATGAGCAGGTCGTTGTTAGCGAGGAAATTGACAAGATCGATGGTACCAGGGTTTATTTAAACCCTGGTGAACAGGTATCTTTGAAGAAGCTGATTCAGGGAATGTTGATTAATTCAGGAAATGATGCTGCTCTAGCAATTGCTATTCACCTGGACGGTTCTTTAGAAAGTTACTCTGAAAATATAAATAAGTTTATAGAGACCAGTATTGGTGTAGAGGATACACATTTTGTCAATCCGCATGGCTTGTTTGATGAAAATCATTATACAACCGCCAAAGATCTTGGCATTATAGTAAACTATGCAATGAAAAATCCACATTTCCGGGAGATTTTTGGCACTAAACAATTGGAGTGGGATGGGGAGTCTTGGGATACAACGATTCTTTCCCATCATCGTATGCTAAAAGGTGAAATTCCCTACGAAGGAGTAACGGGTGGAAAAACGGGCTTTGTGGACCAGTCGAAGCAAACGCTTGCCACTACGGCCGATAACGGGAAGTTGCAATTGACTGCGATCTTGCTGAAATCAGAATACAAACGAAAAATATACGAAGATACTGCCAAGCTTTTTGACTATGGCTTCGCGGGCTTTAAATCCTCTCAAATCATGAAAGGGGAATCCTTTTCAAGTGGAAACCTGAAGTTCAAAGCAGGTGAGGACCTCTATTTAACCGAACCAATAGAACATGGCAAGAGAGTGGTCGAAAAAAACGGAAATTTAAAGATTGAGAATAAGGATGGCGAGATTATCCAATCTCTTGAGCTTAAACCCTTGATTGGAAAAAAACCGGAAGTAAAGAAGGAGACCCCGCAAAAGCCGGAACAGAGTAGTATGCTTTCTGTCAATACCATATTAGGAGCTTTAGTGCTATTGGCTGCCCTTGGAGTGTGGCTTGTCAATCGAAATCAAAAAAAGAGCAGAAGATTCCGGAGCAGGTGATCAATCACCTGTTTTTATTTTTCTGTATAAGTGCACCAAAAGAATATGAAGTGTCTGTAACAAAAACTCAATGATATTTTACATTGAATTAATAAGAGATTAATAGATTCCTATTATATTAGAAGGCGAAGTAAATAACTTTCCTGGAGGTCTTGTAATGATTAAAGCAAACTTTAAAAAGAAGATACTCCCGATCGCTGTTCTTTCAACTGTGGCGTTCGGCAGCTTAGCAGGTACTTTTGATGCGGAAGCAAAAAATAAAGCAAAAGATCACCGCTCAGAAATTAAGAATGTCATTTTCTTAATTGGTGATGGAATGGGAGTTGCTTATACTTCAGCTTACCGTTACTTGAAGGACAACCCTGAAACTACAGAAGCTGAGAAGACTGAATTTGACAAATATCTTGTTGGTAGCCAGATGACTTACCCGGAAGACCCGGAACAAAACGTAACTGACTCTGCATCAGCTGCTACAGCGATGTCAGCTGGAATTAAAACCTACAATAATGCAATTGCAGTGGATAACGACGGAAAAGAAGTAAAAACAGTTTTGGAAGCTGCCAAGGAAAACGGCAAAGCTACTGGACTTGTAGCTACTTCGGAAATAACACATGCCACGCCAGCTTCATTTGGGGCTCATGATGAAAGCCGCAAAAATATGAATGCGATTGCGGATGATTATTATGATGAATTGGTTAAAGGTGAGCATAAAATAGATGTCATGCTTGGCGGAGGAGTAAGTAACTTTGTTCGTGATGACAGGAACCTGGCAGAGGAATTCCAGAAAGATGGCTATAGCTATGTAACGAACAAGCAGGACTTGCTAAATAATAAAAACGAAAAGGTACTTGGACTTTTTGCACCAGGCGGTATGGACAAGATGATCGACCGCAAAGAAGAAACACCTTCTCTTGAAGATATGACGAAAGCAGCAATTGAGCGTTTGAACAAAGATAAGGATGGTTTCTTCTTGATGGTAGAAGGCAGCCAGGTCGACTGGGCTGGACATGACAACGATATTGTGGCTGCCATGAGCGAAATGGAAGATTTCGAAAAAGCATACAAAGCAGCAATCGAATTTGCTAAGAAAGACAAGCACACATTAGTTGTTGCGACTGCTGACCATTCAACTGGCGGTTATTCAATTGGTGCAGATGGAATTTATAACTGGTTCGGAGCACCGATCAAAGCTGCGAAACGCACTCCGGATTTCATGGCTGCTGAAATTGCACAAGGTGCTGATGTAGAAAAAACATTAAAGAAGTATATTGACTTTAAATCTGAAGGGCTGCCTGAGTTGACTGCTGAAGAAATTCAGTCCGTAAAAGACGTTGCTCCAACAAAGAAAATCAGAGATATTGACAATGCTATCGAAAAGATCTTTGACCAGCGTTCTCACACTGGTTGGACAACTGGCGGCCACACGGGTGAAGACGTACCTGTATATGCATTCGGTCCTGGTAAAGAGCGTTTCTACGGACAGATTGACAATACTGACAATGCGAAAAACATTTTTGATATCCTTGAGAACGGTAAAAGAAAATAAAGAATTTGAAGCTCTCCCCGCTGAACCTTGGATCTGCGGGAGATTTTCTGAAAAGGGGTTTTCGAAATGAAAAAATATCTGCTATTGATGATGGCAGTTTCAATTCTGTCAGGCTGTTCTTTTGCACAAGCTGATGCAAATTTGGAAACGAAGCCTTTTAAAACTGCTGTGGAGAAACCAATAAAGAAAAATACAGATGTGTTTGTACCTAATCCGCAAGTTGCGGATGACAGGGAACTGAATACACCAGGGGATTCATTGAGTGACGATAAGGGGGAAATAACTCTAAAGGCGCTTAAAGAAGTCAATAAAACATTCAATCTCGATGGCATTGAATATAAGGTTAAAGAGATTAAGTTGCTGCACTTCATACCTGCTTACAGTCTGATTGATTTCTTCCATCCATACACACATGATGAAGAATTTGATTTTGTTAAAATTGGCGTAGAAGTAAAGAATCATTCCAGTGAAAGCTATCATTTTGGGCCGGTGGCAATGGTGAATATCAATGATACGATTCACAAGACTTGGGAAGACGATTTTTACCTGGAAGAATTACATGGAGAGATTTTATCCGGACAAAAGAAGCAAGGGAATCTTGGGTTTATCGTGGATGAGCTTGAAAACCTCGAGAAAGTGGAGATTCTCTCAGGCGACCTGGTTGATAAGGACAAAAAGAAAATCGGGGAACCCATCAACCTCGTTGTAACCTTTAAATAAATGATTAATAGTTTTTCAAAAGCTATTGGATCTATTTTTATTTAAGGATTTTGCTACGAAGAGTATACACTACTTTAAAGATCAATAGATTGCAAGAAAGAGCCATGGAGATTCCGTGGCTCTTTTTTCTGAAATTAGAAAGTTCTGATGCAATCTCCCAACAAGGTGTAGATATCTTCATTTACTGTTTTAATAATGAAGTCGAAAGGAGCATTAGAAACGATATTCCCACCATGGCAATTACCCAAAGCCAGGCTGACTGCATATTTCCAGACTCAAGTGCCACATAGATTGCTGTAGGGGCGGTCTGAGTCTTCCCTGGCAAGTTGCCGGCAAACATGAGGGTTGCACCGAATTCACCGAGGGCCCTGGCAAAGCTTAAAATAAGACCAGTGATTAATGTTTTTACTGATAGAGGTAGAGTGACGTATAAAAAAACTTTCCACTCATTTGCTCCATCTACTCTCGCCGCTTCCTCTGCTCCAGGGTCGATTGACAGGAAACCTGTCTTGGCTGATTGATACATCAATGGAAAAGCAACGACAGATGCGGCAACAACAGCTGCCCACCAGCTAAAGATAAGAGGACTGCCAAACACCTGTTCAATCATTCTCCCGATTGGACTATTTATGCCAAATACGACAATCAATAGAAATCCCACTACAGTTGGAGGGAGTACTAAAGGCAATGTCAAAAGTGTCTCTACTGCTGTTTTACCAATGAAGTGCCTCCTCGCCATGAACCTTGCGGTAAATATCCCGAATAAAAACACGAATACGACCGAGACGGAAGCAATCTCAAGGGAAAGTTTAACAGGACTCCAGAATTCATTGCTCATAAAAATCATTCCAATGCTGCTTTAAAGCCGTATTTTTTGAAAATGTCCAGCGCTATTTGACCTCTTAGGAAATTGAAAAAGTCGATAGACTCATTAGGGTGCTCAGTTCCTGCAACTACACCAACTGGATAAATAATAGGATCGTGAAGTTCTTTTCCATTCAATGGGACAATCCTTATTTTATTGGAAATCAGTGCATCTGTATTATAGACAAATCCAGCATCGACATTGCCAGTTTCAACATAGGATAGAACCTGTCGGACGTCCTTAGTGCGAATGATTTTACGCTCGAGATCATTCCATAACTGCAATGAAATCAATGCTTGTTTCGCATACATGCCCGCAGGCACAGATTCAGGGGTACCCAGGGCGATTCTTTCAATTTTATCGCTAGTCAGTGATTCAGCTGAGTCGATCTCTTTGTTTTCTTTCTGTGTAATCAATACAAGTTCGTTTTTGAGAAGTTTTACGCTGTGTTGTTGATCTATTAGCTTTTTGGAATGTAAATAATCGAATTTATCCTGTGCTGCGGAAATAAACAAGTCTACGGGCGCACCCTGGGAAATTTGCTGTTGCAGGGAACCTGACCCGCCAAAATTGTAGACAATTTTAACTCCCGGATTTTGTTCCATATATAGTTGCCCGGCCTCCTCAATTACTTCGCGGAGACTTGCTGCAGCAGAGACGGTCAGTTCAACCTTGTTTGACTCACTGTTACCTGCACAGCCTGAAATGAAGAGTAATAGGGCTGTGAGAAGTAAAATATGTAATTTTCTCAATCCTGACATCCTTTCAAACAAACCTTTTAAACATATACAATAGATATAACTGATTATATCGAAATAAAAATGATCCTACATAAAGAAAATATCACAAGTTGGTGAAAATATCATGGATATGGGGTATAGAAATGGTCTAAGTTCTGCGTCAGTAGTATAAAATAGTCTTTTCGCAAGACAATAGTAAGGAAATCTATTTGTAAGTGGAGGGGTATATATGAGCAATAAAAGAAAAAAGGATCCTTCGACAATTGGGTTGAATTCATCCCAGGTTGAAGGACAGGGTACAACTGCGAGTGAAACAGGTAGCAGATCCGCTGATTCCTCAAAAAATAAGCAGAAAAAGGATTAAGGAAGGTTTGAGATCCAAGCTATAAACAAGATAAACCCTCGGGGGAATCCCGAGGGTTTTCATTATGCGTACATTTCTGTAATTTGCTTTTGCAGTTCTTCATTTTCAAGGTATTCGTCATAAGTCATTTGCTTATCAATCAACCCTGCCGGAGTGATTTCCATGATCCTGTTCGCCACAGTCTGGACGAATTGGTGGTCATGGGACGAGAAAATCATGGATCCTTTAAAGTTAATCATACCATTATTCAATGCTGTGATCGATTCAAGGTCCAAGTGGTTTGTTGGTTCATCCAACATAAGGACGTTTGCTCCGGATAGCATCATCTTCGAAAGCATACAGCGAACTTTTTCGCCTCCGGAAAGTACGCTTGCTTTTTTTAATACTTCTTCACCGGAGAATAGCATACGTCCAAGGAATCCGCGAAGGAAGCTTTCACTGTCATCCTTTGGTGAGAACTGGCGGAGCCAGTCTACCAGGGTAAGGTCACAGCCTTCAAAGAACTCAGAGTTGTCTTTAGGGAAATATGCCTGGGATGTTGTTACACCCCATCTGAAAGTTCCGCTATCTGGCTCCATTTCACCGCTAAGGATTTTAAACAATGTCGTAATTGCTATTTCGTTTTTTCCAACAAGCGCAATTTTGTCATCTTTATTCATAATGAAACTGATATTATCCAAAACCTTTACGCCGTCAATTGTCTTGGTAATTCCATCAACTCTTAATAAGTCATTACCGATTTCACGGTCAGGAGTAAATCCAACGTATGGATATTTCCGGGATGATGGTTTGATATCATCTAGTGAGATCTTATCAAGCAATTTTTTACGTGAAGTAGCTTGCTTGGATTTCGATGCGTTTGCACTGAAACGCGCGATGAACGCTTGCAATTCCTTAATTTTCTCTTCTTTTTTACGGTTCGTATCCGACTGCATTCTTAATGCCAGCTGGCTGGATTCATACCAGAAATCATAGTTGCCGACATAAAGCTGAATTTTGCCAAAGTCCAGGTCGGCAATGTGAGTACAAACTTTATTCAGGAAGTGTCGGTCGTGGGATACCACAATAACCGTGTTCTCGAAATTGATCAAGAATTCCTCTAACCATTGAATCGCAGCGATATCAAGGTGGTTGGTAGGTTCGTCAAGCAGGAGCACTTCAGGCTTACCAAATAAAGCCTGGGCAAGAAGCACTTTTACTTTCTCTCCACCACCAATATCTGCCATTTTCTTATCATGAAGCTCTTCGCCAATACCAAGACCTTTAAGAAGAATCGCTGCTTCGGATTCTGCTTCCCAGCCATTAAGCTCAGCGAATTCACCTTCAAGCTCAGCAGCTTTCATGCCGTCTTCATCGGTAAAATCTGCTTTCATGTAAATTGCATCTTTTTCCTGCATGACTTCATATAAACGGGCATGGACCATTATGACGACTTTCAACACTTCGACATCTTCATATTCAAAGTGGTTCTGCTTCAATACAGCCATACGCTCGCCAGGCGTCATTGAAACATTTCCGGTTTGAGCTTCAATTTCACCTGATAAAATCTTTAGGAAAGTGGATTTACCTGCACCATTTGCTCCGATCAAGCCATAGCAATTTCCCGGAGTGAATTTAATATTAACATCTTCAAAAAGCTTGCGGTCACCATATCTCAAGCCGACATTTTGAACTGTAATCATTTATTTAGTAGCCTCCATTAATATATATCCCAAAGATTATAACATGTTTGCTGGCTATGAGCGAATTCTTTTTAAGATAAGGGAACGCATTAAAATGGAAGAATACCATTTTTTTGTGGAAAGGTGTTTTTAAAGAAGTCAAAATGGGAATAGGCGAGAGTAGTAAGTAATAGGGCTAGTTTGGATAATTATTTATCATATTGTGCACGCAGAGTCTATTGGGAAATTTGTGAATTTTTTTTGATGGATGATGTCAATTTTTTTGCTCATTTTCACACATTTTTCATATTTTTCATGTAAAATAATAATAGACGAAGATGGATAAAAGGAGTTTTTGAAAAATGGCTAAAAAGCAGCTGGTTGATTTTGTTAACCGCCTAAAGGAATCAGGGATAAAAGTCAGCTTCACTAAGCCAAAATCAGAATTTTTCTCCCTGCAAAAGACAGAGAAACATCCCACCACAGTGAATTCACATTAAGAGATAGACATCCTATCCCAGTTAAGCATAATCGTTTAAGAATCCTCAGTCAGGAGTCTTAATGTTAAGCTTAAGCAGGAAAGTAAAAGCGCATAAAAAAAAGCGGTCCAACGACCGCTTTTTTGTTGTTTAAATTTCGTCCATGATTTCTTTGAACACTTCATCTTTATTAAAATCTTCCCCCATCGGGAATTTTTTTATGAACTTATTATTCTCATCAATCAGGTAAGTAAATGTACTATGGACGTAAAATCCATTTCCTGGATCGCGATACTGAAATTGAAACGTATCGGCAACCTGTTTGATTTTCTTTTGTTCTTCCAAAGTGTCAGCTTGGTCACCGGTCAAGAAAATCCAATTCCCATCATTTTCGAGTCCGAAATTGTCCATATACTTCCTTAAAACTTTAGGCGTATCCCGGTACGGATCAATTGTAATAGTTATAAATTGTACTTCCTTACCGTAGACACCTTCTTGGATCAAGTCTTTTCGAAGTAGGTTCATTTTTTGTGTTGTCGTTGGGCAGATATCAGGACAATGAGTATAAATGAATTCGACAAGCTTGATAGTCTCTGTTTCTTCTCCGAAAGTATAATTTTCTTCATCCATGGTGACAAGCGTGATGTCCTCTGGGATTTGGGCATTCGCATCCCTGATTAGAAAAAATGAGATTCCCGATGAAATTCCTATTAATATAATAAGTGAACTGATAAGATAGATTTTTTTCATAACACAATCCTCCCCCTTATTAAGATATAAGAAATATGAGGAAAATCATATGGACATTGTGTGAACTATGTTAAACATACAGCTTTCAAGAAAAAAGATAAGTGAATATTCTTGCAATGTAACGAGTGAGATTTATAATGAATTGTAAAACGTTTCAACGTCTAGGGAAAAATAAAGGGGAATTATGCTTTGAGAGCTGATAAAATCATAAAATTCACATTGCAAATCACAGGGTTGATCCTAATAAACAAAGCCGGCTTTTATATAGTAGAACTGTTCGAGCTTCGTATTCCTGGTAATGTTTTGGGGATGATTTTACTTTTCGTTCTGCTATGGACGAGGGTGGTCCGGCTTGAATGGTTTGAAGGTGCAGCTGATTTTCTCGTCCGGCATTTATCGTTCTTTTTTGTACCGATCTCAGTTGGATTGATGACTCTCGGTGGACTTATCGCAGAAAATGGTATTCAACTTGCGGTTATTTTGTTTATTAGTGCAATAATAGGCATGGTGTTTGCAGGAGGCACTTCACATATGCTGATAAAGCGAAAGGGGGGGAAGGAAACTGGAAACTCTGCTGACGATCTTTAGCATCCTTATAACCTTGCTTGCATACTTTATCGCCAGGAAGGCTGCGGGTAAATATCCATCTCCGCTTACATCTCCTGTATTTTTAAGTACGGTGATTGTAATTGCCGTATTGTTGTTGCTGAATATACCTTATAAGAAATATGAACCGGCAAGTGAGATTATGACCTATTTTCTGGGACCGGCTACTGTGGCATTAGCTGTACCATTGTATCGCCAAAGAAAGGTCATTTCAGCTTACGCAGTTCCAGCTTTGACTGGTCTTGTAGCAGGGATAGTCTCTACCATTATCTCAGCTGTGTTCATAGCCTATTTGCTTAACTTATCAGATTTGATCTTAGTTTCTTTGACGATCAAGTCTATCACAATTCCTGTAGCTTCTGAGGTTGCCAGAATTATTGGGGCAGACTCGATTCTAGTTGCTGCTTTCGTCATGATCACTGGCATGCTCGGTGCGATGACGGGCCCATCCCTTATGAACATCATGAAAATCCGTGACCCTTTTTCGAGAGGTTTGGCAATTGGTACCATCGCTCATGGGATTGGTACAGCAGAAGCAGCCAGGGAAGGAGAACTACAGGGCGCAGTTTCGGGAGCGGCAATGGGAATGGCTGCTATAATAACTTCGTTGTTTCTGCCCCTAATTCTCCCTGTATTTTTATAAGTAAGTATTTGAAAAAGAAAACAAAATCCAAAGGTTTGGATCATATAGCGTAAAAACTCCTTATGTTTTTAAGGAAATAATGGTGCTTGGAGTTTGCGCCATACGCCATAAATGAAGGGCCAAGGCCCTTTTGGAAATGTGAAAGTGATACTTTAAGGTATGGGACGCTGAGAAGGGTACCCTTATGAAGATTGATAGGCTGCATAAAGAGAAAGTTTCCTGAGCTAACATGGACTCCTTGTTTAATTCCGTTATTCAATATTGCAATATTCTATCGGGCAATTTTCACAGTCAATTTGTTGTTTTAAGTAGTCCAGATCATGAATGATAATTCTTTTTCTGTGTATGGAGATGATCTCTTCATCGCGTAATTCCCCAAGCATGCGGCTGACGCTTTCCCTGGCAGTTCCACAGTAATTCGCTAAATCCTGGTTAGTTATTGAAATATTGATGTGTATACCATCGTCTTTTTGAATGCCGTAACTATTGCTCAGCCTGATAAGTGTAGAATACAAGGCTCCTTTTTTGCCATGCAGGACAAGATCACGGAATTTAGTGATTGTTCTACGGATATGGTCATTCATCCATTTTAGGAATTGGTAGGCAAGCTGGCTATTGTTGAACAACGTTTGTTCCAGGTTATCGATATTAACCGCTGCTGCTTCGCCATCTTCAACTACTCTTGCATTGAATAAATATCGAGGGCCAACTGTAAAGAGGGTTAATTCGCCTACAATATCGTTTTTATTACATAATCTTAAATACAATTCTTTGCCTTCCGCATTCATTTTTGAAATCTGTACCTTGCCCGAAAGAATAATAAACATTTCCTTTGCTTCCTGCCCTTCGCGGAATAAAAAAGTACCTTTTTTCAATTTAATTATTTTTTCTGAGGCTTTTATTAATTCGCTCATCTCATAACTTAAATTATTTTGATTTTCCTGGCTGGCCACAATATCTCCACCTTTTCCGTACGTTGCTTAACCTAATTTAAAATGAAATATAAACAAGAGGTCAATAGAGAAAATGTGAACATTCGTTTCTTACGTGCGGTTTATTATATTTATCTTTTAATAGGCTAATTATGGTTGACTAGATTGGTGTAAAGGAGATAATCTATTGTAGAAGATATTTTTTTATATTGAGGAGTATGTTTTATGTTAGGTGTCGTTCTTAACTAAACCGTTAATTTCATACGGTCAATCCGTTTTTTTTTAGGCCTGTAATAGGTTTATTTAATTATGCGCTGGATTGATGTTAAGAACAACGAACATAGTAAAGCATGCTTGATATCCATGAGCAGAATATGTGTACTTGTACACATATTCTTCTTTTGGAGAGGACTACCTGCAGCCATGTCTGCGAGGTATTTTTTTGAAGCCGCTGTGGACTTGTTCCATAGCGGCTTTTTTCTATTAATAAAAAAATAAGCTAGTTGCACCACGACTAGTGTCCAGCTCCAGTGCCTAGCCCCTTGGGTCGTGTGGCCAGCTGCGGCTCCTAACTCCTCGAGACGTTAGTCTAGTGTCGCCTCCTAGAAACTCCGAAACTTCAACTCCGCCGGCAGAAGCAAATAGCGCTTCTTTGTCGGAGTCTCCAGTTTCTCCGTTTCTGGGCAGTCGGCTATACATTTCGGGTTCGGTCCTGCCAGTGAAGTCAATAAGCGTCTTCACTGGGCGGCCCTCCACCGATTGTCGGGGCAGGACAAGGCGCTTGAGCTTTCAATTTAGAGGAGGAATAAAAGTTGAACGAACAAACGTTTACAGTTCTTGGTTACGACAAAGTAAAGGAAGAAATCGCCAGCTTTGCTTTGACTGAATCAGGGCGAATAAAAGCAAGAGAAATGCAACCATCAATCAATCAGCAGCAAATTTCATCATGGCAGGAGGAAGTCTCTGAAGCGATTGAAATTCTCAAGATTAGTTCCAGTGTTCCTATCCACGGTCTTGAGGGAATGGAAATGGTTCTTAAAGGTTTTAACAAGGGGGGTTCCGCTTCGGACAGAACAACTGATGCTGCTGCTTTCTTTCCTGGAAACCTGCAATAAGATCCGCAGGTTCATGAAGGATAAGGAGTATGTTGCTCCTAGAGTCTCTGCATATGTCTTTGCGATTGAAGAACTTCCCGAACTTGCTGCTGAGATACAACGATGTATCCGTAATGGCCAAATTGATGATTACGCAACAAGGGAACTATTGAAGGTTCGGAAACAAATTGGAATACAGGAAGATCGTTTAAAAGAGAAGCTTAACCAACTGCTAAAATCTGCGAAAATAAAACCATTTCTTCAAGAAGCTGTCATCAGCCAAAGAAACGGCAGGTATGTTGTTCCTGTGAAAAAGGAATATCGTGGAAAGGTCAGAGGGTCAGTACTTGATACATCAGCATCAGGCTCAACTCTATTTATAGAACCTGAAGAAATAGGTTCGTTCCAGGATCAAATGGAGTGGCTGTATTTAGAAGAGCAAGCGGAAGTTGAGAAAGTGCTCTTTGCCTTGACTGGATTGGCTGAGGGAAAAGAGAAAGAAATCCGAATGGCCATGGAGACGATGGGTCATTATGACTATCTGTTTTCAAAAGCAAAATATTGCCGGTCTATTGATGGCAAGAGAGTTGAAATTCATCAAGACCCAATCATTTTATTTAATGGAGCACGCCATCCGCTTCTAGGTGGAAAAGCGGTTCCTTTAAACATTGAAATTGGAACGGATTATCATGCTCTTGTCATTACCGGGCCAAATACTGGCGGTAAAACCGTGTCCATAAAAACAGCAGGACTGCTGTCGTTGATGGCACAAAGCGGATTGCTTCTTCCGGTTGAAAAGGGAAGCTTATCAGGGATTTTTCATAAGGTGCTTGTCGATATAGGCGATGGTCAAAGCATCGAGCAGAATCTAAGTACATTCAGCTCTAGGATTGTCAATATTATAGAGATCTTAAAGGAGGCCAATGATAAAACGCTTGTCCTTCTGGATGAGCTGGGATCTGGAACTGACCCGGGAGAAGGGATGGGCCTTGCTGCAGCCATACTTGAGAACCTGAACAATAAAGGAGCGACTATATTTGCAACAACTCATTACAGCGAGATAAAAGACTTTGCCGACAATCATGAGGATTTCATGAACGGTTCTATGGAATTCGACCTTGAAACACTGAAGCCTACTTACCGTCTGCGAATCGGGACGGGCGGCGAGAGCCAGGCTTTTGCGATTGCGCTGAAACTGGGCATCCATCCAAAGTTGATTGAAAGGGCCCATAAAATAACTTACAAATCCGAGAAAGGTTATACTGCCATATTCGAGAATGACCCGATGGAGCTGAATGCAAGAGAGCAGCAAATCATAGCAAACAGACACAAAAGAATGAAGTCTTCTGCGGATAAGGAGAAGCCGGTAAAACGATTTGATATGGGGGATAGTGTACATGTACTGAGCACTGGAGAGCTGGGAGTGATTTTTAAGGGACCAGACAGTCGGGGGAATTATCTAGTCCAGGTCAGGGACCGTAAAGTCGAGGTTAATAATAAGCGCCTTAAGCTGAATCTGCCTGCTTCAGAGCTTTATCCGGAAGACTATGATTTCAGTATTATATTTGAGTCCAAAGAGCACCGGAAGCTATTGAACAAGATGAACAAAAAACATATTGATGAGCGTATTATAAGGGATGATGCTTGATACTCCGAAACTTCAGCTCCGCACAGGCAGAAGTAAAAAGCGCATCTTTGTAGGAGTCTTCAGTGTCTGCGTTGCTGGGCAGCCGGCTTTACTATACAAAATTTCGGTTTGCTCAGGTGAGGTCGAAGAACTCACAAGTCGAATCTCCGAGTCATACCAATTGCTAGACCCTCCAGCCACAGGATAAGGAATGCTTAGAAGCGATTCATCGCACGACCGAAAGCGGTAGCTTTTGGGAGGACTTGGCGATCTAGTCGGGAAGCGCTTGTCGGTGCCGATCGAGGCGGTTGCGCCTTATATACTTGTATTGCTTTCAAAGAGAGCCTTTTTTAAAAGGCTCTTTCTTTCTAAAATTATGAGTAAATCCACTTAGCATATAAAGGAATTCCCCTATATGTGAATAGTATTAGGAGTCCGATTATATTAAAAACGCTTTATAAAAGGGATGAAAACGCTTCGAAAATGGACATAAACAGTTCATCGTGTTTACTATTAACAAACCTGGATTTGAGGTTTAAGATTAATCTAACAGCAAAAATGTGACTTTATTCACAAATAGAGGAGTCTTAAAAATGAGTGAACAGCCAATCGAAGTAGCTATTGCCACAGCTTTAAAAAAGAAGAAGTATCTTAGGGAATCAAAAGCAAAGTACTTGTTGCGGGCAGCGCTTGCTGGTGTTTATATCGGTTTTGGCATCATGGTCTCATACCGGCTTGGTGAATACTTCTATGATTCACATTCAGCTGCGACACCTATCGCTAGCTCGATCTTTTTCGGCCTGGCTCTTGTCCTGATTTTATACGGCGGGGGAGAATTATTTACAAGCAACACAATGATGATGACAATCAGTTCTTTAAAAAAAGCAACGACATGGAAGGATACCATTGAAAATTGGATTGCGTGTTATTCAGGAAATTTGTTAGGAGCAGTATTTTTCGGAATGCTCATTATGATGTCGGGTCTTTTTATATCGCCAGAAAAATCCCACTACATGATGGAAACTGTGAGCATGAAAATGAACACACCTGCTTATCAATTGTTCTTTCGTGCAGTTCTTTGTAACTGGCTTGTTTGCCTTGCTGTATGGGTACCGTTAAATGTAAAAGGAGATGGAGCAAAAATAGGAGTCATGATGCTTTTGGTTTTTGCTTTTGTAGTGTCAGGATTCGAACATAGTGTTGCTAACATGGTCCTCTTTTCGATTGCACTCTTTGTTCCCCACCCTGAAACTGTCAGCCTTGCCGGAAGTATATACAATCTAGTTCCTGTTACATTAGGAAACATTATTGGTGGAGCATTTTTTGTTGGCACTCTATATGTATACCTGAATGCCAAAGGAGTAGTTGGCGAAAAAAATAAACCTGCAGCCCAATCAGTCTATGGTCAAAATGCACTCAAGCGAATGTAAACAAAATTAAAAATCCGCGGAGGGATCCGTGGATTTTTCTTATCGCTATTTTCGCATTGATTGTAAAAAAACATATAAGGTAGCTCCAATTTTTAAGGAAACTGGCTCATTTCGATGAGGCTTAGGCTTTGTTAAGTAAAATTTGAAGCTTTACGAAAAGAGCCTATTAATATGTTCCACCTGTCACCCTTTAAAGGAATTCAGTATCCATTCCCCGACAACTCCACCTAAATAAACACCCACAATTCCAAGGACACCCGCTAGAACAGGAGGTGCAGGAAGAGGAAGCTTAAGGAACTTAAAAAGTATTCCTACGATCAAACCAGCAACTAAGCTTAAGATGATTTCTTTCATGTTTTCACCGCCTCTTATAGCAAGATGGTAATGGAAAAATAGTGAGCAGACGTCTGATCACCTATTAGCAATATTATTTTATCATGACCTGCAAAAATTGAAAACGCTTTATTTATCCTTTTATCATGCATAAAAGAAAAGGGTCTATTCTTATATTAAAATAGTGGTAAAATATAACTCTATAATTTGTAAGTATGGAGGATTTAAATGGACAAGCACGTCAAGCGCAACATCTTTACTTTGCAGGGTTTTTATCTTTTTGTGTTTTTTGGCATAGGTAGTTTATTCCCTTTATTAAGTGTCTACTTAAGCGAAGTTGAAAACTTAAATGGTTATCAGATTGGGATTATCCTGTCCATTGGTCCAGTGATCATGATTTTCTTCCAGCCCTTTTGGGGAATGCTGGCCGACATGAAAAATTCCCATAATGTGTTGCTTACATTAACAACCTTGATAACAGGGATCGCCGCTTTGGGTTATATATTTTTCGAGGGTTTTTCACTGTTCATAACTATAGCGACAGTTCTTGCGATTTTTCAAAGTGCGATTATTCCTTTATCAGATAGTATTTCCTTAAAGTACACAAGCAAGGCCGGAGTCAATTATGGAAATGTACGATTATTTGGGTCCCTCGGTTTTGGACTTGCGGTTTTTATTATGGGCCGACTATCAGAGTGGAACCCGCAAGTAATATTCTACGCGTTTTTCTTAACATTATTGGTTTCAGCAGTATTTTCGATGAAAATGCCTAGAGAATCCTCAGGACGTCCAAGCGGTCTGTTTGCAGGACTGAAGGATTTAATGAAGATGAAGAGGTTTCTTATTTTCCTTGGGGTAACATTCATGGTGTTTGGGCCTAACCTGGCGAATAATTTCTACTTCAGTCTGTTTGTGGAGGACCGCGGGGGAACTTATACAGGGATTGGTATTGCGTTTCTTATCGCAGTGTTATCAGAAATTCCATTCATGAGAGCTGCAGGATTCTGGATTAGTAAGTTAGGACTGCTGAAGGTCGCTCTTTTTGCCGCGCTTGTTTCATTAATTAGATGGGTTTTTTATTTCACTGAGCCAGCTCTATCTCTTGTGTACGCATCAGCTGTTATTCAGGGTTTGTCACTTGGATTGTTCATTCCTGCAGGCTTGCAATATATCCGCGATATCACGCCGATGCATATTACAGCAACGGCAATAACGATTTATTCTGCAGTTGGCAACGGATTAGGTAACTGGTTTTTCACGTTTTTCGGTGGAATTATTTTTGAGGAATTCAGTATTTATGGAGTATACATATTCTTTGCTTCACTGACAGCAATCGGCGTATTGCTGACATTCTGGCTGATCCAAGATGAACAGAAAAGCGCATTGATAAGCACCAATAAGCGTTGGAGCTAGACATTAATTAAATATAAAAAGTTTGTTCTTATTTTGTAAAATAGCTGATTGGTGAAACAGGGAACTATTGAATTCTATCTGGGTAAGGTTTAAGAGGTTTTACAATTATTAACAGAAAAGCTTTTCTTAATAGAAGGTTTTTTTTGTTTTTATTAAGACTGAAAAGAAGTATGGTTTAAGCCTAAATATCAAAAAATAATTGAAGTGCGAAAGGAGGGACTTTCATGAAAAAAAGTAAGGATAAGAATCTTGATCTTGCAGGGCGTATGTACGATACATCGGATTATCAGAAGAATGACGAACTTTCAAATGGGCTTGCAATGACCCATGAACAAGCCAGCGACAGTTATGTAGAAGGGCAAGTTGGCGGAAAGATTGAGCTCTCGTCTGAAGCCCAAGATGAATTGAATAATAGAGGTTATCAGTAAGCATGAAGTGAGGGTACATGTGCCGCGTAAAGGTGAATTTCAATCTAATGGTGATCAATACAAGAGACCAAACGCGTTAAGACAAAAGAAAGGTTTTGTCTATCGAGCAGGATACACTTCAAGTACCGGTAATCAAACAATTAACGAAGAGGAACCAGTAAAGAGATCAGATCTATAAAAAATTGCAGGCCCTTCTACAAAGGGGCCTGTTTTTAACGTCTGCGTTCTATAATCACCGTTTTGAAGGTTAACTACTCGGCACTTTAAATTCTCTAAACCGTTCTCACTTAAATAAAGTTCCTTTTCAATATAACTAGCTCGATTCTGCAGGAAGGTTGCAATCTGGTTCATCTGGATTCATGGCTAGCTAAATTCCTAATTGAAGCAATCTGGTCACCGCAAGACTAATTCGTCATATTAAGAAAAAAATTATCGTTAGAAAAGCACATCCTGTAGGGATGTGCTTCTTAAAAGAGGATTTGCCGATTTGAGTAAGAACGCCTTTGTTAAGATAAACAAATCCACCTTCGAGTGCAGAGCCAATGACGAACTTAGAAGAAGCTGATAAAACTTTCATCTTCATCCCTCCTAATGGAAATTGGCTTGCGTTTTATTTTTACCTCGTGTAAAAGAATTTAAAACTTTTTAAAGGGAAAGCGTTACTAGGTGCTATAAGGGTCCATTGCCTCTAAATAAGCTTGTTCGGCTGCAGCTTGTGTTGCATATAGAGCATCATCGTCTTCAATCACATGTAAGGTTTCGTTTAGAAATAACGCGTACTGATTAGGATCTTTCGGATGCGGGACTATTTCTCCGGCTTTAATGTTTGAAACAGAAGGTACATGAGGGTTTCGATAAATCACAAACACTTCATCACCATAGTTCAAATTTTTTGGATCAAGTAAATCCACTTTTCATCCCTCTTTCTTTAATTTTTAAGCATTGGTGGCAGTATATGTCATTGACTTACTTTGGATCATAAATTTTCATTCTGCTGCTTTATCTCATCTCCAGTAAGAATTAAATTTGCAGCTTCCAAATCTCTATGTCCATCAACCGACTCTCCTGGTATATAGCGTTGACTTGGTTTGTATGTTGAATTAAGTAAATCCTTATCACGTTTTGCATCATTTGTTTTATTCTCCATTATCTCACCCCCTGGTAAACCTAGTTTTTGTATTGAGGTAAAGGTTATACCGCTAATTAAATGTGTATCTTAAAAATTTGAAAAGACACGAGTTCGTCACAAATGTAAGGGTTTACATTCAGCTGTGGTGGTATAATAAAAGTGTAGAAAGAAAGTGTTAACATCTTAGGAGGCTCAACCAATTGTGTTCGTTCCGTAGTGAACGAAAAAAGGTTTATTCCAAAGAGTGATGTTTACCTTCTCTTCACAAAATCAGTATCACTAGCTACAGGGATCTTGAACCTAATACATGTTAATTCAGGAGAATGTTGTCTTGCCGGTGGTTCGATTCAACGGGGGAAAAGTAGAAATCCAGCCTATTCTTTACTTTACTTATACGCTGGAAGGAAGCTTTTAACCAAAAGAGTATCATATCTACAATTGATACTTGGAAAAGTACCAATCAAAAGGGAAGTTAACAATTTTCAGGATAACAATCCTTAGGTGAATTTATCCTTGTTGGCAGCTAACCATCCAAATGGAGTGGGCGGTAGGGATACATGATTTAATGGAGAAAAGCTCTAAAGTATCACTAAAGAGAATAATGAGTCTCTCGGTGATTATACCGAAATATGTGTTTGTAAAGAGTCATCATCTAGAAGGGAAACCTTCTTATGATAAGAAGACACTTTAATGCGGAACAAACACACATCGGCTATAGTAAGAGGATCATACAACTCAATAGTTCCAAAAAGTTTTGGGCTGATGCTGGTTGGGTCTCCTAAGATGTTAAAAAGAAGCTCGTAAAAGAGCTTCTTTTTTCTATGTAGTTTTTCTTCGGTTAATATAGAAGGCACCTTTTAAGGTGCCTTCTTGTATTATTCCTCTTTTTTCGATAAGCAGCGGTCACATTCCATTAAATATGACTCAGCTTGTTCGTGCATTCCTTCACCACACTCAGGGCAAACCTTCTTTGGTAAATTACGAAAAAATTCAACCGGACTCATCATAATAAAATCCTCCTTTTATAGTACAATTTATAATTTACTTAACCTGTTATAGTACAGTATAAACATTTTTGTAGAATTTGTGTAGTCCTTTTTTAAAAAAATTTAAAAATAGGTGTTTGTTCATATTAATTTGGGGTGAAAGTTAAAAAGTGGATGTGGACATGTAAGTGTTCATGGAGCTGTTTGGAGAGAGGTCGCCAAATCGAAAGAATAATTCCCATATATTTCAATTGTCAATAGATAAAAGTGACAAAGTTATTACATTATATTTAAGAAACCCTTTTATTCTTTTCATTTTTAACATACAATCGAAATGACACTTTAAATGAGGAATGATGCCTAAATGGATAATCTGGAATTATCCTTCAATCCAATATTACTGCTAGTAGCCATTTTATTGACAGTCATGTCATCATATACAGCACTCGATTTATTCAGTCTAATAAAATCATCTGATCGAAATAAGCGATTCTTGTTTTTGGGAGGGACATTTTCCCTTGGCATAGGGATCTGGGTTATGAATTTCTTTGGAATGCTTGCAATGAACCTAAATGGCAATGTATCTTACCGAATTCCAATAACAGTATTATCGATTATTTTGGCTATTTCATTTACAGCCATGGCGTTCTATGCAATGACTGGAAAGTCTGTGCAAAAAAGCAATATACTTGCAGGAAGCTTGTTCATGATGCTTGCAGTCCTTGTAGTTCATATTTTAGGAATGTACTCAATGAGGTTAGATTTCAGTTATCAGCCATTTATTTTTCTAATTGCACTTGCACTCGTTTTTGTATCATTTTACTTTTCCTTCTGGATGCTATTCTTTTCAAAAAGTTTCACTCAAGGAGCCCATGGTTGGATTAAGCCGCTAAGTGCTCTATTCGTGACGGCTGCAATTGTAGAAGGTCATTTTCTTTTAACAAAAGCATCTTCTATCAATATGAACAACGGTCTTGTAGAGCAGACGGGAATTCCAGAGTCCCTGATCAGTTATCTTATTGTTTTTATCTCGGTTCTTATCCTTGCTGGCTTGATCGGATCTAGTGCGTTAATCAGCAAAAGGCTTGCAGTTTCAGATACCAATTTGAAGGATATCACAGACGCACTTAATTCATCAGCAATTGTTGCGATCACTGATCCTAAAGGGAACATCACGTATGTTAATGAAAAATTCATTGAGATTTCTGGGTATAGTGAAGCCGAGCTTTTGGGTCAAAATCATTCGATATTGAATTCTGGGCTTCATACGAAGGCATTTTTCAAGGATATGTGGAAAACGATTGGTTCTGGAGATGTGTGGAAGGGTGAAATCCGGAATAAGAAGAAAGATGATTCTTATTATTGGGTTGATACAACTATTGTTCCTTTCCTGAATAGTAAAGGCAAGCCATATCAATATGTCTCAATCCGTTCTGATATTACTCAACGAAAGCAGGCGGAAGCAAGCCTAAAGGAAACACTGAAAGAGGTCAATGATATTAATTTTGCACTCGATCAATCTTCCATCGTGGCTTTTACTGACGAGAAAGGGATCATCAAGAATGTTAATGATAAATTCTGTGAGATCTCTAAATACGACAAGGCCGAATTGATTGGTAATGACCACAGCTTATTGAATTCTGGGTTGCATTCGAAGGAATTCTTTAAAAATCTATGGAAAACGATAGGATCAGGTCAAGTTTGGAAAGGTGATATCCGAAACAGGGCGAAGGACGGTTCTTTTTATTGGGTTGACACCACGATTGTTCCTTTCTTGAATGAAAATGGGAAACCATATCAATATCTTGCCATTCGTAACGACATCACAGAAAAGAAAAAGTCAGAGGAAATGCTGCACCGCCAGGATAAGCTTGCAGCGGTTGGCCAGCTTGCTGCCGGTGTTGCCCATGAAATCAGAAACCCGCTGACATCCATGAAAGGGTATGCTGAATTCCTTCAGCTTGATGAAAAGGAACCGCAGCGTCAGGAGTTTATCGAAATCATACTCGATGAGATTGACCGAGTTAATAATATTGTTGAAGAGTTCATGGTACTTGCAAAACCGAAGGCTGTGGAACTTGAGGAACAAAATATCATTCCGATTGTCCAGAATGTCGTGTCGATGCTAAAGTTTGAAGCAAGAAAAAGAAATGTCAAACTGGAATTTGATGCTACAGAGGAAATTGTTCAGATTGAATGTGATGAGAACCGCTTGAAGCAAGTGTTCTTGAATTTCATTAAAAATGGGATTGAAGCAATGCCTGATGGTGGAGACCTAATAGTTAGCACAAAAATACAAGATGGCAATGTCGTCATCTCCATCAAAGATACAGGTGTTGGAATTCCTCCAGAAACTCTGAAGAAGATTGGAGAACCATTTTACACTACTAAGAAAAATGGGAACGGTCTAGTCCTGATGGTAAGCTTCAAGATTATTGAAAGCCACAATGGAAAAGTATATATCGAAAGTGAACAGAACAAAGGCACGACATTCAAAATTATGCTCCCGGCGAAATCTGCATAATGGAAAGTCTGGTAAGGCAGGAGATGCTCCTGCCTTATTTTTTTATACTTTCTGAGCGAGGAAGTCAGGATTTGTCGAAAAAATGTTTATAATATGACAAAAAAAACTTATGATTTTTTTACATCGCATTGAAAATTTAGACTACTATGGAAGTAAGAGGAATTTATAGAAATTACCGGAGGGGAAGCTATGTCATCGATTAGCCAGGTTAAAACGGTTTGTGGTTATTGTGGTACAGGCTGCGGTTTGGTATTGGATGTAGAGGATAATAAGATTGTTAAAATAAGAGGAGACAAAGAAGCGCCAGTAAATAAAGGACAGACATGTGTAAAAGGTGCTTTTGCCTACCAATATGTCCATGCTCCGAAACGATTGAAAACACCTATGATCAGAAAAGCAGGAGAGCTTGTTAAGGCTACATGGGATGAAGCATATGACTATATCGCAAGCCGGTTGTCTAAATTGAAGGATGAGTTTGGACCAGAGTCGCTTTCAATGTTCGCATGTGCACGCACTACCAATGAATCGAACTATATTACCCAGAAGTTTATGAGGACTGCTATCGGGAGCAATAATATTGATGGCTGTAACCGAACCTGACACGCTCCTAGTGTCGCCGGTCTGGCGACTGTTTTTGGAAGCGGTTTCCCAACAAATACTTTAGAAGATATTGATGAGGCAGAGGTTCTTTTATTAATGGGATCCAATACAACGGAAGCCCATCCAATCATTGGCAATAGAATAAAAAAAGCTGCCAAAGGCGGTCTTAAATTAGTTGTCATTGATCCAAGAAAAATCGATATGGTCAAATCAGCTCATAAACATTTGCAAATTAACGTTGGGACCGATATTGCGCTGATCAACGCGATTATTAGAATTATCATTACTGAAAAATTGTATGATGAAAATTTCATTGGCAGACACACTGAAGATTTTGATGTGCTGCTGTCAAAGGTTGAACGATACACACCTGAATATTCAGCAGAAATTACAGGTTTAGCAGCAGAAGATATTCTTGAAGTTGCTAGAATTTATGCAAAGGCCAACAAAGCTATGATTGCATACACACTAGGTATTACAGAGCACCACTGTGGCGTGAACAACGTATTCGATATCGCCAACCTTGCGTTGCTGAGTGACCATATCGGGAAGCCTGGTTCCGGCATTATGCCATTAAGAGGGCAGAATAACGTTCAGGGCGCAGGAGATATGGGTTGTTTACCGAACCAGCTGACGGGTGCTGTAAGCTTACTGGATGACGAGTATCGGGCACGCTTCGAAAATAAATGGAAGATAGAAATCAATAAAAAAGTCGGTGACACACAGACGAGGACCTTCGATAAAATCGATACAGGGGAAATCAAAGCATTATATTGCATAGGAGAGAATCCGCTAGTTGCCGATGTTCACATGAACCATACTAGAAGCTTATTAGAAAAACTCGATTTCCTTGTTGTTCAAGATATTTTCATGACAGAAACAGCTGAGATGGCTGATGTCGTGCTGCCAGCCAAGTCATGGGGCGAGGTTGACGGCACATACACGAATACAGACAGGAGAGTACAGCGTGTACGCACCGCGGTCAATGCACAGCCAGGAGTAAAGGAAG
This sequence comes from Mesobacillus subterraneus, assembly GCF_020524355.2. Lineage (NCBI taxonomy): Bacteria > Bacillati > Bacillota > Bacilli > Caryophanales > Bacillaceae > Mesobacillus > Mesobacillus subterraneus. Next base: position 1,600,358 of record NZ_CP129019.1, read on the forward strand.
ATTGGGAGATATTATGTGAACTCTCCACTAAGATGGGGTATCCAATGGGATATAGTTCTAGCGAAGAAATTTGGAATGAAGTAAGAGAACTTGCCTGGGAGATGTATGGCGGCATCTCTTATGAACGTCTTGATAAAGAGTATGGAATACACTATCCATGTCCCGATGTAACTCATCCTGGCACGAAAGTACTTCATGAAAGATTTCATGTTGATAAAGAAAATGAAAAGCGCTCAAGTTTTGTACCAGTTGAATTCACACCACCTTTAGAACTGCCTGATGAACAATTTCCTTTTACTCTGACGACCGGCAGGAGGTATGAATCCTACAATACTCATACACAAACCCGTCACTATGCAGCTGGTGTGAAAATTAAGCAAACAGAGGAAACGTTGGATATACATCCTGAAGATGCACTGCGCCTTCATATTAATGACGGCGATGTTGTAAGGGTAAGTTCAAGGCGGGGAACTCTTGAGGTAAAGGCGAAAATAACAGATCAGGTAGTTCCCGTCCTCGTTTTCATGAGTTTCCATTGGTCTGAAGTTCCAACTAACGTTCTTACCTTAAATGAATATGACCCTATATCCGGGACTGCAGAATTTAAAGCATGTGCAGTTAAAATTGAAACAATTGCATAAAAAACTAAAAAGCTAAAATCTCCCTCGTGAGATTTTAGCTTTTTTACATATTCGTAGAACTATCTAGGGCGGCTTTTTTAAAAGAGATTACAGTTTTTTATATAAGAAAAATATGGATACACATGAAAACTATAGAATATTTTTCAAATTAGCTAGAAAATAGTCCTACTAAAGTAGTGTATAAACTGAATTTTCAGTTAATGTGACATGTTCTCGTTATCATTCTGTTATTCTCGTAATCCAATTTAAATGTGCTTGTTCTTTTTGTACCGAAAATCTATGATACGATAATTCACGTGATAAAAATTAGCCGATGGGAGGCAAACAAATGAAAAAGTCATTATTATCTTTGGTTGCAGCAGCGGCAATTTCTGGAGCTGCCGGTACACAAGCACAGGCAGAGGAAATCGTCGTACATAAGGGGGATACACTTTGGGGTATTTCTAAGGAATACGGCGTAACAGTGGGTTCATTAAAAGAATGGAATAATTTATCGAGTGATGTAATCCATCCGAACGATTTACTAGAAGTATCTCCTATAAAGTATGCACATGTTAGAAACGGTGATACGCTTTGGAATATTGCAAAAGCTTATGGTGTTACAGTAAACGATTTAAAAGAATGGAATAAATTATCATCAGATCTTATTCATCCTGGTATGAAATTGGCTGTGTATACAAACATGCCAACTGAGATGAAGGTCGAGAAAGAGACTGCCAAGCAGGCTGTTACTCCTGTTGCAACGCCCGCAGTAACACCTGCAAGTCAGGCAACGGCTAAGCCGGCAGCAGCACCTGCAAGTCAGGCAACAGCTAAGCCTGCAGCAACGACAAACCAGATTACCGTTGAAGCGACAGCTTATACAGCAAATTGCACAGGATGCTCAGGAATCACGAAGACTGGTGTGAACTTGAAAGCTAACCCGAATGCAAAAGTAATTGCTGTTGATCCAACTGTTATTCCTCTTGGATCTAAAGTGTATGTTGAAGGTTATGGCTATGCCACTGCTGAAGATATTGGCGGAGCCATCAAAGGAAATCGCATCGATGTCTTTATCCCTACTCAAAGCGCTGCTCTTCAGTGGGGAAGAAAGCAAGTGAAAGTTACAATCTTAGATTAAACTATAATTCGGAAATCCATGAAATTATAGTCCTTAAAGCATTGGCAATCTGCCAATGCTTTTTTTACTGAATAAGAAGTATGAATTTTTTCACTTCGATTAGTGTCTAGCTCCAGCGCCTAGCCCCTCGAGTCGCTAGTCCTGCTGCGGCTCCTAACTCCTCGAGACGTTTCGGTCCTGCCAATGAAGTCAAAGAGCGACTTCACTGTCAGGCCCTCCAACGCTTGTCGGAGTTGGGCAGTCGCCTCCGCATTTCGAATTGTCTAGTGTCGCCTCCTAGAAACTCCGAAACTTCAACTCCGCCGGCAGAAGCAAAAAGCGCTTCTTTGTCGGAGTCTCCAGTTTCTGCGTTTCTGGGCAGACGGCTATACTTTTCGATTTCGGTCCTGCCAATGAAGTCAAAGAACGACTTCACTGTCAGGCCCTCCAGCGCTTGTCGGGGCTGACCAAGGCGCTTCCGCTTTTCTTACTTTTCCTGTTTTGTTTTTGTCATAAACGTTTTACCATTGATAATTTTCTTTTGTGTGATATTGGGCATGATAAGGCTTAAGAAAAACTGTGAGAATTTGGAGGATTGTTCTTCAATTTTTTCAAGGATTGAGTTGGCCTTTTGCGTTAAAGATATCTTGATTTCGCAAAGCTGATCAGTAATTTTTTCACCAACAGCCTCTTGTTTTCCGAGGCTTTCCATAATGGTTTCATGGAAAATTCCCTGCAAATCCGCATGCTTTGCAAGCATATCCTGCAGCTCTTCCTGCTTTTTAGCTTGTATTACCAGTGCATTAGTAACATCTTCATACTCGAGAAGCTTACGGTTCAAGTCCTGTATCATTGATTGCTGATGAGCCAATTGATTTAAAATAGCCTCGCTTGTCAGCTCCCGGTTCAAGAGAGCCTTTGAAAATTGTTCGTGGATTTCTTCGAGCTTAACCAGTTTTTCATCGATTTCTGTTGTGGATTCCTTTTGCTCAGATAAGTTTTCGATTACTCTTTCTGAAAAGTTTTCCTGTTTGGACAGAAAAGTAACCATTTCCTGAAACTGAGTATATTGTTCTTGTCTATTATGCTCCAGCGTACGATTGAATTTAGTTACGCTCCCTGTCAAATCACCATTGAGCTTTTGCTGCTCATTAAGGATTTCCTGTAAATAATTTAGCCGGTAATTCTCCTGGTTGCTTTGATCTTCGATCTGATCATTTTTGCTATAAACCTGTGGTGAGACAAAACCATTCACAAATAATGGCATAGGCATCACTCCTTATAAAAGTTGTCATATATACTATGACTTGTGCTCCAATATTGGTACTTGCGGCAAAGATAGCACTTATTACCTTTTATTAAATAGGGAAGAATGCAGCAAGCTAATAAAAACTGCACTAAAGAAAGGAGCAGCTGATATGCTAACAAAAGGGCAGCTGTCGGCATTCAAGGCAGAGCTTCTCAAAAACAAAAAAAATCTTGAGTCCCATCTAGACGCTAACGATCATTTTGACCTCAGAAGTGACCATGCTCACGAGTCAACTGGAGAACTTTCGAGTTATGATAACCATCCGGGTGATGAAGGGACTGAATTATATGAGCGTGAAAAGGATATTGCACTGAACGATCATGTAGAATATCAAATCCAGAGTATAGATAAAGCCTTAAAGACCATTGAAACAGGAACATATGGCAAATGCGAAGTTTGCGGTCGCGAGATTCCTGATGAGCGTCTTCGGGCTTTACCAGAAACTACGTTTTGCATTGAACATACGCCTGACCGCACCGTTTCACATAACCGTCCTATCGAAGAAGGGGTGCTCATGCCGCCTTTTGGAAAATTCGATCTGGATAACAAGGATGAAAATGTCGCATTCGATGCAGAAGATTCCTGGCAAGAGGTTTCTAGCTGGGGTACTTCCGAAACTCCATCGGATTTCATGACGCCACAGAATCATTATAATGACACCTATATTGAATCAGAAGAGAATGTAGGCTATGTTGAGGATTATGAGAATTTTGTTGGAAACGATATTACTGGCAAAGAAATAACCATTTATCCTAATAAGCAGCATGAAAAGTACGAAAGCGAGCTCGACGAAGAGGGAATCATGACATCATTTGGCGACCTGCCTGCATACGAGCATGACCCATATGTAGACAATGATAAGTAGATTTGTGAAAAAGACCAGCAATGGTCTTTTTTGTTGTTTCCATTGATAGTTTTTGTGATGATTAAAACCTTTCAAGACAGGGAAAAGACAAGCATACTTAATATGTCAATGAGAGGTGAGCCATAATTGAAAGAGAAACTTAAGTACTATGGAAAAAGCTTGCTGGGCGAGCTGAAAAAAGACCGAGCTACAGGACTGGCTGCTCAACAGGCGTATTATTATATGTTAGCATTGTTTCCATTACTGATTTTGTTGATTGCCATTGTTCCATATTTAAATATTGATCCCCAAAAAGCGATAAATGTTGTCAATCAATTATTGCCTTCGCAATCAGCTGAATTATTAAGAGATAATGTTGTCAACCTTGTCAGTGAAAGAAATGGCGGTTTGCTTACTTTTGGTATCATCGGTACTATTTGGTCAGCATCGAGTGGAATGAATGCTTTTATAAAAGCAATGAATATTGCGTTTGATGTAGAAGAAACGAGATCATTCATCAAGACCAGACTCGTATCAATAATGCTGACTTTTGGACTGATTTTAGCATTTGTAGTAGCGCTCCTCTTGCCGGTATTCGGAAAAATCATAATGGATACAGTCCAATCAATTATCCCAATTCCTGAGCCATTCGATATAGTATTTAACATTGTAAGATGGCTTGTTGCAATTATCGTAATGGCAGCGGTATTGGCAGCATTATATCAAGTCGCTCCAAACAAACACTATCCATTTAAGCATGTTATACCAGGTGCGATTTTCGCGACGGTCGTATGGCAGCTTATTTCCCTTGGGTTTTCGTTTTATGTTAGTAATTTCGGAAACTATTCGGCCACATATGGTAGCATTGGCGGTGTCATCGTTTTAATGCTCTGGTTATTCCTGACCGGACTTGCCCTTGTACTTGGAGGAGAAATCAATGCGATTTACCATAGGGACCAGACGGGTGAAGAGCAGGTAGAAGAGCATGCAGCTTCAGTAAATAGTTAAAAACAGCAGATAATCTGCTGTTTTTTTGTTCGTAATATGAAGGTTATTTGTAAGAATGGAAGGGGAAATCACTTCCGATGTTAGTAAAGCAATTCATATACTTCATTTAATTGTTGTGCTCTTATTTCGTCTGATTCATTTTTTGCGTACTCAATTGCTTTAGGAAGAATTTTATTTAAAAACTCTAATTCTTCAGCGGTGAGGTCCTTGACAAAGTCACCCTCAGATAGGTAATCTCCTTGTTCTAAGCGATCATAGATCTTCTTGCTAAGCGGGTAAGTCTCCGTGTAATTAGAAATGATTTCGCGTAAATAAGCCTGTGTTTTTTCCATCGTCTACTCCTTGAAATATTCTTTAAATTGTTCAGAGTCAGTTGTTTGATCGTTTTTGAAATAAGGATTTTCCTCAGTTGCATCACTCGGATCCAAATTTGTTTTAATGACAAGCTGAGGTCCATTCGCTGGTTCTGCGATAACTCGGTCTGTCATTTCCTTGAAGTCAGGAATGTTTTTATTTCCAGGCTGTTTAGGTTCCATTTTTCAACACCTCCATTTTATAAGTTGCATTACTGAAGGGTAGATTATGTACAAGCTAATTATTGGAAAAACTTCCGTAACAGTTTCCCAAAGTTATTCGGAGGGAAACATAAAATGGACTTTACTGGAATGGGGTGTCGAATTATGAAAGCGGTTACTTATCAAGGTTCTAAAGACGTACAAGTGAAAAATGTAGAAGCACCAAAAATAGAACATGAACAAGATATGATCATTAAAATTACATCTACAGCAATTTGCGGATCTGACCTCCATCTTTACCAAGGCAATATGCCTCTTCGTCCAGGATACATCATCGGGCATGAGCCAATGGGTATTGTAGAAGAAGTGGGCAAAGGCCCAGGAGTGAAGAATTTGAAAAAAGGAGATCGTGTTGTCATTCCTTTCAACGTTTCATGTGGTGAGTGTTTTTACTGCCAGAACCAAATGGAAAGTCAATGTGATAACACTAATGAATACAAGGATACAGGAGGGTATTTTGGGTACACCGAACAATATGGTAATCACCCCGGAGGACAGGCAGAATATTTAAAAGTGCCTTACGCTGATTTTACATCCTTTGTCGTGCCTGAGTCATGTGAGCTAGAGGATGAGTCGTTATTATTCCTATCGGACGTCATACCAACTGCATGGTGGAGCGTAGAACACGCCGGCGTAAAAAAAGGAGATACAGTAATTGTTCTTGGCAGTGGGCCAATTGGATTGATGACGCAAAAATTTGCCTGGATGAAAGGGGCAAAACGAGTCATTGCTGTTGATCACCTCGACTACAGATTGATGCATGCTAGAAAGACCAATAATGTAGAAATTTTTGATTTTACACAGGAAGATGATCCAGGGAAATTCCTGCAAGACTTGACTGACGGTGGTGCGGACGTAGTAATAGATTGTGTAGGAATGGATGGTAAGAAGTCTGTTGTGGAAAAAGTGGAACAAAAATTGAAGCTTCAGGGTGGTACCCTTTCAGCACTGGAAATTGCCCATACTGCTATAAGGAAATTCGGGACCTTACAAATCACCGGGGTATATGGGTTAAGGTATAATATGTTCCCGCTTGGCCGATTCTTCGAACGCAATATCACAATGAAAATGGGACAGGCTCCAGTTATTCACTACATGCCTAAACTATTCGACATGGTCTCTAACGGTGAATTTGATCCAACTGACATCATCACACATAAAATCCCCCTTGAAGATGCAGCGAAAGGGTATGAGATGTTCAATGACCGAAAAGATGACTGTATCAAGGTAGTTTTAAAGCCTTAAGATACTTGAGTATTGAATCTCCTAAATCAATAAGAATTGGCGACAGTTAATCCATGGAGCCATAAAGAAAGGACCTGGTTTAAGCAATAGCTTTTCCAGGGCCTTTTTTATTATAATAGGTAAAAACGAAAACAGATAGGAGTACTGATTTTGGGGAAGTTGTTTGCTTTTTTTTATGATACATTCATGGGACCTCTTGAAAAAAGGTGGATCGCACGGGTCAGGAAAAAGATAGTTTCTGGATTAGAGGGAAATGTACTTGAAATTGGTGCAGGTACGGGAGCGAATTTCCCTTATTATTCTAAAGAAAAAGTGGAAAGGTTTGTTTCACTGGAGCCAAATCCCTATATGCTTGATCAGGCAAAACGCAGAGCGAAAGAGTTCGAACTGCCAGTCGAGTTCCACCAGGGGATGGCAGAAGCACTTCCTTTTCATGATGGTGAGTTTGATACAGTTGTAGCTACCCTTGTTCTTTGCTCCGTAAATGATCCGCAAAAAGTATTTCAGGAAATGAGAAGAGTGTGTAAACCAGGAGGGAAAATTGTTCTTTTTGAGCATGTCAGAACAGAATCGAAAACGCTTGCGGCTTTGCAGGATGTCCTGACTCCGGTCTGGAAACGGCTATGTGATGGCTGCCATTTGAATCGTGACACAGGTCACTATATGAAGGAATCCGGAATCAAAATGGTAAAAGAAAAGAAGCATTTTAATGGGATTTTTGTTGAATATGAGGGGCTTAATCCAAAATGATTGTATGCAATCACGCCCTTCACTCTTCTCCATACACTGATACAAAGAATTTGGGGAGGATAGACATGTATCCATATTATGAACATTACAGACAGAATCAAAAGCTTGTTAATGATCTAATTAAAGCTATAAATGGTGAATACAGTGCCACACAATGCTATGCAAAGCTTGCAGGTATGGCACCGAATGCTGAACAGCGGGACCAAATCAATGAAATACTTAATGATGAAAAAAAACATCTACAGCAGTTTTCACAAATTTATACAACTTTAACAGGAAAGCAGCCACGTCCAATGTTGATTGAAGAATGTGGTGAATCATATGTTGCAGCACTTGAAGCATCTTTCAAGGATGAACAAAGAACAACTGATTTTTATCATGAAATAGCTGATGAAGCTGCTGACCCGGTTATAAAAGAAGTTTTCAGGCGTGCTGCTTATGATGAACAGAACCATGCCGTCTGGTTTCTTTATTATTTAGGAAAAGAAAAGTAGGAGCTGGAGTAATCTAGCTCCTTTTTCCTATTTTGATAGTTTTCACTATTTTTACATATTAAATATAAAATTAGTAGTGTTATTTATACTACAATGGGTATAGTGGAATTGAGTAGCACTTGAATAATCTACATAGGGAGGAAAACATTATGAAAAATAGTCTTGCAATTATTATTGGTTTTTTAATCGTTGGTTCATTATTTGTCGGCTGGAAAATAAGCCAAGACCTGGGGCCAGCTGATACAGCAACTGCGCCTCTGCCGCAAACTGAGAGCGCCAGCAAAGAAATTGAGTTCAATCCGCCAAGCATGGAGGATGTACCTGATGGTCCACTTGGGGAAAGTATTAAATATGGCTATGAGCTGGTCATGGAAACAAATAAAGTAGCTGATGAGTACGTTGGCAATAACCTTTCATGTGCAAGCTGTCACGCAAATGGAGGCACAGTGATGGAAGAAGCACCGATGGTAGGACTTTCTGCCGTCTATCCAGAATACAGGCCGCGTGAGGGCGAGGTTTACACTCTTGAAGATCGAATCAATGGGTGTATGATCCGAAGCATGAATGGAAAAATGTTTCCGACTGACAGTAAAGAAATGCGCGCGATGATTGCTTATCTGCAATACATGTCAGAAGGTGTACCGGCTGGAGCGGACCTTTCATGGAGAGCACCTAAAGAGCCTAAGCAATACCCGGTCCCTAACATTGAGGATGGAGAAAAGCTTTACGCACAATCATGTGCAAGCTGCCATGCTGCTGATGGATCCGGTACTGGAACAAACACAGGGCCTGCTGTTTGGGGAGAAAATTCTTTCAACGACGGTGCAGGTATGTCAAGAATGACGAAGATGGCAGGATACGTTAAGAAGAACATGCCTAAAGGACAGGGTGGAACTTTATCTGACCAGCAAGCGATCGATTTGGCTGCATATATCCTTTCTCATGACCGACCAGAATTTCAAGGGCATGAAGGTGACTGGCCGAAAGGCGGGAGACCGGCAGACATCATGAACAAGGAAAAACGTGAACAAGTCAAAAACGGCACAATTGATTGGGAAGCAATTCTCTCGGTAAAAAATTAGACTAATAGAAACCCAGCACCTGTACACAGGTGCTGGGTTTTCTTATAATTCGCCATTATACAAACTCAAGTAACCAAGCTTATGTGAGGTTAAAGCACTTACAAGAACGATGCAGATCAGCAAACCAAACAGCAGCCAATCCCTTTTAGAAACTGGGATTACTCGATAGAATTCTCGTTCTTTATCTCCAGTGAAACCTTTTGACTCCATTGCAATAGCTGTTCTTTCTGCTTTTCTGATTCCGCTCGCGAGTAAAGGAATGCCATACTTCTTTATTTGCTTTATTTTATCCGATAAAGTTTCTGTTCTTCCTGCACCTCTAATTCGATGGGCACTTCTAATTATCTCAAATTCATTTTTTATCATAGGGAGGAATTGATATCCCGCCATGATGGAATAGGCAATTTTCGGAGATAACTTGCATTGCTGCATTAAGCTAAGCAAAAAGTTAAATGGATTGGTCGTAAGGGCAAATAGAAGTGAAAGGGAAGCAAAACTTAGCACTCTTAATCCAAGTGATATGCTCCTTTGTACCCCTTCAGCAGTGATGGTGATGAACCACCATTCCCAGATAATGCTGTCTCCCCAATCTACTCTCGGGAACAAAAGTGATGACCAGACATAGACAATCGCCATGAAGAGGAAAGGAGAAAATAACAGGATCCACTTCTTAAAATGTATCTTCCCAAAAATAAATGTGATTGCTATAGTCAAAATGAGACTAAGCAAAGGTGTGACTGGATCGAAAAATATCGATAGCAGCAAGATGCTGACAAGAATGCTAAGGGCTTTAATGCTCGGGTTCATTTCATTTAACAGCATATCTTCCCTCCACATGCATTGCCATTTCCCTGAGGAACGGGACTCTTAAATTCGCTCTCGCCAAAATTCCTGGTTGATCCCAAAGGTTGCCTGGAGACTCGTAAAATAACATATTTCCTTTTTCGAGTACTAAAACTTTATCTGCGTAACGATCAATTATATCCATATCATGGGTAATCATGATGATGCTGCCTGTCTCTGGTACAGCCTTGACAGCAAAGTCAATGATTTCCTTTGAAGTAACCGCATCCTGACCAAAGGTTGGTTCGTCCATGATCAAAACCTCCTGTCCATTCACCAGCATGACCGCCACACTCAGTCTTCTTTTTTGACCCTGGCTTAAAGAGAAGGGATGATTATATAACTGATCGGCCATACGAAGTTTTTTTAGAATCTCTGTATTTTTATATTTTTGTGGACCTTGCTCTTTCGCTTGAAGGCTGTAATTAATTTCTTCGATCACAGAATCAGTAATAAATTGATGCTCTGGATTCTGGAATACATATCCGAGCCTTCTCCATTTTTTTTCATCATGCCACTCTCCTAATGAGAGACCATACAGCCTTATTTCACCTCTTGATGGAATTAAACCGGCCAAACATTTGGAGAAAGTCGTCTTCCCTGATCCGTTAGCCCCGGCTATTGCAATGAATTCACCCGCATGAATTGATAAAGAGATTTCTTGGATGATTTCATGATTGTCTCTTGAATAGCTGACACCCTTCGCACTGATAATGGAAGGAGAGGGGGTGTGCATTTGCTTACGGCTGTCAGTTGATAAAAATTCAATTGTTTGCCCTATATCCTCACTATGTTCAATGATTTCACTTATTGTCATTGGCAGTGAAGAACTCTTTAACAAACCAGCATCCTGTAGTCTCAATCCAACATGAATGGTGCGGGGGAGCCATATGCCTTCACTTGCGAGTTCTCTTGCATATTCTGCAAAGCAAATGTTTGGCGGACCGTTTAAAAACAGCTCACCCTTGGAATTGAAAATGATGCAGCGATCCACAAAATCGAGCCAATTGTCCAAATTGTGCTCAATAACGAGGATACTGAAGGAATGAGATTTTTTTAATTTTTTTAAAGTCTGTACTAGTTCGAACCCAGAAGCAGGGTCTAGATTAGCGGTTGGTTCATCAAGGATCAATAATTCCGGTTCCATTGCCAGTGCACAGGCAATCGCAAGCTTTTGCTTTTGACCGCCTGAGAGGGTGTGAATCAGTCTGTGTTTGAATGGCAACAAGTCTACTAAATCAAGTACATAATGTATTCTTTCTTCCATTTCTAATCTGGGGAAACGTATATTTTCTAATACAAAAGCCACTTCTTCCTCGGCAGTCAGCATGCAAAATTGGGAATCAGGATCCTGCATGACAAATCCAATTTTTCGGTTTGCTTCTCCTGGCTCAAAGGAGGATAACGCTCGCCCTTTATAATTAATATAGCCATTCATGATTCCATCAACAGAAGACGGATACAGATTATTCAGACAGTATGCGAGGGTACTCTTTCCTGAACCGCTTGGGCCCAAAACAAGTATATTCTCATTTTCATTAATTTCGAAGGTAATGTTTTTTAAGACAGGATCCTGGCCAGCCTCAAACCTGAAAGATAAGTTTGACACCTCCAAAAATGGACGACTAGGCTGAGATATCATCGTTATGCTTTGCCTTTCTGGCTTCCTTGCCAAGCGGGAAGCTATTTAACGCTCCAGTCTTTGCGAGGCTGTCACTTATGTATTTACCAAGTAGGCCGGCTAATATTGCTCCGCTTGCAAGCCTGACGAAAAACATCGCTGTTACATAACCAGGTGACAGTGCAGCAAATCCTCCTAAAAAATAGCCCCATAAAAAGCTGGTGATTGAGGAACCCATTCCTGCAGCCACCAGCACCCATGCTGAATAGTTCTTCCATTTGGTTGCTGCAAAAGCTGCTTCTGCACCAAGTCCCTGAATAATGCCAACAAGGATCAGGCGTGGACCAATAGCATTGCCAAGCATGACCTCTATAGTTGCAGCTATCGTTTCTGATAATACAGCTGCTCCAGGCTTCCTGATGATATATGCAGCTATTATGGAAACGATGAACCAGATTCCGAATATCAAATCATAGCCAATAAGGCCAAACATACCTACAAGTACATTGCCGATTTGTAAGAATAGGAGGTAGATGACCCCAAAAACGACTGCCAGGACAGAGAGGACAACAACCTCACGAAGTTTCCAGTTGGCGAGCATCATTGACCCTCCTTGCGAGAAGGGCTATTGGCTGACATAGTCACCGTCATGACAATATGTGAAGAATCACTGTTCCGGGCACCTTCAAACGCACTTTCCAAAGCTGCAAACACCTTATTGCCATCACCATCTAATCTTGAAGAATAATGAACGCCTCCGCTAAAGACACCTTGCTGGTCAACAGTCTTAATTTGATCCATAATGACATCCATATATCCAGGAATACCTAATGGATAGAGAGCGAACTGGGTTGCGACCTCCAGGCTGATTTTCTGTGAAAGCTCTTTATTCATAAGAATTAAATCTTCTGCCATGAATGCATCCCCAGCACTGTCACCAGGACATCCATTTGAAAATGTCGCATTCAGGACCACATGGTCTCCCGCAATTGATGCATTCAGAAATATAGCCTTAACAACGTCAAAAACATGTTCTGAATGACCACGCACACATGTGCTGATATCATCTGACTTCATCCATACCTTTGTTGTGTCAACTTTCTTCAGTGAAGAGAGGATAATATCCACGAACCTGTCTGTCATTGGGTAAATTGAAAAACTCGCCCCTGTAATCTCGCTAGTACCGCAAAGAATCTCTTTCAATTCAAAACAGCTCCTTTTGTTCATTTATTGGAAAATAAAAAACTGCATCCAGCGTGGTGGATGCAGTTGAATTCTATCGTTAGAATAAAAAAGAAATATAACGAAGAGCTTCTCCTGCACTTCCCCACGCTGGTATTATCCAGATCGGGTCATAAGGGTCAGAACAAAGTTCTTCTCAGCCATAAGCTCCCCTAGTGCAAAAAATTATGCAGTTGTTGTTTCCAAAATCATCTTAGTTGAAATAGTTTGAATTGTAAATGCCTAATTTAAAAAATGTGAATCATTCCGAATCGCGCTGGAAAAATTTACTCCCATTGTAGCTTTCCAGGGTGCCCAGCTCATTATTTAACAGCCACTCCATTTCCTCCAACGCGGTTTTCGAGACAACAGGATCGCCCAATGACCAATTCACAGTATACACGAAGTAATAATCTTTAATTTGGCGGAATAAGGCGATTGAGTTTGGAAATACGTCAAATTGAGCTTTGATATTATATCTCTTTGTGTATGACCATTTTATAAGCTTCATAGAAACTCTCCATATTGTTAAAGTATACTTTTAGAGGGTGATAGGGCACAGATATAAATTACCCTTAAGTATGAGAAAAAAACGGATATCAAACCAACATAGTGTTGAAAGATGCCGGAATATGTTAAAATAGAGAACGTTGCAGTGGTGTTAGCGACGCATATCTACATAATATCAAACTGCTAGCAATATGATAGATTTTTATTTTTATATAGTAGCAGAAGTATTTGGAGGAAGCTGAATCATGAATGAAACCCAAAGAATTCAATTGAACGTTAGAGTCTCCAAGGATACATCTGACAAGCTTGACGAGATTGTAGAATACTATCAGGAAAATACCAAGGTCGGCAGAATATACAAAGGCGATGTATTAACTGATATTATTGAAAAATCATATGAGATTATGCAAAAGCAAAAGAAGTTGAATAGATAAAGCTATTATCAATTATTGTTTTTCGAATATACATTAGGTTCTTCACTTACATGTTCCGGGAACCCTTCTCGGGCAATAAGAATTCCAATAACAGATGAAAAAACAACAGAGTTTACAATGAAGGTTATAGTTATTAAGTCCTATGCCAAATTGTCAACTCGAAAATGTGGCAAATTAGTGACAAAATAGTTGCGTTAATCAATAATCAGTCGTATTATTTAAATAATCTGATAATACGATAAGGTGGTTATTGATATGATGCGTATGGCAATTGCAGGTGTAGCCGGCTTTGTCCTTGTGTTCATTGAGTCATATATTGTGATGGTTTTAAAACAGTACGAGACGATTGAGTTTGGAGGAATGACCCCGTTTGTGAGTGTCTGGTCGATGAACTTTTTCCTTGTTTTCTCAATCCTCACCCATATAAAATTTTGGTACGAAGAACGTGAAGCAGAGCGTGAGGAAGAGGCAGCCGAAAGAGACCGTTTCATCAATTAAGACGCTAATGATGCAAAGCAGTGTAGAAATATCAATAGTTGATGAAGTAATGGAGAAAGGCATTTTGCCTTTCTCTTTTATTTTGCCTTGTCTTGGTCTGCATCGATATGATCGCGCTCAGCCTCTTCAGCTGCTATCCTTAATTCCTGAAAAAATAATTGATCGTTGCACACCATGCTGTGCTCCTGTGTATTTTGCTCGTTTGAATTTTTATTATTTTTATGCTGCTCCATTTTTTTGTCCTCCTCACAATATTTGTTATTACCATTTTCCCTTAACAACAAAATTCATGCTTGTGGTAACATCGTTGTAAGTATTTACTAATGATTTCAAATCATGTAAAACAAATTCATTAACTTTTGCTTGCTGTGGGAAACTATTCCTACTTTACGAATGGAGGGAAACTATGGATGCGTTGAAATCTGTTTACCAATTTGATAATGACCAGCAATTTCTTAAAATTGAGTTTCTAAATACCTCAAATCATTCTCCGTGGCATGCTTTTGTTTTTGATGAAAATTGGAATGATATCATCAGTACAGCTGCAGCCATTTCCGACACAATTGCTGATAGTGTTGAATATGCTTATGAAAATCTGGGGATTCGCGGGAGGGTTGCTGTAGTGGAAAACATCAGCAACGGCGGTTCACTGACAGATATGATTGATGTATCACTATTCCATCTGCAGGCATTGCTTTTTACTTCAGCAATCATCGTAAACGGGGATTATGATGAATTGGTAAGTTTTGGTTTTTCTAAAGAAAAATCTCAAACTGGAAATTCCCTGTATATTCTATCCTCTGATGAATTGGGCAATGATGCTTGCCGCTTTTTATAGTAAGTAATAGCATGGTGGAGAAATGAGGACTTAAATAAGGTATGTAATAACATGGTGCAGAATTGAGCTTGTATAAGGTGTGTCAAAGTTTGGGAAAATGGATGTGAGAGCTGAAGGAGTGATAGAATGGGTGAAATGGAACTTGAAGATATGTTCGAATGGGCAGGTTTATCAAATGTTTATGAACAACATGGCTATAAAATGTGGTTGAGCGGCCTTGAAGACCATATTGATAACGAACTATTGGATCACTTTTCAGACGCTTATTCATTTGAAATTGCCGAAACGATGTTTTATGATGATTTTTTGTTCCATCTAAGAATTTTCAAGAATATCCGAAAAAATAATGAGCTGCCTCCCCGTTATTGGTGAGTGCATAGATACATAAGATTGGAAAGGAGTGGGGATTGTGGAGCCGATTTCTGATCATTTACTTAAAAATCTTGACGTCCTTTTTGTTGGTTTCAATCCGAGCATCCGTTCGTCCGTAACAGGCCATCATTACGCCAATCCAAACAATAGATTTTGGAAGATTCTTTATGAAGCAGGCATAACGCAAAGAAAGTATAATTCTTCAGAGGATTATCAGCTTCTGGAAATAGGCTATGGGATGACCAACATAGTTGCTCGTCCGACTAAAGCAGCGGATGAGATTACGAAAGAAGAATACCAGCAGGGAAAACTTGAGTTAATAAGTAAAATCGAGAAATTCAGTCCGAAGATCGTTTGTTTCGTTGGTAAAGGTGTATACCAGCAATACAGCGGGAAAAAAGATATTCCATGGGGAAAGCAGGATGGAGCTGTCGTTGCTGGTACCGTTGATTTCGTTGCACCTTCCTCAAGCGGACTGGTAAGGATGAAGATGGAGGAAGTAGTGGAGATTTATAAAGAACTCCCTTTGTTGATAAATGATACAATTTCCAAGTGAAAAAGGACCTGAAGAGGGTCCTTTACTCTTTTTATTCTAAAAACCGGTTTTCACCATTTAAGAGCATTGATAATCGGATCATATCCCTGCATTGGATGCCATTTTCAAAAATGGGTTCTTGATAATTCCTTATAAAAAAGTCACGATCTATTCCAGTGATTCTGAATCCAACTTTTTGATATAACGCCAGTTGGAAAATACTCGAATTCCCAGTACCTATTTCAACCATACTATAGCCTTTTTCAGCTGCAGTTTGAATCCCATGCTTAAGCAAGATGGTGCCTAAGCCCTTTCCTTGGTGTAATTCATCGACAGCAAGGTTCATGATTTCGATGATATGAGAACTAACAGGAACTAGTAAGATTACCCCGATTGTGTCACTGCATTCTGATTCCATAACATAGCACGATCCTTTGTCTAAATACCCTGAAACCAGATCCTTAGAAGGATCTGCCTGGAGGAGCAGATGCCAGGGCGGCTGTTCGCCGACTTTTAACATTCTAATGTCCATTTGTTTTCCCCTTCAACATAAGAAGATAAATCAATCTGATCAATAGATAGCCAATTGCACCGCCTATTGTGTTTAGAATAATATCATCGATGTCAAAACTGCCTACCCTGGTCGCATACTGCAGGATTTCCACTGAGGTAGTCGCCAGAAAGACCGTACCGATCGTTCGCCAAAACCCGCTGAAGCTTTTGAACAACCATGGAAGAAAGGTTCCTAAAGGGAAAAAGGCAAGGACATTGCCAAATAAATTGGACATCCAGATACTTTGATTTATGTGCGAAGAAGCCTTAATGTAGTCTGTGATTGTTTTGAAAGGGATGATGTTATATGGGTTGGCACCGGCAGAATTAATTTCATAGGCAGCCTGTCTGTATGGGCTAAGGAACAACAAAATTACGGCAATGATGATGTATATAATGAATAATCCATAAGATATTACTGAAATCCATTTTTTGTGTTTGAAATTTATTCGATTTAGCATAACTTCTCCTTAGGTTTGTTGTGTTAGGAACCCTCATGAAATCTATTGAACTACTAAAGGAAATACCATATATTTATAGTCTTCAAATTAACCAGCTAACTGAACAATTTTGCAATTAAAATAAAAACCTTACCCTAAGGCAAGGTTTAATCATATGTATTATTACCCTGCTGCCAGAGCAGGGCCCCTGCCGTCCGTACAGTGGTTAAGTGTCCCGCAACAAGCGAATGTCCGGCAGAGGCAGTTATATTTTAACACAACCATGTGGGAAAAATACAATTTGAAGGTGGATACTTTTATTTTTATTTGGAATAGTGGTATGATAACAATGATTTTACCATAAGGAGATGATTTACATGGCTAAAAAAGGATACATACAAATGCAAAACGGAGAAAAAATCGAATTCGAACTTTACCCAAATGAAGCACCAGGTACAGTAGCGAACTTTGAGAAGCTTGCAAACGAAGGCTTCTATAACGGTTTGAATTTCCACCGAGTAATTCCTGGTTTTGTTAGTCAGGGAGGCTGCCCTTCCGGAACAGGTACTGGTGGTCCTGGTTACACAATCAAGTGTGAAACAGAAGGCAATCCGCATAAGCACCAACCAGGTTCACTTTCAATGGCACATGCTGGAAAAGACACAGGCGGCAGCCAATTCTTCATCGTCCATGAATCACAGCCACACTTAAATGGCGTACACACAGTATTCGGAAAAGTTACTTCTAATTTGGAAGCAGCTAAAGCAATGAGCAACGGAGATGTTATGGAAAAGGTCGTTGTTACCGAAGAATAAGAATTTCATTAAAAAGAGCCTGCGGGCTCTTTTTTTTATACTTTTTACCCATTGAACCGAACATACGCTCTTGTTAAAATGAAGAAGAGGTAACTGTACAAAATTAAATTATAAAGTCTAATATCGATAAAATTTGACTATATTATATAATTTTTATAAAGTTAGATTAATTAATCAAATTTTTTACGTTAGGTGGAATGGCAATGGTGCCAGTTTCTGTATTCATCATGGATGTAACTAAGTCTTCTACTGCAGGCCATGGTGAGGAGATCAGCAATTATATAACTCAGCTTGAGAGGGATATTGGTAATTGGCATGGCAACATCGGTTCAGTACAGATTAAGCACCGTTCTGGGGATGAGCTTATTCTTCTGTCCGAGGGATATGCATCCGCTTTTATAACAGCCTTTTTTATAAGCTCGCTTTGGAAATATGAAAAGAATCCGCCTTATTTTGGGATTACCTATGGCAGCCTGGATAAGAAAGTAGAGGAAATCGATATTGAAAAGTGGATTCATCCATTAGTGAAGCAGGCTAGAAACGCGAATGACCATCTAAAAAAACAAAAGGACAGGGAATCCTTCCATTTACAACTTAATGATGTTGAGCCTAGTTTGCAGATAATAAATAGCATGTTCATGCTGCAGCATGTATTGCGGATCGAACAAACTGATATTCAACAGCTAGTGTGCTCGCTGTATCTTATTTACGGCAAGCAAAATGCTGTGGCTCAGCTTCTGGATCGATCGGCTCCTACCATTTACAGCCATTTTAAAAAAGGTCATTGCGAGCAGATTATTCGGAGTTTCCGTGATATCGTCAGTTTTTTAAATGCCCGTCAGGCGAGTGATTTTTATGAAGTAACCAATAACCAATCTGATGTTCTCGAAGAAAGTATAAGGACAAATATAAAAAGCCGGGTGCAGGAATTATTCAACATCTAGATTCTGGTGGAAGGAGCAGGCATGCTTTTATTGAGTTTAATTATCGCGCACCTACTAGCAGATTTTTACCTGCAAACCGACCGTATGGTTCAGGATAAGCTGAGAAATCTTAAAAAGCATATACTGCATCATTTTATGGTGAACACAGCTGTACTCACGTCAGGGTGGCTATTTTTTTATCAGGAGAATGATGTGGTGAGGACTGTTGTCTGGCCAGTTCTATTCATAACAGGTACCCACCTGATCATTGACATGGTAAAGATTAAGCTTGTGGATCAATTTACGGTACGGGAAAATTTAAATAAGTTATGGTTTTTTATATTGGACCAGCTGCTGCATCTCTTGATGTTATTGTTAGCATTGCAGTTGTTTTTTCAAAAATCAATAGTTTCTAATGCTGATACATTTATTCAGCTTCTGTTCGAGGAAGGACGAAATTTGGACGCTTCCAGTACGATCCTCGTCATTGTCATCATTTTACTATTGGGTACAACCGTCAGCGGACATATAATACGTATCCTGCTAGGCTCTCTTCCTGGACAACTGTTAACCTTTGAAGGGAAATATACATTTAAGAATGAGCTGAAGGAGCCGGAATATCTGCAAAAAAGTATGGGTGAAAGAGGACTTTCAGAGCAATACAGCTATATGATCTTCAACAAACACGATATGTCACGGGGGAAGTTGATTGGTTATATCGAGCGACTTCTGGTGATTTTACTCACATACTACAGTTCGTATCCAGCCATCGCCTTTATTGTTACCGCGAAATCCATCGCCCGTTTTAAACAAATGGATGATCGTGACTGGGCGGAATATTTTCTACTTGGTACCTTGACATCTATGTTCATTGGTATAATGTTTGGAATCCTATTAAGAGAGATATTAAATTAGTATTGTTTGAAATGGAATATTAATAGGGTAAGTGGCATCCTCATATTTAACTTTATATTTTTCCTCTTCATGACTGCAATGAAAGGGTTTTGGACGCGCCAATCTTCAGAAAGAGCCATAGAAAAGAGCCTATAGCGGAGTGATTTGTATGAACATAGTCTTATTCAATAATGATTTGCGTATTACCGACCATCAGCCTCTTACCGAAGCAGCGAGGGCGGGAGAGGTATTGCCGATCTATGTTGTGGAGCCTGCACAATGGAAGGACACATCGTTTTCTGCCCGCCATTTTCAATTTGTTGCTGAAAGTCTTGAGGAGCTGTCAATTGGTATTGAGGAAAAGGGAGGAAATCTCTTTCTTGCAACCGGCGAGATCGAGCCAGTTCTTGAGAAATTGCTGGATACTTACGATTCTATAAAATTATATACGCATATTGACAGCAGGTTAATGGACAAAGTTAAGAAGTGGGCAGAACAAAATCGGCAGCTTCTTTTTTCTTATGGTCCGGCACTCGAAAATATCTCAGCAAAGCTTCTAAATAATCGTTTAATTTCTTATGTAAAAGAACCGATAGTTGAAGTTCCAAACCAGATTAATGTACCGTCAAATTCACCGGATTTTCTGTTCACTGACTTAAAAAAACTACAGAATTACAGAGTGGATGGAAATAAAATTCGCTTTGACCAGCAAGGGGGAGAAATGAAGGCGATTGAAACGCTGGAATCCTTCCTAGACAGCAGGTTCGCAAGCTACATTAAAAACCAGCAAAAACCGCTCCCGTCTTCGCTTTCATCTTCAAGGCTTTCTGCTTATATAACTTGGGGGAACATATCGGTCAGGACCATTTACCAGAAAACTGACGAAAAAATGCAAGCATGTGAGCTGGAGGAAGATAAAATACAGCTTGAAGCTTTTTTATCAAAGCTTGCTTCGAGGGTCGAGATTTGCAGCAGGAAGATACAACATCCGCAAATAGATGCTGTAAGGAAAATCAAAAGGGAATGGAATGAAGATTGGTTCCAGCGCTGGATTCAGGGAAGGACGGGAATACCGATTATTGATGCTTCCATGAGGAGTCTTGATAAAACGGGATGGATGAACTTTTCTTTGCGTGCTATGGTTACGGCTTTTATGACTAATACCTTATTGTTGGATGAACAAAAGATATCTGCTGCCCTGGCAGAGCTTTATTTAGACTACGAACCAGCTGTACATGATTTCTATATTCAACAACACGCGGGAATGAAAGGGAAGATGAAAATCATTGATCCCGTTAAAGTTGGCAGGCAGCTTGATCCAGAGGGGGCGTTCATCCGCCGATTTATCCCTGAGTTAAGCAGGCTTCCAGACGAATACATTCACGAACCGTGGGTTTATCCTGCTTTTTATCAGCTTGGCTATGAAGCACCAATGGTCGATGTGAAAAAGGTTTATAAAAAGGCAAATATTCAAAACCAGGCAATAGAGAAAAAGGGAAAGCCAGGTAAGAAAAAAGCCGAAGGGGAAACGGAGCAACTATCCTTTGATATTTAGTGAAGCTCTTGCTACTTCATTCCTCCCTTTGAAATAGGTCAGGGAAACTCCCTATAAGGGTAATCACACCGCCTGCTACTGTCAGGATCGCCGGTACTTCTCCCAACCATATCCAGGCAATTGCTAAATACCTAAATCAAAAAGAAATCACCCATGCTTCATCTATTTTAGTCGTTTCGGGTGCTCTACAGGCTTTTCACCTCATCTCGATTGGGTTATTGAAAAGTGAGGCAACAGTTTTCGGATGGATTGCCGGTCTGCAAGAAGGGAATCGCCATATTAGAATCGCTGACTAAAGACTGTTAGAATAGAAAAATATGAGTTTTTCACTATGCTTGGAAAAAGCAGCAAGGAGAATAAGGAATGATGAAACTAGTATCATGGAATGTGAATGGCATCAGGGCTTGTGATCGTAAAGGATTTTCAGATTTCTTTAAAGAAGCGGACGCAGACCTTTTTTTGTATACAGGAAACTAAACTGCAGGAAGGCCAGATCAGCCTTGATTTGGAAGGTTACCATCAGTTCTGGAATTACGCAGAAAAGAAAGGCTATTCCGGAACGGCTGTTTTTTCGAAAAAACAGCCACTATCTGTAAATTATGGTATTGGATCAGTTGAACACGACCACGAGGGCAGGGCAATAACTGTAGAGTTTGGAGAGTTTTATCTCGTGAATGTTTATACCCCGAACTCACAGCGTGATCTGGCGCGCCTTGGCTACCGCCTGTCATGGGAAGACAAGCTTAGGAAGTACTTGCTTGAATTGGAAGAGACTAAGCCAGTCATCCTTTGTGGCGATTTAAATGTCGCCCATAATGAGATCGATTTAAAAAACCCAAAACCTAACCGAGGGAATTCCGGATTTACTGATGAGGAAAGGGGCAAAATGACAGACCTTCTTGACAGCGGATTCGTTGATTCCTTCCGCCATCTCCATCCTGAAGCAAAGGATATATACACCTGGTGGTCTTACATGAATAAAGTGAGAGAAAGGAACATTGGTTGGCGGATCGATTATTTCATTGTTTCGGAAAAACTGGCACCTGCCATTAAAAAAGCTGGAACAGAATGCTTTGTCATGGGTAGTGACCACTGCCCAGTGACCTTAGAATTAAGTCTATAAATGTGATGGTATCCTCCTGAGAAGAGCTCAGGGGGATTTTTGTTAGGCTCTTTTCGTAAACTTTGTTGCTTTCTCAATCAAAAGCTCAAGTTCTGACAGCTTTTCATTGATTCCCTTTAAAGCTGTCAGAAGCAGCCCGAAGTTTGGACGGCTTTACACTAATATTCTTCAAATCTGTCAGAAGCATTATTAGATTCAGCCAACCAACAGTGTGAATCAGTATGACATATTTAAAGTTGTAAATTGAAAAACGATTTCCTAAAACCGTATGATTCTCAGCTTTTTTTACTATATTCTAAGAATTAACAAAACCTTTTCTTTTGATTTTTAATTAAATGTTATATACTATAAATTAATAAGGATAACACATTAAAAAAATCCTTGATAATGTTACATATTAATTATTGGGGGTACGTTGGTGGTGAGTTCTATTAAACTAACAAAACGGCAGGAAGAAATCGTCCAAATTGTCAAGGAGGATGGCCCGATAACTGGTGAACAGATAGCTGAAAAGCTGAAGTTGACACGGGCAACTCTCCGTCCAGACTTAGCGATCCTGACGATGGCGGGAAGCCTCGAGGCAAGGCCGAGGGTCGGCTATTTTTTCAATAAGGAAAGGGAGAGACTGTTTGAATCCACAGAATTTCTTAATCTTAAAGTCAATGACTATAAAGGCCATCCGATTGTCGTTCAAAAATCAACTTCTGTTTATGATGCGATTGTGCAGATGTTCCTAGAAGATGTTGGGACGCTGTATGCTGTTGATTCTGAAAGTTGCCTTGCTGGAGTCATTTCAAGGAAAGACCTGTTAAGGGCTGCAATCGGAAACAAGAATCTGGAGGACCTTCCTGTAAGCGTCATCATGACGAGAATGCCAAATATTATTACGGTGAACCCTGAGGAAACTTTGGTCCAGGCTGCAAAAAAGCTAGTAACAAACAGAATAGATTCTCTCCCTGTCGTCCGAGAACTCAAGCATAAACCCGACTCATATGAAGTCATTGGACGAATAACGAAAACAACCATTACCAAGGTTTATCTAGAAATCGCAGAGCAAAAAAATGTCTAGGAAGTGAGCGTATTTGGATATGAAGGAAGTTGTGTACGTGGTATCTGATTCAGTCGGGGAAACGGCGGAATTTGTAGTAAAGGCTGTAGCGACACAGTTTAACGGCGGCCAGGTTGATATCAGAAGAAATTCATATGTTGAGGACGAGGAAGATATTGAAGATGTCATCATGGTTGCAAAGCAAGTGCGTTCAATAATTGCTTATACCATCGTCGTTCCAGCACTCAAGGCTTATCTTGATAAAAGGGCTCAAGAGGAAGGAATCTATGCGGTTGACTTACTGAATCCGCTGATGAATGCCTTTGAAAAGAAGTTCAATAAAGAGCCTAACCATCGACCTGGAATGATGCGAAAGCTGGATGATGAATACTTCCGTAAGATTGAAGCGATTGAGTTTGCTGTCAAATACGATGATGGCAGAGATCCACGCGGTATTTTAAGATCGGATATCGTACTGGTAGGTGTTTCACGTACTTCAAAAACACCTTTATCGATGTATCTTGCTCACAAACGTTACAAGGTAGCCAATGTCCCAATTGTTCCCGAGGTAAAGCCCCCGGATGAGTTGTTTCAGGTACCGAGAGGCAAATGTGTGGGCCTAATCATCTCTCCTGATAAGCTGAACGAAATCAGGACTGAAAGGCTGAAAGCGCTTGGACTTGGTGCGAGGGCAAATTATGCAAGCTACGAACGAATCCTCGAAGAACTGGATTATGCAGAGAAAATCATGAAGCGTGTTGGCTGCCCTGTGATCAATGTTTCCAACAAGGCGATCGAAGAAA
The DNA here is from genome assembly GCF_020524355.2 of Mesobacillus subterraneus. Taxonomy (NCBI): domain Bacteria; kingdom Bacillati; phylum Bacillota; class Bacilli; order Caryophanales; family Bacillaceae; genus Mesobacillus; species Mesobacillus subterraneus. The sequence goes on from NZ_CP129019.1 coordinate 1,624,430, forward strand.
CGGCAGGATTAATACTCGATATTTTAAAAAGTGAGAGGAGTTTTGGCTGATGTCTAAATTTGTTTATCTTTTTAATGAAGGAAATAGCGGAATGAAGGAAATTCTGGGAGGTAAAGGAGCGAACCTCGCCGAAATGACACGTATCGGACTCCCGGTACCTTTCGGATTCACAATTTCTACGGAAGCATGTAATGCATATTATGATGCTGACAAAACTATCCCGGCAGAAGTACAGGCTCAAGTGCTTGAAGCACTGGGAGAGATTGAAGAGAAATCAGGCAAAAAGCTTGGTAACCCTGAGAACCCACTGCTGGTCTCTGTGCGATCTGGGGCAGTGTTCTCGATGCCTGGAATGATGGACACTATCCTCAATCTTGGAATGAACGACGAAACAGTTGAAGGGATGGCAACGCTTACGAATAATCCTAGATTTGCTTACGATTCATACCGCCGTTTTATCCAAATGTTCAGTGATGTCGTCCTGGATGTTGACACGTTCTTCTTTGAACGCTTGCTAGAAGAAACCAGGGAAAAGAAGGGCTATGAAACAGATCCGGAAATGACAGCAGAGGACTGGAAGGAAGTCATCGAAGGCTATAAGAATATCGTGACAAAACATACTAGAAAGCCTTTCCCGCAGGATCCAAAGGAACAGTTATTCCTTTCCATCAACGCTGTATTTGATTCCTGGAACAACCAGCGTGCAATTGTATACCGCCGTTTGAATAAAATACCTTCACATCTCGGAACTGCTGTAAATATCCAGAGCATGGTATTCGGGAACATGGGTGATGATTCCGGGACTGGTGTAGCATTTACTCGTGACCCATCCACTGGAGAAAGCATACTGTACGGTGAATACTTAATCAATGCCCAGGGTGAAGATGTCGTGGCAGGCATCAGGACTCCTCAGCCCATCCAAACCTTGAAAGAAGAAATGCCTGCTGTTTACCAGCAATTCGTTGAAACTTGCAATCGCCTTGAGCAGCATTACGAGGATATGCAGGATATTGAATTCACAGTCGAGCGCGGGGAGTTATTTATCCTTCAGACTCGTACTGGAAAACGTACTGCTCAAGCTGCAATTCGCATCGCCACAGAACTCGTAAAGGAAGGGATCATTGATAAGAAGACTGCGCTGCTTCGCGTGGATCCAGAACAATTGGATCAGCTTCTGCACAGACGTATTGATGAGGATTTCGAGCGCAATCAGCTGGCAAAAGGATTGCCTGCTTCACCAGGTGCTGCTACCGGTAAAGTAGTTTTTGATGCGGATGAGGCAGAACTGCTAGCGAATGATGGTCAAAAGGTCATTCTTGTACGACCTGAAACAACCCCAGATGATATCCATGGAATCATCGCTGCACAGGCTGTCGTTACGAGCCGCGGCGGAATGACAAGTCACGCTGCTGTAGTAGCTCGGGGTATGGGGAAAGCCTGTATATGTGGCTGTGAAGCAATGAAAATTGATCTTCATGAAAAGCAGTTCCGTGTTGGCGAAGTGGTAGTAAAACATAGTGATATCATTACAATTGACGGTGGAACTGGTGAGATAATGCTTGGTGAAATCCCAATGATCGAACCCGAGCTTTCTAAAGAGTTCCAGCTATTGCTTGCATGGGCAGATGAAGAACGTAAAATTGGAGTCCGCGCCAACGCAGATAATCCAGAGGATTCTGCCAAGGCTCTGGAATTCGGTGCAGGCGGTATTGGTCTGTGCCGTACAGAACATATGTTCATGGACGCAGCAAGGGTGCCAATTGTCCAGAAAATGATTCTTGCTGAAACTTACGATGAGCGAAATGCAGCACTTGATGAACTATTGCCTATGCAGCAGGGGGATTTTGAAGGAATTCTTGAAGTGATGCAGGGGCTGCCAGTAACAATTCGCTTGCTGGATCCACCTTTACACGAGTTCTTGCCTGATAAAGAAGAACTCATTATCGAGATCACCAAATTGCAAATCCAGGACCCGGACTCGAAAGAGCTTAAAGAAAAGCAAGCGTTGCTTAAGAAGGTACGGCAATTGGATGAATTCAATCCGATGCTCGGCCACCGTGGCTGCCGACTGGGCATGATTCATCCAGAAATCTATGAAATGCAGGCAAGAGCGATTTTCTATGCTGTAGTGAACTTGGCTTATAAGGGTATCGATGCACAGCCTGAAATCATGATTCCTCTAGTAGGTCATGTCAATGAGTTAAAGGAAATGCGTGAACTGGTAAATGCAGCTGCGCAAAGTATTAGGGAAGAAACTGGCAAGGATTTTCAATATACTGTGGGAACAATGATTGAGATACCGCGTGCTGCTTTAACTGCAGATCAAATCGCCGAGGAAGCAGACTTCTTCTCATTTGGTACGAATGATTTGACACAGACAACCTTCGGCTACAGCAGGGACGACGCTGAAGGAAAGTTCCTTCAGGCATATATCGAACAAAAGGTCCTTCCAGAAAATCCGTTTGCGGTCCTTGATCGTGAGGGAGTGGGCAAGTTGGTTGAGACAGGAGTGGAGCTTGGCCGTAAGACTAAGCCTGGCTTAAAGACCGGTATTTGCGGTGAACACGGCGGTGAAAAAAGCTCAATTGAATTCTGCTACAATGCGGGACTAGACTATGTAAGCTGTTCTCCATACCGTGTGCCGCTTGCCAGACTGGCGGCTGCACAGGCAACAATCCGCCACGAGAGAAAAAATGAAAAAGAGGCTGTTATTGCTAAATAACCTGGAAAAGGAGCGTGTATAGAAACACGCTCCTTCGCTTTTAGTATCATTTATTTCCTTATTAATAGGTAACTGATGGAAAAAAGGGTATACTATCTATATACGTAATTCCTCGGGTCTTCTGGTGTTGCCACTTACCATGAGAAGGCGTGAGACCAAACCAGAGAGGATGAGGTAAATGTTAGTAAAACTATATCAGGCAAAAGCCGGCGATGGCAGCAAAAAGAAGGGGTTAAGGAGAACGCAATCCTACTTTATGACACCAGAGGATGCATTATCAGAAGCGTTTGCTTTAAAAGAAAAAATGGATTCAAGATATAAAAATGAAATAGAATGGGATTATCAAGGTGCTTTTACAGGTACCTCTGAAAAAATGAAAATTCTTAAAGGATATCTGAAGGGAAATCGGAAAACTACTCCATTTTACCTTGAAATCCTAAGTGTTGATAACATCGATAAGATTAAGCCTGTTTCACCGATTAAACCTAAGAGTGTAACAAAGGATGACAAAAAGGTTCTAACCAAAGTCATGAAACAGTTGAAGGTGAAGAACGCATAGTCAGCCTTTTCACTGATTTATGAAGCATATTAAATGGAAGGGCACGCACATCTTATTGTGCGGCCTTTTATTTTGGTTCTTTTTGTAACTTTTGTTGCTTTCAGCTAATATTCATTTAGGAGCTTGTCTTAAAGTTAATATTTTTCAGATTTAAGGGGTTCAGATATGACACAAATTGAAATGATTCACCAACTTGCAGTAAAGCAGACGAAGAATAAGATCATGGAGGATATCCAGAATTTCCTTGGTGAACTGGAAACACTTCCGGATTTCGAGGAGTATCTGGATAAACGGAGTACATACATCAGCCAAATCTGGCTCAATGTATGGCTGACTAAATCAACGAATGATTTTTCAAAGCGTGATAAGAAGGCTTTTTTGAGTGAGCGGGGATATGTTGTTGAAGGTGTGGATCGGAAATTGATCAATAAGCTTTTCAGGAATGAAATGAGAGACTATCAACCCTTCGATACCAAGGAGTGGATTAGGTCTGCGATTGATACCCTCAGTTGGGATGCGCAGTATTCCCATGCGAGAAAGAAGTTTCTTGAAAAAGCGGAGGAAGACCGGCTGCTTGAGAAAAAGGCAGGCATAAAGGAGAAAATTTATCAGGTTGCCCACACGGCTTTAAGCAGCTTCCAGGAGACAGCCTATCTTAAAATCAGGTATATGATGGCAAAAGAATTGAAAAAGATTTTTCATGAAAATCAGAAATTCAAGGATATTGACACTTACATGCTGGAAGAGAGATTGACCGTTATAGGCTCTTTCAATCCTGATGATTACAGGACGATGGCTGACTTTTTTGATGAATTGACCGGACAGGTCCATCAGACAGCGAGTTGGGGGCGTTTTTATTTTGAATATGAGGCTTACGGGTATCATTTTGAGAACAGTGTTCTAAGATATTTTACACAAATAGCAGCTGAAGATGTCATGAAACATCTTGACCAGCAAATTCTCAGCGAATACGAGGAGGCTTTCGCGGACAAGCTTTCTGTCGCCGAAACAAAAAGAATCATTAACGACTTGACTGATATTTATTTAGATGGTCTTCTTTTCAAGCTTCAGGAAGAATATGTAACGGACTTATTGGCTCTAGCTGACATGGAGTTTGAAGAAAGGGGGCATCGTTTGATCTATGAAAGTGACCTTGCAGAGAGGGAGCGGAGAAAGGCTGAGGAACTGGCGGAGCTTAAACGGAAAAGAGAAGAAGAAGCTCGAATGCTTGAGGACATTTTCGGCAGAGAATACAATCCGTCTCTAAGAAGAAATGTTAGATATATTCTGCACATAGGTGAAACAAATACAGGGAAAACCCACCACGCTCTTGAAAGAATGAAGGATGCAAGAACTGGCTTGTATTTGGCTCCGCTCCGTCTGTTGGCTCTTGAGGTTTATGAAAAGCTCAATGCAGAGGGCGTTCCTTGCTCGCTTAAAACAGGCGAGGAAGAAAAGCCTGTGGAAGGAGCAAACCATATATCGTGCACAGTAGAAATGTTTCACGAAAAAGAATTCTATGAAGTCGTCGTCATCGATGAATCACAGATGATCGCTGATAAGGATAGAGGATTTTCCTGGTTTAAAGCCATTACAAAAGCAAATGCAGAGGAAGTTCATATCATAGGAAGCAAGAATATCAAGGAAATGATGTTAGGTCTGCTGGATGATGGGGTGGCAGAAATTTATGAATACACTCGTGATATTCCTCTCGAGGTGGAGCATAAAGAGTTCAGCCTGAAGGATACCAAGAAAGGTGATGCACTTGTTTGCTTCTCACGAAAACAAGTGCTTGAGAATGCATCGAAACTACAGAACAACGGTCGTCAGGTTAGCATGATTTATGGAAGCATGCCGCCAGAAACAAGGAAAAAGCAAATCGACCGATTCATCAAAGGAGAAACAAGTGTGGTCGTGGCGACCGACGCTATTGGCATGGGTCTGAATTTGCCAATCAGGAGAATCGTCTTTTTGGAAAATGAAAAATTCGATGGTACGAGAAGAAGGAGACTTACATCTCAGGAGATCAAGCAAATAGCAGGGCGTGCTGGCAGAAAAGGGATTTACAATGTTGGACGAGTAGCGTTTACCTCAGATATTAGTTTGATGACAAAGCTTCTTGAGAAAGAGGACAAACCTGTAGAGACGTTCTCCATTGCCCCAACTTCGGGTATTTTTGAAAGGTTCCAAAAATACCATCGTTCTCTTGCTGTTTTCTTTGAATTATGGGATAAGTTCGAGAGTCCTAAAGGGACGAACAAAGCTTCGCTGTCAGAAGAAAGAGAGCTATATGAGTACATCAGGGATTCTGAAATTGAAGCGAGAATTCCAATGATGGAGCTGTATGGATTCCTTCACCTTCCTTTTTCTTCAAGAGAACCTGCTCTTATCGAACAATGGCTTGAAACAATCAGGGCAATTGTCGCAGATGCAGAACTTCCGGAGCCTCCAGTCAAAACTGCCTCCCTGGAGGAACTGGAGCTTTCTTATAAAGCAATTGGTCTTCATTTATTGTTTTTATATAAGCTTGGAAGAAAAACGGAGGCTGTCTACTGGGAAAGAGTTCGTACAGGCTTGAGTGACGATGTTCACGAATTTTTAAAGTCAGAAGTGAAAAATTATAAAAAGAAGTGCAGGCATTGCGGAAAAGGGATTCATGTGGATTCACCATACCAGATTTGTGATACCTGCTATGCATCTAGAAACAGAAAAAGAGTGGAAAACAGAGATCGTTGGAGGTAATCAGGTGTAAGCGGGGCTTTCGTTTGGAATCCCCGCTTTTATTAATTTTATAAGAAAGTATTACACTTAGATTAGTGTCCAGCTCCACCGCCTAGACACTATAGTCGCTTGTCGGGGCTGAACAAGGCGCTTTGGCTTTTCTAATGATAGAAGTATATAACAGTTCAAACACCATATGATTATAGAAGAAAAAATAAAAAGGTGTGATCAGATGGCTGTCCACGTAGTTAGGCCAGGAGAGAACCTTTGGGAAATTACCAGAACCTATGGTGTATCGATCCAAAGTGTTGTCGATTTAAACGGACTTCCTTCCACTAGCTTAATCATTCCCGGGCTTGCACTCTATATCCCAGATCTGCAGCCAATTATTCGCTATTATAAAATTAAGGCCGGTGATACACTATGGAGGCTGGCTTTACAGTTCAGGACGAGTGTCAACAGCATCGTCAGCGCAAATCCCGGACTTGATCCCAACAGATTGTATATAGGACAGAACATTAATATTCCTTCACCTGTTAAGCCGCAGTTTTCTACACTTGGATTCATCGTACCTGGCGCTTCTCCAAACTTTCTAACTGATTTCGAAAGCATCGCCCATAATCTTACATTCGCTGCTGTTGCGGCCTTCACCTTTACAGCAGAAGGATACGCTTATGTGTTAGGGGATGATGTCCCTATTGTTCGTAAAAGCAGAGAACGGAATGTCATTCCATTATTATTAATCCAAAACACTACTGCTTCCGGATTCAGCAAAGAACTGGCAGGCAATGTATTGGCTTCTCCAATATACCGCAGTAACCTTGTTGCCAGTCTTGTGAATTTAGCAATTCAAAGAGGCTATGGCGGCATCAGCGTTGACCTCGAATTTATCCCGCCGCCGCAGAGAGAAGGTTTCAATACATTCCTCCGTGAACTGAAGGCTGCAATGGGCAACCTTATTTTACATGTCAACGTTCATGCAAAAACAGAAGATATCCCGACAAATCCAATTATAGGAGCCTATGATTATAAAACGATCGGTGAGATTGCTGACATTGTGGCTGTTATGACAATTGATTACGGCTACCCGGGAGGACCGCCTGATCCTGTTTCTCCTCTATGGTGGATCGCACTCGTTGTCAGGTATTCGTTAACATTGATTCCACGTGAAAAATTGCAAATCGGTCTGCCGCTTTACGGGCATGACAAAGTCGTCTCGACCAATCAATATCGAGCACTCTCCGTGCTGGACGCACAAAACCTTGCTATTTCTACTGGTGCGGTCATCCAGTATGATACCGCTGCCAGGTCCCCATGGTTCACGTATTGGAAAGGCACCGAAGAGCATATCGTCTGGTTTGAGGACATTCGAAGCTATATTGAAAAGTACAGATTGATCGATTTATATCAGCTTTATGGCTCAACTTATTGGCAGCTTAGTTTTGAAGCTCCTCAAAATTGGGCTTACTTGGATAAAGTTGATGTAATTAAACTGTGACTATAATCATTCATTCATTGACTGAAACCTTGTACTTCAGTGAAACTGAATAGGATCTAGAAGTTGTAAGCATCTGTTTTCAAAATAGAAACAGGTGCTTTTTTAATTTTAAAAGGTGATTGCTCTCTGTTTTGGGGTATTAATAAGTAAATAGATTCATATAAGAGGAGGATTTTAAATGAATAATTTTCTTAAGAGCGGCTTTCTGCTTGGACTGGGAGCAGCGGTTGCGGGCAAGGAGAAAGTAGATGAAACCATTACGAAGCTTGTTGAGAAAGGGAATATGACCCAGGCTGAAGCAGACACCATTTTTGACGATTTTCTTAAAAAGGGTGAATCGAAGAGCGGGGAATGGAACAAGGAATTCAAAGAGATGGCTAGAAGCCAGCTGACAGAGCTTGGTTTTGTCACAAGGGAAGAATTAGACACTATACAGGCACAGCTTGTATTAATGCGCGAGGAACTTTCACAACTTAGAAGCAGCGGATTAAATAAAGATATTGACCAGGTTGAAAACGGAATGGAGAATATTCACCCTGGATTTTCAAAAGACGATGAATAACAGCGGGTGATGGAATGTTGACGGACCGATTAAGACGGTTAAATAGATATAGAGAGATAGCATCATTATTTGTAAAATATGGATTTGGCTATGTGCTGGAAGAGGTGGGGCTGTTCCATATCCTTTCATTGAAGGATCGAATCGCTGCAGATGTAAAAAGAGGAAATACAAAAGAAGCAGGTTACCGGATAAGGTGTATGTTAGAAGAACTGGGGCCCGCTTTTATAAAGCTTGGCCAGCTCCTCAGCATCAGGAGTGATATGCTTCCTGAAGAGATTGTCAAAGAATTGGAGCTGCTTCAGGATCAGGTTCCTCCAGTGTCTATTGAAAAAATAAAAGAAAAGCTTCACCATGAGTTTGGCAGGCCAGTTGAGGAAGTCTTCGCCTATTTTAATGAGGATTATGTAGCAGCAGCTTCGATTGGGCAGGTTCATGAAGCAGTACTGACAACTGGGGAGTCTGTCATGGTGAAGATCCAGCGCCCGCAAATCAAGCAGACCGTCCATACGGACCTTGATATTTTAAGAGATATTGCGAGGTTGATTGAGCAGCGATATGACTGGGCTCAATATTACAATATAACTGATATGGTTGAAGAGCTGTCTGAATCAATCCGCAGGGAGCTGGATTATACTGAGGAAGCCCGTAATACGGATATGGTCCAAAAGCAGTTTGAAGATTGTGAATCAATAAAAGTGCCAGTTATCTTTCCTGATTACTCAACTCAGCATATTCTCACTATGGAAAAGGTCGAAGGGATTAAGCTCAACGAACTGAATACTACTGTTATTGAAAATGAGGAAAAACGGAGGATCGCGGATTTATTGGTAAGTGCATTCATAACCCAAATTTTAAAAGAAGGTTTTTTTCACGGTGATCCGCATCCTGGTAATATCCTTTATAATCAAGAAACTCAGCAGTTGATTTTTATTGACTTTGGGCAGGTAGGCCGTCTGTCAGCAAGCTTAAGGTATGATTCTGCATCCATGATGATGGGAATCATGCAAGAGGATACTCATAAGATTGTCAAGTCTATCTTCCGGATGGCCTATGTTCCTTCTGATATTGATGAACAGCATTTTTATGACCGAGTAGATGGAATCAGGAAAGCGGTTGAAAGGTCGTCGAAAGATGGTCTAAGTTTAGGTTTGACCGTCAAAGAGTTGTTTGCTGCGGCACAGGAACATCGGATCATCCTGCCAAAGGAAATGACAATGATGGGGAAAGCGCTGATCACGATTGAAGGAATCATCTCCGAAATTGACCCAGCCCTGGATATGATGGAGATAGCCAAACCTTATGGGGAACAGATTATGATGGAGAGGTACGATCCGATTAAAATGGGTAAAAGGCTTTGGAATAAAGCTGAGGATTTGTCTGATACATTCACCAATATCCCGAATCAGGTTGAAAATGTTTTAAACCAGGCTTCAAAAGGTGATTTAAAGTTTGAAATCAGCTTATCTGAAATCAATCGGATCCTTCATAAATTCGACCGCATCAGCAACCAGGTTTCCTTCAGTTTGACACTGCTTGCCTTCAGTATTGTTGTTCTAGGTTTGATTGTAGGAGCAACATTTGGCAATAATACTATACTGACAAGCGTGCCGGCCATCGAAGTAGGATTTATCATTGCATTCGGAATGTTTTTATGGATAATTTATTCTATATTGAAGTCTGGCTGCTTTTAACGTAGACTTTTTTCATAAAATTAGGCAATGTTCATACCATTGCCCTTTTTTCTGTGGAAAAGATAGTTATTTGAGCAGATTACTGTAATGAACTAAGGATTCGGAGGAGCTAATTATGCCTTGCAGAACTACTGATGAATTAAATGAACTGGTACAAAAAGCAAAAAAGTATACTGATGGCGGGAAGGTTGCAGATTACATTCCTGCCTTGGCGATAGCGAATCCTGAAGAGTTGTCCGTTGCCATTTTTCATGATGATGGAACTTGTGTCTCTGCCGGGGACATTCAGCAGAAGCTAACTTTGCAGAGTGTCTCAAAAGTACTGACACTTGCACTCGCCCTTATAGATTACGGAGAAGAGGCTGTTTTTGACAAGGTGGGTTATGAACCAACTGGTGATCCGTTCAATTCCATTGTTAAACTGGAATTTAGTCCTTCGAAACCGTTGAATCCAATGATTAATGCAGGGGCACTCGCAGTGACTCATATGATAAAAGGGAGGGATTCCGAGGAACGGTTCCAACGGATTCTCTCATTCATACAGGAACTGGCAGGTAATTCTTCTGTTGGTTATTCAGATGAAGTTGCTCAGTCAGAATATGAAACTTCAGATCTCAACAGAGCATTATGCTATTTTTTAAAGCAGCATGGGGTGATTGATGAGGATGTTGAGGAATTGTTAAAGGTTTATACGAAGCAATGCGCGATCGAAATGGATTGCCTGGATCTTGCCCGGATTGGTTGTGTGTTCGCAATGGATGGTTTGGAGCCTGCTACTAATCGAAGGTTGATACCTGCCCATGTGGCTCGTCTTTGTAAAACATTCATGGTTACCTGTGGAATGTACAATGCTTCGGGAGAGTTTGCTGTAAGGGTCGGAATTCCTGCAAAAAGTGGTGTATCAGGTGGGATTATGGGGTCTGTTCCAAATAGATTTGGTATTGGTATTTTAGGGCCAGCCCTTGATGAGAAAGGGAACAGCATTGGAGGAATCAAGCTGCTTGAAAGCATGTCTGCAAAGTATAAAATGAGTATGTTTTAATGAGGATTTTTTCCACCGCCACAGCCATGAAAAAATTGAAGGACGTGTACATGAGTACCGTCCTTAATTTGAATATAATTAACCCCCGAACGCATCAAGAATATCTTCAACTTCCTTCATATTGAGTAATTTTGCAGCATCCGTTTGCTCTTTTATGACTCTTGCTTTTATAGGTGATTGAATGTGGTAGATTCCATCTTCAAGCATAGAACGAATGTCGGCGAGCTGCTGAAGGATTTCAGCAGAACCACCACTCAATACTGGCTTTGGATTTAGGTAATGATGGAGAGCGGATAGGACAAGGTGGCTCAGCGAACTGTTTTCAGCATGATATTCGATTTGGTCCGCGATTTTTGGAGAAACCGCATACGACTCTCCAGTCTTGACATCAATATATCGTTCAGGGACAGTTATCGCGATCTTATTTGCATAATCCGTATAGGTGTTTGACATACCGATCATCCTTCAATGGAAATTAGTTCCTCGGTATTCTCATGTTGTTTCTTGAGTTGATTCATTTTGGCTAAAATCATGAGTCCGAAGACGTTCAATTTTTCCAGGTTTTCAGGGAAAGTCAGCTCGATTGGGCGTCCCTTATCGGCCCATCTGACGGCAGCTTCCTGGATTTGCGTTTGGGCAAGTTTTGCTGCCCCGCCAACTGCGATATAGCGGGATGCCCCCTTGATTTCACTGGAACTGCTTCTGGCACGGTCAAAATGCTCAAGATACTTTATAGCCATGATTCTCAATTGAGGAATCACGTACTTGCTAATATCTTTTCTGACACCGGCGAAGGGTTCGACGTACCACTCTGATAGGCCGGCGAACAGCTTCTCTTCAAGTTCAGATCTGGAGTCGAAGGTGTATAATTCATTTTTGCTAACTTTTTTAATGATTGTATCTAAAAACAAATTGATTCCAAAGTGGTCTCCTTCAACTGACGCAACAGGTTTGCTGTTCTTAATACCGACAAAATCTACAGAATCACCGCCAAGGTCTCCAATGATAACGCCTTTCTTGGAATCCTTTACTAAAATTTCGTCCTTAATTGTCAGTGTATCGACATCCCGAATTAATCCTAAATAGGCACAGGCTCCTTCAGCGCCAACAATTACATCCTTGATTTCAAGCTTGACAATCAGTTCTTTCGGCTCCGGAATTCCCGGCACTTTATGGAGTGTAATGGTATGGTTACCAATCAAGCGCTGCTTGAGTATTTCTTTCTTCTCCTTATATTGCGTGGTTGGAAGAGATACAGCTAATTGGTCTATACAATAGCTTAGTTCAATGTCGGTTGGATTAATGAGAGATGCATGGTAGGCTGCAGCGGCAAACAGAAGGATATATGTGCGGTCTTCGTCAGCTTTTTGATTATTGCTTGCTGTCAGGCTGACATTTCTTTGCTTGGCAGCCGCCTTTCCAGCGTAAAAGATTTCTCTTTTGTTTGTGATCGCCGGACTTTTTATCTCTACGATCAAATTTTCCTCGAGTTCAATATCTTCCTCATCATAGGGCTTTTCATAAAATTCATCGTCATACAATGCAATGGCGTTTGGCATTTGGTATTCCATCAGCTCTCCGTGATCAGAGGCCAGAACCTTATACCAGCTGTTGCCTATGTCGACTGCGAAATAATTATAATTGTTCATTTTATCCTCCTCCTTTTGAATCCTATGCAAAAAGCAAGTTCAATTGTGCAAGTACCTAGTTTTTATGTAGTAAAGAAATTAAATAATGAGGAAAAATGGATGATCCGAAAAAAATCCGCATTTGTGCTGATTCATTCATCTAGTCCAAAAAATCTAGCAGGAATAGGATAAATTGTACAAGAAATTTAAAAGGAGGAAAAAAATGACTAATGACCATAAAGGTAAACGTGGTTGCGTGAGTGTCAATAAGTCTGCGTCCAGGAACGAATGTGTGAACGTGCCAACTCCAGGTTTGGTACCGGCTGCTAACCTTCCTGTTACTCTTGCAGACATCACTGTAACAGACCATCTAGTTGCCGACATCCATTTTCCGGATCCAGTACTTGAAATCAAGGATATCAAAAAAAGGGTGAAAATCGTCCAGTGCAGATTGCTCTTAGGTCCTACTTCAAACCCTGATACAGGTATCCCGCTATTTATTAAAGGTTTCATCCGCAAAAATATCCAATATGCAACGCCTTGCCCGCATGCTAAAAGCGATTGTGTTTCTTCAGAGATGCGCTCTTTGACTGTGGATGTGCCATTTGAGTGTGTAACGATTATCACAGATTTTTTGACTGATCCAGTACTCCCAGTATCCAATACTCGTGAAGAATTTGACTTTTTCAGAGCACAGAGCCTGGGCCATGGTTATCCTGAAAAGGATCAGATGCTATCCAGCGACCTCTCACAATTTCACCAGGTAAGCACACAGTTCTACAATCAAATCCCATTCTGCGAACTAGTTTCCAGTAGCATTGTACAATGGGATGAAGCAATAGATCGTTATCCTTTACCTAACAATGGACCATTCGAAGAAGGAACATTCCATAATATCGTGGAAAAAACTTTCTTGCAATTCCGAGTAAGAGTTTACCAAAATCAGCAAGTTGCCATCAATGGCAATGGATGACGACAATAGCAATGGCTAACCCTCATGAATAAAAAGGGTTATTAAGATGCAACAAAATGGCGATGGCAGCTGTCATCGCCATTTTTTATTTTGTATTATACATATTCAAGACAATATCTCATCGCTATAAGAATAGAAGCAAAAAAAGTGTCAAAAAAATTTTTGTTTAGGTATTCGGCCAGTACATTACAAATAAATAAAGGGTTTATACCGGGTATCTGCCTTGATTTTTCCTGAAGCATAGGGGCATACGCCTAGACCCAAAAAGTATAAGAGCATAGGATAGAACATCTTCACTCTAAGGAGTTCTAAGGAGGAGCCATGTATGTTTGAACTAGATAAAAATAAAAAACCTGATTATGAGTGTAAGCCTTCAAAAGACCATTTTGAATGCACACCAAAGCATCATCACCCACACGTAAGTCTTGGAAAGGTCGTTACTAAAGTTCCTGTCGTCCTTGCAGAATTGACGCTGCACGTAAATCTGGATACGTTGATTAATTTTCCCGAACCTGTGCTTGAGATCAAAGATATTAAAAAGAGAATAAAATTGACTCAATGCAGACTGCTATTGCCAACGAATAAATTATTTATCAAAGGATTTGTAAGGAAGAACATCCAATACGCAAGCCCGAGTCAGGAAATTGAAGCTTCTTCATCCTCATCAGTAGCTTCTGACCTGCATTCCTATACTGTTGATATTCCGTTCCAGGTAGTAACAGAGGTAAAGCACTTCCTTTCTCATCCTGTCATGCCGCAAGTGAACAACCGGAAGGAATTTGATTTCTTCGTCTCTAAACCTTTGCCAACTGGATTCCCGGAAAAAGATGAATTGCTGACAAGTGACTTGAGCCAATTCCACCAGGAAAGCTCTCAACATTATAATGAATTGCCTTTCTGTGAATTAGTATCAAGTCAAATCATCGAATGGGATGAAGCGATTGATCGTCAGCCGCTTCCAACATCTCATCCGATCGATGAAGGATACTTCCAGACAATCGAAGAGAAAATGGTTATAGATTTTACTGTTCGAGTTCTTCAAAACCAACAAATCCGCGTTTCTTCAGCAACAAATGATCCAGATTGCTATGATGAATCAGAATAAATAACAGGTTAAGGCGGGGTATTATACTAGGCACCATTAGTATATGCCCCTTTATGTTTTGACCTCACTGGAAAGGAGGGCAGGGATAGGTTGCACTAAAAGCAGACCCTTCCATTAAAGATGGAAAACAGAAATAGAACGTTTCACGAGATGAATTTGTTCCAGGGAAATTGGCGAAATCATTCATTGGGTCATAATGAATCAGAGGCCGACTCAGAAATGGATCAAGTATTTGATGAAATCGCGAAGGTTCGAGCCAATGATTTCAATGAAACTGGATTCAAACCTAAGAGAAACAGTTCAGGGAAGCCATTGATTCTAGCTCCACCTGTTATTAAAAGTTTCGAAGAAAAACCTCCATCTTCAAGAAAAAAATTTACAATAGAACAATCCGAGGAAGAATCAAGTGACTTATTAGAGATTGTTGGCGGAAGCGAGGATTATTTAAAGGAGGAAATGCAGGAAGAATACGAGGAATCCTCTAGTGAGATAATAGTTGATGAATCCAGCAATCTTTCAGAGGAAGATCCAGATCAGTTATTAGCTTTAGATGAATCTCCTGAAGAACCTTTTTTCTATGAAGACCATGATGAATCAGCTGAATATCAATATGAATCAGCTGAATATCAATATGAATCTGATGATCATCAATATGAATCAGCTGAATCGCCCTCGGAACCTATGGGTTTAGCAAAAGCTGCATATAGTGGAAAGAAATCAAAGACTGAAATGACGAAAGTGAGGCTGCCGTTACACCTGGCAGATGTTGAGCTTGAAATTGACATTTTTGACACATTCACACTTGCGAAGCCAATTTCAGCTGTGTCCAATGTAGAGTGTTCACTTCACTCAATTGATGCGGAGGTATTGCTGCCTTCAGCCAGCTTATTCACTAAAGGTACACTTCTGTTGAATATTGATTATGCATGTACTGATAAATCAGGGACCATGCACTCTCTTATGATTCACATCCCATGGAAAAAGATCATTCCGGTAAAATGGATCCATCAGCCCGAGTTATCATCCAAGAATAGCAAGGAATATTTATTTACCTCCACTTTTGGTATGGAAGAAGGGTATACCCGTGAGTATCGTGAAAGTTTAGTAGAAAAAGTGGAATTTAGCCTGTCAGGTTTACATTGTATATGGAATGAACAATTCATACTGAACGACAGAGTCATGATCCAGGGTACGGCTCGGATGCAAATTGATCTCTATCAAAAACAATGCCTTGACTTACAAAAGCTGATTTCACTATAAAGGAAAAAAGGGTGCCTCAGGTGAGACACCCTTGATTGCATGTTAACTTTCATGCCTCTTCATTAGTTCTTTCATCCTGTCTTTCATGCTCTTTGGCTGTTGGTCCATCTTGTAGCCTGTGTCGCAGGCAGAAGAGGATTCTTCTTCTTTGCCGCCATAGCAGTATCCTAGGTTAACCTGCTGCTTCTGAAGCAATTTGAAGAATAAGCCAACTTCCATCTTTTCTGTAATGCGGCTGAATCGACCCCAGTTGTCAAAATCCTTGTAAAGATCAAGGTCGTTGACAAAAGATGCAAGCAATTTGCAGTCAATCGGCTCATTATAGTACTCATACGTATACGCACCAGAAGTACAGTTATCAGCACCATGGACTTTCTTGTCAATGAATCTTCTTTCGTACACGGTGTTCTTTTGGCTTAAGTGTTCGTAATCAGGGTAATTGTAGACTTTTATAGCCTGGCTACAAGTAAATGGTACATCGACGCTGTAGTCCTTCAATACTCCGCTGCATTGCTCTACATATTGGATATTCTTGTGGACAACTCCAGTTATATAGAGTTTAACCTTGTCATAGTCCATTGCTGAACGGATTGCCTTACATTGCGTAAGAGATACATTCCTGCGCATATGCTTGATCTCGCGTGCTGCTGTAGGGAGGTAAATGTCACTTTCTACTTCTACTTGCAGCTCAACTTCAGCTAGTGCGACATCAATGTCAGCGACTGGATACTGAAGATGATTGCCATAAGGATAGTAAGAATCATTATCGCAATCAACCCGAAGCGTTTTAGCTTCATCACATGAAAGCTGTGGTGGGCAGCCATGGTTTGAATTGCAACCTGTATTTCTCTTCATATCTTTCACTCCTCCTTTTTTTTTAATCAAAAGCAGTAAGAAACAATATAAGTCTGCTTCTTTCTTTTGACTTACTATTTTATATGCCAGTACACCTGTAAATGAATAGACGAATGATAGAGGGCAATCACATATTTTTGAATGTAAGGGTATTTCTTAATAGGATTCAGGACAAGTGCGGATTAATAGACCATAAAGGAACCCCACATTGAGTGGGGTTGGCTTTAGCATGCATTTTGGGAATTAGCGTCCAGAACATAATATCTTCAGAGGATCCATCTTCTTTGCTTTTACCGGAGGAAAGCAGGTGATTCCTACAAAATCTTTTAAGTCGACTTCAAAACAAGCTCCTGTTCTGACGAACCCTTCGATTCCATGGTGTTTACTTTCACATCTTTCTGGACAGAGCAACTCAAGAATCGCACAGCATTTGGATCCCTTCGTAAAATCAACAACCCGGAAAAATGTCGACTTGATATCATAGAAGCAGTCATTGATTTTAACTACGCCTGTACCCACGAAGGTCTCGCAATCACCTTTGCTGCATCCGCACAATAATTTGAACGGGATTGTATCGTAGTTCGACTGTTTGCATTGATTTAGAAGCTCTCTGATTGATCTTTCACAGCTGACATCACACCCATGATTCTTTTCTTTTACCTTGTGCTGCGCTTCATTTATATCCCTGACTTTTTTGCATACGCAAGGATGGGAATGTTTTTCATAATGATGGCTTTTTTTGCAGCCACAATCGTCAGAATCATCGTCCCAATCAATATGCTTATCTTTGACCCTGTGCTTCTTCCAATCCTCGTGATCATTCCAATCCCTGTGATCGTCAAGTTTTTTATGCTTATCATGGTGATGGGACTTTTCCTTCTTATGGCTATAATCATCATCAGGTCGATGATTATCTTTGTAATAGTAATTCATTAAACTCGCCTCTCCTTTCTTATAGAGTGGTGTTGTATTAACAGGATATGGGGAAAAGCAGTGGTTTGTATGGGGATGTGACTATACAGACGAAATTCTTCATAAGTTTTTGGGAAAACTAATCAAGAATATTTGCTATTTGCCTGTTTAACATTCAATATAAAAAGCAGCAAAATGAATTTGGAGGACATGAAATGCTGAAAAAACAGATGGAGAAGTATATAGCTTCGCAAAAGGGTATCGTTCAATTACATAAGGAAGAAAAAGAATATGCAGAACGCCAGGGATTACTGAATGGTGTCCAGGTAAAACAAACAGAGCCTGGTGTCCGTTTCAAGGATGCTTATATTGAAAGAGGCAATAAAGAGACCGACGAGTTCCTCGGGGAAGAAGCCTTCGAATTCCTTAGTCAGCCAATTGGTTATTTTAAAGAGCGGAATAATGAATTCATGTATTTGGAATCCAAGTGGTTTGAACTGATCGGAGCAGATGCCGTCAGTTTTGAAAAAGATGATGTGTTCGGTACATATGATGTGATGCTCGGACTTAAGTTTCAGAAGAAGTATGACGCTGACATCAGGAGTTTCCTCGAAGAAAACCTGAAAGGTGAGGGGTCCAGATTTGACTTGATGTTCGATGCAAATGAAGGAGTATGGAGCCTGAATTTTGCATTGAATGGATTTGATGGCTACAAGGAGGATTTATCCATCGAAGAGGCTTATCATCTGATCTATGGATTTCTTTTTGGTCTCGTAGAGTCTATAGAAAATAGATAACTAAAAAGCGCCTGTTTGGCGCTTTTTTCAATGCTTTAGCAAGGTATCATACTACTATGTTAGAATACTAAAATTTACCATATGTGTTGACATTGGCATGAAGGAAACATAAAATTAGTATAAGTTATTAGTCAATAGTTAAAATTCAGAAAACGGGGTTCATCATGAGCAAAATTGCGATTGGGAAAACAGCGGTCCTGCTGGCATCTTTTACAGAGGAAGAAATGACTTTTTTTCAGGATACGTTAAAAGATGTAAGCTATTGCCTTGGCAAAGTAGGATCGATGAATATGCAAAAAGTTATATCTGCAGTGGAAACCGCTGCCAAGCGCCATGGTCTCATACAACCAAATTTATACCGTGAAACCCATGCACTTTACCATGCGATCATGGAAGGCATGGAGGGGGTCACGCGAGGGCATCTTTCCATTGGTGAAATGAGCCGCACTGTAGGACTTCGCTTTGCTGTTGTCCGTGGAACACCTTATACAGATGAGGATGAAGGAGAATGGATCGCTGTCGCTTTTTATGGAACGATTGGCGCACCTGTAAAAGGGTCTGAACACGAAACGGTTGGTTTAGGAATTAATCACATATAAAGTTGCATTGCCTATAGTCCACTAGTCAGTAGGAGGCGATGATGGTTTAAATATGCCATTGTCGTCTCCTTTTTATTTTATCTCATCAGGAGGTTAGAGAATGATTGTTTTAACAGGAGAAACGTTAACTTTGGAGCAAATCAGACAGATTTGCTATTATGACGAACCAGTTGTTATCAGTCAAGATAGTATGAAGAAGGTAGTTGAAAGCAGGGAAGCAGTAGAGAAAATCGTAGCCGACAAGCGTACGATTTACGGAATCAATACAGGATTCGGCAAATTCAGTGATGTCATTATCAATGAACAGGATGTCAATGCATTGCAGTTAAACCTGATCAGGTCACATGCATGCGGTGTGGGAGAACCATTTCCAGAGGTCGTTTCACGTGCGATGGTCTTACTTAGACTTAATGCGTTGATTAAAGGGTTTTCAGGGATCAGGCCGGTCATCGCTGAAAGGCTGAAGGAATTGCTCAACCTGCAGATCCACCCGGTTGTTCCGCAGCAAGGATCACTTGGCGCTTCCGGTGATTTAGCGCCACTATCGCATTTGGCACTAGTACTGTTAGGTGAGGGAAAAGTGTTCTATGAGGGAAGGGTTTGTGCAACAGAAGAGGCATATAAGAAAGAAGGTCTTGAACCAATTGTATTACAGGCAAAAGAAGACCTTGCCCTGATTAATGGAACCCAGGCAATGACAGCGATGGGTGTTGTCAACTGGATTGAAGCAAATGATCTTGCAAATCAATCAGAATGGATTGCCGCCCTTACAATGGAAGGTCTTGAAGGTGTCATTGACGCATTCCATCCAGCGATTCACGAGGCACGCGGGTATCAGCAGCAAATGGATGTAGCGGAACGTATGAGAAATTTACTGGCTGGCAGTAAATTGACGACTCGACAGGGTGAAAAAAGGGTTCAGGACGCTTATTCATTAAGATGTATTCCTCAGGTGCATGGTGCTTCGTGGCAGGCGCTCGATTATGTAAAAGAAAAGCTAGAGATTGAAATGAATGCAGCAACGGATAATCCGCTTATTTTTGACGGAGGCGAAACTGTCATTTCAGGTGGTAACTTCCACGGTCAGCCGATTGCTATCGCGATGGATTTTATGAAAATCGCTGTTGCTGAATTTGCCAGTATCTCAGAAAGAAGGATTGAAAGACTAGTGAACCCGCAATTAAATGACCTGCCCCCGTTCTTAAGTCCGCAACCGGGGCTTCAGTCTGGAGCGATGATCATGCAATACAGTGCTGCTTCACTCGTTTCTGAAAATAAAACTCTTGCTCATCCTGCAAGCGTGGATTCCATCCCGTCTTCGGCCAATCAGGAGGACCATGTGAGCATGGGAACGATTGCTGCCCGTCATGCACACAGTATCATCCAAAACGTCAGACGTGTACTGGCAATTGAATGCATCTGTGCCCTTCAGGCAGTCCAATATCGTGGTATTGATAAAATGTCACCTAAAACAAGGAGTTTCTATGAGGAAGCAAGAAAAACAGTTCCATCCATTACTGAGGATCGTATTTTCTCCGAAGATATCGAGAGACTTGCAGAATGGCTAAAAAAAAATAAATGGCAGTGGACAGCTATAAAAATACAGGAGAGCTTGGTTTAAAAAAACTTAAAAATTATTGAGGAGTGTGGAAACAATGGCTATCGATGCAAAGCGAAATATTAAAGCGAAAAAGGGACTTGAACTGGAATGTAAAGGCTGGGAGCAAGAAGCTGCTTTAAGAATGCTCTATAACAATCTTGATCCAGAGGTCGCTGAAAAGCCGGAAGATCTAGTTGTATACGGCGGGATTGGCAAAGCGGCAAGAAACTGGGAGGCATTCGACGCAATTGTTGATACGCTGCGCAGGCTGGAAAATGATGAGACGATGCTCGTTCAGTCCGGCAAACCTGTGGCTGTATTCAAAACGCACGACGCTGCACCAAGAGTGTTAATATCAAACTCTGTTTTAGTTCCTAAATGGGCAAATTGGGACCATTTTCACGAACTCGATAAAAAAGGCTTGATGATGTACGGGCAAATGACTGCGGGGAGCTGGATTTATATTGGTTCCCAGGGAATCTTGCAGGGAACATATGAAACATTTGCCGAGGTTGCGAGACAGCACTTTGGAGGCACATTGAAAAATACGATTACGTTGACAGCTGGTCTGGGGGGCATGGGTGGAGCGCAGCCTCTAGCGGTCACGATGAACGATGGGGTGTGTATCGCCGTTGAGGTCGATCCAGAACGGATCAAAAAGCGAATTGATACCCGTTATTGCGACCGGATGACACATTCAATCGATGAAGCCATTGAGTGGGCAAAGGAAGCCAAGCATAATGGAGAAGCCCTTTCAATCGGTCTGGTCGGAAACGCAGCTGAAATCCATTTTGAATTATTGTCCAGAAATTTCAAAGTCGATATTGTAACGGACCAGACATCTGCTCATGATCCGTTAAATGGATATATCCCTGTTGGTCTAACGTTAGAAGAAGCAGCTAAACTCCGCGAGGAGAATCCTCAGGAATATGTAAATCAATCATCTTTATCTATGGCTAAACATGTCGCTTCCATGCTCGAATTCCA
Source organism: Mesobacillus subterraneus (assembly GCF_020524355.2). NCBI lineage: Bacteria > Bacillati > Bacillota > Bacilli > Caryophanales > Bacillaceae > Mesobacillus > Mesobacillus subterraneus. The sequence continues at coordinate 1,645,941 of NZ_CP129019.1, forward strand.
GCGAAGAGGCACAGTCACTTTTGATTACGGCAATAACATCCGTCAGGTTGCCAAAGATCATGGAGAGGAGAATGCTTTTGACTTTCCTGGTTTTGTTCCAGCATATATCAGGCCGCTGTTCTGTGAAGGAAAAGGGCCATTCCGCTGGGCAGCTTTATCAGGAAATCCTGCCGATATCCACAGGACAGATGAGCTGATCAAGGAGCTATTTCCGGAAAATCAAGCCCTTCAGCGCTGGATTGACATGGACCAGGAAAAAGTGGAATTCCAGGGTCTGCCCTCACGGATTTGCTGGCTAGGCTATGGTGAGCGAGTGAAGATGGGATTGGCAATCAATGAACTCGTTAGAACCGGTGAATTGAAAGCGCCGATTGTAATAGGACGCGACCATTTAGACAGCGGATCGGTTGCTTCTCCGAATCGGGAAACAGAAGCAATGAAAGACGGCAGCGATGCAGTCGGCGACTGGGCAATTCTCAATGCATTAGTCAATGTCGCAGCTGGGGGTTCCTGGATCTCTGTCCATCACGGAGGCGGAGTTGGTATGGGATATTCCCTTCACGCAGGGATGGTCGTAGTAGCAGATGGCACAGACCTTGCTGAAGAAAGACTAAGAAGGGTATTGACTACAGACCCAGGAATGGGAGTAGCCCGCCACGCAGATGCAGGATATGATATTGCCATTGAAACAGCCAAAGAAAAAGGCGTCGACATCCCGATGCTCCCTTAAAGGGTAAGAGACTGTATTTGGAATGATATAAATAAACATAGCTCGTTTTATACAGCTTAAACTATAGGTTTTAAAAAAGAGAATGAAAGGGTGGAGAAGATTGACATACGATTTAATAGTACACAATATCGGCCAGCTTATTTTACCCAAAAGCTCTGATAAGCCATTGAAGGGGCAGGAAATGAAAGAGCTGAACATAAACGAGAATGCAGCATTAGGAATCATTGATGGGAAAATAGCCTGGATGGGTTCAAATGCTGAAGCCGAATCTCTTAAGGCCTCCGATCGAATTGACGCACAGGGAAAGGTTGTTTCTCCTGGACTGGTTGATCCTCATACACATCTGGTTTTCGGAGGGTCACGCGAGCATGAACTTTCTTTGAAACAAGCTGGTGTACCGTATTTAGAAATCCTCGCTCAAGGTGGAGGCATTTTATCGACAGTAGGATCCACTAAAAAAGCGACAGAAGAAGAATTGCTCGAGAAAGCCTCCTTCCATCTTGAAAGAATGATTTCTTACGGAGTTACGACCATGGAAGCTAAAAGTGGATATGGGCTGGATGCAGAAACAGAACTCAAGCAGCTGAGGGTGGTCCAAAAATTAAAGGAGAAGTACCCAATATCTATTGTTTCAACATTCCTTGGAGCGCATGCTGTCCCTCCCGCCTTTAAAGGAAAAGAGGATGAGTTCCTGAAAGAAATGTCCAGGCTTCTTGATGATATTAAGGGTGATGAACTTGCTGATTTCGTTGATATATTTTGTGAAACAGGTGTTTTTACTATCGAACAGTCAAGGATATTTTTACAACAGGCAAAGGAAAAGGGATTTGGCTTGAAGATTCATGCTGATGAAATTGATCCGCTTGGAGGAACAGAGCTTGCTGTGTCATTAGGGGCAGCAAGTGCAGACCATCTGGTTGCCGCTTCGGATGAAGGGATTAGACAGCTAAGCGAGGGGAATACGGTTGCTGTTCTTCTTCCGGGAACGACATTTTACCTGGGAAAGGACCATTATGCCCGTGGAAGAAAAATGATTGATGAGGGAGCAGCAGTTGCTTTGGCGACAGATTTCAACCCTGGCAGCTGTGTTACAGAAAACCTCCAAATGATTATGTCACTGGCTGCATTAAAGCTGAAAATGTCAGCGGAAGAAATCTGGAATGCGGTCACGGTCAATGCTGCCCATGCAATTGGAAAAGCATGCGAGGCTGGGGCATTAGAAGCAGGGCGATCAGCTGATTTTGTCATCTGGGATGTACCTAACTACAAATATATCCCATACCACTTTGGTGTGAATCACGCACAAAGTGTTTACCAGTCTGGTAAAAAACTTTGGGAAAGGACAGCTTATGGTGAAATTCAGTTATCTTCAGCCAGGTAAGCCGTCGGTTTTCAAGGACCGGTTTGTGACAAAGGTCAATGAGTGTCTTATACCTTTTTCAGAAGGTGAGAAGGGGGAGATAGGGATAATCGGTCTTCCATTCTCTAAAACATCCATTTCATTATCACAGGCTTCCGATGCACCAAAAACAATCAGGGCAAGCATGAGTTCATTCTCCACTTTTTCAGGTTATAAAGACAAAGATTACAAGGATATTAGCATAATTGACTTTGGGGATGTGCTGACACATCCGACTGATATGGAGGAATCAATTGAAAGACTCCATGTCAGTGTAAAGGAAATGCTCGAAAAAGATGCCTGTCAACGGTATATCATGCTTGGCGGAGATCATGGAGTCAGTTATCCGTCCATCCGCGCCTTCAAGGAACATTTCGGGGAAATAGGGGTAATCCAATGGGATGCACATCATGATGTAAGGAATCTTGATGATGGCGGACGGACAAATGGCACGCCTTTCCGCAGTCTAATTGAGGGTGGTCACTTAAAGGGTGCTAATCTTGTACAAGTTGGAATTCGAGATTATGCGAATGCGAAGGCATATCATGATTATACAAAAGAAAAAGGGATTACAGTCTATACAATGGAAGATATTGAGATTACTGGGATCATTCCTATCATAAAAAAAAGAACTGGAAAGACTATCTCAAAAAGTAGATGTCATATACCTATCTGTTGATATGGACGTAGTGGACCAGGCTTTTGCGCCAGGATGCCCGGCAATTGGGCCCGGGGGAATAACCAGCAGGGAATTGCTTACAAGTATTGAAACGGCTTCCGACCATGAAAAAGTTAAGGCAATGGATATTGTGGAAATAGATCCTTCCAAAGACTTCCGCGATATGACGAGCAGGCTGGCCGCTGCCGCTATGCTTCGTTTTATGTATAATTGACAGAGAAATTGATTAGCCTGCCGACAATTTTGTCTGCAGGCTAACATTTTTCAGGTTACTTCGCTTTAATTTTATAGAATATCCAGCTTAGCTACTAAGGTAACCAAAATTTGAAGGAGCGCCTGGATGTTTACAGCGATATCAGTATCAGTTGTCTTGACTTCAACATGCTTTGACCCTTCGATAATTGTTTTTTGTGTATTTCGCTGTTTCGTTTTGATCACTTGCTTGATTTCATTTACGACGGCTTTTCCTTTATCTGAATCCCCAATCGCAATGCTTATGACAGCAGCAATTGCAGCTTGGAGACCTAGTTGAAGGGAGATCGCTGCCTGAGTATCGGTAGTGTGGACATCGATGCATTCTGAATCTTTGATGATGATCCATTCGAACGACTGTTGTTTTGTGACAATCTTCTGATCAGCTTCCTGCGTAACATCCGCATTATTACCTTTTCCAGTATCACAGTGATCCAATGCTCTCCATTTTTTTTCCTTGCTCATCATTTTCACCTCTTTCAAGATTAATAGATTACAGAATGTCCAATTCAGCAACGAGGGCAACCAAAACTTGCAGTAATGCCTGAACATTTACTGCTACATCTGTATCAGTTGTAGTGACGTTGACATCCTTGGAATTATTGATGATGATTTTTTGTGTGTTAGACTGCTCTGTGCCCATTTCCTGAATAAGCTGCTGGGCGACGTACTGACCTTGATCAGAGTCACCAATTGTAATGCTGATGACTAGCGCGATCGCTAACTGAAGGGCAACTTGCAAGGAAACCGCAGCTTGCGTATCGGTAGTGTGGACCTTGATGTTGCAAGAGTCTTTAATCCAAATTAATTCATCAGAATCCTGCTCCGTATACTCGAACTGTGTTGCTTCCTGCTCCACATCCGCTTTTTTCTTGCAGCTTTTACCAGAATGGTGCGGTTTGTGGTGATCATGATAATAGTTTGACATTGCTTTCACTCCTTTTAATCTAGTATGGAATATCTTATTAATGAAACCTCTCGATAGCTTGTGTATATACCCCAAGTAGAGTCCATATTGAAAAAAATAGACACCCGTCTAAAAGGGTGTCTGGGGGTTAGGCTATTTTTTCTCAGAATCTTTACTAGGCTTAGTGTTTCCATTGACAAAAGAGTCTACTTGCTTGCTTAGGTCTTCAACTAAATCTTTAATAGCCTTTTTCTTATCGTCCGTGATCTTATCCTTTAAATCCTTTTTGTCAATACCGTTTTTCTGCAGGATGTCTGTTACAAATAAATCGACAAGACTATTTGGAATTGGGTTTGGTTTATTATCGCTCAATATAATCACTCCCTGAACATTATTTCGTCTTATTAACATATGAATCCAAATTAAAAAGGACAGGGCGGAAATCTTGAACTTGAGGATGTTCTCTTAGTTTTAATCATGAATAGGCAAAAATATAATTGTCTAATTATCGTTGCTTGAACTATTTTGCTTTTAAAGTTAGAGTTATTTTATACATATTAAAAGAAGGTGTCAGCATTTGAGCAAGAGGTATTTTACCATTGGGATGGCAGGGCATATTGACCACGGCAAAACGTCGCTGACCAAGGCGTTGACGAACGTCGATACGGACCGCCTGAAAGAAGAAAAAGAACGGCAAATTTCAATAGAACTTGGCTTTGCGCCATTATATGAGGATGAGGAACTGCAAATTTCCGTTGTGGATGTACCGGGACATGAGCGCTTCATCCGGCAGATGATTGCGGGAGTAGCAGGAATTGACCTAGTAGTACTGGTGGTTGCAGCAGATGAAGGTGTCATGCCACAAACAAGGGAGCATCTTGATATTCTTGGATTTCTCGGAATTCGTTCCGGCATAATTGCGATTACAAAGATTGACCGCGTTGAAGAGGAATTCGTTGAACTTGTGAAGGATGATATTTTAGGTGAACTTGAAGGGACGGTGTTTGAGAATGCGCCGTTCATGATGGTCGATAGTCTATCTAAAAAAGGTATCCATGAATTAAAAGAATTGATAATAGAAATGCTGAAAGAGCAAGAAATGCGTGATGCCAAGGGAGCCTTCCGTCTGCCGATAGATCAGGTATTTACTGTCAAGGGACAAGGTACTGTAGTACGAGGTACTGTTTACGAAGGTACAGTCGAAGAGGGACAGCTGTTGAAGGTAATGCCGTCCGGACTTGAAGTAAGAGCACGTCAGCTGCAGGTGCATCATCAGTCAGCAAAGGCGGCTTTTGCAGGCCAGAGGGCAGCCATCAATCTATCAGGTGTTTCGAAGGATGATCTTGAACGCGGTGAAGTCCTTGTTTCATCGGAACATTTTATCGTTACGAATACGATTGATGTCGCAATCAGGGTTGTCGAGGACCTCGAGCATTTAGTAAAACAAAGGACACCAATTAAGTGTCATATTGGTACCGCGGAAGTAATGGGCCGGATTGTCTTTTTTGACCGGAATGAACTTAAAGAAGACAACGGAGAAATTCTTTGCCAGCTCCGTCTGGATGAAAAAATAGTCACGAAGCGTGGGGACCGGTTCATCGTACGACGGCCAAGTCCGCAGGAAACAATTGGCGGGGGTTGGGTAATTGATCCGCGCGGCAATAAATATCGTTTTGGCAAGCAAACTATTGAAGAGCTCGAGAAAAAGAAGGCAGGCACACCAATTGAACGAATTAATGCCGCATTATATGAAGCAAAAAGTTTATCTGTCGAAGACCTGATAAAGCGAACTGCTCTTGATGAAGGATCGATACTGGCCAATCTGAATGATGATCAATTCGTCCAGATTTCCAATAAGGAATACGCTCTTTCAGCGGTTGTCGAAGTCATTGAAGAAGATATCAAGGACCGGCTGGAAGATTTCCATCAAGAAAACTCAATGAGAACTGGGATGAACAAAGCGGAATTACTTCAGTCTCTGCAAAAATCATTTTCTAAAATTTTGCTTGAATTCATTATCGATAATGGCATCAACAAAGGCTTATTTTGCAGGAAAGAACAGTATATTTACCTGGCGAGCTTTGTGCCGAATGTCCCGAAAAACTGGGTGAAGCGGACAGAGAATATGCTTAATGAACTTAAGGCAGATGGCATGAAGGTTGCTTATCTGAATGATTATATAAAAAATGCTGGCATCCCGGACTCCATTGCGGTTGAATTGAGACGATTCCTTGAAGATCAGGGTGAGATTGTCATGCTTGATGATCAATATGCCTGGTATGGAACTCATTTTGCCGATGCGGTTGAGAGGCTAAGAAACCATACAGGGGATGAGTTTGAAGTTCCCCAGGCTAAGGAAGCAGTGGAGTTATCAAGGAAATATATGATTCCGTTCCTGGAGCGTCTTGATTCACTCGGGTACACAAGAAGAGTAGAGAATAAGAGGGTTTGGCGGAAATAACCCTATCAAATGGATTATTGAACGGTGCAGTTCTTGCACACATTCCTAACCATGGGTATAGGTTCGGACAAATCAGAAGAAAACCAAGAGGATTTTGTCCGAACCCGAGTGAACTTCGGACAAATTAGAAGGAATGCAAGGGGATTTTGTCCGAACATGAGTGAACTTCGGACAAATTAGAAGGAAACCAACTGGATTTTGTCCGAACATGAGTGAACTTCGAACAAAGTAGAAGAAAACCAAGGGGATTTTGTCCGAACAAGGGTAAACTTCGGACAAATTAGAAGGAATGCAACTGGATTTTGTCCGAACATGAGTGAACTTCGGACAAATTAGAAGGAATGCAATGGGATTTTGTCCGAACATGAGTGAACTTCGGACAAATTAGAAGGAATGCAATGGGATTTTGTCCGAACATGAGTGAACTTCGGACAAATTAGAAGGCACCCAACTGGATTTTGTCCGATCCCGAGAGTATCCTTCGTACAGATTCGATGATCAATAAAAAACAGCAGACCCTATTCGGGAATCTGCTGTTTTTTCTTCTCAGAACTATTTACATAATAATATTATTTAACTCTCTGTAGATTTAACTTGCAATGGAGGAGGGATTAGCCATCCTTTAGTTTTATTCATTTTGAGCATTTTAGCTCCGAATTGCGCTTTTGACATATGAAACTGACCATACATTGCTGCTATATCTTCCCTGATCGATTGCCCAATAATGGTGCTTGCAGCTACTAAGCCTTCCGCAACATCCTTTGAAACAGCAGCGGCAATTTCAGGATCACTGAATCTTGCTCCCGGTGGAATATCTTCCAGGTGAGCAACCGGACGTTCAGGAGGTGAGGGAGGAAGCCCAATTCCATTTAGCTTAAGCAATTCTTCAACCTGCTTGTTTTCTTCCTGCATCGCTTCAATTGCTTCTTGAACAAGTTTTTCGAGATCCTCATCACCAATATGATTGATAAATGTCTGGTATGCAGCAATCAATCCGTGATTGACGGAAAGATGGCTCCCGTGCCATAAACCTCACCATAATGCATTGGTTCATCTTTAGGATTCCCGCTTAAAATTCCCATGATCGTACTCCTTATCGTTTCCATATTCATTGCTTTTCTCCTTATTAAAGGAAGTTGGTCCATTGATTATTTTTCATAGTCCTGACGAATTGATCCTTATGTTTTCATGGAAAATAAAGGGTGGAATAATTCGAATGACGAATTACATCATTAGAGGAAATCTACTTTCTGAAACACGCGTTTGGTGGATAAAAGAGTACAATTGTTTAGAACATCAAGCTCTGTTTTTAAAAAGTTATGTTACAGTAACAGTGAAAGGGTGATTCTTTGAATAAATCAGTTTTAGCGATTATTTTGGCTACAGGCTTGTTTTTTGCTGGATGCACTAATGATCTGGCAAATGACATCGAACAAGACCAAAACACAATTGAACACGCAATGTTAGAAAGTGGAATCGATACCGACAACATAATCTATACTGAAAAAATACAGACTGAGGATGCATTTTCTATTTACCAAATAACAAATGGGTATGGCATTCTTCAGTATGTAAATACAAATAAAGGATGGCAATACAGAGGGGCGTCTGGTTTTGAACAAGCATCATCCGGAAAACTTGAGCCTGTAACATTTGGAACTGCAACATGGTTAATGGGGGATTACTCCTCGAAAGGAAATAATACATACAAGACAGTATTCATCGGAGAAATTCATGAAGCGGATATTGCTAAGGTCATTTTAGAGGTTAATCAAGGCAAGTATCATGCAAAGATTTTAACGAGTGATAATAGGAAATTCTGGTTCCATTTATTAAATGTTGAAGATTCCCCAAGCGATATAACAAAGATTTCCGGATATTCTTCTGACGGGAAATTAGTATATGAAAATTATCTCAACTTGCCTGAATGAGAAAGAGCTTGGTTATTCCAAGCTCTTTCTCATTCCCCGAAAAAACCTTCGTATATTTTAGTGATATCATCCCTTAACTTTTCAACCTGGACAATCCGGGCTTCCCTTAAATATTCACGTCCATCTGCATATAGGACAAGGACGGGAACAGTGAATGCCATTAAGAATCCTGCGATTTCTTCGACCTTTCCCGCATTTACTAACCGGGTTTCGATTTTCGGGAAATCTCTCATCACTTCCTCAACCTGAGGAAGCAGACCATGGCAGACGCTTCAGCTATCAGTCAATACATAAATAAAGCTTAATTCATTGTCACTGATCAAGCTTTTAACTTCATCAATTGTTGTTAGTTCTCTCATTTGATATACCTCCTTATCTTATTGATACCCATTTAAAAAAAGAATAGCCTTATGCATAGTAATCATACTATAAAAAGGGTAATGGGTATAATAAGGAGGGGTGATAGAATGGGCAATCCATGGAATGAACGTTTTGGGTCTGAACAATATGTATACGGTGAGGAACCGAACCTATTTATAAAAAGCCAGGTACATAGGCTGGACAAGGGGAGAAAAGTTGTATGTTTCGCGGAAGGAGAAGGCAGGAATGCTGTATACCTTGCGAAACAAGGTCTTGATGTGACAGCTTACGACTATGCGCCGAATGGGTTGAAGAAAACTGAAGCGCTGGCTGAAAGCAATGGAGTGAAAATCAAGACTGAACAGAAGGACCTAATCCATGATCTAGTACCAAATGCCGAATTCGACGCAGCGATCATGGTTTTCTGCCATTTTGCTAAACAAGACCAAAAGACTGTATTTGATAAATTAGTATCGGCTGTAAGACCAGGTGGCATAGTGATGCTTGAAGTATATTCAGAGGACCAGGTCCAATATGGAACAGGCGGGCTAAAAACAGTGGATATGCTTTACGATCCAGCAAACTTGTTACAATGGCTGAAAGGTTATAAAACATTGCATTTCTTCTACGGAGAACAGGAACGAATTGAAGGTCAATTGCATACCGGGACCGGTCATGTGATCCAGGTAATTTTAGAAAAATAAAGCTTAGTATAATCAGCGACTCTTCTGAAAAGAAGGTCGCTTTTTTCTATTTTTGCAAGGATTTTCCAAGAGTTTGTCGAATTTAATACAGAGGAAAATTGAAATGGTACAGGGCAAGAGATTTTAACCAGAGAGAGTATAATAGAGAATTTTTGGGGGGCTATATGAAAGAAACAATCCATAGTTATGAGGATTTATTAAGAATGTTGGATCATCTTTTGAAACAAGAAAGTGATTTCGATTGGGATCAATTTTACTCTGATCGAGCAAGGAAAATTCCTTTTTTTAAAAATTATCCCGATGAGAACTTGGTGGAATATATTGAAACGAAGAAAATTAATACGGGTAAAGTGTTGGAATTAGGCTGTGGACCTGGAAGGAATGCTATTTATTTGGCTAGGAATGACTTTAATGTTGATGCTGTCGACCAATCAACAGAAGGGCTGGAGTGGGCTAGAGAAAGGGCAAAGGAACAAAATGTACAAGTGGATTTTATTCAAAGCAATATTTTTGATTTCGCTATTGCAGAAGGTACATATGATCTTGTCTATGATTCTGGCTGCTTTCATCATATCCCTCCTCATAGGAGAATGAGTTATATTGAGCTGGTAAAGAGAGCTTTAAAGCCTGGTGGTTTCTTCGCGCTAACCTGTTTTGTTCTGGGAGGAGAGCTTGGCGGAGCCGCTATTTCCGATTGGGAGGTCTATAGAGGTAGAAGCATGAGAGGCGGTTTAGGTTTTACGGATGAAAAACTCAAGGAGATTTTTCACGACTTTAAAGCAGTTGAAATCCGAAAAATGAAGGACATGGGACCAGAATCTTCCGAATTTGGAACATCTGCACTTTTAGCTGCATTATTCAAAAAAGAAACTATGGAGTGAACGAGTTGGGATATATCAGAGAGTTAAGAAAACTAGTGGGCCACAGGCCGCTTATTTTGCCAGGAGCTGTTGTGCTTGTTTTTAACAATAAAGGTCAATTACTTCTTCAGCATAGAAGTGACGGCGGCTGGGGTCTTCCAGGAGGATTGATGGAACTAGGAGAGAGCCTCGAAGAAACTGCAAGAAGAGAAGTAAAAGAAGAAACGGGACTCGACATTGGAGAACTGAAGCTTGAGGGCGTAGTATCAGGTGCAGAATATTATTTAAAGGTAGCCAATGGCGACGAACTCTACTCAGTGACTACAGTCTATTCCACAAATGAATATGTCGGGGAACTAGAGATAGATGAACTTGAATCAATCGATCTTCAATTCTTTAGCTTGGATCAATTGCCTGAAGACTTGCAAAAAAGTTACATGGATTATATAAAACATTATCTTCAAAATTACGCCATAGAATAGTGAAAAAGATTTGTGGCTCATTGTCCCGAAGTCGAGAAAGTCAATTAAAAGAGGTGTTCAAATGATCGCTGACCAAAGATGGGAAGATTTCTATTGTGATGAAGTATTATCAGGTAAAACCCCGGTTGAAAAAGTATTTGAAACGGAGCAGACTCTCGCGTTTTATCACACCCGGCCATATTATGAGGTACATATTATAGTCATTCCCAAAAAACATATTTTATCCTTTTTAACAGTATCCAGTGAGGAAAATGAAATTTTGATTGATGTGCTTCAAGTTGTGAAGCAGATTGCCTCTAAGCTTGAAAAGGATTATGGGGCCTGCACGATTTCGACTAACATTGGAAACTACCAAAGCAATAAGCATATGCACTGGCATGTCCATTTTGGTGCAAGGGTTCGTGACGAACAAGGACGGTTGCTTCATGATCACGAAAAAAATAATGGCTCATAATTGTACACATTGACCATGTTGACTTGGCAGTCTTAGAATATGTGAATCAATTAAAATTGAGGGGTTAAAAATGAAAAATAAGGTATCCGCTATGATTATGTGGGGAACAGCCATTTATTTGGCGGTACTTTTTTTAAACCGTTAAGAGGTGTTGAGAAGGTTACATAATCACCTTATGCAATCGATTAAGAAGACCTGAAAAAAATAGAGTTCTTCATATTAAAATGAAGGACTCTATTATCACTTACCGTCTCCTCCGGCGTTTAAGATATTGTACCGTTGTCTCTAGCTCTTCCAAACGATGAGTTTTTTCTGCTAACTGAGTTTTGGTTTGTTTCAATTCCTCTTTTACTTCACTCAAGTCAGCTGAAAACAGTTCGACCTTATCTTTTAAGCTAGTAGTGTCAGAATCCTTTTCTTTAATTTCTGACTGATTTAAAGTCCTTGAAAGCAATGATAAAGTAGTTGGATTTATAAAGCCTTGTGCAGCAGTCACCAGGGAGTTAAGTGTTTCTGCATTCAATTGATTATCCTTTGGTGCTTCAATCTTATCGGTTGCTTTCTCGTTTTCTGGTAATTTCTTGAGGATTGATTCTGTAAAATGAAGGATTTCATTTAATGACGGATCATTTTTTACACGGTCAATATATGGCTTTACTTCATTTTCATTCATTAAATACTTCCTTTCTATCTTTTAGTAAGATCTCCCCGGCATATACCGGTATAGCCGGAGAGACTGTAAGGAACATCAAGTTTCAAATCTTTCAAAGAGATTAAGCAGCACCGTTTTCGACAGCAATTACTTCACCGATGCAAGTGTAAAGGACATTAGCTAAAGCATCCTGACCCAACAAAATCGCAACGACTAAAGCAAGAGCCAGCAAAAGAACGACAATCGCAGTGATCAACATCTCTTCACCCCCTTCCATAAAGAAGATAGGTAAGATCCGAACCTTACAACAACATCATATGTAAAGATATTGGACGAGCATCAGCTTGTATCATAGATTAGTGAATTCGGGCTGCCTAATTGTAAAATCAGTAGGCAATTGTTTGTAAAACAGCAAGGTTTCTTATATGTTGGAGTTAGTAATTCGAGGAGGGATCGTAATTTGTCTGAGCCAATCGCATTAACAAGGATAACAGTGATTCAAAAAGATACTCCCAACAAAATAAGAGAGGCTTATATTGATGGTTTTAGTGAGCCTTTGTTATTTGGTGTCCATGGCGGAGTGAAGCAGTTCTATGGTGTTAATCCAGAGGTAGAGTATCCGTCAACGCTTGACCATATCGTTTCAGCAGCAGGCGGCTGACTGGTCGGAACCCTATCTGGCGCGCTGGAGGCGCGTAAAATACCAACTTCACCTGATAAAGTCATGGCTAAAGTCCAAGGAACTATTGAAGCACCTGAAGGAGTATTAAAAATTACCAAAATAAGCTGTCACTACGAGCTGAAGGTCCCGGCGGGGAAAAGCGAAGCAGCTGAAAGAGCATTGAATGTATTTGAAAAAGGATGCCCGGTTGCACAAACATTAAAGGGCTGTATTCAGTTCACACATACCTGGGAGATCGAAGAATACTAGTAAAATGAGTCCTTATCTTAAAAGGTAAGGACTCATTTTTACTTTATAATAGATAAATAAGGAGCAAAAATGTGTCACACTTTTCATTCTGTTTCGACTTATCGTATAGATGGGGAAATGAGGTGGGGGAAATAAACGATAAATTTAAGGAACAGCAGATCATGGAATGGTATGAGATCTATTATAAAGATATTTACCGGTTTATTTTTTACATGATGGGAGACCGCCAATGCTGCGAGGATTTGGTACATGACACTTTTTTGCGTGCCTTTACGTCCTTTGAGAAATTCGAAAATAGAACGAATGTGAAAACCTGGCTTTTTAGTATAGCAAAGCATCTCGTAATAGATGAAATACGCAAGAGAAAAAGAAAGAGGATTTTTTCCTTATTTGCTAATGACCCTGAGATCCAGTCACCTTTTAACATTGAACAGTATATTGAACACAGAGAAACAATAGAGAGAACACTGGAAGCAATCCAGCAGCTTAAACCGGACTACCGGCTTGTGATTACTTTGAAAAAGGTTGAAGAGTGTTCCACTAAGGAAATCTCCGAAATCCTGGGTTGGTCGGAATCAAAAACCAGAAAGACTTTGTCAAGGGGATTAGCTGCATTAAAGAAAATGGATGTATTGGAAGGGAGCGAATACTTTGAAAAAACCTTCTGAACGAAATTGGACTGCCCTAAGATCAGTTACCCCGGGAGAAGATGAAAAAGAAAGGATGAGAAGTAAAATCAGGTCATCGATTCGTGCACAAGCTGGATTAAATATTAAACATAGAATATTCGAGTTGAAAAATGTTGTATTAACAGCAATATTTGTAATCATCTCGGCAGGTCTGCTCATCCAGTTACAACAACATTATCAATCTCAAAATGGGTCAGGACAATCGCAAGCAGATAATGAACTCAGTCTCAATTGGGATTTAGAAAGCATATATAGCGAAAAAAACGAGGAAGGTTATGCCTTTTTTGAAAAAGGAAACCCTGAACAAGTAGGAATGGCTGAGTTTGTAACCGATGGAGAGAAGAAAAAAATTATCAATACGAGCGCTATGAATATGGCAAAAGAGATGGTGAACTTTCCTTATCCAACATCATTATATATCGAACACCTCAAGATGATGGATGTTAGTCTCCGGTACCATTTCTTTGTCGAAGCCGGAAAAGAAACAATGCATTTCAGTTTCGATTACCCAAAACTTGAATACTCTGAAATCTTCCGGGTCATTTCATCACTAGATGTTAACAAACCTAAACCATATCGACATGATGAGCAGCTTTATGTTACCCATGGCTACGGAAGTCTCCCATATCCTGTTGGATTAAGACCAGTAGAGTTAATAGGTGATAAAGAAAAATATGTATGGGAACGAGGAGTACCGCAACAGTTTAAAGATTATATCAATAAAATCAAATCATCGGGGATATGGAAGCAAATCAAGGGTGACGGCACATCATACACATTCGAATCCAGCGATGGTTTAGAAAGAGTAGAAATCTCGATGCAGGGAAAAGAAATAACCTACCATTATTCATATCCAAACAGAGAAGAGTAAAAAGACTTTTTAAGGAGAAAAAGGATTTCCCTGATAAATGGCTGAATTCTTATATATATCTTGAAAAAAGGGGAATCTCTGTGATTGATATAGTGCGAGTAAAACAAGAGGATGAAGCAATTCTTCACAATTTAGTTCAATTTTATATTTATGAATTTACGGTCTTTCAGAATTTCAAGCTTGAAGAGAATGGAAGTTTTGCACCGTTTGATTTGAAGCCATATTGGTCTGAAGCAGATTTACACGCTTATTTTATACTCCACAATGGGGAGCTGGCAGGGTTTGCAATGGTCGAAAGCGGTGACCCAAATGTCATCCTTGAGTTTTTTATAATGAGGAAATTTTACAGGAGAGGATTCGGCAAAATTGCTGCATTTAAGCTGTTTGATCAATTCCCTGGAAAATGGAGTATCACCCAGGTAGAGAAAAATGAACCAGCAAGGAACTTCTGGCGGAAAGTGATAGGCGATTATACCAGCGGCAACTATGTGGAAACGTTTGATGATTACAATCGATCCATCCAAGAATTCAACACAGGATTAAAAGTTAAATAGTTAATTGTGTCTAAAAAATATCGAAAATAATGATTGCATAATGACATAGCAGTTGTTTATAATGGTAAAAATATCTAATCGATGAAAAAGAGAGTAGTTACTTTATCATGCAATAGCGAGCCAGGGACGGTGGAAGCCTGGTGCATAAGAGTAATGAAGCGCACTTTTGAGATGCTTTCCTGAAAATGAGTAGGGACGGCCGGGAACTTCCCCGTTATCAATGAAAGCAGGTTCCTTAGTTTGGAACAATTTGAGTGGTACCGCGGGATAAACTCTCGTCTCTTATATAGAGGCGGGAGTTTTTTTTGTTTTATAAAGGAG
The DNA here is from genome assembly GCF_020524355.2 of Mesobacillus subterraneus. Taxonomy (NCBI): domain Bacteria; kingdom Bacillati; phylum Bacillota; class Bacilli; order Caryophanales; family Bacillaceae; genus Mesobacillus; species Mesobacillus subterraneus. The sequence goes on from NZ_CP129019.1 coordinate 1,661,178, forward strand.
GAAAATTCTAATGGAATTTATCAAGCTGTATTCAGAATTGCTTGCTGCCGAGCTAGATGGGCATCTTACTTGTAATGAAATAGAGAGGTTAATTGAGAAACCAAAATTTTTGCACCAAGGTGACATGGCTTTTCCATGTTTTCAACTGGCGAAAATGATGCGAAAACCACCAGTTGCAATTGCCAAAGATGTAAGTTCACGATTGCAAAACCAGATCGATGGCTCATTTAATCGATTTGAAGCAGCTGGCGGATATATAAATGCATACTTAAATAAGGCATGCGTCGCTAAAGAACTTTTACATGAAATACGGCAAAAAAAGAATCACTATGGAGACCTTGACCTTGGTGAAAGTCAGACTGTAACAATTGACCTTTCCTCGCCAAATATCGCTAAACCATTTTCAATGGGCCATCTGCGTTCAACCGTTATCGGGAATTCACTTTCGCTTATTTATGAAAAATCAGGTTACAAAACAGTTAAAATCAATCATCTAGGTGACTGGGGAACTCAATTTGGCAAACTCATCACGGCATACAAGCTTTGGGGCAATGAGGAAAAAGTGAAGGCTGAACCGATTCAGGCACTGCTCGCGCTGTATGTAAGATTTCATGAAACCGCAGAAAGTCAGCCACAGCTTGAACAAGAGGGCCGAGACTGGTTCAGGCGGCTGGAAAATGGGGATGCCGAAGCACTTAGACTTTGGAAGTGGTTTAAGGACGAATCGTTGAAGGAGTTTAAGAAAATATACAATCTGTTGGGAATTGAGTTTGATTCATATGCTGGGGAAGCTTTCTATAATAATAAGATGGAAACAATTGTGGAAATGCTGCGAGAAAATGGACTGCTTGAAGACTCTGATGGGGCACAAGTAGTCAAATTGAATGACTATGGACTTCCTCCTTGTCTAATAAAAAAATCGGATGGCGCTACTTTGTACGCAACCCGGGACTTAGCTGCAGCCAAGTACAGATTCGAAGAGTATTCTTTTGTAAAGTCTTTATACGTGGTTGGCAACGAGCAAAGTCTGCACTTTAAACAACTGAAAGCAGTGCTTGCAAAATCGGACCTTCCATGGGAGACCGGCATTACTCATGTTCCATTTGGCATGATGTTAAAGGACGGCAAAAAAATGTCCACAAGAAAAGGCAAGGTTGTCTTACTCGAACATGTGCTCCAAGATTCCATTCAGTTGGCCGAAAAGAATATTGAGGATAAAAATCCTTCTTTGGCAAATAAAAAAGATATTGCTGTGATGGTCGGTACAGGTGCGGTTGTTTTTCATGATCTAAAAAATTTCCGTATGAATGATATTGAGTTTTCCCTTGAAGAGATGCTAAAAGTCGAAGGCGAAACAGTCCCATATGTTCAATATACAAATGCCCGGGCACAGTCTTTGCTGAGGAAGGGGTCATATAAAGCTGGCAATGGGGAAGTCAATTTGGCTGCTGATGATGAATGGCCTGTGATAAATGAGCTTCGAGGATTTCCGGATACAATCATGAGAGCGGTCGAGAAAAATGATCCATCCCTCATTGCTAAATATGTTCTAAACCTGTCCCAGGCTTTTAATAAATACTACGGAGAGGTCCGGATTCTTGGAGATGATGCAGAAAAAGATGGCTGGCTTATATTGGTTCATGCCGTTAGCGTTGTTCTTCAAGAAGGACTTAGATTGCTTGGAATTAAAGCACCATTGGAAATGTAAAAAGGAGTCCCTATATACACAGGGACTCCTTAGTTTCAATTAAGTTCAATATATTTAGCGAAAATTTCTCCAGAGGTGTCGCTTAACTTTAATTCTACATCTGTCTCGTCAAAAAACCATGTATCATTCGACTCCACAAAAAAGGTTATGCCATCAATCTCTTGCTGTTCAGCGGCAATAGCAGGTGCTTCTAGTGAGAATGCTAGGCTATAGCCTTTGTTCTTAACACCAAACCCGGCATATTGAGGATAAAGGCGGATGTGAAACGGTTTTGGTGTATCAAATTCCTGTTCAAACCATTTGAATGCGTTTTGATCAATCTTGATTGTCATCTTTGCACCATCCTTTCGTTAGTTTAATTGTAAAACCTGAACGGTGCTGGTTGCCGTGCTTTATGTCACAGTTTTTGCGTTGTCATGAAAGTGTCAAAATACAAATGGGTAAGCCCTTGCTAAGCCACTATAAGTGCTGAAGCTGGACACTAGTCTTAGTGAAAAAAGATCTTTTAAAATAAAAACAGCTCCAAATAAGGAGCTGCTGAAGAACTACACCATTGTTTCTTTTTTTCGCATTGTTTCTGGAATATAGACACAAAATGGCTCGCTTTCCATGTAGTCACCAGTCACTGCGTAGCTTCTGGAGCGTGAACCACCGCAGACAAAGCGAAATTCACATATTCCACACTTGCCTTTATATTTATCAGGACTTCGCAATTCTTTAAAAATAGGCGAGTTTCGATATATTTCAGCCAATGGCTTTTCGCGGACGTTCCCTCCTACAAGAGGCAGTAGCCCTGAAGGCATGACATCACCAGTATGTGAAACAAACAAAAATCCGTTCCCGTCATTTACTCCTTTAGGGGCTCGCTTCAACCCATCAATCATAGAAGCCATATCTTTAGTCAGGGTGTCTGCATAACGAATGCCTTCTTTCTTATTGACCCTATTTTCCCGTGTTTTTTGCTGGAAAACTACACGTCTATAATGTTGAGCGGCAGTCGTTTTAATATCGTATGGAGCGGTTTTGCTTAACTCATAAAGCCATCTGAATACCTTTTCGTGTTCTGCTGGAGTAAGACAAGCATCCCGTTGTCCCCGACCTGTAGGTACAAGCAGGAAAATGTACCACATGACTACCTTGAGTTCTTTCATCAATTCGACCATCTGTTCAAGATGTTCATAATTGTAGCGGGAAATTACCGTATTAAGCTGCAAAGGCATATTTAGATCATTCAGGTATTTTACTTTTTCAATTGTAAGGTCAAACGATCCAGGAGTGCCTCGAAAATGGTCATGGATTTCAGGAGAAGGACCATCAAGGCTGAAAGCCCATCTTGAAAGTCCGACTTCCTTAGCTCTTTGCATGTTTTCTTTCGTTACATTATCTGTGGCGCTAGGGGTCATTGAAACGCGCATCCCTTTACTAATTGCATATTCCGCAAGGTCAAAGAGATCTTCTCGCATCATACAGTCCCCACCAGTAAATACAAGCATAGGATTTCCCATGTCATAAATCTGATCGATTAGATTTTTGCCTTCTTCAGCTGTCAGTTCCATTGGGTCAGGCTTATTCTGAGCATCTGCTCTGCAATGCAAGCATTTAAGCTGGCAAGCCCTTGTTACTTCCCAGATAACGATATACGGATTTTCATTAAAGTCAATAGCAGCAGGATGTCCTCCCGCAGGTTGAATACGTCCATGTCCGTGCATTTTCATCACCAACTCTTTTATCATTATTTTATTATTTATCATTCATTATAAAATAAGAGATCATATATGCATGTAAGGAATGTTACATAATATTGAAAGTGTTTTAAGGTAAAAATAATATCTCCTACTGAAATTATATTTTTTAAATAAAAACCTGAGAGCCTCAGGAAATGACTGAAATATTTGAAACCTATTCACTTAACATTCCGTCTATGTATTTGGAACAATTGGTTTTTACGGAAATGGGGGATTTAGGTGAAAAAGTCCGTTCTCTGGGTAATCATGACTTTATTGATATTGATTTTATTCAGCAGTATCAGTTGGACCGCTTATTGTCGTTATAAACCTACCCCGCCGGATTTAGAAGTGGTTGTTGCCAAACATGCTGTGGAGATTAAGCCTGCAACTTATTCTTTAAGGAAATGGGGAAGGACAGCATCGGCAGATACAAATACCGACCCTGCTATACTCGTAAAAGAATCCACTCCAATTATTGTCGAAACAGACGACAAGATTAGATTATTATTTGAACAATCACCTGATTCTGTAAAGTGTTATTTATGGGAAATGGATACAGGAAAGCTGGTTTATAAAGGACTTGAAGGGTGTCCATTGACCCTTGGGGACTACAATGTTGTTTCTGGGGAGTATGCAATGGAGGTTCGTGCTAAATGGGAAAATGGCTATGTGCTCTATAACGCAAGGGTACTCGTGTATGAAGATTTAAATTAGTCATTAACAGGTGCACGAATGTTATCTTTTACAGGTATATCGAATGGCAGAAAACTAATACTAGTAGTGGAGGAGCCGCTTTGCTCCTCTAATATCCAAAGGGGTGCTGCCGATGAATAGATCTGCATGGATGTCCACGCTGATGAAATCGAATATACCTCAAAAAATGATGAAAATGTTCGGGTACAAACGTAAGAAAAATCGTTCCATTACGTATTCGGTAATGGGTGTTGTGGCAAGTGCTGCTACAGCGTATATTTTTCGGAATCGTATGGGAGATGGAATGAAGCAGCTTTTCCAGAGTTCCAACGCCGGAAAACCTTTCAATAATCCAGTGGCTGCAGGAATTACTGAATTCGCAAAAGAAATCACTGCCGGGTTAGATACTAATAAGACATACAGTACAACTGGTTTCCATTCGACAACCTCGACAAACCCAGAAAGCAGCCAGATGATTAACCAAATTGCTTCAGCTGCCAAGGAAACAGGAAATAGCCAGCAAGTTGATCACTTGTCAAATCAGTTAATTAAGCGAAACCTATAATACCTGCAAGAAACAAAAGTCCCGCTGTTGTTTTACAGCGGGACATTTTTGTTTCACAAAAAAAATATTATTGGTCAAATCCTGAGAAAAAACATTGTTCATTCAATTAATTAGTTCTTTTATCCCTTGTTAATATGAAATGCTGGGTAAAATGTTTGAGTTGGAAAAATTACAACAAGATTAAGCTTATATTTCAGCAATGTAACAAAAAAAGATTTAAATAGGAAAAAAGAGCCTTTAAACCCTGCAAATTATAGGTTTTGGCTCTTTTTTGCCATGTAAACGGTATTTTTACCAGAGGAAAACTATTCCTCACAAACCAATATTTATAGATTCAAAACTAGTTTAGGAAACTCTACTATTAATTTGTAATCGAAATCAAAGGAGTTGCTCTAACATGAAAAAACAGCTTTTAACGGTGGCTGCAACAGCCGGGATTTTATTTACATCATTCAATGGTTCTGCAAGTGCTCATGATAAATTACACACAGTACAATCTGGAGATTCTTTATGGAAGCTTTCAAACATCTACAATGTTGCTATAAATGATATTCAACAATGGAATAATCTATCAAGCTCAACCATCTATGTAAATCAAAATCTATCAGTGATAGCACCGCATAGTCACACCACAAGTGCAAATTCAAGTACAAGCACATCTAGTGCTACTTATGTCGTGAAGTCAGGCGATACGTTATGGGGAATATCAAAATCATATGGAATGTCCATTAGCGGACTAAAATCATTGAACGGACTTAAATCGGATGTGATTTATCCTGGACAAAAATTAAATGTATCTGGAACTGCCGCTTCAACGGCAACAACAGCTACAACAGCACCAACTAGCTCATCCAGCACGTATACAGTCCGTAGCGGTGACAATTTGTCAACGATTGCTGCTCGCCATAATTTATCGCTATCACAATTAATGTCTATGAATAATCTAAAATCTGATCTTATCTTCCCTGGTCAGACATTGAAGCTCTCAGGTTCAGCTTTAACACTAGTTGCTACTAATGTGTCATCAGCAAACACTCCAGTGATGGCTACATATGGTTCTACATCTAAGGTGAACTCATTAATTGCTGAGTCCAAAAAGTATATTGGAGTCCCTTATGTTTGGGCAGGGAGCACTCCTGCAGGGTTTGATTGTTCAGGATACTTAAACTATGCATTTGGCAAAGTCGGAATTTCAATCCCGAGGACTGTCGCGTCCATTTGGGATGCTACAACACCTGTCTCTTCACCAAGTGCAGGAGACCTAGTGTTCTTTGAGACGTATAAGCAAGGTCCATCCCATGCAGGTATTTACCTAGGCGATGGTAAGTTTATTCATGCAGGCTCTTCAAGAGGAGTTGAAATTAGTGATATGAATAATTCCTATTGGAAACCACGTTACCTGGGAGCAAAAACAACATTTTAATCTTTGTTTTTAAATCTTTACCCAGCAGTAGCATTAATTAAACCTCCTAACTGGAGGTTTTTTTAACTTTTTATATTAATAGCACTTTATTTGCATTTCACCTATAAAGCACAGCTTTTAATTTGTAAACCACTTTATATATAGCGTATAATCCAATTAAAATCTTATTTACTAACGTGCAAGTGTTAGGATGTAGAACATCTTGGATGAAAATAATTTGTACATAGTGAATTCTGGTGAGTTTAATTATTTGGAGGCATAAAAAGTGAGAATTCCTATACTAAAGTTAAAAGATTATTTATTAGTTTCAATTCAAGTAGAACTTGATGATCAGACAGTATTGACTTTTCAGGAAGACTTGTTGAATAAAATTAAAGATACGGGAGCAAAAGGTGTTGTAATCGATTTAACTTCAGTCGATATGATTGATTCGTTCATTGCAAAAGTATTGGGCGATGTAATAGTAATGACAAGCCTGATGGGCACAAAAGCTGTCCTTACAGGTATCCAGCCGGCAGTCGCTATTACTTTAATAGAGCTTGGCATAACAATGGAAAATGTCCATACTGCACTGGATCTTGAACAAGGAATTTCGATATTAAGCCAATTGTTAGAGGGTTAGCCAAATGACAGAACCGATTAATATTAATAATGAATTTGATATAGTACTTGCCCGTCAGAAAGGGAGAGAGGTTTCAAAGGATCTCCAATTTGGTGGCGTTGACCAGGCAAGGATAACGACAGCGATTTCTGAGCTCGCAAGAAATATATATTTATATGCGGGCAGCGGCCAGATTACTATTGACGTCTTAGAAGAGAACGGAAGAAAAGGGATTCGGATTGCTGCTGCTGATAATGGTCCAGGCATAAATGATATAAGAATGGTTTTGCAGGATGGTTATTCAACTTCAGGCGGTCTTGGTGCAGGTCTTCCAGGAGTTAAAAGGTTAATGGACAGTTTTGATATTGATTCTATGCCGGGAATTGGCACGAAAATAACGATTACAAAGTGGGCAAGATAAAGGGTAATGGCATGGAGCTTAATAAAATACATCACGTCGCCATTATCTGTTCAAATTATGAAAGGTCAAAAGAGTTTTATACTAAAGTTCTTGGCTTGAAGATCATCTCAGAGATCTACAGAGAAGAACGAAGGTCTTATAAATTGGATTTAAGTGTTGGAAGTCTTTATCAAATCGAATTGTTCTCTTTCCCGGACGTTCCAGCACGACCTAGTTACCCTGAGGCTGCGGGTCTCAGGCATCTCGCTTTCACTGTGAAAAATCTTTCCTCATATAAAAATTATCTTGAAAAGCAAGGTGTGGAAGTGGAGCCATTCAGGATAGATCCACTGACTCATAAGCAATTTACATTCTTTTCCGATCCTGATGGATTACCAATTGAATTATATGAAGAGTAAAGAATAATATCCACTGTTTCGGTCCGCGAATAAATTTGTACTGCATTGTAGTTCAAGTCAGTTGATTTCAGATGTCTTAATTGTCTTGGTGAATAATTCAGTACTCAATTTTAATACCATTCTGATGTCAATCTCCCACAAGATAACAAAAAAGGATGTTCAGCGACAAAAGCTGAACATCCTTTTCCATATTTTAAAAGAGCCATTGCTCTTGAACTTGCTTTCGTGCCATCTCCAGGATTTCCTCGTCAGATGTTTCACGATCAGCAATCACATTGGTTAAATAATTTTTCCCCTTTAAGTCTACAGTTACTGTAATTTCTCTCATAATACATTTTCCTTTCCTCTTGTTCTACATGCTATTTGTTAAGATCCTTTATTATCCTAATTACCATATAAACCGTTAATGTAAACCTGATGGACTTGCAGAATCTGAGTAAATTTAGTTGTTAAGTTGCAAATGCATGCTGAATATCAACATGAAATGTCAATCAAATGTTTGTTGAATATCGCTTTAATACAAAGTCATAGGAGGAAAAGTTCCCTGACCATCATATACTTCGTGTCTGCGGGTTTGGGCATATTCCTTACAGGGAAAAGTATAAATACTAATGCTAAGGAGGGAAATGCTTCATGGATAATTCAAAAAATGACCCGCAAAGCTTGGTTGAATACGAACGAGAAAAACTTGGTGAAGATGAAAAGATAGATGAATTCAAGGATCAAGGAAGAGTTCCGGATCAACAAAATAGATTAAAGGACAAGGAAAACATGAGAAAATAACAACAAAACAAGCCGGAGATTATTCCGGCTTATTTTATTGTTGCATTTGATAGGAAAAAAGTTTCCATTTTAAGCAGGGGATTATTCGCTTGTGGTTGAATATATATTATGGAAATATAGAGATTTAGAAAAGGGGAACAAGATTTGAATGCACATAATGCTGACCGTGCCGGGAGTTTGCTGATCACAGTAGCGGTTATCCTGCTCTTCGCATCTGTACCAATTGGGATTTTTATCGTATCTTTTATTCACAATTCAGTTTACCTGGATCGTTCACACTGGTTTTTTGATAGCCCGATGTCATCATATATATCGATGGTTGCGGTGTTTTTGATTATTCCTGTGTTACTGATCATCATGGCGATTTACCTTTTTAAAACTGATGAGTCCACAAAGAGAAGTTTCCATATTTTTATTGCCGCTATATTTACCCTGTTGATTATGGCTGCAGGTGGTTACTTAAGTATTGACAATTATTATTATATGGACAAGAATGGCTTGTATTATGATGAGCTGTGGAAATTAGAACAAACCGAATATTCATGGGATGAAATTACCGAGATGAAACAAATTAACAAAAAAGAGGGTGGTACCTTAACACCAGATAAAGTCATATTCACCTATGATGATAATAAAATTGAATTGCCATTGACTCCGAAACTTAGAAACGAAATTGACCCAGTTATCACTTATATCGAGAATACAAAAGGAGTTCAACTGGTGATGGAGAATATCACTACAGATGAAGAATAGTCACAAACCCTTCCAACAAATTGTTGGAAGGGTTTTTTTGATATTCCATCATTTCGGTGAATTGAAATGAGCAGCCTTTATCTTTTAGACCTTTGAAGAACATACTGGAAGCCGTATGCGAGAATAGCATATGAATAAATAATACTGAAAAAATGAAATGGTTTCAGTTTTTCTAATTGATATATGCCCATCTTCTCAAAAAGCTTTGTGGTGGGAAAAGCTAATAAGTAATCGATCACAAGATTAACTCCTAAATACTGCCAAATATTACCGTAGTCCAAGCGGAACACCCAGAGGTTTGTAACTAAAAAGGAACCAAGAGTAAAACTAAGATCATTGAAAATTCGCGTTTTAATGCCACCTGAGACTTTCCATAATCTATATGGGTGTGACAATACCAATAATATTGAAACTAAAGCTGTAACAAACATCGTGACAGGAAGAAACTGCTTTAATACACGTTTAGGATATAACAATAATGTTGACCAAGATATTAGCAGCATACACAGCCTGAAAATATTATGTAACATGGCTGCTCCTTTCTTTAATTAATTTAATCTTTTAGACTGCATAATGTATAGTTTCTCCACATTTACAAAATATAATAATATAGTCTGGAAAAGTTATTGTTGTTTTAATCGAATAGTTATGATAATTTAGCCCGCACACATGACTTATGTCCGGTTAAGGAGAAGTTTGCCATGATCAATGAAGAGGAAAAGTTAATCTTTTTAAAAGAACTCGGACGTTTGATTGATGATTATAAAAGATGTTGTGATGACGAATATCAAGAACAGATTTATGAAGATATTATGCATTTAATTAATGTCATAAACTGAGAATCAATAGGGTGACCTTTTACTTACTGCTTCGTTAATAGAAGCAGTTTTTTTCTATACAAAAAATTCCTGAAAAGGTATCATAGTAAAAGCAGGGAGAATTATATGTATCGGGGGGTGGGATTTTGGAAACATCTAGGGTCGTGGAGCTGGAGAGAAAAATTCAAGAATATGAGACGATTATTTCTGAAATGTCCGCGCCAATCATACCTTCTATTGTTCCTCAGACCATACTGGTACCTATAACCGGACTAATCCGAGCAGAGCGCTTTGATAAAATACGCGAAAAAGTTCTTCACTTTATCAAAAATAAAGATATCGAAACAGCAATTATAGACCTAACTGATATAAGTGGTGAAAGAATTGAGGATGTATGCCTTGAAGAAATAGGCAGGGAGCTTCATGAGTTGGCTTCTGCTATTTCATTGATGGGTGTCAAAACGTTATTTGTAGGAATGAATCCGGAATTGGTCAAGCGGATGGTCCTTGATGGAATAAAATTAGAAGCACAGTCTTTTTCAACCTTTCAATCAGCCTTAAAGCATTTGATGAAGCAAAAGGGCATGGAATTCAGGCTAATCTCTGAATAAGAATAACCCGCCAGGCATTTTCCTGGCGGGTTTACTTCAGAGGTGCAAACAAGTAAAACACAAAGCAAATCGCACGGATTTTCACATTGAAACTCACTGTGCGATTTTTCGTGTTATATCAATGTATTTTTGTAATTTAACCATTCACAAGTCATTTCACATGGACGGAAATAATTATTGGTGGGTATGTGATTTTGTAGTGATTTGGTAAGTGGATGTTATGGTAATTGTGAAGGTGTTTGGATATTTAAGTTAAAATTGTAATAAGACGATCGAAGACCTTGTGAAATAATGTACTAAAAGTAACGAGACAGGTTAATAAAGGCAAATTTGAGATGCCAACAAGACTTAAAATAACCGGAGATTCTCCGGGTTAGAGTGAAGAATATGGCTCGGTTGGGTGAAAATAAGCGGAGAATTTCCGATTAAATGGTTCAAAATTGTCCATTTGCCTGTTTTTTAAGTCGATAGTCGAAAATTTCTCCGGCTATTTGAGCTATTTTTAAAGCTTTTTCGAAATTAAGGGGAATTTCTCCGCTTATCAACTCACCGCTGCTTCCCTTAACCGTGACCGGGCTGTGCGTGGAAGAAAAAAGTATTCTTGAATAACCACGGACCGCTAATTGAACTATTGGGTGCTTTAGCACAATAAGATAATATAAAAAAAGGCTTAGCCTTTTTGTATTGTGAATAGTGTGTTGAAATCGGTGCGAATTAATATGTGATTTGCCGTTTTGCACCTCACAAATAAACCCGTTTATTCTTATGATAGTTTACTTCTCGGGTTCAGAAGGAGTAGAAATTTCTTCTAAAGCTTGTCCTGCTTCATCATCTAGCGTATGCGTGACAGCAAGGTCTCCCAATGAAACAATTCCAATCATCTTTCCGTCTTCAACGATTGGCAGCCTGCGGATTTGTACGTCTGTCATCAAGTCTGCTGCTTCCTCGGCACTCATATGGACGGTTCCCCTCACAGGATCTGTTGTCATTACCTCGGATATGGGTGATTCCATTGAAGTGTTATCAGCAACAGCTTTCAGGATAATATCTCTGTCAGTAACAAGACCTGTCAGTTGGTCATTCTCACAAATCGGCATGACCCCAACATCTAGATCCCTCATTTTTGCTGCTACCTCGTGAATTGGTGTGTCGGGACTGCAATATTCTACGTCTCTAGTCATTACTTTTTCGATATTCATACTATATTCCTCCTTTATTAAGTGTATATAGAAGAATTACCCGAATGCTATCAAGGAGAAACTGTTAGTTTTTTGAAGATTGTGTTGTTAAAATATGATTAAATAAGAAATATCCAATGGAATGAGGGGAAATCATGATAGATTTAAGAAGTGATACAGTCACAAAACCCACTGAAGAAATGCGTAAAGCCATGTACTCTGCCGAGGTGGGTGATGATGTTTATAAAGAGGATCCAACAGTCAGGAAATTAGAGGAAACAGCAGCCGAAATACTTGGCAAGGAATCGGCCTTGTACGTTACTAGCGGGACACAAGGAAACCAAATAGCTGTCTTAACCCATTGCCGTCCAGGACAGGAGTTGCTGTTGGAGGAAGAATCCCATATCTTTTATTATGAATCAGGAGCGGTTGCTGCCCTTGCTGGAGTCCAGACCAGAACCATTCCAGGGAAAAGGGGAGCAATGGATCCACAGGATGTTTTCAATGCAATTCGTACTGAAGATATCCATTATCCTGAAACAGGACTTATCTGTTTGGAGAATACTCACAACCGCGCAGGAGGAGCAGTCGTCTCTGTCGAAAATATGAGCGCAATCTATAGTATTGCCCAAGCTAATAAAGTGCCTGTCCATTTAGATGGTGCCAGATTGTTCAATGCCGCATCAGCTGCAGATGTTGATGTGAAGGAATTTGCTAAAAACACAGATACAGTTCAAATATGTCTTTCAAAGGGATTAGGAGCACCAGTAGGCTCGATCATAGCTGGTAATACTGAATTTATCACAGCTGCACGCAAATGGAGGAAGCGCCTTGGTGGCGGCCTGAGACAGGCAGGTGTCATTGCTGCACCAAGTTTAATAGCTTTGACAAAGATGAAAGATAGACTTGGAGAAGATCAATGGAATGCAAGGGTTTTGGCTGAAGCCATTCAATCGATCTCAGGAATTAAGCTTGCCAGGCAGCCGGAAACAAATATAGTGGTTGCAGATGTAGAAGGATTGAACATCACTTCTGAGGTTTTTGTCGAAAGGCTGCGTTCTGAAGGAGTCATCTCTGGTGCGTTTGGTCCCACTTATGTACGCTTTGTAACCCATTATGATGTAACGAAAGATCAGATTCAGGATGCAATCGCAGCAATTGCGAAGGCAGCAAGAAAATAAGACGAAAGCTGGATGACTTCCATCCAGCTTTATTCTTTTGTTCAAAAATATTAAAATGATAGGTTTTCGCGCAGCCTGCTGTTAATCGTGCTAAAAAGGTGAAGTAGCTTTTTTGCCTGTACATAGGTAACATCTAGATATCCATGAATCCCAGCGTATTATTAGTCTGACCAGCCTCTGGGTTGTCATAATAATTTCCCAACCTCTTAGCGTAAATCATCGAATCTATCAGATTATACCAATTTCACTCTTTCATTGTTTTTTAGTATATTATTTACAAATTTTAGAAAGCTTTGCTTAACAATCAATCTTCCATTTCTACTATGTAGGTAGTAAATTTGTATGGTTACTATTAGAAATGTATAATTGGACTATGTTTTAAAAGGGGATAGGGGGAAATGGAGTATGTATATCGTTCATTCAACTGTGAACATACCAGAAGGCAAGGTTGATGAAGTGATTGGCATCTACCAAAAAAGATCAAGATTGGTAGATGATTATGAAGGATTCATTTCCTTTCATTTGCTGCAAAATGAACAGAGCCCATCAGAGTTGACCGTTCAAATCAGCTGGGATACAAAGGAAAATTATATAAAGTATATTACGAGTGACGCATATAAGAAAGTTCATGAACTTGAGAAGAATTATCCAGACCAGGAGCTAGCATCAATTCGTCCAAGTGTCGGACGATACAAGGTGGTAGCCGAATGAATCATTTACTAATCCATTCAATTATCGAAGAAGTTACCGATGGAATTTATAGGGATTATCCTATCTTGTTAGAAAAATATGGAGAACGAGGTAAGCTAAAATGTAAAGAGGACAATGAGCATCATCTAAAGTATCTCCAAACCGCTGCAAGAATGAATGAGGAGAAATACTTCGTTGATTATGCCCATTGGCTTAATGGCATTCTTACCTCAAGAGGCATGAAAACAGAGCATCTAGTTGATAATTTCCAGAGATTGATCATCGCTTTTGAAAAGTCGGATGACGACAAAACTTCTAGAGTATTTATCAGTATGCTTGAAGGCGCGATTAATTCATTATCAGATGAGGCAATAATAAATGAATGAGGTGAGGTGACATGGAAAAGGCAATAAAGCTGTCGCAGCTTTTACTAGAAGGTGATCAGGATGCATCCTGGGAACTGATAGAAGATGAGAGCAAGGCCTCGAGAGACAGCTTATACATTTATGAAAACCTCATTACTCCTGCAATGAGGCATATCGGTCACTTATGGGAAACCAACAAAATCACAGTCGCTGATGAACATTTGGCAACTTCGACTTGTGATTATGTAATGGCACGGTATAATTGGCAACATGGAAAAGACAAGCAAGTATTACCTAATGGGAAAAAAGCAATGTTTCTTTGTGTTGAACAAGAACAGCATTACCTTGACCTTAAAATGGTTAGCCAGCTGTTCAGTGAATATGGTTGGGAAACTAAATACCATGGTCCGAACCTTCCGCTGGAATACGTTAAAAAAGCAGCAGAAGAGTGGAAACCGGATGCTATTTGCCTGTCTTTTTCAATCCTTTACCATGCAGAACAACTTCGTCCTTATATAAAAGAATTAGAAGAACTTCCAACCCATCCAGTTGTTATTATTGGAGGACGTTTGTTAAGTCAGTATGAATTTAAACGATATGGTTCGGAACGGACACTTTTCCTAAAGAACCTTGAAGATATAAAAGATTGGCTTGACCGTAATCAGCATGGAGTGAAATCAAATGTCGGATCTTAAATATTTGCCACAGCCATATTTTTTAGTAGACCGTGAATATAATATCCATGATTTTTCTCAAGTAAGCTCAGAAATATTTTATATAAGTAAAAACTTTCTTGATCTTGTGGACCGGGAAAGCCAAGGCAAAACAAAGAATATTTTGGGAAATAAGGAAAGCAGGGCAGAAGGCGAATTAACCATGATAACCAAAAATTCGCCATATGCCCTGTTTGACATAAGTGTAAATTGGAATGGAGATAGCGGTCATATCATTTGTATTGAAAAAGACCATCGCCTGATGGAATTAGAAAGTATGGTTGATAAACACCGGAAACGGCTGTCAGACACTAATCTAGAACTGCTTGAAAAAAAAGAGTTGGTTGAAAAAACACTTTTTGAGATTAAAAGTCTTTCTTGCCCATTCATAAAGTTAACCAATAGCACTGCATTGGTGCCTCTTTTTGGAAACCTGGATGTTGAACTAATTCGCCAAAATGAACAGAGGGTATTGGAAAAATCACAAGAGGGGGACTATAAAGAGGTTCTGTTTGATTTTAATGGAGTTGGAAATTTAACAATCGAAGGAGTAGAAGCCTTCGTTTCATTGGTTAATGAACTCCAGTTGATGGGACTTCAGCCATGTATAATCGGAATAAAGCCGAATCATGCCTTTTACCTTAATAACTCAAAAGCGGTTCCTGATGTGCCTTTTTTGAATACTCTAAGCAAAGCACTTAATAAACAGTTTTAGGAAAAACACTCCGATAATTTTTACGGAGTGTTTTTTTTGTTTTATGGGTCATTGTTTCTATTATTACTTTCTAAAGCTGACGGTTTCCCAATATGTATTGATCATAATTTACCAGTGCTTTTTTACCGAATTAGTACTATTTACAACCATAAAATAAAATTCATATAAGGAAGGAATCTGTTGAAAATGAATTAACGATTATACTGGGAAATTGTGTTTCAATTGGAAATGTAATTAGTAATTAAATTCCAAATCAGCGCCGGTACTAGTTTTCTGCCGCTTATTTTTCCCAACCAGAAAGGCCCGGTTAACAGTTGATATTGGCTGAAAATTTAAAATATACTTAATCCTGCAGCCGATATGCTGTAAAATTTTCAAAGGCGAGAGGAGCAAAAGAATGAAGAAGAAGAGAATACTCGGATCCGCTGTACTTAGTTTAGCAATGGGTGTTTCGATGTTTGCTACAGGGGCTTTTGGAGCAGGAGTGCAAGAAAGCCAGGATACTTATCGAGTTTTAATTAAGGGTCCGAGTGCAGAAAAAGCAAAAGTGAAAGAACAGTTTGGCAAGCGATGGGACTTTGGGAATCAGGGGTTTACAACTGAAGTAAACAGCAATCAATATCAGGCATTGTTAAAGAACAAAAATATTGAAGTATCTCAGGTTGAAACCTACACAGTTGAGGCTCGTGTTGAAGGAAAAGGGAAAGGCAAAGGGGATTACACTGTCCAGGCATCGTATCCTTCTGACCAGACACCATGGGGAATCCAGGCAATATATAACGACAATAATATTCAGTACACGACCGGAGGAGACGGCATTAAAGTGGCTGTCCTTGATACTGGTATAAATAGCAGCCACATTGACTTAACCGATAATGTAGAACAATGTAAAGACTTTACACAAAGTTCACCTTTAGTTAACGGAACATGTACCGACAGACAGGGACATGGAACACATGTTGCCGGAACAGCTGTCGCAAATGGAGGCTATGACGGAGCCGGTGTCTATGGTGTAGCACCACAAGCTGAACTTTGGGGCTATAAAGTACTAGGCGACAACGGTTCAGGTTACTCGGATGATATTGCGGGTGCGATTCGTCATGCTGCTGATGAGGGAGCTCGTACGGGGTCAAAAGTGGTCATCAATATGTCACTTGGTTCAAGCAGCAAGGATTCGATGATAGCAAGCGCAGTTGATTATGCATACAGTAAAGGTGTTCTTGTGGTAGCAGCTGCAGGCAACAGCGGTCCATACTCAAACACTATTGGCTACCCTGGCGCATTGACAAATGCCATCGCTGTTGCATCACTTGACAACGCATTCGTTAATGGAACTCATAGGGTATCCAGCTTCTCTTCTCGCGGAAACCCTAATACAGATGGCGACTACTATATCCAGGAAAAAGATGTTGAAGTTTCTGCTCCTGGCGGTGGAATTTACTCAACTGCAGTAGATGGAAATTACACGACAATGAGTGGTACTTCCATGGCAACTCCACATATTGCAGGTCTTGCAGCGAAGCTTTGGTCTTCTAACAAGTCATGGAGCAACTCTCAGCTTCGTTCTGAAATCCAAAGACGCGCAAAGCTATACGACATCAAAGGTGGAACAGGAGCAGCTACTGGCGATGATTATGCATCAGGTTTCGGCTTCCCACGCGTAAAATAATCGAATCTAACAAAATTGCCAGCCATCCGGGTTGATTGATTCGGGTGGCTTTATTTAATAAATTGTTGTATTATATGAAGAAATAATTTATAAAATATAGAATTTTTAAAAAATAGTACTTTCGGACTGTTTAAAACATCTGAAAAGATGGTAGATTAAAAGAAAACGGATGGTGAACGTATGCAGTTTGGACCACTCATTAAATTCTATAGGATCCAGCAAGGTCTGACACAGAAGGAACTGGCAAATGGTATATGTTCAGTTCCTCATTTAAGCAAGATCGAAAGCAACTCCAAGGAAGGCAATGAAGAAACAATGGGCCTATTGCTCGAAAGGCTTGGGGTCAACCTTTCATCTATTACGGAAAATGAGGGACAAATCAAACAATTAGTGGCTGATTTGAATGAAAAAATTGACTATTACTTAAATGATGAAGCTGACGTTGTAATGGAAAAACTAAAGGAGTTTGAAAGTATTATTCCATTTACTACAAATCTACATACATATGAACTTGCAAAATATAGGTATTTAGTTTTTAAGGAACTGTTAGATGACGCACAAAAACAGTATGACCTTTTAAACAAACAGAAGAATATATTTTCCCAACCTCAGTTGGCTTTATTTTCCTATCTTTATGCTGTATGTTTATTAAAGAAGGGAATATATAAAAAAGCAGATCACTTATTAGGTTCAATTGGTAAAGATTCTAAGATTGACATTTCAAGTGGTGAATTATTTTACCATCGAGCAATCGCTAAGACAACTTTAGAGGAGCCAGGTTATGCTATTTATTACGGAAAGCTTGCATTGCAAGAGTTCATGGAAGATCATAACTTTAAACGAATACTCCACGCAATGATGTTACTAGGAATTAATTATACTCACTCAAAAATTTACGAAGAAGCTCAAGAATGTTTTAAACATTTAATCAGAAATGCAGAGTTATTAAAAGAAACTAAACTGCTTCCGGAGATTTATCACAACATGGGTTACTTGCAAAAAAAATTACACCATTACGAAGATGCGATATTGTTTTTTGAGAAGAGTAAATCTTTACAAACCAACCAAAATACCCATTATTTAATCACAACTTACTCTATTGGAGAGATTTATTTAGCGTTGAGAAGTGAAGAAAAGGCTAGAGAAGCGTTTCAAGAGGTTTATGAACTATCAAAGATGTTAAGTAATCGTAAATATAAAATACTTTCAAACTATTACTTAATGAATCTTGAATCCCCAGAGAAGTCGCTTGCCTATACAGAATCGAAAGTAATACCTTATTTAGAAGAGAGTGACGGAAAAAGTGAAGAGTTAATTGGATTTTACAAATTGCTGTCAAACCACTATCAAAAGATAGGCAGGTTTGATCAAGCGGTAAAATATATTGAAAAAATTAATTAATGGAGGAATGAAAATGAAAAAGAAATTAGTTGCTTTCCTTTCAACAATTACAATGGCTTTAGGAGTTTTAGTGGCTGGCATGCCGCCAATTTTGCCTCCAATCTAAATAAATATATAAAAAAGGCCCTTTAGGGTCTTTTTTGTTTCTTGATAAGTTATTTTTTCAAGAAGCAGCAAAATTACACGAAATTTCCTAAATATATTAAAAACTCTACAACTTGGGAAAGTTTTCATGATGTTAAACTACCCCCAGAACCCTCATATAATAAACGAACTATTTCCACGAAGCGGACATCTATTGGGTCCTGCTGAAAAATATGAGGAGGTTCGGTATGGGAAGAATTAGCATGGATATTGACGAGCTGTTGGAAGAGACTATGGAAATCTCTGATGAAGATTTGAGCTTTAAACTGAACCCGATTGAGATTGACAAATTACTTGAAAATACACGCCATTGGTAAATGATATAAATCCGTTCCAGGATTCACTGGAACGGATTTTTTATTTTATATGGATGAATCAGAACGTATGTACTATACTTAATGTAAGTATTTAACTTATGGGCCAGGTGAGCAGATGGAGAATCAAGTCAGGATACCAGTAAGAACTTTAGCTGAGTATGTTTATAAAAGTGGGAGTATTGTATCTGGGTTCAGGACAACCTCTTCTTTTACCGAAGGCTCACGGATTCATCGTGAAGTCCAGAAAACATATAGTGAACACGATCAAAGTGAAGTGTTTTTAAAAACTGAAATAAAGTATGAAGGCCTTATTTTTAACATTGAGGGCCGATGTGACGGGCTTCTTGTAAATGGGGACAGTACTACCATAGATGAAATCAAGTCAACCTCTTTGAACCTTGACCTTATCGATGAGGAGACGAATCTTGCCCACTGGGCCCAGGCCGAGTGTTATGGATATATGTACATGAAGGACCAAAACCTAGACATTATCAATATTCAACTAACTTATGTGCAGAAAACTTCTGGTGATATAAAAAGGTTTATTAGAACTAGGACTTATGGTGAGTTAAAGAAAGTCATGATGAACATGGTCTCTGCATTTGCGCCTTATGCTAGGTTGCGACTAGAGAATGAGTTGAAGAGGGACCAAAGCATTAAAGAGTTAAAATTTCCTTTTGATCAATACCGTATTGGTCAGAGACAGCTTGCTGGTTCGGTATACAAAACCATCCAGGAGGGTAAGACGATTTTTGCTAACGCTCCTACAGGCATCGGGAAAACCATTTCAACGATTTTTCCTTCTGTCAAAGCAATCGGTGAGGGACACTTGCGAAAGCTTTTTTACCTGACTGCCAAAACAACTACGAGGCAAACAGCAGAGGAGGCGTTCAGTCAACTATTCGCCAATGGCCTTCACATGAAGGTTGTAAGTATAACAGCAAAGGACAAAGTCTGCTTTACTGAACAAGGGATTTGCAACAATGAGCATTGTGAGTTTGCGGACGGCTATTATGACAGAATAAACGAAGCAGTACTCGATATATTGCATAATGAAAACACTTTAGACAGGCTTTGTATTGAAAAATACGCCTACAAGCATAGCGTCTGCCCATTCGAATTTTCACTGGACCTTGCATACGCGGCTGACACAGTTATTTGTGATTATAATTATATATTTGACCCAAAAGTTTCGTTAAAGCGTTTGATTGATGACCATAAAAAGGAAACTGTCCTTCTTGTTGACGAGGCTCACAACCTGGTTGACAGAGGCAGGGAGATGTTTTCATCCACCTTGGAAAAAGCACCATTCTTGCAGCTTAAAAGGGAGTATAGAGGGAGAAGTAAAGGAATTTATGAGATTACAAAGCAGGTAAATGACTACTTTATCAATATAAGGAAACAAGCTGAACCGTCTAAAACGGTTGAGTTTAAGGAACCACTGGGAGAGTTTAATCAGTTGGTGTTGGAATTTATTGACCATGCTGAAAAAGAATTGCTCAGAGAGAGTCCGGGGAATTCGGATGTATTGCTTGAAGCCTATTTCGCGGCGCAGAACTGGCAAAGAATTAGCAAGCTATTTGATGAAAGGTTCATTTTATATGCAGAGGTTGGGAGGAATGAGGTTAAATTAAAGCAATTTTGCCTTGACCCCTCCTATCTAATTAAATACGCAGGTAAGAATTTCAAATCCCGTATCTACTTTTCGGCGACGTTGAGTCCAATCGGTTATTATATGGATATGTTGGGCGGGGAAAAGGAGGATTATGTTCTTGGTATTCCTTCTCCTTTTTCGAGTAAACAATCGCAAATAAAAATTCAATCTTTATCCACAAGATTTAAAGATAGAGATGACTCCATTAAGCCAATAGTAAAAACATTGTCTGAAACCATTGAGGAGAAGCCAGGCAACTACTTAATATTCTTTCCGTCCTATTTGTATCTTAATTCAGTGTTAGAAGAATGGAACCATGGCAATCCCGGTATACCAACAATCGTTCAGGGTGCAGGAATGACAGATGTCCAACGTGAAGAATTTCTGGAATCCTTCAAACCAGGTAGATCGGGTTCCCTTGTGGGTTTTGCTGTCCTAGGAGGTGTTTTTTCAGAAGGAGTGGATTTAAAGGGTGATCGCCTGAATGGGGTAATTGTCGTGGGTGTGGGTCTGCCACAGATAGGGTTTGAACGTGATTTAATCAAGCAGCATTTTTCCCTTACAGGTAAAAATGGCTATGATTACGCCTATGTTTATCCAGGTATGAACAAAGTGCTCCAGGCTGGTGGCAGACTCATACGGTCAGAAAAGGATACTGGCACGATTGTTTTGATTGATGACCGGTATTTACAGCATAAATATCAAAATCTGTTGCCCGATATATGGAAGGGCTATACGATTTTTTAAAGAAACACCCTGCTTATACTAACGGGTTTACTTCAGAGGTGCAAACAAGTAAAACACATAGCAAATCGCACGGATTTTCACATTGAAATTCACCGTGCGATTTTTCGTGTTATATCAATGTATTTTTGTAATTTAACCATTCACAAGTCATTTCACATGGACGGAAATAATTATTGGTGGGTATGTGATTTTGTAGTGATTTGGTAAGTGGATGTTATGGTAATTGTGAAGGTGTTTGGATATTTAAGTTAAAATTGTAATAAGACGATCGAAGACCTTGTGAAATAATGTACTTAAAGTATCGAGACAGGTTAGTGAAGGCAAATTTGAGGTCCCAACAAGACTTAAAATAACCGGAGATTCTCCGGTTAGAGTGAAGAATATGGCTCCGTTGGGTGAAAATAAGCGGAGAATTTCCGATTAAATGGTTCAAAATTGTCCATTTGCCTTTTTTTTTGAGTCGATAGTCGGATTTTCTCCGGCTATTTGAGCTATTTTTAAAGCTTTTACGAAATTAAGGGGAATTTCTCCGCTTATCAACTCGCCGCTGCTTCCCTTAACAGTGACCGGGCTGTGCGTGGCAGAAAAAGTATTCTTGAATAACCACAGACCGCTAATTGAACTCCCTCAGTTAGATACGATTATCTCTCGAATACTCACTTATTCGCAGGATTTCAAATCACTTGAAAGAATAGTAGGGGATTGATTGAATGAGTTTGAACATTATGGCTACAAGAAGGCGTACTTTAATAAAGGATTTAATGCTAAATCCAATGATTTCCATATAATGCACGTTTTCTCCACGCTACCCTTGGAGGTTTTCACTCCCATGTCTCAACGGGTCAAATGCCCTCTCATTCCTTCGTTACACCTATCCAAGTGGTAGAGGCCGGTCTTTCTATAGGAACGGGTCGGAGCCCTTTTGTTCAATAAATCCGGTACTCGTACTTTCTTTGAGTCCTGCGAATAAGTCAGTATTCGAAAGGTATTAAATCTAAAGTGTTTCTTTAATTATCAACTAAACGTTAGGCAGCTATTGGTGAAATCGATTGGATCTTCTCGGAACGATAAGAATCATTCTTTCTGGCCATTCCTACTAATACTCTGGCGAGTTTATGGATTAATTTCATTATTGATTTCATTTTCTTCATCTTCTTCACATTAACATTATTGGCGTGCAGCTCTTTAAAATCAGGGTTGTTCATGACAAGACTCATTGTCGCTAAATACAAAAACCGCCGTAAACGAGATCTGCCACGCTTAGAAAGGACAATTTGTCCTTTCCATTTACCTGAACTGGCCTCTGAAAGATGTAATCCAGCATGGCGCAATAGAGAATTACCATGCGCAAAACCACTGAGGTCACCTGATTCTCCAAGAATGCCTGCAATTGCAATTTCACTAATTCCTTTGATGGCAAGCAACTTTCTTGCGAAAGGAATTTGTTTAAGTAGGGAAGTGACTTCTTGTTCAACTCGTTCAAGTTGCACAGTGGCTAAATCAAACTCTTCAATTAACTGTTCCAAGTGTAGTTTATAAGCATCGAGTGCTTGTCGAGTGCCGACTGAATGCACAGCTAATTCAATTAACGCTTGTGCTTTTTTTATCCCAGGTTGTCTTTTCATTTGGGATTTCCAGCCTTCAACGATATCAACTGCTTTCATTGAGCGAAGTTCAAGTGGTGTCGGGAATAGGCGAAGAGTCGCCATAGCTCCTTTGCCTTTAACATCTTTGAATACCTGTCGAAGTTCTGGAAAAACAATATCGACCCAACGGTTGATTTGATTGATGGCACTAACAAGTCTCTTAACCGTCATATCACGGTTAGACATTAAAACTCTTAGTTTTTCAAAGGTCTCAGAACTATGATGAATAAAGGAATAATAACCATTCTTGACCATATCAGCGATGACGAGAGCATCTTTTTTATCACTTTTCGATCGGCTATTATCACGGTTTTCTTTATTCTTTTTGACGAGATGAGGGTTAACAGTTACTGCTTCAATGTCTTGGTCATAAAGCCATTTTGAAAGGTTAATCCAGTAATGTCCTGTAGGTTCCATACCAACGATAGTGGAAGCAAATCCTCTTAAGGTTTTTAACTGGTTTATCCACTCTAGTAATTTAGCAAAACCTTCTTCATTATTTTCAAATGTAATTGGATCTCCGACTATTATTCCACGGAAATTCACAGCTCTAGCTACGTGTAATTCTTGTGCAATATCCACACCAACCACAAGGTGGCTATCTGAAATTCTTTCTATTAGTTGATTTTGTTTGTCCTGCATTTTAAACTTCATAGTAAGGGTTCCTCCTAGGGTTTTGAGTTAGAGTGGTGTCTATACTCATATCTTACTGAGGAACCTTATTTTTTTCAAAGTTGAGAATTAGCTCTCTACAGGAATTCTATTGGGTGCTTTAGCACAATAAGATAATATGAAAAAAGGCTTAGCCTTTTTGTATTGTGAATAGTGTGGTGGAATCGGTGCGAATTAATATCTGATTTTGTCTTTGATTTGCCGTTTTGCACCTCACAAGTAAACCCGTTATGCTTATACAGGGTGTTTCTTGTTTTACAGGTTTTTTGGAGATTTAAAGTCAAATTGGCGAAACTTCAGTTTAAGGAATAAGAACGGCATCAAAGGGGTGTACGTCTATTACTGAAATTGATTTCTGCTGAACACAAACAAAATGGGATATCAGAAAGAAATTCCATTTGAGAAATTTAAATAAATGATAACCATTTCATTAAAAGTTGCTAATTTCAGTTATTACCTTTTTCAGTACATCGATTGAATCAACTGGTCGATCTGCGTAGTTGAGAGCATGTTCAGTTCCAGGCAATAAAAGTGTCTGCATATTTGCCTTTTGTCTAAGTTTATCGAATCTTTCAGATATAAAACATGGATCTTGATCACCTATGATGCAAAGACCATTTTGCGATGATGAAAGCATCTTATCCATAACAAAATCCAACTGAAGGAGCGGGGTAAGCCAGACGATCTTGGCATCCTTAAAATCCATAGTATTAATTAGTGAAGACAATGCAATGGTTCCTAGCGATTTCCCAATCAATGTATAATCTTTGTATCGCAGTTCATTAAGAATTTGATCAAGTACAGAGTTTACATCTTGTGTGATTTGTTTTATTTCTTCCTCTAAGGTTAAAGCTTCCGATTGATCAGTATTATAATCATAATTAATATGAAGGACATCAAAACCTTCATTTAAGAAAAGTCCGGTTGAATAATGGAATAGTGGACCCTGGACAGTATACCCTCTTCCAGGCAGCATGACTGCGAGGGCATATGCTTGCTTATTTTGTTTGATCAACTGGTATGGTACGGGCTGGCTGTTGTAACCAGCGGCGGTATCTTTAATAAAAGTGTACATTTTCATGACTCCTTAAAAGTTTTCTTTATTATACATGAATTTTCAGAATTTGAGTTTAGAAAAATATATTTGACACTGACGCTGTGTCATAGTTTACGCTTTAAATGTGGAGGTGATCGAGATGTATAAAGTAAAAGAAGTTGCGGAGATATCTGGAGTAAGTGTACGTACTCTGCATCATTATGATCGTATTGGTTTGCTCAAACCAGAGAAGGTTTCTCCGGCTGGATACCGACTTTATTCAAACGAAAATCTGGAGCGCCTTCAACAAATCTTAGTTTTCAAGGAAATGGATTTTTCTCTTCATGAAATCAAGGATTTCATTGATGGGCCAGAGTTCAACCGCAAAGAAAATCTTAAAAAGCATAAAGAATTGCTTTTAACAAAAAAAATGCGCCTTTAAAAGATCATTCGGACAGTAGAAATGACAATTAATTCAATAGAAGGAGGGTATCAGATGGGTAATAAGGATATGTTCAAAGGTTTTGATATGAAGGAAATCGAAGAACATCAGAAGAAATATAGTCAGGAAGCAAAGGAAAGATACGGTAAAGAGAGTGTCGAAAAAGTAGAAAGGAGGACCGCGGGATATTCTTCTGAAGACTGGCAAAGAATCCAGAATAAGACAGATGAAATTTATAAACGGATCATGGCCGGAATGGACCAGGGCCCAGAAGAACCGGGGGGTACAGCGTGCAGTAGCAGATTGGCGTCAGTTGATTACAGATCATTATTATGATTGCACGCTGGAAATATTTCGCGGTCTAGGGGATTTATATGTCAATGATCCACGGTTTACAAAAAATATAGATAAATACCAACAAGGACTATCTGCATTCTTTAAAGAAGCTATTCATTATTATTGTGATCAGCAAGAAAAATAAATCAATTTATCAAGTTCGGAAAGCAGCCAATTGACATTGGTTGTTTTTTTATTGTCATAATGAAACATATCTCCACTGCCACCGTATATAGATAAAGCTCGTTTCTTCTTTTATAGTGTTTTACGAATCTTTAAAAGGTGAATGAGGGTATTACTAGTACGAAGGAGGTTTGTTATGAAAAAGTTTTTCAAAAGAATTAGGCTTGTATTTAAAGTGAAGAGGTTCTTCCCCTTTTTAATAGAGTTTTTTACCTCTAAAATGGTTCCAGTAAAGCAAAAAATAATTTCAGTTGGACTGATCATAGGGTATTTTCTGTTGCCATTCGATATCATCCCCGACTTCCTTACCTTGATAGGTGTTGTTGATGATGTAGGTGTGCTGCTAATCATTTTTCAGCAAATTATAAAAATGGCTCCGTCTGAGTTAAAGGAAAAGCACAAGCTGGAATAATATGAAGCGATGGAAAAGTGGATGAGTAGAATAATCACGGTAAAGTTCCTATGAGTCATGATTTTTGAGATAATACAATAAGTAAAAAGGCTTTCCACGGAAAGCCTTTTTTTACTGAATGGGCAGCCCCGACAAGCGCTGGAGGGCCGACCGGTGAAGTCGCCCTTTGACTTCATTGGGCGGCTTTTCTTATTATGCCATTATATATTGGTCTTCAAGAAAACCTGTCTTATCCTGTACAATTGAATCTACTTCGGAACCTTCAAGTGTTTCTTTCTTTAGCAATTCATCTACTAGTCGTTCGAATTGAGTCTGGTGGGCATTTATGATTATTTCGGACTTTTCTAGAGCGTCATCGAAAAGCTCTTGCATTTTTGTTTCCTTTAACCCTTTGCTAAAAGTAAGTGAGAAACCTTCCTGAAGCAAACCGGTGTCAACCATTTGTTCAATGATTTGTTTAGCTTGTTGGACATCACCGCTTACCCCGATACTGTGCTCACCTAGAATCATCCTCTCAGCGACACCACCAGCAAGAATCATGGCAATCCGGTCAATCAAATCGCTGTGAGTGGACAAGTGAAGCTCTTTTGGAATTGGAGCCACATAACCTAGTGCCTGTCCCCGAGGAATAATCGTTGCTTTACGGACTGAACCAGGTTTAGTGACTGCTGATACAAGAGCATGTCCTGCCTCATGGATTGCTACCCTGCGCTTTGTGTTGGTATCCTGAAGCGTGCGGGACGTGCTTCCGAGTATTGTTCGGTCTAGAGCATAATCGATATCACTCTTCGAAATGAAATCCTGCCCATTCCTTAACGCCCGTCTACTTGCAGTTTCAAACAATGAATGCAGCTCTGCGCCTGAGAATCCAGAAGTACTTTCTGCCAGGTCATCTAATGATGCGACAACATTGTCAGAAAGGTTTTTACCTTTAATATGGATATCGATGATTTCTCTTCTACCTTTCGTATCAGGAAGAGGGACGTTAAATGAGAAATCGATACGGCCAGGGCGCAGGAAAGCATCATCAAGCATGTCTTTTCTGTTTGTTGCAGCAATGAATAGAATGCCATCGTTGGAATGTCCACCGTCAAGCTGAACAAGAAGCTCTGTTAGTGTCTTTTCACCCTCTTCACCGCCATGAGGCTTCCGCTTGCCTGCAAGAGCATCGACTTCATCGATGAAAATCACAGCCGGACCTTGCTTACGGGCACTTTGAAATAGGCTTCGGACACGAGATGCACCTACACCGATGAACATTTCATTAAATGCAGATCCGCTCGCTGAGAAGAAATTGGCATTCAATTCACGGGCAATAGCTTGAGCAAGTAATGTTTTACCAGTGCCTGGAGGTCCGTATAACAGAATCCCCTTTGGAGGCTTAATGCCCATCTTTGATGATTTATCTGGATTTTTCAAGATTGAAAGAGTCTGGATGATTTCCTCTTTCATTTCTTCTTGCAATCCACCTACATCTGCTAAGGTAATGGTAGGCAGGGGATTAGGCTTTGATAAACTGTTTTTCATTCGATTGCCTGCGCCAATACCACCTGTTTTCTTCTGGATCACGAACGCAGTACCCATCAATAGCAACAACACTCCGCCTAGAATCCATGCGCCATACTTACTATTGTTCATATATTCATAGTTTATATTATATTTCTCTACTAATTTCTCAACCATCTGGCTGCCAGGAGGAACTTGGGAAACAAATGTTGAATCTGGTGTCTCGAGTACAAGAGTTCCATCCATTTTTTCGATAAGTGTTGCTTCGCCACCATTTAAGTTCTCAATAGACTTGACAAGTGAAGAAAATGGGACGGATACCTTATCATCGGTACTTTGAACAACAAATGTCGCTGCTAACGTGGTTATAACCATAAACGCCGCAAAATACGGAAGGATCTTAGAAACAAACTTCGGATTTGAATTCATAGTTTCAGCTCCTTAATTAATTCTAAATACCATTATAAGTAATATCCTAACGTTATGAATAGGTAATTTGTATGACTCCTGATGGTAAATAAATGAAATTAATAGGAATGATGTTTAGAATTGTTGTTAAAACGGGTATAAAGCCGTTTTTTGTCTATGTTGTTGGGAAAATTTATGTGGACAAATTGTGACATTTATCTTAAATGGAAAAATATACAAGTTCTAATTCGGAAGCTACTTGAAACTTTTGGAAGGTAAAGATAGGATGGAAAGAGAAATACTTAAGTAATATTCTGACATTTATTTCTTGCATTCAGGAGGGGTCTTTTTGAAGGGCTGGAAGAATCCCATGCTATTGGTTCTGGGAATTGGGATTTCAAACATTGGTAATTGGGTTTATTTTGTGGCTATAAATATATTAGTATTAAAATTGACGGGTTCTGCTGCTGCAATTGCAGGATTATTTATTATCAGTCCTCTGGCGATCCTCTTAACAAATACATGGGCTGGCAGTGTAATTGATCGGGTCAATAAGAGAAGGTTAATGATTCTCATTGATATTCTAAGGGGTATCTTTATTGTTATCATTCCAGTATTCAATTCACTAGTTCCGATTTATCTAATAATGTTCTTAACTAATGTAGCTGGGGCATTTTTTGACCCAACTTCAGAGACGTACATAACGAAGCTTGTTCCTCCTGAAAAGAGGAAACGCTTCAATTCAATTTTTTCGTTTGCAACATCCGGGGCTATGCTGGTTGGACCGAGTGTGTCTGGACTGCTGATTATGTATGGAAGCATAAGTACAAGTATCTATATTAATGCAATTACTTTTTTCCTATGTGCGATAGCAATTTCTTTCTTGCCAGATGTTGATGAACGAGGAACTAATGAACAATCCAGAGATCGAATTACGATGAAAATGATTACAGCGGATTGGCATGCAGTAATCAATTTTGGGAAAACAGCAGCAGGTTTTATGGTTGTTTTCCTGATTTTCCAGTTCATAACATTAATCTCCTTTGCACTTGATTCTCAGGAGGTAACCTTCATAAAGCAGGTTGTCGGCTTATCGGAAAAGAGTTACGGATTGTTGGTAAGTCTTACTGGAGCGGGGTATGTTGTAGGTTCATTTGCAGTGACAGCTCTGGCAAATCGTCTTTCAATAAAAATGCTCTTGGGATTGGGGTCGTTTTTGTCTGTCACAGGATACTTAATGTTTTATCTTGCTTCTCCAGACACGGTACCTCTAGCTGTAATTGGTTTTATAATCATTGGTTTCTTCTCTCCATTCTCGTTTACTGGCTACACAACATTTTTCCAAAACAATGTACCGGTGGACTTGATGGGCAGATTCAGCAGTGCGTTTGCCT
The DNA here is from genome assembly GCF_020524355.2 of Mesobacillus subterraneus. Taxonomy (NCBI): domain Bacteria; kingdom Bacillati; phylum Bacillota; class Bacilli; order Caryophanales; family Bacillaceae; genus Mesobacillus; species Mesobacillus subterraneus. Next base: position 1,690,488 of record NZ_CP129019.1, read on the forward strand.
TCTTTCAGGCAGTGGTCCAAATCGTCTTAACATTGCTGTTAGGTTATTTAGCTGAAGTAGTGAACCTTCAAACAGTCACAATCGCATTCGCCGCACTGGGTATGCTTCTGGCTATTGGCCTGACTTCAATCATATTCCTGCAGTCCAAGAAGGATCTGTTCATCCTTAAGGCAGAGAACAATTTAACAGAAGAGGGATAGTAAGGCTGTACTGGTTTAAAATCCAGTACAGTTTTTTATTTTAAGGAAATTATAAAATTATTTAAGGGTGGATAACAACTTGTAGTTTTCTTAATCCAGCACCTAGTCCATTGGGGATCTTGTGCTTTTTGTTCTTTTGAGGAGCTGGATATCAAATGTTGTAACATGATGATACATAAAACAGGATGATTGGCAAAAAATAGTTTTGATTGAATATACAGGATTACCAATAACATTTAAGACGAGGTGTAATAAAGGGAGGGAAAAGCTTGTTCCATGCTGTTCTAATTGCAAGTGGGGTCGCATTGGCGACCGCAAGGGGTAAGTGGAAAAAGTGGAAAGAGTTTTTGTCGACTTTTTATTACTGGGCCTTGTTTAGCTGTTTCTATGAGTATATTTCCTATATCGGAAACAAACACTTGTGGGAATTTGACAACAATTTTATCAGTTTATTCGTAACGGAAACACTATATACGTTTATTTTTTACCCAAGCATGATTGTCTTGTTCCTCGGGAGTTTTCCAGAAGAAAGAACTAAAAGGTTCTGGTACTACTTAAAGTGGATATCTTTGTCGGTCATTATAGAGGCGATAGGACTCAAAATAGGAGCTATCAAATTCGCAAACGGCTGGTCTATGGGCTGGGAAGTGTTTTTCTACAGCACGATGTATCCCATGCTCAGGCTCCACTATAGGAATCCTTTGATTGCTCTAATTTTATCCGTATTTTTTGTCTTTTTTTATTTAATGATCTTTGACTACCGTCTTTTTTAAAGTCACTCCCGATTGTTTTGGCAGTTAAGGGAATAGTTTCTATATATGTGTAAATCTTAATTAAAGCAAATATGAAAATTTGAGGTGTAATTTGATTTGTCTTACTTTCAGTATAAAGAGAGAAAACTCATCATATTTTCACTCATTGTGATTTCACTCTTTCTATCTCCCTATTTTATTTTAGGAGACGGTGCCCATATTCGGGTCCATGACAATCTTGACTCAAATTTGGCGTGGTACAAGGTATTGGTCGATAGTGGACAGATTAATGGGTCATTACAATCCAGAATTCCTCAAATCATTAATGGACTGCCAAGGAATGCACTTGGAACCGAGTACAGTCTGATTGTCTGGTTGCATGTATGGTTTCCGACGATGATTGCCTATGGAATAAGTCAGGCTATCACCAGATTTTTTGCCTTTCTCGGAATGTACTTAGTTTTGAAGGACCACTTTATCAAGGATGATGACCTTAGCCTGATTAGAATCGGGTCTGCACTTGCATTTGCCCTAACGCCCTTTTGGCCGTCGGGGATGCTAAGTACATTGGGTATGCCTCTTGCACTATGGGCTTTTTTGCATATCAGGAATGGAAGGGGTAATTGGCTGCATTATTTTGCTCTGACGCTTTTGCCATTTTACTCAAGTATTGTTCTGGGCTTTTTCTTTTTCCTCAGTGCAATGGGTTTATTCTGGCTTAGTGATGTTATTCGAGGCAAAGGATGGAACTGGAGATTCTTCAGAGCAATAGCTTATATGACCGCTGTTTACTTAATCACTGATTACAGACTGGTATACTCCTTTCTATTCGATGGTGAGCCGAATAGCAGGGATGAATATTTTCATGCCCGCCTGTCTTTCTGGCATTCTGTCAAACTTACCTTGAAAAATTACTTGTTTGGACATACCCATGTAATGACAGTACATACCCTTGTTATTTTGCCGGTCATATTTGCTGCACTGTTTCTTATTTGGAAGCAAAGTAAATGGGTGAAAGAGCGTATATTTGTTTTCTTATTTGTGCTGAATTTCGTTTTATCTGCCTGGTATGCCTTTTGGTTTTATAAAGGGTGGCTACCTTTAACGGAGAAATTCCATTTTCTTGATACATTTAATTTTGCCAGGTATCACTTTTTGCGTCCATTAGTATTGTACCTGTTGTTTGCGATTGGCCTGAAGATACTCTCGGATAATAAAATATTGAGAAAAATTGTCCCCTGGTTGGTGGCTGCACAAATTATATTACTGATGTTTACAAATGAAGAGATTGTTCATCGCAAAAAGCCGAGTGTTCGGCAGTTTTATGCAGAGGAGCAATTTAATGAAATTAAAAAACACATAGGAAAACCTCAATATAGCTATCGTGTAGCCAGTATAGGATTACATCCAGCAATAGCACAATTTAATGGATTTTACACACTGGACACCTACAATAATTTTTATCCTCTGAGTTATAAATATCAATTCAGGAAAATTATCGAAAAAGAACTAGACAAAAACAAACGCATCAGAATTTATTTCGATGAGTGGGGCGGACGTTGCTATCTCTTTACTGATGAAATAGGAAAGCATTATCTGTTTAAAAAAACAACAAAAAGAAGAATCGAAAATATTGATTTAAATCTAGAGCACTTCAAACAAATGGGTGGGAGATTTATCTTTTCTTCCGTTCCGATTGAAAACGAAATGGAAAATAACATGAAGCTAGATAAAGTCTTCACTTCAAAGGACAGCGCTTGGAAAATTTACCTCTATGAAGCTCTATAACAGCGAGGAGGCTAATCAATGAATATGCCGATTTTAACAATTATCGTTCCTTGTTTTAATGAGGAAGAAGTTTTGGAAGAGACTATTAATCAGTTAACAACAAAGCTTAGTGAACTGGTCACCGATTATATGGTATCAGAAAAAAGCAAAATCTTATTCGTCGATGATGGCAGCATGGATAGGACTTGGCACTTGATTTATAAGGCAAGTTTGAACAACGAAATGGTAAAAGGTCTAAAGCTCTCGAGAAATGCAGGGCATCAAAATGCTCTGCTTGCCGGACTTTTTTCAGCCAAAGAGGCTTCTGATTGCATAGTAACCATTGATGCGGATCTGCAGGATGATATTCACGCCATTACCGAGATGGTCATAAAGTTCAACGAGGGCTACGAGGTTGTTTATGGTGTGCGTAGCAGCAGGGAGCGTGACACATTATTCAAACGTTTTACTGCAGAAGGTTTTTACAAACTAATGGATAAGCTTGGAGTCAAACTTGTCTTCAACCATGCTGATTTTCGTTTGATGGGCAAGAGGGCGGTTGAAGAATTGGAGCATTTTGCTGAAAGCAATATGTTTCTCCGAGGGATTGTGCCCTTAATCGGTTTTAACTCAACCTCTGTTTACTATGAAAGGAAGGAAAGGGTTGCGGGGGAAACAAAGTATCCATTAAGAAAAATGCTGGCGTTTGCCTTTGACGGAATCACTTCTTTTTCGGTTACACCGATAAGATTCGTCATGCTTGTAGGGTGCCTCTCATTTTTTGTAAGCCTTGTTTTCGGTCTTTACTTCCTTTCCCTGAAGCTGTTCGGTAACACAGAACTTGGATGGACTTCGTTGATCACATCGATTTGGCTAATTGGAGGGCTGCAATTAATTGCACTGGGACTAGTAGGAGAATATATTGGCAAAATCTATAAGGAAACTAAGCGGAGGCCAAAGTATATTATCGATGTCGATCTCTTTAATCTGCCAGCAACCAGAAAACTGATGAACATGGAAGGAGCAGACCATGAGTCAATCGTTGAAAATTGGAAGCTATCTGAGAATAACTAACCAAATGACAAAAAGAAATGGCTTAGGTTTAGCAAACTTTCCTCCTTTCTTTAAATTCCTGTTTGTTGGTACACTCAATACCTTTGTTGGCATGGGACTTATCCTGATACTGAAAAATGGATTGGAATGGCTATATTGGTATGCGACGTTCACCGGAAATGCTATAGGGGCTGCTGTAAGCTATCTATTGAATCGAACGTTTACATTTAATAGCAAGGTTCCCTTTCAGATTGGGGGACCAAGATTTTTTTTAGTGGTCCTGGCATGTTACTTCCTTTCATTCACTGTCAGCCACTTAATAACAAGAACAATCGACTCCTCAATAGTGTGGCATTTCTATATAGATTCCGATAATATTGCGATTCTACTCGGGGGCCCTCCTATACACGATCACGAACTATATCGGACAAAAAACCTTTGTTTTTAAGGATCAAATTAAAAGCAGCTCTTGATGCTGCTTTTTTTAATTGTTAACCAGGAAATTACAACATTTATTAAGTGTGGGTAACTACAAGTAGTTTCTTTATCCAGCTCCAGCGCCTAGCCCCTCGAGACGCTTCGGTCCTGCCAATGAAGTCAAAGGACGACTTCACTGTCAGGCCCTCCAGCGCTTGTCGCGGCTGAACGAGGCGCTTGCGCTTTTTTTTTCTTGACTGAAAGTCCAAATAGAGATAAAAATGAATAGGTGTGAATTTTTTCTTTAGGAAGGTTACATAACATAGCAAGTAACCAATAACTTAAATTTACCTTTAAAGGAGCAAGACCACTTCATGAACATTTGGGAATTATTTGTGGCATTTATACTAGGGTTAGTAGAAGGTTTAACTGAATTTGCTCCTGTTTCATCTACCGGTCATATGATTATTGTTGATGACCTGTTATTGCACTCTAAACAATTATTCACAGAACCAGTTGCCAATACCTTCAAAGTAGTCATTCAATTAGGATCTATATTAGCAGTGGTCATTGTATTTAAGGAGCGTTTCATTAATCTGTTAGCTCTTAAAAGAGGGGTTTCAATCGGAGATTCCACAGGCCGGTTAAGTCTGCCTAAGGTAATTGTTGGTTTGATTCCTGCCGGGTTCACAGGTGTTTTATTTGAAGACTATATTGACGAACATCTTTTTTCGGTAGAAACAGTCATAATCGGTTTAGTAGTCGGTGCATTCCTATTAATTCTCGCAGACCGTCTGCAGCCGAAACAACTTAAGACTGAAGATGTTGATCAAATCAGCTTTAAACAAGCATTTGGAGTAGGTTTGTTCCAATGTCTCGGATTATGGCCTGGGTTCTCAAGATCAGGTTCTACCATTGCCGGAGGAGTTCTTCTTGGTATGAGCCATCGAGCAGCATCCGATTTCACTTTCATCATGGCGGTTCCTATCATGCTGGGTGCCAGTGGAATATCCCTGTTGAAAAATTGGAAGTGTTTTACGATTGATGCACTGCCATTTTTCAGCGTAGGCTTCATCAGCGCGTTCGTCTTTGCTTTAATATTCATTAAGTTCTTTTTGAGGTTAATCAACAAAATTAAATTGGTGCCTTTTGCGATTTATCGAATCATATTGGCAGCTGTGATTTATTTTATTTTTCTGTAATTTGAAAAGGAAAAGGCCAGTAAAAGCCTTTTCCTTTTTACGTTTACAAATATCCTTTACCAGCGGTGGGCTTTCGCGTTCCCTCTCGCAAGAATGGTGTTCTTCGTGACCTGTGTCTGTCCATTCACTTGAGAATTCAATCGCTTGCGCCTTGTCCAAGCGTGGTGGAAAAGTTCTGAGTGCGGATCCAAATGATCTTTGTAACTCATACTATCACCTCAGGAGTGGATTTTTGAAACGTCTGATATTCGTAAGAACATCACTAATAGCGTTTGTAATATCAAATAGCAATATACATTAGAGAAATTGAGCAAAGGAATTAAATCTTTTTTTGCTTTTTTTGTAACTTTTTACAATTTTCATCGTATTAAACTTTGTGAGGTAAAGGAATTTAAATTTTATGTTGAAATGAGGAGATTCTATGTCGCAATTTGCCCTTGAGGTAAAAGCGTTAACAAAGACAATTGGTAAAAAAACAATTGTTGATGATGTGAGTTTTCAAGTGGAACGGGGTGAAATATTTGGACTACTTGGTCCTAACGGTGCAGGGAAAACAACAATTATACGAATGATTGTTAGTCTTATCAATCGTACTGGCGGCACCGCCCTGATAAATGGCTATGATTTGGATGATTCATTTACAGAAGCAATGAACGAATTAGGAGCAATTGTGGAAAATCCGGAATTCTATAAATACCTTAGTGGATATAAAAATCTCAGGCATTACGCTCGTATGGCTTTAAGCGATATTACTGAAGAGCGGATCAATGAAGTGACTGATCTGGTAGGTCTTGAAAATGCTATCCATGATAAAGTGCGTACCTATTCCTTAGGGATGCGGCAACGTCTGGGGGTTGCACAAGCAATTTTACATAAGCCTTCTATTCTTATACTCGATGAACCAACAAACGGACTGGATCCTCAGGGTATCCGTGAGTTCAGGGATTATTTGCGCTTGCTCGCAAGCCAGGGGACATCTATATTAGTTTCTTCTCACTTATTGTCAGAAATGCAACTCATGTGCGACAGGTTTGCGATTATTGAAAAGGGAAAACTGATCCATATATCTTCCATGCATGATAATGAAAGCTCGGAGGCTAAAACGGTAAATACAATAGAAGTGGAATTATCGAATCCAGTCCTTGCTTCCAAACTTTTGACAGAAAACATGGCTGATGTGAAAGTGACTTCCAGTAAAGGCTCGCGTCTGACCTTATCTGTGCGAAAAGAACAGATACCAATGATTAACAGGCTATTTGTTGAAAATGAAATAGATGTCTTTGAAATTTTAAATGTGAAAGCAACTCTAGAAGACCGCTTCTTGGAAATCACAAATAAAGATAAAAAGGAGCAAATGGTATGATTCCTTTAATACAAAATGAATTGATGAAAATTTTCGGCAAAATGGCAAGCTGGATATATATGATAATTATAGTTCTGGCAGTTTTAATTGCAGGAATTATTTATTCTAAATTCAGTGCAGACCCGAACCCCAATTGGAAACAGGATACACAGGCTGAAATTACGATGCTCGAAAACCAAATGGCATCTGCTTCTGGTGACGAAAAGAAAATGATTCAAAACCAAATTGATCAGACCCAGGAATTCCTGGATCAGGACATTAATCCGAATGCGAAAACCAATTGGCATTTTATGAATGATGTTGTTGTAGGTGTCAGTTCACTGGTCACTTTGTTCGTAGTAATTGTCGGCAGTGCCAATGTTGCGGCAGAGTTCTCTGATGGAACGATCAAGCAGCTTTTAATCCGTCCGCATCAAAGATGGCGAATCCTGTTGTCAAAGTACATAGCTGTCATTATTTATGCATTATTACTTGTGCTGACATTGATTGTATCTGGCTATATAATTGGATTGCTTCTATTTGGCAGTGGTGATTTCAATATGAAGATCTTTGAATTCACACTGGAAGGAAGAAAAGTGGCAATTGTCGGTACACAATTTTTGTTGAAAATGCTTTACTTCATACCTAGCCTTCTGATCATAATGACGATTGCTTTTATGCTGTCTACATTGTTTAAAAGCCAGGCTCTTGCAGTTGGAATAGGGATTTTTGTCCTTTTCTTCTCGTCAACACTAGGTGGAATTATCCTGATGCTTGCTGACAAGTATGCTTGGGCGAAATTATTGATTTTCCCGCATCTGGATTTGACAGTCTATGCTCTTCAGGATAAAATTCTTGAGAATATCACATTGCCGGTATCACTTTCGATACTTGCAGTGTACTACGCAGTATTTATGATGCTCACCTTTTTCTTTTTTCAAAAGAGGGATATCAGTATTTAAACAGAATAAAATAATAAGCGGTCCCCGGGCCGCTCTTTTTTAATTTGAAGCTTGGAAGGGGAGAGGGATGTTGAATCCTATCTTATTGGATTTTCCAACTGAATTTGAGACAGACCGGCTTTTGATCAGGATGCCGCTGGCTGGTGATGGTGCTGTCACATGTGAATCAATCAATGCATCTTTAAAAGAACTTCAGCCCTGGATGCCATTTGCCCAAAAAGAACAAAGTGTTGAAGAAGCAGAAGTGGTAATCAGACAAGGCTATTTGAATTTTTTAAATCGCACAGACCTGAGGCTGCTTGTATTCAAAAAAGACACCGGGGAATTTGTCGCCTCATCAGGTTTACATAGAATAAACTGGGACGTCCCAAAATTCGAAATCGGTTATTGGATTGATACTCGCTATAGCAGACAGGGATATATGACAGAGGCTGTTCAGGGAATCACAGACTTTGCTGTTAGGGAGCTTAAAGCACGGAGAATCGAAATTCGCTGTGATACATTGAATATTAAAAGCAAAGCTATCCCGGAAAAATTAGGCTTTTCTCTCGACGGCATATTAAAGAATGATTCAATTTCAGTTGACGGTGAGTTAAGGAATACCTGTATTTATTCTAAAATATTCTAAAACACCAGGTTGGTACAAAAACAAGGTGTTTGCTTATAACTTTGTCTGAAGTAATGCTAGGTTCGGACAATACATCGGCGTTCGGCAGTAACTTTGTCCAAAGTGATGCCGGGTTCGGACAAAACCGAGATGATCGCCTGTATATTTGTCCGAAGTGATGCAGGGTTCGGACAAAACCGAGGTAAATGCTTGTAATTTTGTCCGAAGAGATGCCAGGTTCGGACAAAACCGAGGTGAAAGTCTGTAACTTTGTCCGAAGAGATGCGAGGTTCAGACAAAACCGAGGTGAAAGCCTGTAACTTTGTCTGAAGAGATGCCAGGTTCGGACAAAACCGAGGTGAAAGCCTGTAACTTTGTCTGAAGAGATGCCAGGTTCGGACAAAATGGCGATGAAAGCCTGTAACTTTGTCTGAAGAGATGCCAGGTTCGGACAAAACCGAGGTGAAAGCCTGTAACTTTGTCCGAAGAGATGCCAGGTTCGGACAAAACCGAGGTGAAAGCCTGTAACTTTGTCCGAAGAGATGCCAGGTTCAGACAAAATGGCGATGAAAACCTGTAACTTTGTCTGAAGTGATGCCAGGTTCGGAAAAATGGCGATGACCGAGAGTAACTTTGTCTGAACTAGTGTCAGGTTCAGATAAAACTACGATGTTCGCGTGTAACTTTGTCTGAAGTGATGCGGTATTCGGATAAAATGGAAGTAAGATCCTGTGATTTTATCCGAAGTAATGCCTGGTTCGGATATATCGGTGTCGTCAACAGGTTATCAAGTCGGTGCGCACCACCATAACAAAAGGCGCTTTTCGTTAGCATAATAAAATGTGAGCAGCTAGTTCCAGCTGCTCACATTTCTTTTATTGCCCTTGCCACTCTCTAAGTTTATCTTTCACTTTATCTCCAACCTTACCAGCGTCTTCCTGCATTTGTTCAAATACTTTTTTCCATTTTGGAGCTTCTTCTTTGAGTTTTTCTTCAACCTGGCCAGCACGCTCTTTTAATTCTTGCTCCAGTTCATTTGCTTTTTCCCTGATTGCTTTTTCTGTTTCTTCATAATCAACGATGGCACCAGACTGCCTTTCGTTGATTGACTGTACCCTGAAATCCTCTTGCTTGATGTGGGGCATTGTTTCTTCCATGATAGCCCTGAACAGAGGCACTACATCCTTTGAACTGCTGCCGGAGAGGTAATGCTTGCGGTCAGTTTTATCATATCCCAGCCAAACTGCGCCGACAATATTTGGTGTATACCCTACGAACCATTGGTCTTTCGTTCCATTGATATCTGCATAAGGCAGCTGAGTAGAGCCGGTCTTTCCAGCAATATCTACACCATCAATATTTGTCCCTTTACCAGTGCCTGTTTCAACAACATTCAATAGCATGGACGTCATCTCATTGGCAACTGCTTTGGAGGTAACGCGTGTGGTTGATCCATCATGTTCTGCTATCACCTTGCCCGTTGGACCAACAATTTTTGTTATCACATGGGCATCATGACGTTTCCCGCCATTTGGGAATACAGAGTAAGCCTCGGCCATCTGTAGAGGAGAAACGCCGTTGTACATTCCTCCAAGGGCAAGTGCCAGGTTTTGATCGTCTTTTTCGACATTGATTCCAAACCTCCTTACAGCATCAATACCTTTTTTCAAGCCTATTTCATTCAAAAGCCATACTGCAGGAATGTTTATTGATTTTTCTACCGCCTCATACATCGGTACCTCTCCCTGATAAGTATCAGAGAAGTTTTTCGGACTATAATTTTTAAAAGACATCTTCTTGTCAACGAGCAAGGAATCATACTTATAGCCTTCTTCTAAAGCCGGTGTGTAAACTGCAAGGGGCTTCATTGTCGAACCAGGCTGAGCCCTGAGGTGAGTTGCACGATTAAACCCTCTGAACACTTTTTCGCCTCGTCCACCAATCAAAGCTCGGACACCGCCATTTTCAGGATCAAGCAGCACGGATCCGCTTTGGACTATAACATCACGTGCCCGGTCTGGGAAAAGCTGATCTTGTCGATAAACTTTTTCCAGACCAGATTGTATGTCCTGATCAAGTTCAGTATAGATTCGATAGCCCCTGGTCATGATTTCATCCTGGGTAAGGCCATATTTGCTTGTTGCTTCATCCAAAACTGCATCTACATATGAAGGATATTTGCGGTCAGCGAGAGAGCCGCCGCCGTCTTCCAATACAATCTTTTGTGACTTAGCTTGTTTATATTCAGTATCTGTTATCATCCCTAGTTCGTTCATTTTGGCTAGTACAACATTTCTGCGTTTGATGGCAGCTTCATAATTATTGTAAGGATCCAGGGCTGAAGGTGCTTTAAGCAGGGCCTGCAAGCAGTGCAGCCTCACTGATAGTGACATCCTGAATATCTTTGGCGAAATATTTTTTACTGGCATTGTTGATTCCAAATGCACCACTGCCGAAATACACCTGGTTTAGGTACATTTCAATGATTTCGTCTTTTTCATACACCTTTTCAAGCTCGACTGCTAAAAATAATTCTTCAACTTTACGTTTGTATGTCCGCTCTGAAGATAACAGAGCATTTTTTGTCAGCTGCTGGGTAAGGGTACTGCCGCCTCCAGTAATACCTCCAGCTAAAAGGTTTCCAAAGAATGCACGTGCAATACCTTTAATGTCGAATCCGTTATGTTCATAGAATCGTTCATCCTCTATAGCTATGACGGCGTTTGGGACATGCTCTGGCATATCATTTATTGATACCCCCCCGGTGCGGTTTGTAGCAAGCTTGCTTGCTTCATCACCATTGCGATCATAAATCGAGGTTGCCTGGCTCAATCCATCCTTCAGAGTTTGTACATTTGCCCTGCTGGCGATGAAGGCGAACCAAAGAATCGACAGCAATATGAAGACTAATAAGATTAATAACAAGATCTGAGTCAAGTGGCGGCGTTTCCAAAATCGAACCACAGCCTCCCAAATTCGTTGAAGTAATTGCATACCATTTCTCCTTTTAATGAAGCTTTTCCGTGTAAGTGATTAGGTGGAGCTATAAATTACCTTTCATTATATATGATTTTCAGTATTTCAGGAAAGTTGAAGCCATTTACCTGTTATCAGGCTTCATATGATAATTAAACATGAATGTCGATGAGATGATAAACAAGGAAGGCTCATTTAGTCCATGAAAAAGTGTGAATTCAATAAAATGGTTTCTCTTGGTATAAATGAAATATTTACAACGAAACTAATTATAGGATTCTTATAATTGGAGGAGACTAATGAAACTTCTACACGAAACATTCATTCTCTTAGGCAGGGTGGTCACTATTTTGCCGTTGATGTTGTTTGCGACTTTGTTTATGGGGAGACGTTCAATAGGAGAGTTGCCTGTTTTTGACTTTTTAATACTACTCGCTTTCGGCGCAGTCGTTGGAGCAGACATTGCAGATCCGAAGATTCCTCATATCCATACCGGAATTGCAATTATCTTAATAGCATTGCTACAAAAGCTGGTAGCCTACCTGAAAATTAAAAACAGGAAAATAGGGCATATACTAACATTTGAACCAATCACAGTCATTCATGAAGGAAAATTTATTGTGGAGAATCTACGTAAAACACAGTATTCAATCGATAATATTTTATTATTGTTGCGTGAGAAAGACATTTTTAATGTTCAGGATGTAAGAATGGGAATCCTCGAAGGTAACGGGAATTTATCTATCATGAAAAAAACAGAAAAAGCGACAGTCACTCTCGAAGATATGAATTTATCCAAGTCTGCTGAGGATTTCGCCATGCCATTAATAATAGACGGTAAATTGTACAAGAAAATTCTCTACCGGCTTAACTTGGATGAGAAGTGGCTGATGGATAAATTAGCAGAGGAGTCAATTCATAATTTAAAGGATGTATTTTTTGCTTCCATCACAGAAGGGAAATCGCTGCATATCACTTTAAAGAATCAATCGGCTATAAATATACCGCCAATTTATCACTGATTTAGTCTCTAATCATAATACTGTTTATGTGAAAATGAAATATTGTTACTGAACGTCCGTGACATCTGTCCGGGCGTTTTTTAGTCTAAATTCTGCATGTATACATAGTTATGGAATAATAGGGATAGTACTTTCAAATGGGAATCACAAGCAAAAGGGTGATTGAAATGAATAGGATTTTAGTGGAAATTTACAGGAAAATGCTGTCTGGTTTCATTATATTAATTTGTACTCTAAGCTTTTTTCTGATAGCTGGATTCATTTCTTCTTCGAACATCAGCTTTTTTAAATTCAAAGTAAACGGAGATATTGGTGCTCAGGTATTTTTAAGAATCATCAGTTATGAGAACCCGTTGATTGGACATGCATTAACAGGGTCAAATGCTGATTTGCCGATTTTTTCTACAGGATTCAAATTGTTAACAAATGTGGAGATGAACGATATCAGGAGTCTAATCAGAAGTGAAATTCCAGGTTTCAGGGCTTTTGATTCAAACTTCCTTATTGCAGGGGAAGGGGTTGATTTCACGGATATCCCAGTTGAATCTGCGCCTCCCATGGATGTTCTGTTACAGGAAAGGAATATGGCAGCGAATGAACTGAAGGAGCTGAACAGCGGAAAAGTATATTCAGGATCTTCACCGACGGAAAAATCGGTATTCATCTATCATACTCACAGCTGGGAATCCTACTTGCCATTGTTAGGACTGGAAGGTGCGGAGAATGAAAATGAAGCTGTCGATGGAAAGACTAACATCACCATTGTAGGTGAATTGCTAGGAACCGAATTGGAGAAAAGGGGTATAGGAGCTAGTGTAGATAAGACCAATATTGGCCAGGAGTTGGATAGGAAGGGCTGGCTAACACACAAGTCTTATGAGATTTCACGTTCATTGGTTCAAAGCGCTATGGCTGGAAATGAGAAATTAGAGTACTTTCTCGACCTCCACCGGGATTCTGTCAGGAAGGATTCAACAACAGCAACAATTAATAACAAACCTTACGCCAGAATAGTTTTTGTCATTGGCGAGGAAAATAAGAACTTCCAGCAAAATTTGAAGTTTGCAAATGAACTTCATAAGATCCTTAATAAAAACTATCCCGGAATCAGTAAGGGAGTCTTGCCCAAAAAAGGTATCGGCGTTGATGGAATTTACAATCAAGACTTACATGCAAACACGCTGGTCGTCGAGGTAGGCGGCGTTGATAATAATATGAAAGAACTAAAGAACACAATAGAAGCTTTAGCGGAAGCGATCAGCCAGATATATTGGGAGGCAGAAGAGGTAAATGGCTGAAAATCGTGAGAAGTATTTCTGGCTGTTGTGGACGTTTGCCACTACGATGGTAGCGTACTTTTATTTCTCCTTGGCGTTCGCCATTACATTTTTCTTGTCAGGCATTATCATAAGCAGTAAATGTTTGGTTGAAAATTTTATAAATCAACAGGATGAGGCGGAAAAGCAAAGTGAAAAAAACCATTGAAGCATACTTCAATGGTTTCTTGGCTTCAAAGGATTAGAAAGTATAAATTATACTTCGAGAAATGTCCAGCTCCAGCGCCTAACCCCTCGAGTCGCTTGTCTAGCTGCGGCTCCTAACTCCTCGAGACGCTTCGGTCCTGCCAATGAAGTCAAAGAACGACTTCACTGTCAGGCCCTCCAGCGCTTGTCGGAGTTGAGCAGTCGCCTCCGCTTTTCGAATTGTCTAGTGTTGCCTCCTAGAAACTCCGAAACTTCATCTCCGCCGGCAGAAGCAAAAAGCGCTTCTTTGTCGGAGTCTCCAGTTTCTGCGTTTCTGGGCAGTCGGCTATACTTTTCGATTTCGGTCCGCTCAGGTGAAGTCAAAGAAAGACTTCACCGGTCGGCCCTCCAGCGCTTGTCGGGGCTGACCAAGGCGCTTGCGCTTTTCTTATTTAAACCATCCCTTTCTCCTGAACCAGAAGAACATGATCATTCCGATGACAAGCATGGCGAACAATGCTCCAAAATAACCAAATTTCCAGGAGAGTTCAGGCATATTCTCAAAATTCATCCCGTAAATCCCTGCTATGAAGGTGAGTGGCATGAAAATGGTTGTGATGACAGTAAGTACTTTCATTACTCGATTCGTTTCATGTGAATTGATCGACAAATAGCTGTCCCGCATATCTGTTGTCAGTTCACGGCTTGCATCCACCTTTTCAGCTAATCTTAATAAATGGTCATGGATGTCCGCAAAATATTCTTTTTGTTCAAGTACTCCCGAAAGGCGATGAGAGTTAATCATCCTGTATACTAAATCCCTCATTGGAGTGATGGTATGCCTTAACGAGAGCAATTCATGTCTCGTATCGAATAAATCTTCTAGCAGTTCCTCCATCGAGCGGTCGGCTGAATTCTCGTCAATCTCATTCAATAAGTCCTCGATCCGATAAACATGAGGGAAATAATTATCGACTATTTTATCTAAAATATGGTAGAGGACGATCGATGGGTTCCATTCCCCTGGAGCCTTCGCAAGTTCCAATCTCTGCCACACTTCATCAATCTCCCTCATGCCGACGCTATGGTAGGTTACAACATAGTTGTGCCCCAGGAATAGATCAACCTCTTCCTTCTGCATGGAATTTCCGTTTAGCGCCTGAAAGACAAAAAAATGATAATCATCATAGTAATCGAGTTTGGGCCTTTGTAGGGTATGGATACAATCTTCAATGGATAAAGGGTGGAATTCCAAAGGTTTCTTTAATAATTCAATCTCTTCATCTGTCGGCTGATTAAAGTCAATCCAATGCCAATGGTTGCTGTCTGACACCAATGATTCTATACCTTGACCAGTTTGGATATCCCCATAAGGACTAACAGAAATTGTACGTATCATAAATTCTCCCGAAAAAAGTTTTGGACTATTTTAATTAATTGGGTTGAAGTGTTCACATTCATTCAATCCTCCAATGACTTAGATAGCCTATTATTATTATTATATTAGCAATGATGGAGAGGAATCAAAGATTAAACCAAATGAATGGGACAACAGGAGTTAGCAATCTGCCGCAAACCAACAAATGAAAGATGATGAAAGACAATTTAAATATGAAGTCCCAAAAATTGGGCAGCCGATCAGATCTCAAATAAGTTTTTTTAACGTGTAACTTCTTCATTTAAGGGGAAAAGTATTTTACTTTGTTAAATTAGGGGGCACTGGAAAAAGTAATGGCAGAAGCTTTTTTAGGAATTGTCATCTCTGCGATGGCAACAGGTTTGGGAGCAATTCCGGTTTTATTTCTAAATAATGTCTCACCCAGATTGAAGTCTTTGCTTCTTGGTTATGCTTCAGGAATCATGATGGCTGCTACAACCTTCAGCTTAATACCAGAGGCTTTGAATTCATCAAATATCTGGGTCCTATCTATCGGAATGTTATTAGGGACTTTTGTGTTGAATTTCATTCATTCGAAGACTGAAGACCTCGACACAAGGGACTTTAAATTTTTTTCAGGTGTAGATCGAAAATCATTCGTCATCATTACAGCTATTACTCTTCATAATCTGCCAGAGGGTCTTTCAGTCGGTGTTAGTTATGGTTCTGGTGAGGATAACCTTGGAGCTATCATTGCCTTTGCAATCGGCCTGCAAAATGCGCCAGAAGGATTTCTCGTGGGCCTTTATTTAATTCATCAAAAAATGACGAAAGTGAAGGCATTTATGATCGCTGCCTTTACAGGGGCTGTAGAAATTTTAACGGCTGCAATTGGATATTTTCTCGCTGCCGAAGTAGCAGGTCTTGTACCATATGGATTGAGTTTTGCAGCAGGTGCGATGCTCTTTGTCATCTATAAAGAATTGATACCAGAAAGCCAGGAGGATCATCAAGTCAAATTTCCGACCTACTCCTTTATACTCGGCTTGATTTCTATGCTGTATCTTACTATTAATTTCGCTTAAAAAAAAGCCGGGCATGTTAGCTTTTTCCTTTTCCATCATTCAGGCTTCTATTGATGGGAATATATCTAATAGTATTGGGTAAAGACAAAGAGAGTCTGGTATTCTAATGGTATACATATTTAGGAGGGATCAGTATGGGAGAATGCAATATCGACCACAGCCAAAAGGATGTTCAGGAGAAATATCAATCACAAAAAGAATTTCTTCCCCAGGACATTCATCCATTATTCAACCATTTTTTTGAGAAAGAACATACACAGGACATTTGGAATGAAGTATTTCACTTGCTTAAGAAGTATGATCTTGTGACAGAGGAAGAAAGAAGCGAACGTAACAATAAATTGAAATTAGTTTTAAAGAACGTATAATAAATATATTCATCGACAGCGAAATTGTTTTAATTTCCTTGACTAGTTGTAAAGGGGCTATGTGCTCCTTTTTTTTATTGGAATACGGTAAGTTTCTTTATTTGAGCCAACCTACAAGAAATGAGATCAAAGTGGACCTTCGATTAACCTGTTATTTCCAGGAGATTCATAGTTTATATTTAAAAAAATCTTATTGCCAGCAAATAACAGAAGGAGTAAAATTAGGTGGATATTTCGATATCCCAAATAAATTCGAATGATTTGAAAGAAGATGAATATATGGAAAGCCCTTCACAAATAACAATGAGGAATGAAAAAAATAGCATAATAAATGGTGTCGCATCTACCATTGTTATGAGTATGAGCAATAACTACTTCGCATTATTTGCAATAGGTGTTCTCGGTGCTACGAATTATCAAGTTGGGTTAATTAGTTCACTTCCTCAAATAATAGGTATGTTCGCAATGATTATTGCTACCGTGATCATGAGCAGGCTACAGGAAAAAAAGAGGTTTACTGGACTATCGATTTTATTCACACGTTTATTTTTGCTGGGGATGTTTATGGTCATTTATCTGCCTGAAGAATACAGGGCCTGGACATTTGTATTATTGATTGGTCTAATGAATCTTCCTGGATCATTCGCAATGCTTAGCTGGCAGTCATTTATCGGAGACCTTATTTCTGACAGCCGCAGAAGCGGCTTTTTTAGTGAAAGGAACAGAATCCTGACCATTGCTGGTATGATTACGACATTGCTGATTGGAATAGGGCTACAATGGTTTGACAAATCAGATCCGCTTCCATATCAAATTCTCTTCATTTTAGCATTTTTATTTGGGATTGCTGAAGTGGTCTATTTAAATAGACATATAGAACCGAAAAAAGAAACCGCACCAGACAGGAAGCGTTTTAATTTTGGATGGGATGCTTATAAACATAAACCGTTCATTTATTTCTTGATATGTGGATTATTTTTCAACTTTGCCTGGCAGTTAGCCTGACCTCTGTTCAATATTTACAATATCAGGGTCGCTCATATGACTGGTTTCTGGATCAGCATCATAACTGTGGCGAACCAAGTGGGTCAGATCATTAGCTTCAAGTGGTGGGGAAGGATGGCTGATAAGCACAGCAATGGCAAGATGCTGGCAGTTACTGCAGTCGGGATGGCATCAGCGCCATTCCTAACCATCCTTTCAAAAAATATGTATTACCTTACCTTCGTCAACTTTACCTCCGTCCTTTTTGTTTCCGGGACCGTTCTTTTGTTATTTAACCAGCTTCTTGAAGTGACCAGGGAGGAGAACCGTGGTAGTTTTATCGCACAATATAACATCCTTTTAGCGATTATAGGCTTTATCGCACCACAGGTTGGTGTGTATTTGCTTCAGTTAAGTTCTATTGATGCAGCTATGAATTTCGCGGCTGTGTTACGATTGTTATCAGGCGCTGTGTTTTTACTATTCTATTTTTATATGAAAAAAAGGTACCTTAACAGTAACAATGTAGCAATCCAAAGACCATAAATGATTACATGCAGGTATAAGTAATGTGAAATATGTATAACATTAAGGTTGAAAGTAAAAGCAAAAATGAAAAATCTGGAACACCTCAAGAAAAATATTGATTTGCTGGAAAGAGAAGTGAATTAAGATTTGCTGCAGCAGTCAATTCATACAGGTTAACAGAAACAGATATTCCCGGCCAACTGAGGCTGGGAATTTTTATAGGTAAATCTTATAAAGGAATTAACAGGACCATTAACGAATAAACTCTACTAATATGGATAGACAGGTTGTGTGGCGATGACTATATTTAGTTATTTTGTAATTTCATATTTTCTGGGCACCTTGATGGCTGGCTATATCGTTGTCAAATTCCTCGGGAAAAAGGATATAAGAGTTGAGGGAAGCGGCAATGTAGGGGCGAGGAATGCCGGCCGTGTCCATGGAAAATTATCATTCATTTTGACTTTTCTTGGAGATGCTTTAAAAGGAGTAATTGTAATCCTTATTGGTGAATATTTGGAACTTTCACCTGAATTCATATTGATTGGATTGGGATTTGCTATAGTTGACCATGTTAAGCCAATTACTTTGAGGTTTAAAGGAGGAATGGGCATCTCTACTTTTATCGGAGGGATGCTCGCCTTTGAACCTCTAACTGCTATTGTCATCGTTTCGGGTTTCCTTTTGCTTTATCCCTTTTTGAAAAGTTTTACATTTGCTGGTCTAGGTTCATTTGTTTTAATTCCTCTAAGCTTTTATTTCTTTGGAGTTCAGCATCTTGTCAACGTTATTACCGGTATACTTGTAATGATGATAATATTCATTCACCGTGAGGATATTTCTGTAAGATTAGGCAAAAAAGGAAAATAAAAAGGGCGGCACAATTCAGACAACCAATTCCTTCTGCTGAATATATTATTAATAGAACAGAAGTAGTGGAAGGAATGATGTAATTGTTTAACTGGGGTGTTAGGTTTAGAAATAAATCCTGGGTTATTGCTTTCATTTCACAATTAATGATAGTAGCCCAAATTGTCCTGGAAGGGATGAATAGATTAGGGGTGGATCACTTTCAGATTAACAGAGGACTTGCAGAATGAGGTTTTGGTGTTAGTAAATGGAATTTTCATGATTCTTGCCATGCTTGGGATTATACAAGATCCAACGACTAAAGGATACAGAGACAGTAAAAGGGCAATGGAATACAAAAACCCAAACTAAAGAAGTTTATGTTTATCATTCACACATTTTGAGGTAAAGAAATGAATAGGATAATGTATCCATTCGAAAGGAGCCTGAATATGTGGACCTGGATTTGGCTCTTGCTGCTGCCAATCATTGTTTTGTTGTTGATAGAAGAAGGAAGCCAATTGATTTGGCGCAGGTATTTAACGAACCCACAAGAAGGTCATGATACGATTTTAGTACGTACTCTTAACAGTATAAAAAAAATTCAGCAGAAATACCGCAAGGATCCTTCACATTAACGTGAGGGATTCTTTTTTTAACATAATAAATCCCCCTCTAGATTGAAAAAACTGCTCAGTTAAATTATGATATAGATATTCAGAAAATTTAGAAATGTAGAAGGGATGATTCGATGAGTAAAGTGGTTCCAAAAAGCTGGTGGGATCAGCTATCTGTTCCTGCAATTGCAGCCCCGATGTTCCTAGTCTCAGGTCCTGATTTGGTAAGTTCCTGCTGCAAAAATGGAGTGATTGGATCATTTCCAGCTCCAAATGCCCGACCAATTGAAGTTCTGGATGAATGGATGGGCAGGTTGAATGACGAATTAGAAGAAGCAAAAATCAAAGAACCAGAAAGAAAAATTGCACCCTGGGCTATGAATATGGTGGTACATAGTACTTACAGCAGACTTGAAGAAGAGCTTACCTTAATAAAAAAGCATCAACCTCAGCTTGTTATCACGTCACTGGGGAGTCCTAAGAAAGTGGTAGACATTGTCCATGAATATGGAGGCCTTGTATTTTCAGATGTCAGTGATGTGAAGTTCGCTAAGAAAGCTGCAGAGACAGGAGTAGATGACCTTATTTTAGTCGCTAACGGGGCAGGGGGCTATGCGGGTGAACTGAATAGCTTTGCTTTTGTAGACTCTGTACGAACTTTTTGGGATGGAATCATTGTTCTGGCAGGATCCATTACGACCGGAAAAGCTGTACTTGCTGCACAGGCTGCAGGAGCAGATCTTGCTTACATGGGGACAAGATTTATTGTGGCAAAGGAAAGTATGGCGAATGATGAGTACCGACAAATGGTAGTGGATGCAACCCAAGAAGATCTTATTCTCACCGACGCTTTTTCTGGTGTAAAAGCGAATATGCTAAAGCCAAGTATTATAAGGGCAGGACTGGATCCTGAAACCCTCAAGAAGAAAGAAAATGTTAATTTCGATTCAATGCAAAGAGAGACGAAGGCCAAGGCTTGGAAAGATATTTGGTCAGCGGGGCAGGGAGTTGGCGCTATTAATAACATTCAATCCGCATCGGAGATTATTAGCCAATTAGAAGCAGAATACAATGAAGCTTTAAGTAATTTGAATGAGAAAGCAAGCAAACTCAAAACTTTTATTATGGAATAATATCAAACTCACCGATCATGCAAGTGTTCGGTGAGTTTTTTAAAATGAAATAGTGGAGGGTCTTTTGAGAACTTCCACAATAAAAAACCAAATTAGGGAAATACAGGGATATTTAATTCGCAATCGTTATATATATAATTGGACGTGATTGAATCATAAAATAGTTTAATCGATTAATGGATAGAAGTATGTTAATATAAAGGGTATACTTTGAATACGTGAATTCATTGTTTGTTTCCCTTGAATTCCGAAGGAGACTGATACAATGCACAAAAAAATCCATGACTTGATCTCTACTGTTAAGGAAAATGGTGCCCATATTTTTTACTCATTTGAAAATGAAGAGAAATATGTTGATAACCTTATAGTTTATGTTACAGCGGCACTTGGAATTGGCAACCACGTGATGATCATTGAAAATGATCGGGTTTTGCCTGAACTCCAGAAGAGAATCAAAGCTGAGTTTGATGAGGAACAACAGGAAATGATTCACACAATCAATAATTATGATTTCTACTGCTATAGGGGTAACTTTAATAAGGATACAATTCTTAGTTACTTAGATAACATGCTTTCACCTTTTTTGAAAAATAACATTCCTATTCAGACTTGGGCTCACGTTGAATGGAGAGATCAAGAGGAAATTTATCAGAATATTGGTGACTATGAAAAAGAAGCAAACGTAATGCTTCAGGCGACAAATTTAATCACCATTTGTGGTTATGATGCTAATAGGGTACCTGAATCTTTTAAAGAGATTTTGATGGATTCCCATGATTATTATATGACAGACGATACCATTGATTTGATAGATCGAAAAAGCGGTAAAAAATAATAAGTAACCTGCCGATAATGGGCAGGTTTTTTCGTTGTTAAGGAAAGATAAAATTACTTAATCCAGATCGAGCGCCTAGCCCTTGTGCTGTATCGGAGTTGGGCAGTCGTCACCGCTTTTCGAATGGTCTAGCTGCGGGGCTGAACGAGACGCTTGCGCTTTTTTTCTTCTATACAGAATGTCGTTCAATCAATTTAAAGGGCAGGGCGATCTTTTCTGCATAGGTACTATCGCAAGACCGCTTATAAAAAGAGTTAAAAGCATATGCACCTAATTGTTTAGTAGGTATGTCAATTGTTGTGATTCTCATTATTTCAGATATAGGATGGTTATCAAAGCTCAATATGGCTACATTTTCAGGCACAGCAAGTCCTTGTTTGGCAATTTCGGTGATCATTCCGGCTGCCACTTGATCATTTCCCACTAGAAAGGCTGTGGGCTTCTCATTCATTTGTAAATACTGATTCACCACTCTTTTTCCATCCTGGATCATTAAACAATTGCCAAGAATCCAATCCTCTTGTACCTTCTGGCCAATCATATCCATCTTTTCCTCGTAAGCCTTCTGGCGTTTTTGGCTATTTGTTCCTTCGAGTCTCCCAAGACAAATGGCAATCCGCTTATGACCATTTGAAATTAAATATTCCAACCCCAGATTGAATGCCGCAACATGTTCGATGGAAACAGATGGAAAATCATCTAGATCAGAGTCCTCGCATATCACAATCGGACCAGCACTTTTATACTTCAAAAGTAAATCAAACGGAATTGCACGTGAAGCAAAAATAATCCCATCAATAAGATGACCACGTAATTGTTCTAACGCTTCGTACTCCTTATCTTGGTGATAACCTGTCTGGAAGAGAACCAGCTGAGTATTTTGCTTCATTGCTTCTTCAGCAATTCCTTCGAGGAGTTCTGAAAAATAAGGGTGATTGATCGTTGGCAGTACCACTCCGACCATATTTGTCTTACCAAGGGATAAATGAACAGCATTAATATTAGGGCTGTAATCCAGATCTCTTATAGTTTTCAGAACTGCTTCCCGTTTATCTGCACTTACATATGGATGATGATTCAACACCCGTGAGACAGTGGAAACCGACACTCCTGCCAATCGGGCAATTTCTCGGATATTAGCCATTTAAAAACCTCGCAAAGATTATTCTTGACCTGAAACGCGTTCCATAAATTATTGTTTAAGCAAACATATTTTAAAGGAGATGTCATTATGGTTGAAGGAATTATTATGTTAGCAGGATTATGCTTATTTGAGATTATTTTAGCAAAAATCGCATTAGGAAAGGCGGAAATTGAAGAATTTAATTACGAGGAATTTTTTTATGGGAAAGATTGAATTGATAGAAGAAAAAGAACTCTAAAATTCCAGAAGGAAGTACTAAACTAATTGTAGAATTCAGCATCACTGGGAAAGGAAAGTGTTACAATAAAAGGAAGGTTGTAATCTGGAAAGCAAGAAAGAATTTGAAACTTTTTCCCGGGTCTTCCGTAAATATTTACGTCAATAAGAAAGAGGTGAAATAAATGGGCAAAACTAAAAAGGTTATCGCAAGTATTTCTGCAACCGCTTTGATGATGGGGCTAACTGGCTGTAATAACAACCCTCAGGCCATTCCGGACCGGGATTGGGAACCGGATGTTTCTGGCGAGGAAGGACAGGATTGGAATTCTGAGCAGAGCCAGGATATCCCTCCAGTACCAGAAGGGACCGACTGTTCAGATTGGGAATGGGATAATGAAGATGGTGTCTGGGAATGTGATGATAACAATTCTCCATATTTTGGACATTACTTTTTTGCTGGTATGTTCTTTGCGAACCGATCACTACTCTATAAGAGCAATGACTATTCGAAGTACAAGAACAGTTCATCATTTAAAGGAGCAAGATTGGACAGCAATTATAAAAACACTTCGCCAAAGGGAAGTTCAGGATTCGGCAGCGGATCAAGAAGCACAACTGGCGGTTAAGGGAGAGAAACAAAGATGAATTTATATTTGAATTTTGCTGCTTATTTAGGACTTGGATTGCTTTTGCTAGCGGCAGGTGTTGGCTTGTTCGTGCTGGCTACTCCAAAAATTAAGGAGTTTGAACTGATTGGCAAGAGAAATATCACAGCTGCTCTTTCACTTGGCGGGAAAATGCTTGGACTTGCAATCGTTCTAGGGGCAGCAGCGGAATATTCGGTATCCCTTCTGGATATGGCTATTTGGGGCTCCATTGGGATATTCACACAAATCATTGTATTCTTTGTCGCTGAGGTAGCTACGGTCAGATATAGTCTTCAAAAAGCGATTGAAGAAGACAACCGTTCTGTGGGTGTCATTCTCTTCTCACTTTCTCTCGCTGTAGGCTGGATTGTTGCAAAAAGCCTTTCTTATTAGGAGGAGAATGAATTCATGAAAAAACTAACTTACTTTGTTCATGATGGGAAAGACAATTATGAACCATTATACGAATATACAATCCCGAATGTCGGTATCGATGAATTTTATGCCCGCCAGCTCTGCACTTATTTCATTATTAAAGGAAGCCAGTATGAACTGATATCCAATGAGATGGTTGGGGATGAAGAAATACTCGTTCTGGAGGACCGGGGCAGGAACAATTATGTCATTGATGAGAAAAATTATCGAGGTATGGGAATCCACGTGGAATTCCGGCGACATAAGGAAAGTGAGAATTATAGGTTGTTAACTACAGTTCCTTGTCGGACACACCTTGATGTAATTCGCTATCTTTTAAAAGATATCATTGATCTCTCTGATTTCGGGCAAATGGCTGTAACCTCCACTGAAGTGGATGAAGATCGGGGAGTTTACGTGCTGTATCTTAAAGAGATTGGTGAAAACGACATGGAATAGGAGGCATTCCATGAAAAATTACAAAGAAAATAGAGCAGCTTTTTATAAAAGCATAAATAATTTCTGGACCGATTTGTATGGAGAGGAATATGCCTTATTGGATATTTCCACAATAGATCCGGGGGAAGTCGAAACAATCAGGCTTTGTACAAATAGAATCGGCAGAATATTTTTTAAAGTTAGTGAGCTTTTGAGAAATGTCCAACTGGATACCTTGAGTGAAATGGGGTATCCAGCTGAAACACTCGATTTTATAAGGCTCAAAACATTAAATGCTGAGAGTGTTATCGCCAGGCTGGATTTAATTAAAACTGAAAATACATACAAATGCATTGAGATCAATTCTGATACTCCAACCTTTATTAAAGAATTATTTAGTGTTAATGGATCTGTAGCAACTCATTTTGGCTTAAAGAATCCCAATGAAGGAATGGAGGCTCAACTCGCAAGAGCTGTCCGGTTTGCTGTCGCTGCATCTGCAAAATGGCTGGAAGAAACTGAACCATATGTTGTTTTTACCGCGCATGAAGACAATGTAGAAGATCGAAATACAGTCATTTATCTGCAGGAGCTATATGGTTTACCTTCCAGATTTATTCCGCTAGATAAACTTAGGATCATACCAGGGAATGGTCTATACGATGAAACTGGACGCAAGATTGACATACTCTACCGGCAAACATTTCCGATAGAAAGCCTCATTTTGGATGAAGACGATTCAGGAAATAAAATCGGGATGTGGCTGCTTGAACTAGTAAAAACAAAGAAACTGGAAATGATTAATCCTCCGTCCGCCTTCTTATTGCAAAACAAGGCTGTTCAAGCGGTAATATGGGGATTACATGAAGGTAATGATCCATTCTTCACACCCGAAGAGCATTACTGGATCAACGAATATTTCCTCCCAACTTATTTGGAAGCGGAGCCGTTTTTAACAAAGCAGATTCCTTTTGTCAAAAAACCTATCTTTGGGAGAGAAGGTGACACAGTCGAGATCTACAGCCGCTCTGGTCAATTGTTAATGGAAGAAAAACATAAAAATTACCACGATGTTCCATCTATTTTTCAGCAGTATATAGAACTGCCCACTGTTACATACAATTCAGAAAAAGGTATGCAAAAAGGACATCTTTTGACCGGCAGTTTTCTTGTTAACGGAAAATCATCGGCGCTTGGTTACCGTGTAGGAGGACAAATTACCAACAACCTTTCTTGCTTTTTACCAGTGGGATTGGCTTAAGAGAAAGGAGGTTCCATCATGTGGATTTTACAGAGGTTATTTACAAAACTGCTGAAAGTCAGTCTTTTGAAAATCACTTTGGTCGTTATTGGAGTGATCCTGTTAAGCAGCTTGATTATCATGACGCTGGAACCAGAAACTTTTCCGAGATACCTTGATGCAGTTTGGTGGACAATGACCACTGTCGTGACGGTTGGTTACGGTGATTACTCACCCAGCAGTGATTTAGGTCGAATTTTTACGATGGTACTGCTGTATACAATCGGGATTGGGGCAATGGGTATTATTATCAGCAAGATTTTTGATAGTTTGACTTTGTATAAAAAAATGAAGGAGGAAGGGAAGTTGGCATATAAAGGAAAGGACCACTATATACTGATCGGCTCCTCCAAAGATAAACTAAGTAATGTTGTTGAGGAAATTCTTAACTCTAATAAAAAGTGCGAAATAGTCATTGTCGATCATGGTAATGAATCGCCAGTGCAGCATGACCGAGTACACTTTGTCAGCGGAAACCCTGCTGAAGAAGAAATTCTAATGCAGGCTAATATCCTGGAGTCCAAATCAGTAGCCGTGTTTACGGATGATCGTATTGAGTTTCCTGAATACGCAGATGGGAAAACTTTGCTAATTGCATCAAGGGTAGAACATATCTCAAAACAGTCAAAAAGAAACATATACACGGTTGCCGAGATCATGAAAGAAAAGCATATTGCATTGTTTGAACATGCGAACATAGATGAGTTTATTTTATCCAACGAATCAGTATCTAAACTTATGGCTCAAGCAGCAATCTTTCCTGGTTCAAGCAGATTGTTTAAACAACTGCTCAGCAATATGGAAGGAGAAAACCTCTATAAAATTGATAAAAAGCCGCATTGGACCACCTACAAACAAGCAGCCATGGAGCTCTTTGACTTGGGGGCAACACTCATTTCAGATGGACACGCGCTTGATATTGCCAGGAAACATGATGAGCAAATTCCTGAGGGTACAGAGATGTTTGTCATTTGTGATGAGGCAACTTATAAAAAACTATGCAGTTAAAACTTCCTCAAAAATATTCTTCCCTTTTGGTTTAAAATATTTTTAGAAGGATATAATAATCACGCAAGGTTAAATTGCAATTTTTTTAATCGCTAGGAGGCAACAATTGTGGAACGTGGTAAAGTAAAATGGTTTAACAGCGAAAAAGGCTTTGGATTCATCGAACGTGAAGGCGGGGAAGATGTATTTGTACACTTCTCAGCAATCCAGGGCGAAGGTTACAAATCTTTAGATGAAGGACAAGAAGTTACATTTGATGTTGAACAAGGCCAGCGTGACCCTCAAGCGACAAACGTACAGAAAGTCTAACTAAGGATATTTAAAACAGGCTCAGATTTACTGGGTCTGTTTTTTTGTTTGAATAAGAAAGAAAAAATTTTTGTACTTAGATTAGTGTCCAGCTCCAGCGCCTAGCCCCTCGAGTCGCTTGTCTAGCTGCGGCTCCTAACTCCTCGAGACGTTTCGGTCCTGTCAATGAAGTCAAAGAGCGACTTCACAGTCAGGCCCTCCAACGCTTGTCGGGGCTGACCAAGGCGCTTACGCTTTTCTTATTTGTTTGCGTAAATATTGTTGCTTTTGAGGAGTTGAATTCAAAAAAAAAACACATCCTTGATGTGCAAAAATTAAAATCCAAAAAAAGAACTGATTATATTTCGTTTTCTGAATTTTCTTAAGGAAGTGATAGGTGTTGAAGAAGCTTGATTATCTTCCTTGGCTACAGGTTCCTGTTGTGCTGCGGCTTCCTCCATGCTTGCAATCACTTCTTTAAGCCTGGCGACCTCACTTTGAAGATCCTCAATCTCCCTGCGATGCTGAAGGATTTGATAAGAAACAACTTCATCAGCCTTCCTATTAAGTCGGTTTTCGAAATCCTCCATGCGCTTTATTAACTTATCCATTGCCAAATCTGGTTTAACAACTGGTATTGTCGCCTTTCTAGGCTTTCTTCCTTTAACTTTTAAATCCTGCAATAAAACTCCTTTATTAAGCTGTTCTTTTATGTCCTTTAAGACCTCGATACTTTCCTTAGAAAATTGATAATGCCCTAATTCCGTACGCTCCATTTGAAGGTTTGCCTGCTTCACCCAGCGTTGAATTGTGCTCGGTGAAACGCCGAGCAGCTTTGCTACTGCGCTAGTATTCATCATTACCCCTCCTTCTTGTAATAAAATTTCGCTTTTAAATCTGCTTTTCCTTTGTCGTTGACAAAACTAGTCGGTTTTCGGCAAAGAAAGTGAAGAAACATCACCATACACTCTTTAGTTAAAATTGCTTCAACTTTATTACACTATACAGTCGAGTTATGTTAGTTTTTATCCAGTTATCCATAATTTTTATGAGAACTGTAAACTTTCTTGGTAAAGGATGGTAATATTAAAATATCGATTTGGAGGGTTAACAATCATGCTAAAGAAACCTATAATTATAAAAATTATGATAGCTGGACTTCTGATATCCATGTTTTATGCAGGATACCTTCATTATAAAATAACTCAGCACGCTAACATGGATGTCCCGAAGAATGCAGATTATATCCTAATTCTAGGAGCGCGGGTCAAAGGAAAAGTGCCTTCGTTGGCTTTGCAATACCGTATAGACCACGCAGCAAACTATCTAAAGGAAAATCCAAATACAATTGCGATCGCCTCTGGTGGTAGAGGTCCAGGGGAAGACATATCTGAAGCCGAATGCATTAAAAGGGAACTGATACAACATGGAATCGAGGAATCAAGGGTTCTCCTCGAAGACAAGTCAACTGACACATATGAAAATATTGGCTTTTCTAAAAAAATGATCCCTGATAATGCTGAAGTGGGTTTAGTCGTGACGAACGATTTTCATATATTCCGTGCCAAGATGATAGCAGACAATGAAGGGCTGGAGATAAATGGATTACCTGCAAAGACGCCAATTCAGGCAGTGTTGAAATCCTATACAAGAGAATACTTGGCGTTGACTAAATATTTCATGATGGAAGTATTAAGGCAGGAAGAAAGCAGGAATGAAAATGAGGTGAATAAATGAACGCTCCAGAGGTTGTTTTAAATCTATTGGCATGGGGTGCTGTATTCATTCTGGCAAGACGTATTTATACTAAGCAGGAAAGTAAGCCAATAATATGGAAGCTGGTAATTGTCATTTTAGTTGGCTTATTCTCTTTCTCTATTAATCTGCCATATATGGACCAGCAGATAAAACTAGCTATTCTTCCTCTCGGTGTATGGATTTTATATGGAATTTATTCGCGAAAAAATGAAGGCATAAGCTGGGATCAGTATCGGAAATATGCCTGGTTAGGATTCTTCGCCAATTTTATCTTTTTGGCAGTATCGCTAATCAATCCACTAATTCATTGTGCTATATTTCCTGGCAATGAGATATCAACCTATCTATCGAATAGCAACAAAGGAAAGATCATTCAAACCCATCCCTCTGCTGATCATAAGAAATTAGACAGGGATTCTCTTCTAATTCAAATGGACAGTATCAAAGAAGAACCTGTTTTTAGTGAAAAATGGTACTACGAAACCTTTGAGTCTGGGATTGAACGTTCAAAAGCGGAGGAAAGATTCCCATATCAGCTTGCAAGAACTAAAGCAAAATGGGGGAGCGGGATAGATCCTATGATTTTTGTTGAACAAGATGGAAAAGGGCTCTTAATCTCAACAGGCCAAAAGCAATTATACTTTCGTGCCGAAAAAACTTTTCTGAAGAAGGGGGAGTAACTTCATGCGCAAAAAAGTGCTCGTGCCTCTATTACTTATCATGATTCTGATTTCTTGTGGAATTTTTTATTGGTATTATCTAGCTCCTCCAGCAACCTTTCCAGACCAGGAGGAAATAAAGGCGATCTTGAGCGGTCCAAATAACAGGGTTGGAATAGCGGAAATACAGGACACGATTTTTCTCGATGATAAGCATGTATACATTCCTTTCATTACAAAAGAGGAAGACCATGGTATCAGCTTTTGGGAGTGGAAGAAGCATGAGTGGCAATTATCCAGCTTCTCTACCGGGAGCATGCCGCAAATCTGGAAGATGGATTCTGATGACCCGTCATCATATTATATTATCTGGAATTTTCACCCGGAGAATAATTTGGAGTATTTGACGTTTTTTTTAATAAAAGAACGTGGATTTTCCGTCACTGAGGGAAAGCACCATTATGATCCCGGTATTCAAATGGATTACAGGGCAGAGGCTGGGAAGAAGTCATATGGTTATACTTCAATTCCTTCAGAATGGCAAAATTATATGGCAGCAGAAAATAAACTGATGGAAGAAAGGAAACCGAATGGTTTATTTGCTGACTTTTTTCCACCTGCTCAATATTACTTTGGCTGGCAGGCAACATCGGCTGATGGGTCCACTGAGTATCCTTCTTACCCAAACTTAAATGGATTTGGCAGTGGCGGTTCATCAACAGAGCATCTTAGATTTTTAAATGATAATGATATTTTTATAAGATAATATGCTTGTAAGGATAATTAAGGGACACAAAAGCAGTGATTCCTATGCTTGATCTTGTTCATGAAACTTTTTAGCTTAAATATTCGTATTAATAAGGGTACTTGTAAAATAGAGCAGAACTGACGTGAAATCATTCATCAGGTTCTGACTGATGTAAGAAGGGTAAGTAGGTAAAATAAAGTGATAAAGGAGAAACAATTAATGAAAGTTAAGCACTTGATGAAAATCTCAGTTTTATTTAGCCTGTTTGTTTTCGCTTTGAGTATTTATACTGTTCCAGCATTTGCTTCTAATGACAATGATGACGATGTCATAAATGAGAAATACGGACCACCAATTGTGGTTTACGGTGAAGCACTTTCGAATAAGCAGAAAGATGAAGTCAGGAATCTGCTAGGAATCAAGGATCCTTCTAAAGTCAAGGAAATCGTCGTAACAGGAAAAGATCTTGTAACCTATATAGACGGCGATGAACACTCGAATATGTATTCATCAGCCAAGATTACCAGGAAGGATACCGGTGAAGGGCTCGTGATCAACCAGGTCACCCCAGAAAATATTACTGAAGTAACAGATGAAATGTATGCTAATGCCCTATTGACAGCTGGAATCGAAGATGCAATCGTAGATGTAGTCTCACCAGTCAAGGTTACCGGTCACTCTGCACTAGTGGGAATCTATAAGGCTTATGATGAGGGTGAAGGAACGGCGCTGGATAAGGATCGAACAGAAGTTGCGAACCAGGAATTAAACCTGGCAACGAAATTAGCAAAAAAAGAGGGGCTTGATCAGGATAAGGTAAGTGAGCTTCTGACAGAAATTAAAAAAGAGATTGCTGCACAAAACCCAGCAACAAAAGAAGAAATCGAGAAGATCATCGATGAAAAGTTAAAATCTCTTGAAATCCAGCTTAGCCCTGAAGACAGGCAGCTTCTTGTTGACTTGTTCAACAAAATGCGTGATTTGAATATCAATTTCGATAATGTAAAAACACAATTAGAAGACCTTTCTACTGATATCCAAAAGCGTATTGAGGAAGCAGTTGGCGATAAAGGATTCCTGGATTCTGTCTCTAACTTCTTTAAAGAACTAATTGAAAGCATAAAAAGCATTTTTTCCTAAAACAGAGGATTTTCCCTCTGTTTTTTTGAATATATAAATAGATACACAATGAGAGAGATGGTGAGGAAAACTTCAATGAAAATACGTCAAGCTGAAGAACGAGATACTGATAATTTTGCAAAACTTATTCAAGAGGTTGAAGATAGCACGAATTTTATGTTATTTGTCCCTGGTGAAAGGAAATTCAACCCTGAGGCTCAAAGAAAGATGATTCAGGCTTTTGGGGTTGAAAAAAATTCAAATATCTTCTTGGCTGTTGCTGACAGTGGATTGGCAGGATATTTAATCGCAAAAGGAGGAAGTGCCAGCCGAAATAAGCATACAGCTTATCTTGTTATTGGAATAAAAGAAGATTTTCGCGGCTCCGGAATTGGCACCATCCTTTTTGAAGAGCTCTTAAGCTGGGGCAAGAAAGTGAAAATTCACAGATTAGAATTAACGGTGGTGACAGAAAATAAGGCAGGTATTGCATTATACGAGAAGATGGGCTTTGAAATAGAAGGTATCAAGAAGGATTCATTATTAGTGGATGGCAAATATAAGGACGAATTCTACATGTCCAGAATAATATAAAAAAAACAGGCTAAAAGCGCTGGGAAAGCGTGCGATTTCAACCTGTTTTATCAGCTTAAAGTGGTTTGCCTAGCTGAGATTTATTGTTATTAGGCTGATTCAGGAATGGTGAAGAGCTTCCCATTCATCCCTTAGTAAGCCCATTTTAATTGAATCATAGTATTTCCCGTTATAAAGTCTGCATTTCCTGATTCGAGCTTCTTCGACCATTCCCAGTTTTTTACCGACCGTAAGCATCCGGGAATTGCCTGACCAGGTTGTAAAGCCAATCCTTGGAATTGGGAAGGTTTCAAATAGATGTGCAATCCATACTTTTAATGCTTCTGTGCCAAACCCGCCATTCCAAAATTCTGGCAAATATATTACAATCCCGATTTCAAGCCATTGTGAAGATTCGTGTTCCCAGTAATATGTCACCATCCCGATAATTTCATCGTCTACTTTAATCAAATATTTTCTGTCATATCCCTGATGGATGAGGTTCGTCATTTGTTCTTTAAACTTATCTAGACTTTCTCGCCTAAGAGGATAGTAAGGAGCATCCCATTTTTTCCATTCAGGATGTTCGTCATTGTGAATAAGGCCCCACCATGTTTCCAAATCCTGCTCTTTAATTTTGCACAACATAACTTGGTCACCTGATAATACATCTGGTGTCTGCATGTATCTGTACCTCCTTAATAGATATGAGGTTATACGCTTATGTTTTACTAATTCTCTTTAATTCTAGTATTTCCTGCGCCAGAACAAAAATACAAAAAATATTCAAATCCACAGAAAAAGAGACGCTTTGGAGAGCGTCTCTTTAGTTAGTTGCTTCGTCATCTATAAATGCATTTTCATTAACTGCGAAGAAATTTAAACCAGCGGCGATTGCGAAAGCTCCTCCAAGTAATGCGAATGTAGTAATCATTATGTAATCGCTCCTGTCAATAATTGTTTTTGTTACTACATATATTCCCGCAGTGGAAGCTATTAAACCTTTTATTACGGAAAAATGACAAATTAATTTATCTTGTAATAGTTAATCATCTGAAAAGAATCAAGAGGTTTTTAGATATTGTTGTAGAATGACTATAACGGAATACTATGAACTGGAGCAGGAGGAAGATGCTTGAAATTATGTAGCAGAAAAATGACGAGGGAGCTAGCGTTGAATGTTTTAAGCTGGCATTATGATCCCCCTTATGATTTTTATTACAATCAAGTGACTGAAGAGGCTATAAGTGAATTAGTGAATGATGGGTATATGGCGGTAGAGGATGAAAAAGGAGAGTTGCTTGGGTTTTATTGCAGTGGTCGCTCAGCCCAGGTTCCTGCTGGAAGAGCAGTCGGTGTGTATACCGAATATGCAATTGATATTGGGGTAGGGATGCATCCTGAGTTAACTGGAAAGGGGAACGGGTCTCTATTTTTGTCACTTGTTTTAAATGAGCTTAAACCTATAAATTCAGATGTCATTTTCAGATTGACAGTCGCAAAATTCAATATAAGGGCAATTAAGCTATATGAAAACCTGGGATTTAAAAAGATGAGTGAGATTAAATCTGACACTCACGACTTCATTATCATGCTAAAGTGGTGAAAAGCTAATTCGTTAGTGCTTTTCAGCATGGAGGGGCTTTTTAATAAAAATGAAATGAAATAATTTGTATTTGTTAAATACTCCCTTTATAATGAAAAAGCTGTGTGAAAAATAGGTTTCACATTTAGCGATATATAGTTTGAAGGGGAGAAGAAAAATGAAAAAGTTTTGGATTTTACTTTCTGCGATGGTATTCGCAATCGGGTTGACTGCATGTTCAGCAGAAAAAGATGAAGCACAACCTGAAAATAAAGAATCAGAGGAAGCTGCAGAACCTGCTGCTAACCCAAAGAGTGTTATGTATAAATTTTACATGAGCATCGTTAGGACAATTAATGACGCTGATGCTGATTTAAATGCCTATGAGGGAGCAGAGGAGCCGACTCCTGAACAGAAGACAGCTGCGAGTGAGTCTGCAGCTGCTGTTGCAACTAAAGTTGAAGGACTTGAAGTGCCTGCGGATTTGAAGGATCAAAAAGCAGATTTAGAAAATGCTCTTAAAGAGATTGCAGAATCGTATAAAATGAAATCAGAAGAGCTAAAGAAAGATGCTCCAGCGTTTGAGGCTGCTGATGAAAAATTCACACAGGCAGAAGAAAAGATTGGTGCTGCATTTGAAAGCCTTGAAATGAAAAAGCCTTCACTTGCGAAAGAACTGTAGTAAGAATTAAGAAAGCTGTGCCAGATGGCACAGCTTTCTTAATTTCCGACATTATTGGCAGAGTATTTTAGCCGATTTAGAAAAGTATTATTCCTCTGTTTTTTCAGTAGATTGCTCAGTTCCATTTTTCATGTTGAAGTATGCATCCATTACAGCGCGACCGATTTTTTTGTTAGCACCATGGTCAACATTGCCCTGGTAAGCCCAGGGTACCACTACAGCCATTGCGATTTCTGGATTGTCAGATGGTGCATAACCAACAAGGCTCAGATTCATCGTTTGTATCAGCGGCTCTCCTTTTACACGATATTGACCATCATAGAAAGCTTCCGCTGTTCCGGTTTTTCCAGCAGGAGAGTAGGTTGCGGTGCTGAAATAACGATAAGCTGTACCGCCTGATTCCTGCATGACTTTTTTGAAGCCAGAATGGACGCGAGAAAGCCATTGGTCTTTCACGCCAATATCGTTAAGGACATTCGGAGAAAAAGACTTATAGATTGGACCAAGCTCTTCACCATCTAACGCGGGTTCACGTATTTCCTTGACAATTCTAGGTTGCATTCTGTAGCCGCCATTAGCAATCGAAGAGATGTACTGGGCAAGCTGCATGTTCGAATATGTATCATACTGCCCGATAACTAAATCGAGTACTTTACCAACTGGATTATTGGCACCCTTAGCACCGGTCTGTTCGTTTGGCAAGTCGATTCCTGTTCGGATGCCAAGTCCAAAAGAGGCAAAGGAATTGCGGATCGTATCCCAAACTTTTGGGTCAAGATTCAATGGCTTTTGATAACGATAAACTCCATTTCCAATCTTAATCGCGGTATGGAACATATAAACGTTGGAAGACAATTTCAAAGCTTCAAGATCATTAGGACTTCCTAAGTAGGCATAAGACTTTTTTATTGGAGTATCTTTTATATGAAGAGCTCTATCATCGAATCTGGTAGCTGTATTGATGACTCCCGTTTTATATCCAGTTAAAACTGTCGCCCCTTTGACAACAGAACCGACGTTGAAAGTCAAACCAATATTGCCAAGTGCGTCGTCTTTCATTAGAACTTCTTTTGTTTTCTTATTAGTTTCGATCTTTTTGCCTGCCATTGTCAATACTTCACCAGTATTCGGATTCATTAAAACAACGTAGGCACTATCCAGGAGTCCTGTTCCGGGAGAGCGTTTGGCAGCCCATAACTCTTTCTCGATGATTTCCTCGACAGCAAGCTGGAGATCCATATCTATACTAAGGACTAAGTCTTTTCCGCGCTGACCTTCTGAAACTAATTCCTTTTCAATCAACTCGCCAGCTTTATCTGTCACATTCACGACTTTTTCTTTTTTTCCCTGAAGGACATCCTCGTATTCCAGTTCCAGATTGCTTTTCCCCACACGGTCATTTCGTGTATAGCCCCGGGATATGAAATAATCAAGTCGTTCAGCAGGAAGACCTTCACTGCTTGTTGTGATTCTTCCTAGTACAGGTTTGAAAGTATCTTCGAATTTATATTCGCGGTCCCAGTCTGTTGCAGCATTAACACCTGGAAGAAGGGACAGATTTTCATTAACCACCGCATATTCTTCATGTGTGACCCCTTCATTTTTGATGATTTGCGGTACGAATTTATAGCCGCTGTTCATAATGCTGAAAATGGCAAGCTCTTCAATATCCTGCTCAGTTAGTTGATTCAGGTGCTTATCTGTAATTCTATCAAGTTGCAGTTTATATAAATCTTTGTTTTTCAGCTTTTTGTTTTTAAAGAGTTTCATTTCCTTATCTTTTATAAGTTTTTTTGCTTCATCTGGATGTTTGATCATCCAGAAATCCTTCATATCTCTCTCTCGTACCTTATCTGTATCTTTCTCAATGATTTTGGCTAACTTTGCAGCTACCTGGAGCATTTCCTTTTGAGAAGCCCCTTCATTCGTATATGTAATAGCATTCAATGGTTTGTTGTCGACGATTAGCTTATGGTTTCTGTCCAGCATCTTTCCACGTGGGACAGGGTTATTGACTGTCACATCCTCCTTGCGATTTATTTCTCGTTTATAATCTTCACCATGGACGATTTGGACAATGCCGAGACGAAGGACCAGCAGAGAGAAGAGAATAAATACTGAAAAGAATAGAATATTGACCCTTATAGGTGTTGTATTCTTTTTTTTAGGCAAGTTTCCTCACATCCTATCAAAATATAAAAACCATCTATTACCATTAGTGTACGTAAAGATTTACTACTCTGTAAAGGTTTTCCTGTAAAATAAAAGGAACCCTATTTTATTTTAGGATTCCTTATTAGTATCATATGGCATCTTCAGGTATTATCATACTGCTGTCTGTATTGGGAACTTTACGCTTTTCAATGTTGATTTCATCAGAGGAATAAATCATGACAATCATTTTTCCTGGATAAGTCCTAGCACGGATTAGGATAGGCTGGTTGTATTTGTTCTTGAAGGTGAAATCAGGACCATACCAGCTGACAGTTGCATCTCTGCCAGGTGGAACGTAGGGAACCTGCTTGCTGTGAGAATATCGCTCGAGTATCTTCATGCCCGAACGATCGGCTGCATTAAAAAGTGTTGATGAAACCTGGCAAATACCTCCGCCAATTCCCTCTGACAATTCTCCTCTAACAATTATGGGAGCAGGCTGATAACCGCGTGAAGCAGTACGTTTGCCGACAACTTGATTGAAGGAGAAAGTTTCCCCGGGAAAAACAACATAATTATTGATCGCTTCTGCTGCCAGGTGAATGTTATGCGTCCGTTCCTTATTCCTGCTATTGAAATATGTAATGTAGTGACCAATTAGATTTGTTCGAATATTGGCGATGATTTCGCTGTCTACCTTTGGATATATAGGCAATGCAGGAATTCGTAATCGTGAATGGTGACTTTCAAAAAAACTAGCTGTGAATCTTTTCTTGAATTTTTTCTGGTCGAGTATATACCCCACTTTTTCAGGTATGATCTTCCCGTAATCATCCAAACCTGCATTTGTGGGTTCCATTTTAATTTGAAGAGCCATCTCTTTATTTAATGTTTCCAGCATTGTATGGTTAAGAATTGGATAACCAAACCATGGAATCGAAAAGTCTGATCGTTGAACTTCTGTTACTGATTCATTTTCCCAGACTAAATCTATTTCATCCTGATTATCTGCGGTACTGCTAGAAAGAATAAGTCCTATTGCCAATAACCATGTCAATTTCCTCACCTCCCGTTTTATTATGGTTAAGCAGGTGGTGTTTAATGTATCTTGGGTTTGGTGGTTTTTATTGGAATTATAAAGAAGGAGTTGGCCGGTTTCTGGCGAATAATCCATTATGCTCAGATATGGAAAGAAGGTAAACTATGGTCACGGTAAGGAGAAACGACTTGGATTGGATCAGGGTTATTGCTACATATATGGTATTCTTCTACCATTGCTCAATGTTCTTCAACCCATTTCCATGGCATATAAAGAATGAGCTGCTAAATTCAAGTTACATTCTGATATTTAGTCTGTTTGTCGGCACTTGGATTATGCCGATTTTCTTTGTGCTGTCAGGAATTAGTACTAAATATGCAATGCAGAAAAGAACAGGAAAAGAATTTCTAAGAGAACGTTTCATTCAGCTTGGAGTACCTCTTATATTTGGTATATTCATTTTAAGCCCGCCGCAAGTGTATATTGAACGTGTTTCACATCAGCAGTTTTCTGGACCATTTCCATCATTCATCCCGGAATATTTTAATGGGCTTTATTTGGAAATAGGAGGGACGGGCAATTTTGCTTTTGTTGGGCTTCATTTATGGTATCTCCTAGTACTACTGGTGTTTTCCGTTGTATGCATGCCATTAATAAGCAGGGTGAAAATCAAAAAGGATTCT
This sequence comes from Mesobacillus subterraneus, assembly GCF_020524355.2. Taxonomy (NCBI): domain Bacteria; kingdom Bacillati; phylum Bacillota; class Bacilli; order Caryophanales; family Bacillaceae; genus Mesobacillus; species Mesobacillus subterraneus. Next base: position 1,728,486 of record NZ_CP129019.1, read on the forward strand.
TTTCATATGGGGCACTATTTATTGATTGTGCTAGTATTGATTTTCATTTCCTATTTCTTTACCTTCGTAAGTCTTGGTGGTTGGGGAATTCTATATTACCTCGCCTTATTTGTCATCGGATTTTTCTACTTTTCAATGGACAGCTTTAATAACTATCTGAACAAATATTGGATAAAGATCTCAGTGCTTGCCGTTACCATGTCTGTTATTTATATTAAGTGGTTTATATCAGGGGTTCCTGTACAGTATGGAGGCTTAGCATTTTTGTTTACAACCGTGAAGGTATTGAGCAGCTTGAATAGTGTTTTATTGTTTTTTTACCTGGCTAGTAAGTATTTACAACGCAGGGACGATTTTCTCAACTTTAATTCCATTTTTTCGATGCCTATGTATATCCTGCACCAACCTGTAATTGTGCTTATTGGTTTTTGGATCTATCAATATGACTGGGCCGTTACGATTAAAATCCCCATTTTAGTCACGTCATCCTTTTTTATCATTATTTTAAGTTATCAACTATTTATTAAAAGAATCCCAGCTCTTCGTTTCCTATTTGGCATGAAAGCTAAACCACCGAACAATATGGCCATTGAACCTATGATGAAGGGATAAAAAGATACCTCTATATTTATCAGTATTGTCTCTCGATCATGCTATGCAATGACTCATGCTTGAAAAAGAAAACAAGGGTTTTTTTGTGCAATTTGTGCCTCTAAGACCTGATTCGTATTTTAGATATGAGAATTTCATGAATAAAATAATAAACCATCACAAATAGTGTTAGATTGATGTCAATCTCAACAGGATAAAGAAGATAACTACGATTTTATTCATTATAAATTAGCACTTTAGTTCACTCTAGAGTGCTTTTATTTTGAAATTTTTTGAAATATTTCTTTAATTAATATCACGAAATGTGTAAAATTACACTAAATAGAAAAATATAATGAAAAGCTGGTTTTACATTTCTTAATTTTTCTTAAGAAATTATTAAGAAATTATCCCCTATCTTTTTGGAAGAGGTTGGCATATAATTTAACTGTATTAATAATAATAGTACACTTAGTACAGATAGGGGGTCATTATGTTTGAGCTTGACCTGAGAAGCCGAAAACCGATATACGAACAGCTTGTAGACAAGATGAAAGAGCTAATCATTAATGAAGTGCTCAAACCTGATGAACAATTGCCTTCTGTGCGTCAGATGGCACAGCAATTGACAATAAACCCAAATACAATTCAAAAGGCATATAGAGAGCTTGAGGTAAAAGGATTCATTTATTCATTAAAAGGCAAGGGGAGTTTTGTCAATGCAATGGAACCTGGAAAAGATGCAGATAAAATATTGCAGGTGAAACAGCATCTGGAAAAACTGCTCCAGGAAGCATTGTACATGGGCATTACTTTGGAAGAATTACATGAGATGGTAGGAAACATTGATAGTTCGAAAGGGGGCACCGGGCAAGATGATTCAAATGATCGAGATAAATAAAACATTTGAAAAGCACGAGGCAGTAAAAAACATCAATATGACTATAAATAAAGGCTCCATATACGGGTTGATTGGATCGAATGGTGCAGGTAAAACGACCATCATTAAATTGCTTGCTGGAATTTATAAACAGGACTCTGGTAAGGTGCTTTTGGAAGGTTCAGCAATCTTTGAAAACCAAGCTTTAAAAGAGAAAATCTTTTATATATCCGACCAGCCTTATTTTTTTCCTCAATATACAGTCAAGCAGATGGCGAAGTTCTATAAAAGCATATATCCTTCGTGGAATGAAGCAAGATTTATGAAATTATCGGAAGTATTCGGCTTCAGTATGAACAAAAAAATACATACCTTTTCAAAAGGCATACAAAGACAAGCTGCATTCTGGCTCGCCTTATCGACGATGCCTGAAATATTGATTCTTGATGAGCCGATGGATGGATTGGATCCGGTGGCAAGAAAAAAGGTTAAAAACCTACTGATACAGGATGTTGCAGACAGGGAAATGACGATTTTGATATCCTCCCATAACTTGCGCGAAATAGAAGATATTTGCGACCACATTGGGATTTTGCATCATGGATCACTCCTTTTGGAAAAAGACCTCGATGATCTCAAATCTGATATACATAAGGTTCAGGTGGCTTATAAGGGAGAAACACCGAAGCATCTTGAAAATCAACTGACAATGCTCCACTGCGAAAGAAGGGGAAGTGTCATGGTGTGTATTATCAGGGGGAAAGAGGAAGAAATCGAGAAGGTTATCAATCAGACCGAGCCCGTTATTTTTGATATCCTCCCATTGACATTAGAGGAGATTTTTATATATGAAATGGGGGATATCGGCTATGCAATCAAAAACATCCTTGTTTAACAAAGAAATGATCCTCCAGGTTGGGAGAAACGTCGGCTGGATCTCTGTCATTTACTTTCTGGCTCTATTTTTCGCAATTCCATTAAGAATCATGATGATGTATTCCGGTGAAAATTACCGTGATTTTATGCCGGTGGAAAAATTGTTTGACCTTAATTTTGCTATACAGTTCATCATGTTCATGACAGTACCAGTTGTTATGGCAATCTTTCTATATCGTTTCCTGCAAGTAAAGCAGGCAGCAGATTTAATCCATAGTCTGCCATTGAAACGGCAAGATATATTCCACTTTTATACACTGACAGGGTTTGTATTTCTGATTATTCCAGTCATCCTGATTGCGATGGCTACTTCTTTAATTCACAGTGTGTATGACCTGAATCTATATTTTCAGCTGCAGGATATTCTCAGATGGACAGGAACCGTCCTGATATTTAACACTGTATTTTACCTGTCAGGAGTTCTTATAGCAATGCTAACAGGAATCTCGGTAGTACAGGGAGTCTTGACTTATATCTTGCTGTTGTTCCCTGCCGGATTCACCTTGCTGATTGTCTATAATCTTGGACTTATGTTATATGGATTTCCTAGTGATTATTATCAGATGAGGAATATAGAATATCTTTCACCTATTTCACACCTGACTATTTTAGAGAGCGAGTCAATATCCACAAAGGCAGTTCTTTTATATTCAGGCTTTGTGTTGGTCTCATATGTGCTGTCACTATTTATCTATAAAAAAAGGAAAATAGAAGCCGCATCGGAGGCAATTGCTTTTAATAGTTTAAAGGTAGTTTTTAAATACGGAGCTGCTTTCTGCATGATGCTTCTCGGCGGCATGTATTTCGATGCTATGCAGAATAAGTTTGCGTGGCTGATATTTGGATACACAGCTGGGGGCATAATTGGATACTTCGCTGCCGAAATGGTTCTCCAGAAATCATGGAGGGTCTTTGGAAAAGTAAAAGGCTTAGGATATTTTGCGGTTTCGATGGCAGTCTTGATCCTTGTAACTCAAGCGTTCGCTCCTTACGAGAAAAAAGTGCCTGCTTTAGATCAGATTAAAAATGTCACATACGCGAATCATGTTTATATGGATGAGGATGAACGGCTTGCTCCAAAGGCACTATACCAGCAAGAAAATATCGAGGCTGTCCGAAAGTTCCATGAGAGTATTATCAATAATGAAAAAATGAATGAACAACGAATGGAATTACAGGAATCTGCTCTCTTTATTTATGAATTGAAGAATGGAGATAAACTAGTTCGCCAGTACACCGTCGATCGATTTGATTACGAGCCCAGAATAAGAGAGATTTTTGAATCACTGGAGTATAAGCATGCACACAAGCCTATTTTTAAAGTAAATACAGATGACATTACCTCAATTAGAATAAACAAACATATTAATGATAGCTCGTTGACAATTACCGACGAGGAAAAGATTAAACAGGCTATTTCAATCCTGAAAAAGGAAATAGAGCAAGAACCTTTTTCAATTGATTATTATACAGTAGGTAACACATCATCGATTGAAATTATGTCTGGGATAAACGATTACGACCATATTGAGTTAAAACGTTCATACAAAAGCTTCATCGCATGGCTGGAGGAAAACGAAATGCTGAAAGAAGCAATGGTGACGCCCGATGACATTGACTACATTGCCGTGATAAATGAGCCAATAAAAGAGGAGCAATTCAAAGAATATCCTGAAGAAGAAATAATTCATCGTATTTTGAACGATAAAAACGCTCTTAAATTGAGTGAACATGACCAATTGCTCTCTTCGATCGAGAATGCCGGTTATGGCTGGTTTAATGAAGCCCCGTATACCGCAATTTTCGTATACAAAGCAGGTAATCACAAAGAGATTCGTACATTTAGCAATAAAGATGTACCAGCGTTTATCAAGGATTATTTTAAGTAAGGGTCTTTTAGTAACTTTTCTTGCTATCACACCTTAGGTAATGACCGGGTTCTGAGTTTTTATGGATAGTTTTCCCTATCGATCCGGAATCCCCTTTAAAAAGAACATCAAAACCTTTCAGAAGACGAATTAGTGTATGTGTACGAAAAGCAATAATCGATGACTAAAGGCTCTTGAGTAAAACAATAGACAAAAATTGTAAGCAATGAAGTTTGCAAAAGTAAGGTACAGGGCAAGGGGGGATGGATATGGCTAAGATTGATTTTGATGAGCTTTATAGAATCCATGGGAAAAAACTTTTTCAAATTGCTTTCGGCATTACTAAAGACAGACATCTAGCAGAGGATGTCGTCCAGGAGACTTTTATTAAGGCATATAAAAAGGCAGATACCATCATAGATACGCATAAAATCGGTTCTTGGTTAGCAGCAATTGCGGCAAGGACAGCTATTGATTATTTACGGTCAGAGAAAAGAAGGAAATGGCTTCCTTCTGACCAGAGCATTATGGAACAGATTTTCAGTGATTATGATGACAATCAGTCGCTTGAAAAGGAAGTTGAAATCATCCTGTTTAAAGAGGAGATTCAACATATGCTGTACTTGTTGACAAGTGAGTACCAGCAAGTCTTGGTATTAAGGTTTCAATACGGGTTAAAAGAGGATGAAATCGCCTGCAAATTGAATATTAAATCGGGAACAGTCAAAACACGCCTACACAGAGCCCGAAAACAATTGAAAAAAGTTATGTTAGAGAAGTACCCAGCCTAATTGTTCTATTTGGGCGATTATCCAATCGCCTATTTTTTTAGGCTTTAGTTATGGTAAAAAATATAATTTATTCAAATATTTTGTAAAAGAGGTGCGTCAATGATATCAATTAACCATTTGAGCCACGAATTTGAGATCGGAAAAAAAGGGAGAAAAACGATCATTCCTGTGTTGAAGGATGTTTCGTTTAAAGTGAACAAAGGAGAAATTGTAACCATCGTAGGCAGGAGCGGTTCAGGAAAATCAACACTCCTTAACCTTGTGAGCGGATTTATAAGGCCAAAAGAAGGAGAAATCACGATCAATGGAATCAAGACATCCTCTTTAAATGAAACAAAGTTTGCCGATTTCCGGATTCAGCATATGGGATTCATTTTTCAAAGCTTTCAACTAATTCCTAGCATGACAGCCTATCAAAATGTAGAGCTGCCTCTAATTTTAAAAGGTGTCAAAGAGGATGAGAGGAAATTACGAACAAATGAAATCCTTGAGATGGTTGGATTATCTGACTATCAGGATCATTATCCTGGCGAACTTTCAGGAGGGCAGCAGCAAAGGGTAAGCATCGCTCGTGCACTTATTGTCAACCCGCCAATCATTCTTGCTGATGAACCAACCGGAAGTCTGGACTCGGAGACAGAAGACGATTTACTCAAATTCATCGTTAAGTTAAACAGAGAGCTTGGCATAACATTTTTAATCATCACCCATGATGACAAGGTAGCGCAAATCGACCATCGTACCATTGAATTAAGGGATGGCAAAGTTGTTGAGGAGGTATTCGCAAATGAGGCTTAAAGATCAATTTCGATTCGTCAGGCAAAATATGAAAAAGAACCGGACTCGGATGTTCATGACCATACTTGCTACGGCTATGAGCGTAGCTTTCCTGATTGTGCTTGCTTCAGTGGGGTTTGGACTGCATAAATCAATCGTAAAAGAAACTCTGGAAAGAAGGATTGTGACTGAAATTGAGGTACCTGGAAAAGAGGAGTCGAATGGTGGCTTCAGACAGCTGACAGATGAGGATATTTCTTACTTTGAAGAAATTGACGATGTCAAGGCTGTAACAAGGCGAAAGAGTCTTCAGCATTATATGTTCGAAGTGGACGACCACTTGACCGATGCCCAGGCAATAGTTGCCCATATGCCCTCTGAAACAAAAGCAGGGCTTGAACTTTCGGATGGCTGGCTGCCAAAAGCAGAAACTGAAGTGGTCGTTGGCTATCATTTTGTAGAAAACCTTCGCCCTAAAAGAGAAGTGTCTGAGGAACTCTATGATGAGAAGGGACAAATAAAAGAAGAATTCCGCTATAAAGACGGTTTGATTGGCAAGAAAATCACTATGAATGTTCTTAAGTTTGAAGATGGCAAAGAGATCAAAGAACCGCTGGAAATGACAGTGGTGGGAATCCTAAAGAAACCAACAAAGGATTGGGTTTACGACAGCATTGTATTTGTTTCCGAAGGAGTTCTTAAACAGGTTGAAGAATTTACGGGTACCCCGCGTGGAATGATGAAAGATCCAAACAATCCTGACATGGAGCTGCCGGATATCCCTTTTGACCAATATGATCAAGTGAAAATATATGCCAGAGATATGGAATCGGTAAAAGATATCACTGTTGAATTAGAAGATAATAATTATCCGTCATATTCAGTTATAAATGAGCTCAAAGATGTAAACGTGATGTTTACGATTGTTAAAGCAGGATTGATATTTATAGGAACAATTGCAATTATCATTGCATCGATAGGAATTTATAACACAATGACAATGGCTGTTACAGAAAGGGCACCTGATATCGGTATAATGAAGGCGATTGGGGCTAACCCCAAGACAATCAAGAGGATTTTCCTTCTTGAAAGCAGCTATATTGGATTGATTGGTGCCGCAATTGGAACACTGGTTGCTTATCTCATCAGTTTCATTGTGAATTTTGGACTGCCTCTCATTATCAAACAGGCGTTCGGTGAAGAACCTCCAGAGGGCTTGATATTCAGTCATATCCCATATACCTTGCCAATCATCAGTTTTACCATCTGCTATCTGGTCACGATTCTGTCAGGATTACGTCCAGCACAGCGAGCCACTAAAGTAGATGTCCTACAGGCAATGAGAAGGGAAGTATAAGATACTCTATTATAGAGAACTTCGGCACCAATAAGCCGGTTGGCGCTCGGAAAATCCTGATTATGGAAAAAGTAATCACCAATGAAGCCGATTAGAGACTGGGAAATCCTGATTCTGGAAAAAAGGATCACCAATGAACCTGATAGGCGTTTAGAATATCCTTATTCTGGAAAAAAAGGTCACCAATAAAACCGATTGGAGACCAGAAAAGCTAGATTTTGGAAAAATAAGTCGCCAATAATATAATATAAAAAGGACCAGTCCCGTAGACTGGTCCTTTTTATGAGCCCTGATTACCCGCCATGTAAAAATGAGATGGTGAATGAAGATCTTCTCAAATCGATATTTCTACGCGGAAAAAATATTAAAATCTTTGAACCATTTTTTATATTGGCCGTCTTATAAAAAAGTGCTATTTGATAACAGGGGGTAACAGAATGTCGCAAAGTGTAATCGAACTGGATGCAGTTTCAAAATATTTCGGTGACCAAGTGGTACTTAGCAACGTGTCAATGAGTGTTAAAGAAGGGGATATTGTTGGCCTTCTTGGTCCAAATGGTTCTGGGAAAACTACTATGATTCGACTTATGAATGGTGTGATCAACCAAACAGCTGGTAAGTTGTCAATCCTTGGCATGGACCCGGGAATCGAAGGAGACACAGTTCGGAAAGACACAGGAATTCTAACTGAAAATGCAGGTCTCTATCATGAAATGTCCGGTCTTGATAATCTAATCTTCTTTTCAAAACTATATGGACAGTTTGATCTGAAACAAATCCACCTTTACATAGAGGAATTTGAACTTACACAGCATATGCATAAGAAAGTAGGTGCTTATAGTACGGGGATGAAGCGCAGGTTGGGAATCATCAAGGCGATTCTCCATAAACCTAGACTCCTTTTTCTTGATGAACCTACGAATGGGCTTGATCCAGAAGGAATAAAACTGGTGCTTAAGTTTCTCAAGGATTTAAACGAGAAGGAAGGAACAACCATATTTCTTTGTTCGCATATCTTGCACCAGCTAGAGCATGTGTGTAAAGAGTACTTTTTTCTAAATGACGGTAAAATTTCAGATTACGGGACAATAAATCAACTGCAAAAAAAGTACGTGAGACAAATAAAATTGAAAGTTTTTACTAATTTAATGCCCACAGAACCTATATGGGAAGGTTATCCAGTCTTAGTGAAAGATTATCATACTTTGCAGTTTGTATTGCCTTCGAGTGAACATATAACTCCATTGCTCCAAAAAATCATCAGTAAATTTTGGGTTCACCATGTGGAAATTGAAAATAACGATTTGGAATCCTTATATTTTAAGATCAGGAGTGGGGTCAATGAATAAAAAGTTAATATGGCTTATAGCTGCTAAAGATATCAGGGGAATCACCAGCTCGGCTCAGGTGTGGCTGGGGATGATCTTATTGCCACTGATTTTTTCGGTGATATTTCCGCTGGCTTTTATTCTCTTGGTTAAAAATGTTCCACTTTCTTCACCAGAGTTGCTTGATTTAGTGGACAATGTAGTAAAAGGTCTAAAGGGTACAAAGAGCGGGGAAATAATAGGCAGTCTCCCGAGTTTGGAACACCAAATTATATTCGTGGTTGTGAATTACCTGCTTGGTTCGATCTTTTTACTAATACCAACCATCAATGCTATGATGATTGCTCTTCATAGCTTTGTAGGGGAAAAAGAAAAAAGGACCATGGAAACACTGTTGTTTTCTCCGATTACAGTGAAGGAATTATTTATTGGGAAAGTTCTTTCAGCCTTCATTCCATCAATCATGATTACTTGGGTGAGTTTCTTACTGTTTGGAGTCATCACAGTAAGCTTTACTTATAATATGTTTGGTTATTTCATTTTCCCTAATGCGAATTGGCTTATCCTGATGTTATGGGTTGTCCCTGTCATTACCATCCTCACTATCCTCGTGAATGTGTTCGTCTCTGCCAGGTCAAAAGGATTTCAGGAGGCACAGCAGCTCGGGGGAATCGTAATACTTCCGATCATGGCACTCTTTATAGGCCAGGCAACGGGTTTTTTAATCATTAAGCCTTATTTACTTGGTTTAATAGGTCTTATCGTATTATTTTTTAATTTAATCCTATTAAAAATGATGACTAAATATAATGATCGAAATACTTTATTTGAAAAGCAAATATAGTTTTAGATAGTACAGAGTCATCACACCCGGTCAAAGGACTGCTCAGTTAACTGATTAGAGTAGAATATCGAAGGCATCACTGAATCTAAAATGTATAGATTGTTTAACTTTGGAAAAATCTAATCCTATCGATCACATCACAGGGGGATAGGGTATGACTGTTATTGTTTATCAAACCTTTGAAATAAAACAGGATAAATTTCCGGACGGAATTAAAAACTTACGTTTAATCCAAAACTTCCGTAACGAGCAATATGATCACAGAGTGGAGCTTTTGTCGCCAATATCTGGTGATGACCACACTTATGCACTGATTTCAACGTATGAGGGACTTGCCGAAATGGAGCTGCAAAACAAAAAGATGTTTGAGGATGAGGAGTACAAAAAGCTCATCGGGGAATTCTTTCTTGAAAACATAGTGCAAGGAAGTATGTACACCCAGATGTATCGCACAATGACTGGTCTAAGTAAGGACTCCGAATCAGAAAAGAGCAAGAAATAAGATGAAAAAAAGTCGACTCCCCAGGATTCGGCTTTTTTTATTGCTTATAAAAATTATAAAACATTCTTGTGGTGGATAACAAAATGAGTTATCTTAATCCAGCTCCAGCGCCTAGCCCCTCGAGTCCCTTGTCCAGCTGCGGCTCCTAACTCTTCGAGACGCTTCGGTCCTGCCTATGAAGTCAAAGAACGACTTCACTGTCAGGCCCTCCAGCGCTTGTTGGAGTTGGGCAGTCGCCTCCGCTTTTCGAATTGTCTAGTGTCACCTCTTAGAAACTCCGAAACTTCAACTCCGCCGGCAGAACCAAAAAGCGCTTCTTTGTCGGAGTCTCCAGTTTCTCCGTTTCTGGACAGTCGGCTATACATTTCAGTTTCGGTCCGCTCAGGTGAAGTCAAAGAACGCCTTCACCGGTCGGCTCTCCAGCGCTTGTCGGGGCTGAACGGTGAGCTTGCTCTTTTTGTTCTGCCTTGACTGATAATACATAAAAAGTATTAGATTCTCGAATGATAATACTTGTTGAGAAGGGGGTGCATCAATGGATTATTTTCTGCCATCATCAAAGTCGGGAAGTAGTAGTGCAAAAGAAGGGGATTTAAAGTGGTGGCAACTGTCACTGATTGGTGTAGGATGTACAATTGGAACTGGCTTCTTTCTGGGATCAGCCATTGGAATCAAAGTTACAGGACCATCAATTGTTTTTTCTTTCATCCTCGCCTCAATCGGCACATACGTGGTATATAATTTACTGGCAAAAATGACAGCAGTAGATCCTCAGGACGGCTCGTTTTGCTATTATGCCAAAAAAGCATATGGTCAATGGGCTGGATTCAGCTGCGGATGGAATTACTGGAGCTCCAATATTCTCATTATGGGAAGCCAGCTTACAGCTCTTTCAATTTTATCTCAGTTTTGGTTCCCTAACATCCCTTTATGGCTCTTCTCTACTGGTTATGCCATTCTTTCTATTGCGGTGGTCCTGACAGGAAATAAGGGCTTTGACAAGGTAGAAGATTTATTGGCGATTATTAAAACTGCGGCAATCATCATGTTTATATTAATAGCAGCAGCAGCCCTTTTTGGATTGTTCAACTTTGAAACAAAACAGGTGGTAGTGCCAAATTCTGCTCAAAAACTGTTTCCTGAGGGGTTTAAAGGTTTCTGGTCATCATTGATTTATGCATTTTACGCCTACGGAGGGATTGAAGTAATCGGACTTATGGCGACAAGGTTGAAGAATAAAGAAGATGCTCCAAAAGCTGGAATCATCATGCTGATCTTACTGGTCATCATTTACGTACTAGCTTTGGGATTAGCAGTCGTCATGGCAGCTCATGGTGCTTTTCATCATAAAGAAAGTCCCTTTGTCACAGCACTCAATCCGTATAATCTGGCTTTCTTTCCACATGTGTTCAATGCAGCCATCATCGTTGCAGGCTTCTCGACTATGACAGCATCGTTGTTTGGTGTAACTACCTTGCTTGTTGCACTGGCGGAAGATGGAGATGCTCCAAAAGTTTTCTCCAGGAAAATTGAAAAACTAAAAGAATTGCCCCTTCCATCCCTGGGACTTGCTGTTGCTGGGTTAATTGCTTCCATTATAACAGCACTGCTGCTGCCGGGAAAAATTTATGAGTATATTACCACGGCCGCAGGCATCCTGATTTTATTCAATTGGGCTTTCATCATAATCTCTGCTCTAAAATTACTTGAATTAAAAGCATGGGGAAAGTTCATTTCCTTTATCGGGATTGTGCTTATCCTGGCTGCTGTCAGCGGGACGATTATGGAAAAGAGTATACGTATGGGTTTCTTTATTAGCATAATCGTTGTCTTGCTTATTGGGATGATTTCGTTAGTATTGCAGAAAAAGGTATGGAATAAAGCTAGTTGAGCAAAAGTAGAAGAAAAGTAACAGTTCAAAAATTAAGGATACTAAAAAAAAGCTGCAATCGCAGCTCCAGACTGTAGACAAACTCGATGGAAATCGAGCTTGTCTACAGTCTTTTTTTGGTTGGTGCTGGAATGGGGGCTGTTGATTTCCGTTCCAGGCGCTTCGCTTTCCGCGGGGCTGGCGGTGAGCCTCCTCACCGCCGTTGGCGTCTGCGGGGTCTCACCTGTCCAGCTGAGCCCGCAGGAGTCTACGCGCCTTCCACTCCAATCAACAGGACTTCCAAACTTAACGTGGAACTAACCATAAGTCTATTTTAGTATAGATATATATAACGCTTGAGGTGATAAACATGCTTTCGAAAAATAATCCAATCCAACGAGATCAATTAGAAGTGGTTGCTTTAGACCAACTGGTTCCTCAGGAACATTTAGTCCGTAAGATGGAAGCTGCCCTAGATTTTTCTTTCATTTATGACTTGGTGAAAGATGTGTATTCGGAAGTAGGCCGCCCAAGCATTGACCCTGTTATTCTGATTAAACTCTCATTCATTCAATATACATTCGGCATCCGTTCCATGCGCCAGACCATTGCCGAAGTAGAAACGAACATGGCCTACCGCTGGTTTTTGGGTTATGGATTCCATGATAAAGTGCCCCACTTCTCCACCTTCGGGAAGAATTACGAACGCCGTTTTAAAGACACTGATTTGTTTGAACAGATCTTCTATCGAATTCTTAAGACCGCAGCTGATAAGAAACTTATTAGTGCAGAACACGTCTTCATTGATTTAACCCACGTAAAAGCCAGTGCGAATAAACATAAATTCGAGAAAAAAGTGGTGCGTAAGGAAACACGGGCGTATCAAGAGAAACTCCAGGAAGAGATCAATCTGGATCGGGAAGACCATGGGAAGGAACCTTTTCCACCTGATAAGTTCGATAAGGAAGAAACGAAGGAAATCAAGGAAAGTACGACCGATCCTGAGAGTGGATACTACGTCAAGGACGAACGGACAAAGCAGTTTGCCTACTCTTTCCATGCGGCATCAGATCGTAACGGATTTGTCCTGGGGACAATTGTGACACCTGGTAACACGCATGACAGCCTGATTCTTGAGCCACTGGTAGAACAAGTGATAGAGAAAGTTGGAAAGCCTACTGCTGTTGCGGTACGACGCAGCCTATAAAACACCAGCGATTACGAAGTTTCTGATGGAAAATGAAATGACCCCGGCTTTGCCTTATACCCGACCACGAACGAAGGATGGCTTCTTCCGTAAATATGACTATGTATATGACGAATTTTACGACTGTTACTTGTGTCCTGCCGGTGAAATCTTGAAGTATTCAACCACCACTAAAGAGGGATATCGTGAATATAAATCCCCAAGCATATCTGCGCCAACTGCCCGTTTTTAGCGCAATGCACAGAAAGCAAGGACCACCAAAAGGTGGTAACGCGCCATATCTGGCAAGAGTACGTAGAAGAGGTAGACCACTTGAGACACAAACCAGAAGTAAAACAAATCTATGCGAAGCGCAAAGAAACCATTGAGCGCGTTTTCGCAGATGCAAAAGAAAAGCATGGCATGCGTTGGACAACCCTAAGGGGACTTAAAAAAATTGTCGATGCAGGCGATGCTTACTTTCGCTGCATTGAACCTGAAGAAGATGGCCAACTGGACATGGAGAAGTCCAGTAATGGCCTAAAAGTATAGCAAAGAGAGTCTATTTCCTTAGAAAAATTCGATGAAATCCAAAAAGGGGTTCGGAATGAGAGCATTCCGAACCCCTTTTGTCTACAAACTGAAGCTGCAATCGCAGCTCTTTTCTTTGAAGAGATCCTTCAGTCTTTTACATAAGCCGTTTTAGATTTTTCAGTAACATTAATTTCAAAAAGTTCGAAAACAATGCCATAGATAAACGAAGTTAAAAACATGGATGCGAACATATCGAGGATATAATGTTGTTTAACAAACAAAGTAGAAATTATAATCAAAGAGCCCATCACCGGTACGAAGAGTGAATGGATGATATGTTTATTGCGAATATTGATATTTCCAAGAATGATGGCAAATGTAGTTAGTACATGAATGCTCGGGAAAGCGTTAAATGGTTGATCATGACTGTAAATCATGCCGACCAGTTCAATAAGGATCCCATCACCAGCAAGGATTGGGCGAGGTACAGTTGTTTGGAAGAAAAAGTAAATGAGAAAGCATACTAATTCTCCAATAACAATCATTGTCAGTGTTTTTAAATATACACGAGTATCCTTATACCAAAAATAAACTAAATAACCCAATATAAAAGCGTACCAAATGATATACGGTAAAATGAAGACTGGAAGGAAAGGAATTTTATCATCAATATTGGTAGAAAGGATGACCGCATCTCGAGGGTTGTTATTCAAGATTTTATAAATTAGACCTAATACTGGCATCACCAGCAGAAATAATAAATAGGGTAACTCTTTTATTTTGGTTTTCATGTTAATGCCCCTTTTGCTAAATTGCTTGTTGTGTATAAATACCACAAATAAGCTTTTTTATTCCAAAAACAAATAATTGATATATTAATAGAATAAAAACTTTCTTCACTAATAATAGACGTATCCAAAATTGGTTTAGTTCCATTTTACTAACAGTTTCTTGATGTTCTGTTATCAAAATAAATGTTTAGAATGGAAATGGGGCCTGAAAATGTTTTGTGGGATGCAGAAATAAGGAAAATTAGTAACAATAAATAAAAAAACCTTGATATAAAATCAAGGTTTTAAGCGTCCCAGAAGAGATTCGAACTCCCGACCTACAGTTTAGGAAACTGTTGCTCTATCCTGCTGAGCTACTGGGACATGACTATTGAGAGATTGAGAAAGTAAAAAATCCCGTCCTCATCTCAGAATGTAAATCAGGAAGCGGCTCGATGAGTACGCTGAAGAAATTTTAAAATGATTTTTGTATCACTCGTATTGCAGCGACTCAATTATTATAAGATGAATCTAAAAAAAAATTCAAGATAAATTTTCCTCTAATTAAAGAAAGTAACAAGAAGAAGCTGAGTACACAGCTTCTTAGTGTTGCTTTCGGTGAAAAAGCCCCATAACTTCCAGTGTTTCGGTGATATTCACAAAAGCTTCCGGATCAATTTCTTCTATTAGTGTTTTGACCTCTGTCAGCTCATATCGTGAAATGACTGTAATGATTACGTTGCTCTTCTCATTTGAGAAACCGCCAACAGAGTCGATTACCGTTACCCCCCGGTAGACATTTTTCAATAAATGCTGCTTTACTTCTTCACCTTTTCTGGTAATGATCATCAATGTTAGCTTAACGTGATGTGTGTGAATTTTATCGATCACTTTCCCGAGAACAAAGATGGATACAAGAGTATTTAACGCAGCGTCCCAGCTAAACAAAAATCCAGATAACAAAATAACGACTGAATTCATAGCGAATAACAGTGTTCCCATAGGAAAGTCTTTGCGTCTTGCCAAAAGCATCCCAATTATATCGAAGCCCCCAGATGAACCGGAGGAACGGAAAATAATCCCGATACCTAATCCAACAATTGCACCGCCAAATATTGAAGAAAGTATCGGATCTTCAGCAAGTTTAAACACTGGAATAGCATAAAGAGTGATAGAAATTGTAATGACAGAAAGGATTGTATAAAAAATAAATTTACGTCCCAGTTTCATGTACCCTAAGACTAATAGGGGGAAATTCAAAAGAAAATTGTAAATACCGGTATTAATCGATGTTAGCATTGACAAAATGATGGAAAGACCGCTGATCCCGCTGCTCATGATTCCGTGGGGGATTAGGAAGAGATTAAATGCAAATGAAACAATGATTGAACCAATGATAATTCCTGCTGACTTCAAGATCGCCGCCTCCAAAAATAACAGTGTGTAAAAAATATTATATAGATGAAAATAAAGAAATGAATTTAAAAGTTTATTTTAAATTCATTAAGAATTTTGATTTGGAGTGCCCTTAAACTAAAGAGTCATATTAAGTTTGCTGAAGGGAAAGATAAAAATGACGATTTGTTGGAGGTGAGCATGTTGAAAAATGATTCAATCAGGGATCTGGTTACAGTTACAGATGGTAGTGGGAAGGAGAGGCAGTTTGAGGTAGAAGCTTTATTCGAAATGAATGGAGAATCCTTTGCGATGCTTAGGGACGAAGAAGGAACAGTATTAATGAGGGTAGAGGAGCAAGGCGGTGATCAATACCTCGTTGGCCTCGAGAGCGAGATGGAGAAATCAGATTTACTCGATGCATATCAAATTGCTGTTGATGCCGCACCAGCAGAAAACTGAGAAAAGCCGTCCAACGGGGCGGCTTTCTTAATGAATAAGAAAGGGAGTATAAAATTTTTGTACCTTAGATTAGTGTCCAGCTCCAGCACCTAGTCCCTCTAGTCACTTCGGTCCGCCCAACGAAGTCAAAGAACGACTTCACCGGTCGGCTCTCCAGTGCTTGTCGGGGCTGAACAAGGCGCTTGCGCTTTTCGTAAAAGGAATTTTAATGCATGATATAGAAATTAATAGAATCATATTATTAAATTTGGGGGACATATGGTATTTCCTATTTTAGAAACAGACAGGCTCACTCTCAGGGAAATTACGGAGGAGGATACTAGGGATTTATTTATCAATTTTTCACATGCTGAAGTGATGAAACACTATGGGTCTGAACCGCTCGAAAACATTGAAGAAGCACGAGGCCTCATTCATTCTTTCCAAGCAGGCTTTAATGAAAATAAAGGGATAAGATGGGGAATCCAATTAAAGAACCAAGAAACACTCATTGGCACTGTTGGCTTTCATGCTCTGTCAACAAAACATAGGAGAGCAGAAATAGGCTATGAGCTTAACCCATACTATTGGGGAAAAGGCTTAGCAAAAGAAGCTGTTGGTAAAGCTGTTGAGTATGGCTTAAAGGGGATGAATTTAAAAAGAATTGGTGCAATTGTATTTCTTGAAAACAGAAGATCAAATGAACTGCTCCTAAAACTCGGATTTGAAGACGAGGGAATTCTGAGAAATTATATCGTACAAGCAGGAGTATCCTATGATACCAATGTATTCTCTCTATTAGCACCTAACTGAAAATAAGCATCCTTCTTATTACATATACTGAAGAATTTCATCTGGATAAAGACAAAAAAGCTCAGATTTCTGAGCTTTTTTGTTTTTCACAGTATACTAGTGGATATTCCGTTTTTTGAATCTGCCACCACGCACTTCGGCAATATTTCCAACAGCAAGGAAGGCTGATTCATCCAGTTCCTCGACGATGGATTTCAATTTAGCTTCCTCAAGACGGGTTATGACGCAAAAAATCACCTTTTTATCATCGCCCGTATATGCACCTTCGCCCGTTAAATAGGTGACGCCGCGGCCAAGACGTGCCATGATGGCTTCGCCTATTTGCTTATGCTGATCACTTATAATCCACGCAGCTTTCGATTCATCAAGGCCGGCAATGACTATATCAATCGTCTTGAATGCGATGAAGTAGGCAAGGAGGGAATACATTGCACGGTCCCATCCGAAGATAAATCCTGCCGTACCAAAAATGAATATATTGAAAAACATAATGACTTCTCCGACAGAGAAGGGCAGCCTCCTGTTAGCCAGGATTGCGAGGATTTCAGTTCCGTCCAGTGACCCGCCATATCTAATGACAATTCCCACTCCAGCTCCTAATACTATTCCTCCGAATACAGTGGCAAGAAGCAAATCTTCTGTAAATACAGGCCAATTATGAAGGAAGCTAGTGGTTAACGATAAGACAGTGATTCCCAATAGAGTGGATAGTGCAAATGTTTTTCCGATTTGCTTATAGCCGATGAAAAAGAAAGGAATGTTCAGGACAAAAATAAAGAAGCCGAGGCGCCAGCCTGTTAAATGTGAGAGGATGATTGAGATACCAACAATACCGCCATCAAGAATTCTGTTCGGGACAAGGAATTCCTCAATTCCAACGCCCATCAGGACAGCACCTAATATGATGAAAAAAATTCTTTTTGCGAGTTTGGTTTTCGTTATGCCCTTATGCTGCTGCTGGACAAGGGCCTGTTCTGGAATGCTGATCATTTCTTCCCCCTTATAAGAATCTTCCAATAATTTTGTATAACTAATTTTATCATAATTGTTAAACCTAACTAAATAAAAGACCTTTGTTTATTTTACTGAATAAGAAAATATAAAATTTTTGTACTTAGATTAGTGTTCAGCTCCAGCGCCTAGCCCCTCGAGACGCTTCGGTCCTGCCAATGAAGTCAAAGGACGACTTCACTGTCAGGTCCTCCAGCGCTTGTCGGGGCTGATCAAGGCGCATGCGCTTTTCTTAATTTTCCAGTGTTGATTTTGTTGTAAATGGGTAGTAAAAAGGAAAGTTAATGCTTTTAAAAATTTAAAAGGTGTTGTTGCAGATTGAATTTGCCTTTAGTCATTGGACTGTTTCTTTTAGTGCTTTTCTTTATAGGGATGATTGGAATCAAATTAATAAAAATACCAGATATATTATTATATATTTTGCTTGGTCTCATTTTATCCTTGGTTATTAAAGAATCTAAAGTTATTGAAGTGGCCGGAGAAATTGGATTAGTTTTATTATTTTTTATATTAGGTATGAAGTTTCCTATCAACAGGCTTATTACTAATAGCGCCAAAGTATGGAAAGGCGGTTTGCTGGATGCTTTTCTTGGAATTGTTGTCACTGCAGGAATTAGCCTGCTGTTCGGGCTGGATTGGATATCATCATTAATTGTCGGTGGTATTGTCTACGCTACAAGCTCATCTATTACAGCAAAACTGCTTGTAGATAAAAAAAGGGATGAAGACAAAGAATCAGAATTCATGCTTCTTATCCTTGTTTTCGAGGATCTAATTGCTCCAATTCTTGTAACCGTACTGATTGGACTTTCTGGAGAGGGATTTACGGTAACCGATTTTGTGATGATCCTATTAAAAATTAGTCTTCTCGCAAGTGTTGCTGTGTTCTTTGCAAGAGTGGTCTTTAAAAAGGCAGAATCAATATTAAAAGAGATTAAGCAGGATGATATCTTTATTGTATTGATCACCGGGATTGCGTTAACTTACGGAGGCGTAGCAATGCTGCTCGGTTTGTCAGAGGTAATTGGTGCCTTTCTTGCAGGGATGATGCTTTCTGAGCTTTCCATTAAGGACAAGGTTGAAAAGGCAGCATTACCTGTAAGGAATATTTTCCTTCCTTTTTTCTTCTTGAACTTCGGTCTTCATATTGAAATGACAACCGACATTCCCTATTTAGGGCTATTGATAGTTCTCGTCCTTTGGTCATTGATTCATAAGTTGATTGTTGGATATATTGGAGGACAATGGTACGGACTTTCAAGAAGTGATTCCTTGAAGGCAGGTCTATCTCTTACTCAAAGAGGTGAATTCTCTGTAATTATAGCTGCACTGGCAACTGGAGAACTGAAGATTTTTGCGAGCGTTTATATTTTAGTAATTGCCATCATCGGGACGATCATGTTCCAGCTCGCACCGAGGTTGAATAAGCTGATTGTCGAAAAAGTGCAAGAGAAAACAAGTTAAGCATTAAAGGACAGTTCTTTAATGCTTTTTTTAAGCTCTTTTCTCAAACTTAAAACTAAAGCTTAATATGAGAAAAGAGCTTGCGCATTTAATTCGGAACTTCAAACTGGCTTCTTACCACAATAAAAAATCCTCTATAGGATTTTTACAACAATCTTTACGAAATCAGTCTTTTTTAAGTCAAAACTACCTTTCTGCGTACTTTAACCTGCATTCTAACACAGTATAGAAGAATCAATAGGATAAAATCTCTATCTACTCCAAAATCTCCTTTACACGACCAACTTGTCCATCCTCAAGCCTTACTTTAATGCCATGTGGATGAGTGCTTGAATTCGTAAGGAGATCTTTTACGATGCCTTGAGTAAGTTTTCCTGTTTTCTGGTCACCTTTCAGAACAATATTCACCTTTAAGCCGGGTTTAATGTCATTTCGGTTTCTTCCACCTTTTTTATTGGTCATAAATAACCCTCCACTAATTTACTTTTCTTTTGGCTCTATTAAATTTGGCTGTTGATTTTCGTTCCAGGCGCTTCGCTTTCCGCGGGGTTGGCACTGAGCCTCCTCGTCGTTTCACTCCTGCGGGGTCTCATCTGTCCAACTGATCCCGCAGGAGTCTACGCGCCTTCCACTACAATCAACAGGATTAAGAATCAACATTGGGCTTTAACAGAGTCTTTCTTTTAAATAATATAAAACGATCGATGAGTATTCAATTCTACCATTTTTTACATTATTATAAAGTAGGGCTTCATTCATGAACATGTTGCCCTGTTATCATTAAAAGTAATATTCATTAATTAATATTTGATTTTGAATGAGGATCAGGTGGTTCTACCAGCATCAACAAACCGCAAAAAGCTTATTTTAAAGGCGAGGGATACAATTGAAGTTTTGGAAGTTGGCTGTATTCATTATTTTCATTTTGATTTTGGCAGGCGGATTTTTTTATGTTCAAAAGAAACAGGAGAAAAAATATCACGGACTTACCATTATACCTGAGCGCACAACCGATATTCCTCTTTATAGTGGTTTGAAACCCGCCAGCCCGGTCTATGTTACAGACGGTGATCACTGGGAAGAAATCTATCATTTTTATGAAAAGGAGCTCCCAAAAAACGGATGGAGTATGAGAATGTCACAAGCTTCATCAAATAGTAAGGAGGATGGTGCTGGATTTATTTCTTATTGGGAAAAAGAAAACAAATCCTGGTTATTATCAATAAGTGGAGGGTATTTCAAGAGTTCCAATCAAACAGAAGTTATATTTGATAAAAGAAAAAAACTGAAGGCTGATTCTTGGCTTGATAAGGAAGTTTCTGAAATATGTATCAATGAACAGCCTGATCGAAGCGCTGAGTGCTTCAGAATGACCGACAGGCAATCAATTGAAGAGATAGTCAATTTAATTAATGGAGCATTAGAAACGGAATCAAAACAAGTTTATTATAATGGGAAAAGTGTGATCGATTTTGGCACTATAACCATTGATGTTTACTACGACTTCGAACAAGGTATCTATTTTGTTTCTGATAAAGGAATAAAATGGATGAAACCAGAGAGGGAATTTTTCGAGTTGACGAAAATATCTAAGGAATATTGATTTTATTAAGTCTTTGTCCCTGTCCGCTTGAATTATGAAACAACAGGAGTATTATTAACCTAGGACAACTTATTTATTTGCTTGTAAATGCATACTAAAAGAAGATTAACTATTGTTAAAGGTGTATCCTATTATTAAATAAAGTGAAAGTTTAAAAAAATATAAATTCTGTTACAAACATTAAGGAAACAATAGTCACCGATTTTCGTTGTTATTTTTTTAACAACATAAGTAAAAAGAAAAAGGAAGTGACCTTTGTGAATCCAACTTCAGCAGTAGCAAATGAACTACGACAAAATTCCGAAACAATCGCAAAGGAAATGGTAAGTTCCATATCAGAACTTATTGGTGTGAACATACCAAAGCAGGAAATTGAACAGGCAATCGTAGTTTATACTGAATACCTTAAATTTCTAGGTGACTCTATTATGAATAAAGATGAAACGACTTCTCAGGGGCTTTTTGAATGGAGCAAGCAAAATGGGGAGCGTGAAGCAGCTAAAGGCGGCAGGGTTTCAGACTTCCTATTCAGATATCCTCCTACAAGAATTATTTTCATTGATAAAATGGCAGAAATTAGTTTAAAGCATGATGTTAGCACCAAAGACTTTATATGGATAAATAAAAAAGTGAACAATATTCTTGATATAAGCATTAATGAAACCGTATTTGCTTTTGAGCGGCAAGCTTCGAAATTGATGAAGGAAGTCCAGGATGAAATGGATATATTATCGACTCCAGTCGTCCCGGTACAGGAACACGTATCAGTGTTGCCCTTAGTAGGAAAAATGGACCATGATCGAGCCAGGCTGATAATGGAAAGGGCAATTCCGTTGGTAGCAAAGCAGAAAATACAATCTTTAATCATTGATTTTTCAGGAATTGTCACAATAGATGCCACGATCGCCAAGCACATTTTTGATATTCATAATGTATTAAGGCTCTTAGGGGTGGTTTCCATTGCCACTGGAATGAGGCCAGAGCTTGCCCAGGCAGCAGTAGAGGGTGGAGTGGACTTTTCAAATATCAAAACCTTTGCCACCGTAAAACAGGCGATTGATAGTATCAATAATGAAATGTAAAGCAACTATAGGAGGATGAAGTTGATTAATAAAAAGCCAGTCATCAAACTAATTGCATTGGATATGGATGGAACACTTCTCGATGAGCGGCATGAGGTGTCTGAAGAAAATAGATTAGCTATCAAAGAAGCTGAAAAAAGAGGGGTGCGTGTTGTGTTAAGTACAGGACGCAGTCTCAAAACAGCAAGGGATTATGTAATATCGCTAAAACTGTCTTCCTACCTTGTAACGATCAACGGGGGAGAAATCTGGGGACCAGATGGTGAGCTAGTGCAAAGAAGTATCGTAGATACCGAACACGTCCAATGGATGTATGAACTTTCACAAAAGCACCAGACTGGTTTTTGGGCGACAAGCAGTGAAAACGTCTGGCGCAATGATATGCCAGAGGACCTGTTTTCCCAAGAATGGATTAAGTTCGGCTTTCATATTGAAGAAGACGAAATAAGAGAAAGTGTGCTTAAAGAGTTGGAAGAAAAAGGACTATTCGAGATCAGTAATTCAAGTCTGAAAAATATTGAAGTCAATGCCCTTGGCATCAATAAGGCCGTGGGATTGCAAAAGGTTTGTGATTTATTGGTAATTTCCATGGAAAATGTCATGGCAGTCGGAGACAGCCTGAACGACATTGCCATGATTACTGAGGCAGGTCTTGGAGTAGCGATGGGAAATGCCCAGCAAACTGTCAAGGAAGCTGCCGACGATATTACTAGCACTAATAGAGAGAGTGGGGTAGCCGAGGCCATCCAAAAATGGGTACTATCATAACGAAGGAAGCAGCTTGTACTGCTTCCTTTTAGTTATACTTGCGGATGTCCCAATACCACCTGCTTGAATCCTGTTGATTCAATATCCTTCACCAGTGCTTTATTATCTGCCAGTTCCACTACGGTATGTCCATTGACAGCTTCTGCGAATACATGTTCAACTGATGCTTTTGTGACTCCCTTACCGATTTGAATTGCTTTAGGTGCGGAGTGTTTTACCAGAACATCTCGAATTTTAACGTAATCAGCACGATTGCTGCCGCCAAAAATCTTTATATCAGATCCTGCATTTGTAAACCCGCTCAATCCCACACTTTTCAAAATTACATTCCTGGAACGATACTGTATGGCGATCGCTGGTTCCCCACCATAGTCATAGGAAGGATCGCCGATGACCGTAAAATGGTTAATAGCTACATTTTTATATGCTGAAATTACCATTGCCCTTGGCGAAGAATTCGCATATAACTCTGTGTGAACCGGTTTATACGAGATAATATTTGCTGCCCGTATGTTGATGGCTGTTTTTGACTCTGGGTCATTTTCCTTGTGATGGCTGATATGCCTGAAATTATATGATCGATTGTCATTTACAGATAGATGTCCTATGATAACAACATTATGAGCTGCTGAAGAAGTATGATGAGCTTTAATTTCTACTCCGCCAAAGCATCTTGCGGTTGAGTTGTTTAATAACCATACATTTCGCGATCCATCATCTATTTCAATTCCATTGGAATTTGAAAAACCTTTTTTATGGGTTTTTCCGCTTGGATCGCTCATGTGGCAATTTGAAATAAAAATATTATCACTGTGATGAGTGGTAATGCCATCGTCGCCGAAACCATATCCATTAAGGTTGTCTAGCCAGATAAATTCACATCCCCCACGGGCTCGATAGCCATCGCCATAATAATTATAAAGTGGAGATGAAATATCAAAGCAGTGAAGCCCTGGATTAACTCCTTCGACATCCTTCACCCATCCATATTTTACGTTGGCATATAGCAGGCAGCTGGAATGATTTCCCCACGTACTGGTCTTTTCAACATTTCCCAATCGTTCGACATTCCAATCCAGCGTCATTCCTTTAACAGATACATTACGATTTCCGGTACGATGATTTTTATTGGTTATAAGTCTCCTGCCTTTGGGGGCTGAATCATGAAGTTGGATGACCGTTTTCCTTTTACCAGCACCCACCAAATAGGTGAAAGAAGGCAACTTTATTTCTTTTACCACATAAACACCTTCAGGAATATTTACTTTCACACGACCTTTTCCTAGAGCCATTCTAAAAGCTTCAGTGCAATCAGTTTTGCCATCACCGATTGCACCAAAATCTTCAATATGAACCTCATGGTTAATTTCCTTCAGTAAATGTTTATATTCTTCATGCAATTTTTCCATCCACTCGGGAAAGACATTGCCATTAAGATCGCTCATGGTTTCATAGATTTGGGAGTTATCGAATGCTGATTTAGTATGGATTATTTTCCTTAGACTTGCACCAAGATTACTGAAAAAAGAAGATATGCTTTTAGTGTTATACGAATTCAAAGGTCTGTAGTCTTCACTTGCTTCTTTGAATAATTCATTTGTCTCTTTAACCAGTTCAGTTATATTTAAATTTTTCTTTGATAACTGTGAAATCAGCTCAGCATTTTTTTTAGGATCATGACTTCTATCTAACATTATCATCTTGTGTTCCCACCTTTTTTAAAAAGCTGCTTGAATATTATTTCCCGTATGATAGAGAGGATAATCTTTTCGCACCTTATAATACCAATCCTTTAACGTTCAGAATGATTGATACATGTTTTATTCCCTTAAAGAAGGTTATGTTAAAATATAAGCGTTCTCATTAGAGAGTGAGGGGTTTAAATGATAACTTTAGGTCCAAGAGTATTAAAAACTGGAGTGGCCGTTGCACTTGCTTTATACATAACAGAATGGATTGGATTGGAGCCCCCGGTCTTTGCTGCAATCGCAGCAACCTTTACTATCCAGCCATCGATTTATCGATCATGGAAGCAAGTGTTAGAGCAGTTCCAGGCAAATACACTCGGTGCGGTCATCGCGATAGCATCCATTTATTTATTCGGAAACAACCCGATTGTCATAGGGCTCGTAACTGTAATCGTTATACTCATAAGCTTGAAGCTTAAAATGGAAAGTTCCATATCATTAACGCTAATTACCGTTCTGATCATGATGAGTTCACAAGAATTTAACGGAGTTATAACAGCGGCAAACAAATTTATCATTGTCCTTGTTGGGATGGGCTCTGCTTTCCTTGTTAATTTAATCGTCTCGCCACCAAATTTCAACAAGAATTTTACTGAAACAATGAACAATAGCTTTAGAACTATGTCCTTGCTAATCAGGACAGCAATATCCAATGAACTGACAGAAAAAACATTTCAGGATCAATGGAGTCAATTAAGAAAGGACGTAGCCAAGCTTGAAGATCTTTATAAAATCCTCGATGAGGAAAGAAAGAAAATTTCAAAGGTAAAGCCTCTCGACGTGAGGGAATTGGTGGTGTTTAAGCAAATGCTTGCCTGCCTTCAGCAAGGCTTGAGACTGTTGGATATCGTTGAGGACCATTTCTTTCAAAGCCGGCTTGAAAGGGAGGATACAGATGAATTTGATGAACAATTCGAAGAACTGATTCAATACCATGAAATGATTCTTCTAAAATATTCTGGGAATATCAGAGAGCTAAATACGGATAGTTTTTTGCGACAAAGCGGGGAATTTCTTGAATCAATCATGGAAGACAGGGCAATAGACCGCAATGATCGATTGCGTTTAACAATCATTGGTTCTGCAATTTATGACTACGCTTTTCAGCTTGACCGACTGAATGAGTTGATTGATCAGTATCAAAATAGAAAAGTGGATACTGAAAACTCCAAAAGACTTTTTAAAGAACTTAATTTTTTAAAAAGGAAACGAAATTAAGCATATTTTCTTAATGAAGTATTTTCCTATGCCAGATAACGGTATAAGACATTTAAAAGGTAAAATAAGGTCTTTATTCCTATAAAAAACATCTATTCCAAATAATAAAAATCTCCTATAATCTATATAGTTGCGATTAAGGAGACATTGGGAAATGACAGAAGAAACGTTAGATGAGAAAAACCTGGTACATAAAAATGAGAATAAATATTTCTGGATTGTATTAAGTATTAGTATTGCTTCTTACATTCTTTTTGCTTTATCCATTGTTGGAATATTCATTATTGCAGCATTCATCTTGATTTCACTGGTGCTTCATGCATTGATGATTGGACAAATTCGACTTAACGCGGTCAAAATCGGCGCTAATCAATTTCCGCTTATCCACTCTAAGGTCGAAGAACTATGTGTCAAAATGGGAATAAAGCGCATCCCTGATATTTACGTGCTCCAATCTGGCGGAGTAATGAACGCTTTTGCGACACGTTTTTTCGGAAGGAATATGATCGTTGTATACTCCGAGATTTTCGACCTTATCGAACAAGGTGCCGAAGACGAACTTCAATTTGTGCTGGCGCATGAATTGGCTCATATAAAGCGAAATCACCTCGGAAAAATGATGTTCATCCTTCCTTCCATGTGGATACCAGGGATTGCCGAAATGTATTTGCGAGCTTGTGAGTATACATGTGACCGCTATGCGGCCTTCTATACTGGCAATCCTGCAGCGGCAAAAAACGCCCTTACCATGCTAGCAATAGGAAAAGTCTTATTTAGAAGCGTGAACAAAACAGAATATCTCGATCAAATCAATAAGGAAAAAGGATTTGTGGTCTGGCTGGCAGAGATCTTATCAACGCATCCCCCGCTTCCAAAAAGAATAAATGAAATTAGCGCATTTTTTGATGAAACTGATTCAGTCATTGTTCATTCCAAAAAATCAAGGGTGTTGTTTGCTGTTTTGACTGCTTCAGTTATTTTTACAAGTTTGGCCATGGTTGGGGGAGTTATGGTCTTTAAAGAATTCAGTTCAGCTTTCTTTGCAGAAGACGAATTTTTCGAAGAAGACATAGAAGCATCTGCATTAACTGATGCAGTTATTAGTGGGAATGCGAAGAAGGTTGCGAGTTTGATAGAAGATGGAGAAGATATCCATCAAATAGACTATTTTGGATACTCAGCTTTGGACTGGGCTATTATGGATGATAACCTCCAGATGGTTCAATTGCTTTTAGATTTAAAAGCCGACCCAAATTTCGAATCCGATTATGGCATGACACCGTTCATGACTGCCTCAGAAAAAGGATCTGAATCAATAATTAAGATCTTGCATGATGCTGGAGGCAATCCAAACTATCAAGAAATGAGTTCTGGTTATACAGCATTGACCTACGCTGTATTCAGTGGAGAAATTGAAACAGTAAAACTATTGATAGAGCTGGGGGCAGACAGCCAGCTGAAAGATTATTCGGGTATGACTGCGAGAATGCACGCTTTACAATCAGGTAAGCAGGAAATCGCAGATTTTTTAAAATAAATGAAAGAACAACTAGGAGGAAAAATCAATGAATAGACCAGCTGGCTTTTGGGTAAGATTAGGTGCAGGAATTTTAGACGGGATAATTATCGGAGTGCCACTTTTGATCATTAGTTACTTAGTAACCGGTAGTGCGGAAGAAAATGTTTTTACGTCCTCACTGAACCTGTTATACACTCTGCTTGTTCCTGTTTTATGGTCAGGATATACAGTAGGAAAGAAAATTGTGGGTGTAAGAATCGCTAAAGTGAATGGGGAAAAGCTAGGCTTCGGTACGATGTTAATGCGTACAATCGTGGCGGGACTGGTATACGTACTTACCTTAGGGATCGGTTTTATCGTCAGTGCCTTCATGGTAGGCATACGTGAGGATAAAAGAGCGATTCATGATTTCATAGCTGGAACTTATGTAACTTATGAAAAACCTAATGAAATTCACTATGAACAATGAATTAGAGCATTTTCGGACACCTGGATTGCCAGGTGTCTTTTTGTGGGAAAATTTGGTGATTAAATTGCTGTTTTTATGTTATATTGTTAAAAAGAAAAAGCAGAATGAGTAATTGGGTCCAATTTCATTAGCGTTCTAGCGACCTTCTTTTTGCCTTCAACTTTTTCCTGAATCAACAATATATCCGGTGCTTTGCTATGTCCCATATCTAAAAATGGATGGTTATAGAAGGTTTTGTATCTTTCAGGTAAAAATTTCATTTAAGGGGGGCTAGAATGGTGTTAAAGGATGGTTTGCTTACCAAACAAATGTCAATAGCCTTCGGCAAAGCAGAGCAAGAGTGCAAACAGGCGGGAAGCCCTTTCCTGATGCCTGAGCATCTTTTGATTGGCTGCTTGGATGATGGCTCCTCCACAATGAAAGAAGCAAAACAAAAATGCGGAATCGATATTGATGTTTTAAAGAAACAATATTTCTTAAGTTATGAAAATCTTTCTTTTGAACGCTGTGAACCTCTTGAAATTCCAATTAGTGTAACTACAAAGCTAGTGATTGAACAAGCAATCAGCTACATGAGAAACTACAATCAGATTTATCTTAACGAAGGACATGTCCTGAAAGCTTTAATCATGACCGGACAAACTGAAAAAATATTGACTCAGGCTCAGAATAACATTCTACTCAGTGTTGCTACAGTATCCAGGGACATGTACTTGGATTTAACAACCTACAAAAAACAAAAAGACGTGTTATCGAATATAAAAATGGTTAACGATCGGGACGCTGAAGGACTAGTCCGGTTCATAATCAAAGAATTTGGTTCCCGTTGGACGGAGTCAATCAAACTTGAGTTCAGGAAGCCTCAATCCTCCATCTTTATTTGCAAAGATCAAGAAGGTGATATCGTGGGATTTGCTGCCTTTGACATTCATCAACCAGGTCATTTTGGTCCGATGGGTGTCGCGAAAAACAAGAGAGCTGAAGGAATTGGTGAATCATTGCTGCATGTGTGCCTGGTAAGAATGCAAAAACGAGGTTATAAGGAAATTGTCATCGATAATGCCGGACCTATCGAATTTTATGAGAAAACTTGTAACGCTAAAGTCGTTCCTATTAAATAGATAATACCATGCAGATTCTATAGCCATCAGAAAGGAGTAAAGTTTTGCTGATAACGCAAAGACAATATAATAATAAAAGGAATTGTAATTGGGAAACTTGAGAAAGAGATAGAGCAAGCTAAATAAAGCGGATTCGAATTGGTAAAGGCTTCTTTTTGGGGGAAGCCTTTTCATTGATATGATGTACTTCTAAGAGCATTTAGGTGGAAAATAAAATGCGGAGAATCTACACTAATAATAAGGTATGTTACATAAAATTCACTCAAAAAAAACCCCATGATATGCTTATCACTTCACAATCTCGGCACTTTTATGATATATTAATATTTAAAATATTCTTACAAGTTTTAGGAAGGTGACAAAATGACATCAGGAATTGAAGTGAACGATAGCAGTTTGCCATTGCGCCGGGATGTAAAAATGCTTGGAAACATCCTAGGTGATATTCTAGTCTACCATGGCGGAGTGGAATTATTCGAAAAAGTAGAAAAAATCCGAGCAATGTGCAAAACATTAAGGAGTGAACATGAACGAGATACATACCCTGCTTTAAAAGAGGAAATATCAGGCTTGTCTGTCCCTATGAGAAGAAATATTATCCGGGCATTTTCAGTATATTTTCACTTAATTAACGCTGCTGAACAAAATCATCGGATCCGCAGGCGCCGCGACTATCTGCTCAAGTCTGAAACCAGCTCACAGCCTGGCTCTATTGAAGCAGCCATCCTTTCTTTGAAAGACAATTATATATCCTCAGATATCATTCAAAATGTACTGAATACCATTTCATTGGAATTGATTATTACAGCTCATCCTACGGAAGCCACTAAACGTTCAATCCTTGAGATCCAGAAAAGGATAGCAGGTAACCTTAAAAGTCTGGACAATCCACTCTTGTCCAAGAAAGAGCGTGATAGGATCGAAGAAAGCTTATTTAATGAGGTTTCTGTCCTGTGGCAGACTGATGAATTGAGGGATCGTAAGCCGACTGTCATTGATGAAGTCAGAAATGGACTTTATTATTTTGACCAGACATTATTCGATGTCCTGCCTGAAATCCATCAGGAAGTTGAAACTAGCCTGAAAGGCCATTATCCAGAGCATGAATGGAAAGTACCTCACTTCCTAAGATTTGGTTCATGGATCGGCGGTGACAGGGATGGGAATCCAAATGTTACTCCAGCTATTACATGGGAAACATTGCAAAGACATAGGCGTCTTGTACTCAAAAAGTATAAAGCCGTATTAGTTGATTTGATGAAGCGTTTCAGCCATTCAACAACAAGGGCATCAGTTAGTGAAGAGTTAATCTCATCAGTTATTAAAGATGAAGAAAGATATTTAACGGCTGATCAAAAATGGAATATTGAAGGCGAGGTTTATCGCCGCAAATTTGCTATTATCATTCAAAGACTTAAAGAAGCTGGAAAATCTGATATTGGCTATAAATCATCAGAGGAAATGCTTGAAGACCTTCTTGTCATAAAAAATAGTATTTATCAGCATCATCCTGTTCATCATGAACTCAAAACTTTGCAAAAGTTGATCAGGCAAGTCCAGTTGTTCGGATTCCATCTTGCTACATTGGATATTCGTAACCATAGCGGTGAACATGAAGCTGCAATCGCTGAAATACTGAAGAAGGTTGGAATCAATCGGGATTATGCTTCCCTTTCAGAAGATGAAAAGCAGGAGTTACTCGTCAAAATTCTTGAAGACCCACGTCCATTGCTTCTTCTTCATGAGGATTATTCGAAAGAGACTCAAGAAATGCTTCAAGTTTTTGAGATGATCAAACGGGCACACAATGAATTCGGGAAGCGTTCAATTTCTGTTTATCTAGTGAGTATGACTCAATCCGCGAGCGATTTGCTTGAAGTGCTTGTCCTTGCTAAAGAAGCTGGCATTTACAGACTCCATACGGATGGAACGTTCGAGACCGACCTGAACGTCGCTCCTTTGCTAGAAACAATCGATGATTTAACAGCGGGTCCAAAAATTATGGAAACATTATTCAAGTTGCCAATTTACCGCAATCATTTGAATAAAATGGGGGACCAGCAGGAAATCATGCTAGGGTACTCAGATGGAAGCAAGGATGGCGGAACTTTGACAGCCAACTGGAAGCTTTACAAAGCCCAGCTTGAAATCAATGAAATGGCGAAGAAATATCATATCGGTTTGAAGTTTTTCCATGGCAGAGGAGGTTCACTAGGCCGTGGAGGCGGACCATTGAATAAAAGCCTGCTTTCCCAGCCTGTCGAAACTCTTGGTCAGGGAGTCAAAATTACTGAGCAAGGTGAAGTTCTTTCATCTCGTTATCTGTTGAAGGATATTGCCTATAGGAGCCTTGAGCAGGCTACATCTACGATGATGAAGGCTGCAGCAAATGTTCTGAAGGAATCTGAACAGGGTCATTTGCGTGACCAAAGATGGGTGGATGCAATCGAGCAAATTTCTGCTGTTTCCTTAAGAAAATATCAATCGCTTGTTTTTGAAGATCCAGATTTTATCACCTATTTCAACCAAGCTACACCGTTGAAAGAACTAGCTGAACTGAATATCGGTTCACGTCCGATGAGCCGTAAAAACAGTGCTAAATTCGAGAATCTTCGTGCTATACCATGGGTATTCGCCTGGACACAAAGCAGGCAGCTCCTCCCTGCATGGTATGCGGCTGGAACCGGCTTGCAGAGCTTTGCACAGGAAAGGCCCGATAATTTAAAGGTCTTGCAGGAAATGTATGAAGAGTGGCCCTTCTTCCGAAGTACTGTTGATAATCTGCAGATGGCTTTGATGAAAGCCGATATCACAACAGCACAGGAATATACTTCACTTGTAGAAGATAAAGCAATTGCTGACCGCATCTTTGGCAACATTCTAGAGGAGTATGAACGAACCAAGAATATCCTTTTGCAAATTACAGAGGATGAAGAACTTCTTGACCATACACCGAATATCAAAGACTCTGTCCATAGACGAAATCCATATGTAGATCCGCTTAACTTTATTCAAGTGGAATTGATTAAAGAACTTCGAGAAGATGAAGATCCGGATGATGAGTTATTGACTCAGGTCTTATTAACTATCAGCGGCGTTGCTGCAGGATTAAGAAATACAGGTTGATAAAAAGACCCGCCACTTGGCGGGTCTCTTTAATTAATATGGCAGCAAATTTTGCTTAACAGGATCGAAAGGGCACTACTAGAAAGTCAGTTTCATTTGCCTTTCGAAAGTAACATGAGTTAAAATTTCATGGTTAAGTGTTTTAGCCATTTTCATAGTAAGATTCAGTATTTTCTGAATGCCTTCTTGGTGACCGTTTTTAATCGCAAGCCCGTCACATTGAATTTCACTTTCTATGCTCAATTGTTGTTCTAGCACCGGATATTCAATATGACCAAGTTCATGCCAGATAATTGCTTCTTTTATTTCTTTGTCAGCGCAGAAAGTTGGATAGTCATAGACAACGATGAACCAATCGAATTCAGCTTCATAAGATTTATAAAATAAGGTAAGGATCCTGGAATCGATATCCCATATATCAAGCCATTTCCCATTCCTAAGCCCGAAAGTCCTTAATACTGCCTCCTTATTTTCTATGATGGCAATTTTTCCATTGACCTCGTAATTCTCCTGATTTAAAAGTTCACCGATGCATTTCAAATAATTCCTCCTCTAAACGAAGTCTTGTTATTATTGTTAAATATATTAGGTATTGTTAAACAACATGAGTAAAATAAAAACAGAAGGGAGGGAGCTGTGAATGCTCTGTTCGCACAGTTATTGGAAAGTAGACCGCAGGATTGAAGATAATGAACAAGTTTATGAAGAAATCGAACAATTCATAAAAATGTATCATGACAGGATCACCACAGCTTCTGACATTTTTCATCTGCGCGATATATTGGATATTACATTTAAAAAAATGTCAGGAGGGATGGGATTTCTTTATTTGCATACAACAAGAGGAGTGTATTCCTTCTGTACGGATGCGAAGCCGGATCGTCTTATCGAGATGTATAAAGAAATCAAACATCAAAATTAGCCCAATTTACATATCTAACAGCAAAAAATCACACTCTATATACAAAGGGTGTGATTTTATGCTTTCTTCAACGCTTGGTGCAATTGGATCCCAATTGAATGATATCATGATGATTTTAAACTCCATTTCTCTCCAGGAACTATTAGATGCTGAGGCCAAATATCATAAGGTATTAAGGACGTATTGGTATGAAAATAACTTCCTTACTTATAAATGGTGGTTTCTCTTGGTTCTTTCCATCGTCCCGGCCATTATCTGGTGGGTACGGGTTGATAAGACAAAGCTTATTGAAAATACTGCGTTTGGCTTATTTTATGGTGTAACAGCTATCTTTCTGGATTCAATCGGCAGCAATGCTATGGTATGGACATATCCAGTCAGGCTCACACCATATTTAAATCCGCAGCTTTATCCGTATGATGTGGGAGTAGTGATTATCCCTTTTATGATGGTCTATCAAAAATTCAGCAGTTCATTAAAGAAATTTTTTATCGCTACAGGTATGTTATCTCTTTTTCTCGCCTTTATTGCAGAACCTTACATGGTCTACCTGGGGATTTATAAAGAAATTACCTGGAAACATATTTATTCATTTCCAATTTACTGGTTGATAGGTCTAATGTGCTGGGCAATCATTAAAAAGTTTAAATCTTATTCTAAAAAGTGAATCATCCCTGGCTTAAGGTCAGGGATTTTTATGATATATTGGTTTTGTAGAGGCTCTTTTACCAATCATTTTTTCGAAAGCCTTTGTAGTAAAGGAAGTGGAATATTGACCAGTTTTACTAATAACGTAATAAGAATCATTCAGACAATCCCATACGGGAAAGTGATGACATATGGACAAATAGCAAGAGCTGCTGGAAGTCCCAGATCAGCAAGACAGGTTGTCCGAATACTTCATTCTATGTCAGAAAAATACGACCTTCCATGGCATAGGGTAATTAATTCAAAAGGAGAAATTGGCATTCGTGATGAAGAAATGTACATTACCCAAAAAATGTTGCTGGAATCTGAAGGAATCCGATTCCAAACAGAAAGATCCTTGCCGCTTAAAAGCTATTCATGGAATATTGATTTGGCGCAGGTAGAGATTGATTTTCATAAGAATCCCTAAAAATTTCAATGTATTTTAGAGCAATTTTCTTTCTTCTGATAAAACATTTCCTCACCCTTTACTTTTAGGCTAACTTGTTAAAACAGGTAGAAATCGCGGCTCTATTTAGTTTTAGTTCTAAATTAAGTAGGACGTAGTCGTGGTTTTGCCAGTACTGGGTTAGGGAAGAATTAAAGAGGAGTTAATTACATAGTGAGGTATAATATGGAAGGAGCAGTGCTTGAAAAAGAAATAAGTGTGTTTATTGGGGAATTATTAAGAGATAATTTTGGCTGCGGACCAAGCAATGTATTTTGCACCATCTCAAGGCTGTTGGTATCAATCTATATTACGAATTTTCTATCACCGATGGAGAATACTCTCCTAACTAATCATCAAAGCGTTTTATGTCCAAAAAACAAGAGATTTAAACGCAAAAATAACAGATTACTTTGTTGACTGGAATTTTGATAGTGACAAAAGCTACACTTAGTTTATACTTAATCCCTGATTGACGAGCCTATTGATTTACTGATGATAAAATGTTATCATACTCAAAGGGTAATAGTTAAAACTCTTAACCTTGCTTTCCAATATAGGAACGAACTTTAAAATGAAAAATTAATATTATAATCTGATAGCATTGAATGGGCATAGAACCAAATCATAAGTCAGAAGAGGATTTATCGCGTATGAATCCTTTTCTGGCTTTTCTTATTGTGAATTATTGGATAATTAGATTGGAAAGGAATGATCATTCATTAAAATGACTATAAACAATACTGCGATCGGTTCATATATTGATACTTTTGTACAAGATAAACAACAATTAATCTCGGATCTACCTAATTCTATCAAGAAGAATGAAATTGAGTCTTATTTAGAAGAATATGCTATAAAACATGGAATTGCTTTCGATAAAAAGTCGGAGTCTACCAAAACTGTCTACTTTATTACCGTTGGAGGAAGACAGACGATTGTGGAATTTTTCTATAGGTATAGCCATTACTATACTAGACATTCAATAACTCATAAATAAATCCTGCAAAAGTTTAATGTGAATATATTTTAGGGGGGATATACGGTGAACATCGCAGTTAAAGCTATATTAATCACTTTAGGGACACTGTCAATAATACTGGGAGTAGTCGGAATCGTGGTTCCTCTTTTGCCAACCACACCGCTGATTCTGCTGGGTGCAGCCTGTTATGTAAAGGCATCTGAAGAGCTTTACCAAAAGCTAATAAAAAATAAATGGTTAGGCGGATATATAAAGGATTTTCGCGAGAAAAACGGAATTACCTTAAAAAATAAGGTTCTAAGTCTTAGTCTGATGTGGATCTCGATATTGGGCTCGATATTATTTTTAAAAATTCACTTTTGGCTTGCTGCTGTTCTTATTGTTATTGCTGTTACGGTAAGTGCTTATATTTTATCATTTGATACTATTTGATGCAGATTGAAAACCGCCTTTTTTATTCTTGACTTTAAACTTATTCTGCCTCAACAGTTTTGGTGAAAACTAAGATTTGTATACATTGGCAAAGCTGACTTATTTTCGGTTCTTGACATATACAGCTTTAGTTTATACAATTATCTTGAATTCAAGATATATTTGAACAAATGTTTAAGGATCATATGGAAGGCTGGAGCACAACAGGCACAACAGCAAGAAAGAAAAAAATAGTTGTTATCCATCATATATTAGCAACTGTAGGGAATCCACAAGAAGATGATGATTTATATTCAGGTGTTTTGGGCCCTGCGTGTAGTGAAAAAAACCGAACAACTGAATCTCTAGGCTTTGCCATCAATGAATCCCATGATAGGATGGGTGAAAGGCTCATTCTTCCACAACAGTAAGAGAAACATCACACGGAGATAGTAAAATCATTAGATTCCAATGAAGTAAAAGAGTTTGATAAATAGAATATTAAAAATGTCAGGAGAGTTGAAATGAAGCATATTTATAAAAAAGGTATGAATGCATCCAAACCCACTTTATTATTGCTGCATGGGACGGGCGGAAATGAAAATGATCTGCTCCCGTTGGCGAACACGATCGATAAGGAAGCTTCTGTATTAAGTGTTCGAGGGAATATCCTTGAAAATGGAATGCCTCGGTTTTTCAGAAGGCTTGCAGAAGGTGTCTTCGATGAGAAAGACTTGATTTTTCGTACGCAGGAACTGCATGGTTTCTTGGATGAAGCATCGGAAAAATACGGTTTTAGCCGCGATAATATAGTAGCAATCGGTTACTCAAATGGTGCCAATATTGCTGCTAGTCTGCTTTTCCATTATAAGAATGATCTTAAAGGAGCAATCCTTCATCACCCAATGGTACCTAGAAGAGGGATTGAGCTTCCGGAATTGTCAGATACAGAGGTTTTTGTAGCTGCAGGAAAAAATGATCCAATCTGTCCCGCACAAGAATCAGAGGAATTGAAAACATTGTTATTAAGCGCAAATGCCAGTGTAGAAATGCATTGGGAGAATAGCGGGCATCAATTGACACTCACTGAGGTTGAGGCAGCACGGGATTGGTATACAGCCAGATTTTAATTTTTTGACATAAGAAAGATATCAATGTGAGAACATTGATATCTTTCTTATGCTATTTCACTAAGTTTTCGATAAGACAGTGACTCTTCTTTAGCAGGTTACCTTCTGTGTATGGGCTGGTTCTCTCATTAGTTCTACAAAGATGCTTGCAAACTCTGGATCCCATTGCGAACCCTTACCTTCTTCAATAATGATAAGTGCTTTATCAAACGCCATTCCATTACGATATGGTCTGTTGGAAGTCATTGCATCAAAGGCATCTGCCACTGCAATAATTCTTCCGAAAAGAGGTATAGTGTTCCTTGAAATCCCTCTTGGATATCCGTGTCCATCATATCTTTCGTGATGAAACATGATGCCTTCAATGACTACATCCATATCTGTAAACCCTTGTACCTGCTGAACGATATTTGCACCAATTACAGGATGCCTTTTAATCTCGGCAAATTCCTCATCTGAAAGTTTCCCGTCTTTTTGCAATATTTTATCTGATATGCCAATCTTGCCGATGTCGTGCAATATCGCAGATTTTCTTAACAGCGAAAGTTCATATTCCGATAATCCATACTTTTCTCCTATTAAAATAGAATAAGCTGCAACTCTTCCGGAATGTCCAGCAGTATAAGGATCACGGGCATCCAATGCCGCTGATAAACTCTCGAGGAAACTCTCGAACATTAATTGGTTTTGTTTATCCCGAATGTTGATTGCATCAACCATATGATTGAAACCGCTAACTAAACCTGCGAATTCATCGGAATATAATTCATCTGTTTTTGCAAGGTTCCCATCCTGTATATTTTTCATTGATTCTTGAAGTTGTATTATAGGTTGGTTGACATCCAGAAATAATAGTTTTGAACCAAAATAGGCAAAAGCAAGGCCTATAAGGATAATAAAGGCAGCCCAGCTCCAATAGTTTTGGACAGACTCTCTTAATATATCAAGCTTTACTTGAGTTGCCAGACCAAATAATAAAATGGGGAAAACGGTTATATATAGAAAACTTAATTGGAATTTCCGCTTAATTGAAATAACCCTTTTACCCTCAAGAGATAGCGACTCGTTGAACCGTTGACCTGCTGTACTTGAAAGCTCCTTCAACAAAGGCTGTATCGCTTTGATGGTAAGGAAAAATTCAATGATACCATGCATTCCGGCTACCAGGATTGCCCCAATCATTGCCAATAACACAAAAGAATAAGGAATTTTCAACAGTTCCATCTTGATAAAAACGGTTGCTAAAATCACGGCTGGAGCAGATAATCCGATTAAATGGGGGACCATTATTCTTTTGAAAGTAAGTATGGGAAAACTGTGCAGCGTGGCAAATGCTAGTCGCAAAGAGTTCAAATTTAAGCAACCTTCTTCATAAACCTTCAAAATAGGCTTGATATCCTTTGAAAAAGCGAAGTACTCCATCGTGATCATAAAAATGAAAGAAATTACTAAGATAGCAGCCATGACAGAAAACTCAATTGCAGAGAGGGATAGAGTGAAGAAAATAAATATTCCTCCCACCCCTAGAACAGCTAAAGCCGAGCCAAAAATATAATTATTTAAAAGTTGTTTTCTAAAATTTATAAATGATTCCAAACATCGTTCTCCTTACTTAATGAGGTGTTTTGTTAATTATTAACTATACACATATATCTGTAAAGAAAAATTCAGTTCTAAAAAAGGATTATTCATTTTGTTCATGGAAATTATGAGGATAATCGATGGCCTTGCTGCAGAGGGGGGCGGAAGAAATTATATTGAGCTGCACAGGGGCTATTGATAAAGAAGTAGGATGCCATTATATTGACACCACGTTGATTCAAGCTCATGGTGCAGTAGAAATGGCGCTCAAGATCTAAAGAAAAATGGGCAGAGGCTCTGTCCCATTTTTCGTTTACACCACTTGAGAAAAATTTTTCTTGAAAGAGAGAGTATGGAATTGTAAAAGCTGACTATTTTTTATAAATAGACAGCATCCGAGAAGTGAAGGGACTTAGGGGCATGGGACGTAAATAAACATTGATGGACTGAGGCATAAGGTAATCACTCTGAGCTTGCTTGAAGCAATTGTACATTGCTTTACCGCCTGTTGAGTTCGCAGAGTGTATCGTAATTCGATTGGCGAATAGCTGTTTCTCGACCATTATTTTTACAAGCATTAACCCATTTCTAGTATAGCTTGCCAGGTCATGGTCTAACGACAGGTGGTCGATTTCATAGTTTTTCAAGAGAATGAGACATTCATCTATAGTTTCTGCTAAAACATATCCTTCTGGCGCCTGGCGGTAGTCATCTAGGAAAACACTGATTTCATTCATTTCTAGCTCTCCTTCCCAAACGGGGGGTGACTAAGAAAAGTCGAACAACCCTAGATATTTATTATTCTCTTAAGCCTAACACACTTTTAAACATAAAGGTTCAAATATCACTTGGGAAATTCTTCTTTAAATTAAGAATGTATTAATCACTTAGTTTAGACCTGTATGGTAAAATTCGCTGCACAGTGCCTAGAAGTGATACACCTTAGTAAAAAAAAGCGACACTAAAGCAATATATAAATATAGATTTAACGGGGGGGACAGATGCGAAAAGTTTATTTGGATCGAACAGAATTAACTGGAGCGATTAATGTGAATTTAAAAGATACGGAGATTAAATTTGCCGGTACAACCATTTATTCTATGAGTGTTAATGAAAGAAATGAAGCGTATAAAAAATATGCTGCCGATTATGATATTCAATTTATTTTTGACGATGATATTCCACATATAGAATTTTATACAGTTCCACATTTAGATATTATGGCAAAAGATAGTAAAGGTGGATTTATCGGAACCATTGATCAACAATGTGACCTAGAAAGTGACGCACCAATATATTATATCAATAAGGATTTAGAGTGCTTGATAATCTCTGAAAACGGAGAAGGTTTTCTGAGTAATATAGAATCATGGCAAGACAACTTGAAACCTTATGAAAAATTGACCGTTTATCGTTCAAAAGCAGAAGCAGAAATGGAACTGGAATTTATCGACTTAGCTGAGCTGGGAATAGTTGATGATAACTTATAACTCTTAATAAGCATATCAAAAAATTATTAAGTATGTCTTTTTATTCTGATATTAGGTTATAGTGTCTCATTTAAAATTCAAATCAAGCATGTAAAACAATGCACTCAAAATATAGGGTGTTTTCGTGAACAAGCTTGTATTTCCAGACCAAAAAGGATCAGATTAAGAGCTGATCCTTTTTGGTTTTTTTATGTAATTATTTTACAAGTTATACAGTATGCGGAATTATATATTCTCTCTACCAATCAAAATAATCGATAGTGCAGTTAGGTTATTTAATAACTTTTTAACACTCTAAAAAGAATGCCTGGATGTGCAAGACTGATTGGATGCGATTTCAAATGTAGCACCTGAATGAATCGCTTGTAAACATCTTCGTCATGGGAGCAAGCCGACACGACTCTTTTAACATACCATTGCAAAATGGGAAGGCCTATTGGTTTTCTCACCCTCGTTGTCCGGAATCGAAAGTCTTCTGTTAAAGCGATTAGCCAGGGAATATCGAGAATCCTGCTGACTTTTTTATAATAGTTTTTTGTTAACTGTTTCTTGTTTAATCCATCCATTAATAGTTCTCTTAAAGCCTTGGCTTCCATTGCAGCAAGGCTCATTCCCTGAGCATAAACAGGGTCAACCCGGCAAAAAGCGTCACCAATCACAAGTAATCCGTAAGGGGAATTTATCCATTTCGAGATAATTCCTGAAAGATTCCCGGGAAAAGCTCCTCTATAATCTCTTCTCCGCTCTTCAGCAGAACGTGTCCCTGACTACCTTGCGGAACGCCTTTCCTATTAGTGATGCTATCCTTTTTCTATTAATATTACCTCTTTGAAAAACTCCGACAAAACGCACGCAGCCAGCATGCCAGCAATACTGCCACCTACTACCACAGCTTTATTTCTGTTCCTATTTTTCGAAAACATCCTTAGCCCCTATTCTCCTCAAAATAATAGATATGTTGAATTATCTGCCTTTAAGTTAAAATAAACCTATGTATGCTTAAAGCATAACACGGTAATTTTACCTAATGAGGTGCGGAAATGAAAGAGCTCCAAATGGATAAATTGCTTAACATCAAAACAACTGGTGAACAAAGAGGGTTCATGAGTTCATTGCATTATCATCGCTATGAACCCACTCCATATAGTGCTCTTGAGTTATTTTTCAATGAATACATTTTGAGCAATCATGATCATATAGTCGACTTTGGATGTGGAAAAGGGCGATTGAATTTTTATCTTAACCACCATTTCAACACAAATGTCGTCGGAGTTGAAATGAATGAAATATTCTACATGGAAGCAATTGAAAATAAACAAAGTTACTTAAAGAAGTATCGAAACCGAGCAGATAGAATTCAGTTTTCTTGCGTTCTGGCAGAAGAATATGAAATTTCACCTGATGAAAACAAATTTTACTTCTTTAACCCATTTACAGTTCAAATCTTGACCAGCGTCATAAAAAACATCTTGATCTCATTTGAAAAATACCAAAGGGAAATCGATTTAATTCTATATTATCCATCTGAAGACTATATATTTTATTTGGAAAAACAAACTCCATTTGAGTTGGTATATGAACTTAACCTGCCTGAAAACAATCCAAACGAGAGATTCTTAATTTATAGACTAAATTCCTATAAGTAGATTTTAGAAAGGTATGAAGGAGGGTGAGGTAAGGTTTCATCTGGCAACTAACTGCTTCTCATAAAGTCTTCTATAATGGAATGCTCCGGCAACAAACCGAGGCAAAATAAATTTTATATCTACTTGCCAGCGGAACCTTTGCCAGTACCCCAAGGTGTTGGTTTTGGCTAGCAGGGAAGATACTCTCTGCAGGCTTACGGTCAAGAAGGTTTTAGGCGACCTGGATGGCACCTGCATTCACATACAACCATTATATACTCCATGGAAGAAATTTGAATTATTTTAAAGGAATTCAATCAACAATCGAAGAATGTATTATACATAACGGATTGACAAGGGGGAAGCGCATGTGGAAGAGAAAGTGTTGAAGGCCATCCAGGATGAATACCCGGAGGATTTTTCGTGGTGCTATGGATGCGGGAGGATGAATGAGCATGGACATCATTTTCGGACAGGGTGGGATGGGGACAAGACAATATCAATATATTATCCCGAAAAAGAACATATGGCTCTGCCTGGTTTCGTTTATGGCGGTGTCATAGGCTCTTTTGTGGATTGTCATGGCACCGGTTCGGCTGCACTTTACCTTCATCGGAAAAATGGGTTTGAACCAGGAGACGGTAAAGAACCGCCAAGATTTGTAACAGCATCCCTGCATGTCGATTTTATGAAGCCGACTCCTCATGGAACAGCATTAAAAGCAATAGGAACCGTACATGAGATCCACCCTAAAAAATACCGTGTTGAAACAGAAGTGTATGCCGGGGAGTCACTGTGTGCTAAAGGAGAAGTTCTCGCTGTTGTGATGCCAGATACGTTTACAGCAAAATAAAAGTCAAAAAAATTAGACCCTGAACGTCAATCAGGGTCTTGATCTTTTTACTTAACAGGTTCAAGCATTGTGGTAGGAAGGTATCCTTCCTCCCCGGAATCTTTCATCTTTACCTTGGTTCGTCTAATATCTCTTTCTAAAACTTCTGCTTCACTGCCTTGCTTGATTTCCTTAACTTTATTATCCTGTATGCTCTTGTCTACCCCTTCTACATCGTTAATTTCAATCAATTGATAGAGCTCATCATATCCTTCCGTAGTAAGGGCGAGTAGGGCATCTTTTTGTACAGTAGCCTGATCGCCTGCCTGGAGAGTGTTGTCTTTAACTTCTTGTTCACTTTCTTTATACGTATCCTTCATGTTCTGGATGATTCCCGGAGCCTCTTCTTTCACTTTATCGACTACTTCTTTTGATTTTTCCTCCGTAGCTTCAGCAGCATTCTTTGTTTCCTCTTCTAACTTTTTTGCACCTTGCTCTGCCTCATCGCTGTTGCAGCCAGTCATGAGCAATACTGCCAATCCTGCAGGTATAATGAATTTATTGAATGAAATTGACATGAATATATCCTCCTGATTCAACTACTTTTATATTGTAGGATACCACTCAAGTTGTCCTATAAAACATTCTCAATGTTTTTTGCAAATTTTGTGTTATAAGAATAGGTCCAGTTAAGCTTAAGAATGTGATAATAAGCACAGTTTATCATTCAATCGATTCAATGAATGTACCATTATTCATTCACGCTTTAAAAGAAAATATGAGCAATATAGCAGATATCCCCTGGATACACAGACTGAAAAGGGCAAAGAAGATCACCATTTCTTGTTCGGAGGCAATGGTACCAGGAAGACCGCAAATAGCGGGGTTTTTTATTATCACTCCCAGCATTGTTCCCATGATTGCGCTTAATCCACCGTTATAAATCCCAGCCATCAATGATTGGGCATTCAACATAGAGCCGTATGAAAATCCGAATGTGATACCGAGTAAAATGTTAAGCACACCAACAATTTCGAGATGGTTAGGGAAAAGCAATACCAGATTTATGGAAGTAACTAGTCCCAGTGTGCTGCTGGCAAAAGAGGAAGCTGTATATGAGAACCTGTCACTAAATAACAATCTCGATTTACGGAGTACATAATATAGCCAGGCCCCAATGAAAATATTGATGGAAGTTATCGAAATTAATAATATATGCATAAAAGACCCCTCCAAACGAATGTATCAGGTTTTGTAAGCCGAAGCGCGGCCGCTATGCAAAAAGAACTGAGGATAAAAATCTCAATCATGATTAAGAACAAAACACCTTCATATGCGGCAGCTCCAACCATCGGCGCCATGATCCCCATCATTAACCCAGTTATATAACCAGACAATAAGGTTTGATAGTCAAAGAGGTTGCCAAACAAAACACCTGAAATACCACCTACGATCACCGAAAACAAGGTTGCCTCCAAAAAGTAAAAAGGATACAAGTTGATAAAAATAATCCCTGTCCCGAGAGCCAGACCTCCAGCAGTCACCATGGTTAAGTTCATTCCTAAATGAAAGCCGATCAGTTTTCTTCGATTGTATAGATAGATATATAGAACGTATGCGGACAGGAAATTAATTGGGTAAAAAATCACTATCCATTCCGGCAAAACTCATCACCTCTACTGTTCAATGTATTCATAACTGAAGATGAGGTGTTTGAATTTTTTGCCAATTATAATGACGTTTAAGATATTTGCCTCATATGATAATGGGAAATTTGTTCGAAAGGAGTCAAATCGTTGAGAACAGGTATGCGACATTCGGATTACTTAAAAAATCTTTTAGAGGATAGAAAGAATGAGCTTCGGCAAGTTGATCCCATTCATGAAATCGGTAATCAAATTACTTCACCACCTGGTGCAACTTCACTTG
Organism: Mesobacillus subterraneus; assembly: GCF_020524355.2. Taxonomy (NCBI): domain Bacteria; kingdom Bacillati; phylum Bacillota; class Bacilli; order Caryophanales; family Bacillaceae; genus Mesobacillus; species Mesobacillus subterraneus. The sequence continues at coordinate 1,772,535 of NZ_CP129019.1, forward strand.
AAGAGAATAAAATCATTGCCGAATACCTGGAACAAACAAACCTTCATACACTTGCGAATGCTGTTCCTGAATTTAAAAAAACGCTGATACTTAAGAAATTTTTTAAGATGAAACGAAATCAAGAGGTAATAGTCTATATTGACCATCAAGGGACTACAGAGGAACTCTCAGGGAAGGTCAATGCAATCGGTAGGGATTTTGTCATCCTGACGAATTTAAAGGACCGAATATGGATTCCGTATAAAACCGTTATATCGGCAAATTCTCCCGCAGGAGTGCCGACCTATGAGAACACTCATCAAAATTTTATCTATGATAATGATCTTAAGAGAAAACTAACAACGAATTTTGGTGAAACAGTTGCCAAACGCGATGTACTAATTCACCAATTTTTCGAAGAATCCCTTAGGGGCAACCTTGATAGATGGAATGGATTATGGATCAAAGCTATTACTGCTGAAGAAACAGCCTGGGGGAAAATCGTCTCGGTGAGTGAAGAAAGTATCTTGTTACAGTCTTTTAACTCCAATCGAGAAATTGTCTTCAAAGATCTGTCACATCTCATCTCTGCCCGCTTTATTAACCGGGTGATTTTAATGGGGAAAACCGTTTTAACTACTTTATTCCGATAAGATTCTTAATTCCCAAGATTTCAGAAGAACGAGAAAGGGTGAAGCAAATGCATGACTCTCAATTAAAATCATTATCTACTGTACCAAATGATACTAAAGTCAATGACCCGTTATTTGATTTTTTTAGCAACCAGATGGGCAAACAAATTCTGATCGTTACGGAATCATCACAATTAAATATTTTAGGGCAAACCTTTAGACCGATTTTTTGCGGAAAGGTAGCTGAAGTTGAACCAGGCCATTTAACACTTACACCAGTCACAATTAAAATTTTGAACGCACCATTCCATAAATTTCCAATACCTATATCCATTCCTTTTGAAAAAATTGCGCATTTTACAACAGATGTCGATTGTTCTATGAGAATACCGTTAGTTTAATCAGACAAGTAAGGGAGGTATCATTTCTTATGTCACTAGATTACTCAAAAATGACAAATGTAAATGAAATCCATGACTCTGCCATTATGGAACACTTCAGAAATGGAATTGGCCACAAGACGCTTGTGATTTCTCCATCCTATCCGTATATGTTCGTAGGCATAATCAAGGAATTGATCGGTGATACAGTAAGGATCGATGTGGAGACCACTCACTTTGCCCAATTAGAAAACCGCGATTGGTACATTCACATTCATAATATTGAAGTTTTCTATATTGAAAGGCCTGGTGCACCAAAAATACCAAAGCTTGAAGATTATTAAATACCTATGAAGGGGGGGAAATCCATGTTACGAAAATATCATGTTGTCGGAATTTCAACGAGAATAGTAGTTAATACGTTCGGTGACCACAATCCCAATGGCAGAATTTATGTCTTGAAGGAAAATGAGTCAAAGATTAAGGACCTCGTGAAAAAAAATCCTTATAAGCCTATTGATCTTGTTCAACCGTTAACTATTCGTGCCAACGAGGGGGATATGGTTGAAATACTGTTTGAAAACCAGCTTCCTTTTTCAGCAGGTATGCACTTCCAGGAAGCTGATTATAATGTCCTGACATCCGACGGAGCGGATGCAGGTTATAACCCTGATACAACGGTAGAGCCTGGAGGGGAGATTGTTTACCGGATTAATGCTAGTCAAGAAGGTATCTACTTCTTCACCGACATGGGCAATGTTTCAAGCACAGAACAAGGATCAAGTGTCCAGGGATTATTCGGGGCGCTGCTTGTCCAAAAAAGGGGATCCAGCTGGACTGATCCTGTTACGGGCGGACCTATCAATAGTGGGGTGTACGCTGACATACACCATCCTTTTCTTCCATCTTTCAGGGAGTACTCCTGGTTCTTTAATGATGAAATGGAAATCAAGGATCTAACTGGGAACCGACCCTTCAACCCAATGACCAACCAGGAAGCTGAATCCTTCCATGGAGTGAATCTTCGCTATGAACCGATGACGAACCGGAAAAGACTGATGGAGGCGGGAGTAGTATGCCCGGATTGTGATTCAGAAGAAGTCCATCATGACTCATGGGTTTTTGGTGACCCTGCCACTCCAATATTAAGAGGATATGTGGGAGACCCGGCAGTCATCAGGCTGATTCATGGCGGGGTAAAAGAAACTCATGTGTTTCACTACCATGTCCATCAATGGTTGGGTGATTCCAGCAATATTAATTCTGAAATACTTGATGCACAATCTATAAGCCCTCAGACTCATTATTCACTTCAGCCACTTTATGGACTTGGAAGCCTGCATGGTGCTATTGGTGATTCCATCATTCACTGCCATCTGTATCCACACTTCGGCATAGGCATGTGGGGAATCAACAGAGTTTTTAATACTCTCCAGGATGGAAGCCAGTGTTATCCAAATGGTGTTAGAATTAATGCCTTAAAGCCGTTGCCAGACCGCCCGGCACCACCGAAGCCCACTCCTGAAAAACCCGGATTCCCAAATTTTATACCAGGGAAAGTCGGCTATAAAGCACCAAGACCGCCACTAGGCATTGTCGGAGGCCGGGATATGACTGAACTGGAACGTAAGGCAGCGATTCCAAACCCCCGTCCGGGAGCAGTTTTCGTTGACCCTTGCATTGACCAAGATCCAGTAGTAGTCGAATTTAATGTTTCTGCTATTGAAATGCCAGTAGTTTATAACAAGCAGGGCTGGCATGATCCGAAGGCAAGATTTTACGTCATGGACGAAGATCTCGATGATATCCTTGCTGGAAAAAAAGAGCCCGAGCCGCTAGTCTTCCATGTTTCTGCTGGTGCATGTATAAGAATGAACTATACAAATCGGCTGCCTCATATTTTAGACGGTGACGCATTCCAATTAGTGACAAGGACGTATGAAAATGGTTTTCACATTCACTTTGTAAAATTTGATGTCCTTGCCTGTGATGGAGGAAATGTAGGCTGGAATTATGATAGTGCAGTTCTTCCAGGACAGACGATACGTTATGAATGGTATGCAGAAACTGAATTAAAGGCGTTTTTTTTCCATGATCATTTATTTGCTAACTCCCATCAGCAGCATGGCGTTTTTGGAGCAGGCGTGATTCAGCCGCGATTCTCTAAATTCCTTGATTCGAGAACAGGTGAAGAAGTGGATCATGGTACGCAGATTTCTGTACAACACCCTTTTATCCCGGATTATCGTGACCAGACACTTTTCGTCCATGACTTTGCCCTTTTATTCGATAAAAATGGCCGTCCAATCCAGCCCCCTAGGTATCCTGGTTCTGAGGATGACCCAGGTGTTTTTGGTGTCAATTATAAGTGTGAACCTTTACAGTTCAGGCTTGGTGAAGATTGTGACCCTGCCTACTCCTTCAGTTCCTTTGTTCATGGTGATCCAGTCACTCCGATTCTCAGAGCTTATGAAGGAGACCCAATTAGAATTAGGCTCTTGCAGGGCGCGCATGAGGAATCTCACAGTTTTAATATCCACGGTTTAAAGTGGAAAGAAGAGAGGCCGGATTTGGGGTCATCAATGAAAGCCCAGCAGCATATCGGTATTTCTGAGTCGTTTACTTTTGAAACTGAAATTCCTTCATCCGGAGATTATCTTTGGGCTTTTGAGGATGAGGAAGATGTTTGGCTTGGTACATGGGGTTTAATCCGGGCGTATAGCTCAAAAATGAAGGATTTAATCGTATTGGCAGACCGAGAAGCGCTTCCGGATGGAACCGCTGAACCTCCTAAGCCTACAGGGAAACCGCCTGAAAAAGCTCATCCTCTTGCCAGTCTTCCGCCAGAAGCTTATAAGGGTTCACCAGTCAAGAAATTCGAGGTTGTCGCATTCCAGACACCAATTCAATACAACTCATATGGCGATCATGACCCATTTGGAATTATTTTCTCTTTAAAAGAGGATGCAGAAGACATTCTCTCAGGAAAAAAGAATCCGGTTCCTCTAATCTTAAGGGCAAATGTCGGAGACCTTGTAGAGGTAACCCTTACAAGTGAGCTGAAGAAAGAACTCTTTCCCTTTGAAGATGGAATCCACCCTTACCCGCCGGTAAAAGAACAATCCTTTTATCCTCCGTCACTAAGGATATCACTGCACACTAGCCTGCTGAATTACGACGTAAAGACATCCAGTGGAGACACAGTTGGTTACAATCCGGACCAAACTGTCGGTCCTGGTGAGACAATCACGTATAGATGGTTTGTTGATGGCCAGTTTGGAATGTGTTCTATGTGGGACATGGCTGATTTGCGAAACCACCGTTCGTTTGGAACATTTGGAGCATTTATTGCTGAATCAAGATTTACAACATACCTTGACCCTCGCAGCCAGGAAAAAGTGAATACCGGTGAAAATGTCGTCCTTTGCCACCCCTTGCTACCTGCTACAAGAGAATTCGTCCTCATATTGCATGATGGTGTGAGACTTGAGGATAAAAATGGAAAGGTCATCATTGATCCTATGGATGGGGTCATACCAGATACAGAAGTGCTCGAAGAAGTCGACACGTATGATTATGGGTCAAGAGGATTTAACTACCGTAGTGAGAGATTAATCAATCGATACAAGGAACACCCAGTAATGCACGAGCTGTTTTCATCAGAAATTTTCGGGGACCCTTCGACACCTTTATTCGAGGCATATCCTGGCGAGGCAGTGGTTATACGGATTACCACTCCTGCAGAAAGGCGCAGATCTCACACCTTCCACCTTCATGGACATTACTGGAAATTTGACAGTAAAGATCTTGATTCGCGGATTCAGTCATTTTTAGGCCATATGGTTACGGGCCATACAGATGATTTGCGCTTGATTGGAGGAGCAGGAGGAGTATTCAATTTCCCAGGAGATTACTTGTACCGTTCCGGCAATATCCGCTGGGACATAGAATTGGGGATGTGGGGAATCTTCCGTGTTCATAAGGATCCAAAGGAATACCTGCCGCACCTTGAGGAAGTTGAAGGGAAGTGGAGCAATGAAGAAAAGGCATAAAATTGAAATTCCAGTTGATGAGTCTTCAAGCCATGAGATGATGGAAAGCAGTTCCTCTTCTGCAACCGATCCGGAAGATGAATTGTGCTTACCGGAGGGCTGTCCCGATATCATCGAAACTCCAAAAATCCCTTCACCGACATCTTGTATGCCTGATGACCGGTTGCACGAATTAGAAGAAAAAATTGATAAAGCCAACCGTATGCTATTGGACCTCGGGCTATCAAATGTGCAGTCTGAACTTGGACGGAGAATTTTATTCGATGGACTGGCAGGGGAAATGGTGAAGATTAAAATCAACTGTTCAGATTCTGGGGAGAGCTTTACAGAAGCTAGTCCACTAAAGCCAAAAGAGGAAGTTTTAAACAAGAAGACCAAGAAGCAAAGGTATCACAAGAAGAAACGGCTTGCCAAGAAGAAGCGCAAGCATAAATGTAAAAAAAATAAATTGAACAAAAATTTCCTTGAAGGCTTTGTCCAATTAGTAGGCAGTGATTTTGTCCAACTTCAGAAAAACAGAAAGACATTCATTATACCTTTCAATAAGATCTGTCTGGTTTTATCCAAAAAGCCGTATCATCTACCGAAAGCCAAAGCTCCTTTAGTAGATATCGATCCATGTTTTCGGAGAGACCTGACCTATAATTTTGGAGAAACAGTAGCTCATGATCCTGAGCTGATCCAGATCTTTTTCAGGATTAAGTTATCAATGTACCTTAAAACATTTATGGATGAAAAAATAAAAATCTATACAAATTCTGAGAAGGTAATAGGTTCATTGGCAGGGCTAGAAAACGGAAACGTTATTCTTGTCAGCGAAAGTGCACAGGTTAAAGCAATACCATTTACGACGTTCTGCTACCTGAAAAAAGGTTGAGTAACAATTAGAAGCGCCTGAGCATTTGCTCAGGCGTTATTTCCTTCATCCTTTTCAAACCAATTGATTTTATCAAACGGAATCATCTTATATTTCTTTTTTGGGTAGTTACGGTTTCCCTTGTTTTTTTTGTGGATGACTAGCTCAACAAAATCTGTTCCAACAAAGGAAATACGACCATTGACTTTTTTAATCTTGCTGTCACATTCTGACCCTATAATAACTTTACATCCAATATAACCACGTAATACTGCTGCCATTTTGTGCCGCAAACCTCCCAAGCGGACGCTGAAATGCCTGCTGCATAACTCTCGATCAGTGAAATTATACCGGCGGTCGAAAATTACCGGGACACAATCATCTTTATAGCTATGGCAATATCCATGATGTGAACTTGATTCCAGATCATCCATGGTTGGGCAATCTGAATGTGAGCTAAAGGTAAAGGCTGAATCAACATCATCGCATTGTGGATGGTCGCAGTCATGGTATTCTTGAGAATTCTGTTTGAAATAATCTCGACTTCTTGAAAAATAAGCCCCAATATCCATCTTTATCCTCCCTCCTTATGGGTTTTAGAAATAGGTGCCTGTTTTCATTTTATTCCTGTAAAAAATTTTTGTATGAGCAAGATGCCCTGTCAGGATTATGGTATCTTCAGGATTGCCGTTCCAAAGAAAGTTTCAACAAAGAACGCGAAGAACTATTTAGTCTGATTCTTGAATAAACTGACTATAGAGCCGTCAGTACTATCACTCTTCGACGATAAGGGCAGCTGTCTGCTTCAGGCACCATGACCTAGAAAAATCTAAAAATGTTGACATAAAATAAGCTTTTCTTTTATAAAATGTATGATAAAATAAAAAAGTCAAAATTACATATTCCGTTCTGACGGAAGAGGTTCTAGCTACCCTCTCAAAAAAACTAAGGGAAAACAGTACTGCTGTCTTAGTGGTACTGTTTTTTCTGTTGTAAAGGAGCATTTCTTATGAAAAATGAAAAAGCCGTTGTCGTATTCAGCGGCGGACAGGATAGTACGACTTGCCTGTTTTGGGCTATGAAGGAATTTGGAGAGGTTGAAGCAGTCACTTTCGATTACAACCAGCGTCATCGGACTGAAATACGATGTGCAGAAGAAATTGCAAGCGAGCTTGGCATTAAGCATCATGTTCTTGACATGAGTCTGCTAAACCAACTAGCTCCTAACGCACTTACTCGAAGTGATATCGATGTAAAGGATGGGGAAGACGGAGAACTGCCATCAACATTTGTGCCGGGGAGGAATCTATTGTTTTTATCCTTTGCTGGAGTTCTTGCAAGCCAAGTGAAAGCAAAGCACATCGTAACAGGTGTTTGCGAAACGGACTTCAGCGGCTATCCAGATTGCAGGGACGTGTTCATAAAATCATTGAATGTAACTATTAACCTATCAATGGACGAGAACTTTGTCATTCATACACCATTAATGTGGCTGAATAAGTCACAAACTTGGAAGCTGGCTGATGATTTAGACGCTTTTGAATTTGTCAGGTCAAGAACACTGACTTGCTATAACGGAGTCATTGCAGATGGCTGTGGTAGCTGTCCGGCCTGTAAGTTACGAAAAAGAGGGCTGGATGAGTTCCTCGAAGGAAATCTTGATACCTAATTTCAGTTTATGCGATCATGCAAAAATAGATAAAGATATTAATAGACGGAGGTAAGATAATGAGAATCTTTTTATACTTAATTTCAATTGTTACTGCCAATGTGATTACAGCTGCTCTTGCGCCACTTCAATTTGGAATGTTCATTGTGCCGATGGGGACATTGCTGATAGGGGCTACATTCATTTTCCGTGACCTTGTGCAGAATAAGTACGGCCGGGCGAAAACTTATATGTTCATCGGTTTGGCGCTCGTTCTTTCTGCTATTGTTTCGTATATACTAGGAGATACACTTACGATCGTTTTTGCTTCGGCATTGAGTTTTGCTGTTGCTGAGACGACTGATACTGAAATTTACACGAGGCTTAAGCTTCCAATGAGCTGGAGAATCTTCTACAGCGGATTAGTTGGCGGCCTCCTGGATTCAGTCATCTTTGTCGTAATCGGGCTAAGTCCATTAGGAGCAAACTTCCTTCCGTGGGAAGCTGTTCCTGCAGCGATTTTAGGCCAGGTTATTGTTAAAACCATCATCCAGGGAATTGGCGCAATACTGCTTAACCCTATTAACAACATTTTCAATAATAAAGCAATGACACACTAGGATAAAAAGGTGCCGATCTATTGATCGAGCACCTTTTGTTTGATTATGATGAATTTTACCGGAGTAATATTATCACTTTTTTCTTTCATATTCTCTTGTTTTTTTTCCTGAAACTCAGGCTGGATCGTTCAGTTTGCCTTTCCAAATTACCGATTATTTCATTCTTGATCACAATAACAAAGGTTGAAAATATTAAAGATCAATCCCAAGGAACTGAAGGAGACTCACTGAGCATGTTTAAGCCATATAGCATGTTTAGACCTCGTTACCCATTAGAAAATTTAATTTTAGTCACTGGATGCATTATAACTTTAATTTTTTCAAAACGATTCTTTCAATGGTTTTCCAAGGGAAATAGTTTTTTAATTGAATCATGGTCTTGACACCTTTTCCAATGGGGTACCTTAGGTTTGGTGAGCTTTCATTTGAAGCAATCGTCACTGCAAGCCTGGCAACATCTAGTGGATCTCCATAGGAATCTTGCTCGGCTGTTAATGTTTTCATTATTGAATCCTTGAGCAAGTAATATGGTGAATCATTTGGCAGTGATACATTTTCGATGCTTTGCCAAATATTTGTTTTATAAGAACCCGGCTCGACAAGAACCACATCAATCCCAAAAGGCTTGAGTTCGAGCCTTAAGCTTTCACTATAACCTTCAAGAGCATGTTTAGAAGAAACGTAGGGAGACAATCCGGGGAATCCAAATCTGCCGCTGATGCTGCTCATATTGATAATTTTACCTGATCCCTGCCTGCGCATGACAGGAAGGACAGCCTGTGTAACAGCAATAACGCCAAAAAAGTTCGTTTCAAATTGCCTTCGATAATCATCGACTGTGAGTTCCTCAGAAAATCCACCATGAGCATATCCCGCATTGTTGACGAGCACATCTACAGACACAAGGGATTCTACAAACACTTTGTATTTCTCGATTGATTCTTCCATCGTAACATCCAATGGAAAAATGGTTATGTTATCTGTCACACTTTCAGCGGCAGCAAGTTTTAGCAGGTGTTCTTTTTTATAGAGGTTTCGCATTGTTGCGATCACCTGGAAACCTGATTTAGCCAATTCGACCGCGATCAATTCACCAAACCCGCTAGAGGAGCCAGTTACAATGGCTGTTTTCAAATATTTCACCTTCTTCACTGTCTTTTTTACTATATTACAGTAAAAAATTATTTTAAACATGAACTAATGTATCTTTCTAGCATTCATGGAAAAAATCTAATACTGTGGATTTTCCATGAAAAGGAGCATGCATATGACGAAGGTAGAAGCATTCAAAATCCTTAATTTGATTGAAAAAGTTTATCCGCTTGTAACTTTAAAGAGTGAAACGATTCTTATGTGGTTGGCCAATTGTGAGTCAGTGGATTATGGAAAGGTGTTGAATAAACTGGCCGTTCATATAAGGAGTAATCCATTTCCTCCGACAGTACAGGAAATCTTAGCAAAACCTTGTAATGAAGGCAAATATATCGAGTGGGAGGAGGAATATTCAATTAGACCGGCCGAAAAATTTTGTGGCAAATAAGAAAAGCGCAAGCGCCTTGGTCAGCCCCGACAAGCGCTGGAGGGCCGACCAATGAAGTGGTTCTTTGACTTCAATGATCGGACCGAAGCGACTCGAGGGGCTAGGCGCTGGAGCTGGACACTAATCTATGTATAAAAATTTAATACATTTAGTAAAAAAATTAGTGTATAACTAATTGTTGCATTTGATATTCGATAAGTATTGTAATTTTTCAGATGAAAATCAAGCTTCATTTGATAAAGAAGAACTTACAATAAAATTCACCATTTAACTTTATTTTAAAAATATCAACAAATATTATTACCTGGTCTTAGTGGTGGAAACATTGATAAATCAGGGTTTTGAACAAGAACTTTACTGAAACATGACATTTATCATGTGTCATGCATGACACCTGCTACTGCACAGATTCATTTCCCTTATTTATAATTTGGTTAACTAACAAATCCGAAAGGGGAATTTATAACAAGATGGCAACTCACAACGCAAAGGAACTTAGAAAACAGGTCGCCCCTTATGAAAGTTCTAACATTAAAGATAGTATCATTCAAATAATCAATACGGTCGTTCCATTTTTAGTTTTATGGTTTTTGACCTACCAAAGCATCGAGATTTCTTATTTGTTAACTATTGGAATCGCTGTTCTTGCAGCTGGTTTCATGATCAGGATCTTCATTATCTTCCATGATTGTACGCACCATTCATTTTTCAAGAATCGTACAGCGAACAAAGTGGTTGGTACGCTCACAGGAGTATTGACATTGTTCCCTTATAGCCAGTGGGGACATGAACATTCTGTGCACCACGCAACGAGCAGCAACTTGGACAAGCGTGGGACAGGGGACATCTGGGTCCTGACAGTCGATGAATATATGGCTGCCCCTATGTGGACGAAACTCGCATACAGACTCTACCGTAACCCATTGGTGATGTTTGTACTTGGGCCGATTTATATTGTTTTGATTACGAACCGTTTTAATCGAAAAGGTGCAAGGACTAAGGAGCGCTTGAACACCTATCTAACGAATGTGCTGATTTTTGGAATTTCTGCTCTATTGATTTGGGCAATTGGCTGGAAGGCATTCATAATGGTTGAAGGACCTATCTTCTTTATTGCAGGTATGTTTGGCATTTGGCTATTCTATGTACAGCATACATTCGAAGATTCATATTTCGAGGCTGATAAGGATTGGGAATACGTGAGAGCTGCGGTAGAAGGAAGTTCATATTATCAGCTTCCTAAGGTACTACAATGGATAACTGGCAACATCGGATACCACCATGTACACCATTTAAGCCCGAGGGTTCCCAATTATAAACTTGAAGAAGTCCACAAGAATACGAAGCCTTTGCAGAATGTCCCGACCATAACACTTTCTACAAGCTTAACATCATTGAAATTCCGTTTATGGGATGAACGGAATAAGCAGTTTATCAGCTTCAAGGAAATGAAGGCATATGAGCGAACAAATAAATTGACGGCTCAGACGAAGCCAGAACTATAAAATCAACTCCCCTTATTCCAGGATTGAATCACTCCAGGATTAAGGGGAGTAATTTTTTGTAAGCTGACAAATTTTTCTTATGGTAAAATGAAAGTAGATATGTATAAAAAGCAGAGGTTTTAATATGATTAAAAAGTTTTTCAATTCGCTTAGAAGTACGGGTATCTCACCTTATATTTGGACGATCCTTGGCATATTGCCTTTTTACTTCATTTGGCAGATGCCAACAACAATCGGAAAAGTGGTAGGTATCATATTGAGCCTATTGTTCTTTCTCGTATACTGGGTGGCTTTTGTCTCAAAAGGCTGGACAGTATATCTATGGACTTGTATATTAATCGGAATTTCTATAGCGTCGACAAGTCTTTTCAGTTATATATATTTTGCGTTTTTTATCGCATATTTTATTGGGAATATCAAAGACAGGCTTCCATTTCTTGTTTTATATTTCATCCATCTTATAGGGACGTCGATCGTCATTAACTTTGAAATTGTCCTCAAGGAAGACTTTTTCATCAGACAGCTGCCAATCATTGTGATTGTATGGATTGGTGTCATACTACTTCCGTTTAGTATCCATAACAGAAATGAAAGAGGAGAACTGGAAGAGAAGCTTGAGGATGCCAACAAACGAATTTCCGATTTGGTAAAAATAGAGGAGCGACAGAGGATTGCCCGTGATTTGCATGATACCCTCGGTCAGAAACTTTCCCTGATAGGACTCAAAAGTGACTTAGCAAGGAAATTAATCAATAAAGATCCAGAGCTGGCAAAAGAAGAACTGAAGGATGTCCAGCAGACGGCGAGAACAGCACTTAACGAAGTAAGAAAAATGGTTGCCGAAATGAGGGGAATCCGGGTCCGTGATGAATTGGTCCATGTCAGCCAAATGTTAAAAGCTGCTGAGATCAAGTTTATCGGGGATGAAGAGGAATTCAATCTCAACAATGTGTCCTTGCTGTCAGAGAATATCCTTAGCATGTGTTTAAAGGAAGCAGTTACGAACGTAGTGAAGCATAGTAAGGCATCAATCTGCACCATCTCCATAAAGCAGACAGAGAAGGAACTGGTTGCAGAAATTAGTGACAATGGGGTCGGGAAAATCTCAGATGAAGATCTATATAAAGGCAGTGGTCTACATGGTATGAGAGAACGTCTTGAGTTCGTGAATGGTACCCTTGATATATTTTCAGAAGACGGCACGACATTATTAATCAAGATACCAAAGGTATTAAAACAATCTGGCAGGGAGGACCTTATATGATTCGGATTGTCATTGCTGAGGACCAGCGCATGCTGTTGGGGGCATTAGGCTCCCTTTTGAGTCTTGAGGATGATATGGAAGTTGTGGGAAAGGCGAGCAATGGGGAAGAAGCTGTCGCGCTTGCCAAAGAGCTCAAGCCGGACATCTGTGTGATGGATATTGAAATGCCGGGTAAAACCGGACTGGAAGCAGCTGAAGAATTGAAGGGATTGGGATGCAAAGTTATAATTCTAACAACGTTTGCGCGCTCTGGATATTTTCAGCGAGCGCTAAAAGCTGGTGTGAGCGGATATTTGCTTAAAGATAGTCCGTCTGAGGAGCTTGCAAGCTCGATTCGCAGTGTGATGAGGGGCAGGCGAGTATATGCACCTGAACTTATGGACGATGTATACAGCGAAGAAAATCCACTGACTGAACGTGAAATGGAAGTGCTTGAACTAGTAGCCGATGGAAAAAATACGAAGGAAATTGCGGGGCAGCTAAGCATTACAACAGGTACAGTAAGAAATTATATTTCAACGATCTTGGATAAGCTTCAAGTTACCAACAGGATTGAAGCAATTACACAATCAAAGGAAAAAGGCTGGTTTAAGTAGTAAAAAGAGCCTGAGATCAGGCTCTTTTATTTATAAAATACCTTATCGATATTATATTTAGCTTTAAGAGTGTTGATTGCAAAGGTTTCATAAATTTCTCTGTCTATCGGATCAACCACGGTAATGACAGCGATCTTGTTGACTTCATGACGGTGGTTTTTAATAGGGGAAACGCTATCCTCAAAATGTTTCTTAACGCGAGGTCTTAGTTTTCGTGCCTTCCCTACGTACATCAACTCATCGTCAGCGTCGAAAAACAATATGATTCCGCCTTTATCCCTTGGGATACGGTGATAATCTGTAAAACCATATTCACTGCTGATGACCGCTTCAACCTTTTCTCCTAATTGCTTGCTTCGTGTAATGACTACATCTGGTGCTGGTAGTTCAATCTTAATCACTAATAATCACTTCCTATTCTTCAATTAGTAAATCGTACCACAGCCAAATATGAAAATCCACATATTATTATTTTACCCAATCAGAAAGAGCCTGACCCTAAATGAATAAATAAGAAGAAATTTTCTCAGTTCTCTTATGGACACTTTTTAAAGAAACAGCCGTGAGATTGTCCGATAGAGAGGTTCTAATGGACACTTTTTAAAGATAAAGCTGTGAGAATGTCTGTTAAAGAAGTTCTTTCGGACAATCCTGGATGGGAAAATTGTTACAATAAAGAATAGAAGGACTGCCGGTAAAATAAAGACTGCTTGGATTAATCCGGAGTCACATTTAGGTAGTTGGATCAATTTTAAGCTTGATATTTTCCTCCTCAAAAAGCAATAATGAGAAGGATGGTTGGTAATATCCAGCCTTTTAAAGAAAGCAGGGATTAAATTTGAATCAATTTAGATCTTTAGGTATATCAGAACTACTTGCAGAAACGCTTAACCAGCATGGAATTTCGAAACCTACATCAATACAGGAAAAAGCAATACCATTATTGCTTGATGGCAAGGATGTTATTGCACAGTCGCAGACGGGTACAGGGAAAACCTTTGCTTTCGTGCTGCCTATCCTGGAGAAAATCGATATCGAAAAATCAAATATACAGGCATTGATTGTAACACCTACAAGAGAGCTTGCATTACAGATAACGAATGAAATTACCAAACTCATTGAAGGAATGGAAGGAATAAATGTTCTTGCTGTCTATGGAGGTCAGGATGTTGAATCACAGCTGAAAAAACTAAAGAAAAACATCCATATAGTTATTGGTACTCCTGGAAGATTGCTTGACCATATCCGCAGGGGGACTGTTGATTTTTCCAATGCAGCTACTCTTGTACTTGATGAAGCAGATCAAATGCTTCATATCGGTTTCTTGAATGAGGTTGAAGAAATCATTAAACAAACACCTAAAACAAGGCAAACCTTACTCTTTTCAGCGACAATGCCTGATGAAATTAAAAGGCTAGCCAAACAACACATGTATAAACCAGAATATATCCAGGTCGAGAAAACACAGGCCCCATTAGAAAACATCAAACAAATTGCCATAAGTACAACCGACAGGGCCAAACAAAATGATTTAATTCAATCACTTGGATTGTATCAGCCGTTTTTAGGAGTGATTTTCTGCAGGACAAAAAGAAGGGTTAGCAAGTTGAATGACGCTTTGAAAGCGAACCATTTTAACTGTGACGAACTGCATGGAGACCTTTCTCAGGCGAAAAGGGAACAGGTGATGAAAAAGTTCCGTGACGCAAAGATCCAGTATTTGATCGCTACCGATGTCGCGGCAAGGGGTCTGGACGTTGAAGGTGTCACACACGTTTTCAATTATGATATCCCTTTGGATACAGAAAGCTACATCCATCGAATTGGCCGTACGGGCAGGGCAGGCAGTGAAGGGCTTGCTTTAACTTTTTATTCGCCAAAAGATAGACCATTATTGGATCAGATTGAAACAGAGCTAAAAATTAGAATCGAAAAGAAAAACATGGGGAACGCCAAAAAAGGCGAATCTGAAACAGATGAATATAACTCAGGCAATAAAAGCAAACAAAGATCAGGTGATTACAAGGGAAAGAATACCAGATCGAGAAGACGAGATGATAGGAAACCGGAAAGAGACCATCGTGGCGAAAAAATAGGAAAAGAACCCGCTTCCCGGAGCAGGGCTGAAGATAGACGTGAAGCCAGGTACGAGGGGCCAGGACGAAGAGATAGGGAACAACCGTCTCCAAGGCGTGAGCGGAGAAGCTATCCTGAAGGGCAGCAAATAAGTTCCTCTCGTTCAGGTGGAAGAAGAATGGAAAAACCTTCAAGCCGTGGTAGTGAAGAAAGACCAAGAAGAAATACTGGAGAAAAACCAAATCAGGATACGCTAGGCAGAGAGAGAAGGAACTATAGCTCACCTGGAGGCAGAACCCAAAAAAGGAGCGGTTCAAGCAATCGCAGGAGCAGGTAACTGGCACAAAAACAGACCGCAAATTGCGAGGCCACTGAAAATCTGCCGATTTTTTAGATTTTCTTGATAACCAAACAAAAAAGCCGATCCAATTCCATATTTTTGGAATTGGATCGGCTTTTTTTCTAGTTTCTTGTCCCCTTTGGCCTCTATTGTTGCCCTTTCAGTTTTAAAATTCTCTTTAAATTGACCGTGAAAATGGACATGGCGCCTTGCATTTCCATGCCAATTAGACCCGAGGATGTGGCAACATCATACCCGTGTCTGTGTTTTAACTCGCTATTCTTCGCTTCAATCTTATAGCGCTCCTTGGACTTCTGCTTAAAGTATTCACTTTCCTGAAACTCTGCCTGGTCTAGGTACTCAGTTGACTTTAAAGAAACAGAATATGTCTTACTCTTCGCTCCTTCTTTATAACATCCAGCCCTAAATGGACATCGCTTGCATTTTTCAATATCAAAATAATAGGTTTCCACCTGATTCCTTCCAGTGTTTTTCTTTCCGGTGCGAGCCTTTCTGATTGCGAGGTGTCCTGCTTTACAGACATACATCCCAGCGTCCTTATTAAATTCGAATTCGTCTTCCTTTGTGCGGAATCCCTGGGTAACACTTGGATTCAATTTTGCGACCAAGTTGATTTTGTTTGTTTTACTGTACTTAATATTGTCTTTTTCTGAATACGCCGCATCGCCGATCACAGTCTCAACCTGTATACCTGCTTCTTCGCTTTTCTCAATAAGGGTTTGAAGTTGCTTGCCATCGTTTTTCTCGCCTGTCGTAATAACAGCTGCCGTAATGATTCGTTCCTCGCTCATTGCCAGGTGGGTCTTGTATCCAAAGAAAGAGGAATCTGCCGTCTTGTGTCCCACTTTCGCATCATGATCCTTTGAGCATTTGATCTGTTCGAGGTCATCTGCGACCGTCTCTTTCAATAGGTTCAGCTGTTCTTTTACTACCGGGTATTGAATCAGGGTCACTTCCTTTTCAATCACTTCAATGAGTTTCTGTGAATAGGCAATTTCATCCTCCAACACATCAGTCTTTGTCTTGGAAGGAAATTTGGACCTCATGGATTCATCGATTTGGTAAATTGCCTTCCTTAGCTTCTTGGAACGCTCCATCAGGATTTCCTTTGGTTTCATCTGATTATAACGGGCTTTTGTATGAGTGGCATCAACAATAATGGACTTGCTTTTGATGATCTCTTTTTCTAAAGCAATCTCCACCGTTTTATTAATAAGTAAATCCAGGAGGTTAATATCCTTTAACCTCAATTTACGGAATTTGGTCAGGGAGCTCGGGTCTATAACTTCCTCTTCTGGAGTCATGTCCAGAAAATATTTAAACGACATATCATACTTCGAACGCTCAACAATATCCACGTCCGAAAGGTCATGGATGGTTTTTAATAATAGATATTTGAACATACGAATGGGATCGATTGCGTTCCTGGCGTTATCAAGGCAATACTTATCCTTGAGCTCTTCATAAACAAAAGTAAAGTCAACCAGATCATTAATCTGGCGCAACATATTATCCATTGGCACGATAAGGTCATAGAGACCCATATAAGGACTTAGTTTGATTGATTGTTGCATTGACATCATTGGAACCACCCATTTCGACTAGATTAATTCTATTAAAATAAAAACCGCCCAAATCCCTTAAAAAAGTCAGGATTTGAACGGTTTATAGTTTGTCTAAATAAGGTTTAGTAGCACTAGGTTGATTGGAACGGAAGGTGCGTAGACTCCTGCGGGATCAGCGGGACAGGTGAGACCCCGCAGGCGCTTTAGCGCTGAGGAAGCTCACCGCACGCCCCGCGGAAAGCGAAGCAACCTGGAGTGGAAATCAACCGGTCCATTTTAACAAGGCCAACCTTTAAGGACTTTTTCAGTGGCCTCCAAATTGCGGTCTGTTTTTGTGTCCCAGCCGAGCTTATCAAGGCGTATTTTCTAGCTCCAGCGCTTACCCAGTTTTTCATCCCTGAGAATGCTTCCTTTAGTATGTTGCGAAAAGCTTTAGCTTTGAGCAGCTCGAGACACTTCAGGCCGCCTGATGAAGTCAAAGAACGACTTCACCGGTCGGCCCTCCAGTGCTTATCATGGCTGACCAAGGTGCATGCGCTTTTAATTTAATGTTGTTTATTTGGAAGCTTATCACTCGGATTTTCTTTTCCCTGACGTTTTCTGTTTTGTTCATCTTTCTTCTGTTTATCGTGCAGTTTTTGAACAAATTCGTGGGTATTCTCCATAATAGTACCTCCTGTAATAAATGGCTCGTCGTTACTTTTTCCTATCCTGAATCAATTCATTCATGTAATTCATGTACCAGTAGAGTAAAATAAGAGTTACACATCACATGTCAGGAGTGAAAGTTTTGAAAATAAAAGATATATATGGAAGTCTGCCGCAGCTTGAAACGGAACGATTGATATTAAGAAAAATCAGTCTAGAAGATATTGATGATATACATACTTATGCTTCCAACCCTGAGGTAGCAAAATATGTTTTTTGGGGAGAGCATGAAACAAGAGCAGCGACCGAGGAGTATGTGAAAATGATTCTTGGTCTTTATGAGGAAGGGAAAATCGCTCCATGGGGCATCCACCATAAAGAGGACAACAAACTTATTGGCACTGTTGACTATGTGTCCTGGCAGCCTCAGCATAAAACTGCAGAAATCGGTTATGCACTATCAATGGACTATTGGGGGAAAGGGATTGCTACCGAGGCAGCTAAAGAACTGATCAGGTTTGGAATGAATGAAATGGACCTTGTTAGGATACAGGCAAAAAGCCTTGTGGAAAATAGAGGTTCAGAGCGTGTAATGGAGAAGGCTGGATTGGAATTCGAAGGCATTTTAAGGAAATTCATCTATATTAAAGGTGCTCATTATGACGTTAAAATGTATGCAATCATAAAAGAAGACGCTTAAAGGTTAGCGCCTATAGTTATTCATTATCAAAAATATAAACTGTGGCATTTTCAGGCCTGTTAAATTTCGAGCCTGAAAAACCTCTTTTAAGTAACTCCTTCCTCATGAACATCATTATTCCTCCGTGACCTACAATCAAAATATCTTCATCATGTACTAACGCTTCATCCAAAACCTTGTTAATCCGCCTAATGACTTCTTTTTTACTTTCCTTTTGTGAATTGTGTCCCAAAAACCAAGCAAGTCTTATTAAAGTGACATGGAGCCAGAGAGGAAGCCGCATTTGAGTTTTGACGACTGGGTAAAGAGACATCTCACGCAAGTCCTCCAAAAAAATAATATTTCCTTTAAAAGCCCTGGATGCCGTAATCTTCGCTCTCTCTAAATCACTTGAGTAACATTTGCTCCACTTTTGTCCCTGATGATCTATCACCACTTCCTCGATTTTGGATTCATTATACTCCTGCTGCCAACTAAGAAGCTCCTGAGAAGTGACAAGCTTACGTGGATAACCCAATGTCACTTTAAAATGCCGTAACAATCCGATTTTCAATTTAATCACCCTAATCATTGTAATATTCTTATTAATTCACCAGATGTCTCCCAAATACCTTCAAGAATCATTTGTGTTAGTTCAAGAAAAAGAGGAACCTTATAAAAAGGGCGTGTCTTCACTCCTAAGAGTAAACGTAGAAAATCAGAGTAATATCTAGAGTTAACTTGAAGGTTTCGGTCTTCAAGCTTTTCTTTTAATAGACCCATGAGTTGAACTTTCTAATAGACAAGGTTGATATTATCCTAAAACCATAATATGATTAATTTGAACGTAAACGTTTACGTAAAGGGTTGGTCGTTAATGAGTTATACAATAAAGGACGTTGCAAAAAATGCAAATGTCTCGATTGCTACTGTTTCAAGGGTCTTAAATGGTCAGGGAGGGTATTCTAAAGCAACTGAAGAAAAAGTTCTTCTTTCGATAAAAGTGCTAGGTTACCAGCCAAACGCATTTGCCCGCGGTTTAATCAGTAATAAATCCAATACAGTAGGAATTATTTTCCCTGAGGTTTCGAGCCAATTTTCTTCAAAGATCCTTCGAGGTGTTGAAGAAGCTGCGCATCGTTTAAATTCAAGTGTGATTGTCTGCAATACGGCTTCGCATGGACAGAGAACGATGAAGTACTTGCAGCTATTAACCGAAAAAAGGGTGGACGGTATACTGTTTGTCAGTGAATTGATAACCGAAGAGTATTATAAAAAGCTAGAGTCCATGGAGATACCGGTTGTCCTTATCTCGACGGAATCGTATCAATACTCTTTGCCTTACATTAAAGTTGATGATAAGCATGCAGCGTTCACTGCGACTGATTATTTGATAAAAATGGGGCATAGTAAAATCGGAATGATCAGCGGAAATAGAGATGACATAATTGCTGGCCAACCGCGAATAGACGGCTATAAACAAGCGTTGGCTCAAAGAGGACTGGACATAAATAGTGAACATATAATCCATTCACAAGGTTTCTCGTTTAAAGATGGTTTCATTGGTTTGCCGAAACTCCTTGAGCAATTTCCTGATTTGACAGCTGTCTTTGCCGCCAGCGATTCATTGGCACTGGGGGCGATATCTTCTGCTTATAAGCTTGGCATTAAAATACCGGATCAACTCTCCATAATCGGCTATGATAACTTGCCAATTGCTGAGATGGCGATTCCCCCGCTTACAACAGTAGCTCAGCCCTTGGAAGAAATGGGGTTGATTGCAGCAGATATGCTATTTACGATGATGAACCAGGGCAGAAAAGTAGAAAGCAGGATTATGTCTCACACTGTCATCGAACGGGAAAGTGTGAAAAAATTAAATTAACACGAAACGTAAACGTTTACTTAAATTGTAATCTCATTGATATTTCTGCCTGAATAGGAAATGAATGAATAGTCATGGAAGCACAAAGTTTACGAAAAGTACCTTTACTAAAGAAATTAGTTTGGAGTGGTTTTTTTTGAATAAACATTGGTGGAAAGAATCGGTCATTTATCAAATATACCCTAGAAGCTTTATGGATTCCAATGGAGATGGGATTGGTGATATCCCTGGAATCATTACAAAACTCGACTATTTAAAAGAGCTGGGAGTAGACGTTATCTGGCTTTCACCAGTATACAAGTCTCCTAATGATGATAATGGATATGATATCAGCGATTATCGTGAAATCATGGATGATTTTGGAACGATGAAAGATTGGGACCTTCTTTTAAAAGAAATGCATGACAGAGGAATGAAGCTGATCATGGACCTTGTCGTTAACCATAGCTCTGATGAACACGAGTGGTTTGTTGAGTCAAAAAAATCGAAAGACAACCCGTATCGTGACTATTATATTTGGAGACCTGGTAAAGATGGAGAAGAACCTAATAACTGGCAATCAACCTTCAGCGGCTCTGCCTGGCAGTACGATGAAAATACTGAAGAATATTTCTTGCATATCTTTAGTAAAAAACAGCCTGATTTAAACTGGGAAAACCCCAAACTTCGTCAGGAAGTATATGACATGATGAAATTCTGGCTGGACAAAGGCATTGACGGATTCAGGATGGATGTTATCAATTTCATTTCAAAGGTAGATGGACTTCCTGATGCGCCAAATCCTGATGGTAAAAAATATGTTTCCGGAAGCAGATACTTCATGAATGGACCTAAAATTCATGATTATTTGCAGGAAATGCACAGAGAAGTGCTTGCGCAATATGATGTGATGACTGTAGGTGAAATGCCTGGTGCCAATGTAGAAGAAGCTAAGCTTTACACCGATGAATCCAGGAATGAAGTCAACATGGTATTCCAATTCGAGCACGTGGACCTGGACTCAGGCCCCGGCGGGAAATGGGACCTAAAGCCCTTGAAGCTAACTGATTTAAAAAATAACTTCACAAAATGGCAAAAGGGTCTCGAAGATATTGGATGGAACAGCCTTTACCTCAACAATCATGATCAGCCAAGGATGGTTTCACGATTTGGTAATGATAAAGAATACCGTGTGGAGTCGGCCAAAATGCTTGGAACTTTTCTTCATATGCTGAAAGGAACTCCGTATATTTATCAAGGTGAAGAAATCGGGATGACAAATGTACGATTTGATTCTATTGAAGACTACAAGGATATCGAAACCCTTAATATGTATCATGAGAAAGTGAACCAAAATGGAGACGAACCTGCGAAAGTAATGGAGTCAATCTATGTAAAAGGACGCGACAATGCCCGAACTCCTTTCCAATGGAACGATGGCGAGCATGGAGGCTTTACGACGGGTACCCCATGGATTCAAGTAAATCCAAACTTTAAGGATATTAATGCCAATCAGGCTGTGGAAGATGAAAGTTCTATTTATCACTATTACCGAAAGCTAATCCAGCTTCGGAAAGAGCACCCAATCATTGTACATGGCAGCTATGACATCCTCGTACCAGAGGATGAGAATATTTATGTTTATACAAGAACATTGGATTCACAAAAATTACTTGTCTTGTTGAATTTCACCAAAGAGGAACAGAGATTTGATGTTCCTGATGAACTGCAAGGTAAGAAACATGAAATATTAATATCAAATTACGATTCAAGCGCAGAATACGGTTCTGCAATTACATTGAAGCCGTATGAAGCAATTGTATACAAAATCCAGGATTAATCTTTGAGAAGGCTGCTATTTTGCAGCTTTTTATATCCTCAAACAATTGATTGAAAGTCACCTTTTACTCTTCAGACTAATGAGGGCCCATATACATTGAACAACGGATGGAGGACTGCCTTCGGTCCTGACAATGAGGGTGAGGTGATTGAATTCCTTGAAGTCAACTAGGAAAAAAATAAGGAATGGAAAGCACTTGGCTTTATCCATTCCTTATTTTTTTATATCCCATTTCTTTATTAAAGAAAGGAAGCTTAACCGATATTTTCTCATGATTGTATAAATTAGATAGTATACAACCATGCCGAAAAGAACGATATTAATGATCATGCCTATGAAAAAAACGGCACCTAAATGAATCCCGGCATCTAAACCATGAGAGGGGATGCCTCCTGCAGAAGGGAAGACACTATAAGGGAAAAGGGTTTCACCGACCATGACATTCAAATAAAATAAGAACGGGAAAAGCCAAATGAGTGCTACACCGCTAATGAAGCCGGCTATAGGATTCCCTTTGAAGATCTTGGCACCCACGGTCGAAAGTATAGTCCCCATGCCGAAAGATGGGATGAAGTGGATTAAAAAACCAAGGGTAAACCCTAGAGATACATTATGTGCGTTCTCTTTTATTCTAAATAGTTTTATAAGCAGGAATTTTAGTCTGCGCAAGTTCTTATTGATCATAATTCACCAGCCCCAAATTAGTATACAATTTGATGAATCATTTTGATAGCTTTTTTTACAAATTACTTCCATGAAGATGCACCAGTTGAATTCTAGATAAGAATTTTCTTGGTAACCACTATTCAGAATGAGAAAAAATGATATAGTTAAACTATATTTTCGTCGATTCTATAATAAAATAAACATGATTATTAGCTGACTGGGGTAAAAATAGGCATAAGCAGAATTAGAAAAAAGTTCGGAGAGTGATGCAACTGATGCGGTTTACAAAAATGATTCCTAACATGTTCACACTTGGGAATCTGTATTGCGGTTTTCTATCAATTGGATTTGCGGCTAATGGCCAATTCAACAATGCAGCCATTTTAATTTTGATCGGCATGATGTTGGACAGCATGGACGGAAGGCTGGCGAGGATGTTGAAAGCGGACAGCCAGCTCGGAAAGGAACTTGATTCACTGGCGGATATCGTCACTTTTGGTGTAGCACCATCGTTCCTGGTTTATTATACATACTTTTACCAATTTGGATTATGGGGCTTAATGGTAGCGGGGCTATTCCCGTTATTCGGAGCTTATCGCTTGGCGAGGTTCAATATCAGTACTGATAAATCTTCGCTAAATTATTTTATTGGGGTGCCGATTACTGCCGCAGGCGGAATTATGGCTATCCTCACTTTATTTGGTAACATGATTCCAAATATCGTTACTACTGTTGTTTTTACAGCACTGAGTTTCCTCATGGTCAGCAGAATTAGGATTCCAAGCTTCAAAGAAGTACCGCTTCCTAAATATGGTACAATCGTGACAATATTCCTTGGATCTTTACTTTTCGTCATATGGAAAGGGACATACAGCCAATTCCCTTACTTGATTTATATCGCCACTCCGCTCTATGTAGCGTATTTGGCCTATCGATTCGTTAAAGGGAAAAATAAGAATCATATCGATTAAGTCCATGAAAAAAGCCTTTGCTAAGAAAGCAAAGGCTTTTTTCATGGACTTTTTTAATCTCTGGACGAATCATTAAAAGCACGTGATACATTTTCTTTCATATCACCAGTAGTTTCTTTCAGTTTTCCTTTTCCCTTATCCAGGCGGCCCTCAGCTTCCATAGATTCATTATCGGTCAGTTTGCCGAATTGCTTCTTGGCTTCACCTTTAACCTGGTCAAATGCGCCTTCTGTTTGTTTGTCATTCATAATTTGGTCTCCTTTATTTGAGTATAATCTTTTATACCCTTTAAGAATGAAAGCAAACTATTAAGTGTAGGTTATGAAAGTGGGATATTTGCAAATGAGGATCAGATTATAACAGTTTTAAATCAAATTGAAAAAGAACATGAGGTAAAAATACTTTATACACGTGACGCTGGAAACAGAGCGCTGGGATTGGCTTCAGCAGACAGTGATTATGATATCCGATTAATCTATATTCAAAACTATTAAAAACAGACGATCCTACAAAAAAACTTAACGAATTGTTCCGAGAAACTTTTAGAAAACCTGGGAGTAATATAGTTTTCTAGGTAGACCTGCGAAATCAAAAGGGTAAAACTGCTGAAGTTTAAAAGTAAAAAGAGCCGGCATCCAATGCTGGCTCTTACATAATTAATAGCGCCCCACTTGCAGCTGTTTATATACCTCTTCGCGCACTTCCTTCAATGTGCCGGGATCAAGCAGCTTACTGGTGCTGATTCTTAAATATGTCTGCTCATCAATAATGCCTTCATGCTGCAGCTTATCGAGATGTGGCAGACGGAAGTTCCCAATTGGTAAATAGGCAAGGTACATATTTTCGCCATTTTGTTTTAGAGATATTTTGATACCCTTAAGAACCGGGAAAAAATAAGATGAATAATCTTGCTCAATAACCAAGTCCTCCATTAACGAATTCTTTATATACGGTAAGGTAGTAGGCATTGAAATAAAGTAAATCATTTGGTCATAGGAATAATGCAGATCTGATACCTTGAAACCGTATTGTGCAGTAACCCGGTTGGAATAACGCTTTCGTGAAAGGTTATATAAGGGTCTGCTTGTCAAAGCGGAAGTCATGAAAAAGAAAAGGGAAGCAAGAATAAATGCCAATTCAATCAATGTGCACAAACTCCTTAAAAGTAACAACTGTATTTTTACCTGCGCTTTTAGCTTTGTATAGTGCCTGGTCAGCAGCTTCAATCAATTCATTTTTAGTAAGTATTCCCGAATGGTCTGTGCATGCTAATCCGATACTTACGGTTAATGTGCCGTTGGGCTGGGTCTTTTCACCAGGAAAGCTTGCTTTCTCAATATTCGAGCGAATTGTTTCAGCTAATACTTCGGCTTGGTCAAGAAGTGTGCCAGGCAATAAGACAACAAACTCTTCTCCACCAAACCGGAAGGAAAAGTCCCCAGGCCTTAATGAGTTAACAATGACTTTGGCCAGCTTCATTAGTACTTCATTCCCAAGCAGGTGGCCGTTTTTGTCATTGAATACTTTAAAGAAATCGATATCAAAGATGATCAACGATAGGGGATTAGAACCTTCACCGTTATACGGGAAGTGTTCATTAAGAATTGTCTGGAACGCCCGCTGGTTGAGAAGACCTGTCAAGCCATCGCGCAAAGCCATTCCCTCAATTTGTTCATAAAGATTAGCATGGTCAAGAGCGATTGCAGCCTGGTTCGCAAGAGGAAGGATATTTTCAGTATCCATCAAGGTAATGGTTCTCTTATTTACAATATTATCAATCATCAGAATTCCGATATTCTTTCCCTGGTTAATTAGCGGAATCACTGCGAATTCTTCAGTTTGGAACAAGTCTTTAATTAGAACCTGTGACAGATCCTCTTTTGCGATCTTTTGAACGATAATTGGTTTTTGACTTGATAACGCTAACCCAAACACGTTATGTTCATCAATTGGTATATCCACTGAACGTAAAATATCATTCAACTCAGGGTCTGTAAAATTGCTGTCAAAGTTATGTTCAATTAAATCACTGAGTTTAAGTCTGTCTTCTGAAATCTTTTCCCAAACTTCATAGCCTTTCCTTACATCCATTGGGCCAACACCAACGATCCCCTTAAGGGACTTTGTTTCATTGGAGGCAAGAAAAATCATCGCCCGGTTAAACCCAAGGCCATGGCCGGCGGTTACAGAAGTCAAAATCACTTTCAAAAGCAAATCCTGCTGAAGGGTCCCCTGCATCGTTGTGCTTACTTGGCGAAAGACCTGTAAATGCTTAGATTGATCCATTAGCATGTACATCCAGAGATGGTGGTCTTTCTTTTTCTTGAGTAAATATTGAGAAATATAGCCTGCGCACAACCCGATCACTAAATAAACAGGGAGAACAGCGAAAGGGAAGCCTTCTGTATGTAAATAAACGACAAGAACACTAATAAGTGCAGCCAGTATACCCCCAACTAATTTAAAAGAATAGCCCGCTGTCGCGATGAATAAAAGTATCGTCCAGCTTAATTGATTGCTTCCATAAAAATAAACTGCAATCTCAACCAGGATCAATGATGAAGCAGAGAAGATCAGTTGGTTTAAAAAAGCGCTTACATGAAATCTCAATAAATTTGCTGTCAGTGCTATTCCAATAGCTGCAATGATTAATAAAATTACGTTCAGCTTGCTCACTCCTAAATTTGAATCATACTTCTATTTTACTATTTTTTTGTAAAATAGATAGATTGTTTTTATCGAAATGGATAATTTTAACTATTACCCGCTATGATTCTCAACGCTTAAAATTAACCTTTCATCTTTATTACAGGTAAATAATTAAATAAATATGTGCAGGTTTAGGAAAGATAAAGATATCATCAGTGCATTGGGGTGTAAATATGGAGGACAAGACAAAAATCCGCCTTACTGCGGCTGAAATGTCCAGTTTGTGGACTCAATATATCAATGATACAGTCTCTATCTGCGTAATGGGGTATTTTCTCAACAACATAGACGATAAAAAGGTAAAAGAAATCGTGGAGTTTGCTCTTGGCGCATCGCAAAAAAACGTATCTCTGTTAAAAGAGATTTTTGATCGTGAAGACTTTCCCTACCCAATTGGGTTCACAAAGAAAGATGTGAATATCCATTCTCCACGCCTTTTTTCAGATACTTTCGTAATGATGTATCTAAGGCATATGTCGATTCTTGGAATGACGGCAAATACTGCGGCAATCGGTCTTGGCACGCGGCCAGATGTGATAAACTTTCATAAAAGTGTCTTGAAATCTGCAATTGGACTGCAGGATTTGACAAGGGAGGCAATGCTTGAGCAAGGGACTTACATAAGGCCCCCGTTTATATCAATTCCAGATAAGGTTGACTTTGTCGAAAAACAAAAATTTTTATCAGGGATTAAAAGCAGGAGAAGGGCACTTACCTCAATAGAAATGACGCATTTGTTCATGAATATACAAACCAACCAAATAGGAAAGGCCCTAATCATGGGATTCATCCAAGTGGCTCAGGACAAAGAGGTCAAGGGATATTTGCAGAGAGGAAAGAAAATCGCTCAAAAACACGTCGATTTATTCAGTGATATCCTTAAGAATAATGACATTCCGGCCCCCATGTTTTGGGATTCAGCAGTAACTGACAGTACTACACAGGTATTTTCAGATAAACTTATCTTATTCCATGTCTCGACCATGATTGCAGCAGGGATAGGGAATTATGGTGCCGCTATGGCAGCAAGTCCCCGCAAGGATATTGGGCTGAAGTATGCTTCACTGATTCCTGAAATTGCACTGTATGCAGAGGATGGTGCCAATATCATGATCAAAAACTCATGGCTGGAGGAACCTCCTATGGCTGATGACCGGGACAAGTTGTCCGGTTTAACATAAATGATTCAAAATAGGGTGTCCCATAGAGTTTTGGGACACCCTATTATTTTGCAGGATGAAATACGAATAGAGAGGGGACTCGAAATTATTTTGCATTTTGCATATCTGGAAACTTAACTGGTGTATCAATCGATAATTGATCACGGTATGAACGGTACGCTACGACAGTGTGATTATGGGAGTGGACATCTAGATGCAAGATCTTTGAATGATTTGTCTCTAGATAGTATCTCATTTCACCCTGAACGAGTTCATAAAATGATAAAGTCATCCCTAAATAATCCCTTTTCACAAATTTAACATCAGGGTGACTCCTGACGAAATCAGCTATTTGCTGAACAGATGCTGACGATGTACCTGTGATGGAATATAGGGTTTCTTTCGCGTGGCTGAATGCGTGATTCAAAGTCATTTTAGCTTTATTGAATAAATTTTGAAACGATCTGTTCAATTTCCATTCCTCCATCTAAGCCTTTTTATATTTGTTGTTAATATACCCCGAAAATCAAAGAGAATCCTTTGGACTGCGTAATTCCCTTTTAAAATAACACCTTAACCAATTTAATGTTAATCCTTTGAAGCGGTCAGCAATCAGAATTGACGACATCGGTCAGAGTAGGCATGGTACCGGAATTGATAAAAATGAAAACATCAAATCACCAGATGAAGCGATAAAAAATGCAAATAGAAATGATCTTGTATTTACGGTTGATATCAATACTGCACCTTCTATAATGGTTTTCGTCATCCAAATAATGGGAATTCCATCCTGAAATATTATTTCTACCAGATGGAAGTAATATCAGCCTTACACTGGTATATTAGTTTTTAAGTATATTTTATGGAAAACTAACACGGGGAGATGATTTAATGAATCATGTAATTAATAGCTTTCAAGAATTACGGACATTGTTTGGGGAGCCTAGTGAACTGGCCAAACGGAAGGTCATATCTTTCATAGACGATCATTGCCGTAATTACATAGACCAATCACCGTTTATTGTCTTATCTACCTCTGACGAAAACGGCTACACAGATGCGTCACCGAGGGGGGGATGCACCTGGATTTGTGCTTGTTCTGGACAAGAATTTGTTAGTGATTCCAGACCGTCCCGGTAACAAGCGAATGGACTCATTGAAAAATATATTATCCAATCCAAGGGTAGGGTTGTTATTTCTAATACCCGGGATGTCTGAAACACTGAGAGTCAATGGGAAGGCTAGTTTGACACGGCAGCCAGACCTGCTGGAAAGGATGAAAGCTGGCGGGAAGAATCCGCTCCTTGGAATCGTAGTAGAAGTTGAGGAATGCTATATACAGTGCGGAAAAGCGTTGAAGCGTTCCGGCTTATGGGATCCTGAAAGCTGGGCCGATTCATCTTCTTTGCCTTCCGGTGCAAAAATCTTAGCAGCACACGCCAGGATTCCAGGTTCCTCAGAAGCTGATATACAGAAGAGGTTGGATGAAGGTTACAAAAATAGACTTTATTAAAAGATTTCAATTTTTAATCGTTATGCGGGAAGTTCACAACCTATAAGTTGTATTTGAAAAAATCCAATGGATATGTGAAAAAGCTGCCATATGGCAGCTTTCTATTTTTGATCATTTCAAGTTTTCAAGTGTTCTGCTGTGAATGACTTCGTTCAACCGGTCAGGGTAGTTGGTAAACATGCCTGTGACTCCCCAATCCAGAAGCATATTCATATCTTCTTTTTCGTTGACTGTATAAGGGAAAACCATTAAACCGGAATCATTTATTTTCTTAATATATCCCGGACTTACTGCCGTATAATGTAATCCCACCCCTACCGCATATTCTTTGATTTTGCTTACTTCAGTATCGGTGATAACCGCTGGAGCGTAATAAGACAATAGCTGGACCAATGGAATGGAATCATCTATTTCGTGAACTTTCCTTAAACTTTCTACACTGAAAGATTGAACAATAACATTGTCAAACGTCTGATGGACACCGATGAGGTTATATTCATTTAGTATATTTATTAGCTTTTCTTCCATTCCTGGATAGACCTCAGGAGATTTGGTTTCAATGAAAAACTTCGAGTCTGGACCGAACCTGTCAAGCACCTCCCTTAGTGTAGGGATTTTAAGACCTGAATACTCGGTACTCATTTTTTCAGGGAAAGCCACATTAAACCATGAGCCTGCATCAAGTTTCTTTATTTCTCTTAGTGTTAGGTTTTTGACAAGGCCTTTTTCCTCCGTTGTCCGATCAATAGTTTCGTCATGCAGTGCAATCAATTCTCCATCTTTCGTCATTTGAAGATCGATTTCAATGTAATCGCCATTCATGACATTCCCGAGTTCATAAGCTTGCAATGTATGTTCCGGGGCATGGCCTGAGGCACCACGATGAGAAATATTGATGGGCAATAATTGCTTGTGATTTAATGAGATCTTCGCTAAAGCAAACTCTGGTGATGCTCCTGATAAGTAAATGAACAATGCTGTGATTGCCATCCAGCGAAAATACCTCACCATCTCTAATTTCCCTCCTAAGAGTATTTCAAGCATTGCATGATGGAGATCTAAAAATAGCTGGTGCTTAAGTGTGAATATTATTTACATCTTTCCAAGTTATATGTCAGCAAAATGAAAATCGTAAGGACCTTGGTCGTCCCCGACAAGATCTTCCCGCCAATAACGCCATATCTTATGGCGGCCGGGTCTGCACGTCCTTTGCCTCATAGGTCCGATCATTGAAGTCATTATTTGGCTTCTTTGGCAGGACCGAAGCGACTTAAAGGGCCGGACGCTTTTGCTAGCCACTCATCTCAGAAAAAATGTCTAATTCATGCAAGAAAAGAAAACTATTTCCAAACCTTCCACCAATTTCGTTTTGATTGTTTGGATGCTGCAGTTTCCCTGAAACTGTCGACCATGTTTTTGAACATTTCGTCCCGCTCCCTAATCTCCAGGAGTAATTCTTCACGTTCATTTTTAAGTGTGCGGACTAAATATTCCCGTTCCTGATTGATGACCTGGTTTAAGTTAGATAGCTCGTGATTTGTTGTTTCACGACTATTTGAAACATAGTCCGCGAGAATTTTAAATTCTTCTGAAACTGTTTCGGTTGTCTCATTCAGGCGCTTTGCTAAAAGTGATAATTCCTTATTAGTACAGGAGGAGAGCTTATTGACTGTACTTTCTAGATTTACAATTTTTTCATTCGTGCCTTTTGAGTTTTTAGTCAAACTGGATGTCAAAGAGGCAAATCGTTCGGAAGTGCCCTTCGATACATTCGAAAGACTGCCGGAAAGTGCATTTATTTTTTCAGAAGTACCTTTTGAAACCTTCGCAACACTCTCAGTTAGCTTCGTGATTTTATCAGTCGTACCCTGTGAAGCTTTGGTTACAGAATCTGAAAGCTTGCTGAACATTTCCGTCGTACCTTTAGAAGCTTTTGCAAGGTTCGTACTGATTTCAGAAGTGCCTTTCGAGACATTCGTAAGCTCCGAAGATATGGTTCCGAGACGTTCGGAGCTTTCTTCCGTGCTTTTGGCAACTGTTTCAGATAGCACCAAAATTTGTTCGTTGGTTTTTTCTCCTGTTTTATAGATTGAATCGGACAGGGTTTTTACTGTAGTAAAAGTCCCTTTGGAGATTTCTTTTTTTACTTCCTCCAGAACCTCCTTTCGTATGCCGTTCCTGATTTCTGCTTTAACTTCATCAAGCAGGTTTTCCTTATATTGCTCCAATGCCACCATAAATGCACCATATTCATTTGGGCTGCCCGCTGGTGAAGCGGCAGGCAAGTTCGATTTTTCAGTAAGTCTATTTTCATGTGGAGCTTGATCGGACATTGGATCAGAACGCATATGTCTTTGCAGAAGCTCCCGTATCATTTCTTTGCTTAGATTTTTATCACGCATTTGTTTGATCTTCATCAATTGTTCTATTTCAATATCCGTATAAAATCTTGCACCTTGTTTCGTTCTTGGGACGATCAGTAACCCATCAAGATCTTTTTCCCATTGTCTAATAGTGCCAGACGGAACATTAATTTTCTTGGACACCTCTTTGATTGTGTATGCCTTCATGAATTGAGTGTCATTCATCATGCACATTCCCTTCTGTTTTGGTTTATGATAATTTCAATGTCCTAGTACAATTCAGCAAGAGCATTCCTGTTTTCCTGCATGGTGACAAAAGTTCTCAAAAGTAGTGGGGTTTCAGCATAACAATCAGAAATCATACAGTTTTCGCGTACTGGATAAAGGAAAATGATGAATTTCCGTGATGAATTCTTCTTTTTGTTTTACAATAATCATGTAGGCCAATAATTAGGCTAAGGGGGAATAAAAAGCTACAAGAAAATTGTCGGAAAATGATTGCCCTCAATACAAAATTTAATTGTTTACGAATATTTCACGCTTTTTGGAGGGGTAGAACAATGTCTGAGGTTAAAGTCCGGATTGAAAAAGATTTTCTTGGTACGAAGGAAGTTTTAGCAGATGCCTATTATGGAATTCAAACTTTAAGGGCTGTTGAAAATTTCCCGATAACTGGGTATAGAATACATAGTGAACTTATTAAGGCGATGACCATGGTGAAAAAAGCTGCGGCACTTGCGAATATGGAAACAGGACGGCTATACGGCGGACTTGGAGAGGTCATTGTAAAAGCTGCGGATGAAATTATCCAGGGTCAGTGGCATGAACAGTTCATCGTAGATCCGATTCAGGGAGGAGCTGGGACCTCCATCAATATGAACACGAATGAAGTTATTGCCAATCGTGCACTGGAATTGCTTGGTGAGAAGAAAGGGGATTATTTCACATTAAGCCCGAACTCTCATGTGAACATGGCTCAGTCGACGAATGATGCATTTCCTACTGCGATGCACATATCAGTGCTATCCCTTTTGGACAAGCTATTGGATACTATGCAGATCATGCGCGATGTTTTCTCCCAGAAGGCAAGGGAATTTGATGCTGTCATAAAAATGGGCAGGACGCACTTACAGGACGCTGTGCCAATCCGTCTCGACCAGGAATTTGAGGCATATACAAGAGTGATTGAGCGTGATATTGAAAGGATTAAGCATACTCGCGGACATCTCTTTGAAGTGAATATGGGAGCAACTGCTGTTGGAACTGGGCTTAATGCCAATCCAAAATACATCAAGAATGTGGTCCTTCACCTTTCTGAAATCAGCGGATATCCATTAAAAAATGCTGACCATTTAGTAGATGCAACACAAAATACGGATGCGTATACAACCGTATCTGCTGCCCTGAAGGTTTGTATGATGAATATGTCGAAAATAGCCAACGACTTGCGCCTGATGGCTTCTGGACCACGTGTGGGATTTAACGAAATTTTCCTTCCATCAAGGCAGCCGGGCTCATCCATTATGCCTGGCAAAGTGAATCCGGTAATGCCTGAGGTCATCAACCAGGTTGCTTTCCAGGTAATTGGAAACGATCATACGATTTGTCTTGCTTCCGAATCGGGCCAGCTCGAGTTGAATGTCATGGAGCCAGTCCTTATTTTTAACCTGATTCAGTCGATTAGCATCATGAACAATGGTTTTAAAGTTTTCACTGATCATTGTTTAGTCGGAATTGAAGCAAATAAAGAGAAGACCGAAAAGGATGTCGAGCAAAGCGTAGGTATCATTACGGCTGTCAATCCGCACTTAGGGTATGAAGCAGTTTCAAGAATCGCTAGGGAAGCAATTCTTACAGGGAAGTCAGTCAGGGAATTATGCCTTGCTTATGATGTCCTGACAGAAGAAGAACTCGATTTGATTCTGAATCCATATGAAATGACAAACCCTGGGATTGCAGGGGAAGAACTGTTGAATAAAGATTAATAGTAAAAAAGCCGTTGTCATCTGACAACGGCTCTTTCTAATTTACCAAAAGAGCTGACAATTCGAACGCAGAATTCTCATGAATTCAAGTGGATACTTATTACAGCAATCCTAACGACTTCAAACCGTTGTAAATCCCTGAGTCAGTCACATCTGTGGTTCTATGCTTTGCATGCTGGAACAAGTCCGGATGGGCATTGTCCATGGCAAAACCTTCTCCTGCGAATGAAAGCATTTCTTTGTCATTCATTCCATCCCCAAAGGCAATGGAACTTTCCCGTTTTATTCCCAGTTTTGTTAACAAGAATTGAATGCCAACTCCTTTATTAACCTTATCACGGATGACATCGTAGCAATGATGCATACCTTCTACATTGACCTGTGACAAATGTATTCCATCACTGAATTCATAGTGTGCCTCTCCATTATTTCCAGTAGTGATAATCGTCATGCCTAGAATCCCTTCGATGACTTCCTCTGAAAAAATATCATTCTGACGCAAATGAAATTGCTGAAGGAAAGTTTTGACCAAATCCGAGTCCAGGTCTGTTAAATAATTTTTTTTATCGGTATACAAGACCAGCTTATGATTATGTTTTTTCGCAACATTCAGGATGTATTTTACATCCTTTACAGGCATTGGTTCAGCGAAGATCGTTTCGTCTTCATATATTCCCAAAGCACCGTTATATCCTATAAAAGAGGAAATGTTAAGCTCTTCTCCAAGCTCTTTAATCTCATGAATCGGACGTCCTGTGGCCAAAACGACCTCAATATTTTGTTTCTTCATTTCACTGATAGCGGTCTTCGTGGAATCCTCGATAGTATCATCGGGAGTTAAAATTGTTCCATCTATATCTAAGAATAATATCTTGTAGTTGGGCATAGATTGCGCTCCTTAAAATGATGTTTTTTTTAGTGTGACATATCGACGGCAAAGTAATCAAATATTTGATGAACCCTTATCCCAACTGGCTTGTTTAATGTAAATGGCTAAGGGGTAAACTTTTATTAAGAATACAGCGAAAGGAGACGTTCCTAATGTTGTGGACAATAGCGGGTATATTACTGGTGCTTTGGTTATTAGGACTGATATTTGAAATCGCAGGCGGCATCATTCACATTCTGCTCATCATCGGTATTATCTTGATTGCGTATAAAGCGATCAAAGGCCGAGCGACAGGGTCATAATCTTATTGAACGGGCAGCGGCATTTCGTCGCTGCTTTTTCATTTTTTGAAAGCCTTGGTTTAAAAGTATATCAGGGTTGTTTATTCTGTTAATGATTTGTAGAGCAATTAATTAACAATTATGCTTCGATAAAAAAGCCGTTTTCTTTCTTTTATCTTGCTATTCATAATAAAATAAATTACATATTAAAAAAGGGAGAGTGGATGTCCAATAATGAACTTAAATCAGATTTCAAATACTTTATTGGGGCGTACACCCTCAATTTTGGGTCATGAAAAATTCATCAAATTTGCAGTTTTGCTGCCATTAGTTGAAGTGAATGGTGATGTCCATATTTTATTCGAGGTACGTTCCCTTAAGATGAGAAGACAGCCAGGTGAAGTCTGTTTTCCAGGAGGGAAGATTGAAGAAGGAGAGGACCCTCAAGAAGCAGCAGTCAGGGAAACCTCCGAAGAACTCGGCATAAAGAAAAGCGAAATTCTCGATGTTTTTCCATTGGATTACATGGTTTCCGCATTCGGAACAATCATATTTCCCTTTGCAGGAAGAATCAGTAATCTTAACGCCATCATTCCTAACGAAGCAGAAGTTGGGGAGGTCTTCACAGTACCTCTGTCCTTTTTTAAAAAGAACCAGCCTGACAGTTATAAAATCAATTTTCAAGTTGAACCGGAAGATGGTTTTCCTTTCGATCTGATAATCGGGGGGGAGAATTACAATTGGCAGACTAGAAAAATGGATGAATATTTCTACAGAACGAATGGAAAGGTGATTTGGGGACTTACAGCCAAGGTCCTCACCCATTTTATTGAATTGATAGAGCAGCATAATCTCAGAGAGTAGGAGCGCACTTCATTGCGCTCTTTTCTTCTGAAAAAAACCATTATCTTGAAAAAACGGTTTAACCACTTCCACTGTACAGAATAATGTTTTAACAATCAGATTCGTTCTCTTTCTCTTATGTTTTCTATCAAAAAACATTATTTATTGAATAGTATTATTAACATTTTGCTACCAGTGACAAATCTCCTATTTCCTTGTAATAACAGAAATTAATAGGAAAAAAGGTTGCGGTTGGTAGTTTTATTATTTATAATTTTAAGATAATTATTCATAGAAAGTTGGGTAAAAATGAAACTGTACATATCAGTAGACATGGAAGGGATTACTGGTCTGGTCGACCATACCCATGTAGACTATTCTAAGCATAACTACGAACGTGGCTGAAAAATCATGACCCAGGAAGCAAATTATGTCATTGCGAAAGCATTTGAAACTGGGTGCCAGGAAGTGATTGTCAATGATAGTCACTCCAAGATGAACAACCTTTTAATCGAGGATCTTCATCATGATACACAGTTAATTACCGGGGATGTAAAGCCGTTTTCCATGGTCCAGGGGTTGGATGACAGCTTTGCCGGAGCAGTATTTGTTGGCTACCATTCGAGGGCATCGATGAGCGGAGTGATGTCGCATTCGATGATTTTCGGGGTTAGACATATGTGGATTAATGATGTTCAAATTGGTGAGCTTGGTTTCAACGCTTATGTAGCAGGTCATTACGGAGTTCCTGTTATCATGGTTGCAGGGGACGATGGGGCTGCCCGTGAAGCTGAGGCTTTGATCCCTAACATTACAACTGCCGTAGTTAAAGAGTCGATTTCGAGGTCTGCCGCAAAATCTTTAACACCGGTAAAAGCAGGGGAACTGCTTGCTGAAAAGACAGAGGTGGCTATTAAAAATTTGGATAAAGTGAAACCGCTTACTCCTCCTGAGCATCCGGTATTAAGAATTGAATTTGCCAACTATGGCCAAGCAGAGTGGGCAAACTTGATGCCTGGTACACAAATCGAAGAAGGTACCACGATTGTACGCTATCAGGCAAAGGACATTCTAGAAGCCTATCAAGCTATGCTTGTAATGACGGAACTCGCAATGAGGACAACATTTTCATAGAATGGTTTCATTCACCTCCAGAACTGATATAAAGACTAATAAGGATGTGGGTTAATGCTCCATTACATACTCAAACGACTTGGCTCAATGGCGGTCACGTTGCTGGTCATCATCACGCTGACCTTTTTCTTGATGCACTCAATTCCTGGCTCTCCTTTTAACGAGGAGCGGGCGACGAGCGAAGCAGTACAAAAGAATCTTGAAAGTTTCTATCATTTGGATGAGCCTTTATACGTTCAGTACTTTATATACTTAAAATCGATTGCGACTTTTGATTTTGGCCCTTCAATTAAAAAGTCATCACAGACTGTAAACGAAATGCTTGGGAGGGGATTCCCTGTTTCATTCGAACTGGGAATGATCACACTGATCGTCGCTATTTTTTCTGGCATCCTTCTGGGAATCATTGCGGCACTTCGCCATAATGGCTTGATTGATTATCTTGCGATGACAGTAGCCGTAGTTGGTATTTCGGTTCCAAACTTTGTCATGGCAACCCTGCTGATCCAGCAGTTCGCTGTTACCTGGGAGATCCTTCCGGTTGCTACCTGGACAAGTCCGAAGCATATGATTCTGCCTACTCTGGCACTTGCTACCGGACCTATGGCGATCATCGCCCGTTTGACGAGATCCAGCATGCTTGAAGTCTTGACGCAAGACTACATAAGGACAGCAAAGGCAAAAGGGCTGTCACCTGTAAAAATTGTGTTCAAACATGCTTTAAAGAATGCATTGCTTCCAGTAGTCACGATTCTTGGCTCATTGGCAGCTAGTATACTTACAGGAACTTTCGTAATCGAAAAGATCTTTGCGATTCCAGGCATGGGCAAGTACTTTGTCGAAAGCATCAACCAGCGTGACTACCCTGTCATAATGGGAACAACGATTTTTTACAGTACAGTATTGATCATGATGCTTTTCCTTGTAGACCTTGCTTACGGCATTCTTGACCCAAGGATCAAACTTCATAAAAAGGAGGGGAAATGATGGCTCTGCGTAAACATCAGGAACCGCCAGCGGTCACGTCCATTCCTGACGACTGGTTTGTTCCTATTGAAAAAAGTGACTCGGAAGCAGAAGCTGTTGTCAGGCCCAGCCTGTCGTATTGGCAAGATGCATGGCGACGCCTCCTAAAAAACAAACTTGCAATGTTAGGATTATTTTTCTTATCTGTACTGACCTTCATGGCAGTGTTCGGTCCTATCATTTCGCCTCACACAGTAGACCATCAGGATTTGGTCAACCAAAATCTGCCGCCATCAAGCGAGCATTGGTTTGGAACC
Source organism: Mesobacillus subterraneus (assembly GCF_020524355.2). Classification (NCBI taxonomy): domain Bacteria; kingdom Bacillati; phylum Bacillota; class Bacilli; order Caryophanales; family Bacillaceae; genus Mesobacillus; species Mesobacillus subterraneus. The sequence continues at coordinate 1,810,437 of NZ_CP129019.1, forward strand.
GACGAGCTTGGTCGCGATGTTTTCACGCGTACGTGGTATGGCGCGCGAATATCATTATTTGTCGGTATCGCTGCAGCATTGATCGATTTTCTAATTGGGGTCATTTATGGCGGGATTGCAGGCTATAAAGGAGGAAGAACAGACCACTTCATGATGAGAATTATAGAAATTCTTTATGGGCTTCCATATTTGCTTGTCGTCATTTTAATCAGTGTAGTGATGGGGCCAAGCCTTGCCACCATCATTTTCGCACTGACGATTACCGGATGGATTGGGATGGCGCGGATTGTACGCGGTCAAGTACTGCAAATAAAGAATTATGAATACGTTTTGGCATCTAAAACTTTCGGAACGAAAACCGCAAGAATCATCCGGAAAAATTTGCTGCCAAATACGATGGGCCCAATCATTGTGCAAATAACACTCTCCGTTCCGTCAGCTATCTTTGCAGAAGCATTTCTTAGCTTCCTTGGTTTGGGAATCCAGGCACCGCTTGCGAGCTGGGGGTCGATGGCAAGCGATGCTTTGCCGGTTATTTTATCGGGTGACTGGTGGAGGCTGTTTTTCCCGGCATTCTTTATTTCAATGACAATGTTTTCGTTTAACGTTTTAGGTGATGGGCTTCAGGATGCACTAGACCCGAAGCTAAGGAGGTAGGCAACATGGGAAAAGTACTTGAAGTAAAAGACCTTCATGTTTCATTCAAGACATACGGCGGAGAGGTTAAAGCTGTCCGTGGAGTCACTTTTGATTTACATAAAGGGGAAACGCTGGCGATTGTAGGGGAGTCAGGCTGCGGGAAAAGTGTCACTTCCCAAAGTATCATGAGACTGATTCCTGAACCGCCCGGCAAGTTTGACGGCGGATCCATCATTTTTAAAGGAAAAGATTTGACGAAACTGAAGGACTCTGAGATGCGGAAAATTCGCGGCTCTGATATTTCGATGATTTTCCAGGATCCAATGACTGCGTTGAATCCTACCTTGACGATTGGTGATCAGCTGACTGAGGGGATTCTCCAGCATATGAAGCTGTCAAGGGATCAGGCAAAGGAAGTAGCGGTACAAATGCTTGATCTGGTAGGTATCCCAAGCCCTCAAGTCCGCCTGAAACAATACCCTCATCAATTTAGCGGAGGTATGAGGCAAAGGATTGTCATAGCGATGGCGCTCGTCTGCCAGCCGGAGGTGTTGATTGCCGACGAACCGACAACAGCACTGGATGTAACAATTCAGGAGGCCCAGATTTTAGAGTTATTTCGTGATATCCAGAAAAAAACAGGTGTCTCCATTATCCTGATCACCCATGACCTGGGTGTTGTTGCACAAGTTGCAGATCGAATCGCAGTTATGTATGCCGGAAAAATTGTTGAAACAGGAACAAGGAGAGAGATTTTTTACAATCCTCAGCATCCTTATACGAAAGGGTTGTTGAACTCTGTGCCCCGGTTAGATGTAGACGGAGCTGAGTTGATACCAATTGGAGGTACGCCTCCTGATTTATTCTCACCGCCAGTTGGTTGCCCTTTTACAGCCCGCTGCCCATATGGAATGCAGGTTTGCGATAAAGTCTATCCTGCAGAAACAAAGCTTTCCAACAGCCACTTGGTGGACTGCTGGTTGCAGGATGAGCGGGCAAAAAAATGAATCGCAAGCAACTAGCGTTCAATCAGGCTTTTGCCTTTTTGATAAATTGTGTTAAACCAACAAAAGGGGGAAACAGTGTGAAAAAGTTATTAACCATGCTCATGGCAGCAATGCTCGTGTTCACGATGTCTGCATGTACTGCAAATGACAATGCAGGTAAAGAAAAAGAAGGAAACGACAGTGGGGAAAAAGGAGAGGAAAAGGTTCTTTATCTAAATAACGGCTAGGAACCAACATCTTTTGACCCGCCAATCGGTTTCGATTCTGCATCTTGGAACGCTTTGAACAATCTGATGGAGGGTCTTACTCGTCTAGGTAAAGACCACCAGCCAGAAGAGGCGACTGCAGAAAATTGGGAAGTATCTGAAGATGGCAAAACGTACACATTCCACATTCGTGAAGATGCGAAATGGTCCAATGGGGACGATGTTACCGCAAAGGATTTTGAATTCGCCTGGAAGCGACTGTTGGATCCTTCCACTGGCTCTGCTGCAGCTTTCCTTGGCTATTTCATTGAAGGCGGAGAGGAATTTAACAGTGGAGAAGGTTCTGCTGACAATGTAAAAGCAAAAGCAATTGACGACAAGACATTCGAAGTTACTTTGACAAGTCCACAGGCATATTTCTTAAGTGTCATTGCAAATCCGGCATTTTTCCCAATCAATGAAAAAGTAGCGACAGAAAATCCTGAATGGTTCTCTGAAGCTGACTCATTCGTGGGCAACGGACCATTTAACCTTGCTAGCTGGGAGCATGACACAAAATTCGTCATGAAAAAAAATGACCAGTATTGGGACGCAGAAAACGTAGAGCTTGACCGTGTTGAATGGGCAATCGTCGACGACACTAACACTGAGTATCAAATGTATCAAGCAGGGGATTTAGATGTTTCGGATGTACCTGCTGAATTAAGTGATAAGTTGTTTGAAGAAGGTAAGGTACAGGTTGAAGATCAGGCAGGAGACTATTTCTACCGCTTCAATGTCACTAAAGAGCCGTTCCAGAACGTCAATATTCGTAAAGCCTTTGCTCTTGCTGTAGACCAGCAAAAGATCGTTGACTTTGTTACAAAGAATAAAGAAAAAGCTGCTTATGGATTTGTATCTCCTGGATTCCAGGATCCATCAGGCAAGGATTTCCGTGAAGTCAATGGAGATTTCAATAAAACGGATTTAGAAGAAGCAAAAGCGCTGTTAAAAAAGGGAATGGAAGAAGAAGGTTACACTGAGCTTCCAGAAGTAACCCTGACGTACAGCACAAGTGATGTCCATAAGAAAATTGCTGAAGCATTGCAGCAAATGTTCAAAGAAAACCTTGGCGTAGAAGTCAAGCTTGCGAATATGGAATGGAACGTATTCGCAGAAGAACAGAAAGCACTGAAGCACCAGCTTTCCCGCAGTTCATTCCTTGCTGACTATGCTGATCCAATCAACTTCCTGGAAAACTTCCAGACTGGACACTCCATGAACCGTACTGGCTGGGGAAATCCGAAGTATGATGAACTGATTCAACAAGCGAAGAATGAATCTGACGAAGCAAAGCGTTTTGAATTAATGTATCAGGCAGAGAAGATTTTGTTTGAAGAAGCACCGATCTTCACTGTTCATTTCTACAACCAAGTTTATCTTCAAAATGAAGCTGTAACTGATGTTGTCCGCCATCCAGTAGGATACCTTGAATTAAAGTGGGCAGATAAGAAGTAGTAATTCTAAGAAAGAGGTGTTCATCTTGGAACACCTCTTTTTTACTAGTACATACCATTTAATAATATTCTTAATACATATGAACCACCTTCTTTTTGCGGCAAAGCAGAGCTATTGCATTTACAGAAAGAGCCTCAGGAAACTGATTTCAGGTAAAGCAAGATAAGTGCATTTACCCAAAATGGTCCGCGAACTGAATCTGGGTCAAAGCAAGCCAGATGCATTTACCCAAAATGGTCTGAGAACTGAATTTAGGGCAAAGTAGAAAAGCTGACTATTCCGAAGTTAAAAAAATAGGCGATAAAATTATTATGTAAACTAAATAGAACGCTATTAAAGAGGGAGTTGATTGACATGCCAATTAAGCCAGAACGACTGAAAAAAGGCGATACGGTGGCGGTCATAGCGCCAGCGAGTCCGCCTAATAAAGAAAATCTGAAACGCGGCTTGAAATTCATCGAGGATTTAGGGCTCAATTATAAATTAGGAAAATCACTTTATTCTGAATATGGCTATCTAGCCGGCAATGATGAGGATAGATTAGCCGACCTTCATGATATGTTCCGTGATGACGAAGTAAAAGGAATAATCTGTGCTGGCGGCGGTTATGGCACAGCGCGAATTGCATCAGCGATAGACTATGATGTTATGAAAAATAATCCTAAAATCTTTTGGGGCTACAGCGACATTACATTCTTGCATACTGCAATCAGGCAGCAGGCACGACTGGTAACTTTCCATGGTCCAATGCTTGCTTCGGATATTGGAAAAGAAGAAGCTCATCAAATTTCCAAGGATACATTCCAGCAATTGTTTACACCAGCTGTGCTGAATTATTCCAATGATCTTTCGCAGATTGAAGAACTGGTCCCGGGATCAGCAGAAGGATCATTAGTTGGCGGTAACCTCTCGCTACTTTCCAGCTCTATGGGCACACCATTTGAAATTGAAACAGAAGGTAAGATTCTACTTATTGAAGACATTAATGAAGAGCCACGGGCTGTAGACAGGATGCTGAATCAGCTGTATATGGCTGGCAAGCTGCAGGAATCAGCCGGAATCATTGTCGGTGACTTTAATAACTGCGTACCTGAAAGAGAACTGTCTTTAACTCTGGAAGAAGTGATAGACCATTACATTAAACTTGCCGGTAAACCAGCCCTCAAAGGATTTAAAATGGGGCATTGCTCCCCTCACATTGGTGTGCCGCTCGGGGTGGCTGCATCCATGAAAACAAAAGAAAAAACGTTATTTGTTGAAAGCGGGATCAAATAGAACCAAAGGAGATAAGAGTTATGATTATTGAAAAAATCGAGACATTCCGTAATGCTGTCCCTTTGAAAAAGCCATTTAAAACCGCACTCCGTACAGTTACTGTAGCTGAAGCTATTTTTGTTAAGATAACCTGTGATAATGGAATTACCGGCTGGGGAGAGGCACCCCCTACATTGGTCATAACAGGGGACAGTCTCGTAAGTATCGAAGGTGCAATCAATGACGTCATCAAGCCGTTTTTATTAAAAAAGAATCTATTGAACTTTGAAGCTATTTTCCAGGGATTAAAAACCATCCTTGTTAACAATACCAGCGCAAAAGCAGCCGTTGATATGGCATTGTACGACTGTATCTCGCAGAATTGCAGCCTTCCGCTCTATCAATTCCTTGGAGGCTATAGAAACGAGATTGAAACAGATTTTACTGTAAGTGTGAACAGCCCTGAAGAAATGGGTGAGGATGCTGTTGGTTATGTCAGCAATGGGTTCAATGTACTTAAGGTTAAGGTAGGAATCGGTGAGATCGAAACTGATATTGCCAGGATCCGGGAAGTCCGCAAGAGGATTGGCAATGATATTAAAATTCGGCTCGATGCGAACCAGGGTTGGAAACCGAAGGATGCAGTCAGTGCAATCCAAAAAATGGAGGACCTTGGACTTGATATCGAGCTGGTTGAACAGCCAGTTAAAGCAGAAGATCTGGATGGTTTAAAGCAGGTAACCGATTCAGTCGATACTTTAATAATGGCTGATGAAAGTGTATTTTCACCGAAACAGGCATTTGAGGTGATCAGAAGAAGAAGTGCAGACCTTATTAATATTAAATTAATGAAGTCTGGCGGAATTTATCAAGCTCAAATGATTAACCAAATGGCTGAAACCGCTGGGATAGAATGCATGGTTGGAAGTATGATTGAAACACGGCTGGGGATTACCGCTGCTGCCCACTTTGCAGCAAGCAAGAAAAACATCACGCGCTTTGATTTCGACGCGCCATTAATGTTGGCAAATGAAGCGATTTCAGGCGGAATAAAGTATAATGGTAGAAAAATCACACTTCCGGACCAACCAGGTCTTGGAATAGAAAAAGTCCTTTCAGAAGGAGGAATTTCCATTGGAAAGCAATAATATTTGGCTCGTCAATGTCCCAGTGGCAACTTTGTGGACTTCACATGATTCATCGAGGGAAATCGACAGGGACGGAATTTCCGGTAACCTGAATATAGATAAATGGCTTGAAAAGCTTACTTACGAGCCACGACTCCAATTGTGCGATGATAATCTGGTTCAATCACAGGTTTTATTTGGTCAGGAAGTCTTGATCATTGATGAAATGAATGAATGGGCACATGTTATTGTCCCAGACCAGCCATCCGGAAAAGATCATCGTGGATATCCAGGGTGGATCCCAAAAGATCAGCTGATTCAACAATCAGATTGGTATATCAAGGAGGGCCCTGCAGTAGTCATTACCGCTAAGAAAGCCCTTCTATATTCCGAAAAGAATGAAAAGCTGATGGAATTGAGCTATCAGACCTTATTGCCGATCGTAGAGGATATAGTCGATCGAATCCGCGTTAAAACACCAACGGGTATTGGCATCTTAAGAGCTGAGGATGTAACAGTTATTCCATCGGATAAGGAAATTCCTAAGAAGAATGGGGCCGCAATCGTCGCTGCTGGTGAACAATTCCTTGGATTGCCATATCTTTGGGGCGGAATGAGCAGCTACGGCTATGACTGCTCGGGCTTCAGTTATAATATGTGCCTTGCGAACGGCTATATCATTCCGAGGGACGCCCATGAACAGGCTGCTGCGGGTAAAGAAGTACCAGTGTCCGACATCCTGCCAGGCGACTTGCTCTTCTTCGCTTATGAGGAAGGAAAAGGCAGTATCCATCATGTTGGTATCTATTATGGTGACGGCAAGCTTCTCCATTCACCGAATACTGGCAAGAATATCGAGATCATCTCTTTAGAAGGAACAATCTACGAAAAAGAACTCTGTGCAGCGAGACGCTACTGGATTGATACGGAGGAATAAATATGGAAAATGAAGTTTTATTAAGTGTAAGAGATTTAAAGAAGCATTTCACTATGGGTAAAAATGAAATCCTTAAAGCAGTAGATGGCATTTCATTCGATATTTATAAAGGCGAGACCTTTGGCCTTGTTGGGGAATCTGGATGCGGAAAATCCACAGCCGGCAGAACCATGATTGGACTTTATGACCGGACAGATGGAGAAGTTGTTTTTAACGGCAAAGACGTGCATTCGCTTTCAGAAAAAGAAAAATTTCAGTTCCATAAGCAGATGCAGATGATTTTCCAGGATCCATATGCCTCCTTAAACCCGCGTTCTACGGTAAAGGAAATCATATCTGAACCAATGGAAGTCCATGGATTGTTTCCAAACAAAAAAGAACGCCTGGAGAAAATTTATCAGCTTCTGGAAGATGTAGGGTTGAATCGTGACCATGCGAACCGTTATCCACACGAGTTCAGTGGCGGGCAGCGTCAAAGAATAGGAATTGCAAGGGCGCTTGCTCTTGATCCAGATTTTATCATAGCGGATGAACCAATTTCTGCACTTGATGTATCAGTCCAGGCACAGGTCGTCAACCTGCTGAAACGGCTCCAAAAAGAAAAGGGATTGACTTATCTGTTCATTGCTCATGACCTTTCCATGGTTAAGCAAATCAGCAAAAGGATTGGTGTCATGTACCTCGGCCATATTGTCGAGCTCACGGCGAGTAGCCAGCTTTACAATAACCCGCTGCATCCATATACTCAGGCACTGCTGTCTGCCATCCCGATCCCGGATCCAGATGTAGAGGATAAGCGTGAGCGAATCATCCTTCAGGGAGAACTGCCAAGCCCGATGGATCCACCGAGCGGCTGTGTCTTCAGGACGAGATGCCAGCACGCAATGGACATCTGTGCCCAAAAGAAACCTGTCTGGCAGGAGATCGACAAAGACCATTATGTTGCCTGTCATTTATATGGTGAACATTTAGAAGGAAATGATAAAAATAAAATGCTTGTCAATATCAGATAAGGAACAGAATAGCCATGAAATTAGAAGAATTAAAAGCTAGACTATCGAAGGAACTCGCTGGGTGTAAGGGCCGGGCGAGTTTATTTTTGGAAATTGAAGGTGAAATTATTGAATTTAACAGCCATCTGGTTTACCAGTCTGCCAGTCTGATCAAACTTCCGATCTTATTAGAGGGTTTGAGACAAATTGAAACAGGTAAGCTGCAAAAAGACAGACCCGTAACCATTCGAGAGATTGACAAAACTGGAGACACGGGTGTTCTTCAGGCTATGAAAGTACCCCACCTGCCATTAGAGGATTTGTTGGCCCTTATGATCATTGTGTCAGATAATTCGGCTACGAATCTATTAATTGATTTGATAGGGATAAATTCAATTAATTCAACTATAGCTATGATCGGAATGAACAACTCAAAACTGGAGCGTAAAATGCTGGATTTCGATGCCATTCGTTTAGGAAAGGATAATTTTACATCCGCATCGGATATCGCATTATGCCTGAAAGAAGCTGTTGCTGGAAGATCTTTAAATGAATACTCGAGACACATGTTCTACTCGTTTCTTCTGCAACAACAATTCAAAGAAAAACTGCCATTTTATATGGATAATGCTCTTCTGAAAATCGGAAATAAGACAGGAGAACTTCCCGGTGTCGAACACGATTGCGGTATTATAACATACGGTAAGAAGCATGCTTTAATTGTTGTCTTGATTGATGGACTTTCAGAACCCGAATCAGGAAATTCGACAATCAGACAGATCGGTAAGCATTTAAACCGCTTTATTTCAGGCATTTCGACAGAAGTTGACCCAGTGTGATAGCTTTTGTTAACACTTAGATATCGATTGCTATCAATCTGATATATTAAATTGAAGGTTATAAATCTATAAACTAAATGATAATTATTCTAATTCTTTTGTTGAATATCCATTTCAACAGAAGTAGAATGATTATGGTATCAATTTGCTTATGCAAGGAGAAGTAAAATGACGTTAAAGCAAAGATGGAGTCCGACAATAGTCAATGATGAATCAGCTGCCAACAATTTGTCACCCTATTTTGTTTGCATACATAAAAACTCAATCATCCTATCTGTTGATGAAGGCGGCACTCAGCTGCTTGGATACGAACATCCAAGTGAATTAATAGGAAAATCAATTTTTTTCTTTTTATCAAGCTCTAACCAAGAAACAATCACATCCAGAATCGCTGCGATTGAAAAAGGAACGGTACCGCAAGCTAGTATAATGGGCTTAATCATTAATGGAATTCCTATGGATTTACAGGTTAGTTCTGAAAACACGTTAGTTAATGGAGAATCGGCAATCAAAACCTCTCTTCGCTTCATAACACCCACGACATTTCATACCGATTATCCTGAAGAGAGCGGAACGCTTATTCTTAGTGCCAATAAAGGAATTGTCATCACTACTCCAGATGGCATGATCCAGACTGTAAGTAATTCTTTTACTCGATTGACAGGCTATTTTAAGGAAAATGTCATTGGCAGAAATCCTCGAATATGGAAATCGCATAGCTACACTCCGATTTTTTACAAGAGAATGTGGGACTCTCTTTTGACCAGGGGATGCTGGGAAGGAGAGTTATGGAACAAACGTAAAGATGGCAGTCATTATTTAATGAAGGTGAATATCTTTTCAATTTTGAACAAAAAATGCGAGCTGGTGAATTACCTTGCTGTCTATACTGACCTTACTGAAGTGGAAATGCTGTCCCAACAGCTCAAAGAAAGTGAGGAACAGTTTAGGACTCTTGTTGAACTTTCTCCAAATGCAATCATTCTCTCGCAATTTGATAAGATTGCTTATGCCAATCCACACACTGAGGCTTTATTTGGTGCAAAATTAAACGAGGTAATAGGTAAACCTGTGAGGACTTTTTTCAGTGAGCATCCGAATATAGCTTTTAAAAGTGATTTTAGTCAAAAGTCTGTAATTAGTTTTGAAGAACAGCTTAAAAAAGGAGATACAATAATCGATATTGAAGTATCTTCATCTTTGATTGCGTATCAGGGAGAAAATGCTGTTTTAACTGTTATTAAGGAAATTACAAAGCGTAAAAGCATGGAAAGAGCTTTACGTGAAAGTGAAGAGCAATATCGCTTTATCGCCGAAAACTCATCGGATATGATTGGAAGGCTTTCGAGTGATGGAATGATTCTTTATATATCTCCTTCGAGCAAAATAATTCTGGGGTATCGAAACGATGAATTGATTGGTACAAATCTTTACAGTAAAATACACCCTGAAGATCGGCAGATTTTGCTTGAGCAATATGGGAATCCTAAGGAATTGAGTGGGATAGTAACATATAGCTACAGGATGCTGCACAAAAACGGTGACTATATATGGGCTGAAACGACCGTCAGTCCTGTGAAAGATAAATCAGGCAAGGCTTCTGGAATGATGTTCGCCACGAGAGATGTAACGGCAAGAAGGACGATTGAAAATCAGTTAAGAGAAAGTAATTCACTTCTGAGGAAGCTTTCGTCACTTGATGGACTGACCGAAATCTATAACCGCAGGGCGTTCGATGAGTTCCTTAAGACTGAATGGGAATTCGCTTGCAAGCACAAATCACCAATCTCCTTGCTCCTTCTGGATATCGACGACTTTAAAAAATATAATGATACTTATGGGCATATCCAGGGGGATGAATGCTTGAAAACAGTTGCCCGTGAGCTTGAAGGTTTTTTCCATGAAAAAGGGTATTTTGCTGCAAGATATGGGGGCGAAGAATTCGCTGTTGTCCTGCCCAATGCCGATGCACAAAAAGCAACACAATTAGCTGCGGATTTTCAGTCAATGATCCAGGCAATGAATATTGAACACCAAAACTCCAATGTGAGTGAAAACGTAACAATCAGTATTGGTCTATCATGTGTCAAGCCTAGGAATCCAATGGAACTGATGCTGATACTGGAATTCGCAGACCGCGCATTATACAAAGCTAAGCTAAACGGCCGTAACAGGATTGAAGTTTGTGAGAACAATGAATGAGAAGAAAGAATATAAATCTTGTAATCAAAAAGCTCCATCGTCATCTAAACGATGGAGCTTTTTGATTTTATTACATCGCTTTTTCTATTAATTTCCTTTTTTCTTGAGCAACACTATATTTCAGGGACCATAGTAAGAAAAAGGTTCCGGCTGCTAAATACATGACTCCGCCAAACATACCCACGAATCTTGGGTCGAACCATTCGAGGGCAATACCGGTTAAGAACATAGAAACTCCAATGAAAGTGTTTGACAACATACTTGTAATGCCAAAGTACATTCCGTGCCATTTGGAAGGTATTGTATCCATGGCTACTGTGTCAAGAAGTGTATTGCCAACTCCGCTGAAAACTGCTGTCATGCAAAAAAGAACAGCTGCCAGCCAGAAGGCTTTGGTTTGACTTACGGTGGCTAAGAACAATCCTTCTCCTATGATACATAGGAAAGAAAATAATAGAAATCTCTTTTTGACCATCCGGGTAAATAATGGGCTGATTATTAATCCCAGACCAAGAACACTATAAAAGATGCCGACTCCAAGGTCTGCTTTTCCAAACGTTTTGACGGCATACACGCTTATTAATATATTCTCAATCCCATTAACCAGCGGGATAATAAGCTCGAACAGCATCAACATTAACAGGAATGATGAAGCAGCAATTACAGGCAGTAGTTCACTGTACTTTTCATGATTTGGTTTATTGATTGGTTCATTTACTATCTCTCCCTCGAGGGAAGGTAAGGTCGAAATAATCCAGCCAGCAACAAGGAATGATACGATATTAAGCAGAAAGGCTGCTTTCGCTCCTAGAAGGTATGAGACAACCCCACCGCTTAATGCTCCAATAACTAACACGAATCCCATCAATACCTGTTCCCATCCATTGATTTCTTTTAACGATTTAGACGAAACAATGGCCGGGATGCTAGTTTTTCTGATCGGTGAGTAGATGGCTTCTCCTGAGGCCAGCAGGAAGGATGCGGCATAAACAATCCACATATCCGCGGGATTATTGACGGCTAGAAAACTCAAAGCTATAACCGCTCTGGCAAGATCCGTAACAATCATAATTGTTTTTCTACCCGCTTTTCTTGCAAGACTGCTGCTTAGTGGGCTGAAGAATAAAAAAGGAATCATCCTAAGAGCCATTGTAATCCCGACTGACAATCCAGATCCAGTCATTTGAAGAATTAAAGCCAGCAGTGCGACCTGGCTGAAACGGTCACCGATTCCATTGATGATTCCAGCGAAGAACAGTTTACGGTAGGATTTCTCGTGATTGAATGTGTTGAACATAGTACCCTCCAAAAAAAGAGTAAATTAGACTATAATCTAATTAGATTATAGTCTAATTTTATGGAAAAAGGAATAGGTTATTTGCAGGCAGGGCAAGTGGACCATGCTGTCACTTGGTTTCTTTCCTAATTTTTTGCTTGAAAATGTATTCTTACAAAGCGAAATGCTATATAATGACTTTCGTATTTCTGAAATATTGAAATTATTTTTTCCATCTTGTAAAAGAGTCGAAAGATTTGTTTTGAGTGATAAGGTTTTCTATAATTAACCCTTGACTACATTACATAATTGAAAGGAGCCATCATATGGAATCATTAAAAGGGAAAACAGCGCTGATAACCGGTGCTGGCAGAGGCATCGGCCGGGCTGCTGCTATAGCTCTGGCGAAAGAAGGAGTCAATATTGGCATGATTGGGCTAACACTAGCCAATCTGGAGAAGGTGACATTGGAAATAGAGGAATATGGGGTAAATGTTTCAGGTGCTGTCGCGGATGTATCTGATCTTGAATCTGTACAGCATGCTGTTGAGCATATAACAGAGGAGCTCGGGTCCGTAGATATCCTCATTAACAACGCCGGAATCGCGAAATTTGGCGGCTTTCTTGATTTGGAGCCACAGGAGTGGGAAAAAATCATCCAAGTCAACTTGATGGGAACATACTATGTGACCCATGCTGTATTGCCGGGAATGATTGAGCGGAAGACAGGTGACATAATTAATGTGGCGTCAACTGCTGGACAAAAGGGAGCTCCGATAACAAGTGCGTACAGCGCATCAAAATTCGGAGTGCTCGGGTTGACGGAATCGCTAATGCTCGAAGTCCGCAAGCATAACATCCGTGTCAGCGCACTTACTCCAAGCACTGTTGCTACGGATCTGGCCATCGATACTAACTTAACAGATGGCAATCCTGAAAAAGTTATGCAGCCAGAAGATTTGGCTGAGTTAATGGTAGCTCAATTGAAATTAAACCGCCGAGTTTTCATTAAGACAGCAGGCATGTGGTCGACAAATCCATAACCATTAAGAGGATAGAACCTAAAAAAGGTTTTATCCTTTTTTTGATTGCCCTGAACCAAAAATAAGGAGTGTCCTCCTGAGAAATACAGTATGCATTGCTAATAGTACCAGGTACTAATTGAGTAAGGGGTGAACGCCAAAACATGCTGATTTCGCCTGTGAATAGATTATAATTATATTGAAAAATGATAATGATATTTTAGTATAACTTTAGAAATTGAACAAAAAAACGGTCTAAGCCGTTTTAAAATGCATACTGGTAGATCCCGTAATAAAGGGGCATGACAAATATCAATCCACTCAGTTTAGCTGCAAGCGGCATGGATTCTTCCTCTTCTTCGAGTCCAAAATCTCCTGCAAACCGCTCCGCAAAGAATATTGTGAAAATTACATCCCAAAGAAGGCTGAAAACGAAAACGATTTTCCATACTATGGGGGTTAGCATTTGTGTATCAGTCACATATCCGAATAAACCAAACCAAGTGATGATTGAAATGACAAAATCCAGCCTGGTTACATTGTTTTTATATTTACCCTTAATCAAAAACCAAATTGCTGTCGTGCCCATAAATCCTAAATACATTAACCAAAAAAAATAAGCCATCTTATTTAACCTCGTAATCTTTTAATTAGTTTTTCGACAGATTGATTTGAGCGACCTGAATCTGAAACTTATAAATTAAAACAAAATGAAGAAAGGAAGTCACATAATCAAAGACGATCAACCTGCAAACACACTTACACTATTATATAGGTGCAAGGACAATGTTGAAATAGAAAAATGTCGAAAATTCATTTTGATTTTCCTTAGTTTGAATGTTGAATTATTTTAAAAATGGTGTAAAATTACACTAAACGATTAAAAGTGGATTAATAAGGAATTGAGGGATAAAAATGGAACACACTCCTAAAGAGGAAAGACGCAGGATTTTCCGTAATGAACTCTATCATTTAAAAGAATTAGGTTATGTTTCACAAGAGGATTACAAAAGTGTATCAGAAGCCCATAATGATTATTTCCTTGATTTGCTGGCAAAGGACCGGAAAGAGAAAGAGCATGCACCTAGCAGCAAGAAGAGTGCTTCTGTAGCATTTGAACAAGAGAGCAAAAAAGATCAGTCTACAGCAAACGTTTCGGTGAAGGAGAATCACATACAACAGGCTAAACCACGCCAAATAAAGGTTAAACCAACGAAATCAGCAGAAGAGATCCGTGAGCGAAATATTTCCTGGTCTTTGAATATTGGGGTAATCATGCTATTGATTGGCGGTTTGTTCGTAGCAACAAGCAATTGGGAAAGTATGACACCGTGGATGAAGGCTGGGTCAATCGCGCTTGTTTCGGCTTTATTTTACGGAATTGCCTATATTAGCTACAAAATCATAAAAATCGATAAGACAGCCTTTGCTTTTGTAGTTCTTGGCAGCCTTTTTCTGCCGATTTTCGCCTTATCATTAGGCTGGTTTGAATTGCTAGGCTCTTATTTATCGTTTTATGGTGAAGGTCGTTTCCTCTTAGGAACAATTAGCAGTTTTATGTTGATACCGATTTATGCGTTTCTGGCTAAAAATCTATCTTCCAGATTATTTGTGTGGATTACTTACATTACAACGACCATTGCTGCAGCATACTTGCTTAGAGCATTAGGATTACAAACAGACGGTTTTTACCTTGGCTTAATTATTTTCAATACACTTCTGATTGCAGCCTATCATCAGCTTAAGCAGAAAGCCATGATGCCTTTGTTCACCAAGGAGCTTGCACTCTATTCACAGGCGAACTTGGTGCTATCTACTTTATTAATGCTTTTCTTATATGAAAATCATGTTTTCAATGGCTTTAATTTGATAGTGACAGCTGTTGTCTATCTTTCGATGGTCTTTGTTAATGGCCAGAAAGAATATCATTTTGTCTTCAGTGCCATGTTCATCTATGGCGCTTATCAAATTCTTGAAAATTGGCGCTTCACAGAGGTAAGCGTAATTGGATATGCACTTCTTGGTTTCGTGTTCTTGTTCGTACCGAGGTTTATTGATGATAAATACGCCTTGAAGAGAGCTTTTCAAATTACTAGTGGGCTTGTATCAGGTCTTGCCTTTGTATTCATCACAGCTGAAGGGATGATGATTCATACAGAAAATCCATCCTTTATTCTTTTGGCGGCTTACCTGATCATTTCAGTTAATTTTATCTATCTGGCGAATACAAATGAACACATCATTTTCAAATATTTAAGTCCAATATTTCTTGCAGCGTCTATGTTTGAAGCCGTTTTGCAGATTGGAAAATGGACTGGTTTCGAAAACCTTGTATTGCCAACGTATTTCATTGGTTTCATTCTCTTCATTCTTGCAGGCTGGATGGTCAAGATGAAGGATCTTCAAGTCATTAAGACAAGCTCTCGTGATGTCGGAATGGTGATTATGCTATTCATGATTTTTGTTTCTTTTTCCATGTTTGACTGGTGGGAGCTGGCACTGATGTTCTCGCTGACCAGCTTTGCTTTTTATGTCATGATGAAAATAGAAAGCAGGCCGATGTTGCCATTATTTGCTCAATGGGCAGCACCCATCTCACTCGGCTTATCAGCGGCTGCAATAGGTGAGGAAGTACGGATGCACTCAAGCTTTTATAACGATGTGTTCGGAATGCCGGGAAACTTAGCGCTTGCGGGAGTACTTTTGCTGGCTGTCAGTGTTGGCCTACGCAAAACAAAGGAAACCATGCTGGCGCGAAATGCTTTTTTCGGTGGCAATGGGTTCTATGCAGTAAGCCTGTTTTACACATTCGTATTCCCTATATCTAATATTTACGGAGAATCGCTAATTTGGTTTGGCGGGATCTGGATGTCTCTTTTGCTGTTCAAGGTAACGAAAGAGTCAATGATTGCATTTATATCCGGTGTGGTCAGTCTTGTCTGGTACCTGATATCCATAGACTCAATTAATGAAGAGATAATGGATTTTAGTGCATCGATGGAGTCTGTACTCATCCCTGGAGGCGGCTGGTTATTGCTGGGGGCAGCTGCTCTACTTTTTAAAAAGCAGAGAGATCTCGCAGTGGGTTATTCATGGGTAGCCCATGTTTATCTCGCCCCATTATTGGCAGTGGATTTTATCATCTACGGGGAAGAAGCATTCTTAAGCTATTTGATTGCAACAGTTGTCTACGCTGCAAGTATTTTCTTTGTAAAAAAAGAATGGAAAGTGAAATCTCTATTATATGCGGGGTTCACGACGCTATTCTTAGCAATTAGGATTGGTATAAGTTATATTACAGAATCAGATTCCGGCCATTATGCCTTTCTGATGACAAGTATTATATTGACTGTATTCTGGATATTGTCATCCTCAAATTTCAAAAAAAGAACTTTATATTACCTTATTCCTATTTCGGTGGCAGGAGTAGCAAGCTTCCTGGCAGCATATCCCTACAGCTGGCTGCTATTTGGAATCACTATTGGCTACGCAGCGGCTATATTAGTTTTTCTCCACAGAGTGAAGTGGGACTTAATTGCATTGATCCCATTAGTGATGATGTTCTACGGAACAATCCAAATCATACTCCTTACACAGCTTCATGTGTATTGGGATATGGCTTTTCTTTCAGGATCTGGAATTGTCCTTGTTTTTTCAGGGAGAAGAATTTATAGGAATCTCTGGGAAAAAGGAGGCATTCTTGGACTGAAGAGCCTGGATGCTTATTCATTAGTTGGATTCTTGTTCATTAATTCAGTGGCCTTCATGAATAGTCAAACCTTCTGGGCGCTCATTGTCCATGGACTCCTACTATCCGCAGGATTATGGCTGCAAAAGAACAGAGTTCACGGCAGAGGAGTGAGTGTCATTCTTTTTATCGCCGGTGCTTATCTGCTGGTTCCTTATTACGCAACCCTGGACCAGCTTGCTATACCTGCATTATTGGAAAGGGAGGTATACGTGTTACCGTTCGTGGCTCTTGCTATATTTATTCGGTCAATTTTCAAAGAGAGAAGCAATCAAATCACCAGCTATATCCAATGGGCTGTATTGATTATGGTTTCGATCTTCCTCATTCAGGATGGCCTGGATAGCAATACGGTCTACGATGCGCTAATCCTTGGATCACTGTCGCTTATTTCAATGCTGGCCGGTATGTGGCTGAGAGTTAAAGCATATTTCTTTGTCGGCGCGGGGGGTGCTTCTTCTTAATGTGTTCCTGCAAACTCGTCCATTCTGGGGAAATCTCCCCTGGTGGGGTTACCTCTTGATCGGGGGTTCAATCCTGATCGGTGTTGCCAGCTTTAATGAGTGGAATAAACAAAAAGGAGCTGGTGAGAAAACTCTTCTAGTAAAGTTAAAAGAGAGCTTAGTCACGAAGATGAAAAATTGGAATTAATAGAAGCTGGCAAGGGGGGAATAAAGTCCTTTGCCAGCTTTATTTTTATAGAAAACAGTAAGCAAACTAGTGCATTTCTGAATGATTTCTGTTAACATTCATAAAAATGAGGGTATCACATCAGCTAAGGAGGTTAAGAAATGAGGGATGTAACTCTATTGGCTATATTTGAACATCATATCGCACAGAAATACTTGAAGCGTTCTGGCATGGCCCATGCTATTGCTGTTGCTTACCACGCATTCCATTTGACCATGAAGCATAAGGTGGATGTAGATATGGCAGCGAAAGCAGGTTTCCTGCATGATATAGGGCATTTTACCTGGTACAAAAATGGCAAGTGGGACTATGAGCTATACCGAAAAAATGATATCCATCCAATTAAGGGAGCGGAGAGGGCCCATAAACTCTTGATCCGATTGGGTGAAAACCCCGTGCAGGCGAAAGCCACTTCACTAGCAATCCTTTTCCATACAGACTCCTTTTTGCCTTCAAACGATATTGTCCGTACGCCACTTCAGCAGGTAGTGAAATGGGCAGATGAAAAAGACGAAGAAGAAGGCGGAAACCACCATTACAGAAAAATTGAGCATGAGCGCGCAAAAAGAAGCATTATCAGGCTTGATAAGATGATTGAAGAAGTGCTTAAGAACGATGAGGGCAGCGGAGGAACGCAATTGCCATCTTAGATAGAATAAGGGCATCGGGTTTTCCCGATGCCCTTATTCTATCTTCCGAGCTGGCTGGATCTTAGCGTGCGTCAGGGAAAATTCCTTCTATTGTAGCATTAAAGTCTTCGGTAAGCCCCACGATGGGTCTCCCGCTCTCAAGTTGCTCCCTATAGTCTGTCATACTCACCACAAAGTCTGCATTGGATGATATATAAACATCAGCAATTGACTCATCGGTGTGTTTGATCTGTTGAGCAATTTTGCTTTTTAAATCACCTGGTACACGTTCTGTATCACCATTTTCAAGTACCACGGCAACATACGCTTTTCGAAGCACGGTAATGACGGTTGCGCTTTGAACCTCATTCAGCATTGTTACCTGATCCTCCGCGTTGTTATCCACATGCATCCTGAATGTTTGATTATAGGAATTGGTGGTGTACTCCTGGTTGATTTTCTGGATTTGAGTTCCTTCATTATGTACCTGATAATTTTCTGTGCCCTTATCCGTATATGTATTGCACCCAGTGAACAAAAGGACGGACATAATCAGGATAAGCATCTGTAAGCTAATTCGTTTCATTGGCAAATCCTCCTAATTTTTAAATCTGGAATATAATGTCCAATTAAACGAATTTTTATTCAATTTTATTCTTTTCATATGGAGAGTGGCATTCTTGAAAAGAAAAAAGGCCAGCTTGCATGCTGGCCTGTTACGAATCAGGGGTAAAGAGGTTCCTCTTTTCCCTAAGTTTATAAAATTTCCACACATCTTTTATGACGATTTTCACCACAGAGTAAAGTGGGATTGCGATCAGTATTCCAACAAATCCGTATAAGGAACCTGCTGCGATTAAAAGAAGAATGACAGTAATCGGGTGGATGCTGAGCTTTTTCCCCATTACCTGAGGAGTGACAAGATTCCCTTCAAGCTGCTGCACGACTCCCAGGACAATCAATACCTTCAACATCATCATTGGACTGCTTGTGAGGGCTACGAATAATGCTGGAATAACACCTAAAATTGGACCCAGGAATGGAACGACTGTTAAAAACATCGTGAAAATCGCAAGAATAAGGGCGTATTCAAGTCCGATGATCTTGTACCCTATATACATCAGCGTCCCGTCGACAAGCGCGATTATAAATTGTCCAGTTACATAGGTGAAAAGAGTTTTATCGATATCTTGTAAGATTTTATTTCCTTCCTGTACATGTTCTTCAGGAATTAGTTTTAAAATATACGGCCTTAATTTTTCATCATCTTTTAAAAAGAAGAAAGCAAGAAACGGTACAACCACAAGAACAGTCGCGATACTTGTAATCACCGAAAATACAGTCATGAGATTTTCTCCCAAACTCTGTAGGATATTGCTCATATACTTTAGAGCCCTTTGCTTGATTTCATCTGCATTAATAAATCCTAGCTGATTGTCATTGATGACTCTTTTCGACTCTTCTGTTATTTCATCTACACTTTGAGGAAAGTTTTCCTGTATTTCGCTTACCTGTGCTCCTAATTGAGAACCAGCAAAATATATAAATCCCGTAAATAATCCTGCTATCAGAACGAAGACAATTACAATGCTCACGATTTTTGTCACATATCGACCAAACCATTGAACAGGTTTCCTTAATATATAATAAACAAGACCTGAGATTAAGACAGGAAAGAAGATGGCGATAATAAAGTTTTTCAGCGGCCAAACAAAGTAGTCTATCTTACCGAAGAGAAAAATGATAAGAAGCAGGAGAATGATTCCGGTTGCGTATTTGAAAAAAGGTCGTTGAATCCACATGTCTGTTACCCCCTGAAAGTTTATGTCTCTCCCTATTAATTACCTTAAAGAATTGGGCACTAAACAAACTGGTTGTCATATAGCGGACACTCCCTTCATATAAATATAAAAATTGGTAGTTTGATAAAATTGTTAACGGGTAAATATTCTGGTCAACAGAAATAGAATTGCAGCATTAGCCACTGGTCATCTTCTGTGTAAAGGGGTCTCTGTATGATTGCAGTCGAAGAACATCTGTTATTTATCAAAGAACTTGGCCGTTTATTCGATGAGTACACTCAATGCGAGGATAAGGAACTGAAAATTGAGATTTATAAAGACATTCAGCTATTAGGCGAAGCTATCAAAATTAGTAACTAGGTTTAAATAGAACCCGGCAAGCCTACCATAATTGGCTTGCCGTTTTATTTTTTGATTTTTCGTTGTTGGTCATTCCAAGAGGTTCTCCTAATCGGGATTGTTTGTGAATGATAAAGGGCTCTTAACAAAAAAAGACCCAATTTACGATTTATTTAGGAAAGCCATCCACTGTTCTTTCATATACATGAAACAAGCATATGAAAGGGGAGGGTTATATGAGAATTGACCTTTCAAGGGAACAATATTTGACACTCGTAAAATTATTGCAACTTGGAAACTGGCCTTTAGGACTGACTGAGGCAAATCAGGACCTATTGAGTAAAGCAGAAGATCTTGAACAATATATTTTCTCTCTATCAAGGGACTTTGAGGCTGCAGACGGAATTTACTATGACGAGGAAGAGGAATATTACTATCTTTCCGAAGGTCTCAAGGATACGGTGGAGGCGATTATTGATGAGTACGAGGAAGATGTCTTTTGGGATCAGCTAACCCATAAGCTCGCAACGATTGATTTGAAACGAGAAGTCAGCATCAATGATTCAATTGAACAAAAGATTAATCGGCTTTTCCAGCTGAAAGCACGTTATGAAAAATATTTTCTGGAAAACGGCCTGGACAAAATTGATATTTTATAAGAAAAGCGCAAGCGCCTTGGTTAGCCCCGACAAGCGCTGGAGGGCCGATCAGTGAAGTCGTTCTTTGACTTCACCTGAGCGAACCGAAGCTGAAATGTATAGCCGACTGTCCAGAAACGGAGAAACTGGAGACTCCGACAAAGAAGCGCTTTTTGCTTCTGCCGGCGGAGTTGAAGTTTCGGAGTTTCTAGGAGGCGAAACGGGACAAGCGACTCGAGGGGCTAGGCGCTGGAGCTGGACATTTCTCGAATTGAAATTTATACTTTCTTTTCTCTTAAGAAAAAATCCGGCCATACAATCTGGCCGGATTTATTTTATGAAGATTCTCGCTTTTTCTGAAATGTAGTCGGCTGCGAAAACCAGTAGAAGATAGAAAAATAGCAAGAGTGCAATATCTGTGTAATGGAAAAAACTCATGCTAAGCTTGAATTGCTGTCCCAACCCTCCTGCGCCCACAAAACCAACGACGATCGTGGTTCGCATGATGACCTCCCAACGGTAAAGTATATACGTCAGGAAACGGGGAAGAGCGGCTGGCAGTACACCATATAAAAAGATCTGAAAACGTCCTGCTCCGGATGAAGAAAGATTCCGAACTGGCCTCGAGTCCAAATCTTCGATGACCTCTGCAAAAAGCTTGCCAAGAATCCCGAAATTATGGAGGGCAAGTGCGATTGCTCCCGGCAATATGCCAGGTTTAAAGATGAAGATGATGATCATTGCCCAAACAAGCTCCGGGACTGCCCGAGAAAAGATATAACCTCCGCGGACAACACCAAATGAGAGCCATCCATGCCATTTTTTAACCAAAGTGAGGGACCCGTCTGCAACATTCCTAGCTGCGGGCACAACCGTCAGGAGTGCGGCAATTGTAGCAAAGCCAGTTGCCATCACACTCATGACCAATGTTTCAATCGTAAGGTCCAGCGCGTTCTTCCAGTTTTCAATATTTAGATAGGCCGGACTTTCTTCATTAATACCCAAAAGACCTTTGAAGAACTTGCTAGCGTAAAAAAAGATTTTTTTCTGAAAACAGTGAAGACAGACTTGCTTTTTCGACAATGAATATGGATCCCCAAGATACAGCTATAATAAGCAATAGAGCATAAACAGAAACTGTTACGAAGCTAGGTTTAGATTTCTTCATTGTACCAGCCTCTTTCTTAGTTGATTGCTCCAGACATCAATCATGATAACAAGGGCGATTAAAAAGAAGACGAACGTCCAAACTTCATCATAATGAAGGTCATCGAGACTCAACTGAATTTGATATCCTAGGCCACCGATCCCCACAAAGCTCATGATGGCAGAGGAACGAACCGCACATTCAAATCGGTACATCGCATAACTGGTAATGCTTGCCCTTACCATTGGCAAGTATCCATACCATAAGGTCTGTAACTTAGAAGCTCCTGCTGCTTCCAAAGCCTTAATCGGTTCCTTCGGTATATCTTCTAGCATATCTGCAAAAATTCTTCCGAGAATGCCGCCGTATGGTATAGCCAGGGCAAAAATAGCGGCAAAAGGAGAAAGTCCGATCGAGGCGACGAATAACCAGGCCCAAACAAGTTCATGAATGGCTCTCATGAAGCCAAGCTGTCCTCTAAATAAAGGGCGTATAAACTTTTTAATTTTACCTTCAGATACCACAATCCCGGCGGCGAGAATGCCATAGAAAAAGGCAATGATAATTGCCAGACTCATACCTGCAGAAGCATAAGAAAGTGTAGTCCAGCTTGACTCAAGGGCCAAAAGGAGGATGTCACCCGATAAATCAGGCGTGAAGAATGCTGCCGCAATCTGTTTTGCTGTATCCAGCCCCTTGCTATGAATCAAATCGTCATTCCAATTGACATAAAATAGGCTCAAAATAAAAGCCAGCAATAAGAGAAGTGTAAGAATCTTTCGCTTATGGAGTTCGAATCTTAACCAGTCTTTAGCCATATTATGAAAGCTCCTTAAGCCTGTAAAGACTATTGATCTGGTCATCAGTTACAGAGGAGGCGGGGAGGTCAAAGAAAAGTTCACCATCTTTAAGGGCAATCAATCTATCGAAATATTTCCTAGCGTAATCGACTGAATGCAGGCTGGCAATCAGTGTTTGGTTCTCTTCTGATGCGATATTGACCAATAGGCCAAGGATGTCTTCCGCCCGAGCTGGATCCAGTGAGGCAACAGGCTCATCTGCCAGGACGATTTCAGGACTCTGGACAAGCAGCCTTGCAAGTGCTACTCGTTGTTGTTCCCCGCCTGAAAGGGAAGAAGTTCTTTCATACAATTTATCAGTCAATCCCACTCGCCTCAGTGCCTGAATAGCATATTCTTTGTCCTGAGGGATCACCAATGAAAGAAGAGATTTAAAAATACCCCATTCTGTCAGCCTCCCAGCAAGAACATTATGGATAACTGGAAGCTCTCCAACAAGGTCAAACTGTTGACGAATGATACCGATTTTTTTGGCTCTCATCTTTTGGTCCATTAGCTCAGAGAGAGGGCGGCCGTCTATCAGGACTTCACCCTGATTTGGTGAAATAATAGCTGCAAGCAAATTCAGCAATGTCGTTTTGCCTGCTCCACTTGGACCAATAAGCGCAACTGATTCTCCTCTATTAATAGAAAAAGAGAGGGAAGATAAGGCAATCTTCCGCTCGTATATTTTTGATATTTGCTTAAGGCTTAATGCTTCTTGCATGAAATCCACCTACTTGATGATCTTGAGTTGCTTTGCGACCTTTTCTATTGCTTGGTAATTTTCATTCTTCGTTTCTATAAATTTTTCAGTCTGCAATAATTCCATGATTTCGTTATCCGCTGGAGTCATAGATAGAATCGCATCTTTAAGTTTATCTTTAGTGTCAGCATCCATTTTGTTTAAGGTCCAGTTGTAGTCATAATACTCAGGAGTTGTATGAACTACTTTTACCTTTGATTCATCTACTTTTCCTTCTTTTACAGCCGCTTCCCATACAGAAATATTTAATGCACCTGTCTGGAAGGTGCCAGATTCCACAAGCTTATATGTTTTATCATGGGAGCCGGAGTAATTTGGCTTTCCATCAAGGTCCTCATCCGGGTTTATGCCAGCTTCCATCATAAAGTATCGAGGCATTAATGGCCGGAAGTTGAGCTTTCACTGCCAAAAGTAAAGGATTTTCCTTTTAAATCCTCCAGACTATCAATCTCAACATCACTGTTCGCAATGAATACAGACTTGAACTTCTCATCGATAGGTCTCTGGGCAAATGCTTCAGCTTCAGGAACTAAGTTTCTTGCCTGTACACCAGTAAGGCCGCCAAACCATGCGAGCTGGATTTCTCCTCGTTCAAATGCAGTAACAAGCGCCGAATAATCAACAGAAGGGACATACTCAACATTCAATCCTGTCTTCTTTTCTAAATCCTTCGCAAAATCCTCCATGCTCCTGTTCAAATCAGCGGCGTTTTGGTCAGGAATCGCACCAATCTTTATGGTGTCAGACTTTGAGTCTTTTTGTCCCCCATCTTCCCCATTCTCAGAACAAGCCGATAGGACAAGAATAATCAACAAGCTTAATAATGCCATCATTTTTTTCATTTTTTTATCACCTTTATAAATAAATTTTATGTACCCTATAAAATTTATCAATAACATGACGATAACTCAATACATTTTTGAAGAAATTTAATACGAATATTATGGCTGCGGAGGATCATTTGGTGTTTAAGCAGGGACAAATATCAAGAAATGACTATTTTTAACAAATTAACACTTCATGAAAAAGAAAAACCTGACGGGGAATTTCCGTCAGGTTCACAAGGGTTCTAGTTTGATTTTTCTACCCATTCTTCAACATTCCAGACTTTTGTAACCCAGTCTTCATAGAAATCTGGTTCGTGGCTGACAAGGACAATCGTCCCTTTATAAGCCTTCAAGGCACGTTTTAATTCCGCTTTCGCAGTAATGTCAAGGTGATTGGTAGGCTCATCGAAAAGCAGCCAGTTGCTTTCATGCATAAGCAATTTTGTCAGGCGAACTTTTGCTTGCTCACCGCCGCTAAGCTGGTTCAGCGGACGGGATATATGTTCATTTTTCAGGCCGCCACGTGCCAATGCAGCACGGACCTGATGCTGATCCATGCCTGGGAACTCACTCCAGACATCCTCAATTGGAGTAATGCTTCCTGCTTTGACTTCCTGTTCGAAGTAGGAAGGGAAGAGGAAGTCACCGCGTTCGATTTTACCGCTCAAAGCAGGGATTTTTCCAAGCATTGTTTTTAACAAGGTCGATTTACCGACACCATTCATACCGACAATTGCAATCTTCTCACCACGCTCGATTGTAACTGACATCTTAGGAAGAAGCGGGTGGGTATATCCGATTTCAAAGTCTGTCCCTTCAAATACATAACGGCTGCTTGCACGGGATTCCTTAAACTCGAAAGAAGGTTTAACGGCTGTTTCAGGCCTGTCAATCCTTTCCATGCGGTCAAGCTGCTTCTGTCGGCTTTTTGCTCGGCCTGTTGTCGAGTAGCGCGCTTTATTTTTTGCAATGAAGTCTTCCTGTTTCTTGATGAATTCCTTTTGCTTTTCATAGGCGTTGATATGCTGATTCTTGTTAATCTCGGTGGCCAATTCCAGGAATTTTTCATAGGTAGCAGTATAGCGTGTCAGCTTTGAAAATTCCAGTTGGAAAATGACATTCGAAACTGGGTTCATGAATTCAGTGTCATGTGAAATCAAAATAAAAGCATAAGGGTAATCCTTCAAGTATTTTGTCAGCCACTGGATGTGTTCGACATCCAGGTAGTTGGTCGGCTCATCAAGGAGAAGAACCTTTGGCTTTTCAAGCAATAGCTTTGCAAGGAGAACTTTTGTACGCTGTCCGCCGCTCAAAGCGGTAACATCGCGGTCTATACCTATTGCGTCCAAGCCAAGACCCCGTGCAGCTTCTTCGACCTCCATATCAAGGGAGTAGAAACCACCTGCATCTAATGCATCCTGGATTTCGGCCATTTGTTCAAGTAGCTTTTCGAGCTCATCAGGTGTTGCATCCGCCATTTTTGCTGTCACTTCATTAAGTTCTTCTTCTTTTTTAAAAAGAGGAAGAAACGCGTCACGCAATACATCGCGGATTGTTTTTCCGGGTGTCAAAACTGTATGCTGGTCAAGATATCCATACTCAACACCTGGAGTCCATTCGACTTTACCGGAATCATGTATCAGCTGCCCAGTAATGATATTCATCAGCGTCGATTTTCCGACACCGTTCGCTCCTACAAGACCAACATGATCTTCTGCCAGCAAGCGAAAGGAAACGTCTTTAAAAAGGGTACGATCCCCAAATGTGTGGCTTAAATTTTCTACATTTAATAAACTCATGATAAAATCCTCGCTTTAATCTATTTTAAGAGAACAAATAATTTACAATCACATTTCTTAATCATACTAAAATCTCTGGTTTTCGACCAGCGTTTTCTAGGCTGGAAGATATGGAAACTAATTACTCGAACATTGTGGAATTGGACCTACTTCGGATTTCGAAACAATTACCATAGACTTAGTTGTAAATTACAAAATTAGGATTAATTAACTGAATTTACAAAATTTACAGTTTTTTAATTGAGTTAAAGTTTTTATCTTTGCTATATTGTTATTCAATACATAAGAGGAGGTTTTATATTTGAAAAAACGATTGTTATCTAGTCTGATTTTAGCTGGTGCTTTGACGGTCTCTTCGGTTCCATTCAATGCACTTGCCCATGACGAACTTGGGGATGTCAATATTGAAAAAGGAGAGAGGGCTGGGTATAGCAACGTTGCTGTCCCTTTAATGGAGGAGTAAGGGTATTTGATATGAAGGACCCTGCAAATCCTCGGGAGGTCACTGTGTTCGCCAATAATGATATCCCTGGCACATGGCAGGAAAAAGTGATCGTTCAAAGTGTAAATACACCATCGTTCAAAGGTGACCTGGCTGTGGTCAGTGTGCAGCAACTCAATAGTAAAAATCTGGATTCCAAAGGCGGATTCCTGCTTTATGACGTTACAAACCCAGCAGAACCAAAAAAGCTTGGATTCTATGAGGTAACAAAGAAAACGAGAGGAACTCATGAATTATATTTGACCATGCAAGGAAACCGGGCAATCGTACTTGCTGCCAATCCTTATGCGGACTATTATAGCCATGGAGCAGAAAAAGACTTCCAGGTGGTGGATGTCAGCAATCCTGCAAATCCTCAAAAACTATGGGAGTTCGATCCAAGGTCACTCGAGGAAATTCCGGACGATTTTAACGGATACCATTGGGATTCTCCGGACGGGAAAGTACGGCCTGTATTCAACCATAGTACAATGATAGATGAAACTGGAAAGTATGCTTATGTCTCGATGTGGGATTTGGGAACAGTCATTTTTGACATCAGTAACCCAGAAAACCCTAAATTCCTGGGACG
Organism: Mesobacillus subterraneus; assembly: GCF_020524355.2. Classification (NCBI taxonomy): domain Bacteria; kingdom Bacillati; phylum Bacillota; class Bacilli; order Caryophanales; family Bacillaceae; genus Mesobacillus; species Mesobacillus subterraneus. The sequence goes on from NZ_CP129019.1 coordinate 1,837,732, forward strand.
CACAGATTTCGGGTCCAGCCAGCAGGGATCCGCACACTCGGCTACACTTGCTAAAGGCGGAAATGTGCTGATTGAGACGAGGGAAGTTTATAATCCAACGAAAGAAGGCTATGAACAGTCCTATGGGTATACAAGAATCTTCGATATCAAGGATAAAACAAACCCTAAATTGCTAAGTGAGTTCAAGACTGATTTAGTTGATAATGTCGAAGATGGTATCACTTTCGCAAACACAGTCCACGACCCTAAAGTCCATGGAAATACATTGTACTTGTCACACTATGCGGGAGGTGTATATACGGTGGATATAACTGATCCTGCAAATCCAGTTCAAATCGGACAATACACTCCTGAAAAAAGTGATGTTTGGGGAGTATATATCAACAAAAACTATATTCTTGCATCTGATATTGGGACAGGATTAAAAGTTTTGTTAAAGAATAATAGTTCGGCAGGAACACAGATTCAGGGTGTAAAATAGTTAGCTTCTTTCAAAGGTAATGGTGTTATGAATTGAAAGGATGAAAGCACGCGAAAACAGCGTGCTTTTACTATTTCTCAGACCGAAATCGCTAGCTTTTGTGAGGACATGGCGTTATAGGCTGGCCCCACTTGTCCGGGCTGATCGAGGAAGTTAGGCTTTTAGTACTCTATGAAAAATAAAGACAAAAACCAACTTGTTTATTAATAGATAGAAGGGGTAAATGGTAACTAACTAACTAAGTAGAGGTGTAAATCATGGCAGTTACCAATAGTTATTTGTTTACAAAAGAGGATATGGTCAATTCAGACCTTGTGCCTGAATGGGTAATAAAGGAATATGGAAATTTCAGGGATGTTGTCACAAATCGTGAGTTCCCATGCTATTTTGGAATGTCTGCCGAGAAAAAAGGTGAACTCCGCTATTCATATATTAGTCGTGATAATTGGGATCATTTGCCCGGTGCTATTGAAGAGTTCATTGCATTGTTTGATGACAACAAGCCTCTTATTAGACATGACCTATTTGTGTTCGTCGAGCCTGAAATGGAAGAAAAGACAATCGAATACTATCGTGGATATTTTTGGAATGTCATTCAGTTTTTACATGAAAAAGATACACAGCCATGGCCTGCAGATTATCCGAAAGATTCTGATCATCATTTATGGGCATTTTCCTTTGCAGGCGAACCATTCTTTGCCTTTGGTAATGCTCCGGCCTATAAACAGAGGAAAACAAGGGACCTTGGCAATAGTCTAGTTATTGGTTTTCAGCCGCGTCGAATTTTTGATGGACTTGAAGGAACCTCAAAGGGTGGAATTATGTCACGGGAAAAGGTCAGGGAGCGCGTTGAGAAATGGGACAACCTGCCAAAGCACCCTAATGTAAGCCATTATGGGGATCCTGATCATCGAGAATGGAAAATGTATTTTATAGGAGACGACAGCAAACCAATTGAAGGCAAATGTCCTTTTCATCATAAATAACACAAAAGGCTAAATTCTACTATTAGAATTTAGCCTTTTGTGTTAGGAATATCTCTAGATTTCATTAAAATATTTTACTGTGATGCACGGTGTTATCAATTGAATCAATAGAAACAATCAATCATGGATTATTAAAACCGGCACATTAATAATGTCAAATTATTACTTGTTTTGCTATAATTGTATTGGGCTAGAACTTATTCAAAGAATTGACATCCACATCCCATAATTTTTTTGAAGGGAAGGATGCTATATGAAGGCTACAGGAATTGTGAGGAAAACAGATCAGCTTGGCAGGGTGGTCATACCGATGGAGCTCAGGAAAAAACTGAGTATCGGGGAAAGTGATCCGCTCGAAATATTTGTGGATGAGGATATGATTATCCTAAAGAAATACATGCCAGATCTGACTTGTCTCATTACGGGAACGATCAGCAATGACAACATGACACTGGCTAATGGTAAAATCGTCTTAAGTAAAGAAGGAGCAGAGCAATTGGTCAAAGAATTGCAAAGCTATGTTGCGACCAGCTAGAATAAACATTAGGCAGTCCTCAAATGAAGAGGACTGCCTTTATTTCTACCTATTAAAGATCATTGCGATAAATTGGCATGCTCATGCAGCGTGGGCCACCGCGTCCTCGTGACAGCTCCGAGCTTGGAATCTCAATGACTTCCACCCCATTTTTACGCAACAGGTCATTCGAAACATAGTTACGGTCATAAGTAACGACCACACCTGGTGCAATCGCAAGTGTATTAGAGCCGTCATTCCACTGTTCGCGGGCAGCTGCAATTTCATGCCCGCCGCCACAAGGAATCAGGACGAGCTCCTGTAGGCCAAGGACTTCTTTTAGTGTCTCGGTCAGATTTGAGCGCTCAGATATATTAAGCGTGTCAGGATCCATGCCTTTTTCGAGAATATAGATTTTCATATTTCCGTTAGGGCCTTCAATGCCATGATGGATTGTGAATTTCTCATGATCTACCATTGTAAAGACGGTATCAAGATGCATATAGGCTCTTAATTTAGGGATTTCAACAGCAACTACTTTTTTGATTGTATCGTTTCTTGCAAAGATCCGCTTCGCCAATTTCTCAATCGCCTGTGCAGACGTTCTTGCACTAACCCCAATCGCAATCACCTCAGGACTGAGAACCAGCTCGTCGCCACCTTCAATTGGATAATACTCATCACGATCATACCAATGTGGAATATCATGCTGTGAGAATCTTGGATGGTGCCTCATGATAAAGTCCATGAACAAAGATTCTCTTTTTCTCGCACCTTCACACATCTTGTTAATAGAGACACCATTCCCAATAACAGCTGCCGGGTCTCTTGTAAAATAAAGATTTGGCATTGGATCCAGGAAGAAGGGATAGTAATCATCGAGCAGCTCATGTAAGTGAACTTTTTTCTCTGGCTCGATTTCGGATTTAAGAACTCCAGACATGACTTTTCGGATCATTTCATCAGTTGAAAGAGACTGAAGATACTCTTCGACTGTTCGCCTCGAGCCATTCAGATTGGTTTTGCTTTCATTCAATACTTGGTCAATGAACTGTTGATGTAATTCATCAGTTTTTAATGCTTCTTCCATTAATTTTTCCAAATAGAGAACTTCAACACCGCGGTTTCTTAATACATCGGCGAAATAATCATGCTCTTTTTGAACCGCCGGCAGGTAAGGGATATCATCAAACAGGAGCCGTTCCAGGTATTTGGGTGTCAGGTTTTCGACTTCCTTTCCTGGCTGATGTAAGACGACGGATTTTAACTCGCCAATTTCGGATGTTACATTCAAAGGGTATTGCATATAAGTAGCCTCCATATTCAGTATCTATTTCTATATGAAATAAGGAGGAAGTGATTATTATGTAAAACTCAAATTTCACTGCCCCCGCCAAACTGCTTGCCTGCAGACTGGCTCCCTTTTCTTTACCCTAATAATTACTTTCAAACCTACTTTTAAAGCTCATTATGTAAAAGTTTAGGAGAAGAGCCTCTCTTCAAAGTCTGTAATAGGGCTTCACTTGGAATATTACCTTCATTGCAAAATCGTCCTGTCATAAATATCATGCATTTTGACAAAAAATAGGGGAAACTAAACAGATAAAAAAGAAAGCGTTTTCTGTCCTTCATAGATGTACAAATAAAATTTATATGATAAAGTATATTTTGTGAACACACATTAAACATGGAAAAAGAGGCGAAAATATTGTCCTCTCCAAAAAGACAGATGTATCCATTATAATGACATGCCAAATGTGACGGCAGAAAGGGGATTTACGATGTCTAGTAAAACATTGGATCAATTTTTAAATGAAAACCTGGAGGATTTAAAAGGGAAGGGTTTATATAATGTAATCGACCCGCTTGAGAGCCCCAATGGACCGGTTATAACCATTAACGGGGAAGAGATGATCAACCTCTCCTCAAATAACTACCTTGGACTTGCTACGGATGAAAGACTGAAAAAGACTGCAGATGAAGCTATTGAAAAATTTGGAGTAGGAGCAGGTGCAGTTCGAACAATCAATGGTACACTCGAGCTCCATATTGAACTTGAGGAAGTATTGGCGAAGTTCAAGAAGACCGAAGCAGCGATTGCGTACCAATCTGGGTTCATGTGCAATATGGCTGCCATTTCAGCTGTAATGGATAAAAACGATGCCATACTTTCTGATGAACTGAACCATGCTTCAATCATCGATGGTTGCCGATTGTCCAGAGCGAAGATCATCCGCTTTAACCACTCGGATATGGAAGACCTTCGCACAAAAGCGAAGGAAGCGAAAGAGTCAGGCCAATACAATAAAATCATGGTTATTACTGACGGAGTTTTCTCAATGGACGGAGACATCGCAAAGCTTCCTGAAATTGTAGAAATAGCAGAAGAATTCGACCTCATTACCTATGTCGATGATGCACATGGTTCTGGTGTGCTTGGTGAAGGAGCTGGAACGGTTAAGCATTTCGGCCTCTCAGATAAAGTGGATTTCCAAATTGGAACTCTATCAAAGGCTATTGGCGTAGTTGGAGGATATGTTGCGGGTAAACAAAACTTGATTGATTGGCTGAAGGTTAGAAGCCGTCCGTTCCTTTTCTCAACTTCACTCACTCCGGCTGACGTTGCTGCCAGCAAAAAAGCAATCGAAATTTTGATGGAAAGCACAGAATTGAACGAGCGTTTATGGGAAAATGCAAACTATCTGAAGGAAGGACTGCAAAAACTTGGCTTCGACATTGGCCATTCTGAGACTCCAATCACTCCTTGTATCATTGGTGATGAAGTCAAGACACAGCAGTTCAGCAAAAGGCTTTATGAAGAGGGTGTATACGCTAAATCAATTGTATTCCCTACCGTACCACGCGGAACCGGCCGTGTAAGGAATATGCCTTCGGCAGCGCATACAAAGGAAATGTTAGACAATGCCATTTCCATTTATGAAAAAGTAGGCAAGGAATTAGAAATTATTTAAATGAATAGACCGGTTTGAATGACAAGCCGGCCTATGTTTTTAGTTTAGTTTGATTTTTGCATAAAGAATAGTGTCTAGCTCCAGCGCCTAGCCCCTCGAGACGCTTCGGCCCGCCCAATGAAGTCAAAGTACGACTTCACTGATCGGTCCTCCAGCGCTAGTCGGGGCTGGTCAAGGCGCATGAGCTTTTCGTTTCAGGAGGAATACATAGAATGAAGAAAATCTTAATAACTGGCGCTCTTGGCCAGATTGGTTCTGAATTAACAGTTAAACTACGTGACATCTATGGGCAGGATAATGTAATTGCGACAGACATCAGAAAAACCGATTCAGCAGCTACTGCGAACGGTCCATTCGAGATCCTTGATGTCATGGACGCAAACAAAATGGCCGACCTGGCGAAGAAATATAACGTCGATACTATCATGCATATGGCAGCATTGCTGTCTGCCACGGCTGAAACGAATCCGGTATTTGCCTGGAACCTTAATATGGGCGGATTAATGAACGCGCTTGAAACTGCAAGAGAACTAGATTTGCAATTTTTCACACCGAGTTCCATTGGCGCTTTCGGGGCCTAATACGCCAAAAGACAATACCCCACAGGACACGATCCAGCGTCCGACGACAATGTATGGTGTCAACAAGGTTGCCGGAGAACTGCTGGCTGATTACTATTTCCACCGTTTCGGGGTAGACACAAGAGGCGTAAGATTCCCGGGGTTGATTTCTTACGTAACCCCTCCCGGCGGCGGTACAACAGATTATGCAGTTGAGATTTACTATGAAGCAATCAAGAATGGGAAATACAGTTCGTATATTGATAAAGGCACGTACATGGACATGATGTACATGCCAGATGCGCTCGGGGCTATCATTGACTTGATGGAAACTGACCCTACCAAGTTGATTCACAGAAATGCTTTTAATGTTACGGCAATGAGCTTTGATCCAGAGGAACTTGCAGCGGAAATCAAGAAGCATATTCCGGGGTTTGAAATCTCCTATAATGTCGATCCTGTGAGACAGGCTATTGCCGGCAGCTGGCCGAATTCTATCGATGCATCAGCTGCAGCAGAAGAGTGGGGCTTCAAGGCGAAGTATGATCTTTCAAGTATGACTGCTGACATGCTGGAAAAATTGAAAGCAAAACTATAATTAAAAAGAAAAGGTGAAATCTCATTGATTTCACCTTTTTACATAGATTAGTTTTTCTTTCTTTTCTGTGACTTTCCCAACTATAGCGGCGTAAGCGAGCCCTTTGTTTTTTAAGGCTTCCACGTACTGCCCGGCTTCACTTTCAGGAAGCGAAACAAGGAGTCCTCCCGAAGTGATTGCGTCACAGAGTACTAACTGTTCTTCAGTCGATATGTCCTGATACTCCACATCGTTATCCAGCCATTTATGGTTGGATTTTGATCCCCCAGGGACAATTCCTTTTGCAGCTAATTCATATGTACCATCTAATACTGGTACATCCGATAATGAAATCTCAAAACTGACATTGCTGCCACGAGCAATCTCACTGCCATGCCCAAGCAGTCCGAATCCTGTTACATCCGTCACCGCGTGTGGTGTGAAATCTTTTAGGGCATCTGCTGCAGATTTGTTCAGTAAAGCCATTGTTTCGGTTACTGCCTGCTCCTGCTCCGCAGTTACTGCACTTCGCTTGATTCCTGTAGTCAAGATCCCGACTCCAATAGGTTTTGATAAAACAAGCAAGTCACCTGGTTCTGCACCGATATTTTTCCAGATGGCACCAGGATGGGCAACACCCGTTACAGATAAACCGAATTTAGGTTCCTGGTCATCGATTGAATGCCCGCCAATTGTTACTGCGCCAGCTTCTTTCACTTTGTCACCAGCACCTCTTAATATATCTGCTAGCATATCCGGACCAAGTTTTTTAATGGGATATCCTACAATATTAAGGACTGTTTTAGGTTCGCCGCCCATAGCATAAACATCGCTCAGGGCATTCGCAGCTGCAATCTGCCCAAACATATATGGGTCGTCCACGACAGGGGTGAAGTAATCAATCGTTTGGATCAGGGCGATATCCTCGGTAATTTTATATACACCTGCATCATCGGAAGTCTCATGTCCGACTAGCAATTCAGGAACACTTTCCTGCGCTGGCAATAGACGCAAAACTTGCGTCAAGTCCTCAGGACTAATTTTGCATCCTCAGCCTGCCTTTGTTGATAGTGATGTCAAACGGATTTTCTCATTTTCACTCAACATGATCACCTCCACAAAAAAGTATACTCTTTCTTGTTTTTAAAATCATCCTTAAGCTATTATTATTTGCACTGACAATGGCTTTACACTAAAATGACAGTAAAAACATATTAAAAGTATTACAGGGGGATTTCGCAATGAAGAATTTTCAAGTAACTATCCAATTTTGCATGCAGTGAAATTATGCACCAAAAGCCGCGAGTTTCGCGGAAGAATTATTCACCCATTTCCGGAGTCAGATTGAGAAAATGGAACTGATCCCAGCTTCTAAAGGAGCTTTCGAAGTAACAATAAATGGTCAGCCAATATATTCGAAACTGGATACAGGTGTTTTCCCTGATTCAGACGAAATGATCAAGCAAATGGAAGCGATGTAATCATGCCCTGGCAACTAGCCGGGGTTTTTTTAATACACTTTATCGTGTTATTCACGGTCTATAAGCTTCCCATTTATCCTGCATGTTCACCGTTTTGAAAAAACTTTTAATTGGGCAATAATGATATAATTAATGAATGCACTAATGTTGTGGGGGAGATCAAGTTTGAAACAGTTTTTAAGGCAGCTGCCAGCTGTGCATGAGCTACAGAAAGATTCCAGGTTTCTTGATTTGGTCAAGAAGCATGAAGCTGACGCTGAGCTTTTTACAGACTTAATCAAAAATGTGTTAAATGATATAAGGAAAGAAATTGTGAATGGGGATTGGGACGGGCCAGAGCCTGGTACCCAACTGTTTGTTGATCAGCTATTTACATTGCTTGATTCATCGGCAACAGAGAATTTTGACTATACTCTCAAAAGGATCATTAATGCTACTGGGACCATTTTACACACGAACCTAGGGAGGGCAAGATTGAGCGAGAATGCAGTGAAGCATGTGGTAGAAACCGCGAGGAATTATTCCAATCTTGAATATAGGTTGAATGAAGGCGAGCGCGGCTCCAGGCACAGCCATGTCGAAAGCCTTGTGAAAAAAATAACTGGAGCTGAAGCAGCGATGGTCGTGAATAATAATGCTGCTGCAGTTTATTTTATCATGAGTGCACTTGCAAAAAACAAAGAGGTCATTGTTTCACGCGGCCAGCTTGTTGAAATCGGAGGCTCATTCCGTATTTCTTCCATAATGGAGGAAAGCGGAGCTCATTTAGTGGAAGTTGGAACAACAAATAAAACACATTTGTTTGATTATGAGAATGCAATCACTGACGATACCGGCATGATTTTGAAGGTCCATACGAGTAATTTCAAAATATATGGATTCTCGAAAACTGTCGATACAGAAGAATTGGCCGAACTTTCAAGCAAGCATGACAAGGTCATTTTTTACGAAGATCTTGGGAGCGGTGTTCTCTATGATTTCACCCCCCATGGAATTGGAGACGAGCCGGTTGTCGGAGAAGTGCTGAAAATGGGTGCTGATATCGTTTCATTCAGTGGAGACAAGCTTCTTGGAGGGGCCACAGGCTGGTATTATCGCAGGCAAGAAGGAGCTCATTGAAAAATTAAAAAAACACCAGCTGGCCAGAGTTGTACGGGTTGATAAAATGACTCTCGCAGCTTTAGAGGGTACTCTAATGGACTATTTAAAGGGAGTGCAGGGGTTATCCAATATTCCGACACTAAGAGATTTACTTGTTCCTCTTGATGAATTGAGAGCCAGGGCTGATCTTTTTGCCAGAGATATTAATTCCCTTGAAAGTGGGCTAAAAGCGGTTGTGTCTGAAGGAACAAGTCAGGTAGGCGGAGGAACGATGCCCGATGTCCAGCTTCCAACTTATCTTGTCTCAATAAGTCATCGAGACGTTAGTGCTGAACATATTGCCAGAAAGCTCCGAACGGAACATTCTCCGGCAATTGTTGTCAGGATACAAAAGGAAGAGGTAAATGTTGATCTTCGGACCGTTACAGAAGAAGAGGAAATATCCCTTTTGAATGCTTTTAAACAAATTTAAAAAAGTAAGGGCCGCCTTTTACCCGGCTGCCCTTACTTTTTTGCGTTTTGAACTGTTTTACATATCGTGATGTGAGTTATGTTTTTGACGACTATGGTTACGGTTTTTCACTTTCTTCGATCCGCTTAATGGAGCAGGCTGGCTGTCTTGATCGCCTTTCGGAGCATTCTTGCGCATATCTTTGGAATCATTTTTGTTCATTGCTCATCCCTCCTAACTTTAGGATTAGATTTTCCGCCGAAAATATACTGAATAAATTACTGATAAATGAGCAATTTAACGGTAAAGTTCTATTACATCAGGAGGAATTCACACATGCCTTATCATAAAGATAAACAGCAAGCCTTCCAGGCGGCACAGCAAGGATTCGAAGACGCGCAAGGACTATATTCGGAAATCGTACGTGACAGCGCAAGCTACGGACATCAACTGAAACACCTTAAAGCTGAAGTGAATGAAGCATACCAGCAAATCGAAAATGCCCTTGAAAACGCGTCAGAACACCAGCGGGCACAGCTTGAAAGATTCCAGCAGGATTTGCAGAGCATTGTAACCGAAGTAAATATGGAATAACACGAAAAGCGGAAGGGAGGCCTTCCGCTTTTATTTCTTACTGATTCTTTTTCCTCTTCTTATTGTTTTGCTTCTCAAGTTCAGATAATGGTTCGTTTGCCATTTCTTCGTTATAACCAGCGCCAGTGCCTTGGGCTTTAGCAGCATTCGCTCCAGGAATGACATGATTTGCTTTTCTTTTCACCACAGAATTCACCTCCATCCGCCATATTTTTTCCTATAAACCTCATCACAATCCAGCTTTTTCATTTTTGTGAAATAGTTTTTGTAGAAATTAACGTAGAAGGAGGAAGGATTTTTCCTTTGATAAAATCTCATTAAGATGGTTTTAATCATGTTTACGATTTTTATAATAAGAAAAACTTATCAACCACAATAACTTTCTTGTTATTTACTTATACACAAGGTTATATTAATATGAAATTGTGAGAAAAGTTAGGATGGAATACAAGATTCAAACTTTTCGACAATTACTTTTTTTTAGTTTATGATGTTTACGTAAAAGAAGGGGGTAAACATATGTCAAACCAAGATGTTTTTAACGCCCGCAGTTCATTTGAAGTTGACGGGAAACGCTATCATTACTATAGTCTGGAAGCATTGGAAAAGGCTGGAATCGGCAAGGTATCAAAACTACCTTACTCCGTAAAGGTTTTGCTTGAATCCGTACTCCGCCAGCATGATGGCTTTGTGATTACAAAAGAGCATGTTGAAAATCTAGCAAAATGGGGAACTAGCGAAGTTAAAGAAGTGGATGTGCCTTTCAAGCCTTCACGTGTCATTCTCCAGGACTTCACTGGTGTACCAGCAGTCGTTGACCTTGCATCACTTAGAAAAGCAATGGCTGACATGGGTGGAGACCCGCAAAAAATCAATCCTGAAAAGCCGGTTGATCTTGTAATTGACCACTCTGTACAGGTTGATAAATACGGAACTCCAGATGCACTAAATGTAAATATGGAACTTGAATTCGAGCGTAATGCTGAGCGTTACCAGTTCTTAAGCTGGGCACAGAAAGCATTCGATAACTACCGTGCTGTTCCGCCAGCAACAGGTATCGTGCACCAGGTTAACCTTGAGTATCTTGCAAACGTTGTCCACGCTGTAGAAAATGCAGATGGAGAATTTGAAACTTTCCCAGATTCATTGGTAGGAACTGACTCACATACTACTATGATCAACGGTATTGGCGTTCTTGGATGGGGTGTAGGCGGTATCGAAGCGGAAGCTGGAATGCTTGGCCAGCCTTCATACTTCCCAGTTCCAGAAGTAGTAGGGGTGAAATTAGTAGGAGATATGCCGAATGGCGCCACTGCAACTGACCTTGCACTTAAAGTGACTCAGGTTCTTCGCAGCAAAGGTGTTGTTGGCAAATTCGTCGAGTTCTTCGGACCTGGCGTCGTAACACTTCCACTTGCTGACCGTGCGACAGTTGCCAACATGGCACCAGAATACGGAGCAACTTGCGGATTCTTCCCAGTTGACGGAGAAGCATTGGATTACATGCGTTTAACCGGCCGCACAGAAGATCACATTAAAGTGGTTGAGGCATACTGCAAGGAGAACGGACTATTCTTTGATCCTGCATTAGAGCCAGTTTATACAGATGTTGTAGAAATCAATCTTTCAGAAATCGAAGCTAACCTATCCGGTCCAAAGCGTCCACAAGATTTGATTCCGCTTTCTGCTATGCAGAAATCCTTCAAGGAAGCATTGACTGCTCCGGCAGGAAACCAGGGATTCGGCTTAGATAAGAAAGAAATCGAAAAAGAAGCTGTTGTTGAGTTTGCTAATGGCGATAAAACAACAATGAAGACTGGTGCAATTGCCATTGCGGCGATCACTAGCTGTACAAATACATCTAATCCGTACGTTCTTGTAGGTGCAGGTTTGGTTGCTAAAAAAGCTGTTGAACTTGGAATGGAAGTTCCTAAGTTCGTTAAAACTTCATTGGCACCTGGTTCAAAGGTTGTAACTGGATACCTTCGTGATTCAGAATTGCTTCCTTACCTTGAATCTCTTGGTTTCAACCTTGTAGGGTATGGATGTACGACATGTATCGGTAACTCCGGTCCATTAAAGCCGGAAATCGAGAAGTCTGTTGCTGAAAGTGACCTTCTTGTTACTTCTGTTCTTTCCGGTAACCGTAACTTCGAAGGACGTATTCACCCGCTTGTAAAAGCAAACTACCTGGCTTCACCTCCATTGGTTGTTGCATATGCTCTTGCAGGAACAGTGGACGTCGATCTTCAGAATGACCCTATCGGTAAAGACAAAGATGGAAACGATGTATTCTTCAAAGATATCTGGCCATCAACTGAAGAAGTGAACGAAGTCGTTCACCGAGTTGTAACTCCAGAGCTATTCCGCAGAGAGTATGAAACTGTGTTCACTGATAATGAAAAGTGGAACGAGATTCAAACAAATAGCGATCCACTTTATACATTTGATGAAGACTCAACTTATATCGCAAACCCGCCATTCTTTGAAGGGTTGACTCCAGAGGCTGGGGAAGTTGCTCCAATAAACAACTTACGTATTGTTGGTAAGTTCGGTGATTCTGTAACAACTGACCATATTTCTCCTGCAGGTGCGATCGGCAAAGATACACCAGCTGGAAAATACCTGCGTGAAAAGGGTGTAGAACCTCGCGATTTCAACTCATACGGCTCACGCCGTGGTAACCACGAAGTCATGATGCGCGGAACATTCGCAAACATCCGTATCAAGAACCAAATTGCTCCTGGCACAGAAGGCGGCTTCACGACTTACTGGCCAACGAACGAAGTCATGGCTATCTTTGATGCTTGCATGAAGTACAAAGAGCAGGGCACTGGCCTGATGGTTATCGCAGGCAAAGATTACGGTATGGGATCATCCCGTGACTGGGCTGCGAAGGGTACCAACCTATTAGGAATCAAGACTGTTATTGCTGAAAGCTTCGAGCGTATCCACCGTTCAAACCTTGTATTGATGGGAGTACTGCCACTTCAATTCAAAGATGGTGAAAACGCAGAAACTCTTGGCCTTACAGGAAGAGAATCATTCGATGTCCAAATTGATGAAAAAGTTCGCCCACGCGACATCATCACTGTGACAGCTACTGATGAAGATGGCAACAAGAAGACTTTCGAAGCTCTTGTACGTTTCGATTCAGAAGTTGAAATCGACTACTACCGTCACGGCGGAATCCTGCAAATGGTTCTTCGTGATAAATTAAAAGCGTAAATCACTGAACTAAACCCCCTGTCCATAAGCGGACCAGGGGGTTTTTGATTTTTCAGGGAAAAAGCTTTGAAAAAATCTTTCTGTGTGAATGATACCCCTATGAGGAAGAAATGTCATGCATATCGATACTGCTTGAACGGTACCCTTATTGGGGAGAAATGTCATGCATAAGGATACGATACTGCCTGAACGGTATCCTTATGAGGGAGGAATGTCATGCCTAAGGATACGATACTGCCTGAACGGTATCCTTATGAGAGGAATGTCATGCATAAGGATACGATACTGCCTGAAAGATACCCTTATGAGGGAGAAATGTCATGCCTAAGGATACGATACAGCTTGAACGGTATCCTTATGAGGGAGAAATGTCATGCCTAAGGATACGATACTGCCTGAATGATACCCTTATGAGGGAGAAATGTCATGCCTAAGGATACGATACTGCCTGAACAGTATCCTTATGAGGGAGGAATGTCATGCCTAAGGATACGATACTGCCTGAACGGTATCCTTATGAGAGAGGAATGTCATGCCTAAGGATACGATACTGCCTGAACGGTATCCTTATAAGTATGGAAGTGCCTTTATAACGGAAATGCCCAAAGCTGTCAGTAAGTAATCAGGCTTATTCCTCTAACACTGTTACTTTTTAAACTTGTATCCTCTCTTAATTCTCAGTTTTTACTAAATCCGTGAAAACTTCTAATGAATCGACAACTTCTCCTATTGATATTTGCTGTCAAAGAGGTATGTTTAAGATAGATGGAACATAAGGAGTGATTTCCATGGGCTTAGTTTCAATAGTGGCAAGAGAAGATTTTATTTCGTTGGTTACTGATTTGGGTATTCATCAGATGATAGAAAATATCAGATTTAAAGAAATAATACCAGATACAGCCTTCATTGCCATCTCAGGTGATGACGAGTACGCCATGATGACCGCAAGCGCTGCGGAAACTCTTATTAAACAAGGGTTCAGTCTTAAAGAAATGGCTGAATCAATCCAGTCATCAATCAATAATCCCATTCTTATGTTAAATGAGCGGCCATTTGAAGCCGTCGTGGCAGGATACTCTCAAAACGGAGAGGCTCAGTATCATGTTATATCCAACACAAAGCCTCTTGAATCCTATTATCCCCGTCCTGGTGAGAGTCTCTACTATGTAAATGGTCATGAATCGATGCTTGTACTTGAGAAGTCATTGAAAATGCATGGCATGGGTACAGTGGATCAGGCACGAGCTGCCCAAATTCATTTATTCCGTGAAGCCGCTAAGACAATTCCAAATGTGAATACTCATGCTGAATCTTATATTCTTAAAAAAGTAAATTAAAACAGCCCCGGTCTTTACTTCGGGGCTGTTTTGAATGTATTACAGTGCATACTGCAGCACGAAATTACCAAGGAACAGCAATGCAATCATATAAAGTGCAGGCTGGATTTCCCGGCCTTTTCCCATTAGCAGCTTTATGAGTGGGTAGAGGATAAAACCTATTGCCATTCCATCTGCAATGCTATATGTTAATGGAATCAAAACAATGATCAGAAGTGCTGGGAAGCTTTCCATTAAATCATCAAGCTTAATGTTCGTTATATTTTGAAGCATCAGTATTCCTATTAAAATCAATACTGGGGATACCGCACTTTCTGGTACTACTTTAATAACAGGAATTAGTACAATCGAAGCCAGAAACAGAACACCTGTAGTAATGCTGGTTAATCCGGTTCGACCTCCAGCCGCGATCCCTGCAGCACTTTCTACAGACGATACTGTTGGGCTCGTGCCAAAAATACCGGCAGTGGCAACTGAAATCGAATTAGCCTGTAGCGCCTTCTTATTTTTTTGAGGCTGATTAAGCATTTTCGTATGGCTATGGACCAGACCAATGTTTTCAAAAATGACAACCATTGCAAGAGAAAAAGATGTAAGCCAGAATACGAAATTACCTGCCTGGGCAAAAGAAAGCTGCCCGAAAACCGCTGTATACTGACCAATAGCCGGCATGTTCCACGAAACTCCATCACTTCCGAAATCTCCGAAAAGCAGCGAAAGAACAGATGTGAATACTATGCTCAGCAAGAGATTGCCGGGAATATTTCTAATGAATAAAACAACTGTGACAATAAGGCCAATCAATGTGATGAGTGCAGTTGAGCTGCTTAGATCCCCGATTTCTAACAGAGTATGTTCAGAACTCGTGATAATTCCGCTATTATCAAAACCGATTAAAATCAACAGTATGCCAATTCCAACTGTAATAGCTTCTTTTAATGAGTCAGGAATGGATGCGATGATCGTCTTTGCCAGCGGAGTGAAGGCTAAAAGCATGAACAGGATACCAGATACAAAAACCATTGCAAGAGCCTCTTGCCAGGTGAAGCCGCCGGACTGTACGATGGTATACGTAAACATCGCATTCAGCCCCATACCAGGTATCACTAAAATCGGAGTGTTACTCCAGAATCCCATAAGCAAACAGCCCGCAAACACTGTAAGGATCGTAGCGATGATTCCTGCTTCGAGTGGAATGCCTGCTGCTGCTAGTATTGTTGCATTGACAATAATGATGTATACAACTGTTATATAGGAAATAAGACCTGCAGATAACTCCCTCCCAAACGTTGTATCATGTCCCTTTAAATCAAATAATTTATCCATTTTTTCTCCTCTCTCTTTTACAGATAAATTTTTCCGTTTTGAAACGAATGAAAATATCGTACCATAGACATTAGGTATATATAAAATATATAATTTGTATTAAAATCATATCTTTTATAAATAGTAGGTGTTTTCATGGATATTAGACAAATGCGTTATTTCATTGCGATTGCCGAAGAAAGGAATATAACAGCTGCAGCACATAGACTTCATATGTCACAGCCGCCGTTAAGCCTTCAATTAAAACAAATAGAAGAAGAACTAGGAGTGATGCTGGTTGAGAGGCATGGAAAAAAGCTAGAATTGACTGATAAGGGTGAACTGCTATATAGACATGCCCTAAACATTGTTCATGCCTTTGAGGAAGTGAAAAATGAACTTCAAGAAACGGATGAAGGGAGGAAGGGAAATTTATCAGTTGGAATCAACACCTTGTCCGTGCCGGAATTTCCTGAATGGCTGGAAGCATTTCACTCATCTTTTCCGCTTGTTTATTTGCGAATTGTACAAAATGATTCTGCCTACTTGGCTGAACTGGTAAAAAATCGGACAATTGAACTTGGTCTTGTCAGGCTGCCATTGGCCAATCAAGATTTAAACTACCTTCATTTATATAATGAATCATTCGTTTTCGTTTCCAGGGAAAATGATAATGAGATGATATCAATTGAGGAAATAAGCAATTATCCGTTAATTCTTCCTTCTACAGAGGGACTTGGAAGCTACAATATAATCCATGACGCTTTTACAAAAGCGCAGCATTCGCTTCAGGTCATATGTGAGTGCTCAGATATGAATGTGCTGATGCAAATGGTTTCCTCCGGGATTGGTTCGACTATTGTTCCTGAATCTGTTTTTCAATCATACGGACATTCTAATCTTTTTACCCGGAATATATCAGATGCCGAGTTGGTATCATCAGTAGGGTTAATTTGGTTAAAACAGCATCATCTTTCCAGACCAGCAAGGAATTTTATTGATTTGGTCAAGCAAAGACTGGGTTTATTTGATAGTGGTGATGAATAGAAAAGCTTTATTTATCTAATAATAACCGCAAATTCTGTTGCAGAAAGGAAGGTGTCCTGTTTTGAATCTTCTTGAAGTGATGAAGGATGCTTTCGGACCTTTTATTGACGGGGACAAAAAGCCTTTGCACGTTGGAGAAGTAATGAATTTATGGTTTTATCTACATGGGACTGAGCAAACTTTAAGATACGATCAGCATGCATTCAATTTAGTGCAAGATGCTGAGCTCAAAGAAAAAATTACGGATATTATTGAAAATGTACACAGGTCTATGATCAAGGAATTGACCCAGTTCTTCAAGGATGAAGGAATCCCTCTCCCTAATGTCGGAGCGGAGAAAGTCATCGGTGAATTCAAAGCACTTCCTGAAGGGGCAAGGATGAACGATGAGGAAATCGCCAATTTGATTGCTTACAATCTTGTAGTTGGAATTACGTCTGCCACAAGAGGCATAACCGAATCAGTCAGGTCGGATGTAGGCTACCTATTTGCGAAATATCATATGATGAAAATCACCTTTTCCTTGACATTAAAAGCGCTTATGCAGGAAAAGGGTTGGCTAAGGGTGCCACCATACTATATTTCAGGTAAAGAGTAAAAGCAGCGTCAATGACGCTGCTTTTTGAATGGATTGATTTGCGTGGGTAAAAAATAATTTCATTTTCTCTGAGGCTTATAATTGTTAAAATGATATATAGTTTCAGAATTGTTTTAATTGCCATAAGGAGGATCACCATGGAAGAAACATTTTTACAATCTGTAAGATACGACGGTGAAAAACTACATATTTTAGACCAAACAAAACTTCCACAGGTCACTGAGTTCCTGGAAATCAGCAATATTAAAGATGTATGGGATGCAATTAAACAGCTTAAAGTAAGGGGTGCTCCTGCAATTGGCATTGCAGCTGCTTATGGGCTGGTTCTTGGTATCAAGGATGCACCAGAGACCGATTTCGGAACGTTTTATGATTTTTTCAATAATCAAGCGGATTACCTTGCTACTTCCAGGCCTACTGCAGTTAATCTTTTCTGGGCACTTAAAAGGATGGATGCACGTGCTAAAGCTGAAAGTAGCAAACCGGTAAAGGAAGTAAAAAGGCTGCTGGAAGAAGAAGCTCACTTAATCCGCCAGGAAGATGAGAATGTCTGCAGTTCCATTGGCGAGAATGCTTTGACTTTATTAAAAGACGGCATGACCGTATTAACTCATTGCAACGCCGGAGGAATTGCCACAGCAAGGTATGGTACAGCACTAGCTCCAATCTATTTGGCTAAGGAAAAAGGAATGGATATAAAGGTGTTTGCAGATGAAACCAGACCATTGCTACAAGGGGCGCGTCTGACAGCCTGGGAATTAATGCAGGCAGGAATCGATGTTACCCTCATAACTGACAGCATGGCAGCCATGGTCATGCAACAGGGAAAAGTACAAGCGGTGATCGTAGGGTGTGACCGTGTAGCAGCCAACGGAGACGTAGCCAATAAAATCGGGACATACGGTGTCGCACTATTAGCAAAAGCACACAACATCCCTTTCTATGTCGCAGCTCCACTTTCGACCATTGATCTTGAAACCAAAACAGGTGAGGAAATACCGATTGAGGAACGGGCAGCAGAGGAAATCACTGCAGGTTTCGGGAAAGCGACAGCACCTGAAGGCGTGAAGGTTTTCAATCCAGCTTTTGATGTGACCCCACATGACCTAATTACCGCAATTATTACTGAAAAAGGGATCATGCGAGGAAACTACAATGAAGAGTTGACGCGTTTGTTTGACCATTAAGAAAGATTAAATGCCAGGAGCCAATTTCCTGGCATTTTTTGTATTATTTGAATGAGTGTTAGACAGAATTATCGGTAGGAAAGTAAGCTTCAACCAAAGGTGCCCCATGTTTGTACAACATTTAGGTTCGTAGTGTCGAGATTTTATCCAAAGCTAAGCGAATGCCACATTCTTCTAATTAAAATTCACATAATCCTCAAATTTTCTCACTTTTCCACTATCATTATCTATGTATACTTGGGATATCCTACATGTAAATAAACCAAAGGGGGTTTTTCCATGGTCAAAAAAGCGATTGCTGCGGGGGTTCTCGCTGGACTGGTACTGTTTGCTCTATTCCAACATTTTTATTATAAATCGGGGGAGACACAAGCGGTTGAAACTTCAAATGCAACAACTGGAATCGGTGCCGGAATGGTAGCTCCTGATTTTGCACTGAAAAACCTCGCTGGTGAGGAGGTCAGCTTAAAAGACTACAGAGGTAAGAAGGTAATGCTGAATTTCTGGGCTACTTGGTGTCCGCCTTGTAAAGAGGAAATGCCGGCGATGGAACAATTCTATAAAGACAATTCAAGTGAAGTTGAAATCCTTGCCGTCAATTTAGATCCTCAGAACAATGTAAAGGAATTTGTGAATGATAATGGATTATCCTTCCCGATTTTATTGGATCAGGATGGAAGCACTCAGCAAATATATTCAATTCTTTCAATTCCTACTACTTTTATTATTGATGAACAAGGATTAATTTTAAAAAAGCATATTGGTTCTATGACATTCGAACAAATGCAGGAACTTATGAAGTGACACCAGTACGGGCTACTGGTGTTTTTTAAATGGTAAAAATTGCATGTAAAACTCAATAAAATATCGGGTATGTATAAAATACGATTAAATTTTCAAAAAGTTGTAATAATTGCAACCGTTTCCGGACATAATAACTGTTACAATGATGACAAAGGATGGTGAACACGTTGAGAAAACCTAGAAAGCGTTCTTTTCAAGAGCTAGTAATGGAAAATAAACGCCAACTACTGAATGATCGTGACGCACTCGAGAGAATCGAGGCTAAATTAGAGCAAAAACACTTGGGTAAAGCTGAGTAAATATCATACATTTCCATTAATGAATACCACTTCTTTAGGAAAAACTTATCCTAGAGGAGGGATAATATACATGAGCAATCCTAAAAAGCACAGCAAGCATTTTGTTCCGAGTCACCTCGGAACGCAGCCGCGAGGATTCAGTGGCAATAAAGGAAAGAAAATGAATGATAAGTCGGGTGAACATGCCCAGGTAATACAAACTAAAGGTGAATAGTACTGTGAAGCTGCCTGCCAATTTATTGGCGGGTCTTTTCTTTATCTTTTTAATGATTTTTTTTCATTACACCTGCACTGTTCTAAAGGTTATCCACTGTTTTCCGCTAATAAACAAACGGAGTAGTAGCATACTATTGATGTACTTTTTAAAAGGAGGTACCTGACAATGACAAATCATACACCAAAGCTCGACGACCGTAGCGATAACGTCGAAAAGCTGCAGTCCATGATTCATCATACGATTGAGAACATGGAAGATGCTGAGGCTGCAATGAGCAATTCGAGTCCTGAAGATCAACAAAGAATCAAGGCTAAAAATGAACGACGCAGAGACAGCATTGATTCCTTCAGGGCTGAAATTAAGGATGAAGCGCATAACGAGCAGTAATTCAAAAAAGACCCGTCAATAGGCGGGTCTTTTTCCGTTTCGTTTAAAATGTGATAATATACGGAATGTGAACTAGATAATATAAGTAATTAACTTTAAATAAAGAAGTGATTTGAATGGACCGACAGAAAAAACAAATTCCTATGGATGAACAGATTTTGCTATGGGCAGAAGAGATAAGTACAAAAGGTTATATTCAGGATGAAGCCAGTTTGATCACTGCTGTCAGGAAGATGACAAAAAGTGAAGAAAATAAGAAACTGTCTCAAATCCTGACTCTGGCTGCTCAATCAAGAGCCCACCGAAACGGTTATGATTCTCTTGTCCTGCAGTGGCTGAAGACCGCCATTGAAAACGATTCGGCAAACCTGAAGGCAAAATCATTACTGGCCAGGAATCAATGGAAAAATAAAGGGGACCTTTTTGACCAGCTTGTCTATCCACGGATCAGGGAAACAGATAATCGGGCATTAAAAAAGAAAACAGCAGAGCAGTATATAGATATTTCACAGCAATTTCTCTCGCACGCTGAAGAAGAACTTGATGAGTTAACTGCCCAGCATCTTGAAAAAGGGTCTGAAGTTGAGGGAAAATTCAACAGGCTGATACATTTGCTAGAAAAGGCGATAGAAGAGACAGCAGCCCTCCTGAAAGCAACAGAGCTATATGAACAGTCAGTTACCGGTGTTTTCCACACAGCTGTCCATCATGAAGAAATGCAGAAAAGACTTCAAAGCCTCGAAGAGATCAGGTTGCAATGGGAAGAAGAATTTGCGGAGGACTCTGATAGCCAGAAACATTCTGAACTGGATCCTCTGGCTGAACTGAATAAATTGGTAGGACTCAAGTCGGTAAAGGAGAGAGTGAATGATTTTTACCGATTCTTGAAGTATCAGCAAAAACGGAAAGAGCTTGGTCTGCAAACAAAGGATGACCAAAGCCTGAATATGGTCCTGACCGGAAATCCAGGAACAGGAAAAACATCTTTAGCACGATTGCTTGCCAAAATATATTATCAGCTTGGAGTATTGCCACGAGAAGAAATTATCGAGGCTGACCGCGCCAAGCTTGTCGGTGCTTATGTCGGGCAGACGGAGGAAAATGTCAGAAAGGTCGTCGAGCAAGCTTTGGGCGGGGTATTGTTTATTGATGAAGCATACAGTCTTAAGCGAGAAGGACAGACAGGGAATGACTATGGCCAAACGGCTATCGATACACTAGTGTCCTTAATGACCGGAAGTGAGTTTGGAGGCAAATTTGCTGTGATTCTTGCTGGTTATCCAGAAGAAATGCGACAATTTCTGGATGCGAACCCAGGATTAAGATCACGATTTCCTCAATCGAATTCAATCCATCTCCCGGATTACTCAGATGATGAACTCTTGCAGATTGCTGAACAAGCCGCACAGGATAACGATTATGCCATGACCATATCCGCAAAGAATGAGCTTAGGGATCGAATTGAAAAGGAAAGAGTCGATGATACTTTCGGAAATGCAAGGACGGTACGCAACCTAGTTTTAGAGGCGATTTTCAAAAAGGGATCCCGGCCGACTGAAGAAGATGACTTTTCGGTCTATACCTTATTGGAAAAAGAAGACTTTGAGTCACCATCGAATCCTTCAGCGGAAAAACCGCAAGACAGGCTGAACGCGCTTGTGGGATTAGATACGGTGAAATCAGAAGTTTCCTCCTTGATTTCCTTCGTGAGGATGCAGCAGTTAAGAAAGGAAAAGGGATTGCCGGCTGTGCCGATACAGCTTCACTCCGTCTTCACAGGAAATCCTGGCACTGGAAAAACTACTGTCGCTAAGATATACGCTGAACTCCTCAAGGAATGCGGTATTCTAAAGCGAGGCCATTTAATTGTCAGCAGCCGCGCTGATTTTGTCGCTGGTTTTGTAGGACAGACAGCTATTAAAACAAAGAAAAAAATCCGCGAGGCACTCGGTGGAGTATTATTCATAGATGAGGCGTACTCTTTGCTAAGCCAAAGTTCTGGTGATTTTGGCAAGGAAGTTATTGATACTCTTGTGGATGAAATGACAAGGCATAATGAAAATCTTGTCGTGATCCTGGCAGGCTACCCTGCTGAAATGGACATGCTGTTGGAAAGCAATCCCGGACTTCGGTCTAGATTCAAGAAGTTTTTCCATTTCCCAGACTATAATGTGAGTGAGTTGCTGCTTATCATAAAGAATTATGCTGGAAAGTATCAATATAAAATTAATATTAAAGCAGAGGCTTTTTTAACTGCTAAAATTTCTGAAACAGAAATCAATGGGAATGGCCGATTTGCGACTAACTTAGTGGATGAAGCGATACAATCCCAGGCGTATCGATTGATAGATAGCGAAAATTTTGAGAATTTGGGTGAAAATGTTTTATACTTGGAAAAACAAGATTTTGAAGCTGCTTTAAAAAAGCTGGTAGATTAAACTTACAAGAAAAAACAAAGGGGATTGCCAATGAAAATTTCTTCTAGGGAGATCGAGGTTAGATATGCGGAGACAGACCAGATGGGTGTAGTGTATCACGCCAATTATCTGGTGTGGATGGAGCTGGGCAGAACACAATTAATCAAGGAGCTTGGCTTTAATTATGCAGAAATGGAGAAGGATGGAATCATTTCACCTGTTCTTGATATCCAGGCTTCCTATAAAAAACCACTAAGGTATGGAGATACAGCTACAATCAAGACGTGGGTGGAGGAATATGATGGCATTCGCTCCGTCTATAAATATGAAATCTTCAACGGTGAGGGTGAGCTTGCATTGACAGGCAGCTCAAAACATGTCTGTGTTAAAAAGGATAGCTTTCTGCCGATATCGTTAAAAAGGAGCTATCCGGACTGGCATGAAGCTTATCTACAGGCAATGAAGAAGCCGGAAGAAGAAAAGGAGCAAGTCTGATTTGGCTTTCGGGATTAAGCGCCACGAACTAGAGGAATGGAAAACTAAAATCGATGGTGGGGAGCTCGCCTTCCTGACCCATTACTGGGTGGATGACCGGTTTCCAGACTGTTCAACGGTTACGAAAGTAGGATGCAGGGATCTTCAAAAGCTGGCTGATTGGGGAAGAAAATATGGTTTGCAGCCGGAGTGGATTGACAAAAGGAAGACAAGTTATCCTCACTTCGATCTGTTAGGAACGAAGCGAGCAGAAATTTTGAAACTAGAGGGAATTCAGAACCACCTTATAAAAGAAAAGAAATAAGGCAGGCGCAAAATGCGTCTGCCTTATTTCTTTTCAAATTTAAAATCGGGTTCCTTGCCAACCGGGTGAAGCTCAACGATTAAATCATGGCCGTCAAAATACCAAATATCTTTTTCTTCAATATAATAGGTAACATCATTCTTTTCAGTTTTCACACCGATATGATCAGGTTCTTCCTTGGAGACACCTAATGAAAAACCTTTCTGGATTGAACTGAAACCGCCGTACCGGACAAAAAATCGCAAATAGCTTCCGGATGAAAGGTCCATTTCATTTTCATACCATGCTGCTGCATCATCTTTAATTGTAATATTCATATTGTTCTCCTTCCATACCAGATAGACCGATTATAACATAAGCAATGCCCAGTCTTCATGGACCGGGCACTCTCACTTTATTCTTTTATAAATTGTGTCATATGATCCATGATTTCGTTATATTTATTTTCTGCTCCAGCAAGGCTGAATTTACCTGCATCCTGTAAAGGAACCACCTGGTAATTCCTTTGCCTGCTGCTTGAAACAAAGGTCGGGATAAATTCAGGGTTATTCAATACAATTACATTACCTTCTGGTGTGATGGTTTTAGTTACTTCCACAGTGGCAAGTCCGCCAATATCTTTATAATCCCACATTTGACCTGACAGAAAGTTGCCAAGAGAGTAAACAACCAATGCTTTTCTGCCGTCTGATGATGTCAGCCAATCCATAGGCTGAAGTACATGAGGGTGATGCCCAAAAATGATATCAACACCTTCGTCGACGAGAAATTGTGCAAGGTCCTTTTGTTCAGTTGTAGGGAAACGCTGGTATTCATTTCCCCAGTGGATACTCATGACTACAACATCTGACTCCGTTTTAGCGCGATGAATTTCAGCCTTCATTGCTTCTCTGTCAATCAGATTCACTAGATGGTCTTTTCCAATCGGGACGGGGATCCCGTTCGTTCCATAGGTGTATGATAAATAGGAAACATTAATCCCATTTGTATTCAATATGCGCAATTTTTGCTGGTCGGTATCATCTTTGTATGATTCTACATAAGGAAGCCCTGTAGATTCCAAGTTTTTAATTGAAGCCATCACGCCTTTTTCGGACTTATCAAGCGAATGGTTATTTGCATTTGAGACAATGTCCACTCCTGCATCAATAAACGCCTCACCAACCTCAACAGGACTATTGAACGAAGGGTAGCTAGACAGTCCGATTTCCACTCCTCCAAGAAGCGTTTCCTGGTTAGCCAGTAACAGGTCAGGTTCAATTAAGTACTCTTTAACATGACTTAGCATCGGTTTGAAATCATATCCAGGATTCACGAAAGCATCTTCATACACCGTATCGTGAATCAGGATATCACCGATTGCCCCTAATTTAACCGTTTCCATAAAGCTCTTTCCAGAAACGTCATAGCTTCTCTCAAGATGTGATTTTTGAGATTTCACTGTAACACTTGGTGTTTTTGCCTCAGCTTCTTGATACATCTGAAATGTTAATACAGATGCCAAAACACCTAAGCCAGCAAACAAGGCTGGTCCAAAAGGTTTTCTCTTCTTTTTTCGCATATTAATCTCCCCAGATTAGAATGAGGCATTTTTATTTATAAGCCCCTATGGATAATATATTATATGTATGATGAAAAATGTATAAATTTCAGTATGGTTTTCATATTTTTGTCATAATTCGATAAAATATTTGCAAAGTATCTTGATAATATGAGGATGGTGAAGGAGAGCGGATATGTTTAAAATTACTGACAGCGCTTATAACATATTGCAAGGCCATAAAAAAAGAAAGTGAAACTGGGGAAAAACTCTATGTCAGACTGACGGTGGGAATCGGGTGAGGGGGACCGCAGCTAAGAGTTGCTCTGGAGGAGCAGCCATTAACAAATGATCAGATTTATACATTTGCCGAAGTTTCAATCCTGATTCATGAGGGTGATTCAGTTTACTTCGATAATACAAGACTAGGTTATCTAAAAGATGTTTTTGGTTCAGGAAAGTTTAAACTCCTTAAAGTGTAACTTGTTATAAGTATGAAAAGCGCAAGCGCCTTGGTCAGCCCCGACAAGCGCTGGAGGTCCTGCCAGTGAAGTCGTACTTTGACTCCATTGGCAGGACCGAAATTAAAAAGTATAGCCGACTGTCCAGAAACGCAGAAACTGGAGACTCTGGCAAAGAAGCGCTTTTTGCTTCTGCCGGCGGAGTTGAAGTTTCGGAGTTTCTAGGAGGCGACACTAGCCTAGCGACTCGAGGGGCTAGGCGCTGGAGCTGGACACTAATCTAAGTACAAAAATTTTATGCTTTCTTATTCAGTCAAAAATGCGGTTCCCCGAGGAACCGCATTTATTTATGTTTTAGGTAATGATAAATCCAGGGACTACATACAGGGCTCGTTGGTTTATGAGAGAAGAAAACTATACTACCATTCCATTTTTTCCAGGAAATCAATTAGTTCGTCCATATTCTTTATTTTTATTGTAGAAGGATAGTGTTTGTCATTGTCATGAATATCAGTCAGAAATTCTACAATAAAATCATCTGGCGACGTTACATCAGCTGTTGTGGTTGTGTACACATAATTTTCAGCCAGCTTTATAACTTCTTCCATTTCAATTCGCCTTCTTTCTCCTGTTCTTACCTACAGTTTACCAGTGAAAGAAGTTGCCAACTGTGTTCAATATGACAATTTTTCGACTAAACGAAAAGCTGATATTCTAATCGACGGGGAGGGAGAACTTAAATATGGTGTTAAAAGGTTGTGTGATAACCGTCATTTCTCCGCCATGATGTTCTATTATTTGCTTGCTGATTACGAGTCCCATGCCGGTTCCGTCTGTTTTTGTTGTATAAAAGGGAGTGAAGATTTTTTTCAAGGAGTATTCTTCAATTCCTTTCCCATTATCTGACACACATATGTGAACAAATCCATCCCCTTCATTAACAAACAATTTTATAGCACCCTTATTTCTCTGATTTCCTTCTATGACCTCAATGGCGTTTTTCAATAAATTAATTAACACCTGTTTAATACCATGTTCATCTGCCAATACATACAATTCTTTATCGGGAAGTTCTATATCTATTTCGATATCCTTAAGTATGGACTCACTTGAAAACAGCTTGAACATACTTTCTGCTAAGTTATTAACGGATATCTTCTTTTTCTGAGAGGAGGCAGGCTTTAGTACAGAAAGAAATTCAGTCAGTAAGCTGTTGGCTCGATTAAGTTCATCAAGAGCTACCTCTGCGAACTCCTGCTTGCCGGCAGCATGCAATTCCGGCTGAAGCAACTGGATAAAACCCTTGATGGTTGTCAGCGGATTCCTGATTTCATGGGCCAAGCCGGCCGCCAAATGACTCGCTGAAGCAGCTTGATAATCACTTTTGGCTGACTGGATGGCAAGTTGCAGATTTTCTAAGGTTTGCTGTTTTTCACAAATTTCCTGCTCGAGCTCTAGGTTTTTGCTTTCGAGAATTTCTTTTTCCTGATATAAATCCATCATCGTCAACTCATCCTTCGTGATTGCCAGCTTATGATCTGGGATAGATTGTTTGATTAGTAAGAAAGGCGGAAATAAGCCTGGATTTATTGGTCCTGCTAAGGTTTGGTTCTTAACAAATGACTGTTTCTTATCCAATCCGGTATTGAATTGTGAGTAAGGAGAGTATTTCTTAGCTTCCATTTGTATCCCTTCTTTTTATATATTGTTTGACCTGTGTTTGTTTGAACTAATCTAGATTCGGGTAATTTCAACTGAATTTACAATCTTTAAACTGACCAACCTTAATTCGAGTTCTTTCGAATGTATATGACATATTTACTTAAATTATACCAGCAAAAGTATGTATTTTTTATAGAGAACAAAAAATATTTTAAAAAGAACTGATCATTATAAAGGAGCCATGAGATGGATAGAACAATGCACCTATTTAAAGATTTCCTGATTGAAAGGGAAGAAAATGTAACAGCTAGGATATTAGAGTCAATGGATAAAAATCAGCCAGAAGCGTACAAAAAATTAACACACCAATCAAAAGTCAATATATATAAAGAACAGATTAAAGAACTAATTCACTTGCTCGAAAGTTATCTAATAGGGGAATCAACTGAAGAGAGAATAAAAGATTGGGGGAAATGGGTGAGTGAAGATAAAGTGCGATTAGGTTTTTCGCTTAGTCAATCAGTTCAGCATTTTCATAATATCCGTGATGCAATGTGGGAAGAACTCTCCGAAATGGCGGATAAATTAAATGATTCAAGTCCTGGGGAAAGCTTAAAGGTCGGCAGTCTCATTAACAAATTCATTGATGATTTAATTCTCACTTTCACGAATTCGTACACTGGACAGGCAAATATGCGTCTAAGAGCACAGCAGGAGGTCATTGATGAGCTTAGCACCCCTGTCATTTCCATTGTTGATGGTGTAGCGGTTTTGCCGGTCATTGGTGATATTGATACGCATAGAGCAAGGATTTTGATGGAGCATACCCTCCGTGAAACAGAGAATAAAGAAGTTGAGTGCCTAATCATAGATCTTTCAGGTGTTTTCATAGTTGATACAATGGTCGCTCAGGAGCTTTTCAAAATAATAGATAGCCTTAAGCTTACGGGAGTGGATGTGAAACTTACAGGAATGAGGCCTGAGTTGGCACACTCAGTCGTTACTCTTGGAATCAATTTCGATAACGTAAAAATGTATAGCAATCTGGGACAGGCACTAAAGGCCTTTGGGATCGCCAGGAAATAGTAAAGGGCCATTGTATTGCTTAACAGGGAAGCTTTTCGACTGGAACGGTAAGTCAACAGAACATTATAATAGAGCGTTAAGCTAAAAAAGCCGTCAAACCTTTATAAGGGTTTGACGGCTAATTTCTTTGCTGTACAGCAAAATATTACCTTTATTTAGTTGTGGATAACTACATGTAGTATTCTTAATCCAGCCCCAGCGCCTAGCCCCTCGAGACGTTTGTCCAGCTGCGGCTCCTAACTCCTCGAGACGTTTCGGTACCGCCAATGAAGTCAAAGAGCGACTTCACTGTCAGGCCCTCCAACGCTTGTCGGAGTTGGGCAGTCGCCTCCGCATTTCGAATTGTCTAGTGTCGCCTCCTAGAAACTTGAAACTTCAACTCCGCCGGCAGAAGCAAAAAGCACTTCTTTGTCGGAGTCTCCAGTATCAGCGTTTCTGGGCAGTCGGCTATACATTTCGATTTCGGTCCGCCCATTGAAGTCAAAGAACGACTTCAATGGGCAGCCCTCCAGCGCTTGTGGGGCTGAACGAGGCGCTTGTTGTTCCTGTTAACTGATATTAAAGCCACTTGATTTTCGGCTCGGTCTTTTTACGTATTCTGTCAATATTCGCCCTGTGCCTGTAAATAACAAATGTAGCAAGGACAGCGACAACCACTATCAATGGAAGGTCCTGGGTTATCAGAGAATAAATGAACGCTGCTATACTAGTTAGAATCGAGGAAAGAGAAACATACTTTGTTATGTACAAGCTGATAAAAAAGATTATGAGCATGAGTAAGAATAATAACGGTATGTACGCCAATAAAACACCACCGGAAGTAGCGACCGCTTTGCCGCCTCGAAATCCTGCAAAAACAGGGTACATGTGTCCAATTACAGCAAACACCCCTACTAAAAGCGTATGGAGACCATCAGCATTCAGAAGCAAAGGCAGACTGGCTGCAAGTGTTCCTTTCAAGACGTCAGCAGTACTTACTACTAAACCTGCTTTAACCCCTAATGTCCGGAAGGTATTTGTGCCGCCTAAATTCCCGCTCCCATGTTCTCGGATGTCTTTGCCATAGAATGCTTTACCGATTATGAGGCCGGAAGGTATTGATCCAAGTAAGTAAGCTAGAATGATGATGATTGCATTTAATGCCATGAAATATTCTCCTTTTAAGATTTTAAGGTTCTTTTATTTTACCATGTTCTCTTAAAAACTCCATGCAAATCTTGAACAAAACTGTTTACTCACCAAAGGCAATTAATTTTATAGATTTTTTTTTGGAAAATTTGATTAAAACCCATAACAATTTCGTCCATTCGTTCGCTTGCATTGGTTGCTTGCTAAGTTTATAACTTGCTAAATAAGTGAATAAGGAAGTATATTTCAATTTTAAGGAGTCCTTCTCAATGAGGATTGTAAAAAGGTTATCGAAAAGAAAATGGTTATTAATTTTACTCATGCTTGCATTAATAGTACTCATTACTGCTGTTTATCATACGAATAAAGCCCTTCCTGAAGGCTTATCGTATGAAGGAGAAGTCCATAACGTCAAGGATGTCCGCTTTTTATATGATCTAACCTACAAGGGGGCAGATGGTAAAAAAAAGTACGAGCATGAAATATTCGATACGGTACTGAAGAGGATTGAGGAAGCGGAGGACTTCATCGTCCTTGATATGTTTTTATTCAATGGCTATTACAAAGAAGACATGGGTTATCCGGAACTAAGTGAATCTATCAGTGAAAAACTAATTGCCCAGAAGAAAAAGCATAAGGATCTTTCTATTGTGTTCATCACTGATGAAATTAATTTGACATACGGTTCCCACAAATCGGGAATTCTGAAGGAACTTCGTGATAATGACATAAAAGTGATTTTCACTAATCTAGATCCGCTAAGAGACTCGAACCCATTATATACGGGTGTTTGGAGGGTGTTTTTTCAATGGTTTGGACAATCAGGAGAAGGATGGATACCCAATCCGATGGCAAAGAATGCTCCTGACGTGACGCTTCGTTCCTATCTTGAGCTTTTGAACCTTAAGGCTAATCACAGGAAGGTGTTCGTCACTGAGAAAACAGCTATTGTTGCATCCGCGAATCCACATGATGCAAGCGGCTTCCACTCAAATATAGCCTTTGAAACTAGCGGAAATATAATAGGGGATATTCTGGAATCTGAACAGGCAGTCATTGATTTCTCTGGAGGTGGAAGCCTTCCTGATTACAAACCTATAGAAGAAAAAGGGGCTGTTAAGGTCCAGGTTTTAACGGAAGGAAAAATACTCAAACATCTCCTGGATGAACTGAAAAAGACAGGTAAAGGAGATCGGATTTGGATTGGGATGTTCTATTTGGCCGAAAGGAAGGTCATTGACGAAATCGACAAGGCAGCCGATCGAGGAGCAAAAATTAATATGATACTTGATCCAAATACAAATGCGTTTGGAAATCAAAAATCAGGTTTACCTAATATTCCTGTTTCGGAAGAAATAATGGAATTTGGAAGCGAAAATATCAAAGTAAAATGGTACAATGCTGACCAGGAGCAATATCATACCAAAATGATTTTTTTTGACCGCGGTAAAAACAGCGTGATACTCGGAGGTTCTGCGAACTTCACCCGGCGAAATCTTGATGATTTAAACCTAGAAACCAACATGAAGATTATAGCTCCCTCTGACAGTCAAGTCATTAAAGATGTTGATCATTATTTCAATAGGATTTGGAATAACGACGGAGCAAGATTCACACTTGATTATGAAGAAAATAAGGACACACTGACTCCCTTTAAATATATTGTTTATTGGATACAGAGAATCTTCTGGTTCACAAGCTATTAGCGCACGGCAAGGGCATCCTGAATTGGATGCCTTTTAGTTTGTACGTAAAACTAAATAATGCTTCTTATTTACAATATCCGTAAGTACGATATTATTATAGGCGAAGGAAAAACCATGTCCCCTATAGCGTTAGCATAGATAAAACATGAAGCTAGTTCTGTAAATATGATTAACTATTATGCCAAGAAGATGGAGATTATAAATGAAGACATTCTTATCAGCCATTCAGTGGATGGCATTTATTATTGCTGGTTCAATCGTTGCTCCAATTGCGATTGCGGATTTATTCCAATTGAATGTCTTGGAGACGACTGGACTTGTTCAAAGGACGATGTTTGTTTTGGGTATTTCGGGTCTATTGCAGTCCCTGATCGGGCATCGCATGCCAATTAACGAGGGTCCAGCCGGTCTTTGGTGGGGTGTATTTACAATTTATGCAGGGTTAAGTGCGACACTGTTTTCATCAAACATCGAGACTCTGCAGGCTTTAGAAGGAGCCATGATCATCAGTGGAATTGTATTCTTCCTTCTAAGCTTATTCAAGCTTATTGATAAACTGGCAAAGCTGTTCACACCTGTAGTTAGCGGGATATATTTGCTTTTGCTCGTCATACAATTAAGCGGCTCTTTCCTTAAAGGAATGGTGGGACTAGGGGGCGGAAGAACCGAGGTCAGTCTTCCAATCGCATTTTTCAGCATTTTCTTGGTTATCATTACTTTCTACCTGACTCGACATCGGATTAAATGGGTCAGCCAGTATGCAATCTTAATAAGCCTGGCTGTTGGCTGGGTGGTTTATTCGATATTAGACCTGGGCATAGCGTACGAAGGTTACACAGGAGCAGCGATTGCCATTCCTGAGATTTTCGCTTTCGGGAAGCCCATCTTTGATTCAGGATTAATCGTGACTTCGATCTTTATCACTTTCCTGTTAATCACGAATATGTTAGCTAGCATTAGGGTTACTGGACAAGTTTTGAAAGACATGGGTTCTCAAAATGCGGATTACCGTTATCGTGCCAGCGGTTTTACAGCCGGTATCAACCAGCTTCTTGGAGGAGTTTTCTCTGCGATAGGATCTGTCCCCATTTCTGGTGCAGCGGGATTTATCGCAACAACTGGAATTATAAGCATTATGCCTTTTATCCTTAGCTCATTGCTGATCGTCGTGGCCAGCATGCTGCCGCATGTGATGTCTTTGTTCGCTTCACTGCCTGCACCTGTTGGCTATTCAGTCACATTTGTCATATTCGTCAATATGATTGGGATTGCTTTTACGGAATTCGACCGTGAGAACGACAAAAAGAGGATTCGGATCGTGATTGGAACTTCGCTGCTGGCCGGTGTAGGAGCAATGTTCCTTCCAGTAGAAGCTTTCCGCAACGTACCGCCTGTCCTAGTATCCATCCTTAATAATGGTTTAATCCTAGGTACTGTGATCGCAGTAGTGTCTGACCAATTTACATTACTGAAAAAAAGAAGTAAGTACAAACTAAAATCATCGTAGTCAGATTAGCATGGTTTCATCGATTACTGATAGGCAAGTTGATTTGAGTCTTCATAATTGTGAGATAAAATATAACTAGGTTCAGAATAATCCATAGGAGTGAGATAATATGGCAAATAAATATCCAGACCGCGAAGAAATCGGTCAAATCCTTAAAAAGGCAAAAAAGATAGCCGTTGTCGGATTGAGCGACAATCCTCAGCGGACTTCCTATATGGTATCGAAGGCAATGCAGTCAGCGGGCTATGAAATCATTCCTGTCAATCCAACTGTGGATGAGGTACTGGGAGTTAAAGCCGTTAAAACACTTAAAGAGATCGAAGACCACGTAGATATCGTAAATGTTTTCCGCCGTTCAGAATATTTGATGGAGGTAGCAAAGGAATTTGCGGAAATTGATGCTGATGTTTTTTGGGCACAGCTTGGGCTTGAAAATGAGGAGGCCTATAATTTCCTTGATGATAAAGGCTATACGGTGATTATGGACAGATGCATCAAAGTAGAGCACGCTTTAACAAAATAATTCTAGCGCGTGAGGACCTGAGTTCTCACGCTTTTCTTTTGTTATTCACAATACTCAGCCATAATGATAAGTATTCAATTTTTGCTAGGCAGCGATTTTGAAATGGGATGTTTAAACAAAACAGTTAACTCTAGATAAAATTGACATGACAATGGAGATTTATAGGACAAATTCACAGGCATTATAGGGATTCCTGGTTATCGGGAAGAAATAAGGAACTTTCGGGGGGTATTCAATGAGAGGAGAAACGAGCATGAAAATTGTAATAGCACCTGATTCATTTAAGGAAAGCCTTACAGCGCTTGAGGCAGCCACTGCAATCGAAAATGGAATGAAGAAAATCCTCCCAGAGGCAAGTTTCGTAAAGGTACCGATGGCAGATGGAGGCGAAGGAACCGTTCAATCACTCGTTGACGCAACAGGAGGGAAAATTATCACTAAAACAGTAACAGGACCGCTTGGTACTCCGGTTGAGGCATTTTTTGGCATTTCCGGTGATGAAAAGACAGCAGTCATTGAGATGGCTGCATCATCCGGACTTCATCTCGTGCCTCCTGAAGAAAGAAACCCGCTTGTTACAACAACCAGGGGAACAGGTGAATTGATTGCTGCCGCTTTGGATTATGGTGTCGAACATATAATTATTGGAATTGGCGGAAGTGCCACTAACGATGGAGGAGCAGGCATGGCAAGAGCCCTTGGAATCATGCTTCTCGATGCTGATGGAAAGGAAATCCTCGAGGGCGGAGGAGCTTTAAATAATCTTTCAACCGTCAACATGGCTGGAATAGACACACGTTTGGGAGCGGTAAAAATTGAAGTAGCATGTGATGTAGATAATCCATTGACAGGTGTGAGAGGCGCATCACATATTTTTGGGCCGCAAAAAGGGGCAACTCAAGAAATGGTTGAAGTATTGGATAACAACCTGCATCATTTTGCTGAGATCCTTCGTACTGATCTTGGCAAGAATATTGAACATGTTTCAGGTGCAGGCGCAGCTGGAGGATTGGGTGGGGGATTGATGGCATTCCTGTCTGCCGAGTTAAAAAGAGGCGTAGACATTGTCCTTGACGCTGCCAAGCTTGAAACCCATTTACAAGACGCCGATTTTGTCATAACTGGTGAGGGCAAGATTGATGGACAGACGATATTTGGAAAAACCCCGATTGGCGTTGCCAAAACAGCGAAAATACAAAATGTTCCGGTAATCGCGATTGCTGGTAATGTCGCATCAGGCTGTGAGGTCGTACACGAACATGGAATCGACGCGGTATTCAGCATAGTACCAGGTGTCATAACTCTAGAAGACGCGTTCGAAAACGCCAGAACGTATGTTGAAAGAATTGCTGCAAACATCGCATCCGTAATCAAACTTAGCAAGCAATAATTTGTATAAACTATGAAAAAACCGCGTGCTGCAACTCAGCATCGCGGTTTTTTATGTTTAGAAAGGTTAGAAATCGAATAAATATATATAAGATATTTGTAGAAAATAAAAAAGCACCTTAAAAGGTGGTTTTAGGTAAAAGGTATTTGTAATAAAAATAGCTACATAGTAAAATGAAAGTTAGCAATGTTGATCTAATGTGCATAAACACAATAATTATATTATAACATTAACACAAATATTAGTGGCAGTCAAGTAAAAGAGCATTGAGTTTGGGAGTGATTTTTCATGAAAAAAAAGCAGCTTACAGATTTAGAAATGGAACAGGAACGTGTTGATTTCATCATTGAAGAAATTGATAAAAAAGCAGCGAAATGGAATGAAAGTTCAATTGATGTCGGCTCAGATGCTCTTCAAATCAGAAAAACCTTTTGGGAAGATGTTACGGTCAACTTTGACGAAGCAGATGATGTGGCGGAAACCTTCACGAGTATAAAGCAACAGGCCGCGCTTTTATCCGAGCGAGAACGGACACAGTCCCAAATGGTCAAACAGCTTCAGACATTATCCCGCCTCAGGTTTTCTCCGTATTTCGGCAGAGTCGATTTTAAAGAAGATGGTGAAAATGGGCCCGAGAGAATTTACTTAGGCATTGCGACTCTAATGGATGAACAAGAAGAAAACTTCCTGATTTATGACTGGAGAGCACCGATATCCGGTCTGTATTACGACTACTCACCCGGTCCGGCGCAATACAAAACAGAAACAGATACAATTGAAGGATTGATGGAGCTAAAGCGCCAATTTGTCATTAAGGGTGGCAAAATCAAAGCAATGTTTGAAACCGGGGTTACCATTGGTGACGAAATGCTTCAGGAAGTCCTGGGCAACAATGCCGATACCCAAATGAAAACCATTGTGGCAACAATCCAGAAGGAACAGAACCAAATCATCCGCAACGACTCCAGCAGCCTAGTTGTCGTTCAGGGTGTGGCAGGAAGCGGAAAAACATCAGCTGCCATGCAGCGTGTCGCTTATTTACTGTACAAATACAGAAATATCATCACCTCAGAAAATATTATGTTATTTTCACCCAATCCACTCTTCAATAGCTATGTCGCTACTGTTTTACCGGAGCTTGGAGAGGAAAATATGCAGCAGGCAACATTCCAGGAGTATCTTTCAACACGTTTTGGATCCGAATATGAACTGGAAGATCCTTTTGAACAAATGGAGTTCCTTCTTGAAGCAGAAAAGAATGAAACTTATTTTGACAGAATTGGAAGCATACGTTTTAAAGCAAGTTTGGAGTTTAAAGAATTACTGGATAAATACGCAGAGCAATTAGCCAGTGATACACTTGTTTTTAAGAGTTTAGGTATAAAAAAACGGGCAATCATCTCAAAGAAAGACATAGCGGAATACTATGATTCACTTGATGACAGTATTTCAATTCCAAATAGAATTCAGCTTGTCAAGGAATGGCTGTTAAAGGAACTTAAGAAAAAAGCAAAAGCAGAATTGTCTCAGGAATGGGTGGAAAAAGAGATTCAGTTCCTTGAAAAGGAAGATTATCTGGAAGCATACAAGCGAAGCCAGCAAAAACAGGGTGGAGCTGATGATACCTTCCATGATTATGACCGAGAGCAGCAGTGGCTATCGGAAATGGTAGTCAAAAGACGTTTTAAGCCTTTGTTCAATGCGGTAAAAAAATTAAAGTTCATTAATACTAAAGCGATATTCATGAACTTCTTTAAAGAGGATCATCAAAAACCGGAAGGAATCCCTGAAAATTGGGCTGCAACATGTGAAATGTCAATCAATAAATTAGAAAACAGGTATATTGCATATGAAGATGCAACTCCCTTTCTTTACCTGCAGGATTTAATAGAAGGCAGAAAATCGAATACATCAATTCGCCATGTTTTCATTGATGAAGCTCAGGACTACACTCCTTTCCAGTTTGCATATATTAAAATGCTTTTCCCGTACAGCAAGATGACTCTTCTAGGCGATATCAACCAGGCAATATACTCAGGTCCAACAGGAGCACCAACAATCCTTGCGGAATCAGTTCTTGGCTTTGGAGAAAAGGAATTATACAGGCTGACAAAAACATACAGATCAACCAAACAAATAGTTGAATTTACTCGCCAACTGATCGATGGTGGAGATATGATTGAGCCTTTCAACCGTAATGGGCGAAAACCGGTTATCATCAGTAGCAGTGAAGGCAACGACACTATTCTTAAGGTAAATGAACTTATTTCCAAGTTACAGAAGTCGGGCTATAAGAACATTGCAGTTATTTGTAAAACTGCGAAAGAGAGCAGATCGGCATTTGAGGGAGTCAAGAAAGTACATGATGCGAGATTGATTGAAAAAGGCACTATGACATTTGAAAATGGTGTTAATGTGGTACCAACGTATCTCGCAAAAGGTATTGAATTCGACGCAGTGATTATTTATGATTCGTCTTCCTACACAAGAACGGAAGAAAGGAAATTGCTATATACTGCATGTACAAGGGCAATGCATGAGTTATATATCCTTTCCTCAGGAGAGCTTAGTCCTCTTCTGGAAGAAGTTGATGAACAATTATATAATCTGGTATGACAGAAACAAGCCGCCAAAATTTAAATGGCGGCTTGTTTGTTTTAAGGTTTATGGTTTATCTGAGCCAATCAAACAGCGTCTTTTCTTGTTTGCTGTCGGTTGGTTGTTCTTTACTTGCTTCCTGCAGTGCTGAATTCACATCAATTAAGCCGTTTCCATAATCAATATCTTTTCCTTGCTCACCAAGATCGATTGCGGAATTTTTAATGATCTTGATAACTTGTGAACTTTTCAACTCTGGATTAGCTGATTTGATTAATGCTGCAAGACCGGCGACGTGCGGAGCTGCCATCGATGTACCTGAAAGGGCAGCGTATTGTTTGTTATAGTAGGTGCTAGGTATATAAACACCTGGCGCAGCAATATCAATATATTCTCCGTAGTTTGAAAAGCTTGCTCTGTTCCCATTATAATCTACAGCGGCTACACTCAATACTTCTGGGTATGCCGAAGGATACGTTGGTTGATTTGAACCATCATTGCCAGCTGCAGAAACCATGACGACGTCTTTTTCAAATGCATATCTCACTGCTTCTTCGAGAACCTTCGAAGGCTGGTAATTGCCAAGACTTAAGTTGATGACATCTGCACCGTGGTCGACAGCCCAGACAATCCCTTTTGCTATATCGAAAGTAGTACCATAGCCTTTAGCCCCCATCGCTTTAATGGGCATGATTTTACTGAACCAGGTCATGCCGGCAACACCTTCGTTATTATTTGTTTCCGAAGCAATAATTCCAGCTACATGGGTACCATGCCCATTATCATCATCAGGTTCAGCTTTATCGTTTATGACGTTATAGCCTTTTACAAGTCTATTCCTTAAATCGGGGTGGTCCAGATCAACACCAGTATCAACAATCGCTATTTCAATATCCTCCGTCCCTCGGGTTACCGACCAGCCTTGTTCCGTACCGATGACTGGCAAATTCCATTGATAATTCTCCTGGTAAAGAAGATCATTTGGGCCGTTTGCTTCATTTTGCATTAAGATAAAGTTAGGCTCAGAATACTCGATATTTTTTCTCTGGTTAAAATACTCAATCATTTCCGGCGTTTCCATCACTGTAGACCTGAAAATATATATGGAGTTTAAATGCTTAATTACCCAGCCCTTAATATCTCTGGTAATTTCGTCTATTTCCTCCACACTTGGTTCTTTTACAAAATCAACTGTTGCTTCATGATCATAATAGTGACTGGTATCCTTCTTGTTATGAAAGATTAAAGTGACCTCTCCTTGTGTATC
The DNA here is from genome assembly GCF_020524355.2 of Mesobacillus subterraneus. Lineage (NCBI taxonomy): Bacteria > Bacillati > Bacillota > Bacilli > Caryophanales > Bacillaceae > Mesobacillus > Mesobacillus subterraneus. The sequence goes on from NZ_CP129019.1 coordinate 1,875,942, forward strand.
GAGTTGGTTCTTGATCTTCTCTCCCATCTTCACGTTATTCACGTTTGCCATAGACTGGGACATCATTACTTGTTGTCCTGAGGAATGGATTCTGGATCCAGGTTCTTCTTTACCATCATTCCTGAATGCTCCACCGGCAGTAAGGGCAAGAAGAACGATTAATGCCGATCCAAGAAAAATTACCCTCGTTTTTCTCATATTAAAAGTCCTCCATAAATGTATTTGTTCTTATGTTGCAGTACATCTTAAAAAATTAACGGCGGAAATCGCTGGGAGTTTAGCGGATAATGATTTGAATCCTGCAGGAAATAGTATGAAAAATGACATAAAAACTTCATATAAGTCTCCAAATAACAGAGTTTTTATGACAAAATTCCAATTAATTCTTTAAATCAGTTTGCCAAATCCCAATTAATCGCTACAATTAAGCATAGACGCCATTCATATGGTAAAATAACTAAGAGAACAATTGTTCTGATTATGGAAAAGGATACATTGCACGTAATCTTTTAAATCAGAAAAGACGAATACTTAACGAAATCATTGACACTATACATAAAAACCGTCAATGTTGTTTGCAAGAAATGAAAGGGGTATGTTCGTGGCAAGAAATCAGCAAGCTTTTGATTATAATGATGATGCCATACAGGTACTAGAAGGTCTTGAAGCAGTTCGCAAGAGGTCGGGTATGTATATTGGGAGCACAGATACACGTGGACTTCATCACCTCGTATATGAAATCGTTGATAATTCGGTAGACGAAGCACTAGGTGGCTACGGTAATCAAATCATCGTCAAAATCCATAAAGATAATTCCATCAGTGTCCAGGATAAAGGGAGAGGTATGCCTACCGGGATGCATAAGCTCGGAAAACCGACACCTGAGGTGATCCTTACCGTCCTGCACGCAGGAGGAAAGTTTGGACAGGGCGGGTATAAAACAAGCGGAGGGCTTCATGGTGTCGGTGCTTCTGTTGTAAACGCATTATCAGAGTGGCTGGTTGTAACAATCAAACGTGATGGTTTCGTCTATGAACAGCGTTTTGAAAATGGCGGAAAACCTGTGACGACGCTCGAAAAGATCGGAAAAACAAACCAATCTGGGACCACAATCCACTTTAAACCAGACCCTGAAATTTTCTCAACCTTAACATATAACTACGATACACTCTCAGAACGTCTAAGAGAGTCTGCCTTTTTGTTAAAAGGATTGAAAATAGAGTTAATCGATGATCGCAATGATGGTAAAGATGTGTTCCATTTTGAGACTGGTATCCAGGCTTTCGTAGAATATTTGAACGAAGAAAAAGATGAAATGCATCCAGTTGTCAGCTTTGAAGGTGAATACAGCCAAATAGAAGTTGAATTTGCGTTCCAATTTAACGATGGATACTCAGAGAATGTGCTGTCATTCGTCAACAATGTCCGCACGAAAGATGGCGGTACACATGAAGCAGGTTCAAAAACAGCGATGACCCGTGTATTTAATGAGTATGCCCGTAAGGTTGGCTTGCTCAAGGAGAAGGATAAGAATCTTGATGGAGCTGACATCCGAGAAGGTCTGGCAGGTATCATTTCCGTACGTATTCCTGAAGAACTGCTTCAGTTTGAAGGCCAGACAAAGGGAAAGTTAGGGACAAGTGAAGCAAGATCTGCCGTCGATTCAGTCGTTTCAGAGCATCTTTCTTATTTCCTTGAGGAAAATCCAGATATCAGTACATTGCTGATCCGAAAGTCTATTAAGGCATACCAGGCACGTGAAGCGCGGCCCGTAAAGCACGTGAAGATGCAAGAAGCGGGAAGAAGAGAAAGAGATCAGATGCGATGCTATCCGGCAAACTGACTCCAGCTCAATCAAAGAATCCTTCTAAAAATGAACTTTATCTAGTAGAAGGTGATTCTGCGGGCGGCTCTGCCAAGCAGGGCCGCGACAGGAAATTCCAGGCTGTGCTTCCACTGCGAGGTAAAGTCATCAACACAGAAAAAGCAAAGTTGCAGGACATTTTCAAAAATGAAGAAATCAATACGATCATCCATGCAATTGGTGCTGGCGTTGGGTCTGACTTCAATGTAGAAGACATCAACTATGACAAAATCGTCATCATGACGGATGCTGATACTGATGGTGCTCATATCCAGGTGCTTTTGCTGACGTTCTTTTACCGATATATGAAGCCGATGATCGAAGCCGGCAAGGTATTCATTGCCCTTCCGCCTTTATATAAGGTCAGCAAGGGAACGGGCAAAAAAGAAATTATCGAATATGCCTGGAGCGACGAAGAGCTGAAGGGCGCGATGAAGAAAGTCGGCAAAGGCTATATAATCCAGCGTTACAAAGGACTCGGGGAAATGAACGCCGACCAGCTTTGGGAAACGACGATGGATCCGGAGACCAGGACTTTGATCAGGGTGCGCATTGACGATGCAGCTAGAGCGGAGCGAAGAGTGACGACCCTTATGGGAGATAAGGTTGAGCCACGCAGGAAATGGATTGAATCCAATGTAGCGTTCGGCCTTGAGGAAGATGGAAACATCCTTGAAAATGAAAATATATCAGTTGCAGAGGAGGGTGCTGACGAATGAGTTCAGTTGAAAAATTTCGTGACCTTCCTTTAGAAGATGTACTGGGCGACCGTTTCTGCCGCTATAGTAAATATATTATCCAGGAACGTGCACTTCCTGATGCAAGGGACGGGCTCAAGCCTGTTCAACGCAGGATTTTGTATGCTATGCATGTAGAAGGCAATACAAATGAAAAGGGATTCCGGAAATCAGCCAAGACAGTTGGAAACGTAATTGGTAACTACCATCCTCACGGTGATTCTTCTGTATATGAAGCAATGGTGCGTATGAGTCAGGATTGGAAAGTGCGGAACTACCTTGTCGAAATGCATGGGAATAACGGAAGCATTGACGGTGATCCGCCAGCAGCAATGCGTTATACAGAAGCAAGATTGTCCGCAATCGCCGGTGAACTGTTAAGGGATATCGAGAAAAGAACCGTCGAGTTCATTCCGAATTTTGATGACACATCAAGTGAGCCTACGGTGCTTCCTGCGATGTTCCCTAATTTACTGGTCAATGGATCTACCGGAATATCCGCGGGTTATGCGACTGATATTCCTCCGCATAATTTAGCGGAAGTGATAGATGGGGTAATCATGAGGATGGACAACCCTGTCTGCACGGTGGAAGATCTGATGGAGGTAATCAAGGGGCCGGACTTCCCGACGGGTGGAATCATCCAAGGTGTCGAGGGAATCGCAAAGGCATATAAAACAGGTAAAGGTAAGATCATTGTTCGCGGCAAAGCTGAAATTGAGGACATCCGCGGCGGAAAGCAGCAGATTGTTATCACTGAAGTTCCTTATGAACTTAACAAAGCTAATCTAGTCAAGCGGATCGATGAATTCCGTCTTGACCGTAAAGTGGAAGGCATCTCGGAAGTTCGTGATGAGACGGACCGCACCGACCTGCGTGTTGTCATTGAATTGAAGAAGGAAGCAGACGCAAACGGCGTTTTGCACTACCTTTACAAAAACAGTGATTTACAGATTACCTATAACTTCAATATGGTTGCCATCAACAAGAAAAGACCTGTATTGATGGGACTTGTCGAGCTGCTGGATGCTTATATTGACCACCAGAAGGATGTTGTAACGAAGCGTTCCCAATATGACCTTCAAAAAGCCCGGGACCGCCAACATATCGTTGAAGGTCTCATTAAAGCTTTATCGATACTTGACCAGGTCATCGCAACGATTCGCGCTTCTAAAGATAAGCGTGACGCCAAGGATAACTTGATCAAAAAATTTGATTTCACTGAAGTCCAGGCTGAAGCGATTGTATCCTTGCAGTTATACCGACTGACAAATACTGATATTACTGCTCTTCAAGCCGAGGCGGAGGAGCTTGCCAAGAAGGTAGAGGAACTTACCGCCATACTGGGCAGTGAGAAGAAGCTATTATCTGTCATCAAAAAGGAACTGAAGGATGTCAAAAAGCGTTTCTCAGATGATCGACGGACAAAAATCGAGGAAGAGATTGAGGAAATCAAGATTAACCTTGAGGTCCTGATCGCAAGTGAAGACGTTATTGTAACTGTGACAAAGGATGGCTACGTGAAACGGACAAGCCAAAGGTCTTATGCTGCATCCAATGGTCAGGATTTCGCCATGAAGGATACAGATAGACTGTTATCACAGTTGAATATGAATACAACTGATGTCTTGCTGTTGTTCACGAATAAAGGGAGCTACTTATACTTGCCTGTCCATGAACTTCCTGATATACGCTGGAAAGACCTTGGTCAGCATGTAGCAAATCTAGTCCCTTTAGACCGCGATGAAGAAATCATCAAAGCTGTTCCTGTTACCGATTTCGCACAGAATTTATTCTTCTTATTTGTGACAAAGAATGGCATGGTGAAAAAATCCGAATTAAGTCTATATAAAGCTCAGAGATACTCCAAACCGCTAACTGCAATCAATGTCAAGGGTGACGACAGAGTCATCGACATACATGTAACCAACGGGGAGAAGGATTTGTTCCTTGCATCACATCTCGGCTATGGTCTATGGTTCAGCGAAGAAGAAATCAGTCCGATTGGGATTAGGGCAGCCGGCGTCAAAGGTATGAACCTTAAGGATGGGGATTATGTTGTTGGCGGGAAAATGATCGACAATAACCAAAGCCATTCCATCGTAATCGCGACACAGCGCGGTGCCGTTAAGAAAATGAAGCTTTCAGAATTCGAGAAGACATCTCGCGCGAAACGCGGTGTTGTAATGCTCCGTGAATTGAAAGCAAATCCACACCGTATTGTTGGTGTGGAAGCTGTCCATGGTGATGACGAAGTATTCTTCCAGTCAGAAAAACAGCAGATTGTCTCTGTAAATGCTTCAGAATTAAGGTTCAGCGATCGATATACAAATGGATCTTTCCTGGTGGATGAAAGTGAAACAGGGAAGTTTACTGCCATTTGGAAAAGAGAAAATGAACAAGATAAAAAATCACAATAGCAAGACTTTCGCCCAAAAAACACAGCACTATTGCTGTGTTTTTTGTTTTTTTAACCATTATCAGGGTATTACATAGATAGCTTCCTCACTGTCTTGGCAAAGCTGAAATGGAAGCGAAGTACCATTGTAAACCAACTTGTATTTTGGTACATTGAAAACTATATTAAAATATCTTTTTACAAAACTCTTTTCGTAAACTTTTGCTATTTCGCGCATTTTTTACGACACCACACTTAAGGAGTAGCTGAAAAATCACTCTGAGGTTGTTCGCACAAGTAGTTGATAGTTATTATACGAAAAGTTATGTTCAAAGAAAATCAGCTTTGTCAAAAACTAATAAAGGAGTTTTTTATGGAAATTTTCAACAACATCATATCTGAATTGAACAACTATATGTGGAGTTATATCTTAATTGCTGTTCTCGTAGTACTGGGTACATATTTTACTTTCAGAACCAGATTTGTTCAGTTCAAATTTTTGCCTGAGATGATCAGGGTATTAAAAGATCCAGCCACGGTATCTGCCGAAGGGAAAAGGGGAAGGTCTTCATTCCAGGCATTCACGGTCAGCCTGGCTTCTAGAGTTGGTACAGGTAACCTGGCCGGTGTAGCGACAGCTATCTCAGCCGGAGGTCCGGGAGCTGTCTTCTGGATGTGGATCATTGCCCTTATCGGTGCTGCATCAAGCTTTATCGAAAGTACTCTAGCTCAAATCTATAAGGTAAAAGATGCTGATGAGGCAGAATATCGCGGCGGTCCTGCTTATTATATGGAACGCGGACTGAACAAACGCTGGTTAGGCGTTTTGTTTGCAATCATTATCGTTTTTACTTTTGGTTTGGTTTTTAGTTCTGTCCAATCGAATACAATTGCCCTTGCATTTGACCAGGCATTTGGATTCAATCGTTTTTGGATGGGAATCATCCTAACTATTATGACTGCCGCAGTTATTTTTGGCGGCATCAAGAGAATTGCTTTTGTATCACAAATCATCGTGCCAATCATGGCGGTGATATATTTGATTCTCGCATCGTTTATCGTGGTTATGAATTTCAGTGAAATCCCGGCTATGCTCTCACTGATTGTTAAAAATGCTTTCGGCTTACAGGAAGTAGTTGGCGGCGGTATTGGAGCAGCGGTCATGATGGGAATCAAGAGAGGCCTATTTTCTAATGAGGCTGGTATGGGTAGTGCACCAAATGCTGCTGCGACTGCTGCAGTCACACACCCAGTAAAACAAGGGCTAATTCAAACATTAGGAGTATTTACAGATACTTTACTCATTTGTACAGCAACAGCCTTTATCATTATTATGTCAGGCGAATATACGAATCCTGATTTAGATGGTATCCAGTTAACACAGGCTGCCCTGACAGCTCATGTAGGTTCATGGGCACCAGCTTTCGTCGGAGGAGCTATTTTCCTTTTTGCTTTCACCTCTATTATCGGAAATTACTATTACGGTGAAACGAATATTGAATTCATCAAGGAAAGTCCTACAGCACTGTTTATTTATCGTCTTGCTGTTATCGCAATGGTTTTGTTCGGTTCAGTTGCCGAGTTAGCCATTGTCTGGAATTTGGCGGATCTTTTCATGGGAATAATGGCCCTGATCAACCTTGTAGCCATAACCTTGCTTGCAAAAATCGCCATGGCAGCATTAAAGGATTATAGAGAACAGCGAAAAGAAGGAAAAGACCCAGTGTTTTATGCTGATACTATCGAAGGTTTGAAAGGTATTGAATCCTGGGAATACCGTAAACACGAAGAATCCAAGCATAAATAATCATCATTAACCTCTCTGATTTAATCAGAGAGGTTTTTTGTGCATTTTTTTACCATATTTGGACATGTTAAGGTATAACGGGGTGATGCATGTTGAAAAAGGAGCTATTAATCACGTTCAGCGCATTCTTTTTTATGTCGTTAACCGCCCTTACCGGCGTATATGCAGGGGAGTCTAATGAAAAAACGGTGACGATTTCTGAAGAAAAAGTTGATGTAACTGGCGATGGAAAAAAGGATTTGATTTATGTAAAAGGAGTTCTTTATGAAGAAGGGGCACAGTTTCTCAAAAAGATTTTTTTAAAAGTCAGAGCCTCAAATGGTGAAATATATAAAATTGACCTAGATAGTGGATACGATCCCACTACTATTTATAAAGATTTGAACCACGATTCCGTAAAAGACATATTTATCAGTGTTCCTACCGGGGGAAGCGGAGGTCTATCGAATTTTTATTTATATAGTTTAAAGGATTTCCAAGTTACCAATCTGACTGTACCAGAACCTCTTGCAGTCAACAGCCGATTTGAGGATGGTTACAAGGCTTCCGTAAGTATCCAGGAAACAGGCCAGTCATATAGTTTTGATCTAAGCGACAGAAAAGAGGAGTACGAACGCCTTGGTTTATATCAGGACGGAAAGCTGAATGAACCAACAGAGTTAATGGTTCTTCCTTTTGGCATTTTAAAGCCGATTAAGGTAAAAGATGATCTTTATGGGTTAAAAGGCATCCAGCGAATTAATGGTGCATATAACGCGGATGGAATTGCGAATATTGAATCGACATGGATATATGAAAAGGGAAAATGGCAGCTAATAAAAGCCGAAGTCAAAAGCCTGGAAACTTAAAAATATAGGCGATTGTCACGGATTTCGGTTCAAAGGCATATGATATCGGAAAAGGATTCTTTTAGCGGGAAGGAGCCTTGTGCCATGAGCAAATTCAAGCCAGAACGATTGAGCGTTACCTTTATTCCACCAGCAACTGCTTTTGTACCGATAGATAGCAGGAAGTATACTTTAACACATTCCGATCTAACTGGAGAGCTGTTTCTAGCAGTCGGTAATGTCTATGATTACCAGGCAATCAACTTTGAAATGCGGGATGAAGTTTTGGCAGACTGGATCACCATCAACGGTGAATACTTGCTGTATGCTAAGGTGTATATAAGTAATGGAGAATACGACCTGAATATGTCCAGGATCCGGTATATGATTTTCAAAAAAGAGCTGGATTTAGCACTGACTGCGATAGTTTATGGAGATAAAAACTTCTACACATATTATCCTTGGCTGCTCGATGCTCCAATTTACGTACAGTTTTCATCTATTTACCCAGAATTTAATCAGGTAGCATACTATGGTACGCCAAGAATGTATCTTAACAAAGTGAATAAGAAAAGAACTCCCGAAGCACAGGCGTGAACCTGTGCTTTTTATTATGCAGGTGATAGCAACAGGCTGAAAGTATACATAATAATGTTATGTAAACAAAATTATGTGAATGAAAAAATAAAAGAAGGTCGGATTGATTATGAATTTGAATGATTAATAGTCAGTGGAATGAATACTTGTGAATAGGAGAAATTAAAGAGTTCTAATAGTTTTTCTCAAGTAATCCAGAAGCCAAATGGATGGTTGATAAAAAGGATTTTTATCATGGGAAAATGGAACAGACTAAAAATCAAATTGTGCAAAAGTAAATATGCTGGATTGGTGAATTCATTGATTTAAACTTAAATTGATTTTATGTAATAACATAATCATGAAAAAGTGAACTTAAGAATTTTTATTCCGTCTCACTGATTTAAGTATACTTAGTTATTGAGACGTTATTAGCATTCATTTATACAACTTCCTAGAATTTATGTTATGTAAACTAGAAAATGAGTTTTTTACAAGTGGTTAATTTGGACTCTTCTCCTACCGATTACAAAAATCAAAAACGAAAAATGACCTGCACCTTTGGCTGATCATTTTTCGTTTCTTATTTGTGTTTCTATTCCTCTATCTTATGTGAGACAAACTCACTATGTTGATTTACATTTGTGTATGTTGATCTGCCTAGATAAAGCGGAATGGTGAGTTGTTCAAAATTTGGCATGCCGTTTTTAAGGAATTTATCTGGATCTCTGTAAAATTGTACGATATTTGCAACGAACCAATCATGGTCACCGTAACTATTGCGGTCTATGACTTCACATTCATATGCTATATAAGCATCACGCAGTATGGGTGAATTAGTTGAAGATCCGTAATCGAAACGAATGTTCGCCTCTTTGAATTTGTTCACTTTTGAACCAGTATACACACCTGCTTGCTGAATAAGTGCAGAATATTCAAATGGCACAAAATTAATCGCAAATTTGCCTTCAGATTTTATGAGCTGGTAAGAATGACGTTCACGGCCGATGGCAACTCCGTAAATTGGTGGCTCAAAAGATATGTAGGAATGCCAGCCAGCAGCCATAATATTATTTTCACCGTTATGACTAACCGTCACCAGCGCGACCATTCCCGGATAACTATGCATGACAGTTTGATTGATTAATTGAATCATTATGTAGGTCCCTCCTTTTTTTTGTCTAGCTCTATATTTAAGAAGCATGGGCAACTGTCTATTTTTCCTATTTTAATTCCATCGGATTTTTAGCCACATATCCTATATTGAATATATTATAGGAGGTTGCTCAATGAATTACCCTCAAACTTATCTTCACAGACAAGATCAGCAGAATGATGAAAGGATTATCCCTTTATTGTTCTTAGCTGCTGCTGCACCTGCATTTTACGGCGGTTATGGATTCGGTGGTCCCTATTATGGTTACGGACGTCCTGGATACTGGTACGGACGCAGACCATGGTACGGATTTGGACGACGCCCCTGGTATGGTTACGGTCGACGCCCCTGGTATGGCAGACCATGGTGATAACATAGCCATGAGACCGGAGATCTCCCTGTTCATCAGGGAGTTTCTTCAATTTCAGAAAGTAGGCTCTTCTAGTATAGCAAAAAACTGAAATTTCGTATTGCTAAGTATATTCAAAATCATTAAAATAAAACAGAATAACCATACTACCTCGTGATTAAGGGAGATTCTATGAACCGCAAAGTTTTTCTTTATGTAAAAGCATTTTCTGATCTCGGAACCTTTATGGATTTAATTGCAATCAATGTCTTGATGTATATTGCCACCGGGAGTCCAGCCTGGCTAGCAGCCACGATGGCGTTCAGGACACTGGGCGGAGTTTTATCAAGCTTATTTTCAGGTGTTCTTGCTGACCGTTTTGACCGTAGGAAGATCATGATATGGACTGATGTTTTTCGGGCAATCATCATCCTCAGCTTGATTCCCTTCCCTAATCCGGTAATGATATTGATTGTTTGCTTTTTGATTGGTTTGACAAGCAGCTTTTTTGCTGTAAGTTACAGTGCTGAAATTCCGCAAATTTTCGGTCAGGACAAGATTTTACAGACGAACGCTCTTATCTCCAGACTTACATCAATCAGCTTAGTTTTCGGGTTCATTGGTGCTGGATTGATCACAGATTTTCTCGGTTACCAGGTTACCTTGATGATCGACGCTGCTACTTATCTAATATCTGCGGCAGTATTGATCAAAATTAAGTGGCAAACCACTAAGCCTGCAAATTCAGGATTGATCACCAATGGATTTAAACAGAAAGTTTCCCAGGTTGGCAGAGATTTAAAAGAAGTATATACTTTCATCCTTTCAGTGCCGATGTTATTGGATGTAAACATTGTTTTCCTAGTTGGTTCATTTGCCGGTGCCTCTCATAATCTTGGTATTCCTTTGCTGGCTGACACAATTGATTCCAGCAAACAAAGCTTGATTTACGGGCTGATCTGGGGTGTCTGGGGAATCGGATCTGTGTTAGCCACCCTTTTGCTGCCGAAAATGAAATTCCTGCATGGAAACTACTTGTATCGTACATATTTTCTTGCAGCCATCTTGATGTCAACAGGCTTTATAACCTTTCTGTCAAATATGAATATCTGGATTGTCCTTATGTTTGCGTTCTTCACCGGAATTTTTGATGCTTGCTTCACCACCCTGCACGCGACGATCCTTCAGAAAACGGATAATTACATCAGGGGAAGAATATTTGGCGTTGGCATGCTGTTAAAATCATTAGGTTTTGCTCTTGGTTTTGTCGTTGCCCCGATTCTGTTAGAAGCCCTTTCATTAGCTAAAATGGTCTGGATTTTCCACGGAACCTTGATTACCTCAAGCATTTTCGTGATGCTTTATTCAAATCGACACAGAAATAAATTTGATGAGGTTAATCAAACTGTATAATTCGAAAAATGAAAAAGAACTCTCATGTCTGGAGTTCTTTTCACTTTGTAGATTTAAAAACAACTTTGATGCTCTTATGAAAGCATTTGGTTTTCTATAAGAGTACCTTTTTCATGTAAACATGCCCTTATGCACGGATTTGCCCAGCTATAAGGGTTGCTTTCGCCCATAAAGATGCCCTTATGCAGCCTTTTAAACCTTATACTGTATCTAGAACCTTGAAAGGGACAATAATACATTCATTTGTTTCAATTAAATTGCGTTGTTTATTAATCTTCCTTTGCTTTCGTGTCTCCCATAAAAATAAGGGTGAAATCTTCAACAAAAGCTGGAATGTCTGCTTCCATGCCTATCCAATCCAGATTTTCTTCTGGTTCCTGCTCAGGCTTGGGCCTGAAGTCAGCCATGCTCTTACCTCTTGCCCTCCCAAATAATTCTACGGTTACTCGTCTTGGCAAATATTTTACTAAGTTTTTGTTCACCAGGGCACTCAATGTGATCACATCATGGAGCGGTGCACCCTGGATACCTGGGACATTCTTTTTATACGCCTCAAAGTAGTAATCATATACAGGTTTAATTAGATCCTTAAAAGGAGACTGGCTGTTTTGTGCAAGATAATCTATTACTGCTGGGGGGATGATGGCTTTATTCGTGATATTTAAAGGATGCAGAAAAACATTTCTTGCCTTTTCCAGCACCTGATTAGCAGCAATCGGATCAGCATAGAAATTTGCCTCAGCTTCCGCTGTTACATTGCCAGGTACAAGGAAGGCGCCTCCCATGATGTAGACGGCACTTACTGTTTTGAACGGTTCCTCACCATATAGAATAAATGGTATAGCTAGTTCCGTTTGCCTTCCGACTCCGACGATTACTAGATTATCAGGATATTGGTTAACAATATCGAGGATTTTATTTATATCATAGACCTTTAGTTCTCCCAAATCGTCTGGCGGTCTGATTGGACCAAGTCCCTCTGGTCCATGTATCTCCGGGTAAAAGGTAGCCAGTTCACCTGTTAAAGGTCCTGATGCACCTGCGATGATCGGTATATCTTCTCTCCCTCCCAGCTGCAATAAGTAGGCCGTGTTATTAATTGCCTGTTCTTTTGTGACATTTCCGTACCCGGTAACAACTCCCACAACATTAAGTTCAGGATGAAGCAGGGCATACATAAGGGCCAATGAATCATCGACCCCTGAATCTGTAAATAACAGAATATTATACATAGCAACCCACCCTTTACTCAGCTAACCTATTTTATGAAATATTTTTCCTCCTGATGCTCCTTCCCCTTTTTAATTCAGGAAATAGACATCCAACTTTCTTAACCAATACATAGCTATATTTTCTGACAAAAAATTGTCTGTCGTCCCTCCTGCTCATTTTCTTCAAAAAAGAGGATTTTCCACTCTATGAATTCTCTAAGAAGCTCATTTGACTCCAGCTTGTATTGATTTGATATATGTACGTTTCCAGCTGCATATTGTTTGTAAAATGTTTCGAAAAATAAATATCCATCATCATTAATCACTTGTTTTACCAGTGAAAATAAAGAACGGTCCAGATAATAGGTCATGACCGCTAAATCGTATTTATGGGTCATGAAATCGGTTCTTTCTTTCGTCAGATCAGCTACTCTGGTTGTAATATTCAACCCTCGGTTATCTGCCTGTCCTTGAATATAGTTAATAGCAATGTCAGAAATATCGATAGCTGTCACGTCATAGCCTAGCTCGGCAAGATAGAAGCTATTGCCTCCCATACCAGAGGCAAAGTCAATCGCAGTCCCTCTGTTCAGGTAAGAAGCTATCCCTAGCAATCTTTTATTTGGATCTGGAGTTGCCTGGTTAGTCAGTTTATCTATATATTTTCGATTCCATTTATCTCGAGCATCCACAATATATCCCTTCCTTCCGAAAGAGTTATCAAAAATATACCATAGATGAATAATTCATTCTGTTTCAGTTTATGTTTTTATAATATTCTGAAAATATATTGATAAATCACTCAAAAAAAGTCATACTTTCATTGTACTTAAATATTTATTATTAGAAGTTATTTTAGTAAGCGCTTTCATATTTTATTCTTTATTATGAGGAGGAGATGAGATGTCACTGACGCGTAAAATTCTTTATGGTATGGGATTGGGTATCATTGTTGGTCTTATTTTTAACTTAGCATTGCCTGGAGTGTTCGAAACAGTTAATAGTTATGTATTCGTCCCTCTTGGAAAAATCTTTGTCAATTTAATTAAAATGCTTGTTGTCCCTATTGTTATTGTTTCACTGATATTAGGAACTGCAGGAATTAGTGATCCGAAGAAGCTTGGCAGGATTGGCGGAAAGACGATCACTTTCTTCCTCATTACTACCGCAATTGCCCTAGTATTTGCGATCGGAATGGCACTTCTGATTCAACCAGGTTCAGGCAGCTTCCAGTTGGATGGCGCAAGCTTTGAAGGTGCTGAGGCGCCGCCGGTTATCGAAACATTATTGAATATTATTCGGCCAACCCACTTGGGGCCATGGTCGAAGGTTCTATGCTCCAAGTGATCGCATTTTCAATTATCATTGGCTTTGGTATAGCTAGAGTTGGTGAAAAGGCATCTGGACTGATCAAACTTGTCGAACAGGCAAATGATGTACTAATGTATTTAGTTCAGGCTATCATGAAATTTGCACCATATGGGGCTTTCGGTTTGATTGCTACAGCAATCGGCAGCCAGGGTCTAGAGGCAATCTCAGCAATGGGTAAATATATGTTCGTGGTTCTGTTCGTCCTGCTGCTGCACCTTGTGATCACATATGGTTCAGCGGTCTCTTTGCTCGGAAAACTGAATCCGATAAAATTCATCAAGGAATTTTCGCCAGCAATGATTGTGGCATTCAGCACTTCAAGTAGTGCAGCGACTCTGCCTATTTCTATGAAAACATTGCAAAATAATCTTAAGGTTTCCAAAAGTGTCAGTGGTTTTGTACAGCCTTTGGGAGCCACGATCAATATGGATGGAACAGCGATCATGCAAGGGGTTGCCACCATCTTTATTGCTCAGGTTTATGGAGCCGAACTTGGACTGGGTCAATTATTGACTGTCATATTGACAGCGACTTTGGCAAGTATCGGAACAGCTGGTGTCCCTGGAGTGGGATTGATCATGCTGTCAATGGTATTAACTTCAGTAGGCTTGCCTGTTGAAGCAATTGCTTTAGTGCTTGGGGTCGACCGTCTCCTTGATATGTGCAGAACCGCTGTCAACATTACCGGCGATGCTGTTTGCGCCGTCTATGTTGCCCGCTCTGAAGGGGAAACTTTCGAAGAAGTTGAAATTGACGAGAATATTACTGCATAATTCCCAAATAAAACAGCTGCTCAATTCATTTTGAGCAGCTGTTTTATTTGGCTTTCTTGAAAACTATAAGAGTTTGTTTATAAAACGACAGGTCATTTTGTATCAATCATTTGAAAGTTTATTGCTGGGAGATGGATGTCGTTTTCAACAAAAATCGCTGCGACCATATGCCTTAATTTACTTTCAATCTTTTCTTTGATTTCAAAGTTAACGACCGGTATTTCAATGAGGAACTCCATCGCCTTGCTATGAAAATCAATAAACCGAATATCAGGCTTCGGAGAATCAAGGATACCTTCTTCATTATCCTTAATTTCATTAACTGCTTGTTCAAGTAGAGCTTGTACCCTGTGAGTATCTGTCCCAAAAGCGACACTCACCTTTACCTGAGCCATCATTTCTGCACTGGTTCGGTTCTTTACAATCTGCTCAATAAAATACTGGTTAGGGACTATCAATGTCCCTTCTTTTGCCGTACGTATGATTGTGGATCTTAACCGTATTTTTTCAACACGCCCGACCTTATCATTGATCTGAATGATTTCCCCTACTTCAATTGGTCTTTCAAACAAAATGATAATACCGGATACAAAGTTACCAGCAACATTCCTCATGCCAAAACCAATACCAATGCCAAGAACACCAAAAACTGCCCCTATCGCAGTCAGGTTGATCCCTACACTTGTTAAACTTACCGCAAGGGCTGCAAACATAACAGTATAGTAAATGATTTGATTGAACGTATACCCCAATCCCCTGTCCACTCCGTAATAATCATAAACAGATGATAAAATATACTTATTGAATAACTTAATAAGCCTGTGTGCAAGTGAAACGATGAGGAAAGCAATGACTAGCAGCAAAATTGTTACATCGACTTCCCCATGAGTATATAGAGGATTAAATAACCAATCATTTTTTGAGAAGGTTAATAAGAGCAAAATGATGATTCCGTAAAAGGTGACCCAATCCGCCAGGGAATCGATTATGGGCAGAGCCTTTTGGAAGAGTCTTGAGTTTTTTGCAGCCGAATACTTCGCTGCCTTCTTGATTAACCAATTTCCTAAAATGATAATCACTAAAAATACAGCCAGCCTTATAATTTCTTCTCGCGAAATGTCCCTAATAAAAGTATCTACCATGTGTACCACCTGCAATTCCAATATATCTGTCTATTCCTTTAAAATAACCGGTTTAAACTTATCAGGTATACAAAAACAAACCCACTCCTTTATAGAATGGGTTTGTTTTTGTATTAAAATTCAATTAAGCAAAATCAACATTATGGTATACCTGCTGTACATCCTCTAAATCTTCCAGTGCATCAACTAACTTCTCGAATTGTTCCTGTGTTTCTTCGTCAAGAGTAACCTCGTTCTGAGGCAGCATTGTCAGTTCAGCAACAGTAAAATCATTGATTCCGGCATTCCTGAAAGCTTCCTGAATAGCGTGGAATTGATCAGGTTCACCATAGATAATGACAGAATCATCTTCTTCAAGGATATCGCGAACATCAACATCAGCTTCCATTAGAATTTCTAGTGCCTCTTCAGCTGACTTTCCTTCAAAACCAATTACCGCCGTTCTGTCGAACATATAAGATACGGAACCAGCTACTCCCATGTTCCCGCCATTCTTTCCGAAAGCTGCACGTACATTAGACGCCGTACGGTTTACATTGTTTGTAAGTGCATCAACGATTACCATGGATCCATTAGGACCAAAGCCTTCGTAACGAAGCTCCTGATAATTTTCTTCAGCTCCGCCTTTGGCTTTATCGATTGCACGATCAATAATGACTCTTGGTACGTTATATGTCTTCGCTCTTTCAAGAACGAATTTCAGTGCCTGGTTTGATTCTGGATTCGGTTCACCTTGTCTGGCTGCAACATAAATCTCAAGCGCGAATTTTGAATAAACCCTGCTAGTATTTGCATCCTTGGACGCTTTTTTTTCTTTAATGTTGTTCCATTTACGACCCATAAATTCCACTCTCTTTCGACTTATATCAGATAGCCGCAATTAATTGGGTAAATCCTGCAGCATCTTCTCACAGATAATATTATACCTTAAATGGAAGATTTGTTAAGAGGTTAGTATACAATGGTATTACGATATACTGACAATGATGAAGTAAATCATTGATTCTGCGATTGCTACCATGTTCATGCGATAGGATGAGACGCTTCTCTACTGGATAAATCCACATTAATGAAAGACACCTGCCCTAAGTGGACAGGTGTCTTTGAATTGTTATTTTTTTGCAAGAAAATCCTTCATCACCTTCACAAGTTTTCCAGGCTGTTCATACATGCTCATATGGCCGGCATTTTTAATTACCTTCTCTTCAATATTTTGTCTCGATACAGTAAAAGTTTTTTCAGGAGGGATAATTTGATCCTGTTCACCAGCAATTAAGAGCACAGGAAGGTCTGTTTCTTCTAATACTTTTATCCTTCCTGGTCGATCCTTCATCGCCTTCAATGCGCTTATAAGGCCTTCTACATTGGTATTCAAGCCAATTTTGATTGTCTCTTCGATTTCCTTCGCATTCACTTCTGTATTTTCAGGAGAAAAGAGCTTCTGGGAAAGTCCCTCGATAAATGGTCCAGCTCCTTCTTCCTGAATTTTCTTTGCATTGATTTCTCTGGATTCTTTTGCTTCCTCTGAATCCGGATGTGCTGTTGAGTGTACCAAAGAGAAAGCTTTTAAATGCTGAGGGTATAAGTCGGCAAATGCCAGGGTGATATATCCCCCCAGAGAATGACCGAAAAACGTTACCTTATCCACACCTAACTCGTCTAACAATTCTTTAATGGTACTGACCATATCCTCGATGGAATATCTGTCTTTCCCCATTCCTGACTCTCCATGGACTGGAAGATCGAGTGCGATGACTCTATGATTGTCGGTCAATTCGGGAATGATTTCCTCCCAATATTTCTTGCTGCCGGCAAATCCATGTATGAGTAAGATTGGATCTCCTTTGCCTTCATCAATAAAACTTATGTCCGTACTCCCGGCTCTTGCTAATTTTGAGTCCATAATATTCCGCTCCTATCATTAAGTATATTTATTATATTCCCCGATTCTTGTTTATTAATCTATTGGTGAAATAGATAGGCTGATATTTCCACAGCTATGAAGGTGTATTCTCTGATACAATTTTAAGGTTGATAAAACACAGGAGGATACTCTTATGAAAAGACGTTTTCTGCCACTGATCATTGTTTTACTTATCTTCATGGGCGGTTTTATATCTGGAACATTGTATTCGAATACACAAAAAGCAAAATCAGTCGCAACCAGTGCTGAAGCTGCACACTCAACCAAAATATCTGGAGTAAAGAAAGAACCACAATTGAAGAAGCAAGAAGAAAAGGTTTTGATTGGCTATGTCCAGGATTTCAGGAAGCCAGACGAAATTGATTTTCAAAGCCTGACACATGTCATTTTTTCATTTGCCCATCCATACAAGGATGGCAGCATGCTGCTAAATGGAGATCATGCTGTCAAAAATTTAAGGGAGATTGTTACTAATGCGCAAAAACATGATACGAAGGTAATGCTGGCAATCGGCGGCTGGTACCATATCAATGGCGGAGAATCCTATGATTACTTCAAGGCAGCTATCTCAAACCCTGCTTCTAGAAAAAAACTGGTTCATGAGCTTGTCAGTTTTGCTGAATCAGAAAAGCTAGCTGGCATAGATATCGATTTTGAGCACCCGCGCTCAACAGAAGATGCGCTATATCTTGCTGAGTTTGCAAAAGAAATAAGTGAACAGCTGAAACCAAACGGAAAAGAATTGTCTATCGCGGTAAATGCCAAGGTGCACAGCGTGACAGGGACTGAAATTCACTCTGTCGTGTTTGAGCCATCCATGTTCAAGTACTTTGATCATGTCAATTTGATGGCTTATGATGGTCAGTGGGATGGAGATTATAACGCTGCGAATTTATCACCTTACTCTTATTCTGCTAATATAGTAGACTATTGGACAGCTCTTTTTGACAAGCATGGATTTTCAAGGGAGAAACTTGTCCTCGGTGTGCCGCTGTATGCACAGCCTCAGGACCCTTCGATCAAGCAAGTCTCATATGAAGCCCTTATCAATCATCATCCTGCTAATGCCACAAAGGACCATGTCGAAATGAACGGGACAACATACCACTACAATGACCATGCCACATTGAAAAAGAAAACAAGCCTTGCACTTTCCCAACAACTTGGCGGCATGATGCTATGGGAAGCAGGTCTGGATGCTAAAGGGGATCAAAGTGCCACCGCTTTAATCTCAGGGGAATTAAAAAAACAGGAAGATCCTCGATACTATACCCGGAAATAAACAAGGAAGCCGCTGTTGGCTTCCTTTTCTTTATGACCCCTTGGACATCGTTTTGTTACTGCATGAATAAGTTAGCAGTAAAGAACTATACGGTGGTGAACTGAAGAATGAGATTACCAGCTATATTATCCGGACCGTTCATTAGAAGGGCTGACGCTTCTTCCATATATATTTGGATTGCATTAAGCCGTCAAGTTGAAATCGAGGCTCAATTGTTTCAAATTGATCCTGCTGGTGCAGACGAAGAAAATAAGTATGTCCCATTTGAAATCCTTACTGAAACCAAAGTGTATAAAGCAGGAGAGAAGCTATTTATCTATTTGGTCAAAATCTATCCCGCCCATACAGGTTTTCCTCCCTTCACCCTCCTTGGTTATGATTTGATTTTTAAAAAGGGGCATTTTGTCAAAAATCTTGGCAGTTATAACCTGCTCAATCCTGATAATCCACGTTCAATCGTATACGGAAATCTAAAATTTCCTGCGTTTTATCTAAACCATGAAAGTGAGGCTGCAAACTTGCTGTATGGCTCATGCCGAAAGCCGCATGGACATGGTGATGATGCCCTGTTTGCAGCAGATGTCCTCTTAGAAAATAAACATCTTGATCTCTCAGAAAGACCTAATGCCTTATTTTTAATGGGAGACCAAATTTATACAGATGATGTTGCAGACCCTCTTTTTCCCATTCTGACTGAACTTGGGAAGGAATTGATCGGTAAGAAGGATAGCGCCAAATTACATGAGCTCCTGCCGGAAAACTTAAATAAGGTGCTATACCAGGTGAATGGACGGCAATTCCTGGTCGAGCATCTCGCCAACTTTTCTACCAGGAAGGGTGATAATCATTTGATGACTTTTGGTGAATATGCAGCCATGTATGTATTCAGCTGGAGTCCGGAAATTTGGGATGACATCCATGAGAGTGATTTGCTTCCTTCCTTTCAACAGTTACTGGAAAGGAATATACTTCATCTTAAATTGGATAAAGATGAAAAGAAGAGAACGAAAGAACTGTTGAAATTGGAAGCGAGGTATGAGGAGCAAATCGAGAATTTGAGGAGCTTTGTCGTCTTACTGTCTGCGACAAGACGTTTGATGGCGAACACGCCAACCTACATGATTTTTGATGATCATGATATGACAGATGATTGGAATATATCCGAAAAGTGGGCTGCTTCTGTAAGGGAATCTTCTTTAGGCAGGTATATAATCGGAAACGGCCTGGCTGCCTACTGGCTATTCCAGGGTTGGGGTAATGAGCCGGAGGGATTTGACCAGACATTTTTGGAAAATGTTAATAGCTTTATCGCTTCTTCCAGCATTGATTCAGCCAGTTACAAACAAGGGTTGGATTATTTATGGAATTATCATTCCTGGCATTTCATCGCTCCTACCGTTCCGAAAACAGTCTTTCTTGATACTACTAGGACCCAACGTGAGTTCGATTTGAGGCCAAAGACAATTAAACTAGGGAGAATGATTGAAGAAACAACGCGCACTCCCCTTTTGATCAGCAAAGAAGGCTGGGAGGCAATAGCTCAAAAATTAATTCAAAGCGGCTGGAAAAGCAAGACTCCCCTGAATATAGTTTCACCAACTCCTTTTTATGGAATGGGATTGATCGAATCCGTGCTCCATAAATATGTATATCCATTCAAAGTTTTAGGCTTCCCTGTCCAGACAACTTTTGATTTTGATGGATGGAAGTACAATGGAAAAGGCTTGCATTCGTTTATATCTCAAGTTGCCAGCTGGGATCCTGCGTACTGTATTTTGCTGTCCGGCGATGTCCACTTCTCTTCATCAGTGAAATCTGAGGTTCGGTTTAGTTCGGGAAAAAAACACTCACTGTATCAATTCACAAGCAGCCCCATTCATAATGAAAGCTTTACAGGGGTATGGGGAGTCTTAATGAAAACCGTGCTCTGGCTTAACGCTAGCAGAAGGAAAGAGCAGTCCCTTCATCGCAGCTGTGGGAAAACTTACAATCTTACCCTTGGAAAAAGTGATGTGAATCCTAAACAAAAGCTTTTATGGGAAGAAAGTATTCAGTACTATTCTTTCGGAGATGGCACTGTGGCCGAAACGAAAAACACAATCGGTTATCTTAAGTTCAAAAAAGGCAAACTGGAGAATACTTTGCTTATGGCAGCGGATTACAGCGAAAGCACTGAATAATGATAATAAAATTAATCCTCCTAAGCATTCTGAAATGAGGAAAGTGCTATATGTCAAATAGGAGGAGCGGCTATAAGAGTTATAGCTGCACTTTTATTAGTATTTTTTTCAACCTGACAGGGTGCACTAATCATGAAAAAGAAATCGAATCCTAATTTCCGTGCTATGAACTGATCTCTTCGAATTCTTTAATTTTCTCGAGCCTTTCTACTAGCACCATACACTTTCTCTCACCAATCTCATAGATATACATTTTATGACCGTTTTCCTTAAGAAGCTTCCTGAATTGGATTTCGCCTGATAGGTCGTATCCGTTTGCAAAATCCGAAATTTTCTTTAATATTTGCTCCCTGCTTGGTTCGTTTGTAGATGCTATTTTAATAGGTATCGGAATCCCCTTTATTTTAAAGGTAACAAGGACGACGCTTTCCAATTGAATCAACTCCTTTCAAAAACAATTCGACAACCTCGTATAATTTCCTTCTATTTACTGGTTTTTTTACCATTTTGTCCTTACATTATAATACCAAAAAAGGAGCGAGGCTTAACCTCCCTCCTCCCCATTATTCTTCTTCTTGCATCATTTCATCAAAGGCAGAAGACACCTTTTCAAATTCATCATCCGATTCAATGGCTGCGAAATCTCCATCTTCGTCTACTTTCAGGAAAAAGATATCAATATCTTCATCTGTTTCGGTTTGCAGATCTTCAACAAAACTGACAGCTGCATAGTCAGCCCCTTCAATTGTTAAAGTGCCAATCACCTCAACTTCTTGCTCCACATCATTCTCGTCACTGATTGTGAATACTTCGCCAACTTCCAATTTATCCATCGTTCGTACCTCCTGTCTTTTTTACACAGAATAGTATTTCAAAACTATGTAATCTACATTCTGTTTAAGACTAAGTTATAATGATTTTTTTAGCCAGCATAAAGCTTATTTTTCCGATAAAAAAGATGCGATTTTCTCTCTATGATCTTGAAATACCTGCCGCCCGAGATTCTTTAGTTCTGACATATTAGTAAAATCATCAAACGGGACTTCTTCTGATAGCTCTGTATTCAGTCTAAGGTAATGATCACCTAGTAAAAGCTGGCAGTGATAGGAAACTGATTCAGATGATAAATCCATCGCCAGATCCAATAATTTAGGCGTAACTTTTAAAGTTGGAAAATGGAATGGCAGCCATTGCTTAATGCCCCAGTACTTTTCCTCCCCTATGGAAAAATCAATTTTCTGTTGGCCTGTCCCAATCGATAGGATATGGATGTCAGCTAAGTCGATTTTAAAGTGATGCAAGGCTTCCGTGACACAAACCAGCGACGGATTATTTGCCCATAGTCCTCCATCGATCGATAAGTATTGGTTGTTTACATTGTTCGGCGGAAAGTATATTGGTGCCGAACAAGATGAAAGTACAGCGTCCCACAACTTTAGCGACAGTTCATTATCAGAAGAGTAACCGAAATCCGTCCGATGGACATAAGGTTTTCCATGTGTTATATCAACAGCGGGTATCAATAAAGGCTTTGTGATGTCGCCAAGAGTAATATCTTTGAAAGCCTGTTTTAACAGACGACGTAAATATCTGTCACTATACACGCTTTTAAAAAGACCGATCTTTGACTTTCTCACAAATATTTTTTTACCATATGTCTCGTACCTGCCCATCACTTCTTTCATCGATGTGTTCATAGCAGCTGAAGCGGCAATGATAGATCCTGTACTTGTACCAGAGATCACATCAAAGAGTTCAGCTACAGGCTTTCCAAATTCGTCCTCTATCGCTTGCAGAATAGCAATCGGGAAAATGCCTCTTATACCGCCCCCATCGATGCATAACATTTTCATGAAATTCCCCCGATTCAACCTTAATGCTCTCATTGTTCCCATTCCACCGGGACAATAAAACAAACAAATTAGCAAAAAAGAAGAGCTGCCCATTGATGAAGGCAGCTCTTTTAGAAAAACAAATTATGATACTTTATCCTTTTCATGGTTGAAGGAATATTCTTCTTCCCAAAACTCAGCATTTTTGATGCCGAGTTTTTTGGAATTGAAAACTGGATCAATTCCTTGCTTTTTCTGTTCCTCATAATCCTTCAAAGCAATCAAGGCTGGTTTTGCCAAAAGGACAATGGCTATTAGGTTGAGCCATACCATCAGTCCCAGGCCGGCATCTCCAAGCGCCCATGCCAATGACGCTTCTTTTACCGCTCCATAGAAGACAGCGCCAAGGATAACGATTTTCAGGATGAACATTGGTACCTTGCCATTTCTTCCTCTAAGAAGATAAGCAATATTTGTTTCTGCCATATAATAATAAGCCATGATCGTCGTAAAAGCGAAGAAGAATAGTGCAACAGCTACGAATTCTGCACCAAATCCAGGAAGAACCGAATCAACTGCAGCCTGTGTATATCCTGGACCTGCTTCCACTCCCTTAAGGTTTTCGACAATGAATGCCCCGTCAGCACCAACGGTATTGAACATTCCTGTGAACAGGATCATGAAAGCTGTTGCCGAGCATACGAACAATGTATCGATGTATACAGAGAATGCCTGAACCAAGCCTTGTTTAGCCGGGTGA
Organism: Mesobacillus subterraneus; assembly: GCF_020524355.2. Classification (NCBI taxonomy): domain Bacteria; kingdom Bacillati; phylum Bacillota; class Bacilli; order Caryophanales; family Bacillaceae; genus Mesobacillus; species Mesobacillus subterraneus. The sequence goes on from NZ_CP129019.1 coordinate 1,899,544, forward strand.
GATACCTCTGCAGCAGCGGCTGCGTGCGGTCCAGTACCCTGTCCTGCTTCGTTGGAGTAGATACCTCGTTTTACACCCCATGCAATCGCGCTGCCCAATATACCGCCAAACATGGAATCAGCACCAAAAGCACTTTTGAAAATCAATGCGAAGACAGCAGGAACTTCCGTGATATTCATTCCAATAATGATAAGAGCCACAAGGATGTATCCTACGGCCATAAATGGAACAGTATATTGGGCTACTGTTGCAATTCTCTTAACGCCGCCAAAAATGATTACTGCTAAAAGTGCGATGACAACCAGCCCTGTTACAGTTTTACTTACGCCAAACGCGTTCTCAAGTCCAAGTGCAATTGAATTTGATTGGATCCCTGGCATCAAGAGAGACATTGCCAGCAATGCTGCTATTGCAAATAAAATTGCGAACCACTTAATCCCCAGACCTTTTTCAATGTAGTATGCAGGACCACCGCGATAAAGACCATCCTGCTTTACCTTGTAAATTTGAGCAAGCGTTGATTCAATGAATGCGCTGCTCGCCCCGATGAATGCAATTGTCCACATCCAGAAAACTGCACCAGGTCCACCCATTGCAATAGCAGTGGCTGTACCTGCGATATTACCTGTCCCGACCCGGCCAGATAAAGCAATAGATAAGGCCTGAAAAGATGAAACACCAGCATCGGAACTTCTTCCTGTGAACATTAGTTTAACCATGTCTTTCAGAAGTCTGACTTGCAGAAAACGTGTGAGGATTGAGAAGAGCAAACCGATTCCTAGAATGATGTAAATGACCGGGTTGCTCCAAAGAATCCCATTAAGCCAAGAAACAAAAGCTTCCAAATGAATCCCCCTTTACAGATTTGATTTCTTTCTATTTTGAATTATAAGATAATTCAACTTAAAGGACAATCAAAATGTGAGATTTATTATCAAACAATTTTATCACTGTTAAAAAACAGAAATATACTTATTTATTAGCAGGGTTCATACCGCGAGTGTTATGAGTGCGGATGGGATTTCCTTACTATCATTCAAAGCTGTAAGAGCTGCTCCTTACTTGGGCAGCTATTCACTGATTATCAGCAAAGCTTTCAAGGCTAGCTATAACGAAAAACAGCGAGAGACGGCTGTCTCCCGCATGAAATCTTAATGTTCGCTCTTCTCTCGTAAAATCGGAAGTGTACAGCAGCGGAATGATCCGCCAGATTTGATGATTTCTGTGATATCAACTTCAATTACTTCGAATCCTTTGCTTCTTAACTGCTCATTTACTCCTTTATTCACAGGTAAGCTGAGAATTCTCTTATGTCCTATACCTAAAACATTTGTTCCCAGGGTGAATTGTTCTTCCTCGCTCACGTCAATCAACTCATATCTCGAGCTGAGCAGCTGAATATCTTCCTCAGTCAATGCAGGTCGATAAATCAACGCAATTTCAGGAGAAACGACATTGAATACACAATCAAGATGCAAATACTCCGCTTTAAAGGGAACGGCTTTAACTTTCATGTTCGGAAGCAATCCTTGCAGGTGATCTGCTGCTTGTTGGTTTGTCCGGTTACTTAAGCCGACAAATATAGTGTCATGATCGATAACAACGTCCCCTCCCTCGATCTGATCACCAATTAAATTATAATAGGATATCCCCTCATCCTCGAGCCACTGTTTAAGGACATTCTCTTCTCCCTTACGTACTTCGCTGGCCATATCCGCAACAAAAATGGTTTGTCCGAGTGTAAAGCCAATATCTCTCGTAAAGACCTGCTCTGGATATTTCTTATGGTATGGAAGAAGGACGACCTCCACCCCGTATTTTTTCAATATGTTCACAAATTCTATATGCTGTTTTAAGGCAACTTCTATATGTATGCCCTCTTCCATGAAATGTTTCTGGGTTTCATTAATTACTTCACGTATTGTCATATACTGTGGGCTACAAAGAATGACTTTCTTAAGTACGTCATATTCATTTATGACATAGCCTCTATTTTCGGGCTGCTGGTTCAGTTCCATCCTCATTCCTCCTTATATAAAAATCATTTTAGGTTTTCCGGATTTAACTTTAATCATAACTTTCCCCTTGAAAAATCCTGTCAGAAATCCTTACGAACCTGCGGATTTTATTTCAGGAACTCTTTAAGCTTATGTAAAAGCTTCAGGAAATGAGGAGAAGAATTTGAAAGTACAGAATACTTCTGATTTGGCACAGTTGATTATCATGCTTGATCTTTTTCGGGATGAATTGTATGAAGAACTTTTGAAAAGACATGGGAAGCACGCTTCAGAAATATTGCGTGCCGCTCAAAATGAAACTTGCTAAGGAGGGATTCATTGTGTCCATACACATACGTACAGCTGTTGAAAAACTAAAGGACCATTATATCCAGCATTTAATCAAATCGAAGTTAAGTGATGAAAGTGAAGAAGAATTAAGGAAATTGACTTTAACTGAGCTAAAAACGCTTATTAATAGCATTTAATGAACTTAATTTATAAAATAATAGCCACGTAAGGAAATGTAACATATAATAGAGAAAACGGTAAAAGTGTGGTGTGAGGATTGGCTGCTGACTCATTTTCCTATAAAGATAAGAAAGTCATTACTATTGGTATTGTCAGTGAGTTGACCGGACTTTCTGAACGGCAAATCCGGTATTATGAAGAACGTAAATTAATCTTTCCTGAGCGGACTCCTGGTGGGAGCAGAAGATATTCTTTTTTAGATGTAGAGCAATTAGTTGAGATAGCCAATAAAATCGAAGATGGTGTCCAGACTTATGAGATCCGGCAAGAAATGATTAAGGAAAAGAAACGACATAAAGATGAGGCGCATAAGAAAATGATCCAAGGACAGTTGAATGCTCGATTTGGCGTTAGAAAATATTAAAACTGGAAAACCTTCAATATTGAAGGTTTTTTCTTTTTATAAAAAACATGTAAGGTTTTCTAACACAAATATAGATTGATTAAAAAATACATGCGAGAATACAAACTACATTCACAATTTGAAAGGGGACGAAAAAATGGATACGGTATTTTTAATGAATAGTCTATGGGTTATGATTTCCGCGATTTTGGTTATTTTGATGATTGGAGGTTTCATCCTGCTTGAAACAGGATCGACTCGAATGAAGAACGCCGGCCACATTGCCGGAAAAACGATTCTGACATTCGGGATTTCATCAATCGTTTTCTGGGCAGTAGGTTATGGACTTATTTTTGGGGAAGGTAACTCGATTCTGGGCTTCTCGGACTTTTTCTATTCCGGATACGATGTAGAGGGCTTAGGACTTTCAGGGGCGGTATTCTTTCTGTTCCAGCTGGCTTTCGCCGGAATATCCTTAACGATTGCCTTTGGCGGATTTGCTGAGAGAGCAAAATTGTCTGTATATCTTGTGTTCGCACTTTTATTTTCAGTTTTAGTATATCCGTTCATTGCTCATTGGATTTGGGGCGGCGGCTGGCTAGCAGAACACGGAAAACAAGATTTCGCTGGTTCAACTGTAGTCCACTTGACTGGAGCAATGGCTGCATTGGCAGCGACCATGCTCCTGAAGCCGCGTATTGGTAAATTTAATAAAGACGGTTCAGCTAATAATATTGAAGGTCATAATCAGGTTTTCACAGCATTGAGTGTATTGTTATTATGGGTTGGCTGGTTCGGATTTAATGCAGGAAGCACCATTTCTGTTGATGGAGCATTCTTTGGGTTTGTAGCTCTGAACACGAATCTTGCGGCAGCTGCCGGTACTGTTGCAGCCATGCTAATCTCCTGGATTGTTTTAGGGAAAGCGGACGTTCCAATGATGCTGAACGGAGCGCTCGCAGGTCTTGTGGCCATTACGGCATCATGTGCTTTTGTTGATACGTGGGCGGCGGTTGTCATCGGACTACTCGCCGGGATCCTTGTTTTCTATAGTATTCGCTTCTTCGAAAGCAGAAAGATCGATGATCCTATCTTTGCGCTATCAGTACACGGTACAGCTGGTGTATGGGGAACACTCTCAACAGGATTCTTTGCGACACCTGAGCTAGCCACAGTTGGGAATGCTGGCTTGTTTTATGGTGGCGGTTTTGAACAGCTTGGAGTCCAGGCGCTGGGTGTTGCGGCCTCGGGTGGCTTCGCTTTCATCGTATCTTATATCATCTTATCGATTATGAAGGTAACAATGAAGGGCTTACGGGTAACAGAAGAGGAAGAAATCATCGGCCTGGATATTAGTGAACATGGAAGCTATGGGTATCCAGAATTAGTTAATAAAGAAGCAGCTGCAAAGGTATCAATCGAAAACCCTTCGCCAGGCAATGTTCCTTTAAGTTCACAGCAACCGTCTATAAACTAATGTTTGAGTTATTTAAGCGGCGGCCCCTATCTTGGGCCAGCCGCCTTTTGATGAATCGAGAAAGGAGGTCGTCCCAATTTATGAACTTAAATGACTATTTAAATATAAAAGCAAATATAATTAATGGTCTGTCTGAGGCAACTTTTAGCAATGAAGAATTAAACCATATCCATGATTTAATCTATGATCAAGTCATATCGGCTGCAGTAAGCAAATTGTCAAAAGAATACGGGAACCCCCCCCTCACCTTTCTGTTTCTTCGTCATGGGCAGTGCTGGACGGATGGAGCAATCTATTTGGAGTGACCAGGACCACGGACTTGTTTTCAAAACGAACAGTAATGATGCCCAAAAGTACTTTTTAAGGTTAGGTAAAGAAATTTCCGAGGGATTAGAGCTGGCTGGCTATAACAAATGTTCCGGCTCGGTTATGGCCAGCAATCCATTATGGTGTAAATCGCTGAAAGAATGGGAGAATCAACTTGGACTTTGGGTTGGTGAATCTTCATGGGAGTCAATCAGGTATTTGCTCATATTCGCCGATGCCAGGACTATCTACGGTGATCATGGCCTATTAAATATTTTGAAAGAAAGAGCCTTTGATGAAGTTAAAAGTGAGCACTTGCTGTTAAAGATGCTTCATAACACAATGTTTATGAAAAAAGGGGTTGGAATACTTGGCCAGCTGCTTGTAGAAACTCACGGTGCCTTTGCTGGATCTATTAATCTAAAGGAGACAGCGTTTTTCCCCTTTGTGAATGCTGCAAGGCTATTATCATTTTCCGAAGGGATAAAAGAAACCCGCACACTCTCTCGTATAAGCCATATTTCTGACAGCGTGATGAAGCATCATGACAAATCTTTGTACAGCGAAAATTTCGCTACCTTGCTTGATTTCCGCCTGAAATATGGAAGTCATAAGGATTATGACTCCGGACACTACGTTAACATCAATAAGCTTGCTAAAGATGAAAAGAAAGCATTGAAGGAGATTCTTAAAGTGGGGGAACAATTTTATGAACATGTCAGAAAGCTGCTTGAGAGGATGTAATTGCTATGGGAATGAATGATATGATCCGATTCTTTCAGCAAATGACCGGGAAGCTCGGATCGAACATCTATGCAGGAATGTCGACCCACTCAAATCCACAACAAATCTCGTTTTTAAGACAGCTGCAAAAAGAAATGAAGGAAGAAAATAGCCTCGACTGTCCGTTGGAAGAATTGCCAGTCACTGTTTTTGACCTCGAAACAACCGGTTTTTATCCTGAAAAAGGCGATAGAATCATCTCTATAGGAGCTGTAAAAGTAATTGGTTCCACAATACTTGATCGGGAGGTGTTCTATTCTTTAATCAATCCTGAAATTTCAGTCCCAACCGATGTCCTGGAGCTGACTTCTATCACTGAGGAAGAGCTCTTGACTGCCCCGATGACTTCACAAGTCCTGATGGATTTTTTAAACTTCATCGGCAGTTCAGTACTCGTAGCTCACCATGCCAAACATGAGCAAGCCTTTATGAAAAAATTCACAAGCAGTCATTTACGCGTGAATTTTTCACACAGAGTGATTGATACTTCATTTTTGATCAGAATATTCCAACCGGTTGTCAATTCCCTGCCTTTGGAACAAATTTGCCTTGAGTGCGGGATTGAAGTAAAAAGCAGGCATCATGCATTGGAAGATGCTAAATTGGCAGCGAAGCTTTGGGCATTTTATATAAAAAAAAGCGCAGGAGCAAGGCTACCAGAACTTGCGGGAGGTTTATGAATACCTGTCTTTAAAAAGATAAGCCTCTTCCCCCCATCCCTCCCCAACCCCTCTTCTACATGTCTCGTTCCTAATATCTCAAATCATTTTATTTTGATTACCGAAAGAAAATTGTTACTATTGAATTATATAAACGCTGGGAATAGTATAAATGCTATTACTGGCTCTTCATATTATTCAATAAAGGAAGATGAAAAATGACTGAAAACAAACATCTAAACAATATAAAATATTCAGTGCTTGACTTGGCTCCGATTCTGAAAGGCGGTACCGCAACAGATGCGTTCAAAAATTCAATTGATCTTGCTCAACATGCTGAAAAATGGGGCTATAACCGCTATTGGTTAGCTGAGCACCATAATATGCCGGGAATCGCAAGTTCCGCTACATCGATCGTCATCGGTCATGTTGCAGCCGGTACATCCTCAATTAGAGTAGGTTCAGGCGGCATTATGCTCCCTAACCATGCTCCACTAGTGATAGCAGAACAATTCGGTACACTTGAATCTCTCTTCCCGGGGCGAATTGACCTTGGTCTTGGTCGCGCTCCAGGGAACTGACCAGGTGACGGCCCATGCTTTGCGTCGCGAACGGCGCAGTGATGGTCAGGACTTCCCAGAGCAATTGGATGAACTTCGCGCATATTTCAATCCAGAGCTTGATTCTCAATATCGAAGTGTCAGGGCGATTCCCGGAGAAGGATTGAATATTCCGATCTGGTTATTAGGCTCAAGTGGCTATAGTGCTCAGCTTGCAGGACAACTAGGTTTGCCGTTTTCATTTGCCAGCCATTTCTCACCTGAAAATACTTTGGGTGCACTAAAGCTCTACCGTAGGAGTTTCCAGCCTTCAGAAGTATTGCAAGCTCCATACGCCATGGTCGGCGTTAACGTGATCGCTGCCGAAACCGATGAAGAAGCAGAATTCCTGGCAACATCCATGCAGCAGCAGTTCCTTAACTTGTTCAGGAATAATCCAAGTCCATTACTGCCACCTGTCAAGAATTTGGAAAACCAGCTGAGTGAGTATGAAAAAATGCTGCTGGGCAGCCGTATCGGATCATCAATCGTAGGTAGCCCTCATACCATAAAAACTAAGCTTCAGCAATTCCTTGATGAGACCCAGGCAGACGAAATGATTATTAACGCACAAATATTTGACCATAAAGCTAGATTGAAATCATTTGAAATCGTTTCTGAAGTTTTTAAAGGATTGAAAAAGTAGTTGAGGATAGAAAGAGGAGAACTCAGTTGATTCTCCTCTTTTTCTATGTTTTTTAACCATGTATGTTCAGTTCAATTGAGTATTGCCCCGATTGCTCCGCTGAATTCGCCATTTTGCAGAAATGTTGGTTCCAGCCCTGACATTTTACAATAGTTATCAAGGCTTTCCTGCAATAACGTATTGCCTGCCAGCGTACTGCCAATAAAAATAACTTTCTTAGTTCCGTAAAGTGCAGCGGTTTGTACAGTTAGTAGCGTTATGGTCTCTGCAATCATATTTAAAATAGAGGCCATTTTGTCTGCTGTAGAGCTTGAATGGATTGCTTCTGACTTTGCAAAGTTGCTTGCGGTTAGCTCGCCATGAATTGGTGATTCTTCCGGATGGTAAATATCCTTCACCAGCAGGTCTACGGCTCCTTTTGCACCAGAGGCAGACAAGCTAACCAGAGATAGGAAATCACTGGAATCAGCTAAAAGCTTGCCCATTCCCATAAATGTTCCGCCTCCTATTCCGCTGCCCAAAACCCTGTCATATTTTTCTCCTTCAATCCTAAACCAGGAAGTGCCGGTACCTATATTGATGAGCAAGGATCTTTCAACACTTGGCAATCCTTCCTTCATCATCAAATAATTTGCACCTAAACATGCTGCGGTAAATTCATCAACAATTGCTGCCTCTGGGTAATAGCCTGCCTTAATATTTCCTGCTCTCCCGCCAGTCAGAAACACTTTTTTATTTGAGGAGATTAATGTCAGCCATCCTAATGCATCTTCCATTTCTCCCATGAGATATTTCCGGAAATGCAATTTTCCATTTTCTTCATAAACTATTTTAATTAGTGATCCTCCAGCGTCTATGCCGATCCTATTATTCATGAGGTATCCCCTTTCATGAAATATCATTCAAATAGCAATGTACTACGTATTGTAAATCCTCCGAAAACTTTAAAGCAAAGAAAAAGCGGCATTAAAAAAAACTGCCGCTTTTCTTTGCAAGTATTCTATATTATCAAGAAACAAAGACTGACTGACCAGTAAATAGGCAGGATGAAAATGCAACAGAAATAAACAGGCTTAAAACATGAATCAATAGCTTTTAAGCGTACTTCTTTTAATCTGCCTTGATTGGCACGACTTTTCCATCTTCAATTGCTGCTACTATAAGCTCGCTCTCAAATCCGCCATTCGGGTCAATCTTTGGTATGATATAGACTTGTTTTTCTTCTGGCAGGTTATCCAGTCCATCCTGCATGTGCGCCATGATTTTTTCAGGGTCATCTACAGAACCTGCTGCTTTGATCGCTTCGGCAAAAGCATACATACCGATATAATTCAAGCCAGCTTCAGAGCCAGGGTCCTCGTTATAGGGGTAGTACCAGCGAAGCTGTCACCACCCGCATTAAGGGAGACATCAATATTTAGTAGGCTTACTACTTCTAAGGAAATTGCAATCGAAAAACCCAATTTCTCTGTATAATTAAAGAAATTGGGTTCTTTTCATACTTAAACCGTCCGATGTATGTTGAATAGTGAATATATAATGTGATATTTTATTCTGAACCAGAACTTTGTTATGCTTCTTCTAGTCGGTTACTTAATTTTTTGAAATTTTGTACTACCTCTGGTATTGATAATTTTTTTGCTAACAAACATCCCTTCTCGATTGATTTTGAAGCTTCTTCAAATAAATTTGCTTTTATTTGAGCGTCGGCCAGACAAAACCAGTAGAACCAGGCATTCATCTTAGAAATTTTATCGGTATAAAACTTTTCAATTACAGGATAGTATTTAGAATATAATTGTTTATCATAAGCTAATTTCTTACCATCCCATTTTAACACATCCACTAAATAACTATCAGCTATATACCACCGCCAAACGGCCAAACCTACTTGTTGATTACCCATTAAAAGATCAAGTTTATGATAAGGGACATTTGCAATTTCTTGGAGAGTTTGATCATTCCATTGGAAAATTTCAAGTTCATTTCCTAATGCTGCACCAATTGAAACACCAAATAGATATTCTTTTATACCTTCACCTGTAATATCAGCCAATCCTGAAAAATCCAATTCTACCCCCTGCTTTATTGTTTCCCATACTTTTTCCCATTTGTTGTTAACTTTTGTTAGTACCATTACTCCATACTGAGAGGCGGCGGGCTGTTCTTTAGCTTTAATTTCAAAAGTAATAATCATTTCTTTCTGTCCGTCTTGGTCAAAATCATAAAGTTGTATTGATGTAGTAGAGATAGGTTTTTTAGGACTTACAAGTATAGAGTTTGATGGAATAAACTGTTTAACAATTTCGTTTGATTATCATTATTAGCCTGAACATATATTGAAGAAAGATGTAAAACCATTATAGTCAATAAGAAAATTAGAGCCTTTTTCATTCTGGTTATCTCCTTTAACAAATGTTAAAGGTTATTATGTCCAACTTCACTATTTATACTATGAACTTATTGTTTCAATCTTTGAGTTGCAATTCATCATTAACGATTTATGTTCATCTTATGTCTAGTGAGTAATTTACAATTATTCCTTCAAAGCGCCATAATTCTTTAGCCTTTTTCCTTTTCACATCATAGTAAACAAGTACAGATCCCTTAGGAACCTCCAAAGTATTATAATTACTGCTACTATATAAATTATGTAAAAAGAAGAAACTTTCACTTTTTTTCATCGTATTCAACTGCTCTTATTTTCAAGTAGTCGTTTGATCCGGTAAAAACTGGTTTTATTTTTTGTGTATCTACATCAACTTCCATAACGTGGGATATAGGATTTTCAAGGCCTTCATCAAAACTAAATAAAATGTTATTTTCATCATTTGCAAAGGATACTCCACTTATGAATTTTTCAATTACCGTAATATGTTTTTTTTGATTTTTATTAATATCATAGATGTCAAAACTATATTTAGGAGGAAGTAATTGGGAGTTATTTTTATTGGTTTCTTCAAGTTTTTGTAGATCTTCCGTTCTAGAGAAGGATACTAAAACTAATTTATTATTATGTGGATTATAATCAAAGTCCAAAATACTTTTATCCTTTTCGGCTTCATCCCATATTTTCAATTCACCCGAGTCTATTTTATATGTAGCTATATGGAAGTTACGATATTCACTATTCAAACATATAAATTACAATTACTTAATTTTACCAATGTCTTTTTGAAGATAACTATAATCAATGTCAATTTAATTTGGTTGTACCTTTATTACATAGTCAAAATAAGAAGTCCATTTAATCCAGTAATCTACAGGAGTGCTGCTCCATGTATCATGTAAGATTACTTGGCGATACCAAGTAAAATCGCTAGTATTGTAATATTCTTCATAGCCAACGCCAGTCATTGCATGATCACCCCAAACTGGATGATTGGCAGTTGTAACCCAATCAGGTCTACCTGCATTAATTTCGTTCATATGAGTACTAAAAGAACCCGAATAAGTAGTTACTGTTACTCCGTATCCCCTTGCTCCCCAAAAATTTATCATTCCAGTTCTCATGTTAGAAACAGAGGTTCCCCCGGTACTACGATTTGTGTTCATACTTGTAGCTAATTGGTCAATCAAACTGTGAGTAGTTTGAGATGTACCAACAAGGTTGGGATATCCTCGGCTATCCCAATATTTTACGATATTTGCTCCTGAAGTTGGCGCACAACCGATATCCCATGTGTAATCCGGTACACCAGAAATAAGCTTATATTTGTAGTTAGTGACTGCTTGTGTACCAATTTGCTCGGGTTCTACAGTTAAGGTAGCATCTGCATATTTTTCAATATTTTCATAGCTTAATGGTGCATTTGATTTTAGTTTTGATTTTTTTTCAACTTTTTTTTCACTTAAACTCATAGCATACTCGTTATCAACTTTGCTAAAGTGCAGTACGGGTCCAACATAAATGCTGTCACTTTCTTTTACATTAACATAGGGATTAGAACCTTCCCTAGTTGACTCTAAAACACCAGGAATCTCAGGAATAGCACTAATAATAATATAGCCTTGATCTTTACCTTGATTTTTTACTTGAAATAAATAAGAGGTTAGATTTCCATCAAAGTCATATAGTTTTTTACCTTTTTCTAAACTTGCATTTTTCCACCCGTCAAAAGAATTTTGAGAAACAGTTATTAAGTAGTCCTTTGCAAAATTTTCGGCATTTTTTAAAGTGACATTATCAACTTTACTAGATGCGCTTGAAATAATACCATTTGACATTATAATGCTGAACAATAAAAGCAACGTACCTAAAAATACAAATAAACGTTTCACACACGACACTCCTTATAAATTATTTTGCAGCATTTATATATTACGATATGAATTGAATAATTTCCTTTTTCTTCAAAATAATATTTTGATTATTTTTAATTTTCGGTTTTATAGAATATAATTAATATGGACTAGGAGGAGGGATTAGTGTTGAAAGTATTTTCATTTTTACTAATAGCTATCGTATTATCGGTTATTACAGCTTGTGGATTCACTATAAATGAAACAAAGTGGAATAGTTTTAATAATTTTATTACTAAAGGAGAAAAGAATATTATTGAACTTAGGGATGGTAAAACTGGAAAGACTGTTGAAATAGTCGAAGAAGAAGAGGTGAAAGAGTTTCTATTATTATTTGAAAAAATAAATTTATTAAAAGTCTCAGATGAAGAAATTAAAGGATACCAGTATCTTGCTAACATTGGATCTGACCAAATTCTTTTTTTTAATAAAATGATAAAGATAAATGATCAATATTATGAAACAGATAAAGAAGTTCCGATAGAAAAAATAAAAAAATATTTCGAATAGTTTTAGGACTAGAATGTAGGTATAAGCCAATCTCTTTTTACAATGAGGGTTGGCTATTTACTTTTGATATCCTTAACGTTGTAAATCCGCATTTTCCTGACGGTACCCCTTTTAGGCACCTATATAAGCTTTCTTAATCTCATCATTTGCGAACAGTTCCTCTGACGTACCTTCCAGCACAACAGACCCGTTTTCAAATACATAGCCTTTATCAGCTATTTTCAAGGCAGCATTGGCATTTTGTTCCGCCAGGAGGATTGTGGTACCCTCGCGATTGATCGTTTTGATCACATCAAACATTTGCTCCACAATCAATGGAGCAAGTCCGATCGAAGATTCATCGAGAAGCATCAGCTTCGGTTTAGCCATAAGTGCCCTTCCAATGGCAAGCATTTGCTGCTGGCCTCCACTCAGTGAACCAGCCATATCATCCTGCTTCTCTTCTAAAATAGGGAAAAGTTCATATACATGCTTCATGTAGTCCTTGATCCCTTTCTTGTGCTTTCTATGGACATAGGCCCCCAATTTTTATTTTCAAATTCTCCTCTACGGTCATTGAAGTGAACAGTTTTCGCCCTTCTGCGCACTGGACAATGCCTGATTGGACAATTTTATCTGGAGAGCGTTTAGTAAGGGATTCACCCTCAAATTGGATACTTCCAGATGACGACTTATTCAGCCCGCTTATCGTCTTGAATATTGTGCTTTTACCTGCCCCATTCGCCCCTAGCAAAACAACGATTTGACCCGGAGAGACTTCCAGGGTTGCATTATGGACAGCAGTGAAGCTTCCATATTTTACTGATACGTCCTTCAGTTTAAGCACTTGCGCTCACTCCTAGGTAAGCTTTGATTACAGAAGGGTTATTCCTGATCTCTTCTGCAGTACCCTCCGCAATTTTCTCACCGTAGTTTAGGACCATGATTTTATCAGCAAGCTTCATGATCATTTGCATTTTGTGCTCTATCAGACAAACAGTAATTCCTCTTTCGGTCATTTTCTTCATTAACTCAGCCAAGCCCTCTGTTTCGTCAGGATTGACACCGGCAGCAGGCTCATCCAGAAAACGATTTCTGGTTCCGTCGCCAGAGCCAGCGCAAAGGCAGTCCGCTTTTTCTCTTCCTGTGTCAGGCTGCCAACTAATTTCCCCGATACCTTCTCCAGCCCGGTAAATTTGATGACTTCGAATGATTTCTCACGGCATTTTTCTTCTTCACTTTTCAGCCTCTTTGTTCTTAAGACAGCATCAAGCAAATTTGATTTTGTCCTTAATCTATGACCAACGAACACATTGTCAAGCACAGTTGACTGCTCAAATAGATTGGTAGTTTGAAAGGTGCGTGCGATTCCCATTTCAGCAATTTTATTAGGAGGCATTCGGGTGATATCCTGTCCTTTCAATATGATGCTGCCTGAGCTCGGAGGGTGGAAACCGCTGATTAAATTGAAAAACGTTGACTTTCCTGCACCATTAGGTCCGATGATCGCATTGATTTTTCCTTTTTCAATTGAAAAATTGACATTATTGACTGCTGTCAAACCGCCAAATTTCTTCGTTAAATTCTTTGTTTCAAGAAACATCTTTACCCCTCCTTTACCTGATTTTCTGTGGAAATTGTCCTTTGTGAAAATCGTTCGTCCAGTTGGTTATGTGTCATTTTTTTCTCCCTCCGCTTTACATTCCACGCGGCAATCGAACCGGCGATTCCCCTAGGGTAAAAGATCACTAGCAGTGTAAGTACAGGTCCGAAAATAAGCATGCGGTAATCCTGGAGAAATTGCAGCTGCTGTGATATCCAAACAACCAAGATAGTACCGACGATTGGCCCTGAAAGCGTGCCGATTCCGCCAATCAACAGGTAGGTAAGCAAATCAAACGTGATGATGATGTTCCCGATATCTGGTCCAATAAAGCGGATGAAAGAGGCGTAAAGAGCTCCTGATAATCCGGCAAAAAAAGTCGAGAGCACGAAGACTTCCAGTTTATTTTTCATTGTTGATATACCGATTGTTTGTGCCAGGTCTTCACTATTGCGAATAGCAATGTAAGTCCTTCCTGTCAGGGAATGCACGATACGATAGACAATCAGGATTACACCAAGCAGGATGACGAGGACGAGATAATATTTTGATAACGGGGTTTCAAAGGAAATCGGTCCGATATTTGCCGGAGCTGGAATTCCGATCAGACCTCGTACGCCCTCTGTTAAGCTATCCCATTTATCAATGACAAGATAAAGGATATACCCTACGCAAAGCGTATAAATGGCGAAGAAGTGCTCTTTTGTCCTTAGAGCAATAAGGCCAATCAAAAGTCCAAGAATACTGGTGATAATCAGGGCGAGAACAAAAGCCAGCCAGAAATTCATCTGTGCTTTTCAAAATCCCTAAGGAATAGGCACCAACCGCAAAGAATCCAGCATGCGCCAATGATAAATATCCCGTATAGCCGGCCAATAGATTTAGTCCGTAAACACCGATCATCCAGATGAAAGAAAGGGTCATAATATGGATGAAATAATCATTTTGCGTCACAAATGGAAAAACGATGGCAACCAGCAGAAGCGTGAGAATGGTATTCCTTTTATTGAAGATTTTTGCCATTAGTGTCCCCCCTTTGCAAAGAGACCTGTTGGCTTTACTGAGAGAATGACCACCAGAAAAATGAACGCAATGATATCTTTATAGTCGTTAGAAATATACGTTGCACCCAGGCTCTCGCTGAATCCCAAAATGTAGCCGCCTATAATGGCTCCTGGAATGCTGCCCATCCCACCAAGAATGATGATGACAAATGCTTTTAAGATGACAAGCTGCCCCATGCCAGGAAAGACCAGATTGATCGGAGCAGCCAGAGAGCTGGCAATTGCAGCAAGCCCTCCGGAAATCAGGAACGTCAGCATCGCAACCCTGTTCGTATTGATTCCAACAAGGTTCGCACCATCACGGTCCTGGGACATTGCGATGATTGATGCCCCTGTATAAGTCTTTTTCAGGAAAAGGTAAAGCAGAACCATGACGGCAATCGCCGCAATGATGATTAGTAATCTTTGCATCGTAAAGGTCAATCCGAATAACTGGATCACTTGACCATATGGTGTAGGCATTGTTTGATAGTCGGCTCCCCAAACAAATTGGGCAAAAGCTTCCAGGAACAACAGAATTCCAATGGCTGCAATTTTGTCATGTATTGGCGGTGCGTGTCTTAATGGGTAAAAAACTAATCGTTCCATCAGCACGCCGATCAGCCCGACAACAAAGACTGAAACAAGGATAGCCAGCCAATAATGAAACCCGTACTGGACCATCATCATCAAAGTGATATAGCCGCCCATCATATACAAGGCACCGTGGGCGAAATTCGGGATATGAAGGATACCGTAAACTAGAGTTAGCCCAAGGGCCACTAGTGCATAAACACTTCCAATGGTAAGGCCATTGAACAGTTGCTGAACCAAAATCTCCATCAAAATCCTCCTTATAGTTTGATTGCTGTATTCGACGGAGTACGATTACCTCACCTGTTTTTCAGCCTTTTCTCGTTCTTCCTCCTGTAATTTCCGCCATAGAATCTTCCCGCTGCTTGTCATTGGGAACTGTGTCCTGAATTCGACTTCACGAGGATATTTGTAGGCTGCCATATGCTGTTTCGACCACTCGATTATTTCATCTTCACTTACTTTTCCATCGTATCCGTCATTTAGTATGACGAAGGCCTTTACGGATTCACCTCTTCTTGGATCTGGAATACCGACAACCACCGCCTGCTGTATCGCCGGATGCTTGTAAAGATAGGATTCGACTTCTGTAGGCCACACCTTATAACCGGAGGCATTGATCATTCTTTTGACTCGGTCGACCATAAAGTAGTATCCTTCCTCATCGAAGCGGCCAATGTCCCCTGTCCTGAAAAACTTCTTGCCGTCAATGTCAATGAATGAATTTCTGTTTTCATCATCCCTGTTATAATAGCCAACCATCACCTGCGGGCCATTGACGACGATTTCACCTATCTCACCCGAACCAAGTTCTTTTTCAGTTGACGGTTCAATAATCCTTGCATCGACATCAAAAGACGGGATGCCAAGGCACTGCATTTTTGGTCTGTCAGGCGGATTGAAGTGTGTCTGGGCAATTGTTTCTGAAAGTCCATACCCTTCCACAAATCTAAGGCCAGTAAGTTTGTATAATTTTTCTCCAACAGCCTCCGGAAGCGCCGCACCGCCGCCTGAGATTGAGGTTAACGTGGCGATATCCTCTTGTTTCAGTTTTGAATTTGCAAGGAAGTCCACAATCATCGTTGCAATCGCTACCCAATGTGTACATCCTTGCGATTTGATCAACTCAACCGCTGCTTCGCGGTTCCACCTTGTCATCAGGACCATCGTACTTCCGGAATAGATTGGCATATGCATGCTGTGGACCATTCCCGTAACATGAAATAATGGCAATGTGGTTAAATGAACGGCACTAGTGGTAGAGCTCGACCAGTGATACGCGCCGATTGTATTCGCCTGAACAGTGCGGTTCGTATGCATACAGCCTTTTGCAGGCCAGTAGTTCCAGAAGTATAAGGAAGCACAACCAGGTCATCTGCCTGGGTAGTATGAGCACCTGGTTCATACTGAGATGCTATAGCTTCCTTCCAGTGGAAGTGACCTGGCTGCTCGTAAACCTTTCTTGCTGCTTCAACTTCGGGCGGCACTATGCCGTTGAATTCGTTCCCTTTATAATCAGAATAAGCAGCAACTACGACATTATTTAATGGAGTCGTTCCTACGAGCGGCTCGACCTTGTCGTACAGCTCCTTGCCAACAAGCGCGGAAATGATTCCACAATCCTTGATATAAAAGCTTAGCTCATCTGCAGTCAGCATTGGATTGATTGGCACAACGACTGCATCAGCCCTTAAAATGGCATAGAATCCTAACACGAACTGTGGTGAATTTTGCATGAACAACAATACTCTTTCCCCTTTGGCAACACCCAGTTTTTGCTGGAGGAAACCAGCGAGATCGTTGACCTCTCGATCAAGCTCCCTGTAGGAAATTTCATTTCCGTAATAAGAGATTGCGCTCTGGTCTGGATAACGTGCTGCACTGACTTTTAAATTTTCATAGAGTGATGTATCGGGTAATTTAAGTGATTTAGAGATTTTCGGCCAATGGTCAAAATGAAGATTAGGCATCATGCATTCCTCCTTAGTATTTACTCAACAGGTTTAAGAGAACTTCTGTTCTTGAAAGCTTCTGCAGCGTCCTTTATTGCTTTCTTCCCGTCCGGAAGAAATTCGGTCATTCCGAGGAAACCGTGGAGCATTCCAGGGACGCATACATATTCCGTATCCACTCCAGCATTTTTCAGTTTCATGGCAAAATGCTCGCCGCCATCGCTTAAAGGATCAAGTTCTGCGGTCATGATACATGTTGGAGGAAGCTGGGCAGTGATATCATCAGGAATCAGCATCGGTGCGGCCAGAGGATTTTGGGTATCTTCAGGTGAGTTCAGGTATTGTTCACGGAACCAGTTCATAGTAGACTTCGTTAAATAGTAGCCTTCGCCGTATTTTTCGTAGGATGGAGTATATTCAAAACCTGTAGACGGGTAAAACAGCATTTGGTAAGCAATCGATGGTGTCTGACTCTCGACTTCAAGATAACTGACAACAGCCGCAAGATTCCCTCCTGCGCTATCGCCTGCCACTGCGATAAAGGTTTCATCGATATTCAGCTCAGCAGCGTTTTCAAACACCCATTTAGCAGCTAGATAGGCATCTTCTACTGCAACCGGGAACTTGCTTTCTGGTGCGAGACTATAATCCACTGAAATTACTATACATTTAGCCTCGTTAGACATTGTGTGGCAAAGGGCGTCATGTGTTTCGATATTTCCAATCACCCACCCGCCTCCATGGTAATAAACAATGGCTGGCAGCTGTGACTCTCCAATTTCTTCAGGTGTATAAATCCTGATATCGATTTCTTCGTTAAAGCCTCTTATTTTCTGGTCTTCCGTTATTGCGAGTTTTTCGGCTTTGCTCATTAATTTTGAAGATTGTTCATATCCCTTTCTGGCTTCCTCTAATGGAAGCTTTTCCAGTGGCGGAACTGGGTTATTGGCAAATGCTTGAAGCAGCGCTTTCACTTCTGATTTCAATGGCATAATCACTCCCTCTTTTATGTAAACGCTGTCATTTTATACGGCAATGATTCTTTTTTTATCTAAAAGCATAGGAACCTTATAAAATATATTTTGTTGGGAAACAAATTCAATTTCCTTTTCAAATCCATGTTTGTTGAGCATTCGGCTGACTCGGGAAGCTTTTAAAATATCATCACTATTTTGATTGTGTGCATGGTAGAAACTATGTGCAGCATAAGCTGAATCGGTTAGCAAAAGCTCATCGCCATATTGCTTGATAAGGCAGTCAATAAAGCATCCAGCTCCTTGGAAATCTTCTACATTAAACTCATTTGAGGACCCCGAGCAGACGACCACGATCGTCTCTTCTTGATAATCTTTTAAAATATGATTGGCAACTGCCTCGCAGTTCATCAGGGACGCTGCATAAACCGCATTCGCTTCGGCAGAATTTTTAAGTGCGACAGTTCCGTTAGTGGTAGACAGGATGACGGACTTCCCCTTAATTTTTTCTTTAAGCTCCAGCGGATTGGGTGAGAGAAAGCCATCAATTGTTTTTCCCTGATACTCTCCGACGAGTATGAAACTGTCTTTTTCCCTTAAAGCAGCTTCTTGTTCGGCTGCCTTCCCATCCAGGACCGGAATCACTTCTTTGGCACCAAACTCCAGTGCTGACGCGATCGTGGATGTGGCCAGCAGAACATCGAAAACAACAGCGATTTTGTTGTCAGCCATTTTACGTTTATCGATGTCCTCCTTTTTTAGCAAAAGGTGAACTTTCATCATCCTTCAGCCCTTTCTGTCATTTTTTTCTGCTGTGTAAAGCGCATATTGGATCAGGCTGCTGACAAACGCATCAAGCTGCGCAAACCGTGGATCCTTTGTCTGTCCCTTTTTCCATCTGTAATAGATTTGCTGGCAAATGACAGCAAGCTTGAAATAAGCAAAGGTTTGATAAAAGTTCATGTTAGCCAAATCCCTGCCGCTTTTCCTCGCGTAATCCTCCATAAATTCATCACGAGTCATAAAACCCGATTTTACCGTGACCGGCGGCTTCCCCATTCCTTTTTTCAAAAGATCGGAGTCGTCTGGTTCAATCCAATAGCTCATCGCTACACCCAAGTCGGCAAGAGGATCACCTACAGTAGTCATCTCCCAGTCGAATAGCCCGACCATTTCTGTCATTTCCTCATTGAACATGGCATTGTTCAGTTTGTAATCATAATGGATGATTGATGGCGATTCAGATTCAGACACATTCTTCAGCATCCATTGCTTTAATTGCTCAACGCCTTGAACGATATCCGTTTCAGCCCGCTCATACCGGCGAATCCAGCCTAAGACCTGCCTTCCCATGAAGCCATCGGGTTTTGTCATTTCTGTAAGCTTTGTTTTTGTATAGTCAATGCTGTGCAACTCAACAAGATGGTTGACCATCGTTTCTGACAATGACCTGCAAATCTCTCTGCTTGGCGTAATGCCTGCAGGGAATTCAGTGTCAAGGACAATGCCACGCTTTCTTTCCATTACAAAAAACGGACTGCCTATGACACTTTCATCTGCAAACAAATATGGTTTTGGAGCAGCCCTGAAATGAGGGCTGATCTCTTTGAGGATTTTATATTCCCTTTCCATATCATGCGCTTTTGGCGCAACAGGACCGAGCGGGGGACGCCTTAAGACCGCCTCCCAGTCACCCATCTTCAGCTGATAGGTTAGATTAGATTTTCCAAAGCTGAATTGCTCGATCGACAAGTGTTCTTCAGGAAGGTTCGATAAGTGCTCCCGTAAGTAGTTTTCGATCGCACTAGTAGCAAGTTCTTCCCCTTGTCTGATTGGAATCGTATCAGCCGCCATTCGTACCACTCCTTCTTTAGGTGAATTTTTCATTCTCGCTCAATGATTGTGGCGATTCCCTGTCCGCCGCCGATGCAAGCAGTGATCAGCGCGTACCGTCCGCCTCTTCGCTCAAGCTCGTAAACAGCTTTCGTTATCAGGATCGCTCCGGTTGCTCCCAATGGATGCCCATGAGCAATCGCCCCTCCGTTTACATTGACCTTTGTTTTATCCATGTTTAGCTCTCTGTCACAAGCAATGACCTGTGCAGCAAATGCTTCGTTTATCTCGATGATGTCCATGTCATCGAGGGTCAGACCGGATTTCTCAAGTACTTTCTTTACTGCTGGTACTGGACCAATACCCATGATATTTGGGTCCACCCCTGCTAATGCCTGCTCCCTTACTACCGCCAATGGTTTCACACCTAATTCTTGCGCTTTCTCCCTTGACATCACTATCAGAGCTGCCGCGGCATCATCAGGCCCGAACTGCTTCCAGCTGTTACCGTCCCACCCTGTAAAAAGGCCGGCTTTAGCGTGGAAAGTGCTTCATTAGACGTTTGCGGCCGCGGATGCTCATCCTTATTAAAAATGACTGGTGCACCTTTCCGGACAGGTATCTTAATCGGGACAATTTGTTCGTCAAATCGGCCTTCACCCATTGCTGCAGCCATTTTTTGCTGACTTGCCAGTGCGAACTCATCCTGCTCTTCCCTGCTGATTGAATACTTTGTTGCTAGATTTTCCGCTGTGATGCCCATTGGCGGATCACCGATTTCTTTTGGTGACAGCTGGGACTTCCGAAAGCTTGGCGGCACAGGACTGTAAGCTCTTTCCGGCTTATCCATTAAATAAGGCGCCCTGCTCATGCTTTCAACCCCGCCGGCAACATAGACATCACCCATCCCCGCCTTGATTGCCTGGGCCGCAAGATTGACTGCATTAATTCCTAATCCGCACTGGCGATCAATCGTCAGGCCTGGCAATTCAAGTGAAAGTCCTGTTTCGAGGGCTGTCAGCCTGGCAATGTTACCGCCGCCGCTTATGACATTTCCCATAATGACATCATCAATCATTACTGGCGTGACATTCGTCCTTTTGACCGCTTCCTTTATTACTTCTGCTCCAAACACATGGGCAGGAACAGAAGCAAGTGCTCCGCCATGCCTTCCGATTGCTGTCCTTACCGCAGATACAATGACTGCATCTCTATTCATGGCAGCTGCCCCCTTTTCTAAAGCACATGTGTACCGCCATCGACAATGACCACATCACCTGTAATGTAATCTGACGCAGATGCTGCGAGGAATACTGCTACACCTTTAAGGTCGCTGTCAGATCCAAATTTACGCAGCGGAGTTCCCTTAAGAATTGCATCGCCGCCTTTTTCAAGCAGCCCTTTTGACATCTTTGTAGGAAAGAATCCAGGTGCGATTGCATTAACATAAATGCCGCGAGGTCCCCATTTTACTGCTAAGTCTTTTGTAAAAGTAATGACAGCACCCTTGCTGGCGTTATATCCGATTGCATCCATCACCTTTGGGTTGGAACCCTTCAGCCCAGCGACGGAAGCGATATTGATGATTTTGCCTGACCCTTGCTCAAGCATGACTTTGCCGGCTGTCTGTGACATCAAGAATGTACCAGTCACATTGACATTCAAGACTTTTTGCCATGCTTCAAGCGGCATTTCTTCAGCAGGCGCTCCCCAGGAAGCACCGCTGTTATTGACAAGGATATCGATCCGGCCGAATCTCTCAACGGTTTGTTCTACTACGTTTTTTACATCTTCTGGGCTGGTGATGTCACATTTCAGCGCCAGCGATTCCACACCGATTTCCTTCAGCTTCTCGCTGACTTCCTCACAGGCTTCGACTCGTCGTGAACAAACGACCACATTGGCCCCTGCTTCTGCAAAACCAATAGCGATTTGTTCTCCAAGGCCTCGGCCACCGCCTGTGACAATGGCAACTTTTCCTTTAAGTGAAAATAGTTCTGATACATGCATTGATGAATCCTCCTTACATATATTTTTTCAGTTCGTCTTGCAATCGCTCGTTTGTGTACCTCATCTGGCCCATCCGCCAATCTTAATGTCCTGATATTCGCCCATGCCGCTGCGAGCGTAAAGTCGTCACTTACACCTGCAGCGCCGAAAGCCTGAATCGCCCTGTCGATGATTTTGAGTGCCATATTAGGTGCAACCACTTTGATCATCGCAATCTCTGCTTTGGCTTCTTTGTTCCCGACTGTATCCATCATGTAGGCTGCCTTTAGTGTCAGGAGTCTCGCCTGTTCGATATCGATTCTTGCTTCTGCGATCCACTCCTGGATGACACCTTGGTCGGCGAGTTTTTTACCGAATGCGGTTCTTTGGAGAACCCGTTTTGACATCTCTTCAAGAGCTCTTTCAGCCGCTCCGATCGTTCTCATGCAATGATGTATTCTCCCGGGCCCAAGACGCCCTTGAGCAATGGCAAAGCCTTTTCCTTCCCCCCCATAGCATATTGGAAGCAGGCACTCTCACATTCTTGTATTCTATTTCGGCGTGTCCATGAGGCGCATGGTCGTACCCGAAGACTGGAAGAATTCTCTTGATCGTTACACCAGGTGAATCGAGTGGAACAAGAATCATCGATTGCTGCTCATGCTTTGGAGCTTCAGGGTCATTTTTACCCATCACAATCGCAATCTTACAGCGCGGATCTCCAGCACCAGATGACCACCACTTCGTTCCGTTTATGACATACTTATCACCATCACGGACAATGCTAGACTGAATATTTGTTGCGTCAGAGGAAGCGACGTCAGGCTCTGTCATCGAGAAGCAGGACCTGATCTCGCCGTCCAGCAGCGGTTTCAGCCATTGTTCCTTATGGTCTTCAGTTCCATAACGGACTAGCACTTCCATATTACCGGTGTCGGGAGCGGCGCAGTTGAATACTTCTGGGGCGATACTTGACCTTCCCATGATTTCGCAAAGCGGTGCATATTCCAAGTTGGTGAGACCTTCACCGTATTCGCTCTCAGGTAAAAACAGATTCCAAAGCCCTTTTTCTTTTGCCTTTTCCTTTAGCTCCTCCATGATTGGCGGAACTTTGGAGAATGGATCATTTTTATCAATTTGCTCGTTATAAAGCTTTTCATTTGGGTAGATATATTCATCCATAAATTCTGACAGTCTGGCCTGGTATTCCACGATCTTGTCTGTATGATTAAAATTCATTTATTACACCTCTTTCTTATTGTTTCTGCATACTAACTAGTAGGTATGTCGATATCCTAATATTCTTTTTCCAGTTGTGCCGCTATGATATTTTTCTGGATTTCGGAGGTGCCCTCGTAAATCCTCGTAATTCGGGCATCCCTGAAAAATCTTTCAACAGGATAATCAGCTATATATCCGAGTCCGCCATGGATTTGCACTGCTTTATCGGCGACCCTGTTGTATACCTCTGATCCATAAATCTTTAGCATGGCAGCTTCCTTGATGACCTTCTTGCCGGAGTCCACCATCAAGGCAACACGGTATGTAAACGACCGGAGCGCTTCGATTTCAACCGCCATTTCCGCCAGCATATGGCTGACTGCCTGATGCTTGATAATTGGTTTCCCGAACTGGATTCTTTCTTTGGCATAGACAACAGACATGTCGAGGAGCTTTTGGCAGGATCCCAAATTTCGCGCTGCAAGGCCTGCCCTTCCGTTGGCGAGTATTTTCAAGGCATTCACATAGCCCTGTCCTTCCACGCCAAGGACGTTTTCAACAGGTACTTCGCAATCCTCAAAAACCAGTTCGGCAGAGTGCGAACCCTTTAGACCCATCTTCTTTTCCATTTTGCCAAGCTTGAAGCCAGGAAAGTTTTTCTCGATGATGAAGGAAGTGATTCCCTTTGCCCCTTTTTCAGAGTCTGTCACTGCCATCACTGCGAAAACACTCGCATCTAATGCATTCGTTATATAGTGCTTCAAACCATTCAGCACATATTTATCGCCTGTTTTCACCGCTGTTGTTCTTAAATTTGCCGCATTCGAACCGGCATCAGGTCTGTGAGGGCAAAGGCACCGATTTTCTCTCCGCTGGCCATAGCAGGCAAATAGTTTTGCTTTTGCTGCTCATTGCCCATCTCGACAATTCCAACTGTGCCTATTCCGGTGTGGGCGCCAATCAAAGTCGTATAGCCATTATGCGTCTGGCCAATTTCCTCATACAGTGCACATTTCTCCACCATGCCGATTCCCAGTCCGCCGTATTTCTCCGGTATGCTTAATCCGAAAAGGCCCATCTCCCTGGAAAGCTGGATGATGTTTTCCGGAATTTTGTCCTCAGCTTCGATCTGCATCGCAACAGGCTCGATTTCACTCTGGATAAAATCACGCACATTTCTTTTTAACGCCATTAAGTCCTCGGCAAAATCAAAGTTCACTTGTATTTAACACCTCGTCTCACCTATATTCTGATAGAATTCGAGTTTTTGGGCTTAAGAAATTTACTTTTATAAGAGGATGGAAGCAGATATTCCTGAGTTTTTGTAGATATTCCTGAAACTCGCGATTTTATTCCTGAGTTTTTCGTTATATTCCTGAAAGCACGTTTTTTATTCCTTAAAATCTCGTTTTATTCCTGAATCTGATCAGAACCTATAGTAATAAACCCAGCAAGTTTTTGCCGGGTTTAATTGTATTAAGAAGCATAGCGTTGATACAGGACATCTCCCTTAATGACTTCATTGCCATTTTGATTGATGGCTCGAACATGGAACCTTAGGATATTATCATTTTCCTCTGCAAGCTCTGCCTGAAGAGTGACGACATCATTCAGGAACACCATACCTTTGAAACGAATCGTATAATCCTGAATAAATCCTTCCTCATAAAAGTCGGTAAATAGCTTTGCCAGGCTACCCATTGTCCACATGCCGTGAGCAATGATTCCCGGCAGGCCCGCCTTTTTCGCCTCTTCATCGATTGTATGGATTGGATTGTAATCTCCCGAAGCACCAGCATATTTAATCAGGGTAATCCGGTCGACAGGTTCCAGTTGAATTTCCTTAAGGGCCTCGCCTACTTTCAATTCTGCTAAGCTATTCATCCAATCAGCACCTTCCTTACCGCTTCTGTGATAATGACGGTTTGTGTAGACGTAAAGACCATCATTCCCATTTCGTCCTCACCGTTGCTTTCTAACACAAGGAAGCCCATTTCACCCTGTGTCCCTTTCTTTTCAAAGTAATTTTTAATCACCGAATGACAAGTTATTTCTTCACCTACAAACAGAGGGCGTTGGTACTGGTAAGTCTGCTCCCCGTGGATCAGGCCTTTATTAGGAAGATTCAGTCCCTCGATTGTCCCATAGTCAAAAACTCTTGGAAAAGTAGGCGGGGCAATGTTCCTGTTATATCTAGAGTTTTTACCAGTCTCCTCATCAATGAAAATCGGATGAAGATCTCCGATGGACTCAGCAAATTTCTTGACAGCGCCGCGTTCCACCATGTTTTTAACTTTATTTGATTGCTTGCCTATATGCTCTTTGAACACTGACTGTTCACCTCACATTAATTTTTAGGACCGCCAGCTACGTAAATGACCTGGCCGCTGACAAATGACGATTTTTCATCTGCAAAGAAGGCAACTGCATTGGCGATATCAGCTGGTTTTCCGCTCCTGCCGACCGGAATGCTCGCCACACTGTGTTTAATCAGGTCATCGAACGGGATACCAATTCGAGCCGCTGTTTCTTTCGTCATTTCCGTCTCGATAAAGCCTGGAGCTACCGAGTTAGCTGTGATCCCATAACGGCCAAGTTCGATTGCAAGTGTTTTAGTGAAACCCTGCAGGCCGGCCTGCTTTTGCAGCCGCATAGTTTGCCTGACCCCTGTTTCCAAGTGCAGAGGTTGAAGAAATATTGATGATTCGTCCATACTTCTGTTCAACCATGTACTTCTGGGCTGCTTTTGCTGCATTGAATGAACCTTTCAGATGGACATCCATGACGGTTTGCCAATCAGATTCTGTCATTTTGAAAAGCATATTATCGCGGATGACACCTGCATTGTTCACAAGGATGTCGACAGAGCCAAACGTGTCATGAACTTCTTTTACTGCCTGTTCAACTTGTTCGGAATCGGTAACATTCGCTACTCTGGAGTAAACTTCATATCCTTTCTCACGCAACTCGTTCGTTGTCTCCGCCAAGGCTTCCTCATTCAGGTCGATAAAAGCAACTTTTGCTCCTTCCTCGGCGAAAAGCTGAACAATTCCTTTTCCGATTCCCCTGCTGCCTCCCGTCACAAAAGCAACTCTTCCTTCAAATCTTCCTGCCATTCTCGCTCCTCCTCTATCTAACAAACTGTTAACGCTTACAATTCTCTATTAGACAAACTGGCCGATTTTCACATGCCCTTTTAAAAGATCCCTGGCAATGATCATGCGCTGGATTTCATCAGTGCCGTCGTAAATTCTCCAAAGTCGCGCTTCACGATACCAGCGCTCGATTGGTAATTCTCTTGTATAGCCCATACCGCCATGAATTTGCATGACGCGGTCGACAACCCTGTTTCCCATGTTGGAGCCATACAATTTTGCCATTGAAGCCATATGCCTGTTATCCTCACCGGCATCCAGCGTATAAGCGGCATTGAGAACGAGCCATCTTGCTGCTTCGATTTCCACGGCTGAATCGGCAATCATCCACTGTATAGCTTGTCTTTCAGCAATCGGTTTTCCGAAAGTAATACGCTCTTTTGAATAGTCAATTGCCATCTTCAACAAGCGTTCTGCGGATCCGATCGCCCTTGCGCCAACAACCCATCTTGCAAACCCAATCCATTCCAAGCCTAATTTATAGCCGCCATCGACTTCGCCGAGGATATTTTCCTCTGGTACGCGGACGTTATCAAACACCAGACCAGCCGGCCCCCATTCGCCCATCGTATGTATGAATTCTGATTTCCAGCCCATATCCCGGTCAACAATAAAGCAAGTCACACCATCACGGCCCGTGGCACGGTGTTTTTCTTTATCCGTGATGGCAATGACCATGACAAAGTCTGCTTCATTTCCGCCTGTGATAAAAGTTTTCTCGCCATTAAGGACCCATTCATTGCCGTCCTTTACAGCGGTCATTTTTATGTTTCGTGTGTCCGATCCTGCGCCTGGTTCTGTCATCGCGAAGCACGACTTTTTTTCCCCGTTGATCGTAGGGATTAAATACTTTTGTTTCTGCTCTTCATTGCCATAATAGAGAATATTGTCTGCTGAACCGCCAAATTGGAAGGGCACAAATGTTTTAGACACTTCCATGAGGACGAGAGCCATCATCATTTGTCCCAAATCTGCACCGCCATATTGTTCCGGTGTATTGATCCCCCAGAATCCTGCTTCTTTAGCTTTCATCTGAAGTTCATGCATTTTACCGGGAGAAAGGCTTGGACGTCCTTCTCTTTCATTTCTTAAAACCTCATTTTCCAATGGAATTAATTCTTTTTCTACAAATCGGCGAATCGTTTTTTGGATCATTTTTTGTTCTTCTGTAAGGCGTAAATGCATTCAAGTCACTCCTATTGTAATCTTATATTCTGATAGTCTATTAAAAATGTATGACTGGATTACTCATTACATACCTACCGGTCGGTATGTTACTTTTATTTTAGAGTGAAATTTCTGAAAAATCAAGTTATTTATAGAAAAAGCAGGGAATACTCCCTGCTAAAAATGTGGTAAATGATCAAAGTTATTTTCTTTCATTCCATCAGGTTCGCTCCTGAGAATATCACGACCATATTTGTGGAATACATCTACATGTGCCAGCTTTCCCGCTTTAGCCTCAGATAGTGCAGAGATATAATCGAGCTCCCTTCCGCTTTCTGTTTTAAAGGCAATCAGGTCGCCATCATCGTTTTTCCTGACGGCAACAATTTGTTCTTTTCCCGGTTGTTGTGGGTTTGCTTCAAGTTCCCCTTGTCCATGGCTTTGTTGTTTGTATTCATTGTAAATCTGGTTAAAATCTTTGTTTTCCATAAAAACCACCTCCCGAACATATGTTTAGTGTTCGCAACGAGGAGGCTTTTATACAAAAAAGAGTGACTGAAGTCACTCCTCTAAAATGGCTGCCATGCCAAAGTCCTGGCTTTATTAAAACGCTGTTCGACTTCTTTCCAGTTAACGACGTTCCACCAGTTTTCGACATACTTTGCTCGATCGTTTTTATACTGAAGATAATAGGCGTGTTCCCAAACATCCAATACGAGTAACGGAACTACATCCCATTGTGATAAATTTTGGTGTTTTTCTGCCTGGAGGATTTCCAGCCTGTGAGAACGTGGAGACCAAACAAGGATTGCCCACCCAACCGCCTCAACATTTTTCGCTGCTTCAGAAAAATGATTTTTGAATTGATCAAAGCTGCCAAATGAATCGTTGATCGCTTTTCCGAGCTGTCCTTTTGGCAAGCCGCCCCCTTTTGGACTCATGATGCTCCAAAAGATCGTATGCAGATAATGGCCTGCACCATGGAACGCAGCTTCTCTTTCCCAATGTTTAATCAATCCGAAATCACCAGTTTTTCTTGCCTTCTGCATTTCTTTTTCGGCTTTGTTCAAACCATTTACATAGCTTTGGTGGTGCTTAGAATGGTGCAGCTTCATGATTTCTTCAGCAATGACAGGCTCAAGTGCATTATAAGAATATGGCAAAGGCGGCAGTTTATGTCCTCCAATTGGTACCGGTTGGAGTCGCTGGGATTGCTGCCGATCATTCTCGTTCTCAGTATCGCTTAAATAATTCGTAAGTTCATCATATAGGTTTCTTGCTTCTGCATATAAAGATTCCTCATCGAAGGAACTTTCCACTTTTGCTTTCAGTGTTAAAATGTTTTCTGCCCACTGCTCTAATGCGGTTTCATCTGTTGATTCTCTATGCTGCCCTTTTACAGAAGCCCATTTTGCCTCCATCTCCCTGCACCATTCCAGCAAAGAATACCTGAACCAATACCCATTCATAATAATCCCTCCCCAAAACTGCATCCATAATCAAAATATGAATAGACTGGATTGGTGATTACAGTATTTTGGATTAAGGCTTACTTTGCTGCATGAAAAAAGTTTATAATATGAATTATGTGAAGATTTATATGAGAGGAGTTTTATAATGGCATACCCGAACACAGATGAAACAGTGAGCTTACTGAAAGAGTTGGTCAGCATTCCAAGCCCTTCCGGAAATACGAACGAAGTCATTACATATGTAGAGAATTATTTAAAAGAGTTACAGGTTGAGACGAAAAGGAATCGCAAAGGCGGATTGATTGCCACTCTCCCGGGGAAAGATCAGCAGAACCACAGAATGCTGACTGCCCACGTCGATACTCTTGGAGCGATTGTAAAAGAAATCAAGCCAAGCGGCCGACTTAAACTGGATTTGATTGGAGGATTTAAGTACAACTCCATCGAGGGTGAGTATTGCGAAATCGAGACATCAAGCGGCAAAAAGTTCACAGGGACGATTTTAATGCACCAGACCTCTGTGCATGTCTATAAGGATGCTGGGAAAGCAGAACGCAACCAGGACAATATGGAAGTGCGGCTTGACGAAAAAGTACATAGCGTGGATGATGTGAGGGCTCTTGGGATTGAAGTTGGAGATTTCGTATCATTCGATCCACGTGTTCAAACCACACCTTCCGGATATATTAAATCACGTCACCTTGATGATAAGGCAAGCGTCGCCATCCTGCTTCAGTTAATCAAGCAAATCAAGAACGAAAAGATAAAATTGCCATACACGACACAGTTTTTGATTTCCAATAACGAAGAAATTGGCTATGGCGGAAACTCAAATATCACACCAGAAACCGTTGAGTATCTGGCAGTCGATATGGGTGCAATGGGTGACGGCCAGTCTACGGATGAGTACACGGTCTCTATCTGTGTAAAGGATGCGAGCGGCCCGTACCATTACGAGCTAAGGAAAAGACTGACACAGCTTGCGATCGACAATGAAATCGGCTACAAGCTCGATATCTATCCATTCTACGGTTCTGACGCATCAGCCGCAATCCGTTCAGGACACGATATCATTCATGGGCTGATTGGACCAGGAATTGACTCATCCCATGCATTCGAAAGAACCCACAAAGACTCAATTGAAAACACTGCTAAACTGTTATTTCACTATGTTCAATCAGAAATGATTTTATAAGGATCTTTTCTAAAAACGTTGTTGCTATTGCTGCAAAATGTAAGGGAATGACCTAGTTAACTTCGCTAAATGGACGATTAAGGCGAGAAAAGGGCTTGCAAACTAGATATCGCCCAGCAAAATGCCTTATCATACGTTAAAAACGCTTTAGGATTTTAACAACAATCATAACGAAAACAGCCTTTTATAAAGTTTAAAGGTGATCAGCTTCTAACTTGAAGTGATCACCTTTTTTCGTATCTGGGAATGAGGGCAGGTTCGTGCACCCTATGCAGATAGTTGCTTATTTTATAGCCTCTTCCGTTACGGACTCAAACGGCCATGCTGGAAGCATATTGGATAATGGCTTATCGACTCGATAGCCTAACACATACTCTCCCCTGCATGATTGTGTGGATTTCTCGCGTTCCTTCATAAATGACTGGTGCTTTGGCGTTCCTTAAATATCTTTCAACTGGATACTCATTCGAAAAGCCGTAAGCACCATGAATTTGGACAGCATCATTGGCAGCTTCATAAGCATAGTCGCATGCTTGCCACTTGGCCAGGGAAGTTTCCCGGGTATTTCGCTTCCCCTGGTTTTTTAATGAGCCTGCACGGTAAACGAGCAACCGTGACTGTACCAGGCCTGCTTCCATCCTGGCAATCATCTGCTGGACAAGCTGGTGCCTTCCAATCTCTTTGCCAAAGGTGCTTCGTTCATGGCAATACTTTACACTAGCTTCAAGACTTGCCAAATTGTACCGCATGCGCCAGCAGCTACTGTAAAGCGGCCGTTATCCAATGCAGACATCGCAATTTTAAAGCCATCTCCTTCTTGTCCTAACAAATTTTCCTTCGGCACCTTTACATTGTCAAAGTAGATTTCACCAGTATTTCCCGCCCTGATCCCCAGTTTTCCTTTGATCGCTTTGGACGAAAAACCTTCCCAGGTTCTCTCCACAATAAATGCAGATATACCATGGTGTTTCTTGCTTTTGTCACTATAAGCAAATACTAGAAAATGGTCTGCAACATCACATAATGATATCCAAGTTTTTGATCCATTGAGTACATAGTAGTCTCCTGCATCACTCACCGTTGACTGCATTGCGGCCACATCAGAACCTGCATTTGGTTCAGTATAGGCCGAACGCTGCAACCTTCCGTCCTTTTGACTGAGGCACCAGGTACTTCTGCTTTTGCTGCTCATTTCCCCACTGGAGCAAGGTCATGCTGTTAAGCCCCGTGTGCACAGAGACAGCAGTCCTGAATGCTGTGTCTCCGCGCTCAAGTTCCTCACATACAATTGCAAGGGAATTATAGTCCATGCCGCTGCCTCCATATTGTTCGGGTATACAAACACCCATGAGCCCCAAATCAGCAAGCCGTGATAAAATACTAGTTTCAAAATGCTGTTTCTCATCCCAATTCTTTATATTAGGCATGATTTCTTTATCTACAAAGCTTCTGACCGTTTTTCGCAATAGATCTTGTTCTCTTGTAAAATCAAAATTCATCATGGGTGACCACTCCCTTAAATAAGATATGCTTACGCCTGGAAAATTGAAGAAATACTTCGTGTTCTGATTAGAGATAAAAACTTGGAATATTAATAGGCAATGGGGAAATTTCTGCAAAAAGAGAGTGAAGCACAGACGAAATTCGCTCATGACTCTACTATATTTTCGCCCATCGTCACGAATTGTTGCCTGTCAGCTGAAAGAGGACTTTTGGCTTTATAGAGTATTGCAACAAGATATCTCCTGCTGGATAGCTATTTCCTTTTTCGCCACTTCCTAAGTAATTATGATCACGTCAGTTTGTAATACAGAACTGATTCCCGCAGCTCTTTCTTAACTTCCTCTCGGTCTATCATCAAATCAAGATGACCCTGTATTTGCGAGAGACCTAGAAATACGATTCCACCTTTCAAATGCGGGTAGACCTCCAGGCAAATCTCGTAAACATTTTTATCACTCTCTTTTAAAATCTGGTGTATTTGCTGGCAGCGTGCATCCTGCTGAACCAATCTTTTATCGATGAGCTCAATGTGCTGTGTGAAGGGTTTACCATGTCCTGAATAACACGTTCCTAGCTCTCTGCCTCTTGAACGGATAAGGGATTCCCTGTATTGAATCAAGGGAGTTGGACGATGCTTCTTCCCTTGCACAGGAGGTTCGATAAAGGAGTTGACGGCCAGCTCCGGAATTATATGGTCCCCGACAAATGTTATCCCCTGCTGTTCATCTACAAGAAGGATATCTGTTTGGCTATGGACGGGAACATGCAACACACTGTGTGGTCTTCCACCTATGTATACATCATCACCTTCCTTGAGATAATGAACATCTCGCCAAATTTCTTCCTTGTATATCCGCGCATGCTGATGAATAGAAGGGTCAGCACCGCATTGCCGGATAAAATCATTGAAAAATTGATTGATTCTATTAAACTCTTTTTCTCCTCCTGTGACCACAGGCCTGGCAAGCTCATGTACATGCACGGGAAGGCCGGCTTCCTGTTGAATCAGGCTGACTCCTCCACAATGGTCCGTATGCATATGGGTAACAATCATATGGTCAAAGTCTGTGAACTTAAGATTATGTACCTTTAACAGAGATTTAAGCTGGTAAAAGGATTCCTCACCTGGATTTCCCGTATCTACAAGCGTTGCTGTTTCACCAAGGACGGCATACACGACAACGATCCCTTCAGAAAAAGGCGAATCAAGAATCATCGGTATTATTTTTGTGATGTGTCATCGCCCCTTTCTATTAGAATCAGGAGCTGAACGTGATTCAGCTCTTAATTAACTGTTCTACGAAATTACCTTTGCCGAAGTGCCATTGAATAAGCCCGCTGCATGCACGCGACGCATTTAATCAATTTGCGATTCAGTCACTCCATATTCTCTAAGCTGAGGAATAAGACCCAGTTACCGTGTTAATACTTCTCACTTAAGCCTCACCTCTTTATTAAGGTTTTAAAATAAGCTTTCCCTTTGTCTGCCTGGATTGCAAAAGTCGATGGACCTCAGCAGCTTGATTCAGTGAATATACGCCTCCGATTGTCAGTTTTAGTTGACCCTTAGATAAATATTCCAACATTTCAGTCATACTGGATTGAATCAAAGCTGGATTTCTCATGATTTGCGGAAGGAAAAAGCCTATGACAGACTGATTCCTGACCATCAAGGATGAAGGATAAAAGCGGCTTTGCTCGCCGCTGGCAACTCCATAGATGACCAGCCGTCCAAATGTGGCAAGACATTTCAACGTTTTATTGAAAATCTCGCCTCCTGCCATTTCCAGGGCGACATCAACACCTTTTCCTCCTGTCGCTTCGAGGACCTTTTCCTCCCATCCTTGTTTAGTGTAATTGATAAGTACATCCGCTCCCATATCAGCAGCCAATGCCAGTTTATCATCTGTGCTAGCAGTCGCTATGACCTTGCTTGCGCCTGATAGCTTCGCGAGTTGGATAGCGAGAGTGCCTACTCCACCGGCCGCTGCATGCACCAGTACTGTTTCACCTTTTTCCAGTCGTCCCATCGTTTTCAGGATGTGATAAGCACTCAGTCCTTGAAGCGGGAGTGCGACTGCCTGCTCAAATTCCATAGAGTCCTGCAAAGGAATCAACCCGCGGCTGTCAGCCAGAGCAAACTCAGCGTAACCACCAGATTCGATCAAGGTCACGATGCGGTCACCTGCCTGGACATTTGTGACTGATTCTCCTGTTTCAACAACCACTCCCGCAATCTCCGCTCCTGGGATAAAGGGCAGTTTAGTTGGAACCACATACTGTCCTTCTCTTCTTGCCGTGTCCGCATAATTGACACCTATTGCATGGATTTCAATTAACACTTGATGACCTTTAGGAACTGGGCGTTCCATCTCTACTAATTGGAGAACCTCCGGACCGCCATATTCTTTCAGTTGGATTGTTTTCATGATTAGCCTCCTTAATTGCCTGTGAATTTTGGCTTTCTTTTTTCTTTGAAGGCTGCAATGCCTTCTTGATGATCTTCAGTGGATACCATCATTGTCTGGGTGATCCGTTCCTGCTCAAGAATTTCTTCCAGTGTTGCTGTCATGGAATGGTCGACCAGCTTCTTGATCATTCCATATGTTCTGGTCGGTCCAGTTGCCAGTTGTCCAGCTAGCTTTAGTGTTTCTTCCTGCAACGTTTCCACTGGCACAAGATGGTTTATTACACCTAGCTGGTACAAACGTTCTGCTGTAATTGGTTCCGCCGTGAACATGAATTGTTTAGCCAGATGTGGACCTACTAGCCTTGGGACAAAATAGGAACCCCCTCCATCCGAGACAAGGCCTACCTGCGAAAAGCTCAGCGCAAATTTACTGTCATCCGCTGCGATAATTAAGTCACACGCAAGAACAAGGTTAAATCCTGCACCTGCAGCAAAACCATGAACCGCTGCGATGATTGGCTTCTCTGTATTCTTCATTTCAAGGATACATTCGTTCAGCCTGCCGATATGGTCATAAACACCGACTGCATTTGCCTCCCCCATCGTTTTTACATCGCCGCCAGCACTGAATGATCGCCCGGCGCCGGACAAAACGATGACCTTTACCTCCGGATCGTTTTGTGCATTTCTTAATGTATCGGTCAGATTAAGAATCATATCTGGACTGAAGGCATTCAAGCTCTCCGGTCTGTTTAAGGTCAAGGAAAGTACCGTCCCGTTTTTGTTGATAATTAAATGCTCACTCGTTTTAACATTCGTCAAAGCAATCACCCTTTCTTGTAATTTAATAGAATCATATACTTATTTAATCATCCAGCCGCCATCCACGAGAATGTCAGAACCGGTCATGTAAGAAGCTTCGTGTGAAGCGGCAAAAGCTATCACATCCGCAATCTCATCAGGATTGCCAGCTCGCTTTAGAGCAGTATTTTTTCTAATTGCTTTTACAAATTGTTCATTCTTCATCCCCTGTTCTGTCAGAGGGGTTTCCACGAAGCCAGGTGAAACTGAATTGACCCTGATTCCAAAGGAGGCCAACTCCAATGCTAATGCCTTTGTAAAATTGATGACACCAGCTTTTGCTGCACTGTAATGAGGGATATGGGCACCAGCCTGGTGTCCGGATAAACTGGCAACATTGACAATAGAACGGTTTTGAGGAAAATTCCCTTCCCTCTCAGCACTATCTGCCATGAGTTTTCCAAGCATTTTTGAGACAAGGAAAACACTTTTCAAATTGGTATTTTGTACAAAGTCCCAATCACTTGCTGAAGTGTCCATGATTTTTGAGTGGACCGAACCGCCTGCATTATTGACAAGGACATGCAATTCGCCAAATTGCTCCTCCATGTAGTGGGCTAGCTCCCTAACATCCTCCTCATCAGTTACGTCAGCTGAAAAGATTTCTTCCCTGGGAAGCTTATGGAAATCATTTATTTCCTGCGCAGCGCTCTCAAGTTTAGATTTTGTCCGTCCGACCAGTATCACTTTTGCTCCCTCACTGGCAAACCGGAATGCCGCCGCTTTTCCGATTCCGCTCCCCGCTCCTGTAACAAGAACTACCGTTTCTGCGAATCTCATCTGTGCCACCTCCAAAATAAATGCGGATTATTCAGTTATTTAAGCGGGCAATAAATAGCTTTTTAACCCTTCTTTAAGCAACTCAGGCAATACTTCACTCTTTTGATTTGAAAAATCATAATAGAAAATGATGGCGTTTCCCTTTGCAATCAGCTGCTGTGTCTGGGAGCAAACAATGTCATGTTCAAGCTGGAAGCTCTTTGAGCCAATTCTTGAAACATAAGTATTTACCGTTAATAGTTGGTTGAAATAACCCTGGCTGAAAAAATCACATTTAGTGGAAGCTAAAATGCATTTCCAGTCATTCAACTTCATGTTGTAGCCTAATAACTCAAAAAAACGGATCCTCGCCTCCTCCAGGTAAATAAAATAACTGGTATTGTTAATATGTCCTAGTGCATCCGTCTCACCAAATCGCGCTTGGACCTGAATTTCCTGCATTCTATCTCTCCTTTATCTGCCAACTAATATAGTGTTTTGATTCACTATTTTCCGTACTAACCAGTTGGTATGTAAATGGCATAGAAAGAGGCTTAGCGCTAATAAGCCTCTCCCTACATTATTCTTCAATTGACTTCGATTCCCTTCAGGATCATTTCGACAAAAATCTCGGTCACTTCACGATCAGATACCTTACCTAGTGGATTGAACCACTGATAGCTCCAGTTGGCGGCGCCAAGTATACCGAATGTAACGATACTAGGATTCAAATCCTTACGGAATTCGCCACTGTCGATTCCTTCTCGGATCAGCCGCTCTACGTTCATCCTGAATTGATCCCGCTTTGCGACAATCTGTGCCAGCCTGTCATCACTTAAGTGACGCATTTCCCTGAAAAAGATTTTCGCGGATGCCCCTTTGGATTTGATGCTGCTGATCAGCATATAAACGATATCAAACAATTTTTGTTTGCTGGGTGACTGTTCTGAGAGAATCTCTTCTTGACGGCCTAATAATTCATCAATATATCTCAGGTGTATATCCATCAATAATTCTTCTTTGCTGGAAAAATAATAATAAAATGTACCCTTGGTCACTCCAAGTGAGTCGACAATATCTTGGATGGATGTCTCACTGAAGCCTTTTTTCTCAAATAATTTAATGCTGTGTGCGGTAATTTTTTCTTTCACTTTGCTGTCCTCACAATCCTACTAGTCTGCACAGAAATTATATCATATTTTACCCCCTGTCCCATTAAGCTTAAAGGATTAATTAATTTTCACTTCTTCTCTTAAAGCCCTGCGTAAAATCTTGCCGACGCTTGTCTTTGGCAGCTGCTCTCTGAATTCGACGATATTTGGAACCTTGTATGCCGCCATATTCTCACGGCAGAATTCCTTGATCTTATCTTCATCTGCTTTTTTTCCTGCTTTAAGAACGAGAACTGCTTTTACTGCTTCACCCCGGTATTCATCCGGTATGCCAATCACTACAGCCTCCTGTACAGCTGGATGTTCATACAAAACTTCCTCAATATCACGTGGATAAATATTGTAGCCGCTCCCGATTATCATGTCTTTTTTTCGGTCGACTATAAATAGATAACCATCTTCATCTACCTTAGCGATATCTCCTGTATAAAGCCAGCCGTCCCGCAATGTGTTTGCTGTCTCCTCAGGCATATTCCAGTAACCCTTCATAACTTGTGGCCCTTTAAGGATTACTTCCCCCAGTTCTCCAGCTGGCACTTCTTCTGTCCCTGTTGCCAGGTCGACAATCTTGTATTCAGTTGACGGCATACCGATGCCTACACTTCCAGGCTTTCTTTCGGCAAAGCTTGGATTGCAATGAGTAGTTGGCGATGCCTCTGAAAGGCCATAGCCTTCAAGGATCTTAGAACCTGTTTTTCTTTCGAATTCTTTTAGCAGTTCTACCGGCATAGGTGCACTGCCGCTGTTGCAAAGTTCAATGCTGCCAATACCATACTCCTCGGCTTTCGGGTGGTTCGTTATGGCAACATACATTGTCGGGACGCCAGGGAACATGGTCGGTTGCTCATTTTTAATCGTATTCAGAACCTCTTCCAGATCAAAACGCGGCAGCAAAATAATTTCCGCCCCTGTATAGATTGATAGATTCATACAGGCGGTCATCCCAAATACGTGGAACAGAGGGATGACTGTCAAGGACCGCTCTACTCCAGGTTTTATGTCATGCTTGAAAAATTCATGGGATTGTAGCACATTGGCAAGCAGATTTCGATGGGTCAGCATCGCTCCCTTGGATCTTCCTGTCGTGCCCCCCGTGTACTGCAGCACGGCAACATCCTCTGTTGGGTTGACATCCACTACCGACGTTCTTCCGCTGCTTTCTGATAAAAATAATTCAAACTTTGTATCTGGTGTAAAATCATGCTCAGAAGGCTGGAGACTGACAACGACGATATTTCTTAGTTTAGTAGCAGCCTGAACACTTTTAGCTTTCGCATAAAGCGCATCAAATACGACAATCGTTTCCGCTCCTGAATCATTAAGGATATATTCAAGTTCACGTTCAACAGACATTGGGTTCACCTGGGTGACAATCGCACCTGCGGTCAATATCCCAAAATAAGAAATGACATATTGAGGACAATTCGGCAGCATGATGGCAACCCTGTCTCCAGCTTCCACTCCTCTGTTCTGCAGAGCTGAAGCAAAATGCGTCACAGTCTGGGTCAATTGTTCGTACGTAACTTTCCTGCCATAAAAGGATAATGCGTTGTTATGAGGGTACTTCTCTGCAGATTCTCGAAGCATTTGCGGCAAAGATTTTTCAGGAATTGTGATAGTGGAAGCAATGGAGTCAGGATAATTTGAAAGCCAGACATGTTTCTCGCTCATTTGATTTCCTCCATTCAAATATTTCTTAATTTTATATGGCTAAAATGTCAGTCCACCGCCGTCGACTGACAAAGTCGCACCAGTAATAAATGAAGCTTCATCGGAAGATAGGAACAGGACCGCATTGGCGACCTCCTCAGGTGTTCCGATTCTGCCTAAAGCATTAGCCCTCGAAATAATTGGCCATTTTCGTTCATCATTTTTCCACCCATCGATAATTTGTGTATCGATAACACCCGGGGCGATTGCATTTACGCGGATACGATCCTTTCCGTACACTAGCGCAGCATTTTTCGTCAACAGGATGACCCCAGCCTTGGATGCGTTGTAAGCTGCAAGATATTTTTGACCCTTAATCCCAAGCAAGCTTGAGGTGTTGATGATCGCGCCGCCACTAGCCTTCTTCATCTCTGGAACAGCATACTTAATGCCGAGGAAAACGCTCTTGAGGTTAATATCTATGATTCTGTCCCAATCCTCTTCCTCTAGATCAACACTTTTAACATCCGGATTTCCTACTCCTGCATGATTAAAGAGAATATCCAGCTTCCCGAAGTTTCCAACGGTTGCTGAAACGAGTTCTTTCACCTGTTTGGAATCGCTTACATTTGTTTCGTAAAAAAGAGCTGTACCACCCTGTTGTTTAATTAAATTGACTGTTTCTTGCCCGCCATCGCCATTTATATCCGCGATAACGATCTGAGTACCTTCATTTGCAAAGCGAAGTGCTGTTGCCCGGCCAATTCCGCTGGCACCTCCCGTAATGATTGCTGTCTTGTTTTTTAATCTCATTTTATTCCCCCTTATCCTTTCTACTAACCGGTCGGTATGTACTTTCAACTATATTATAACGTTTATATTGAAATATTCAACTATTAGTCTAAATATTCTAATAATATACAAAAAGAGCCCTAAGAATGTTCAGGGCGTAATCAATTCAAAGCTTTATTTTGACAGCTTTTGTAGCAACAAAGCATTTAATATATGTATCCAGTGGCCTTCTGCCGCCAAAATCGTCTTCATACAAACCAGAAATGACCAGGCCGGCATCAATTTGACCCTGAATCTGGTCCTCTAATGTATGGCCGAATTCTATAGTAAGATCAGATTGATAAAATTCTTCCTTTTCTTCATCTGTCAGGTTGTCTAGAGACGACGTTGGAATCTTATTTTTCACTACCAAGTTTCCTCTCATATCCTCTTCATCATCAAAAATAAATAAAAGAGGATTTGTAAAGCCGGATATCAGTGTCCCTTTGTCTTTCAGTACTCTTGATGCTTCCTTCCAAACTTGTGAGATGTCTTCTACGAATAAATTGGATACCGGATGGATGATCAAGTCAAATTCCCCATCCATGAACGCTGATAGATCTGTCATGCTGCATTGTAATGTATTTATATTCAGTCCATCTCTTTTAGCGACAAACTCATCCTGCTCCAGCTGTTTTTTGGAAATATCAACAACTGTAACATCCGCACCTGCTGCAGCCAGAACAGGTCCCTGCTGACCTCCGCCAGAAGCAAGACAAAGAACTTTCAAGCCTGTTAGTGATTGTGGAAACCAGCTCCTCGGGACCGGTTTTCCAGTTGTCACCGTGATTTCCCATTCGCCCGCTTTGCTTTTTTCAATTACCTCCTTTGAAACCGCCTTAGTATAAACCGCTTCACTTTCTACCTTCTTGTCCCATGCAAAACTATTTTGTTTAACAGCATCCATTTGGCTCACCCTAACTATCTTAATCTATAATTACTAACACTCTCTTCCTTTCCAATTATAGCCAGAATGGAATGCCGGTGACAATAAGTAAAAAAGCACTGGCATGAAGCCAATGCTTTTAAGTGTGTAAGCTTGTACTAATTTTCCTGCCGATCGTTATTGTTAAATACGATCAGCCCTTTTGCCTGATCCTTTCAACTACAGTACCGATTTCATCCGGTTTGGCAAATTCGACTGGTGAAAAGCCTTTCTCGAAAGTAATGGTATCAGCCTCTATCATAATGACATACTTTCCATTGACCTTAGCCAGGTGGATGCTGTCACCATAATCCGCCAGCAACCCTTTTACCGAAATGTGGTCGAGCTTCATTTTTAGTTCCAGTTCAGGAGTATGCTCGATAAGCTGTGCA
Source organism: Mesobacillus subterraneus (assembly GCF_020524355.2). Classification (NCBI taxonomy): domain Bacteria; kingdom Bacillati; phylum Bacillota; class Bacilli; order Caryophanales; family Bacillaceae; genus Mesobacillus; species Mesobacillus subterraneus. The sequence continues at coordinate 1,940,377 of NZ_CP129019.1, forward strand.
GCCGCTTCAATGACCTGTTCGGGCTCGAAACGTTCCTGGAGCTCGCGTTTGTCACTGGCTGCCCAGATTTCCATGGCGTTCTCAAGCTGCTCCCGTTCCTCACTTTCCGGCTCAAACGTTTCTTCCATATGCCCTCGGACCATCTCTATGACTTGAGTCTTAACGATTTCAGGCATTGACTGGCCATACTCTACAAATTTAAGGAAGTCTTCAAAATAACGTGCATGTGAAGACTGGTTGATTTTCAGTTCATTATCCTGGATCATTCCCTCTTCTGGCATATAAGGATACTGAATTGATTTCATGTTTTTTGTCGTTATCGCCATTTCCACTTGCTGGATCAATGTCGATTCATCCGAAATAGATGCAACCTTTGGTTCAAAATCGCATTTCAGGATGAACACGAAAGCATCATCAAAAAACTTGCGAAGCTTAGCTCTCGCAACAATGAAAGCCCCACCTCTTACTGCGCTAGTATCTACGTAAGCAATAGCAAATTTTTCGCTCTCTTGCTGGAAGTCTTCCTTTGACTCTGCAAAACGGACACGATGGAAAAGGTTGTAGTTCGGGTTGGAGGTTAAATCATGCCCCTCCTCGACGATGAAGTATCCGAGCTTAGTGGGAACTTCATCTGTTTTTGGATGGCGATCGACCTTGCGCTTGACGATTTTTGCGAACTCTCCATCAAGAAAATCCTTTAGATGACTTGACTCATATTCTTGCTCATTCAATGTCTGGAAATGCTTGTATCTTTTATCAGCCTGCTCGCCTTTGCCTTCTACCTGTACTACGTAAAATGATAAATATTGAACTTCAAATTCCATATTAAAACTCCCTGCTGACGTATGTCTTTGTTACTTCTTGTTTAGTATCAGGACCCTAAACCCATTTAACCGGTACTTCTGGTTTTGAGGCTGCTGAATAATCGCGAAAATACAGCACCTATTTCAAGATGCTGTATTTCTTGGTTTAATTCATTAAGTGAAATTCTGTTCTGCTTCCTGTCTGGGTGGAGATGACCTCGAGCCTTGCGTCGATCCGTTCCTTTAGCTCTGGTACATGGGAGATGATTCCGACGAGCCGGCCGCTGCTCTGGATATCAATTAATGCTTCAATAGCCTGGTCCAGGGATTCTGGATCAAGTGTACCGAAGCCTTCATCGATGAACATGGTCTCTAATGAAACTCCACCTGCGTAATTCTGGACAACATCGGCCAAACCGAGGGCAAGTGATAATGCAGCTTTGAAGCTTTCTCCGCCAGATAATGTTTTTACATGTCGCTCCTGACCTGTATATGCATCCAGAACCAATAGCTCCAATCCACTCTGCACATTACCTTTTGAACGATCAGTCTTTCTCAGTAATCGGTATCGTCCGCTCGTCATCTTGTTGAGTCTTACGTTAGCCTCTGCAAGAATATCATCCAGGAAAGATGCCAGGACAAAGCGTTCGAATGTAATCCTGTATGTGTTCTGGCCTTTTGAAATCTCGAATAATTGGCCGACTAATTTGTACTTTTCCTCAAGCAGCTTCATCTGCTCATTCAAAGATGTTACCTGTTCCAAAACAGATTGATTATCACGTTTTTTTAGATTTAAATCCTGATATGCGCCTTCTGTTTCTTTGATTAATTTATTTAGTTGTGCGAATTCTGATTGAAGTGTTTCCATATCAGGCTTCTTGACATCTTTTAGCATGTCAGACAGCTCTGCGAAACGATCCATTACTGACCTGACTTCTTCACGATAATTCGAAATATCTGTATCAAGCTGTTGAATAGCCTGTTCTGATATTTTCGCCTGGTGATAGGCCTGATAATTTTCAAAGCCCTGGGATGTCATATTGTCTTTAAATGTTTCTCTCTCAGCTGACAATTGCGAGTCTATTTCCTTCAATCTCTTTTCGGCTTCTTCCATTCGTGCTTTTTCGGTTCCCAGAAGTTCTTTGGCTTCCTGATGATTTTTGCGGGCATGCTCCAGTTCCTCATCCAGCTGCTTTTGTGAGAGTTCTGCTGATTTCAGTTTTGACTCAAACACTTGTAGTGAACGAAGCTGTTCAGGTATTTTCTCAGTCATTCTACCGAGGGTGGTTTTCTTTTCTGTATACTCGATCATCAGGCTTTGATAGCTTTCTTCGATAGCTTTCAGCTGCTTGTTCATTCTTTCTCTGTTATCTTCATACCTTTTGATTTCAGATTTGACTTTTTCCAGGGCTGCTATCCTTACCGAATACTGTTTCTGCTCATTTTGGAGCTTTTCAATTTCACTTTCAGTCAGTAGTACGACATCTGCTAACTGGTCGACATCTAAGTCAGGACGGAATTTGACGATCTCAGCCGACATTTCTTCTGCTAATTCAATCATTGACCTTAATGTCGTGTCTGTTTCGATAAAAGACTTTTCAGCAGCACTCTTCACTTTTTCAATACCAGCGATCTGCTCTCGTGCAGCTTTTAAATCTTCTTCTGTCGGGATGAAGCCTTCAGTTACTTTCGCGGGTTCAGGATGATTCTCTGATCCGCAAACAGGGCAAGCGCCACCTTCATGCAAAGAAGCAGCCAAAACAGCCGCCTGTGAATGCAGCCATTTTTGCTCAAGAGCTTCTGCTGCAGCTTTGGCATCATTCAGTCTGGAAACAGCCTGGTCAAACTCACCTTTGCGGGTTTCAAAGCTTGATCGAACCTGTTTGACCTTATGATTGTGGTTGCCTAGCCTTTTCAGCTTGTCCAATTCTTGAAGCAGCTTTTCCAATTTCCGGTCATTCTCCAGATAAGTAATCTTGGCCTTTTCGGCCTCTTCCTTTTCTATCTGCAAGGCTTTAAGTCGCTCTTCAGTGGATTTAAGCCTGGCTTCATTGTCCTCCCGTGTCTGTACCGCTTCTGCCAGTGCTTGCTTTAGCTCAGCAAACTGTGAAGCTATGCTGGCGAATGCTTGAACATCTTCTTTCATATTTTCAAGCTTGTTAACCTGTTCAGCAGCTGCCTTTCGCTCTTGTTCGCGATCAATTTGTTTCTGGTGCTCTATTTCGGATGCTTTGAGTCGTGCTGTTACCTGTTCAATTCGCTTCGTGATCACACTTACCTGGTTTGTAATTCTTTCGAGATCGGCCTTGAGCCGGTGGCAAAGTTGTTCCTGAGCATCCAATAGGGCAGCTTTTTTTGCAAGAATGGTTTGTTTTTCTTTTTCGGCAAAAAGATCCTTTTGGGCTTCAAGCTTATCCTTTGTTATCTTAAGGGTTTCTAGTGTTTGGATTTGTTTTAAAGTTGCTTCAGCTTCAAACAATCGCTGCTGCATTTTATCGCGGTCCAGCTGAAGTTTTTCACGGTCCTTGTTCAACTTTTCGAGTTTAGCTTCCATTGCGCCAATTTCTTCTTTTAATAAAGGAAGGATCAAGGTATCGTTTGTACTCCCTGCTTCTACGAATTCCTTCAATTCTTCATTTTCGACAGCCTTGATGCTTCGAAGGGCTGAGCTTCTTTTCTCAATCTGGTCCTCAACCGATTTTTTCAGAACAGTCGCTTCTTCCCTAAGTTTTTCCTCTACTCTCTTATAAATTTCCGTATGGAAAAGCCTTTGCAGAATGACTTCCTTTTCTTTACTATCAGATGTTAAAAGCTTACGGAATTCTCCTTGGGGAATCATCAGTATTTGCCTGAATTGATTGCTGTCGATGATCATAATCTCCTTGATCTTTTCGTCCACTTCGCGAACATTCGAAGCAAGCAATTGCAGTTCACCTTTTTCGTCAATTAAGGATAATTCTGCTTTTGCACCGACAACAGTCGTTCCTTCACCAGACTTCTTTTTCTTCTCCTGCTGCGGAGATCTGGTAACCTGATAAGTCTTTTGACGTAAGGAAAATTCAAGGGTAACTTCGGTTAATAATTCATCATCTGCAAACTGGCTTCGTAAATCGGGACCATTCCGATCCTCACCGCTTGCCTTGCCGTAAATCGCATAACTGATACCATCAAAAATGGTTGTCTTTCCCGATCCTGTTTTACCAGAAATGACAAACATCGTCCTGTTCTCCAGTTGCTTGAAATCAATAGTTTCCTTTCCGGCATAAGGCCCGAACGCCTGCATCGTAAGTGTCAGAGGTTTCATTTTTGCCCCTCCTCCTTCAATACTTTGCCTATCACTTCAGTCATGACGTCGCGTTTATCATCAGTAAATTCGCTTGTCGTCATTTCCTTGTAAAACTGTTCGAAAAGCTCCAGTTCCGACTTTTTTTCTTCCCTGATCGATTTGAAGTGGTGCTTATGCTTTTGGTCCATGGATTCGATTTTACGATCCAGATGAAGGACATTCGGGAAGACCTGGCGAAGCTTGCCCATTGGGTCGATTATCGCCCCATCATCAAGCAATGTTACTTTTAAATAATCATGAATATTTTCTTTTTCATAAAAGGAAGGATCCAGAAGCTGTTCCAGGTGGCCTTCCAATTCCCGCATATCCTGCTTCGGTTTCAGGGTCCTGTAACGCATATCAAAACTGCCGTCGTCGTTCATTTCAACGATTGAAATCGATTTACGCTGTTTAGCCTCTGAAAAAGAGTATTTTAATAGCGAGCCAGAGTACTTTATCCGATCGTGTCTGATTGCGTCAGGGCTATGGAGATGGACCAGCGCGGTAAAAGCAAACGGGTCAAATAAGTCCTGAGTAACACAGCCGGAACCACCGACAGATAATGAACGCTCTGAATCGCATGAGTCTCCACCGAGAACGAAGGCATGTCCAACAAAAACATTTGCTTCGTCAGGATTCAGGTTTTCTTCGATTTTTCCAATCACTGCCTTCATCGCGTCCTGATGGGAGTGAATCGAAGAATCATCAAGCATATGACGAACTACGCCAGGTTCAGCATAAGGAATCAGGTAAAAATTGACCCCGTTAATATTAACTGGTCTAAAATCATTCGTCAGTTTCCCAGTAAGATAAAAATGATTATGCCGGTACCATGAGCTGCCAAATGATAGACGTTCTGCACTGTCATGGTTGCCGGCAATAGCAATAACCGGTGTATTCAGTTCCACGTTGATTTTGAAGAGAACTTCATCAAGAAGTTCTACTGCATCAGTTGGCGGTACGGACCTGTCGTAAAGATCGCCTGCAATCACAACAGCATCAGGTTGTTCTTCCGCGACAAGTTCAATAAATTGATTCAACACCTCTCGCTGATCTTCGGTCATATACATTCCATGGACAAGCTTTCCAAGATGCCAGTCACCTGTATGAATAAATTTCATGCAAATCCCCCCTATTTATAAAGTGATCTATTTTAAATTTCGTTAAAAAGCTGCTTTGAGAATGCTACTATTATATCAAACTCGAAAATTTAATGCGCACTCTAAAAAGGAATGGTTGTAAGAACGTTCGTTCTAATTTTATCAAAAGAACTCTTCGGAATCTACCTGAATTTTCCTCTGAGTAATGAATCTTGATAACTTTTAAGGTTAACTTTTTAAAATTTGACTTTTCAGGCGTTGTTTTTCACAATAGAAGTACGACTAATCAATAAAGCAGGGATTAAAATGGAAACAAAAACAGAGGCATTATACAAGTTCCTGGTCGACAATTCGGCTAATTTCACCGAAGACTGGCTTAAACGGCAGCGGGTGATTCAGGGATCAGATTACTCTGCCGATGCACCGCCAGAGGTAATGAACAGGGTGAAGGAACAGAATTCGAATTATGTTCGTCTAGTAGCAAATTCACTTTTTCAATCTGAGGAAGAGATGAAGGAAACAATTTCTGACTGGACAGGCCAGACTGCAGCAGACCGCATCAAATCAAAAACCGACCTGACGGAGGTAGCGTGGAATTCTGGAGTCTTCCGTCGTGTTTATTGGGAATACATTCAAAAATTTGTAAAGCAGACGGACTTGGAGGTCACCCTCGACGACGTTTTTTCATGGGAAAAGAAGATCAATTACACGCTTGATTATGTCTTTGAGAGCTTTATTAATGTGTTCATGGATATCCTTATGAACCGATTGGCCTCTCAAGCAACTCTAATTAAAGAATTGAGCGCACCAGTCATTACCCTGACAAAGGAAGTTGGACTGCTGCCATTGATTGGTGAAATCGATACTACGAGAGCAAAAAGCTTAATGGAGTCAACTCTTATACAAAGTATTGATGCTAGAATCAATACTTTGATAGTGGATCTTTCAGGAGTGGTGATGGTTGATACAATGGTAGCTCACCAAATCTTCAAACTGATGGATGCTCTAAACTTGCTTGGCGTTCAGACCATCATTACAGGGATTCGTCCAGAGGTTGCCCAAACAGCGGTACAGCTGGGAATTGATTTTTCAAATATTATGACTGAAGGTAATTTGCAGAATGTCATCAAAAAATTCATTCAAAGATAAAAGCCTGCTGCCACTAGCAGGCTTTTTCATATTTATGACGAGCATCCTCCCCCACAGCTCGAGCAACTGCTGCTGGAACAGCTGTGGCTGACCCCGTCATTATTTGAATCATGTAGGTCTCCTGAGCCGCAAAAAACGGCAGTGCAGCCTGAGGTTCCCTGCGTCTGGTGTGAATAAGCGTATTCTTGAGTATATTTCCAATATTCATCAAAGTAATGGTAAGAATAAAACACCATAACCAGGCTCAATCCTGATAAGTCACCGTAAAGTCCCGGCCTTTCGAAATACCCTTTACGATCAACTTTGTACATTTCTTGCGTCTTTCTTAGTTGTGACCTAAACTGTTTGGTTAAATAATTCACCAGCTCCTGATTATCCTCAGTAACCTTGAAAAATTGCTGTTTCAGCTCATCGTCACTAAGTGAATCGATTTTTTGGAGTAGCTGCTGATCAAGTGGATAATGGAAAAAGTCTCCCCATGTCTGCCACGTGTATTCTGTTATTTCAAATAGCTGAGAGAATACCCAATCAAAGATTGCCCTTTGCTGTGGTGCTGGTTCTGGTTCCAAGTTCGGCGTATGATGGAGCATGCTGCCAAGATATTTTTCAGAAAAAACTTCATATTGTTTCGTGAACATCAGCATCTCATGCCAAACCTCATCAATCTTGCTGCTGAACATTGGTGTGCTTTTCATAAACGAATTAAGGAAGAAATACCGTTTTAATTCAAATAATCGCCATTCAAATTCATCATCGGAAATCTCGGGATGTTCGCTTAAAAATCGAAGTTTCACTTGGTTTAAAAAATCATAAGAAAGTGATTTCTCTAATTTATTCAAGATATTAGAACCAGGAACATCTGCAAGTAAGCCAAGGTGTTCCGGGATGTTTTCCTTCATTAAAACTTTCTTTTTGACTCGATTTGTGGAAAAATAAGCAATGGCAAAGAGAATCCCTGCTCCAGCCGCGATTGTTATGAAAACACCATTGTTATACACCTCACCTAGTGGAATAGTTGTTACTGGATATTACGTTTTTCATTATGGAAAAGTTTCAAAATAGAAATTTTGCTACTTAAAAAGCTCAGCCAGATGGCTGAGCTATAATGTCAATTTAAGAATTATAGTTTCGTAACGTTAGCAGCTTGTGGTCCTCGAGCACCTTCCACAACCTCAAAAGATACTTCCTGGCCTTCTTCTAATGATTTGAAGCCTTCTGTTTGAATAGCAGAGTAATGTACGAAAACGTCATTTCCGTCTTCAGCTTCAATGAATCCAAACCCTTTTTCCGCATTGAACCATTTAACTTTACCGTTTTTCATATGAAAACATCCTCCTAGTCGGCCGAACAAGCCATGATTGATATTTAGCAAATCACAACGACTAGTTCCTCATACATGACCTATTCAAACGTCTACAAACATCAGAATAAGCAAATTGCAAAGTGCCTAATACGTGTGCAATCAGCTAATTTCAATATAGCAACGATGGATTTTATTGTCAACGAAAGACAATCCTGACAAGTTGTTAAGTATGAACCAGGGAGCAGCTCTCCATTAATAATTTTTGAAAATATCAAAATGACATGAAAGTATTAGAAGGATTAGTTACTTTTCTTCTGATAAATTGCTGAAACGAATATGGAAGGTTGTCCCGATACCAACCTGGCTTTTAACTTCTACTTTCCCTCTCATTGCACGAATGATGCTGAAAGTTACCATCATGCTAAGTCCTGTTCCGTGCTGTCCTTTTGTCGTGTAATATGGTTCTCCCAATCGGGCGATCTGCTCTTCTGTCATCCCGACTCCTGTATCTCTCACAAGGATATGGATTACAGTTCCGGTGCGGAAGGTTTGAACAATTAGTTCCCCGCCGTTTGGCATAGCCTCCAAACCGTTCTTGAACAAGTTGATGAATGCTTGCTTGAATTTAGAACGGTCCCCTGATATAAATAATTCAGGATTGTATTTAGTCCTTATTTTTACTCCATTAAGGTTAGCCAAAGGATTAAGCACATTGAGAACCTGATTCAATTCCTTATCGACTTCGATTTCCTCTTCCTTTTCAAAAGCAGTCCTGGCAAAAGTAAGATAGTCATTAATGACCTTTTCAGCACGAATCAATTCCTGGACCGCAATATCGATGAACTCCTTTTTCTTTTCATCCGGATAGTCTTTCTCACCGAGCAGCTGCAGAAATCCTTTCACAGTTGTCAGTGGATTACGTATTTCATGAGAAATTGCTGCACTTAAATGACTGACGGCTTCAATTTTATCCGCCTTCGCTAGCCTTTGTCGGATAATGAAGGTTTGACGAATTGTCTCAATAGAATAGCTTACTAGACCTGAAGTTAATGCGGGAATCAAAATGAAGCTGATCCAAGCTTCTGGATGTTTGATTGGTTCACTAACTACTGTAACCAATTGCATTAGTACAAACGAAGTGATGACGGTCACCAAAACAGAGATCCCGACCCTGCTGTTCAGAGTAAGCCTGTTAAACCAGGGATGAATCCATTTTAGAATGAGTGCAAGGCCTGCAAAGACCCCCACCGACACCCAGAAACCTTCGTTTATGCCTAAAAAGCCTCTCATTAGGATAGTGACACCTGCAAGGAGAAAACTATATCCTGTATAAAGACTTCCAAGAATCATGGGCACCTGTCGAAGATCAAAGTTAATGCCATCCTGAACTTGTACCGAAAAAATATAGCATGTAAAAATCGATATAATGAAATAGAATAATTGATATCGTTCTCTGTTCTTTTCCTTCAATTGCCTTTCGATAATTAACTGTATAAAGAACAGAAGGACAAGAAGAAGTGAGAGATTCATTAATAAATGTTTTGTAGTTTCCAATGCAACACCACCATAAGTACTAATTAAGATAGTATTATAATCCAGTGCGTAGCGCAAATTTTATCCAATTTCACCTTTCTATTCCATACCTTTTTAAAAAATGGGTGGATGATTTGATACTGTGGATAATCATTATATTGCTTTTGCTCATACTTATTGATGTTATAAGGCATCACAAGAAGATTAATAGGTTGAATACTTGTCTGAACCCTGTGACAGTTGGCTGTACTTAAACTGTACAAACCAGAAGCACTGCATGAAAATTGGGCTCTCGAACAGGTAAATAACAAATATGTTCAAAATGGATATTCTCTAAAGGTTAACAACCTTGAGGAAGCACGACGTTAATTCCCAGATTTAAAAAACGATTCGCTACCCTATTACGCTATTTTCAATCATGAAAGATTGCTATACCGCTCCCCCTTTTACCCCTCCTGCTATACAAAAAAAAACAGCCTCACGTAGAAGCTGCTTGAAGTCAAATCAATTTAACTTTTTCTCAATTTGTTCGCGGGTCATTTCTATTTTTCCAGGCAATACGAATAGATATTGAATTAGATCCTCCAATAAGTCCATGATCAGTTCTGTCATTTCATCATCCATCTCAGTTTCCAGCTCAAGCATTTTATAAAGACCGCCTCCAGATGCCATCAATGGACTTAATGAACTGACTGGTTTAACTAAATTGATATGGTCCGGAAGAATTTCGAATTGCTGGTCAAGAGTCAGGCCTTTGGCTTTTTCGCCTAAAAAGTTTTTAAGCACATTTTCTATGACACGCTTGGCGAGTACAGCAGTCGCAGCATTCTCTTTTGAATGATGCACACTGACCGCAGATTTGTAAGCCCTAACCAATTCTTCAGGTATCTTTGGAATGTGTTCGATCTGGCTTGACGGATTTGTCGTGCTATGGGGATCATATATGTACACATCAGGCTGTGTCTCTTTATCCTTTGTAATGATTATAAATGGGACACTTTGTTTGCATGAGGGGCAAGCACTTTCCGTCATCAATCCATGTTTGCTGCTCTGATAGGTGGATTTAAGGACAAACTCAACTTTTTCTTTGCAATCTGGACAAATATTTTTAATGCTTTTAGGGACCTTCAAATGTCCGAACTGACTGTACGCTGTAATCGAGCCGGGAAAGATTCGCCTCATTTTAGTGCCCCTCTCTATAAATCAAATTTAAATAATTGTTAATTTCCATACTGTTTTCAAATTTATCCATATTTTTATATAACCCTAATATATAAAATGGAAACACCAAATTTTATCTATGGTTCAAATGGTAATCAATTTGTTTTCCTAAAAGACCTGATATAAGTTCCAATGTGGTCAGAGAAGAAATATCGTACTCAAGAAGCGGCAAGTAAATTTTTCTCTGATTCTTGAATTTGTCTTTGATTTCATCAAGATATACTCGCTCGTTCACTCTTCGTTGCTCCATGAACCTTCCATCTGCTTCATCAGGGATGACTTTATTGATAACGACCGAATGAACATGTATTCCATGCTGATGCAAAGTTTCGATAGCCTTGCTCGTTTCCAGGATTGGCAGACGCTCGCCGTTAAGCACAAATACATACTCGGTTTGTGTGTGATCAAGCAGGACTTCTCTTACACGCTTGAATCGGTTTTTCCGTTCATTAAGCTTATCATATAAAGGATCCTCGCTCATTTCACCATCGTTCATCCACTGTGCGTAATTCTCATTCGCTTTTTTGCGCCGTTCCAACAGGCCGTCCATCCAGACACCCATCAATTCCGGAAGTGTCAGGAGCCTGATTGTATGACCGGTTGGTGCTGTGTCAAATACTATGCCGTCATAGTTTGCAATTTCCTCAAGAATCAGTGAGGTGATTTTATCAAACAGCGCCGCTTCTTCTGCCCCAGGCGAGGATGCGGCCATATCAATCTGTCTGTTGACCTCTTCCAGCATCGTCGCTTTGACCAGGCCTTTCAGGTTGCCTTTTACTCCATTGATGTAATTCCTTGATTCCTGTTCTGAATCAATTTCCAGTACGTCCAGGTTCTCTGTTGCTCTTTGGATTTTTCCCCCGCTGAAGTTACGATGAAATAAATCGCCTGTGTTATGGGCGGGGTCCGTCGAAACCAGCAGTATCTTTTTCCCTTTTTGCGCAAGAAAAAGCGCCATTGCCGCGGATGTTGTGCTTTTGCCAACGCCGCCTTTTCCTCCGATAAAAAAGACCTTTTTTTCCAGCATTTCCAATACAGTTCCTCCTAACAGCAGCGTATTCCTTCTAGTGGGGATTTTTCCATCCCTGCTCTCAGATGCCAATCATGAAAACGCTCGATGATGACAGGATAGAGTTCAAGCGTGTAATAAAACGCCGGGTTCGGCAGGCCGAGCATTTCTGAAAAGCAAAGCAGCATAAACAGGTCCTCTTCATCCCTTAATTCACGAGCAATTTCAGTCCTGTGCGGCTGTCTGAGAATCTCGTCATATAATGCTATGGCTCGCTTGAATTGATCGTAAAAACCCATCGCGCTTACCTCCCTTTCAAAAATAACAATAGAGACCGGTAGCCCGGTCTCCACTGCATTACATTTCCTTGCTCAATGGCGGCGGGTTATTCCTGCTGAAGGCTGAGATTGCCTCGATGATGATCCAGAATACAAATATCAGAATCAGTCCTCCAATACCAAAGAGCAGCATGTTCAGCTCACCGTTTCCATATCCGGACCACTGGAAAACGACCTGCTGAATCATTGCCCAAAGAGTCATGAAGAATACGAAAACCATCGGGATGAAAGTCACTAGATAGTTTCTTCCCTGACGTTTCAGCCAAATGGAAACAAGCAGAAGGCTGACTCCAGCCAAAAGCTGGTTGCTTGTTCCGAACAGCTGCCACAATAAGTATCCCCCGGAACCGAATCCATTAGGTCCTTTTGGCAATAGAACTAGGGCAGCACTGGAAACAACCGCAACAGTTGTAGCCACATGAGTCTTTGTCAGAGCCTTGACATTGTACTCGCTTCCGATTTCAGCGATGATGTAGCGCATTAATCTTACTGACGTGTCCAAAGTTGTTGCGGCAAAGCTGACAACAATAATTGAAACAATCGTCCTTGCAATGTCAGCTGGAATCCAGATCCCGGTCGCAAGCTGGGCGGCGCCATTGATGAAGTTGCCAAGACCGCCTGCGCTTGCAGCAGCAAAACTAGAATATGCAGCAGTGAAATCGGCTTTTGTCGCAAACACAGTAACAACAGCAATAATGGCAATAAGGGCAAGGACACCTTCTCCAACTGCACCAAGATAACCGACAAAGCGGGCATCCGTTTCTTTTTCCAACTGTTTAGAGGATGTTCCTGAAGAAACAAGTCCATGGAATCCAGAAATGGCACCACAGGCAATTGTAATGAATAAGAGCGGGAACCAGGAAACGTCCGTGGCTGCACCGTTCATTGCTGGTGCTGTAACCTTAGGCTGAAGGAAAATCAATCCTGCATACAAAATGAACAAGCCTACAACCAATTGATGTGAATTAATATAATCGCGTGGCTGTAGAAGCTTCCAGACAGGCAGAGTCGAGGCAATGTAAACATAAACCATCAACACGAGAATCCAGACCAAGAATGCCATGGATACACCACTTAGTCCAAACATGACGGTATTCTCCGCACCGCCAAAGTAGTTAACTAGATCGATTTGCAATGCCGGAACACGGCTGGCAAGAATGGCTGCCCCATACATGACGGCCAGTGCGATCAAGGAAGGCAGGAGCATTCCCTTCTTCTTTTTATAAACAGCATAACCAATCCAAATTGCAAGTGGTATCTGTAGGAATACGGATAGAACACTCGCGGGGAATTTTACAAACAAGTTGGCAATGACCCATGCAAAAACGGCGTTAACCATCAACACAAGGATTAAAATAATGAATAAGAACATGATTTTTGCACGTTTTCCAATCAGCTTGTTTGTGATTGTACCGACTGACTGTCCTTTATTTCTGACTGAAAGGACTAGAGTTCCGAAGTCATGGACACCTGCTGCGAATACTGTACCCAATGTCACCCATAGGAATGCAGGAAGCCATCCCCAATACACGGCAATCGCTGGCCCAACAATTGGAGCTGCCCCGGCTACAGACGTAAAGTGGTGTCCCCAAAGGATCATCTTCTTTGTTGGGACAAAGTCAACCCCGTCCGAATATTGGTGTGCCGGTGTCACGTAATTCGGATCGAGGCGGTAAATCTTTTCAGCTACCCACTTTGAATAGAAGCGGTAGCCGATTGTAAAGACGATCATTCCGATCACGGCTAACCATAAAGAGTTCATTTTTTTACCTCCTTTTTTATGAGTTGGTACTACAACTTAATAATAAGAAGATGTTACTTAATTAGTCAATAAATTCTGACTACATTACAATGAAGTTTATGATAGCGCCCTTCTTTAGCTAAAAAATTTTCCCAACATACAAATTCGACATTTTGCGACTTAGTTGTTGAAATGTTCAGATTATTAGAGTATAAATATGATAATCTACTAATGATTATTAGCTAGAATTTGATTTTAGGAGGAGTTTATTTGAAAAAGAAAGTAGTTTCCTTGAGTCTAACGGCAAGTTTAGCATTAAGTGGATTGGTTGCGGCAACAGGCTTTGCGGCTCCAATGGATTCATCTTCAAAAAAATTCACTAAAAGCCATGGCGCTCCTGAATTTGTTGCAGGGAAGCTGACGAATCCATCTCAAAAAGCAGCAAAGGAAGTTGTTCTTGGATACTTAAAAACATCAAAGGGTAAATACAACCTTGGAACAAATGATAGTTTCGTCGTTAAATCACAGGAAGCAGATCAGCTTGGTGGAGATGTAGTCCGACTGCAACAAGTATATAACGGTGTCCCTGTCTGGGGAGCAACACAGGCTGCAAGAGTGGACGAAACAGGAGTTCTTAAAGTCTTCAACGGAACAGTCAGCAAAGGACTCGATAACAAAATCCTAAAGGCATCAAATAAAAAATCCCAAAGAGACGCTATCTCAATTGCTGAAGTGGACTTAGGATTGAAACCTGATTATGAAGTAGCCCCTTCTGCTGAATTGGTTGTTTATCCTGGTGAGGACCAAGCAGTGTACGCATACCATGTCACTTTGAATTTCCTTAGTCCTGAACCTGGGAATTACCAGTACTTTGTCAACGCTGCAACTGGGGAAATCATCAATAAATACAATGCTCTTCACACTGCCGGTAAAAATAATCCTTCAGTGAGTGGAACGAACACTGTAGGTTCTGGTGTCGGAGTCCTGGGTGACACGAAATCATTGAACACTCTCCTTTCCAATGGTTCATATTATTTGCAGGACAATACTCGCGGAAATGGTGTCTTCACTTATGATGCAAAAAATAGGCAGAGAACCCCTGGTTCCCTATGGTTGGACGCCGATAATAACCTGAATGCAGCTTATGACGGTGCAGCTGTAGATGCCCACTATGCAGGCCTAACTTATGATTACTATAAGAATACTTTTGGCCGCAATTCATATGACAACAAAGGCGCAGCGTTGAAATCTACTGTGCATTACGGCAGAAGCTATAACAATGCGTTCTGGAATGGCCAGCAAATGGTGTATGGTGATGGAGATGGCACGACCTTCATCCCGCTTTCCGGTGCGCTTGATGTTGTGGCGCATGAACTGACTCACGCAGTGACGGATTTCAGCTCTGACCTTGTTTATCAGTACGAATCTGGTGCTCTGAACGAAGCGATTTCCGATATCTTCGGCACGCTTGCTGAATTCCATGATAATAATAACCCTGACTTTGAAATCGGCGAAGACATCTACACACCAAACAAAGCAGGTGACGCCCTTCGTTCGATGAGCGACCCAACAAAATACGGCGACCCAGATCACTACTCTGTACGTTATACTGGCACTTCCGATAATGGCGGTGTCCATATCAACAGCGGCATCATCAATAAAGCTGCATACCTTCTGAGCCAAGGCGGTTCACATTATGGAGTATCGGTCCCAGGCGTAGGAACGAGTAAAATGGGTGCGATTTTCTACCGTGCAAACACAGTTTATTTTACTTCTTCAACAAACTTTAGTCAGGCAAGAGCAGGATTGGTACAAGCAGCTAAAGACCTGTATGGATCCACTTCGGCAGAAGTCAACTCTGTCAATAAAGCATTTGATGCAGTAGGAATAAATTAATAGCTTTATATTTAGCGAGACTGGCTCATTTAAAAACGTGGACCAGTTTTTTTTTGTTAAGCGTACACTTTTTTAAGTGTGGCTAACTGCAGGTAGTTTTCTTAATCAAGCTCCAGCGCCCAGACCCTCGAGACGCTTCGGTCCTGGGAATGAAGCCCCTGTTCCACGAAAAGCTGTCATAAAAACAACAGAATCTTGACTGCTTCACCTACATATCCAGAAAAGCTGTCAAAATAGAATCCCTATGCCAGGCTAAACTTTACACCATAGTTACTTTTCACCTATTTACTTCACCGCTTTAATTTAATGATTGACATTCCGTATTAATAGCTGTACTATTTAGAGAAATTTAATAATTCAATATTATGACATCTTATCCAGAGAAGCTGAGGGTTCTGGACCTGTGAAGCTTCAGCAACCTTCAACCATTTTTGTTGAAAAGGTGCTAATTCCAGCAAGTTTTTAAAACTTGGCAGATAAGAAGAATGGCTATTAACTGTAAAGTCTTCTTCTAAAGAAGGCTTTTTTTGTTTTATTAGGGACCTCACACTGCACTGACTTTTTGGATCATTGTAGATTAAGCCCCTTTTAAGTCGATAATCTCGTCTTTTCCCCTAAAACAAAAACTGCCGTCTGACTACAACCAATAGGAGTGAGCAAATTGGCAGAAATGGATACGAAATTAGCCCAGCTTGGTAACAGAAGTGAAACATCTACAGGAGCGGTCAATCCACCAATCTATTTAACGACCGCCTACCGCCATGAAGAGATTGGACAGTCCAGCGGTTATGATTATGTGCGCACCGGCAACCCGACTCGCGAAATTCTTGAGAACGCGATTGCAGACCTGGAGGAAGGTGACCGCGGCTTTGCCTGCAGCTCAGGAATGGCAGCAATTTGGACAGTTCTCTCCTTATTCGAGCACGGGGATGAATGGATTGTCTCAAAAGATTTATACGGGGGCACTTATCGTCTCCTAGAACAAGGCTTCAGAAAGTGGGGATTAAATAGTACATATGCAGACATGGCGAATTTAAACGAAATCAAATCAGCGATCAATCATAGTACGAAGGCTCTTTTTGTGGAAACCCCGACGAATCCGCTCATGGAACAAGCTAATATTGAAGCAATAGCAAAAATAACAAAAGAACACGGTATTTTATTGATTGTGGATAATACCTTCTATACTCCCCTGCTGCAAAAACCAATCACACTTGGAGCGGATATCGTCATCCACAGTGCCACGAAATATCTTGGCGGGCATAATGATGTCCTTGCTGGTCTGATTGTTGCCAGGGGACAGCAGTTATGTGATTCTCTTTTCCTTCATCAAAATGGCGGCGGTGCGGTATTAAGTCCATTCGATTCCTGGCTGCTTATCCGCGGGATGAAGACTCTGGCATTAAGGATGGAACGACACGAGCAAAATGCCAGGGAACTTGTGGATTATTTACAGGGGCACAATGCAGTGAGAGATGTCCTGTATCCCGGAAGAGGCGGGATGATATCCTTCAGGGTTCACTCCTCTGCCATGGTCAATCCATTTTTAAAAAGTCTTTCCACAATCACTTTTGCTGAAAGTCTCGGCGGTGTCGAAAGTTTCATTACCTACCCTGCAACCCAGACTCACGCCGACATTCCGGCTGAAATACGTGAAAAAACCGGTGTGTGTGACCGACTTCTCCGATTTTCGGTTGGAATCGAGAACATGGAAGATTTGATAGAGGATTTGGAAAAAGCTTTTAAAAAGGCGCTTCAGGAGGCAGAAGTTCTATGACTCAGCGATATACATTCGAAACCCAGTTGCTCCATAACAAGCATAAAGTCGATCCAGCAACTGGCGGAGTCAGCGTACCGATCCAGCATGCCTCCACCTTCCATCAGCAATCTGCAGAACAGTTCGGGAAATATGATTACAGCCGCAGCCTTAACCCGACAAGAGAAGCGCTTGAGGAAATCATCTCCGAACTCGAGGGCGGTGTAAGGGGCTTTGCCTTTTCTTCTGGGATGGCTGCCATCTCAACTGCCTTTTTGCTTCTTTCGCAGGGAGATCACGTGATCGTGACCGAAGATGTTTATGGCGGGACTTATCGGATGGTTACACAGGTATTGAACCGTTTTGGAATTGAGCATACTTTTGTCGATATGACTGATCTTGACGCGGTGGAACAAGCGATGAGGCCAAACACAGCATTGCTTTATGCAGAAACACCTTCTAATCCGCTGCTAAAGGTATCAGATATTCAGGCTATCAGCGATATTGCAAAGAAAAACGGCGCCTATACATTTGTCGACAATACTTTCATGACTCCCTACTTGCAGCGACCGTTGGAACTTGGAGCTGATATTGTCCTTCACAGCGCGACAAAGTTTCTGTCCGGCCACAGTGATACAGTCGCAGGTCTGGCAGTAGTTAAGGATGAAGAACTGGCAAACAGGCTTTATTCCCTGCAGAATTCTTTCGGGGCTGTCCTCGGGGTCCAGGATGCATGGCTTGTTATGAGAGGTATCAAAACCCTGTCAGTCAGAATGAATCAATCTCAGGAAAGCGCAAAGAAAATTGCTAGCTTTTTAAAAGATCAGCCTTTAATCAAGAATGTCTTTTACCCTGACCTTGCAGATCATCCGCAGTCAGAGCTTCAGATACAGCAGGCATACGGGCCCGGTGCGGTTCTTTCCTTTGAAATTGAAAATGCTGAGGTTTTATCCAGATTTATAGAACAAGTGAAACTGCCTGTTTTTGCAGTCAGCCTCGGAGCGGTAGAATCCATCCTTTCCTACCCTGCAAAAATGTCACATGCAGCAATGCCACCGGAAGAACGGCAGAAACGCGGAATCGGCGATGGCCTCCTTCGTTTATCAGTCGGACTTGAAAGTGCAGATGACTTGATCGCAGACATTGAGCAGGCTTTGAATTGCATAGGAACTTTAAGCCTACATAAGGAGGAAGTCAAATGAGTTTCCTGAAACGCCTGGAAAATGAAATCTTAATCGCAGATGGAGCGATTGGTACTCTCCTCCACTCATACGGAGCCGGTACCTGTTTTGAAGAATTGAATATTTCCCATCCTGATGACATCATACGAATTCATAAAGCTTATATAAATGCCGGTGCCGATCTTATCCAGACGAACACATACGCAGCCAATTATATAAAACTCGAAAGATATGGACTCGAGGATCAGGTAAAAGAGATTAATAGTGCCGCAGTGAGACTCGCCCGTCAGGCAGCAGGCACAGATGCATACGTCCTTGGCACGATTGGCGGGAACCGCGGAATAAGACCTTCTGCCCTTCCTATTGAGGAAATCAAACGAAGCTTCAGGGAGCAGCTCTACTGCCTTCTCCTTGAGGGTGTGGACGGAATATTGCTCGAGACATTTTATGATATGGAAGAAATCGAGACGGTGTTGGAGATTGCCCGAAAGGAAACGGACCTTCCAATTATCGCACAGGTATCCCTTCAGGAAATTGGAATCATGCAGGACCAGACTCCGCTTCAGGAAGTTTTCAATAAACTCGAGGACCTCGGCGCGGATCTAGTCGGCCTTAATTGCAGGCTTGGCCCCCATCATATGATTTCAAGTCTGGAGCAGATAGAGCTGCCTTCAAAGGCCTTTTTGTCTGCCTATCCCAATGCCGGTTTGCCGGCCTACACTGATGGAAAATTCCATTATGAAGGCGATCCAGAATATTTCAGGAAGTCAGCCCACAATTTCCGTGAACAGGGTGTCAGGCTGATTGGAGGCTGCTGCGGAACGACTCCTGAACATATTAAAGCATTTGCTGATGAGCTAAAGGGTTTGCAGCCAGTATCAGACAAGAAAATCCCTGCAAAGAAACCCAAAATTGTTATCACTCCCGTTGATGTAAAAAGGCCCTTAGCTCCACTGCAAAAGGTGGTAAAAGAACGACAATCGGTTATCGTGGAGCTCGATCCACCTCGAAAGCTGGATACTACTCGATTTTTTGAAGGAGCAAAAGCACTAAAGGATACAGGAATTGATGCCTTGACCCTTGCTGATAATTCACTTGCTTCACCAAGGATTTCGAATGCGGCAATCGGGCAGCTTGTGAAAGAAAAAGTCGGCTTGCGCCCGCTAGTGCATCTAACATGTCGCGACCGCAACATCATAGGACTTCAATCTCATCTAATGGGTTTGCATACACTTGGGCTGCATGACTTGTTAGCCGTAACGGGTGATCCTGCCCGCGTAGGTGATTTTCCTGGTGCGTCGTCTGTTTTTGACGTCTCTTCCTTCGAATTAATTGAGATGATCAAGCAATTTAATGAAGGCCTCTCCTATTCTGGAAAAGATTTAGGACAAAAAGGTGCATTCTCGATCGGTGCTGCTTTCAATCCAAATGTTCGTTCCATCGAGAAAGCCGTTGCAAGAATGGAAAAGAAAATTCGTGCTGGTGCACATTATTTCATCACCCAGCCAGTTTACTCTGAAAAAATGCTATTAGACGTCCATGAAGCTACAAAGCATATAGATGCTCCTGTTTATATCGGGCTGATGCCGCTAACGAGCAGCAGAAATGCTGAATTCCTCCATAATGAGGTTCCCGGTATCAAGATTTCACAGGAAATCCTTGACATAATGGCGAAATTCGATAATGAACCGCTCCAATCCAAAAAGGAAGGCATAGCGATTACAAAAGGTTTGATTGAGTCTGCAGCAGAATTGTTTAACGGAATCTATTTAATTACTCCTTTTATGAACTATGAAATGAGTGTCGAGTTGTCGAGCTACGCGAATGAATACAGCAGCCGTCTTATGAGGAGGAATCAAAATGTCAACCTTGTTAACTGAGCAGATGAGAAAAAAGATCCTGATCATGGACGGAGCGATGGGAACGATGCTCCAGCAGGCAGACCTGACTCCGGAGGATTTTGGCGGTGAAGAATATGAAGGCTGTAATGAAATCCTGAATTTAACTGTACCGGAAGTGATTGAAAAAATACATTGTGAATACTTTGAAGCTGGTGCGGACATCGTTGAGACCAATACCTTTGGAGCTACAAGACTGGTTCTTGATGAATATGACCTGGGCCACAAAGCGTACGATATTAACAATGTAGCCGCACTGATTGCCAGGAAGGCGGCCGATGATGCATCCTCTCCCTCACAGCCCCGTTTTGTGGCTGGTTCCATGGGACCGACAACCAAAACACTTAGCGTGACTGGTGGTGCAACCTTCGAAGAAATGTCTGCTTCCTACGAAGAACAGGCTCTTGGCCTGATTGATGGCAATGTCGACTTGCTATTGCTTGAAACAAGCCAGGATCTGTTGAACGTAAAAGCAGCTTTTACAGGAATTCAGCGTGCATTTCAAAAAATTGGCAAAGAGCTCCCTCTGATGATCTCTGCCACCATCGAACCAATGGGCACTACACTAGCTGGCCAGTCAATCGAAGCTTTCTATATTTCAGTCCAGCATATGAATCCGATTGCGATTGGACTGAATTGTGCAACAGGACCGGAATTCATGCAGGAGCATCTGCGTTCACTGTCCTCCCTTTCCACTTCGGCAGTCAGCTGTTATCCGAACGCGGGCCTGCCTGATGAAGAAGGTCAATATCATGAAACGCCTGATACGCTCGCTCAGAAGCTCTCCGATTTTGCCCGTGAAGGCTGGCTGAATATTGTCGGTGGCTGCTGTGGAACAACGCCGGCACATATAAAGGCGATTTCTAAAAAAATGCAGGGGCACCAGCCAAGGCAGACGGAAGAAAACAAACTGCATATGGTCTCAGGGATCGAGCCATTCATCTATGATGATCCAACATTAAGGCCTATCATGGTTGGTGAACGTACGAACGTAATTGGTTCCCGAAAATTCAAACGTCTGATTTCGGAGGGTAAAATAGAAGAAGCAGCAGAAATCGCAAGGGCACAGGTGAAAAATGGAGCCCATGTCATCGATATTTGCCTGGCTGATCCGGACCGTGATGAGCTTCATGACATGGAAGAATTCATTAAAGAAGTTGTTAAAAAAGTTAAGGCTCCCCTCGTGATCGATTCAACCGATGATGAAGTAATTGAAAAAGCCCTGAAATATTCTCAGGGTAAGGCGATTATTAATTCTATCAATCTGGAAGATGGCGAAGAACGATTCGAGTCTGTTGCCCGCCTCATTCACAAATATGGTGCTGCTGTCGTTGTTGGTACGATTGAAGAAGAGGGAATGGGTGTTTCTGCTGAAAGGAAATTGGAAATTGCCAAACGATCATACGACTTGCTCGTCAACAAATATAACGTACCGGCACAGGACTTGATTTTTGATCCGCTCGTCTTCCCTGTCGGCACCGGGGATGAGCAATATATTGGCTCAGCTAAAGCAACAGTAGAGGGAATAAGGTTGATCAAGGAAACTTTCCCAGAAACACAAACAATCCTTGGAATCAGCAATGTTTCCTTCGGCCTCCCTCCTGTTGGCCGCGAAGTACTAAATTCGGTATTTCTTTATCACTGCACCCAGGCAGGTCTTGACTACGCCATTGTGAATACGGAAAAGTTAGAGCGGTTTGCTTCAATCAGTCCTGAAGAAGTTAAAATGGCTGAACAGCTGTTATTCCATACAACAGACGAGACACTTGCGGATTTCACTGATTTTTACCGGGATAAAAAGAAGGAAATCAAAAGCACCCTGCCTGATATGAAACTAGAAGAAAGACTGTCCTATTATGTGGTTGAAGGTACGAAAGAAGGCCTTCATCCAGATCTTGATCTCGCACTGGACATCTACTCTGCCCCATTGGATATCATCAACGGTCCATTGATGGATGGAATGAAAGAAGTTGGCAGACTGTTCAATGATAACCAGTTGATTGTGGCCGAAGTCCTTCAGAGTGCGGAAGTCATGAAGGTTGCGGTGTCTTATTTAGAGCCACATATGGAGAAAAATGATACAACCGCTGCAAAGGGAAAGGTACTTCTCGCAACTGTGAAGGGTGACGTTCATGATATCGGCAAAAACCTTGTGGACATTATCCTCAGCAATAATGGTTATGATGTAGTCGACCTGGGAATCAAGGTTACGCCAACTGCCCTCATTGAGGCGGTTAAAAAGGAAAAACCGGATATAATAGGGCTCTCAGGTCTTCTTGTTAAATCCGCCCAGCAGATGGTACTGACTGCCCATGATATGAAGCAAGCAGGGATAGACATTCCGATACTTGTTGGTGGTGCTGCTTTATCAAGGAAGTTCACAGATTCAAAGATCGCCAAGGAATATGACGGACTTGTATTGTATGCAAAAGATGCGATGAACGGTTTGTCTATCGCGAATCAACTCCGAGAACATGATGGATATTCACAATTTTTAACGGAACAGAAAGCAAAGCAAGAAGCAGCCGTGAATAAGCAGGATTTCACCCAAGCAGGATGGAAATCTGCCACAACCGTTTTGGAGCGTCCCCAAGCGATGGCCAAGGCTCCGGTATTCATTCCGCAGGATACAAAAAGGCATCTTGTTAAATCCTACTCTCTTTCTCATATTGAACCCTATATCAACCAGCAAATGCTGCTTGGGCATCATCTCGGGTTAAAGGGAAAGGTAGAAAATTTGCTTGCTGAGGGTAATGATAAGGCAGTCAAGCTATATGAAGTTGTCCAAAGCCTTTTAAAGGAAGCCAAGTTAAATGAGTGGATTAAACCGGCTGCGGTTTATCAGTTCTTCCCTGCCCAGTCTGATGGAAACAGGCTTTATATATTTAATCCAGAACAACCTGATCAAATCCTGGAAACCTTTGACTTTCCACGCCAGGAGGTTGCTCCAGGACTTTGCCTGGCCGATTACGTTCGATCCGTGGATGATTCCAAAAAGGATTACGTCGGGATGTTCGCAGTCACAGCAGGTGCAGGAATTCGCCAGACAGCAGTACAACTGAAAAACGATGGCTGATTCCTGGAAAGCCATGCCCTCCAGGCACTTGCCCTTGAAACGGCAGAAGGGTTCGCCGAATTAATCCACCGCCAAATACGTGATCTATGGGGCTTTCCAGATACGCCGGATATGACAATGAAAGACCGTTTCGCCGCCAAGTATCAGGGGCAGCGATTCTCATTTGGATATCCTGCATGCCCAGATTTGGAAGATCAACGTAAACTCTTCAACTTGATTGAACCAGAAGATATTGGTATTAATTTGACTGATGGATACATGATGGAACCTGAGGCATCAGTTACGGCTATTGTTTTTTCTCATCCAGAGGCAAGGTATTTCAATGTGATGAAAAACTAGTAGAATAGACGTTTCAGCAAGAGGGCTTTTCCCCTCTTGCTTTTTCCTATTTTCTAATTTTTTTATTAAAGGTTGGCTTTAAAAATGGATAAATAATCACTTATTGGTAAATATTATTTCCATGAAGAAATCCTGGAGGTTTTTTTATGGAATACCAACATAACATGGAGTTTGAAATCCGAAATGGTTTTTTACCGAATATGAACAATTCAGACAGATTGAAGGTTTTAGAGGTTTCAGACAGCAGCGTGATCATAAAAATGAACAAAGCGGAGAATCGAAGTGTTTTTCCAGTGGATAATTTTGATTATTGGATTAAACGCGGCTTATTAGTGAATGTAAATGAAAAGAGACGTACATCCTAAACATGAAAACAGCGGAGTGATTTCACCCGCTGTTTTCTTTAGTTATGCTGCTAATGAAAATAATCCCTGAGGCAATCATTGATATTTGAAACGTAGAATATGTTCCTATCATAAAATCCCGCACAGGATAAGAAGTCGGAATGAACCAGAAGAATGAAAAATAGATCAATGGCAGGGTCATGAAAATATTCTTAAACCAGTTGAATCTCCATTCCCCTTCCTTTTGATATTCCTTCAATAACCCTGGGATTCCAAGATAAACTCCAAGAGGAAAATATAAAATAGTAGCAAGAATACTCCAGGGATAGAGTCTAAAGGTTTCCATTCCGATATTTTCAAATTTTTGCTGGAGGTTTCCAATCACAATCAGCAAAATAATAAAACCTGTCAAATACAATAAATACCTTATTATTTTGATTTATTCTCCCTCCTTAACGAGTTAATCCACTGAAGCTTAGTGAAATCTGGATAAAGCTTATATGTTTCTCTAAAATCATCTTTCCGCTTCATTTCTTCCTTCTTTGTATTCCAGATATATTCTAAAGCTAAGTAATTAAAATCCATATTGTTCGCCTCCCTTGTTCTTAATTCAAGAATAAGGGAATTCAATAATGGAAACATTCACCATCAGATTGATTCTTTCTACGCCTTTTGGCGGAATTGCTTTAAGACTGTTAAATGCCTTTTTTCATTTGTGCTTCGTACACTTTTGATGTTCTCACTTCTACGGTCAAAGTACCTTTTCCTATTATTGCTTTCAGTAAAAGTGGTACGCCTGTTGTGTTTTCGAACTTAAAATCCTTCCCTCCATAGGATACTGTAGCGTCCCTTCCTTCTGGAACATAGCCAACAGATAGAGAATGATGATGCTTCTCCACATATCCAACACCAAGAACATCAACAGCATTATATAAAGTAGAAGAAGTCTGGCAAATGCCGCCTCCTATCCCCATGACCAGCTTTTTGTTGACAATTTCTTCAGCAGGCTGATATCCATGGGCTTCATCACTCGGACCGACAGTTGTGTTAAAGGAAAACACATCCCCTACGCCCAGAATCACATTGTTAATTGCTTCCGCTGACAGCTCAATGTTCTTTGTTCTGCCTGCAACCCCAGCGTTAAAATAAGTTGTATACTTCCCAACAATAACCTCGCCGAGCTGGGCAGCATCATTGAATTCATATGCGCTTGCCGTTACATAAAGTGGAAGCTCTACGTTTCCTCCTTTTTCTGAAGCCAGGATGATACTTTCAACCAGCTCTGCTTCCTCCAGAATAATCAAAGGTGTCCCTTTAATCACCTGGCCATCTGGGCCCAGTTTATCCGGAATCATCCTCTGGTCGTATCCAGTTGTCGTCCCTCCGCCGCGAGCCAACTCTCGGGGCCCATTTCTCCAATTCCGCTTTATACTTTTCATTGTCAATTCCGTAACCCATCTCCGCCGGTGTAAGAGATCGAATCACTTGTTGATTCACAGGATCGATCACATTTACTACAATAGGTTGAACCTCTTCTTCTTCAACAGGATCCTTTTCTTCATTAGCATTTCCCTTTTCTTGCTCGCCCTCCTGTTCAATGACCTTATTCACTTTCTCAACTTTCTTTGCAGTAGGTTCCGAACAGCCAACCAATCCAATGAATACCGCAACAACCAACAGCCAAATTATCCTCATATTTCTATCCATGTGACCCCCATCATTCCTCTATATATTAAAAATCAACATTTCATTATATTCAGGAATACTTTTCCATATTTCATAAAAGTACTCTCCAAAATAAAAATTAGTGCTTAAGTCTTCACATATCAAAGAAAAAAAGATAAAATACATATAAACCAATAAGAAAGGTCGGATTTAACATGACTACTGAGATTCGCTCAATTCCACAGCCTTTAGTAAGAACAAATCAGTGGTTCATTGTCATAAGTGTTCTAATAACCTGGTTAACAGGTATTGAATGGATATTAACTCTGCCACTGCTCGCTGGAGTTTCGGGACTGCTATTTGGATATAATCCTGTAATGCGAATAGCCAGACATTTCCTGCGAAAACAACCGTCAGATTATATACCCGAAGACTGGGAACAACAGCAGTTCAATCAAAAAATCGCTGTTGTCTGCTTAGCAGGCGGACTCATTTCCTATGCAAGCGGATTAACAGCATTTGGACTTATATTTACAGCTATGGTAGCGTTAGCCGCTTTTGTAGCCATCCTCGGATTTTGTATAGGCTGCTTCATTCGTTTTCAATGGTCCAAATACAAATCAAAAAGACCTGCAACAAATTCTTAAGAGGGACCCATTTTTATTACTGGGTCTCTTCTTTTTTTGAAATCTCCATCATTTTTTCGTTGAATTGCTGTGAGTGACCTTTAGGAATACTTAGTGTTTTCCAATTCTCTTTCTTGATCATCTTCGCAATATAAACAATCTGCCCGCCATGGGCTGCTTGATGGACAATTTGTCGCTGGATGGCTTCAATGGCGAAGTGTGGTTCTTTTCTAATATAGACTGTTTGTTCCAAGTCCTTTTCAGCTAACTGTGAAAGCGTCTCAAAAAGCACGTTCCATCCTTCATTCCAATGAAATAGCAAATCCTCCCTCGTGGAAAATGCTCCCTCAAATTCCCCATCCCTATTACGGTCAGGCTTTTCGCCATCGGTTGTTAAAAAGTCCCTGAACCTTGATTTAAGATTGCCGCTCATATGCTTGGCGATCACGACAATACTGTTAGTATCTTCGTTTGGAGAATAGTGAAGCTGCTCTAAATCCAATTGCTCCATCGCTCTTTCTGCCTGATTTTTAATGCTTTTGAAATTTTCAATGGCCAACTTTAAATAACTCAAATTCCCCACCTCCTTCATTTAATATTCCTCCTAAAGAAATAGATTCCTTCTATCTTTTTCCATAATAAGGATAAATTTTTATCAATGATTCTTTTAAATCCTGATAAAAACAACCCGATTATTGTTGTTACATACTTTTACATCGCATAAAAAAAGTGAGATTCCCAGGGGAATCTCACACATTTTTATACAACCTCAGCCAAGTTACCGTTAAAACGATGTTTTTGGATGAATATCAATCTGAGCGACAAGGATATTCCGGCAGCAAGTAATCCGATGGTCAGTCCTACCCAATAACCTGAAGCTCCAAGGCTGGTATTATGGGCCAGCAGATAGCCGACCGGCAGACAGATGAGCCAGTAGGCAATCAAAGTGATAATAAAGGAAATATTCACGTCTTTGTACCCGCGCAATGCTGCGAGTGCAGTCGCCTGGATCGCGTCAGATATCATGAAAAACAAGGCATATATCAAAAACTGTCCAGTTAAAGCAACTACTGCTGGTTCATTTGAATAAAGCCCTGCTACCTCATAACGGAACAGCACCAAGAGCAGTCCTGCCCCTACCGCTATAATGGCACCGAGATAAATCCCCATCCAGCTGTATGCTTTGGCATCATTATAACGGCCAGCACCGACTTCGAACCCGACCAAAACAGTTTGTGCCATAGAGATACTCATTGGAATCATATACAGGAAAGATACTATATTTAAAGCTGATTGATAGGCAGCAATCGTCGTGATATTGAATTTACTGATCATGATCGTGACGACGGCAAACATGCTAGTTTCAAAAAAAATCGATAACCCCATAGGGACTCCGATTTTCAAAATCTCCTTCACTTTCTCACCGGAAAACTCCTTAAAGTATTCTAAACCGACAAAATCCGAGAATGGCTTTTGCTTGATAATGACCACTGCAGTCATGCCCGCAATCACATAATAAGTAATCGATGTGGCATAACCAGCACCAGCTCCACCCAATTCTGGAAAGCCCCAGTGTCCGAAAATCAGGACATAGTTCAAGAAGAAGTTGATTGGCAACGACATCAGAAGGATATACATAACCACTCTTGTTTTTCCGAGAGCGTAAATAAATGATCTTAATACGTTAAAAATAAACAATGGGATGATACCAAAACTTAAGCCTGCCAAATAGCGATAGGCCGTTTCATGAACACTTCCAGGCAAGTTCATCGCCGTTAATATTGGATTGAGCAGAAATACTCCCAAAATGATAACAAGTACTGCAATGATTAACGCCAGATAAATTCCGTGAGTGAGGATCGATGATACTTCTTTTCCCTTCTTTTCACCAAAACGCTGTGCTGCAATTGGCGAAACAGCAAGAAGTATCCCGCTGAGTCCAGTGAAGACCGGGCTCCAAATCGAGGATCCGATTGCTACACCAGCAAGGTCTGAAGAATTATATTTCCCTGACAGGATGGTATTGAAAAAGACCATTGAAAACATCCCTAATTGTGTAATCAAGATCGGAATGAGCATGACAAAAATCTGTTTTATTTTTTCCTTTGTCGAAAAAGTCTGGTACATCGTTGTACTCCTTGAATATATTAATTATATAATTATAACAAAATACTGAGCCGATAATGGGAGTTTTTTCGGATTCCTAAATAGTATCACTATTTTAAAAAATGGAAATACCCCCCTGATTATTTCCTTGAGTATCCTTGATACAATAGAAGTATATCGAGGAGTGAACCAACATGAAAATCATAAAAATAATGCTGCTTTCGTCTCTGCTTGCCGTCCTGTCACTTTCGGCATGGATTTACTATCCCCAATACCAAATCAATAAAATCAAGCAGGAAACTGCACCTTCTGTTGAAAAGACAAATAAGCTTACCTATATAGATTACTACAGAACTATTCCAGGCAGTACCATTAACCATCTAGCTCTCGGTGATTCAATCATACGAGGTTACCGTATTCCAGAGGAAGAGAATTTCATCAGTCAATTTTCCACCCAACTCGGGGTTGAAACTGGCAAACAAGTCCTTTCGCAAAACGAAGGTGTGATCGGGATTACTAGCGAGAGGCTGAATAAGCTGGTGCAAGATGGTGTGTATGACGAAGCGATCAAGGAGTCCGACCTTATAACGGTTAACGTCGGTGGGAATGACATATTACAATTAGTTAAACAGAGCGATATCTATAGTGCGCTAAAATCGTTTGACAGTTTGCAAGATGGGTTCTCACAAAACATTGCTGAAATTACTACTACAATTGGTGAGTTGAATCCTACTGCGACAATTGTCCTTCTTGAGCTCTATAATCCTATGCCAGCTGATCATCAATTCTATTCACTTGCAGATAAACTTCTTCCTAAGTGGAATTTAATGATTTATGAAGCTGCAAAAGGAACATCGTCTTCTGTAGTGGTACAAACTACGAATGTAATCAATAGTGATAATTTAGAATTCCTGGCGAGTGATGGAGTGCACCCGAACCCTTCAGGCAATACAGCCATTTCAAGTCAAATGCTTCAGCAATTCCAACAACAGCATAAAGCGGATGCCGTACTGGCAAACCGCCAAAATTAAGCTGGGCACTAAGCCTGGCTTTTATTTATTATTGCTGTTCATCCTGGAAATGCTCATTTAATAAGGCTGTTTCAGTTTTAGCAAAATTCACGGATTGAAGACTTGTTTCTTCATCCAGTCCGAATAATTTAGCTACATTCTCGTAGGGCCCCTTCCATCCTATCTTTTCTCACGACATTCACCTCCCTCCGTATCCCAGTTGCTGTTATCCGCATGAATGAATGGCTATTTTTTCGCCAAATCATTGCGGTCTGCTGATAGGGGTGGCTGCTCTAACCATCCTTCATCAATCATGATGTTTGCCCCATCCTCGGCATATATTAGAATTTCTGTGTTTAAACGAGCGTATATTGCTGCAAGGTCCTTTCTTTGACTGGCCGCAACCGACATTCCATAGTTGCCGCTGCCAGCAAAATTCATTAAGGCCAAAACGGAATAACATCAATTTATCAGAAAAAGGTGCTTCCTGTGATTTGGAAACCTCATGATTCCAAGTCATTGGAACTGGAAGATTCTCATCACGAAGATATGCCGAAAAAATTTTGATGTGTTTTTCCGAAATTTCTTTCCCTCTCATAAAATACTTTCTAACTTTTTTGGATTGTGTAACCTGGCTAAAGCCGATTGCAAGTGCTTCCCCCAGTTTATTGGTTTGTATATTTGCATAAAGATGTGTGATTTCCATTCCTGTCAATGGGCGTTTATCACCCATAAAGCCTGATAAAAAGGACTGCTTATGAATGAACTCATTTTTGTCTGGATAAGGGATAATCGCCGGCCTGACTGACAGGCCCTTTTTTTTCAATAAGTTGGTTGCTTCATTATTCAACTCAATTGTTGAATGCAAACATTTCGTGTAAAAAGATAAAATATCATCCCTGAACACATGGGGCTGAATAAAACCATAGATGCCCAAGGCCCCTCTTGCTATGTGCTTGATGTAATACAGATAGAATGGATCTGAAAATAACCTTGGTGCTCGTTTATTTACATCCTGGGCTGTAAAACCAATGGGAATAGGGATGTTTTTCTTATCAAATATTTCCTTAATACCTTTTACGTGCTGCATTGATATATCGAGTGCATGTTTCAGCACGGTTTTTATATCTGGATCCTCTACCGTTTCAAGGAACTGTCCGAAAATACAGGTCGACATTGAATCTCCAAGGTAATTTTGATGGAGTGCCGCTAATTCAGTTGATGTTAACTGGATGTTTTCATGATTTGTCACTTCTTTCAAACCCTTCTGTTTATTTAAGGATAGAATCCCCCTTCGCAATGAAATTATATTGGTATTACTGCACCTGTTATGGACAGCTTTTACAGTTATTCACTTGCTTTTGCTACAGACTTATTACTACACCTGCATTAAAAATGCCAGAACCTTGTACAAAGACAGGTCCTGGCATTTTAATGATGGATTATAAGAACCAAACTTTCACGATCTTTTCGCCATCTACTTCATATATGGCAATTGCTTTTTCAATTGGGATTTGTTCACTACAAACCCCCCTGGAGTCCCGGGGGTTGATTTAGTTATTTACCAATTTATAAGAAGGGTTCTTTACTGGAGTTTTTTTGCCAATGGTGTCTTCCGCCTGTGTTGCACGCTTGATAAAGAAAGCGAGTATCAAGGCGATCGCTGATAAAAATACAGTGACATAAAATGCGTCATTAATACCCTGCAGCATCGCTTGCATCGCAATCTCATGCTGCATTTCCGCTTGGACAGCAGGTGTGACAGCTTTACCTGCAGCCGCTGCTTCTTTGAGTGCTGATGCCGCTAATTCTTTTCCATAGGATTCTGCACGCATTGACATTACTGTGACCAACAAAGCAGTTCCAATAGCACCGGAAACCTGCTGCAATGTGTTGTTCATTGCTGTGCCGTGCGGGTAATAACGAGCAGGCAATTGGTTTAGTCCGTTGGTGTTAACAGGCATATTGACCATCGACATGCCGAACATGCGAACTGTGTAAAGGATAATTAGCTGAGTATAAGTCGTTTCCATTGAAAGCTTGCTGAAATAGTAGCTCGTCACAAGCGTGATAATCAAGCCTATGACTGCTAAAGTACGTCCGCCAAATTTATCAAATAATTTCCCGGTAATCGGTGACATAATTGCCATGGCAATCGCTCCTGGCAATAGCATTAAGCCTGCATCCAGTGGAGAAATTCCGCGAATAGTCTGCACGTATATTGGAAGCAACAGCATTCCCGAAAACATTGCCATGGTCACGATCATTGAGATTACTGAAGACAAAGCAAACATTGGATACTTATAAATCCTGAAATTCAACATTGGATTATCTTGGCCTAATTGACGAAGGATAAAGACGATCAGTGAAACGGCACCTATCGCTAATGTTAGATAAACAAGAGGACTGTCCCATCCCTTCGAACCGGCAGAGCTAAAGCCGTACAGAAGCCCCCCAAATCCTACGCTCGATAACGATAAAGAAAGAATGTCCAAACGCATATGAACTTTCTCTTTTTTATCTTTTAACAGGAAGAATCCGAGTAGCAAAACCGTTGCTGCGATTGGCGTTACAAAATGGAAAAGCATTCTCCAGTCGTAATGCTCAATTAGCCATCCTGAAAGCGTCGGTCCTATTGCTGGTGCGAACATCAGCACCAAACCGAATACACCCATTGCGGTCCCGCGCTTTTCAATCGGAAAGCTTACGAGCATGACATTCATTAATAGCGGCATCATGATTGCTGTGCCTGATGCCTGGATCATCCGCCCTGCTAATAAAAGCGGAAACACATGGGCTGCTCCGGATAAGATCGTACCCAAAGTGAATAAACCCATTGCGGTCAAGAATAAATTCCTTACAGAATACTTTTGGATCAAATAAGCACTAAGAGGAATCATGATTCCACTGACAAGCATGAAGCCGGTTGTCAGCCATTGAACTGTCGTGGCTTCTACCTCAAGATCAGTCATGATTGAAGGCAAAGCTATATTAAGCAAAGTATTATTTAAAAATGCGATAAAAGCCCCAACAATTAATACCGCCAATATTCCATAGGGCGGTTTGTCAGGTGTTTTCATATTAAATTCCAATGTATATCCCCCTAAAATTGTTCACAAATTTGTAAACAATGTAATTGCACAGGACCTATCATATACTATCGGTACAATTTTTGCAATGTATATAAATTACCTTCATAAAGGGATTTGTAATGTCTGAAAATTTACTGTAGTATATTTTTTATACAACTGGTACAAAAAGGTTAAGGTGATGAAATGAACGACAGAAAACGCCATGTCATTGAAAAAGCACATCAGCTATTCATTGAAAAAGGATTCCAGGCTACCTCTATTCAGGATATCCTCGATTACAGCGGAATATCAAAAGGAACATTCTATAATTATTTTTCTTCCAAAAACCAGCTGCTCATTGACATTTTTAGAACAACCTTCAAGAAAATAGAGAATGACCGGAATGGATTGCTTCTTGACCAAAATCCCGGTGACAAGGATATCTTCATTAACCAAATCGAATTACAGATGACTGCCAACCGGGAAAACAAGATTGTACCGCTATTCGAGGAAGTCTATTTCTCAGGTGATAAAGAGCTAAAACAATTTATTGAAGTAGGCCAAATGAAGATATTGCGGTGGTTGTCCGATCGGCTTGGGGACTTAACTGATGATAATTGTAAACCATACCTTCTTGACGGGGCCATAATGCTTAATGGAATCCTGCTTCAGAATATCAGGTTTTATCGTAAAGCGAATGGGGAGGCAGCGAGTTTACTTCCAGTAGTTCGGTATAGTGTAACCCGCATATTAAATATGCTCGACGAACTTGCTCTATCTCGGGAACAGTTAGTGCCACCTGAAATTATGGCTCAATGGCTTCCTGTTGTTAAAACTGAGGAACTTGAGTGGAGGATCAAATTTCTTTCAATCATTTCCCGCTTGAAGAAAATGGACAGAACTAACACTGATTATTTTAAGAAGCTAGATTTCATTGAGGAAGAAATCCTTCGTTCCTCTAGCCCGAGAAAATTCCTGATTGACAGTGTTTTGGTATCAATGAAAGCAATCGATAAAAATGAACTTCGTGAGTTACAAGCACTGATCGAAGAGAATTTGCTTGAGAACGCATAAAAAAACAGGGAGAAAACATTTATTTGTTTTCTCCTCCTTTTTTTGTAATCTAGGGTGAAGATTCTGTTGGCTAATCGTGGAAAGGACTTCATTTTGCACCTGTTTTTTTCACTTTTCCTCCCAGTATCGATATAAATGTAAACAAAAGCTCCCATCTTGATAGTAAGTCACATCTTAAGCTGAATTTTTGTTAAATCCTCTTTATTTTTGGTTGGTATTTTATGATTAACGAATTTTATTGGCGGTTTTCTCAACTTTATTAGCGATTTTTACAACTTTATTGGCGAAAATAAATGCTTATTGGCGAAATTTTTTTTTATTTATTGGCGAACTGGAAATTTCGAATGTATTTTTCCAGCTAACAAACTTGAGATGATGTCAAAAACAGCATGCTATTTGCTTTTACAAGTAATTCGCTCTAGCAAGTGCATTTAAAGTCAGTCTTCCGTTTTCAGCCCTCCTAAATAATACTCCACGAGCTCAGGATAGTCTTCTAGCTCTTTTTTTCCTTGCTCTGAAATGACGTAAATGCCTCTCGCCACTCTTTCATACCAGTTGTAATAATTTTTTTGAAGGATCAATGGGGTCTTATCGCCTGTACCGAGAGCAACCAGCGCTCTTGGAGACATTTGTCCGAGTTTTTCGAGATAACAGGCGATTTGGATGCAATTTTCTTTGTATGCAGTCATGATCTTGGTTTTACTGCTGCCCCCGATATTGTAGTCAGCGCTTCTTCCTTCTATTTCTTTCATCAATGCTGCTTTCTTCCTCGTATTCTTGCTTGACATGCGTTTGTATGGTTCCGGATGAACCTTAAACTCAACACTTCTCCGATTACCTGAAAAAGAGACTATTATCAGTCCCAATTCCAGCCTTTTTACTAATTGGATGATATCATTCCAGCGTTTCCTTGAAATGCGTTTTGGTTTCGGAATCGCAATATATACAAGATCAGTCAGCCGTTGCCTACGTGTTGCCTGCAGCAAAAGGTCGATATTCAAATTCAGTTTTAGTTCGACGATTATTAGAGAATCATCCTTAACAGCGGTTAAATCGCAATCGTGCACCTCACCATTGACACGATAGCCTTGTTTTATAAAATGCTTTCGGATAGGCTCATATAAATCGGCTTCGTATAGTTTCGTCATGTGTAAACCCTTCTGTCTTTCCTGCGGTTTTTCCTATCATTATAGCAAACTTTTAAGGGGATTAAGTCATTTAGACAAAGCAGCTTCATATAATGGTTACGGATGAAGCCATGGAGGGTGAACAGATGAGGATATTGTTGCTGTTTTTATTGACCCTTCTTCTTGGGTTGATGGTTTTTCTGAAGTTTGAAATGGATGAAGCACGAAAGGTTTCCAATGAGGTTGAAACAGATTATTTTACGGAAGAATTCATCATTAACAAGAGTGATGATACTGGATATTATGGTGAGAGCACGGATGGTAAAAGCATTCATTTTAAAAAAGAAAAAATCTCAAATAAAGTCAACATCAAAAGTGGTGATTCCGTTTTACTTTATTTTGATAAAAGAGGCCGGATTGATGGACCTGTAAAAATAGAGAAAATAGACTAGGGAGCCAGCTGCTGCCAGCTCCCTGCAATTTTCATCGAATTGCTTTTCTTTGCTCTAGTTTCTTGGCAATTGCTTCCGTAAGCTCTTGGCCGCTCTTCGGGAGAGAAGACTTCATTACAGCATTCATCACCGGGGCAAGGGCGCCTTCTGCCGTCATCTCCAGATAACCAGTCATTTTTGTCTTGTTTTTTCCTAATTTTTCTGCATCAAAATATCCATTTCCTGTCAGGTTTTCATTAATGCCCTTTAAATCAAACGTCACTCTAGTCGGTTCAGTCCATTCCTTGATGGTAACCTGTAAACTGATTTTCTTCTTTAATACTCCGACCGTTTCCTTGAAGGTCCAGTTCGATTGCTTTTCATTCAGCTTTTCATGACTGATATACCCGGGCAATAATGGTGCCCAGTTGTCCATGTCTTTTACAAAATCCCAGACCTGTTCAATTGAAACATCAATAATGATCTCGTGCTTCCCCTCTGGCATGAACTCTCCTCCTTTGTAGAAAATATCCTCTAAGAGTTATATGTTTTACAGGCTGATTTATACTTCTTTAAATAATCTCATTCTGCTCTTAAAAATGGAAATCTAGGGAAAACAGATCGATGGTCGGTTCTTCTCCGGAAATTAGGCCTCCTGAAAAACAGATTGTTAGGACCGAAGCGACTCGAGGGGCTAGGCGCTGGAGCTGGACAATTCTCGAAGGTGAATTTATACTTCTTCAGTAAAAAAGCACACCTAGTTAGGTGTGCTTGATGACAATTCAAATCCGGAGACGAAGTATTCAATTGTCTCATGTTCTTCTTCTGTAAGGTCTCTGTTACCCCTTTTTCTGTAATCCTCTATCATTAATGTTGAATCTCCGCGATGTTTTTCAGTCAGATCAGCGATGGACCTTAGGAGATTCGCTTGGTCTTGGAATTCTTTTTTAGATATTATGCCAGAGTGAGAAAGTATGTAAGTGTCTGCATCAAACACTTCAATTTTCCTCAGTAGATTTCTAGTTCCCTCGACGGTATAGTTGTCTTTAGCCGAGAAAATATCAGGATAAATGCTGTCAGCCAGGAACAATATCTTTTCCTCTTTCACAAACACGACGACCGAATCTTCAGCATGGTCACCGCCCACATGCTTAATGATGCAAGTAATGCCGCCAAGATCGATTTCGATTTCATCTTCAAATGTCATCTCAGGCAAGCTGATTATAATGTCGCGATGAATCGGAAACTCTTGTTTTATCGCATTAGCACAAAATTCAATTTCAGTTCCTTCTGCCACTCTTTGATCTAATGCCTCATTTGACCAGGAATAAGGGATTAGCTTTTCAATTTCTTTCCTCGTTTTTCTGGAGGAGATGGACACGGTATTCTCAAGCGAAGACAAGCCAAAAATATGATCCCAATGCCAGTGTGTCAAAATAACATAAGAGGGTTCCGATACACCCTTTTCTTTTAACAAATCTATGAAAAGATTGGCATGTGCCTCAGAGTTTCCGGCGTCAATCATCATGGTTCTCTCATTGCCGGCGACCATGCCCAGGATTGGCCTGTCAGTTTCGGAAACAGCAGTCATATACCAAAATCGCTTTCCTATTTTTCGATTGTTTGCATTTATATCACCTATTTTCCAGTGGCTTTTGTCCAAAATGACTTTAATTTTTCTTGATACTCTTTTTCAGCGATAGTATAGGCCTCAGTGTGGCCTGCGCCAGGAACAATCCATAGCTCTTTAACGCTTTTCGCTTTTTCAAAAATGCGTATCCCCATTTCAGTTGGTACTAATGCATCATTATCACCGTGAATGATGAATAATGGAACTTTATTTTTCGCAACACTGTCCAATGCCGATGCTTCAGCAAATGTGTAGCCTGCCCTAATATTCGTAATCACAGAAGTAACCTGCATGACCGGGAAGGATGGGAGATTATACAGGTATTTCAATTGGTGACTTAGTTCCTCAAGAACTGTCGTATAGCCACTGTCAGCAATAATTCCCTTGACCTGGTCAGGAAGTTTTTCCCCGCTCGCCATCAATACAGTTGCCGCGCCCATGGAAAATCCATGAAGGAAAATGGTATCCGCCCTGGCTTCTTCAGCTAAAAATTTTGACCACTGAACATAATCCTTACGATCATGCCAGCCATAACCTATGTAATCACCTTCGCTAAGACCATGACCTCTCGCATCAGGCTTAAGAATATCATACCCCTGCTCATAGTAAAACTTCGTGATTCCTGGCATTTGCTCACTATTTCCTTTATATCCGTGAGCTAGAATGACAGCTTTTCCTGAAGGATTAGCATTTTTTAAGAAACGTGCCTTCAGCTTTAGGCCATCTTTGGATTCTAATTCAACCAGTTCAAATTTTTGCTTTTCTGTCCAGGCTAAAATTTCCTCCAGCTTCCTCTGCTCCTCTTCTTCACTAAGCAGTTTGGCTGCCGTGACACTTTCGCCGCCACCGTGAAGGTCAACCGATTCTTGGCTTCGATTGATTGCGACATTATAAAAATAATTCCCTGCAGCAATTAAACCGATCAAAATTGCTATAATCGTTCCGCTCGCAATCCAAACTAATTTTTTCTTCACTGCCAAGCTCCCCTTTACCCCTAGTTTCTTAATCTGTTAAAAACATTTTACCAGATAAAGCAAAAAAAAAGACCAATTTGCAGGGAATTGGAAAAGTTAGAGATTACCGGTTGTTGGGTATATATAAGTAAAACTCATAGGGAGCTGATTGAAATGGAAATTGAGAAAAAACATGTCCTAAAATCATATAAAAACGAACAAGAAGCCATCGACTCAATTGAAAAGATCAAGGACGAAAAAGATAGTCCTGTCAACAGTTCCGCTTCAGGCTATAATGTCGACCAGAAATCGACTAAAGAATATCCTACCAACTCCTTTAGTCCAGGCGAGCTTGATATGGGAGAACCTGCATTTGAAGATTACAAGGATGATCCTACGGAAAACCCAGTGGTTGAGACACATAAAAACAAGGACTTAGACCGGCCGTTGCCGGAAAGGGCAATGAATAATCGTATTAGATAAGACAAGGTGCACGGGTTTTCCGTGCACCTTTACTTTTGATTATACTGCTCAATGCTTTGCCTATGGAGTCTTAGATAACCTATGTATCAGGGACTTAATGAACAGAGGTCCTACCCTTGTTGAATCAAATATGTTAACTAAATTAATTTTATGTTGACATATAATATTCTAAAAGTTTAATCTATTATTACATATAAATTACATAAAGGGGATTTAGTAAATGAAATTTAGAACTTTGGATTTAACCCTTGCAGCGATGTTTGTTGCCCTGATGGCTTTTGGCTCGAACATCACATCCATCGTACCTTTCATGGTTGTGGGAGGCGTGCCGATCACATTGCAAACCTTCTTTGCCATTCTTGCCGGAGCCGTTCTCGGGAGCCGGTTAGGAGCAATTTCAATGGTAGTCTACACATTAGTAGGACTAGTAGGAGTCCCTGTTTTCGCTCAATTCGGCGCTGGCTTTGGGACATTGGTCAGTCCGACTTTCGGATTTATTCTTTCATTTATTGTAACTGCTTATGCTGTTGGTAAAATTGTTGAGAAGAAACGTACGGTTGTGACATTCATCATCGCTTCATTAGTGGGACTTGTAATTAATTATTTTATCGGAACAAACTGGATGTATTTTGCTTATAAATTTTGGGCAGCTGCTCCAGAAGGCTTTTCGTATGAAATGGCCTGGCTGTGGATGGTCGTCCCTTTGCCAAAAGATATCATCCTTGCAGTTTTTGCTGGACTGATGGCTGCCAGGCTGGAGAGGTCTGTGCTTTCAAGACCAAATTTCAGCCATTTACGCAAAACAGCTTAAAAGGATTAAAGAGTAATCATTGTTGAAATAAGTATTCTGTTTTCATTTATTGATCAGACCTTTGGGTTGTAATATTTTTCAGAAGTAAACAATTTTAAGACAGTAATCGATACTAGATTCCCATCTTAATCTCTTTACCAGTAACAAAAAAATTTATAGAAAAAGTGAAAACGGGTCTTTTGAAGGAATATAAATGGAAAAATAGATTTAAGTTGCTTTTTCTTCCACATCCTGTTATTCTTAAGAAGAATTATTTTTGTTCGGTGTAAAGGATAGAAATTATTTCGTCTTAATGATCACTTTGGGCAAGGATAGTAACATAATGTGCTAACGCACTGGGAGGTAACAAGAAATGGAACAAGGTACAGTAAAATGGTTTAACGCAGAAAAAGGTTTTGGATTCATCGAGCGCGAAGGTGGAGACGACGTATTCGTACACTTCTCTGCTATCCAATCTGAAGGTTTCAAATCATTAGACGAAGGTCAAAAAGTTTCTTTCGACGTTGAGCAAGGCGCTCGCGGACCACAAGCTGCTAACGTATCAAAACTATAATATTAGTTTTGTTTAAAGAAGAAGGTTCCTCTGGGACCTTCTTTTTATATTGTTTTCATGCCCTCTTATCTGAAATATTTTAGTGAAAATCACCCCTCTGAAAATAGTCTTTGTCTAATCCAGCTATCTTTACTTATCCCTCTGGAAAAAAACAGTAAAAACACGGAAGTGATCTGTGCCCCCCTTTCCATTTCTGCGTATTTATCACTGTTGCTTCCATACAAAAAATAGGGAAACAAAAACCAGGTTCAACCAATAATCGATGAACCTGGTGATTCATTAGTTATTTAATTTCCTGCTCGTGGTAAAGGTGCGGGACTTTTTGTTCTTTTCCTTTGTTGGCCTTTGGTCCCTGATTCTCCGGACGGGCGATATCATAGACAGCTGTACCAACAATTTCTGCTACATCTTGCAGTTTTTCTTTGCTGATTTTGTCAATTGTATCTTCTGGTGTATGGTACCAGGGCTCAAGCGGTCGATGGATGAACGATGCAGAAGCAATTCCGCCCTCAAAGAACGCTACGTGGTCACTGCTCCCACCAGGTTGGATCGGTGTTGCTTCACCATTTAATCTGGCGCTGGAAGCCTGAGCAGTTTGAGAAACAATGTTTTGGTTTCCATCTGGTGTATTGATCACCAAATCACCGGCATCCCTGCTGCCTACCATATCCATGTTAAAGTATCCCACAAAGCGATTCTTTTCCTCCTCGGAAAGCTGGCTTACATAATAACGTGATCCAATCAATCCGAGTTCCTCAGCGCCAAAGGTAATGAAACGCATTTCCAAATTTGTCGGCAAATCCTTCATGACACGAGCTAATTCGAGGGTCATTGCCGTACCTGATGCATCGTCGTTTGCACCTGGTGCTCCAGGTACAGAATCATGGTGGGCACCCAATGCGATGATTCCGTCTTTTGATTTATTTTTATTCGTAGGTGCTTTAGTGGCAATGACATTGAAAGATGTTCTCATGCCAGCATCTGCACCTTCAATGTTAATCGATCCTGTTAAATTTTCACCACTGCTGAGCTGATCCACTAAAGCTTGTCCAACTTCCTGAGAAATGGCCACAGCCGGTACATAATTATCATTCGGGGACCCAAAGGTACCGTTAAGGTCTCCAGGTGCATTGTTGAAAATAATAACTCCTGCTGCACCGTTAGCTGATGCATTCAAGACTTTCTCTGCAAATGAAATAGAACCTCGCTTTATCAAAACGATTTTACCTGTAACATCTTGACCTTCGAAATCCTCTGCTTTTCCTAAACCTACATAAACCAGCTTACCAGAAGGACTTCCATCCATCCCATATGTAAAGGATTTCGGCTTGATTTCGCCTGAATAACCATCTACTGTCAACTCGACTGTGTGTGGTGCTGTGTAGCCGAAGAAAGTAAACTCCTGAAGTTCTGTATCGTATCCGTATGACTCGAATTGCTGTTTGACATACTGAATCGCCTGGTACTCGGCCTCTGTACCTGCAACCCGGGGTGTTCTTGAAAGGTATTCAATATTGTTGTAGATATTTTCTACATTAATTTTGTTCAGGACCTTGTTGTCAAAAACCTTGAATGGCTGAACTTGTTGCGGATTCTCTGCCTGCTTTGCGTAAATGGCCGGTGCCCCAAAGCTGCTTACTGCTAGACCTGCTGCTAATGCGATTGATAGATAAGGTTTCTTTTTCATCATTACCTCCCGGATTAGTAAAATAGTTATCCGGGATAAATGATATAATATTCTAAAAATACAAACTAGTTAAGTTATTGCTATTTTCACTAGGTAAATAGAACAGTTTTAAACTGATTCATATAGCTAATAGGTCGAGTTACTTATAAAAGGGATGGAATCTGGATTCCATCCCTCTTTCTTCTATTTACCTCCTAGACTCCCTTAAATGCCAATCGATAAATTTCTGCAAGCTCTGACACTAATGGAAGTTTAGGGTTAGCTGTTGTGCACTGGTCTTCAAATGCCCGGTCTGCAAGCTGATCAACCTTCGCTTCGAATTCTGCTTTATCTACACCGTTCGCTTCAATGCTCATTGGAATATCCATTTCCTTTGCCAATTTGATGATTTCCTGAACGAGGCTTTCAACGCCTTCTTCAATTGTACGGCATGGAAGTCCTAGAATCCTGGCTATTTCAGCATATCTCTGGTCTGCCACGAAACTTTCGTATTTAGGGAAAGCCGTGAATTTCTTTGGTTTTGTTGCGTTATATCGGATGACGTGCGGCATTAAGATCGTATTGGAGCGGCCATGGGCGATATGGAATTCAGCACCAAGCTTATGCGCCAAACTATGGTTTATTCCCAGGAATGCATTGGCAAACGCCATTCCGGCAATCGTGGAGGCATTATGCACCTTCTCACGTGCAACTTCATCCTGGCCATTTCGATACGCTCGTGGAAGATATTCAAAGACAAGCTGAATTGCTTTAATGGCAAGGCCATCTGTGTAATCATTTGCCATACAGCTGACATACGCCTCAATCGCATGCGTCAATACGTCCATTCCTGTATCAGCAGTAATATGTTTTGGAACCGTCATGACAAACTGCGGATCAACAATCGCCACATCTGGAGTCAACTCATAGTCTGCGAGCGGATATTTGATGTTCGCTTTTTTATCGGTGATAACCGAGAAGGATGTCACTTCTGAACCTGTACCAGATGTTGTAGGAATTGCTACAAATTGAGCTTTGCGTCCTAAGTGCGGATATTTGACAATACGCTTGCGGATATCAAGGAACTTTTGCTTCAAGCCATGGAAGTCTGCTTCCGGGTATTCGTAGAACAGCCACATTCCTTTAGCCGCGTCCATTGCCGAGCCGCCGCCGAGGGCAATAATGACATCCGGCTGGAAGTTCGCCATCATTTCTGCGCCCTTCATCACGGTCTCAATTGACGGATCTGGTTCTACAGCAGAGAAGATTTCACAGTGTACGTAGTCTGGACGCTTTCTTAAATGGTAAAGAACTTTATCAACATACCCCAGTTTCACCATACCAGGATCTGTTACGATGAATGCTTTTGAGATTTTTGGCATTTTCGCAAGATATTGTGTTGAATTCTTTTCAAAGTATATTTTTGAAGGCACTTTAAACCACTGCATATTCACATTCCTTCTCGCTACTTTTTTAACATTGATCAGATTGACTGCACCTACGTTCGTAGACACCGAGTTTCCACCGTAAGTTCCGCAGCCGAGAGTCAATGATGGCAGGTAGGCATTATAAATATCACCAATCGCACCCTGGGAAGATGGTGCATTTACAATGACGCGGCCAGCCTTCATTCTTAAGCCGTATGATCTCATCACTTCATCATTTGTTGTATGGATCACAGCAGAGTGGCTAAGACCGCCGAATTCAAGCATCTCTTCTGCGCGCTTAAACCCTTCCTCTGTTCCATTCACTTTATAGCATGCTAACACAGGGCTAAGCTTTTCACGAGAAAGCGGATATTGAGGTCCTACACCTTTCAGCTCAGCAACAAGAATTTTAGTCTCCTCAGGTACTGACACACCAGACATTTCAGCAATTTTATGAGCTGGCATTCCCACTATATCAGCATTAACAGCACACGAGTGTTCATTGATGACAAGCTTCTCGACTTTCGATCTTTCTTCCTCGTTTAAAAAGTAGCAGCTATTCTCGATCATTTCTGTTTTTACTTCATGATAGATTTCTTTATCGATGATTACCGCCTGTTCTGAGGCACAGATCATTCCATTATCGAATGTTTTTGATAAAATCAAGTCATTGACAGCCCGTTTAACATTTGCAGTTCTTTCGATATAGCAAGGTACATTACCAGGACCAACACCTAGTGCCGGCTTTCCTGAGCTGTAGGCGGATTTTACCATGCCAGCACCGCCAGTAGCTAAAATCATCGAAATTTTCGAATGGTTCATTAAAGCTTGTGTTGCTTCAAGAGATGGCTTTTCAATCCACTGGATACAATCTGCCGGTGCCCCTGCTCTAACTGCTGCGTCGCGCAGGATTCTAGCTGCCTCGCTGCTGCATTTTTGCGCAGATGGATGGAAAGCGAAGATGATAGGGTTTCTTGTCTTGATTGAGATCAACGCTTTGAACATGGTTGTCGAGGTTGGATTCGTAACCGGTGTTACGCCTGCGATCACACCAACTGGCTCTGCAATCGTAATCATGCCTTCAT
The DNA here is from genome assembly GCF_020524355.2 of Mesobacillus subterraneus. Classification (NCBI taxonomy): domain Bacteria; kingdom Bacillati; phylum Bacillota; class Bacilli; order Caryophanales; family Bacillaceae; genus Mesobacillus; species Mesobacillus subterraneus. The sequence continues at coordinate 1,984,107 of NZ_CP129019.1, forward strand.
GCTCATTTTCGTCGATGATGCCAGCCATTTTATCATATTTGATATTGTGGTACACATACTCGGTAGCAAACATGTTCTTAATAATCTTGTCTTCATAAACACCGCGTTTGGTTTCTTCAACCGCCATCTTTGCTAATGGCATATGCTGATCAAGTCCTGCCAGTGCCATTTCCTTCACGATTTTATTTACTGTTTCTTGATCAAGCTCGCGCATTGTAGCTAACGCTTTTATTCCTTTTTCTAATAGACTATCGACCATTTTTGTAACGGATGATTGCTCTTTTACTACTTTTTCAACTGTCCCCATCTTCAGGACCTCCTTATGATATTAGGTTCATTTGCTGCAGTTATGTGAATCATATATTGATAAAAATATAGTTTGTGAATATTTTCACAAGAGTAACTAAAAAATAATTTACTCGCAAACTGGATTTCTAGGTATTTTTTCAAAACTGATGTCTGTTACAAACTTCGTACTTCTTTTCACTATTACAACAAAGTTGACTGTCCAGATGTATGCTGGTATTTCTGTATCATCTTTATACATCATCGCCTCGAATTCATCACCAATTACTTCTTCGAGCATTTCTTGAGTATATGTTTCAGTATCTGTTGAGAAGGGTTTAAATTCGCAATACATCATCTTGATCACTCCTTTTCCTTTTCTAATTATAGATTATCACATAAACAGAATAATAGTTTGTGAAATGTTGAACAATATATGAACACTTTTTCACCAACAACAAAGGGTTGTGAACTAATATAATTGAAAACGCTTACATTATAATTATTATTTTGATATAGTAATTAAAAGATAAGAGACTCTGTAATAGAGTCTCTAAAAATCATACTGTAAACCCGTTAATTCCTCGGATACTGTCCATAATCTTGTCATTGTTTCTTGATTAAAAACGCCTGGTCCAGGAATTTCAATTGCCGGATATCCTTTTCTATTTCCTTTCCCGTCAGGACCAATGTATTCACCGCCGCTCAGGCTATCATCCAAGGCACTATAAATCGTTGGCAGCGCACCCATTTCTGCAGGCTGTGAAAAGAATCTCATCAATCCTTTCAAGTATTTTGGGGTTTCACCTTTACCTAGATGAAACAAATTAGTGTTTGATATTCCCGGGTGACAGGCGACGCTTATTGTCTCGATTTCATTCTTTTTAAACCGATGATCAAGTTCTTTAGCAAATAACAGGTTTGCAAGCTTGCTCTGTCCGTAAAACTTCATGGCTTTGTAGCCCTTTGAGCCATCCAGATTATCAAAATCAATCGAAGCTCCCCGATGGGCAATGCTGCTTAAAGTGACAACCCTGGAACCAGATGTATTTTTCAAAATTGGCAGTAAAAGGCCTGTTAACGCAAAGTGGCTGAGGTGATTGCTGCCGAATTGAAGCTCAAATCCATCCTTCGTCTTGCCAAATGGCGGGATCATGACCCCTGCATTATTTATCAATATGTCCAAGGAACAGTATTTCTCCATAAAAGCTGTTGTGAATTGGTGGATACTGTTGAGGTCTGCTAAATCAAGCTTCATCATTTCTAATGAAGCTATGTGATTTTCTTGCAGTATGGAATCAACAGCAGCTTTCCCCTTTTGCTCATTCCTTACTGCAAGAATAACATGGGCTCCTTTTTCTGAAAGATATTTTGCAGCTTCATATCCAATTCCGCTGTTCGCACCAGTTACAATCACTGTCTTACCTGATAAATTTTCTATTAACATGTGAATCCACCTCCATTAGTTCTATTTTACAAAATGACAAATGTTCTCAATGACTTCTTTTTCCCAATGGTACGAATTAAAGGTATGATCTGCCCCAGCCACAATGTGGAGCTTCGCCTGCTCCTGGTAGCATTTCTCCTGATATTTTATGGAGTCCTTCATTGAAACTGCTTGATCATTTGACCCATGGATAAGCAGAACATCCCCTTTATATCTTTTCGCCACTTCCCACACATCAATTGTATTCAACTCTTCAATAAATTCTTTTCCGATTAAATCCCCACCAATGTCGTAAGCACTCTCTTCCTTTATATATGTAGAATTTTTCACAATAACCTTCACTTCTTCTGCCATACTGCCAGCTGGAGCAAGTAAGATAAGTTTTTCTATTTTCTCTGGATGTTCTCCAGCAAGGAGACTGACCACAAAACCTCCCATACTAAAACCAAGGACAATTACTTTTTCGCCATGAATGCGGGGATGTGAACGGACGTACTCCAGAATTGTTTCTGCCTCTGATAATTCTTTCAATACAGTCATATCTTCAAACTTCCCGTCACTTTCACCGCTCCCTAAAAAATCAAAACGGAAACTGGCAATCCCAAGAGATTCGAGGTGCCTTGAAATTTTCAAAAAGAAACGATGTGGCTCTAGCTTGCTTCCGGTAAAACCATGCAGAAGAATAACAGCAGGTACCTCCTTCTGGTCCATAAATGGAAGATGTGCCATCCCTCTCATCACCTGTTTGTTATGTATAAGCGAAACTGCTTCCTGCATTAGGACAACTCCTTTTGATACCTTCAATATCTTCCATCGTACCACAATTGGTCTTATTAACCATTGAATTTACGCTGAATTTAATTCATACTAAACAAATAGGAATTATTGGAGGGGTTTTGAGATGATTTTATTTGTTGAAAAGTGCCCACATTGTAAAACAGCGTTAGAAGTAAAAAAAGATCCTTCATGCATGGCGATCGTAATTAAGGCTTGTCCGGATGGCTACTATGAAAAAGAATTTCATCCTTCATTGGAAACATATATCGAACGAAATAAAGTTTCTTAATCTCTTAAAGCAGAGCCTCTATGTGAGGACCCTGCTTTTTCGTCAATAGATTCTAATTTAATTCACCAAGTTGACATTATTTGTTTTCATAATTTGTTCACATTTACCTTAAAAACCGTAACAATTTCCATGTTAGAATGATTACAAATAAAAGAGTGTGATTTTTATCACACCTTTTCCACAACTTACCGTTCTTTTCAGGGTTGTTTTCAACAACTTTGTGAACAAATGAACATAAATTTGTGATAGAATGAACAAGGTTGATATTTGAAAGGAGCTGCAGTGATGAAGAAATCAAAACTTTTTTTGTTCTCCCTCACCTCGATCATGGCTGTGCTGTTGCTTAGCGGCTGTGAAAACAATATGGTGGTATTCAATCCAGAGGGACCAATTGCAAGGCAAATTCTTGAGTTAATCAACTTTTCGATTGCATTGATGTTACTCGTTACGGTCATTGTATTCGGTCTTTTCGGATATATCGTCTGGAAATACCGTGAACGCAAAGACAATAAGGATTACGAGCCACCAGAAGAACATGGCAGCACGGTACTGGAAATAATTTGGACAGTGATTCCAATCTTAATTATCATTGCTTTGACGATCCCTACGGTCAAAACAATTTACGCAATAGATGAAATCCCGAAAGGCTATGAAAATAAAGAGCCTCTTGTCATTAACGTTACATCTGCTGACTGGAAGTGGATTTTCAGTTATCCGGAACAAGGAATCGAAACGGTCAACTATGTGAATATTCCTGAAGACCGACCGATCGATTTCAGGCTGACTTCAGCAGGTACGATGCAAAGCTTCTGGATCCCTGCTTTGGCTGGCTAAAAGTATACGATGGCAAAAGCAGAAACTCAGCTTTACCTCGTTGCAGACAATCCTGGATCATATGTAGGAAAGAACACGAACTTTAACGGCCAAGGTTATGCAGGCATGGAGTTCGAAGTACTTTCGCAGACACAGAAAGATTTTGACCAGTGGATTAAAGATGTAAAAGAAACTGCGCCAAAAATGACATTAGAGGAGTATGAGAAAATGCTTGAGCCTTCCCATCTTGGCCGCAAGACATTCTCTAATACGCACCTTGAATGGGTTGACCATTCTGATCCACACTCAAAGAACTACACGAATCCAGAAATGTATGACAGAGGACATGGCTGACCAGGAAAGATCTTTGAAGATAAGGACAATTACAAAAATAAAGATGGAAACAATGAGAAGTCCAATCATGAAAACAATGAGAAGTCCAATCATGAAAACAAGGAAGATATGAAGCATAAAGAATCTGAAACTGAAGATTCACACGGGGGTGACCACAGTGGGCATTAAATGGGATGAATTTTTTGTAACAGGTGATCCACTTATTTTCGCTTCACAAATCGGGATTGCTCTGACAATAGTCGGCGCATTAGCCGGAATCACTTATTTTAAAAAGTGGAATTACTTATGGTCTGAGTGGTTCACGACTGTTGACCACAAGAAAATCGGGATTATGTATATTCTGCTAGGTGTCGTGATGTTCTTCCGCGGCGGTATCGATGGCTTGATGATGAAAGGCCAGACAGCTGTTCCGGAAAATGGTTTCCTGAATGCCCAGCACTATAACGAGGTATTCACAACACATGGTGTCATCATGATTTTGTTTGTGGCGATGCCACTTTTGATCGGTCTCATGAACTTTGTGATTCCGCTCCAGATTGGCGCACGTGATGTTGCTTTTCCACAGCTGAACGCACTTAGCTTTTGGCTAACAGTAAGCGGAGCAGCGCTGTTCAACATTTCTTTCATTATTGGTGGTTCACCTGACGCAGGGTGGACATCCTACTTCCCTCTTGCCGGTAAAGAATTCAGCCCAGGCATCGGGAATAACTTCTACGCAGTTGCCCTGCAAATTGCTGGTGCAGGTACTTTGATGACTGGTATTAACTTTGTTGTCACAGTGTTAAAAATGAGAACTAAAGGCATGACCTTGATGAAGATGCCGATGTTCACATGGACATCATTCATCACATCGATCATCATTGTAGCGAGCTTCCCTATTTTTACAGTAGCATTGGCTTTGATGACCTTTGACCGCACGTTCGGTACACACTTCTTCACCATCTCCGGCGGCGGTATGGATATGCTCTGGGCGAACCTGTTCTGGCTATGGGGACATCCTGAAGTTTATATCGTAGTCCTGCCTGCATTCGGGATGCTTTCAGATATTATTTCGACTTTTGCCCGTAAAACATTATATGGGTATAAATCAATGGTCATTTCAATTGTGATGATTTCTGTCTTAAGTATGCTCGTTTGGGTTCACCACTTTTTCACAATGGGAAACAGCGCAGGAGTGAACTCATTCTTCTCGATCACGACAATGGCAATTGCCATCCCGACCGGTGTGAAGGTATTTAACTGGCTGTTTACGATGAGAAAAGGAAGGATCAAGTTTACGACAGCCATGCTTTGGGCGCTGGCGTTCGTTCCTAACTTTGTCATCGGCGGTGTAACAGGAGTCATGCTGGCGATGGCTGCCGCTGACTATCAGTATCACAATACGTTATTCCTTGTGGCACATTTCCATTATGTATTGATTCCTGGGGTTGTGTTCCCGATTTTTGCAGGTCTTTACTTCTGGTGGCCTAAAATGTTCGGATATATGCTGAACGAAAAGATTGGTAAATGGCATTTCTGGCTGTTTGTTGTTGGATTCAACGTGACATTCATGCCAATGTTCTTCCTTGGACTTGACGGTGCGGTCCGCCGCGCGTACACGTACTCAGCTGAAACTGGGTTTGGTCCATTAATGATGATTTCTGCAGTTGGTTCAGTGATTCTTGCAGCAGGCTTTGCGGCTCTTGTATACAATATCTACTGGAGTGCACGGTACGCTGACCGCAATATCGGAAATGACCCATGGGATGCAAGAACGCTCGAGTGGGCAACAGCTACACCTGTACAGCACTATAACTTTGCTTCCCTCCCTGAGGTTACGAAGCTTGATGCATTCTGGCATATGAAAAAGAACAATGAACTTCAGCCTCTTGCTGAAGATGAAATTGAAGAAATCCACTTGCCAAGTAACACATGGATCCCGATCTATATGGGTGTAGTATTCGGAATTTCCGGATTCCTGCTTGTTTTCGAATGGACGATTGCTGCTGGGGTTGCCGCTCTAGGTATTCTCGCAGGACTTGCCTTCCGTTCATTTGACTATGATGAAGGCTTCCATGTGCACAAGGATGAAGTCTTTGAAACAGAAAATAAATGGAGAAAAGGTGCGAACAAAGGAGTGAAGAACCATGTCAGCTAAAGTCAATGCCGCTTTACCGCTTGAATACCAGACAGAACAAAACAGGATGAATATCCTTGGATTCTGGGTCTTCCTTGGTGCGGAAATCGTGCTCTTCGCTACCCTTTTCGGAGTGTATGGAGTGCTCGGTGAACGTTATGCCGGAGGACCTACACAGCAGGATATTTTCGTAGTAACAGATGTTATGATTCAGACGTTTTTGCTTTTGACAAGCAGCTTTACTATGGGAATCTCGATCTTTGAAATGCGACGCAGCAATATCAAAGGCATGCTGATGTGGTTAGTCTTTACACTGCTGCTAGGCGGCGGATTCCTTTTCATGGAGATCCGCGAATTCATGCACTATGTGCATGAAGGTGCAACAATGCAGACAAGCGCATTTCTATCCAGTTTCTTCGTTTTGCTTGGAACACACGGATTGCACGTTACCATCGGGATTGGCTGGGCGATCCTGCTGATTATCCAGATCGTGCAGCGAGGATTGACACCAATCACAGCACGCAAAGCATTCATCTTTGGACTGTACTGGCATTTCCTTGATGTCGTTTGGATTTTCATCTTCACTTTCGTATATCTTAGAGGGTTGGTGATGTAATATGGATAATCATTCTAAAGGCTTCCCGCTCGGGCATGTCATCGGGTTCTTCATGTCACTCGTCCTGACATTCGGCGCAGCATGGATTGCCCTTCAGAGCTCTTTATCAATGAAGGCAGTCATGTGGATCATCGGTACACTGGCAGTTGTCCAGGCCGGAATCCAGCTATACATGTTCATGCACATCAATGAAGGCGATGATAAAGTAACCAATAATATCAATATTATCTATTCAGCTTTTATCGCTGTCGTCATTGTTGCAGGATCCATCTGGGTTATGACATCAGGACACTCACACTAAAACAAATGAGACCAGGCACCATTTTTGTGGGTGACCTGGTCTCATTTGTTTTTTTGTCTTTACCTTACCTTACTTCGGACAAATTTGGCTTGAGTGGACGAGATGTTGTCCGAACTTGGCCTTACTTCGGACAAGTTTGGCTTGAGTGGACAATATTTTGTTCGAACTTGGTCTTACTTCGGACAAATTCGGCTTGAGCCGTCGAGATTTTGTCCGAACATGGTCTTACTTCGGACAAATTCGGCTTGAGCGGACGATATTTTGTCCGAACTTGGTCTAGCTTCGGACAAGTTTGGCTTGAGTGGACAATATTTTGTTCGAACTTGGTCTTACTTCGGACAAATTTGGCTTGAGCCGTCGATATTTTGTCCGAACATGGTCTTACTTCGGACAAATTCGGCTTGAGCGGACTATATTTTGTCCGAACTTGGTCTAGCTTCGGACAAGTTTGGCTTGAGCAGACTATATTTTGTCCGAACTTGGTCTAGCTTCGGACAAGTTTGGCTTGAGTGGACAATATTTTGTCCGAACTTGGTCTTACTTCGGACAAATTTGGCTTGAGTGGACTATATTTTGTCCGAACTTGGTCTTGCTTCGGACAAGTTTGGCTTGAGTGGACAATATTTTGTCCGAACTTGGTCTTACTTCGGACAAATTTGGCTTGAGTGGACTATATTTTGTCCGAACATGGTTTTGTTTCGGACAAATTTGGCTTGAGCGGACGAGATTTTGTCCGAACTTGGCCTTACTTCGGACAGATTTGGCTTGAGCGGACGAGATGTTGTCCGAACTTGGCCTTACTTCGGACAAGTTTGGCTTGAGCGGACGAGATTTTGTCCGAACTTGATCCTACTTCGGACAGATTTGGCTTGAGCGGTCGGGATTTTGTCCGAACTTGACCTTGCTTCATAAAAATATCACTTGCTAAATTAACTAAATCTTCGCCATCTCCCCTTTACGACCTTTGATTAGGCGTAATCGGGGCAGCTTTCCTTCCTTCTTGAATAAAGAAAACATCGCGAAATTAAATGCTGCAAGGAACAGTGACAATACAGCATGCTGGAATCCATGTGATAACAACGCTAAGAATCCGCTTACAAGACAATATAAACCAACAATTAAATAAAAGTACATAAGAAGTTTTCCCACTTCTCATTCCCCCACTATTTCGTTTTTATTTTTTATATTAACAGAATTTAATAAAAAATGTCACATAATGTTCACAATTAACACTAAATTTTTTTACAATTTACTTTTTCTCATATTGCTTGACTCTTCTACCCGCCATGCTATTATGATTAATGAAGAATTAAATAACAAAATTTTACCACTAGGGGTGCCTTTGAATTAAAGGCTGAGATTAAAGTGAGACTTTGAGACCCTTGGAACCTGATCTGGTTTACACCAGCGTAGGAAAGTGGACTTTGGGACGTTTTTATGTTGTGCCAATTCAACCACTTTCTTTGAAAGTGGTTTTTTTATTGGGTTAAAAAGGATGAGGAGGAGCTTCAAATGAAAAAATTCACTGAAGAATTAAAGAAACAAGCAGAACCAATATGGCAGGCAAATTTTGAACACCCTTTTATTAAGGGAATCGCTAATGGAAATTTAGCATTGGAGTCCTTTCGCTATTATGTGTTACAGGATTCCTATTATCTTTCCCATTTTGCCAGGATACAGGCAATCGGAGCGTCAAGAGCAGATGATTTGTTCACGACCTCCAGAATGGCGACTCATTCGTTGGGAACTTATGAAGCTGAGCTTGGTCTGCACGAAACTTTTCTTAAGCAACTCGGAGTGACAAAACAAGAAATAGCAGAGTTTATTCCCTCTCCTACTGCCTATGCGTACACATCCCATCTTTATCGGGTTGCTGCTTCAGGGAGCCTGTCTGAAATCATCGCAGCCATCCTGCCATGCTACTGGATTTATCATGAGATTGGCCAATTGTTGAAGGAATCCACTCCCAATGTCCAAATTTATCAAGAATGGATAAACGCATATGGCGGAGATTGGTTCAGTGAATTGGTAAATGAACAATTAAACAGACTTAATGTTCTTGCGTTGGAATCCCCAGAATCGGAAAAAGAAAAGATGAAACAGCATTTTATCATCAGCAGCCAGTATGAATTCATGTTTTGGGACATGGCATACAATCAGGAAAAATGGCCTGTTGCCTTATAAAACGAACGTAAAAAACAACGGGGCTACTTCCCGTTGTTTTTCATCCAATTCATACCTGTATTTTCCCTAAAAAGATGGCTTCGACAAAGAACAATTTCCAACCAGAGGCTGCAGCCTTGGTTCATAGTAGCTTAAATTGGCGAGAAAGTAACAAGTCTCCGGAAAGTGATGCTCAAGAAAGCGCAGATTGGATTTATTCAAAAGCGTTTTGTCTTTATACTTCTGCACCATATTCTTAACAAACTGATTCATCTCCTGGGTCGTCTTTCCTACTTCAAAGATGAATTCCTGCTGGCGCGCAAATCCTGGCTGCTTCACCCGTAAATAATTTTTCAAATGATGATTTTGGACAATATAAAGTTGAAATCTGCGTTTGTACTCTTGCGCTGCTGTATTTGATCCGACTTCTATCGGATCCAGCAAATTTTCAAAAAGAACCGCATGACCAAGCTGATCTTCAAGCCAAAGGTCCATAATCTCTGTAACGGTCAACCTTACTGGCTCCTGTCCTTGTACCAAATAGCTCAATATTCGTAAATATTCCTGATTTTCACTTAGCGTTCCGTTCAAATAAGTTGGTGACAAGTTCAAATTAACTTTATTATCTATCCGTAATGACTGCATTGTACCCTCAAAATCATAATAACTTTTAGCGACCTGCCATGCTTTTCTTGAAAAATCAATCATTTGACTGTCCTGGTAGTCAGCATCACGAGGAATCGATCGTAAACCAACTAACAATTCGTCATACAAACGTATAAATTGCCTGGCGATTTCTACATACTCCGTTTCATTCGGAGACAGCCCATCCCTGACAAAATATGCGTGATCCTGAAGCATTTCAAGCCAAAATGCATGTTCATCCCATAGAGAAATCATCTCTTTCCCCTCCTTTTCCCTTCTTATACTTACTGTTCAAGAGAGAAAGAAATGATGACCTCATGAAACTTTTTAATACTTTTAGCTTAATTTGAGATACTAAGAAAAACAATCTCTATTCTCTCCCTAAAGGTGTGGCTAATGAAAAATTTAAAACTTTACATAATTTTAATGACTGTACTGCCCTGGCTGTCACTGCCTCTGCTTGGCAAACAAACATTCAGAAAGTTCCTTCCAGGTACGTTATTCATGGCAATATATTTAATCTTTGAAGGAAGATTTGCTGAAAAGAGAAAATGGTGGTGGTTTCCATTTAAAATTAAACCAAACGTTGTGGGTGAACTGCCTCTAATCTGGGGTCCGTTTTTTATAGGCTCTTTCTGGATCATGAAATACACTTACAAAAAATTTAATCTGTATTTATTGGTCAATATCTTGATTGACTCACTGTTTACTTATTACGGACTGAACATCTTTAAGAAATTCGGCTATGTCTCATTGGTTCGCTTAACAAAATTCCAGTTATCTATTGTATTTTTAATCAAAACCTTAGTTTTATATGGATTTCAGGTATTTTATGACAAAGTCATACGGCGACAATCAGACAGCACCTACCAATAATTATTTTTGAATTGAACATAATAAGAAGGTCATTGATAAAACAAGGAAAGTGAGTTGAATGGTATGGCGAGACAAGGTATGCACAATAGGGATCAAACAAGAGAACAAACAGAGAAGCATGATAAAAGTAATGACATGGAGCTTGGTGCAGAGTTCCAGGTTGGGAATTCAAAATCGCAAAGCCAGAAAAAAAGCGGGAAACAAGTAAATAAAAAGTAGAAGAAAGACGCCCTTTAACCCGGGTGTCTCTTCTTCTTTGCTCAGAATCTTAATAGTTTTTTAACTCCATGCTCAAAAGGAACATAATACCAAATATCTTCTTTTCAAATTTAAGTTTTAGGATAGTATACACGGGGAACGAACGTAATAAGAATGATATGGGAGGTGCTTAATATGAGTTTGTTGTACAGCAAGGCTATGGAAGCTTTTAAAAATGATGCAAAGCGACAGTCTGAGTATCAACAGAAAACTTATAGCAAGGCAAAATAGCTGTTCCGCCTTATGTTTGTCTATTCATCTTCTTGTCATCCTGCCAATGAGGATGATTTTTTTTGACTCTTTTTCGTAAAGATTTCATGGATATCCCTAGCTATTGAATTTTGTTTTATATTGTTGCAAATAACCCGTACTATCAAGCTCAATATTGCCGTATAAACGAAACTTGAAAACAGCAGAAAGGTTACACTAGTGGAAAAGCGATGTACCTAGAGTTAGTAAAATACAGAATCCCCAATGATAAATTAAGCTCTAAATCAACATGGCAGGTTTCAAAACAGCAGGTTTCAAAACCCTCAAAATATCACTCCTGTAAAAACTTTTCCTTTTCTCTTTTCATGTTAAGCAACAAAAATCCTCTTTTTATCAAACTTCTATACCTATTCTCAAAACAAAAAAGAACGAAACCATGTAGATTTCGTTCTAATTCTTATAAATTTTCGATAAAGACCCTGATGACATCAGCGCCACCTATGAAGGTTCCAAGTGAGCTTCCCAGATTGGCTAGTACGACGATCAGCAATACCCGGCTGACTTTGTTTCGCCAAAATCCTTTTAAGCTAAAAACATCTTCAGAAAGTGTCTCGAAGTCCTTAACATTTGGTCTGCGGATATAAGCCTGTGTCAAACCGGCAAACCAGCCTGCAGCTAGCAATGGATTTAACGAAGTGATCGGTGCCGCGATAAATGCTGTCAATATGGTCAGTGGATGCCCCATAGCGATAGCAGCTCCCAGGGCGGAAAGGCTTCCGTTCCATAAAATCCAGCTGACTGTCTGAGCAAGACCAGCAGATGGGTTAGCCAAAAAAGTATAGACGATAATCGCCAGAATCAATACAGGAATGCTCCAGCCAATGACTTTTGGCCAATTGGATTTCGGCGGTAACGCTATTAGTTTTTTCAAATCATGATCTTTTTTGATTTCTTCTTTGATACCCGGTACGTGTGCAGCCCCTAGGACAGCGACAATTCTTTCACCAGGTGCGTCCTTGATTTTCTGAGCTAAGTATTGGTCACGCTCGTCAATCAATGGCTTTTTCAACCGAGGAAATGTCTCCGTGAATTCATTTAGCATCGCATTGATTGTATCCTGTTCCTTCAGCTTTTCCAGTTCTTCTTCTGAGATGCTGTCCCTGCTGAAGATGCTGGTAATGATTTGGCTGAGCAGAAGTGCTTTCCCCTTCAAGCCAAGATTTCCCCAGATTCTTGAAAAAGTAATCTGGATATTGCGATCTGCAAGCACAAGTGTTGCCCCGACTTCTTTCGCCGATTCAATCCCCTGGATCATCTCTTGACCTGCTTTAATACCAAGTTCCTTCGCCATGCGATTTTGGAAAGATGAAATAGCAAGGTTCATCAATAATAAAGAAGCACGTTTTTCTTTGATGACCTGGATGATATCCATCTCCTGCCACTTTGAGCCCTCGGAGATTGTCTTGTAGCGCTGCTCGTCCAATTCGACACAGACTGAATCCGGTCTTTCAGCTTCAATGACTTCCTTAACCTGCTCTGCACTGTGCTTGGAGACATGTGCAGTTCCAATCAATATGTATTCCTTGCCATTCATTTCAATTCTCGTTATATTTTCCTCGATCATAGATACCTTCCTTTTACTAGACCCATGCAAGCCAACTTAATGATTATAATCTATGTTTCATTTTACCATTATAACATGAACAATAGTCTGAAATATAAAGATTATTTACCAACATGCCCATACTCAATACAGTTCAGGATTCGGACATTTGCCGAAGAAAAATAAAAACCGCACAACAGTCATCGAGTGACTCCTCTGCGGTCAGATAATCCATTTATTTTGAATAACTTGTTTTTATCGAGGATGATTTCCTGTTACTCATCATTTTCTTCACGATTGGATAAAGAACAGGTCCCCATTTTAGCGCGGTTTTGATTATTTTTTTCATGAATCATCCCTCCTCAGTCTTAGTACTTATATACCCTGACTTACTAAAAGGCAATCCTGCATGATTTTGGTAATCTTGGCTATTATTTAGCAGGAGAAAGTTCATCTTCAGTTACCCACTGATGGTTCGTCACTTTTTCAGAGCCATCTGTTGGTACGAAATCGACCATGTAGACTGTCATTTCTTCAGCTGAATCGATGATTGCCTTTGCCCCTTTCATACCTTCCATATGATCAGTATGGATTGTAACCTCATCCCCTGGCTTTAATGGTTCATCTCCGGCATCAAGCAGTTCTTCATGGATTACCCACTTATGCTTTTCCACTCGGTCTCCACCATTGGTAGGGTCATAGGACAATGAGTAGACGACAGTGTCATACGCCCCAACGATCTCGGCTTCAGCCCCATCCATGCCTGGCATGTGATCTTCCGTGATGATTGCTTTGCTTCCAACTTTGTATGTTGGATTCGCGGCTTCCTGCAGACCTTCAGGCAATTCACCTGAACCTGAATGTTCCATATTGGCATGGCTGCTGTGATCTTCAGTCTTTGTTTTATCATCTTCACCAGAACATGCTGTAAAAAATAGTGCGCTTGTTATTGATAATACGATTGCTAACCTGTTGTTTCTTTTCATACGAAAGATTCCTCCTTATTTTATAAAAAATTTATATCATGTATTTATGCAGATTTTATCGAGTGCATTGCCTGGCAGCTGAACAACCAATTTTCAAAAAGTTTTAACCACCTTAAAAATAGGTAAATCCCTGTTATAACATTAAAGTAGGGAGATTCTATGACATCAAGATTTTTCAAAGTAATTATTCTATTATTTATCATTTATCCTTCCATCAACGAGACTTTGACAGAAGCAGCAAGTGGCCGGCAGGTAATTCTTATTTCTTTTGACGGCATGCGTAATGACCTCACCCGGAGTTATGTAAAAGACGGTAAACTGCCTAATATAAAGAATGTTATCGAAAAAGGAACTATGGCCAAATATGCAAAGACGGTAACCCCTTCTCTTACTGCCCCATCACACGCAGCTATTGCAACCGGCGCAACACCGCTTAAAACATCCATCGTCAGCAATGCGTGGCAGCAGAAAGGTGCAACATTGACGAACCAGAAAAATGCATTCTTAAGCGAGTTTGAAGTAGAACCACTCTGGGTCGCAGCAAGGAAACAGGGGAAAACCACTGCAACGGTTGCATTTGCCGGGGCGAATCCTGCTACTGGCAAGCAGGCGGATTATACGATTTATTATGGAGATACACTATCCCCAAGCAAACAGGAAAAACTAAAATTTACAGAAGCTTCAGGGTGGAGTAACACTCCGAAAAGCTATAGTCCATTAATGGAATCATCATTCAATATAAAGTTCGAGGACAGTGAGAACAAAGAAATTTATATACTTGCCTTCGATTCAAGTAACGATGAGAAAAAGACATACGACAAATTTATTATCTCTGAAAATAAGACAAACCATTCTAGCGGAGTAAGTTCAAAAGATTGGGAATCTGTCGGTCTTGAATTGGAAGAGGAGAAGAAAGCGGGATTCTGGCTTAAATTCACTTCAACGGACCCGGCATTGGAAAAGGAAGCTTTAATGTACCGTTCGGCAGTGACGTCAGGTTTAATTGAAGGACCAGAAGGATTTCATGAACGAATTAGGGACAAATTTGGTTTTTTTCCGCCTCAAGACGATGACATCGCCCTGGACAAGGGCTGGATCTCCAGGAAAGAATATGAGGAAATTACAGAGAGGTTCGTGAACTGGGTTACAGATGTGTCCCTTTTTATCAAAAATGAGTACCAGCCGGATTTACTGATGTTTTATGCACCGCAAATTGACCATCAGGAGCATAAGTACTTAATGACAGATCCAAGGCAGCCCGGCTATACGCCTGAAAAATCGAAAAAGTATATGGAGTATATCCAATGGTCTTATAAAGTTGCAGACAGTGTCGTCGGCAAAACGGTCGAGTCACTGGACGAGAACGACCATCTCTTCATTGTTTCAGACCATGGCATGGAGCCGGCACATTCAGCACTAGAGCCGAATAAGGTTCTAAAGGACAATGGACTTCTTGTATTAGATTCCGACGGCAAGATTGATTATAAAAAATCCAAAGCAATTGCGATGCCAAGCGGTTCAGCAGCGCACGTATATATCAACCTGAAGTCGAGAGAAAAGCATGGTATAGTTCCAGTGGAAGATTATGAAAACGTCCACAATGAAATCATTCAAGCTTTTAAAGGGGTCAAGGTGAACAGGAATGAAAACGGCCCTGTGATCAGGCATCAGCTGAAAGAAATATGGGACAGCACCGTGAACTTCTCACTCAACGCCGTAAAAGAGAATACAAAAGACTTATTCGGTTATCTTGTTAACGCTGATGTCCACCCCTACCAGGATATAAATAAAATATCTCTAGATGAAAAATCGAAGGACAATAATGCCGGAGATATTTTATTAATGGCCGCTCCTGGATATATAATGGGGCAAGGGGAAGCCAATATCGTAAAGCCAGCAGCGGACCTCGGTACACATGGAGGAAACCCTAATCGGGAGAAACTGAAAGCAGTATTTATGGCAATGGGACCTGACATTGACCGAGGAAAAAAAATAGGACCGATATCCAATCTTGATATAGCACCAACGATTTATGACCTTCTTGAACTGCAAACCCCAAATCAAGTAGAAGGCAAGAAAATTAAAAATTTATCGCAATAACCTGCAGAGGCGAATCACGATTCACTTGGTTCGCCTTTTTTCAATCCTTTAGCGGTAAGTCACATTCGTGAAAAGTTGATACAAATAAATTACTGTAAAATACAAAAATCCAGGCATGCGCCTGGATTCATTTAGAAAGCCCAATCACCAAGAGGTGTCATCTTTCGGTTCTGCTTGCAGCTCTCGCATACATGAAGCCTAACTGGCTGAAAAAGCTTTTCTTCCTTGTTCTCCGAAACATCCTTCCGTCCACAAACTTCGCAAATTCTCATCCATTTCACCTCATTTTAATCTATTGTCAAATGGCTAAGTTCTGTAGCGGCTATCTACCCTGTCCAACAATTGGGTTTATTAATAATATTTACAAGATGGATGAAAATATTTAAGAAGAACGATATATTTTTTTAGGAAACAACGATACGGTATATCATTTAGATTAATAATTTTTATCTTTTGAGGAACTTAGATTTTATTTTTTTGGTTTACATAATATTATTATCGAACAATCTTGACCTTGTATCCCAAATGACCGAAAAATTCCTTTAATACAATTTCAGCATTTTTATCAGCTTTTTGTAAAATTCCAGCATCTATTGCTTCCTGCTTAATTTGGTCCTGTGCGATAGCGTGCCAAATTGAATCCTTGATCCCACTGGACTTTTCCACGTAAAAGGCCTTCATCCGAAAAAGTCCTTACCTCGTCCATCTTAACTGACGGCTCTTGGATGAATTGTGCCCGAGGTAGTATAATTTCTACTAATTTTTTATCCTCATCTACCTTCATGTCTTTTTTATCGATAGCTTCCAAATCAACACCAGCTAACACAGTTGCTGGAACGATTAATAGCAATTCACGTTTTGTCCCAGGGATATTCAAGTTAATTTTCTCTCCGAATAACTCATTATCTTCTTGCTCAAGGATGACCTTAACATGTGCCTCTGCCGTTGCCAACGTTGCCAATCCGTGCACTTGTTCAATGTACACAGTCGACTCAGCTTTACCTGTGCTCCCTGTTACATACCAGAATCCAACACCTATGACTGAAGTTAAGAAAAGAAAAATTATTAACATCCTGCTAATTGCACTAAGCTTAGATGACATCACTGGAGGTGCAGCCAAGGAAGCTGAGCTTTCCACTCTCCCTGCCCTTAATTCAGTCAATAGTTCATCAAGCTTTGAAAGGACTTTTTCCTGCTTGTCCATCAAATTAACCTCCTATAAACCAAAAGAATTACAAATTATCCTTTTAATCGACAAATTCAAGTGATGAAAAATCCTCCTAAAATAAGGAGGCTTGTTATTTAATACGAATCATGATAGAAAAAGTTTCATAGAATGATAGTTTATCAGTTTATTCAGTTTTATTTTTTCAAAAAAGGGGCATAGTTAAAATATTCATATCACCAAGGAGGAGGCAGCTATTTTGAGTCAATTAAATGGGAAGGTCGCGTTTATAACAGGTGCCAGCTCCGGAATCGGAAGAGCCGCAGCAATAAAATTGGCCCAGGAAGGTGCAAAGGTTGGCTTAATCGATGTGAAGGAAGAAAAAGCCGTGAATGTTAAGGAATCCATAGAAGAAGTTGGTGGAAGCGCGATGATTGTCGAATGTGATATCGCAAACCCAGAAGAAATGAAACGAAGTTATCAAAAGGTTGTTGATGAATGGGGAAAAGTCGATATCGTCTTCGCCAATGCAGGCATCAATGGAGTCATTGCCCCAATCGAAGACCTGGCTCCAGAGGATTGGGACGAAACCATCAACACGAATCTTAAAGGAACCTTTCTTACCGTAAAATATGCAATTCCGTATATGAAGAAGCACGGCGGCAGCATCATCATCACGAGCTCAATTAACGGAAACAGGATTTATAAAAATTTTGGAATGTCTGCCTATAGTACTTCCAAAATCGGCCAAACAGGCTTCGGTAAAATGGCAGCCCTGGAACTTGCGCAATACAAAGTAAGAGTCAATATTATCTGCCCGGGTGCTATCGAAACCAACATAGGGAAAAACACCTTCCCCCAAGAGGATGACCTAGAAAAAATCAAAATCCCAGTTGAATATCCAGAAGGCAATCAACCACTGGAAGAGCACGCAGGAAAGCCGGGCCAAGTCGCAGATCTTGTGTTCTTTCTCGCTTCCGATCTGTCATCGCATATTACCGGCACAGAAGTCTATATAGATGGGGCTGAATCGCTTTTATAAAGGGGAAATGCTCAGGGCTGCCTGAGCATTTTTTACGTGTTGATCAATCCGTAATAGACTAAATGTTCATACCGGTTTTCTTTCCTGACATGGTCAATTAAAATTCCTTCTTCTCTCATTCCTAACTTTTGCAACACGCGCCCGGATGCTGGGTTGGAATGAAAACAGCGAGCAAATACTTTATGATATTTCTTTTCACTGAACGCACATTGTACGATTCCTTCTGCTGCCTCTGTAGCATATCCTCTTCCCCAAAACTCTTCACCAATCCAGTAAGCTATTTCACCATGATTGAACCTCTGGTTGTTGGATAATGCGATAGCTCCGAACAGTTGACCACTTTCCTTATCGGTTACAGCGAACTCGTATGATTTATCTCTTTCAAAATTATCAAGATGACTTTTCATCCATATTAAAGCATCCTCAATGCTATATGGATAAGGAAGGTACAAAGTATTTTTAAAAATATTGTAGTTATTACAAAGACTGGCAACGTCTTCTGCATCTGATTTTTGAAAGATCCGAAGAACTAACCTGGAAGTAGTAATTGTTTTAGTTTGATGATTATAGTTCAAACAAAGGCCCCCATACTCAAAATAACTTCAGAAAGGTTTTCGGAGGTTAATGGGATGAAATCTAGTTCCATTTCTACTTCTTGTTATTTCTTACTCTCAAGCAACCAGCAATCACGATATTTTCCTTCGTGGAGCTCGTGTTTAGGAAGTAGTTTAACTTTCTTGAAACCGCATTTTTCGTAGCATTTTATTGCTCGCTCATTCCATACTTGCGGATCCATTACCACTTTGTCGGCTTTCATTTGCTCAAAAAGATGATTCGTCATCGATGTAACCAGTAAAGTTCCAATACCTCTATCCCAATAGTCAATTTCGCCAATAAACTGATCAGTTCCGAAAATTTTCCCACCCTCATATCCATAGTCTTTTTTAGTTGCCTCGTCCAGTTCATAATATTGAATATAGCCTATGGATTTATCTTCATACTCAATCATGCACTTAACTTCATCTTCATCTGAAGCATAAAAAACTCTGTCGACTTTTTCTAGATCGAAGGAATGATCTCTGCCTTCATAGTATTGAAGGACCTCGGGAGTAGAAAGCCATTTTGCTAGTAAGTGTTTATCTTTTCCTTTTAGCCTGCGAATCTTTATACTGCCGTTTTGAAATATCACATTGATCCCTACTTATGGTTTTGATTCCATTCTTCTGCTAAAACCCCGTAAACCACATGATCTACATAGTGATCATATAACCATTCTGCTTGTCGGATCCTTCCTTCATTTACAAAGCCTAATCTTTCAGGAATCCCTCTGCTCTTCTTATTTCCCTCCGCAGCTCTGATTTCAACTTTGTTCAAGTTCAAATGGTTAAAAGCGTAATCAGTCAATGCACTGGCAACTTTGGTCATGATTCCCTTCCCCTGGTACTCATGCCCGATCCAATAGCCGATGTAAGCCGTTTTGTTTGACCAGTTAATACTGTTGAAACCTGCAGTTCCGACAATCTCTCCTTCGTATAAAATAACGGTCGTCATACTCTTATTTTCTGCGTAGCCTTTCATCGTTCCTTTTAAGAATTCTCGTGTATCTTCAACCCCCGTTGTAAAGTCAAGCCATGGAAGCCACTCTTTTAAATAATCCCGTGCCTTTTCAGTTAGTTCAAACAGGGTATCCGCATCCGATACCTCTGTTAGCTTTATTGATAATTGTTCATCTATTTTATATAAAAACATTAGAGTTCCTCCTTAAAATGTTATTTTGAGATTATTCAAAAGTCTGCATCCTCAATAGAAAGTTCATTTTGTAACAAGATATTATTCGACAAAAGCTCCGTTTCCCCTTTTTTTGTTAAGAATTTTCTTCCATATAAAAGAACTGCCAGATAATTTGGAAGCCGTAGCTCCTCCCCATAAAAAATCATGTGGGAATTTAAATGTTTTCAGGGTTATTACCTCCATATCCAAATTCAGCAAACACTATTTTTAGTCTTCGGACATTTTTCTCCCGCCAACCCTGAAAGCTGTCCAAACTTCGGCTTACTTCGGACAGCTTTACGCCTTAATACCCAAAACCTGTCCAAACTTCGGCTTACTTCGGACAGCTTTACGCCTCAATATCCAAAACCTGTCCAAACTTCGGCTTACTTCGGACAGCTTTACGCGTCAATACCCAAAACCTGTCCGAACTTTGGCTTACTTCGGACAGCTTTACGCGTCAATACCCAAAACCTGTCCGAACTTTGGCTTACTTCGGACAGCTTTATCTCCGCAATCACAATACCTGTCCGAACTCGGCATTACTTTGGACAGGATTGATGCCTGCATTGAAAATGCTGGCTGAAATTGAAAGCAGTTGAAAGCATTCTTCCCTTCGTTTTTCATTAAACCATAATACCATTTCTTCTCCGCTCCAGGATAAATCAACCCTACTAAATTCCTTCTATTAATCAGTTCTAAACCTAGTATCCCGTCAATATCTTAGTGATAGGAAAGTCAATACTCTAGAAAAAGGTGATTGAAGTGTTTGTTGTCCATTTTTATGAGCAGAAAAATGAAATGCTGAATCAGTTGCTTAAGCGTGTGCCCGAGGTTGGGGAAGATCTTAAAATCAAGGGTCGTAAAGGCAAGGTTGCGAGTGTGACGGAAATTGATGAGAAAACGTACCATGTTCAAGTTGCGTTGGAAGCGAAAGTGAAAGCGAAACCTGGCGCAGCGGCCGACCCTGCCAAAAAGAAAAAAAGGTAATAAGAAATGGAGAACCAGGCAGGTTCTCCATTTCTTATTGCTTGTTCAAAAAGCCCAGTCATATTGTGCATAAAGTTCTGATCCAGTTGCCTATGCGTTTTCATCTATATTATATTTGCCATGTTGGTGTGCCCATTTTGTATCTTTTTAAGGATTTCCACTTTCTATAAGTCCAAAGCTGTCGGGGACCTCATCAAGAAAAATCTGAAATCTTCGCCACGCATCGTTGGTGTTTGTGCAATCATTAAATAAACTGGCGAACCACTTTTAAAAGCGGTTCGCCAGTTTGAATTTATTTTTTAATCAGGATTTTTTGTTTTCAGGGAGACGGCCAGAGGCTTTTTATCCAAACAGTATTCCAATAGAACGATTTTACCTTCAAGTTCAAGGTGTTTAGCCAGGGCGATTACTTCTTCCCCTTCTTCAACTGAGGACACAGACGAAATTCTTAAGTTGCCATCACTATTTTGGATATGTTTAAAAAGCTCTTCTTTTGATATTTTTGCTTTCGTCTTCATCTTTATCACCCCTTCTTAGGAATTACCTTTCTTTACCCAGGGATTTTGAAGATAAATCCAGGAAATAAAGACCAATTATGGGTAAATCAAGTTTATCCTCAGCTTATTTATTACTTAATTATTCAAGTTTTTGGGTTTTTTAGTCACCAATCACGCTTATTGGTTACCGTTAATTCTGGTTTTAGGATTTGATGTCACCAATAACTGTACCTGTAATGCTGTTTTCCCCAGCAGCTTTTAGTACCATTCTACAGATTTTTTCAAAGTGCTCACATGGCTAAAAACTGCCATAGGTAAGCGTATAACTCTTTCCGGATACTAGTATTTTCCAAAACTTATTTGAAGATCCATCTTTATAAATGAGCGTTGTCTCCATATCATTCTCACTCCTGCTGTATTATTTCCGGTTAGGCTGGTTCCTGTCCAGGATGTCATCCTTGTCCAAATCAGCATCTTTTGTTACTAAAAATTCATATTTGCTGCTACTGAATTTATCTCAATTAAACAAACGCTCGATTTCGATTTCGAGCTCCTCTAGTAACGGAAACGCAGACGAATGTCCAAGGCTTTTCAACACATGTCTGTAATACCATTCCTGCTGTTCTCTTCCGCGGTTGAACCTATTCCAAACTTCTTCACCACATTGTTCGACGTCCTGGCGAATCGATCTAACATTATGCAATTTATCCGCACAAGCTACTACGCGTATTTCTTCTGATGCCGTTCTTAAAAACTCGATGGTGTGTTCTTTCCGTTCTTCCCATGTTAGAGACTTGTCGGGCTCTGAACAACCTTTAACGATCACCGCAACAGCCTTTCCAAACTCCTGCTCGATATCTTCCATTGTTAGGTCTGTATCTTCAACCGTGTCATGAAGAATACCGCCTGCTACCATTTCATCGCTATATCTCGATTTTTGCAAAATCATCCCCACTGCCACAGGGTGAGCAATATACGGAATTTTTGTGTTTTTACGATACTGCCCTTCATGTGCCACTGAAGCAATTATCAATGCTTTATCGATTAAATCCATTTTCATCCTGCCTCCAGTTTTTCAGATACATAACTACTTCTTTAACGGATCAGTAAATCCTTTTTTACGAAAATGGCAAACCTGTTTATTTTTCCCAAAATATTCTGCTATATTTAATATATAAACCTTTTGGAGGCTGACATGGAAAAACTGACAGACCACTTAATCGTCATTTCCTTTGACTGTCTTTCAGAGCATGATGTTCCATTGCTCGGGGAGCTGCCGAATTTCAAGGCTTTTATAGATAATAGTTCTTTCTGTACTCAGGTGGAAACGATTTATCCTTCTGTTACATACCCTTGCCATGCGACAATCGTGACCGGTAATTTCCCTAATCGGCATGGTATTGTTAACAATACATTTGTCCAGCCTGGCAAAACCTCTCCCGACTGGTATTGGCACCGTCGGCATATTAAAGGGACAACCCTCTTCGATGAGGGAAAAAAGGCTGGCATGAGAACTGCTGCTTTATTATGGCCGGTCACGGCTAAGGCTGATATCGACTACAACATGCCTGAAATTTTCGCTAACCGGCCCTGGCATCACCAGATTCCTGTTTCGCTTTCCAATGGGAGTCCACGTTATCAGCTTGAGATGAACGCGAAATTCGGTCATATCAGGAACGGATTGAGTCAGCCTGAGCTCGATGATTTCGTTTTGGAAGCAACAGTTGAAACCATCAGAACGAGAAAGCCTGAATTGATGTTGATCCATTTTGTTGATCTAGATTCTCAGCGCCATATGCATGGATTTTCATCAGAAGAAGCCAAGGCTGCGCTTCACCGTCATGACAAGAGGCTTGGCAAAATCATGAATGCGCTCAAAGAGGCTGGCATTGCCGAGAATTCAACAGTTATCATTCTTGGTGACCACAGCGCACTGGATGAGTCTAAAGTGGTGAAAGTGAACGTAATATTTAAAGAACGAGGACTTATCCAAACCAATGCTTCAGGCAAAGTGATCAACTGGAAAGCCTATTGCAAGAGTTGTGACGGCTCAGCCTATGTCTATGTAAAAGATCCAAACGATGATGCTGTGAAAAATACAGTTTCAGATATTTTGGCGGAGCTTTTACAGGACAAAAGCAATGGCATTGAAGCAGCCATCACTGGTTCTGAAGCAAACGCAAAAGGAGCTGATGGAACAGCCTTCAGGATGCTTGAAGCTGCCAAGGGCTATTACTTTAGCGAGGCAATAGATGGTGACTACATGGAAGAAGTGACAGAACAGGATGCAAGGACAAAAAAGTACACGTTTGCCTGTCATGGATACTCCCCTGAAAAAGAAGGTTATCACACTGTTTTCTTCGCGGCTGGTAAAGGCATCCGTCCAGGAATCTCCATCAAATCTATGCACCTTGCAGACGAAGTCCCAACCTTTGCTCGCCTGCTGGGTCTTGACCTCGGCGATACAGATGGCTCTATCCTTGAAGGGATTTTAGACATTTAGCACTAGGAAAGAAGGTCTTTGAGGGAATCGAAGCGAATTATATTACCAGTTGGAACACTTTTATGAGCGTTGAGATGGAATGGTTCAACTGAATAGACAAAAAAACAAACTTATTGGGGGCAAAAGGATGAAAGGTTTTACGAAGGAAGAGAGCAGCTGGATCCGTTATGACTGGGCAAGCTCGGCTTATTCGATTATCATTTCGACGGCTGTGTTCCCGCTTTTTTATAAAGCTTCCGCTACGGAGGCTGGTGTGAGCCTTTCTAATTCTACCGCGTATTTGGGTTATACGATTGCGATTGCCACCTTCATTTTGGCATTGATCGGTCCAATTCTTGGAACCATAGCGGACTATCAAGGAATGAAGAAACGATTCTTCACTATTTTCTTTACGTTAGGGATCACTTTTACAGCTGGTCTTGCTTTCGTGCCGAGCGGGAACTGGCTGATGCTGCTTGTCGTATACACCCTTGCCGTGCTTGGGTCGACAGGTTCAAACGTTTTCTACGATGCCTTCATCGTTGATGTAACGAAGGATGAACGAATGGACCGAGTTTCTGCTAGAGGATACGGGATGGGTTACATCGGGAGTACGATTCCATTTATCATCAGTATCGCAATCATTATATTAGCCCAGACAAATGTCCTGCCAATTTCTATGACATTGACCAGTCAGACTGCTTTTATCATTACTGCCCTATGGTGGGGACTTTTTTCAATCCCTTTGTTTAAAAATGTTCATCAAAAGCATTACATCGAGCGTGAACCTCAGCTGGTGCTGCAAAGCTTCAGACGTTTAGGAAAAACCTTTAAGGAAATCCGCAAATACAGGGCATTATTTTTATTTTTATTAGCTTATTTCTTTTACATTGACGGTGTTGGAACGATCATCACGATGTCTACAGCTTATGGAACCGATCTGGGAATCAGTTCTACTAACCTATTAATCATCCTTTTCGTTACCCAGGTCGTCGCCTGGCCGTTCGCGATTTTGTTCGGAAAACTATCTGAGCGTTTTACCGGTAAGAAAATGCTTTATGTCGGAATTACCGTTTATATTTTTGTTTGTATCTACGCTTACTTCCTGGAAACAACAACGGATTTCTGGATCCTGGCTATGCTTGTTGCTACATCACAAGGTGGCATCCAGGCGCTAAGCCGGTCTTATTTTGCAAAATTGGTGCCGAAAGCGAACGCGAATGAGTTTTTCGGATTCTATAATATCTTCGGGAAATTTGCTTCAATCATGGGTCCGCTTATGGTCGGGTTGACTGCACAGCTTACTGGCAATTCAAGCATGGGAGTGTTCAGCCTAGTCATCCTCTTTGTTATTGGGATGGTCATTCTAGCCTTTGTTCCAGAACCAGAAACTCAGCCTAAAGCACCTGAAATTGCATAGAAGGAAGCCTCTGGGAAACTGGAGGCTTTTTTTAAAAAATTATTGGAGGTTTTCTTATAATCTATGAAAAAAATAAAACTTTCCTTAATGATCACTGCCAGCCTGCTCCTTGTTTTTATCATTGTCACCATGTTCAATACCCTCACCTTGCAATCCCGTCAGCCCTCACCCAAACATGTTAATGGCTCTATAAAAGAAGACCATGCAATCAATACCCTATCAAAAGCAATACAATTTAAAACAGTATCCTATCAGGACCGCAGCAAGATGGACCTGAAAGAATTCGACAGCTTCATTTCCTTTTTAGAACTGAGTTTTCCCATGGTGCATGAGGAACTTGAGCTTGAAAAAGTGAATGGTTATGCGCTTGTATATAAGTGGAAAGGAAATGACTCCACCAAACTCCCTATTGGACTGACAAGCCATTACGATGTTGTTCCTGTTCTTGAAGGTACGGAGGCAAACTGGGAACATGATCCATTCAGCGGGACCATTGCCGAAGGAAAGATTTGGGGACGCGGTACACTGGATGACAAAATTGGTGTGATTGGAGTACTTGAAGCTGCAGAACACCTGCTCAGCGAAGGTTATCAGCCTTCACGAGATATCTATCTTATGTTCGGGCATGATGAAGAAATCGGTGGGGATAAAGGAGCCGCAATGATTGTAAGCACCCTTAATGAACGAGGCATCAAGTTTGATTTCGTTTTAGATGAAGGAGGAGCAATCGTGGAGAACATGGTTCCGGGTGTCAATAAACCCGTCGGCGTTGTAGGTGTTTCTGAAAAGGGTTCTGCGACTGCAGAGCTGTCGATCGAAGGAAGCGGCGGCCATTCTTCGCAGCCAAAAGACAGGACCAATATCGGCAGGATTGCCGGCGCCATTGCTAAGCTGGAAAAAAACCAGTTTCCTGCCGACCTTAGAGGACCTGTTGAGGATTTATTTGAATTTGTCGCTCCTGAAATGAGCTTTGGCATGAAATATGTCTTTGCCAACAAATTCATTTTCGAACCGGTCATTGAAAAAATTCTCCTCAAGCAGCCTGCCTCCGCTGCTCTGATCAGGACTACGATCGCGCCAACGATCTTCCATGCTGGTGAGCAGTACAACGCGCTTCCAGAAAAAGCATCAGCGATTGTCAACCTCCGCCTCATGCCTGGTGATTCGTTGGAAGAAGTGAAGGATTTTATTGAAAAAACGATCGATGACGAGGATATCAAAGTTACAATTGAAGGCTCCGAAGCCTCTGGTGTTTCCTCCATTGATAGCTGGCATTTCAAATCCATCCAGCAAAGCGCAAAAAATGTCTATGAGGAAGCAGTTATCGCCCCCTATCTGATGTTCGCCGGTTCCGATGCAAAGCATTACGACAGCATCGCCGAAAACACATATCGTTTCCTCCCTGTCCAGTTGACATCAGAAGATCTTAACAGGATGCATGGAACGAATGAGCATATTAGTATCGAGAACTATCTTAAGGCAATTAGTTTTTATATGGAAGTTATTATAGAAGCGAATAAAGAACAGTAGAGTATGATTTTTAATGAATTGGGCTGAGATTATTTTACTTTAGTAATAAAGCTCGCCCATTTCTTTTCCTGTTTTAAAAAAGTTTCACTAACATAGTACCGGGTGAACACCCTTTCGGGAATTAAAAAAGCTCACCCTTCTAAGCTTTAAACGAGGTGAAATTTGTGAAACTATATTGGCTGTCAATCTTCTTTAATTGAACTAAGTTTTACCCCATTGCATAGCTACCTCTCTATCATTTTTGTTTTCTGCTAAAACATTGTACATTTATGTCGATAAAATAGAGAAGAGATTGTTGAACGAGAGGGATTTTTTTATATGAAACTAAACCTCCGAGCCTATATGGCTCTATTTTTTGGTGTCATCATCATAGCGCTGACGATGCTATTGAGCATAACGATCAGCAAACATTCTAGTGAAACGATAAAAAGAGAGATAGGAAATAGCCTGTCTACTACGTCCTTTCATATGGCAGATAAACTGGATTCGTTCATGTGGTCACGTATCGGAGAAGTTGAGGTCCTAAGTCAAATTGAGGATATTAATTCTCTTGAAGATCTGCAGTCAGCACAGGTATTGCTGGACCAGTTAAATACGAGTATACCAGTATTTTCGTGGATTGGACTGACCGACTCGACTGGTAAGGTGGTCGCAGCCTCTGACGAGATTCTTGTAGGAGTAGATATTTCTCAGCGCCCTGTTTATCTGGAAGGGAAAAAAGGAACTTTCATTGGCGATGTCCATAACGCAGTTCTTCTTGCAAACCTGCTTCCGAATCCAACTGGAGAACCGATGCAATTTGTTGACATCAGCAAAGCGTTAGTAGATGAAAATGGGAAATTCACTGGTGTTCTGACCACACATCTTAGTTGGGAATGGTCAAGGCAAGTTCAGGATGAAATCGTCGAACCTTTAAAGGATGAATTGAGCGGAGCCGAAGTATTTGTGGTGAGTGATTTGGACAGCACCGTTCTCCTTGGACCAGATAGTATGACTGGGAAAGTCCTTGATGTTGAGAGTGTACAAAAAGCAAGGAAGGGTGCCAACAGTTGGGTCGTTGAAAAGTGGCCGGACGGTAAAAATTATTTGACCGGATTCGCAGTTGGCGACGGTCATGATGATTATTCTGGACTTGGATGGACAGTCATTGTCCGTCTCCCTGAAGAGAACGCTTTTTCCCCTGTCGGACAATTAAAATCTTTTATTATCAAACTGGGAACAATAACTGCTTTTGTCTTTGCTTTCATCGGCTGGCTCCTAGCTGGTTTCATAACCAACCCTTTACGAAAGATATCCAGAGCTGCCCATTGTATAAGAATCGGCAAAGAAAGCACAATTCCTTTAATAAAAGGAATCAAAGACCTTGAACTCCTATCCAGTTCCTTGAGGGATTTGGTTGACACATTGGTACATACAGAATCCAGTTTAGGGAAAATGGAAAAACTGGCACATCATGATCTTCTGACCGGTCTTGGAAATCGTACAGCGCTTGATCAATTTTTAGGACAAGCCAAAACTACCGGGAATTCATTATCCTTTTTATATTTAGATTTGGATGGATTTAAAATAATCAACGATACTTATGGACATCAAACAGGTGACCTGCTGTTAATAGAAGTGGCTCGCAGGCTGAAAGAATTTAGCCGGAAAGAAGATCCTATCTTCAGAATTGGCGGTGACGAATTTCTTATGGTTGTCAGCAGTCCAGCTGAGTCAAAGAAACATGTGCTTAGCGCCATAGCGAACAAGCTGATTAAAAACATTAACAACCCTTATGAAGTAGCTGAATCAAAACTTCATGTCGGATGCAGCGTTGGTGGCGCAATATGACCCAAACATGACATCGACCCTTTTACCGTCATTAGTTACGCTGATGAAGCACTATATGCCTCGAAACGAGCCGGTAAAAATATGTTCACCTTTCACACGGATAAACAACAAAAAGAAATGCCAGGAGTGTAATCTCCTGGCATTTTGTGTTTTATCCGCACATTATTCCCTTTAATGTGAAGATAATCTTCGTACATCCAGATCTATCCGCACATTATTCCTTTTAATGTGATGAAAATCTTTGTTTCTGTATTCAGAAGTCTCCTCGAAAAGAGCCCCTACACCTTATATTACGAGATTCATATTGAAACATGAATGAAAAGCAATATTCAATGCGAAAACAGCCTTTTCAAAACATCCAGTCGAGAAGGATTAGTGAATTGGATGATAATACAATTAATTACAATTCTTCTCCGTTTTTCATTAAGAACTCCTCCAGCCATTGATAATCCACAGGGCCATTTGTGATTTCATATTGATACTGATCATTTAATAGAACATCCCTTTCGATTAACGAAGGCGTGGTAACTTGGTCGTCTTCATATTCCAATTGGAATATGAATTGTTCGTCTGGATATTCAGAAACAAAATCGCGATCGCCAATTTTTTTCACTCTATATTGACTTAGGTAACTAATCAGCTCCTGGATTGCCTTATCATCAGTTAATTGCCGATTATATGCTGCCTTTTCATCCTTAATCGGAAGTTGATTATAATAGATTTTTTCAATTTTGCTTGTATCTAGCAAATCCGCTAAAGTCTTTTCACGATAATCGTCCCAACTGGTAACACCATATATAAGTAAAATAACAATTACGATGGAAAATATATAGAAGTTTTTCTTTTTCAAACCCTCTCTCCTTCCTTTAAGGATAAAACTCTCCCTAAAATGAAGCCATAAATCCAGTGACCCGCCATCCAAAATAAAAAGGCGTTTGCACTGGTGATTGGTGGTGTCCGTTCTGAGAGAAGCGTTGTTGGATAGAGCAGCAAACCAACTATTAAGCTCACTCTAATAACAAAGCGAGAGATTGTTTCTTTTTGAAAGTTCTTTCTGGTAATGTAAAAGTTAAGCCCGAATGCCAGTACTATTGCTATCACCATATGCAAACCAAACTCCACAACTTCAGATAATTTAAAATCCTTAAGAATCGGTATATAATCAACATTCAGCAATAAGGTATAAACTTTTATGCTTGTTATAGATTGGCTTAGCTTTAAAAACAATCCAAGGACGATCCCTGATATCAGCCCTCCGACTAATGGTTTTATTTTTGCATTGATAGGACTTCTCCCTCCTCTAAGTTATCATAAAATCAAATTGTCGATTCATTCGTTACCTATTCGGGAGAAATGGCTGATATTCCTGTAGGGAATAGAAAAAAGCAAGTCATCTAGACCTGCTTTTCAGTGATATAGCGACTTTACTCTCTAAAGGTCGCTTAACAATTGGTTAATCTCCGATTGGCTCAATCTTACCGGCATCTGATCATTTAGAGTGATGATTTGCCCATCGGGATCGTTTTGATGTTTTTTCAAATATTCATAAACGGAATTCATCTGGAACTCTTTGAAAATAGATTGGGTATCAAAACTTTTCACCCGCTGCAGAGAAAATTCGTTTATAGCTTGATCGAATTAACCAGAGATGATCTTTCCCTCAACAAACATTCTATCACTCCCTTTGTATGGTGAAGATATTTTCCCCCATACCTAGGAACAAAACACATCGAGTTAACCGAAATATTTTTGATACTCTTCTTCAAGCAGGCGAGGATTTAATTCCTCGTATGCTAACTCCTTTGAGGTGATACAAAGTCCGGCACAAATTGTTCCCAGTTTCAGTGATTCCTCCGTTGATTTCCCCTTTAAAAACCCAAATAAGAAGCCAGAGAAAAAGCTGTCACCTGCCCCGTTAGCATCCTTGTATTGATAATCTCTGATAATCGGAGTTTCAATCCATTTCTGATGACTTGTAAGAGCCGTTGCCCCATTCTTTCCGTGTGTGCAGACAACCATTTGTTTCCCCATAGATATCCACTTTTCCATCATCGGTTTGTAATCAGGCATATGATCAGAGCTAACGAAAATAAAATCTGCAATCTCGATAAACGCTTCGTGATATGGGTTGCCGGGATTATAGTCATGTAAATCTGTCCAGACAGGTTTGTTATATTTTTTAATAAGTGGAATAAGCTGCTTTGTGTATGCGATGATATTCAACACAATTAAATCAGAACCTTTAATTAGCTGCTCGATCCTGTGCAAGTTAAGATGCAATTCAGCTGAAGACTGGGTGACAAAGATCGAAATCCGCTCTCCGGCTAGGCTCATCAAGTTCACATGCCTTTCAGTCCCCCGAGGGTCATGGTCATAAACAAAATCGACACCATCTTCATCCAGTTTCTTTCTGATTTTCGCTCCATACTCATCATTCCCGATAATGGAATGGAGTGTAACAGGAATATTCAGCTTCGACAGGTTCAGTGCTTTCCCTGCACCAGTAGAACCCAAAGTCTCAGTAAATGCTGCATAATGGATGGTTTGCGGCACCGGATCTGGAAGTTTTTCCAGATGAATGACAGAATCGAAAGTAGTTCCACCTATTATAAGTACATTACCCATGTGTTGTCCTCCTTTTTCCGTTACACCTGTAAAATCAACGTCAAGTATCGATAGCTCTGCCTCCGTAAAATCGAAAAACACACTGGTATTGATAAGCATTTAGCCATTGAACCTTGAAGGTATGATCATCAACCAGCCTCTACGTTGTCTTCACTAAATCGATGGACATCATCTAGTCCGACGAAAATATCTAAAACCCACTCATGTTATTCTTCTGGTTAAGACTAAGACGTTACTACTTTAATTTAGGTTATGAATATTAGTTCGAAGTTCGCCAACCTATAATTAGAGCATAACAAAAACAGACCTTTTAACTATAGACTTATTTGTCTAGTCAACAACATCTTCAAGAAGATTCTTTGACATTTACTCTGTATTTTTATAAGGGAAAACACTCATAAGTTATAATTTTCCCAAAGAAAAAGAAGCGTTTTAGGCGCTTCTCATAATCATTTCCTGATTCCCTTCGGTTCTTTTCTACTCACAACTTCCTGACTTTATCATCATCAACAATTTTTAAATTAATCCCCCAGGCTTCCCCACTCATTGACCCAACTCCTAATTTAGAAAGATCTATTTCAGTTTTAATTATGATTATTTCTCTTTCTTTTTTATCCAGGATTACTTCGAATGGACCTCCTTGATTCATTAAGGAGAGTAATGGTGTTTCATCTTCGAACCGGTATTTTTCATAGAATTCAATGTTGAATTGAACGGTTTGATTGCTGTGATTTTTAAAAGGGAGCTGGCAGTTAGCATATAGGGTAGATTCGTCTTTCATTTCAAACTTACAGGAACTTCCCTTTCGCTCATATTCCACCGCATTGATACCTGATGCGAATGTTCTTTGATATGCACTTACCAGTTCTGTCGGTAAGAAAACAACCAGTAATATGGCGAACAAGACCATTCGCTTATGAAATTTTTCCAGAGATTTTACCAGGAAGAATAAACTGATTCCGAATAAGATAAGACCTGTGATTCCAATATAATTAACTCCTTCTGTGGTGGTAATTGGAAAATTCAAAGCTGAACTAACTTCCTGCCCGAGGGGATATTCATGAGGGAATGGAAAGTTAAGTGCTATTGATAAAAAGAAAAAAATAATGGCAGTGATCAAAAATCCTTTATTTCTCAGCATCGGAACATTCAACTCCTACTCTTCTTTTATTCCGTCTTCACGCAATTAGCGTCCCAGCTGGAATACCTGATTGTCTAAATGTCTATCCAACTGACTATGAAAAAAGTAAATTCAATACATCAAATTGAATGATGACCAACACAATGATAATAAGGAGGACCCCTTCTCCAAGTGACAGAATAGACTGCTTAGGATCGGGAGAAGCTTTCCATTCAAAGTAGGCGCGAACAAAGCTTTCAGATGTTATAATCAACGTCATGATAAAAAGTAATAGATTTACAGAAAAGTCATGAAAATATAATTGGTACATAAAAATCAAATACAAAGTTGCTGCAGTAATTCGGACCATCCAATCTACCTTCCGATGAGTACTATTAATATGATTATAGGAAAATATCTTCTTTTTCACTTTTTTAATATTGAACAACTTTCTTAAAACGAACTTGGATGCGGCTAATAGGGCAATGATAGATATAATAAGAATAAAGAATTCCAACCATGGCATATAATCACTCCTTCACGAACTATTTTACCATTAAGTACCATTATTTGGTACATCCTACGCTAATATTTCTTTTTTGCATGTATTTCCAAAAAACTATTTCGCTTTTCGAAAAAGATGCTACAATACTATTTATACAATTTAGAAGAATGAAGGGAATATAATGAACAAAAAATTATGGCTAACATATGGCATGTTGACTTTCGCAACGGCAACATGGGGCAGTGCATTCATCGCAGGAAAATATGCTGTTCAGAGCTTTGACCCAGCTACTGTCGCTTTTTTCAGGTTTTTTGGTGCTGTGCTTCTGCTAGTACCTCTTATGTTCGTGATGGAGAAAAATCGCCAAAAACCAAACTTGAAGGATTATGGCTTGTTTGCAGTGCTGGGCCTGACTGGGATTGCCTTGTACAATATCTTCTTTTTCCTGGCCAGCAAGCATGCGCCAGTAATCAAAAGCTCGCTGTTCATCGCTTCCAATCCGGTCTTGATTGTGCTTTTATCGGCTTTATTTCTAAGAGAAACAATTACACGCAATAACGTGATCGGCTTGGCAATCGCCTTGTCAGGAGCCTTTTTCATTATTACCGAGGGACAGCTGCTAAGCCTGTTCAGTCTAGGATTTGAGCCAATCGACTTTGTTCTTATGGGCGCAGTTGTCAGTTGGGCATTATACAGTGTCGTCGGCAAAATTGTTTTGAAGAAGTTCAGCTCGGTCGAGTCTACCACCTACGCAGTGGCTTTCGGAACTCTTTTCCTTCTGCCGTTTGCCCTGGCAGAAACAACCTGGCAGGATATTCAGCAGGCAACAGGTACAACATGGATTGCAATCATCCACATGAGCGTTCTGGTCACTGTTGTTTCTTTCGTCATGTACTACAACGGAATCAAAGAAGTTGGCGCAGCAAAGGCATCGATTTTCATCAATGTAATGCCCGTATCTGCAGTCATAATGGCAACTCTGTTTTTAGGTGAAAATTTCACCGCTGCTCATGCCATCGGAGCTGCCCTCGTGCTATCTGGTGTTTATATTGGAACAAACCCGCGGCTTTTTAAAAAGAAGAAAGCTGGCAAGTTTGCAAAAAACGAAATCGCATAAGGGGCTGAAGGTATGATCCATAAAATCCAACTGAAATCCGAAAACCTGCATGGTTCTTTTAGCAATGAATATTGGCCGATCCTTACAGTAAATTCTGGTGACACCATTCGCATGCAAACACCTGATATTGAATGGGGTTACTCTGAATCGAAAAGTGTTGATAGACAATTTTTCACTTCAGCAGTAAAAGAAGAGTCCCCTCTTCACCCGATGATTGGGCCGATTGAAGTGAACGGAGCAAAAGCCGGCATGGTTCTTGAAGTAAAATTAAACGATCTCGTACCAGGCTGGTATGGGACAAATTGGGCTGGCGGCAAGAAAAGCTGGCAAAATGATGCAGTCGGTTTGACCGGGACTGAAAGAATTCGCCTTGACTGGGAATTGGCCCGTGACACAATGACGGCAAGGACAGAGGTTGGTTCCAGGCCAGTAAGTGTCGCCATAAATCCATTCATTGGCCTGATGGGAGTTGCACCCGCAGAACCTGGTGTGCACCATACATCCCCTCCCCGTTATTGCGGCGGGAATATTGACTGCAAAGAACTAACAAGAGGCAGCACATTGTATTTGCCAATTTCTGTTGATGGAGCAATGTTTTCAATTGGTGATGGCCACGCTGCGCAAGGAGACGGAGAAGTTTCTGGTACAGCCATCGAGTGCCCGATGGATTTGATCGATATCACCCTTACACTGAGAGAGGACCTTCAGCTAAAAATGCCTCGCGCAAACACACCAGCTGGCTGGCTTACCTTTGGCTTTAATGAAGACTTGAACCTTGCTGCTGGACAGGCACTGGAAGAAATGGTGACACTTTTGAGAGAATCTCATGGGATCGAGCGCACTGAGACCCTTGCACTAGCCAGTGTGACAGTCGATTTGAGAGTTACACAGGTAGTAAACGGTGTTAAAGGTGTGCATGCAGTGTTGCCGCAAGGTGCGATAAGGTAATGAAGAGCCCCTGTTAAATGCGCAGGGGCTTAATTTTGAGAGCACTAAAACTCTATACTTACAAATTATTTATTTAAAATCCCAAGGTAACTTTTCCATGGACCAACTTCTTTACTATACCTTTTCGCTAAAACTCTGGTGATTTGCGATAAGTGAGTTAAATCATGTACTGCCCATGTAGCGATTAATTGTCTTGCCTCAACTTCCCCGTATTCTGGATGAATTCCTGTCAAATCAAACTGACTCTTCTCAACGAAAAGTTCCTTCAGTTTGTTGATGTTATCCTTCCTCAATGAAGAAAATTCACAGAGCTTTTCTTCAATAGACAGATGCGCATACTCCTCTAAATGTGAAAAACGGTCAAATACTGGAAAACTTTTATCATCTTTTTCCGCTAATATGATTTTAAGTCTTGGAATCCAGTTGTATTTTTCTCCATCGATGAGATGTCCAATGACTTCGGATGCATTCCAAGTTCCTTCCCCTTCATTGCTGTACACCCAGTCTTCTGCTAATCCCAATAACAATGCCTCCATAGTTCCAGGAGTCCGATCCAGGATTTCAATAGCTTCATTCATGTTAAATAACATGTTTCTCACCTGCCTTTTCGATTTAAATCCATTTTATTATTACATGAGGATTTGTATGTAACACAATGTCACAGTTCTGTTCTTTTCCTGCAAAAATTCAATGGTATGATAGATTTGTCTGATTATTTTATAAAAGAGAGGCAATTGGATGCTGACAATCAAAGAGGCTGCTGAACAGCTAATTTCATATGGAATAGATGCTACAGACCAAGATGTAAAGATGTGGATTGAAGAAGGAATATTAAAAGCCGAACAAGCTCATAGACGAAACTTTTTGTATAAAATACATCTGAAAGACCTGACAGAGTTCATAATTCAAAAGTATAACAACAAATACTCCGAACAATTGGAGAGTACCAAACAGGAGAATACCTTGCTTAACGATCAACTGGAATTGCTGAATACGCGATTGCATATTGAGCAATCCAAGGTAAGAACGCTGAAAAAAATGCTAAATGCACAAATTGAAGCATCTGGTACTGACCCTTCGCAAATGGAAGAACTATTAGGTTTAAACAAGAATACAGACAGCTATGTTCTGAAAAAAGAATTCAAGAAAATCCTCAAAGCCCTCCATCCCGACCGCGGCGGTGATGAAAGGCTGTTCAAGGTGTTTAACGAACATTACGAGAATTTGAAGTAGTCTAGGATTTTCTCTTTGCATTCAAACTATAAAAATAAGTACTGATTCCCATCAGTAGTCCGCCAAAAACACCAATAGCGGTTCCAACAGCCGCCCAAATAGTAGATAAATAGATACCTGCCATATACATAATCAAACCGACGATAAACAGTAGCATTCCCTTATACATAAAAGCTCCTTTTATTAATTGTCTACCATGAACTGTTTCTACAAAAGTCGGAAAATACCTTTAGGAAATAATAATGGAACCAGAAGTATACCTTGCTGGTTCCATTTTTTTATTTGTTTTTATAAAAACGCTCCCTGACCTTTTTTAGTCGAGCGTGATAATTTAAGATATCCAGCCTGGCCTTTTCTGCTTCAGGAGCAATCGGCCTAAGGTTCCCGATATCCCAATAATCAACGATGACATTGAGTACTTGGTCGAAATACTCCAGTGGGCTATAATTCGCCTCCTTAGCGATAATGACCATCCGATTCTCAAAATCTGGCATGACGGCACCGGGCATTTTGAAATTCATGATGACATTGCCCAGATAGTAGCAATAGTTAGGCTCTAATTCTAAATGGTATTTGATTACATCTCGATAAAACGCGTAGTGAAGTGTCTCATCCTTTGCAAGCCGGCGGAGAAGTGTGGCTAATTCCCTATCATGCGGCCCGGCTACCTTCGCGACATTATTGTAAAACACCATTGTCGCCAATTCTTGCATTGAAGTGTAAACCATCGTTTCGAAGGGAGTATGAAAATCAGGATCCCAGCCATTCTCAAGGGTCATTTTATGTAATTGATGCAGCCTCATCGGCTCAACATTCCTCGTGATTAACAGATACGTTTCCAGCAAATTGGAGTGCTGATCCTCTTCTGCCGTCCATGTATGCACGAAATCTTTGATGACAGATAAAGACCCTTTAAAAGTCTGATCAAGATATGAAGTAAACCAAGGAAGGTTCACCTCAGTTAGAAGTGCCGTCTCAATCGCAGTGATAACTGGAGCTGGCAACGTGACCTGGCTTTCGTCCCAGGGAACGCGTTTAAAATCCATTGCCTGATCCCACGGCAAAAACTCATGATAGCCCCAGTCAATTTTTTCAGCACGTTTCTTATGCTCCTCGTAAAGTTCTCTAATCCTTGGCTCGAGTCGGAAATCCAGATGGTTCGTCAGCAATGCATTCCCTCCAAATTAAATACTAGATATTATGACCAGTTACTAATTTAATTGTAACACATTTTCTGAATTTTAACTAAATTGAAGTCTCCTTTTTAATGAAATAGGAAATTAGGCGTTAAGAGTTGCCCATTCGATACAAAATCTCCATAAATGGTATAATGAGTTTTCAGCAAAACAATATATACTGAAGAAAATACATAAGGAGGTGCACCTTGAAAAAACTAGTATTTTTAATGATGTTATTAATGATAGGAGCTTTCCTAGGCGGCTGTTCTGAAGACAAATCCGAATCAAAAGGCCTTTCCCTGCCTGATGAAAACGGTGAGGAAATATCCTTTGAAAATATGGAAAAGCCTGCGCTGGTATTCTTTTTTACAGGAGTTGGTTGAGACTTCTGTAAATCGCAGCTGGTCGAGCTGCAGAACCGAAAAGATTTATTCAGCCAGTTTCCAGGAAACATCTACGCCGTTAGCGCATCCTCTGTAAAGGAACATAAAGCGATGAAAGAAGAGTTGGGACTTGATTATCCAGTCATTTCTGATGAGAAACTGACATTGATCAAGAAAACAAACATGTTGGATCCTGAAGCCCCAATAGCAGTAAGAGGCTTCGCTGTTCTTAATAAAGACGGCACAGTTCTTCATTCCCAGGAAATCGATACATTCGGCATCGAAGCGGAAGGAATCATACCTTACGCAACAGATATCGCGAATGGTGAGAAACCAACCGAATAAAAGCGAAAGAACCACCTTTTGTAGAGGTGGTTCTTCTTTTTGTTCATTCTGGATACCTATATCAAGTAAAGTTCCAACAACCAAAGCCTCTATGCATTACTTAAAATTAGAAAACTCCACAAGCTCGAGTTGGTTGCCGAATGGATCTTCAATCACATTGTACCTACCTGGCGGACACGGTCTGGATTCATCGAACAGAATCTTTACTCCCTTAACGCGAAGAATTTCAACATCTTTATCGATATCCTCAGAGAGGATCCCCAGTAAAACCTTCTGACTAGAGGAAGTAATATCTTCATCTGATTTTTCTAACACAATCGGAATCTCATTATGTACTAATGAAACGATATTTTCCCCATAATGCTTGGACACTTCAAAATCCAGCACCTTTGTATAGAATTCAAGTGCTTTTTCCATGTCTCCAACCTTGATCGTTATTACACAAACTTTGTTTAACAATCCAATCACTCCTTTTCCTAAAATTAACACAATTAATAAATTATTTTTCTTCTAGTTTGCTTTCTTTTTCAAACAAGAGCTTCGGTAAATTAATCAGGATTGGAGGATCATACGGCAAAGGTTCCCTTAGCTTGATATATACTTTGCAGATAGTATTTTCAGAGATTTCAACAGGGCCCTCGGCTTTCCCACGCAGATTCTTGGATAGCAGAAAATAATCCCGCGGATTCAAGCTCCAGGGAATAGCGGCCGCTAAAACATAGTAGATTCCAGCCGGAACTCCCGAAAAAAAGCATCCCTGCAGAGCATCTGTTATAGCAGTCCCCATTATAGGCTTTTGATCTGGAATCGACCGAGGAAACAACCCAACAAATATAAGTCCCTTGAAACTTGCCTGCACCTCAATTTCACACCTGACAGCTGGCAAAATCACAGATCCAGGGAGTCCATCAACGGCTTCATCAAAGTCATTCATAAATCGATGAAGCTTCCCTGCTTTCGATTGAAATTGCTTCGGTGAAAGACCGACAAACTGCTTGAATTTCGTGCTGAAAGTACCCATACTCTTAAAACCGATCTGCAACAAGGTCTTGAGAATGGAATAAGATGAAGACCCCATCAACAGCTCCTTTCCGGCCTCGATTCTCAAGGCTGAAAGATAGTGCCTGGGTGACACACCTGTTACTTCCTTAAACACTCGCGAGAAGTGGTAAGGACTTTATCCAGCTACTTCCGCCAGTTTTTCGGTGGTGAGTTCTTCATCAATATTTCTCTTCATGTATTCAATTGCTTTTATGACAGCTTCGATATGTTCTGCTGAATTCGCTATTTATTTCACTCTTTATCCCTATTTTAAAAGTATTAACCCTTATAACAATTCGCTTTTATCAATCAAAACCCTTTAATTAATCCACTAAAAAATCCCAACTCCTTATTTAGAGTTGGGACTTTATCTCATCTTTCGTAACACCGCCCACGCCCCAATATTGATGAGGAACCGTTTGGACAATCACTCGCACCTGTTCTGGCTTCACTTCGAGCGTCCGAACAGCCGTTTCAGTTATTCCGGCAATCAATTCTTTGATTTTTTCATCACTTCGCCCTTCAAGCACCTGCACCTGAATAATCGGCATACCAACCACTCCTTATCGACAAATTTCGGGTGGTGACAGGCATCTCCCGAATTAGAATCCTAGCAATCGTGGGATGAACAAAGTTGTTTGTTCCCAGTAGGTGACGACGAAGAGCATGGCGATTCCGATCAGCAGCATTGGAGTAACAGCTTTAATTAAACGTTCGAATTTCACCTCGGCGATGGAGGATACGATGAACAGACCTGTTCCGACAGGTGGTGTGAGGAGTCCAATTGTCAGGTTGATACAGATAATGACGCCGAAATGGATTGGATCGATATTGAATCCTGTAACCAATGGCATCAAAACTGGAACAAGGATAATCAAAGCTGCAATTCCATCTAACAATGTGCCTACCAGTAACAAGAAGATGTTAACCAGCAACAGGAAAACGAAAGGGTTATCCGAAATGGACAACATCGAGTTCGCAACCAATTGTGGGATTTGTTCAAAAGCAATCAGCCAGCCGAACAAATTGGCCATCGCAATTAAGAAAGTAACTGTTGCCGTGCCAATTACCGTGTTAATCAAAATCTTTGACAAGTTCTTCCACTTCAACTCTTTGTAAAAAAACATACCAACCACAAACGCGATCACGCTAGCTACTGCAGCTGATTCTGTTGCGGTGAATGCTCCGCTCAGGATTCCGACTGTAATGACAAATGGAACTAAAATCGCCGGCAGGACTTTTACAAAGGAACTCCAGATCTCTGAAAAACTGGCTCTCTTGCTGCGAGGAAAATTGTGCTTGTAGCCCATATAGGCAATCAAAGCGACAAAACCTACTCCAAAAATGGTCCCTGGAATGATTCCGGCCATGAACAAACCGCCAATCGACGTCCCAGACAATGTTCCATAAATGATAAAAATCATGCTTGGAGGAATGATTGGAGCCACAATGGACGACGCCAGCGTTAAGGCAGACGAAAATTCACGACTATATCCTTCCTTTTCCATTTCGGGTACCATAACCTTACTCATCATTGCGGCTTGCGCGTTCGCAGAACCTAATATAGACGCAAGGAACATGTTAGCGATAACCGTGACATAAGCGAGACCTCCACGTACATGCCCAACGAGAACTCTTGCAAAAACAACCAGTCTGTTGGTAATTCCGCCGCTGTTCATTAACTCACCTGTCAGCATGAACAATGGGATCGCTAATAATCCGAAATTCTCCATCCCTGAATACAGACGCTGAGGCGTCGATTCGAGCAGCATTGTGTTGCCAGTCACTAAAAAGTAAACAACTGTTGTCATTCCAAGCACAAGCGAGATGGGAATCCCCAATAACAAAAATACAACGAATGCTAAAATAACCAGTGCCATCATTCTTCTTCACTCTCCTTTGCGGCAGCATGGAGATTTGTAACGACATCACTATCAATAGGATGATTTTGCATAAGATCTAACATATTACTAATTAAATGAATCGTTGCGAACAACAGCCCAATAGGCAGGATCGCATAAGGAATCCACATCGGAAGCAAAATCGCACTTGACCTTTGGATTTTTACAGAAGAGGAAGTAATCCAGGTAAAACAATAGAATAATAGGATTGCCATGAATAGAAGCATAAAGATATGTGCCACGATTGCCACCCATTTATTGATTTTTTCAGGTAGATAGTCTGTAACCAAGGTAACTGATGCCTGAGTCTTATATTTCAATCCTAGGCTGCCGCCGATGAACGTTATGTAGATCAATAAGAAAATCGATACTTCTCCTGCCCAAAATATAGGGTTATTGAATACATATCGAAAAATAACAGCAGCCGCAACAATCACAGCCATTGCAAACATGAGGATAATAGCCAGTTTCTTTTCGAAACTGGCTACCATATTGCTGACGTATTTCACGCATTTCCCTCCAATAGGTTATTTGCGGAATGTATCAATGAATTCCTGGATTAGCGGATCTGTTGGTCCATACTTTTCATCGAATTGCTTGATATATGGCTCAAACAATTTCTGGTCGATTTCATACACCTTCATCCCAGTATCGCTGAGGGTCTTTTTAAACTCTTCTTCCTGGGAAGCGCGTGTATTGGCTGAATAATCTGCTGCAGCCTTGATGGCAGTATCTACGATTTTTTTATCAGCATCAGACAGCTTTTCATATTTATCCTTATTCATAATCGCGACCGAAGGCCATACCATATGGTTCGTAACAGCAGCATATTTGGCAACTTCATGATACTTATTCGTAATCGTGGCATCCAGGTCCATATCCATACCATCGATGACCCCTGTTTGGACAGCTGCGTATACTTCAGGCAATGGCAGTGATTCTGGAGAAGCTCCTAGAGATTTATAAAAGTCCTGCAAAGGAGGGCTTGGTGTAACTCGGTATGCCAATCCCTTCATATCTTCCGGCTTTTTTACTTCCTTATCCTTGAAAAGCATGACGCGGTTACCGGCAAACAGGTAATCAAGTCCTTTAAGTCCCTGGTCGTCAAGAGTGGCTAAAATCTTCTTCGCAATTTCAGTATCACGTGCTGCGTTTGTCTCTTTTAAATCTTCAAAAGCATATGGGGCGAACCAGGCAGTGAATGCTGGAGCGCGTGAACTCATATATGCAGCAGTGATCAATCCGAAATCTACTGAACCG
Source organism: Mesobacillus subterraneus (assembly GCF_020524355.2). Taxonomy (NCBI): domain Bacteria; kingdom Bacillati; phylum Bacillota; class Bacilli; order Caryophanales; family Bacillaceae; genus Mesobacillus; species Mesobacillus subterraneus. Next base: position 2,026,328 of record NZ_CP129019.1, read on the forward strand.
GAAGAGATTTGCTGAACCATATCTGCCTCGCTGCCGAGCTGGCTGGCAGGATAGATTTCAACGGTCATTCGGCCATCAGAGTTCTTTTCCAATTCTTCTTTGAATTTTTCAGCGGCTTTGTGCCACATATGGTCTGTAGGGGTAATATGCGCAAGCTTGAATGAGTACTTCTCACCTGATCCAGCCGCAGGCTTTGCATCCGTGTCATTGCCACATGCAGCAGCCGTCAACACGAGCATAATCATTAATAGTGTCAAACAAAATTTTCTAAAACCAATCATTTCTCGCACCCCTTTTTTCTTTTTGTAAACGCTACCAAAATAGTTTTCCCAAGCTGTCTCTAACTGTGATTATAATCACTTTTTACTAGGAAAAGTGTAAAGTGCTTAACATATAACGTAAATTTTATCTTTATATTTCGAATATTCAAAACTAAAAAAAGAAGGCACTTAGTCATGAAACTAAGTGCTTGATTTGCATGTAAAAGAAACGCTGCTCAATTCGGCAAATTTTACTAGAATGTTATCATTTGGTTCAAAGGCAATTGCCTCTGATACGGCTCCGCTCAGGATCACATCTCCCTTTTTAATCCCTTTTCCAACCTCACCAAGCTTGTTGACTGCCCACGCGACTGATGTTGCCGGATGGCCCAGGACGGCTGCACTCGATCCAGTTTGGACTACCTGTCCGTTTTTCGACATCACCATACCAAGCTGGCCTAAATCCAAATTCCGTGGTGACATCCACTTACTTCCAATCAGGAATTTTGAAGATGAACAGTTATCCGCAATGACATCAGCCAGAGTGAATTTAAAGTTTAAATAACGGCTATCGATAATCTCGATTGCCGGCGCCACGAATTTCGTCACCCGTAACACATCTTCCGCTGTTACGTCGGTTCCTTCCAAATCCTCGTCGATGAAAAACGCAATTTCCGGCTCTGCTTTTGGATGGATGAACTCTGTAAAATCAAGCTGTTCCCACTCTAGCGCCAGCATATCATCCGTCAGGTAACCATAAATTGCTTCATGGACACCCATCATTTGCTGCTTCGCTTTACTCGTCAACCCCAGCTTCAGAGGCCAATTTTACGAGCCCCGTCCTGCTCGCGTCTCTGAATTAATTTTTCCTGAATCGAATACGCATCTGAGAAGCTCAGCTCCGGATAACGGTCGGTCACCTTCACGACTTCGCGGCGTTCTTTTTCAGCAGAATATAAGTATTCCACGATCTCGAGGTCGACACCCTTCGTAATCGTCATATTTTACACCTCCAGTTTCCTGGCTTTCGCCAATTCAGCAGCGACATCAAGGATCATATCCTCCTGGCCGCCTACTACTTTCCTTTTGCCCAACTCTATTAAAATATCTCGTGAATCAATTCCGAATCTCTGCCCTGCTCTCTCAGCATGCAGCAAGAAACTCGAATAAACACCAGCATAGCCTAACACGAGACTTCCTCTATTAATCTCCTGCGCTTTCGGAAGCATCGGACCCACCGTTTTCTCAGCAATGTCCATCATTTTATAAATGTCGATTCCGAGGTTGACACCCATCCGGTCCAATACTGATAAAAGTACCTCTGTTTGCGCATTACCAGCACCTGCTCCAAGACAGCGGATACTTCCATCTATCCTAGTTGCCCCTTCTTCAATCGCCGTCAGCGTATTTGCCACCGCTAATGAAAGATTGTTATGGGCATGGAATCCTACTTCAATAGATAACGAATCTCTTAAAGCAGCAATCTTCTCTTTTACTTTATGCGGTAAAAGGGCCCCGGCAGAATCGGTTACATAGACAGCCTGAGCCCCGTAACTCTCCATCAGCTTCGCCTGTTCGACCAATTTTTCAGTTGGTGCCATATGGGCCATCATCAGGAAGCCAAGCGTTTCCATCCCTAGCTCGCGCGCCATGCTGATATGCTGCGCTGAAACATCAGCCTCGGTCACATGAGTCGCAACCCGGACAAGACTTGCGCCTAATTCATGTGCCTGCTTCAGTTCATGGACCGTCCCGATTCCTGGTAAAAGCAACACCGCAACCTTTGAGTTTCGACACTCATCAACCGCAGCTTCAATCAATTTCATTTCATCAACGAGCGATTTGCCATACTGCAGCGTCGAACCGCCCAGTCCGTCTCCATGACTTACTTCAATATAGTGCATACCCGCATCATCAAGCTCACGCGCCACGCGCCGGACCTGAGCTTCTGTATATTGATGCTGCATGACGTGGCTGCCGTCACGCAGACAAACTTCTGTAATTTTGATTGGCTTATCACTTTTGCGCTTCAAAAATCCCACCCAGCCTTTCGCTTAGACACTCTGTTTTTCAAGCATATGGATCGCGAAGTCTTCAGCAACCCGAGTCGCCGCCGCTGTCATGATATCAAGGTTCCCAGCATAAATCGGGAAGTAGTCACCCTCACCCTCGACTTCAACAAAAACAGTCACTCTGTTTCCATCAAACAACGGCTCCTGCTTCAGCCTGTACCCTGGTACATATTCCTTCACCGTTTCGACCATCTGCTCAATCGATTTTGTGATTGCAGCTTCATCCATGTTTTTCACTTCGCAATAAATCGTGTCCCGCATTAAAATCGGAGGCTCTGCCGGATTCAGGATGATCAGCGCCTTTCCTTTGTCGGCTCCACCTACTTCCTCAATTCCCCTCCGCGTCGTGATCGTGAATTCATCAATGTTCGCACGAGTTCCCGGACCGGCACTTTTCGAGGAGATTGTCGCAACGATTTCTGCGTAACTTACGTCAGCAACTGAATTGATCGCATGGACAATCGGAATCGTCGCCTGGCCGCCACAAGTTATCATGTTCACATTTTTTTCATTCAAATATGCATCTGTTTTAACTGCCGGAGAGACAAATGGTCCCCTTGCCGCCGGGGTCAAGTCAATGGCCAGCTTACCCAATTCTGCAAGAACCTTCGCATGCCTGACATGCGTCTTTGCAGAGGTTGCATCGAACACGATGTCGGCGATTTCAGGATTGTCTTGCAATGACTGAATTCCATTATGGAATGCCAGGTATCCTTTTTCTTTTGCCCGCTTCAGCCCGTCGGATTTAGGATCGATTCCAATCATCGCTGTCAGTTCAATGACTTCGCTTCTTTCCAGCTTATACATAAGGTCGGTCCCAATATTCCCCGAACCGATGATTGCCGCCTTGATTTTCACCAACCTGTACACCTCCTACTCAAAAGTCACTGACACGGAGCCTACCGGACCAAACTGAGCGGAAACTCTATCGCCTTCCTGCACAGGGATTGCTGCCGAAAGCGCTCCAGGTAAAATAAGCTCGCCTGCCTTTAACGTAATTTCGAACTCATGAAGCTTGTTCGCCAGCCAGGCAATGGCATGTGCCGGATGGCCAAGGGCCGCCGCACCAGATCCAGTCGCTACCATTTCGTTATTTTTGAAAAAAAGTCATCCCAACACTCCGCAGATCGATACCGGTAATGTCTGTCATTTGGTCTCCTACTACTACCATCGCAGATGAACCGTTATCAGCCACGGTGTCGACGAGTCCGATCTTCCAATCCGCAATCCGACTGTCGATGATCTCCAAAGTTGGCACCACATATTTTGTTGCCATCAGCACATCCAGGAAAGTGACATTAGGCCCTTTAAGCTCCTCCGCAAGCACGAAACCAATTTCCGCTTCTATTTTTGGGCTGAGAAAGTTGGACATCTTCACTGTGCCGCCATCTGGCACCTTCATATCATCAAGCAAATGCCCATAATCCGGCTCATCGACGCCAAGCATCTTTTGCATCGCCACACTCGTAAGGCCGACCTTTTTGCCAATAACCGTCCGTCCTTGTTCCAGCTTTCTCTTTAAAACCTCAAGCTGGACATTGTAAGCATCCGTTACATTGAGATTTTCGAATTGTGCCGTCAGCGGAGCTACCGCCTGTTTACTTTTTTCCGCTTCTAGAAGCGTTTCAGCAATCTTCTCTATTGTTACATTCATGAAATCACCCTCCTTTTCTATTAAAAATGGTTATTGAATTGTTGAAGCTCTTACTTATTCCGCGATAATACAGTTGAGTTGGTTTTAATACCAGTTGGAGTTCTTTTAATACCAGTTGGAGTTCTTTTAATACCAGTTAGCTTCGATTTAATAGCAGTTGGATCACTTTTAATTCCAGTTGGATATCCATTTCACCGTTTGGGGCTAAATAATCCCCGTTGAACGAGTATTAATCCCCTTTGGAATGAATTTAATCCCCGTTGGTGTCCGATTAATCCCCGTTGAACTTCTTTATCCTATTTCCGGCTGTTACATTTTTGCTTAATTAGCGGGTTGAAGCAAATTTTAAGACAATTGGCCGGCTTATATTTCCGGTTGAACAGCTTATATTTCCGGTTGCAGCAAATATATTTCCGGTTGAAAAAACCAAACCTTTTTTATAGCTTCATCGTAATCGTCTTGGCTTCGGTATAAAACTCGAAGCTGTGCCTGCCGCCTTCTCGTCCGATGCCGCTTGCTTTCGATCCGCCAAACGGTGTGCGGAGGTCGCGATAATACCAGCAGTTTATCCACAACAAGCCGGAGTGCACTTTTGCAGCGACACGATGTGCGCGCCGCAGGTCATTCGTCCATACGACACCAGCAAGTCCATACATCGAATCGTTCGCAATCCTAACAGCATCTTCTTCTGTTTTAAACGGAATCACGACCAGCACTGGGCTGAAAATTTCTTCCTGAGCCACGCGCATCTTGTTATCCACATCGTATAAAACAGTAGGTTCATAGAAGTTGCCCTCTCCAAGACTGGCAATGCGCTTTCCGCCTGTTGCGAGTTTTGCGCCTTCACCTAATCCGATCTGGACATATTCATCGACGGTTTCCAGATGGCCTTTTGAAACAAGTGCTCCCATATCCGTCTCTTGATCAAGTGGATTGCCTACCTTCAAAGCGCGAGCCGCAGCGACGAACTTTTCCATGAATTTATCATAAATGCTCTCCTGAATCAGCAAGCGAGAACCAGCAAGACAAATTTCACCCTGATTCCGGAAAATCGCTTCAATCGATCCAGCAACTGCTTCATCGAGGTCCGCATCCGCAAACACGATATTGGCCGATTTGCCGCCAAGCTCAAGAGAAACGGGAATCAGCTGGGAAGCGGCGTTTTGCATCACCGTGCGCCCTGTCGTACTGTCGCCGACAAAGGAAATCCTTCGCACTGATGGGTTACGTGTCATCTCTGTTCCGGCCGTGCCGCCAGGACCCGTGATAATATTCAACACTCCTGGTGGCAATCCCGCTTCATTGGCAATCTCGCCAAGCATTACGGCGCTCAATGGAGTATAGGAAGCCGGTTTTACGACAACCGTATTACCCGCGGCTATCGCTGCCGAAGCCTTCCACGTCATCTGCATGAACGGAAGGTTCCATGGAATGATCAAGCTGGTCACCCCAGCCGGAGCGTATTTGGAATAGGACATATATCGAGCCTGGTCATAATGCTCATGGTTAATATAGTTCGCCATCTCGGCAAAAAAGCGCAGGTTCGCAGCAGCCCGCGGGATATCAAACCCACGGCTTTCCTTAATTGGCTTCCCGACATCAAGCGTCTCGATCAGCGCCAATTCATCAACCTTTTCCATGACTAAATCAGACATCCTGACTAAAATCTTCGTTCTTTCAGCCACAGGCATCTCACTCCAGATGCCGCTTTCGAAAGTCTTCTGTGCAACATCGATTGCGTGCTTCGCATCCTCAACACCAGCTTTCGCCACAGAGGCCAGCTTCTTGTTTGTCGATGGATCGATCGTGTCAAATGTTTCCCCTGACACGGCATCAATATAATCACCGTTAATAAATAGTTTTGCATCCTTTATAGCCTGTGGTTGAGCAAGATTCATCCTAATCCGCCCTCCTCATCCTCAACTTCAACGATCATTTCAACTTCAACAGCGTTATTCAAGGGCAGCTGCGCCATCCCGACAGCAGATCTCCCATGCTTCCCGCGATCGCCGAACACCTGTACCAGCAAATCGGAAGCCCCATTCATGACCTTTGGCTGGTCGGTAAAATCAGGTGAACTATTCACGAAGCCGAGCACTTTCACAACTCGCTTGACCTTGCTTAGCTCTCCTAGTTCCTGCTTCAGCACCGTCAGTAAATTCAGCATGCACTGCCTTGCCGCATCGTAGCCAACCTCGATCGAGACATCTTCGCCAAGCCGACCGCGGTACTCATTCGTCCCCTGTCCGGATGTGAAAATAAGGTTGCCCGTCCTTACACAGCTAACATAATTCCCAGCCGACGGACGGGGAGCTGGCAAAGAGAGACCAAGCTCTTGCAATCGTTCTTCTGGTGTAACTAAGGCTTTCTCCATAAAATCAACTCCCCACCTTAACAGGAATATTCAAAAACTTGAGCGCGTTTTTACCGAGGATCGCTTCTGTCTGTTCCTTTGATAATCCGACTGTATCGTCTATGACCTTTCCAGGAGGTACCTCCCTCAGCAAAAATGGATAATCAGATCCCATGATGATGCGCTCATGGCCAAAATTCTGAAGTAAATAGTTCATGTTGACCGGCTCATTCACAAGCGAATCATAGTAAAATTGCTTCGCGTAATAACTTGGCGGCTTATCAAGCAAGCGCAGATGCGGCCATACCTTCCAGCCCTGATCAAGACGAGGCAGCAAGTACGGCAGTGCGCCTCCCCCCATGAGCCAAACAGATTTTAAGCTTCGGGAACTTATCCATGATTCCGCCTAAGATCAAGCTTGCTCCAGCCAGAGCCGTTTCGCTTGGCATCCCTACGGTATACATCAAGTTATGTCGCGGCATCCGTTCCTTTCCAAGTGTCTCCCAAGGGTGGATGAATAAAGGAACTTCCCATTTCTCCGCCATTTCAAAGAATTCGATAAACTGGGGATCATCGAGATTGACGCCATTTACATTCGTGCCAATCTCAATGCCGCTCAAGCCTAGCTCATGCTTGCAGCGGTCCATCTCGCGGATTGCAACCTCGACGTTTTGCAGCGGCACAGCACCTAGCCCAATGAATTTAGTCGGATACTGGCTAACGAGGTCAGCAATAAAGTCATTTTGAACCCTGGCTAAAATTTCCGCTTGCTCGGCCGGAGCCCAGTAAGAGAACGTGACAGGAATCGGAGAAAGAACCTGAATGTCGACTCCCTCTCGTTCCATATCCTTGATTCGCTTCTCGGCGTCCCATACCTGGTCGGTCACTTCGCGGAACACCTTGCCGGCAATCATGATATTAGCGCCGCACGCACATGTACGCTCAAGCGTTGGCCACTTCTCACCGCCGAATCGCTGCGTCAATTCACTGAAATTCTCCGGAATAATATGCGTATGGAAGTCTACTCGCATTTCCATTCACTCGCTTCTGGCGGCATCATATGTCCACAGTTATCACACTTGCGCAGCTCCTCATTTCCATTAAAGCTGGCGATCGCTTCCTTCACCTGCTTTTCAATGTTTGTCAGCTGGATTGTCGCGCGGTGCATCTCATGGTCGCACTCATCGCAGAACCAGACGAAATCCTCGAGTTCACCTTGAGCACGGTTACGCTCGATTACTAGACCAATAGTGTCTGCTACACGGTGTGGAGAGTGCGGGACATTTGGCGGGAGGTGGAACATTTCCCCTTCCTTCACTTCAACGACTTCACGCTTTCCTTCAGCATTGATGACCTCAACATAGCAGCTTCCCTGGATTTGGTAGAAAATCTCCTCAGACGGATCAACATGGAAATCACGTCTCTTGTTTGGCCCGCCCAACAGCATGACCATTAACTCTGCATCCTTCCAGATTACCTTGTTATTGACCGGAGGCTTCAGCTGGTCTCTGTTTTCCTCAATAAACTTCATAAGATTGATCGGAACAAATTGGCTTTTCATCTCTAATCGTCTCCCTTCAATTCTGGTAAAATGGTAAAACTCACTCCGTAACCTTCGCCGTGCTGCCCTTCAATGACTTTTGCATATGAACGACTTCGTCGGCCAAACTTGAAATCCGCTTCAGCAAATCCTCATCAACGATTTCATTTTCAGAATTAAAATGATCGTAGTTGGCGTACACATAGCTAGGTGCTACAAACGCCCTAAAGTATCCGGCAATCGGCTTAAGCTGATTTTCAATCACCAGGAAATGTTGGTACGTTCCGCCGTTGGCGACGAATCCCATCACTTTATTTCGGAATGCATCTGGGTGAATAAGGTCAAAAAGATTTTTCAACACCCCTGGAATGGAACCCTGAAAAATAGGTGTCCCAATCACGTAAAAATCGGCAGATGTGACTTTTTCAATCACCGCTTTTGTATCTGCTGAATATTTCTCCGGCGGACGTCCGTCACAGAACTCCACATCGTAATCCATCATATCGAGCATTTCCACCTCGATGTCCGGGTACTTCTTTTTCACATCATCAAGCACTTTACGGACAACAATGCCTGTTTTCGCGCCGATGATTGTGCCTGATATTCCCAAGCAACTTCATGCACTGTCCCTCCTATTCTTGTAAAATAGAACCCTACTTTCCTGCTGGCCAGCCGAGCAGTGAATTCGAAAGGTGAATCTCACCCTCAGAAATGAGCTGACGAATCCTGCTGGAAGAAATCACGCTTCCCTGAGAGCAGCGGACTGGATTCGTGACAGAAACCTTAAAATACTTTTCAAGGAGAGAAACATCTCCAAGGCGGGCTTTACCAAACCGAAAATCACCGCCTACCATAATTTCAGCCGGATTGAGCTTCGCCAGGCTGTCGATGAACTCATAAGCACTCCGCCGGGCATACACCTCATCAAACCTGGCAACTACAGCATGCCGGGCACCAAGCTTCTCAATTTTAGCCAGCTTCTCCTCGACAGTTGTCAGCATCCTTGCTCCTTGAAAAAACACCCGCGGTGGAGGATCAAATGTAAACACCACACTCGGAACCTTCAGCTTCCTGCCTCGCTGTACTGCCTGCCGGATGACCGTTTGGTGCCCTCGATGGACTCCGTCAAACGCTCCAATCGCGACGATAGATTGAGGCAGTTCCAATGAAGAATAAATATGTGTTTTCATCTGTCCTTCTCCTCCTGCAGACTAGTTTGTAAGCGCTTCCTTATTATCCAACTGTGCGCCCTTTAACGCCTCGTCGACCATCGTAAGTGTTGTTTGGCGTTTATAGTTGTTATAGAAAATTCCGCGTTTACGGATTGGATCTCCTGTGTAGTAGCGTTCATACTGCAATAGTCGCTGTCCGAATGCCTCGCCACACAGATCCCATGCCAGCTTGAAAATGCTGACGCGTTCCAAAGAAGTAACTCCTTCTCGTCCAACGTAGTAGTTATCAATCGAACCTCTTAATTCATCACTTTCAAAATCAGCGCCTGTTGGAGACATCAGCAAGCCGCCTGCTCCAACAATCTGGATGACCTCAATGGCCCGCGGATACATTTTCGGCAGCAAGCCCCGAATCGTTTCAAGCGGTACATAAGCTGGCATCGCCTCACCATGCTCGGTCATTGTGTGCTCGTATTCCGCAACTTTTAATAATGCCCTGATTGATTCAAGTGACTGTGCGAGTTCGCCAAGCTGGTCCTGGACATTTAAATATCCGTCAACACCGATTGTATCGGCAACCTTCATCGCCACCTGTGTCGCGAACTCCAATTTCACAAGACCGCGGACACCGGACTGGTGAGCTGGCTGCTGTCCTGCACCAGTCATAGGATAGAGCTTATTGGCTGCCTCGACATTGTTATGAAGGAAAACGCGATCCCAAGGAACAACGACATCATCGAACACAAGCAATGCATCCATTTCTTCAAACCTTGAAGCAAGTGGGTGATCGAAGAAGGATCGCTGCCCATCCTGCATTGGCTCGCGGCAAATGATTCGCAGCCCTGGAGTGTCAATCGGAATTGCGAATGCCAGTGCATATTTTTCATCACCAGGCGCAAATCCTGGGAAAGAATAGATGATCACTTCATCTGTTACCGGTGCAAGTGTTGCCAGCATTTTCGCTCCCCTGACAACCAAGCCATCCGGAGTTTCCTTTACTGCACCAAGGTGTGTGTACGTATCCTTCTGTTCATGTGAATTCTTGCTGCGGTCATTTTGCGGGTTGATAATCGCGTGGGTTAAGAAGATGTCATTGTCACGGATGTATTTATAATAGTTGCGAACATTCTCTGCCCAGTTTTTATTGTATTTTTCAAAGAACCAGGAATTGTAGTACATGGATGTCACAACGACGTTCAAGAAATCCGGAGTCCTTCCCATGAGACCAAATGTTGCCTTCGCAAATGCTTCGAAAACATTGCGGCGCTTGACTAAATCTTCATAATTTTTCGGTACGAGGAATGCGTTATTCACCCGCTCACCGGTTTCCTCACAAACGTGAGTAATCTTATCCTGGAATTCAGGATCATGCTGCATGTCGTACAGCTTTGCGATTTCAAGGATTGGCTGCTTGAACACCGGCTCCTCAAATAAATTTTCGATCCTTTTACCAGAAAGCCAAACTTCAGGTTTACGTGCTTTAACCGCTTCAATATATTGAGCCCCAGTCCTAATTCCCATATTCACCCTCCTGAAAAATTAATTGAAAATTCATAATGAATTGTAATACTAAATTTCGAACGTAACTGTAGCCTATTTAACGTTTTTTTTAAAATAGTTTTCTTAAAAGTCGAAATTATCTAATAAGTTATAGAATTATCTCAATGTTTCCCCTATGATAATGTTAGATATCAGCTTCACTCATAGGGAGGTTATAGGATGGTTACGGTGTATGAGGAAGTCTTTCATTGGGAGAATTATTTGAGATACGGTACTCGGCAGTTTTTCAGAAAAAAGGAGTGCATTTATAAGCAAGGGGAATATGGTGAAGGCTTTTATTATCTGCACAAAGGACTTGTAAGAATCGTCACAGAATCAGCTGCTGGAAAAGAAAACATGCTGAACATCGTCATCCCTAACCAGTTGTTGGGTGTCCAGTCACTCGACCAGAAAACACATTTCACAACCGCAATCGCAGTTAAAGACTCCATCGTTTATCACTTCTCAGCAGATGAATTCCGAAAACTCATGATCACCCATCCAGAGCTCTTCAAGCTTTTTTCAAAAAGCGTTATCCACAAAATGAAAATTCTTTTAGACCGGATAAATATGAATGCGCTTACATCGGAACAAAAGCTAGCCGTCTTACTCCACAACATCTGCGATGAATTCAAGAATTACGAGATTCCGATTTCCCAGCAAGACCTTGCCTGTTGCACCGGACTTACAAGAATTACCGTCTATAAAGTCCTCAAACAATGGCAGGAAGCCGGCATAATTGAGATCGCCAAACGAAAATACTTCATAAAAAAACCAGATTTCCTAAGAAACCTGGTTAGTTAATCCACATGGTGATGACTGGCAAGCGCCCTTATTTTATCAAAGTTGGTGATAATGATTTCACGCTTGTGAAGCTCTATGTATCCGTTCTGCTTCCACTTTTGAATAATCTTGTTCACGGTAATACGGGACGTGCCAATGTATTTAGAAAAAGCCGTCTGATTCATCGAGGCATTCCCGTTCTCCTGAACAAGCTTGAGCAGATAAAACGCCATTTGCTGCTCAACCGGACTATCCAGATGGGCAATGATTTCGGCCAGCGTCCTGAATTTATAAATCAGCGAGTCTGTATAAATTCCCGCCGCTTCCGGATGTTGCCTGCAAATCGTCGCAATGACATCATCGGAAAAATAATAAACCAGCGAAGGACAAGTCGTCGTTCCGCTCGTCAAGTAAGGCTCTCCATGGACACCATGTTCACCGAACAGCATCCCAGGCGGAACCATGTTGATGATCCGCTCATCTCCCTTGTCCGAAAGAAGCGTAACTTTGATTTCACCTTTCTTCAAATAAAAGATCCCTCTTCCAGCTTCCCCCTGAAGATAGACAACCTTGTTCTTCTCGAACTCAAACAGCTTTCCATAGGACAAATAGGGCTCCCATTGATAACGAAGAAAATGCATACCATCACCTTCCTCATTTTTTCCGGTTAATATTTTCATAATTATGATAATTATATCACTTTGAGTGAGCATAGCGAAAAACATATTTTAAAATAAATCTGTCGATTAAATTAGAAAAGTAAACCGCCTTCCTCTACGGAAAGCGGCTATGTTTTTTCTAATTAATCAAGTGCAATAGCATCTTCTTCCTGGCATAAAAAAATGATCCAACCTGGATGATCAGGTAAATGCCAGCAATCTGCAGGAAATGCATCAATATATCTGGGTTTTGCATGATTCCTCCGACGTCTGTTGACAAGATTGCAAGGTAAAAGAAAGCTAGTGTCGTTCCGAGAACAGTTGGTGCAAAGAAGATCGTCCCTAATTCTCTGGATACGTTTTGTTTTATTTCCTTTGATGCCATCCCGATTTTAGTTAGTTTCCGATATTTCAATTTCTCAGTTTCGACTTCGGAAAAGAGATTAAGATACAGCAAAACAAAAGTGCCGAAAAAGAACATGATGCTTAAAAAAGTAGTCACATAGAACATCATTCCATTGGTGGTTTTATTTTGATGATAGTCTCCTATCTTTGAGACCACCCGAAACAATTCGGATTCTGAGGTATGCTCCATATCGGGATAATTCATGGGTGGAGTCAACTTATTGTTAACATGGAATTTCTCTTCTAATTCATTTACGGGAATTTCGCTATCTTTCCAGTTCTCAACATTAATTAGATGAAGATTAAGTTCATACCCCTCCACTCTATTCCGCAGAAAATCAAATTCGGACTGATTAACGACAATGAATTCATATGCATTTGGCAGCAAATTAATTGTGTTTTCAATTACTTGATCCTTCAATTGATAAGTTACAACTTCATTATTAATAGTTAACTGAATAGATTCGACCATATCAGGATGAGCATATTCTGGATCAGAGTTTAAATAAAATAGGTATTCATTCTTCCCCAACGATACTTGACTCGAAGTCAGTTTATTGAAATCATCCAGTGCCATAAAATCATAAGTCTGATATCCATCGACATATTCAAGTTTTTCATAATGATTGAATATCGGTATTTGAAGATGTTCCTTTAGATCTATGACCTCATTTAGCTCTTCAACAGAAATTGTATTCTTCGTTTCTGACTGATAAAAAGCGACATCATATGGATGATTATTCACAGCATCCTTTTCAGAAGCCTTATAAAAGGTCAATAATAAGGTGCTATAGAAGATGGTGATCATAATCATTACCGTCACGAGCATGATAATGGAAGTCAACTGCTTGAATTTATAATCAAGGCTGCTCAGGAAAAGCAATCTGCGATAGTAAAATCCGGGAAACTTCTTAGCAAGGTTGATTAGGAAACTAGCAGCTTGGTTAATTGAAATATACAGGCCTAATAACATCGACAATGTCCACAGCGGCAGATAGGCACCATTTGAGCTTTCAAATGTAAAATAAAGAATCAGAAGCGAGCCGGCCATCATCAGCAGTCCGAAGCCGCCTATCAATGGACTTCTCATTTTGATTGAGTCAGCGTACCTGTTGCTCTTCATGCTAAGAATCAGGCTGCTTCTCATCGTCTGAAGCAAAGATTTCCCTACAGCTAGTATGAATACGGCAATAAATGCTCCGATAGAGAAAAAGAACATTTTACCTGTAAAGTGAAACGGAACATCCTCCAATTCGATGAAATTCATCAACAGCATAAAAAACAATCTTGAGAAAATAGCTCCAGCAAGCAGTCCTGATAGAATGGATAAAATGGCGATTGCTGCATTTTCCAAGATAAGCAATTTGCTTAAGTCTCTTCTTGCCATGCCCAATGTCATAAAAAGCCCAAACTCACTTTTTCTCTTTTTCATAAAAACATTATGGGCATAACTGATAAAGAAAATCGTAAAAATAATCAACGCTGCTCCAGGAATCGATAAAGCATCCTGCAGGCTCTCCATCTTCTTCCCTTGTTCAACCCTGCTGTTAAAATAAACGGTCGAGAACATAAAGAAGAACATCACCGCAAAACTGTTGCAAAGATAATAAAAGATATACTTCTTATAGTTAACTCTCACCATCTTCCAAACCACTTGATTAAATGTCATAGGTTCTTCCTCCTAAGACAGCAAGGTTATCCATGATTCGATTCAGGAACTCCTTCCTGCTTCCTTTTTTCACGATACTCGAATAGATCATTCCATCTTTGATAAAAACGACCTTATGACAATAGCTGGCAGCAAAAACGTCATGCGTCACAAGCAGGACCGTTGTCGCGAGCTCATCAACAATTTTTTTAAAGCATTCCATAATGACGGAAGAGGATTTGGAATCCAGATTCCCGGTTGGTTCATCCGCAAAAATCATCGCAGGCTCATTGACGAGCGCGCGGCTGACCGCGGTCCGCTGCTGCTGGCCGCCTGATATGTTGTAGGGGTACTTTTCAAGCGTATCTTGGATTTCAAACAGTTGAGCGAGTTCCTGTACTTTTTCTTCCATATCGCTTGCATGCTTCTTTTCCAATACCATTGGCAGCATGATATTCTCTTTAACTGTCAAGCTGTCTAAAAGGTTGAACTCCTGAAATACAAAACCGAGCTGGTTGCGACGGAACAGTGCAAGCTGATCGCCTGACATCTCACCAATCTCCTGCCCAGCGATAGTGACCTCGCCAGAAGTTGACTGGTCGATACCGCTCAGCACATTGAGAAAGGTCGTCTTCCCGCTTCCCGACGGTCCCATAATCGCCACAAACTCTCCTTTATTAATAGAAAGGCTTACTCCGTCAAGAGCCTTCGTCGAACCTTCCCCACTTGATCCTCCATAAACTTTTACAATATTTTGAGCATCCAGAATGACCATTTCAGTTTCCCCCTAAAAAAATTGTAGTTTTTTAAGACGTTCGGACATTTCTGTCCCCCTACGCCTTTATATTTGTCCGAAGCAGGCTCATGTTTTCTGACAAATCCGCCACTCTTTCCTCTGGAGAAGTAACCCCGGGTTCGGACATTTCCACGGCGCTCTTTTCTTGTTTTGTCCGAAATAACCCCTGGTTCGTACATTTCCGCGACTCTTCCTGGCGGTTTTGTCCGAAGCACCCCCAGATTCGTACATTTCCGTAGAGCTCCTCCGCTCTTTGGTCCAAAGAATCATTTAATCCGTAGAAAAGTCCAAGTAACGTCTGGCTCATATTAGGTATCGCGTTCGCTTCTAACTCCATAGTAAGCCGCCAATCAAAAGGCAACCATCGATAACGCTAAAAAATACCTTACAGTTTTGTAAGGTATCATTATTTACTCCCGGTTGCTAACCAACGAAGTATAACCGTTGTTCCTTCTCCATGCACAGATTGGATGGTAATTTTAGCTCCAGTCTTGTCGGCGATCTTCTTGCTGAGGTAAAGCCCTATCCCTGTAGAATTGCGGTGCTGTCTGCCATTTTCCCCAGTGAAAAATGGCTGAAATACCCTCTCAATGTCGTATGGAGGTATGCCTACACCCTCGTCAATAATGGAAAGATGGATGTGATCTTCCACCCTCTCAACCTTAAAAACAAGCTTTTTGTTTCCTTCCTTCAAGCTGGAGTACTTAATTGCATTGGTGATGATTTGGTCAATCATAATCTCATTCCACTTTGGATCCGTAATGATGAAAGCATCTTCTTCGCTAGATTCAATAGAAGGAAAAAGCGATTGGTAGATCCATTCCTTTTTCCGCGCATTGATTAACTTCCGTAACGAACCAACCAGGTCAACTGTCTGCACCTCAAAGTCATTCCCAAACTGATCCATCCTGATCATCGTCAGACCTTGCTCGATGGATGTATGCAGTCGTTTATTTTCCTGCTGGATTTTTTCTAAAGTCTCTGTTTTTTCCCCATTATTCAAAATCAGCTCTATCACTGAAACCGGAGTCTTCAGATGGTGCATCCAATGGGACAATAAACTGATTCTCTCTTTGCTTTGTTCCTTTAACTCATTGTTTTCTTTAGTGTATTCACTCACTGCTCTATGTAATAATCGCTGGAATGCCTTCTGTTCCTCCGTACTGGCTGCCCATTCAACATTCTGACCCTTCCTGCGCATTTCGATAGCGCGGCCTGTTGGGTAAAAGCGGAACCAATCGATAAACAGATAAAGACTTAAGAAAAATAACCCGATTGCCAATGGGTAAAAATATTCGTTGTTCGCAGGTTCACTAAGATGAAAAAATAACAGTACACAAACGATATTGAGAAGATATAATAGAATAAGAAGTATGCGGTCCTTTAAAAATCGGAGAAAGAGACTTTTAAGCATGTACATTCCCTTCAGGAGTTTCTAGCATATATCCAACCCCTCGCTTGCTTTTGATAACCTGGCTTAATCCAAGCTTGGCAAGAGTTTGCTTGATCCTCGTCATATTCACGGTCAGGGTATTATCATCCACGAAAGTGACCGCATCCCACACTTCTTCAATCAGTTCTTCTCTCGAAACAAAAGTGCCCTTATTCTCCATCAGCTTCTTCATCAATTTATACTCATTCTTCGAAAGTTCAGCCCTCGAACCTTCATATTCCAGCATCAGTGTCTTCTTATCAAGACAAAGCGACCCTGTGCAGTGTTGATCCTCTTCTTTTGCGGAATATTCTCCATAAACTCTTCTCAACGTCGCCTTGATTTTCGTGTGCAGCATGTCGAAGGTAAACGGCTTCGTGATAAAATCATCCGCTCCCAACTCGATGACCATAATCTGTTCCATCTCCTGACTTCGCGCAGAAATCATCAGGATCGGCACAGTCGATCTCTGGCGGAAACTTCTGCACAAATAATAACCATCATAATATGGCAGATTAATATCAAGCAAAACTAGATCGGGATTTATTTGGGCAAACTCTTCATCTATTTTTGAAAAATGAACCGGCAGTTCTACTTCATATCCATACCGCTCCAAATTCTCTTTGACCAGTTCACAAAGCTGAGCATCGTCTTCAATCAGCATGATTTTATACATATGTATATCTCTCCTAAAACTCTATAACTCTATTATAAATTTTACCAGTATTAAAAACACCCACATTTGAAAAATAAACCGCCTCCCTTTAAGGAAAGCGGCTATTTACTCAAGTCAATTGTGTTATAAAGTTTCAAACCTTAATCTTCCTCTTTTCTAACCCATTCATCAT
Organism: Mesobacillus subterraneus; assembly: GCF_020524355.2. Classification (NCBI taxonomy): domain Bacteria; kingdom Bacillati; phylum Bacillota; class Bacilli; order Caryophanales; family Bacillaceae; genus Mesobacillus; species Mesobacillus subterraneus. Next base: position 2,043,489 of record NZ_CP129019.1, read on the forward strand.
CATCATTCTTTTCATACTCATTTTTAACAGCACTCCACGCCACCTTAAAGGCTGTTTCTTCTTCATCGTATTGCTCAGAGGCTGAATTGAATGCCTCTTTGAAAATCTCCTGGGCATGATGTGGCAGGTTATCCTTTACTGAATCTGGCAGATCTTTTAAAGAATTATAGGGCATATTGCATACCTCCTTAGGATTGAATTTTCTTCTACTTTTCCCGTACACATAAAAATAAAACAATAGACTTTATGCTGGTTAAGAGAAAAGAAGGAATCCAGCTGGTTTCCTTTTTAGGAAAAGGGGGAACATTTTATAAATGAGAGAAAAATAGAGGAAGTGTTCATAAATATGAATTCACCATCATCTTTAGAAGTCAGAAATAAATTGAAAGAAGTTAAACCGTGGATGCGCCGTTTTGCCCGCTTCGGCTATATTGCCAAAGGTCTTGTCTATGGAATGGTCGGAGCGCTCGCTGCTTTGGCAGCATTCGGACCAAAAGGCGACACAACCGGGACATCTGGTGCCCTTCAATCAATCTCCGAAATGCCCTTTGGTGAAGTTGCCCTTTGGATGATCGGGATTGGTTTAATAGGATATATTTTATGGGATTTTATTAAAGCCATTAAAGATCCGGAAAATGAAGGAACCGATGCTAAGGGTTTGATTAAAAGAACAGCATATTTCATCAGTGGACTCATTTATACGAATCTAGCATTCGGTGCAATAAAATTAGCTAGTAACACCGGATCAGCTGGTGGAGAAAATTCGGAGAAAACAATTTCCGCCAAGTTAATGGAACAGCCCTTTGGCGTCTGGTTGGTAGGATTGGTTGGTGCGATTATTATTGGATATGGTGTGTACGAACTATATAGTGGAGCTAAAGAGAAGTTCATGTCTAAATTCAAAACGTATGAAATGAATGAAAAAGAACGCAAAACCGCACGTCTGTCAGGTAAAATCGGCCTGATCTCCCGTGGAATTGTCTTGAGTATGGTTGGATTTTTCTTCATTCGCACAGCCTACACAAATAATCCCAATGAATCAAAAGGACTCGGCGGCGCATTAACGGAACTGGCAAACCAGCCATTCGGACAATTTTTATTAGCTATTGTGGCAGTCGGACTGATATTATACGGCATTTACCAAATCATTAAAGGCCGCTATCAACATATGAATTTTGGTCATAGTGGAAAATAGCTATATATGTAAAGACAAGCTAGTACGGATACCATTGTCGTATTAGCTTTTTCTTATGGTCAATAGACAACTACTCTAACAATTTCCAAGTAGTTGGCCGGACGTCTGATAATAATCCTTTGTAGTCGTGTTGCCTGTCAAGATGATTTAAAAAACACATAGCAGAACTACCATTTTCATTCAATGCCTCCTTTTTCAAATACTGCCCAGTCACCTTCGTATGATCTCGACGATCTTCCTGGTGGTAATGATCGAAGCAGGAAAAAGGTTCACAAGGGAAAAGCCGATTTGTAAAATGAATATCAGGAGACCATAAGGCACAAACATCATTTCAATATATTTAAAGAAGTAATCAAATAGGAATACATAACCTACAAAAAATACTATTGTTAATAGATAATATACAAATTTTTTTGTCAATAAATGACCTCCACCTTTAAATTAATAATTTAATAGAATAATGCTGTTTTGAATGGATTGCAGCTACGATACTTATTCAATCCCCATATTTCTCAATCCATTGATTCTGCCATTCCACATGGTCCATTTTTATGACCTCTTCGGAAGTTTTGCCATCGAGTGAATAAGGAGAACCTGCGATCCCATTCCCAACTGGGAAAGATATACCGCCAATTATTTCCCCCTTAAACATGAAAACACTGACTGATACCTTATACGAAAAACTTTTCTGCGGGCCGTATATTTTACTTAGAGGATGATTTTTTACAATGAATCTCTCTTGTATGATTTCCTTTCCAATATAGGCATCAGGCTTCTCGGTTTGTACGGCCCAAACTGACATGTCAGGCTTATGAATTAATTGTTCCCTTTTGATAATATGAGAGTATTTACCCTCATAGGATTTAATCGAATACCCTTGATCTTTTAAGTATTCTTTTGCTAATTGAGCATTTTCGTCTAATCTAGGTCCACAGGCTGTAAGCACAAATACAACAAGGAGAATGACTAGTTTTTTCATGTGGAATACCCCTATAAGGCAAACTCGTTATTAAATTGCCTTCACTAACTATATGATTGTATCAGCAACTCTTTTTCTAAATTACGTCCTTATATGGTTTCCCACTGAGAGATTTGTCAACACTAATTACCGCCAGCCTTTTCAAACAGTTTTCTGCTTTAAAAGTGTATTAATTGACTATATTATTCTATAAATTTACAAAAAATTGAAACTTTTCTTTTAGAACTTCGTAAGTAATTCTAAAGGGGGTCATCACCATCGGTAAAACAATAAGCTTTATAGTTACTTTGGTAATCATCGGATTGATTAACTTCGCAGCAACGTTAATACTGGATTTTAGTTTTATAGATGTTTCCGTTTTCGTAGCTCTGGCCAGCGCATTCTTCATTTACTTCTTTAATTCATCAGGCGGATTCACAAGCCGAAGTATTGATATGCAAGTTCAAGGTGAAACAGGAATTAAAATGAACCAATCACAGGAAAAGTTTTCACCCTCATATGCATTTTACGCGTCGATTCTTTATTTAATTGGATCAGTAATAGCCACATTTTTTATGTACAAAGAGTACTTTCTATAATTGATCTTCATTTGAGTATGAAATCACTCTTCTTCCATACTCATTTTTAATACATCCTATACCTTACGCTGAAAAAATTCGATATAAGATGACATATCCCTTCTTTGACCAGTAGATAATTAATTCCTTATCTGCCGTGGTAAAAAATAGACAAAATAATAAGCCGTTTCCTGCTTAAAAACGGCTCATTGGTTTATGAAGATATCATTTTTCCATCACAGCAAAGTAGTTTTCCTCATCATCAGCAAAATTAAAGACCCTCCCTGAAGGCATGTTTACAATTTCACCGACAAACACGTTTTTATTGGATAAATCGCTGTGTAATTTCTCAAGATTCTCTGAAAAAAGCATTAATGAAGGAGTACCAAGATTGAGTCCAGGAGACATTTTTGCCACAAAATCTTTATCATGCAGTACGATACTTGTTTCAGAATCTAAATTTGGTGCAATTTCAATCCATCTGAATCCTGTCCTATTATCTTCTTCGGCTTTCACTACAAACCCCATTTTTTCAGTCCAGAATTTTACTGCAACATCCTGATCATTTACGTACAACATGATTTGACCGATTTTATTAATCATTCTTGATACCACTCCTTGTCATAGAAATAAGTGGAACTAGATGTTACTTACAATAGCTTCTCTAAAAAGCAGCAAACTCCTCCTGCTTTTTTATGTATTCGTTTATCTATACAACAAATAAATAAATTGATAACAAAGCCACCGTATTAGCTAAAATATGAGCGAGCGTCACGATATAAATATTCCTTGTTTTAGCAAAAATGATTCCGAACAGAATACTGTCGATAAAGACACTCAATAAATCAACAATGACAACAGTTCCTTCACCGGTTGAGATATGCATGGCGGCAAATAACAGGGAAGTAACAAGGATGACCACCCATACTGGCATGAGTTTGCTCAATCGTGCCTGGATTAAGCCCCTAAAGACAATCTCTTCTCCAAAAGCGAGCAATGCGATACTTAGAAACAATAGTGGATTCAAGTTACTGAAATCAAGAGGAATTCTACCAAGGACATGCTCTAATACTTCCGGGAAGAAGTTTTTATAAGAAAATAAGTAGAGTAATTGCATTGCAATCCCGGTAAACAAAATAAGTTTCCATGTATTTGAGATGTTCTCTTTAATATGGGCACTGGAAAACCCGATCTCCTCCAACGTTCTTTTCCTCACTTTTCGTTCAATAAAAAAATATAGAATTGGTGCAATTGCTATGATTCCTTTCAATACTGGAACAAAAATTACTGACACAACCATTAGCACGATAATAATGTATAACTCAATGTTTTCTCTTTTCGTAAAATCTATTCTTGCAGCAGTTTCTTGTGCCTTTAGTTCCATCTTTATCCCCCCTTTTACCTAATAAAATATTACCATGTTTTTCCTCGATTTCACATTATATCTTTTATGTGTGTCTTCGTATAGGAATGGGTAATCTGTATGTATTATGGTTTTGGAGGGGTGTTTTATCTTATGAAAAACAAGCTTTATTCAGAAATCGGTGTCCCAATCGAATCTCCTTTTGGCTTCATGCCTGGTAGGGATTCTGAGCGGGATTTTACATTTGATAAAGAAAATCGTTATAAAGATTACTTATTGAAGAAAGACGGCCAATCGTATGATATTAGTGTGGATGATCATGGCTAATGGTACTTCTTCCATTCTCTTGAGTGCAACTCACTTGATGATTTAAAGCACTCAAGGCAGATCTTCCGCCCTCCTTATTTAAAAAATGAACATCTGAAGCTGGTAGAGTTAATGGACGAGTTGGATATTAAGCCATGTTATGAAGGCTATGACAAAGCATACGGGCACGTGCTATCACTAGTTCCTGAGCTGGACACCGTATCAGCTTATAACCAGTCTCAACTTGCCAATTACGATGGCAGCGACGACCCAACAATCATCAAGAAAATCCATTTTATCGAAAACGAGTACAAGGGTGAAAAAACCCGTTTCATTTCAGGTTTTGAGACCCGTTCCTTTGCAACAGTAACAGAAAATGAGTTTTATGCTAAAGAAATTCACCTTCCAGGAAATGCGCGGAACTATTTAAAACTCTTTGTCTATTTCTCAAGATACAGCTTCTTACCATCCCAGCAGATGATGCCAAGATTCCTCGGAAACCTGTGGGCGTCCACCCAGAGCTTGAATACCACCGCCAATCCGGCGTTATTTAAGGATGAAGGAATTGATTGATTTCCACATGGTCTCTTATTGAATAAGTATTTGACCCAAATGTGTGATTCTCCTCTTTCACGGGCACAAGTTCGCCCTTCTTGTGACCGAACTTTGTGATTTTCCTCTTTCACAGGCACAAGTTCGCCCTTCTTGTGACCGAACTTTGTGATTCTCCCATTTCACGGGCACAAGATCGCCCTTCTTGTGACCGAACTTTGTGATTTTCCTCTTTAACAGGCACAAGTTCGCCCTTCTTGTGACCGAACTTTGTGATTCTCCCATTTCATGGGCACAAGTTCGCCCTTCTTGTGACCGAACTTTGTGATTATCCCATTTCACGGGCACAAGTTCGCCCTTCTTGTGACCGAACTTTGTGATTATCCCATTTCACGGGCACAAGTTCGCCCTTCTTGTGACCGAACTTTGTGATTATCCCATTTCACGGGCACAAGTTCGCCCTTCTTGTGACCGAACTTTGTGATTATCCCATTTCACGGGCACAAGTTCGCCCTTCTTGTGACCGAACTTTGTGATTTTCCTCTTTCACGGGCACAAGTTCGCCCTTCTTGTGACCGAACTTTGTGATTTTCCTCTTTCACAGGCACAAGTTCGCCCTTCTTGTGACCGAACTTTGTGATTCTCCCATTTCACGGGCACAAGATCGCCCTTCTTGTGACCGAACTTTGTGATTTTCCTCTTTAACAGGCACAAGTTCGCCCTTCTTGTGACCGAACTTTGTGATTCTCCCATTTCACGGGCACAAGTTCGCCCTTCTTGTGACCGAACTTTGTGATTATCCCATTTCACGGGCACAAGTTCGCCCTTCTTGTGACCGAACTTTGTGATTATCCCATTTCACGGGCACAAGTTCGCCCTTCTTGTGACCGAACTTTGTGATTATCCCATTTCACGGGCACAAGTTCGCCCTTCTTGTGACCGAACTTTGTGATTATCCCATTTCACGGGCACAAGTTCGCCCTTCTTGTGACCGAACTTTGTGATTTTCCTCTTTCACGGGCACAAGTTCGCCCTTCTTGTGACCGAACTTTGTGATTTTCCCATTTCACGGGCTCAAGTTCGCCCTTCTTGTGACCGAACTTTGTGTTTTCTTCTTTCACGGGCACAAGTTCGCCCTTCTTGTGACCGAACTTTGTGATTATCCCATTTCACAGGCACAAGTTCGCCCTTCTTGTGACCGAACTTTGTGATTATCCCATTTCACGGGCACAAGTTGGTCCTTCTTGTGACCTTAATTTGTTCTTTTCGTCGTCTAAGGTCACATGTATTTCTTGTTAGAAGTCCCGAAGTTCGGTGTGACAATAGACTGCATTTTTTATTTTTTTTGTCAATGGGCTAAATTCTAGCTGGATAGTACGGAATTTGCACCCCTCCATCTTAACGATTTCACGAATCTTTATCTCTCGCTAAACTGAACCTGCTAACATTATTACAAGCTGTTTTTAATACAATGATTATAGAGGTGATAAAAATGCCAAGGGTAAAATATGTCGACAGTGACGTTGCATTAATTGCCAGGATGATGAGGGCGGAAGCGGAAGGTGAAGGTCCGCTGGGGATGCTTATGGTTGGGAATGTTATTGTCAATCGACTGAAAGCAAATTGTCTAGATTTTAAAGATTTAAGGTCTGTGAGAGACGTGATTTTTCAAATTCAGGGAGGAAACTATTCATTCGAGGCTGTACAAAAGGGAAATGTTTTTTATAACAGAGCTAGAGGTGTGGAAAAGAGATTGGCTAAGCAAACATTGGATTATTGGAGGCAGCAGCCATCGAAGTTTGCTCTTTGGTATTTCAATCCGTATGCTCCTTGTCCTTCTACATGGTACAATCAGCCATTGGCGGGACAGTACAAACAACATTGTTATTATGAACCAATTGCTAATACGTGCGAAGGTGCTTATCTATATTAGTTTTTAACTCCACCTGATGTGGGGTATATTTTTAAAAAATATCAAATAGCCGGGGTAAGGTTTCCACTCACCCCGGCACCACTACTATTTCGTATTAGAAAACCCGCCATCTATCATGATGACTTCTCCATTAAGATACAGAGTTTTAGATGTTAGCAGGAGGGTTACCAGTTCGGCAACTTCCTCCAGCTAACCAAAGCGCCTCTGCGGAATCCCTTTATTTCTTCTCCAACGCCTTAACCAGTTCTTTTCCCATCAACTCAGAAGAAAATGGATCACGGCTAGTCACAAGCTGATCGTCACCCCATACAGCATGTCCTGTCTTTTCAAGGTCTCCTTGATCATAATGGCTGACCTTGCACATTTCCTGTTCCAGACTGAAAGGAAGGATTTCCAACAAACCTTCTGGCTCGATTTCATCGGGATAACCTGTCACTTTTTTACCAGCAATAAAGCTTTCTCCGTTAGGTCGCTTGGCAAACACAAGCGGTGCTGGACCATGGCATTCTGCTGCTACTATGCCTCCTCCATCGTAAATTTTATTCAAGATCTCATGTAAATCCTCATTCTTGGCCAAATCATACATTGCACCATGTCCTCCTACAACGAGCACTACATCGTAGTCGTTAGCATTCACATCTGAAAGTTTCATCGTATCGTCCGCTTTTCCGGACTCATAAAGCTCTTTATACGTACCATTCGGATCGTATTCTTTACTGATACTCATTTTATCGATAACTGGCTTGCCTCCAAGCGGCGATGCAAGGTCTACTTGATGTCCCGCCTCTTCAAGAAGCTGCATCGGCGCAAATAATTCCTCTCCCCACCAGCCAGTTTCATAATTATTTTCTTCGTCCTTATGACCACTAGATAATACTGCTAATACTTTTGCCATTGAAAATTCCTCCTTTGTGATACAAAGTGTATTTTCCCTAACTGACTGAGACTTACACCTTAGATTGACTTCCTCCTTTTGCCATGAAAAAAATAAAACTATTTGAACTATTATGCTAAAATGAATGAAAATTAACAAACAGAGGTGGATTATGTATAGTACTCAAGAAAGAAGTGCTTATTTTGAAAGAGCAAAAAGTGAAATCGAGTCCTTCGAATTAGTGGAAGGAATCGTACAAATAGGCTCTGGAGTGATTGGGTATAACGATGAACACTCTGACATAGACTTAATGGTTGCCACGACTACCATTGAAGATGCAGAAATCACAAGAGATTTTGTTCGTAAAACCCTTAGCAACTTTGAAAAAAGCTACATTAAAGAAAAACAATTCAGCCAAGACATTTTTCTTGTGATCGCCCTCCTGCAAAACGGACTGGAATTCAATGTTTCAATTGTCCCAAGAGAATTTTTATCAGTAAAATCTCCTCTATGGAAAGTGATTGTTGATAAAACAGGGTTAGTTACCGAGAAGATGGAAACTGAACAAGAAAAATTCGATAACAAAACCGTTAAGTATAACGTAGGAATGGACGTGGCATTCGAGTTTGTCTATTGTGCTTTGGCATTAGAGAAAGAACTGCAGCGAAATAACTTCATCTATGCATTAAAGAAGCTAGAGGATATGAGAGACTTTACCTTACTCATACAAGCATTGAATGAAGATAAAAAACTGCATCAGTTTAAGGCCTATGAAACCTTAAATCCTGACTTTATTAAGGCCTGCCTTTCAACGTATCCACGAGAAGTAACAGCTGAAAGTATTAGAGTATCTTCTGAAAAGTTAAAAGAACTGTTTGTGAAAACGTTGAAACATAGTTCCACTTTCACGATGGATAATGATTTAGAACAACTTTTAACAAAGACTAGGATAAATCAAATGTCATGATGCAAAAACCGCTTGTGAACCAAGCGGTTTTCTGTGTCAGACGACTCTGCAAAAATATAGCTATTCAGCTGTATAAAAAAGAAAACTCCCCGCCTTCAGGAACATTCTCCTGAAGATGGGGAGTCTTTAAATTACTTACTCAGCTAATACTTTCGCTTCGACAAACTGATCAAAAAACTCAAGAATCGTCCGGTTTACAAGGATCTCATTTTCTTTTTTCGAAAATCCATGCCCTTCGTCTTCAAGGACAAGGTATTTCACTTCGCGGCCTTTTTCTTGAAGGGCTTTGACGATCTGGTCTGATTCCTGCTTTACGACGCGCGGGTCGTTTGCACCCTGGATGATCAGCATTGGCTTAGTCATTGTATCCAGGTATGTGATTGGTGAATACTCTGTGAGCTTATCGAAGTCCTTGACCGGATCTCCAACCCACTGATTCATGATGGGTTTCCAATGCTCAGGGACGGATTCAATGAATGAGAAAAGATTTGATGGTCCAAAAACATCGACAACTGCCTTGAAGTATTCCGGATGACGGCCGTGCAATAACAAGACCATATATCCGCCAAAGCTTCCACCCATCAAAAATGTTTTATCTCTGTCAGCCAAACCTTTCTCGTAAAGATATTCAAGGGCAGCAATATTATCAAGGCGTGGTCCATCTCCCCAATTTCCCTCGACCATCTTGCTGAACGCAAGTCCATAACCAGTTGACCCTCGGAAATTTGGAGCGAAAATGCTGTAGCCTCTATTTACTAGGAATTGGAACATTGCACGGAAGAATTTTCGTTCTGCAGCCTGTGGACCACCATGCGGCCATAGGATGACATGACCATTGCTAACATCTTCCTTCGCCTTGAAAAATAAAGCTTCCATCATCATGCCATCATAGGAAGGGTAAGTCAGGACTTCTGGTTCTGCAAGTTCATCTTCCTTGACACCCGGAACAGCCAAATTTGTCAGCTGTTTCCACTCATCACTGCCTGCTTCCTTCATAAAAATATTGTTAGGTTTCGTGGCTGATCCGGCAAGCACGTAGACATTGCCACTTTTAGCGACTGAGCCACCCTGGATAATTGAAGCTGGCAAATGACTGTCTTGATATGTTCCATCAACCAGATTGTATTGATATAAATAATCATTAACTCCTTTGGATGTAACGAAATAAAGGCTATTTGTACTCTCATCATATCGGATAGGACCGAACTCTTCTTTTTCAATCGAAAGAACCTTGGTGAACTCGTGAGTCTTGAGATTGAATTTTGCAAGATAATCAAAATCCTCACCATATGTGGTCACAAAGTAATACTCGTCACCTACAAACACTCCTTCGCCGACAGTGAATTGCTCATCTGTTTCAGGAGTCAGCGAGTACGATTTCCCATCCTGAAAAATAAATCCAGGCGCGTATGTATTGGCATATTGTTTTAGGTAAGCAAAATTATTTTCTTCTTCGTCAACAGCGACTAAAAAGCAAGCCGCTCCCTCACCCTCAAGAACTATGTCCTCATCTCCTGATTCGAGATCATAACGGTAAATGTTCAGATAAGTGTCATTGTCTTTTGTAGAAGTGTAATAAAGCCGCTGGTCGTCCTTTGATAAGAACGGCATCATGTGGCGATGTCCTTCTGCCGTTCGAAGCGGCACCATCTCTCCGCCCGCAGGAGGGAGAGCATATAACTGACCATTTTCATCCCCATCATGATCGAAACCAACCACCATAAAGCTTCCATCATGCGAATAACTCAATGCCAGGCAGGTCTGGTCAATGAATGTCAGTGGATATGGATACTGGTTAGGCAGATCCATTGCCCACAAATTGTACTTCCCAGTTAAATTTGTACTGAACACCAATTGCTTCTCATCCGGACTGACCGTGAAACTTTGAATATTAAAAGTACGATAAAAATTTTCGATATCAGGCTTCTTAAATTGTATCAACTTTCCCAACCCCTATTCTTTTGAAATTTCTATCTATACTGAAAACTTAAACAGAACTAGGGCTAAATGTCCAGCCAAAACCAAAATTCAATTTCGACATCTTTTTTACCCAGTCTGTCCCTGTAACACAAATTGCCACAAACTCCAAAAAAACGACAAAGTCTGAAAATAAAGTCAAATCCTGCGCTTTCCCGAGAAATAATTTGCAGCTGTTCGGGAGGATTTCCCCAATTAAAATTGAATAATAAACAAAAAGAAGAAGGTATGGGAGGTCACTGTTTTGTTACTTTTCTATTGATACTAATCAACTACCTATAAAAAAATTATTTAGGAGTTGTTAGTAGATGTTATTCAAAAATTCACTTGAGGGTATTACGCCTGAAATGTTGGAAGGCTTCTTTGATGGCTGGCCTACCCCACCTAGTCCAGAGACGCACTTCAAACTATTAAAAAATAGCAGCAAAGTAGTCCTGGCACTCAATGATGATGCTGATTATGTGGTTGGATTCATTACAGCTATCAGTGATGGAGTCCTATCCGCCTATATCCCCTTCCTTGAAGTGCTGCCAGACTACAAGAATAGAGGAATCGGCAAGGAATTGATCAATCGAATGATGACAGAACTTGCTGATATTTATATGATTGACCTTTGTTGTGACGATGACCTTGTCCCCTACTATGAAAAGCTGAGTATGGTAAAAGCAAATGGAATGCTCTTAAGGAATTATGAAATGCAGTCAGGGAGAAAAACCGAATAAACAAGTCGAAAACACCTTGTTCTATCCTTTCTAAATATTTGATAAAACTTGTTTAGAGCTAAAAACTCTGGGCAAGTTTTCTCACTATCAAATATTATTACTACATAAAAAAATCAGTCCCAATATTAGGACTGAATTCTCTTTTCGAGACTATTTATTTTTGTATCGTGTTTCCCTGTCTTCTCACTTAAATAATCAACGTCGAACCTAATACCGTCAACCTTCTTAGAAATTAATTGAAGGGTACCTTTAACGTCTTCTTGTTGGCTTTCTTCAATACGGTTCAGCCTAGTTAAAACTTCTTTAAACTGGTGGTCTACCTCATTAAAACGTTGGTCTACTTTATCAAATCGGTCTAAGATGATTTTGAGTAGTTGTTCATTATCCATACAATCACCTCAAATAAATCTACTAATTAGATTATAGCATATACGCCAACTTCTTTTCTTTCCTAAATAAAATTTATTCGGTTTTATTACACTAACACACCACGTTCGCTCAATAGAATTGTGTCAGACTTGCTGATTCTTTTTGTAGCTTTTTTCACCAACCAAAAAGAGAAAAGAGAACTCTAAATGGATAGAAGTTTACTGGAAGTGAACGATGAGAAATGCTCAAGAATAAGGATCATCATCAATGTAACGACAACCACCTCTATTGGTTTTAAAAAGGTAATTAGAAGTTTCTTTTTAAGATGGAGGTAAATTATTGAACCAATTCTGTAAATTGTTCACAAGGTTAGGTTTGGAAGCAGTAGAAACCTTCTTTGGCTTGAATCCTCCGAGCTCCACCACTTCGATTCGGTTTTTCCCGTCGATCTGCACTACGCAATAATCTTCCAATGGAGATGCTTCAATCTTTGTGAGTTTTTGGTCATGGTAGAGTTCCTGAATGTCTTCGAGGTCTTGCGGTGAAAGGTGCCACTCTTTTTGTTCTTGCGGCGGATCTAACTCAGAATCGCTGCTTGATAAAGCAGTCTCTTTTGTCTCATCCTGATAGAGTTGAAGCTGGATTTTTTGAAGCAAGGCTATGACTTCAGAGAACCCAATGAAAAGCATGCCTGTGACAAAACTGGAAAACAAGACTGGCCAGGCGATTCCAGAGTGAAGACCGACCTCTTCCGCTCTCGAACCCATATTCAATGTAATGAAAAAGCCGCCAATCATTATAACAATCCCTATAATTCGTAACACTTTAGCAACAATATTTTGTTTCTCCACTAATTCTCCTCCGATTCTTTTTTTAAAAAATTTATTGAATATCTGGACTGAAAATAGTTAACATTGTGGATTTCATTTCTTTTCGTAAACTTGTTAGATTTCTCAATCAAAAGTAAAAATCAAAACCTGGTTTTTACGGGTATAAAAGCAATCTGGATTATCCGCACATTATTACTTTTAATGTGATGAAAATCTTTGTTGCTGTAGTCAGAATTCTCCTCGCAAAGAGCCCCGACACCTTTTATTAAGAGATTTATATTGAAACATGCATAAAAAGCAACAATCAATGCGAAAAACAGCCTTTAAATAACAGACCAATCCCCCTTGTTTAAGTAAGACGTTTTCTAATACAACAAAGATTCGGATATTTTTCATTAATTACTTAACCTCTATTGTATTAATATTTGTTCTTATAAAAAGAGCGAAATACAAAGCTAACAAGATTATAAAAATAATTACAAAGTAAAGTGCCACGAGACTAGGAATCACTTTTTTCATCGGATTAGAATTTAGAGAAAGCGAGAATAATGTTGACCCGCTGAATGCTATTAAATGACATCCAAGTGAAAGGAGATAAGCTTTTTTAGAATTCCTATTTCATCCTGATAATGCCTGATTATTTGTTCCTTACAGTTATTGAAAGTGCAACAAATGTTAACCCTGAAAAAAGTGCTAAAGGTATAGCTTTGGCGATCATAAACTCAGGAACTAAATTAGAAAATATTGTTTTAAAGAATAAAAAAGTTGAGAGTAATGAAACGAATACCAAGAATCCTATAAAAATTAAAGAGAATTTCTTTGCCATGTTAACAGCCTTCTTTCGATCAACATAATTTACTATTTAATTTGGGTTTTCTACTAATAAATGTTGTGGAAATAGCGATCCCGGTTGCTGTAAAACCCGTGGTAAACAGTGATTGAAATTGTATTAGTGAAATGATATAGCAACGGATCGAGGTTTTTCTTTTTTTCAATTTTCATAGTCTAGTCCGCTTCGATAGGTCACATATCACTCTGAATGCAATTAGCAACTTATTTAGACCTATAGTAAATTATTTCAGGGTCTCCTTCATCTAAATTTTCGATAAATCCACTTTCGATAAAGCCGTTTACCTTAAAAACTTCCTGCATGCTTTTATTTGATTTATTCGTTGATGAGAATATTTTCCTTGTTGGAGAAATGTGAATAAAGTAATCAATAAGCGCTGTTGCATAACCTTTTCGTCTTTCCGTTGGCCTAACGATTATCAGTGAAATGAAACTACAATCAAAGAAATGGGTATCGAATAATAAAAACCCAACGATTTGATTTTTAATATCATAAGCAACTATACACCTCTCGTCTTCAATAGCTCTCTTAATATATTCACGCCTGCTATTGTGGCCAATTACCTCTTCATCTATATCCACTAATTCTTCTAAATTATATAAATGAGCCATTTCCTGTAATTTCAAAAATGTTCACTCCTTAACTAATGCTTGTTTTTCAAAAACAAAGCCCTAGCATGCACAGATTAGTTAAAACTCGTCTTTAAGAATACTCATTCTTAACCGATCGACAAATTCACCGTTTCTTAATCTATCTTGTCTTAATACTCCTTCTTCGACGTATCCAATATTCTTATAAGATTTAATCGCTTTTTCATTATCAATCTCCACTCTAAGCCAAATCTTGTTAAGCTCTAGCTGTTGAAATCCCCAAATAAGCATTTCATTCATCGCGGATAAACCGTACCCTTTACCCCAGTAGCTTTTATCTCCAATTGCTATTCCTAATTCTGCATGCTTGTTCAACTTATCGATATTCTTAAAATCTACCCAACCGATGTGTTTGCCTTTTTCAGTCATGATTGCTTTTTGTTCATATCCATTTGTCTTGTTTATACACATTTCTATCCACGCCTGAGTTTCTTCACTACTAAATGGAGGGTATCTCTCTGGCATATTTAAATGCTTTGTTACCTCTTTATCAAGACACCATTGGTAACGGTCCTCTGTATCATTTAAAGTCAGTTCTCTTAAATGAACCTTTGGCAATTGAGTTGTATTCATTTCTCTCTTCTCCCTGGCTGAATTCTTTATTTAGTTCTGTTGTTTCATAAATTCTTTTAATCTTGCTAAATTTTCTTCCAGAAATACAGCATTTTTCTCAATTCCACGTCGTTTACACCACCCGATACTGTTAAAAGCATCTGTAAATTGATAAAATGGCAGGACAGTTTCTAAGTCAATTAATGGTCTAATACTGATATAGCCCTCACGAAAGGCCTTATAGAGCGTAGTATCGAAAGATAAAAAATCACGATATAGTTTGGTAAAATCAACTTCAGTCGAACCAAAGCGCACACTCTCAAAATCGATCATTCCTGAAACTTGATCACCGTCAACGATAATATTGGCAGGGCGAAAATCCATATGTACAAAACTTGGTCCGTCTGGAGATGGCAGGTTATGCTTCATTTGCTCGTATTTTTCAATCGCTTGAGTATATAACTGTGGATCCAAAATAATCTTTACGTCCTCAGCAAAACTATAAAATTGCTGCTCAACAAAATCAGACCAGTTCGCAAATTCATTCTTTATGCCATAAAACTGTTGGTCAGCAAGCGGATGAATGGTATGCATTTGGGCTTGAAGAACCCCAACTTGAAACGCGACAGTTGGCGAAACCTCAGTTGTTAACGGTTTTCCTTTTAATTCAGATAATAAAAAAGCGCCCGGACACTCATCATCACCAGACCAATGATCCAACATGTCAGGAATAGAAACTCTACCTTTTAATATTTCATAGGCTTCCAACTCCCGCTGAAACTTCAATTTTGTATAAGGGATTTTCAAAAATACATTTTGTCCTTTTGTCAAAGTACATTTATAGACGGTAGAACTATGTGAATCTTCCACCTCGGTTAGCGAATCTACCTGCAATCCAAATTGCTTAATCACTCGATTTAACATAAAACTTCTCCTCATTTATAGTTAATTGGGCTCTCTCTATTTCTTCAATCAGTCAACTATATTAGTTAAAAAATACAAAAAGCCACCTTAATAGCAGCTGAAAATTTAATGTTTTTTCCTCTGCAATAGGAAATCTCTTTCCAAAACAACCTTATATACATCTTTTCGTTAACTTCAAAAAATAAGAGGTTCGTGTCGTGTAATATTTTTACCATTAAATAGAATTCAACAAAAAATACGTTAATCCTTCATGGACCAACGCACCAGTTTGTTTTAATACATACTTTTACCTATTTTGTAGAGATTTCTATTTCCAACTTTCAATATTTTCATTATTTTTGTCATACTTATAAGCATTTTTAATTTCTAAAATTAACAGACCACAATTTACGACATTAAGCTTGGATCAGCACCAAACTAACACTTATACCCCCACTTACTTTCAATTATTAAGCTAGAGCTCAATTAATATTAATGACAAAATTATATAACCATTAAATAATCAATTAGAGCCCCTGAAAATATTAACAAAATACCAAACAAGAAGTTTATTTTCTTCTTCTTAATCTCCGTCTTTTCAAGAATATAGATTGGAATCCCTATTGAAGCAAGGAACTGGAAACTATTTAGCAAGTAATTTTCTTGAAAAACGATTAGGGTAATACTGATAAATATCTGAGACCACTCCGAAAATAAATAGCATCATAGGTATTCCCAATTTCCACTTCATACTTTGTTCATCTCCTAACTAATATTAACCAATCTACATATTCCTATTAACCCAATCCTTTTTTATTCCGTTGTATCAAATAGGTGATAAGCCCGACTGGACCTGTGATGATTGTTAAGAGCCAAAAAACATGCTTTTTTATTCCTACAAAGTATTTGTCTGAATCGTAATACACCCAAACTCCAATTATGATGAATACTGATAAAATAACAGCAATTTCGATTTGATGACCACTAAAATCTGTATTCCTGGCTAAACTCCACCCCATGTTTCAAGCACTCCTTTATGTACTGTTCTAAAGTTTTACGAACGTGCTGGAAAAAGGTTTCAATTTTCAAATTATTAAAATTAGACTAATTAAATATTCATAGCTCCTCGCTCAAAAAATGAAGTTATCTCTCCTGTTCAGTGAACTTTACCCTTCAAGTATTTGCATATAATATAAAGTTTCATCCTCTGTTTCTACAATAATAATTCCTGTAAAACCATCATCCGTAGCATATAGAATTGTTCCTTTTGGCAGCTTTGTAGCTGAAAAGTCAGTAAAAAACAGACTGGAAGTTGTTACTTTTTTTATTTCGCCAATTTCTTTTCCTTTTTGGATATTGCTCTTCTTTTCCTCAAACCATTCAAGTTCAGTGACATTATTGTACATAAAACCATTATATCTTAAAATATCAGCGCCCTCATTCCTTTCAACAAAAAGGTGCACGAATCCTTCCTGGACCCATGCACCTATGAGTTATGAAATGACTGAATAGAAACAAGTGTCGGTCACCCTGCTGCCATCTGCCGATAAATCATCATTCTGCAATATGCCTTCTAGTTCAAATCCAAGTTTTTCGGGGATGGCACGGCTTTTGAGATTTGTTGATTCACATCTAATTTCGATTCTCTTAAACTTAATTTGTTGAAGTCCAAAATCAGTTAATGCCTTTACCGCTTCAGTCATATATCCACTGCCGCTGAATTTGGTATTAATCCAATAACCAATTTCACATTTAGGAATAGTCCAGTCGATTCCTTGAAGGCTGGCCGTTCCAATGAAAGCATTCGTCTCTCTATGAAAAATGAGAAAACGAAAGCTTTCTCTTTTTTAAAAAGTTAATATGAGCTTTTCTAAGGTTAATTTCAGTTTCCTCAACTGCAGGCAGCGTTTGGGCAAATGGCAGCCATGCTTTTAACTCATTGAATGAATCTCTTATTGCCTGGTTAACGATGCTTCCGTCACCGGTTCGATTCGGGGCACGAAGTAATAATCTTTCTGTTTCTAACTGCGATGGTATTTCTATTAATATAGGATCTCTCATTTTATTTCCTCCACACTGTCTTTGGTTTTTGACAATAAAAAAACTCTCACCCCCAAGAAATGAATCTTGAGGACGAGAGTTTGACTTCGCGGTACCACCTCAGTTTGTTGATCTGTCGCCAAACCAACCTCTTCGGGTACTTACATACCCTATCTTGATATCGGAAGAACCCGTCTTACGATCCCTGAATTTTTATCAGATTGGTAAGATGCTCCGAGACTTTATTCATTAAGCCTAATATTACTCCCTTTCAGCAACCAGGAGCTCTCTGGAAATAGCCAAGCTTAATTACTCTTCTCTTCAACGCTTTTATTATTTGGAATTTTAGAATAGTTTATCGGTTATCTGAATTGTTGTCAATATATCCCTTTCTATAATTCATCTAGCAAAATGAAAGATGTTTTCCGAAAAACGACACTCATATATATTCATTTAGCATTCTAGAAAATAAATATCACAGCTTTTAGCCATTTTAAGCTCCACTAGCTTTAGAATTGTCCATAAAACCCCCTTTATTAGACATTTCAAACCCCACCAGCATCTGAAATGTCCATTAAGCCTCTTTTATTAGACATTTCAAGCCCCATCAGCAACCGAAATGTACTTTAAAGTCCTATTAATAGACAATTCAAGTACACTCAACTACCAAAATGTCTATTCACCGCCTTTTAATAAACATCTTATACTCCAACTTCATTCCAAATATCCAGAACGGCAATCGAAAAAAGCGTCAACCCTATTGGATCAACGCAATATAGCCAAATTAATACTCTTCATCACTTCTATACTCCAAAATATCACCAGGCTGGCATTCTAATGCTTTGCAAATGGCATCTAGGGTAGATAGCCTGATCGCTTTTGCTTTTCCATTTTTCAAAATAGAAAGATTGGCCATTGTGATTCCAACCCGATCTGAAAGTTCCGTTACGCTCATTTTTCTTTTTGCCAACATCACATCAATATTGATTATAATTGCCATTGTTTTCACCTCAGACTATTAAGTCGTTCTCTTCTTTGTAATCGATGGCTTCTTTTAATAGACGCTGGAGAACCGCCGCGAAGACCGCAACCACTAACGGAGCAAAAATCATACCCATTCCGATAATGATTAGACCCGGTGCATCATCAACCTCGGCTAAAATATAGACGCATGGCATAGCAACCAAATACATTCCACTTATTGTGATGGCACTTTTTTTAATATTCTTAAGAGCTATTACAGACAAGTCAGAGAAAGCTTGATTTCTGTCGATGTGCGTTAAAAGTTTAAATGATTGATACAAAGCGAAGTAAAAAGGAATGGCCGAAACATACATAACCATTAAAAGGGCATACACCACAAAAGCCATATCTGAACCTCTTTCCGCTGCTTCATTCGCTTCAGCCGCAATCTGAGGCAATACAAACAGACACAAAGCCAAAACTGGCAGGCCAATAAGAATAACAGCTACCTTCAAAAAAAGTGTTGAACCTTTTTTCATAACAAGCACCTCATTCATTTAATGTCAATTTGAATTTATCATGGTATTTATCGAATTACAATAAATTTTTATTAATTTTAAATATTCTTATATTGAATAATCTAAAAAAAAGCGTCAATCCATTTCTGGATCAACGCCTTGATAACTGCAGTCACTATTTTTCAGAGGCTCCATCCTTGGAAGCATCCCCATGTTTTACACCTTTACTTTTGTACGGCTTGAAACTTTTAGCTTTATTTGCACTAGCTTGCCAGCGATTCCAGCCTTTCTTGCCAGTACCTCTTCCTGTACCGCTCTTACCCTTCGCTTTACTCAAAAAATCAACTCCATATTCTAGTACGTCCATTGTTTAGTTTGTTCCATTTCGCTTAGAAAAAAACAAACTATAAGGAAGTCTAATCATATAACAGTCAGAAGTTATTTTCTACTAAAAAATTAAATCAGTCCAACTCGCTTTGGAATCGGACTGCAGTGGGCTATGCGATTAATGCACTCGAATGATTTCATATATATCTTCGTCGTGATGAACTCTTGTATGCTTTGATTCGATTCTTTCAAACTCCTCATTTCCGACCTTTGGTAAATCTCCAATCCACCAGCTTTTGAATTCATAGATAAGGTCAGCTAACATTGCGATTCCTCCCGGAAATGAATAATGTATTATTTACACTCTTATTATACTTGTGAATAGTTTCACATGTAAAGCGCTTTCATCAAACTCGGAATAGCAAAATAATATAGAATAATGAGAAATTTATCCAATAGTTTTTAAAATACTATTTTAAATTTTTGCATGTTAATGACAGAATAATCCTTCAGCCTTTGAACAAAATACTCATGAGAAATGGAGGGATTTTTTCATGCCAAATCAAAATGACAACAAGTTCAAGAAAATCCAATCTGAAAGTTTCAAACAAGGAAAATCACAAGAAGAATATGCAGCAGAACTGGAAATGAACAAGTTGAAAGCCCAAAAAAGGAAGTAAAATAATGCTAAAAACTGCCGTGGCATCACCACGGCAGTCTGTCATTCCTATTCACCCTTCAATAACGGAATATCCACCTCAACACCGAGTCGAGTCAAAATCTTACCCAATGTTTCAAGGCCTGACTTTGGATTGATCTTCGTCTCTAGATAATATACTTCATCTGTAAGTTGGGATAGATAGGTATGAAGCTGCGTAAATGGACTTTGATCAGGATGGATTGGCTGGAGCGCAATGGCATATCGTTTGCCATAATCGGTAGACCCAAGGATGATTCCCGCTTTTATCAGGTCATATAAAGGGAGTCGATTTCCTTCAATCCACTTCAACGTTTCCTTCCAAATCGCCGGAACGCTAGCACCCTCAATAATAGATTCATCGCCATTCAGCTTTACTTTTACATAGAGTGATTCCCACTTCTTGAAGCTTTTCCGTTCTGTTGAAGTATCATCATCTGCATGCACGGCCTTGTCCGTACCCTTGGATTTTAACTGGTCGAACAATTTTTCAACCGTCCCAATACCAACATTGGCATACTTCGCCAAAATCACAAGCTCCATTGGAAGCTGGCTGACAGTATAGATTTGATCTTCATTCAACTGTCTTAACAAACTTGGGATGCCCGTAAATTCCTCTGCAGTTAGCGCAACTTTTTTCAATTCTTCCGTCACAACAATATGACTCGCCTTGTAAAAGAAGAATAGCTCTCCCTGACGCTTCAGTGTAAGATTTCTGCGAACTTTCTCCTCTTCAATGAAGATCCCAAGCTCTTCGAAAAATTGTTCATCATTCTTCTCGTTATACCGCTTCACATTTTTGTGCAGACCCTCTAGGTCACCTGGCAGCTCACTCATGATCCGCGCTTCTTGTTCCGCACCGAGACGAATCAGGAATGTTTCAGATTTATCAAATCGTTGCGGCAAGAGAAACGCATCCCGCAGGAAATAAGGAATCTCAAGTGACCTTCCTTTATAAGTGATATTCCGTATCGGCGTAAATCCAGGCGTTTCCTGAACCTCAACAACAGGAGCATCAACAGCCACTGCTGCTTCTTCACTCGCTGGAGATTCAGCTTGTTGCGGAGGAGGATTTTTCAACAAATCCTCCAATCCCTTTAACCTGACCTCAAGCTCAGACATATCGAACGTTTTTTCTGCTTGGGGAGAAGGGTCCTGATATTCCGGCACGGTCACATCAACCGGACCGTAGACCTCCACATACCATTTCACAATGCTATACAAGGCTTCCCACGATAAAAGCGCCTCAGAAAAGCGGAACATCCGCGCATCATGTGCCGCCTGATTTCCCATTCTCCGCACCAAATGCAGTGCATCCCGAATTTCAGGAATCAAATACCCCTGATCATTGAGCAGATCCAGCCGTTCCTTCAAACCAGTCCGAGGATCCTCCGTCATCTCTTCTGCCTTCGTTACTTGCTGCAAAATATTTTCAATGAACACCCGCGAATGTGTCAGCATCGTTCTCGGGCTGAAAAAGATACTATTTTCTAATTCCTTAGCGAGTAAGGCCAATTCCTTAGAAATCGGCTCTAAAAATTGATAAAAATATGTATTTGTATTCATAAAATGATCCCCCGATTGTAGTCTTCTATGATTTTATCATAATAATAGATTCTTTTTAGGCTAAACCGGAAATTGGAAGTTCTCTATTTGAGTGGTGAGACCTTTTATTCGTGAAAACCTGCTATTTATTGGCGAGTATCAATTTTTATTGGCGAAAAAATAGTTTATTGGCGAATGTGTCTGCTTTATTGCCGAATTGGAAATTCTGAAAGATTTTCCAAAATTTAACCTAGCAAAATTTATAATAATATCAAAAAATTAGCCCTATCCAAAAGCGACATAAAACCGAAACTCCTTACGAAATATATAGAAAGAATGATTCATTTCCCAGGAGGATAACTATGCGAAAAGTCATTTGCATTAACAACCAAGGTTTGGAGTTAGAATTCAACGTTGGTGAAAAATACGATGTAGATCGAGAGTTTGAAACAACCTATATAGTTACCAATAAACTCGGAAAAAAACACAGCGTATTTAAGACGCACTTTCAACAAGTCTAAACAGCCGGTCGAAAATCAGATTTTTTGATATAAACCCTATTGATGGGAAAGTTCTGCAACAACCCATCAAAGCAAATCTTTAAATTCTTTCAACAATTTTTAGGATGGATTAACCTCCACCACTCAATCCACTCCAATTTCAATTAAAATACTAAAGCACAAACAAAAAAAATCTCTCGACATCTCGAGAGATTTTTTATTATTAAGGAAATGATAAAATTATTTAAGTGTGGAAAACTACATGTAGTTTTCTTAATCCAGCTCCAGCGCTTGTCGGGGCTGAACATGGCGCTTGCGCTTTTTGTTCTTATGCGTATTGAATTCCTGCAGCTTTTACCTTTTCGATATCCCCGGAACTGCAAGGGGTGACGCCGTATGTCATGCCGCAGCTAGGGCAGTTTGTTATAACGGTTTCCATCGTGAACATTTCCCCGCATTCACATGCGATCTGGTGTGCTACGCGTGGCTTTATCTTTTCCTTACCTTTACTCTTCACATGATCAACAATTGCTTTGCCATCTTCTAATCTAGAACATCCACAGCTCATGAGAAAAACTCCTTTATGACTTAATTAACACTATTAAAATAGCATAAAGAGTTTACGATGCAGTATAAGAAAAGTCACACCTTACGATATAGCCACTCAGGAACAATGTGATATACATGCTTCAAGCTGAAGCTCTCTCTTTCCATTTCTAAGAGTCAGAATCGTCAAGCTTGTACCGTAAATAAATGGCGGGTCCCATAATTGGTTTATCGAAGCGTCTCGGCATAGAAGATAAAGAGTCTTGATGACCACTCCATGCGTAACAATGAGAACATTTCCATTTTCGCCTTGCCTTTCTAGATCATCCAAAAATTCCATTAATCTGCTCTGGACTTTTAAAAATGTTTCTCCACCTTCACCAGCATATGCTTCTGGTTCGTTCCAGTAGGCATCGTATGCTTCTGGGTACAATTCTTTGACCTCAGCCTCCGTTTTTCCTTGCCACGGACCGAGATCAATCTCCATCAGTCTGTCATCTGTCTTCAAAGGGATTTGCTCATCATTTTTTACCAGCCTTGCTGTTTCCAGCGTGCGGCTGCTTGGTGAAGAAATCATTTGACGGAACTCAATATCCTTAAGGCGTTCTCCCAATGAGCGCGCATCCTCGATCCCTTTATGCGTAAGTGCCGAATCTAGTCTTCCTTGGCTCCTTTTCTCTTTATTCCATTTCGTTTCGCCATGCCTTATTACATATAAATGAAGCACGTTTTCTCCCCCAAATGCATAAAAGTTATATAGATTAAAGCTTATAATTTATCCAAAAAAGCGCTAATAACCTGCTGATACTCTTCCGGCTCTTCCATATAAGGCATATGGGCACTTTTTTCAAAAACGTGGAATTCTGCCCCTGGTGTTAACCTGGCATAATACTCAGTCGATTCAGGTGTCGCTTCATCAAAACGGCCGCAGGTATAAAGTGTCGGACACTCAATCTCGCCGAGCTGTGGTGTGCAATCGAAAGTCTTAAGATTGCCCTTCACCGTAAATTCAGATGGACCCCACATCGTTTCATAAACAACAGGGTTTTTCATGCCAGCTCCAGCTTTCAACCACTCTAAATCCGGTTCACCTCGGAACACGAATTCCTTGTTGAACTCATTAATTGCTGCTTTGAATTCCTCTGAATCTGTCTCGCCACTTTCCTCGCAGCGTAATATCGTCTCCTGCACGTCAACCGGCAGCTTGGCAATATTCCGCTTTTGATCCTCTTCCCACATAGGGGCACTCAAACATGGGCTTGAAAAAATCACGCTCTTCACTCCGCTTGGCTTTGTCAGCACATAGGCTGCTGCCAAGGTCGTACCCCATGAGTGTCCAAGAATATGAACTTCATCAAGCTCCAGCGCCTCACGAACTTGACCGAGTTCCTCAACAAACCTGTCAATTTTCCAAAGCGACAGATCATCCGGACGATCCGATTTCCCGCAGCCAAGCTGGTCATACATGACAACAGGGCGATCCTTGCCCAGTGCCTTCAGCCCTTTTAATGAGTAAGTGGAAGACCCTGACCCTCCATGTAAAATAACAACTGGTGTTCCTTTCGCATCCTTATTATAAATTTCATACCAGACTCTCCCGCCGGTAACCTCTACAAAACCATCTTTATACATATGTAATCCTCCTAATATAAACTCATTTTAAAGTACAATACCTAATAAATTCGCCCCAATAAGGAATTTTCCTTTTTAATAGATTTACGGACCAAATCAAAAAAAAGTGTCCCAATCAAACTGAGACACTCCGTTTCATAAAATCTCCACCGGAATAACATTATGCTTCTTCTGCCAACTGCACTGTTTTCTTTTTCGTAATAGAAGTAATACAAACGCCGATAAAAACCAGGCAGCCGCCAATGATTTGCGGTATGTCAATCACCTCGCCTAAGATAAAAAACGCAGCCACTGTACCAAACACCGGGATTAGGTTCAAAGAAATAGATGCTTTGGATGGACCGATTATTGCAACTGCACGATTCCAAAATAAAAACGAGCATATGGACGGAAAAATTCCAATGTAAAGTAAAGCACTCCACTCCGCAAGATTCACTTCACCAGCCGGTACAAACGCCAACTCAATCGCCACCGCAGGAATCATCACCAGGAAACCAAGCGCAAGCGTAAAGCCGAAAATTACAAGTGATGGCAGCTTTCCGGAAATCTTTTTAATATTAATAGAATATAAAGACCATAAAATGACAGCCAACACCATAATCAAATCGCCACTATTAAACTGCAAAGCAAGCATCCTCTCAACTGACCCATGCGTGATGACAATCAGCACACCGACCATTGAAATCCCCATCGACACCCAGTACTTCAACTCCATTTTTTCTCCAATCAGAAGAGCTGAAAGAAGGAAAATGAAGAGAGGATTAGTGCTATTCAATAAGGTCGCATTGATCGCCGTCGTATAATTGAGCGCCCAATAAATCAGCAGATTAAATCCAATTACCCCAGTCAAAGCCAGGAATAACAGCAGCTTGAAGTGTTCTCTTAAGGCGGCCCTTTCATGTCTGAACAACTTGATAATCACCGAAGACATGATCAGGACACCAATTCCCAAACGGGGTGAACGAAATCGTCACCGGCGGCAGCGAACCAGCAAGAAACTTCCCAGCAACCGCATTGCCGCCCCAAAATAATGCAGCAACAACCAAAAGTAAATAGGGTGCGTTTCCAAGCCTCTGGATCAATCTATCCCCCTCCTCGCATCCTAATCTAAAAACTTAGAATCCTCTATTACTTCGATAAAATTAGGAATACCTATTTTATAGGTAATTAAATGATTAAATCATTGAAAAATGAAAATGAGGAATGCCGCGTTGACCGCGGCATTTTTTTACTTATTCTATATTGTGTTCAACTCTCCATCATACCGATCTATAATTCTGTATACCAGCTTCAAAAGCTTGTCGATCGTCATTCTCTATTCCATGCAGCGCTTCCTGCAAGGCAAAGGTACTTTTATAAAAAATGAACACGTTTAGCTACTTCTTCACCGTTATGGTAATGATCAATACACCTATTGAAAAAATCTTCACCATAACTGGAGAGTAGTCCCGCAAAACTTAAAATTCATTTTGAAAGTTCTCCCTAAAAACACCAAGTCATGCGATTCTCAATATCTAACTGGAAATCTCTTTCCTCTCATAATTACTACCTAAATAAAACATTTTCATAAAATCATGATTCATCATCTTTTGAAGGTTTGCTATAGTAGAAATTTTTTATGTTATTACCAGAATTATTGCCAAAACCATTTTTCGCTGGAGAAATTAAAAATCCTATATCAATACCCAATGAAAATGACAGAGCTGATATAGTGAATAGTTCTCTTTTCCTCATCATCATTAACTCCTTAGAATTATTTTTGTTCATATTCTAAAATGAAGCTATAAACGACTAGTAAAACTCGTTGCCTTTAGCCAATATTCCATAATTTACTCTAGAATTAGTTTTTTATATTTGCGAAGAATTCCCCTATATTAAATCCCAGGTGATATGAACCATACCAAATCCATAGGGATATCAGTAATGTTGTTAGGATTGGAATCCTTTTTTTAATCAATTTCCTTATAGGACCCTTCATACAGATTGCTCCCCCTTACAAGTAAAATATTTCCATTAAATTCTCTCACAAGTTTGACCTATACACAATATGTAATCTCTTCTACTAAAATATTACACTTTTAGATACCTAAATCGGTCTGGTTCCACCTTATGCAAAATCTTTTTCTAGAGTTTTAGAGAAATCATTACATAATATAGACACCAGTTTTCATAAAAATTAGCAACCTTTGCATGCTCAGTAAGCTCATTGGGTTAAGGAAACCAGACATGGAAGCTATTTCAAAAGATTATTGGCAACAACAAAAAAAGGAGCAAAAATCGCCCCTTACTGGTTTTTCAATATGTGTTTGAAATCTTTTATTTCGCTTTCATGCTTAATAGAACGAGCAGCTAGGGTATCAATCACTCTTTGCTGATCTCCCAATACATCTTTCAGTTCATCAGTCCTTGTATCAATATGTTTCTCTATTTGTTTAAAATATGGACCAAGCCCATTAATCAGATTATCTTTGATACTCGACACATCTTTTTGCAATACTTTCTGTCCATATTTTAGGTCTTGGTGCCCTTCCTTGAGTTCTTGCTGACCTCTTTTTAAATCCAAGAATCCACCTTTAAGTTCTTTTTGTTCTGCATTTATTACCATAACTCTTCATTAATTTTATTGAGCCTGTTTAATATCTTCAATAAGTTTATCTACCAACGCTTCCTGATATCCTGCCTTTTTCTTCATACACATCATTTTAACGAGGTCTACCAATTCTTGTGACGATACACCATCAAGCTTTGAAATCCTTCCGGCAATATCCTCATTTGAGAGACTACTCTCATATGCCAAGGGGTCCATCCTCCACAGTACCAACTTTTCTTGATACCTTTTCTTCAAACGGTCTGCAATCTGGACTCCTTCTGGATCCAGGTCGCCAGAATAAAATAATGTGCATTCTTCCTCGACCAATCTATCTAGGAGTCTCCAACTTGCTGCTCGTAACTGTCCATGTGTACAGACTACAGTCGCATCAGGGACTGCATCCATTATCGTAGAGGCCACACTTGAATTTTCAACAATCCACACCATTTGGCCAGAGGCAGGCTGGATAGTTTCTAGTCTGGCTAATTCTTTCATCGGAACATTCCATACTGTTCTGGTATGAACAGCTGCATTCCAGACGGGGTGGATTTCGCCCTGATAGTAAGCAATCATTCCCTGGACGGTCACGAAATTCCACAAGTCATCCCTTAACAGACCATATTCTGCGAGTATATCATTGATTTCCTCCGTGCTTTTTGGAAAAAGGTACTCGGGGTCTTCACGAGTTTTCTTATTTACCGTTAGTAAATGGAGTAATAATCTACCGCCTGACTCAGAGATGTCAAAATAATGTGGATTCCCCGTTGTCCGCTGAGCGAAGAAAGGGAGGCGTTCAAATTCTCCCTTTTTCGGCAGCGACAAAAAAGCAATAGAGACCTCTCTTATCATTCCTGTAAGCATAAGGTCATCCTGGCGGTAAAGTGACCAAATCCACCTTGTATCTGGGCTTCTCTCACTAATCCACTCAAACCACCATCCAACTTCTGGGATTTCCAGTTTTAATGAATTCACAAACTCATTTTCAAGCCTTAAGTTATTCTCCGCTTCTTGCTTTTTTGACAGTAGTGGTTCCTCAAAGATTCCTTCCAAAAGCTCCACGAGGGTAAGGTCTGAAAAACCCGTGTTGGTTAGTAGTTTGTGGCCATACAGAAGTTCTGTCTTCGGAGGATGTGTTTATGATGTTTCCTAAATCATAGGTGCAATTAGTTACTTCAGAGAAGTCAAAAGACAGTTTAATTCTATTAGACTATACTTTTCCCCCTACTTCGGACAAACTCAGCTGTTGAAACCCTAATAGTGTCTGAACTTACCACTACTTCGGACAAATTCAGCTGTTGAAACCCTAATTATGTCCGAACCTAACCGTACTTCGGACAAATTCAGTTACTGAAATCCAAATTATGTCCGAACCTAACCGTACTTCGGACAAATTCAGTTACTGAAATCCAAATTATGTCCGAACTTACCACTACTTCGGACACATTCAGCTGTTGAAACCCTAATTATGTCCGGACCTGACCCTACTTCGGACAAATCCAGCTGCTGAAACCCTAATTATGTCCGAACCTACCCCTACTTCGAACAAATTTAGCTGCTGAAACCCTAATAATGTCTGAACTTACCCCTACCTCGGACAAACTCAGTTACTGAAACCTTAATTATGTCCGAACTTACCACTACTTCGGACAAACTCAGCTGTTGAAACCCTAATAGTGTCTGAACTTACCACTACTTCGGACACATTCAGCTGTTGAAACCCTAATTATGTCCGAACCTAACCGTACTTCGGACAAATTCAGTTACTGAAATCCAAATTATGTCCGAACCTACCCCTACTTCGGACAAATTCAGCTGTTGAAACCCTAATTATGTCCGAACCTGACCCTACTTCGGACAAATCCAGCTGCTGAAACCCTAATTATGTCCGGACCTACCCCTACTTCGAACAAATTTAGCTGCTGAAACCCTAATAATGTCTGAACTTACCCCTACCTCGGACAAACTCAGTTACTGAAACCTTAATTATGTCCGAACTTACCACTACTTCGGACAAACTCAGCTGTTGAAACCCTAATAGTGTCTGAACTTACCACTACTTCGGACACATTCAGCTGTTGAAACCCTAATTATGTCCGAACCTAACCGTACTTCGGACAAATTCAGTTACTGAAATCCAAATTATGTCCGAACCTACCCCTACTTGGGACAAATTCAACTGTTGAAACCCTAATTATGTCCGAACCTGACCCTACTTCGGACAAATTCAGCTGTTGAACCCCTAATTATGTCCGAACTTACTCCTATTTCGTACAAATTCAGCTGCTGAAATCCTAATTATGTCCGAACCTAACCGTACTTCGGACAAACTCAGCTGTTGAACCCCTAATTATGTCCGACCCTGACCCTACTTCGGACAAATCCAGCTGCTGAAACCCTAATTATATCCGAACCTAACCGTACTTCGGACAAACTCAGTTACTGAAACCTTAATTATGTCCGAACTTACCACTACTTCGGACAAACTCAGCTGTTGAAACCCTAATTATGTCCGAACCTACCCCTACTTGGGACAAATTTAGCTGCTGAAACCCTAATAATGTCTGAACTTACCCCTACCTCGGACAAACTCAGTTACTGAAACCTTAATTATGTCCGAACTTACCACTACTTCGGACAAACTCAGCTGTTGAAACCCTAATTATGTCCGAACCTGACCCTACTTCGGACAAATCCAGCTGCTGAAACCCTAATTATGTCCGAACCTACCCCTATTTCGTACAAATTCAGCTGCTGAAATCCTAATTATGTCCGAACTTACTCCTACTTCAGACAAATTCAGCAGCAAAAGCCCTTATAATGTCCGAACCAAACACTACTTCGGACAACTTTAGCCCCAGTAACCCAAATCCTGTCCTAACCTCAGGCAGCTCATCCCTAAACAATAAACTTGGTAAACCAGGCGATATACTTTGCACCCCAGATGAACAGTGCTTGTGCTAAAATCGTGCCGAATAATCTGGAAGTGACCATCATGATAGATAGGCTTTTCAGTTTATTGTAACTTCCTCTTTGATTGACTACATCGTCTGCCATGACGGAGAGCTTGGGATCGATGAAAATAACCAATAGGATTGTTGCAATTCCATTAATTAAGCCTGAAGCCATTGTAGCGGTAATCTCTCGCTCTGGTGCGAGCAAGGCTGCATAAAGCGCAGACAAAACCCCAATTGTGTATATAGCCGTGATGAACATATTCACAAAGAATAGTCTTATCGGTATATCCTTAACATTTGTATCCCTTAAGTATGTAAATTTAGGTAGAGTTAAATGTGTTAAGCCTCGCCTGATGTATTTGATTGAAAATATTCTTTTCATTAAGGTTGGAACAGAGCCTTTTTCCTCTGACAGTAAAATAATCGCTCTCGAAAATAATGCGATGAAACTGGGCAGCAAAAGGATTCCAAATATTGTCCCTACGGTAGAGGCTCCAATAAGAATTCGATATTGAGCTTCTACAAACTCCAAAGTATTCTCTTTCGGCGCATTATCAATAAGGCTTCCTGTAAAGGGCTGCTGCATCATATTAGCCAGTCTTGAAACAATGACCATGATGTTAAAAAGAGATAAAGCTGATGCTATCATTTTAACTCTAGCACCTGATAGTCTAACTGCATAAGCAAGAGTTTCAATTGAATGGATGATGAAAATAAATAAGGTCAAGAAAATTAGGTTTAGAGTTATCAGTTCCAAATCAACACCACTCCCCGTCTAAAATCACCTAATTTTACCATATTTACTTTTTGAAACATAGATTGATTTTTTCAAAAAGCCATGTGAGGACCTTAGAACAAAAGAAAGCACAGGGTACGTCCCCTGCACTTATCTCATAATCGGTTATATTCTTTTAACTTCCCTCGCAGCACTCTCAACTGTTTCATTAACTGCGCGTATTCTTCATATTCAATATTGCACAGCTTTAATTCAGTTGCGATTTTTTCCACGATGGCTTCTTTTTGTTCTATTGCTTTTGGAAGAAGGCTAATGCAGACTTTCCTTTCATCCGCAGTAGAACGCTCCCTCTTCAGCCATTCATTAGCTTCCATTCTCTTGATCATCGGTGTTAAGGTCCCAGTGCCAAGGTTCAGCCTTTCGCCAAGCTCTTTTGCAGAAAGGTCGTCCTGTTCCCACAAGGCCAGCAGCACCAAATATTGCGGATAGGTCAACCCGAAGCGATCGAGTGCTTTTGTATACAGTTTGTTAAACTGGCTCCCTGCATCATACACAGCAAAACACAGCTGATTTTCCAGAGTTAAAAAATCATCCAAGTGAATCATCCTTCACATGCTTTATATTAAGTTTTCAATATCCTTCTCAATTTTACTAGGTTCAGTCGTCGGTGCATAGCGCTTGACCACCTGACCATTTCCATCCACCAGAAATTTAGTGAAATTCCACTTTATATCCTTCGTAAGGATTCCGCCTTTTTGTTCTTTCAAAAAGACAAATAGAGGATCTGCTTGTTCGCCGTTCACATCAATCTTCCCAAAGATAGGAAAGTAAACTCCATAGTTCATCTGGCAAAACTGCGTGGTTTCGTCAATATCATTGAACTCTTGGTCGTTGAACTGGCCACAAGGGAAACCGAGAATTTCTAAGCCCTTCCCCTGGTATTGGTTATATAATTCCTGAAGTCCCTCAAATTGAGGAGTTAACCCGCATTTACTTGCAGTATTGACAATCAGCAAAGGCTTGCCCTCAAAATCTCTCAAAGATTGTTCCTGACCATTTGTCTTTTTCACCGTAAAATCGTAAACAGTTTTCATTTAACTTCCTCCTCAGTTTCAATTATATCGTGTGCGATTTAATCGTATCAGATTTTATTTCGACTTTCAAATTTGAATGGCGAATTACTTACGTCAAAAAAGACAAACAGTTTCCAATCAACAAGGACTATTGTGAAGAAAACAACTCCATCACACCTAAAAAAATCTTAAACATCAAAAAAGCCAATCCTAAAGTGAATTGGCTCGATCGTCTCATCGACAGTTGGAATTTAGACAATAGGGATCATCTCACTCAAATGATCCTTTACCGAAGGGTAAAACAAAACAAGATTGCTGTTCCTATCCGTGTTCATGTTGCTATACTTATATTATCTACACAATACTTGATAAGGAGGTAAATAACATGAAAGATGTCCTCATCCAATATATGAAACGTTTTTCTGACCTCAATGAAGCCAAATTAAAAGAACTGACAACCGATGTTCCTGTTGCAACTTTTAAGAAAGGAACTATCCTGCTGCATCAAGGAGAAGTTCCTGACAAATGCTATTTTGTCCTAAAAGGCTGTGTACGTCAGTATGCTGTTGATGAAAATGGAAATGAGAATACTTACAATTTTTTTACGGAAGAACAAAGTGTAACGATTTTTAATCAACATACTCCGGATAAAACTTCACCATACTCTCTTGGCTGTTTGGAAGACTGTACGCTTGTTGTAGGCGATTTAGCTGCTGAGCAGGAAATATACGACATGCATCCGGTATTAGAGGCTATGACTCGCAAGATGATTGAAGAAGATATCGGTGCTATGAGGGATGATTTCTCCTCCTTTATTTCGTCAACTCCAGAAGAGCGATATCATGCTTTGATGATAAAAAGACCAGATTTAATTGACCGAGTTCCACAGTACCAACTAGCAAGCTACCTTGGAATAAAACCAGAATCCCTTAGTCGTATTAAGAAGCGCTCAGAAACAAATCACCTCAGAATTGTTGACTAGTATTAGTCATTAGTCAATTTTCTCCCTTTTACTAATAACCAGATACCAAAACCTAATTCACCCATAAACATCGGAGCAATAAGAATCATTTCCAATATTCCTGTAAAACCTTCAAGATGGGGAATAAACCCATACATGAAATGAATGATGAAGTAGCTGAAGCCTGCTAAGATTACTAGAATGCTAAGGACTTTGGGGATCTTATTTGTATTCATTGCTGCCAAGCCGACTACGATAAGATGTATCCCAAAAATGATTAATCCCACAGACCATATTGCTTCAAAAGCTGTGATGGACCTCATAACTTCTTGTGCCAATGCTTCACCTGTAACTGATTCTTGAAGGGTACTATTAGCTATAATGAGATGTGATACCGCAATTGCCAAAATTGCTGTGTAAAGCAAACGAAGCCAACCTGCCAATAATGCGTATTCGCGATGAAAAGGCTTCAAAAACACGTAAAAGCCCCATGAAACAATTAAATCCGCAATGAGAATGATTAGCCATCCAAGGATCTCAAGTCTGAACAGAGATTGCGATCCTTGGATGTTTTCTAATGTGGTTACTGCGTCTCCATTAACAACTAACGAACTGTGTACATATCCCTGAGAAAAAAAGTCCGCCAGCGTCATAATGAGCAAAGCCATACCTGATATGAATGCTGCTTTTCGTTGCATATTATTATTTGTTGCCATAAAGAACCTCCTCGAAAATTGATCTCACTAAAATTGTATTCTGTCTAAGGAAGATTCTCATTGACTTAAGTCAAGAAAATGACGGTTAGCAAAGATTTTAGCCATGTTTTCTAGCTGGCCTCATACAAAGTACCTGATACTATGCAAAAACGAAATCTTCTTCAACTCTAATCCCTTAATTTTTTTAAAAAAATCGCATTATACCTCCTTTGTAATGACGATTATAAAATGTTTAACAAATCACGAAGACCAAATCACCTCAAAAGCAATTTGGTCCGCAATAATGAATAAGATTTTCCATACAATAAATATTGCTGATTAACAATTCAAATTAACGCTGATTGATAGGTATCAAAAACTG
Source organism: Mesobacillus subterraneus (assembly GCF_020524355.2). Classification (NCBI taxonomy): domain Bacteria; kingdom Bacillati; phylum Bacillota; class Bacilli; order Caryophanales; family Bacillaceae; genus Mesobacillus; species Mesobacillus subterraneus. The sequence goes on from NZ_CP129019.1 coordinate 2,077,227, forward strand.
TTAGGATTAACGCTGATTTAATACCTATTCAAAAAGGCCAAATCGCAAATGATTTGGCCTTTTGTATTAACGCCTTCTGCTTCGCTTCCGCAAGAACGCTGGAATATCAAGCGAGTCGTCTTGTTGCTGGGTACCCCGTTCGTAATTCTCAGGTTCATCGTGGGAAGATGACTGGTTGTAGTTTCCGGATTGTCTGTAGCTGCCGGACTTGTTAATATTTTGGGCTCGTCCGTAATCCGCCGATTCTGCATAGGCAGCAGACTCCCGCTTTTTCGGCTGAGACTGGTATTGCTCACGGGAATTGACAATCATGTCTTCAGGTCGGCGAGATGTGTTCGACAGCGGAGCTTCCTCTTCATCAGGATCGAAGCCAGTCGCAATCACGGTCACCATGATTTCTTTATCCAGATTTTCATTGATGACTGATCCAAAAATCATGTTAAGCTGGTCATCTGTTGCAGCTGCCACAATGTCGGCCGCTTCCTGCACTTCATACAAGCTGAGGTTCATGCCGCCTGTGATGTTCATTAAAACTCCTTTTGCGCCGTTGATGCTTGTTTCAAGCAATGGAGACGAGATGGCCTTTTTGGCAGCTTCGACAGCACGGTTATCTCCTGAAGATACACCGATGCCCATAAGCGCCGTTCCTTTGTTGGACATGATCGTTTTCACGTCAGCAAAGTCGAGGTTAATCATGCCGGGCACAGCGATCAAGTCGGAAATGCCTTGGACACCCTGCCTGAGGACATTGTCCGCCTCACGGAAGGCTTCAATCATCGGTGTTTTCTTATCGACGATTTCCAGCAATCTCTCGTTAGGAATGATGATTAAGGTATTAACGGCTTTCTTCATCTCTTCAATTCCATCTGCCGCATTTTGTGCCCGCTTGCGGCCTTCAAAAGTGAACGGACGAGTCACCACTCCAATAGTAAGTGCACCAAGTTCACGTGCGATATGGGCGATTTCCGGCGCAGCACCGGTCCCGGTTCCGCCACCCATTCCGGCCGTAACGAACACCATGTCCGCACCTTGCAGGGCATCCCTGATCTGCTGCCTGCTTTCCTCGACAGCCTTTCTGCCAATTTCAGGTTTGGCACCAGCTCCCAGACCCCTCGTCAGCGAACCGCCAATTTGCATCGTGACTTCCGCTTTTGACATGTTAAGAGCCTGCGCATCTGTATTCACCGCAATGAACTCCACACCTTGCACGCCATCCTCAATCATCCGGTTCACAGCATTATTTCCTCCGCCGCCAACCCCAATTACTTTTATAGTAGCAAATTGATCGATATTGGTTTCAAACTCTAGCATTTACAGTCCCCCTATATATCTTCAGATCTTGCCCCCTATTTTTCTCTATACCTATAAAATTCGACACCGGCTTGGAAATCCTGTCTTTTTTATTGATTTGTTATGGAACTGTAATTTTAGAGTAAAAAAGTGTCATTCTCCTAAGCATGTTCCTGATTATTGATACATTCTCCACTTCAAAAGTCATTGATGGAAACATATTTTGGTTATTTTTGGAGACAATAATTCATTATGGGAATTATCGTTTTCTACAGAAGACTCCCTCATCATTCGTGAGAAAATCTTATAGCTAAGCGATAAAGGAATAGGCAAATTAGGAGTTTATTACATGAAGTTAAAGACGTTCCCTGTCATAGAAATTCTATACGGAATCAGGAGGATATATATAATGAGAAAGTTATTTGCTGTGTTAGGTCTTGGACGTTTTGGCGGAAGCCTTGTTAAAGAATTTCATCATCTTGGTTTAGAGGTGTTGGCAGTGGATGTGGACGCGGAAAGAGTTAACCGGTATAGACAATTTGCAACGGATGCAGTTGTTGCCAATGCCATAAGCGAAAATAGTCTAAAAGAATTGGGCTTGAAAAATGTAGACCTTGCCATTGTATCCTTCGGCGGTAATATTGAGTCTAGTATCCTCACAACATTACTGCTAAAGGATTTGGGTGTTAAGCAAGTATGGGTGAAAGCATTAAGTGATAATCATCAAAAGGTATTAGAAAAAATTGGAGCCGATCTCGTCATCCACCCTGAAAGGGAAATGGCAAAGAGAATCGCCCACCATGCTAGTTCAGATAAAATTATTGATTTTATCGAGCTCTCCAAGACCCACAGCATTGCAGAAATAATCTCTACAAAAAAGGTAACAGACAAAACATTAAATGAGCTGAATATCAGGGCCAATTACGGATGTAACATCATCGGAATCCAGCGAGGAGAAGAATTTATTGTTTCCCCTTCAGTTGAAGAAGTCATCTGCCCTAATGATATACTCATCGTTTTAGGTCATAACAATCAAATTCACGCATTCGAAGAAAAAGGGGTTTAATTTAGAATAGTTATGACTCAAGCAAGAAAACCAACTTTCAATATTAATCTCGGAATGAAAGGAGTCGGGGCTCTTTTCGAGGAAACTTCTGAATACAGCAACAAAGATTTTCATTACATAAAAAGGAATATTGTGACGATAAATCCTGATGTACGAAGATTATCGTCACATTAAAGGAAATAATGTGCAGATGAATCCGGATTGCTTTTATACCCGTAAAAACTAGGTGTCGTTTTTTACTTTTGATTGAGAAAGCAACAAAGTTTACGAAAAGAGCCAAGATAAAAGACTCAAATACTTTATATTACAACTCGCTTAAATTAACAACATCCCCATTAGAGGCGATTACAGCATACTGACTGTCCAATTTTCCACATAAAACATATTTTTCTTGCTCGAAATCATACACATAATATGGTGACAGCTCAATCAAGTTTTTTAGTTTGTCATACGATTCCTCTTTAGTAACCTTAACAAGATCCGCAGCTTGAAAGTCTTTATAAATCTCTAATAAAGACTTATTATCCATATAATTTAATACCTCATAAGTTTGCGGGTCAATGAAGAGCAAAAGCTTACGGTGAAATACCCGCTCCTCCTGTTCCTTTACTTTTAAAACGGCATGGATGTAACCCTTCTCTCTATGCAGCGATTTCAGTATCCAGTTTCCTGAATCCTCCGGGAACTCTCCACTCAATAAAAGTTTTATCGACTCCAAACACATCTTGCTTTCTGATTCGGTGATTGGCTTTAAGTCTGGATGTGGCTCTTTAGAAAACGCTTGTTCAGGAGCCATATTCTCAACCAAGGATAATTCTTTCCGTTGAAATGACTTCTGACTGCTGTTTTCCCATTCCATCACTTCGTCTATTGGCAATCGAGACTTTGCATCGACAATAAATTCAAAATTTAATGTCCCAGAAAGGTCATTCTTAATATAAATCTCTTCCATCGCATAAGCAGGGACCAGCTTCTTCTTTTCCATACTAGGAAATTCAGCCAACTTCAATTGTTCTTTGGCCATTCCCTCTATTAGATTAATGGAAAGTTTATATTTTTCTTGTATTACCAGCGACTCGTCAGGAAACTGACCGCAAACAAAAAGTTGTGTCAGCTTGCCAGCGTCATCGAATTTTACCTCAATAGAACCAGATGGAGAAACAGCAACCCCATTAATGCACTCTTTAAAATGAATCTTTCCTTCTTCTTCTTTCCAAAAATGAAATTGCTGCTGATATTTCAGGCCTGTTTCCTTTTCAATCCACTTGATGATCTCATCCCTGTCATTGAAGCTAAACTTCTTGTTCGCATAAGATCTTCCACCAGTAAAAATGACTGTAAAGACCTCCTTTGAATGGATATCCATTTCAATATAAGCTGTTCCCTCTGGATTAAAGTCTTCATCTTGCCAATCTTTTTCATGATCAGGGAACCATTCCATATCAAGGGTATAAACTGTCTCATTGAAAATAGTTGTATTACTGCGAATTTGATATGTATGTAAGAAATATTTCTTCAAACCATACTTGTCTCTAATAAAATCCACTAAATCTTTCATTCTTTTATCCATGTAATTCTCCTTAAACTTTAAAAATGAGGCTTCCCAAGTTTCTTTATCACTGTAAAAACTTCCATTCAACAACAAGTAAAATATCTAGGTAAAAGTTTTTTGCTCTTCCTCTAAATCTCTCTTGGACTAGCAAGAAAAATGAAGCGCCAGAAAGATTCCAGCGCTTCTGCGAGTTTATTTTTTCTTCATGAATTCCTCGATTTCATCTACCGTCTTAATGATTTCTTTTGACAATACAATGTGTCCTTCTTCGGTCACAAGAACGTTATCTTCAATTCGTATTCCAATCTTTTCTTCGGGGATATATAATCCTGGCTCGATTGCAAACACCATGCCTGGTTCTAGCGTAGTATTGTAACCTGAGACATCATGTACATCTAGACCAATTGGGTGAAATAGTCCATGAGCAAAATAGTTACTCAACTCTGAAGCATCATTGATTAAACCTATCTTAATCAATTCCTCTGATAAAATATTGTTCGCTGTCTCAAACAGTACCCCTAGATCTGTACCTGGTTTCATTTGATTGATGACTTCTTCTTGAGCTTTCAAAACAATATTGTAAAGTTCTTTTTGACGATCACTGAATGTACCGTCTGCAGGGAATGTCCTCGTGATATCTGCAGAATAGTAGCCCACTTCTGCACCTACATCCGTCAAGATCAGGCCATCCTCAGGCGCGGCGTCATCATTTTCCATATAATGAGCTTCAATTGCATTTTCTCCGGAAGCAATAATGGAGTCAAAACTTGTTCGGTCCGTTCCTGCCTTTGAAATGGCATTAAAGAAGGTATCTTCCAATACACTTTCTTCAATCCCATTTTTAGAAATTTTCATCATCGAATCAATTCCTTCTTTGGTCACAGCGATGGAACTTTTGATGATTTCAATTTCTTGACCTGTTTTAATCGATCTCATTTCTCCGAGCACCGGAAAAATGTTCTTAATTTCTAAATTTTGTGCTTTTGCCTGACTTTCTGCCTTTTTCTGCTCTTCTGTACTAACACTTTCCATCAGCATCGGGTCTCCAGCATCAACATAGAGGATTTTACTGCCCTCCAATGCGGTATCAAAGACTTCCTGAAACTTTTCTATTTCTTGTACTTCCTCTATTTTTGAAACCTTTGTTACCTTTTCTGATTTTGCAGGGACGAATATCTTCTCTTCCGCAGTGGACCCGTCTTTCTTAATCATTAGAACAGACTCACTATCTTTTATACCAGTAAGATAGTAAAAATTCCGGGCTGCACCAAGCTTCTCTTTATCCGTCATATCATTATTTTTCACTTCTGTTCCATAGATTCTTTCAGAAAACAATACTAGTATTGACCCATCTTCCATTTTTTCAATTAAATTGGATCTGTTTTTTTGGAAGAAATCTTCCGGCAGCGAAACTGCAATGCTCTTATTATCATCTTTTGGATCTTCAGTTACTTCAGTTGGTTTTGCCTCACCGTTCTCGGGTTTGCTAACAGAACCAGCTTGCTCTTTAGTTTCTTCTCCCACACAGCCGCCTAGTAATAGCATGGAAGCCAATATTGGCAGTCTAAATATTTTTCTTTTTAAAATCATGAAACAACCTCAGTTCTTTTGTATTTTTCACTTGAAAAAAATTATAATTATTCTGAATTCAAACCATCTTTTACTTCAACTCAAAGACAGAATGTAATGCCTCTGCTAACAATGATCTCTCTAAAACCAAAAGCTATAAACGATGAAAATAGTAAAACACAAAGGATGGATAACCTCATCATAACTTCCCTTTTCTTTTTTTAATGGATTTAAGAAAAGATCATGTTTACTAGGATTAACCCTAAGAATGAAGTACCATATAAAGCCCGTACAATACGCCTATTATCATTTGGTACTTCTTTGTTCATTATGATTTTAACCATTTTATATGTCATAAATATAAAAACCAGTAACGAAACTAATAGTAGTTCATTGATATAATTCACACCTCCTAGTCCAAGAGATATCTGACCCATTACGCTTATCATACACTCACAACTTATATACGATTAAGGCATATGAAAAGTTCTTTAATTAATAGAAGCACTACCAATTAAATCTTATGTATTTGGGAATTTGTGGATATGGGTCATCGCGATCGGATTAATATGTTCAAGGTTAGCTTTCTGGTATAGTACAAAAACCTTTTGGAGGAAGGCTTCAGCAGCTATTTTAATCTTTCTTCCTGTTTGCTATCTGATTTTTATTGTTTTTTATTTATGATAGGATTAAAGGGATCTGGATTTTGAGGGACTACTTCTGAAACTATTCCAAAGTATTTTCTCAAAAAAGTCCATTCCCAGTTTGTGTAATTTTACCTTAATATTATAATATCATTACCTTTTCTAGAATTAAATACCAGTCGATTTATGATTGAGCAAACTTATGATCAAGAATTAACGTTTTATATTACATAAGCTGTCAAGAATGCGTAGTTATTCTGACAGCTTTTGAGGATATAGAGTCAAAGCTGTCAAGAATCCGTGGTTATTTTCTCAGCTTTTCAGGATCTGAAGTCAAAGCTGTCAAGATTCCGTAAAACGATTACCATTGGCACCATTCGTCTAAACTCTATTACTCAACCAAATTAATATTGATGAGAAGGTATTATCGGTAGAAAGTAAATAAAAATGACAATTGCACATTCGGCTCTTCTCAAATTTGTTATGCCGTGCTGCTTATACTTGAACCTTTAGGTCTGAACATAATAAATTACATTTTTCAATATATACATTACATTTCAACAAGAGCGTTCTCCTAAATTGGTGTCTTGTTATGAAAAAAAGCATTACCATTAACGGTAATGCCTTCATAAAAAACCTAGGTGGTAACTATTACTTTTAATAACAAGCTTAATCTCTCTCCGATTCTTAATCTGGTATTATAGTAATCTTCTTAGCTACGTTTTCTATTACTAAATCAACATCAGCGTATACAAAGTATCTGACATACATGACTGCGTTCCCTTTTGATGCATAAACTTCATTCATGCTGTCTTCAACACGGACGACCAAATGGTCTAAGTCTGGGTGATTTTTCTCTTCATATTCTGCCTGGGTATGTTCATACCTGTATCTTTCTATTAAATCTGATATCAGATTATCGGCCATACTAGGAATCCTGAGTTGATAATACTGCGTAGATATCCCAGGTGAATATTCACCGCTCTTATCATCCCACAATTTCCCAGGGACAAGTCCGGTTTCATCTGCTTCATATTGAACGGGTGCTAAAGGGCTCCAATCATATGAATAACGATTTCCCCAATCCACACCATCATCCAAATAGGCAGATTCTGCGCGAACTAAATCCGGATTATTTTCAACATCCGCTAATCTGACAATTGGTAAATCCACATTTTTTTCCGGCAATGTTTTCGTGTCCATTTTCATTAGCTGAAAAAATGGAATAATGGCACTCAACCCAACTAATACGGTAAATACAAATGCGACAGTTGTATGTAATGTATGCTTTTTCTTCCAGGAAGCATGGTGGTCAATTGGTATTCCTTCGGCTAGTCTTTTACGCAAATCACGAATCGATAGTGTTGCCTGTAGTGAGTTATAGGCTGTATAAGCGAGGAAAATAGCCAAAATCGTTTGTTGAACAGCTATGCCATCCACTAAAACAAGGGTAGGTGTACCGTCAAGAAACCAGATTGAACCCAGCATACCAATCATCAAGATCATTCCAATAATCACAGCACCGCTATTAAATGCCAATTTCCTGTCCAGTTCTTTTAATGTATACGATTGCTCTGCAGGATCCGTGTGAAGCTCAGGTGCCTCAAGCTCGGCAGGTGATGAAAACACATGAAAAGAGCCATAGCTAGTGACATAAGCCCAGCCAGTCTCACTATACATCTCAATTTGATCTGCTGAAATCTTCTTACTTATGGACACTTCTATTCGATACCTCATGTTTTTTGGTTCACCTTTTTCAAACTTTGCAAAATGGATCCCCATTTTTCTCAGAAAAAGTCCCTCAGCCGCCAAATCAGCAAACCAGCTTTCATGCTCTCCGATCCTCCAAAAATCACTGGGTCTGAGTTTGTATATCGTCTTATTCATCTCCATCCCCCAAATCTAATATTGCACTATCTTTAATCAAAGCCTGCAGCCGATCGTATTCAGTACGTAGCGCTTTTTCCCCTTCTACGGTTATTTCATAGATCTTCCTTCTGCCATCGTTTTCTGCTAATGATATTAGCCCGTCCTTTTCCATCCGAGACAATACTCCGTAAAGTGTCCCCGGTCCCATATTCACTCTGCCATTAGAAACCTCCATTATGGCCTGCATCAGCTGGTATCCATGATTTGGCCTCATTAACGCAAGCAGAACGTAATACATCGCTTCCGTCATCGGTCCACCAGTATATGCCATTGCTAACACCTCTTCTACTGCTTCTTTAGATATTATGTATAACGATATATCGTATAACATAACAATACTGTAAATATTATCTCTTGTATATAAAAATAAACACAGAATATATCTAATTTTAAAAATCCCACTAAGAATAAAGCCTATAGCACCTTAGCTGATTGACTATCCCCATCAATGACAGCAAAATATGAATTTATTTCATTATTTCTTCATAAAGTAAGATGCCGTTATTCTATCGTTCCCAGTGGACCTTCCTTCAATATTTGTCACAAATCTGACACAAAAATCCGCTATCCTACATGTCCCTTTTAAATGCCCACCTGTATATAGACAGTGAAAGGGCGGTGCAAAATGATGACAATTAAATCTGGGGTCATTGATGGTTTTGAAGGGTATTCGCAGTTCGGATTGCTAGAGGAATTCAATCGTCATTTGGAAATGTGGCTGGCTGTACATAAACATGATTTTTCTAAGGGAGAGTTGGTGGGATTGAAGAGGCTTGCCCGTTTTGCGGCAAAAATCCCAGGTGTCAGCAATGCGAAAATTGGAACCGTTTTAAAGGCAATTCATGAGGAATACAACAAGCTCGGGATTTCTCGTTCTACTTTTAAAAGAATGATCATCAAAGCTAGCAATCTTGGAATCTTCACTGTGTACCAAACGGAAAGAAAGAACGGTTCACAATCCAGCAATCTATACGTTTTCAATCGTTTTCCCAAGAGTGAACCACCCAAGAAGGAAAAAATGAACCACCATAATAAAACTAATAATCTTTTTGAAACTAAAACTATAAACAGTAATAAACGTGAAGAAACAGCCAACACTATAAAATCTGAACAACATCTTTTCGTAAGCGATCGGATTCCAAAGCCATTTGTCGAGCTGGCGAAATACTTCTTCCCAGAAGCAAAGACAATCGAGGAATTCTGGAGAATGACGGTCATCGCTGCCTACAAAAACAACCAGGAGAACGAGACAGATACCATTCTGTCCGTCTCTCTGGATTCTTTCAAGCAACTGATCCGCAAAATAAAGTCAACTATACAGGTGAAAAATCCACTTGCCTACTATAGCGGCATTCTGAACAAAAAGTTTCAGGAGGTGTATTTTGCAGAGCTGTTTGAATTGGGTTTTTTAGCGGGAAGGTGATGTTATTGGATACACACTGACCATTGGCCATTTAGCTGTCCAATTCTTATTGATCAGTCGTTCATCGAAAATGACAGCACGTTCTCTCGTTTCAGTAAAAAAAGGTGTCGGCTTCACTTCCATTTGCAACACACCTTCAATGCCGCATGGAGCAGTTAGTGTCAGCTCATGCTCCTTGTCCAGATTTACGCCAAGAGCCGTAGCTGTTTCGGGGAATTTGGAGATGGCATCTTCTGAAGAAGTATAAGGTGGAATCCTGTTTACCCTATGCATCCTTGCCTGGTTTTTTACAGACCAGGGAATATCAGGCATGAGTTTCTTCAACTTGTTTTCCAGTTTCTTTTCATACTTTTCATCCATGTTAGCGCCATCAAAATAAATCACATCAACATCCGGGATCGATGTTCGCTCCTTGTAGCCATGCAGTGTGTCCCATATTTTCGATCGGACAAACCCGGCACAAATCCACCAGTCAGGCAAATCCAGGATGCTAGCTGTATGGATGATTTCCATCATTTTTTCGTCTGATTGAATTAAATTTATGACATCAGCTTTGTTCTTCAGCAAAATTAACACCCCTATCAAGCGAACGTCTATTCTTTTAAATCGCGATGTAATGAAAAATCACACTATCCTTATACATTTGTCAGCGGAATCCTAAGCAATAACTTTTTGTTCAAAAAAACAAAGGGATTTACCCCAGCTTCTACTTGCTTTCGTTTAAAATCCGGATGAACTGTGGCAGCCCTTTTTCTAATAAAAGTTCAAAAATTTCGATCATGTCTTCTTCGCTGGCTTCATTTACTTCAAGAAGGTTCTGCAGGATGACGCCGTCTACTGCACCTAATAACCAGGATGAGAGTGCTTTATTTAAAGGATTCTCTTTAAGACCATACAAATGGATGAGAATTTCCTCAATACGCCCATTCCATTCGTTGTATTTTTGTGTGAATTTATGCTGCAGTTCTTTATTTCCTAATAATATTTCATGAGCAAAATGGTATTGAAGTCGATTTTCTGTGTCTTTTTTAAATCGTTCTTCCGTTTTTCGGCTAATTTCCTTAATCACTATGTCCATTGCTAAATCTTGATTCAGCATACCCTTTGCAATTCTAGTGGAATCTGAGAGACTGTCATCAAGCAGATCATAAAATATATCGTCTTTGTTTTTATAATAGTGGTAGATTGCCCCAGTACTCATACCTGCTTCTTCAGCTATAGCCCGCACTGTTGCCCGATTGGCTCCGTGCTGGCTGATGACTTTTCTGGCTGCAGCAAGTATCTTTGATTTCCCATCCACTTTAGTTGTCCCCCTCTCCTCTATACTTTTAGAATACCATAGCCCAGCGGTAAAGAAAATTTTCAATTGTGATACTTTTCACATTGACTGTTTAGGGAATAAGTCCTATACTGAAAACATAACGGACGTTCGGTTTGTTATAAATTTGAATTAAGGGTGAGAAAAATGAATATTTGACCACATGTTTTGTCAATGCCAATCTATATGGCGCTGCTTTTAGGAATTATTGTGTTCTTTCGTAAGCACTACAAACTTGCAGCATATTTTTGGCTTGCCTCCCTGTTGACGATTCCTTTATGGTTGATGGGAAATGTAGACGGCTGGTTTCGCTGGGCAAAAATATTAAGCGTTATCATTCCTACGATCATTGTTGGATTCTCACGGATTGCTGTTTATGAAGATAAACAAGGGCCGATTTGGGAAATCCTAAAAAGTAAAAACTTCTTATGGTTCTTTTACGCCATTCTTTTCTTGAATATTGCTGAAGCTACGATTAAAGATGTATCGCTAGGTAACTACTTTAATGCAGCTTGCGGCTTCCTCCTATGTGTAACCATACCTTTCGCTCCAAAATTTTGGAAAATCACAACTGAGTCCTATGGTGATTTAGTAGCCTATACAACAGGGTCGTGGAACTTCTTGTACACTTCCTGGAATGCTTGTTTTGTTTATGCAGAATCTCCAACGTATTTTGCCAGCTCTGTTTGTATCCTGTTAGCCGCAGAACTTTACCCTGTCATCAAGAAGCGACCTGAATTATACATCACAGCCCGTATATACACATTGGCTGCCCATTTGTTGTTAAGAGCTTGCTTTGATATCTTCCCACAAGTCATGGACTCCTCATCCTGGTTCAACCCTGAAGTATTAAAATTCTGGGGAATGATTAACTTTATCCTGATTGTCCCTTATGTTTTCTGGCACATGTGGCAGCTGCACAATGACCAGGCAAAATACAGCTTCAAGCGACTAAAATCAGCTTGAACCATAATGATTCTGTTCTACTAATAGCTATAGTATGCTCACTATTGAGCAATTTAAGGAGGCAAATGTGATGGGCTTGTTATATGAATCTACTGGATTTATAGGCTGGGGAATTTGGGTATTTGTTCTTTTTGGCTTAATGGCATTTAATGAATTTAGTCGTACCACCAAATGGGGTGGGATCTTCCTTTTCCTCATTGTTCCTGTCGTGCTGACTATCTTCGTTTGGCCGACAACCGCAGCCCCTGGAAATGAATACGGCACTGGAACTTGGTTTAACTGGGTTAAGACATATTCCGCACTTGCCGGTTGTCTTGGCTTCATGATCATCCGCTATTATCCAGCGCTTACAAAAAAGAAATGGGTACTATGGTTTCCACCTGGAATTCTTGCACTAAACATTTTGGAGGCATGTATTCGGGATTTTCAAGTATACACTTATGGAGCCTGGAACGGAGCCTATATTGATCATTTATGGGTTATGTCTGGTCCATGGAATATCATGAATGGAATCGCTGGTTTGCTGAACATTATCGCCATCTGCGGATGGGCGGGGATCTATATCTCCAAAGATAAGTCTAAGGATATGATTTGGCCTGATATGATCTGGCCTTGGATTATTGCTTATGATTTATGGAATTTTGCTTATACGTACAACTGCATGTCCGACCATTCATTTTACAGCGGCCTGGCGTTATTGCTTGCTTGTACCATCCCAACCTTCTTCATCAAGAAAGGAGCATGGCTGCAGCACCGGGCCCATACATTGGCATTGTGGATCATGTTTATCATGACAATTCCTTCTTTTGCCGATAGAATCGCACCTGTGCCAACTACCCATAATCCAACGGCATTCTTCATCGTAAGCTTAGTATCCTTGATTGCCAATATCGCTTTAGTAGTTTATCAGTTTTACAGAATACGAAAACATAGACTCAACCCACTTAAGGATGAAATCTATACTGAAACCCATTCATACCAACAAGTACTCGAAGATAATCGAATTGCTGTATAGACTAGCAAGGAGAAGGATAGGAATCGATCCCTGTGCTTCTCCTTTTGCTTTTAAGGAAAAAAGAAAACGAAAAACTTACTTAATTTTCTCAACTACATTTCCGATTAGTATATCGATACCTGCCTATCCATGATAACGAACATACATGACACCGTCGCCATTAGCAGCAAATACCTCATTCATATCTTTTTCGGTATGTACAAACAACAGATCCAAACCTGGGTGTTTCATTTCAACATATTTATCCGGACTATCTTCATATTGATATCGTTGTATTAAATCCCAAACTAGTTGATCTGCCATGGCAGAAGTTCTCAATTAATAATATTCTGTATGAATGGCAGGGGAGTATGCACCGCTCAGTTCATTCCATAATTCCCCTGGGATCACCCCCATTTCATCTGTTTCATATTGAACGGGTGCCAACGGACTCCATTCAGAAGTTAGTCGATTTCCCCACTCCACATTGTCACTCATATATTCAGGTTCCGGTCGAATCAGAGTTTGGTCACCCTCACCATCTGCCAGCCTGATAACATGGAAGTCCACGGTTCCTTCTGGCAAGGTCTTCGTCTCCATTTTTGCAAGCTGGATGAATGGATGATGGCACTCACCCCCACCACCATCGTAAAAAGAAAAGCAACAGACGTATGAATAACGGGTTTACTTGTGAGGTGCAAAACGGCAAATCACAGACAAAATCACATATTAATTCGCACCCATTCCACCACACTATTCACAATACAAAAAGGCTAAGCCTTTTTTCATATTATCTTATTGTGCTAAACCAGCACCCGTATGTTTAAGTGCATTTGTTCACAAAGTTAGCTTCATTATAGGATGCTGCCCCGTTAGAATTAGAATTATTTCATTAAGGCTTCAATTTCCCTTACAGCAATTTGGTCGTTTGCTTCCCTAAATGCCGTAATTGCCCTTTCAAAACATTCTGTTGCATATGTGTTGATCCATTAGCTTTGTATACTTCCCCAAGACCTCTATAAGAACAACCAAGGCACACTTTATCATCACATAGTTGAGCATATTTCAAGGACTTATTCATTAATTTTTCTGCTGTTTTCAATTCATAATTTAGTAAATGGATATAAGCTCGCTCATAAAAATTAGCAGATAGTTTAAGGTAGTTATCCAAACCGTAATCACTTAACAATCTAAGTTCTTCATCAAGATGGTGTAGTGCTTTTTCATAATTCTTAGCCATTCTTTCTACCATACCCATTTGATGAATTGCAATTGCTTCTTCCTCGACATTCTTTGCCAAATTCTTTAGTTCCTTGTAAATATCCCTTGCGTCTGCAAATTTGTTGAGATGTGATTTCACATATCCCATTCCGTGTAAAACCTGATTATATTCACCTGAATTTTTATCTATTTCACTTAGGCAATCATCATAAATTTTTTCAGCTTTTAGATACTCGCCTTTATCGAACAAATCAAAAGCAGAGGAAATTTTATATTCTATTCCACTCAATATATTTTCACTTCCTCATATGGAGCAATTTCCTTTTCGCTATTTGCACCATTAGTTTCATTAGAAATTCAATAAAAAGGTGCGTAAATCCTGCTCGATTACGCACCGTTTTCTAAGCTATTCAAGTATATGTTCTCAAGTGTTTAAATCCCATTAGATCACCATTGGTGTTTATCACAACTTCATCTTCTCCATATCCATTATGAGCACCATAATAAGGATAGACTTTTAAGGTTATCTCATACAATCCACCAATACCATATAACTGCTTTATCTTGAGGATTTCTGTCTCCCAAGAAGCCCAGGTAAGATCTTTCGGTGCATCTATGTCATTCTTGTAAATTTTTTCAATTGCTTTATCTACTGGCTTCCTATTGCTACTTATAAGTGCCATTTTTACCGTTTCGCATAATTCAGTGTCAGCTTCAATTATGGTTTCTGCATTAAACACATTATTACTGCTAAATAAAAATAGTAATAATAAAAACACTGTCTTTTTCAAACTAATCACCTCATTCTCAGTCTTCCCAAAGAGGCCCATTTCTTCCAATAACCTGCTTCCGATAGTTCAATAAGAACTACAACAAAAAGTGCATTATTCCTCAGAATTAATGCACAAGTTAATTATACAGTGTCGTTCTCACCTTTAATAAAATGGACTTGATGATTTCCAAATGAAAATTAAAATTAAACCATAAAAAGAGAGATTAATATAATAATAATTCCAGCTAAGGAGAGAACATCCTGCCCTGCAATGGTCTGTTTTTAGAAATCTCTTCTTTGTGTTCTTTCTCGTAACTTTTGTGAATCTTGTTGTGGAGATGTTCGTCACCCGGAATTTCTGGGGATTGAACCCCCCATTATCCCTCTCCCTCCAAAGAAAACTATTTTGTGTAAGGGTAAAGCTGCAATTCAAATTAATAAACCTAATATTAGTCCCCACATTCCAATAATGCTTGTGTCAAACTCACCATTAAAAAGATAAGTGGCAAGCACTAGTAAGGCATAGCTGCCAACAACAATAAAGAAGCTGATTTTGAATTTTTCCAACATCATTTACCACCTCTTTATTAATACGAATACCCTTTGTAAAAGATTCCATTTGCATTCAATTAACCTGCTTCTTTAGTGCAATAAAAAATAATTCCACCAAAAAAGCGCAGGAATGCTGCCCCGTATGTTTAATAAGTAAATCAACAAAAGTAACGTTAATCCTCGATCGACACACTTGTTTCTTTATGTTATTAATTCACTAACTACATTATTAAATAACTATTATTGCTATTAAAACCGCAAAACCTCCAACGACGATTATTACTCCAACAAAATCATTAAGTTTCAGTTTATCTAAAAATCCATTACGGTTTAGCAGAGCCACTATTAAATAAATTAAAATGATACTTACAATCGGTTCAACCGTTTCTTTTAAAAAGTAATCATACTCCACAAACTTGAAGTCAACTCGTATTAAAATCCCTAACATTACAAGTACGAGTAAAATTTTTAAGGCATTATAGTTTCCTATAGAAATTCCCTTATTATTAAGTATGGCTATAACAAAAATTATAATTAAAATTGCAAAGACCATTTCTAAAAAAAACATTCCCTTCACCTCCACATTCAATGACATCTTTTCTTAAGCTATCCTGCCCCGTTTGTTCAATAATAAAATCAACAAAAAGGCATCTACCCTTCTAGGATTCACTAAACACTTTACCTTAAGAAGACTTATTGAACTTCAATAACGAAAGCATAACTTGAATCTCCTTTTTCCCACCTTGCATGGACATCGTAAATATAAACACCTTTTTCATTTGGGACTACCAATACATTATTATTTAACGAAACATCTTCAACTTCGTTATTATTAAGCCATCTAGTAACTCCCAATGTGTTTTCTTCAGGTTCTTTTTTATATTCGATTTTTACTTCAGATTCAGGCGATATAATCACAGGATTAATCTCATGATGTTCAATTAACATTGGAGGAGAAATAGTATCAGCACAAGTAGCATTAAATAACCCATCCCAACAATACGAACCTCGTGCAACTTCTAGTTTCTTACCATCAACAGTGATAATTGGTGAAGGTGGATTAGACTTTAACACGATAACAAAATATATCCCTATTAAGGTCTTCGATAGTCTTATTACAATTTCAACTTAAATATCCAAACACCTTCACAATTACTATAAAATCCACTTACTAAATCACTACAAAATCACATACTCTAATAATTATTTCCGTCCATGTGAAATGACTTGTGAATGGTTAAATTACAAAAATACATTGATATAACACGAAAAATCGCACGGTGAATTTCAAAGTGAAAATCCGTGCGATTTGCTTTGTGTTTTACTTGTTTGCACCTCTGAAGTAAACCCGTTAACGTATGAATCCGACGGTGTTTTTTCCAAGGGGCATGGAAGCTATCATCCAAATCATCCAAATCATCCAAATCAAACCAATAATCACCCCAACCGCATACCATGCCAGCCTTTTATCCAGTTCCCTTAATGTGTAGGACTGCTCGGCAGGATCGGTATGAAGATATTATGCATTCAGCTCAGCTGCTGAGGAAAAAAGAGAGTCTATAAAGAACGGAAATATAAGATGCTTAGTAATGCTTTTTCCACGAAAGGAAATATGCAATAGATTGGACAACCGGCAAGAGCATAATAATAATAACTGGATAATAGGGAATCGTTTCCGAGATCAAAGGATAAATAAGCATCAACGAAGTAAGGATGGGAAAAGCATACCACATCGTAACGTATGAAGCTCTGCATGCTTTAGCTGTAATTTCTTGTTCTCTCTCGTCCCCTTCTTCAAACTCAGGCGGCAAAAAGAATGCTTTCGCAAACGATTTGTTCTTCTTTTTACTTTTCCTAAACAAAATGGCTGTTAAAATACCACCTACTACTAATGCTGCAAAAACTGGTGTTGCATTGAATGTCACGGTCCAGGGCGGCTCGGGATTTTTTAAAACTTCAGCAAAATCCATTTGTGCATAGTAAAAGGCAACCATGGACCATCCGAACAAAACGATAATCCCCATTGACATTAAAAACTTTTGATTCATAATTATTTTTCCTCCTCCATAAAAAAGATCTCTTCAATTGGCAATTCGAACGTTTGGGCAATTTTCATTGCCAGTAACAAGGATGGTATATAGCTCCCCTTCTCCAAAGCAACGATTGTCTGTCTTGTCACATCAACCCTCTCAGCCAAATCATTTTGCGTATAACGATGCTTTGCCCTCAATTCCTTCACACGATTTGCTAGTCCCATCGACCTTAACCACCACACCTTCACAACTTTAATGTATAGTTCTCTTTACATTTTGTAAAGTCTACTATACATTCATGTTTAAAAAAATGCCACCTATACTTCCAACTACTTTATCTCAAGTAAATTGTATAACGTACTTTACAATTTGTAAAGTCAACTTTACAAACGATTGCAATCTTATTGTCCGACTGCTGCTTGATACTAAATATTTTCAAATAAAAAGCCGGATTAGTATTTACCGTTGATTTGGTACAATTATATTAGGGCCATAGTATTTCATCCTAATTCTTTATTCATCTAACCACCTCATTGTTCAATAAGCTGTTCGAGGTTATTCAAGAATACTTTTTTTCTCGCCTGGACCGCCCAGCCCTAAAAATAGCGGGATTTCGGTGAAACGGATGAGGGAATAAGCGGCGAGTAAATAAATTAGCGGAGAAAGTTCCCTTAATTTCGAAAAAGCTCTAAAAATAGCTCAAATAGCCGGAGATATTCCGACTATCGCCTTAAAAAACAGGCAAATGGACAATTTTGCACCATTTAATCGGAAATTCTCCGCTTATTTCCACCCAAACGAGCGATATAATGCAGCCTAACCGGAGAATCTCCGGTTATTTTAAATCTTGTTGGTACTCAAATGTCTCTATGTCCTAGGCAAATGCTTCAACCTCTTTATTCTTCTGCATATCTGCTCCTGCTAAAATCGGCTCTTATATTGAACTTCTTATCCAACTCCCTTAGTTTTATACTGTGTACTCACCAATGCTCTCTTACCTCAATGACTTAAAGTGTCTGAAACTAGGCAAGTTAATCGCTTTGATACTTTGTTGCAACACCCTTAAAGAGATGCGTCCATCCTTTATTCTAAAGTGATAGCGGCTGACATTATTGCGAATATTAACAATGAATACTATTACAGCTAATAAAAAAAGGACAAACCCATGTAGAGTTCATCCTCTGTCTATCAATATATCATCCATGTACACTAGAAAACCCTTGTTCTCCATCAAAGAAGTAGAGATTTTCTGTCTTGATGCAATCAAATCCTGCTTCTGTCAGTTTTTTATAAAGTTCTGCTACGTGCATCCGTTCGAATCTGTCTCCGTCCTCACCTAGGAAGCGGCAGCGCCAGTGATCGGTGCAGAAGGTTTCAGAAAAGCCTTCTGGGTATACCTTTACGCCTCTATTTGTAATGACTTTTAACGAAAGGTTTTCAATAGAGAATTGTTCCAGTTGCTTTCCCAACTCATCAGGTGAACTTCCTTCCCATTGGAGAAAAATGTCTACTCCTGCTAACTCCTTCTTTTGTGACACTTGAATTTGCGGCGTTGTCTTAAAAGGAGCAGACCTTGTATAAGTAACGGCTGGAAGGGTGTCAGGCAAAAGCCCTAGCCGTGATATGACAGCCTGCGAAAACTCCTTAGTGCCGACTTTTTCCCTGCTGACTCCCTCACGAAAGATATCATAAGTATGAATTCCTTCTTCTAATGTTTTTAACCAGGCATTATGGACCCTAGAAGCTGCTTCTGGCTGGCCAATGTGCTGAAGCATCATCACCGAACCGAGAAGAAGACCTGAAGGATTCGCCAGGTTTTGGCCGGCACGTCGTGGAGCAGATCCATGGATTGCCTCAAACATCGCACATTCTTCCCCTATATTGGCCGAACCTGCCAATCCGACAGACCCAGATATTTGTGCTGCCACATCCGATAAAATATCTCCATACAAGTTCGGCATCACTACCACATCAAACAACTCCGGCTGATCTGCCAGCTTTGCTGCTCCGATGTCCACAATCCATGTTTCTTTCTCGAGTTCAGGATACTCCTCGCCAACTTGGTTAAAGACTTGGCTGAATAAGCCATCCGTCAGCTTCATGATGTTGTCCTTTACGAAGCAGGTCACCTTTTTACGGCCGTGGCTTCTCGCATACTCAAAAGCATACCGAATGATTTTCTCTGTGCCTGGACGAGACACCAATTTGAGGCATTGATACACCTGGCTCGTTTGACGATGCTCGATTCCTGCATACAGATCTTCTTCATTTTCCCTAATAATGACTACATTCATGTTAGGATGTTTCGTTTGTACAAATGGCGCATAGGAATAGACAGGTCTGACATTGGAGAACAGTCCGAGTGCTTTTCTTGTGGTAACATTCAAGCTTTTGTATCCCCCGCCTTGTGGCGTCGTGATAGGTGCTTTCAGGAAGACTTTCGTTCTTCTTAATGACTCCCAGGCACTTGCTTCTATTCCAGTCGCTGCTCCTCGCCGGTAGACTTTCTCGCCAATTTCAATCACCTCAATATCCAGCTGCGCACCTGCTGCATCGAGAATGTTCAAAGTCGCTTCCATAATCTCCGGGCCAATGCCGTCCCCATATGCAACTGTTATTGGCTGCTTGTTTGTCACTTCTTTTTTCATTTCCATCTTCTTAACCCCCTATTTATTCATTAATTTCAATAAATCCTGTGCCATTGCAATATGGACAGACCTCACTGCTCGAGGTGGATATCTCTAGTTCTGTTCCTGAATGCTCCATCAATTCACCATGTCCCTCACAGACGTAACAATTCATGACTCATCTCTCCCTTCATCGTTTAAGGATTGCAATATGGACATTGACTTTGTGAAACTTTCTGCTTCCCATCACTTCTTGGAACAATCTCTTTTTTTGGACAACTCGGGCAGCCAAATACTTCATTTGCAACCCAATTAGTTCTCAATCCGCAGCCTTCACATGGCAGGCCGCGAATGACATCCACGACACCCCAGCCAGGACACGCACATTTAGGGCAAAGTGAAGCCAAACGCTGTGCCATCTTCTCTGCAACCTCTCCAATGACCCTCATCCGAGTCGGATTTCTATTAGCTCTCATATCGGTGGCTACTTGGACCATTCCATCTTCAGAAACTGCCGCGCAGGAGGATAAAGCTTCTTTACACTCTTCAACGTCGTTCACCCCCTTAAAAATGATTCCTTTATCTTGATGTTTATTAGGTTTAAGGATTAGTGCATGGGAAGGGAATCTTACTTTTGATAAAAAAAACTCTAGGTTTGTGTCCCAACGCTTCACCGTGATGGAGTCAAAATTGGTTTCTGTGCTAAATACTTGCTCTACTACTTCAATCCCTCGTTCCTGATCAATCCACAAAAGGATTTCATGATCCTCAGATAGCAGTGGAAAATGCACCGCAGGACCGAAGCTCCCCTCATTGCCAATGCCCAAAGGTGAGCCCAGCAATTCCATTCCCATTTTTACTTTCTGTCGGACAGTTTCAATAGGTGTCCCTTTCCTCTCAATCTCCCCTGAAAAGGTTCCCAGTTCATCGGTGTTTATGTCTGGCGGCACTTGTAAGCTCAGCTGCAGAGTCTTTTCAAAACAGGGTGCAATCACGCTTTCTTTTCCGTGCATCGTTGCCAATGCGCCTTTTTTATTAAAATAGGGATGCTGGCTTCGGTCCTTTAACATATCAGGATTTCCTTGCCTGAATCGTTGACCAAAAAACCAGAGACTCTAATCTGGGATGGAAGCAGGGGATGTGAACGAATTAAAGATGCTGTTTGCTTCACATCTTCTTCAGCACTTTTCTTCCTAGCTAACCATTCGCTTAACTCACCTGCGCTCATT
Source organism: Mesobacillus subterraneus (assembly GCF_020524355.2). Taxonomy (NCBI): domain Bacteria; kingdom Bacillati; phylum Bacillota; class Bacilli; order Caryophanales; family Bacillaceae; genus Mesobacillus; species Mesobacillus subterraneus. Next base: position 2,098,412 of record NZ_CP129019.1, read on the forward strand.
CCTAAGCAGCCTGTTTTAAAAAGATAATTTAGCGTACTGACATGATTTTGGTTGCGTTCAGAAAGAAAGCCCACTTCATCTTCCATGTCATAAGTAATCCCCTGATAACCTACTACATAAATTTGTTCTATTTTCATTTGTGCAGCAGCCAATATGAGGGTTCTCATTAAACTGTCGAATGGATGAGCAACATAGGGTCCGGAGCATTTTATGAAAAGCAAATCATCTAAAGAGTGTCCTGTTTTTTGCTCCACCCATTTCCCTGCTTGATTTTCCATCCCTGTTAAAAACAAGACCTTTTGAAAATCCTCCATATAAAAAACCTCCCGTTATAAATAAGAAAAGCGCATGCGCCTTGATCAGCCACGACAAGTGCTGGAGTGTCTAGTGAAGTCGCTCTTTGACATCCTAAGGGGATCGCAGCAACTCGAATAGCTAGACACTTATCTAAGTTAAAAAAATATAAACTTTCTCATTCAATAAAAAAACCGGTTATTCACACGCCGATTTGAGCCAAAAGGCCATCCTTAACGTGTGAATAACCGGTTTATATCCAACTTACCTTTCACGAAGGGTAATTCAGAGTATCTCCCGAGATTAATTGTTCAGTTTTTTTTCCAGGTCAGCACCTAGGCGAAAAACCATGATTCGTTCCCCAGTTTTTGTACTGATATCAGTATAAAAAGAGACCACTTCCTCTCCAGTTTGTTCTTTGATGATCCCATCTAATGTCTCTCGATCAATCTCCACTAAATCAGATCGTATTTTTTTGATGGATAATAGCCCTTCGATTGTCTCCGATAATTTATATTCTGCAGGAGTTAAAATCCCTTTTAATAGGACGATGACCATATCGCGAAGAATATCTGTTTTGACTTTCACTGAACCTCTTCCTAAAAAATCCTTTTCCCACTGAGTTAGTGCTTTGCTAATCTCTGCTTCCAGCTGACCCTTCGTCATCTTTACCCTCCTAATAAAAAATCGGTACACCAAATCACCCAAAAGAGTGATAAAGTATACCGATTTGTTACAATCGAACCTTGTGAATCAAAGATTGTATTTTCACTCAGACAATCAATGATTCTCTGAAGCGCTTATACAAGTTATCATCATGGTTATATTGTGAACCTGTCGTTTTTTATATTATATACATATACATGTCAAAATTGTCAAATATTTTTCCGTTGAATCAGAATTATCTTTAAGCTACCCATTTTAACTAATTATTCCCCGAGTTGATTAGACCTTTGCAGAAACTTTAACTCATTACTCAGCACTGAAAAAAGCTCATGGTTTATAGAAATTTCATCATTTGTGATGAATTCAAGAGACATTTACTCTATTTATCCCATTGCCAATAAGTCGGTGAGCTAATGAAAACTTTCACGGTCCAGGCGTTGGTTGCTGCTCCAGAATGGAGATGAGTTCCTGGCTGTTTCAGTTATTACGAAGAAAACTATTTCACAGATTCTTTCTCATAAGGGTATCAATTTTTATATCATCATGATTTCTTGTATTTTCTAGATTTTGAATAACCAACTCTTGCCTTTCCACTGGATAGTTTTGATTCCGTTTCGCCTTTGCCTCTATTTTAGTAATATGAATCTTAAATGCTACAATGCCTTTCGTCATACGATGAACATATTTTGAATCTACTTTGTTCAAATTGTATAGACTATCCAGCTTTTCATATTTACTTACCATCTCATTAAAAGTATCAAAGATTACTTTATCACCTTCAATTATGTAGACCCTTCCTTATACATGGATGGACACGAATCAGCAGCTTCAACATATTCACACACCTTTATTCCATTACTGCAAAATAGTTCCCTTCATTGTCTTGAAAGTTGAAGCCTAATTTTTCTGTCCGGAATTTCACTGCCTCATCCTGATTATTGACATACAACATAATTTGACCAACTTTTCTAAACAATACATTTCACTTCTTTAATCTTATTGTATTACTGCTTAAAATAATATCCTTTGCTGGGAAGGAAAATCCTCTTTACATTAAACTACCTGTAACATAAGCACATGAAATGAGAAGTTTATGGGGATTGATATACTAGCAAGCAAGATCCGTTGACATTTATTTAGAGGTGGATTATTCTAATTAACGTTATTTTAATTAAACCGATAAAATTACTAGGAGATTGATGCAGACATGAAGAAGTACACCCCTAATTTTACTCACATTTATATTAGCGATGTCTCTTGCGGCATGCGGAAACAGCAGCAGCGATGACAAAGATACAGCGAAAGACCAAAGCCTTTACGACCAAATCAAGGATAAAGGCGAAATAACCATTGGGACTGAAGGTACGTATGCCCCATTTACTTACCATGACAAAGAAGGTAAGCTGACTGGCTTTGATATAGAAATTGCTGAAGAAGTATTCAAGCGCCTTGACATCAAGCCTAAGTTTGTTGAAACGAAATGGGACGGCATGATTGCCGGCCTGGACGCCAAACGTTATGACATGGTTGCGAATGAAGTGGCCATCCGTGAAGAACGCCTTGAAAAATATGATATGTCAGAGCCTTATATCATTTCTAAAGCTGTACTGATCGTTCATGAAGATAATAATGAAATAAAAACACTCGATGATTTGGACGGCAAAAAAGTCGGTCAGTCGCTGGACAGCAATTATCGTAAAATTGCTGAGGAACATGGCGCAACCAACACAGTCGTGGAAGGCTTCAATCAGTCCATCGACCTGATTACATCAGGCAGGATCGATGCAACCATTAATGACAGTCTTTCTTATCTTGATCTTAAGAAGCAGCGCCCTGAGCTTCCAGTAAAAACTGTTTATGAAGAAAAAGACGCAACAAGCAATGCTTTCCTTTTTCGCAAAGGCAGCGATGAACTTGTCGAGGCAGTGAACGGAGCTCTTGCAGAAATGAAAGAAGACGGAACATACCTCGAAATCTCTAAAAAATGGTTCAACTCCGACGTATCGAAATAAAGGATATGATATAAATGTTTGATGAACGTGCAGAACGAATAATAGGAATCCTCGTTGATTCCTTTTTTCCTATTTTAAAAGCCGGGATCTATTTTACAATCCCTCTCACACTAATTACTTTTGTACTCGGATTAATTCTTGCATTTTTTGTTGCGCTTGCGCGTCTTTCCAACATTAAAGTGCTAGTGGCCGTCTCTAGGTTCTATGTTTGGATTTTCAGGGGTACCCCATTGCTTGTGCAGATTTTCATTCTGTTCTTCGGGCTGCCGAGTTTGGGGATCACTCTAGATCCCTTCCCGGCAGCTGTCATTGCCTTCACCTTGAATAAAGGGGCATACAGCTCTGAAATTATCCGTGCGGCAATTCTTTCAATTCCTAAAGGACAATGGGAGGCAGCTTCTTCCATAGGTATGACCAGAAGCCAGGCAATGAGACGAATCATCGTTCCACAGGCGGTCAGGGTATCACTTCCGCCACTTGGGAACTCCTTTATCAGCCTGGTTAAGGATACGTCCCTGGCAGCAACCATCACCGTGACCGAAATGTTTCAAAAAGGACAGCAAATTGCGGCAGCTACCTATGAGCCGCTGTGGCTATACATTGAAGTTGCATTTATTTATCTGATTTTCAGCACAGCCCTTTCTTATTTCCAGAACAGGCTAGAAGAACGTTTTGGAAGAAGTGTAGCAAAATGATGGAGGTGCCTGAATGATAAAGATTGAAAACCTGCATAAAAAGTTTGGTGAACTGGAAGTATTAACTGGAATAGACCTATCCATCCCAACCGGGAAAACGGCCGTGATCATCGACCCTTCCGGATCTGGTAAAACCACGCTTCTGCGGTGCATGAATCTGCTCGAAACTCCTGATGCCGGAAAGATAGAGCTAGGCACAAAGAAGCTCCAGTTTGGGGATAATATGAAAATCAAAACAGCCGAAATGGTAGCCTTCCGCAAGCAGACAGGGATGGTATTCCAGAACTATAACCTCTTCCCTCATTTGACCGCCATTGAAAATGTGATGGAAGGCCAAATCGTTGTATTGAGGCGTTCAAAAGAAGAAGCGAGAAAAAAAGCAATGGCTCTCCTTGAAAAGGTTGGTCTGCATGACCGGGCTGATAATTATCCCCACCAGCTGTCCGGCGGCCAACAACAGCGTGTCGGAATTGCCCGCGCAATGGCGATGGATCCCCAGGTGCTTCTTTTCGATGAACCGACATCTGCCCTTGATCCCGAACTGGTCGGAGAAGTGCTAAAGGTAATGAAGGACCTGGCCAATGAAGACATCACGATGGTCATCGTAACACATGAAATGAGCTTTGCCCGCGATGCCGCAGACGAAGTCATCTTCATGGACGGCGGTGTCGTCGTCGAAAGAGGAACACCAGAGCAAATCTTTGAGCACTCAGAAAATAAGCGGACACAGCAGTTTTTAAACAAAGTGGCTGCCAGATAAAATGGAGACCACGTAAGGATGCTAACGGATTTTCTTTTGAAATGCAAAATAGAAAAAAGAAAAACAAATAACAACCTGTTTCACATATGAAATAACAAACAAAATCGCATACCATTTAGCAATAAAGAAGGAGCTGGATCCGAAAAATCCAAGCTCCTTTCTTTTGTATTCTTTGTTAAAGCACCCGATAGATTAAGTACAAAGTTTCACAATATTTTTGGTGAAAAATAAAATAGCGACCTTCTATTATGAAGGATCGCCATTGTTAATTCGACCGAGTGAGAAATTAGTTTGATTATCCAATCTCATACTCCAATATCTTCATAATGCTATTTTTGTTTTTGTTTTTGTTTTAACACATAACCAACGACTATTTGATAGATGCCGAAGAGTAAACTTAGTATTACAATTGCTATCCACGTATTTTCTGAGGGTATGATAAAATAAATTAATGCAAGGATAATCAAAAATACTACGTACCCAATGTTAAACGCTTTCTTAAAGTCCATATGAACTCCTCCCTCTATAAATATATCAACGGTTGGATCCGATGGTGAGATGTCAAAAAAATAATTAACATAACTGCCTCGCTTGTTTAATAACAAGTTCCAAAATTAAGTTAATCTGCCAAGAGTTACACCAATCTTCATTACCTTTCTTCTAACACTCCATATAATTCTTCTTCAACTCTCTTCAAAATTTCAGGATGATCTTTAATGACCTTACTAGTATAAAAAAAACCGAACATAGTCAATCCTGTAAACAGCCAGCCTATTGCTTGTCTAATAAGAATTCCCTTATCAAATGCCTCCACCCCGTATTCAATGATCAGCCATGCTTTAATAGCTGCAAAAACACCACTTCTAATTGCAATCAATAAAGTCACGAGTTGGAATATGATATAAATCTCTTTTTGTTTGAAAAGGTGCTTGCAAAATATACGGTCATGACCCTGCAGTTCTGCAAAATCCAAACCAAAATACATAGCCATCGGCCTTTTAATAACTATGGTACATAAGAACAATGTGCCAATCGCCACATTATAAAACACATTGTTCCAAAGCATCTGTAGGGCAGAGCCAGCCAATACATCAATCAATGTGCCAATAACTAAAGTAGTAATTATGTATAATCCGGTAATGTTGATTTTCTTGACCTCATAAAAACGATACAGACTATAGATGATTGCGGGAACGGAAGAAGCCAGCATCGCATAATAATCACCAATCACGTCACGAAAACCATTCCAAAAAAGCAATGGCAAACCGACATAAAAAATCAGATCCAGTATCAGTACGTTTTTTTTCAATAACACCACCACTATTCTTTTAAGGTTATTTGTAAAGCACGGAGTTTACATTCTCTTCTACTGGAATTTGAAAAAAGAATTAAGACTGCTCAATCTTTAGGAGACTATAAACAATCAAATCCTCATAATGGTCATATAGATATTGTCCCGCGCGTTTGATTCCTTCCCTGTTGAAACCTAATCTCTCAGGTATCCCCTGACTTTTCAAGTTATTAGCCGCACATTGGATTTCGATCCTATTGATCGAATACGTGTCAAATAGCTCTTTAATCATACACTCTAAGCTGATCGTGATAATCCCCTTACCTTCGCTATCTTTTGAGAGGAAATAGCCAATGCTCGCAGCCCGATTCCCCCAATCGAACTGGACGTCAATCATGCCAACAAGCTCACCATTATATCTGATTGCAACATCGAACCCCTGATTGTTAGCGAGATTTTCTAACCAATGATTAATCACCGGCACCATATCATCTGAAGTTTTGCGTTTATCCACCCAAAGCAACCATTGTCTTAAATGATCCCGGTTGTGATCAATCAACTTAAAAATTTCTTCCGTATGATGCAGTTGCAATAATTCGAGACTTATAGAATCATTGACTTTAAAACCGAACATAGTAATCTCCAATCCACTATTAATGATCTAGAAAAAGGAACAACTCATTCGATCATCGTATTGTAAATAAATTCCACAAGGGCTCTGAATTATCCTTTTCAATGATTAATAAAGTTTGCTTATTTACTGTTTTTCTTCCCTTTTAGTTCAAATACACATGGTTAGTAAACCAAAAGCCGATATCTCCTATTACCTGTTGCTAAAGTAAAATATGCGGAGTTTTTCCGGTTATTTTCATAATCGAGTCCATTTTTGGCTAAATAAGCGGAGTTTTTACTCTTATGCCAAGCAAAATTCACCAATTTAGTGTTTTTTGAGTCAATAGACGGAATTTCTCCCTCTATTCAGTCTATTGACAGTGCAATTTACTTATTAAGCGGAATTTTTCCGACTATTTATCAGATTGGGTATTTCTTCGAAAACTACTTATCTTAAAACAACTTTGTATGATAAAATTCAGAAGTAAAAATGCATGATGATTTATAGGTTAATCACCATGCTTTTTTCTACATGACTTGTATTATTATTTAATATTTCGCACTTCCAATGTGGATCCTATAATATTGCTAACTAAATATGCAGAGGAACTCTAAAGTTTTTTTGGAGATATGTAAATGGGTGCTCATAATCATTGGCTTAAGTGCTGGCTTTATTTAAATTCGAAAATTTCCCGAAAGAAACTCAAATATTCAGATTCCAGCATCTTTTACCCTACATGCAAAGAAACCCGGGTTCACCATCCCCGAGCTTCTCTATCATCTATATGATCACTCTGTGCAAAATCAACAATTGTCCATTCAAAAAACAGGGGCATCAGACTTTAATTTTACGACCCTTCCAACTTACAGAATGAAAAATATTCACCCTGATGAAGGAATACAGATAGATCCCTACGAAAAATAAAAACAATATCGGATAAAAAGGGAAAACTGCCCATCTGAAATTACCGACCCTGCTGGCAAACCATGCCGTTTGAAAACTATACAGGATATACAAGATTCCACTGATCAGCATTGCCGCAGTGTTCCATTCGATAATAGAAGAGATTAGTGCTCCCGCAGCAACAAAACTGCCTGAAATCCAGAAGATAACCATCAGCATGACAACAGGATGAGTTGACTTGGAACCGACGGCAAAACTTTTGCACCAGCCCTCGATCAGGCTTCCTATGCCTTCAGGGTACATGCGCAAGGACATAATTCCTTTTCCGCCAAGGCAACGAACCGGGAGATCATGTTCAAGAAATGCCTCTCCCAGTGCCAGATCATCCATGATGGACCCTTCGATTTTTTTATGCCCACCAGTCAAAAAGTAATCATCTCGATTACTTAGGATGCAAGGACCGAACGAACCAGCAGTTTTAAAACGCGATCCCCAAATCGTAAATAGATTCATCCCTATCACGACGATGATGTTGAATACAACCGAGATGTGTTCATACAAGCGCTCAACTGTATGAAATGGCTGTAATGCTGTGATGCCTCTGGCTCCATTTTTCTGATAGAAATGCAGCAGGTTGCTTAAACCCTCCACACTGGTGAATCTCGTATCTGCGTCCAAAAATAATAACCAGCTTCCTTTGGCCTGTTGTGCCCCATGCCAGCAGGCCGATGATTTTCCTGCTCCTGGATTCTGCAGAACCTTTGCTCCATAGCTTTTTGCGACAGCCGCAGTATTGTCGGATGAATCGTCATCCACAACCAGAATTTCAAATTGTCTGAAACGCTGCTCCTGCAATGATTGCAATAACGGTGAGATTCTGCCTTCTTCATTCCTGGCCGGGATAATGATGGACAGAAACGGAATACCTCGACCTTCCTTACCGCTGGAGGAGGAACCAGGAACCGGCAAGGACCAGAACATGATGAAGCCAATCACAACTGCCACAAATCCAATCGCGAGATTAATCACTTCTAAAGCAGTCATAAAACCTGCCCCCTTCCGCTGCGAGTATGATCACAGCTTTTATGTTCCCTGAAAAGTCTTTATTTTACTGTATAATCAAACAAATTGCCTGTATCGTCTTGTATCAGTTCCTGTGCTGCAATTCTCGCTGATAATAGCACGATTGGCACACCGGCGCCGGGATGAGTACTGCTTCCGGTAAAGTACAAATTTTCACAATGGCTCGCCTTGCTTTGAGGACGATAGTGGTTGCTTTGTTTCAAAATTGGTTGCAAACCAAACGTGGCTCCATTAAAGGCATTGAATTTAGAGCTAAAATCCTTTGGCGTTGTATGCGTTTCCGAGACAATCTCATCTTCAATGTTTTCAAAACCTCGAATTTTTTTTAATTCACTTAAAATGTAACTGCGATAATAAGAAATGGTTTCCGCGTCCCATTCATAGTTTGCAGTAGAAAGATCCGACACGGGCATCAGGATATACAATCCATCCTTTCCCTCAGGCGCAAGGGAAGGATCCATTTTTGAAGCTATATACACATAAAAGGAAGCATTCGTCAGTTTCTTCCCATCGAAAATATCTTTAAGATTTTGATTAAGGTTTTCGTTGAAAATAAAATTATGTACATGGTCAATTTCTTCATATTTCCGGTCCATACCGAGATATAACAGAAAACACGAACAAGAGTATTTCATGCTTTCGATTTTCTTATCGGTATATTTTCCTTTAGCATTTTTATCCTGGACCAAGTGCTTCATCGCATATGGAAAGTCTGCATTACAAACAACATAATCCGAAGAGATATTCTGTCCATCCACAACGATCCCTTCCGCTTTACGATTATGAATGGCGATCTCCTGCACATCCTTGCCATAGTGAATAGTTCCTCCAAGTTCCCTGAGAAGCCTTTCCATAGCCAAAGCCATCGTATACATACCACCTTTTATAAACCAGACTCCATATAAAAATTGAATCATAGGAATCATGGTGTAAAAAGAAGGGCTTTTAAGAGGGGAAATACCTATATATAACGTTTGAAAACTGATCAATTGTTTCAGCCGTTCATTCTTAATATATTTTCCTATAAACTGATCTGCCGTGTCATAAGGTTTCAGTTTCAATGCTTTCTTCAACATCGGGAGATTATAAAAATCTGCCCGTTTGCGAAAAGGTCTTTGAAGGATGTGATGCTTAGCGATGATAAAGCGTTTGTAAATTTCCTGCATATATTGAAAAAAACCTGCCGTGTCCTCCTCGCTAATTGATTCAATGGTCTTTGTCAAATGAGTAAGGTCAGAGGAGATATCAAAAGGCGTGTCGGGAATATCACTGAAATAAGCCCGATAAATTGGATCCAATTTTTTCATTGGAATGTAATCATCAGGGTCGCGTCCGCATAGTTCAAATAGTTCACGATATATTTCAGGCATCATAACGATGGTGGGCCCCAAATCAAATTTGTACCCCCCCATCCAGTTCAACCCGATTCATTTTGCCTCCAGGTGTTAAACCTTTTTCATATATTTCTACCAGATAGCCCTCATGCTGGAGCCTTATGGCACTGGCAAGCCCTGCTACACCAGCCCCGACGACAATCACCTTCTTCTTCATGTGAATTCCCTCACTTCTAAAAAGTATTCTGCTTGATCCCTTCACAAGTCCCAGATGAAATGACAGTCCTACACCCCGCCTGTAGAGAAACTGAAACGATCCTGAATGCTTATGTAAAAGGCGTGTAGCATCATCCTATTACAGCAGCCACCTTCTTAACTTTTTCAGTGCTTTCAAATTCTGGTCGGAATACGGCGGGAATTTACCTTGAAAACGCAGGTAATGATACGTGTGATAATCTGTTTTTTCATAACTAAAAGCTAGGAAACCGGCTTTGCCGTGATAAGCACCGTATCCGCTTCTTCCAACTCCTCCAAAAGCGATATGGGGACTCGCGGCATGATGGATCACTTGATTGACACTGATGGTTGGTGAACGCATATGTTCCTTGAACAGTTGAATGTGATTCTTGTATTTGCTGAATATATAACCCGTAAGTGAATCGCGCTGAATTCCGCCACTGGATAATAACGTTTTCAAGTCTGTATAAGGAATGACAGGAAGAACCGGACCGAAGATTTCTTCCTCGAGAATCGGACTTCCTGCTTTCATATCCGTTACAACGGTCGGGGCGATGAAGCGATCATTTGAATCATGCTCTCCTCCATGTCGGACAATTCCCTCCCCGATAAAATCAACCATTTTTTGAAAATGTGCATGTGTACAGATTCTGCCAAAATCCCCGCTTGCCTGAGGCCGATCTCCGTAGAAAGCGGAAATACAAGCAGAAATTTCAGTCAGGACTTCTTCATAAATAGATTGATGGACAAAAAGCGTATCCGGTGCAATACAGGTTTGCCCAGCATTAAGGAATTTACCCCAGACAATATCCCTAATGGCGGCTTTTGAAAAGCCTGTTTCATCCATAATACATGGATTCTTTCCGCCGAGTTCCAGGATCACCGGTGTGAGCTGTTTAGCAGCCTGCTCTGCCACAGCTTTCCCCGTCTTTCCGCTGCCTGTAAAAAAAATCAGGTCAAAAGGAGCTGATGTCAACAAGCTCGCGGTTTGTGCATCTCCCGTCACGACATGTAACTGTTCGGGAGGAAATGCTTGATTGATCAGTTCTTTTAAAAGTTCAGCACTTGCCGGTGCATGTTCAGATGGTTTGATCACGCAGCGGTTTCCGGCGGCCATTGCTCCAATGGCAGGCATCAAACTAAGCTGGACCGGATAATTCCACGAACCGATGATGAGTACACTCCCATATGGATGACGCATCCTTTCGAGAGATTCCACATATCCCATTTTAAGGTGCCTCGACCTGACAGGCCGGTTCCATTTTGCTAAATGCCTGCTAACATAATCGATTTCATTCAATAAAATGGCGATTTCAGATGAAAAGGATTCGAATGCCGGTTTTCCTAAATCTGAATGAAGAGCCTCAATCAAGGCCGCTTCGTTCTCCATGAGGATGGATTTCAGCTTCAATAGCTGTTTTTTAACCATATCAACTGAAGGCCTACCCGTGAACAACAGTTCTTCCCTCTGCCTTTCCGGTAATGTCTTCAGAAAATGAGGCTCATTGTCAGACATGGGTTGTATCCCTCTGAACTATTTTCTCGCTAACAAGCTGGCCGCTTAAGGTAACCATTGGCATTCCGCCGCCGGGGTTTACGGTTCCACCGACAAAATAGAGATTGTCATAGCGTTCACTTTTTTTTCGGATGCTTGAACCCTTTATTTTTTTTGCGGTCTGACACCGTTCCATAAATGGCACCTCGGTCAGAGCCGTACATCATTCTGATATCCTCCGGTGTCCATAAATCCTTTGTAACGATATTTTCCCGCAAGTCGTGTAATCCCATCTTTTCTAATTTGATCAGGACGCGCTCAGCGAATTGTTCATAGTCCTGCTGCGTGAATGGTTTCTGATCCCGAATATAAGGAATATGCGGCAGTACTTTTATATTTTCATGTCCTTCAGGAGCCTGAGTCGGATCTGTTTTATTGACGTTGACCAAATAAATGACAGGATCTTCCGGCAGCTCATGACGATGGAAGATCGATTTCATTTGTTCCTTCATATTTTCTGCGAAAAAGAAATTATGATGGCGCAGCTGTGGATAGCTCTTTTTCACGCCTAAATGCATGACAAGGCCGGAGCTGGCCGGTTCAAATTTCTTCTTTAATTTATTCACAAAAGAGCTGTCTTCCTCCAGTAATCGTTCGTACACCGGTATGACTTCCATATTGGAAACATAATAATCTGCTGATACTTTTGTACCGTCCTCCAAAATGGCTCCCGTGATTTCGCCGTTCTGTTTTTCAAGCCTGACAATCTTCGTGCCCATGTGGAATTGAACACCGACTTCATTAGCAAGCCTAACTAGGCCGTCCGCAAGTTTATTCAAACCGCCGGGTACATACCATACACCTTGGTCATGCTGCATATAGATCATCATGTTCAAGACAGCCGGTGCATCATAAGGGGACGAACCGACGTATTTGATAAAATATGAAAGCATATCGCGGAACTGATCATTACTAATCCGTTTATCAATCGCTCCGTGAACTGTAGAAAATAGATCAAAGTTCTTTATAGCAGAGAATAAGCCCGTATGTTTCATGACTTCTCTCGTCTTATCAACGCCATGTTTAAAATAGGTTTTATCCGTCATATCATAAAGTCTTTTTGAATAGTGAAGAAGATCCTGGTATTCAGCCATATCCTTTTCACTCAGAGATGAGTTCTTTTCTTGCATTTCCTTCAAATCTTCATACAAGTCTATGATATTTCCATCAGGGAAAAAAGAGCGCCATTGATGGTCCAGCTTTTCAATCTGCACGTAGTTCTTCATCGATTTCCCACTGGCTGAAAACAATTTTTCAAAAATCTGGGGCATCGTAAGGATGGATGGACCTAAATCAAAACCGAAGCCATCCTGTTCTAGGCGGTTTAGCTTTCCACCAATATGCTCATTTTTTTCATATAAAGAGACATCGTATCCGGCCTGAGCAAGGGAAATCGCAGCAGACAGTCCACCGAGTCCGCCTCCAATAACTAGTACGTTTTTATTCTTCAACTGTTATTACATCTCCTTCTCCTAAATCAAACTGCCGTTCACAGCAATATTGATTTGGATCTTTTTTTTGTAAAATAGTACCGTTCAGTTAGCCACTTTCCCCGTCTAAAAACTTGAGTGTTCAGGCATATCGGAGGAAGTTCTTCCATTTCCATAGGATTCGGCCGTTGCCCTGATTTTCGATGCGACAAGCTTCCAAGCCTCTTCTGCTTTATCTTTAGGTCCTAGATGGGTAAAACCATGCTTACAATCGATAAATATCTCTTCCTGAACGTTTACCCCTGATGCTTTTAATTTCTCAGAATAGCTTTCAGCTTCCGGCCTGAATGCATCGTACTCCGCGATGAGAATAAGGGCAGAAGCCAAGCGGTCATTGACCACAGCACGAACTGGGGAAGCGAGCGGATGCTCTGCTTGTCCTTTATCCGGTATGTAGCACATGTTCAAAAAATGGGCGACTTGTGGATATCGGGCACGCCACTTATCGGGTTCCGGTTTTTCAGCAAACGGGGTGGCAAAATCCAGCATCGGGCAGGACAGGACTTGAAGCAACGGCTGGGTTTCCCCTTTCTCTTCTAAGTAGAGACAGAGAGCTGCTGCTATATTTGCTCCTGAACTTTGTCCGCCAACCATCATTTTTTCCGGATCAATATTCAACTCATGGGCTGTTCTATTGATCCACTGAAGAATTTCATAACCCTGTTCAATCGGTTTTGGAAAAGGGTACTCTGGTGCTTTCGCATAATCGACATTCACAATGACACATTCTGCCTGATTGACCAGGAACCGGCAATAAGGATCATCCATCTCCTTTTCATGCATGATGAACGCTCCGCCATGAAAATTAATATAGACAGGTAACTTTCTATGTCTTGCTTTCAAGGGATAGTACAAGGAAACTTTAGTAGATTTTACAGATGTCTCAACTTCCACATCTTTTTTCATTTCCACTTGCTGAAAGGGAATCATAGGTGATTTTTTTGCTTGATTAGGCAGGAGACGAAGTAATTTTGCAACCATAACAGTGAACATACGTGAAACCTCACTTTTTTACCATTTTAACTTTAATGAAACACATTTATACTCCATCCATCACTGCTTTTACCCAGGAAGCAAAAATGATCATGGCAGCACTCCTTCCATTTTTTTGATAGATTATATGAATTATCATCCCAAAAATTCATCTTAGTTCTAACATATCATTCAAAGAACGGGAAAGTGTAATGAACTCTAGCTTTATCTCAATGTTTGACATATATTCCACTGCCCCAGGTCCTCCTAGGTAAAATTTAGTTTTCTTGCAGGTTCCTGCAAATTGGTCTAATTTGAGCAGGGCATTAAGATCCTGTTCGAATGGGGTTGTGGTAGTTGCTGATAGAATGACACGATCTGGAAGGAGCTTTTGGACGGTGTTTTCAATTGAGCCACGGGCTGGCGATGCTCCGATTAACACTGTGTTCCATCCCTTTATCATAGCCTTCAAAAGAATGAGCATGACCGGAATTTCATGCTTTTCGTGCGGGAGACATGCCCCTATTAGTGTTGGTGCTTCTTTTCGAACAATAAAATTCCTGCGAAGCTCAATCAGAAAATCTCTCAACGCCATACTCGCTTTGGCTTCCTGATACTCCTCCCATTCTCCTGATTCCCATCGGTTTCCGATCTCAAGTAAAAAAGGAAGGGCGACGGAATGGATAAAATTCTCTAGTCCTTTCTCATGATAAGCCTGCTGAAATATATAGTTCATGCCAGCTTCGTGACAACTTGTGCCTTCCTTTAATAGTTCAAGGACATATTCATTGATGTTTTGAGATGGAGACGTCGTTTGTCCATATGGAGTTTCCGGTGTTGATTCCGGTTCTGATTCCGGCTCCGGTTCAATCTTCTCAATGAAAAAGGCAGCCTGCTTCACCGAGTACCCCTGGTCGATTAAACCTTTTACTGAAAGAATTTTGTTTACATCAGCTTCTGTATAGACTCTGTATCCATTGTCAAGTCGTTTGGGATTGACAATTTGATACCGTTCCTCCCATTTTCGGATGACGAGCTTGGACAAACCTGTTATTTCAGAAACTTGCTGAATGAAATACATAGGTTTTTCTATCTTCATGGTTAACATACCTTTCTTTAGAGCATAGGAAAGGATCTATTACTTGTATAAACCATCCCTTTCGTTGCACAGGACATCTCACTTCTGCGATACACACCATCAAACTTCTCGAAAGATGTCTTTTAAAACTAGTAGCCCACCCGCTTAATGGATGAAGTGTTCTTCAAATCGTTTAAGCTAGCAGCTCCAATGCTAAACATCGCAGCCTTTAATTCGTACTCTGTTTGAGTAAAACGGTCGATTAACGCCTTTTCCGAGGTTACGGCTTCTGCAAGAATCGATCGACCAAAGCCAGCAAGATCGGCACCTAGCGCAATAGCCTTTGCTGCCTCTACCCCATTGTTCAGCCCGCCGCTAGCAATGAGCGTTCCGGTTCCTTCATTTTGTTTTATATCAAGAAGACACTCCGACGTTGGAATGCCTAAGCCGCTAATCGCTTCAGCTACTGCTCGTTTTAATGGATCAGTGGAGCGGAATTTTTCGACTTGACTCCAGTTCGTTCCTCCTGCACCAGCCACATCAATAAAGGAAATACCGACATCAAATAAACTTTGAGCCAATTGACTATTAATTCCCCAGCCTACCTCTTTCACACCGATCGGAAGGGGGAATGATTTACATAGCTCTTCAATTTTTTGAAATAACCCACGGAAGTTTGCATTTCCTTCAGGCTGAATTAATTCCTGCAGGCTGTTTAAATGAAGAACTAAGGCATCAGCTTCCACTAGATCTACTATTTTTTTGCATTCCTCAACACCGAAGCCATAATTAAGCTGCACAGCCCCCACATTCGCAATAATCGGAATACTTGGTGCGTACTTTCTTACTTGAAAAGTATAGGCTCTTTCTGGATCCTCGACTGCAGCTCTTCCTGATCCTACGCCAAATGACCACCCTTTTTCTTCTGCTGCGATGGCGAGGTTTTGGTTAATGGTCATCGCCTTTTCGGTTCCTCCGGTCATCGAGCTAATCAGAAATGGAGTAGCCACTTTCTTTTCAAGAAAAGAGGTATCCACGTTAATTTCTGAAAAATCGACCTCAGGAAGAGCTTGGTGGATAAAGGAAAATTTCTCGAAACCAGTTGTCATTCCACTGCCTCTCACATCGTCATTAAGGCAAATTTGAATATGATCTGCTTTTCTCTTGTTCACATCATTACGTTGATTCAATGATCTCCCTCCTTCTCATAAAAATTGAATATGGCATTTGTACGAGCTGACCTAATAGGGACACAATGATGATTCCCCGCCTGGATGAGTAGAACTGCCTGAAACCATAGGGCCGTCTAAATGCAGGTGGCACCTTGTATAAGAGCATCATTCCTAGTCCAAGATGTTCAATAATTAAGCTTCAATCGATTGGTCAACATCCTCTAAAGTACTTTTCAAAGTCGTTAAATAGATTGCTTTTTTCTTTTTATCACTCACGACGGCTCGTTTTGTATAAACTTGATATTCATTATTTTTGACCGCTTCCATAATGGCGGCATAATAGTTGGATGCCAGCTTAACTGAAAACGCACTATTAGTTGGGTAGGATTCTATGTCTGCCAATCCTTTGTCAAACCAATCCCACGCAAGGTCCATCAGGCCATTGATCATTTTCTTAAACCTAAAATCGACCGTCATCTCTTCAAAGTCAGTATGGGTGTATTGATAGTGAGCCATCCATTCTTCCGGAATATATCGGCGTCCTCTGTTTAAATCCTCTCCTACATCCCTAATGATGTTGACAATCTGCATGGCTTTCCCGAGCTCAATTCCAGCCTTCTGTACATCCGGGGTAGGCGAATCATGAAGTACGGGCAGAAGCATTTCGCCAACAGAACCGGCTACTTTTTCACAGTATACTTCCAGCTGATCCATTGATTGATAATGTGTTAACGATAAGTCCATTCGTTGACCTGATATTTGCTTCAAGAATGGCTCTTTATCAATAGGGAAGTTGTCAAACAGCCACCTTAGAGAAGGCCAAATAAAATGTCCCTCTGCTTCTTCAAGATGCTGGAATCGATCTTCTAGTTCTTCGAGTGTAAAAGGTGAATTTTCAGGTTCATCAACTGAGTCATCTATTAGTCTGCAAAAGGCGTAAATGACAAAAACGGCTTCTTTTCTTGGGGAAGGCAGAAAACGAAAAGCCTCATAAAAACTAGCAGAGCCTTTCTTCATCATTTTTTCACACTCTAGTATCAGGTTAGAATGGATCATGTTACCAGCTCCTTTTTAATTAATTCGCTTAAAATACGTGCTCCTTGCAGCACAATTGGAACCCCGCCTCCTGGGTGAACAGAGGCTCCCACACTATACAGTCGTTCAATGTTGTATGGAGATACTTGGGGTCTGAATCCACCTGACTGAAATAGAGTCGGCGCAATTCCAAAGCTTCCGCCTTGAAATAGACCATCGTTTATCGCATCCTTTGGCGTACGGATCTCCATCCACCTGATTGATTCTCTTAACCCGTCGAGATGTTTCTTTTCCGCCTTTGCCAATACCTTTTCAACAAGAGCAGGTGCTTCTGTTTCCCAATCAATGTCATCGCCAGAGGGTACCGGAATGAGCATGTAAAGGACACTTTCTCCTGGAGGTGCTGCCTTGTCATCTAAGGCTACAGGATTAAAGATATAAAAGGAAGGATCATCAGGCAGCTGTTTTGTTTTAAATACTTGATTCATATTCTTTTCAAAGTGCTCAGGCAAGTAAAATTGATGAGCTTTCATCGCCTGAAACCGTTTCTCCACTCCTAGATAAACGAGAACACAACCTGATGAAGGCTTATAGCTTTTCTTCCGTTCACGCGTATTGATCATTGGATACAAGTTGGGGAAATCACCATTGAAAACGACTGCGTCAAATCGGTAATCCTCATTGTTCGCAACAAGCCCTTTACACACATTCTGTTCAATTTCAAGGGTTTCAACCTTTGCTTCGACATGAATCTTGATGCCCATTCGTTGACAAGCTCTCTCTAACACGGGTATTAGACTGTAATAACCGCCCTTTAAATACCAGATTCCAAAAGCATGCTCACTATAGGAGACTAACCCGTAAAGTCCTGGTACCTCTAACGGAGAACCGCCAATGTATAGAGATTGTAAGGAATATGCGTCTTGAAGCTTTGAATGTGAAAAGTAGGAAGCATTGAAGCTTTTCAAATCTTTATAAGCCTTTGAATCGACTAATAGCTTCATATTCTCAAAGGTAAGAAAATCTCGTTTTCTTTTAAAGGACCTGCTTAGAAAGGCTTTCATTCCTAGTCGATAGACACGAGACATGTCAGAGAGATAACGAAGGAATTGATCAGACTCCCCTGGGAACAGTCGCTCTATTTCGACCAGCTGGGTAGGCAGATCCCTATACTTGGTATAAGTCGTTCCGTCATTAAAATGAATATCGTAAAGGGGGTCACACGGAATGAGCTCCAATTCTTCTTCTGGTATCCCAGCCTCCTGAAGGATTTCCTTCAATAAATTTGGCAAAAGGACAATGGTTGGCCCTTGATCGATGCGATACCTTTCATTTCCTTGAGACGTTAGTCTACCTCCTAAGTTAGCTTCCTTTTCAAAGATGGTGACAGAGTTTCCTTGTTTAGCAAGCAAAAGTGCCGTTACAAGTCCACCCACTCCTGCTCCTACAATTCCTATTTCCATAATGGCATCTCCTCTTTTAGCAGCCCATCATCTTGTGTGAAGTAGACTTCTTTCTTTCCATATTGCTTGTTTACCAGGTTTGCGCTAATTCGAGCTGATTCAAAAATGGTCGGAAGGCCGCTGCCTGGGTGGGTCCCTCCTCCAACTAAAAAACAGTGATCTACATCTTCAAATTGATTATGGGGTCGGAAGTACATCATTTGATCGAGACTGTGGGCCAAATTAAACGTCGCTCCCTTGTATACATACACATCGTTTTGCCATTCAAGAGGAGAGATTACTTTTTCAACTTCAATATGTGAACGAAGGTTTTCTAACCCTGGCTCTTGCTCCAAGATGGTTAGCATTTGCTCCCTTATCCTCTCTTTTTCAACGTTCCAATCAATTTCAGCCGTTAAATTCGGAACGGGCATTAATACGTAAAGAGAGGATTTCCCTTTTGGAGCCAAGGTTGGATCAATTTTAGATGGATTATGAACATAAATCGACGGATTATCCGATAATTTCATTGTCTTCGTCATTTCTTCCACATTTTTCTTATAATCATCGGCAAAAATAACCATATGATGCGGAAGATTTATTGGTTTGTTCACACCCAGGTACAGCATAAATGTTGAACAAGAAAGCTTCTTTTTTTCTAGATTTTCCTTTTTATATTTCTTCAGATCTGATTGATCAAAAAGGTTCGTCACTGCATGACCGAAATCGGCATTGATGATCACGTCATCGCTAGTCACGGTCTCTCCATTTTCTAACCTGACTCCCACCGCTTTTCCTCTTTCAACCAGCACTCTTTCTACACCGGTTTCTGTATGGATTTTCCCTCCATTTTCTTCGATCACCGCAGCCATTGCCTTACACAGCTGATTGACTCCACCAATCGGGTGGAAAAGTCCGTGCCGATGCTCAAGATAAGAAAGGATCGTAAAGGTGCCTGGACATTCCCACGGGGACATTCCCAAATATTTGGCCTGGAATGAAAAGGCCCATTTAAGACGTTCGTCTTTAAAATATGTAGACAAACGGTTATACACTGTATCAAGCGCATTTAATTTAGGTAACGCTTTAACCATGTTTCTTGTCATAAAATCCGTCAGTTTCGTAAAGGGCTGCTGAAGTAATGGGGTGACGCGGTCAAACTTCTCCCCTTCAACCTTCATGAATTTCTCATAACCAGAGAAGCTGCCTGGAAACTTTTCTTCCATTTCTGCTTTCATCTTTTCCTTGTCTCTAGAAGGAGAAAAGGTCAAGTCTCCAAATTTCAATGTATATAAAGGATCCATTTCTTGCAGTTCCAGATAATCCTGCAAGCGACGTCCACTCATCTGAAACAATTCCTCAAGGATGGAAGGCATCATAAAGAATGTAGGACCTAAATCAAAGGTGTAATCACCTAGCGTGAGTTTTGACGTCCTGCCACCGATGACTGGCTGCTTTTCATACACATTCACCTCATAGCCTTGTGCAGAAAGTAGCATAGAAACAGCTAACCCACCCGGACCTGCACCAATCACTGCGACCTTTTTCTTCTTAGTCAATATCATCAATCCTCCACCAACATTATACAAACGTTATACAAACATTATACATACTTATCTAACGTTTGTATAATGTTTTCTACTGAACATTCAACAAATATTTTTTTTATTTGAATAAAATCCATTTACAACAACATATTTCTACGAATTTCGAATAGAACTCAGGACTTGTACAACACCTGTCTAACCTGCCTGGATGACTGAGATACTCTTCGATACAAAAGTAACATTATGGGAATAGGGACTTTTTCAGAAGAAAAAACAGAGGGGATTAGACTTGAAAAAAGTTGATGTGTTCGAGTAAGAAAAGCGCAAGCGCCTTGGTTAGCCCCGACAAGCGCTGGAGGGCCGACCGGTGAAGTCGTTCTTTGACTTCACCTGAGCGGACCGAAGCGACTCGAGGGGCTAGGCGCTGGAGCTGGACATTTCTCGAAGTGAAATTTATGCTTTCTTATCTCTAAAAAAAAAATCACCTGTACATAAGCGTCAGGTGATCTGTGGTTTTTAAATATTTCAAAATGCGCATTCATTCAAAAAAATCTTGCATTGTTTTTCCATTATAACAGTTTTAACTTTTGGACGTTTGGATTTGTTACAGTTTTGTTTTTGTGATCATAATTGAGTATATACATCGCATATTCTTTCTCACTGATAATCAGGCTAACAATCTCACAAAATTGCATGGATCAATTTACTTACCCAAAAATCCACCCTCAGACTTTATCGTTTGCCCGGTAATCCAGCCAGAATCATCGCTGGCTAAGAACGTGATTAACCGTGCAGCGTCTTCAGGCACACCAATTCGACCAGATGGAAATAATGGCAGCAGCTGTTCTCTCAATTCATCATTGATCCAACCAGAATCAGTCGGACCAGGATCGACGGAATTCACGGTGATACCGATGGGCGCCAATCCAACTGATAAAGGTTCGGTGATGGCAATCATCATACCTTTAGTGGCTATATAGGCCAAATTGTTAGGATCTGGACCTTTAGAAACCATATTGATGATTCGCCCATTCTTCCCTTCTGGAAATGACTTTTCATACCTTTTCGCAAATTCCATAGACAGCATGAGTGTCCCACTGTTATTCACTTTGTAGTGCATGTCCAGAATCTCTCTATTCAAAGCCCGAAAATTCGCTGGCGATTCAAACGTAGCATTGTTCACTAATATACAAGGTGTCCCCAATGTTTCTTCAACCATGTCCATAATAAGACTGGATGAATCACTTCCACTCAAGTCTACCTCCATGTGAGCAGCATTCACTCCAATAGTTCTTAACTCCTCACATAACATAGTAGGGAAATCCTGGTCCACCCCATTACCACTCATCTCATCAAACGGAGACCAATGTGTAAAAAATACATCTGCCCCAGCGTTCGCAAGCGAGCGGCAAATCGCAGCCCCTATTCCCTTTGAACGACTTGCGCCTGTTACGATTGCACGTTTTCCTTTTAAATTGGTCATTGTTGCACCTCCTGATTTTCCAGGCAGCAGATTGCTTAACTGAAATCCGCTAATTCATCCCCTTAAGATTAGGCCCTACTTCAATATTTCCGGAAAAATATCACGCAAATAAGCAGGAATATCCTTTTCTTGAACACTGGCCATTTCCTTAAAAGAGACTCCTTGTGCTAAAACGAAATTGACCAACTCCCAACCCGCATAGTATGCTTCTCTCTCGTGGTTCGCCGTTCCATTTCCGAAGGTAAACCTTGTTACGGCTTCTGATGAAGCATCATCTAAAAAGGGGAGTATCCCAGAAATGATTTCTGCTCTGTTTTCTTTACATGATTGCAGCCAACCTTTTTCACGCTCAATATATTGTTCATCTGGATGCCCTGGAACTAAAGATTTACTTACCTGAGTCGCTAACCCTTCCTGCAAAATAGTAGATGCTATTGTTCGTTCCCACTCACCTGTAAGATTAGCAGTTTGTGTATGCACTATATGTGTCAGTTCATGTGCAAGGAAAATATCAGAATCCCCGTTCTCAACCGGTAGACAAAGCGCCATACGCTTTTGGTCATAGGGAGCAACAAAAGGATTATTTTCAAATCCCCCAACGAAATAAACAATTACTAAATCAATTGGCTCATTATAACCAAGCAATGTTTTCACTTTTGTCAGGTACTCCCTTACTTTTACCTCATTTGGTTTCCATGACTCAATAAAAGTTAAATATTCAGGATAAACTTCCCAGGCAGTGTCCAGCAAATTTCTCGCCATCTCTTTTCCCACGTCTCCAGGAGGCACCGCCGCAAAGTTATAATGCTCCTTCCAAAGAGCCCATCTATTTTCATTATCAATATCAGGCTTATTTGCCATTTTATAAAAAGTCAGGAACTTGGACACTAGATTTAATACTTCAACTTTATCCAATAAAGTCACCACCTACATAATATTGATTAAATGATAGAACTATTTGGTCTCCATCTCCTACTCTATTTAACAAAGGGAACAAGAAAGAGCAGATGGACTCATATCGTCCCAAAAGTATACCTCCACTGACATGCTTTCTAACTTTTACATAGATTTAATTATTCCTATGAGTTCCTGATTTTTATCTTCTTCAAACAACCTAACCATCTTTCGGTACAACTCTTCCTCATCGTTCCAATCCTCTATAAACACTGATTTCGAGAACAATCGAGTATATCTAGAAGTTGGCAATTTTGATTGATCAGAAAAAGCAATTCCAGATTTTTCAAACTGATTAATCAGTTTGAGTCTTTGATCAACTTGAAGTGGACCTAATTCCAGAGTCAATTTTAATCGATCATCTCTTAATCGCTCAAACCAGTAGGTAAAAGTACTGTCATGCCACCACCATTTTTCTCGAGTAACCCCGAATGTTTTCTCTAATTCTCTGAACTCGCTCATTAAAAAAGAGGCATTCTTGTTGCCGACTCGATAAAGTGACGAATCAATTCTCTGAATTTGAGCAAATTTCACGAAAGGATTTTGAGGGAATTGTTCAGATGTTCTCTCGCTAATCTTCCGCTCTTCTAGTACCTCTTGTTCCAGCTTGTTTTCAATCATCTCTACCGCTTTTGCGATTTTCCTGAGAGTATTCTTAAGACCCTCATCATGATATAAAGTTTCCATGCCAGTAACAACTTCTTGCTTGTTTGCCCAATCAATTATACTTAAAGTCTCAGTATATATTTTGGTGTATTTTTTGCCCTCTAATTTGGCAGTAGGACGAATAGAAATACCTTGAAATTCCAGTGCATTAAGCAGCTTTAAACGGTTCTCATAAGGGACAGGACCAACCTCGATGGAAATTTTCAATCTTTCATTCCATGTCCTCTCGAACCAAATGATTAAGCCGTGACCTCTCCAGTATCCCTGTTCCGGTTCACCTATGGTCTCGGTATAATCTTGCCATTCAGGCAAAATAAAATTTGGAACCTGAGCATGTGCTTT
This sequence comes from Mesobacillus subterraneus, assembly GCF_020524355.2. Lineage (NCBI taxonomy): Bacteria > Bacillati > Bacillota > Bacilli > Caryophanales > Bacillaceae > Mesobacillus > Mesobacillus subterraneus. Next base: position 2,122,036 of record NZ_CP129019.1, read on the forward strand.
ATAAACCTCTAAAGGGAGATCCTCGATCTGAACAAATGATAAAAATGCTTCATGAAGGACACTACTTCCAATTTTAAAGATATAGTCTATCGTTTGCTTTTTTTTAGCATAGATCCTCTTTAAGGCATTTTGTTGTACTAATGACAACCCGTCAATCCAATAATAAATATCACGATATCTTGGTTGTTTCCGGAACTCATCATGTTGACTTAGATATAGAAAGTCCACTGCAGCCTTATTTGTTTGATATACATCTAGTGCAAGTTGAATCGCTTCCTCATCTTGTACAAGTTCTTCTTTCAGAATTGCAGTATAATGTATCAAGAACTCGAAAATACTTTCTGACATAATTTCACGATTTAACTCAATATGTAAAAGAATGATATCCATTAGGTCATTATAGTCGAGTACCCAGTATTCAGGATGAGTCGGTGCATCGCTCCTAAGGGTTAAGAAAATCGGAATAACCTTAAAATCCTTATAAACTCTTTTTGCATATTCTAGATAATCATCAAGCTGTCCCAGAGCTTCTGAAGCATGAAATTTATTTTCAATAACCAGAACCATCTTTTGAGCGGGAACTACAACAACAATATCAATATATCGATTGGTATGTGTCTTTACCTCGCGATAAACTTCAATATCCGAGAAAGAAGCATGCATATATGTTAGAAGGTCGATTTCAGCTAATTTATCTTCATTTTCCTGCCTTGTCACCAAACGAGAGATTACTTTCTTAATAAAAAAGTTTCCTAACTGATGATTCTCGCTCGGGTCTAATAACCAAGCAAGAACATTTGAGTGCCTAATTTCAAATTGATCGACACGTAAAACCTTTAATGGATTAAACTGATGGAACTTTTGGTCAAGCTGGGCAAACTCCTTCGAGTGATCCAATTGTGCAATGCTTTCTATCGAAAAAGACATATAATATCCTTCCTTCCTAACTCGTAAGGTAGTCCAAGCTTGTTAATACTAAGTGCTTTAGTTCACTATTCTGACTACCTGGCAACATCTTAACAGCACCCATCCTGAACTTCTCCCGAATCTCAACATCAAAATACCTCATCGAATCCGCTTGCTCATCTGATGTAGGAGTCAAAATGTATACTTCTTTGACTGCCTTTTCCCCAGACTCTCGATGTATAATTCCATCTCGGTATTTGTGCATTTCCCCTAATGCGGTTCCTATGTTACCAGGTACCCTGTACTTCGGATCGAACACAATAATGCGATTCTCACCTTCTATTACGATATCCGGAATCATTCTCTGCGTATATGTATGGAAGGTCGTTGAATTATATTGATAGGATCGCTGAAAGTATAGAATCATGCCGTTTAACAAGTGTACAGAACTCTGTTTGTTTTCAGCTAAGTTTAAGAACAATCCATCTCTTGTTGTCTTAAAAAGATTGCTGGTGTCTTTAATTAAATTGGACTCTCTCAATATCTTAATAACATACATATAACACCACATTTCATACAAGAAAAAGGTGTCCTTCAACGCGATGGGATAAGACAATCCTATCCCTTCCCTCTTATGCTTATAAAGCTTATCAAACCATTCATACCATAATCGATAAACAGGATGCTTCCTAAAGGTCTGGGTTATGTTGTATGGACCTTTATTCTCGACAATTTCTGTTAAAAACGGGCTACTCATCCAGTATCGAAGAATCGATATATATCTTTTGGCTTTCATTGATACAGATTCAATTTCTGCTTCTTCATAGTTCCTTAGCAGCCTGAATAAATCTATTACTTGCTGCTTTAAGACCTGATTCTCATATAGGTTTATCGTTTCGTATGTTGTTGCCGTTTCAACATGCGTAGGAATATCTCGACCGTGCCCTTTTCTGTCCAACCAAGATAAAGTCGTCTGTTCAGCTCTCTGAACTTTCTCTCTTTTCATGGTAGTAGTCTGTTTCGTTAATTTTCTGATTGGCTTGCTTTCTATCTTCGAAAAAATTTGCCGTAGCTGCTGAAAGTTCCGCTCAATATAACTCCATTGCGTCCAAGATAGCTCTCGACTCTTCCCGTAAGTGTTAACCTGTGTTTCCAAACCAGATAATTGGAAACAAATATTCGCTTCCTCCAATATGTCTTCAATCATTAAAGTATATTGTTCTTCAGTTAGCTTACGTTGATCAGGGTAAATATAAGACTCAAACTCCTGGCCATTAACTGAAATTCTTAAGCTCCCGCTTTGAAACGGAGTAAGCATAGTTGCATAGAAAACATGCTCTTGTCTGTAAAATGGCAAAGGTACATCCTGGATAGTGACATCGATGCTATCTCCTCTATAACGGAGTTTATACTCAGCGGCTTCTGTTAAATACGCATCGGTAATATGAATCCATCCTTGGTTAACATCCAATATTTCAAGGTAGTTATCTCCAGAACTGAGTGGCTCCATAATACTCCAACTCCTCTTGCATCCTTTTGACATGTTTTAGAGAGATGGAATCAGCCTCAAGGTTTTCCTTAAGCCAAACTTCCATCTTTCTTAACATTTCAGCAATCCTTTCATCACCACGAACCTTCGTTAAAACCTTTTCAGAAATAACACGATCCAAAGCTTTTAAAGGCTCCATTTGATGTTCCTCAGACAACTGATGATTAACAAATAGTTTGCGCATCATTTCTCCCATTGTTCGATAACCAAAATGAAGTTCATACGTTAATAACATCTGATGCAATTCCTTTAGCATGGCAAACTCTCGACCGAGCACTTCCTTGATATCCTGGTCCGCTCGATTCCAGTATGAATCAAAGTCAACATCAGACAAGGTCATGACAAATGCACGATCAAGCACCTTATCAGAAATTGAATGAGTGGTTTCATCGACATTAATCGTGCCTAGCAGATAAACATTTGGCGGAATTAATAGCTTTTTAGGGATTTCTTCTATATGGTCATCTTGATGCAATGGTATTTCTTTTCTAGACTCAACCGCGCTAAGATAATCACTTAAATAGTATTCAACTCGAGCAAGATTCATTTCATCAAGTAAAATAAAATGGGGTTTCTCCCGCTCCTTCAAAGCATTTAGGATAACATTAAGAAACTCTGTTCTTACATATCGCTTCTCAAAAGAACTATAGTATCCAAATAGAGCACTGGCATCAGTCCAATCAGGTCTTACCGGAATAATCGTGAAGTACGGATTTTCATCCTCATACTCCAGACCATAGACAGCATTAGTATACAGTCGGCATAATTGAGTTTTACCGGTTCCAGAAATGCCGCTTAAAAGAACAAAATGCTTATCATCAAGGGCAGTTAAATTCAAATGAAGGTCACGGATGATTTCTTTAGAAAAAGTAAAACTACTATTTGAGATTGTTTGAACGATGGCCTCAAACTGAAAATTCGACTCTAAAGATTCAACTACATCAGATGGGAAATCTTCAAAATTTCCTCCCTCATCATTTTCTTCCGAAGGCAGTTCCAACTTTTGGCTGGCATGTGCAAACAATAATGCTGCATCGATGAAATTCTTCTTAACTTGCTCGTTCCCTTCTACAAAGCTATGAGTTTCATTATTGAAACTTCCTACTCTGTAGACATTTCCCCCAGCTTCAATCCCATGTTCATTCAACAACTTCATTGACTGAGTCATCACCTGATGATTATCAAGGCTTTGCGTAGTAAAGGATTTAGATATCTGCCATTGCTTAACACCTTCACCCAAAATTTCCCGTGCATTCGTGAATATGTGATTATGCCCTTCAATTTGAACCATGATGGTCTGGAAAGGAGAGAACTTTTCATGGAATTCAAAATAATAAATGAAGCCCTTAGTCAACATTTGATCTGCATCATAGATATGGAAAGACTGGCGCTTTCCATTTGTTTTGTAATTTTCTATAGAAGAGAGATCAACAGAGTATGTTCTGCCCAATAGTTTAGTCTCTTTTAAATCCCTTGTCCCAGCCAGAGCCATCAAAGCATTATAGGTGATAGAAGAAAGCTCAATTTCCTCATTTATGTAACCGTGCAAAGACTTTAATTTATCCCAAGCACTAATCAGACCATCAATTAAAACCTGTTCCTCAATCTGCCCTTCCAAAGGAATACTCATCCCAATTTGAAACCAGGGACGCCTTCTTGGTTTAATGCAATCTTTTATGTATTTAACAAACTCCTGCTTCGGAAGTATTTCCTTCTCCTTCCAACCTGTATGGATTTTAAAGTCATCCGGAATCGAGTTTAAAACACTGTGTATCTTCTCATTTTTATACCACGCCCAGAAAGGAATGAAATTTATTTCATTATGTATAAGGATTACATTGCTGAATCCATTTAACTCTAAGGTGATTAAATTTTGCTCTTTATCATTCACTTTCCGGAAAAGACCAACAAAATACTTACGGCCAATATCCGAACTCTTCTTCTTTTCAGCATAAGTGGGATTTCTTGCATCATGATAAGTTGTAGATAACGTCGTATCATAACTCCTGATATAAATTTCATCATTTAAATTCATGTCAATTTTATCGATAAAGCGTTCGAACAAAGTTTTCATAATAGGAGAAATCTCATCCAGGGATCTTCTGCATCGAAGTTCTGTATTTTCCAAGTTAAGGATGGATTTAAGATAATCTAGATTAATCAAAATCAACACCTCTATTTAGATTAATTTACACATTTATTTTTTCTTTGCCGGTATATGTTTCTATTTCTTACTAAACATTGGGCTATAAAACTAAAACCTGTTAAAACCTTGACTCTTACTTATTGTTTTTCTTCCTATTAGAATCCATAGAATCGTTAAACAAATATACAACCCCCATAAAATAAAACCAAAAACAACAAAGTGATAAATAGTAGATGCATGAAAATTTTCAAACCCGTTCAGCATATAAAACAAAAAGCCGAACGATAAGTAAATGGCTCCAGTTAATTGCTTCACATAAAACTCCCTTATAAAAACTTCATACAAGTCTTGTAGATTTCTAAGACTCAAAACTTAATTCAAACTCTCAACCCAAGCTGCAAACTTGGTTCTATTCCTTTCATACCAATCATTGCAAACAAGATATTTTTCATTGTGTATAATTACTGGCTTTGACCAATAACGGTAATATCCGTTCACTGTTCTTTGATCGATTAAGGGACGGTCATATCTAACCTTTTTGAGCATCGGATAATTAATATCAAATAAGTTTTTGCAGTGTTTTGCATCTTGTAAAGCTCGTACCTTTTCTGGACTTAGCAAGTGGTTGCTTATGATTTGTGCTAATTTTCTTCGCACCAATTCACCGATCTTCTCAGCGCTCTCAATATGGATAAAGTCAGGCAGCGTAATTGCTTGCTTTGTAGTGCTTTTTTCCATCTCGTGGTCTCTTATCCATTTTTTCATATACTTGATCTTTTGTTCCTTTGTTAATCCATCCACTGAAGATTGCAATAATGTATCAAAAATAATCTTTAATCTCTTTTTATCCATCATTTTTACTCCTTGTTAAACAAGTCTAGTACGAATCCTCAACCTCAATTAAATTGATCCTATTGAAAAAACGCCACTAACTTCAGCTTTCTGTTGGCGTCAAATTTCTCCTGAGTAAAAGCAGCCATAATTTTTTCCCTCAATTCATCATTTATGTAAGTTAAATTATACCATTTAGGGATTTTAAAAGTGACAGATTGATAGAAGTTTCTAGTTTCTGATGAATTGAACTACCCGAAATTACAAAATATAATTTGAAGGTCAACAGGCAAGAATGGCAGCATCACAGTATTGTCAGTTTGGTAAAGTCTTTGGCATTGAGTGGTAAAATTCCTGGCGTTGTGTAGCACGATAACTGGCACGGGTGTTAAACTCATTGACATTGAGTGGTACAATTTTTGGCATAGGTGCTTTGTTCATGGTTATAATGTAAAAGGCAGACCCATTAGTCTGCCTTAGGTAAGCCTATTATCGTAGCAGCTTCATAATCTATTTCAAGACTACCGCATGCTTGTTGGTTAGAGAATCCATTCAGGATGTTTTATTTCTGAAGTTCAATGTGTAAATAAAGTCTTATAACTTAAATTTTAAACTCAATTAATTTTCTTTAGTGTACTGTTCTTCTTACTGATTTGCTCTTTTACTTGATCAAGATACTTGGTGAACTCAGATTCTCCGGAATAAGACAAGCATAGATATTCCTTAGCTCTTGTCATCCCTATATAAAGAAGCGATACTTCCCCGTTCTTTATCTTCTTCAAGCGGGAATGGCATGGAATCTGTATTTACGATAAAGACAGCTCGAAAATCAAGGCCTTTACTGCTATCAATGGTGCTAATCTTTACTTTCCCATCTTCTTTTTCAAATGATCGTTTTGATGCATCGTTTTCAGTAATCCAGTAGAAAGGAATACTGGCTTTCATCAATTCTTTTTTTTATGATGTCGATTACGGGAACTTTATGTGTCTTTTTCACTCGGTAAAGAACCAACATTTCATCGTAAGAAACGTTTTTTGACTCATGCAGCTTCTTCATTTGCCGTGCAATCAGCCTTATTTCCTCAAAAAAGTTGGCTGCTTTAATAATGCCAGGTTCAGGACCCTTTCTTTTCGTGCTTTGCGGTGCGATGATGTCTCCTTCTAAGTCACGGTTCACGACCTTATCTCTGAACACTGAATGACCACGGTAAAAATCCCATGCAAATTTCACTATTTGACATGTATTTCTGTAGTTAATCGATAACACTTTGGATCGCCCCTGGAAGCTCAGTCCTGTATCTTGGACGTAAGAGCGCTTTCTTTTATAAATGGTTTGTGCGCGATCTTCAACTAATAACAGTGACTGTGTCTCGGCGTTAATCAAGGCACTTACCAAGCGAAGCCAATCGGCTTCGAAATCCTGGACCTCATCAATTAGCACAGCATCATAGCTCGGAAAGATCGCCTCGTTATTTTCAATCTTCTCTATCATCAGCGGAATTTGCTGCTCATTAATTTTCAGATCATTCTTAAGCCAGGAGTGAAAGTTCCTAACAACAATATTGTGAGTATGTAATGGACGTTCTGCTATGTCATTTGTAAAATCAAAATCAAACAAATCTTCTGGCTCATTCATCATATGAGTAATCATCTGCTGTATCGCATTAGCAAGCGAAATGTTATAGCATAAAATCAAAATCTTCCAGTCTGGGTTCTGCTTTGAAAGCATTTTTGCTCTGCTAGCTAAAATAATCGTTTTTCCGCTGCCGGCCACTCCACGAATTAACCTATTTTTATCCCCTAATTGCTTTGCCAAGTTTTCCTGATGCAGATCCATGGTTTTTATGTCATGCAAGGACAGCAGGAGTTGATCCTGGTACGGTACAGGTGCTTTAAACTCTGCACTGATCCGTACTTCAGGAAATAAATGATAGCGTATAGCGTTAATATCTTCACTGGATAAAGACTCTCTAAGCCTGTATGGCACAACAAACATATTCAAAATTTTTTCCATCAGTACTTCTTCTGAAAACGCTTCCTTATCCGGATCGATTTCATCCCTTGTTAAACAGAGGTTAGGATCAATAATTGAATACAAATCATTTTGAATAAAATCTTTTGATTGCAGCCTTGTAAAAACAACCCCGTAACCATATGGAAATTTGAGATTGAACTTATACTTGCCATCAAGCTGAACCAAGCTTTTATCTTTCTTGAGGACATCGACTAAATGAAAGACATTTTCCCTGGCATGCTTGATTGGGCTTTTCACTATTGTTTGTTCACCCTTAGTATTAACTATATGCCATTCCTCGTGATTCAACTGGAGCAATGTATTGTTTGTATAGTCCTTGACTTCCAAAAGTACGAGACCCAAATCCGGGCCAATGATCACAAAATCTGGTCTTCTTCCTTGAATCTCAGGTTCGTAATACACAATATAGTCATCAGGAAGATGTGTCTTCATTGTTCGGAATAATAATCTTTCACCAGCCGTTGCAGAGCTACGAATCGTTTCAGGAATAGTAATCGCCATACTCATTCTCCAAATTCAGGGATTTTTCTTCATTATACACGTTTTTTCGAGTTTATTCTAAAATTTTACAAAAACTACAAAGCGCAGTTTGTATGTCAGGTCTATATTTATATAAATATCGGCAAAAGCATTGAATTTTCCAGTAAAAGGTTAAATAATAGGACTATAGATTTCATAGTCAGGAAGTGAATACATGATTAAGAAGATATTAGATCGTTTATTTAAAAGAGAAGAAGTCACTCAATTGAATCAATCTACTCCCAAATTCGAACTGTACCAAGCAAACCGAGCAGAACTGGATCATTTGATGAAAAAACCTTTTCCAGAAGGCAAAGCTCCAGGCTATGTATACTTCGTACAAGAACATTTAACAGGAACATTTAACATCGGCAAAACGAAAAACATTACGAAAAGAATGAATGTGTATCACATCAAATTACCAATCAAGAATGAATTACTCTACTTTATTAAATCTGGTAATCATCATCAAACCAAAGCAGCATTTCATAAGCATTTTGCAGAAAAACAAATAGATGGTGAATGGTTTAAGCTGACAAACGAAGACTTAGAGTGGATTAAAAGCGGTACATACAGTGAAAATATAAAAGCCTCAATTCTTGATCAAGGTAATGAGGAAGACGAGGTTCGCCTGAATGATAAACAGCAAGATTATGCCCTTTCATTAATTCAAAAGTTAGGACACACCTACCAATTAGCTTGCGATCCTAGCACACTGACCGTAAAAGATCTAAACCGACTGACCGTTTACTTCAAATACAAAAATGAAGGTGCATTGGTGAATCTTGTGAAAAAAGGTGTCCTCAAACGTCAGCATGTCAGCAGGCAGCAAATAGATAATTAGTTTTCTTAATGATATGATAAGCAGGAATGATATTACTTCTTGGAGGAACACATGAAAAAGGTAGTAAAAGTAGTCGCTGCAATTATCGAGAACGAACAAAATGAGATTTTATGTGCACTAAGATCACCTAAAATGTCCATCCCAAACATGTGGGAGTTTCCTGGTGGCAAGGTTGAGAACGGAGAGGATATTTGCTCGGCACTTCAAAGAGAAATTGAAGAAGAGTTGGAGTGTAGTATTGAAATAAACTCAGAAATTTTTAACGATCATACGCATGAATATGAGACATTTATTGTTAACTTGATTTCAATTAAGTGTAGCATCATTTCTGGTACACCAACTGCCCATGAGCATTCCAAGCTTATTTGGTTAAAGCGTGAAAATCTATCATCCCTTATATGGGCTCCAGCTGATCTTGCCGCAGTTGACCAATTGATACACGAAAAAATAGTCTTCTCAAAATGAGAAGACTATACTTTTTTGGTGAACTCTGTATATAAACTGGCTGGTATTTCGTGCTCTAACTCCATCTGAACTGTAATCGGCTTATTCCCTTCAAAATAAACCGAATTTCCTTTTCCAATATAAATATAAGGCTCTGTTTTTCCATCAATCTCACGGTACTTTCTAATGAATAAGTGCAGATTTACTCCCCGTCTTTGGTTGAATATGATATCCTGCCCTCTGTTGGACTCCTGGGTGGTATTATTGACTGACTGCCACTGGAACATTCGTTGGTTAATAAACTTATCCTTGTAATTAATACTCTCTTTTACATCCGCTTCTTTATGAAGGTCCACGAACAGAAAGAATTCTTTCCCATTAACTAATAGTCCAGAACCTCTAAATGAGCTATGAATCTTTCGATAGTTTGAAAGTAACGCTGCATCTACCATTTGATACTGTTCATATAGCTTAAAATGAGGAACGCCAAAGTAACCACTATGGAATTCCTTTTCATATCTGAAAATGCCATATGATATCACATCTTCAATATACTTATAGTAATGCTCATTCTGCAGTAATTTTGAAAAAACGACCGTCTTAATTAGTTGCCCCTCCATTTTATGCACGAGCTTCGGCTTGGACTTTAACTGCCCTGAATCATAGTAATCTTGATTCAGGAATTCAAAGGCATGTAGAATAGTATCATCATCTACATCCTTAACGAATTTTAGGATTTGATCTCTTGCTTCATCGACACTGATTGAATCATGATGCATTAAATACTTAAGGATGACAAAGTCATGGATTCGTTTAATGGGCAGCTTACTTGATAACTCCTTCAGTGACCCTTCAAATTCCTCATTAAGTAGCAGCTTTTTTAAATGATCATCTTTTTCTACCTTAGCCACAAACTGCAGATAAGTTTTTTCTTTATTGATAAATTTAACCGGATCAGGTGCACCGTCAAATTTAAGAAAATCAACAAGTAGGAATGGAACCTTACCAGTGTTCAGTTTCTTAAACTCATTATACTCTTCCTTAAGATAGCGCATAGAATTGAAATTTTCTCGGTCAATTTGTTCTAAAATTCGTTCTTGCGAGATTTTGTCCATTTGTATATGTGTGGCGCCAGGTATATTGGCAAAGCCCGTGGCGATTGCAACCTTCAAGCTTTCCTTATCGTAATACCTGCTACCATTAAGAGCTAAGGCAATGAGAAAGGTTTTACTATGGTTCCCTATAAAATCCAGGACAGTTAAAAAGCTTTTATTTGGATATTTTCTAAGCCCTCGTCCTAGCTGCTGTATAAAAACGATAGGAGAATTTGTTGGCCTCAGCATTAGAACGCTATTTACAGAAGGAATATCTACCCCTTCATTAAAGATATCTACGCTGAAAATAAATTCTAAATCATCTTGATCATCTTCTAATTTGTTCATATAGTGTTTTCTTTTATCCGAGGAGTCTCCCCCATGTAAGATAACACTTTTATAGCCTCTTTTATTGAATTCACTTGCCATATACATCGCGTGCTCGATACTCGCACAAAACCCCAGTCCTTTTCTCTTTTCGCCATCATGTCCATAGAACTCCATCTTTTCAATGATAAAGTCTACTCTCTCGTTCACTTTCAATCTTTTCGTGATTTCTGCAATATCATCGATATCCACATCACTAAGGTCAACACTATCTATATCGGTGATCCCAAAATAGTGAAATGGAATAACAAGATCATCCTCAAGTGCTTCGTGTAATCGCACTTCTAACGCGACATTATTATCAAAAATATCAAAGATATTCCGGCTGTCACTTCTCTCAGGAGTTGCCGTCATGCCTAAAGTAAACTTAGGACTAAAATAGCTAAGAATAGTCTGATATGTTGGGCTAGCAGCATGATGAGCCTCATCAATTATAAGGTAATCAAATTCCTCTGGATCGAACTCCTGATAACACTTAGAGATCGTTTGGATCGTTGTAAACACATAATCAGTATGTTTCTGTTTGTGATTTCCTGTTAAAAGACCAAAAGTAAAGCCATCGTTAGGAAGAAGCAGTTCGAATGTTTCCTTCGCCTTTATAAGAATTTCTTCCCGATGGACGACAAATAACAATTTCTTAGGGCTAAAGCTTTTTACGTCAAAGGCTGACATATATGTCTTGCCTGTACCTGTTGCAGCAATGACAAGCGCCTTATTCTCACCATAACTACGCAGACGTTCTAGGTTCTCCGTAGCTCTCCTCTGCATCCTGTTAGGAACAATATATTTTCTGTCCTCATAAATGACAGTTTGGCTAGGACTAGACCTTTTAAAAGACTTTAAGAACTCTTCATAACGCTGAATGAATTCTTGATCTGCATCCACACTTAAGTCCCAAAGATTATTGTATTCCTTAATGACATTTTTAATAAAATGTGCATCCTCTTTGGAAATGATTTTGACATTCCATTCAATATTACTTTTCAATGCACTTTGTGTTATATTCGATGACCCTATAATAACTTTAAAGTGATCCTTGTACTCAAAAATATAGGCTTTTGTATGAAAGCCAACCTCCCTATCAGTAACAAAGACTTTCAACTCAATATTGGAAAAATCATTTAAACGCTCCATTGCCTTAGCGTCAGTGAAATTTAAATAAGTTGACGTAATGATTCTGCCTGTAATGCCTTTTGACTCCGCTTCTTTTATCGGGTCTAGCAATAACTGCAGACCACTGAAATTAATAAAAGCCACGCTAAAATAAAACCGTTCGCATTCCTGGATCGACTCGACTAACTCTTTTAATAAATTTCCCCCATCGGAGTTAACGATCAGTTCTTTTTCTATAACTTCCAAGTTTATCACCTTATCTTTTTCTACTATATGTAAAATTGTACTATAAATGGATGAATACATGAAGAAATTTTAAGACGATGAGGGTTCTAAAAATGAAAAAACAGCACTCAATATATTAACGAGTACTGTTTTTAGCTCTTCTCTCAAAATGTGCATGCAAACGATATTCTGCTATTTCCATGGTCCATTTATAAAGAATCTCTTGATCTTCTTCACCAACATCGAAATTGATCATAAACTCTCCATTGGAAAAGTTAGTTAACCCATCTGCTCCTCGATTCCACATAGTCATGGGCATCGTTTCAACAAGCTTACTGATGACCTTCTCGTTGTAATTCCAAAGCTTTTTAGAGGAATTATCCGAGAAATCTATTTTTCTGCGATATTCTGTCTCAGTCAAATACTGATGAAAAAATGGAGCTACTTCCCTAGCTGTAATCGGCTTGTTCCAATCTCCAATTCCTCGGTTAAGCATTGCCAGCAGCAGTATCATCTTATAACTTTTCGACATGCTGGTCCTCTCGACTTCTTTCAGCCAATTCTCATAACGCTCAAAAATGACCTCTTCACGTTCACTTAATTCATTTGCCCAGCTCAAGAAACCTACATAGGACTCAAACTCTTGCTTATAATGCGGAGACTCAGAGTGTCCTTTAAGATGCAATTCAAGATAGGTCGGTCTCCTGCCAAGATCATTCTTAAGTTCAAAATAATCATTTTGCAGTTTTTCCTTTCGTGGAGATCGCTTTCTTGCCAATTCCTTAAGGAGATTAATTACCTGCAAATCCAAGTTCAATTCACAATTCGTAGGAATTCTTGGTTCAATTTTTTTTGATTCCCCTTCGTTCCTTGCTGTATCAAACAAACTCAACTTAACATCCGCATTTCGTAGTTCCCTATTAGATCAATGATCACGCAATGATCTTTACCAGGAGCTAAACGAAGTCCACGTCCGATCTGTTGCGTGAAAACAGTCAAAGACTCTGTCGGTCTGGCAAATAGAAGTGTATCTACAGGAGGAATATCTACACCCTCATTGAAAAGATCAACGGTAAAGATGATATCCAATTCTCCTGCTTCAAGCATCTTAATGGCATCAGCCCGTCCCACTTCCTTTTGTTGAGAATGAAGACTAACTGTTTTAAAGCCATGTTTAGTAAAAAAGCTGGATAGGAAATTGGCCTGCCGAATGGAAGAACAAAAACCCACCGTTCTTGTCTGCTTTTTATCTTTCCAGGCTTCAAGAATATTCAAAGCCATTTCTTCTCTTAATTGAATTTGGAGAAGTTCTTCCTCATCGTAACGTGTGCCCAGCCAGCTAATCTGACTGTAATCTGTATCATCATACACACCAAAGTATTTAAACGGAGCAAGCCATTCCCGATTTATCGCATCAAGGAAATCAAGTCGGTATGCGACAATTCCATCGCAAATCGCATAGACATCTTTATTGTCATTACGATCAGGAGTGGCTGTTATACCAAGTAAAAACTCCGGTTTAAAATAATCCAAAACTCTTTTATAAGATTCTGCTGCAGCATGGTGAAATTCATCCACTATGACCAAATCAAAATCATCCGGACTAAACCGCTCTATATGGACCTTCATGCTTAAAGTATAAATAGATGCAAAAATAACATCTGCACCGATATCCTTGTACTTCCCGTTATAAATTCCATACTTTTTTTCTGGCATAATGTTGCTGAAAGACTTCCTTGCCTGATGAAGAATCTCTTCTCTATGCGCTATAAATAAGACCTTTTTAAAATTCTTTGAAAAAAAACCAGCAAGATAAGTTTTTCCCAAACCAGTTGCCATCACCACGAGAGCCTTCTGGTATTCTTCTTCTCTAGTTTTCTCAAGCTCATCAAGTGCTTCGACTTGAGCAAAGCGAGGCTGAATATCACCATAAGACCCACTAAGCGGTGGATCATGGATGACTTCGGGCTGTTCAGCGACCTCTTTTGGAGTAGGTAACATCAGATCCAGTTCTTCCGTCTCAGACCATACTCTCGCCACATTAGGATTGTCGTTATGAAACCGCTCATAAGTTCTCCTATAATCCTTCAACGTTTCATTATTTAATCGGATCGTTTGGTCAGCATAAAACACATTTAAAAACTCATCAAGCGCTTCATTGAATACTGTCTTATCATTAGTTACTGATAGGTTCCATTCAACCCCATTATGTAGTGCCGATTTTGATAGATTTGAAGAACCAATAAATAAGCAATCCTCAGTTTCAGACTTAAACAAATAAGCTTTGGGATGAAAAGAAACACCATTACTCTTCCAAAGACGAACTTCAATATTATCATCAATAGCTAATAATTCAGCAAGACCTTCAGGCTGAGTGATATGAAGATAATCTCCCGTACAAACCTTAATATCCGCACCAGCTTTAGCCGCACTTGCCAAGGCATCCTTTAAAAAAGCAACACCAGATTTCATCACAAAAGAAGTCAGAATACAAATAGTTGACGCTTTTTCAATTTGACGAAGCAAATGACTACCCAAGTCATTTGTAATTAACTCAATCCTACTCATCTTCAACCTCAATTAAGTAAATCTTCTCCTTAAAACCACCACGTTTTTCTGCTTTCAGCTTACGAACTTCTTCTACTTTATCAATAGAAGAAGCATGATACTCAGAAAGAGCATGGATAAGTTCTAATAAATCTGCAAGTTCTTCAACAGCATCTTTGTTGTTATCAGTGTTGACGTATTCATCTAATTCCTCATATGCTTTTTTCTTTAGTTCAATTATGTAATCAGTTTCATTTAATATCCTTGTTGAGAATTTCTTTCCTGTGTTTCCTATTACCTCTGGAATCCGATCGCGTACTAATTTATTGTAGGTTGGCATGGTTCTCCCCCTTAACTTATAGTATCAATATAACAAAAATTAGCTGGAGTTAATAGGAGCACCTTCAATAAGAATACTCCTATTCAGAGTCATTAGATATCTATTCTTTGCTTACAAAATAAACGTCAGAATTATTGCGGTAGAACAAGTAAGAAGGAAAAACGAATATTATTCAAAGTGTAAATTACGTAGATATGATGATGATGTTAAAAACAATTAAGTAATAATCGAAAGAAGTGGAGTAATCACCACCAGTTAAATGATGAGAAACCTTCTTAATACTAAAATTCTGCACTCTTGACGCTTGACCCACCAGTATGTTCATTATAGCCCCCACATAAGTTAAAGGAATTACTTATCATTAGAAATACCCTCAACCAAATAATGGTCAAGGGCTACTTGAAAGTTTATTAATTTAAGTTTTCAATAGCGTAATCCGCTTCTTCTTGTGTGAATTTTTCACCTGCTGCAGAAGTCAATTGGTCTCTGATCGCTTCAGGAGACATATTCATTGTTTCCTGATAGCTTTTTGCTTTTTCTAAGGCGTTTTTCTTGTAATCAGCTTTCAGATTGTCAACTGCATACTGCGCTTCTTCTGCAGTGAACTTTTCACCGGTCTCAGAAGTCAGCTGATCAAAGATAGACTTTTTTGACATATACATCGTATCGGAATAGGATTCTGCCTTTTTCAAAGCATTGTCCTTCCAATCATACTCAAAGTTATCCATTGCATACTTAGCGGCTTCTTCGGAAAACTTTTCTCCAAATTCCGAAGTTAACTGTTCGAAAATGGCATTTTTTGACATATGCATTGATTTTGCGTAAGCTTCAGCTTTTTTTAAAGCAGACTTATGTTCTGCTGGAACATTATCTTCTGGTTTTACTTCTTCCTTTTTAGTCTCTTCTTCTTTTTTTGAGTCCTCTGTTTTAGCATCCTCTGTTTTATTTTCTTCCTTTGCCGGTACCGTGACAGTTGGCTCAGTTTCCTTTTTGGTTGTATCCGCTGTTTCTTCTCCACCGCCAGTTGCAGCCCCGATAATGATAATTGCAATTACCCAAATCCACCATTTTTTGTAGAAGGGTTTCTTCTTCTTTTGTAGCTTCTCCATTTTCTGCACCTCCCAGTATGTTTACAATTTAAGTATATCCATATTTTTACCAACAGTCTATTCTATAAAAATAGTATTTTATGAAGTTTGTTTGTACAAAAAATCTCATATTGCCTATCAAAGATATTAAAAAACCTTAATTAGTTCTTAACCTAACTAAAATAACAAAGGCAAGAATGGATTGTGAGAGAACAAAGGTGATTTAAAACCAGTTGATTTAAAATAATGTATCAAGCGTTGGACTAGATATATCTCTTTCCAAATTGCTTATGTATTTTCGATCGAGCTTGCTTAATTCTGCTAAATCTTCTTGGCTTAGGAATTGTTTTTTACGTAACATTTTTAGTTTGTGGCCGAATTGAATGGTTTGTTTCCTTTCCAAGGCGGTTACTCCTTTTAAAACCATTAGATACCTAAGAAAAAGCCTTGACCACGCACTATAATGAACATTTGTTTCCCTTATGCAACTTTTTTTGCTAAACAAAAAGAATAAGGCAGTTTTCCAACTGCCTGTGAGGGTGTTTCAATATTAGAAGTTAATCAAACTCTCTCAATAACCATTGCTGCACCGACGCCTGCTCCTCCGCTGATGGCGACTAGGCCTCGTTTTTTGTTTCTTCTTTCTAATTCGTCAATCAGGGTTAACAGCATTGTTCCGCCTGTTGCGCCTAAGGCATGCCCCATGGCGATGACTCCGCCGTTTGGATTCAGTTTTTCAGGATGGATGTTGTAATCATTTTGGAATTTCACAACGGTTCCTGCAAAAGCCTCATTAAATTCAATGACATCTAGATCCTCAATGCTCAGGTCCGCCTTTTTGAGAACAAGTTCAACGGCTCGATTTCCCCCCGGTTAATAACAGTGGATGGCAGGAGGCACTGGTTGAAGCGATTATCTTGGCCCTAGGTTTTAGACCCTCTTTTATCCCTATTTCCTTCGATCCGATTGCAAGCAATGAAGCACCATCAGCTAGGGAAGGTGAATTGCCTGGATGGTGTAGGTATTGGATTTCCTTCAGGTCAGGGAGTTCCTTGAAAAGTAATTCCTTCTTATTAGCTAGATGCTTTTCCTCGTGACTTGGTTTTAGGTTGCTTAAGGCGTCCATCGAGATATCTGCTCGGATCAACTCATCGTGCTGAAGTAATAATCTGCCCTGCTCGTCATATAACGGAATCATTGATTTGGCGAAATATCCATTTTGGGTAGCATGATAGGCGCGTTTATGGGATTGGAATGCGTATTCATCAAGTACTTCGCGATTGAGTCCGGCAAGGGATGCTGTCAGGTCAGCGGAAAGGCTCATATGAATGAATTTTGTTTTCTGACTGACCTCCGGATCTGAAAACCATGCTCCTTCATCTGAGAGCATCGGAACTCTGGAACTCGATTCCACTCCGCCAGCGAGGACCAGTTGATCCATGCCTGCCTTTACTCTTGCTGCGGCGATGGTAACGGCATCAAGTCCGGAAGTACAATACCGATTGACGGTCATTCCTGGAATGCTTTCGTGAAAGCCGCCATATAACAAAGCTGTTTTCGCAATATTGGCTCCCTGATCCCTGATTTGCGTCACACAGCCTAAAACGACATCATCGACTCTATCAAATCCTGAAGGGATCCGACTTTCTAGCCCTTTATAAAGCTGCGCCACCATTTCCACTGGCTTCAACTCTTTTAGTGACCCTTTTCGTGCAGAACCACGAGGTGTTCTCACTCCATCATAGATATATGCTTCCATTTCAATTCACCTTCCTTCATACAGGGACTCTTTTAAACTACTTCCTCTTTAACCATTTCGCGCAACTGGTTTTTCAGAACTTTTCCTACCGGATTCCTTGGCAGTTGGGTGAGCAATCTTACTCTTTCAGGCAATTTATATGAAGCTACCTTTTTTTCGCGCAGAAAGTCTACAATCTCATTCAAAGCAATCTCTGCCTCTTTTTGAGGAACGATACAGGCACAGACAATTTCCCCCATGATTTGGTCTGGGCATGAGACAATGGCTACTTCCGCTACCTTTGGATGACCTTGTAAAAGTTCTTCCACTTCCTGAGGAGAGATTTTTATACCGCCTCTGATGATTACGTCCTTCACCCGACCTACGACCCGGTAATATCTTTCTTCATCACCGGCTATTTCAAATAAATCACCAGTGCTAAAATAGCCATTTTCATCAAATGAGCGGTGGTTAACTTCCGGTGCTTTCCAGTAACCAGAGAATATTCCTGGTCCTCTTAATCTCAATTCACCAGGATGGAAAGACTCAGTAATTTCTTCTCCCGTTTCCAAATCGACAATCTTGCTCTCAATCATGCTTGATATCCGATTATCCCAGTGCAACCCTTTTACACCAAAACGCGGGAAATACTTGGAGCGCATTTCAGGATCCGGAATATCCATTGGACTGCTGAGGAAAGCCGCACCCTCATTCGACCCGAAATAATTGATGATGTCCACTCCGTATTTTTCTTTCCACCCTGAGATCATCCAGGCTGATAATGGTGCAGAACCTGTACCGATGACTCTTAGAGAGCTGATGTCTTTGCCGAGAAGTATCGCTTCATTTTTCAGCATCATGTTTAATAATGCAGGAGGAATCAATGTATAAGTGATTTTCTCCTGGACAATTTGCTGCAGCAGTGCAGGGAAATCGAATGGATGATGCAGGACGAGCGTGCCTCCCGAAAGCAGCCACGGAATCATGCCCCCTCCGATTCCGGCCATGTTCACTACCGGGAAGGTTAACAAAAATTTATCGTCTTCACTCAACCTGGCAGCATCCACTGTGGCAAATGAACTGATGAACCATTCATTATGACTCCTCGGAACTCCTTTTGGTTTACCTTCAGTTCCTGATGTCCAGCAGATGGTAAAAATGTCATTTGCGGTGACAGAAATATTCGCCAGATACGCTTGGAAGTCTTTTGTATCTCCAGTCTTGCTGGCATTATTCAATGAAATGACACCCTCTAATTCACTGGATCCGAAAGAAAAAATATGCTCCAAAGAGGGAATGTCGTCTATCAAACTTCTATACATATCCGCATAGTCACGATTGCTGATTTCGTTCATTGTGATGACAGCCTTTGCTTCAAGTACTTCTATCAACTGTGAACATTCATATTCCCGGTATTGAATGGGGAACGGACTTGATACCGCCCCAATCCTTAGCACGGCCAGGTAGGAAATGATCAATTCTGTCGTGTTCGGCAACTGTAGCGCGACGATGTCATCTTTCCGGATACCATTTTCGTAAAGGATTCTAGCCATTGTGTCCACTTTTTCATTCAATTGGCGATAGGTTAATCGCTGAGGAGCACCAAAACAGATGGCTTCCCTGTTGACTGGATCGACTACTGCCTCCTTTTCCGGAGAGGCTTCCACAAGACGGGAGAAATAGCCATCAATCGTTTCGGTACCCCAAAACCCCTTTTCTGTATAGTCCTTAATTCTTTCATTAGAAGATAGAATCATAAGTTTTCCTCCTCGATTTTTACTAGACTATCAAATCTATCAGCCAAACAATTTCTCTCCATTCACCCATGTTGCATGGAAGCCCATAGGGATTTTCTGTGGAATCAGGAGTCTTGCAATCGGTCCTAAATCAAAATTTGCTGCATCCAATATAATCAACTCCGAACGATCCTCCACTTCGTCATAGACATAGGTAACAAGATATCCATCATCTTCACTGATTGCATCAGGCTTTGGCGCAAAGGAGGCCTCAGTACCATAACGCCCATTTCCGAACATATAAGGTGTTGATTGACCAGTCCATGTGTCATATTTAATAAGCCCATCGAATTTAAGTGTCGATTGCGAGTTCATATGGACATTGTATGAAAACCGTGATTTCTGTCCGAGGTATTGCAGATTGATGGTTGGAAACTCTGTATTCATATCACAGAGAGCCCCTTCTTTGACAGTTCCTGTTTTCAAATTGAATCGCCAGTAATACAAATGTGCATCAAGACGCAAGAAGGCTAGCATTCTTTCAATCGGTCCACCTTCCTTGGTTGAAGGAGGACATGGGTCTTTCACTCTGCAACCGATGAGGACAATCTCATCGCCTTCTTCCCAAGCATTGATTGTATGATAAATATAGCAAGGTTCGGCTTCGAACCAACGAATTTCGTCAGCACCGCCATACCTTGGGATTATCCCAAATCGGCTCGGCAAATCACGGAAGAATTTGACGCTGTACCTCCCAAGCTTGCTGACTTCAGGGTCATTGAATAATGGCAAATCCATAAGGATGGAAAAGTTTGTCGTGATGGCTATATCATGTGGAAGTCTAGGTCCCGGCAACTCGATCGGAACACAATGTGTCAGCTCGCCGCTAGCAGACGCTACCCCGTACATCATATATGGATAGACTGCTCCATAGTCAAAGAACAGGAATTCTCCTGTGTGTTCATCCACTTTCGAATGAGCAGAGACATTGCAATTCAGCTTCCCGCCAAAGTCCTCCACACCAATCGTCTTAAGTGTCAGGGCATCTACCTTATACGGCTGCCCGGCTCTATACCATAAGCTTAGCAAGTGATTATTATGGAACACGACATCGGTATTTGAAGTGTTCTTCTCTTTTTCAAAAAAAGGATTGTCGCGTTTATTCTCCATTAACCCTGCCCACAAGGCCTTTCCCTCAATTGATTCATGCTGAAAAGCTTTCGTACTGACATATCGGTTACGATAGCTGACTTTTCCGTCCCTGAAGTAGACCGCATGAAGCATCCCGTCGCCATCGAACCAATGATACCTTCCTTTCGGTTCATGTTTTGGATTCGGACCGTTCCTTACGTACGCCCCGTATAGATCCGTTGGAACCTTCCCCTCCAGCACCGTTAACTGATCTACATAGATTTCATCTTTAACCGGTGCATATAGACTCTCCTCATAATATGGATTCTTAAAAGTCGTATTGGCTTCGATCACGTTATCCACCTCCTAATTCTTGACTTCTGTCTTTAGCCATGTCTTTGCCATTTCCATGTTCAGGAGGGATTGTTCGTACTCTGTTTTCAACCGGGAAATAATTTCTGCTGCCGGCTGGACTTCCTTTATGCTATTGACTCCTTGTCCTGCTGACCATACATCCTTCCAAGCTTTTGATTTACCCTGAGGGTTCTGAAAATCTATTTCTTTTTTCGAAGTCAATTGACTAGGGTCATAGCCTGCTTTTTCAATGCTCTGCTTCAACATATTGGCATGTACACCTGTAAAAGCATCCGTGCAGATCAAATCTTCATTAGTTGCCTGTACAACCATTTCCTTGTAAAGCTGATTTGCCATGCTTTCCTCAGCTGCAATGAATTTAGTACCCATATAGACTAAATCTGCTCCTAGAGCCTGGGCAGCAAGAATGCTATTCCCTGTCGACATTCCACCAGCAAGAACGATGATGCCATCCCAGAATTCCCTTACTGCTTCCACGAAGGCAAATCCAGTAATTGCACCTGTATGGCCTCCAGCTCCTGAACTTACGAGCACCAGGCCGTCCACTCCTGCATCTGCAGCTTTTTTCGCGTATTTCACTGAATTTACATCAGCGAAGACTAGCCCAGCATATGAATGGACGGTCTCAATCACAGGAATCGGACTGCCAAGCGCTGTAATGACAACCGGAGGCTGATATTTTTTTAGCAGTACGAGTTCCTCATTAAGTCGGTTATACGATCTGTGTGCGACAATATTTGCTGCCCAAGGAGCGGTCTTTTTTTCCCGGATTATTTTCTTTGTATTCCTTGAGCTCTGTGGTCAATGTTTTCATCCATTCTTCCAAAACATCAATGGTCCTCGCATTTGGTGCTGGGAAGGCACTGATCACTCCATTTTTGCAACAGGCCAAAACCAGTTCTGGTCCCGAAACGAGGAACATCGGTGCAGCGATAATCGGCAATTCAGTATTCGCTGTAATCCAATCTGGTAATCGTTTATTCATGTCATCACCCTTAGCTTATATTTTGACGCTACATTTATTAATGCAAGTACTATGCCAATGATGAAAATGCATTATTATCAGAAAATTAAGAGGATTTAGAAAAGGTTTGATGAATAATATATTCATGTGATGAATTTCTTCATCAACCTGATTCGAAAAGGGGAGAAAAAGATGGATAAGCTACTCGAGAAAATGTTTGCCAATAGTTTCGATGGAATTTGTATTATTGATGCAAATGGATTTGGTGTGATGATGAACAGGGCCGCATCGAAGATCTGCTCCTTCCCCATTGACGAATTCGTGGGGAACAATGTGAAAGATGCATTAAGAGATGGTTCCATCGATGACTCCGTATCTTTGAAAGTGTTGAAATACAAAAAACCCGTGACGAAGGTGGTTAATATCAGAGGCGTCGATGTGCTGATTACGGGGAGCCCTATCAAGGATGAACAAAATCGAATGACCCACGTTGTACTGAATATCCGCGACATCGGTGAATTGAACAATATTAAAATAGAAAGTTTATTATCAATTGCATTGAAAAAAAAGAACTCCAATTCCCTGCCTGCAGAAAATATCCATGATGTCATCCCAGAAATGGAAGGGGTGATTGCAAAAAGCCCTCCCATCCAAGAGGTTCTTAAAGTTGCTTTAAAAGTCGCCAGAGTTGACTCAACTGTTCTCATCCACGGTGAATCTGGGGTTGGAAAAGAGGTAATTCTTAAAGTCATCCATTCCTTTAGTAACCGCTCCAGCCAACCATTGATCAAGGTCAATTGTTCTGCCATACCGCAGCATTTACTTGAGTCTGAGCTTTTCGGCTATGAGCGCGGAGCATTTACCGGAGCAGATAACCGCGGGAAACCAGGATTGTTTGAACAGGCAAATGGCGGAACGATTTTTTTGGATGAAATCGGCGATATGCCTCTCGATTTGCAAGCGAAGATCTTGAGGGTTCTACAGGAGTTTGAGATCATGCGCGTAGGTGGAAGAAAAAGCATCAAGATTAACGCTCGTGTCGTATCCGCGACGAACAAGAACC
Organism: Mesobacillus subterraneus; assembly: GCF_020524355.2. Classification (NCBI taxonomy): domain Bacteria; kingdom Bacillati; phylum Bacillota; class Bacilli; order Caryophanales; family Bacillaceae; genus Mesobacillus; species Mesobacillus subterraneus. The sequence continues at coordinate 2,145,111 of NZ_CP129019.1, forward strand.
TCGATGAACTAGTGAAGGAAGGGAAATTCCGTCAGGATTTATTTTACCGGCTGAACATTGTCCCTTTGTACATCCCGCCGTTACGTGAAAGGCCAGAAGATATTGCTCCGCTAGCATTTCATTTCCTCCATGAAAAAAATAAAAAATACCATTTAATGAAGCGATTTGCTCCTAACACCATTCACTTGCTTGAAGAATATGATTGGCCTGGCAATGTCCGCGAAATGGAAAACCTCATTGAAAGGCTGGTTGTCACGACTGAGAATGACGAAATCTGTTGGAGTGACCTTCCTTTCATCCGTTCATCCAGACAAAACATTCCGCAAAAGTCATTGAAGTCAATCCTGACCGAAGTCGAGAAGAAAATCATTTATGAAAAACTGGATGAACTGAAAACGACAAGGAAGACTGCCGCTGCTTTGGGAATCAGCCAGTCCACACTCGTGAAAAAACTCCAGCGCTTCCAGGAAAAAGCAGATTCCTCCTATTGATTGGCACAGAAATTGCATTACTTATTGATGTGACAAGAAAGGAGGATTCTCAAATGTTATTTTTCATAAAAGTCGCTGTGAATCAAAAGAATAACAGTCCTGATCAATTATGGGACATTTGGGAAGAAGAAGCGGAAGTGACCTTGAAGGCACTGGAGCGGAAGAAAATCGTTTCTGCCTATAAAATTGCCGGACAGAAAAAAGTGGTGCTCATCTATGATGCATCCTCACATGATGAACTGGACAAAGTGTTCATGGCTGGATTACCTTTGTCAGAGTTTATCGAGATTGAAGAAATGCTGCCAATCAGGCCATATGAGGATTTCGCAAAGGATATCCAGAAACGATGGAAATAAAGAGTCATAAGGAGGTCATTTATAGATGAAGAGAGAAAATATTGCCTTCACCAGTGAAGGTGTAAAATGCAAAGGCTGGTTATATCTTCCTGAAAACGCTTCCGAGGAAAACAAGGTGCCTGCCATTGTCATGGCACATGGATTCAGTCTCGTAAAGGAAGCCTATCTTGACCGCTATGCGAAAAAATTTTCACAGGCAGGAATGGCAGTCCTTGTGTTCGATTATCGTAATTTTGGAGAGAGTGAAGGCTCTAAACGACAGCATTTGGACCCTTCCGAACAAATTAAAGATTACCGAAACGCTATTTCGTGGGTGTCCAGGCTTTCTCAGATTAACAAAGAAAAAATTGGGATATGGGGAACCTCTTATAGTGGTGGACATGTTCTTCATATTGCTGCCATCGACAAACGAGTGAAGGCCGTCGTTTCTCAGGTCCCGACTATCAATGGATGGCGTGGGGCTCTGCGGAAGATGGGTAAGGAAAAAATGGAGAAATTCATTCAGCAACTGATTGATTACCGTGAGTCTCGCTATGACAATAAAAAGCAGCAGTACATAAAAGTCGTTGCTGTTGATGGTCAGGCCGCCCAGCCCCATCCCGACTGCTACAATTGGTTCTTGCAGACGCACAACTCCATTGCTCCAAATTGGGAAAACAGGATAACACTTGAATCTATGGAGAAATATTTAGAGTACGACCCAGCAGGCTTAATTGACTTGATTTCCCCTACTCCCCTATTGATGATTGCTGCGATGGATGACAAAATAACGCCACCGGATATGGCGATTGAAGCATTTGACAAAAGAGCCAGAGAACCAAAAAAGATCGTCAAATTACCAGGCGGGCATTTTGATGTGTACAACGGTGAAACGTTCACCGAAGCATCCGATGCAGCTGTGCAATGGTTCACCACTCATTTAATTGGAAAAGAAATTAAGGTATAAAAGTTAGGGAGGTCTATATGGGGCGAGCAACATACATTGAACCGAATGTCGATGAATGGCTAAACAAATTTCATTTTCATACAGACATCAAGGTGAGATACTCCGAAACAGATATGTCAGGACATATCAACAATACGTCTTATGCGATTTATTTCGAACAAGTACGAGCCGAATATTTGCATGAATTGGACTTTTATCGATCTGATCTAACCGTTGTAACAGCAGACTTTTGGACCCACTACCATCACGAAGCATACTTTCCCGATACACTACACGCAGGAGTCAGAGTCGCAAAGCTCGGTCAAAAGTCACTCGATCTGGAATATTACCTATATTCGACTGAAAAGCAAAAGCTAGTAGCAACAGCATGTGGAACACTCGTCGTCATAGATAAACTCTCAAACAAAACCACTAAGATTCCCCAACAACTACGAGTTCAAATTCAGGAAACTGAACAAATGACATAAACTTTAAGAAGCAAAAGTTCCCCCCTCTCACTACTTTTCCCTGCCACATGGAAGAGAAGAGTAAGCTTTTGCTTCTTTTTTCTATCCTCACATGCAGTGATTCAAATAAAGCAATGGCCCTTTTATAACACCCTAGTATAGACAACCAACGATAAAAATGGCTGTTAAAAGTAAGATTAAATAGTTCCATTTTAAATTGATAGGTTAGATGGTCAGAAGCTACTCCATCTGGATATTTCTTCCTTAGTCCAGTGCAATTGACAAAATTCTCTAAGCCTCCACTTAAAGCTCTTTGGTTTCTGCTGTTGCCTTCACTTTGACTTTCTCAATTCAATAATCCCCTTAAATGAAGAATTTAATAATAATTTTAGCAGTCAGTTCTTCAAGAAAAATTCATTTAGTTGTATAAATAACAATAATATACCTTCCCGAACTTACTGCTCTTACTATATTCTCTATTTCTACAATGCTTTGAAATAGCATCATCCGCGTTGTCAGCATTGATTTTTTTACCAAAATAAGGTATTATATAGACAGCTTAGCGATAAGCAAGTTCCTAACACGAAGGGAGATGAGTTTTAATGGCAACTATTTATATGGTGGTTTCGTCTTAAAACTGAATATTAGGCATACGTGAAAAAAGCGGGTACATGCCCGTATTGTTTGGTATGCCATTCAAAGTAACCTTTCGTGAATATTGCTGTTTGCAGGATACGGTAAAGGTCGTATCTTTTTTGCGTCCTAATGCCGCGCGACAGCAGCTTCTTTAGAGGCTGCTTGTCCGTGGCTTTTTTGCGTCCAAAAAAACAACATTAAAAGGAGCTAAAAAACATGATGGATTTGAAAACTTATGGCTATACAGAAATACAAGAAATTCCCGACGGTTTATTGCCCGGCAGGATTACTGAGGTTCGGCGAGAGCGCTTCACGGTCATGACTGAGTGCGGCGAAGTAACGGCAGTGCTCAAAGGTGTGTTCTATCACAGCGCGGAAACGCGTGAGGACTTTCCGTGCGTTGGTGATTTTGTCTTGCTGCAATACAACGAGAGCGGGAATTCTCTCATCGTAACGGTATTGCCCCGCTACTCCAAGTACTCACGAGCGGATGACTCAGGGCATGCCGCGGGCTATGCCAAAACCTTACTGGAACAGGTCGTCGCAACCAACTTTGACTATGTGTTTATACTTTCTTCTCTGAATCGGGATTTCAACGTTACCCGCATCATGCGGTACCTGACACAAGCCAGGCAAAGTAGTGGCCAGCCAGTCATCATTCTGACCAAGGCAGATCTCGTTGAAGATTATAATCTCCCGATCACAGAAGTCACACAAAGCATTCCTGAAGTACCTGTTCACGTAATTTCCAGTCATACAGGCCTGGGGCTGAACGAACTCGATACCTACTTGATGCCTGGTAAAACAGTTGTCTTTCTCGGCATGTCCGGCGTCGGTAAATCATCTCTGCTCAATGCTTTGATGGAAAAGGACGTAATGAAGGTTCAAGCCATACGGGAGGTCGACAGCCGGGGGCGGCATACGACAACACACCGTCAACTGTTCATGCTCCCTTCCGGTGCGATGGTTATCGATACACCCGGTATGCGTGAGCTTGGGCTTTTTGATGCGGAAGAAGGCATCCGCGCAGGCTTTAACGATGTGGAGGAATTGTTCACTCATTGCCGATTTACGGATTGCCGTCATCAAACCGAGCCGGGCTGTGCCGTACTCACCGCGCTTTCCGACGGTTCGTTGCTGCGTGAACGATGGGAGCATTATCTTGCCCAGCAACATGAGAATAAGTATGTCCAGGGCAAAACTGGTTACCTCACTGACAAAAGGACTCAAAATAAACCGATTCCCAGAAGTAGCAAAAAATCGAAGAAAAAAGGAGGATGGAAAAACTGAATATTAAACTTGAAACGCTAACCATTGCCTTAAGCCAACGGTTCAAGACCGATATCATCTCTGCGAACTTCCAAAGCAAACCATTACAAGGGGGAACTGTGGGAAATGTGTACCTGGTAACTGGGACTGCCGAAACCACAGATGGCGAAAAATTGCCGTACCGTATCGTCCTAAAAAACCAGAAGAAATGGGACCGTTACGGCGACCCGGGTTCATGGCGCCGGGAATATGACCTCTATGCGTCTGACCTAGGAGAGACGTTCTCGGATGCCTTCCGGTGGCTGACATGTTATCACGCCGAGATCAATGCCGAAGAAAATGAATTCCAGCTATGGCTGGAATATATCGATGGCGTAACCGGCTTAGACTTGACCGGTGACATGTATGAACAGGCAGCGCGGGAGTTAGGACGCTATCAGGGCAAGTTGTATATTGAGCAGCCCGCTGTGCTCCAGAGCCTGACCAACTTGAGCCCTGCGGATCTCATGATGAATAAGTATCTGCGTTACCGGTCATGGTCAGTTCTCTACGATTATATACGATCGGAGGACTGCGAATTACCGCAGCACGTACGCCAAATGCTCATCGACATCGATGAGCGTACAGACGAGATACTCAAACGCATCGAAAAATTGCCCCTCGTGCTATGCCACCGGGACTTCTGGGTAGCCAACCTGATCTATACCGACGGAAAAATCGTGCTCATCGACTGGGATACCAGTGGATGGGGCTACCTAGGAGAGGATATTGCAAGCCTGATTGCGGATGAAGCGGATATCGATTCCATGGTCGAAAACTACCAGCGATGCGTACCCGCGTATTACAAGGGCTTCTCGGAATATGCGGATATATCCCCTATCGCCGATCATTGCGTCTACGAGCTGATCCTTCTTATATTTGGGTATAGGCTTGTGAATGGGTACCACCACACAGAAGATGAAAGCGAAAAGACAATGCATCTCCACACTCTCCAAAAAATCTATGAAATGAAAGGCCAGTCGTATTAAGGGTTGACTCTAAAAAAGAAGCTCTGAAAACCCTTGAATGCGTTGGGATTTCGGAGTTTCTCTTTTTAGATTATAAACTTACTTTTATCACTGCCGACCGTTTCTACCTGAATAGTACTGTGAGGTATACGAAATTTATCATCAATAATTTAAGACTTCGAGACGATTCTCATTTAGTATGCGAAATAGAAATTCAATCCGTGCTATGGCACCACTAAATGACCCTTTCCTATTTATGGAAAAGTCTCCCGTTTTTATGTAGATGAGTCTCTGAACAAAATGGACCTTCCCATTAATCACCTACTCAACTCGCTTCATATCTTTAATGTCACTAAAATCCAGCTGGTACTTGTGAAGGAAGGAATCTGCTGCTCTCATAGCGAATGAAATGAGGTACACAATTAATAACCGAGGTGGGTTTATGCTATTTCATTATCATTTTTGGACTCCTCATCTGGAAGAAACGGAGAAATTCTATGTGGAGAATGGCTTTCGTGTTACTTTACGCTTGGGAAAACATGAAGGGGAATTTCAATCTTTTAATCCTCCGCTGAATTGGGACGATTTCCGGCAGCATACTATCTTGTTCAGGATTATAGAGGTACGAAAAGGAGCCATCAATCTTACCTTTGGCTATGGGAAGCGGGTTATGTTTGACCATATCGGCTTTCTTGTATCGGAGGAAAAGTTAAATCGAATCTGTGATTATGCGGAAAAAATGAATTGGCCAGTGGACCGCGGTGACCGCCGTACTTTTATTACAACTCCCTATAAATTCAGGATCGAACTTCAAGCCAACATGGATGCCATAGACTCGCTCTCTGAAAAAATAAGTTTAAAAAGCTTAAAAGTAGAGACGAATAAACCTGGATTGGAAAACGATCTTCTCGCTTTATTCGGACAGCCTGTCCCAAGCATCCACAACATCCTAGGAGAAGCAGTCACGATTAAAGAAGCTGTAATGGAAGGAATGCAGGATATCCTAATTGACCCAAACGGAGTGAAAATAATCCCTAATGGAAGTGAATCCTAACCCTATTCTTCCTATGGAAGTCTGCAATACGAACCTTGATAACATCCTGGTACTTGAAGCTTATTTTTTCAAAAAAGGAAACGCCCTTCAAAAGTGGTGTTTCCTTAATAAAAATATTCACTTAAATACCTGATCAATGGCAGCTCTATCATCATTTAACATCCACACATTGAAACTATTATATCTCCCTTATTGAATCTGCTGAAGCGGACATCACGTCACAACCTCTGTCATCGTATACGTGAAAGATGGTTTTTCGATTGATGTTAATGAGTAAACATAAAAGATAACAACCATTACTTACTCCTACTTGTAGATTCAAATTGCTCACGCGATTTCTCAAATCCTAATAATGGGGTGTCACTATCCAACCAATCCACAATTTCTTTTGCGCATTCCATCATTGAGTTGGCGTGAGTATTAACTTCAATATCATAAATTTCTTGCTTATGTACAAAATTGAGCTGAGAAATTGCTTGCCCGAATTGGCGGTCTCCTCTTAACTTTTCTCTACGCTTAAGCTCCTCGGCAGGACAATGAACCCCCGCAAGAAGTATTGGGTAAGATTTTAACGTTTCATAAAAATTTTGTAACGCAATGGGGTCGTGGAGAATTTGATCGAGTATCACATTAACACCTCGATCTGAGAACATTGCAGCATTTCTATAATAAAAATATTCTGTTTCTATGGGTATAAGCCGTTCGTTGTTCCTATCTTCCATCTTTTCTATAACTAAATCATAATCATCCACGCTAAAAGCAAAAAAGTCAGGAAGGAACTTTGTTATTTCCTCAGCTAAAGTTGATTTCCCTGAACTTGATACACCGTTTAGAACAATAATCATTCCTTTTTCCACAAAAACACACTCCAATTAACTCAGTAATAAAACTATACTTCTCCATACGAATCAGACTTCCCTCCTCTAAAATCTGTTTTAAAAAAATTTTTTTCTCATGGTACAAACAAAAATCCCACTCCAGCAACAACCTTTCCCGTTCCGAGTTTGAATCCCCATTACGATGGAAAGCGATTTAGACTTGTCGGGAACTGCCCTTCTGATGCTCGACCTCCACGATCACTTTCCCCACCTATGATTCTACCTTTTTGATGAAGATAATATGTACTCTGACAGCAAAAGATCCCGCAATTTGAGTATGGTTAACTTATCATTAAATAGGGTAAGAAATACATATCCTAACTAATTAGCTTGCTAAGTACCTTTTGCCAAGCCCTCTTTACTTTTAAGGAAAGAGTGTTTAGCGGGAGGTGGTTATGTGAGCAAAATCTATGGAATTCCTAATCTGGTCGCCTATTTGGACACGGCAGGCTATCCGCTTACCGTAGAACAAATCCAACAATTAATTGCTGAGAAAGAGCTTCCGCATCTGAGACCCACTAAAAATCTGTTTGTCTTTAATTCAGACCATATTAATTGGTGGATCCAGACAAGGCGGTCGGACCATAGATAAAAACCCTGCATTTGCAGGGTCTTTGTTTTGAATATATTTAGCTTGAATCCTACTTCGTATACCTGTTCGCATAGCTTGACGCAACAAATGAATCAGGCTTGATTTCTGCTTCCAGCCCGATTGATTCAATTCGCTGAATCATCTCATTCACATATACTCTTGTCTTGTTTTTCGTGCTTCTGCCAAGGTCCAAATGCCCCACCATCTTAAAGCTGGCACCTTTTTCAACATAAGGAAGCAATAAATTGATCATATGGTTTTGCTTTTCGGGAGTGAACATGCAGGCAACATCCTGAGTGAAACCTGTTTCCAACGAAATTTTTTCCTGCAGGCTAAGAATCCTCCTTGCGATATCAATGGACCGATAACATGCCCAAACACCTTTGCCTTCCCGTTGTATAACAACTCCTGTAATGAAGCGAGTGTAAGAACTATGAACTTGTGAGTCCGTGCCAATGATCAATCGGTGATTACCATTCGGCTGGAGTCTGATGAACGCCAGGATATGCTGGAAAACTTCTTCAAAATCCATGTTCCGCTTTGACAAATTCTGAAAACTGTTTTGAAGCTTCATTTCAATCACCTGCAATTAGGAAAATGGTTGTACCCATTTATATGCTAGAATAGCGATTATTATCCACCACATTTTTCTAAACGGATAAAATCATAAAAAAGACCAGCCCCCCTTGCTGATTACAAATCGTTCCCTTTCAAGGGTTTCTATGCTTTAAACGACAATGAAAATGGCTTGTCAAAACTGATGACAGTTTTGACAAGCCATTTTTTTAATTTATTTTATTTTTCGGTCCTAAATGGATAATTGTTCTTATTCAACTTAAGGCTCCGTTCGTTGAAGATGGACTCATTAATCAGAAATAATGAGTCCATCTTCTGCAACTTGCCCCTTTACAGTTAAATTTGGGTTTTCAACCAATTCAAAGGATACTTTTTGACCATGTTTTAGAAATCTGAATCCATCAGGAAACCTTTCATAATCAAGTAAAATAGAACTGAAATTAAGAAAAAAACGCTGATTGGTGAGTCTATTATAACCAGTGAAAGCAACAACTATTATAAAGTGCTTTTCGGCTTCTTGATTGATGCTTTTTTTAATAGGTTCCTTCCAGCTACCAACGCAAAATACAAAGGAAATGTGACAAGTAATATTACATAAAGGTCTCGTCCAGCAAGGTAAGTGGCAGAGTGAAGACCTTTTATAAGTATGTGAGCAAACAGGTACGCGATAGGCAATAGAATCATTTTTTCTAGGCCATTTCTTACTTTTTCGTTCTTACGGAATATGACCAATCCACTTCCACAAATAAGTAAAAATCCTATAGCAAACAACACGTAGTAGCTTAAAACAAGCCGAGGTAACGTCATGACAGAACCATCCGTTATTGGATCTCCATAAATTAAAGTATTTTCACTTCCATCGGTATTGTAATAGTAGATCGAAGCGACTTCTTCCCCATTCGGGTTTAAGACCGTATTTTCCAGGTTGTTTTTGTTTATTTTCTGTTGCCAAATCGTTTCCCATGTAGTTATATCATAGACATAACCTGAATTGTCTGCTGCTGGATATTGATTTACTTGATATCCAGAGACTTCTTCACTAAAATTCAAAAGTACAGTTCCGTCATCCTTTTCAATAATTGAAACCGCATTTTCATTATAAGAGATGTATGCTGGGGTTGTCAGATAAGCGATTGTAACCACTGCAAGAACCAATGTTACCATGACTGAAAGAAGAATCGTTTGCAGCTTTTTCTTTCGCAATGTATTTTGTATGTTTCTTAAGGGAGCTATATCGGTATCTACTGGCGGTTCTTCAAAAGTCCTCATTTCTTCGAGTCGTTTTTTACAGTTCTCACAAGAAGCTATATGTTCTTCAACTAGATCTCTAGTATCTTGACTTGATATATCCTCGACATATAACGGCAGTATATCTCTAATCATATTACAGCTAATTTTCATCGATAATCCTCCGATCGCGCTTTAATTTTTTCTCTAGCACGGTGATAAGTAACACAAGCCCAGTTTTCACTTTTTCCAAACAATTTGCCAATTTGCTTAAATGACAGTTCTCCAAATGCACGGAGAGTAAAGACCTTTTTGTATGGCTCTTTCAAATTCTGGATAACTTCATGTACCTTCACAGACGCTTCTGAAATGGCTATTTCTTGTTCTACATTGTCTTCACTTGCTGATTCCGGAAGTGACTCCAAATCTACCAAGCTTTTATTCTTACGCAAGTAAGAGTAATAACTGTTTTTGGCAATTTGGCATAACCAAACACGGATATCACTATCCCCTCTGAAACTGTCTAGCGATGTTAATGCCTTCATAAAAGTTTCCGAAGTGATATCTTCAGCGATATGCTTATCACCAGACAAACTATACACATATAAAAATACATCCTTAAAATATTTATTATAAATATCCTCAAGCTGTGTCAACATTTCACCTCCTCCTTACATATAAGACGCGATAAACTCAAATATCTTACAATAATATAATAAAAACCGTACAAAAATCCGCCCGGTTTTTTTCTTCTACCATATTTACTGGAAATCCTGTAGTAAATATTCCTGCCCTTGTAGCTCTTTATATATTCAGGAACCATTTTTCATCCATCATTGCTTACACTGAAATCGGTTTAGTTTAAGTGAAATATATACAATCACTTTTATTGTTCAATAATAAATTAAACAAAAAAGGTGCTTAATCCTTCCTGGATCAAGTCACCCCTTAGTTGAATTAAGGAATATCACTTCGCATTTTTATATAGTCTTCCTGAAGAAGACCGTAAACCGCACAATCTTTATAATGATTCTTGGCATTACGAATCATATGCTTAAACGTTCCTTCTTGCACCATTCCAACTTTTCGCATAATCTTTCCAGAGGCTGGATTGTCAGTATTATGTGCAGCTGATATCTTGTGAATGTTCATATGTAAAAAGCCAAATTCAATGACAGCTCTCAATGCTTCAGTACCATACCCTTTGTTCCACCATTTGTAACCGATTGAATAACTGACTTCACAATTCTCTGTCATGCTATCAAAATTGAAGAGATCAATAGCTCCAATCAATTCACCACTTGCTTTCACTTCTAAACCCCAATAACAGAAATCTGTTGAATCATACTTACTTACGATCTCTTTTACCCTCTCAATGGTTTCCGATACAGACTTGTGTGCCCCTTTTATAAGATTATCCATTACGCGATCATCTGAAAGCCAATGATCAAATACATTTTGAGCATCTGAAAGTTCAATCTTTCTTAGAACTAATCGATCTGTTTTTAGTAATGGTGTTCATAAATAATTTATCATTTCTCACCCACCTAACAATCATATCAATTCAACAATTCTTATTCTTCACCTTACTAAAAAAATCCTTCTTCAACATAACTGCGTCTATAGTTTATTAAGACACATTTTCTTTTAAGTAAGTTAAGATGACTTGTCTAAACAACGACTTTTCTTCAAGGAAGGGGTAATGATTACTTTCGTAAAAAATAATAGTTGTGAATTTGGAATTAACTCATTCATTTCTACGGAGAAAGAAAGCGGGCATTGAACATCGTATCGACCACTCAGTATTAAAGTATTTGTTGAGATTTTTTCTAACTCACGGGTTACATCAAAGATCATTTCTTCCCTAATAAAAAAGTTCATACGTGGAGCAGACATCTTTTTATGTATGCCTAAAGAAAAGTATTCATCATACTTCTCCGCGTGAAATAGTGACAGTTTCGTTCTCTCTTTTGAGAAAATCTCCCTTTCACTAGATGATAAATCAGAGCGTTTTAAAGTCTCAATTCGTTGCTGCATTCGGTCAAAGTTTGGATGGTCTGGATGATAGATACATTCAGAGGCTGAATTCGCATATTTCCTGGCAGCAGCCCCAACAATTATAAGTGAAGTAAGAGACGTAGAAAAATGAATACCGTAGATGATTCCTATCATACCACCTGTCGAGTGCCCGGCAAAAGTCCATTTGGCATACCCCACCGCCTCTCGGATTGCTTCAAGGTCATATACAGCATCAAACATACTCAACTCATGAGCCTCATTAGCCTTACTTGAAGTACACTACTTCACATTATCTATTAATAATGTAACATTAATACTAAAAAGAGAGATGCATTCGCACTTAAAAAAGAGGTCCATTTATTGCAACTACAGAAGTTTGTGTAACGTAACTATTTTATGTGCGAATTACCATACCACAAACATTCCTTATACATTTAAAATGCCTTTATATCAACAAATAGAGACATCCAATTTATATACGATTAGATGTCCCATTTCTATTTTTTTATGGACTTGTACTCCAAAACAGAACCCGCTAACATATGTTCAATCCTTTTTCATACTCATTAGTAGTATTCTTTTTAACAAAAGGCCCACCGCTAAGCCTGGTAATGTACATAGCATAGGAAACCAGACTATCCCCAACACCACTCCAAATATTTTTACATATGGGGAATAAATAATGCCAAGTGTTACAAGGTAAGCCGAAAAAACAAAAGGTAAGTATGAGAAAGGCTCTTTTCCTCCTCCAGCATCTTTAAATGCGTCCCACATGGCAAAAAAGTATAAGCAGGGATAAAACATAAGCCACTGATAATTGGTATTTGCAATAGCTTCTTCAATTTGACCAGTAAAGCTTAAGCGTATCACTTCATTAAAATTTGCGTTAATGTTAATTAGAACCTCGAATAGAACGAAGGGAATGCCTTTTAAAAGCTGGCCATTTAATATTTGGGCAAATCCAGGCAGAGCAATGCTCCACAAAATACTCTCTATTACCCTATTTTCTTTTCTCATTGAATCGGATTAATTTCTTGCCAAGCCTTCATGATCAGTAGCAAGTGGCGGCTGTTCCATCCATCCCTTTTCTATCAAAAGATTCATTCCATCCTCTGATACTACAGCTATATCTGCAATCATGGTCGAATAGCTGACTCCTAAATCCCTGCGTTGGCTCAATGCCAATGCTTCTCCATAATATCCAACGGCAGATGATAAAAGGGTTGCAATATGAAATAGCATAAGTTTATCTGAAAATGGAGAGATTGTGGAATCAGTAACTTCCGTTTCAAATGTTCTTGGAATGTGCAAATTATCTTCCTTCAACATTAATGAAAGTATTTCGAAATGTTTATTGCAAAGCTGCCTGCCCCTCTCCATATACTTTTGTACTTTCTTGGATTTGGCAACCTGCCCGAATGCCAATTCCAATACAATTTTCACTATTGTTTTTTGTAAGTTAAGGAATGTCCCACTAACTTCCACTGCACTAATTGGCCTGCGTCTACCAAACCATCCTGTTAAAAAATTTTGTTTGGTTAAATACTCCACTTCCTGGTGATTATTAAAAGTAGGCGGTTTGCTAATAATCCCTTTATCTAAAAGGACCGTAGTTGCTTTATCATAGAGTTCCATTGTCTCAATCAAAACGTGCCTAAAGTATTTCCTCTGTTCTTCATCTAGAATATTCCCCAATGCTCCTGCATATCGAGTCATACCGTGAATAGCCATAATTTGTACATAAACAATTATAAATGTATCCGTAAATAGTCGTGGAGCTTCTACTGTAACATCTTGATTGGTAAAGCCAATTGGCTTTGGATAACCTTCTTTTGTAAGGAATTGCTCACACTTCGGCAAGTGACTTTCAGCTATGTCAAGGGCATATTGAACAACTTCCTGAACACCTTCATCTTCTATATGATACAGAAAATGGCGAAAGACACATCGTGCCAGGCTATCATTCATATACTGCATCCAGATGTTCGCAAGCTCCGATGAAGTCATTTTGGTATTAGTACTTTGGTTCTTCATATATGTGCCTCCTAGTAATTTATCTTGGTTAGTTTAACCAAGCATCCCTTTTTTATAAAACAATACCTTGATGTTATTCATGGATTGGGTGTTATAATCATCCTATTCGAATCAGTAATACAAACAACAATACAATGAACCAGATTATATCTGATGTTATCTGTATTCACAGTCTTCTTAAACTAAAGTACACAAAAGTTCATTCAGCTAAATATAGTGCTATCCTTACTTTTTGCTTTTTTATATAGTGCAATAAGGTTAAGTGTTTTGACATCCTTAAGTTTCCGAAAGTTGACGGTTTTGCCTGTCCAGAATGGCAAGGCTGGTTCCATAAATTCCACCCAGCGAAAGATCCCCCAGGATGTTACGTCCAAATGTTGCACTTCCAAGTATAGGACGCTTGGTAGGAGATGCCAATGGATGGCTGACATGAATTGTCCGGCCTATCGCAAATACTAATTTATTGTTACACATTCGTTCTGCATTAATTGTCCAATAGAACCTGATTTACACTCGTGATAGACACAGAGAGAAGAATGTATCATGAGTGAATATAAGAAATCAGAAGAATTGGCTTTGCAGCGTTTCCAGCTGATATCCCCTTTATTGGCAGATGGGCTTGATGCTGGGAGATTAATGGAGTTAAGAGACTAGATAGCGAGGCCAGCGGTTTTCAGAAAGAACTAGGAAGATGGGTTTGGATGACTTAGGCCACAAGGAAGCTCAAGTTGACTTGTAAACTTATTGGGAAGCATCGGGGCCGCTTCCCCTTCATTATGGATAGTGATTCCGTCATTAAGTGGTTAAACCGGCCCAAAAGCGACAGGCAGAAAAAAAAACGAGAAACTAACTCAAGAGATCCTTCAGACTCCTTTGGAATTCAAGCAACCGTACGGCAGCGTCAAGATTACTAAAACCGTGAACGGACGCGGTGTAAGGGTAAGTGAGCGTAAGGTTTCGCGCATCATGAAAAAGAACCAATGGAAGTCCTATACCGTAAAGAAAAACTAGCCAACGACGTACTCTAAGCACCAGCATCCAGTAAGTGAAAACGTCTTAGATCGTCAATTTAAAGCAAGCAAGCCAAGAGGATCCATTAACTTTGCGCTATCATACGCCAAATGAATTTGAACAAATGAACGGAAATTCTGCGGCCAGATTTTACCTTTATAAAAAAGTTTAAACCGTTCTAAATTTAAACTTTTTTATGAAGGCCACCATGCGAAAGCGCGGTAGAAAAATCTGTGTCTATTTTCTTGACGTAGTATCACTACCAGAAAACAATAATGATGACAATAAGACTACCTCTATTCTGTAATCTATAATCGGTCTCTTAGGAATTGCATCAGTAGGTTTATTTTTCAAAAACAGACAGTGAAAACATAGTCAAAATAAAAAGATGCATTATCCTTCTGGATCAATGCATCCCTTTATGGATTTAGAAGATTTAATTCTCTTCACTTTTCTTATAAAAGAACCCAACTAATGTTGTCATAAAGCCTACTGCAAATATTATCTGCACAAGACTTGATGAAGAACTTGGCTCCCATCTAGATATGTTTTGTATAAATAGACTTACGATCATAATAGATAGTCCTAATAGCATAATCTTTATTGGATCTTTCATAAGCAAACCTCCCTCATTTAGTCACTTCATCTGCAACAATCATTGACCAATATGTTATAGAAGCGACTGCCTTGTTCATTATCGCACCCGTTCAATACTTGTTTCAAATCTAAAAGAAAAAATGAAATTTAATAAAAACACATAGAGTGCCTGAAGACCCAAATTCGCTGGTGAATTAGCTGCACGATTAGTTTATAATCATTTTACTTATTTTTATAGAATTCTATAAAAATAATCAATCGTTCTTTTTCAAAAGTTGTTATTAACGGTTTTTTGTCATTGAACACATAGTATACCGGGAGAGCAGCTGCAGGTAAGCCTCTTAACCCCGGAAACTCCTTCTTGACTGCCTCAAGATCATCACGAACTTCGAATCTATTAAGCAAGCCCTTCATTTCAGGGTCGGATTCGGTTGATTCTTTTTCTCCAGGCGGGACGACCGCAAGAACCCTGATTTCTCCTTTTCTTGCTGCCAGCAGGTCTAGATAAGGTGGCTTAGGAACAGCCTCCAGGTAATGGATCATTTGTGTTTTATCCTTTGCAGTAAAAGCCACTTCTGCATTATTGAACACAAAGTACATAGGAATGGTTGAAGGTACCCAGCTGCTTAAGCCTGCAAACTCTTCTTTGACAAACTCAATATCATCGTATATTTCAAACTTTTCGAGCCGCTTTTTCACTTCAGCAGGCAAATCATAATTTGCGCCTTCACCTGATGGAACAACCGCCATAGCTGTAAGTGCTCCTTCTTTTTTTGCCAGCATGTCTCCATAATAATTCTGCTCCACGTTCAGCTTCAAATAATATGAAACAGAGTCATTTTTCCATTCCGCATTGATTATTAAATAGACAATTCCCCTGCTTTTATAGCTGTAAGGTATGGGGAAACCCTCACGGTAATCATAATCGGTTTGCTCCTTTGTAAAGCTGTCCCATTCACTGACCGATATTTTTTTTGGCTGGCTGCCTTCTGGAAAGGCGATTGTCAGGATGTTATCTTCCTTTACCTTATCACCAGACACCCCTGCGAGCATCTCTACAGGATTTTCAGTATTCCTCTTTGACCCGCGCCAGTCATATGGTCCTGGATGAGCGTTGATGGAAACACCTTCAACAGAAACCTCCGGAACCGGAGGCTCTTCTTCCCTATAAATCTTATATTTGTCCAGAGCGAACAGGATCAGAAACAAAAGCACAAAGCCGGTGCCATACATTAACATTTTCTTTTTCATATAAAGCTCCTATCTATCAAGACAGAAAAATTTCGATACTCAACTCTACTTTAAATCACATTTTCCAAAGAGACACGTAGATTCCTTTTTGTGTGACGATAGTGGACTGATTTCTTCCCTCTCTGCCCTACTCCCACTTAAACACATAACTTGCCACGATGAAGCCGCCAATCAACCAACCACCAAGAATCAATGTTTCTGTCCCCAATTGGAGGAATGGTGTACCGAGGTTCATTGTCTCCCTTAATGCGGAGCTCAAATGGGCGATTGGCAGGATTTCTACGATTGGCTGGATGATGTCTGGCATATTGTTAATTGGGAAGAAGACTCCTCCTAGGAACAGCATCGGGAAGGTAATGAATCCAGCAATCGGACCAGCACTTTCAGGGTTTTTGGCGATTCCGGCGATAATGAACCCTAGTGCCATGAAGGCAAGTGTGCCAAGAATGATGAAGAAGATCAACGCTAGCCAGGAACCGGCGACGTGAATGCTAAAGACAAAATGCGCGATAAGGACGACGAGCAGTGCCTGCGTTCCATTTAGCAGCAAGCGGGCGGTAATTTGTGCCGCAATGAAGGTGGAGGCTTTCAGTCGCGTTCCTTGCATCCTTCGCAAAATCCCTCTTTCACGCCAGGCGGAGATTTGGCCGGCGACTCCGTTCATGTTGTTGCTCATGATCATCATCGCTACGATTCCCGGGACAAGGAAGTCGACATAACGGATGGTCAGCGCTTTGATTCCTACTTTTTCAACCGTTACGACCGGCTTATAGTCTGCAAGATCCTTGCTGTATTGATCAATGATTCCGTTCACCACCGTTAGGCCGAGCTCTGAGGTGGTGAGGGTTTTTTTCATTATAATAAACAGGAAGGGTTGACGATTCATTCGGTTCCTCCAATTTCGTTCCGTATCCTTTTGGAATCTCCATGAACAATTGGATGTCTCCATTTTTCAGCGCTTCTTTTCCGCTTTTGATACTTTTGAACTTTTTCGCCTCAAGCCCTTCATTTTTGTAAAATCGGTCAGTTAAATTCTTTGAAGCTGCAGTTTGATCCATGTCGATCAGCCCTACTGATAAGGAAAGATTGCTATCATTACCCGCAAAAGTTCCAAGAGCGAGCATCAGAATGATCGGAAAAAGCAAGGTGAAAAACAAGACCTGCTTGTTTCGTGCAAAAATCCGTAATTGTGCCAGTGTTAATTGCCAGTAAGCTCTCATGATTCCCTGATGCTCCTTCCAGTCATATGGATGAAGACGTCCTCTAAAGTGGCTGAGCGAGTCTGTAAATCCTCAATTTTGAATTGATGTTCTGCCGATGCATGGATTAAGGATGTCAAGGTGATTTGGACATCATCGGTATACAACTGAACAAAGTTGTCTTTGATCGCGACTTCCTCGACTCCGTCCATTTTCAAAAACCAGTCTTGCTCTGGTGGATTGTTCAAATGGAATTCTACAGAGCTTGTGGACTGCAGTCTTTTTACGAGATTCATTGGTGTGTCAAGGGCAATCAGTTCGCCTTGATCCATGATTCCAATTCGGTCACAGAGCACATGGGCTTCGTCCATATAATGGGTAGAAAGAATGATCGTTTTCCCTCGTTCTTTCAATCGGAGGACGATGTCCCAAAGAGTCCTTCTTGCCTGCGGATCAAGACCAGTCGTTGGTTCATCGAGGAACACAATGTCCGGGTCGTGAATCAGCGCAAGCGCAATGGCAAGGCGCTGCTTTTGCCCGCCTGATAGGCCTTTGATTCGGTCATTCCGCTTCTCTGTTAACAGCATATCTTCGATTAGACCATCGATATCCACGTGAGTCGGGTAAAAACTTCCGTATAAATGCAAGATTTCTTCAACTTTTAGTAATTCAAACAACGAGGTGGACTGAAGCTGTACCCCGATTACCTCTTTGACTTTGTTCACTTCTTTGATCACATCGAAGCCTGAAAGTGTTGCAGTGCCCTCGTCTGGCTTTCTGAGGCCGACTAACATTTCAATCGTGGTCGTCTTGCCAGCACCATTCGGACCAAGCAGGCCAAAAATTTCTCCTTTTTTCACCTGAAAAGAGACTCCCTTAACAGCAGTAAAACTTCCGTATTGTTTTTTCAATCCTTTTACATCTACTATACTTTCATTCTTCATGACTAGCCTCCATTGAATGGCAGAGTGTTTTTACTTATTTAATCCAGTGCCCAGCTAACCATATACTCTGTCACGCTGTTAGGGAGCTCTAGGCCAGGGTCTGCGACTTCCCATTGACCTTTGATTTCCAGTTCATCACACGCTAACTCAAATTGAGCCATACTAATGCCAATATCGAGTATTTGCATATCATATCCCAGCTTTGTGCTGTAATTCGGGGTATGTTCTATATAGAAATGGCACTTTTGCCGGTCTTCCGACAATACCAGTCTCCATGGCTGTTTGTTTGAGGCTGAAGGCCCCAGCCTCACCATCTCGATAGGAATCTCAAATTGTGCGGCATTTGCTTTATCAAGCGGATCTGCAAAACTCCCGTCAAAAAACAACTGATCCCAAGGTTTTTTATTATCAGCTTTTACTATATAACGCAGTGCTTTATCGAAAACTCTTTGCTTTTGCTGAGGATATCCCGATGGCGTGATACATGGAATAAACTCTCCCTCTGTAAGCTGAAGTTCTCTTTCAAAGGAATTCCTGCTGAAGGTGCCGCCCATCCAGCATGTTCCCAGGCCTATCTCTGTCAAATAAATCACCAGCTTATGAAATGTGAAAGCGAATTCCAGCAAGGAATATTTCTTATTTTCACAGAGGCTGACCAGATAAACTTGCGGATTTTTAATAAATCCATAAGTTCCAAGCTTGATTCCTTTTTCTGATACATTGTTAGTAATCTGAATAAGCTCAATTCGGCCTTTATTGCCAAAAGGTCCGCTCAAATTGTCTTCATTTGCTATGTATTCTAGGATTCCTTTGTAATCAATTTCCGAAAGTTTTTTTGTATCATATGTTCTGATGGATTGACGATATTTCATCGTTTCAATAGCCGATTTACTATTATTCATTTTGCACCTCTTTCAATTGGACCGTAGGACTTATCTAAGCTTCCATACATAATAACAGATCATCATCCTCTTTACGTAACTAAACAAGATGCAGAGGATACCTCCCCCTAAGAAGAGACAGGATAAATATTAAATTCCCATTTTGAACTTCCTACTCATTTCTTTTCGCATTCCTCACACTCCAATAGATCTCTGTTTCCTCCTCACAGTAAAAGCCCTCAAGACTGCATGTTTGGATGATCCTCTTCAATTTCTCTTTGGAGTTGGAACAAATCATTGAAAAATGGCTGTCCCAATGGGTGGTGATGAGGATGGATTGGTCGTGTGTGAATAGGTTATGTCTTCCTAATGTATCCTGGCTAATGAGATCATCGATATATTCTAGTTTTCTTTCAGTGCAGAATTCATCGCCTACCCAGATCCAATCGTAAGATTCTTTTTTGATTGCTCCTAATAGATCATTCATTATAAGATCTGGCAAGAATCCTTCGTCTGGTGGAATGAGATGGTGCTGTTCACAGATGCTATCAATCAATTTTGCCAGCTTTTTAACCTGAAACTCTTTCTTTAAACCGAGAATCCTCGTTCGCAGTCCGATATCGATTTCTTCATAACTGATCAAGCCACTGAGATGCATGAATTGGTTCCACGATACTTTTTCACAATGTTGAACCAGTTGAGATTTATTTACGATCTGATCTTCATAAAAACGGGCAACATCCATTGATACTGGTTTGATGAATGGATGGAAAAAGATATAGACTTCCTCAAATACACCCTTATAAAATTCCTTTATAGACTCGTCTTCCCTTGCACAAACAGCATACCGATCAGGTTCTGGGAGAACTCTTATCTCTTCCATCAACCACACCTCTTTCTTCAAAGGATCCTACCAAACTATTTGGATGTTTTTACAGAACTAATCAGCAATCTTTCCATTCGAACGCCATCAACCTGGACCAGGTTTATTTATTTCGGTGTCTTCACACTCCAAATCATATGATGGAAATCTTCACCCCAGTAATTCTTCAATAGAATTTCTGGTTCTCCAAATTTCTTTTTCCAGATGGATTGTGCCCTTTTATACCCACTATCCAGCCAAAATTCTTCTATTCCTCTTTGTTGAAAAGCGCCATACATTGCCTTCAATAATACATTCACTAATCCATTCCTTTGGTGTTCAGGATGAACAAATACAGTTCCTACTTCAATAAGAGTAAATTTGTCAGTAGATTTTCTTATGATTTCATTTGCTGGGCCATATTCGATCGAACCAATCACCTTGTCACCAATGAGAGCAATTAGAAAATACCTTTTCTCCCCATTGCTTCCAAGATCACTTTCTAAATACCTTTTCTTCGAGTCAATTTCATCTTTCATATCATTCACTAGATCGCCAATGCCTTCATTTATAAAAGTATCCGTGATCACCGTTTTAAAAAAATCGTTCAGCTGTTTAACATCCTCTGTTCTCGGTCTTCTAATTTCCACATTACACATGTATAATCACACCAATCTAAAACTAAATTCATTCTAGTTTAATAGCAAAAAATACAAACAGGAAGAGTATAATACTCCTTTCAATAATCAACATGAAACCCTGGCTGCTTTCGTGCTAACCATTCGTTCGACCAAAATGATACGGCCATTGTACTGCATTTTCATGGCCGATTGTCTGTTTACTGCAAATGCATTTATGACTCGCTACTTTATAAGACCAAATACTCATTGTCCCTTATATTCTGTTGGATACCTGTGGAATCCTCCAATTAATTGAGTTTTTTAATAAATTACACATAATAGAGAAATGGAAATGACACTTAGTAGGGATCACAGTGCAAGGCTGAATTCTATAAATACATGAATAATAGCGACAGTTCATGAACTGCCGCTATCCGTGGATACCTTACAAATATTAGAATCTAGGCAGCAAGGTCAAAACAGCAAAAAAGTGCATGATTGATCCAGCTAAGACAAATAAGTGCCAGATGGCATGGTGGTAATGAAAGCCGCGCCATACGTAAAAGATGGCTCCCACTGTATACAAAACTCCCCCGATTACAAGGAATATCAATCCTTGCGAAGATACATTCTGTGTCAGCGGACGCCAGGCAAAGATGATCAGCCAGCCCATTATGACGTATAACGCAGTCGATGTATGCAGGAATCGTTTAACGAACAGTGATTTAAATACGGTTCCTGCGATGGAAAGACCCCAAACGATACCGAACAATGTCCAACCTAATGCTCCTTTTACCGCAATGAACAGGAATGGTGTGTAAGTACCTGCAATGAAAAAGTAAATGGATGAGTGGTCCATGACTTCAAAGACGTCCTTTGCTTTTCCGGGGGGGAAGCTGTGGACGAGTGTTGAGGATGTATATAAGAGCACCATGGTCACCCCGAATAAAGTGAAACTCACGACATGCCACGCAGTACCGTATAGTGACGCAAATACAATCAGGATAACGAGAGCAGCGATGCTCAATAGTCCCCCGATTCCATGGATGATCGCGTTTGCGATTTCCTCTCTCTTTGTAAAAACATGTACATTGGCTATACGGTTGACTCCTTTGCTCTATATAACAAACGGCCTGTCCAAACCGTTTCTTCTATTATATTAGAACATTAGTATACCACTTATGACTTTAATACGTGAAAGGATTTGAAGCCAAGAAAGGAGCATCCCTATAGGAATATGCTCCACGTTCGTTTGATTGAAGGAGTTTTTGTCTTTTGAAAAAGTTTTTTTAGTCAATTTCCTGACAAAAACTGTCATGAATCCTCCACTCCCAAACCATGAAGGCTCAAACAATTTATAATCGCACAGATGATTAGAGGAATCTGTAAAAATTTGAAGGTAAGTGCTGAAATTGGTGGTTTTCATTGATAAGGCCATCTAAAAGTAACTATTTTTGCAGGAATCGGTTTCGTTAAAAGAAATTAGACTTAAATTATTAAAATGAGCGAAACAATCCAAGGAGTTGTTAAGCCCCCTTTGTCTAAGTCATTCTAAAAATCTAAAAACTCCCGAGCGATATTTTTAGAATATGTATTGTAATAAATCCCTTTTACCATGCCTTTTATTTACACAAGCGCTCATCGATTAATGAACGTTTGATTAGACAAAAAAGAGCACAAGAACCTTCTTGTACTCTTCTATGATTGCCTAATGATTAACTCGGGATCGACAAGAACTTTTTTGGACTCAGGATTTCCGTTTATGATATCCAGCAATAAATAAGCTGCCAGCTTGCCAAGCTTCTCTTTATCCTGTTTGACTGTCGACAATTTTGGGTCACTATATCGGCATGCTTCAATATCATCACAACCGATCACCCTGATATCGTCGCCAATATGAAGACCGTGTTCACGAATCGCTTCCATTGCACCGAGTGCCATCATATCGGATGCAGCAAACACTGCTTTTGGATACGGCTTTTTTGCAAGGATCTTTTTCATGGCTTCATAACCGCTTTTTTCATAAAAATCCCCAAATTGAACCCAATCTTCGATAATCGGAAGGCTAAATTGATTCATCGTCTTAATGAAGCCATCTTTTCGAATGTCGGCTACCAGATTGCCCTGGAACCCGCCGATATAGGCAATTTCCCGGATGGAGTTCAAGTACAGGTATTCAACAACATTGGCGGAAACCTTATAATTGTCTGTCAAGACATAACTAGAATGGGGGCCTTTCAGTTCAATATCAACACCGACACAAGGAATTTCACTTTGGTCAAGCTCATAAACAACAGATTCGATTTCTTCTCCTGAAATGATGAGACAGCCATCCACTTGATAATGTCTTGCTCTGGAAAGGTAATCACCAAGTTCTTTATTGAAGTGTTCATTGCTGAAAATTAAAATATCGTAACCCATGCTGCCAACGGTCTTTTTAAAAGAATTGATAATTTCATTAAAAAAAGGGTTATTCAAATCCACACTGACATTACCAGCATAAATTAAACCAATTAGATTCGATTTCTTTGTTGCCAGTGACTTTGCCGAAAAGGTTGGCTGGTAGCCTGTGGACTGGATCACGTTCATAACCTTATCTCTAGTCGTACTGCTGATTCCTTGGTAATTATTCATGATTTTAGAAACAGTGGCTGGTGAAACCCCTGCCATTTTGGCAATTTCCCGAATCGTGAGTTTCATAGTCGAATTCCAACTCCTAAACTATTACAGCTTCAAAAAACTTTGTTTTACATAATACACTTTCAGAATAACGAAATGCAGCAGAAATAGCTATAGAACTTCATCGAAAGTTGTAATTTCAACATATTGTACGCAATACTGGAGTACGTCACACCGACCGACATTTACTTACTATTAGCCCTAATTGTTCGGTAAATTTGTTTACATATCAAACCAACGATTGCGAATCGTTTGCTTGTACCAGTAAAAACTATCTTTCTTGATTCTTTCAAGTGTTTGGTAATTAACATACACGATACCAAATCGCATGCTGTACCCTTCTGCCCATTCAAAGTTATCCAATAGAGACCAGGAGATATACCCTTTGATATTTACACCGGACTCGATGCTTCTGCTTAAGGAGATTAGATGCTGCTTGAGATAGGCAATGCGCCGTTCATCTCTCACTCGTCCCCCGACAGGTTCATCATTGTAGCATGAGCCATTCTCTGTAATATAAATGGGCACCTGACCATATTCCTCCGTCAGATAGGTTAAGACTTTATAAAAACCCTCAGGATATATATTCCAACCTATATCAGTTTTTTCATAGCCCATGTCAACAGGCTCAAGGTCAAACAATCCGGAGTTTTCCTTATATCTTGCCACACCGCCAGTATAATAATTGATACCGACAAAATCAATTGGCTGGCGGATGACCTCCATATCTCCATTTATAATAGGCACCTGTACCCCTTTTTCGGCGAACCAATCTACTAGAAACCCTGGATAGCTTCCCTTGAAAACCGGGTCAAAGAACCACTCCACCATTTCAGCATTCCCGCGGCGACATGCAAGAACATCGTCTTCTCGATCACTGTATGGCTCAAACCAAGTAACGTTCGGAGCATAGCCGATTTCACCATCAATCCCAAGTTCACGGAATTTTTGAACCGTACGTCCATGTGCAACATGCAAATGGTGAGCGACATTGACTGCTAATTGGAGGTCCTGATTTCCAGGTGCATGCCTGCCCTCGTAATTGGACAGGAACGATACACACCACGGTTCATTAAAGGTGATCCACTTATTCACCTTTCCGGATAATTCCTTAAACATCAATTCAGCGTAATCCACAAAGGCATCAATCGTAGCTCTGTTATCCCAGCCACCTTGATCCTGCAATGCCTGTGGCAAATCCCAGTGATAAAGGGTAACCATCGGTTCAATTCCATTTTCTAGCAAGGCATCCACAAGCCTATGGTAATACGCAAGCCCTTTCTCGTTCACTTCTCCCCTGCCCTCAGGGAAAACTCGCGGCCAGGCGACGGAGAATCGGTATACATCAATACCAAGATCCTTCATGATCGATACATCCTCATCCACTCGATGATAGCTATCGCAAGCTACCTCACCGTTGTCTCCATCTTTGACCTTACCAGGAGTTTCACAGAAGGTATCCCAAATGGATTTACCTCTTCCATCTTCTCTAGTTGCTCCCTCTATTTGATAGGAAGCTGTTGCTGCTCCCCAATTTATATCTGCTGGAAATTTGATAATTGCCATAGTCTTACCTCCTATGTGATGTCTGTGTTCAATTTATGTTGACTATTTTGTCCTTCTTCCGATTTCAATGTAAGCTTATGGAATAAGCCATACATTATGAAAGCAAGCAGGCTTCCACTGAATAAAAGAAAGAATGGCAAATAGTAGATGACAATAAGAAAGAGGAAAATCATCCCAAGAAATAGCACTGTATAATTCAAATGCCCTAAAGAGAACAGCAAAGAATTTTTCACTGTATGAACAAGGCTTAAATCATAATGCACAATCAGAAAGAATAAATAGATTGTCACAAAGACAAAAAGCAAAACAAAGAAAACCAAAAAGATCAGAACGAAACTTTTTCCAACAAACTCATTTTGGAGCACGATCGCTAAATCAATCGAAATGATGGCAAAAAAGATTGTCCACAGGAAACCTGCGCCGATACTCTTTTTAAAATTCAATTTGAATTCCTGGACAAACACCCTATATATTCCGACGTCCAAGCCTATTCGAATCCATTTCCTCACCGTCCCAAACAGGGCTGCTGTTGCCGGAAAAATCGTCACAACAGGCAGGCAGAACAGCAGCCACAAAAGGTTTAAGAGAACAAAGGACGTAAATATAGTGATGATTTGATTGAACATATTCATTGTTTTATTCATTCTGGCACCACTCTCTGAAACTAGACTTTACTTTACTTGACAGCACCTTCAGTCAAGCTGGAAATAAACAAACGGTTAAATAAAAGGAAAATAATTACGAGCGGCACTGTCGCCCAGAATGTTCCGGATAGGATCATTCCGTTATCCCGTACATAGTTGTCAATTAGACCACGCAGTGCTACCTGGATGGTTTGTGATTCTTCATCACGTAAGACAACGAGCGGCCATAAGAAATCATTCCATACATACATGAATTTAATGATCGCCAATGTCGCGAACGCTGGAATGATGATTGGGACGGTTATATTCCAGTACACACGGAAAATGGAACAACCATCGATCTTCGCTGCCTCAATTAATTCATCTGGAACATTGCTGCTGATATATTGCCTCATCCAGAAAATACCAAATGCATCGATTAATCCTGGAACAATGATCGCCTTAAAATCACTCAGCCAGTTTAATTTTGAAATAATGATATATTGTGGAATCAATCCAAGCTGCGGCGGAATGACCATCGTCACAAGGATCATAACAAACAAAGCATTCTTACCCCTGAAGTTAAGCTTCGCAAACGCAAAACCCGCCAATGAGCTGAGAATGAGCACCCCAATTGTCGTAATGGAAGCGACAATGAAGGTATTCCATATTGCTCCAAAGAAATCAATTGTATTTAATACCTTTGTGAAGTTTGCAACCAGCTCTTTGCCTGGTAAGATAGCTGGCGGGATCCGGTTGATCACTTCATTCGTATTCGTTGCCATTACAAACATCCAGTAGAACGGAAAAATCGACAGAAGGGTAGCAATGACAAGAATCATATACAAAAACGCCTTAGAAATGAATTGACTTGAAGATTGTGATTTCATGCTAATGCCTCCTTTATTTTCCGATCCGATTTGCAATGAAAACATTTATAGATGATAGGACGATGATGATCAGGAACAGAATAATGGCTGTTGCCGAAGCTGTACCAAATGCCATATTATTAAACGCTTCACGATATAAATAAAGCACCACTGTCAAACCTTCTTCACGGTATGTCCTGCCCACCATAATGAGCGGCTCAGTAAATAATTGTAAAGCACCGATAGTGGAGGTGAATACTGTCAGAATGATGATAGGTTTTAGCATAGGAATGGTGATGTATTGGATTTTCTGTCTAGTTGTCGCTCCATCAATCGTTGCTGCTTCATACAATTCACCAGGGATTGCCTGCAAACCTGCCAGGTAAATGATTGTGTTGTAACCAACCCATCTCCAAAATACCATCGTAGAAATAGCTATTTTCAATCCCCAGTCGCTTGTGCTCCAGTTGATCGGGTCAACTCCGAACCATCCAATAATAATATTGAATAATCCAAATGGCTGATCATTAAACATAATGCCAAATACAATCGCTACAGCAACTGTAGAAGTAACATATGGCATAAAGACTGAGACGCGGAAGATACTCTTGAATTTGATGATCGTCGCATTCAGTGCATAGGCCAAAATAATTCCAATTAATAGCTGTGGGAGAGTACCTAAAATCCACATGATTATCGTGTTAGAAAGCGATTTCCAGAATAATGGATCTGATAAAATCAGGCTGAAGTTTTTAAAGCCGACATACTCCATTTCTCCAAAGCCATTCCACCTATGGAAGCCCAGGTAAAAGCTGAAAAGAATCGGAAACAAACCAAAGATGGCAAATAATATGAAGAACGGTGAAATATATAAATATCCTGCCAAAGCTTCTTTCTTCTTTTCACTGAAGGAACGTTTGGTGCTGAAAGGTTTCTTATTCAAAGGTGCTTTTTCAGAATTCACATCAGGCATGTTCTTTCTCCTTCCTAAGATTGAGAGCGGTCTATGAATTCACCCATAGACCGCTCCCTTTCATGTTATTGTCTGCCTATTTGCTTTTCAATACGCTCTACCGCTTTTGTCCATTCCTTCTCTGGATCCGCTTTCTTCGTCGCTACGTTTGTCAAAGCAGTCAAAATTTCAGTGTTTACAA
The DNA here is from genome assembly GCF_020524355.2 of Mesobacillus subterraneus. Classification (NCBI taxonomy): domain Bacteria; kingdom Bacillati; phylum Bacillota; class Bacilli; order Caryophanales; family Bacillaceae; genus Mesobacillus; species Mesobacillus subterraneus. The sequence continues at coordinate 2,172,898 of NZ_CP129019.1, forward strand.
TTGCATAGTTCTTGCCCATATAAACTGGTTTAACGCTCTTAGCAGCTTCAGCAAAAATCTTCGCTGTTGGCTGGCCGCTGAAGTACTCATCCGTTGTTGCCAAGAAATCTTCATTTTCATAAACATCTGGTGTTGACGGGAATAAGCCCATGTCGTTGAATGACTTCAATTGGCTCTCTGGTGATGTTAACCAAGCGATGAATTCCACAGCTTCTTCAGGGTGCTTCGATTCTTTAGGAACAGTAAGGAAAGAACCTCCCCAGTTTCCAGCGCCTTCAGGAATGTTTGTCAAAGACCACTTGCCGCCAGCTTCAGGTGCATTGCCTTTAACAACTCCCATCATCCAAGCTGGAGCACCAGGCATCATTGCATACGATCCCTCGGCCATGGCACTGCCCCATTCTGGAGTCCATAATGAGTTCTTGCCTACTAATCCCTCTTGGATCATTTTCGCAGTATAGTCATAAGCATCTTTTACAGATTCTTCGATGATTAGTTCGTCTTTTTCGTTGAAGTAGTGCTCTGATTGTTGGTCACGCAAAGCATTGAAAACCAGCTCAGGGCTGTCGGACATCGGCTTGCCTGTCTTTTCCTTCACTGTCTTCGCCATGTCATAGAAATCTTCCCATGTATTCAGTTTTGCTGAAAGGTCTTCTGATTCAGTAGGAAGGCCTGCTGAATCCAGAACATCTTTACGATAGAACAGCGCCGTAGGACCAATATCAGTTGGGAATCCCATCTGGAATGAGCCGTCAACATTTTGTCCCTGCTGCCATTTCCAATCAAGGAAGTTCTTTTCATAATCACCAGCACCGTATTCATTTAAGTTATAGAAACGTTCGCTTGCTTCCTTGAATTTTTCCATTTGGCTGACTTCAATCATGGCAATATCTGGTGCACCGCTGCCCGCTGAGATGGAAGTGAATAGATTGTTGTGCATATCATTCATTTCGCCTTCATTCAGCTTGATTTTTACATTTGGATGATCATTTTGATACTCGTCGATCAGCTTCTGGTACCCCGTGCTTCCAAATACCCAAAAATCCAGCGTTACTTTCTCATCACTGCCGCTTTTGCTTGATGACGCTTTCTCATCGCTGTCGCTGCAGCCGACAAGGGAAAGTGCTAAAGCCCCTGCCGTTAACAAGGATACAAATTTTTTCATGTAAATTGCCCCCAAACTTTAAATTTTTTCTTGCAGATTGGTCTTCCATAGAATGAAACGATTATACACGGACTCACTTTAGGAAACCGGTTTCTAAATCCCCTAAAAAAAATGGGAAGGTTTCAAATGAAGGATGATCTAGTAACCTATCACCCTACTAGATTCACATTTAATCACTTTCACCCAATGGAAAACGCTTTCTTAATTAGAATACTACACTCCCTTTTTTAAAAAATCAACCCACTTTTTAAGTAGTAATAATTTAGACACAATTTTAAAAACTTCGAACTTAATTAGTTTAAAGTGAGTTTTATACAAAAAATGGCAGTTTTTGTTCGAATTTATCGAAACCGGTTTCTATATAAAAATACCTTGTACTTTCTTTACCTCCCCCGTCAAGTAACTTATATAAATGTTGAAATTGGTGTTGGGGAATCGGGGGCTGCTACATAGAAGAGGTGTTTAAAATATTAATATATAAATCTTCGATGGTGACACATATATGAGCGAATTCTCAAATAAGCGTCATCCATAAGACAGATGGAGACACAAAAATAAGCGAATTCTCAAATAAGCGTCATCCATAAGATCGATGGAGACACAAAAATGGAGCGAATCCCAAAAAAAGCGCCATCCATAGGGCTGTGAAAATCCTAAAGCAGATTTTAACGTAATAGAACGCAATTTAGTATTAAGTTGGCTAGCTCTTTTCTCCATACATGAAGACGTGAATCGACGTTTGACCATATTATCCTAGCTAAGCTATATTAGGCATGTTTTAACACCCTATATACGCTAGGAAAGAAGACCGGTTACCCCTCTAAAATGATCAATGGCATTCCCGCCCTTAAGAAGAACCTCGGCACCAATCTCTGATGCAAGAGGATGGGCCGTAGCAACCATTCCATCCTCGCCCACATCAACCTGACTGTACTGGTCGTAACTGTATTGCGGTTTTTTAGCCATTCCTGCTGCATGCATTGTGCTGGCCAGCACAAGAATACTAAGCAGTGCAAACAGCCCCGAACGTAAGATATTCTTCAAATGAATCACTCCTGTTCTATATAATTTCAATATTATGGTAGGGGAAAAAGAAGAGTAATAGCAAATATTTAACTGAATTTTATTAATTTTAAAACTATAATACTAGCTGTTTTGACAGAAGGGGTAAATTAGACACGGAAATGGAGAGTACATAAGAATGAAAGTAGATGAAAAATTTATCCCCATGAGGAATTAATCCATGAAGGACTAATCCATGAAGAACTAATCCATTAAGCATTAATCAGCAGTATTTCAGAACCCTTGCATACTCCCGACAAAAAAGAAGCAAAGGATCACCCTGCTTCCACTCATTAATCAATATAAAATCGTCCTACCTTCTTCTCCCTCTCCAAACCCCGAACTGAAAAATAATCACTGTATAAGTAATGAAAATCGAAAAGGCAATGATATTTTGCTGATGATTAGACCAGATATGCAGAATGGTTTTTTGAAGGTTCCCTGAAAGATACAGATAATAAATATAGACCAATAAGAAGGTAAGAAAGAGTAAGAAGGCGAAGCGAAGCATACGGAAGAAAGAACTTACTTCGAGAAAGGCTCTGGGATTTTTACTTCCCTTATTGGAAAGCACGGTCTTAGCCATTGAACACACCCCCTGCTACATATCCATTAATATTCTTGCTCTACAGGGCGATTTCCTTTGATTTGATAATAAAAACACATTTGAACACAACAATTGTTCGTACTATACTGAAGAAAATGATTAAAAGGGAGTTTGTATCTTGAGCAAACATAAGATCTATACGATGAGTTTTGCAAATGTCTATCCGCATTACGTGAATAAAGCAGAAAGAAAAGGACGTAGTAAAACCGAAGTCGATGAAATCATCACCTGGTTGACAGGGTATAGCCAGGAAGAGTTAGAAGCGATACTGGAAAATCAGACAGACTTTGAGACCTTCTTTTCAGAAGCTCCTCACATGAATCCTTCGAGGGTCTTGATCAAAGGTGTAGTATGTGGAGTACGAGTAGAAGACATCGAAGAACCAACCATGAGAGAAATTCGTTACCTCGACAAGCTGATCGATGAGTTGGCAAAGGTAAAAAAGATGGAAAAGATTTTAAGAAAATAAAAATCAACACCGACCATCTAGTGGTTGGTGTTTTGATATGTAAACAATCTAGCTAAATGCCTATTATATATCGGAGTTTTATTTACACGTAGCTTACTTGTTTATTTGTATGTGTGCACTCATTAGTTCAACAAGACTCGATAATTTGTTTGTTTAAGTTTTCGATGATTATTGCTATTTCCATTAAATCATCTACTATAAAATCCGCTTCGACATTGTTCCATTGAAAATCCTTTTTCCAAATTCCTTTCATTCCTACATTTTGTGCAGCTTTTACATCATTTTCTGGATGGTCACCCACAAATAAACTTTGATGAGGTGAAACATTAAGTTTCTTCAAAGCTCGTTTAAATATTTGAGGATCAGGTTTTTTTATACCTTCCCAATCAGATACCAAGATCACATCAAAATAATCTTCAATTCCCAAAGCCCTTATATTATCCATTTGAAATTGTCCATATCCATTTGTAATCATCCCTAAAAGGATATTTTTTCTTTTTAATTCTTCCAACATTTCAGTCAGATTTGTAAATGGAACGCAGTTATTTTTAAACTCACTTATGTAATCCTGAAGTAAATCTTCCCAAGATATATTAACAATGTTAAATTCAACGACTAACTGTTGGTAAACTTTATCTTTCCAAACATACCCACGCTTATCCAATTCGATAAATCTTTTCATATACTTCTCTTTTGGAATATGACCAACCTGTTTATTTAATCTTTCGTATTGACTATCAATAAATCTTTTTACCGATTGATCTCTATTTAACAAAGTTCCATCTAAATCGAATAGTGCAGCCTTGATCATTTTCTGAACTCACTCTCCCCCAACTTAATACCATCTACTAAGGTTTTTATATACTCATATAAATAATAAATCAACTAATATTGCAGAAGAGAGCACCACACCGGTTAGTACACATCTTTTAGTTACGCTTCACCCATGCCACTGAGCGTAAGAATATATCCTATTGAAAAAAGTGCAATTAGATTAAGTATGGTTATTACCCATTTACCAATCCCCTTTTTACCTTTCATCCCCAAAACGGCTCCGAATAATGGAAATAAGAACATTGAGATTATTGCTATTTTACCTAATGAACCGAAAGATACGCCATTAATCATCAAGGAAAATAAAATAAAGAATATTCCTAAACAGATAGTTGAAAGAACATTGTAATTCTTCAATTTAACCCTTCCTTATATTGAAATTACTTAAATAACCGTTTTATAGGGAAACTTAAACCAAGTGTGAAAAATAACTTGTGCTACTTCCTCTTAATCAATGAACCTGCTATTGCGGCAAAAATATCCCCAATTACAGTCAATAATGCAGCCATTATAATTCCCCCATTCAAGTCAGTCATTACCTATTTTTACGATGTTATCACTTAATAGTTTCAGCTTTCTTAAGGTAAACCGCATCATATGGATCAATATTAGCTCGAAATAACATGAATCCTCCTGGACTTATTGTTAGACAGGCATGTTGTTTACACTATTAGCTCATGGATTACGCCACCTAAATTCATAAATAATCCGATTAATGCCAAACAAAAACCCATTATAAATGTCCACGGATTATCTTCTTTTTCTTTATCAAAGGTTCCATAAGTTAAGAAGCAAAAGATGATTGTTATGATTGGTAAAGCAACATAAATGGGTCCGAAGGCAAAAGATACCCCACCTATAAACATGGCTATGATGCCAAATGGGTTTTGTCCCTTAATAGAATTAATATATTCCCTATCTGATTCTGTAATCTCCCCATTATCTGCGTAAAATAATTTCTCTTTCAGTTTTGTAAATCCAAAGAAATCACTTACTCTTTTAAATAATTTCATTTATCCTCCTACACCCTTGAAGCATCAGTAAATCGCCAAAAATGTTAATCCAACCCTTGAATTCTATAAAAGAGGCTATTTCCGTCACTACATATACATTATCGTAATCTTGAAAAATATCTTTTGGAACATTAGGGTTCGTTCTGGAACCGTTCATATATACTGCCCGGATTCTTTCATCCTCTTCTGCAATTCTTAATATCAAGTCATACATTGCTTTTTCACTTCTGAAGAGTATTCATCCCCTGTAAAATAAAGTTTCCACTCCTGCTTTTTCATAAAACAAGTCAAAGCCAACTGCCTTGACCGAACCCATGCTCAACAAGAACTTACTCCATAAACTCTATTAACTCCCCTGGAACTTGTTCGAAAATGTAAACTTCAGGGTTATTAAAAGGTTTGTGCTCCAAATACTGTGACAGAGGAATCATACTTTTCCAGTATTCTTTCATTAAGTCCTCCTTTGATGGAAGGGCCTACAACAAAGTGCCCTTTTCCTCCATCATATAAATCCTCAAGATGAGCGAATAAGTCACTGGATATGTCGAGATTAAAAACTAGGATCTTATCACTGAATACAGGAAAACGAAAGTAAGGTTTTTCGTACGGTTCCAAATCTGCACCGAACGCAATTTTGAAATCAAGCCAAGAAGGTGCATGTACTGGCCTGAATCGTTCTGTTAAATCCGGAAAAAAATTAGCCCCTCTTGAGTACCATCTTGTTGCTGTGCTGCGATTCAATCCTTCTTTTAAAACCCTTTGTGGGGCTATACTTAAGTCATCATCATTTTCAATCACGATATGATATAAAAACAAATGCTTCCCTCCATTTTATATTCAGATATCCTGACAACTTTTTAATAGTTTTGATAATAACTCAGGATGTTTATTACGGATAAAAACTTCTTCAATAGCTACCACTTCATACCAAGCCCGCTCACTTCTCCCAGCTAATACGGGTTTGTCATAGACTAAATGGATTCTTAATCGTTTATCGAATTTTACCGATGCAGCTAATTCTTTATAGACCTTCTCCATTTTGTCATGATCAAACACAGCCTCTATGGCTATTTTTCCATGAAACCCGTTCCACCAGGCCAAAAAGAACTTCACACTTTCTGAGTAGCCGAATGAACCTGTTTCATTGTTCTGAAACAACTTTTGATATATTTCTTTATCTACCTGAAGTACTCCATTGTGGTCATACATATGATCTTGGGAATTCTTTTTGACAGATGCATCCCAGACTTCAGCAAAAGTCTCTTCAAATTCTTCCCCAAGAAGCCCCCATTTTGAACGATCTACATATGGAAACGAAGGTCTTTCGCTCTCTTTATATTTGCTGTTTAAGTATATGTTTTGAATAGTCATTAAATAATTTAGTGAGTATGGTGCATTCACTTCCATTTCGAACCCAGTATGGTATTCTTCTTGACTATCTGGCATAGTAAATCCTCCCTCTTCCTTTAATCCCTTCTCCCTGGCTAAACTCTCATATCACCGATCCTTTTTAAGATCCCCAGACATTTCCCTCTTACAATACCAAACCATTCACTCTTGATTGCTTCATCAAGGCACCAGAAGATAAAAGCCGAAACGACAGCGGTAAAAAAGATGAAGCCATTATTTCTAATACTCCCGATCCAATTCCCGTTTTCAGCATCAAAAATCAAAGTCGGTACGGCAACGAACAGCGCTCCAAGAAAAATATGATGGAAAGCTGCAGCTGCGAATCTTTTTCCGCCATATGTTTTCCGGGTGAAGAAATCAGATAGTATGGAAGACGGAATTCCATAGATTAGTATGATCGGCAGGATGTACATCCCGAAAAATAACCCTACACCCGATTGATTCAGGACCGAGAACAGGAGGACCATAATGAGAGTTGCACCGAATGCAGAGATTAGTTTTCTTATGAGCACCTCTATTCCCCCTTCCTGCAAAAAAACGGTCCAATCCATCCTTGTTCATGAGTGACGACAAATGTCCATCTAAAGTCACGGTCAACAATATATAAATCCGCATACTCGCCATCAGTCATCAAAAGATCTTTCGCCGTCAAGTCTGATGCATCCTTTACCTTCCACACCTCATCTGAATGCTGAAAAAAAATCAGGCAAGTATCTTTGTATTGGTTGTCGAATGCCAATTCCGCCTGTTCTTCCTTTTCGCATTTTCTTTTTTCATAGCTGAAAAGATGCCACAGAAACCCGCTGGCTCCGCCTTTATCATGAAGAAATATCTGTCTTTTTTCCTTAGGACTTAACTGTGACGCAAACGCCGACTCCCACTTTTGTCTTAAATCATTGCCGAAGTCTTCTGTCTTGCTGACTTGTATTCTTTTGCTTTTTAGTTTGCCAAAGAAATCCATTCGCTGCCTCCTGTATTAACATACCTTACTAACCATTCTCTATATGATTAACCATTCTATATATGCTTGTTAAATTCCTCTTGCGAAATGTAACTGAAAGTTGAGGTTGTGTTTATTTTCATAGTTTATGATGTTCATTGTTCAGTGCTTGTTCCGGATAATAGTTCAGGACAACTGTGCTGATGTTCAATTAAATTTTAGTAACGAACATAGGAGGACATATTGATGAAGAAGATGCTATATTCAATCACAGACTGGGTTTCAACGAAACGCGGGATGTGGATTACTATCATTGCCTGGCTGGTGTTGATGCTGGGCTTAAGCGCAGGACCGCAACTGGGCGATTACAAAATCAACAACTTTCAATCGCTGCCGGATGAGGCAAAGTCTGTGATCGCGCAGAAAAAAACGGAGGAGTTTTTCCCGAATGAACAGGGTACACCTGGTATTCTTGTTTTCCATAACGAGAAAGGCGACATTAATCTGGACGAAGTGAATCAAATTCTTGATGGAATCATTTCAGAGAATATCGAAGGAATCAGGAACATCGTTGATACTCGTTCCCTTCCGCCACAGGCGTTAGGTGGGTTTATCTCCGAAGATCAATCGACTATGATTGTCCCGATGGAGCTGGAACAAGGGTTGGGCAATGACGAATATGCTGAAATCAATGATAAGGCAACGGAAATCGGGACCGGAATTGCTGAAAAACTTGATAGTACAGCTTTTTACATCACTGGTCCTGCCGGGATTTCCGGTGATACCATCAAGCTTTTTGAGCGAGCAGATTTTGTACTGTTATTAGCAACAGTTGGTATCATCCTTATCCTGCTGATTGTGATTTATCGTTCGCCACTGCTTGCGATCATTCCATTATTGGCGACCGCCATTGTATATCAGGTTGTGAACCAGAGCGTTGCCCTATTGGGAGCAGGCGGACTTGAAGTCAATAACCAGACAACCTCGATCATGAGTATCCTTCTTTTCGCGGCCGTTATTGATTATTCATTATTTGTATTCTCACGTTTCCGCGAAGAACTGAACCATTATGAAAATAAATTTGATGCAATGAAGCATGCAATGCGTGCGACTGGTGAACCTGTCTTTTTTTGCCGGAGGAACGGTTTTGGCAGCGATGCTTGTGCTGCTGTTTGCAGATTTCCGCGATTATCAGAACTTTGCTCCAATTTTCGGAACAGCGATGTTCTTCATCATGCTCGCTTCGGTGTCATTGGTTCCTGCATTATTCACTTTATTCGGACGGAAGGCTTTCTGGCCTAAGGTGCCTAAGTATGGTGTTGAAACAGAGGTCAAGCATGGAGTCTGGGGACCAATTGCCAGATTCGTTGTTAACAAGCCTGGGCTTTCCGGCGGTCTGGTCGCGATATTCCTTATTGTTACTGCCCTGAACGTTTTCAATCTGGAATATGAATTCGACATGGTGAAAAGCTTTCCAGAAGATTTGCCTTCTCGGGTTGGCTATGAAATAGTGGAACAGAAATATGATAAAGGCGAGCTAGCTCCTGCTACTCTTTTGATAGCAGCTGATAACACATTAACAGAAGCAGATGCTGTCGGGATAACCGAGAAGCTGAAGGATGATGAGGAAATTGCTTCTGTCCGCCTATCGGCAATCACTGAAAACAATGAAGCTGCCAAGTTCAGCATCGCCCTCGCGATGAATCCGTACTCAGTTGAGGCGATGGACTATATGGAGGATTTACAGAAGAAAACACCAGAAATTCTTGACGAGTTAGGCTTGGAGGCTGAGGCTTACTATAGCGGTGTCACTCCAAAACTGGTCGATGAGCGCGAATACAATAATGGTGACATCATTAAAATCGTTTTACTTGAAACAGCTCTAATTCTTGGATTGCTCGTCGTCTTGACTCGCCGTTGGAAAATGCCGATTTATATGATGGGAACGATCCTGCTTTCATACGTTTCTGCATTAGGTCTCGGCGTATTCCTAATCGACGTGCTGTTTGGGTATGATGCCATCAGCACCCGAGTGCCAGTTTACGCATTCATTTTCCTTGTCGCACTCGGAATCGATTATAATATAATTTTAGCGTCTCGATTTATCGAGGAAAGCAAGAAACATAATGTGAAAGAAGCACTTGAAAGCGCGATCCGCAATACAGGCGGTGTGATTTCCTCAGCAGGGATCATCCTTGCAGCAACATTTGCAGCCCTGACAACAATGCCAATCGCTGATCTATTCATATTCGGTTTCATGGTAGCGATCGGAATCATGATTGACACCTTCCTTGTCCGAGGGATGCTGCTGCCAGCATTGATTCTTTTCTTTGAAAAAGACAAGCAAAACAAACCGGAGATTCAATAAGGAATGGAGAGGGCCTCCTCTCCCATTCTCTATGTAGGAGGCTGAAGTATGAGAATTTTGGTTGTTGATGATGATGTTAATATTCAAAGACTCGTAACCATCCATTTAACCCAGGAAGGCTATCAGGTTTTCAAGGCAAACGATGCCGAGGAGGCTTTAACATTACTTGAAAACCAGAATGTGGACCTTGCGATTGTCGATGTGATGATGCCCGGCATGAATGGCTTTGAGCTGACAAAAATCCTTACCGATGACTGGGAGATTCCCGTCATCCTTCTTACGGCAAAAGGCCAGTTAATCGATAAAGAAAAAGGATTCCTTTCAGGCAGCGAAGATTATATTGTTAAACCGTTTGAAGTGAAGGAGCTTTTATTCAGAGTGGCCGTTGTCCTCCGCAGGATGAAGCGGGTCATCGATTCACTGATCCTGGCCGGGAATATGAAAATTGACCGCAACAGCTTTGAAGTGGAAATCAATCAGGAAACGATTCTTTTTCCACTGAAGGAGTTCGAGCTGCTGAGCATCCTCGCCTCACGGATGAATAAAACCACTCCCCCGCGCGTCTTTGATTGAACAGGCCTGGGGAGCGGATTATGAGGGCAGTGAGCAAACGCTGAACACCCATATCAACCGAATCCGGGATCGCTTGAAAAAGCACCAAGCTTCAGTGGAAATCCAGACGATCCGGGGAATTGGTTACAGACTTGAGGAACTAAAATGAAAACTTTGTACCGGAAATTCATCATCGCAACTCTTCTCATCCTGGGAATCAGCATCGTGATTGCCTTCATTTTGACCAATTGGGTCTACATGACCTCGACCAGAGAAAGGATTGACTCACAGAACGTAAAGGTTGCCGAAGAGGTCGCCTCAAGTCTTGAGCAGATGCACTCGACAACTCATATAAGTTTCACTGGCTATCTGGACTCAATCAGCAAACTGGGCTATCAGCTTTATGTGCTAAGTGAATCAGGCGAGGAGTTCTTCTATGGCGAGCCTTTTTCAAAAAAGAACCTGCCAGATGAAGCAATAAAGGTCGTCGAAGAGAAGAGAATCTACCATGGAATGGACAATTCAAACTCTCCATGGATGATGATGAGCCATTTTTCTAATCATTTGGATAATACCGTTGGCGTTCCATTTACGATTGGAGACGAGGACTATGGCTTGTACCTGAGACCAAATAATAAATTGTTATTTTCAGACGTCCATGTCATTTTCGCGTGGTTTTTCGTCGCGGTTTCAATCGTCAGTATCAGTGGTGTCATCTGGTTTGCCAAACACCTGATCCAGCCAATTACCAAGCTGACAGAAGCCACAAGGGAAATCAGCAGGGAAAACTTTAACTACCCTTTGAATATCAATCGAAGAGATGAAATCGGCCAGCTTGCCGAAAGCTTCAGTCGAATGCAGGTTCAATTGCAGCACAATGATGAAGCTCGAAAATCCTTCATCAATAATGTATCCCATGACTTTCAATCACCATTGATGAATATCCAGGGATATGCAGAGCTTTTAAAAACACAGGCGCTCGATGATGAGCACCTTGAGTATGTCGATATAATTGACCAGGAATCAAAGCGGCTATCCAATTTGACGAAACAGCTGCTGCTGCTTACCTCGCTCGACCAGAAATCGTATCCAATGAAGCTTGGCGTCACAAGAATTGACACACAAATCAAGGATACGGTCAGAGGGCATCAGTGGCGGCTTGAGGAAAAGGAGATTGAGATTTCCTATCATCTCCCCCCTGCCCCCATTCTCGCTGATCCAGAACTATTGATGACGGTATGGGACAACCTGCTTACGAATGCGATTAAATATAACCAGAACGGCGGCAGTATTTTTATCCAGATTATCGAAAACGACGATACTGCCACGATCACCTTCAAGGATACCGGAATCGGCATGGACAAGGAACAAGCTTCGAAAATCTTTGAACGCTTTTACCGCGTCGACTCGGCGCGTAAGAAAGATGGAACAGGATTGGGCCTATCGATTGTTAAACATATTATTGAATTACACAACGGAAAAATTAGAGTGGAGAGCGAGATTCAAAAAGGTACCACTTTTACGATAAAGCTCCCTAAAGAAAAACAGACGGAGGAATAAAAATGGAACAAATATGGAGTATTCGGCTTATACGATTTGCAGCAATATTTGGACTGATCGGGACATTCATGGGCTCACATATGGCGGGTGCCGGCGACTATGCCATGCGCCCGATCCACGCCCACATCCTGTTGGTTGGATGGCTATCTGTGTTCGCCTGGGGAATCTTTTACAAAAACTATCAAATCAAATCTAAAAAACTAGTAGCCATTCATTCTATTACAGGAATGATCGGCTCACTGGGACTCACAATTGGAATGTGGTTGTACAACATCAATCCTTTCAACTTTGATGATACATTGGTCATGGTCTTGTTCATCGTCGGTGGCTCCCTTCTGCTCGTCGCGTTTATTCTATTTGTGGTTGTTACTTTTTTTATCGAAAAGACTGTGAACTAGGATGTAAGTTAGTGATATAAAGAGAAATGACCTACTAATATGAGAGTAGGTCATTTCTTTTTGCTTGGAAATTAACCATTTTGAATTTCGGTAATACTTTTTCCGCCTAAAAAGGCATGTCCTGTCGTAAGTGTTACGACAGTTTCAAAACCATAGCGATTATATACCTTTTCAACCCTTTCATTAATAGGAAATACCCATAAGTTTTCAAATCCTTGTTTTTGGACTTCTTGCTGAATATGTTGAATGATATATCCTATTAATCCTTTTCCCCGATATTCTTCTAAAGTCGCTACACTTTCCATACGTGCTTGTCTGCCATGCGCAAAAATACAGGCAGTGGAACAGGCGACACCATTGTACCTCAACAAAAAGTGTTGATATGCGGGATGATCGAACTCTTCCTTTAAAGCTTTTTCCCGGACTTCACGCCCGCCAATTTCTTTGATGCTGCATTCGATTTCTAACGTTTCTTGATAGTTTGCTTCCGTAACTTCTTCAATCGAAATTGATTCATTCCTTTCCAGGTTAATCACTTTCTGATCCCATAATTGTACAGGAGTTGCAAATTCCTCATATCCAAACCCTCTTGTTTTTAATTCGCGCAGTAAAGCAGGCTGTTCAGCGGGATTGTATATGTAAAACCTTGGAATAATATTCTTTGCCTGATAAAAGGCACTGACTTCATCCACCACTTTTTCTGGATGATTGACTGGTTTGCGCACATGGGCATGATTCGCATCATAATATACAGGCTGATTCTCATTTAAAAATAGATAACCCCAATCCCTGTCGTGACGAGCAGTAAAGGTACCAAGATTGGCAAACTCCAACTCTAGTATTCTTTCTAACATGTATTTCATTCCCCTCATTCAATCGCTTTGATAAATTCCCTCTATTGATTTTAGCATAAATATCCAATTTCAGGAGTTGTTCCATTATATAATAGTAAAAGACAGACAGCACAAACTACTTCTCTGTAAAATCTGTTTCTAGAACAGTGTATGTCCGTTGGTCGGCATAGAAGTTAAATTGATCCACCTTTTTTATCAAAAATGAAACCAACGTACCCATTACGAACGACATACTAGTGAAAATAAATTATGGAGGTTGCCCAGTGAGTGAGGAAAAGAAACTAATCAATCAAATTCCGGCAGGTAATGGAGAAGCGTTCAGCCAGCTGGTTGAAAGTCTGCTTTCTTCTGCCTATCGAACGGCTTATCTTATACTTGGTTCACGGGATCTGGCAGAGGATGCTGTCCAGATTGCCCTTGAGGACTGCTATCTCAGCATTATGCGAGATCTGGAGATCCGCCACTTCAAAGCGTGGTTTTACCGGCTTGTCTATACCCGTTCGATCGATGTTTACCGAAAGCAAAAGCGAAATCAGTATTCTGATATTGAGGAAAATCCAGAAGCGATCTCCAAGATGCAATCCGGATCAGCTCAGGAAATGGCTGTTGAAAGTGAAACAAGACAGGAACTGCTACAGCTGATCACCCGTTTAAAGGATGAACAGCGTATTCCTTTACTGCTGTTTTACTTTGAAGATTTATCCGTGAAAGAGATCAGCGTCATTCTCAATGAAAACAGCAATACTGTAAAAACAAGGTTGTCACGAGGCAGGAAAAAGCTAGGAGAACTGATGAAAAAGCATAGCCACTTTCAGATGGAGGGGAACACTTATGGGATATGATAAGGATAAAATGCAGATCCCTGATTCGCTGCAAAAGTTTACAAAAGAGTTGCCGGGCCGATTCGCAGCTGGTGAATTTGTTGATGATCGGAGTGATCGAGTTGGCTATGAGCTTGAAGGGTTCAATAAATCTTTAAAAAAGCAGTGGACATTCTGGAAAAAAGCAGGTGTAACGACTGCCGCCATCGCTGCCAGCTTCATGCTATTTGTTGGTTCAGGGTTCGTTTCCCCTACGATGGCGAAAGTAGTATCAAAGATTCCTCCGTTAAGCTCAATCTTTAATAGCCCCGAACAAGACTTGTCAGAAAGACTGACTCAGGCTCTGAAAAAAGAAGGATATCCTGTGAAGCAAGTGAACGAGTTTGTCGGCGGCAAAAATGAAGGCATCATCATTACATTGGATGCCCCAGAAAAACAGTATCAGCAGATAGAAAATGATGTTATAAAAATCGGACATGACATGGTTAAGAGCAAGGAATTCAAAGGAACGAGAATTGAGGATTATTACGTAAAAGTAAGACCACATCGCGAACCTTCTGAAGAATGGAAACAGGAACAAGCTGAAATCGAAAAGGAAACTGCTGAAGTGTTCCAAATCGTCCAGGCTGCCCTTGAACCATTTGATTACCAGAACTCTGTCGGTTATATGGAAGGTAAAGTGGAACTTGAAATCCCAAGTATCGAAAAGCAGGAAAAAGTGGATCAAATCAAAAAGGCTGTAGAGGATGCCCTCGCTGCCAACGGCAGAGAGCATGTAGAGGTCAAACTCAGGAAGTTCGATTTGGCCAAACGCGAGCATTACGCACGCTGGAGTGACGCAGTTTCAGGAATTGGCCATGAATTCATGACCTATAAAAAATACAAAGTTTCTGGTGTGGGCTATAAAAGTAAAGACGGCTTTATGACCATTTTCATCACCATGAAATTGAAAAGCACCGACAAAGAAGCCGTCGCTCACGCCACTGACCTTCACACAATGGCCGTGGAATTCATCAAATCAGACGAAATATGGCCAAAAGTAAAGCAAGACCCATATAAGATTGTCATAATGACAAAAGATAAAAAGGAATTTAATACAGAAGAAAAACAGTTTAATTAAAGAAAGCAAAGGGATCATTCCCTTTGCTTTTTTGAGTCTTTTCAAGAAGTATGAAGCACAAGATACGTCACAGGTACGCCCCAGTGCTTCGCTATGCTCCTTTAATAAGCACGTGCAAACCAGACGGTATGTTTCGATTCGCTCCCACATTGAATGCATGTCTGTTTTTCTGTTGGTGGGTTAAATGGGATGTTTCGAGTTGTGAATTTTGTTTTTTCTTTTACGCTTTCTTCACAAGCATCGTCTCCGCACCAGCCTGCCAATACCCATCCTGGGATATTTTCACTTACCTTGGACTCAGCAATATGCTGTTCGAGCTGTTCCAGGGTATCAATATGAGTATGAGAATTCTCTTCACGGAATGCTTTTGCTTTTTCGAACAGACGAATCTGCATCGTTTCTAGTTCATTTTTAACTTTTTCGACCATGGATTCCAATGGCACAGAAATCTTCTCATCCATATCCCGAGCCTTCATCAAGCCCTGATTTTGATCTAAATCACGTGGTCCTAATTCAATACGGACAGGAACACCTTTTAACTCCCACTCATTGAATTTATATCCTGGTGATTGATCGGAATCATCAAGACGAACGCGAATACCTTCTGCTTTTAAAGCGGCGAAGATCTCATCCAGTTTCTCAATGATTGCCGGGTTCTTTTTCCAAGGGCCAACCGGGATTAGGACGACTTGTGTCGGTGCGATTCTCGGCGGCAGGACTAGACCCTGCTCGTCACCATGGACCATGATAACAGAGCCAATCAAACGAGTGGACGTACCCCATGATGTTGTATGTACAAATGTGTGTTTGTTTTCTTTATTCAAGTATTTAATATCGAATGCTTCCGCAAATTTCGTACCCAAGTAGTGGGATGTTCCTGCTTGCACGGCTTTTCCATCCCTCATCATTGCTTCGATCGAATAGGTGTCAACGGCACCTGCAAATCTTTCAGAAGGCGTTTTTTGCCCATCATAAACGGGAATCGCAAGCAACCCTTCGACCACTTCTTTATAAATATTCAACATTTGCATCGTTTCCTTGCGTGCATCTTCCTCGTCAACATGTGCTGTGTGACCTTCTTGCCATAAAAACTCAGAGGTGCGGATGAATGGGAGAGTTTTCTTTTCCCAGCGGAATACATTAGCCCATTGATTAATCAAAACAGGAAGGTCCCGATAACTTTTAATCCAATTTGAATACAAATGCCCAATCATCGTTTCCGAAGTTGGCCTCAACGCAAGACGTTCTTCTAATTGTTCTCCTGCAGCTTCAGTAACCCACGGAAGTTCCGGCGAGAAGCCTTCAATATGATCCTTTTCCTTCTGGAAGAAGCTTTCCGGAATCAACATTGGGAAATAAGCATTGCGGTGGCCTGTTTCCTTGAACCGCTTGTCCATTTCAGCCTGGATATGTTCCCAGATTTCATAACCATCCGGCTTAAAAGCAATACATCCGCGAACCGGAGTGTAATCAAATAATTCCGCTTTTTGAATCGTATCAATATACCATTTTGTAAAATCATTGCTTTGTTGTGCCATGTTCTTTTCCTCCTGAAAATTCAAGTATATAAATAAAAAAGCATAAAGAGTCCTATATAAGGACGTCTTTATGCTAATAGACGTGGTACCACCTTAGTTCAACATTCATTTAGAATGCCCTCTAAAAGTTTGTATCGGAACGACCCGGTTAGTTTTTTCGCTAACATCTCCGTGGCAGGGTTCAATAAGGAGGGGTGATATAGCTTTCAGCCAAGGCTATATTCTCTGCATTCACAATCCTTATTTACTTGATCACATCATTGATTACATATATATAAATAAATATATCAAGTTTCTAACAGGAATTCAAATTGAAGCAAAAAAATGCACCTTTTGTTACGAAAACAACTGAGAGCAGTAATTCCCCAACTGGTCGTTGGAACCTATTCTACTGCAATTAACCGAGTGAAAATAACATTAGTTAATGAACGCAACCGGTTCGGTTTTAAAGAACAAAAAAAGGATTCACGGCGCTTTTCGCACGGTAATTCCCAGTTAAATCAGCCGAAGCTTTAGCAGTAAAATTAGCTCAAAAAAACTCGAGCCAATATACTCCGATCCTGTTTTATAGGAGCACTTTGTTAAAGATTAGTACCCTTTAGTTCATTTATTTTTGTTATTAAAGAAATTTTTAAGATTTGGAGTTGGACTAAATGAAACTCCCAAAATCAATCCCCCATAGAGAGGTATATTCAATAATTTATTAGTTGAATAACCTAATAAATAAGGCATTCCTACTACAATTGACACTATTCCAATTATGAATAAGAATAACGCTATTTTCTTGTACATAAAATTTCACTCCCCGTTTTATCATTTAAATCCAATTTTCTTATTGCACATAACTGCTTCTATATTTTAATAAACAAAAAGTGCTACCGCCGCAGCACTAAAAGAGTGGACCTTCCCGTACCTGAATGAGGGAATCAGTGACAAATTGAAAAATAAGCGGAGAAATTCCCCCCTAATTTAAAAAAAACTCTAAAAATAGCTCAAATAGACGGAGAAATTCCGCCTATGGACTTGAAAAACAAGAAAATGGCCAACTATGCTCCGCTTAACCGGAAATTCTCCCCTTATTTACCAACATCCGAGACAAATGCCGCAGTATAAACGGAAAATCTCCGCTTATTGTAGGTCTTGTTGGTCACTCAAATAAGGATAATACCTCCTTTTTTTTTAAAAAACCATTAACTCACTAACCTGACCTTATGTCAAATAAACCCAGCTTTAATTTTATCATAAATATCCAACAAACCGCTTCCCATATTTAACAAACTAATTAGGATAAGAATTAACGTGATGCCAATAACTTCTGTCACCTTATTAATAGCGTTGTGAATTCCAATTGATGAAACACCTTTAAAGGCATAGAATACATTGACTTTTGTCCGAATTGGATTACTCTTTTGCCTGCGTATAATGTTTTTGTAATCGAAAACAGTCCCTACTATGATGAAAGGAGTCAGTTCCTGAAACATACTTGTTTTTTGCAATAACGACCAAAAGAGCATCCCGCCTTGGGAATGCTCCTTTTCTTCTTATTACATAATCAATGATTGTATATATGGTTTCTTCTTTTCGATGAGCTTGTTACGCAATTCATTCATCAAGGATACTACTTCCCTCGAGGCTTCTCCCATTTCTTGAAGTGTATGTTCTGCTTTTTCCCGATCTCCGTTATTTACTTCCTTAACCGCTCTTCTTGCTAATTCATGTATACGAATATGGGGCTGTTCGAGTTTTTTAAATGCCGGGTCGTCGCCAATTACCTTTTCTGCTGCTCCATAATACCATTTGCCAAGCCGACACGTTGTATGGGAGGCAACATCAGCTTCGGTCAGGTGTTCGAAACCAAGAATGATATTATACACTCTCCAGCGCCACAGTAGATGGTCGGTAATGGATAGTTGAATAAGGTCTTCCTGACTGTATTTCATATTATGTGATATCGCTTCGGTCCGATATTTATCGATCATTTTGCTAAGGTTATATACTGCCTGGCCGGTCTTCCTGGCAACTGCTTCACCTTTTTCGATAGCTTCTACCATTGACAGGTTGCGGTTCACGACATCATCCGTCGTTGCAGCCTGTTCTTCAGTTACAGATGAAATCTCTGATATATTTTTGCCAACGGTCTGCAGATTATTATTGAGGTTCTGCAATTCTTCTGCAACAGAGGTGGAGAAATCGACTCCTTTATGCAGGTTGTCGGAAATTGATTGGAAATGTGTTGTGATTGTATTGGGAAATACCCCCAAGATCATTGATATCACTGTTGATTGATGTCAAAGAACTCTTAGTATGATCTGCCAGCTTCCGTACTTCTTCTGCAACGACAGCGAAACCTTTGCCATTTTCACCTGCGCGGGCGGCCTCGATGGATGCATTCAATGCAAGCAGATTGGTTTGTTCTGCTATCTCGTGAATGAAGGAGATGACTCCTTTCATGCTCGATACTTTTTTTGTTTAATTCATCGACCGACGATACAACATGGATCTGCTGCTGATCGATTTCCTTGAAAGTGTATGTAACAGCATCAAGGTGCTTGATGCCCTTATCCAAATCATCAAGTTTTTCTATAGTAAGACTATTAATTTCACCAATTGTTGAGGCAATTTCTTCTGTAGAATCTGTCAGCTCTTCCATGGCAGCATTGATTGCCTGTGCTTCCTGCACTTGCTGAGCCTGGTAATCCAGTAGTTCTTTAACTTCCTCAATGTTGGCATTATATTCAATAATCTCAGCCAATCCGTGAATAAAGTCGCTTGCAGTGTGCTCCATATATGTCTCGATGATGAGTTGTTGATCTATAGTGATTAAAGCCTGGAAAGCAGTAATCATTTTGATCATTAGCTCCGGCTTATTCGCCCATTTTTCTGCGATTTTTATTGTAATCTGCTGACTTAAAATGTGGAAGACAGGAATCAGCCAATCGGGTGTCACACCTAATTTCTCATGCATTTCGGCAATCGTTCTCCGTTTAAATACATAATAAAGATCGAGATCATCTTCAAATAGACTGATTAAATACACATGGAAAGCTTGCTGTATATTTTCTTCATCAACTGTTCCCATTTTTTCAAGGATATGCGGGATTTCTTTAAATCGCACAATAAAACTCCCAAGAATTTCTTCGTGATATTCTGCGTAGAGCTCCTGCAATTGTGTTACCGTCTCTCGGTTTTGCTTGGTCATACCAAGGAATTTAAGCTTTTCTTTGAATCTTTCATTTGTTTCAATGTCAGTAATTCCTTCATTAAATATCGAAAACTTCCTCTTACTGGATAAGAAATTCACGCTGGCACCTCATCATTTTATATTCTTAGGTAGTTAGTACCTGTGTCAATATTTTAATAGTACCATTTAATTTTATATGTTTTTACATTTTTATGCATATAAACCCTTTTCTTCCCAACATTTTTGTCTAAATTATGAAAAAGGTTATGCTTAAGGACATACCTAATTCTTCTAAAATATAGCAAAGCGGGGACAACATAACTCTGATTGATTCATAGTAAGAGATAGGTCCCTTTTGCTGCAATTTCATGAAAAAAAAAAGCAAAGGGTAGCTGCCTAGCTCCCAGTGCTTTTAAAGTTAGCTATATACTATAAGTTACAATACTTCCACTTTTGAATCATGCTGTGAGGGGATAACTCCAGCTTCTTCTTTCCTTCCTTCGCTCCACTTAAAGACAATGGCTCCAGCTATTATGACGAGAACACCGAGAAATTGTTGAAGTGTAAACGGTACTTTCTCCAATCCCATCCAGCCTAATGAATCCCATAATACCGCGAATCCCAGCTGGGAAGTCAACACGATTGAGATCGCAAAGGTGGGGCCGAGAAACCTTATGGCCTGTACGATGCCTGCAACGACTCCGATTCCGAGCAAGCCGCTGAACCAGTACCACCATTTCATTTCCTGCAAACTGAATAGTTGGCTCCCTTCAAAGAACAGGCCGAGGATGAAGGATGCCAGGAATCCTAACCCTAATACTAAGGTCGTTGTCGTCCATGAACCCGCTTTTTCATTGACCTTGCTGTTGAAGATATTCTGCAGGGCCTACAAGCGTGCCCGCCATTAATGCAAATAGTACGCCTAAAAGCATGGTTTACCCTCCCTATTCATAAAGGTTTTCCTTAGCAACAGATTTGAGTCCATCTAAATCCTTGATTAAGATTGCGCCGTTGTCCCGCTCCACTAGACCATTTAATGAAAATTCTTTAATGATCCGGTTAAGATGACGATAGCTTGTTCCAATTAAATTGGCAATGTCAGTAAGATTAGACGTACTTACCTTCCCATTAACCAGCGCTTCGTTTTCATCATAGGCGACAGATACGAGATAGCTGGCTAGTCGAGTCTCAACCGGGTACAGGATATTATGGCGCATGAACTGGGATTTAATATAGAATTTTCTTGTAATGATTGTTAGCAAAAATTGCAGGAACGGCGAGTGGTCTTTTAAAAATCTTTTTAGCACAGTTTGCCGGACTCCAATCATGACGACAGGAGAAACAGCCTCCACCGTGTTGATCGTATCTATTTCCTGCACATATTCAATATCTCCAATAACTTCAAGCGGAGTTTTAAAGGAAAGAATCAATGTCTTACCCTCTTCTGACGTGGTAAATATCTTCACTTTCCCCTTAACCAGTATATATAGATTCTCAACAGCCTCACCCTGTGAACAGATCTGCTCCCCTATTTCAAATTCATATAGGGTTAGGTAAGGACGAATCTCCTCATTAAATAAACCTTCAATCTGGTGAGACCGCAGATACGTTTCGATCTGTCCCGATGCTTTTAATTCTTTCATAAGCGTTTCCCGCCCCTTTATTCTTCTTCATTCATCCGATTACCAACCCAGGATCATCACACCTGCTACCATCATTGAAATTCCAACCAGTTGCGGTCCTCTCATTTTTTGTTTTTTTACCTCAAACCATCCATTCCGGTCAATCAGGAACGTCATCCCAAGCTGTGCAATCAACATCGCAGAAACTGTCAGAGTGACTCCGATAAAATGAATTGCCGTAACGTTGCTAAAGACAACAATTGCCCCAAACGTACCGCCAATCAGATATAGCGGCCTTACTTTTCTGAGCCCTTCCCATTGTCCTTTTACAGCAAAAACCAGAACGAACAGAGCAGCTAAAAACCCGGTAAGTTGTGTAATTGATGCTGTCTGCCATGTACCAATATCCTGGCTAATCCTCGCATTAGCGACTCCCTGCAGCGTGATAAAAGCTCCACCTAAAAAAGCAAAAATTAAACCTTTCATTTCCTTCTCCCCAAATCTCATGTTTGTATTAATTAAATGACAGAACAAGGGGGTTCGGGAAGGACATATGTCCTGAAAACAAAAAAGTTCAATTGGCTCCACCAATCAATCATGCTGTTTTTCCAAACCAGAAAAAGGCTGAACCAGTTACTAACACTGTTCAGCCTCATTTTTATTTATTTCTTCTCCACCAATTCAAACCCATTCTGCTGGATGGCGTATTCGACTCCCTGCTGCAAGCTCGAGAAGGACTGGATTCCCTCGATTTTAACGTTGGAACTTAAAATTTGAATACTTAGTTCCGCTGATACACCTACAATAAAACAATGACCCCCGATCAGACGAATCGACTGGATCAATTTTTGAATTCCATGGATTGTATAGGAATCGACATTCTTGATACCTGTTAGATCAATTAAAAGATATTTTGCCTTAAGCCTTGTGACCTCAACCAATGATTTTTCAATCATGTTTGTGAGTCGCTCTTCATTGTATTTGCCTATCAACGGGATGACGAGAATCCCTTTCAGAACTGGAATGATTGGCGAGGAGAGCTCTTGTACCAATGAGTTGAGCTCTTCTGTTCGAGACTCCACCTTCTTTTCCAATTCAATAATGCTTTCCTGCTCTGTCTTCCTAGCAAGTTCATGGATGTTATGAGAAATAGTCACTTTGGATGGGAAGATTTCAATCTCATCATATTCATGGTCTTCCTGCTGACTTTTCGTCATTTTATACCACATGTCTTGCTTGAACAGTCCGCTGAAAATACCGTCCCAATGGCTTGGGAGCAATACACCGGCCTTATTTTTACCAGCAAGCTTGAAAATTCGGTGTTCCCAGCTATTTCGGATTCTCACGACAGCTCTTTTCTCTTCATAAGAGTAATCCTGAATTTCGAAGACTCCCCAGCCTGCGCTTTTGTATATATCACTATATTCGTTCAGCAACTCAACCACATCGGTCCTGCCTTCATAATAAGAGCTAACTAGATGACCCATGCGGAAGCCGGTCACTTCATAGACAGTAGTAGATACATCACTTCCGGAAATCTCTTCAATCGTATTCAGAAACAGCTCGATCGCTGAATCCCAGAAAAGCAGAGCCGGAGCGCCATCAAAAGTCAGTTCCCCTTCCTGGCTTTTCCATATGAATTCATTTTTGTTCACTTTTATTTGATGGTTAGAATGTCCCATTTCAGTACTCCCTCAATAGTATGTATTGGTTTCATTCTAACCAATATGATATTAGAATGCCAATTTGCTGGTTTGAAAACCATACAGAGGCATAGGAATGTAACATTTACCTTTATAAACTAGCTGAAATTCATATTCTAGCACTTGAAGAATTAGTTATTTTTGATGGATCACTTTATATTAATTCAACAGATTAGCCATTATGATAAAGAGTATGGATAGAGTAAAGAAACCAATCATGAAATAGCCAAAATACCTTAGCGGTTTAGGCAAGATTTTCAGATTTACATCTGTTGGGATTCCTTCAATTTTGTTCATGTGCTCCATTGCATCATTAATTGGCTGTTTTTCCGACATGATAGCACTCCTTATTTTTCCACATATCCCTATCAAATTCGGGACACACTGGTAAAAGTCCCATTGGCAAATAAACAAAAACTCAAGACTTCCATTTAGGGATATCCATTATTTTAATTGCGGTTTTCTGTCCGTGGTTATTCAAGAATACTTTTTTCTGCCCCGCACAGCCCGGTCACTGAGAAGTGAAGCAGCGGCGAGTTGATAAGCGGAGAAATTCCCCTTAATTTCGAAAAATCTTTAAAAATAGCTCAAATAGCCGGAGAAAATCCGACTATCGACTCAAAAAACAGGCAAATGGACAATTTTGAACCATTTAATCGGAAATTCTCCGCTTATTTCCACCCAACCCAGCCATATTCTTCGCTCTAACCGGAGAATCTCCGGTTATTTTAAGTCTTGTTGGGAACTCTAATTTGCCTTCACTAACCTGAATCTGTAGTTCGAAAACATATTCCATAAAAAACGTTAATCCTCTCTTGATCAATGCACCATTCAGCTTAAATAGAAATATATTGTTCCAATTCTTTGTTAAGAATAAAATCTCCTTGATCGTTTTTAAGGAAGGGGATCACTGTATCAACTGAATCAACATTTAATTCACCATAGATATGGGGATATTTTCTACCGCAATTTTCATCATCTTCCCATTTAATATTTGCTTCGACTTTGCTTGAGTCAATGCAAAGAAGCAACAACGGTTCATCAATATCTTTAAAATTTGGAGCAACTCTCCAAAAGTTTTCAATAGAGGAACAGTGTATAAAACCAAAAGCCTCAATTGATTCCTTGCCGTAGTAAGAGTTTTCCTTCACTTTATCCCACTTGTTTTCGGTTAAACAATGCAAGATAATCATCTATTCACCTCATTTGCATTTTATAAATTTTAGACACAAAACTCTCCTAAAAAGTTGACGTTTTATGAATTATTAATCTAGAACATAACTTTCACCTTTAGTTAATCAGGAATTGATCAAAAATGTGGATTACCCTCCACGATCATCGTACCCGTTACTGGTAAGGAAATTCCCTCAACGGAAAAGCGGTCCTTCGTTTTTGAAGCATCATACCGTTAGCTTAATGTAAGTTTTTTTGATAGGAATAAAACTGCTGGATTAGTAATGAAACCAAAAAGCAGTAAGGTAACAGCTATCTTTTTACTTATTCTTGATAAGGCTTTATTTTCACAAGGGAAATTATTGAATAGATTGTAAATACAAATTCCCATTCCTTCTCGGATCTACGTACACTTAACTTCAAGAGATTGGATACGGAATGAATAACCATTCGCAATTTCATTCTTAACTTGTGGCTCCAAGGATATTTAACTACTAAACCGCCTGTTAACCTTCTTCGTTCGCTTAATAAGAAAAGCACTAATCCTTCGCTGGATCAATGCTTTTAAATTGCTTCTATTGAATTCGCTGCTTCTTTTTTAACTGTTGAACACTTATCATAAGACCCGTAAGTCCAGCAAAAAGAGAGGGAATTATACTGTATATTAAATAATTCCACTCTCCAGTCAGCAGAGAAATTATTAGAAAAATAGTTGGTAGTCCTGCTAATACTATTAAAGAAACAGTTAATCCAAGCTTAGGATTATTTTTCATTTAACATCACACCTATCCCTTTTTTATATCCATATTATACCATGATCATTAATGTATTAATGAAATCACCTATTTTTGTAATAAGAAGGTCATTAACCAATAGGATTGTACGCACCCAGTAGTTGACGAAGAATGCTTTTTCTTACTGAAAAGACTCGGCTGTTTCAATCATTTTTTCCTTGGTCCCATACTCGTCTGAATAGGATGTTAAGATGTAATGATAATCGCCATCTCTCCAATGAATCGAGGACCAGGTCCCTCAATTTAAAAACCTTTGTTTCCGTTTACGGTAACATCCTCTCCCTCTAAATTCATGTATTCAACAGCGTGTGGTTGGATTGTCAATGAAAACTTCATTCCTCCATCTTCCCCATTGAATGTCACCTCGTGTATATTTGTTTCGTGAGGAGGAATTACATGTTCGTACCCTTCTATGACCATTGGAAATTCCGTCGGAAGCTTAGGGGCGATCCCTTCCTCTTTCAATTCTTCTTTAAGTGCCGCATGGTCGAACCTTTCCTCTTTTTGACTGCATCCCAATAATTTAAAGGGAACAAATAAAAATAACAAAGATAATACCCTTCTCATTAACATTCTCCTTCGATATAAATTAACTACGTTTTCATTTATAAAAAGGTTTCAGTTTCATTTAAGATCGTCAATGTTCAATGAGCCTGTAAGGATAACAGTTGAAGAACAATCTAAAAAATACTTGTCGAATGATTCTACCCTTCAACTCAATGGCTAAGACCTGTGCAAAACTTAGGAGTAGAAGGGCGTGAAAACCAGACTTCCCACGCCCATTTGCGTATTTATTTAAAAGTAAATACACAAAGTTCGGTGCACCAATTAATTCGGTCATGACTCCTGCCGGTATACCTTCTGGTTCAAGGAGATTGCGGCCGATTGTATATGCGAACAATAAGAGCCAGCCGCCGATCAACATTGCAGGGACAATCTAGAATGCAGCCAACGCAGTCAATATTGCAAAACGGTTCATGGAACCGGCAGCTTCACAGTCAGCAATCGTTTCTTCCCATAACAAGGTATTTTCAGAAAGAAACAAGGAAATGCTTTTCAATTGATAAAATGGTTTTAGAAGAGGAAATTCATTTAGTTTTGCAAATAAATAGCGGAGATCACGTTTACGGAAGCTATCAAAGTTGGAGTGGATTTTAACAGAAAGCTCTTTGTTCTACTTTTTCCATTTTCCACTCAAGTCTTTGAAGGACAAGCCTTGAAAGGGTAAAATGATAATAAAGAAAACACGAATAAGGAGACTTTTATGTCAAAATATAAAAAACAGCAACGTCAAGACCGCTGGGATCATAAATACGATTCGCTTGATCTGAAAAAGCTGCTGACAATCCTGAAGGAAAACCGGAGGAACATCCAGAGTAATCAGCAGCTCTATTATGATCCAGACCAAGATGAGCTGGATATCAAGGAATATTATCGGGGCGCTCAGAATCTGGATTTCTCGGGCATGGCTCTCTTTTACAAGTTTAACACGATTGTATTCCAGTCACATAAGAATCAGCTGCCCTTCTTCTTGGCAAAGGATCTGTATTTGTACACATGGGTCGATTTATATCCGGATGGTTCCGCGAAGAGTGTCTATTCTTCCCAGAAGAAGGATCCTGAGTTATTGTTGATTGAGGATAACGAAACGCTGAGGGAAAAATACGATGAGTTCAGGCGGCGATCACGCAAGATTCAGGTGAATGGCTTTGATTCGATCAAGGATTTGAAGGTTTTTGAGGACCATTTCAAGATGAACACAGAACATATTGTGCCGCAGTCCTGGTTCGAGGGAGCCGAGCCGATGAAAGGTGATCTCCACCACCTGTTTGTCTGCGAACCGGATTGCAACATCTCCCGTTCCAACTACCCATTTGCCGACTTTGATTTTTACAATCCTGAACGTGACGATGAGCCTATTCAGAATAATTGCGGAGTCACAATAGGCTTCGAGTTCGAACCTGAACACGGCAAGGGAGCCTCCGCTCGGGCCATGCTTTATTTTTTCCTGAGATATTCTAAACGTGTAAAGAACGAATTTAAAAAGAAAGTCGATATCCCGCTGCTCGTCCGCTGGAATAAAGAATTCCCGCCCACACTATACGAACAGCACCGCAATCAAGCCATCTACTATATCCAAGGAAACCGCAACCCATTCATTGATTTTCCAGAATTAGCGGAGAGGATTGAGTATCCATGGTAAAGGCTGAACCAGCATATGTTGATTCAGCCTATTGTTTGTATTCCTATTCCTATTGTTCCCAGCATCAACATGGCCAATTGAGATAAACAATGAAAAATAAAGACTATATTAAGAGTAAGTCCTTGTACGGAATTACGAGAGAAGTGGTCTGCGGTGTATTATAAGCATAAGCATCTGAAACACCCAAAAATAACATTCCCGATTTATTTGAATCTATCCATGCAGATTTTCATACATTTATCACATTTTCACCTTATTATTGATGAGAAATTAAATTAACGAATGGAGTTTAGTATTTATGAAGAAACTATTGTTCTTTTTTATTACAGTCATGCTTCTGTTGACAGCATGTTCAGCTGGTTCGGAACCTAAGGAAGATGCTCTTGAGGACGTCCCAGAACTTTTAGAAGTATCAATTATTACTCCTGAAAAAATTGAGATGAATACGGAAATTACAGTCAAAGCAGAAGTACTTCAGGGTGAGGAAAAAGTGACTAATGCAGATGAAGTTAAATTTGAAATCTGGAAATCTGGTCAGGAAGATCATGAAATGATACCAGCCCTTAACGAGAAGGACGGCACCTATTCGATAAAGAAAAGCTTCAGTGAAGGCGGCAACTATTTCATTGTGGCGCACACGACGGCAAACCGGATGCACAGTATGCCAAAGAAAGAAGTAATTGTATTGGGTAACGAATCAAACCACGCTCACACTGCTGACGGAGAAAATGAAAACCATGATGACCAACATTCCGATCAGGGTCATGACGATCACCATAATAGCGAGGTAACGTTTGATTTCCATGCTCCTTCAACGATAAAAAGCCATCAACCAGCTGAGTTGACAGTTAAGATTGCTCAAGAAGAACAGCTTATCTCCGGTGCGAATGTCCGTTTTGAAATCTGGGAAGAGAACGAAACAAAGCATCAGTTCATCAATACGAAGGAAGTATCAACTGGCACTTATTCCGCTGATTACACCTTCCCTGCGAAAGGGCTTTTCATTTTGAAAATTCATGTGGAAAAAGGCAACATACATGACCATACAGAAAAATCGATTGAAGTAGGATCCTAATAATTCTCCCTTAACATTAGACTAATTGTGTTCCATTTAAAAGGGAAAACATTGATTTATCACCAGATTCAGTGAACTTTTGGTAATCTGATTTAAAAAATGCTCATTCCCTTTTTCTAAGGAATGAGCATTTTTATATAATCTCATCTTTGACATGAGCAAACGTTAGTTGAATATATCACTTAATCCTTCACTGGACCTTAAAAGGGGTTTTTATCAATATCCGTTTTAAATTCGATTGCTTTCAATTGAAACATTTTATCTGTACTTATACTAGCATTCATTTTCTATTTCTTAACTATCCATAATAGGAATAGGACTAGTCCCAGTAAAACAAAACCAATATACAAATACCAATAATCAATAAATAACTCCCATTGAAGTTGCTGAATTTCTTTCACTCTTTCAAAGTAACCCATTAGTTAACTCCTGTATTAGTCTTTTAATCTCTAATACGTTTGGGTGAAGTTTTAGTTTCAGACTTGCGTAAATTCCTATACGCATAACATTTCTTTAAGGTGAAGTAACGGTTTATTATCGGATGTTATAAATGATGAAAACGAGTTAAATGGTTCACCTTTATGATTGTACCAAGTTTTTCCTTATGCTATATTTGAAAAATAAAGCCACATTTAAGAGGAGTTCGATCATGAACAAGATATCACTTGCCGAGGCAGTTAAACTAAAAAGTGTATTGGCTAAAAGAATTCGTGAACTTGAAGAAGAAATGGACCGGGTCGCATTTGTAACGATTGAAAAAGGAAGTGAAATCCCCAAGCAAACTAGGACTCTTGCGAATGTTGAGCAGGAGATGGATGTGGTACGAAATGATTTCCGCTTGCTCGATAAACTGGTATATTGTGCGAATATAGACAATGAAATACCTTTCAACAATGATTCTTTAACGATTGTTGAAGCAATCGAACTTGCCACACAGCTGCGAGCTAAAGCCAGGAAGATGAAGGAATTTGGTTCGTCGATTAAAGAGGAAACAGCCTACTCATACAGCGAGACAATGGTGATGGTTCGCGTTGCAACTTTTGACCCTGAAACTTACCGTGTTAAGGCTTTGGAAGCTGAACGGCACGCTAACAAGCTCTCCAATTTGATTAATGCCAAAAACTACACCATTGAACTGGATTTTGACAGCGAAAAGTATTTTTAACCTTGGAGGGGTGAGACTCCCCTCCAAGGGATAGAGGGAGAAATTTTACCATCTAATAGTAGATTAGGAATGGCCAATGGCAAACCAATGAACATTGACCCATTACTTCTTCACCTTTAACCCATAACCTACTATGGCAATGGCGGTCGCTGACCAAAATAGTCCTTTTGATCTCCTTCTATCAGCAGGGCGGTTCCATTGTTTGGAACCGTCCTATTTTATGTACATTCTGGGGCAATAAAGTATGGAGGTCTTTTAATGTATACAACTGAAACATTCGTAACCGATGGTGTGTTTACACTGATGCGGCCAATATTCTTCACCCTGCTGATTCTATCAATCTTGTTATTTATTTTGATTATTTCACGTAAGTTACGGGGAAAACTTCTGAATGGCTTCAGCGTTGTAAGTCTATCCATCATTTTAGGGGTCATCACTGTCCAAGTAACCTACTATGATGCGATAATCGTTGATGAAATTGGACTAGGCGGAGACCCAACGACTTTTTTCCTTGCTTTGATCAATTTAGGTATAAGTATATTAAATCCGATGTTATTTTTTTGGTTAAATTCAAAAACTGAACAGGAGATAGCAAAAAGCTGAACCTATTTTCATTCACAGGTTCAGCTTTTTAATGCTTTAACCGTTAATTATTCGTAATTTAACGGTTGAAACCAAAATTCTACGGTTGGCTCATTAAATAATACGGATAGGGGCAGAAAATTTTATGGTTGAAGAAGATCTGTTAACACGGTTAGGTCCACTAATCCCCGTTGGTCCTCTTTTAATCCCCGTTGAACACGATTTATTCCCCATTGCCCTAATTTTAATCCCTGTTGAACATGAATTAATCTCCGTTGGCCTAATCGATACAAAAATCAACAAAGTACAAAATCAACTAGAAGGCAGACTCACCAAGTGCCTGGCTCATCTAATGTTCAGTTCGCCTTCTTCTCATATTCCAGCACAAAAAGTGGTTCATTCTCCATCCATTCCGCGAATAGCACATCTTCAACATGGTGGATTTTTTGCTTCTCTAATTCATTTTTCAGCCACTGTTCGTCCAAGCCTGCCTCTTTTAAGTTTTTGCGAACTACTTCCCCATCAAGGATCAGGTTAACTGGCAAGGTTGGATCTTCTGCTTTGATTTTCATATCACTAAGCTTAGGAGTGTCATAATCCGCTTTGGGCAGAACACTGACCATTCCATTCGTTTCGATGATGGCAAATTCTACTTCGCGCAGTGAAAAGTATCCTTGCTGTCTAATCAGACTTTGAAGCTCATTGATATCCAGCTTTGCTTTTTTCAAAGCTTCGAACTTAATTTTCCCTTTGCGGACCACTATGTTCGGTTCGCCCTCCAGCAACTTCCGCGAACTTAGGAACTTTTGCGTAACGGTCTCTGTAACATATACAAGGACACCCCACAAGGTCACGGCAAAGGCGATTTCGCCTATCTTTACTTCATGATCATAAATTGCATTCCCTACCAGTTCACCAAGAATGATCGCCGAAATGAAGTCAAACGGAGTAATCTGGGAGAACTGCGTCTTCCCTTGTAATTTTGTCATGATAAAAAGAAATATAAATCCACTCGTCAATTCTACAGCAATTGATAAATAATGATTCAATACTCCCACTCCTTCCTTAGCCATTATGGGAAGATTTTCAGAAGTTGAACCGTTATTTCTTGAAAACTCTATAAAACGACAAATAAATCGATTTATTTGTCGGGCGATTTATTTCCACATAACGGTAAAACATGTAACTTTTATGAGGAAAAATCGTTTATAAAGATGAAAATAGCATTTCTATCTTGTACGGCCGAAGCCATAACCGGAAATTGGCCATTCAAATGAAATCAAGGGGGGTTGGGTGAATGAAAAAATGGTTGGTTTCGATGATGCTTTTAGTCTCACTGTTGTTCTTTGATGCACCTGCAGAGGCTGCTGGCGGTGACATGATTATCATCAATAAGTCTAACAATCAACTGGCTTACTACAAAAATAACAAACTGGTAAAAACGTTTAAGGTGGGTACAGGGCGGAAAGCTTCTTATACGCCTGAGGGCACGTTCAAAATTGTTAACAAAATCAAGAATCGTCCTTATTACAGCGGAAATATCCCGGGTGGATACTCTAGGAATCCGCTTGGTGACAGATGGCTCGGCATAAATGCGCGAGGAACATGGGGAACGACGTATGCCATCCACGGCAATAATAATCCTAAATCAATTGGCGGATATGTGAGTGCCGGTTGCGTCCGGATGTATGATAACGAGGTGCAGTGGCTTTATGATCAGGTGAAAGTAAATACTCCTGTTGTCATCACTACTTCCAAACAGTCCTTTAACGCGATCGCATCCGCGAATGGATATAAAGTTACAGGCCAGGCTGCAGTTCCAGTCATCGCAGCTCCAGCAAGCACTGTCCTAAAAAAAAGGAATGCGCGGCGCAGAAGTTAAACAGCTGCAACAGGCCCTCACGAATAAAGGTTACAGCACAAAAGGAATCGACGGCGTATTCGGTCCAGCTACCGAATCTGCCGTAAAGAACTTCCAAAAAGCGAAAAAACTGAAAGTAGACGGAATCGCCGGACCAGCCACCCAAAAGGCATTAGGAATGAAATAGCAAAAAGACGGTCCACCTTTTAATAGGAAGGACCGTCTTTGTTTATACACCTTTGACTAGCTCCCTCATCGAGTTCAGCTTTTCCGAAAGCTCCAGGAACCATTCTTCATCCCCAGTTGCAAGCGCTAAATCAATCAGATTTTGTATTTGTGCCTTATTTTTCACTTTAGGGTCTGGCAGTTTCCTGACTCCATTTGTGGAAATCGGAATGGTTTTGCCAACCATGGATTCGTCATCACTTGATGTAATCGTTGCATTCACCTTTTCGTCCAGAATATCAAGTGACTCTATATATCCGATGAATAATTCACCATCCCGGGATTTCCCCTTAATCCAATCGCCTACTCTTAAAATACTGTTATTATTGGACAACATATAAGTCACCTCATTCATTTAATCTGTAATATTTTTCATTACATTTATCAGCTAAGAAGTCGTGGGCTCCTTAGTCACAACAGTTTGTTTCTTTTACCAGGTCCACTATTTCTTTGATCGAATAGTGCTTCAAATATTCTCCCAAGTGTTCTTCGGCACCGAGGAAGATAGCAAACAGGACCTTGTGCATATTCGCTCCGACGACACACTTTTCATTAGAGTCAGGGCACTTTGGCTGCAGTGCACCTTCGGAGGTCAGTTTATATATATCCCAAAGGTTTACTTCATTTAGATCGAGCGCAAAAATGAATCCGCCTCCGGTTCCTTCTTTTGATTTGATAATACCATGCTTTTTTAACAAGCCCAGCACTTTGCGGATCCGCACGGGATGAACCCCTGCACTCTCTGAGATGGCTTCGCTTGTCGACATTCTGTCCGGCTGCAGTGCAAGCAGGGTTAAACTGTGAATAGCCAGGGTAAAATCGCTGTTCATTGCCGGCCTCCTAACAAAAGAACCTATTTATTATTCTATATATTACCTTTCATCCAGTCCGATATAAAGCAAAAGCATCTAGTTCGCGATACTATCCCACTCTAAGCCGGTAAATGTACGCAGCTTGCGCGGCAAGAAGCTGCGAATCTCTTCTTCATTATAACCAACCTGCAGACGTTTATGGTCCTGGATAATCGGTCGGCGAAGCATTTGTGGATTTCTTCTGATTAGTTCATATAGTTGATTCAGTGGAAGAGAGTCAATGTCCATATCCAGCTGCTTATAGGTTTTTGAGTTCGTCGAAATAATCTCTTCTGTTCCATCCTCTGTCAATCGAAGAATCGATTTGATTTCGTCAACAGTAAGTGGATCTGATACAATATTTCTTTCAATAAAATCAATTTGATGTTCCTGCAGCCATGCCTTTGCTTTCCGGCAAGACGCACAGCTTGATGTGATATATAAAGTAACCATTGATCAACAGCTCCCCCGTCTAACTGTAATAATTAAAATTACAGATAAACAACAATAGAATCTTTTTAAATATAAAAATACCGATACTGTAATATTAAACTTTACAGTTAGCAATGTCAATGGTATTTTCAAGGGCTCCCCCCCTTTTCACCACCCATTTTTTCCTGCATCTAAAAATAGGCTTATCCATTCGAAACTCTGGTGCCATCATCTCGTCAAACTATTTGAGGTGATAAAAAATGAAGAAAACAAAACGTTTCATACAGCTCGGGTTGGGCATCTTGTTGATGGTTTCATTCCTCTTTTTCGCCAACGGGTTTGGTTATGCAGATGATCATTCTCTTACTGTTAAAAAAGGTGATACACTTTACAGCATTTCAAAAAAATACAACCTGACTGTCCAGGAGCTAAAGGGTTTCAATGATTTAAAGAACAATACCATCTATATTGGGCAAAAGTTGATGCTTCCTGGCCTATCAGAATCAGAGCCGATGTATGCAGTTGTTGGAGGTTCTTTTACCAAGAAAGACAATGTAACGAAACAAATCGCTAATCTGAAAAAGAAAGGAATTGAAGCTGCCGTCATTACTAAGGTCATTAATGATAAAACTTATTACCGCATCCAGGCTGGCGTTTATTCAAAAAAGACAAATGCTGAGAAACAAATAGAGCTGTTGCGCAAAAAAGGGATTAAAGATGCTTATTTTGTAACAAGTAAGAATCTACAAGTTAATGGTGTCCACGTTGGTTCCACATACAGCCAGCTTCTTCACCAGTTCGGAAAGCCGGTAAAAACTGAGGACCAGTTGAATATCAGGTCGCTGTTTTACAATGGTGAAGGTGCCGGAGTTCGCGTGAATTTCAACATGGAGAATGGGACTGTCTTTGGACTGCAAGTCTATCCGGAATATTTAAAACTAAGCTTCCCTCCAAAAGACAAAAGCCAGGTTATTGATGTATATGGATATCCTAATGAAGTAAGTAACGTCTCCTGCTACGAAAGCGCGACTTGCGGACAGTTCATCTACCAATTTAATAAGAACCAATTAATCATCCAGTTCGACCGCGATGGAAAAACTGTTCAGTATTATGATTTAAGCAAATTACAATAGCTTACAGGCCGCCATTTGACGGTCTTTTATTTTACGGTCTTGGATAAAAAAATGCCATTTATAAATAATAATGGAGGATGTTATTAACCTGCGAAGGAGAATGTGAAGCATGAAAAAGTTATTGTTGATGGGTTTTATTTTAATATTGCCGCTAACTATGATGGCCGGATCAAACCCTGCTTACGCCAAACCACAGCACAAATGTATTTCCCAATCTGAGATAAAGTTCGAAAACGATTTCCGGAGACTATGGGTCGACCATGTTTTGTGGACAAGCAACTATATTACAAGTGCCACGACAGCAGGTGCTGAGGATCAAAAAGACGTGCTTGAAAGGCTCCTAAGAAACCAGGAGGATATCGGAAACTCAATCAAACCGGTATACGGTGAGGCAGCTGGAAACCAACTTACAGACTTGCTTAAAGAACATATTGTTATAGCTGGAGGTATTGTTGAAGCAGCTAAAAGTGGAGATAAAGCAAAGCTCGATCAGCTAAACAAAGAATGGTTTAGAAATGCTGACGATATCGCCGCTTTCCTCAGCAAAGCTAACCCAAATCTAAAAAACGAAGATGTAAAGAAGTTACTGTATACCCACCTGGAAATGGTGGCAGATGACCTTAACGCAAGCTTGAAGAAAGATTGGCAAGCACGAATTGTTTCGATCGACGACGGAATGACTCATATCATCATGATGTCTGATGCCATTTCAGATGCAGTTATAAAGCAGTTCCCTGAGAAGTTTAAGAAGTAAGCATAAGTCCGGGAAGGTTTTTAGTCAAAACCATGACAATTAAACCTTCCTGTTTTCATACACACCGTCCCTCGAACACGTACTTCTTCATTTTTCCAGAAAATCCCCCACCGCTCTACATGTTCCATAAGTTTGATGCGCCTTTGTAGCTTTAATAAGGTTTTTACTTTAGATATATTTTTATTACCAACACATATTAAAAGCTAAATATGTTACACTTTAATGATAGTGTTATATGTCTACAATACAACGGGGTGCTAATTTGGAATGTGTGCATTTAAAAGAGGTTAATGAAATTGCAAACCAGGCCAAGGGACATGGACTATATTTTTTCCAGGATCAGGAACGATATATTTCTAATGTGATTGATTTCGTCATCTCAGGATTAGAACGAAATGAGTATTCCATCATTATAGAAAATGACCGAATAACACCATTGATAATTAAAAGACTCACAGTGTTATTGAATGAAACAGTTTAGAAAAAGTGAAGTTTATCAATAATTATGACTTTTATTATGCCAAGGGGAGACTTTAGGATTAATTCAATTTTCGAATTCCTCCCGAACCTAATTGAAGGTTATTCAGAAAATATAAATGTCCGGAGCTGGGCACATGTAGAGTGGCGAGATGAGCCAGAGGTAAGCAAAAAATTAATGGGTTCTGAAAAAGAAGCTGATGTAATCGTAAACGAAACAAACCTTCTTTCTGTTTGTGCCTACGATTCTGAAAGGGTTAGTGGAGAATTCAAGGAAGGACTACTATCCTGCCACAACTTTTTTATAAATGAAAAAGAAAATGGCGTGTAAACTGACATTAGTTTTGCACGCCATTTTTTTAATTTATTATTTTCATTCAGCATCACCTAATCGGTAATTAGTAGATCATACTTATGCTAGCCTATTACTAATATAAATAAGTCGGAAACATCTGTATATTATGGTGCATTTCTCTTTAGTTGAAGATATAATCGAAAAATTGTGAGAACATTGGTATTCCAATGTAACCTATCAAGATGCCGACTAATAAAACCCAAAAATAACTCCATTTCAAAAAGCTTTTCATTTGTTTTCCTCTTTCCCGCTCTCCTACTTATTCAATAACAAAGGTATTTGATCAGTAAGGTGAAATTTTCAATGTAGCTGTTTACGCACTTCTATTAATTACGTGCCTGGATTCTTCCTGGACGTTCTCACCCTTCCTTTACCATTCTCCTTCCACATAAAAATTAAAAAACTTCAGTCACTCGACGCCCCTAAGGTGTTAATTTTTCACTTCAAAATTAATTGGTGCTGAGCTTAAACTGAACTGACTTGAGCCAACCGAGAAAGATGAAGTTTGAACAAATGCATCATATTTTCCTTCTTCCAGATTGATACCATTTAATGTTTGAGAAAACTTCTCTCCTTTTTTCATAGTGGTTTTTATATCATTAAAGTCAATTTTTTCAATTACATTTCCACCTTCATAATTCCTAATTACAATTGTGATTGTAGGTACAGAAGTAAACTCTATGTCTTTTTCACCAATATATTTTAAATAAGCACTAACTTGTATTTCTTCGTCTACTTGGTAAAGATTCTTATCTCCCTCTATAACCAAGCTGAATTGATCTATTTTCTTTTCTTCTTTAACTGGCTCATTTGATAAATTGCTATTACAGCCAACCAATAATAAAGGAATAATAATAATAAAAATAAAGCCGATGTTCTTCACATTAACCTCCAGACAATATGACTTGTTATAAAAGAAGAATTTGCCATTAAAGCCTCATGTTATTTTAAGACTATTTGTCCTTATTCTTTATCAAACTTTTGAATCCTCCGCCTATGATTTAAGTCTATAACCATTTCTCCGACACCCATTGCAATCAATCCATTCAGCAACGCAAATATCAGAAGTGCTATATCTCCACCACCATCTGATAAAAGAACCATTATAATTCCCAATATACTAAAGAAAACAAAAGCCATTCCTAATACATATAAAGCACGGCCAATAAGCAATTTTATTTCACCTCACCATTAGTCTTTCTTCTACTAAAATCCGATTATTCCATAAGCAAAACGACATAGAATGTAATCCCTTCAAGGCTTAATGCAGTCATATGTTAAATAAGCTGAGTCACCGCTTCTTCTTAATCAATTCGATTAAATAGTAGGTTTGTGATATTAGAAATGAAAGAAGAAACACAATTACTATTCCTATCGTTAATAACATATCTCCTGCGGGATCTTCACCACCCATAAAAACAGAAGCAAATATAAGATAGAGAATTATACTAACCATTAGAGTTAAGAAAAAAACGCTAACATACTTTGACACAAAACCGCTCCTCTAAGATTTCATTTTTTATATTTCAAGCAAGACCACGCGGAATCAAATAGCAATATATTAGAACTGAGTTAAGAATTATACAAATAGTGTTAACAGTGACCAAAAACAACTTGATGTTTTTTAAGGTAGACCTAACCCCAGAAATGAATAGTAGAAGAAATCCTATTTGTATTGAACCATACATAAAAACCCATATATTCCAATGAGGAAACAAGAGTAATATTGGATAGAACACTACTGCTGTGACTGCCAATAAGATTGTCAAAATACTTAATAGAACAACTGTTGTTCGGTCGTATTCTTGATATTTCACAACCTTCGCCCTCCTATTTTATACTTCCCAAGCGTCTATTTTGTCCGCACCGATCACTATAAAGTTATATAACTCAATGGACAGGCATATGGTAAATATGAAACTTTAACAAAAGGAGCTTATAATAATGAAACAAATTCTTGCATTATCAAGTTTGCTGTTATTTTGCATTTTCTTGGTCTATAACAGTCCTCAGATTTCCCAGAGATACTTTGACACAGAATCCTTAGAAACAAATGCCCGAGTTGGAACAACTGATGACATTTTAGAAACGATTTTACCTGAATTTGAATATGTACATGAAAGAGATAAGGACAAAGAAGTGGATGGTTATATCGTTGAAACGCACCGAGAGTATGAAATTCAGAGAGATGAAGATGGTAACATTATCAAGCAGATGCCTACATTAAACTTTGAATATATAAGATATAAAAAATATTAATAGGTAAAGATACTCATGCTTTGCCTATTTGTTAGTGAGCGCAGCTGACATCACCTTAGTTAAAAAATCCATATACAATCCTGATTGCATCAGATTTCGCCCCACTTATGGTCTCTTAATTAAGGACATCCATATCCTTACCCCTATCTTGCAAAGCATGTAGATTATAAAGAAGTTGGCTAAAAGCGTCCATATGTTGAGATCAACGCCACCAAAACCCCTTCCCTCATGATAAGACAAAGACGGCAATGGTAAACCGTAGTATTGAACAGAAGCATCTTCACCAACTCCAGGTACAAATGTAAGAATTATTGTTAGAGCAAGTGATGTGATTTGTAGCTTGTTAATCGTCCTCAATTTTTCACTGTCCAATTAACCACCACACTTTACTATATTCTATATCCTTCTTTAAGGATTTCACCACTGATTTATTTCTCGAAATTAACCATTTTAAAATAAATGATGGAAGAACTCACTAATCCGAATCCAAACAAAATACCTCCGCTTACCACGAAATTAATAATATAGCTTTTGACAATCAGATGATAGTAGGCTGTATCCACTTCTCCTCGACTGGCTAACCACGCATCCGCATTAGACCTTCCCAATTTAACACTAAATGCGATGAAAATAATTCCCAAGAAAACTAATAAGACACAAACTATGGCAAAACCCTGATCCTTACTAATGGCTCTAATATAGTGTTGAATATACTCATGAAAACCTTGCTATAATTAATATGGTAACGATTGCCTCAACCAAACAGTTAAGAGTGTAAATTAAAATTTCCCCACATTGAAATTAGTGTTAATACTAATTTCAATGTGGACCAGACGCATATTTCAATTCCCTTTTTTGATGATGGCTGCCCGATCCTCCATTTGCGGAGGTTCTTCCAACCAGCCGTTCTTAATCTTGATTTCAATTCCTTCCTGCGCGTAGAAAAATATATCCTTTGAAATCATGAAAGCTTTCATGGATAAGTCATTTCTTAAAGTGAAAAACGCTCCCACTCCCGCTCCGACAAGGCTAAAGCCATTTAAAATGTAAATAAAATGCATCATCAGCTTGTCTGAAAACGGTGGAATGGTTGATGCAGTGACTGTGCCTCCTAAAGCGGCTGAAGGTTGAAGATCACTCTCACGAAGAAGTTCTTCCATTATTCCAATCTGCTTTTTAGCGAGCTCTTTTCCCTTGAGAAAAAATTTCTTTGCTTCTTTATTCTGTGCACATTGCGCAAAACCGGTAATCAACTGCATGCCAATAATATTGGATTCAAGATTGTGATTGAGGATTCCAATTTCCAAATTGTTCAATACTCGCTTATCACCAAATAGCTTCATGCCCTTCATATACTTATTGCTCTCGATGATTTCTGTTGTTTTTGGCATGGTTACTTTTGGCGGCTGTGAAAGAATCCCCTTTTCCAGTAGATATAATGTTGCCAGTTTGTAAATTTTTTGAGTAACTGTCGTAAGTCCCTCATAAATCGTCATCACTCGATTGTCATAGGACATATTCATATTCAATGTATATAACCCCATGCTCACTTGCTTCAACACGCGAACAAACATGATATCAAATCCATTGTCAAAAAGTTTAGGAGCATCCAAGTGAACATCCTCTGACGTAAATCCAAGTGGCTTCACGATTCCTTGATCCTTAAAAAGAACTTCCATCTCTTTTACATAAAAATCAAGCTCCTGCCACAATCCGCCTAAAATATTTCGAGCCTGCTGATCATCAGCTTTCTCAATAAAATACTCCAAGATCCTCATGATCAAGGTTTTCTCCTGATATGTCTGCCAAAGAGTCCCGACTTCAGAAGCACTGATCGGCTTAGTTTGGACCATGCAAATGACCTCCTTACCACATTCCATTTTACTTAATACAATCTCCAATTTTATGGAAATAATCCTTATTTTTCACAAGTCTGACTCTGAAAAAGAATGGTTTTGTATTCAGACCTGGCACTTTTTGGCGGTCAGAAGAAGATTATCGGTATGCGATTAGAAATTTATAAGAAGGGTAAATTTCACAACATCAATTAGCAAGAAGAATTAGAGTCCCCTTATGGCATGCTGATTCTATAACTGGATAAGAATTCAACAAAAAGGTGCCTTAATCTTTCTTGGATTAAAGCACCGTTTAAATATTACCTTTATTTATATTTCCTACCAGTGCACTTGAAGTTTATTGCCATTCACATCAAAAAAGTGAAAAAAAGCATGTCCATTTTCCTCTTTTATATCCTCAACCGTAACACCATTTTCAATCAGGTGTGTATGGAATTTAGATAGTTCTGGACTTGTAAAACCAATGCTAAATGCTGGGGCATTCCCAATTGTAAAATGTGAGAAAGTATCATCTTCAGTAGGAACTAAAATAAGCAAAAAAGGTCCCTCATTAACTTTTATAATCGCAAATGGATCCTCAGTAATGGTTAATAATTGAAGCCCTAATATGTCTTTATACCATTGTGCAGACTGCTCTAAATTTTTTACCGGAATCCTAATATAATGTACTTGTTCAATAAATGTATTACTCATAAACTACCTCTCTTTAATTTAAGTATGGTTTATTAAGTAATTCTCTTTTCAAATCCCTTTTCCCTTCCAATTCATTGAACTAATCTACATCTAAAGTTGAAACTGCAACTTTTTAAGGAATTCAACAATAGAGCCTAAACCTTACTGCAGAGTTTCACACGATAGCTTAATAAACAAAGTGATTTCCGTATTATTTCCCTTTCCTTTTTACGGATTTTAGGTTGAGAATAAATGACCAAGCATTAGCAGTTATCAACCCAATCCAAAACACTGCAAAGTTGGAAAACAGATAACCGTTAAAAATATAGAAATATATTTCGTTGGTAAACAAAACGATTAAGAAGACATAAAAGCCAACAATACAACCTTTTTCCCAATTCTTTGTTTCCTTTTCAGTCATCTTTTTAAAAAATATCCCCATCCTGTATCCTCATTTCTGACTAGTCCTTACAAAATCCTAAATAACTACACTTGACAGCATCGAATTGGAGAAATCATTTTGCGAGTATTGATCCTGAATATCACAAATACTCTTTCTTAACCATTATATGAAAACTTCTTTCAGAATCGTTAAATCTAAAAGCAAGAGACTCTCATTCTAGTCATATCCTATCATTTAAACTGCCCTTTTTTAAAAGATAGATTGCTGTCTTGTTTTAAAAAGTTATATTGTTCTTACACTAATCACAACAATAAATTCACAAGATTCATTGCCGTTCCAAGTCAGAAAATAGATTAGTCCTCGCAAAGAATTTTTAGATTCAAGAAATATGAACAAAGCTCATTCTACCTGCTTAATAAACATGATATAACCTCTGGTAAACGTTTTTTGAAGGCTTGATAATTATGCTCGGCACCTTCTATGACTTTCAGTTCTGCCTCAATTCCTTTTTGCCTGATAATCTCAAAGATGGCCTTATTGGTTTCCAGGAATGGCCCAGCAAGTTTTTCGCCACCCTCTTTTGTGCCACAATCCAAATATACTTTTTTTAGTTGGGATAGATCTGCCATTTTCAGCAACCGCTCGATTTCTTCCTGGTTACGGTAAAAACCGGATGAAAGACCTGCGATTCTTTTAAAAATATGAGGGTAAGTGCATGCCGCATATGTTGTGACTAACGATCCTAAAGAGATGCCGGCCATATAAGTTTCATTTAAATTAGTATTATATTTCGAGTCAATGAGTGGTTTCAGTTCATTAACGATAAACTCAACATATTCCTTGCCTTTTCCGCCTTCAGAACTCGGTTTGCCAAGAAACTTTGCTGTATATTCACCGTTTATCCAGGGACAAAACTCATTCACGCGCTCTCCCGGATTCTGATCTATTGCCACCACGATTAGCTCCACATCGTTCTCATCCAGGTAGTCGTGCAGTTCAAGCGCCACACCGCTAATCGCCTCTTCATTTCCAAACACATTCTGTCCATCATGCATGTATAAAACAGGATATATATTGTCTTTCCAATCTGTCGGCAAATAGACTCTAATTTTCCTTTCCCCTTCAAACAAGGGAACTGAGAAACTTTCTATCATACTTCCACACTCTTTTCGATTAATTTGATGAAGATTTTACCATATGCGCGGAACCCATTCCAGAAAAAATGTACAGGAATACAAAAACCACAGTATATCCCATGTTTAGTTTCTAATGACCTTTCATCATCTTCTTACCCTTGCTTTAAATGACAACCTGGTATTGTGGCTTATAATAATGAAGGAAG
The DNA here is from genome assembly GCF_020524355.2 of Mesobacillus subterraneus. Lineage (NCBI taxonomy): Bacteria > Bacillati > Bacillota > Bacilli > Caryophanales > Bacillaceae > Mesobacillus > Mesobacillus subterraneus. The sequence continues at coordinate 2,215,727 of NZ_CP129019.1, forward strand.
TGCGACAATGATGAGTTCAGCATTATAAAGCATCGTTACAGTTCAATTAATAATGAATGATCCTATGGAAAACTAAGGATAAGATCCTGCAACAGGTTTTTTTCTGATGTTTGTGCTACTCATTAATGAAAACAAATTCCTGAAATCAAAAGAAATGCAAGGGAGTGTGTTCCCTTGCATTTCTTTATCGACTATTTCTGATTACTAGCTATGCAAACTCCCTTTTAGCCATGCCCGTGGACGGTATGAGCCTATTGGGATTTGGATTAAGCTGGTTTTCCCTTTCATTCTATAAAGATCATCAGCCTCACCTGCATCAAAACCTAGCAGAGGATGACCTCCTAACCCTAGAGCGGAAGCTGTTAAAAGTAAATTTTGCACCAGCATTCCTGTTTCCATTTGTAATATTCGGTAGCCTCTGTATCCTAAGTCTTCTTGAAAAAAGTCCCTATTGCCAGCGACATGCAAACAAAGTGGTACTTGCTGCAGGTTGACGTTATCAATCGACAATCCAGTTTGTAAACGCAAACGGTGATCTCCTTGCTGAATTTCTTGTATAGCATGTTCTGTGTGGTTGTAGTAGTAGGCTCCATTGGGAATGCCTTCTATATTATAAAAACAGCCATAGATTGAAACTCTGGGCTCCTGGCTGCAGTAAATAGCGTCCAAATCATTGCGGTACGAATAGGCAGCCATCGACTCCTTCAACAGGTCAGCCAGCTGCTGTTGACTAACCCTTGATAAAATAAAGTCCATTTCAGGAGAAGAACGTTTTTTGCTAACCTCTGCCAAATCAAATTGTAATGATTCAGTTTGAGGGAGAAAGATTCGCCGATTCCCCTTCATATCACTCAGCTGGTTACAGAGCTTTTTAAACGATTCAGTCGACTCCAGTTTTGAGGCTCCATTCATGGTTATTAGTTTCGGAAACTCTAATACTTTCTCCGACCTTTCATAGCTCTTAATTACAAGCGGTTTCAGTTCGCTTTTCAATTCTTCTGACGATAGTTTTTTGTAGGAAGCTGTTGCATTCGCAGACCAGTTGGTCGTTTCCACAGACAGCGGAATAATCGAATAAACACTTTCCTCCTCTTCAGATAATCCGAGAAGATGATTGATTGCCGAATCCAGAAATTGATAGTAAACACCAGAAGCGAAACCAAATCGTTTCGCCACGGCTTGCAGCTGCCCCATCAATACTCCAGCATCCAGCCCTTGCAACCGATAGGAGAAGTTATTGTATTTAAAGAAGTTTTTCCAAAACATCGTAGAAACGAATGCAGTTCCAAAACAGGAAGTGATATCACATCGGTCGCCAAGAGCCGCGGCAATATATGAATCAAAGTTTCCAGCCCTCAGTAAAGCAAGGCGGTGATGGGCCGGGTCATAATGGTAGACCCCATCAGGCAGCTCCTCTAATTTTAAATATACATAAAGTTCGTTCGGGTAAAGTCCCCCGCCAGAAGGAGCATGCCTCCTAAAGGTATGAGCTGGATAAGCATCCTCAGAAAAAAACGACTCACTTACTTGCGTTATTCCATAAACATACCAGAGGAAATCTCCCATCTCATCGATGCCTGGCCTGGTTGGAGCCTTGATTTCTGCTAGGGACAAGGGCACTTCCCCGGACAGAGGAATCACCGGCAAGTCTCGATACAGTTTATAGGAAAAAGGAGCGTCTTCCCAGTTAGGTTCCCAGTTTTCCTGATTAGCACGTTCAATATTAAATTGAAGGTCCTTTAGAAATTGTTCAAGATTCATCCTGTTGCCTCCTATGGGAACGGATGCGGGAATTGATTTAGTTCTTCGAATGACAACGGTTCTTTCAAATAACCAAGCTTCACTGGGACGTGAATCACTCGATTAAGTCCTTTGAGGCGAGTCAAATGGTGTCCAAAGGTCATTGGAAGCATCCCCGGTATCAACACTTTCACACAGCAAAGACCATTTTTTCGGATTTCAGGTGGAGTTTGATCGACAACGACAACATTGAGCCCTAAGTTGCTGAATTTATCTAGAATATCCTTAAGATCCTCCGTCAGGTCCGCATGACGCGATTCCTTTTGAAAAGCGTCTTTAAAACTTTGTAATGGCCGGTTATCATCTAGCAGGAACCCTAAGCGTTCTTCCGCCTGGGTCAATCCATACAGCATTCCGTGATCATCTATCTCGCGTACAAGGGAATCATCATCAAGCATTTGTAAATATTTCCCTTTGTTCGATTCCAGTTTTCCATCGAGATTGAGCATCATGCCGGCAAGCTCCTGAACGGCACTTTTGGCTGCCTTAATCGGATCAAGATGGGGGCCCCTGCTGCACAAATAATGTTTAATCCTTTATCCTTCCTGTTTTTTGCCATCGCCCAGACACTTGGAATTCCGTGTTCCATGGTGGCGTTATATAAATACAAATCATATCCAGCAACAGCCCTCATTCGCTCTGCCATCAAAAGCAATTCTTCATCTTCAGCGGATTGAAGATCGAGGTGTGGAAGTTTGAGCTTTGAGTACCAGGTCAAAAGGAAGGAGTCACGCTCTACTACTTCCATGATGCCATAGAAAATCGCCTCTTCCCTGCTTCCGCCAAGGGCACAGCCATTTGACGTTTCATAGACAAATCCCGCTGACCCGCACCCGAGACTATAATAGGATAATAGTTCAGGTACGAGAATTGGCCGCTCTTCAATCAGTGAATAGCCCCAAACCCAATCCATCTGGGAGTCAGGGTCAAACTTTCGAAATGGAAATCCGGGTTTTTCATATTGTTCATCGGCATGGACACCTACTTCCAATGGGTTCAATGCCTGTTTTTCCAGGTTTCGGTAACTGTCACGGATGACTGTCCGTTTCCCGCGGGGGCTGAAGCCCGCAGTGGCGCTCGAGTCCTTCCAGGATAGCAGTCAATTCACTATCTGCGTAGCATTGCGTCCTGCCAGCTGTACCCTCATTACCTCCGGAGATCATTGGCAGATTGACGCTCGCATCGGCAAATGGAGTGACCAAATCGTACATCTTACTGTTTAGCAAACCTGTCCGATTGTCAAAATAATCATCAAAGAGCACTTCCTTCATCTTGTCCAGCGGTGTACATCGATAGCTGCTCTCACTGATTTTCAAACTTTGATTCAATGAGATTTCTGCAAGCGAAGCTGAATCGTCTGGAATCGTACTGCAAACTTGGCACAGAGAATCTGCCAGGAAAGAATGCCAGGATCCATGCAATGCTTTTAAGTCTGCAAAATACATCCTTCCTGACGAAAAGCCCTCTTTATCTGCTAGAACCTGGTCTGCTTCGTTTACTATTAAGTGAACCAGATGCAGAAGTCCATTTTTCGATGCCCATGGGTCCAAAGCAATTTCTGCTTCAGCCGTCAGCTTTTTTTTCACCTCTTGCATTTCGCCCCGTTCCTGACCTCCCAGTAGCCTCCTCAGGTCCGCACATTGAGAACATCCAGGAGTGCCAGGCCTGATGAGAGGTCCAACGATTCCCTCTCCAAAAGAAACAAAGGCTCGGAGCCAGGGACTGCCAGTCAGTTTTGCCGCTTCTTCAGCTTTTTGATGTGCATTGGGATTCCAATAATCATGAAGGACAAGCATCAACCCTGAATTTTCTGGCAGGCCATTTTCAAAATCTGTCCTTCTGAATACCTGGTAGCGTGATGATAATTCTTCAGCAACACGGTCAGCCAGCCATCCTTCCCCTATAATGACTACGAAGGAACTCAACTCAATCCCTCCTCTCGCAGCGATACACCGTATACTCCATCTAGTTGCTGGGTGAAAATGGGATCAATCCTAAGTTCGTACACTGACATTTGGGTTCTGTTCTCTTCAAGCACCTCAATCGCTGCCTGCAGGGTTTCATTCTGAATACTTCCTGTATATTCCGGTATCTTTAAATTTTTCTTTATCCTTTCACTATACTGAATCTCTGACTCCTGAAGGATGGCCACCTACCCCAGCTGACTCATTTTGAAAATAGGATAGCGCATTCTGCAAAGCGCCTCTTAAGGCCAGAGTTGTATTGAGTCCAGTACTTCCAAACCATCCTTTCTTCGTGCCGATCCAGATAACTGGGAAACCTCGCACTTCCTTTCCTACCCCTGTTCGTGCTGCTCCCTGTATTGTCGTAAGAGCGTTTAAATAAAATGCACATCTCCCGTCTTCAATAAGCTCGAGGTCAACAAGGGAAATCGACGCATTTTCGCTGAGCTTTCGATTTTCCAATTCTTTTGAGAGACATTTTTCCAGCCCTCTTCCAACAGCTTCCGCAAAAGATCCACCTGCACCGATACCCAACATCCGGCCATTCTCGAGTACTTCTGCCATACGAACCGCGTATGCTTCAATCCCTGTCAACGCTGCCTCCGTTCGTGCTTCTTCATGTGTGAATCCATTACAAACCCTTGCTGCCAGTAATTCAGACGTCCCATCTGACAGCGGATCGGCTGCCTGGACCATGCATTGCGCCAATGGTAGCTGCTTAAGGCCCCCCTCTTCCCACTTATGCAATATCCCAGCTTCTTTTGAAGTCATTAGACTAAAATACTGCAAAAGCTTCTCAGGCTCAGTTTTTCTTTGATCATGATTAAGCCGATTTTCAAGGTCCACTACTTTTATGGTCGAGAAAACTCCGGTTACCAAGGGATGTGGCAAGACCATGTGCCAGCTTCCCTCAAGAGTTTCTAAATTCAGCAAATAGATTCTGTTTCTTTGCTCAGCATTTGTGATACCCGCAAGTTCTTTATATAATTCAAAAGTAATAACGTTAGCAAGCAGCGCTCCAGTGGTCAAAGAGGCGGCTGAGACCTTCTGCTCACTTACCAAAACAGAAGAATGCAATCGCCTCCACGCTGACTCCCAGCAAAGCTCTGAATCAGGTGTAAACAAGGGGCCGGCCATACCCGTTTGTTTGAAAACTATGGCGGGAATGAAGGCTTTCCTCTCCTCCCTGCAGATCGATTGCAAGAGCCGCACTTCTTCAACATTGCCATTTTGTGAAACGTACAGGACCGAATCGAAAGGCCGCAACAGCGTGCTCCAGTCACCATTCTTTCTTTCAAACTCCTCGTACTCCACCTCCGAATCTGTTTTACGTGCATGATTCACAAGCTCTGCCAACCTTTTTCTATTGGTGTGGCTTTCATCGGTGATTGAGACATTCAGTTTTTGCAGACCGGATTCCAGCAATGTTGAAACGAGAGAGTTGAACATAGGGCCGGAACCGACGGCCAGTACCTTTGCATTGCGGAATGACTGAAATCTTGATGCACCGGAACCTGCCAAATTGTCGGCAAACTCAATTTGTGAAGCGAATTTCTTCAGGACATGCTCAGATAATTGATGCTGTTCATCCCCGCTTACATCCCGGACAAAACCATTTTCAAGTAAAACCTCAGCAATTTGGTAAACGCGCTTCAGGTATGGTTCTGGCAGAGGCCGTCGGTCAATTTCCCCAGCGAATACTCACCGTTAAACATTGGCAAAAGCTTTTCAACCCACTGATCAATTCCATTGCCTTCAAGACGGAATGAACATGAGTTATTCCTTAAATACACACCACTATTTGGTTCTGCGAGATAAAATGTATCTCTTTTCACCTTCAATACCATAGAAGGATCCAACTTCACCATCTCACTCCTCCTCCGGCCCTAATGCCCTTACTTTCCTTCATTGACTGCCATTATCATCGTATGTAGCTCAATTTGTCCCTTATGTCTTATATCAAAGAACAAAGCCCCTGCAAAAAATTCGCAGGGGCTAGAGTCTGTATTGTCTAACTTAACCGCGATGGCATCGTCCGCAACCACCACAGCGTCCGCACCCGCCACAACGAGAACATCTACCACAACCACCGCAGCCTCCGCAACGGAAACATCCGCCACAGCCAAAGCAGCTAAAGAAACAAGAAAAACCGAAACAGCCGCCAAATCCACCCAGACCTAGAAAAATCCGCTCATCTCCTGATTGGTATTGGTTTTGATCCCAGCTAACGGGCTGAGTTGCCTGGAAATCACCAACATTCAGCCTTTGCAGTTCATTTTGAAAATTATTCATCATTATTCTTTACCTCCTCAAATAAATACAGGGCTCAAAAAAACAAGTAACAACGTTGAGTACTACCAGAAATATTCCTATATACATGGTACAAACATAATTAACGAGAATACTCTTCACCAATTTATGAAGACGTAACGGCCTTTGTCACATATGCAAAAGCCTATTTATATTTATACAGTAGAATTCAGCTGAAACAATTACTTTCTGTCTCTTCGAGAACAAGGGATGAAAGAGTATGGAACCATTGACTTAATTCGGCTACTGCTTCAAAAATGAAACACTAATTATAACAGCCTTAAATAAAATCCCATGGCCTGGCTATAAAAATATTCTGCAACTTCGAACGTAAAGTTGTACAATGAACATGTAAACTTAATTGTTTTGGAGGGAATAGCATTGCGAAACCATGAAATTGATTACAAAATCTATGGCGATGACATGCAGTTTGTTGAGGTTGAACTGGATCCGAATGAGACGGTGGTCGCTGAAGCTGGCAGTCTGATGATGATGGATCAGCAAATTGAAATGGAAACGATTTTTGGCGATGGTTCTGGCAGCGGCGGCGGTTTGGTTGGCAAGCTGTTTGGTGCTGGAAAGAGGTTATTGACGGGCGAGAGCCTTTTTATGACCACATTTACCAATACTGGACACGATAAGAAGCATGTATCCTTCGCCTCTCCTTATCCTGGTAAAATCATTCCGATGAATTTGAGTGAGAATGGCGGAAAGATCATCTGTCAAAAGGACGCTTTCCTCGCTGCGGCAAAAGGGGTTTCAGTTGGCGTTGAATTTCAAAGGAAGCTTGGAGCTGGTTTCTTTGGTGGAGAAGGCTTCATCATGCAGAAGCTTGAAGGAGACGGAATGGCATTTGTCCACGCTGGCGGAACGATACATAAAAGAGAACTTCAGCCAGGAGAGGTTATCAAAGTCGATACTGGCTGCCTGGTTGCCATGACAAGTAACGTGAATTACGACATCGAAATGGTAAAAGGAGTTAAAACAGCCTTATTTGGCGGTGAAGGACTTTTCTTTGCGACACTTAGAGGACCAGGAACTGTATGGATCCAATCACTTCCATTCAGTCGTCTAGCCAGCAGAGTATTTGCAGCCGCACCACAAGGTGGAGGCCAGAACAAAGGCGAAGGCAGTGTCCTTGGTGGAGTCTTCAGAATGCTTGACGGTGATTAATGATGAACAAAGGGATGGATTCCGTGTCAGGAACCATCCTTTTTTTCTTGGAACAAAGAGCCCATTCCTGCAATCGAATGGCCAGTCTTTATCTTAAAGCTTTATATGACAAAGCCGAGCACTAAAAATAAAAAGCTAAACCAAGTATTTTCCTGGTCTAGCCTTGTTGATGAATATATTTATCTTGCATCTTCCTCGTGTAATGGAATATAACCAATCTCCTCTAGCAGCTTCTGACCTTCGGGACCCTGCATCCATTTAAGCATAGGCTTCACCGTTTTTTTCGGGTTGTCTTTCACCGTAATGGCATACAGATTGACGACATAAGGATATTTGCCCGAAGCAATATTTTCAGGTGTTGGTTCTACTCCATCCAGTGAGATCAGCTTTATTTTTTCATTCGGGTTCATGCCAGTTGTAAAAAAACGGAATGAGTAACCGAGGGAATTATTGTAGTTGCGGTAGCTGGCAACCTCCTCCATCAAATCGCCCATTCCCGCCACTTCTTCTCTCAGCGCTGGCATCAATGGCGTAGCACCCATGAATTTCTCCATGATTGTCTGGCTGCCCGAGTCCGTTGGCCGCTGAAACGCCATAATCTTTTTATCGTCTCCACCAACTTCATTCCAATAGGTGATTTTACCAGAATAAATCGATTTAATTTCCTCTGAAGTCAGGGTTTCAACAGGATTCTTCTCATTCAAAAAGAACACAAACGCTTCCTTACCAATAGGTGTAAGAACGAGTTCCTTCCCGTTACTCTCTGCCAGGCTTTGCTGCGAAGCAGAAGGCTGGGCACCGAAAAAAATATCAACCTCGCCAGAAACTAGTCTTTCAAAAGCATAAATCGTATTCGTAAAACTAACAATCTCTTCACCTGTTGGTAGTGAGTTTTTGTTTTTTATATCTCGGTAGGTGGCATTAGCGAATGCGGCATATACTGGATACGCGGCCTCCGCCCCATCCAGAATAGGCATTTCACTTTGAGTTTCTACCCTCAAGCTGGCAGTGTCTTTAAGCTTTGGCAGGATGTTGTTAGGGTTCGTGACGTAATACGGCTCTAGGTCAACACTCGAAAAGCCATTGCCATAATCAAATCCATAAGAAGGCGGGAGGATATGCTTGCTCCGCTCTATATAGATTGAACCAATGACAGCCAACAACATAATTATGACACTCATTCCCGCGAAAAGATTCCCTTTTTTGAGGCTAACTTTCGTCTTGGTCCTCTGTTCGGACAAAATAAAACCGATCAAAAAGAATAAATAATAAGCAAAAGGTACGGCAAAAGCTAGAATGAATTCCCCCATTAATGCTGAAATAAGCGAATTAGGTAAAAACGGGAACAGCGCGAATACAAAAATTCCCCAAACCTGGTGCCCGAAAAAGCCTTTGGAAATAATCATCCCTATTGCAGCAAGGAGCACTGTCAGAAGCAATGGTATGTATACAGGCAGGTACCGACCATAAAACGAGAAAGCCTGAGGTCTTTTCCCATAATGAAAACCCATTAACAAAGCCGAGAACGAGATGATCACTAATATAACCTGCGGACCGAACTTCTCAATCGGCAAAACCGCAATCCCCAAAAATGATAGAAATAGAGGGAATAGTATAAAGTAAATAACTAAAAACCCGGCATCCTTCTTCAATCCAAATACCCCCAGCAACTTATTTTATTTATTAATTAGTGTAATTTTACACTAAATGAATATATTAGTAAATATGTATTTATTAATCTTTTATGAAATTTGAGAAAAAGAACAAGAGTATTTTAATACTGCCTATTGACCACCTAGATTTCTAGATTATGTAAAAACAATGCACCAATCAGCCCTATTGGAAACCTAAATGCCCAAATTATGTAAATAAGACACACCAATGAAGGCTATTGGTGTCCTGAATATCCAAATTATGTAAAACATATACACTAATGAAGACTATTGGTATCCTGAATATCCAAATTATGTAAAACAGTCCCATTAATGAAGGCTATAGTGCGCCTGAATATCCATATTATGTAAGAATATGACGCCAATAAACTCTATTGGTGACCTAAATCTCTTTAATACGAGAAAACAGGTCACCAATAAAATTTTGGAAGAACCCGCCCCCACAAAAAGAGAGAGGAACCATTTTAAAATCGGTTCCTCCATTATCAAACTGTTCTATTTAACATTAAATCCTTCCTCCGATAAACACTCAGTACGACTCCCATAATAAACGCATTAAATATCATTGGGATAAATCCATAGCTTATAAATGGCAGAGACATCGACGTCAGTGGAAGCAGGCCAATCATCATTCCAATATTATAGAGAAATTGGACAAGAAAGAGTGTTACACCGCCAACTAGCAATAGGTTTCCAAACCTAGAGTTAATTTGAATCGATATCATAACAATTCTCGCTGCAAACAGTGAGAGAATAACGAATAGTCCAATCGCAAACAAATAACCGTACTGATAGGTCAAATTAATAAAGGCATAGTCCGTATGTTCCAATGGTAATGGTTGGCTTTTTGCTTCTGAACCAAACCAGCCGGAGGAAGACAATCGTTCTTTTAGCTCCAAGTACATATACCCCGAGCTATTCGGATATTTTTCAGGATTCAGGAAGCCTAATATCCTTGCAAGTTGATATTCTTTCACAGTGAACCAGACAAACGTGCTAAAGGCTGCAACTCCCATGATCGACGTAATCGTTATGAGAGTTGCAGTTATTCTACTAATCATGCTCCACCACATCATTACAAAAACCATAACTATATATATGAAGCTACCTGACAAGTTTGGTACCGCCATAAATAGGAGCAGCGGCAAAGTAAATAGGATGAAGTGCTGCCATAGTTTAATTTTCGGGTTATTGAAAAATGAAGCCCAACCCAGAAACAAGAATGGCAGTGCGTAGTGGCTTTCAAGCTGGAACGGTCCAATCATAAAATATGGGATCCCATTTATGATTGCATTTGGGATTGTTAATAATAAGAATAGAAACAATACTCCGATTGAATAAAATAACCAACCTTTACTTTCTAATTTTCGATAATCAATAAACATCATAGCCGCTGCAATCATTGCACCTAGTAAAACATGAATTGCTTTGATCACTAAATAACCATCTGATAACTCATCACCCAATGTGACCAGTGGCAGGAAGCTCAATCCCATGGTGATCGCCAACAAACCGATCAGCCACCAATCGATCCGCGGTTTATGAAGTTTATTCATTTCATGGCCTCCAAGCTTTGATGGACTTCCCATTTGGTTGACTGCTTTTTCCTCGGCCTCTGCTTCACTTAAGCCCTTTCCCATCCATTCTTTCTTCACCTGCTCAAGATGAAATTCCAATTCTGAGGTTACAAACCTCTTCGCTTCCTTCGAGCGGATATGTGTCGTCACTTCACTTAAAAAGTGGTTCCATCTATTACTCATTACATTATCACTCCCCCAGCAATCCTTTCATGACGATGCGGCCAGAAGCCGCATTCTTCTCCAGCTTACGCAAATACTTCCTCCCTTTGTCGATGAGCTGATACAATTTCGCACCTTCCTCATTCCAGCAGGAAGCAATTAATCGTTTTTGTTCAAACGTATGGAGAATCGTATATAGGGAACCTTCATTGTCCTCAAACTTTTTAAAGCCTCTGGACCTGAGCAGCCCGGTCAATTCATAACCTGTTTTTTCATGAAGAAGAAGCTGCAGAATGGCCAAAGTAACTACCTCATCCCTCTCATCTGGCATGTTAATTTGTTTATGAATCTCTTTTCTCATTTTTTCTGAAAAACTTAATTCATTAAACGTGGACTTCTCCATCGATTTTCGGAGTTTATTCAGTCGGTTTTCCATTACAATTCCTCCAATCTTTCCTTCAGGAGTTCTTTTGCTCGCTTAAGCCGTGTCTTTATTGTGTTCTCTTTCATCTCTGTCACGGCCGAAATCTCCTTGATACTCATCTCTTCAAAGTAAAAAAGGTAAATTACTTCCCGGTAGTTTATCGGCAGCTCCATGACCGCTGATGCCAGCTGATCATCCTCCTCATCTTGAATGACGATTTGCTCAACACTATCACTCGGCATTGAATCATAAATAGGCTGATAATCGGTAGTGAAAACATTCTTGTTGTACCAGCTTTTCAAATAGTCCTTGCAATGATTGGAAGCGATTCTCCAAAGCCAGGTGCGGAACTTCGATTTCCCGCTGTATGTATGAAGAGATTTATAGCATTTCACGAAAATCTCCTGAGTTAAATCCTCAGCGATTTGCTTATTTTTCACATATGAAAACGAGAGTTGCAGAATCTCTTGCCCATATCTATTCATGATCTCATCAATTCCTTCTGCACCATTCTCGATTTCATTTGTCTCTGCTGTTATTTCATCCACAATCGTTCCCCCTTCATAGTTATAGACGACGCGCTGTTAAAAAGGTTTTAGGAATATAAAACAGGATAAAAGTTCTAATTTTTAAAAATTTGCAATAATATTCGTTCCTATCCTCTTTCGTCTTGTAAAATAGAGAGAGGCATTCAACGCCAATAACATATTATACAGGACTAATAGTTAGGGAGGCTTTTTTATGATAAAGGAAGAAATCCAACAAGCCTTTGCCCCAGACATAAACGATATACATGATATAAGCATAGCACTTGCCAGATCAAAGGAATTTATTTCTAGTCATTTTCCGAATGGAAGTTTTACCTATGCGGCACCTTCCTGTGAGCCTCTTTTTGGTTACACATCAGCCGAGCTCCACGGAAAATCCATTTTCAGCTTTTGCCATCCATTAGATCTGGATAGGCTGGAACAGTACTTCTCTTCTAATCATACTGGAGAAATTTCGTTTCGTTTCAGGAGAAAAGAAGGAGATTATCTCTGGCTGGAATCTAGCAGTACGAACGGTCCTTCTCAGTCAGAAATAGTTCTTGTTTCTAGAAATGTTACCCAGCGTGTAAATCGAGAGGAAAAATTAAAAGAACATCAAAGAAGAGATCGGTTATTCCTGGAGCATTCAAAGGATACAATGGGGATCATCACAAGAAACGGTGTATGGACTTACATTAATGAACAAGGGAAGAAATTGATGGGCGCAACCAGTTTTGATGAAATTATTGGTACTTCTTTGTATGATTACACTGACCCGCAAGACTATAAGCTGCTTAAAGAAAGCCTGGATACAAGAAACTCCAGCGATTTTGAAATCAGTTTGATCCGAAAAGATAATGATTCAAAAAGGGCTGAGGTCCAGCTCATTCCGACAGTCTTTAAGAATAGGGACGTTTTCCTTATCATCATCAAGGATATTACAGAACAAAGAAAAACGGAGGATCAGCTGCAGGTAGCTGAAAAACTTTCAGTAATCGGTCAAATGGCGGCTGGAATCGCTCATGAAATCAGGAATCCATTGACTGCGATAAAAGGCTTTACCCAGCTTTTGAGTGAACATCCTGCAGAAGAAGCAGAAGATTATGCCGAGATCATCCTCGATGAGCTCGCCCGTATTGAATCTATAGTTGGTGACTTGCTGGTCCTAGCCAAACCTCAGGCTTCCGATCTATCGAATGCAGATGTGATTTCTCTGGTGAATGGGGTTGTTAATTTGCTGAACCCTCAGGCAACGCTATCCGATGCCTTCATTAAGATTAAAACTGATACACCTAGTATTCACATAGATTGTGAGCCTGACAAAATAAAGCAGGTGTTAATCAATTTAATCCAAAATTCTATAGAGTCGATGACAACGGGAGGAGAAATTCTCGTTACTATTTCACAAGAAGCAAACCTAGCTTCAATTAAGGTAATGGATCAGGGATCCGGAATTCCAGAAGACCGTCTCAATAAACTAGGAGAACCCTTCTATAGCACAAAGGAAAAAGGAACCGTCCTCGGCTTGATGATTTGCCAGAAAATCATCAAAAACCATGGCGGCAAGATCGATTTCTCTAGCATCGTTAATGAAGGAACAACCGTTACGATTACACTGCCTATACATGATCACTCCACGAACCAGGAGGAAACACCCGCCTTTACTCCTTAATAAAATAAATGCCGAACCCTGTGTGTTAAAATTCGGGTTCGGCATTATAAATTAAATAATCAGTGATTTTTCAACGAAATTTAAGAGGAATAAGTTAGCTCCTCAATTCTCTAAACAATACTGCGCCCGCTTTTTCCAAGAGCGTAGTATATGCCATGCTGCAGTGTGTGCAGACATTCATATTTTTTTCAAGTTGCTTAATGTTTCTGTAATCACCATCGCCAGTTCGGCGGAAATCCCTACAAGGATCACTTCTACTCCGAGCAATCTGGCCGCTGAACCTAATTTGTCGATCAACTCGGCTGTGTAAGGTGAGATTTCCTTATTCAATCCAGTGAGGTCGAGTAAGACGTACTTTGCTTGATATTTTGGCAGATTGTTCAGCGTGTTCATGATCAAATCCTCGGCACGATCTTCATCGTATCTGCCGATTAAAGGGACAACGACAATTCCATCAAGCACTGGAATGAGCGGAGATGATAATTCTTTCACCAAATCCTGGAGCATCTTAGTTTTGTCCGCCACGAGGCTTTCCAGTTGCCTAATTTGCTTGGCTTCTTGCCTCCTCGCCATTTGCCAAATGCTTTCTTGTACATCCTTATCGGAAGGGAAATATTCCACAACCGTATATGGGTTGGTATCATTCTGATACTCAATGATTTTATACCAGAAGTTCCTGCCAAACAAGCCAGTAAAAACACCAGCATAATGCGCCGGAACGAAAATCCCTTGTTTTTCCTTGTCACCAAGTTTGTTCATCTTATATTCCCAGTCATCTTTAATGAATAAAGTAAAATTCTTGGTTTCAACATCCATTTTTTCTACTCTCACATAACCCCAGCCTGCTGGTATGTATGTATCCGACACCCATTTCACCAAATTGGATGTATCGATTTCCTTCAGTTCCTTAAAGCCTTCACCGACGATGATTCCCTGTCGGAACCCAGTCGCTTCAAGTACCAGATTCGTTGCCTCTTCGCCTGTAATTTCATTAATGGTATCGAAGAAGGTTTTCATGGCAGAAACCCAGAAAAAAACAACATCTCCTCCTTCAAATAACACTTCTCCAGTATTTAAATCCCACTTTATTTCCACACCGCCAACAACAATATCCTTTTGCATCTCCACTTAATTCACCCACTAGTATTAGATTATGATTAAAGCAAAATGAGGTTTATAATCATGTCTTCGACTCACTATCTTTCATTTCCTGCCGAATCGGTCATTTTGTCCATATAAATCCTGAAACTTGAACACCATAGCTAATTTAACTTATCGAAAGGTAACCCTGATAAGAAATGCATTTTAATATGTATGTTTAAATTCTTAACAAGCAATCATTACGCTTCTTGTCTATTAATCTATAAATCTACCCAGAGCTGAGCTTACATTGTTTATGAATTTAAAATCAGTAAAATCGGTTCCAGTCTGCACCCATGTCCTTGCCAGTTCAGGACGTATCCCGCTTATTAAAACCTCTACCCCCAGCAATTTTAGAGATTGTTTTGCCTTTTTCAGGGATTCTACAAACTCAGTATCAGGGTCTCTTACTGACGATAAATCAATGATTAACGATTTGACATTTTTTTCTGACACTTGTTTTAGCGTCCGTTCCACATTTAAACCTGACTGCCCTGGCATCCAATAAATCGGAAGAAGGGCGACCTTATTTTTAAGCGGGATGAGGGTAGCAGATAATTCGTCAATCCGTTCACTTAATTCCCTTTGAATGGTGATCGCGTCGGTAACATCCATGAAATACACAGCTGCGCCAATGAATCCTGATTTATGTTCTAAAATGGATGTACGAATATCCAAGTATTTATTATATTTCCCCCATTTAAGGCACGGCCTTTACATAATATTCTTCTTTATATGTGACAGTTTTCTCTACAAAACGTACATCATCTGGGGCATCTGGCCAAATATCGTAAGCATTCTTTCCCAATATACTATCACCATTTAAACCTAAGATTTCCTTAGCCAAATCGTTTATAAAGATCACATTATATTGTGAATCAATAGCCATAGCTGCCTCAGATACCGAGTTTAACATTTTAGAAAGTAATATTTCAGATTGAACCGTACTAGACATTTATTATTTCCCCCGTATTGGTCTGTCTTTTATCCGTTCCCTTGATTCCCGACCAAAAATGATGCCAGCCATCATGCAGCAGTTCTGCAGTGTCTTCATTTCCTTTTAACAATCGCGCTGTCAGTATCCCATCGATCAGTATTTGAAAAAGATTGACTAGATTACCTGATGGAGCATTTCTTAGTTCCCCATTCTCTACACCTTGTCTAAATATGTCAGCAAGTTCATTGTGAAAACTCTGTGCCACAGTTTCGGCAGATATGCTTTTAATATCATTTTCGAGGTGTTCTGGAGGAAAGACACTTACTCTTCGCCATAATTTTGTCACGTCTTTCTTATCAATCCAAAGCTGCATGTACCAGCAGAATACTTGAAAAAGTTGATGTTCCACCGGCTGATTTTGTTCTTTTAATTTTGAGAAAAATTGCTCCGTTTCAGCTTTGTAGATATTTGCGACATACTTAATCACCGAGATAAACAATTCATCTTTGCTATTATAATGTGCATAAATAGAAGACTTTCGTATGCCTACTGCCTTAGCAATCATTGATAGCGAAGTACCATAATATCCTCTTTCCGCAAACAGGTTCAAAGCTTCTTTATTTATACGATCCAGCGCGTTCATCTTTACCTACCTATCGTTCGTTTTTTTATTTAAATTATATCAAATCTCTATATATAGTCCAAGGATAATCTGCTAAACAAATCTTGCTATACACTTCCTTAGAAGACAAAAACGCGTCATACTCCTCTGTTGCTAGCTATCCATTTAAAGGAATTTAAAAGGGTAAGTCTGTAATCGTTGAGTACCATTTAAAATCGAAACTTTCCTAAAAATAAACCTTATACAAACCGGGAGATCCCAGAATGACTATTAAAAGCTTGTTGAACAATATGAAAAATCGCGTTAACCCTGATGGATAAACGCGATTTTTCATATTGTGATTTAATCACCAATAATCTTCATATCTTCAAATGGGTAAAAAATAACCTTTGTTGTTCCAATGATGTTTTCAATCGGTACTGCCCCAATATGACGGCTATCTTTACTATTCCTTCGGTTATCTCCCAGCACAAAAATATGCCCTTCTGGAACAACCTCACTGCCAACTGGAGTTTCTCCTAACGTAAATGAACCGGTTAGCTGCCCATAAGTGATGAGCTTTTTGCTCTCCTCCAAATATGGTTCTTCATAAGGCTTTCCATTTATATAAAGCACGTCGTCCTTGTACTCAACCCGGTCACCAGGAAGCCCGATGACCCGTTTGATATAATCTTTGTCCTCCGTTGCATGGAAAACAACGATATCAAAGCGTTTGGGCTCGCCGATTTTAGTAACGAACATCCTCTCCTGGCTATGCAAAGTTGGCTCCATGGAAGCACCTTTTACTTCAATTGGAGTCATTAAAAACGATCGAACAACAAAAGCCAGTACTATTGCGATTAAAAATGCCTTTGCCCATTCCCAAATTTCATTTCGCTCTTTTACCATACGGCACATCCTTTCCAAACTAATCTATTGGATACTATTTCCACATAGAACATTGAAAATCCTTCCTATTCCCAATTCAAAATAAAAAAAGCGCAAGCACCTTGTTCAGCCGCGAAAATCGCTGGAGGGCCTGACAGTGAAGTCGTTCTTTGACTTCATTGGCAGGACTGAACTCGAAAAGTATAGCCGACTGTCCAGAAACGCAGAAACTGGAGACTCCGACAAAGAAGCGCTTTTTGCTTCTGCCGGCGGAGTTGAAGTTTCGGAGTTTCTAGGAGGCGACACTAGACTAGCGTCTCGAGGAGTTAGGAGCCACAGCCAGACTAGCGTCTCGAGGAGTTAGGAGCCACAGCCAGACAAGCGACTCGAGGGGCTAGGCACTGGAGCTGGACACTAATCTAAGTACAAAATTTAATACTTTCAGTAAAAAAAGAGGCAAAAAGCCTCTTTTTAGTAATGATTATTTTTTAACATACTGCATCAGTGTATCCGGGTCAAAACCAAGAACCCAGTTGCCGTTAACCTTCGTTTGCGGCACACCCATCTGACCTGTTTCTTCAACCAGCTTTTGTGCAGCAACTTGATCGTTTTGTACATTCACTTCTTTGTAGTTTATTCCTTGACCCTCAAGGAATTGTTTCATCATTGTGCAGTAAGGTCAAGTATTCGTTGTATAAACAGTAATATCGTTCATACTAAATGCCTCCTCAAATTTTTTATACCCTATCATGTATTATCCCTATTATGCTAAATTTAGGCAAAAATGAATCACCGGGATATCTATGTTTTTCCCTAATACACTGAAAAAAAACAACATAAGAGGTATTATTATAGTGGTGAGAATCTCACCAAAATCAGCCCAGAAACGGAGGCAAGATCTTTGGAACTTCTAATCATCCCAATTGCTATCGTCTTTATCTCTATGTTCATCAATGCTGTTAATGATGTTTCAAAAGTTCGAAAAGAATTAGAACTTGTTAAACAACAAAATATAGAAATCATTGAGTTATTGAAATCTAATACAAAAAGTATGTAGTTTTTTGCTGTCGATCAGCAAACAGCCGAACCGAAACACCAATACCATGTCCAACCCATCGTAAAGATTTGATTTTATAGCGAGTTTCTCTTTTTTATAGCGATTTTTTTGTTTTTATAGCGAAATTCTCTTTTTTATAGCGTTTTTTTTGTTTTTATAGCGAAATTCTCTTTTTTATAGCGAATTGGTAATTCAGCTTGTTTTTTTCCAGTTACATTTTGATAAAATATGGTTGTTCTCGTATAGATTGTAGTTAGAATCCTAAAACCGATTTTCACGTGATAAAAGCCATTTTGTATTTCGTTATTAAGGTGCAGGCGCTTTTCACATAATAGATCTTTAGTTTTGAAAAGAAAAATGGATCATTCAATTCAATTTTGTTGTCAATCCCAACAAAGTTTGAGATATGAGCCTTAATAAGAAATGAATAGTCAAGGAGTTGTCTTAATGCTGAATTGGCAATATGTCAGAAGCATCAGCCTCAAGAGGGAGGAAGTTCCTTCATTTCAGGCTTATCCGTTTAATCTTCCGAGTTTTAAAGCACTTGATGAATTGACTCTACACCCTAAAGTGACATTTCTAATTGGTGAGAACGGGATGGGTAAATCCACTTTACTTGAGGCGATTGCTGTTGGCCTCGGCTTCAATCCTGAAGGCGGTTCATATAATTTCAATTTTTCAACCTATGACTCCCATTCGGATTTAGGCAATTATACGTATTATTAAAGGAATAGAAAGGCCACAGGATGGGTTTTTCCTCCGCGCTGAAAGTTTTTACAATGTGGCTTCTAATATTGAAGAACTCGATCGGGAGGGGCGCGGTCCGAAGATTATTGATTCATTCGGCGGAGAGTCTTTGCACGAACAATCACATGGCGAAGCCTTTTTCTCAACCTTCCTTCACCGGTTTCGCGGCAATGGGCTATATATTTTGGATGAACCCGAAGCAGCACTCTCACCGTTAAGGCAAATGTCGATGCTGACGCGGATCCATGACCTAGTAAATGAAAACTCCCAGCTGATCATCGCCACGCACTCGCCAATCATCATGGCCTATCCTGATGCCGCGATTTATGAATTCAGCGAAGAAGGT
Organism: Mesobacillus subterraneus; assembly: GCF_020524355.2. Classification (NCBI taxonomy): domain Bacteria; kingdom Bacillati; phylum Bacillota; class Bacilli; order Caryophanales; family Bacillaceae; genus Mesobacillus; species Mesobacillus subterraneus. The sequence continues at coordinate 2,234,725 of NZ_CP129019.1, forward strand.
ATTTTTAAAAGAAAGCTGGAAGAAACGAACCATTATCGCATCATGCAACAGTTTTTCGAGAATACGCCAAGGATGATTCATCATCTATTAACTGAATAGTACTGGAAAATGTTATATATTTTTACTCTGATTGATAATCTGCTTAAAAATCCTGGTCACTTTTATGGAATTTACTTTCTTCCATTTAATCCATTCCAAGGTAAGTATACTAATTAAAAGCCAGATTGCACCGGCTAAATGACCCGCTAGGACATCGCTGGGATAGTGGGCTCCAAGGTAGATTCGAGTAAAACCGATCCAGACAACCAGAAAGCCTGCAACAATAATTGCAATCCATTTAGTCAAAAGCTTTCTGGAAGAGCGGGCGATCAAATAGGCGATAAATCCATAAAAAATCAGCGATCCCATTGAATGTCCGCTTGGGAAGCTGTAGCCAATTGCATCGATCTCAGGATTAATAGAAGGACGCCCTCTTGCATACAGATATTTCAACAGTTTGGTCAGCGCACCTCCACCACCGATGGCTATTAATAAAAACAGAATCCCTAGTTTATCTTTCGCCTTTACCCATAATGCAATTATCGCAGCAAGTGTGCATAACGACAAAAACCAAACGGAACCTAGCTCTGTAACAAAAATCATGATTTGATCCAATGTACCGTTTTCGATTTTGTTAATCCTTTGAATGACCGCCTCATCAATCGCATTGATTTCGTTTTCAAGCATTTCTTCTGCTAATTCCGAGAAAATGACGATAAAAAGGATTGACATTCCAGCTCCAGCGATCATCAGCAAAAATGGCAATCCTGCCTGCTTTAATTCTTGCTTATTTAATTCCACAACACCTACCTCCCTTTCTCAACATCAAAAAAGCTCATTCTGCAATATGTATATCCCTAAATCCTTTAGATTTTCTGATCCGTTAACCGCACATCTTTCCAAACTATATTGAACCTTTACCCGACATAAATATGAGTAAACGATACAGATTTGGTCCTAACATTGGTTTCGACGGCAGAGGATTTATTTTACTAATAAAATTTCGTCAAACCTTTTATCTTTGACCTTAAGGCTGTCATCCCCAAAATTACTTTTTTACAATCATAACTTGTAAATATTTGCATACTCTGTGATAGACTATTTTTATAGAAAACAACATGAGACTAATAGAAATAGATTTTAAGGGGGAGTTGTAGTGTATAACAGTGGTTTGATCCTTGAAGGCGGAGGCATGAGAGGTGTTTACACTGCCGGGGTGTTGGAGCACTTTTTAGAAAATGAATTGTTTTTCCCGTATGTCATCGGCGTTTCTGCTGGTGCATGCCAGGGCTCTTCTTATATTGCCAGGCAGCCTGGACGCAACAAGCAGGTCACGATTGATTATGTAAGACACCAAGACTATATTTCTTATAAAAATTTATTATTAAAAAAGGAATTATTCGGGATGGATTTCATTTTTGATAAACTCCCTAATGAGCTCGTTCCATTTGATTTTGAAACTTTCAACAGCGCTGCTGAAAATTTTCTTGTTGGTACAACCGATTGTATCACCGGCGTACCAGTATTTTTTGATAAAAATGATGTGCCAGAGGATTTCCTTAAAATCATCAGAGCATCCAGTACACTGCCGTTCATGGCACCAGCCATTGAGTTCCAGGGCAGGACGCTGATGGATGGCGGCATTGCTGATCCCATTCCAATAAGGAAAGCAATGACTGATGGAGTGAGAAAAAACGTAATCGTTCTTACGAAGCCAAAAGGATATCGCAAGAAGAAATCTTCCCTGTCCTGGCTGCCACGATATGTATATAAGGAATATAAAGGGCTGCACACAGCGCTCGAGACTCGCTACAAGCTGTATAACGAAACTCTTGACTATATTGAAAAACTTGAAGCAAAAAATGAAGTCTTCGTCATAAGGCCTTCAAAGGATCTGAAAGTAGGAAGAGTTGAGCGGAATCCCGATAAACTGACTCAATTGTATGAAGTAGGATATGAAGATGTGAAAGAAAGTTTCGATGAATTGAAAGACTGGCTGGGAGAGTAAAGATGGTGTTAATTGATGCACTTGAGGTTCTGTCGAATAGCCTTAAACAAGACAAAAGAGTCCAAGCTATTTTTATAAAAGGATCTGTTGGACGCGGGGAGCAAGACGAACATTCTGATTTGGATTTGTATTGCCTTGTAGGAGAGAAAGACCTTGATGGTTTCCTTCACACTCGGATACATCATCTAGAGTCATATGGAAAATTACTTTTTCACGACGACATTTTCATCGTTGCACCACAAATCCTGGCCGTATATGAAGATATGCTTCATGTCGATTTTTTTACAGTAACAGAGCAGACTTTTATTGAAAAAGACTTCTTTAAAATCATTTATGACCCTGATCATCGTTTGGAAAAGTTCCATTACGCTCAAAACCTCAGGTTATCTGAAAATGAATTCCAGGATGCAGTCGATGACACCGTCTGGTTTCTTTTTCAGTATAAAAAATCTGCAGCACGCGGCAATGATTTATGGTCAGTGAATATGCTTAATCATGTCATGTTGAATCTATCAAAAGTGCTGCTGCATAGATATGAATCTGACCGAGCACAATTGGGCTTGAAGACGGTAGAAGCATCATTGCCTGAAGAAGTCATTAGAAATGTCAGCGAAATCCAGGAAAATATCACTCCGCAGAAACATCGTATAGCAGCTGTGCTTCTTCGTGATCTTTTGAACCAAGAAGCGAAATGGATCCTTAATGAAGTGGCTAACCCAGGCAAGATAGAACCATTATGGAATAGGGTTTTGGAAGAGTAGTGTTAGCTTGCTACCTGCTTATTTATAGATTTCTCCTTTTTGTAAAGATAAAAGACCACTTTCCATATATAGAAAGTGGTCTTTTGCTTTTACAACCGAACCCCAATAAACTTCATCTCAGTCATTTCTTCCATTGCATATTTCACACCTTCTCTGCCGAGTCCGCTCAGTTTCACGCCGCCATATGGGTAATTGTCCTGACGGTAAACGGATGAGTCATTGATCCAGACTCCCCCCATTTCGAGGCTGTCTGCGACTCGATAAGCTCGGCTGATGTCTTTTGTAAATACGCCTGCCTGTAGACCGTATATGGAGTCATTTGTATTTTCAACCACTTCTTCTTCTGTATTGAACGGTATCACAGTTACAATTGGAGCAAATGCTTCTTCTTTGACGACTTTCATGTCTTTTTTCACATTGGTGATGATTGTCGGATACATCATCGTACCCTTTCTTTCGCCACCTGTTTCTATAGTAGCCCCCTGCTCTCTTGCTTCTTCCACCCATTCCTGGATTCTTTCTGCTGCATTTTCGTCGATCATCGTCCCAAAATCCGTTTCTTCTTCCAATGGATCGCCGATTTTCAACTGATTCGTTGCCTCAATGTACTTTTTCAGGAACTCATCATAAACGTCTTCCTGAACATATATTCTTTGAGCAGAAACACAGACCTGCCCAGAATATCCGAAGGCTGCATTAACCAGCCTGTTGACGGCATCATCAATATCTGCGTCCTCAAAAACGATATTTGGCGAGTTTGACCCTAGTTCCATCGTGACTTTTTTAAAGCCGGCAGTGTCGCGAATAATTTTTCCGACTGTCAAACTGCCGGTAAAAGTAATCTTTGGTACATCTTTATGCGGTACAAGAGTAGTACCTGCTGTTTCACCGGTGCTCAGCACAAGATTCAGTGCTCCATCAGGCAGCCCTGCCTCTTTTAAAAGCTTTGCAAGCATGTAGGCTGATACAGGGGTTTTCTCAGCTGGTTTAAAAATTACCGTATTCCCTGCAGCAATTGCCGGAGCAATCTTATGCAGCGATAAATTCAAAGGGAAATTAAATGGAGTGATCGCACCAATGACCCCCATCGGAACCCGCTTCACCATTCCAATTCGGTTATCTCCCCGAAGCGCCGCATCCATTGGTACTACTTCCCCTGCCGTATGTTTAGACAGTTCGCTTGAGAAACGTAGAATTTGGATCGAACGCATAATCTCTGCACGGCTATGCTTGATGGGCTTTCCTGCTTCCATCGCAATAATCTCGGCAAATTCTTCTTTCTTTTCCTCCAAAAGTTGGGAAGCTCTAAGTAAAATATCCGCTCGCTCGTGGGCTGGCATAGTTTTCATTGTCTTATGGAAGGTCAGGAGGCTGTTTTCGATTGCCTCTTCCATCTCCTTTTTACCAGCAAGATGCATTTCAGCAACTAACTCGCCGCTGTATGGATTCCTCACTTCCATCGTATCAGTGCTGCTATCAATCCTTTCAGCACCGTTGATGATTGAAGCAATTTTCATCACATTCCCTCCTGTTTCTAGCATAGAATTTCACCTAACTTTTCAGTTAGCTTCATGTTTTCGCTGTAGTCCACAGGGCAATCGATTAATACCGGTTTATTCATCTCGATCGCTTTCTTGATCGCATCCTTCAATTCTCCGCCTTTTTCTATCCCAATCGCTTCAAAACCGTATGATTCTGCCAGTTGGATAAAATCAGGATTACCGAACTTAATATTCGAAGCTCTGTTGAACTCCTTCATCTGCTTCCATTCAATCAAGCCGTAGCCGCCATCTCGCCATAAAAGGATGATAATCGGCAGATTCAATCTTTTGACCGTTTCAAGTTCTGCGCTGGACATTTGGAACGCTCCGTCGCCAACGACCGCGACCACATTCCGATCAGGAAAGACCAATTTTGCAGAAATTGCTGCAGGAACAGCAATACCCATTGAAGCCAGCCCGTTGGATATCAGGCAGGTGTTCGGCTCAAAGTTATGGTACATTCTTGCCATCCACATTTTGTGAGCTCCGACATCCGAGATGACGATATCCTCCTCGTTCATTACAGACCTGAGATCATGGATGATTTTCTGTGGTTTAACTGGATAGCTCGTATCGCCAGCATAGGCCTCGTATTCATTTAGCGCTTTCTCCCTCACGTTTTCAACCCATTTGTTAGCCCTTTCCGTGGGTGAAATGACCTTCTCCAATTGCTTGAGGTTTTCATTGATATCACCAATCACGCTATGTTTTACAGGATAATTGGCGTCCGTTTCGGCTTCTATTGTATCGATGTGTAAAATAGAGCTTTCTCCACCAGGGTTCCAGTTTTTAGGAGGATATTCAGCCATGTCAAAGCCAACCGTAATGATTAAATCAGATTGTGCAAAACCACATGTAATATAGTCCTTGCCGCTAACGCCAGCAGTTAATAAACTTTGATCGTTTTGCCAGGAAATCGCTCCTTTTCCCATGAAGGTATGAACGACGGGAAGATCTGCTTTTTCCGCGAGAGCTCTCAGGCTTTCCTCAGCCTGTCCTCTTTCAACGCCCATTCCAGCAAGAATCAGAGGATGCTTCGTTTGTTCAATATGCTTGGCTGCATCCTTGATGACACGCTCCCCTGCTTCCATAATCGTCGGTTCAATGATTTCTAAAGGATTCCCTTCTACTTCCATCGCTGCAATATCTTCCGGGAGGTCTATATGAGTGGCTCCAGGCTTTTCCCCTTGCGCAACATCAAATGCTTTTCGGACTACCTCGGGAATGATTTCCGCTTTTTTCACCTGTGTGTTCCACTTCGTTACCGGCTCAAAAATGGAAACCAAGTCATAATATTGATGGGATATTTTATGCTGCCGGTCCAATCCTGCCTGTCCAGTAATCGCAACTATCGGACTGTGGTCCATATTTGAATTGACCACCCCTGTTAAAAGATTCGTCGCGCCTGGTCCAAGAGTCGCAAGACAGACACCCGGTTTCCCTGTAAGTCTTCCGTATGTCCCTGCCATAAAAGCGGCATTTGTTTCATGCCTTGTTACAATAAATTCAATACTCGAATGAAGCAGAGCATCCATAATATCAAGGTTTTCCTCTCCGGGAACACCAAAAATGTATTCAACACCCTCACGTTCCAGACATTTAATCATTAATTCCGCTGCTTTCATATCAACACTCCTTAAAGTGAAATAATCTTTATAGTGACTATTCCACGCTGGAGTGTAGATAAACTTTTGGTAAATACCAGAGGAATAGGAATAACAAAAAAAGTGCGGCAATCCCTGAAAGGATTACACGCACTTTTTGGTTCATTCATTATAGAGAGTTTTCTTGACCCTTAGTTTTTTTCGCTGGAGCAAACCATCCAACTAGAGCTATTGTAATCAATACTCCATAGAAGATTGTGGTCCAAAGTGTACTATGAGGGAAGTCATGGTCAAGGATAGCGATATCTTCATGAGCCAAAGTAATGACTGCAAGCTTCACACCAACCCATGCCACGATTGCATACGCTGTTGTTTCCAATGCTGGACGCTGATCAAGCAGCTTAACGAACCATGTAGCTGCGTATTTAATTAAGATCAAACCAGCAATTCCGCCTAGAAGAACGACAATGAACTTTCCGCCGTCCATACCGCCAAAATCTGGCAGCGGTGAATCCGGCAGTCCAAGGGCAAGAGCAACTGCCGCAAGAATGGAATCAATCGCAAACGCTAGGTCTGCTAAACCGATTTTACCAACAGTCGGCCAGAAGCCCATTCCTCTCGCTTCCTTCTCTTCTTCTTCACGGATATTTTCATTTTCCTTACCAAACTTCGCCTGTATGACATGCTTCAATCCAAGATAAAGAAGGTAAGCTGCACCGATTGCCTGTACCTGCCAGACGTTTGCAATGAATGAAATAGCAAATAAAGCCCCAAACCTGAAGACAAACGCCATCAAAATCCCATAACTTATTGCTTTTTTCTTCTGATCATCAGGTAAATGTTTCGCTATAATTGCCAGTACAAGAGCATTGTCAGCTGATAATAAACCTTCAAGACCGATTAAGATCAATAATGCCCAGGCATATTCAAGCCAAATTCCTTCCATCAACCTCTCTCCTTCCTCTTACACAACTCTTATGTAAATGTCTCATTAACAATAGAATTACCCATTAAGCCCCACACAATCCAAAGGAATAATACTGAGTTTCATTCTATGTCTTCCTCATTTATCTATTTCCATATACCTTTTAACACCAAAAGATAAACTTACCAACAGATAAATGGTGGAGACTATAATACTCTATATTTTTTCAGAAAAATATTCAACATTTTTGTTTTTTTTCGAATCAAAAAATAAACAGACCAGGTTGTCCGTTTTGTTGGTCATATATTGCGTACTGATCACTAGCCGTATTGTGATATGTATCCTGATAACTTCTATATAATTCAATGACTTTAGTTCTGATTATGAACATTTTTATTGAGGACTATTGTTAAATAAGCTATGACTGAAAAAGTAAACTGCATGGTTAGTACTTCCCTTTCAGCTAGTCATTTTAACACACTTAACAATTATAGCATTTTTTTCCGTATTGGAAATAAAAAAACTGCCAATCCAGGCAGCTGACTATAATTAACATAATTATTACCATACGGAGTTGGGACTTAACAGCACTTGGATAGCTTTTATTCATTTCCGCCTGGATCATTTGAATGTCCCCAAATTGCTCAAGGACACTTAAATTGCCTCTGGTTTTCAACACCTTGCTTATTATAGGTCCAATAATGATCAATAAAACAGCTGTCACTTTAGACAGCTGAAAAAGGCCTATCTTAATATTCGTCACGTTGCGGTTTATAAGCTTCTCTATTCTTGAGTTTTGTTAGCCTGTAATCATGTGCTTTAGATGAAGATGAATGGGAGTTAGGAATGTTGTGTTTTCTTTCCTTTTTCCAGTCATTATCGTCTTCATCAAATTCATGGAGAAAATGAGCCGTCCGCATTTCTTTTTTAGCAGTGATCACGCGTTTCGATGGACGCCTTTTACCTGATTGACCCTTTGTATCCATCTCAGCCCCCCCCTGGTATTCAAGCGGTTTCTTCCCTTTCATTTTACCACGGTTATAGTCGTCCTATTATAAACATAAGTTGAAATTCAGAAAGTTTTTCTTCTGCTCGCACAAAACTATTCTCACTTTGAATATTTTATAATTTTTTCCTAAAAAACCCTTTTAATCAGTGTAATTTTACACTATATTGAATGTATGGTAATTTTTTCGGTATTTAAAAGGGGGATAAACAGTGAATAGAAAGAAAACTTTATCGGGGATAATTGCTTTTGTTACTTTGTTGTTGATTTCAAGCATCAGTTATATGTTGTTGGCAGACCGGGACGCCTATAAATACTATACAGGTCTGGGGAGTGGGCTAGCCATTTCTGAGGATGATCAACTCATAGCCTTTTCCTATTTTAATAATGGTCAAGCGGCAATCTATACAGCTAGTCAAGATGGTGGAGATGTTAAAAGAGTGAGCAACCCTGAACAGGTTTATCACAGTAACCCTCAGTTTTCACCAGATGGAAGCAAGATTTTATATTTATCACAGGACAATAACCAAATTCAATCGCTTTACATAGCAAATGTAGATGGAGCCAATCCTAACAAAATTTCAGATCCATCACAGCATATTTCTGGCGCTGTCTTTTCTGATGACAACGAAACAATTTTCTTTGCAAGTATGCCGGCAGAAGAATTTAAAAAGACTGAAGGGGAGACTAAAGAGGGCTATGATCTTTTTTCCGTTAAAATGGATGGCTCTCAAATGGAACAGTTAACTGATAGAGACTTCTACACAGTGGATAGCCTTATCTTTTCTCGTGAAAAAAGGGAAATCTTCTTCCAGGATTATGAAGATATAAATGCATTTGATTTGGAGGATGAACGGGTGTACACGGCAGATTTCAGCAGTAAAATGCCTGCAGAATTTTTTCATCTCTCGCTTTCGCCTAAGCTTAATGCATTAGCTTATACAACGATCACTGATGAATCAAAGAACAAATCCCTGTTTGAATACGATTTATTTCTAAAAGATTTACAAAATGGAGAAGCCAAGAGGCTCACCGACTTGAATTCATCTATCGTTTCTCCGGTCTTTTTTAACGATAAAAATGAAATTCTCTTCCTTGAATATTTAAATTGGCCGCAAGAACCAGAGGAATATAAGTTAAGGACAGTAGACATAGGAACCAAGAAGTTAAAGGATATTAGGCTTGAAATGCCAGATCTTGAATCCAGCAACTTTGTCATGAAGGCCATTGATTATTCAGTTAACAGCTGGACAGTTGGCCTATTATATACAGTGCTGCTAATGCTTATTACTGTATACGTAAAGCATGAAAAAGTATTTTTGCCTTCGATAATCAGCCTTGTATTTGGATTATTAACAATAGCGGCAAGCTTGGTTGTTGCTGCCACGGTAGATCCTTGGGCAGGAATTGGCGTCGGCATGCTGGCAGCAGGATTACTAGTTTGTACTCTCGTTCTATTCATCTTTGCCTTTGTCATTAAGCTTTTAAGAAAAGGAGCAAAATAACATGCCAGATTCAGTAGGAATGATATTGACGCTCTTAATGAATATTGCTCTTTTTGGGGTGGCGAATTATTTTGCAGTGAAGCATTCTGCAAGGAATATAAAAAGACGGCTTATTGCCGGATTCGTCTTCCTCATGTTTTCACCAGTAATTTTCTTCAGCACTCTCTACCTCGGTTTTACGTGGGATGACTCGGGATGGGGTGCAGGAATCCTGACTGTAATTTATACCGGGCTATATATATTGAATGGACTCATCCTGTTGTTGTCCTCCATTCACATTTATTTCAGGAAATAGATATTCAGAGCTGTCCAATGATAAATGATTGGACAGTTTTTTTCTGTGAAATTACAAAAAGCCGCCAATGGCAGCTTCGATTAACTCTTCTTATCAGTATCGTTTTCCCCGATTTCCTTCTTAATATCATCAGCGAGTCCATTCGTCGCGTTCTTGAATTCTCTCATCGACTTGCCGACTGCCCGTCCGATTTCAGGGAGTTTGTTTGTCCCAAAAATGATCAGCGCAATTACGAGAATCAGGATTAATCCTGGAAATCCTATATTTGAAAACATTATATCTCTCCTATTGAAAAAAGTTACATCTATTATATCGAATCATCACTACAAATTAAAGGCTTAGCGTTTTTATGTATCAAATCCCCCTCTATGAAGACAATAAGATTGATTATTTTGCATAAGGGGTGTTAAAAATGAAACTAAAATTAATCCAAGTTGCAGCATGCTTTTTTTTCCTGATAAGTTTTTCCGGAGCTGTTCAGGCGCAGACTGAATTACCAGCTGACTTTGGAGCAAAGGGTGCACTGAAGGATTCCTCGATCACATTTGATGAAGCTTTAATTTATGCCATCCAGGATGAATACCTTGCACAGGCTCGGTATGACGCTGTCATCGGAAAGTTCGGCAACATCAGGCCTTTTAACAATATCATGGCAGCGGAGCAGCAACATATCAGTGCCCTCGTTTCCTTGTTTCAGAAGTACGATAAACAAATTCCCGAAGACAATGCCAAGCAATATGTTTCAGCACCTGGAACACTGAAGGAAGCATTTAATCAAGGAGTTCAGGGAGAAATCGATAATATTGCGATGTATGATAAGTTAAAAACGATTCCCTCCCTGCCAGAGGATGCGCAAATGGTGTTTACGCAATTAGGAAATGCTTCAAAAAATCACCTAAGAGCCTTCCAAAGAGGTGCAGTCCGCAATTAAGGAATAATAAATACTGAATCTCCTATTAATAGGATTTTTTGAGCCTTTAAATTGTAACGACGCTTGGTTAATTGGATCCAAGCGTTATTTTTTTTATAAGGCCGCCTGATAAATTTCAGGGACACCAAAGCACTTGCACTTTTACAACCAACAGGAGCATTTAATCTTTTATGCCTTTCTCTCATTTTCAAAACTACAGTTTCATTGGATCTATCTTTGCTGCTTCAATAGTAATTCTTCAATGAAATGATTATTGCCTTCAAGTATATCTGCACTTCATTTTCCCCCTATGCCAACATTTTTGCAGTAATAATCGCGAATCCCCCTTGATTTGGTCACTCGATTTATATGTATTTTTCTAGCTTATCCTCTCGAGATTTGCATTATCTTCTGTTTCTTGTTATGATGAATAAGAATTATTTTTGTTCGGTGTAAAGGATAGTATAAGTTTTGACTTTTCGTCTTGATGATCACTTTGGGCAAGGATAGTAATAAGTTGTGCGTTAGCACTAGGAGGCAACAATTATGGAACAAGGTACAGTGAAATGGTTTAATGCAGAAAAAGGTTTCGGTTTCATCGAGCGTGAAAATGGAGACGACGTATTCGTACACTTCTCTGCTATCCAAAGCGAAGGCTTCAAGTCTTTAGATGAAGGTCAAAAAGTAACATTTGACGTTGAGCAAGGTGCTCGTGGAGCTCAAGCTGCAAACGTTCAAAAAGCTTAATCATAACCTGATTAATCCAACAGGCTCTTTTATAAGAGCCTGTTTTTTGTTTTCCTGTTTCATGCTCATAAAACTAGAATGGAGATTGAATAATTTCCTCTGTCTCGATATCCAGCAACAAATCTTGATCTTACTTTCACCCCCTTCACTCCCCCATGACACTAATTTCAACCTTATGCTCACTGAGAATTTCCTGAAACTTTTTTACATCTGCAGGTTTTGGACGGTCTGGCTGTTCATTTTATCGTAGTTAGTTACCTTCGCTAATAGATTATGCATGAAACAAAAAGAGCAGCACCCCAATGGGACTGCCCTCTTAACTATGAAGCTTTTCTTACAGATTCTGTACTTGAACTTTCCTTCTTCACAAACTCCAGTTTAAAACCGAACAAAGCAAAGATAATCGATAAGATCGGTACTGTGAAATTCAGTACGGCATATGGTGCGTATTCAAATGGATGGACAGACAATGCTGAAATGATGAATACGGCGCATGTATTCCAGGGAACCAGGGGTGAAGTCACCGTGCCTCCATCCTCGACGGCACGAGATAGGTTTTTCGAATGAAGCCCCTTGTCATCGTATGCTTTTTTATACATCCGTCCTGGTAAAAGAACTGATAGGTACTGTTCTCCTGCAGCCACATTTGTTATAAATGAAGTCACAACCGTAGAAACAACGAGGCTTCGAGCTGAACGGGCCAGCTTCAGTATTTTCTCTACGATTGATTGCAGCATACCCGTCTGCTCCATTACACCTGCAAAAGCCATCGCTATCAGAGCAAGAGACACGGTATACATCATATCCTGAATTCCGCCTCTGCTAAAAAGTTCGTCTACAGAAGCGTTCCTCGTTTCAATTGAAAAACCGTTTTGAAGGGTATTGACCGCATCGGCTATTGCCCCACCTTGAACGGTAAACTGCGTCATCCACCCAAGAAATACTCCTACGATAAGGGCTGGAAGTGCTGGCACCTTGAAAGCAACCAGTAAAATAACTGCTGCTGGAACTAGAAGCAACCATGGCGATATTACAAAATTAGATTGAATCACATTCATGATTTCTAAAATCTGTTGATTATCGACTCCTGTATTGCTAAAATCTCTGCCAAGGTACCAATAGACACCAAGAGCAATCAAAAAGGCTGGCACTGTCGTATAAACCATATGGCGGATATGGGCAAACAGATCTGTCCCCGTGATTCCTGCCGCCAGATTGGTTGTATCGGACAATGGCGACATTTTATCGCCGAAATAAGAGCCTGAAATGATCGCCCCTGCTACCATGGGAGCAGGAATTCCCATGCTGATCCCGATTCCCATACCAGCGACACCAATTGTTCCCATTGTAGACCATGAACTTCCAATAGCCAGGGTAATCAAAGCCGTAATGATACTAATTGATACAAGGAACATGGATGGACTCATTATTTTAAGGCCATAGTAAACCATCGTTGCTACAACTCCGCCGCCAATCCATGAACCGATGATCATTCCAACTGTGATGATGATCAAAATTGCCGGTAAAGCCATTTTAATTCCTTTATAAATACCTTCTTCGATAAAATTCCACTTAAAACCTGCAAACCAGGCAACAAGACCTGCCACCACCGTTCCGATAATCAGCGGAATATGCGGGTCTCCTTCAAACTTAACAATCGTTACTGCCATTGAAACTACCATAACTAATAAAGGGATGATAGCAAGACCAAATGGCACTTTTCTCTCAATACTTTTCCCCATTTGTTTTCCTCCTTGCTGTCTCGTTAACTGTCTTTACCCTCAAAACCAGACAGTTAGACAAGCAAGAAATTGGAAATACCAAGAGTTCAGTCATGCCGCTCCGTTACATGCCTGGCGTTCCAATAGTCGTAATTGCCCCCTCAAGAGATGAATTCTGCTATTTTTTCGAGTTGATTTGTATTTTTCCAATCACCACTTGTTCATTCAGTTCTTTGGCTGTGGGATCACATCTATAAGGACCCTGTCCAATTTGAGCATGGGCCCAATCGCAGCTGGCAACCAATCCGACACGCTTGGGACGACCTGTACAGGAATCTCTTCAAAAAGAAAAATCTAGTCTCCGACTAGATTTTCTTTTTAATCTCTTCTCTTAAGGAATCCACTAGCTCCTCAGATAAGTTTGCTGGCAGTGATTTACCATTTTCAACAACCCAGGCATTCATTAATTCTAGGTCTGATTTTTGAAAAGTAATGATATAATTCTGATGCTCCAAAGTGAATTCAACTGTAACATGTTCCTCACCATAAGATTCCTCGTCAATAATCATATTTGTCATTTTATAGGATTTCATAAATTAACTCCTTTACTCTTTCCTCTTGTTAGATTAATCAAAAAGAAAAATTTTATTCTTGTTAACATAACAATATTATTAAAAACCATCTTAAAAGAAAACGTGCCAGAAGAACTCTGACACGTGATTCCCCTTATTTTTTTATAGCCTTTATAAAAAAATTTAAACTAGCATCCCCTTAGATAACAAAAAACTGTATGATTCTACTTCCTTTGAATCTCCGCCTCTTCCCATACACTATACATCTTCAAAACCTTGCATTTCACTTTTCCAGAAGGAACCGACAAAACAGTTTCGTCGCCAACCTTTAAACCTATTAGCTTCTTTGCAACTGGTGTCTCATAATAAATTTTGTTCTCATCTACATTCGACTCACCGTATCCAACAATCTCATATATTTCTTCTTCCGTATAATCTGTATACTCAAAAGAACATTTAACGATCGAGCCAATATCTACTTTTTCAGTATTCCGCTCATCAACCATAATCAATTCAGCAGTCTTATACGTATGCTGAATCTCTTGGATTCGTTCCACTAATACACGTTCATCTTGCTCCAATTTATGAAAATTAGGATTTGCTAACTTATCATCTCCGCAAGCATTAAAGGCAATATTTTTATCTTTACGTACTTGCTTCAACTCTTGTTCCAGATTGCCTATTTGTTGAAGAATCAGCTGCTCTCCATTGGATGTGATTTTAACAGACATGTTAATCCCCTCTTAACTAGTGTTGACACTAAATTAACTCTAACTTAAGTTCTCAAACCTTTTAATTACCCATTATGATTTCTAATATACCCTGAAATCCAGTTGAACAGTAACCTTATGTTTGGGCATAATAACTACAGTACAAAAAGAAAGTTGCCAAATTGACAGCAGGTCAACATTGCATCTTAGTTTTCAGAAGGGATAATAAGAAATCATTTATACTACTATACACTTCATCTGGTTGAATACTAAACTCAATTGTCTGGTGATTTGATAGCCAATGAACTCCAATTGTATGTACATTCGCTTGTTTACCAGCCAATATATCCGCGTCGCTATCTCCAAGGAAAATAGCCTCTATGTTTGACACACCCAGTTCTTCTAATGCTTTATTTATTCCCTCTGGATGTGGTTTTGGTAACTCCACGTCATCGCCGGTAACAATAACTTAAATAGTATAGTAGCATATAAATGTAAAAATATATAAATTATTAGATATTCAGAGTTTACTAATCCTTATTTTACCATCGCCTTCAGCACATCGCTTCAATTAAAATCCAATGACTTTGGGTAACTATTTGAAAAGCTACTAAAAAACTGAAAGTGGTGGATGGATGAATAGGCAAACTCGTCTCAAAAAGTTTAAACAAACACGGACAGGCAAAATTTTGCCGCTTGCTGCACTTGGGATTGCCGGCACTCTTTATGCTGGTAAATTGAATCGTCAGCGGAAGACTGCTGCTGCCTCTCAATCAAGGATGCCTGCGAATATTGAGCAGGCCACTACACATATAAAACTGGAATGGAAGGGTGAGGAATCGTCCTATCGTGTGTTTAGAGGAGAGAAACTGATATACGAAGGAACGGAGCCAAAACTTGCCGACCAAAATCTTGTTGCCGGCACTATGTACACATACTGTATAGAAACGCTTGATGAACATGGAATGCTAACAGATAGAATGCGTATCCAAACAGCTACATCAGTGGATTTCAAGGAAAAAGATAACATTTTAGAGAATTCAATCATTACAACGATTGTTACTCATGGGCAAATCTCTTTAGAATGGGAACCGATTGAGGGTGTTACAGACTATACGATTTACAGGAATGGCAGTAAATTGGAGACAGTAAAATCCTGTGCTTTTACCGATGAAAATATAGAAGCTGACGACGTTTCTACTTATAGGATTAAAGCAAGGCGACCTTTGCAACGGTCGGATCAAATGAAATGGGAACTTAAGTCGGTTGTCGCCAATGCGGTGGGTGTTATTAAGAAAGATTCAACCACTAGAATGGCAGCTGATGAGGAGTTTACCATTTCCAAAAAGATTGGGCCTTTAAAGGAATTATTGAGATCTCCCCAGGAAATCAAGTGTATGAACGGCAACTGGCAGCTCAGATACACCACTTTTTTAAAAGAAGAATGGCTGAAAAATCCGAATGCGGCATCTCCGGATCAGATATTCAAAGGCGATTATCGTTCCTTTGATCCTGAGTCTTCTGAATTCAGGACCAGAGGAGACGTTTTTATCGACACTAAAAACCCATCTGCCCTCTTAACGAAGGCTACCGGCAAAACAGAAGCATACACCAAAGAACTTGTACTATTAGAATCAGCGAGCGCTGCTGACGAGGGGATTCAGTTGGAAAAGGTGCTTACAGACGACGACAGAGTTCAATTTCACCTGAATCATTCTGTCAGCAATCCACTGGTTATGTCCCCTGCTATTGATTACCATGTATGCGGAACCTTTTACAAGAACAATGAATTCGACTTGGTTGGGATCCATGATCAAGCACCTGAGCATGAAATTTATATTAAAGAACCAGGTTCGGACGAGTGGCAAGCCATCCACCAGGCTCACAGCAAGGGACTCGAAATGATGGCAGATCCAATGGCTAATCATTACTGGCGTTACTCTACATTCACTCACTAAAAAAACGGAAAAGCTGAGATCCAGCTTTTCCGTTTTTTCTATTATAAAAATCGCTTCCGTACGTTCGGCGGAGGCAGCATACAGCTATCCTTCTTGCCGAACCATTTGTATCGGTTCCGGGCTATAAGATCATATGCAATATTCCTGATAGGAGCAGGAACGACCATGAACACATATAGAAGCTTCCATGCTCCACGCAAATGACGAGTAATCCTCAGGGCTGCGGACGATTTATAATAAACCTTATCATTCTCGATTAAAATCATGCTGTCCACATCGTTTCGCACATTATACTTTTTCAGCAGTTCCTTTCCGGCTTCACTCTGCAACGATGCAAAGTGGAACGTTTCATTTGGATCACGATTCAGAATAAATTGGACGCTGGCATCACAAAAGTTGCAAACTCCGTCAAATAAAATGACCGGGTGCATAGAACATCCCTCCATAGTCAACCTTTTCTTTATATTAACATTTATCCTGTTTAGTCAAAATGAAACAAAAGATTAAATAAAGAAATACCGGCAGCCGATTTAATGACTGCAGCTACTTGAAATTTACTTTTACATGAAGAAGCACAGGCAGTTCATCAAACTCATCAAAATCCCTCCTAATTCACTGTTCATTTTTTGTCATTCAATGAATTTATACACAGGATGCCAGTATCCAATGGAAATTACTTCAAATCTTATTGCTAATCATGGTAAACTCTATGAAGAAGTTTTTACATAAGCGAAAACTGGATGAGGAGGATTTTTGTGAAAAGGTATTCGCTGTTTTTCTTGTTATTCACGTCACTCGTTCTTTCTGCGTGCAGCAGTGATGCACCTGATGAAGTAATCGTAACTGAACAACCGACTAAGGAAGTTACTAAAAAGGAAGAGACAAATCAGAGTAAATTCGACCACTTGAAGAATATAAGTTTAGAGATTACTGAGGAAAGCCTGATGGCTCTGGAGCCTGGCTCAATGATGGGCGACTTGAGCTATGAAAAAGATATAGAGGATATCGGGTTCAATACACCAGAGCTGAACCCAGAGGTAGAAAACAAACTGCCGGAGAAACTTGAAGAACTTGCTGTTGAGACAGATGATTTAGAATCTATTAAAAAAGGCCTTGTTTCCCTGCTAGCAAGTCCACATTATAAAGAAATTATCGAGAATGCCACTGCCTATGAACCACATTTCGAAGAACCTTTCCTGCCAGACCCGACAAAGGCTGAAGGCGAAGAAGAAACGAAAATTTCTGGCAAAGCTATTATCCTTCTTGATGCAAGCTCAAGCATGCTTCAACAGACGGATGGACGGACCAAAATGGAGATCGCCAAGGATGCAGTGAAAAGCTTCGCAAAAACCATCGGCCAGTCTAGTGAGGTTTCTCTCATTGTATATGGTCACAAAGGCTCCGATTCTGACGCAGATAAAGGAGTTTCCTGTTCTGGAATTGAAGAAGTATATTCAATGGGCAAATACGAAAAAGAAGCATTCCACGGAGCGGTCGATTCTTTTGATAGTAAGGGTTGGACCCCTCTTGCTGGCGCCATCCAAAAGGCCGGTGAGATGAGCAGCAGCTATAATGCCCATACAACAATTTACATCGTCAGCGACGGCGCCGAAACCTGTGATGGTGATCCAGTCCAGGCAAGCAAAGACCTTATTGCAAAAAATGTTGAAAGTACAGTAAACATCATCGGTTTTGATGTAGATGGTAATACAGAAAATCAGTTGAAAGCAGTAGCTGAAGCCGGAAACGGAGAATACTTCAAAGCCGACAACCCTGAGGAATTGAAAAATACAATTCAATACGAGTGGCTCCCTTCCACCCTCGACCTGGCATTTGCCTTTACGATGGCTCCAGACGGATGGGATATGGTCGCAGAATACAAAGTCGCGGAAAAGTACCCGCTTGAATTATGGACCGTAGGAAGAAAAGAAGCACACCGGATCATCGACGCGGCTGCCATCATGTCAAAGAATGACTGGATCACCGATGAACAATATTCCGAGTTAAGAGATTGGGGCTTTGAACGCAGCGAAGCCATGAAAGAACTGCATTATGCCATGAGTAAAACCAATCGCGAAAAAGCCGACACCGAAAGCAAGGAAATCAGGCAAAGAGTCGACGAATGGGTAGCAAGAATGAAAGAACTGAAAAAAGAGCGCGGCGATACTTGGTAAAAAAGATGGTCCAATTTTCGGACCATCTTTTTTATTCAATCACCGTGCCATGCTTAGTATTCATTATTTTTATCTGCCTGTGTTGTTGCACTTCTTCATAAATGGCTTTGGTCACTATAATTTTTTCTCCATTAAGCTGAATCCAGTATTCCGGTTCCTCAGTAAAATTCCCATAAATGTTTTTGGTTGTTTTCCCTACCCCTTTATCCTCAACCATCCCTTGCGAAGAGTCTAGTTTAAACTGAGAATATAGATAATCCTCGTAAGCGAAAGACAGAAGGACAATGCAGAAAGACCAAATTATGAAATAAAGTATTTTCTTCACTATGATCACCTATATGTAGTGTGCGGTGAACGAGGGAGTTATACTCTGCAAATTGGGTTGGTTTGTTTTATTGTGATCAGGTAAATTATGCTAAATTTAAAATGAACCTAAAGCGAATGAAGGGAATTCCTGATTAATGCTGAGTGATTGAAGATTGTATTGAAAGAATTGGCTTCTATCCCTCATAACATTTGATTGGCTATTGCTATGGTGTCTTTCTTTGTTTGCTCATCTGAAATGTTAGGATTGTGGTAGCCAATATTATAATAAATTCCCTCCTTTTCAAAAGAAAGCGTACCGTTATAGTATCCGACTACACCGTCTGTTAGTTGAACTTCTTCTCCTAATGGCTCGGCGTATTCTACTTTAAAGTTATGGACTGTAATCATAAAAATGATGTTATCCTTTTTATTTTTTGAAACACTGTTAAAATTGACTTGTATCTCTTTCCCATCGTGCTTAAAATCTTCAATGGTCATTTTCAGCGGCATGGCCTCAAAAGGAAAATCCTTAGGCGGGTTTACTTCAAATGGCAAGGCATCTAAGCCCACTTTTAAGGATGGTACATGATATAGGATGGGAATACTTTTCAATTGTTCCTCAGTGGCATTCCCCTTTTGTTCGTCTTTTTCGAGCTTACTAGGATCGAGTGCGCCTGATTGTTTCTGCTGGCAGCCGAACAGCAGTAGTACAAGGATAATAGGAATTAATGATGACTTTTTCATGAGCTCTCCCCCTTTACGTTTTATACGGAGGAATACTTGAAAAGTTTCAAAATTTAACCATAAATTCAAAAACCAAACAAAACTATATGAATATTAAATACTTAGCGGCTGACGAGTTAAAAATTGGTTTATTCGCTGTGATGCCTCAACTAATCTCTCTGGAGGCTGAACCATTGCAAACCTTACATACCCTTCCCCCTGCAAGCCAAAAGCATCACCAGGAACAACGGCAATCCCTTCTTCATCAATTAACCTGAAGGCAAAATCCCTTGATTTCCAGCCAGCAGGAATTTTAGCCCACACAAACATTGTTGCAGGAGAATTGACCACTTGCCATCCGCTATTCCTAAACCCTGATACCAAAGCATCACGCCTCGTTTCATACTGCTTTAGCTGATCCTTCAGAAAAGAATAATCAGAAGTCAGTGCGGCAATCGCTGCTTTTTGGATTGGGTAAAAGATTCCGTAATCGATATGCGATTTGAAGGATGCAAGGATATTGATGACCTGGTAATTACCAGCTACGTAGCCAATTCGACAGCCTGCCATATTGAAAGTTTTGGAGAGCGAGTTGAACTCTACTCCGACTTCCTTTGCACCCGGTACAGATAAGAAACTGATTTGCGGGTTATTATCATAGATCAATTCCGAATAAGCGAAATCATGTACAATCAGGATGTGATGTACTTTGGCGAATTCAACAACCTCTTCAAAAAAAAGACGGTCAGCGAGTGCGGTGACAGGATTTCCGGGATAGCTTAAGATCATCATTTTCGTCTTTTGTAAAACTTCAAGAGGAATCTCACTAAACTGAGGCAGGAATTTATTCTCCTCCAGCAAAGGCATTGGATAAATCGAACCGCCTGCAATCGTTACGCTAGCTTCATAGATTGGATAACCCGGATCTGGAACAAGTACATAATCACCAGGATCAATAATTGCAGTGGCAAGATGAGCAAGACCATCCTGAGAACCCATTAGCTGCAATACTTCGCTTTCAGCTTCAAGTTCTACCGAATAACGCTGCTGGTAAAAATATTGTACCGCCTCATTAAATTCGCTAATTCCTTTTAGCGTGTATCCATATTTCCCTGGATCCATCGAATATTTAGCAAGCTCCTCCATTACAAAAGAAGGCGGCCCAAAATCCGGACTCCCTATACTCAGGTCAATCACATCTTTCCCGTTCATCACAGCAGCCTGCTTACGGTCAACCACTTCCTGAAAAATACTTGATGTCATTTTTCTAATCTTTTCCGATCCGTTGAGATTCATGGATACACCCCTTTACTGTTCATTCACTTCATGCAATTTATTTAGATATTGATATTGATTGGTCTGAATTTTTAAAATATAAATTCGATTATAACAGTTTCGCTTTATCAGTTCTAGAAAAAAATAAAAAAAGAGCAGCTATGTCCATTAACCTGAATCTGATAAAGTTTTTTGCGGATAATACCGGTTAACGATGATTTAATACCAGTTGAATCATTTTTAATACCAGTTAGAAGCATTTTTATACCAGTTGATTAATTTTTAATACCAGTTAAAAGCATTTTAATACCAGTTAACCACGATTTAATACCAGTTGAGAGTTTGGGTAACCGATAATGTTAGGTGAGCAAAAATCCAATGCTAAAACAGTCAAACAAAAAGAGCTGCCCAGGGCAGCTCTCCACTATGTTCGTGTGATGATTTTGTCGATGATCCCATATTCAAGAGCTTCCTCGGCACTCATGAAATAATCCCGGTCTGTATCCTTCTCGACTTTATCAACAGGCTGACCGGTTCGCTCTGAAATAATCTGGTTCACATGATCACGCAATTTAATGATTCTTTTGGCTGAAATCTCAATCTCCGTCGCCTGGCCTCTTGCACCGCCCAGCGGCTGATGGATCATGATTTCACTGTTTGGAAGTGCAAATCTTTTCCTTTTTGTACCGGCAAGCAGCAGCATGGCTCCGAACGATGCGGCCATTCCGATACAGATTGTGCTAATATCAGGCTTAATGTATTCCATCGTATCAAAAATTGCGAATCCTGCTGTGGTTGAACCTCCAGGACTATTAATATAGATCGAGATATCCTTTTCAGGATTATCTGCTTCAAGAAATAGAAGCTGCGCAATAACGCTGTTTGCCACCTGGTCATTGATTTCATCTCCAAGCATGATAATCCGGTCTTTTAACAGTCGGGAATAAATATCGTATGAACGCTCTCCCCGGTTCGATTGTTCGATGACATAAGGAATTGTAGTCATTTGGCTCCTCCCTTTCCTGCTTACGCAGCCATTTTGAAACTAGAGAGAGGTGAATAGGAGAGCAGCGACATTTCCGGCGAACATGAAGCAAGCGTCGGGATTTCATGGATATTTTCAAGCAACACAGTCGGGTCCTCAGACTGAAGTGATTCGCAAAGCAAGTCTGACAGCAGCTTTTCCTCATCCTCGGTAATTTCTCGATCCACTTCCCGCAAGCTTACATCACGTTCGAGTCGTTTCCTGGACCGATGGAGCACTGCTTTAACTGCCATTTCTGAAGTCTGCAACAATTCAGCGATTTCCCGGGATTGAAAACGGAATGCTTCCTTCAAAACCAGAATCACTGCCTGCTTCGGCGTCAATTTGGCTAAAATCATCTCGACTGTATCCATGACATTGCCACTAGTGAATGAAGCGAGATCTTCCGGTATTCCCGTTATCTCACGGCTGCGCTTCCTGACCGTATCTACCCAATGGTTATAAGCCATCTTTTTCAACAAAGCCGAGCTGATCTGGGAAGGCTCATAATGGCGAATCGCCTTAACCGTCACGTCCTGCACAAGGTCATCACCATCCCAGCTGCTCTGTGTTAAAAACTGGCAATATCTCTTAAGATTTTGATAGTGGTCCATGAACCCTTTATCCTTTGCTGTATCCACTTTCCTGAGCTTGTCGATATACATTCTGTTCACTCCTTTGAACCTCTCTGCCCCTTAAACGGATTAAGGGAGAGAAAAGATACGTCCTATAAAAAAGTTTTTCATTCCTCTTTAATATATGTTGGAAATGAACTTAGCCAGCTTCTTCAGTCTGTTTATTTTTTTCTTAACCTTAACATTAATACAGCAAATGCTATTAAGAGAAGTCTGCGAAAAGAGACTAGTTGTTTAATAATTTTGCCATTTTGCGATTCGCTAACCCCTTTTTAAACGTCCAATTCACCAGAAAAATCCCTGTGAAAATCAGGGTGCCACCTGCATAGACGAACCATTCCACAATCTCACCCAACAACACCCAGCCAGTTAGCACGCCGAAAAATGGCGCGAGGAACAGGAAGGCGCTTGTCTTGCCTGGATCACCTTGATTAATCAGGTAAAACCAAATGGCAAATTGAACGATGGAAGCCATGACCGCCAGCCATAGAATAATCGTTATTGAAACCGGGGTTATCGTAAGCTTAGGCGTTTCCAACATAAGACCCATCAATAAGAGAATGATTCCTCCAAAGAGCATTTGATAAGCTGTCAAGACCCATACGTTGAATAGGCTGCCCCATTGTTTGATCAGGATGGTACCAATTGACCAGAACACCGCAGCCCCCAGTCCGAAAAGTGTTCCTATTGTCAGCTGCAAATGAAAACCCAATGTGATGAACACACCAATAAACCCAATGATCGCGCCAATCCAATGAATGAGCCTGTAACGAATCCCGAGGAATACGGTCCCCATCATAACCACCAATAACGGATTGGTAAAGGTTAAAATCGAGGACTCTCCAGCAGTGATTGTTCGCAAGCTAAGAAAGATACAGCCCATGACTCCTGCCGTCTGCATCATACCAATAGTAAAAATCCTTCCCCAGTCAGCGAGCTTTTCCGGCTTAACTCTTTTCCTCACGAGTACCGCCATGATCAAACCGGCAATCGTAAACCTTAAACCAACCAATAACAATGGAGAGACATAGTTCAAACCAATCTTTCCGACTGTAAAAGAAGAGCCCATTAAAAAGGTAGTGACAACGACTAAGACGATGAACATGAGTGGATGAAGATTTGTTTTTTCCATGACGACCCCCTTTTTATAGAAATATATTCTGCTTTAATGGTGAAAATCCTTTAAGACTAACCCATGAAGAGGTCTCAGAGATTAATTGTTCCTAAAATAAAAAAAAAGCACTTCAATTAGAAGCACCTATAATATTTTATTTTATTTTTTCAATCAGCTCACCATTTTCAACCGTGATCAGCCTATACACCATATGGACAAACACACCGTTCTCGACTACTCCTGGAATCATATTCAAATGCCTTTCCTTATCCCCATGCAATGGTAGCCAAATTTTCAGCAACAAAAGGCAGTTGATCCTCGGAAACCTCAAGTTTTGCAAAAGCATTTATATTATCCTATTTAATATTTCTGATTTCTATAATCATTCCTGCTTCCCCATTTTAAATAGTTATATTGTGATAGAATGTTTTTTTCTTGAGCAGTCCATTTCCCCTTTACAGCTTTTGCCTCCTTTATCAGCCAGAACAAAGTAATAGAATAAACAATGATCAATGAAAAAGGTATTAATAAATAAGCATATTCCATCCAGCTTAAACCGATCAGAGAAACTGTCAAGACAGTACCAACCGTTTGAAAAAAATAGGCCTTGCTCTGGTAAATGGCCGCATATGGCAGGAAATGAGCACCCGTTAAAACACCAACGACAAAAGGAATCCAATCTGGCTGCTGGTACGCAACAAGAATGATAAGTGGTGCGAAGAATATTTGGATTCCACCGACTAAGCCGCCTATGGATGAGAGCGGATTATGTGTAGCAAGAAAATTGACATGAACTACTTTTGAAACAAGAATACCAAGAGGCAACACTAAACCAATGCCGAATAGATAGACCCAAACCATAATATGCTGTGGTACAAAAAAACCTCCAATCCCCATCACCAGCCAGAAAATAACACCTGCGATGAACATAGGGTACCCTTTGCCAGCCTCTGCTGATAATTCCATCCTAAGCTCTTCAAAATTCAAATGAGAAACATTCTGCTTCATACCTAAATAGCCCCCTAGTAGGAAAATGTCTTTATATCTTATCTTAAATATAGTTTACAGAATGTTCTTTTAAAAGGATTTTTTTCCTATTTATTTTATTACTTCTATAGCGACTATATCCCCGAATGCAATTGTCACTGCACAACCATCCTCAACTACCATCCTTACCTCCTTCCTAATTGAATCAAGGAAGTGAACATGGACTTTTTCTTCATATGTAAATCCATCATCCCACTTCGTGATTTTTACTAGATCGGTAAATTCCATGGCGTAGCAAATCCGATTCTCCATCTCCTGGATTTCGTATTCATCGAGCAACGGCTTCGGCTGCCGCAACTCATCCCTGGCTAACTCTCTTAATAATGCACGATGCTCTGGCATAAAATGAGCTGGCATAAATTTGAGCTTTCCTCGATCACGTATTCTCATGCTGACCATCCTTTCGGGAGTGTTTAAAGCTATTATATCCCGAACAAACGTTCGTAAACTATACAAATTTTTTTTTTTTAGAAAAGCCCGACAAGTGCTGGAGGGCCGACCAGTGAAGTCACCCTTTGACTTCACCTGAGCGGACCGAAGCGACTCGAGGGGCTAGGCGCTAGAGCTGGACACTAATCTAAGTGCCAAAAATTTATTTTCTTATTCAGCAAAAAAACTGGCCAAAGCCAGTTTCTATGCAATCACTTCATGATATTTAAAATAAGTCGAAAGCTTTGAATCGACGTGCTCCTTCCATCCGTCTAATGGCACGTTCAAATTCTTCAATATTTTATAGGCATGGACCCATGCGCTCATTTCAGCGGTAATCCGATAAGACCAATCATTCAGCCATTCATCATAGTTGAGCTCTCCATTGACAAAATCAATACAATGGCCAATCTCATGAGCAAAGGCATACACATTTTCCTGCGTGGTCGATAATGGAATCGTTATGGACATGTTTGGATTAAAATTGATTTTTTTCTTGGAATCATAAATCACCTTGCAGTTCAACTTCTCCGCCTCTTCTACTAAAAGTAAAAAAGTGCCGTACGTAACCATACCATTTTCCCCTTTTATCTTAATATTTTTTCTCTCTATTATATCGATTTTTAAATAGATTTATACATTTATTCTAAATATTCCGAAATAAATCTTTACAGATAGGACATCTGTTGCCCGCATATCATGATAAAAGGTATCTTAACTTAGGGGATGATTATAAATGAAAATACATGTCGTAAAATCGGGTGACTCACTGTGGGCCATTTCTCAAGGCTATAAAACGACTATTAACCAGATTATTTTAGCAAATGAAATGGATAATCCAAATGTATTAGTGGTTGGACAATCACTTGTGATTCCAGAAAGTAATCGGGAGTATGTTGTCCAGCAGGGTGACAGCTTGTGGGTCATTGCCTCTCGTTACGGGATGACCGTACAAGAACTTGCAAGCTATAACAACATCGCAGACCCATCGCTGATTTTTGTCGGCCAATTGCTTCAGATGCCATATATACTGCATTCCATCCAGTCTGGCGAAACCATGTGGGCGATTGCCCGGCAATACGGAGTGACTGTGAACCAAATAGCTGCAGCCAACAATATCTCTAATCCAGCAGTCATTTACCCAGGCGGGGTCCTGAGAATTCCAGCCCCTCAAAAACCTGTAATTGAAGTGAATGCCTATATTACGAGGATGGATGATACAGGCAGAAGAAATGTTCTTTCACGTGGACACCTTTTCAGCTATCTTGCCCCTTTTTCATATAAGATGGGTGAAGATGGATCACTCGTGAACCTACAGGATACTAGTGTTATTCAGGCAGCGAACATGACCAATACTTCTCCATTGTTGACAATCACCAATGAAGCTGATGGCTCGTTCAGCTCGGATCGGGCAGCCTCCATCCTGCGGAATCCATCCATCCAGGACACATTATTGAACAATATCCTAGCTAAAATGAAGGAAAAAGGATATACCGGCTTGAATATCGATTTTGAATACGTTTATCCGGAGGATCGTGAAAACTATAATAACTTTTTAAGAAAAGCGGTTGCGCGGTTGCATCCTGAAGGCTATACCGTCTCAACTGCACTAGCTCCAAAGCAACGGGCCGATCAGGAAGGCTTGCTGTATGAAGCCCACGATTACGATGCGCACGGAAAAATTGTTGATTTTGTCGTAATCATGACCTATGAATGGGGCTGGTCTGGAGGAGAGGCTATGGGCAATCGCGCCGATCAATGAAGTTAGGAAAGTATTGGACTATGCGGTAACAGCCATTCCGCGAAATAAAATCCTCATGGGTGTGCCTTTATATGGAAGGGACTGGCGTATCCCGTGGGTACAAGGAACTTATGCTCGAACAGTCAGTCCAAAAGGAGCAGTAGAGCTTGCCGCACAACAGGTTGTGGATATCCAATTTAATGAAACGTACCAATCTCCATTTTTCCGCTACACCGACGCAGACGGTCAGCAGCATGAAGTCTGGTTCGAAGACGCAAGGAGTGTCCAGGCCAAGTACGATACTGTAAGAGATTATGGATTACGTGGTGTCAGTTTCTGGACATTAGGACCATCATTTCCTCAAAACTGGCCAGTACTGCACAGTAACTTTAAGGTACGGAAGTTATAGAAATAAAAATCCTGCGATAAGTGGATCGCAGGATTTTTAGAAGACATCAAATATAGACTTTGCAAGGAACCTAAATAAGTAGAACACAAGCCGGAATGGAAGGAAAATCAATTCTGGAATATAAAATAAAAGATCAAAAACAAAGTCCCAAAACGTATAGCTGCCCTCCTGCTTCTTTTTCCTTCTTCTTTCGGTCCGCTTTTCAGTGAACATTTCAGGTTCCTCCTATTTATGGTTACACACTTTGCAAATAATTTTACCCTCATACTGGATAAAGGCTTTGATCTCGGTCATACCTTTCCTTTCCGGGTACCTCATTTTCACATAAATCTCTTCATTTGGTTGGATTTCCTTCTCGCATTCCGAACACCGTGGCGTGATTTTGAACATTGCCGTCACCTCGGTTTTAAATACGTATTTTACCTCCAAAAAGTTTCAATTTTTTTACCAACATCACCCTATTACCCTTGCTGGTACCAAACAAGTAGTATTCTTTTGCAACTGGTATTATATCTGATGCAACCGATATTATATCTGCTCCAACTGGTATTATATTTGATGCAACCGGTAATATATCTCCTCAAACTGGTATTAAATTCGCGCTCACTCTTTTAACATGATTAAATCAATATTTAATTCTTATGACCGTTAATAAATTCGCTGCAACCGTAAACATATTCCTGCAAACCGGTCAAAAACGGCTTCAACCGTTAAACTCTCTCTCTAACAGTTCAACCAATCTTCTCAAGCCTATAGAATTGCCAAAACCCTGACCAAAATTGGCCAGGGTTCACACATTTAATATATATCCTGCTTAATAAACACAACAAACGAAACGATTAAAGCGGCCAATCCCCAAACGGTCAAGACGACGAGTGAAAAACCAAGCGTCATCCCTTCGATCGGGGGGGCCTGGCCGGACAGATATCCTGTCAGATTCAAGTTGATCATGAACAAGTATTTTGCCGATTCCCATGATGAGACCATATTGCTGAGGATGGCTCCAGATATAAGCGCGGCTAGCATGACACCCATTCCGGCTGGTGTATTGCGGATTAGAACTGAAAGCATGAATGTGATCGTTCCGACAATCAGTGCCACAAACCACACCAGGCTGAACTCCATCAACAGATACTGCCACTGTGGAATCATCTGGACTGCATTTGTATTGAGTTCATTTTCTACGACATTGAATCCGGTTATGACAGGAGCTGCCCAGCCTTGATAGCCAAAAATAAGGCCCCGATATCAAATAGGAGATCACTCCAAACAACACGACAATGGTTGAGACAGATAAAACCAAAGTGAGGTATTTGCTCATCAGGATTTTCCAGCGTTTTACCGGCCTTGTAAGCAATAGCTTTACCGTCCCTGCACTTCGTTCAGAAGAAACAATATCCGCTGCCACTACCATAATCATCAATGGCAGGAACAGGGTGATCGAATGCTCGGCGAAAACACGGGCAAAAGTCGGTGCACCCGGCTCCATCGGATTTACATTGTTATCAAGGTAGTATTGCTGCTGTTGGATACGAAGCTGCAACTGGCTTTTCCACTCATCTGAAATCCCGCTGCTCGTGATCCTGTTTTGGGTGTCGATGATTTGCTGCTGCAGAGTCGTTCGCCAGTCAACATCCCCAAAGCGCTCAAGTCTTCTTTCGATTTCCCTGTATTGAGAGTATGTAAAAAGCGCGACAAGCACCGCGATGATACCCGCAACGATAAGAATTCTTTTTTTGCGGACGATTTTCAGCATTTCATTCCTGACGAGGTTAATCAATCGACTCACCCCCAGTCAGCTCAAGGAAAAGGTCCTCTAAAGCAGGCAATTTTCTGTTCATCTCATTCACCTGGACACCCTTTTCCACAAGCATTCGGTTCCAAATTGCACTTTCATTTTCAAAATAAGGAGTAACCAAAGCCCCATCTGCCCCGTCTGAAACCGTCGTAACTCCACTCAGAATCTCTTTCGCCGTATCACGAGGTTCAGCATGCCAAATGACTTTTTCTTGCATTGCCAAAAGATTCTCAACATAGTCCACTTTAATAACGGATCCTTTTGAAATAATCGCGACCCGGTCACACATCAGCTGGATTTCGCTGAGAAGATGGCTTGATACAAGAACAGTTAAACCCTCTTCTTCAGCCAGATAACGGATGAAATTCCTCATCTCTCTTATCCCCATCGGATCCAGTCCGTTCGTCGGCTCATCGAGAATCAAGACCTTTGGTTTCCCCAGCAAAGCCTGGGCTATCCCAAGACGCTGCCGCATGCCAAGGGAATACGTACTGACTCGATCATGGATACGCTCTTCCAACCGCACAAGTTCCACAACATAATTCATATACGCACGATCCACTTCAGGCAGCATTCCCGCAAAATGCTCAAGATTTTCCCATCCTGTCAAATAGGAATACAGCTCAGGATTCTCAACAATACAGCCCATTTGTGCCATTGCTTTAGTAAAATTCTTCCTGACATTATAGCCGCCGATTTCGATGGTTCCTGAACTAGGCTTGATCAAACCAACCAGCATCCTAATCGTTGTAGTTTTGCCAGCGCCGTTCGGACCAAGGAAGCCAAACACTTCGCCTCTTTTCAGATCAAAGTCGATGCCTTTAATAATCTCTTTTTTTGCCAATCGTCTTTTTAAGGCCTTTTACAGAGAGCGTAATCTCACTCATCGTTCTCCCCCCCTTACCATGTAATTAATGAAGCCACCCGCTCAGCGATTAGCCTATAGCCTTCAGCGTTAGGGTGAAATTTATCTGTGTACAAATAATCGTTGACACTCAGCTGGAATAAATCAAATGTTGGCACATAAACAGCCTTTTCATTCTGGTCGAGCAGCTGGTTACTATCGTAATTCCAATCCCGGACAATTTTCGTTGTCAGCTCGGAATCATTCAAATCAATGAACGGATTATACAATCCCATATGAAAAATGACAGCTGAGTCATTAATGGTCCTAATTTCTTTTAAAATTGATTCAAGGTTTATCAAAAAACTTTCCTTCGTCTGAGCTATACTCTGCTCATCCATTTGCAAAAACGTTTGCCCACTCTGGAACAAATCATTGCCTCCAATGGTAATCAGTATGTAGTCAGCTTCCTGAATCTTTCTCTGGATTTCTTTTTGTTTAAGCTGATCCAACAGCTGATTCGAGCGGTATCCTTTAACCCCGAAGTTATGAATCATAATTTTTTCTTTCGATTTCTCCTTAAGCTCATCAACCAGGTAGCCAATATAGCCTTTTCCTGAATCATCCCCGGTTCCACGAGTCAGCGAATCACCAATTGCCACAACCACCTTGCCGTCTTTTTCCGTATTCTCTTTAACTGGCTTTACCTGTTCGATAGCTCCTGAAGCTCCATTGCTGAAAAATTGATTTTGAATCGTCCATCCAAGACTAAATAGCATCAATATCAATGAAAGCACTGAAAAAACCAGTGTTAAACGATTATAATACTTTTTCACCTAACCACCCTCATTCCACTAATTGGTAAGCTTTATTTTATAATAATTTTGATCGGAATAAAAATGATAATACTGTGGTGAATGTGCTGAAGGATGACTTTCTGCCCATTTAAATGCAAAAAAGCGCGCAGCTTTATAGGCTGTACGCGCTTTTAGATAGCAAATGCATGCTTTCCGATTGTTTTAACGACATCCCTGGTGAAGATCCACTGGCTTGTCGCTGTCTCCGGATTATAGAAATAAAGACAGTCATTGTTATTTTCATTTTCAAGGGCATCTTCAACAGCTTTGATAGCATCTTCACTGGCAGGTTTATTGATTGCACCATTCTGGACCGGTTGGAATGCGTTTCTTTGATAAATGACTTCTTTTACTGTATCAGGGAATTGTTCGTCTTCCACTCGGTTCAGTACTACTTCGGCAACGGCAACCTTGCCTTCATATGGCTCACCTTTAGCTTCCGCATGGACCAGGCGGGCAAGAAGTTTCATTTCTTCTTCCTTGATGAAGCGTTTATCTGTAACTGAAGATTCCTTCGAATCAACATCGACCTTTTTGGCTGTCAAAGTCTCAGCCGGCTTGTTCGTTTTCGACGTTTCAGCATAAACTGTATATGAACCAATCACTAGTGTAAGGATTGAAACTAACATAATAATTTTTTTCATTGTAAACCTCCTGTTTTGGTTTATTAGACTGAACAGTCCCAATAATAGGCTAACAAGATTACAATCATATCACACTAGTTAAACACTGGGTAAATATTAAGCTTCATACCAAGACGGGTAAAAACTGTATTTAATATTACGTAAAAAGCATGATTCGTAAACTTTGTTACAAAATTAAAATATCAGTTTCTTCTGAAATGATTCTTTATTAAGCGTTTAGATAGCAAAAATCAATCAGGAATAGGAAAAAGTGCAGTCAAATTTTTAAGGATATGAATTCTCCCTGTCAGTATAAACAAGTCAGACTGATTATGCTCCACATAAACTTCAATGATTTGCATACCTTTTAAAAATCGTTCCACCAGCAATATTGTGTATTTCTCATCCCAATCAAATGTGTTAATTCTCGCAATCTCCTCGGCAAGCTGGTGAAATTTATACTCTTCAACCCACAGCTTCACTTGATACAGCTTATCATGATTTATAATCAATCCAGATTTGCTTTTAGAACATTTCTGGACAAACTCCGCAAAGCCCTTGATATTCTCCGCCAGCAGGTTGGCTTTTTGCATCTCGAATTTCACTCTTATCAACTCCTTCTATAAAACAAATATGTTTCATTCAGGAATTTTACAACTTCCAATTCACCATTTGGATATATATGTTAAAATTAACACGTGGGGTGATTCTTAATGAAATCCAATTTTCAAACAAAAACAATCCAAAAGAAGTATAAGGAAAAAGTCAGCAAGAAGTCGAAAAAAGCAGACTCCCCTTTATGGGTCAATATAATTGCTGTTCTAGTAATTGTCCTATTCATCTTAAATCTGTACATCGATTGGTTATAAACAAGCTGAGGATTAATTATGTTGTGGTTAGCACTGTTGTCCCAGTTCATTTTGTTGGTTCCCATCGCATATTTATTTGGATTGAAAAAAAGGAACCAGTGATCCGAAATTCATTTCAGAAAAATCATCGAGTTGAACAAGCTCAATCCCTGCATGATGAGTCATTCGTTTCCCAGGCGAAAATGGTTCAACTCTCAGCCAATAAGTTTTTTGCAACGAACAAAAAGCGCAAGCGCCTCGTTCAGCCCCGACAAGCGCTGGAGGGCCGACCGGTGAAGTCGTTCTTTGACTTCACCTGAGCGGACCGAAACTGAAATGTATAGCCGACTGTTCAGAAACGCAGAAAACTGGAGACTCCGACAAAGAAGCGCTTTTTGCTTCTGCCGGCGGAGTTGAAGTTTCGGAGTTTCTAGGAGGCGACACTAGACAATTCGAAATGCGGAGGCGACTGCCCAACTCCGACAAGCGTTGGAGGGCCTGACAGTGAAGTCGATCTTTGACTTCATTGGCAGGACCGAAACGTCTCGAGGAGTTAGGAGCCGCAGCAGGACAAGCGACTCGAGGGGCTAGGCGCTGGAGCTGGATTTAAAAAATACATGTAGTTTTCCACACTAAATAATTTTATAAACAACAAAAAAAAGCATCGAGATTGATGCTTTTTCAGTCTATATATTCAGCCAATTTTTTAAGCAACTCATCAGAATTCTCTGCACTTACAAAATCGCCATTCACCATTGCATACGGTGATATACTGCATTCCTTGCACCTGCTCTGACATTCGAATTCGTTGTGTATTACATTTTTGCGGCTCAGGAAATCATTATATGCAGCATAACTCTCTTCCTGTAAAAACTGCTCCAAATTACGCTGGCAGAATTCAATCTTCACTTTCTTTTGCTTTGAAAAAAGCTTCTGGATTACATTCATTATGAAACTTCCTTTACCGAAAAAGTCTGCTGTAAAAAGCGATCCAAAACCATATGACCAAAAGGAATGAACGCAGCTGCCAACCCACTAACTGCCCATAACAACGACCATCGGATCTTAAATGTCGTATATATAATCATAAGCACATAAAAAACGAATAAAAACCCATGCAAAGAACCTACGAACCGAACAGCCTCAGGAAAACCAGCCCAATATTTAAGCGGCATTGCGATGAACACAAGCACCAGCAATGATCCACCCTCAATCAATCCCATCATAAGAAAACGGCTGATAGCTGTATTTTGCATACTAAACACCTACTTCCCAACGAAGAAATTATATCATTTTTTTCGAATCACTAAAAATACTAAATTCTAGCATACACCCAGCTGTGGAAATAAAATATAAATAGAAGGGGTGATTTGAAATGATTATCCATGAACGAAAGGATGAATTCGTCATGGTTACCCAGCATGACCATGCACTGGTTTCTCGGGACGCTGCACAATTCTGGAGAGATGATTATTTCCTCGGAATCGAGAGGAAAGATTCGGTGGTACTCGCCGTACGAGAACACGATCGGTGCTGGATTGAGCCAGACGAAGAACCAATATGGAATGAACAAACTCAGCAGCCTTACTCCTTTACGGATTATCCAGGGCGGCCGAAGCTTTCATTTTACAAAAAGGGAATTGACGAAGTCGCGGAGTTGGATCTTTATGCCGGCCTCCTGTGCAGCTTGCACTATGCATCATTTCTTAAGAATGCCACGAGTGCAATCGGTAAGAATTTTTGGAACGAGGAACACCTGAGACAGCAAGTTTTGCTACAGGAAATAGGAATCGAAAAAGACGAACTGCTTTCCTTCCATTTAAAACTATTAAAATTCTGCGATAACCTGTCATTGTATATTTGCCTGAATCAACCTGGAATACCGAAAGAACGGGAGCACTATTTTTACCGAGATGGCTTCCCGCAGAAATTTTCATTTGCCAACAACCAGCCTATCAATGCAGAGTATCTTGACCAACAAACTGTATCCTTATCCATTTCACCCTTCAAGGAAAAACTTCATGTCACACTGCCCTATAAAGCCGTTAATAAGGCGATCATCAAAGAAAATGGATTGGCTGCCGCTTATCAACACAGCCCTGTTTTATGGAGAGAAGTAGCATTTATATGAATGCGATCCGTACGGAAAGCAACACCGTGCGGATTTTTTATTACATCAACTTATCTATTTGTCAGCAGATTTTTAAACAACTGTAATCAAATCTTACCAGGATTGAAATCTAACTATGGGATAATGACAACTTCACAATTAGGATGGGATGGATGTTGGTGGTGTTAAAATGGCATTAAAAAGGAAAAAAGTAAGATGGAGCCGAGTATTGATGGTCCTTTTGATAATTGGGATATTTATGGTTGGTCTGAATACGATATTTCAATACATAGAAGGAACTTATAAAGCTTTAAATCAACCATTTAAAAAAGCTGAAGCAGAGTCGTTTCACGGTGAAAAGGATACTAGAAAGGAAATAAACGTTCTTTTATTAGGAAGCGACTCTCGTGGAGAGACAAATGCCCGAACGGATACAATCATGGTTGCCCATTACAACCCTGAGTCTAACAATGTAAAACTGATATCTTTAATGCGCGATATGTATGTCGCCATCCCTGGACATGGGCAGCAAAAATTAAATGCAGCCTACTCCCTTGGTGGAACTGAATTACTGAGGCAAACGATTAAAACGAATTTTGGCTTAGACATCCATCATTATGCGATCGTTGATTTTAAAGGCTTCGAAAAAGCGGTCGACCTCCTCATTCCAGATGGAATAGAAGTGGACATACCTTATGAAATGTCCGATGGAATTGGTATGACATTGGAAAAAGGAACCCAAAAGCTGCATGGAGAGGAACTGCTGGGATACGTACGTTTCCGCCAGGACCGGCTAAGTGATTTCGGACGAGTCCAGCGACAGCAAGAAGTGATTTCAAAATTAAAAGAAGAAGCCGTAAGTCTTAACAGCGTAACCAAGCTGCCTGAAATGCTGGATGTTTTACAAACACACATTGATACGAATATCGACTCCCCGACGCTTTTAGCCATCGGAAAAGACGTATTGACTAATCAAGGCGGAGAAATACAAACAATACGGATTCCTGAAGATGGCAGCTTTGAAAACACACGCCAAGACAAAATTGGCGAAGTGTTGGAAGTGGATTTTGATCAGAATAAGGATGCTCTAGAAGAATTTTTGAAGAGTGATTTAAATTAGTCAGCCTTTTAAAAATGCCTTGCTCATTGGTGGGAGCAAGGCATTTAATCATTCTATTAAATCCAAAGTCTAATACAGTATCTATATATATAAACATCCATAACTTTGCATTTCCACTACTTTATTTTTTCAATTTCTTTCACTTTGGCTTTTCCTGGCTTCGATCCGATGATGGTACCGTCTATCGTAGCCCGGATTTTATCACCAAGTTGGTAATCTTCAACAGCAACACCTTCTAATTCGGTAAAATCAAATACAAATGAATTCAAATCCATCTGCTTTATTTCGTCTTTCATCCATTCATAATCCAGCTTATTTAATTCTTCTCCAATTAACAGGTTGTTGTCTTTCCGTTCTAGCACATAGCCTTGAACGATTACTTCTGGATTTTCTGCTTGTTCCTGCTCAGATTGTGCGATAATGTAATTTGCAATCTCTGAAAACTTCAGCCCATCAAGGCTTTCATCACATTGCTTCCAGGTAAGTTCCTGCTGCCCTCCATTTATATACACCATTAAATTGTACTGTATCGCGTTAGGGCGATCACATGTTGTAACGAGCTCTTTTTCACCCAAGTAATTTGCAAAGACTAGCTTTTTATACAGCTCTTGCTTCACATTCTCTGCCATCTGAAACGATTCAGTCGTACCGTTTTCTTTTATGACCTCGTTAGTTTTCGTGTTAATTTCATTTTCTAGATTTTCTCCATACTTTAGGTTAATTTCAAACAAATCCTGTTGGCTCATATTATATTCAATTTCTATGATTTCCTCCATCCCATAAGGGCCTTCTTTACAATCAGTTGCTATGAAGGAGGTATTGGTAGGATTCACTTCTTCTATCAATTGGCCACAGTTAATCGTTTGAATCTCCCCACTCCCATACGCATCACGAGTATTATCAGTCTTTACCTCAAGAGATTCTCCATCGAATTTCAAATCCTTTACAATGGGATCCCCTTCAATCGTATAGAACACAATCCGTAAATCAGAAGGCACCCCACTCTTCATATCTTTATAAAAACGCTGCATCCTTTCAATCCCATCAATGCCTCCATGAGTATTCAAGACATCAACGTCCTTCACACCCTTTACATAAGGTTGAGGGTTTCCTTCACCTGTAGATTGAGGTTCTCTATTGCCATTAGGACTCCCATTTTCGTTAACTTCCGCATTACAGGAAGCTAGCACAATGATTAATACAAAATAAAAAAGGAAGCTCGATATTTTTTTCATTTGACCCTCACATCCATTCATTAATTAGACCTAATTTGTATACAAATAGTACCATTTAATAAATAGACGAATCTATCGAGAAAACGTCACAATGTTGGATTACAATAATGGCGATTTGTAATCCTATGTACTGATCCTTTTAACAACTTAAATGAACGGTTAAAAAGGGATTGTTTAAAAAATTTAGTATTTTCTTAATCATGTTAAAATATAGTTATCAATTATTTAGGAGGAAAACCATGAAAAGAAATAAGTTAGTTATTGTAGGAGTAGGCTATGTTGGTTCTTATGTTCTGGCAGATGCCATGAAATTAGGACTTTTTGCGGAAATAGCTGTCATTGATATAGATAAAGAAATAGCTTATGGCGAAGCTCTTGATCAAGAACATGCAACCGCTCTAACATATATGTCAAATACAAAGGTACATGCTGGAGATTATTCCGAATGTGTGGATGCAGATGTGATTATCTGTGCTGCTGGTCCCAGCATGATAAAAAGTGATGAAGATGCGATGCCGGACAGAGCGCAATTAGCTGTTGTCAATTCTGAGGTAATACGTGAAGTGATGACTGGAATTACTAAAAATACGAAAGATGCCATCATTATTCTAATAACAAATCCTTTAGATACCATGGTGTACATAGCAGAAAATGAATTCGACTATCCGAAGGGGCGCATATTCGGAACCGGAACTATGCTTGATTCTGCACGACTTCGTAAAATAATTGCTACTAATTATGACATCGATCCAAAAAGTGTAACAGGCTATATGATGGGCGAACACGGACACACAGCTTTCCCAGTATTAAGCCGCTTAAGTGTGCAAGGATTTGGTGAAAAAGAATTAGATCAAGTTTTTCAAGGAAAAGAACCATTAAGCAGGGACGTTTTGAAAAAACAAGTTGTAAAGGCAGCCTTTGATGTTTTAAATGGGAAAGGCTGGACAAATGCAGGTGTAGCCCAAGCTGCTATTACACTAGCAAAGGCTGTTATGCTAGATGAACGCAGTGTATATCCAGTGTCCACAACGTTACATGGACAATATGGATACGATGGAGATGTTGCATTAAGTATGCCATGTATCATCGGGAGAAATGGCGTAGAAAAACAATTAGAAATTACTCTCGACTCGCAAGAACTTGAATGGCTGAATCAATCAGCGGAATATATTAAAGAAGCGATGAAAGTTGCAAAGACAGGCAGAAATCATAATTCTAAAATTCCAGATTGATTTGTATAACTTCCATTTTTTTGACGAACAGGATTTGTACTGTTCGTCTTTTTATTTAGATTCTTACGGGAAAAATGTTAATCCCCACTACACGCTAGAATTAAAAAAGAAACTCCGCTTAAGTGTGCTTACATAATTGAAGCACAGTTAACCAATCAGGAAACATCCCAAGTGATATCGATACCCTCGTATGTTCAGTTTTCAATGATCAGTAGCTATTAAATGAAACACATCGACGTTGACCTTTTGTTTCTAATTAGACAAAAGCACTTCACAATACTCAACTTTCATTATCATAATAAAAACCGCCCAGCATACTGAGCGGTTACTAAGTTATGTATTTGGCGGGACCGCCTGGGAATCGAACCCAGCTAACCACACACGGTGGTCACAAGCGGTTTTGAAGACCGTGGGGGACACCAGTACCCCATTCAGCCCCATTTTAAAGAACAAGGTCTATTATACTTACAAGCTGTTGATTTTACAAGAGTGTTACTCAAATTGTCACAAGACTTGTCTTCCATAGATGGCTGGTACTATAATAAGAAAAGATATTAGAAATGCGTGGGTGAAGGGTTATGTATCAGCTTGAAGGTTGGTTTTTGTGGTTTATGATGTTTTGGGTCGTTGTATTGGTCGGCTTATTCGCAATAGGCGGATATTTTATGTTCCGCAAGTTTTTGAAAAAGCTGCCGAAGAACGACGGCAAATCAGATATGGACTGGGAAGAGTATTATGTGAATCAAACGCGGCATTTGTGGCATGATGAGCAGAAGGCACTGCTTGAAGATTTGGTCAGTCCTGTTCCTGAGTTATTCAGGGATGTGGCGAGACACAAAATCGCAGGCAAAATTGGTGAGATTGCCCTGAACGAAAAGGCGGACAAGATTACTCAGGAGCTTGTCATTCGCGGCTATATCCTCGCCACACCAAAGCGTGACCATAAATTTTTGCGAAAGCGGCTTGCTGAAAAGCAAATCAGCACCGCACCATATGAGAGTTTGTTCTAAACTGCCTTCTGATAAGGCAGTTTTTTTCATGCCGTCTTTTTCCGTTTTTTGAAAAGCTTGAACACATCATCATTTTTAGTCAGGATGATGACCTTGTCTTTGTATGGCTTCATCAGTTTGATTGCCTGCACCAGATTCGTTCCGTCATACTGATGGTTCCATTTTAACAAGCCAATCAACGTCTTCACATTCTCCTTTCGTGGAGAAGCAACCAATTTAACTTTTCGCAGCATGAATCTCTTAATAATTCTCCAGTCACGCACATAGACATTCGTTTTTAGCACAAAAATATAATCAGCCTGACGGAAGCTATTCTCAAGCCAGCTATGATATACTCCCTCAATGATCCACTTTTCCTGCACAAGCACATTTTCCAGCTTTTCCGCCCTTTTTACCGGAGGGGTTTGCGATCCGAAATATTCAGACTCATAATCCCAAAAGAAGTTGTCCAATTCATGCTTGGGCAGTCCCAACATTTTTGAAAGTTTCCCTGCTAAATATGATTTCCCGCTTCCGGGTCCACCAATAATATGTATTTTCGTCACTGTCTTCCACCCTGTTAATTATTCTTTATCGAGATCATTGTCAAAAACTGATGGTGCCCGCTCTTCCTTAATCCCCAGATGGTTTTTGATTTTTGCCAAATCTTTGAGGATGATTCTTGTATTCAGCCAAGCTCCGACTGCCGCGAGAAAGGCAACAACCAGGATGACGATTAACCAAATATTAATTACTACCATACTACTCACCTCTGAAGCAATTTTACCACATTCTAACAGGCATTCGAGATAAAAAAATGATAGAATTCCTTAGGGAGGTAATTTTTATGATGGAAGTTGTCTTTTGGATTATTTTATATTTGTTGTTAATGATTATTTTTGTGAGGGCTATTTATAGTGTCATTAAGAAAAAACAGGTACCGCTGGCTATGATTGCGATACTCATCATTATTTCGGTGCCAATGGTCAGTTTGATGAATAGTATCGACAGGCCGTTGGAGATGAGTGAATTCGAATTTCTAGCGAGAGAATTGAAGCAAGGCGCACTGTGGGCGATTTTTACAATTGCAGGGTATCTCTACCTGCTTGTTTGGCTCATCCTTTCGTTAAAAAAATAACGAGTTTCAGTTGCTGAAACTCGTTCCTCATTTCCTAAATCTTCTCCGTCTAAAATATTCGCCGTTCCGCATTGCCTTTGCCTCTACCACATTTCCAACTATTAATAAAACGACTCCAATTGCGATCAAACTAAACATTAACGTTGGAGAAATGGTCACAATATATCCCATCCCCTTCATGAACATTGGAACTAGGAAAACGGCTAGACCCACAGTTTTTAATAAAATGGCATAAACCTTCAATGACATCTCGACTCCTCCTGACTGAATCAAGTGGTCTTATCATTGTATTCAGCCAAGCTTGTCACAATTCACAAAAAATTCAATATCTTCATTTCAGTAAAATAGTATGATTAAGTAGAATAAAATCGGAAGGAAGATGCATGTGGCTTTTAAGGAAAGAACGGAACCTATTATTTTGTCAAAGCTTAGAATCTTGAACAAGAGACTTGATTTAGCAGATGAGGAAAAAAGGTATTTTTCATACCTCGATAAGGGATATAAAGGCGAATTGCAATTCGATGCCATGACAGAAAAACTGACAAGCAGCTGTTTAATTTTGAACGAATTGCTGCTCGAAGTTGAAAGAACAACCTTTCAAATCGATACTTTGATTATATTTGCCGGCACATTATATCTTTTTGAAATAAAGACTAACCAGGGAGATTATCTATACAAACAAGAAGGTCTAACTTCAATAACAACCGGAGTTTCGATCAAGAATCCACTCGATCAACTCAATCGCACTAAGCTGCTTTTTAAGAAACTATTAAATCAACTAGGCTACAACTTTAAAATACAAGGTTCAGTCGTTTTTATTAACCCCGAGTTTACCCTGTATCACGCACATCCAGACCTTCCATTCATATTCCCCACCCAGATCAAACGACTCCTCGAAAACCTCAACAACCAGCCAGGAAAAGTATCCAGTAACCATTACAAATTCGCAACCAAACTAGCCTCCCTCCATCAGATTGAAACATCCTACAATAAACTACCATCCTTTCACTACGACGAACTCAAGAAAGGTATTACCTGTAGTGAATGTGAGTCGTTTTCAGTAGAGGCATATCATAAGTATTTAGTTTGTAAGGATTGCGGGAGCAAAGAATTAGTAGAATCAGCAGTTATGAGGACGGTAGAGGAGTTTAGATTAATTTTCCCAGAACGAGCAATTACTTCAACTGAGGTTCAGCGATGGTGTGGAATAGATTCAAACAAACGTATTAGAAGGATCTTGGGGAAGCACTTAGAATCAACAGGTAGTAAACAATGGACAAAATATCACTAACTTCTATATAAAACATTTTAACCTTTCTTAACAACTATGTCGTGCTCACCTCTCTATGACGGACACTTTTTTCTGCTTTCTCATCCTTTTCTGTCCGTCATGAACCTTATAACGGACACTTTTTCCGCTTTCTCATCCTTTTCTGTCCGTCATGACCCTAATGACGGACACTTCTTCCACTTTCTCATCCTTTTCTGTCCGTCATGACCCTTATGACGGACACTTCTTCCACTTTCTCATCCTTTTCTGTCCGTCATGACCCTTATGACGGACACTTCTTCCGCTTTCTCATCCATTTCTGTCCGTAATGAGATTGAGTATTCTATTAAAATCATTAAAACCCCAAAAAAAATAGCAACCGTCCCCACCTTCGCCGGTTGCTGTGATAGCCACACTTGCTATCCTGCCTAGTATTTATTTTAAAAGACTAAAATAAAGTTCATTGCCTCATTTTGTTAAGACTTTTTTAACTTTTGTTACAGCAGATAGAAGTGGGCACATACCAATAAGAAATTAATGATGACTTTTTTAACCATCGCCAACACTCCTTAATTGTGAGTTCCCTTACATCTATACTTTACCACAGTATTGTAAAGATGAATTAAAAGAAATACGGCTATTTTGTAAACTTTTTACCGTATTTTCTATTAATATGTAGGTAAGTTAGAGTCTACCAGCTTCAATGCTGCAGCAAGATCCACATCCTCTTCCAAATGCAGTGGAGTCCAGGGTATATAGATGTGAGGTTCAATCCCCACTCCTGTCATGCCACGTCCATGATCAATCCTGGACAAACGAGAGGTTGGGTACCACAATTCATAGCCCTCATCCCAACGCTGGATCGCCAGGTTGGCATAATCGTTCAACCCTGCCGTTGGTCTACCCATCACGGTAATCTTACTAGATTTCTTGCAAGCTTCAACAAACGAGTCCCCGGCACTGCCACAAAAAACATCCGTCATCACAATAATGGATTTTGGCTCAGACTTCCCTTTTACAAAAGTATCAGGAAAAAATTCACTAAAATCAAATTCAACAAAACCTTTGCCTCTGTTTCGCTCCCACTCCCGCTGCCACACGCTCAAGAAAACCAAGGTCTGTTCATCCTTGACGCCTTTTATCTG
Source organism: Mesobacillus subterraneus (assembly GCF_020524355.2). Taxonomy (NCBI): domain Bacteria; kingdom Bacillati; phylum Bacillota; class Bacilli; order Caryophanales; family Bacillaceae; genus Mesobacillus; species Mesobacillus subterraneus. The sequence continues at coordinate 2,277,113 of NZ_CP129019.1, forward strand.
CTCCTTTACAGATTCAAGCTGTCTCCTTGAATTGGCCTCCGTACAGTTAAAGAGCATTTTCTCATCCGGGTCCGCCAGTTCTGCACCTTCTTCCGGCATTAAATAAGGGAGCAGGTTGAAATAACTTGCATCACCACCACCATAATTGACCCTGACATCAATAATCCAGTTTTCCATAGACTCAAGGAGGTCCTTATGCTCATCCATCATCCGTATAATTGAATCAGAATCCGCAAAGTCCGTCATAGTCATCAGCAGCGTCTCTTCGTTTAACTTCCTAACAGAATATACTGGCTGATAGTCGACCTTCTGATAAAAACGAAACCGGACCTCTTGCCCGTCGTCGGTTTCCCCATATTCATATAGCGCAAGAATTTGCGTCCAATTTTCCCTTTCGGCATGATTCTCATCTAGAAGCCTTTCATGCTTCTCCTTCAGCTCCATAAGCGAATGACCGCCAAGCGTTACAAACGCCGTCCCTTTTTTTAAGTCGGGACTCGGCACCAACTTCGGTAACATAAAGCCGATTTTCATATCTTCTTACCTTGAATCCCCGATCCTGGTCAACAGTCCTCTCAGCATTCACATCAGTAAAATATATATGCTTATCTCTGAAGTCCAGTAAATACTCTTTTACAACATCCGCAAAATTAGCATCCTTCAGTTTGCCAAGATAGTAATCAGGCCGATCCAAGCCTTTCTTGTCCTTCCATCCTGCGTAATCATTGTGCATAATATGTATGATTTCTTTAAAAATAGCCTCCATGCTATCCCTCCTATTCAGGAAAATCTCCGACAGACTTAATAAAACCCTAAAGGCCGACTATAACTCCATTTAGAACTCATTCTCCCCGCTTTGTCCCAGAAATGATCAATACTAGGGGAATTCTCATCCGTCGCTCGTACTCTTCCTGGCTGGAGAAGTTTTCCGCTCTTGGCATACCTTCTCTAAGATCATCCACTGAGAAGCCCGCTTTCATAAAGAGCTGGAAGTATTCTTCGATTGTCCGATGATATTTAATTACCTTTTTTTCGATCCACGGTTCGACCCGTTCGCCCTGGTTAAAATAGTCATCCACTATCCAATCACTTCTCCTGCCCGAGCCCTCTGCACTTTTTGCGGAAGAAGTCAGAACCGGATGCTGGACGCTGACTACAAACTTCCCGCCAGGCACTAATGAGTCACGGACCTTGGTAAAAACACCATTTAAATCCGCTAAATAATGGAGAGCAAAACGAGAAATGACCAAATCATATTGCTCTGGCTTTGGCTGCCATTCTTCCATAGAAGAGTGTAGAACCTGGCCAGTAGTTCCTTCCAATTTTTCAGCTGCAGCTCGAGCCATATTTTTCGAACCCTCGACTCCTAGATAAGAAGCGCTCCCTTTTTCCAACAGTTCAACTCCAATTTCGGCATCACCGCAACCTAAATCCAACATTCTTTTTCCAGCCACATCCCCTATCATCTCTAACAAAACAGGTTTTTCAATGATGTTGTTTGGACTTTCCGGCCGGTTTCTCCGCTTCATAAAATTCTCGTAAAACTCCTCTTCATCATAAACAGAGGCACCTCTGAACTCCATCCTATCCCCGCCAATTTCAAAAGAATGACAAATATTTAATAATTTGTATAAGCAATTCAAAGGACAACGAGAAATCGGTGCCCTATGACTTAATCGGAATATATATTTCTACTTCTTCCCCGCCATTTCCCAATGGATGGTAAGTTTCTAATATATACCTCTCCAACGTATCTCGTACATAGCCCTGCTCATCTATCCATCGATCCAGGGATGAATATAAACTGCCCATAACTGTCCCTTTCCCTCTATTCATTGCATATGTATGCTGAATATCGAGAAATTCGGCCCCTTCTGGCAGATTATCAAACTCACCATTAACCAATAACCCAACATAGAACGTTCCTTCAGCATGACTCTCACTTGCTTTAGGCTCGTACACCGTAACCTCAGTTCCTGTACGATTCGAAGCACTCTGTAAAAATTGATGCGCTGCCTTGGGCACAAGCTCTGCAAAATCTTTGTAAAGTCCTTTATGCTTCACAGCTATCACTTTGAATTCTCTTGTCACGACAAGGCACATCTTTAAGCCTCCTAAAATCTTGATTAATATCCCTATATAAAAGAAACTGCCTATTCTGCATAACTATGTTTCGGTCCCCAACTTCCGCTTCCATCCGGCAACAATTCAAACAGCGACCAGATGCTGCAGTAGTCGTCCCCTGGACCGAAGGCGGCTTTTGTGTAATGCTTGATGGTTCCATCCTCTTCTTTTAACAGAATAGAAACTCCAGGCCAAAATCCTTCTTTACTTTTAAATCCAAGATCTTCTTTAAAAGTTGTCCCTTTCGTTGAAACGCTCTTGAACGCCCAGCCGCGTTCATTTGAAAAGTCTGATAGAGTTTGGTAATCATCCGGACTGGTTAAGACAAAAGCAGCCTTATTCTCAAGGTGTTTGGTAAAACCGCTGAACCCATCAGCCCATAGTGTACAGTAAGAGCAGGATTTCCCCATATTATGAATGACGATCAATTCATTTTTATCTCCAAAAAGCTCACTCAATAGAAGTTTTTCGCCTTCGGTACTAGTTAAGGTATAATCTTCTACTGTAAATAAAGGAAGCTGTTTTCTTAACGCCGCAAGCTCATGCTTCAAACCCACTAACTCTTTCTCTTTGCTTTCTATTTCCTGTTCTAATTGTTTAATAGAATCCAACTCTTCATATCCCCTTTCAATCACAAGTCAAAATATGCCTTAATATGCTGGGCAACTTCTTCAACACATAAATTCGTGTTATTTATTCGGAGATAGTTCTCTCTTTCTATCTCACCTTCAAATGAATTCAAGCGATATTGATCCATCGATTTCACCAGATTCTGCTCCGACCATTTCAGGTTCCGTTTTGTTGGCTTGTGCTGGAGTCGATGCGGGCTTTTGTTTCGCTGCAGTCTTTCGTCCAAATCAGCCTCCAGTTCCACAAGATATACTGTCCCACCTTTTGACTCAAAAATGTGGCATACTTTATCCACGTACTCCCAGTCTTCCTTCATATTGAACGCCCAGACATAGGTGAAAATCAAGCCATACTGATCGCTTTTCGCCACCGCCTCAAATATCTCCTGACGGAAGAGTCCGACTAACCGCTTTCCCTCCCTTGTCCCGTAGTCGAAGAAAGGATTCACTAATTCAATTGTCATATGGTTATGGAATAGCTTTAATTCTGTAATTTTTTCAAGTTCATGACCGATCGTCATTTTACCGACAGCCTGCGGCCCAAAGATTAAATCAAACTTCATACTTCCTCCTGACCAAACCTTTGCTTAAAGACATGGCTCAATTCACTCCAGACATCGAATTTATTACCGTCCAGATCGTAAAATACAAAATTCCTGCCTGCATGACCCCTGTGCTCAATTTCACCGACTTCAATCCCTTGTTGTTTAAATTCTGAGTGCATTGAAGTAAGTGCTTCCAAACCATCGACCTCATATGTAAGCACGAACCGTTCAGTTCCATTTATATCAAGAAAATTCGAGTTCTGTTCCAATGACTTAACCAAAAATATACTAATATCAGCCATATTCAAAATAGCTTTATCATCATCCAGGTAATTTAACTTCGCACCCAGTTTTTCCTTATACCATTCTGCTGAATTCACCGGATCCTTCACAGGAATGTAAATCGTGCCCACTCGGATTAACTGATTTCCCACTACTTTCACCTCTCTATTTAAAATTCTATATTTCTCTGTTTACACCTTCCTTAATCACAATGATTTTCGATTTTAAAGCTTAATTTAGGCAATACAATAAACAGCTTAGTTTTTTTTGCTTTCCATTGTGTTTAATTTTCTTTTCACTGAATGAGTTCGCATTGTGGACATATGCAATTAACCGAACTTTCCATACGGTGCAAAGTAGGTTCTACTAGAGATATAAGCTACTATCTTCATTAAATAAAATCGAACCCCTGTTTTTCAAGGGATAGCAGAAAGTGACGAGAATTATTTTCTGTACTCTCAAAAAGGGTCTTGCGATATTAAAGACAGGGAACTTTGGGAACGAGATGGTGCTCATTAGAAATGGGTTGATTTATTAAAGTTAATAAACAAAGCCAAACATGGCTAAAACATACTGATAAACCCTCGTTTTAACTATGTCTCTTTTAGCTGTTTTGTTCTAGCCTCTGAATCCATTTATAAAAACCTAATAAACATAATAAAATGACAGGGTCAACAATGGCAGAGTACCATATTTGCCACCAACCATAATGAAAATAGCCCCATGGCTCTGGTAGCAGGGTGATGAGTTCATATATTAAAATTAATACAACAAAAAAGAGTAGAAATAGTATTTTATTTAATAGCTTTTTTTCAAACGGATATAGATTTAAGAAAATCATGTTTACCGGTGGGATCAACACTGTCCTGGGAATCAGGCCAATCCAATCAATTTCTGGTGAAAAATACCAATAACTTTGGTATTTTAATTCCACGATTAAATCAAAGAGCACCTGGAAAGCAATCGTGAATGTCCAAATTTGCACAACCTGACTTGGGAGCAGTCTTTGATTTATCTTGAATGCAATCAGGTTAAAAATAAAAACGGATAATAGTAGTCCAATCATAAGCAAAACCCTTCATTCTTTATCGTTCCCCTTGATTTTCTCCCTCAGGTTTTCGAGTTCTTCGATTGAAAGATCCCCAAGAGCTTTAGTTATTTCTTGTTCGATCTTTTTTCTGTTCCTCTCCCGGTATTGATTCCACCATTCACGCAGTCCTTCGGTGTTTTCCAATAAATACTCAATATCAATAACTTCCACTTCATCATCCGAAAGGTAATCAAGAACCGCCGCTAGCAAACGGTTTAAGTTTTCAATTTCATCTTTTTTATCATTCAGCTCAGGTTCAATTTCTTCTATCTCGTTCGCCTGTTCTTCAGGAATTGCTGCTGGCTTTCGTGGCAAAATCTCACCTTCTTTTACAAGTTTTATAAGTATTATTCCCCCTACTTTCATATTTGATTAAAAAGTCCATATTCAAAGAGAATTTTTACATGAGGCTATATAATGCAGTCACATTTTTGCTGGTATTTTGCGTAGAATAAAATAAAGATGATCTGCAACAATACTCTATACTTTTGCACCAAAACTCTGTTTTAATTTCCCTTTTGCCATTGTCAAACATTCATTCAAAGACTGGATTATCATTTATCTTGGGTTGAACATGGTATTACTCTGCAAAAAAATTTTACAAGCCGGGGGATCATTGGAACGATACGGAGTATGTAAAATAAAGAGCATTCTATAAAATTTGATGACGATTCTTAATAAATGTAAAAAAGACCAAATCCATTTTGATTTGGTCTTCTTGATATTGGCAGACAATTGTTAGGAGTGCCTTGTAAATCCCAAATAGCGCGTTCCTTGAAAACTCAGGTCGCCATTATCTCCTTCAACGAGCTGCCCATATTCCTTGCCATCTACTCGAAGTTCGAGCCTGTCGCCACTGTCAAATTCAAACGTGACATAATAAAGGCTGCGCGCATTTGTTTCGCCGCCGCCTTTCACACTCGTTCTTTTCGTGACGACCTTGGCATATGCATTAACACGTGGTGACTGGTTGTTTTCACTCCAGGTTCCTATGCTTTTACTAATTGTAAAAATAATAACTCCAACGACTAGAATAAAGATAGCCCCTATAAAGATAGGGACAATAGTAAACATCCAATCCCCTTGTGTTTCCACCATCATGATAATCTTCCCCCTGTATTCATCTATATATGTTTATCTACGATTGAGAAGGATCGTAGGTTTCAAATACTTCCATTTTTTACACTTCAAAGGCAACTGTATCCATGAGTTCCATATCAATGTTGGCAGGATCAGACCATTTATAGAATGCTTCCAGATGCCATTTTTCCGTTAATCTTCGGTAGCCATTGGCCTCGATCCATTGATGCAGTTCGGTATACGCCTGCCTGATTTCATTGTTAGCTCCTTCGTATCTTAAAACAGCGTACATTTGACCAGGTATGGTTAGACCAACCATGTCTTCGGGAATCTCTTCAAATTCTGATACTTCAACACATACCCAATATCCATCTTCCTCATTTGAACTATGCTCAACAACAAAAGCTCCATACTGAACAACCGAGTTCACCACATTCGCAATCTCACCTGTACGCTCACTCAACGACTTTGAAGCTTTCGAAATCTCGACGAGATACTGGTCCCCTGGACACAAAACCCTGAACCCCACCAACTTCATTTCCGATAACTGCTTTACTTCTGGCATAATTAATCCCCCTTTAAAAAGCCATTATCCTCCTGCTGTCTGCCAAGTCAATTTAAACATCGAGATGATATATATACATTTCTCCTTCTCTTCCCATTGCATTAATGCCTCTGTTCACGAAACCGCCTTTCTTATAAACATTTTGGGCAACTACATTTGCATGATTTACCGCCAATATGATTTCATTTATATTCGGAAAATGTTCTTTTACAAATGAGCTCAATAGCTTGATAGATTGTGAAGCAATACCTTTTCCTTGATACTCTGCATTTATTGAGTAAGCACGTAATAATATTGCATTGTTATTATTATGAAAAGCTTTGACGCCTTCCCAGCCATGGAGGACAAAGAAACCTGCAGGCTGAATGCCATACATTATGACAATTGGGTGCCTGTCTGGCTCAGCCTCGCATTTTTGCAAAGCATCGATCGGAAGTGCTGTAAACCTTTGCTGCTCCTTAGACAAACTGTAATTCAACAGCATTACTTTATATTCATCCTTGTAAAAGACCAAAGATACGATTTCTTTTTCTACCATTGACATATAGGATTCTCCTTATAACTAGTGCCTATATTAATTAAGCTTAATACACATCTTCCTAACCAGTATAGGACAAGTGAACTCACTCATTCCCCATTTAAATGGCTGCTGCATATACTCTTTATTAAGCTGAAACCCTTACTTTTAAAATAAGGAGAGATCAAGTTGTACACTAGACAGAATGCGAAGCAAAGTTTGCCAGTTCCTTCACGTTGGGGGATTGATGCGGTGATTGCAGGGAAACCAATTGTCAGAGGGACAATCACCATCAATTCCATATCTGGAAACTTCTTCACAGGTACCGCTAATTTCAGAGGAGATCCCATCCCGATTCAGGGAAGCTGGGATGAAAATTCGCAAACAATCAGGTTCGATTCACCCTATGCTTCGTTTGCTGGCCAATTGACGATTTATGATGATCCTGGTATCAAGGTCCGCCATCTGGTGTTAAGCGGAAAGTTTCTGATGAATCCTCCATCCTTACAAGCTGGGGAATCAGGCAGCTGGATTGCTACCACCGATAAAGTGTTGACCGGTCCGCCAATTAATACAACCGCCATACCTCCCGTAGGAGTTTTTCTTACATCTGACCTCCTCTACAACACCGGAAGGAGATATTCTGGAAGATACGAGAGGTGAATAAGCAGTACTAATCTTCAGATATTTAACAATCTGAAGATTACTCCTCTTTCTGGACAAACCTTATTGCTTGCTGACGAGTCCGAAAATGAGTTTAAACTTCTTACAGCTTTTCTTCATGGTTTTAATACCTTCTTTTGAATCGACTATGATAACTGACTTCCAGAACCAAATTCTTATGTAAGCTGATTGGAAATGAATTGGACCCTTAATCCACTTTTCCTCATATTCCTTCCCGTTCTCATATTCAACTTCTGTTCGAACAAGCCATGTATTACCGATCCCTATCTCGATGTATTTTTTCGGAGGTATTTTAACCATTTTTCCCTATGACGACCTTTAATTTCTCATTCATTACTTGCTCCTCTATGTATTCAAAAAATCCTATCGTATTTCCCCACGGATCGGAAAAGGTTGCCCATTTCACGGGAACTTCTTCTCTAGCAAAAATCTCAAATGACTCTATCTGTAATTCAGCGATTAATCTAGATCTTTCTGCCTCAATTGACTTAACTCCTAATCGCAATGGACCGCTTTCCTGAGCTGGCGTTCCCTCGGCTACCTGCAGCCAGCACCCAGGTATCAATTCCCACTCCGCAAAGCCATCATGCGGAATAAAATTAGGGTCTTTTTTCAAAAGAAATTTGTACCATTTTAGGCCTTCATCAATATCAGAAACTCGCACCTGGTATGTCATTTCAAAAATCACACCATCTCCCCCTTCTTGATCCTTCTAGAGTAATATCATTTATCCACGCCAGTCTACGGCACTGAAATAACCTGGTCCAATAAGCTAGCTTCTTTCTCAAATAATTCAGCTAAAAAGAGCAGCTGTGGAAAAGGTTCAAGCGGCAGTCCAAAGTTTATCTTCCGGCTTAATGATGCCTTGCCTCCCTGTGCAATAAACTTCTCCAGCGTGATTTTCTGTGTACATATAAGCGAAATTTCCTCACGGGATAGCAGCAGAAGACCGTTTGTTTCGGAAGACGGGACAGGAGCCGTATTTGAATAAGCCAGATACATAGCTGTTGAAGCAGTTGGATCTGTCCCTTTTAACAGGATTGGAGCAATATCCTCTGATGATCGTATTTTAATAGCTGTGTCGTTCCATTCCCTTTTGAAAAATGTAATCGGGGAATTTACAAGCTCGATCTCCATGGATGATTCTTCGAAGACTTCGCGAATTGCTGTATCCTGGGCACTTTCTCCATCTTCCCGATGACCACCAAGCCTGACAACGCCAAGCTTGTCTCCTTTTCGTGTTGGTCCCACCTGAAAGGGAAATAATCCTTTGTACATAATATAAGCCCCGGATGTGCGGACATGTTTCGTTTCCATTGGATATCCCCCGCTTTTCATAAAAGTTTTCTACATTAACACTGTATTTTCCTTCTTTTAGAATTAGGCGTATCTTTTAAAGCTGGTTAAGATCAAATTCTGAAGCTTCCCATCATGCCATCAAAAAAAGAATCGCGCTATTGCACGATTCACTTTACATCGACAAATATATTTTCGGCTTGGATTTTCATCGATCCGGAGACCAGATCTTTAATCATTTTCTGCATGTTTTTAATCATGGCTGCTCGAAAGCAGCTCTCTTTAAGCCTTATATCCAAGTATCCAATCCAATCTGTTAATTTTAAAATGATCTGGCACATGCCGTAGAATTTGATTTCTGACCATCATCGCTGCCGGATTTTCAAGTTGCATCATTCTAGCCATCATTCGTGAACCCTTAATAATTTTTGTGACACGCGGTATTCTCTCTTGCTCATATTGACTTAATGCTTCCTCAACTTCAATTGTACATTGCTTAAAATTGCGTGCGAGAATTAACGCATCCTCCATTGCCTGGGCTCCGCCTTGTCCCAGGTTTGGCAGCATCGGATGAGCGGCATCTCCCAACAAAGTCACTCTTCCTTTATGCCATTTTTTGAGTGGTTTGCGATCATAAATTTCATGAACAAGGATGTCCTCCTCTTTTGTAGAATCAATGACATCTGCAATTGGTCCCCACCAACCTTGAAATTGCTGTAAAGCAAGATATCTTTTATTTTCCTCCTTTACGAGTGACCCTCGAGGCGTGTTTATCGCAGCAAACCAAAACACACGACCCTTTCCTATATGCGAAAAACCAAATCTCTTCCCGTTGCCCCACGCTTCGAATCCTCCACCCAACTCGACTGGAAAACGGGGGTCTTCATAGCTGGAAATCCCTCTGACAGCAGTGAAGCCCGAATAGCGCAGCTTGGATTCCTCCATAATATACTGTCTTACTCGAGAATGAACCCCATCTGCTCCTATGAGAAGACCTGAATTAAATGTTTCTCCATCCTCAAAGGCGCTAGTGATTTTTTCAGAATCCTGTTCCAATCGTAAAAACTCTTTTCCAAGCACTACTGTATCAGGTTCTAACTTTTCATATAAAATTCTATGTAATTCAGGACGATATATTAAATAGCTGTACGTTCCATATCGATCTGCCTGCTTATGAACCGGCATATTGACAATAAGTTGACCATCATGAGTCCTGATTTCCGCTTTTTTCACTGGTGAACCAGCCTGCCTCACCTGTTCTGCAACCCCAAGATTCCCCAATGCCTTGATTGCGTTGGCAGACAAAACAATACCCGCACCCATCTCCTTTAATTCCGAAGCTCTCTCAAAAACTTTTACTTTTTGTCCTATCTGCTGCAATGCAATCGCCGCAGAAAGTCCACCGATCCCAGCACCTATAATGGCTGTATCTGGATTGTTTACTGTATTGACCATAGACACTACCCCTTCTGTGAGATTTTTTTGAGGTTTCCACCTTCTGTTGGACCGATAGAGATTTTCTATCGGACACTTTTCTCCGTTTCTCCCTTCCGTTTGTCCGATAGAGCTCTTCTATCGGACACTAATCTCCGTTTCCACATCTATTTGTCCAATAGACCTTCAAATATGTTAAAATATAGTAAAATTTCTATATTATTACTAGTGAGGTGCATGATTTTTGACTAGACCGAGAGCATTTGCTGCCATCATTAAAAACAATTATATACTTATGACAAAGCATGTCTATCCAGACGGCTCTTTCTGGACACTCCCGGGAGGAGGTCTAAAAGCAGGCGAAACATTCGAAGACGCAGTTGTTCGGGAAGTGAAAGAAGAAGTGAATTTGGACGTGGAAGTAGTAGACTATCTATTTACTGGTTAATATAGCCATGGTGAGGAAAGATGTTTTTTAGTTCGCCCATTAAACGACAAAGAAGCCACGCTCGGTTACGACCCTGAACTTGGCGACAAACAGACATTAAAAGAAGTGAAATGGCATTCAGTTGAATCGATGAAGGATGATCTTCATGTTTCTAGAGTATTAGATACGTTAAAATTGGTAGTATGTGAGGATTTATAAATGATTACAGAGGTATATTTCGTAAGACATGCTCATTCAGCCTTCTCCCTCGAGCATGAGGAGACACGTGAACTTTCCGAAAAAGGCTGGAGAGATGCAGAGAAAGTCACTCAAATTCTGATACAGGAAAATATCAATCAAATTATTTCAAGTTCATATGTCAGAGCAAGACAAACGGTCGATGGCCTGGCAAATCTGCTGGATATGGAAATTGAATTAGATCCCCGGTTCAGAGAACGGAATCTAGCTGCCAGAAATCATCATTTTGATAATCCAGAGGAAGCCATGCAAAAAGTCTTCTCAAACCCTGTATTCAAGTTCCCCGGAGGAGAATCTAATAATGAAGTGAAACAGCGAGGAATTAAGGGTTTACGAGATGCTGTGGATAAGTATAAAGGCCAGAAAATTGCAGTAGGCATCCACGGCAATATTATGGCCTGCACCATGAACTATTTTGACAAAAAATATGATTTCGAGTTCTGGAAGCAAACCACCAAACCAGATATTTATAAACTTTCAATTAGCGAATGCTTTGAATTAGTAGCTTGTGAACGGCTTTGGAAATAACTTCTTCGCCTATGAGTGAGGGCAGGTACCTGCAAAGCGGAGACTGCCCTATTTTACATTCAGTCTTTAACAATAGGGAATTCCGTAAAGATATTGTGAAATCTAGACTCCCTTTAATCTTAAATTGAATATCTTTTTAACAAAATCTTCTTTATGATCGGTGTATTCATTTATACCCTTAGAAGACTTCTCGTGATAATTTTTGACCTTTAAATATTCTATCCTGGCATCCTCACTGGAATTCAGGTGATCTCTAAAAAACACCAGATTATTCCACAATTTATTTTGGTACTCCACTTTTTTACCTCGTATTTTTCTATCCACTGATGGTACATGCCCTGTAAGAATAAAGCACTGCCTCGATATCAAATACTATAGTTATGAACGATCAGATGCTGCGGCGCTTCAGGCAATTCGCTCAATGATGTCCTGATGAACTCGGGGTATAGCTTGATTTTTTCAAGGCTGCTGATTGGCACCCACTGATAGACCAGCTGCTCACCCTCTTCTCCATAGAACTCTTCTTTGTGGAAGTTAAAGCTGATATTCAGAGGAGAAACTTGAAAATACAGCCCGATTTCATGATAATTTTTATTGTTATAATCAAAGATGTTTTCAGTGAACCAGAGAAGTTTTTCTACCTTTACATCGATCCCCAACTCTTCTTTTACTTCTCTCACCACACTTGTCTGTGAATCTTCCAATAGCTCGACCCTGCCTCCTGGCAATGCCCAATGCTCGTCCTTCACCTGTTTATGGATCAGCACATGGTTGTCCACAATCATCACCGCCGCTACCCGATAATTAAACACAGCCTTTTCAATGTAAAATGTTGTATCCATTGTTCGTCCTCCTCATTGCAAAAATGCATTTAATTCTTTTGCCAATCTAGATTTCCGAAAGCCTTTTCGCCTCATTAATTCCTTCATTTCATCAATGGTCTGATAGGATCGGCGAAAATAGTAGTAATTAAAATGTTGGGCCACAGCAAAAAGAAAGAGAAGATAATTGGTTTGCTGATGAATTGAAAGATTAATATAATCACACCTATGACAATCAACCAGGAATTCAGCCTTTTAAAATTCGCGAAGATTCTTAAATGACCTTTGGCAGACCAATTAAACTTAAAGCGAAAGTAAAAACGCCAATCCATTGGCCTGTATATAAACTAACTAACTTCTTTTTTACTCGTTTTTGTATTTTCATACCGATATTGTATACTGCTTCATCAGATCCTTTATGAGCGGATGAAGCTGGTCAGGCAAATCTCTCACATTAAAAAAGCGAGCGTCGGTAGTTTCAACGCCATCCTCTTTGAGTACTCCACCGAGGATTTCTTTTGAAACATAGGCAACAGTGACTGGATAAAATTCATCCCCATTTGGCAATTTCACATGATGCTGCTTACCTGAAAAAACACCAACTAAATTCAGCTTTCCAATTTCCAGCCCAGTTTCCTCGAATACTTCCCTTCTGCCAGCTTCCTCAGTAGATTCCCCTAACTCAATGAACCCACCCGGAACACCCCACTGGCCATCTCTTCGTTTCTGAAGTAAAAACTCTCCCGCTTCATTGATTACAGCCACTGCAGCACCTACCAAAATCAAAGGCTGATGACCAATATCCTTTCGCAAATCCTCTATGTAACCCATGTTTCCTCCCTAATAAGTAAAAATTTTACTAGGTAAACAGAATTCGACAAAGCGAGTAAATTCCCTCCTTTTCCCTAAAAATAAAAAGCGATTCATAAAGAACCACTTCTGCCCATCATCACGTCAATTCCCCGACCGCTTTCTAATGAATATAATGGACACTATCATTAAACTTACCAACGGAATCCAGATATAAATATAACGAACGACAGGACTTTGCAACTGTTTTTGCAGATCCACTTCTTCGGTTGGTGCTGACCCTTTTCCTAGCGTTACAAAATCCTCCCCTGCACTGCTTAGTTCCTTTGTCCGGTCACATATATTGGTTGTCAATTGACCCTGGAATTCATATGCATATACCAAGTAAGATTCTCCCTTAAAAAAGTCAATAGAACAGCTGGACCATTCATCTTCAAGTATGATTTCTGTTTGTGATACATCTTTCCACGTATCCTCAACCTCAAATAATATTTTTCTTTTATTATTCTTGTTTTTTATATCAATGACCTTTCCGCTGAATACCGCTTTGGAGCTTTCCAATTCTTTTTCAACACTTTTCTCTTTCACACATTTGCAAGCATGGCTGGATGTTGGGAATGTAGTTAATCCAGCTGCCAAAAGAATGACTGCCAAAGAAAAAGTTACTAGCTTTTTTTCATTCTGCATCTGCCTCCACGTTTTCAAAATAGAACAAGCAGCGCAATCCCAATCATTTTTTCGTCATCTCAATCACTCCGCCACAATGAGAAATAGGCTTAAATTCCAACTTACAGTATTCCTCTAACATCGAATCTAATTCCTTGAAGACAAAATAGAATTCATCGTCATCCCAGAGTTCTTTGCTGTCATTCTTGCAAGCTTCAAGCTGCTGCCTCGTTTGAAAGGCAATGTCTCCTATCAAGATTTTGCCGCCCTCTGATAGCATTGGAATTAATGCTTTTATAAAAGAAACTTTCTCTTCATCCGTTAAATGGTGTAATGCATAGGTACTAACAATGTAATCGTACTTTTTACTTTTAATTTCTTCGGGCAATCCGGTAGCGATATCCCAATCTATTAAATTGGCATTCGGCATTTTAGGCTTCGCCAAAGCAATCATTCTCGGTGAAAAATCAATTCCATCTATATGATGTCCCTTTTCGTACAACATGGCTGTCAGCACTCCTGTGCCGAAACCGATATCCAAAACTCTTGAACCTTCAATTTCCATGACTTCATTAAAAATCGCATTTAAGATCGCTCTATAGCCTGCAAACGGATATACTCCACTTTCTTCGCTAACCTCTACTGTCTTGTCATAGCCGTCTGCCCACAAATTAAAACCTTGCTTATTTAACATGAATGCTCCTCCAATTTTCGAGAACATCCAGCCTTATCCTTATCTAGACCGCGATGTAATCCATTATTTTTCTTATGTCGCTGACCTTTTCTGCCTAATTAATAACAAACGCCACCTTTCACAGAGATTATTTATTGATAATAACCAAGTACATCCTATTCGAATTCGGTGGTCGTCCTCCCAGTAACTTGTTCCAATGCTGTACATACACATGTTTCATACTATTAGCTTTAAGTTTTACCTCTAACTCACTATCATAATTTATTCTTATGTTCAGCCGGTTCATTCCTTCCTCTTTTCGCCAGCTCCTCAAGCAAAGAGATCATTTTTTCGTTTTGTTCAATCATTTTCTCATTTTGCTGCCTGAACTTCGTAAAATCAAACATGAATACCAATAAAACGATGGTTATGATGATTGTCACTTCATTGCTCCTTCCCCATAATCCAGCTTATGGCTTTATTTAAATCCACGGCATAATAATCCAGCTGAACTTCTCCCCAACGGCAAAATACTTCTTGTTTAAGTACTTACCATAAGCATCCTTACCGCTCCACGTTTTGTCCAGAATCTCCAAGGAGCTATCTCTATATTACCATTCCGCAAAATCCATTTATATCCATTTTTTAAAAAACTACAAAAATCCCCTCGCGATTTGCAAGGGGATCATCATTAATTCTTATTCCTAACCATTAGGCAATTCATTGTGGAGTTTCTTGAATTGCAAATACATTGCGATTCTCCATGGGACAATCATTCCAAAGGCTAGAATCCAAAACATTCCGCTCAACTCGCCGAAATCGATTGAGCTGCTCAGCACCAACTTGGCTATTATACGGACGACCAACAAACCGATTAAAATGAAGGCGAAAGCCTTGGATCTCTTCAGGAAAATTTCCTGTCCTCTGACTTCGAACTTCGAGGTTTTGATGAGCAGGATTGAGAATAGTATCCCTACTGAAAGCGCCTCTAGAATCTGTAAAAAATGAACCCGGAAGACTGGGAAGATGAACATGAGCGCACCCGTGCTCATGAAGATTGGCGGTAAGATAATTTTCTTGGCAGATGCTGGTTTTTTGGCTGCCTTCATCCTCATGAATGTCACAAAGATAGCCATGCCAATTGCTCCAACTGTTGACGCCAGAATATAATTCATTCTATATTTCATCCCTTATTTATAGTATCCACATTATTATAATGAAAATCAGCCATTTAAGATAGACTTAAATGGCTGATTTTCATCTTAATACTCTTGATACGGAATCGACTACCTGGGAATCATCGAATGGCTTTACAATGAAATCCTTTGCTCCTGCCTCGATTGCATCCACCACCATTTTCTGCTGTCCCATTGCTGAGCACATGATAATTTTTGCATCCTTGAAATCTTTTTTGATTTCTTTGACGGCGTCCAGTCCGCTCATTTCCGGCATTGTAATATCCATTGTCACGAGATCGGGTTTCAGCTCACGATACAGCTTGACTGCTTCACGTCCATTTTCAGCTTCTCCTACTATTTCGTGGTTCGCTTTCTTCAGAATATTGGTTAAGGTGATCCTCATAAATTTTGCGTCGTCAACTATCAAAATTCTGACCATCGCTGTATCCTCCCCGACAATCACAACAAGTATATTAATCTGCTTAATTTCCTTAATTATTATATAACTATATTTAACCATTATTTTCAATTTAAAGACACCGACAAATTTTTCAGCTGAAAAATCCCCATGGAATATATTCTCATAGTGATCCTTCTTATTTCAAACTTCAATGTGCTTTTTAAAATCCTGTAAAATCTCCAAATAACATGGATAGAATCGAAATCAGCTTTGTCATCCAGTCGAAGAATAACATGATTCCGACTAATATCATGATATAACCGCCGATTTTGACAATTTTCACATTATGCTTGCGGATCCACTTCATTTTTCCAACGAAGAATGAAAGAATGAAGAACGGAATTGCAAAACCCAGACTATACGCAATCATATACAGCATTCCTGAGCCAGGGTTTGAACCTGCAAGCAAGATGACCGAAGCCAATATTGGACCAGTACATGGGGTCCAACCGGCCGCAAAAGCCATACCAATCAGTGAGGACCCAAAATAACCTGATGGGCGACTCTTGAATTCTATTTTTCTGTCTTTCATCAAGAATTCAGGCTTAAAGAAGCCAATCACCATCAACCCGAAGGCAACAATAAAAATCGCACCCAGCTGACGGATGAGGTCCTGGTACTGTATAAAGAATTGGCCTACGAAAGATGTCCCGAAGCCAATTGCAATGAAAATCACCGAAAACCCCAGCAAGAAAAACAATGTATGCAACAGACTGCGCCTTTGCAGCATCGCATTTTCACTCTTCAGTTCTCCTACAGACATCCCAGTAATATAAGATAAAAATGCCGGATAAAGAGGTAAACAGCATGGAGAAATAAAGCTAAGGAATCCTGCTCCCATAGCAATGAATATATTTATATCTGTCATAATTCCATCCCCAGTCCATATTCGTTAGTCCCATTCTAACAAAACCATTTACTATTAATATAGTTTAACTGTGAACAATTTATTAATTTCTATAAAAAAGGTGTTTACCTTCTTAAAAACTGGGTAATACACAACGGTGTATATTTTTTACAGGAAAATTTCTTACAAATGTTTCTTTTGAAATTTGGCAGTATATGCTATATACTAATATAGCACTTGTAATAATTTCTATATTTATAACGATTTTACATAAAGTTTATGCTCATACTGCTGAGAGATAAAATTAGAAAGGATTTTCACATTGTCTAAAGAGCAACTGATTTCCCTCATTGAAAAGAAACGCGAAGAGCTGATCCAAATCGCATCGAAGAACGTCCTCAATTCTAAAATTGCCATTCATTACAGCCAGGAACTTGATGAGCTGTTAAATGAATATAATCGCGTATACATTAAAAAGATAGCAGCCCATTAAAAACAGCTAAACGCCATAAGCGATATAGCTGTTTTATTTTTATCCATTTTGCATGATTTTTCCTGTTCATTATATTGGATGGCACTTTCGTAAAATAGGTTCTCATAAAATAGGTTTCCTACACTGTATAACTGCCTTGATGAGCTCTTTATTTCCAGTCATACGATAAGAGTTGCCATTTTAAGATTATTCATAGGTTAGTATTACATTTTGCCATTATTGTTAAAAATGGCGATTACCTTTTCGTAATCGCCTTTTTGTATAATATGATTATTTATCCAACCACATCTTCCAATCGTTCTACTGAACCATTTTGCAGAAGATACATCTTATGGTAAAGTCCCTGTTGAGCTAGCAGTTCTTGATGTGTTCCTTTTTCCACTATTTCTCCATGATGAAGGACGACAATCTGGTCTGCATCCTGAATGGTGGAAAGCCTATGGGCAATGGCAATCGTTGTCCTGCCTTTACGCATTTTGGCGAGTGCCGTCTGGATGGCCTCTTCGGTTTCCGTATCGATATTTGCAGTCGCTTCATCCAGCACAAGAATTTTTGGATTAGACGCAATCGTCCTTGCGAATGCAATCAGCTGCCTCTGTCCGCTGGAAAAAGTGGAGCCTCGCTCCGTCACCTTTTGTGTGTAGCCATCCTCCAGTTTTTCAATGAAAGAATCTGCCTGGACAAATTCCGCCGCCCTCCTAATATCCTCTTCATTCAAATCGCTATTATGGAGCCTGATATTATCACCGATTGTTCCGTAGAACAAGAACGGATCCTGAAGCACGAGCCCCATTTTATCGCGCAGCTCTTTTACCGGATAATTCTTTATCGAATGATTATCAATTTGAATATCTCCGCGTTCAAACTCATAGAAACGCATCAACAGGTTGATGATCGAGCTTTTCCCGCTACCGGTATGGCTGACAAAGGCAAGAGTTTCCCCTGGATTCACAGTGAAACTGATATTTTTCAAAACATCCCTTTTACCATCATAGGAAAAACTGACATTCTTGAATTCTATTTTTCCTTCATTGATTCCCTGAGCTGCCAACCCAGTCTGGCCCGGAGCTAGCTCTGTTTCATCAAGGAGTTTGAAAACACGTGAGGCAGCAACAATCGCCTGCTGGTACATGGAAAGCCGCATCATCATATTGTTCACCGGCTCGAAAAAGCGATCCAGGTAATTGATGAATGCATACAGAACCCCAATCTCAATTGGACTGTCAAAAGAAGTAATCCCAAAAAAGCTGAGTACGATGATTAACGCTAAAATATAGACAAGATCAACGGCCGGACGCAACAGCAGCCCATCTGCCTTAATGTTTTTCATTCCCGCTTCAAAGTGTTTATCGTTAATTTCACCGAATTCCCTTTTCAACCTTTCTTCTTGGCGGAACATCTGGATGATCGACATACCCTGGAGTGATTCGCTGAGTTTCGCATTCAACTGGCTCAGGCGTTCACGCATATCCTGGTAAAACTTTGAGCTCAGCTTTCGGTACAGGCTCATGATGAACACTATGAACGGCAAAATCATCATTGTGAACAAAGCCAGCTTCACATTGAGGACGAACATTGCGACAAAGATACCGAACAGGAGGAACCCGCTTTGGATAAAAGTCGCAATGACGCTGACGAACATATCCTTGATCGCCTCGGTATCATTCGTAACCCTTGATACAAGTGAACCAGCAGGTGTTTTATCAAAATATTTCAAACCAAGCTGCTGCACCTTTGTAAAGACGTCTATCCTCATCTGCTGGATGATTTTAAGGGCGATCTCCTGGAATTTCAGAAGTTGAAAGTACGAGACGAGCACATTGAGGATCTGGATGCCAATATAAGCAGCACCGAGCAGCAATAATGGCTCAAAAGGCATATATCCTTCCCTCAAGTAATCATCGATGAAGATTTTCACTAAAATCGGTCCAAGCACATCCCCAACAGTGGCGAGCAGCAGGAATCCAAATGCGACGAATATCATTTTTAAATGCGGCTTTGCATAAGCTAGAAGCCTGAACAGCACAGACCGCTGCTCTTTAGCGTTTAGTACAGGCGTTTTTTCCATTGGTCACCCTCCCTGCTCGACAAGCTCTTCTAACTGCTGCCTTAAAAACATATCCTTGTACCAGCCATCGTTCTCCATCAGTTGGTCGTGGGTTCCACGCTCTGCAATCTTTCCATCTTCCAGGACAACAATCAGGTCAGCGTGGTGGATGGCACTTAAGCGGTGTGCAGTGATAATTGTAGTCTTGTCTTTTCGATTTTCTTTCAGTGCTGATAAAATTTGTTCTTCGGTCTTCGCGTCTACCGCAGACAACGAATCATCAAGGATAAGGATCTCAGGATTCATCACCAATGCGCGGGCAATCGAAATTCTCTGCTTTTGACCGCCTGAGAGTGAAACTCCACGCTCCCCGACAACGGTTTGATAGCCATCGGTAAATTCAAGAATATCATCATGTATATTCGCCACTCTAGCTGAATTATAGATGACCTCCTTATCGACAGTCGGGTCGGCAAAAGCAATGTTCTCCTGGACAGTTGCGGAAAAAAGGAAATGATCTTGTGGTACGTATCCAATTGCCTGTCTCAATCGACCCATCATATAGTCCTGGATGTTCCTGCTTTCAAGATTGATGCTCCCCTCCGAAAGGTCAAATTCCCGGATCAGCAGCTTTAATAGCGTCGTTTTACCAGCTCCAGTTTTTCCGACGATTCCTAGCGTCTGACCTTTGCCAAGATTAAATTTAATATCCTTTAAAATTGGTTCTTGATCACCAGGATAGGTAAATGACTCAATGTCATATGTAAGATCGCCCTTAGGAACCATATCCAGCGCATCCGGTTTGTCCTGGATGTCTATTTTCTCATCGAGCAAGGCTGAAACACGGTCATATGACGCCCTTCCACGTTCAACAATATTGAAAAACCAGCCGAAAGCAAGCATCGGCCAAACCAACAAGCCAAGATAGGAAGTGAAAGACACCAGCTGTCCTATTGTCAGTTCACCGTTCAATACATACCTTGCCCCAAAAGCAATCGACAAGAAGAATGATATGCCAACAATGATCGAAATCGTTGGGTCGAATAAAGCGTCAACTTTCGCGACAGAAATGTTCTTTTTCACAACATCTTCAGACTGTTTACGAAAATCCTCAATATCTTCTTTTTCCTGGCCGAATGTTTTAATGACCTTAATTCCAGTGATACTTTCCTGTGTCTTGTCATTTAAATCAGAAAAAGCTTCCTGTGCCTTATGGAATCTTTTATGAAGCATTGTACCGTACCAGCTAGTCAATAGTGCCATGAATGGCATAGGAATCAAAGCGATCAAGGTCAGCTTCCAGCTGATTGTCGCTGCCATCGCGATGATGACAAAACCTCCGGTTGATACAGAATCAACAAACGTCAGTACGCCGGCTCCTGCTGTTTGCTGGATCGCTGAAAGGTCATTAGTCGCATGAGCCATCAAATCCCCTGTCCTTCTTTTCTGGTAAAAAGACTGCGACATACTAGTAAAATGACTATACAGCCGATTCCTTAATAATCGGGACAGCTTTACCGCAGAACCAAAAATCATGATACGCCAAAAGTAGCGAAGTGAGTACATCGCCAATCCAGTAGCTGCTAACACCACAATCCACTTTCCAAGCTTTCCAGCCGTAAGCGTGCCATTGGTAATTTCATCTACGATTATTCCAATGACGCGCGGCGGTACAAGCTGAAGAAACGCCACAAATAACAGTAAAGAAATACCTGTCAAATAAGCCTTTTTCTCTGACTTGAAATACCATAATAAATCTTTGAATACGCTCATATGTATATCCCCCAAACCCCTCAAATGCTTAAATAGTTTATCAAATATTTGTAAAATGGGGAAGATTTATTCTTTTAAAAATATGGAGCAAATAATTGGGCAAACAAATTATAAACGAATATTTAGGTTCTAATTTAATAATTTGTTCGGTTTTTCAGTATAATATATTTGTATACAATTAGAATAATGATATAATATCAATAAATTAACAGATTCACTCATATAATCGCAGGGATATGGCCTGCAAGTTTCTACCGGATTACCGTAAATGATCCGACTATGAGTGAGCAATGCAGGGGTCCAACTCAGCCTCTATTTGCCCGCAGCTTATATTAGCTCAAGGCCATTGCTTCACTCATTTTATGATGTGAATGCAAGGCTTTGGGCTTTTTTGTACTTTAAAAGCCCTCATCTAAGAGGAGGAATACAATGAAACTGCTTATTGAAAAAATTAACAACGAAGGAATTGTCCTGTCATCATCAGTATTAAAGGTGGATTCATTTCTCAACCACCAGATTGATCCCCAGCTGATGCATGAAATTGGCAAGGAATTTGCCAGCCGGTTCGAAGATTGTGGGATCACAAAAATACTGACGATTGAATCATCCGGCATAGCTCCTGCGGTGATGACTGGACTACAGCTGAATGTACCTGTTGTTTTTGCGAGGAAAAGAAAATCTCTAACTCTTGTAAATAACTTGTATACTGCATCGGTATACTCTTTTACCAAGGAAGAAACAAGCGAAATTTCTGTTTCTAATCAGTACATATCAGAAAACGATAAGGTTTTGATCATGGACGATTTCCTTGCCAACGGACAAGCGGCACTTGGTCTTGTGGAAATAGCAGAAAAAGCAAAAGCAAACATTGCTGGAATCGGGATTGTGATTGAAAAAGGATTTCAGGATGGCGGCTCCTTACTGAGAGAAAAAGGCTACCGGGTCGAATCATTGACCACAATCTCTGCGCTTGAAAATGGCACAGTAAGCTTTGAAAAAAATACATTCAGCAAAAAGGTGGAATTGACAAGATGAATCAAAATCCAATTAAAATAGCTTCACTAGGAATCCAGCATGTACTGGCGATGTATGCAGGTGCTGTAATTGTTCCGCTGATCGTTGGCGGAGCACTTGGTTTAACAGGTGAACAGTTAACTTACTTAGTTTCAATTGATATCTTCATGTGCGGGATTGCTACCCTTTTGCAAGTATGGCGCAACCAATTCTTCGGTATCGGACTACCAGTCGTACTGGGCTGCACCTTTACCGCCGTTGGGCTGATGATTGCGATTGGAGGACAATACGGTATTTCAGCGATTTATGGCTCGATCCTTGTTTCAGGTATTTTTGTCGTCTTGATTTCAAAATTCTTTGGAAAGCTTGTCAGGTTTTTCCCTCCGGTTGTGACCGGATCTGTTGTAACAATAATCGGAATCACTTTAATTCCGGTTGCAATGAATAATATGGCTGGGGGACAGGGCAGCCCTGATTTTGGCTCTCTTACAAATATCGGACTAGCATTTGGTACTCTACTACTCATTATTATGTTGTTCCGTTTCTTCAAAGGATTTGTTCGTGCCATTGCGATTCTGTTGGGATTGGCTGGGGGAACAATCGCTGCATATTTTATGGGAATGGTGAACTTCAGTGCTGTTACAGAAGCTTCATGGCTGCATATGCCTGCACCATTTTATTTTGGTCTGCCTACATTTGAAGTATCAGCTATCTTGACAATGATTCTCGTAGCGATGGTCAGTCTTGTGGAATCAACGGGAGTATACTTTGCTCTTGGAGATATTTGTGAAGAAAAGCTTGAAGAGAAAGATCTTGCGAGTGGCTACCGTGCCGAGGGCCTTGCCATTATATTAGGAGCATTCTTTAATGCTTTTCCTTATACTACCTATTCACAAAATGTTGGTCTTCTTCAGCTTTCGGGAGTGAAGACGAAGAATGTCATATATACTGCAGGCGCATTTCTTGTATTGCTCGGACTCGTACCAAAAATCGGAGCACTGACCACGATCATCCCCGGCCCCTGTCTTAGGGGGGAGCAATGGTTGCCATGTTCGGCATGGTTGTCGCTTATGGAATTAAAATGCTTAGCGCCGTCGAATTCTCCTCACAAGAGAATCTTTTAATCATTGCATGCTCAGTCGGAATGGGACTTGGCGTGACAACCGTGCCGGAGTTATTTGCGCAAATGCCTACCAGCATCCGAATCCTGACAGATAACGGAATTGTTGCCGGAAGCGTAACGGCAATCGGATTGAATCTAGTATTTAATGTTTTTAAAGGAAATGAAGTCGCCCAGCATGCTTCTTTAGCTGAGCAGAAGGCTTCTTAGATTCATTCATAGTTGAGGGCACCGGAGGAATTCCGGTGCCCTTCTATTGTTTTTAAATATAGTTGGCTTATTGAGGACCTGATCTCCCAAAAATTTGTTTTTTCAAGACACCAGTATGCGTTATTCGTTACCCATCCTCCTAATATCTGGTTTTCAGGATGCCAATCGGCTTTGTTAGTTGCCTGTTTCTCCTAATTTCTGGTTTTCCAGGATGTCAATCGGCTTTGTTAGTTATCTATTTCTCCTAATATCTGGTTTTCCAGTATACTAATCGGCTTCATTGGTTAGTCATTTCTCCTAATTTCTGGTTTCAAAGGTTGCCAACCGGCTTCATTGGTTACTCATTTCTCCTAATATCTGGTTTCCTAGGATACCAACCGGCTTTATTGGTTACCTGTTTCTCCTAATATCTGGTTTTCTAGAGAACCAATCAGCTAAAGTCTTCTATTGCAATGCTTGGTCTAAATCCTCTATCAAGTCCTCAACATCTTCAATTCCTACCGAAATACGGATTAACCCGTCTGTAATCCCAAGTTCTGCTCTGCGCTCAGCCGGGATGGATGCGTGGGTCATTTTTGCCGGGACTGAGATTAAGCTCTCTACTGCCCCTAAACTTTCAGCAAGGGTGAAATATTTTAGCTTGCTGAGTACCTCTGCCGCTTTTTCACCGCTTCCTACATCAAAGCTGACCATGCCACCAAATCCTCCTGCCTGTTCCTTAGCGATTTCATGCTGAGGGTGGATTTCGAGACCTGGATAATAAATTTTTTCCACACTCTTGTGGTCCGTAAGAAACTCGACGATTTTTTTGGTATTCGCCTCGTGTGCTTCCATCCGAAGACCTAAAGTCTTGATTCCCCTCACAAGCAGCCAGGAGTCCTGAGGCCCTAAAATCCCTCCAGTAGAGTTTTGGACAAAATGAAGATCATCAGCCAGTTGTTCATCGTTCACGACAACCAATCCAGCCACTACATCGCTATGACCACCGAGATATTTAGTTGCCGAATGCAGGACCATATCAGCCCCCAAAGTCAGCGGTGTCTGCCAGTAAGGTGTGCTGAAAGTATTGTCGACGATTGTCAGCAGTTCATTTTCTTTTGCCAGCTCTGCGCATGCCTTAATGTCTGTTACCTTTAATAGCGGATTTGTTGGTGTCTCGATATACAAAGCTTTTGTATTTGGCTGAATAGCTGCCTTTACCGCTTCAAGGTCCGTTGTGTCCACAAATGTGGATTCAATGCCGATACGATTAAGAACCTTGTTCATAACCCTGTAGGTCCCGCCATAGACATCATCCGTTAAAATGATGTGGTCTCCTGAGTTAAAGAGCATCATTACTGCTGTGATGGACGCCATTCCGGAACCAAAGGCAAATCCTCTTTTCCCTTCCTCCAGATTCTTGATCAACTCTTCTAAGGCAAATCGGGTTGGATTGCCTGTCCGTGAATATTCATAGCCTTTGTGGACTCCAACATCATCTTGCTTGTAAGTGCTTACCTGGTAAATTGGAAACGACACGGCTCCCGTAGTTTTATCTCCCGGAATACCTCCGTGAATCATTTTTGTTTTGCGTTTCATTCAAATTCCCCCCTCGTAGATTCTTTTGCTTAAATAACGCTCACTTCCGTCTGGAAAGACTGTAACAATGTTTGTGCCAGGAGGGGCTTTTCGTGCCTCTTGTAAAGCTGCTTGAAGAGCTGCACCAGATGAGCTTGCAGCAAGGATTCCCTCTTTAGCCGCGAGTTCTTTCACGGTGTCAAATGCATCATTATCGTAAATAGTATAGATTTCATCAAATAAAGCAGAGTCCATATATGGCGGAAGAAATTCCATTCCGATTCCTTCTGTTTTATGGGGACCAGACTCGCCTCCTTTTAGAATCGATCCTTCCGGTTCAACAATGACGGTCTTTATCATTGGATTTTTTTCTTTTAAAAATTTCGCTGTCCCCATGAATGTTCCACCAGTACCGGCACCAGCTACGAAAATATCAATCTCACCATTTACGTCTTGCCAAATCTCAGGTCCCAGTGTCTTATAATATGTTTCCGGATTTGACGGATTGGAAAATTGGGATGGTGAGTAAGAATTCGGGATTTCTTTCAGCAATTGTTCTGTTTTGCGGATAGCTCCAGCCATCCCTTCCGAAGTAGGTGTATGGATGATATTTGCTCCGAGAGCCTTCATCACCGTCTGTTTTTCGATGCTGAATTTTTCAGGCACCACAAAGACAACATCAATTCCTTTGTTGATCGCCGCCAACGCCAGACCGATTCCCGTATTTCCTGCTGTTGGCTCGATTAGTGTACCGCCTTTGACCAGTTTGCCTGTACGGAAAGCCTCGTCGATCAACTCTAATCCCAGTCGGTCTTTAATGCTGCCTCCTGGATTTAAGTATTCCAGCTTTGCAAATAAACGAACCTCGCTAGGAATATGGAATTGGGTAAGTTCAACCATGGGTGTACGTCCAATTATTTCATGGATATTGCGGTAAACCGTCATTGCATTTAACTCTCCTTATTCAGCAAAGACCTGGCGCCACTCATCTTTTTTTGCCAGCATTTTTGCTGCAATTTCTTTTGCTCCCTCAAGGCTGTGGCTAGCAGCCCATCCGCACTGAATTTCATTGCAGGCAGGAACCTCATCTGCCTCAAGCACATCATTCAGAGTTTTTTCTAACACTTCAAGAATATTGTCGTAATCAACATGGTTGATCACCGAAAGATAAAACCCAGTCTGGCAGCCCATTGGACTAATATCTACGACACTGGCATGATGATTACGAATATTTTCCGCCATGAGATGCTCAAGAGAGTGAAGTCCAGGCATTTTCATATGTTCCTTGTTCGGCTGGCAGAATCGGATATCATATTTATGAATGACATCGCCACTTGCGCCTTGTGTAGTTCCTGCCAATCGGATATATGGAGCGGCCACTTTTGTATGATCTAAATTAAAGCTTTCAACATTCATTTTCTTTACCATTATTTCTTCAGCTCCTTTAACATTAGTAAAATCAATTCTGCGGAATTTTTAGCGGCGGTTTCAAGAAATTGATCAAACGAAATATTTGAATCTTTCCCTGCAATATCGGAAAGCGACCTAATAACAACAAATGGGACTTCAAATTGATGAGCTACCTGGGCAATTGCTGCCGCTTCCATTTCAGCTGCGTACAAATTTGGCATCTTGGATCTGATGAACTCTACCCTCTCAGGGTCATTCATGAAGGCATCCCCTGAAGCAATCAAGCCTTTAACAATTTGAATGCCATCAATTTTTTCAGCACTCCGTTTCGCGACTGTGACAAGCTTCTCATCTGGGGCGAAGTAAGCAGGCATCCTTGGCACCTGACCATATTCGTATCCAAAAATCGTGACATCAACATCGTGATGCCTTACTTCTGTTGAGATGACGACATCACCGACGTTTAGGTTTTTGTGAAAACCGCCGGCAGAACCAGTATTGATGATGACATCTGGTTGGAATTTATCAATAAGGATCGCTGTCCCCATTGCCGCATTTACTTTCCCGATTCCTGACTTCAGCAGGACTACTTGCAAGCTATCAATCTCTCCTAGATAAAATGCACTTCCAGCAAGATACGTATCTTCCCGGTCTTTGAGTTTGCTGCGAAGTAAATCTACTTCTTCATCCATTGCACCGATAATCCCAACTCTCATCGTGCCACTCCCCCCATACTATCTTTAATTTTACTTTTCTTTCACGGCTTCCATTAGCCAAACATAGGAATTTAACTTTTCAAAATTCACCTGGAAACCATTTATCTCGAAGATCTGCTTTAATATCTCAAGAGTCGTATAGTACTCGCTCTGCAAATCCTTAAGGAGATTCTCGTATCCTTGTTCCTTTACTATCCTATGCCTTTCATTGCGGTCTCTTTCATTTAAAAAAGCTGTATCCGCGAATACGATCTTCCCACCAGTATCTAACAATTCACTGTAAAGCTTTATGGCGGTATCCTTTTCATCATCGGTTAAATGATGAAAAGCATAGGTACTGACAATGGAATCAATTTTTCCATGAAGATTTGGGAATTGAATAAAATCTCCATCGTATAAATCTAGATTCATAAACCGAGCCTTCGTTTTTTCCCTCATGACTTTTGAAGGCTCCACTCCATATACCTCTCTGCCCAATCCGATTAGTTTTTCGGTAAGATTCCCTGTGCCAACACCAAATTCAAGTACCCTCCCATTTGACTTTTGAGCAACTAAATCTAAAATTTCCTCATATTTTTCAAAAACTTCTTTATATTCAACGTCATGCCCAGAAACCGTTTCGTCGTAAAACTCTGCCCATTCGTCAAATAAGGGGATAAATTCTCTGCCCAAATGATTCACCCACTTTTTAATTATTATAATTCCTATATGTATAGTATGAATTAAAATATTATAGGTCACATATTAGCATACTCAATTTTCTAAATCAATTTATTTTATCGGGATTAAATCCCCTCTATTTTGAAGAAAACAACTCAACAATAGTGTATACTTACGATAAACAAAGATATGTCAGGGGGAAAACATGGGGAAGAGAGTGCTAGTTGCTGAGGATGAAAAAAGAATTAGCCATTTATTAAGGATGTATTTAGAGAGAGAAGCATTTGATGTGGAAGTTGCGGACAATGGGGATCAAGCTTTGGAGAAAGCATTGCATCATTCCTTTGACGTTATCATCCTGGATATTTTAATGCCTGGAAGGAATGGTTTCTCAGTGTTGGAGGAACTCAGAAAAACTAAAGACACACCCGTGATCATGCTTTCTGCTAAAGGGGAAGCTCATGACCTTAAACGAGGAGAAGAACTAGGGGCCAGCGAATACATTTTGAAACCATTTAGCCCAAAGGATGTAGTTTCTAAAATTAAAGGACTTTTAAATTAAATGCTTCTATCGGACACTTTTCTCGTTTCCGGTCTTCCGTTTGTCCGTTAAAGGATAAAATTTTATGAGTTTATACTAATGCCCCATTACGAACCTTCTTTATATCTCCATAAAACTCGATCTCATCTCCTTCAATGACTATTCCTTCACCGTCATGGCATGTATAAATAATTTCATCCTGAAGAAGAGAATATTTTAATAGGCTATCGAACTGATGATTTTCTCTGTTCCTATGTGGCATGAACTCAAAATCAACCACTCCTAACCCACTTAAATCATGTAACTCGACTTCATTTTCATCTTGGAATGCAGCAATCTTAATTGATTTAGACATGATTATGCTTCCTGCACTTACACCGATTAAAGGTTTTCCCTCATTCACCATTTCTTTAATATTTTTATCAATGTTCCGTTCCTTCAAGTTTTTTAAAAATTGATATGTATTCCCCCCTGACAGAAAAATGGCGTCACAGCTTCTAAAATCCTCCAGCTGGGATGATTCGAATTCTTCATCTACATCAAAATAAAATAAATCAGTAACACCCAATCCCAAAAAATCCGCCCTGGCTTTTGCAAAGTACTCCCTTTCCTTATCAGTTCTAGATGGAATATAGGCAAGCTTAATAAACTGGGGACCTAATAAGTTCTTGACTTTGCTTTTTAAATCGGAAGCATTATTCCTTAAATCACTCAGTAATACTAATTTACTCATCTTAATCAACTCTTTCCGTTAATTGTTATCAAAATAAGTTCGCCAAAGGAACTGTAAACACCTCTTGTAAAGACCATATAAAAAGAGCCTGGAACATCCAGACCCCTAAATTACAACCAATTACCTTTTATTTGACCAAATCACAAATGGTATTAAAACTAAAGACAGTACCCCACCTGCAAGTGAGAGGAAAGAAAAGCTCGAATTCGCTACGACCATCCCGGAAAGTATCCCGCCCGTGGCTCCAGACAAAGCGACCATCACATCCACAGTTCCTTGCATTTTTGCGCGGTTCGTGGGATTTGTCGCATCGACTAGGAGGGCGGTACCGCTGATCAGACCAAAGTTCCAGCCGAGGCCGAGTAGTATGAGTGCAAGGGTAATCCAAAGCATGGATTCTCCAGGAGCAACAGCAGCCATAATTCCTGAAATCAGAAGAGTAACTCCTGAAGCAACCGCCATCGTCGCACGTCCGATTTTATCAACAAGTACTCCAGTCAACAAAGATGGCAAATACATTGCCCCAATATGAAACCCAATGACCATACCTACCGCACTTAAACCATGTCCATGGCTGCCCATATGTACCGGAGTCATCGTCATGATTGCAACCATGACCATTTGTGTGAGGACCATAATAAGAGCTGCAACTCCAATACCCCGCTTATCCGTTACGAGTTCTTCTTCTACATAATCAGGAGAACTGGTTTTAGCATTCCGTTCTGCCACTGCAATCGCTCTGGCGACCACAAACGGATCTGGACGGAGGAAAAACAATAATACTAATCCAGCAACGATATAGGCTGCAGCTGCGAGAATGAATGGTCCAGACAAAGCTGGAACCCCTACAGATATAGCAAACTCCCCCATTGCCTCGACAAGGTTTGGACCAGCCACAGCCCCAAATGTTGTGGACACCATTGCAATACTGACTGCTGTCGCACGTTGTTTCGGACTGGCTAGATCCGTCCCTGCATACCGCGCCTGTAAATTTGTCGCACTCCCTGCACCGTATATTAATAGCGCCACAAAAAGTAAAAAGATATTATTCGTCACTGCGGCGATGATTACACCAATCGCGCCAATTCCGCCAGTTAAAAATCCTGAAGCCAGGCCCGCACGCCTGCCATAACGTTGTGAAAGGCGTCCTACAACGAGGGCTGCTCCAGCAGACCCCAGAGTGAAAAGCGCTATCGGAAGACCGGCAACACTATCCGTGCCAAGCATCTCTTTAGCCAACAGCGCACCCACGGTAATACCTGCAGCAAGACCAGCACCGCCAAAAATCTGGGATAAAACAACTATTAATAATGTCCTTTTATATAAAGCTTTTTGTTTTTCAGGTGATTCTACATAAGCTTGGAGCCACTCGGGTTGACTCACAATTGCCGTAGCATCTTCATTTTGACGTGACATTTTTTCAGCTCTCTCTTTCTAAAATCAAGATGCTCCAATTATACTACATTGGGTATATTTTTAATATCAATTATATATCGTTAAAATTAATACTTCTCCAGCTCAGCTTCTAAAGCTTCCCTTAGCGTGTCCACTTCCAATACGACAGAATCTGTGTTTGTTGGGAAAATGGAAGGTTTGATTCCATCAGATTTCATCCCCGGAAGCCATTTTTCGAGGAAGTGGACCAAATCAATACTTTTTGCTCTAAACCCTTCCCATTCTTTTTTTGCAAAAGTCTCTGCGAACTTCGCATTAGGAAAAAATGGGATCAGTGTATTGCCCATATCATCTTGGGCTGTTGCCCAGCCAACGTTATATAGTCCCCAGACCTCTTCATAATCCGCTGTTTTTTTAATGAAGTATTCATATCTTATAACTGCCGGCTGGCTGATGACTGCTTCAAATTCACGTAGATTCAATTTCAGCTCTCCTATCGTTGTCCATCCTTACGAGCCTGGATGTACCCATAATACGCGCAAGTACCATTTTGCGAAAGATCCTTAACCTCAAACCCGCATTTTTCGTAGAAGTTAAAATTGCTGGCAGAAGTATGGGCAAACCAATCTCCGTGAGGAAGCTTTTGTACACAAAGCTGCACAAGTTTCTTGCCAATACCTTTTCCTCGATATTCTGATAAAACTGCCAAGTCCATAATGTTCGCTGCCATAATCTGATCCGAAATGACCCTGACCATTCCAACCATTTCATTTTGGTCCCAAACGGTAAATGCCCAAGTGGAATTTTTGAATATCAACGAAAACTTTTCCTTTTGCCAAACTGGAGTATTGCTTGCCCAACCTGCGTCTTCAAAAAGCTTTTCAACATTATCCGCCTGTATCCCTTCCGTGCCTTCCCGTATGACAAGTCCATTAAAATATTGATACATATATGATCCCCTTTTTAAAATTCCTTAGGTTTGATATTCGGTATTGGTCTGTACATGTCCTGCCATAGATTAACAATTGCTGTTGGTCTGGTTATTTCGGTCTTAAATAACAAAGCCTATTTATAGGAGGTGCATATTCTATGGTTAGGATCCATAATCCAGTTAAAGGCAATAAAAACAAAGTCGGTGCTGACGGCCAGCTTCATGGAGGCGTAATGGAAACAGCGGATGAATTTTTTGATTCGATTTTTCAGCAAGGCACTAAACGTCAGGAGCAAGATAAATCAAACACAAAAAAATAACGCCATTTCCGGCGTTATTTTAATCTAGTCATGTTTGATTTAATCCGTATTCCAATTTGTCCATTAAACTCTTCTTAGTAGACATTTCGATCCAATCCATACCTCAAAATGTCTATTAAATCCTGTTCCTTAGACATTTCGATTTCATCTAAGCTTCAAAATGTCTAATAAATCCCTCTTCTTACCCATTTTGATTCCATCCACACATTAAAATGTCCTTAATAGTCTCTATAATAAGAAAAGCACCCATCGCTAATCAATGAGTGCTTGTCCTTTATTATTTTCCTGTCTGCTTGTTCATTGCTGACATCATTTGATTGATTTTCTTCTGGGATGGTTTCATACCCATCTGCATCATCATCATTTTAAGCATTTGTTCGTTAATTGGCGGATTTTTCTTTAAGTAGCTCTCCATGTATCTACGAGCAATGAAAAATCCTAGCGCTACACCGACAATTAATGCCAGTATACCAACTAGAATAAACTGCCACACCATAAAAACTTCCTCCTTCATGTTGTCTAACATACAGTGTACTAAACCAACAGCTATTATACAATATCTGTTGGTTTTTTTCTCTATTAAATGAACTCAATTTGAAAAATTTTTGTATTTACTTTACTAATCATGAACCAAAAACATTTATCAATGAGTACTTCAACCTTCATTATATATATTTACGTTCTTTAATCGGCTTGAGCCAGCCGTATTTGCTTGATTTAAGGTCAATAGCCAGGAATGATGATTCACATTTACGGAGAATTTCAAAAAAAACCGTTTCAGCGTCAACTTGTCCATGGGAATCCAACTCCAGCCATTTCTCATGTACTTTAAGTGTGGCTGAACTGTTATTTGTATTATTTTCATAAATATATGTGCCGTTCTGAACATGAAATCCTTTTGCCTTCGAAAGCTGTTGATGCAGGAGCTGATGGATGCGAAGCACTGGAATGGATTTGGTTACATACTTGACTTGCTTGGCAATGATCGATTTTAGATCGTTGTTCGCTTGACTATATTCCAAAAATAATTCGTAAAACATCCGTTCTCTTCCGAAATAATGGGAGGCAAATTCATCTTCTATTAGATATAGCTGGTAGGATCTCATTTGATCCCCTCCTCTGCAGACAAGCTTTTGTCTTTATTATAGGAAAACGATCAGTCTGCGTTTGTCTAAAGGTGCCGCAAAAATCCACTAATTATGTCGAATTCAAAACTTTCTTACTTTTTAAATATAAATTTCTTTTATTCAGCTGTCCAGGAATTACAAGCTTAAGAACTTTTTATGCCAGAAAAGGAATAGGAGGTTTTAATCAGGGGAATATATCAATGTTAATTAGACAGAGAAAGGATGACTATGCATGGCTACAGTGCTTTACATTTCAGCGAATCCAAAACCGGTTGAAGAATCGTTCAGTTTATCGGTTGGGGAGGAGTTCATAAAAGCCTACCGTAAAAACAACCCTGAAGATGAAGTCGTCAGATTGGACCTTTATAACATGGACGTACCATTCATAGATACAGACGTTTTCAGCGGCTGGGGCAAATTACAGCAAGGATCTGCTTTCGATCAGCTTAGTGATGATGAAAAACAAAAGGTTAGCGCGATCAATCAACTAACAGACCAGTTTGTTAACGGAGATAAATATATCTTTGTCACTCCTTTTTGGAACTTCAGTTTCCCGCCAAAAATGAAAGCTTATATTGATAACATTGCGATTGCCGGGAAAACATTCAAGTATACTGCAGAAGGCCCGGTAGGTTTACTTGAAGGCAAGAAAGCTCTGCACATCCAGGCCCGTGGCGGCGTTTACTCAGAAGGACCTGCGAAAGATTTGGAATTCGGAGACCGTTATCTCCGCGCAGTTCTTTCATTCTTGGGTATTAGCGATGCACAAACATTGGCAATTGAGGGAATGGCAGCAATGCCTGATAAAGCACAGGAAATCAAACAACAGGCCATTCAACGTGCGATTGAGCTTGCAAATCAATTTTAATTCAGTAAAAAAAAGCCTTTTTCTAGGCTTTTTTTTACTGAATTATTTTACTCCGTCCAGCGGTATGTCTTTGCGGTGGTCGAAACTGTAAACAGCACTTTCCAAGATTGCCTGTTCTTCTGAGTTCGCTTGCTGAACTGCCTGATTTCCTGCCGCACCGTCCAGTGGAATGTCCTTTCCATATTCAAACATTTACATACACCTCCTGATTTTTAGTATGGGTATTTGTTACAAATATATTTACCGTCTTCATTCTTTTTCCCTGCTTTATCCTTAAAATTTTCTTAAATAAAAAAACACCCGAATATTCAGATGTTTTTAATTCGTTTTCTTATCACTCTATTTAAAAAGAGCGTTGCGTACTTTCCTCGTTTAAATTAGCTGGATTACTCACTGTAATTGATTCCATATGTTTTGCTACCTTCGTGCTATAGGTGAAATCACCATAGCAATAAGGATAACGGAAATTGTTCTTATCACCGCCGCAATTATATGTTTGCGGGTTTTTTTCAACCTGGAGCAACGAAAATTCCTTTGCCAGCTCCTCGGTATGCTTACCCCCATTTTTCGCCACAAAATCAATATAGCCGATTCCCATGTTGTATGACTGGATGACTGCAGCGAAGTCTACTTGCTTCTTATTTCCATATTCCACAACTCGATTGAAATACTTTACACCTTGCTGGACGCTTTTTCTGGGATCCTGAATCGTATTTGGTGGCAGACCGGCAGATTCAGAGGCTTGCATAGGATCGCCTCCCTTCCCCCGGCTCTCCTGCATCATTAAAGCAGCGACAGTGATGGTATGCTCGTCCAGCCCCACCTTTTTCAATTCTTCCTCAATCATCGGAGTGTATTTGGCCACTTCTCCAATTGAACTATTCACACCAACATTCATTTTTTTGAAGCTTTGATTATATAAATCCAGAAATCTATCAAGCAAGAAAAATCCAACGAAGGCTACAAATAATAAAATTGCCAGATTGAAGTTTCTCTGGACTAGTTTTTTCTTTTTGGGTCTCTTCTTTGTGTATTTCATCCATTACTTCTCTCCCAATTACGTACTTTCTCTTCCTCCTATTGTATAAAATAATACGAAAAGTTGAAAGGGAGCTGCAATCATTATTGCAGCTCCTTCTCGTTAATTATTCTTCATAAATCATTTTACGTGTCATCCCACCATCGATAACAAGATCTTGTCCATTTATAAAATCATTATCCGGGTCAGCTATATAAAGACAGGCTTTGGCTATATCTTCTGGTTTACCTACACGGTTAGACCAATGCTGAAGATGGTCTTTCTCTCTGAGATCACCATAATCCTCTGTTTGAATCCAGCCAGGACTGATAGAGTTTACCGTTATTCCCTTTTCTTGAAGTGAAGCTGCCAGGGCATGAGTCAAAGCAAGGATTCCACCTTTGGATGATGCATAGGCTTCTGAGTTCGGTTGAGACATGGTTGCCCTTGTAGAAGCAATATTTATGATCCGGCCACCTGCCTCCATCCTGCGGGCAGCTTCACGAGAACCGATGAAAACACTCCTTAGATTCGTGAACACAACATCCTCCCATTCAGCAGTCGTCAGCTCAAACAGAGATTTGAATCTAGAAACACCAGCATTGTTGATTAAAATATCGATCTTTCCGAAGTCTTGCATAACTTGATCCAGCAGGCTGACCAGGTCTTCTTCTTTCCTTACATCCGTTCTGTAAAAGACAGCTTGTCCTCCTAGCTCTTTTAGCTTGGAAACCAATTCTTTCCCCTTTATTTCATCTGTATCGGCTATACATACATGTGCTTTCTCAATAGCATATGCTTTCGAAATTCCTTTACCAATCCCGTTAGATCCACCAGTTATAATGACCGTTTTCCCCTCAAACTTACCTGACATTTCCTTACCTCCTATTAAACGAAATTAACATTATCATTGATTCCACATCGATTATGGTTTCAATCCTTTTAATTAAAAATAAGCCAGACTGCCTTAACAGCTCAGCTCATGCTTTTTTAGCTTCTTCAATTATTAATATGAAAAATGTTTTCGCTCTTATCACGGGGTAATCTCAACAACTTTTATGATTGACTTTTCTAAAGTAGTTCCTCAGTTTCACAACTTATATATATTTTCATAAAAAACGAGCATGTACCTAAATGGTCTCATGCTCGTTTTAGTATGGATCTTAGTTTTGCTCAAGCAAAGCTTTCACTCGTGCAACTACATTGTTCACGGAGAAGCCGTACTCTTCGAGGATCTTTTCACCTGGGGCAGATGCACCAAATGTATCAATCGCAAGTACTTCACCCTCATCACCAACATAACGATGCCAGCCAAGTGAAGAACCCATCTCGATTCCAAGGCGTTTCTTGACCGACTTTGGAATTACACTTTCTTTATATTCCTTTGACTGCTGTTCGAAACGGTCCCATGATGGCATGCTCACAACCGCTACGTCGATGCCTTCAGAAGCGAGAGCCTCTTGTGCGTTCACTGCAAGGCTGACTTCTGAACCTGCTGCCAGAAGCAATGCATCAGCGTTGTCTTTTCCAGCTGGAGAAATGACGTAAGCACCTTTAGATACGCCTTCGTATGCGTTCTTGTCAGTATCTTTGATTGTCGGCAGGTTTTGACGAGTTAACACAAGAGCGGTAGGCGTCTTAGTTGATTCAACTGAAAGCTTCCATGCAGCCGCCGTTTCGTTACCATCTGCAGGGCGGATGACTGACAAGTTCGGCATAGCGCGAAGTCCAGCAAGCTGCTCAACTGGTTCATGTGTAGGACCATCTTCTCCAACTGCGATGCTATCATGTGTGAATACGTATGTTACAGGTAAGCCCATTAACGCAGCAAGTCGGATTGCTGGCTTTAAGTAGTCGGAGAACACGAAGAATGTTCCGCCAAATATCTTAAGTCCGCCGTGGAGTGCCATACCGTTCATCGCAGCACCCATAGCGAATTCACGAACACCAAACCAGATGTTGCGGCCTTCGAATGAACCCGGGAAGAAATCACCTGATCCCTTGATCATTGTTTTGTTTGATCCGGCAAGGTCAGCAGATCCGCCGATCAAGTAAGGAAGGTTTTTCGCGATCCCATTAAGTGCTTCTCCAGAAGAAGCACGGCTCGCAAGGCTTTTTCCTTCTTCATATACAGGGATGTCCTTATCCCATCCTTCAACTAACTCACCCTTCATTGACTTTTCAAGCTGGGCTCCCAGTTCAGGAAATTCACTCTTATATTTTGCGAAAAGCTCGTTCCAAGCCTGTTCCGCTTGTTCACCTTTATTAGCGATTTGTTGTTTGAAGTGATCGTAAACTTCACTTGGAACATGGAAGTCTTCTTCAAAAGTCCACTTATAAGCTTCTTTAGTTAGCTTCAATTCGTCCGCACCAAGAGGAGCACCGTGAACATCTGATTTACCAGAAAGGTTAGGTGATCCATAACCGATAACCGTCTTGACTTCAATCATTGTTGGACGGTCTTCATCCGTCTTTGCTTCTTCAATTGCTTTGGCGATTTCTTCAAGATTGTTACCATCTTCGACACGGATGTACTGCCATCCATATGCTTTAAATCGGCCCTCAACACTTTCTGAGAATGACTTATCAAGA
This sequence comes from Mesobacillus subterraneus, assembly GCF_020524355.2. Taxonomy (NCBI): domain Bacteria; kingdom Bacillati; phylum Bacillota; class Bacilli; order Caryophanales; family Bacillaceae; genus Mesobacillus; species Mesobacillus subterraneus. The sequence goes on from NZ_CP129019.1 coordinate 2,314,552, forward strand.
TCTCCATCCAAAGAAATATCGTTCGAATCATAAAGAACAATCATTCTGCCTAGCTTCAGGTGAGCTGCCATTGAAGCTGCTTCAGCAGAAACACCTTCCATTAGATCGCCATCACCGCAAATACTATATGTATAGTGATCAACGAGATTGTAATTATCCTTATTGTAAACAGCAGCGAGATGGCGCTCAGCCATTGCCATACCAACAGCCATAGCAATTCCCTGGCCAAGTGGTCCAGTTGTTGCGTCTACCCCAGCAGTATGACCAAACTCAGGGTGTCCTGGAGTCTTGCTTCCCCATTGGCGGAATTGTTTAATGTCATCCATTGTCAGATCATAACCTGCAAGGTGCAGCAAGCTGTATAACAGCATAGAACCGTGTCCAGCAGACAACACAAAGCGATCGCGGTTAAACCATTCAGGATTTTTAGGATTGATGTTCATGTAACGAGACCACAATGTGTATGCCATTGGAGCTGCCCCCATTGGCATGCCTGGGTGGCTGGAATTTGCTTTTTCAATTGCATCAATTGATAAAGTACGAATGGAATCAATCGAAAGCATATCAATTTCTTTAAACATTATATACATCCTTTCTATAGGTACTGGCTACATCCTTAATATTATAGCGAGAGAAATCATTATACAACAAATTGTGCCTGAAAGAGACAGAAATGGCCGTATTGTTATCTATTTTGACACAAATGAGCTGTTGATATGTAAATAAAGCCTTTGTAAACGAAAAATAATCCATAGCAGTACGTTAGAAATCAAAAGCCTTCATTGTATCTGGGTAATCCCTTAGGATAATTCCCACTTATTTAGGGAGTTGAACCAAACCACATTATTAACTTCGAAAAATTCGACAAAATAAAAATGGAATACATGTACTATGTATTCCAAATCAGTATCTATTTAATGAAGCTTTTTCTTCGCTTTTTCTTCCTTGAGCTTATCAGGCGTAACATCATTGCCTTCTGGATCCACGATGGTAACACCTTTAAGTGTATTGAGCATAGAAGACCGGAAAGACTGGAGATATTCGGCACGAAGCTTCGTTTGTTCCTTTGCTTCTTCTTCCGTCAATTGAGATGATTTTGCTTTCCTTGCCAGTTCATTGATTCTAGCAATTTTATCACTTGATAGCATTGTAAAGCTCCTTTGTTAAAAATTACGTCAAATGACATCTTACTAAAATTCTAGGGATTTTACAAGAATAGAGCTTCGTTATTCTTTAGTGTCAATATACTCAAGATATCTTCGGTTTACAGTAGCCTTAGAAACGTTATACCCAAATCCTCTTAATGTTGCAGCTATTTCAGCAAAGGTCAGTCCATTATTACGCAGCTTAACGATTTCCTCAATTGGCATTTCTTTCCGGTCACGCCCAGAATGCTCCCCTTGATTTTTCAGATTACGCTGTGGCTTGTATCCATGCTCAATCGCTCGTTTCATACCTCGCTTAATCTTAATATTATGGATCTTCCTCTGATACTCTTCCACCATACTGACAATCTGCAGCACCATAGAATCTGATTCAGAGAGCTGGAGTTCTCCACTGTGGGAGACACTATATAATTTCACATTTTCTTTTAATATACAATGAAGAATTGCCACCTTGGCATTACCCCTTCCAAGTCTGGTTTCGTCCTGGATGAGCAAGGCCCCTATCTTCTTGTCCTTGATCAGTTCCAGCAATTGGAGGATCCCTTCCCTTTCAAGGTCATACCCACTAGCTTTTTCTTTAATGATACTTGCTACTTCAAAACCATAATTGCTAGCCAGACGCAGCAACTCTTCTTCCTGCCTTGCCAGCGAAGTTTCCTGCGTTTCCTTCGTTGTACTTACGCGGCAATAAACAATTGCTTTCATGTAGTCACCTTATTCTAGTCAAATCTATCTTTCTGCTCCTGCAATTTGGGTAGGTTCCATCCGTTCAGCTACAACGGGAATTACCAATTCATCTCCCGGAAAGACCTTTTCCCCAATGATTCCGTTTTCTTTTTCTACCCAGCTAACGAATTCATTTTCGGTAAAATTATGTTCACTGGCAAATGTCTCTGCAATTTCCCATAATGATTGTCCTTCTTCTATAGTAACAGTTATGTATGCATCTTCGTTATTAAGTTGCGCTTTTGCTACGAGCGAAAAGATTAAGCTGACAGCAAGCAGGATCATGGCATATGAATAGTTTTCCCATAGTTTTTTCATTAACAGCACTCCTTGCGAATGTATGTTCGATTAATTGATTTCATTATAAAACGAACATTTGTTTCGTGTCAACTCAAAAATTCGAACTTATGTTTGTATCTGTGGAATAGACATGGTATAATTAGGACAAGAAAATATACGAGGTGCGTGAATATGACAAAGTTATCTAAGCGTCAACAAGATATATTTGAATTCATAAAAGGCGAAGTCAAGAAAAAAGGGTATCCGCCATCCGTACGCGAAATCGGTGAAGCTGTTGGGCTTGCTTCAAGTTCCACTGTCCATGGACACCTTGCAAGACTTGAGAGCAAAGGCTTAATCCGACGTGACCCTACCAAGCCGCGTGCAATTGAAATTCTTGAAATAGAAGAAGATAGCCGCATTCCTAAATATAATGTGGTAAATGTACCTGTTGTCGGTAAAGTAACAGCTGGTATGCCGATCACGGCCATTGAAAATGTAGAAGAGTACTTCCCTCTTCCAGATCGCCTTGTTCCACATGATGAGCAGGTTTTCATGCTGGAAATCATGGGTGACAGTATGATTGAAGCAGGTATCCTAGATGGTGACTATGTTATTGTTAAACAGCAAAAAACTGCTAATAACGGTGACATTGTTGTAGCGATGACAGAGGAGGATGAAGCAACAGTTAAGCGCTTTTTCAAAGAAAAGGATTATTTCAGGCTCCAGCCGGAAAACCCTACGATGGATCCAATTATCCTTCGTAACGTATCCATACTCGGTAAAGTTATCGGTGTATACCGGCATATGCATTAGAAAGCAAGCGGGCTCCGCTTGCTTTTTTCTATCAATTAAACTTTTATCATATGAGACTAGCACATTTAAGTATTAATTAGGCAGAAACCCTAACAACTTGTACCTCTCCACATAAGATAATGTGTAAGTATCTTTCATGAGGAAGGAGTTGAGTTTCTAATGGGATACAATCGTAATGACAACGATGTAGCAGGCGTATTCTACCCTAAGCGTGACAGAGACAGAGTCAGGGCAACTGTTGATTTTGATGACCTCTGCCGTGCTGTACGTCGTTGTATCATTGAGGATTTAGTAGCAGGTGCTCAGGATGATCGAGATGATGATCGTGACCGCCGCCGAAGAAAGTGTGGCTGCAAATTCTAACACCAAACTAAAAGAATCCCGAAAGGATAGTCCTTTCGGGATTTGTCTATTTCCATTGAATATTTTGAACAGGCAGTACACCTTTTAACTCTTCATTGTACACAGCTTTTTGATTTTGAGTAAGCCATACATGTACAGCTCCGCTATCTTGATTGGTTCTGATCAACCGTCCCATTCCTTGTCTTAAGCGTAGGAGCATATAAGGTATATCTACCTCTGCAGTTGGATTATCCGCATGCTTTCTTTTCGCCTGGAAGACTGGGTCATGAGGCGGGAATGGCAATGAGGCAATGATGACTTGAATCAGTGACTCTCCTGGCACATCCAATCCTTCCCAAAGACTGTAGGAACATAAAACCGTCTCAGTTACAGTCTGGAATTCTTTAACCGTTTCACTGATTTCACGGTCACCTTCAAACAAGATAGGGAAACTCCATTCTTGTTTTTCAGTCCATGCCCGGAATCGTTCCATTTCCTGCATTGACGAGAATAGAACAAGCGAGCTTCCATTGCTGCTTATAATGTCCAACCCTATTTTATTCCATTTTTTTACTTCTTCATCCTCGATGTGTCCAACCAATTCCATTTGTTCTTCATAATCAAATGGTGACGATACAGTAAAGGATGAGTATTTTTCGATTCCTAGGCTTTTCGCTATATAGTTGAAATCTCCCGCTTGAGACAAGGTGGCTGAAGAAAATACAAACGGGATATTTTGTGAAAATACTTCTTTTTTCAATATATCCTCAACTAGTCGAGGCATGATGACTAGAGATGTTTGCACTTCATTCTCTTCCAGCCAGAAAATCCCTTCGTCGTTCTTCAAGAAAACGGAAAGACCGTATGCGAAAAACTCGAGATACTCTTCCATGATTTTTAAATGGTATTCGTCAATCAGGAACATTTCCGCGTCAAACACCAGCTGGTCCATTAAATCGCTAACCTTTTTCTCTAGTGTTTCTGCAGTTTTCCTGATATTTGATAGCATCGGTACTTCTTTTCGATTAGAACCTTCTTTCGCAGATGAGTTTTCAACCAAAAGGTCAAACCATGAATCATGAAGCTCTAATATATCCTCAATTAAATACAGTGATTCCTCTCGAACGTCCTGGTGCATATATCCTGTCAGGACAGTGGTCAAAGTTTGTGAGTTGAATCGGTATGTTAGTCCTTTTTGAGCTGCAAATTCAAGCAAGTGACCCTCATCAAAAATCACGGTACTTGCATCTGGAAGCAATGGCATCTGCCCTTCCCTTTTACGGGAATCTTTCGTCCAGACATGCTCCATGTAAAAATCATGTGAGCAAATAATCAAATCGCCGGCATGGCGATAGTAATCACGGTTCAATGTTTGGCCGCAACGGTGGCGCCAACTGCATGTTGAGCATTGCTGAAGTGGATCCCAGGCCATTGAAGCCCAATTTTCATTTGTCACCCATGGATATTCCTTTCGGTCACCATAGCGAGTGAATGAATTCATTGAAATCCCTTCATCAAAGATGAAATCTGGCAACTGATCATGGACGTCAAGGATTTCTTTTACATCCGAGGTGTTTGAAAGGTCATCAAGCTTTTTCACGCACACATATTGCTCTCTTGCTTTTGCCAATCGGACATCGACCTTCAACCCGAGCGCTTTTTCGAGTTTTTCGATATCACCGCCCTCTTTAACGAGCTGTTCAATCAGTGTTTCGTCCGAGCAGGAGACAATCGCCGGCTTACCCATGTATCTTGCGTATAGGATGGCATAAATGAGATAGACGAATGTTTTACCGGTGCCTACGCCAGCTTCGGCGAAAACAATTCCTTTATTCTTGAAGGGCCTGCTCCACTTGGAAGGCCATATAAATCTGCTCATCACGGAGTTCATAGCCCTTTTCAGGCAATATATCGTAAAAGACATCACCAATGTAATCCCCCTAATAAATCAAAGAATGTATCGTTTTTACTGATTGTAAATGGAAGTTTATTTGTCATTCAGGTTCTCCTCGACTATTGATTCCGGCAAAAAAGCCAGCTTTTATCATAACAGATAATCCGTCATTTAGTGAAAGAAATGAAATAAAAAATATAGGTAAAAATCCTAATACCAACATTAGGAATAAACTGTTAAAATAATCCTGAATCTACTTATAGAAAATTTTTATGAAATCTAAAAAAAACATTTACCTACATAGTTAAATAATACAGACTCAATATCGGGCGAAAATGAAAAACAATGGTATAAAGAATTTACTGACTCGGAATCCAAAACTTGATATGGAGGGAATACAAGAAGTATGAAAAGAAATGATTGCATCATTCGTAAGGAAAAGTCAGGTGATTATTCAGGGATAAGAGAGATTAATCATAGGGCTTTTGAGAATGGAGAAAATGAAGCCAAGCTGGTTGAACTTATACGGGCTTCTGAACATTACCATCCTGACTTGAGCCTGGTAGCTGTTAAAGATGATGGTGAAGTCATCGGACATATCCTATTCAGTATCATCAACCTTGTTACCGAGCAAGGCACTGTTCCAACATTAGGTCTTGCGCCAATGGCAGTGAAACCAGATTATCAAAATAGCGGAATTGGTTCTGATCTCGTCAACAAAGGTATCAAAACATGCAAGGCTTTAGGTTATCAGCATATATTTGTCCTTGACCATCCGAACTTCTACCCTCGCTTTGGATTTTCGCCAGCAAGCCAATTTGGGATAGATTCTCCTTTCCCAGTGCCAGACGAGGTATTCATGGCACTTGAGTTAAAGACAGGCTCTTTATATGGATTACAGGGGAAAATTGAGTATCCGCCTGCATTTAATGCTGTAAGTTAAACTTAAAAGTGAGGAGATACTGAGCATCTCTATCTCACCTCACTTTTTTTAAACAATAAATCATAAAAAGTGATGCCAAGAGCCAACCCAAAAGGAGCTCCAAAGTCCAGGTTATCAAGCCGCTCTGACCAAAGTAAATAGTTTGAGATGTAAGTTACAGTCATTAAGAATACAAAGGTACCCGCGAATTTCAATATAGGTTTTTTAATATCGATTCCAGGTAATTTCTTCATATTCATAATGACGAGGATCATTTGAAAAAGCCCAAATAACAGCAGGAATATAACAAACCCAATTACAAATCTAAAGGAATTTGGCGTGTCGATATCTGTTAATATAATAAACATCGTACCAAGCAGGCCGATTAGAAATACTACATAAAGCAGAATAGTAATCCACTTTTCTTTTTTGCTAATCACTGTTAATCCCCTACTCCCCAACAAACAATTCAGATTCAAGTACCTCAACCTGCTCTTTATCTGTTAACCTGCCGTAACCCTCATTTTCTTTGTCGCTGATAATAGTAGCCGTTTCTCCTTCAAACCAAATCCGATATTGATACAATCTTTCAGGCATATTCTTTTCTTCCTGGATAAAGAAAGTGGCTATCATACCTTCTATTCTTGCCATTTCAACTTTCGTGTTAGGCGACCACTTAATTTTATCGAAGGCTTGCTGAATCTTTTTCAGCCTTTCAATTGAGGCAATGGTTATTTCTTCACGATCTTTCATCCCCTCTTCAGATATCTTCTGCACATCTATCCTCGTGAGCTGCGGATCAAAACTCTCACTGCAGCCTGCAATGGAAAGTAAAATCACAAGTAACCCTACACTAAGTTTTTTCATCTTAATCCCCATCCTGTTTGCGATTTGCTCTTAAATCAACCAGATGGTAGTTTTCTTCTGAGATTTCCTCAAGTGAAGTGATAACTTCAAGAAACCGCTTGTACAAAACCTGAATTTCCGGCTGTTGGTCTATGATTTGAATGGTATCATTAAAAACATTTTCATTTTCATATGTATGTATCTCAAGCCATTTCGTTTTATCTGTCTTGCTTTGGAGATGAAGTGTCTTTTTGTCTAGGAATCTAGAATAAACCCGGTCTGCTTCTCCCTGGATTTTCAGGTATTCCTGTTCTTTGCCTGACTTTATATGGTAACTATATATTTTTACAAACACTTTAATCCCCTCGAATCCGTTTTTAACTTAATATCATTCATATAAATCTCCCATATTATTAGTTAGGGGAATATTGTTTTCTTCCAGTTTCTCCATGATTTTGAATCTGTTGTTCTGCACCTTGCTGTTGTAAGGCAGTTCAATCACTTCTCCAGCTTCTGTGACAAGATTTAAATGATCCACTACGGTTACCCCATTATTTTTCACGAAAATTTCTTTTGCTTCTTTAACATCCTCCCAATAATAGGAGTTGATGGTGTTGAACGTTTTATAATCATTAAAATGCATTCCCTGATCATCAAGGTAATAATAGTTTGACACGCCGAACATGAAGAATGGTACGCACCCTAACATAACGAGAAGTGAGATCCACTTGATGCCCTTCCATTCGAACTTCCACGTGAAAAATAAATATAGAAGTAGAGTTACCGCTATCCAAAGCATTCCAATCATGAAAATTACATATGCAGATGATGGTGTATCATAAAACCATTTATCCACTGACAGGTAAAGATAATCCTGAATAATATACACAAAAACGAGAGGCATAAACAAACTGCTGATGATTAAAATAATTGCTGTCACAAGGATTACATTAGATGAATTCTCTGTATTTAAACTTAAACGCGCCATCATATTTCCTCCTTCTCCCTGGATAAATGTTAATACGTTTAACCAGGGAGAAGGTTTCAAATATTCCAAAAATTTACTGGAGCAAAATTTATGGAACAATCCACATTAAAAATGCTTTTCCAATGGCTCCGTACACTGTTTGTAGCCATTTCTTCCATAAAACTCAATGCTCGTATCGCTCGGCCACACGATTATGAACTCGAACTTCATTTCATCAGCCCATTCATTGACACGTGACAGCAACTTGCTCCCTGTCCCTTTTCCCCTATATTCTGGAACAGTGTATACATTGGTCATATAAGCAAACGGATGAGTGAACCTGCCTGGACGCGGAACCTTATGAATCAGTTCAACGTAAATATGGGAAACGATTTCCCCTTCATTCTCAGCAATCCAGACAAACCATTGCCCACTTTCCAGCACAGATTCAAGGAACCCTCTGCATTCTTTTTCAAAAGAGCTATACCCTACTCCCTCACCCATTTCGGGGTAATCTTCGAGCGTAAAGTCCCATCTCATTTTTATTAATTGATCAATATCCCTTTGATTCGCTAATCGAATTACCATGTTTCCCTCCGTTGATATAAAAATGTTCGCTGCTTTTAGGTGATGTTCCTCTGCCCTCTTATCTGCTTTCCTTTCTCTTTTTCGCAAAAAAATAACTCAATCCAAAAGGAATCAATGGAACGAGAGCTAACAGCCTAAACCCATTTTCCGCTCCCAGAAAGTACAGGGACGGATGGGTAACTGCCATTCCGCCGATAAGCAGAAGCCTCCAGGATTTATTTATCAAGCCCCAAATAAACAGGAAACCGAACGCTACAATCAATAGCCAAAATATTGTCCCAGCCATATCTCATCCCTCCTAAAAAACTTCATGAGTGTTTTTCTTCAATGCACCCAAATCATATAAAATGCCAGCATCGCTATTCTCACACCACATTTCCTTCACTTTGCTGCCTTCAAATAAAAAAATCATGATCCCTGTCTCTTTTACTCGCTGACTTTCAGATGGGATATCGAACCAGCCGCCTTTGTATGTCATCCAGCCGGTGTAACGTACTACCAATTTATTGCCCTGCTCAATCAAATCATCCAGCACCCAAATATCGTCATGAAAAACGGATCGGTACCATTTCATGAAATTTACCATTGATTCCCTTGAGTTTTCACCATTACGCGAATGGTAAATAAAATCCTCTGTAGTCAGTTCATCTATCACATCGAGATTCCCCTCTGTAAAATATTCACTGAACCATCTTTCAGCTAGTAATCTCTTATCATCGCTAATCATATCCCCACTCCTGATCAAAGTTTTTTATCCAGCAGCCACAGGCCACCAATGTTAACACCTCTGAATTCCTCCATATTACCTTGTTCATCTTTTAGCAACAATGCTCCTTTGGCGAACAGCAAATACCAATCAAACGAGTAGCCTTGGATTGAATAAGTTTTGATCTCAGTTTCCAACTCATCCTCTATAACTACCTGAGTGACTTTTACACATTCAATGCTAAAACAATTGTATTCCGTATGATCACTGATATGTTTCATAAACGATTGTTGATGATTCGGTACAGCTGCTCCTAAAAAAATCAAAAGAATAAACATGATACTAAATAGGTATGAATAGTTAAACTTATGCTCAATCAGTAAAATCCATAAAGCAACGGATGATAGAAAACTAACCCATAACAGCCAGCCAATGTCAAAAAACATATTTGCCAAGAAAGAGTTGATAGAAAGGAAGATCAAATAACGAATAACTTTGGCGATTGGACGAGCTTTTATCTTTTCTTCTACTTCTTGCTCCAATCCAACTGTCTTTTTACTGATAAATAAATAATAAATGGAGTATAAAATCACTAAGCCCATACCTATTCCAGAAATAATTAAAGCACCTTTATCCATACATATCACCCTAACCGAAAAATTTCAACATCCTAAAAACTAAGGTTGAACCAGCAGCCATGCCCTCCCTGAATAATTTGTTATGCTCGGATAGAGATCCGTTAGGGTATGCTTATACCCTTTCACTAATGAAAAGTGAAACTGCATCAAACAACAAATTGGGCACTAGCTGTCCCTTCCTGGCTGAAGATGCCAGTTCGATCATCTCCGCATCTTCAGCAACTTTTAAAGCAAGAGATTCATATAACGGGCTTGACTCACTGCATTCATTAATTGAGAATTTTCTGAATTTATTAGAGATTATTAGAAATCAAATATCACCGAATCCTTTTATATAAAGACATAATACTGATTAGAATAATATAAACAGCAAAACCGGCAATCAGCACGAGAATCAAATAGTTTTCATGAATGAAAGTAGTAGGATGTTCTTTCGGACTAACGAATCCAAGTTCAAACGGATATGCTTCCTCCATTGGAGTCAATGAGGTATGCTGCTCAATAATTGGAAAGGTCTGTCCAAGTCTATGCTTGGTCAGATCATAGTCTGAAGTGACCGTGACTGAATCAAAAAGAGGAGTAATCGTCACTCCAATCCCAACCGATGAAAATGAAATCAGAATTAATCTAAGTGACAGCACTTTTTTTATCACATTAGTCCCACCATAAGTACAACTTCCTGGTTTCTTTCATTTCTTCAATTAAACCATTGATGCTACCTGACCCTTGTTCCACGATATCTGGACAAAAATTATAAATTTCTTTTGCAATTGCCTTTAGGTCGCCTCTTTGAGGGAAAGTTTCAAAATTTGCTTCCACCCAATCATAGTCCCCGCCTATGATCTTGAAAGGGTATCTCCTGTTCCATTCCTTGAGTTTAGATATAACCATATCGTTATTTATTTCATAATTGTCCCCATTCGTCTGCTGCAGCTTCAAGATATCAAACTGGTCTGACCCTGGCATGATGGCGATTTTTTCACGATCTGATTCACATATAAAGGGCAAATAGTTTATTGACTTAAGTTCCTCCATTAGTTTTAAAACAATAGGCTCCGCTTCATCCTGATTGACTGCCAAACAAATCCCAGCAATTTCAGGAGGGTTATCTGTATACAGATTCGATTTGTAAAAGGGTTGCAACCTGCCATTTATATTCCTTTTTATGATTTCAAGAGCTTCATCTGAAATTCCGCTTTGTTCCAGTTTAAATTCGGTTTCTTTACTCCTGCCAAAACTAAAAATATTTTTCCAATTCATTTCCATTCACCTGCAATCTTAATTAATCAGATTAAAATACGGAATGACTAGATTGGCATGTTCTACTGGCCGGTGGTTTTCTATGTAGTAGTCCTCCGCTTTCCAGTATCTGTTCCTGAACTTTTCGGTGTTCTGCTGGGTTTGATAGCTTTCCCGAGCAAATCTTATATCCCTTGGACAGTCTATAAAGACGGTATAATCAAAATATGGTCTCCATTCCTCTCTCTGGAGAAAAACTCCTTCAACAATAAAAACGGATTTGCCTGCAAACTTCAGCTTTTTATAATCATGTTGATCCATCTCATTATCATAAAATGGGAGGTCGATTTCGTCTAATTGCATCAAGTTATCAAATAAGAATTTCCTTAACCACACTACATCCCACTGCAAGTAAAAATACTCCTGCCATTCCTCGTGGCCGGTATTGTATCTTTTCGACTTTCCAACAATATGGTCATCCATATGAATGATCATATTTCCAATGAGTTTTTCAGTAAGCATTGAAGAGAATTTCCTCACAAATGTTGTTTTTCCTGACCTGCTAAGACCATCTACACCTATAATAATGCGTTTATTTTGACGAACAGCACAAACAATTTTTCTCAATAATTCATCTACACCGTCCATATCGCAGCCTCACATTTAAAAGTTAAAAATACCTTTACTTATTCGCTAGGTCGACACATATTTCCTTTTTCAGTCAAAAATAAAGCCGCCTTTTAAAGGCGACATTATTTGCATTGCAATTTGTTATTTATTTTCTCTGCCTCTTCAATGCTTTCTTTCAACCAAATGGGAGCATTGGTGTGTGCAAAAATTTCTGCTGCAGTCATCCAATATACTCCCTCCACTTCATCTATACTTTTCGCATATGGTTCGCCTGCATCAATTTCACAATAAAACACTATGTCGAGCACTTCCCTTCCATCCGGAAGAACAAAAGATGTATTCCGAACATATTTAACATCATCCTTTAATGTGATGCCCACTTCCTCAAAGAGCTCCCTTTTCAAAGTTCGCTCAAGTAATTCCTTTGAAAATCCCTCGTTTTCGACCGTTCCGCCAACAAGCGAAAGAAGCCCTCCAGCATGTTCTTCTTTTGAGCTCCTTTCAATAATCAGCCACTTTCCTTCCCTGTAAATAGCACCTTCTATATTTAAAATAAACATTTGTGATCCTCTTTCCAATTGTTCTTCTCATAATCGGATACACTCATTTGTATCCCTTCTTTAAGCCGAAAGGCCTGTAACTTTTTTCAAAGGTCCTAAGCAGGAATTTTTACCAAAAAGTTACACATAATTATTACCATTTGAATTTACTGAAAATTCGATAAATTTACACATGCTTTTCCAACATTACTACTTGTATAATAGTAATACACCTGGTATTACTAAAGGTCGACCAACAAAAATAGGAGAGTGATCAATTTGTTAGAAAACATTAGTTTTGCAATGGTCATCGGTGGATTTGTTGGACTGACAGCGCATGTGAGAAAACGGGGCAAGATCATCATGCCGAGAAGGACAAAAAAATTCATTTACCTTGGTTTCTTAGAAGAAATCCTCACCGGTTCATTAGCAGCTGCACTATTGGTAGTCTCATCTGAAGCCGATTCCATGCTTAGAGTATTTTTGATGTCCATCATGGCTGGTTTCGGGGGTGATGCCTTACTAAGGGGACTGGAGTTATTTCGAATAGGAAGCAGGAACCCGGGTGGGGAGGATATTGGCAAATGAAAAAAATACCCCAGCCTAAGAGAGAGAAGTTTGCTAACGCCATTGGTCAAGCAGCTTCCAAAGTGCTTGTTTTTTTTTTGATGAAAATGAACTTGGGAAAATTTTTATCCTCGAATACTTTCCGCCACAAACTTTCTTACCTTCCATTAGATTTTATTTACAATCCCATTCTTTTTCACATTTTAAATAGAAGCAAGGGGAAAAGTAAGACTAAAACCATGAGGAGAAAATTATGGACTTAAGACTTTTCCAGCAGATGAACAAGCTTTCTGGACAAATATCACCTGTTGATCATTCGATGATCTTCATTTCAAAACGACTCCGGTATGTGTATCTAATTGTAATTGTAATGCTATTGTTCAAAAACCGAAAAAACAAAAGGATTGCTCTTGAAACGGGAAGCTCAGTACTGATAAGTGTAATTGTGCAGTTTTTCATAAAATTATTTTACGCTAAACCTCGTCCTTTCCAGAAAAGACGAGTCGGGATTTTGATTCCGTCCAAAATGGATTCATCTTTCCCAAGCAAGCATACAATCCTGGCTTTTGCAGCCTCAACTTCAATATTGTTGTTCCATCGGAAATTAGGAACCATCATGATGTGGATGTCAGCGCTAACTGGATTTTCACGCATATGGGTTGACCACCACTATCCATCCGACATCCTCGGGAGTGCACTTCTTGGATCACTGATTAGTTTGGTGACTCGCATCGTTTCATTCAGTAAGTTCGGTAACAATCCAGAATCCAGCTAACAACTTTTTCCTTAATGACGGACACTTTTACGGATTTTCCTCTCATTTCTGTGTCCGTCATATCTGGCATAAATCTTCTTTTTGGCAAATGTGCAAAGGTACTTTACATAATCTATTTACAATCCACTATTATCTCTTTGCCTATTTTTACTCATAATCACCTATTCCCGTTTTTCTCCACTCAATCGCTCTACCTCTTTTTCTAAAAAATCCAGACGTCTGTGAATACGGTAAATTATCGGTAAGTAGGCAATAATAACAATGATGAACCAGCCCATTGTTTTCCTCCTTAAGCATATTAGATTATCTTTAAATCCTGAATTAGTTATTTATTTCGTTTAATTGAGCATAGATCCTTCAAATAAATGAATTTATATGTGTTTGGCATTGGATTATTTGAGTTTGCTTTCATTGTTTGCTACAGTTAATTTAAGGAGACTTATACCTATCTAGATGTTGTTAAATAATTTAATATATTGCTGGGGAGTGTACATAAAAAATGGAATCAACTTTTATCCAAAGAGATGAAGTGACCGATTTCATTCAATCCAATAGAGAACTTTTTGAACAACACTTGTTATCAGAAGCGGTGAATGTAGCTTCGAAGATTAATGAGATTCTCCAAAAAGGGAATATCGATCTTTTAAAAAACGCTGAGAAATTAATTGTCTATATTGTGGAGCAGCAAGAAGAGAATCTGGTTGCTTTCGCTGAACAAGAAGGGATTGCCTGGGCAGAACATTCTTTGACTGTTGCGTTCAAGCTGGAGTGGATTCAGGCCATTCGCCGAACTTTGTGGAACTTCCTGAACAAATATGATCAAACGTACAACCGATTTTCTGACCGAGAGGAATTCTTCCAACTCGAGAAAAAAAATCAATGATCGAGTTGACCAATTCCTGAATACCTTTTTTCTTACATATACAAAGTACAAAGATGAATTGCTGAACTCGCAGAGGAAATTAGTTGAACACTTATCTGTCCCTATTATCCCAGTCAGCAGTTCTGTTGCTGTACTTCCTCTAATCGGTATGATGGATGACTACAGAATGCATATTATCGAAGAGAGGGTCCTTATGGATATTTCAAAACTGAAAGTCCAAACATTGATTATGGATCTTTCTGGGATCGCGGACATGGAAATGAACGTCATTTCCCATTTCCAAAAAGTATTGAGCGGTGTCTCGATGATGGGTTCAAACGCTGTTATAACCGGCATGCGTCCTGATCTTGTTCGAAAAATGATACATGCAGGAATCACTTTTGATCAAAAGGCAGAAACCAAAGGTACGCTACAGCAAACATTGAGATCCTACCTTGATAACGAAGTTGCGAAATAATATAGTAAAAGCCCCTATATGTGAGAAAACATAGGGGCTTTTACTGTTGTCTAGTAAACTCTTTTGTCCAGCTCGGACACGAGTTTATTATTTTCTTCTATATCTTTATGGATTCCGTCGATTTCTGAGGAAATATTCAATTCCTGATGTTTGACAGAACTGATTTTCTGCTGCTGAGCTTTCTGCTGTTCATTGATCATCTGCAATCGATCTGCCAGGGAAGTACTGTCAGCCCTAATAGAAAGGATACCAGACGAAACATTTTCAAGCTCCTTATTTTGCAATTTCACCTTCCCGTCAATTTGCTGCATCAAGTCATCAAAGTCAGTGAAGGAAGAAAAGCTTGAACTGATTTTGCTTTCAATTCCCTGTAATTGCGTCGATATATTTTGTGAGGCATCTGCAGACGCAGCAGCAAGCTTGCCCACTTCTTTTGCCACCACTGCAAATCCCTTGCCATGTTCCCCTGCCCTTGCCGCTTCAATCGAAGCATTTAAGGCAAGAATTTTAGTTTGAGCTGAGATCGATGATATCGTTGAGCTGATACTGCCAATGGTTTGTGTTAAACCAACCAGTTCCTTTAGCAATTCCGATGTTTGTTTCATATGCTCGGAAGCCTGTTGATTATCTTGGATGACAACAAAAGACCCATCTACTACCTTATGGATTGTATCACTGTATAAGCCAATCTTCGATTCCATTTGTTCAAATACGGTAAAAAATTGGGATAGGGCGTCTTTGTTCTCAGTAAGCTCATTCTCTAGTTCATTGATTGAAACCAGATTATGATTCACACTTTGTTTAATCATCTGTGTGGATAAAACAATATCACTGAAAGTTTCTTTCATAGCTTCTACGAATACGCCTGCTTCCTCCTTCTCAGCAGTTTCCTCTGCGTCCATCCCTGATTTGTGAATCTGATAAATGGTACTCAAAATGTCGTCAATTGCAGGACGATCAAATTGCGAATCCCCAATATAGCTGTAACGGATGACATGGTTTTCGTCCAAGACATACGTGCTGGGTATGGCTATACGGAAACTGTCCCATTTTATCGGTACAAAAACCTCATATTGCTTGATTACTATTCTCTTTTCATCAGATAGAATCGGAATCTTGATGCCTTCTTTATCAACATACATCTGGATTCCCTTGATGTTCTGCCCTGCAATCCCCAGGACTTGTATTCCCTTTTCTTTTAATAAATCATATTGTTCATTCAGCTGGACCAGCTGATTCCGGCAGTTTGGTCACCATGTGCCTCTTAAGAAAACAATGATAACAGGCTGGCCTGCGAAGTCTGATAAGCTGTATTTTGTATTATTCGTACCCGGCAAAGTAAAATCAGGTGCTTGCTTGCCTACGTTCAAACCTCTATTAGCCAAAATAATCTCTCCTCTTACAACATCATGTCTTAGACTATTATCGGCTTAGCTTAAAAGATGTTAAAGAATCAACTCTCTATATCTGCAAAATTTCGCGGATATCTTCCTCAGTCAGCGACACTGAACTTTTTTCTTCGATAATTTCTTCGATCATGTTCCGTTTTTTGTCCTGGAGCTCATTCATCTTCTCTTCAATCGTTCCTCTGGCGATCAATTTGATGACCTGAACTTTATTTTTCTGACCCATTCGGTGCGCACGGTCCGCAGCTTGTTCCTCGACGGCTGGGTTCCACCATAAATCATAAAGGATGACTGTATCTGCTCCTGTTAAGTTCAAGCCTGTGCCCCCTGCTTTCAAGGAAATCAGGAAAAAGTCCCTCTCTCCTCCATTAAATTTCTCGCATGTCTCGACTCGATCCTCAGGAGGTGTTTGTCCATCAAGATAAAAGAAAGGAATGCCCTCGTATGCTAACTCCTTGCCAATCAAGTCAAGCATTTTCGTGAACTGTGAAAATATAAGTACCCTTCTCCCGGCAAACCTGGACTCCTCAATGATTAGTTTCAGCTGTTCAAATTTAGCAGATCTTCCCTTGTAGCCGTCTACAAACAAAGCAGGGTGGCAGCAAATTTGCCTTAAGCGTGTAAGTCCCGCCAGGATCTTGATCCGATTTTTCCTGATTGTATTCTTATCCAGCTGCTTTAATGTTTGATGGCGAAGTTTTGCAAGGTATGCAGCGTAAAGCTTTTTCTGTTCAGGCAGCAGTTCAACTCTATCAATTGATTCAATTTTCTCAGGCAGCTCCCCGAGCACTTCTTCCTTTACCCTTCGCAGTAAAAATGGCCGAATCCTGCGGGCTATCGACTTGCTTGGAAGATGGCTGTATTCCTTCAAGCCCTGGAATAATTCAGGAAATACCACCCGGAAAATAGACCATAATTCCTCTATCGAGTTTTCAATCGGCGTACCGGTTAATGCGAAGCGGTGGTCTGCCTGTATGTTCATCACTGCTTTCGCCGTTTGAGTTAGCGGATTCTTGAAAGCCTGAGCCTCATCGAAAAAGGCAGTATGGAAATTGATTTTTTCGTATAGATGAATATCCCTGCGCAGAAGCATGTATGAGGTGATCACCACATCAATACCCGAAACATCATTTAATAGTTTTGCCCGCTCCGACTTATTGCCATCGATGATGACTGCCTGAATTTCAGGAGTGAATTTCAAAAATTCACTGAGCCAGTTATAAACAAGGGAGGATGGACAAACAATTAGAACGGGCTGCTTTCTTTCCTTTACTTGTGATAATTCTGAAGCGATATATGTGATACTTTGCAGTGTTTTACCAAGGCCCATATCATCTGCAAGGATTCCGCCAAATCCGTAAATTGCGAGAGTTTTCATCCATTGAAAACCCTGTTTCTGGTAGTCACGCAATATTGGCTCCAATCTAGCAGGGACATCATGCTTAAGTTTACCCGGTGTGCTTATTTCGTCCAGAAAACTTCGGAACGATTCCTCTAAATGTAGTATGGATCCATCCTCGAATGAGTCTAGCATTTGCATCCCGCGAACGATCGGGACATTTAACCCTTTTTCCAACTCTTCATCCTGGATGGGCTCCGCCTTCAAGAAACGCTGGATTTCTTCCCATTCCTTCGTTTCTAGGGACATCAAGGCACCATTGCGCAAACGATAAAATTTTCGTTTTTCTTCGAGAGCTTCAAGGATATCCCTGATCTGTTTTTCAGGTATCCCATCCATTTCAAATTTGAATTCAAGCCAGTTAGTCCGCTCTACTTTTTCACCTTTACACGTATTTGCGGTCGTGCAGGTTCCCTGAAGATCCGATTCCTGACAGCAGTTGTAGCGTATACCTGTACAAGCTTTTGCAGCTTTGGCATGACATGGTACAGAAATTCATATTCTAGCTCTTCATTATGTAAAAAATAACCGCCATCCGTTTTCGCGAAAGAACCCTCATCCAGCAATTCCAGGATCTGGTCCTCCCTGACCATATCCCTGATTAACAGTGAATTGACTTTCGGTTCCCTATCCTCAAGAGGGTTGAAAACTATTTTCCCATA
The DNA here is from genome assembly GCF_020524355.2 of Mesobacillus subterraneus. Taxonomy (NCBI): domain Bacteria; kingdom Bacillati; phylum Bacillota; class Bacilli; order Caryophanales; family Bacillaceae; genus Mesobacillus; species Mesobacillus subterraneus. The sequence goes on from NZ_CP129019.1 coordinate 2,332,999, forward strand.
CTGGAATTCAATCCCTGCCAGTAATCGGTTATTCACCCGATCGAGGTAGAGCTTTGGAATCAGCGGCTCGGTTAAAAATTGCTTAGTTATGTCGCCATCTATTTGTACTTCCCCAATACGGCGCAGTCCTGGCACCACTTTTTCCACAAAGAAGCCCATCTGGTCCTGTAAAATCGGTATGCTATCGGTTCTTGACTGCGCAAGCATATTTTTCAGTTCAAATAATCTGCTGCAATCCTCGGTGCTGAGCTGAATCAGCTGGGTTTTCATCCAAATGAGATTATATTTATGAAGAACAATCAGATTTGAAATACCAGCAATTTTTAACGAGTAGTCTTTGTCGGTGCCTTTTTCAAAATTGAACAAAAGCGGCAGCCTTTCGGTGGAAACCTGAAACTGCCCGGTAACTTCGCCTGCCTCAATAAATAAAACCTCTGGAGCCTTTTTCAGCAGCGGCACTAACTGTTGCCAAAAGGAGGGCGGAATGATTAATGTTGAGAAGTCATTCTCATCCTGCAACGATAACTCTGAATCATGGACAATTTGAATAAGTATTTTGATGATAGAGTCGATATCGTTTTGGAAACAATGAAGCTTTGGGTCATAAGTGAACAAGTCAGATAGTATTGCTGACTGCCGATTCGCTACATTCTTAAGGAATTCTGAAATATCCTCAATTTTAATTGGACCAATGTTCATCGTGACACCCAGCATCATTTGCTGATCACTTGCTTCTACTGGCCCGATTCCGAACACTGTGTTCAGTATCTTCCTTGTTTCAAAATGCAGTTGATGGCCGCTTGTCCTTCTAGATTCATTACTGAAAATGTTCAGCAGTCCTTCTGCGAGGGCATTTACTGGCCGATCATAATTTTTTATCGCATTTGATGTCCTTTGCTTTTGCTCATCTAAAATCGCAAGCAATACTGCCGCCACATGCTGGCACTCATGTGTAACAGATGCAAGCTTGGGACATGTGCAATCAGTTGTGAAATGGCTGTCATTACTTTTTGTGACCGTGACTTTAAATACATCCGCCCCGGTTACGGTTGCTTTCACCCAATGCTCATTGTTATCAGTAAACTCGACTTTTCCCGCTCTGTAAAACGCATCCCCTCGCTTGAAGGAAACAGTTCCGCATAAATCTTTGATGACCTTTTGATTTAGTTTGATATCCATGGTCTGCTCCCTCCAGATAGATGCATTAATCGATAAGTATTAGTGTAGACCTTAAGTATCCATTTGTTAAGCAGGAATGTAAAAAGCATGGAGAATTCTCCATGCTCATCCCTGTAAAAATTGAAAGAATGCTCTTTTGACGACATTCCAAATTAATTCATCAGCTAATTCCTAAAAATATTTGAGAGCAAATAATTCGTTACCCAATAGTCCACTAATGAAATTAAATCTCTATAATAATCGGCAAAATCATCGGTCTTCTCCTTGTCTTTTGGAAGATGTGCTGCCCTACTGCTTTTTTGATTCCCTGCTTAATGACATTCCAGCGATGGATATTGTCTTCTTGAAGTTCGGTTACTGTCTTCGTCACGAGATTATTGACATCTCTCATCAAATCCTCCGAGTTTTTAACAAATACAAATCCGCGTGAGATCGTATCCGGTCCTGAAATAATCTTCCGTTCTGCTTTGCTTAAAGTCAGGACAATGACTAGCATTCCATCTTCGGATAGCTGCTTTCTGTCCCTGAGTACGATTTCACCGACATCCCCGACACTTATACCATCAACATAAGTATCACCTGCTGGGACATTGCGGGTCTGGCGCGCATCACCATTCTCTATGTCAACAATATCACCATTTTTAACAATGAATGTATTCCCTTTTTCAACTCCAACCGATTCTGCCAGCAAGCGGTGGTGATGCAGCATTCTATACTCCCCATGAATCGGGATGAAATACTTCGGCTTCATCAAAGTCAGCATCAGCTTAAGATCTTCCTGGTAGCCATGGCTGGAAACATGCATGCCAGTTGTGCTGCCGGATCCGTAAATGACTTTCGCACCGAGCTTGAACAAATTATCGATAATCTTGGAAACATCCTTTTCATTTCCAGGGATCGGCGACGCAGCCATGATGACTGTATCACCAGGATAAATTGAGACGTCGCGGTAGTTTCCTGTTGAGAGGCGGGAAAGTGCAGCCATCGGTTCTCCCTGACTGCCTGTACAAAGAATCGTCACTTTATCAGGATCCAACTGGTCGACAACATTTGGTTGGATCAGCATTCCTTCAGGAACATTCAAATAACCTCGTTCTATAGCCACGTCGACTACGTTCACCATACTCCTTCCCAGCAACGCAAGCTTCCTGTTCGTCTTGATCGCTGCCTCGACAACCTGCTGAACCCGGTTGACGTTAGAAGCAAACGTTGAAACAAAAATCTTTCCATCTGCCTTCATGAAAGCTTCTTCAAGATGGCTTGCTACCATTCGCTCAGAAGGTGTCAAACCCTTGCGCTCAGCATTTGTACTCTCCGATAACAGAGCCATAACACCTTCCGTACCGATTTTCGCCATCTTATGGATTTCGGATTGCTCATCATTAGCAGGCGTCAGGTCGAATTTGAAGTCTCCCGTGTGGACAACATTCCCCTCAGGGGTGTGGAATTCAACTCCAAGACAGTCCGGGATGCTGTGACTTACTTTGAAAAAAGAAACCTTCACCTTGCCAAAATCCAATACTGAGTCAGAATTGACTTTATTCAGCTCAGTCCCTCTCAGGAGCTTATGCTCACCAAGCTTCAATTCAATTAATCCGAGAGTAAAATCCGTTGCGTACACTGGCGCCTTTAATTTTTTGAAGAAATATGGTACTCCTCCAATATGGTCCTCGTGTCCATGGGTCACAATCATACCTTTGATCTTTTCTCGATTTTCTTCAAGGTAAGTCATTTCAGGAATGATTAAATCGATTCCTAATAAACTTTCATCAGGAAACTTCCCTCCGCAATCAATCACAAAAAGATCGTCCTCATACTGGACAACATACATGTTTTTTCCGATTTCATTAATGCCGCCCAAGGCGAATATAGATAAAGTCACTTCATATCCTCCTAATCCGTAGTCGATTTTGTTAGTATTGCCAGTTTTTAACCGATTATTTAGTTTCTAAACGGGGATTGGTCTTCCCCAAACAGGATTTTTAGTTTTATTGAAGAAAATTAGTGTTTTAAATTGATGATTTGAAGCAAACTCAATGATTTTAATTCAGCAATAAACACTTATTGGCGATAATTTAATTCTATTGGCGGTTTTCACATGTTTCTTGGCGAAAAATAGATTTTATTGGCGGTTTTCACACGTTTATTGGCGAAAATGAAATTTTATTGGCAAACTGGAAATAATCATAATTTTTTTCCAGTTTCTCCACAAAAATAGACCAACTCGCTCATTAGCGAATTGATCTTCTTTACTTATTTTTCAATCCATGTATACATGTACTGATCGTCTTCAATATCCCTGGCTTTCTTCACCGTCTTCAGCGGTCGGAAGGTATCGATCATGACAGCAAGCTCAAGTGTTTCTTTTTTGCCGATGCTTGCTTCTGTCTTGCCTGGGTGTGGTCCGTGGGGGATTCCGCTTGGGTGCAATGTGATCGACCCTTCTTTGATTCCTTTGCGGCTCATGAAGTTTCCTTCAACATAGTACAGCAGCTCATCGCTGTTGACGTTGCTGTGGTAATATGGTGCAGGAATCGCTTCAGGATGGTAATCGTAAAGCCTCGGCACGAAGGAGCACACGACATAATTATGGCCTTCGAATGTCTGGTGCACTGGCGGCGGCTGATGGATCCGGCCAGTGATCGGTTCGAAGTCCTCAATATTAAATGCCCATGGATAAAGATAGCCATCCCAGCCAACAACATCTAGCGGGTGGTGGTTCAGCACATGTCGGTGCAGAAACCCGCGCGTCTTTGTGATGACTTCATGCTCCCCTTTTTCAGAGAAAGTGACAAGTGACTCAGGTCCGCGTATATCTCTTTCACAGAACGGACTATGCTCGAGCAGCTGTCCATATTCATTGCGATAACGGCGAGGGGTTGTAATCTGGCTAAACGATTCAACAATCAGCGCCTTTGTCGTCTCGGAATCATCTGGAACAACCCTGTACATCGTGCCGATTGGAATCACGACATAATCACCAGGAGTATAGTTTATAGTTCCAAACATTGTTTCTACTTTGCCGGATCCATGATGAAAAAAGAACATCTCGTCTCCATCACCATTTCGGTAAAATTGCTTCATCGGTTCAGTAATATTCGCAAACCCGATCAAAAGATCATCATTGCCAAGGATATATTCTCTCCCACTTAATGCATCCCCAGTTTGCGTGATCTGGTCAGTCAGGAAGTGCCGATGGTTCAGTGAGCCCTGTTCCTCATATTCAGGCAGGTAGCTGCCGATCAATTCGCTTTTCACTACCTCTGTTGGCATATGGTGGTGATAAAGGATTGATTGTGTACCAGAAAAACCTTTTGTTCCCATTACCTGCTCCCGGAACAGCGAACCATCTTCCTTTTTAAAAATCGTATGGCGTTTCTTCGGGATTTCTCCCAGCTGGCGGTAGTACATGAAAACACCTTCTTTCTACTCTTCTATAATTTTATTTTTCAGGACACCAAGTCCTGTAATCTCAAGTTCCACTTCATCGCCCGGCTCAAGCCAGCGATGAACATCCGTTCCAAGTTCGAGGATACAGCCTGTTCCTACCGTACCTGAGCCGATCACTTCGCCAGGATACAGAGTCGTACCCGCTGAGGCACGCTCGATCATTTCACCAAAGGAATAATATAAATCTTTCATATTTCCCTTGGACAGCTCCTTGCCGTTGACTCGGGCAGTCATTTCAAGGTCATAGCCTTTCCCAGCTTTCAGGGATTCCAGCTCATCTCTGGTCACCATATGAGGACCGAATGAAGTGGCGAAATCTTTGCCTTTCGCCGGACCTAGTCCCACCTTCATTTCCTGACGCTGCAGGTCGCGGGCACTCCAGTCATTCATGATAAAAAAGCCAAAAATATGCTGTTCAGCATCTTCCGCTTTAATATCGCGGCCTTCTTTACCGATGACACAGGCAATTTCCAATTCATAATCCATCCATTCACAAGCCTTAGGCCGCCTGATTTCTTCCTCCGGACCCTTGATGGCAAGATGGTTGGTAAAATAAAAAACCGGAAACTCATACCATTCAGGAATCATTTCAAGGGCCTCGGTTTTCCCTTGCTGTTTTTACATGCTGCTCGAATGCGTAAAAATCACGAACACTTTTCGGATTTGGAAGCGGAGCTTTTAAGCTGACTTCATCCAATGAATATGAACCATTCCCCGTCTCAAGCAGACCTTTATTATTTTCGATATACTCCATGAATTCCGCATAGTTCTCGATGAATGCAAGCATATTGTCAGGCAATGTGCCGTTCGATGCTTCGTGCATATCGACAGCCTGATTCTTTGAATTAATCCAGCCTGAACCTGTCGAACCGTCTTTTTTCGTGAACGTTATGAACTTCATTTCATCACCTATTTCCTTTGCAGCTCAAAGGTTTTTGCCAGAGGCAGCGTGTACGTCGCTCCTGCCAGCCTTCCTACCGGATTCAATTTTTCCGAATTGATACGCCCGCCTTCATAAAGTTCATCGGCGACATGCACATGGACAACCTTCCCAATGACAAGGCTGCCAGCTCCCGCTTCTTCCCCGCCAAAATGCAGAACCTGATCAAGTACACATTCAAGATGTACCTTTGACTCCTTCACCCGGGATGGCTTAACAGCCACACTGTCGACCTTGGTGAGACCAGAAGCTTCAAATTCATCCACATCTGAAGCGAATTCAGTGGCGCATTCGTTCATCTGCTGAACAAAATCCTCACTGACAATATTAATGACAAATTCGTTTGTGCTTTTCGATGTTTTTCAGCGTATCCTTTTTCGAGCCATCAGTCCCTCTCCTCATTGGTGAAAAGCAGACCATCATCGGATTCGAGCTGATGACCGTAAAGAAACTGAATGGAGCTAAATTGGCCTTCCCGTTTTCATCCTGGCTGGAGACAAAGGCGATTGGCCGGGGCAGGACAGAGCCTTGCAAAAGCTTGTATGCGTCTCTCCATTCAAGATTATCTGTTTTGATTTCCAAGACTTACACCGCCCTTTCGTGAAAAAGCTGGCTAACGATTCTCAAAATGAATTCATGATCCTCACGAGATCCGAGAGTAATCCTGAACGCTTCCTTGTATCCCGGAAGCTGCATCTCTCTGACCAGGACGCCATTTTCAGTCAGCTTATGGATAACCGATCTATTCGTAAAAGCAAATAAGAAGTTGGATTGTGATGGGAAACTCTCAATCTCCAACTCTTTGAACTTTGCACTCAGTAAGTCTCTTTCTGCACTATTTTTACGAGAGCAGTCTTGAACGAAATCCTGGTCTTCCAATGCAGCCATCGCTGCTACCTGGGCAAGCTGGTTGACATTGAAAACATCCCTGACTTTGTAAAGTTCCTTAGCAATTTCCTCATGCATGATGCCGTAGCCAACACGCAGGCTCGCAAGGCTATAGATTTTTGAAAAAGTCCTTAGGATGACAATGTTTTGATATTGTTCAAGCAACGGCATCGTATCAAGGTATTCATCTGAATCCGCATATTCAAAATAAGCTTCATCCATAATGATCAGGACGTTTGAAGGTACATTGTCGATAAAAGAAAGCAATTCCTGTTTGGAGACGATTGTCCCAGTCGGATTGTTCGGATTGCACACAAATATCATTCTTGTTTTTTCGTTAATCGCATCCTGCATGTTCTTGAGATCATGTCTGCCGTCGTTCATCGGCACGGTGACCGCTCTGCCGCCTTCGATCAGCACATTCGTTTTATAGCGAGGGAAAGTTACCTCCGCCATGACCGCTTCATCATTTTTATCGATATAAGCCCGTGTAAGCAGGCGAATAATTTCTTCTGAACCATTCGAAACAAGAAAACGCTTCTGGTCTAATTCATAATGAGATGACAGTTTTTCTACGATCCCTGATGTCATTCCGTCGGGATAGAATGCCAAATTAGCAGATGCCTCCATGATTGCGTCTTTGACCTTTGGCGAAGTGCCATAGACATTTTCATTATCCGAAAGCTTCCTTACCGTAGTGATTCCATACTGTTCTTTGATTTCCTCAATCGTCTGGCTGAGGGCATACGGTGTGATCCCTTCAAGTTCTGCTCTTGCCTTAATAATCATGTTCATCCCCCATTTTTCTGCCGCCGTTTATAACGAAAAGGGAGCGATTCGCCCCCTTCTGTCCCGGCTATTAAAGGTTGCCGCGTCTTTCCTGTTCCCGCTCGATTGATTCGAATAGAGCCTTAAAGTTTCCTTCACCGAAGCCTCTTGCTCCTTTTCGCTGAATAATTTCGATGAACAGCGTCGGACGGTCTACGATTGGTTTTGTGAAAATTTGCAGTAAATAGCCTTCATCGTCACGGTCTACTAGAATGCTAAGTTCCTTTAACTTATCAATCTCTTCGTCAATTTCGCCAACTCGCTCTGAAAGCATTTCATAGTATGAATCAGGTGTGCTCAGGAATTCCACTCCATTCTCATGGAGCTGTGCTACTGTACTGACAATATCCTCTGTTAATATCGCTAGATGCTGAACGCCAGGTCCGTTGTAGAATTCAAGGTATTCCTGGATCTGTGATTTGCGCTTTCCTTCTGCCGGTTCGTTGATCGGGAACTTGATGCGGCCGCCATTGTGCATGACTTTGGACATCAATGCCGAATACTCAGTCACGATATCCTTATCAGTGAAGTGCTTCATTTCCTTGAAGCCCATTACATTCGCATAATAATTAACCCATTCTTCCATTCTCTCAACATTGCCGACAACATGATCGATGCCAATGAAACCTGCGTCATTCACAGGAACAGTTGTCTGGTGCTCAACAAAGCCTGGCATGAAAAGGCCCTGATAATTTTTTCTTTCAACCAAAGTATGGATTGTGTCTCCATATGTACCGATGACAGCCTTCTTTAAAGTACCTTTCTCATCAGAAACCTCATGCGGTGGCTGGATTTCAATTGCGCCTCGCTTAACCGCTCCTTCGTATGCCTTCTCGACATCATCGACGGCCAGCGCGATATCCTTGACGCCATCGCCGTGAGTCTTGACAAACTGCGCTACACGAGATGAATCGTTGTATGTTCCAGTTACAACCAGACGGATCTTCCGCTGCTGAAGCACATAGGATGTCGTTTCACGGTTACCAGTTTCAAGACCGGAATACGCTACTACCTTAAAGCCAAATGCAGTCTGGAAAAAGTGAGCCGCCTGCTTTGCGTTTCCTACATAAATCTCTAAATAATCAACATCCTGAACCGGGAAAAAATCCTCAGTACTTTGCCCAGATACCATAACTTTCTCTTGCATTGTAAAACCTCCCGAAAGAATATTTATAATATTAAAAATTATTTTATAGTAGTTATCACTGCGCTCTCAAGAGCACGATGTAAAGCTATAATGCTTTCGTGTGGTAAAGAATCAACCTTTATGACCAGTTACATTAATTCCAAAAGCATCATTTTAGGATTCTCGATCAATTGTGCGAAACGATTTGTAAAAGCAACAGCCGTTGCCCCATCTGCGACTCTGTGATCAAACGCCATTGACAGATTCATAATTGACCGGATGGCAATTTCATCTTGATCCGTGACAACTGGACGCTTCTTTGTCTTATGGAAAGATACGAGCGCTGTCTGCGGATGCTGGATGATTGGTGTTGCGCCAATGCTGCCGCCAAGCGGGCTGACATTACTTATTGTGAATGTTCCACCAGATATATCCTTGACCGTAAGTTTGTCATCAAGTGCAAGCTTTGTCAGACGCTTCATTTCATCATGAATTTGTTTTAAATTCCTTTGTTCAACATTCTTAATAACCGGCACAATCAGGCCTTCAGGAGTGTCCACCGCAATTCCGATATGATGCTCCCGCAACAGCTGGATGCTTTCGTTCTCTTCATTGAGCTTCGCATTAAAGACCGGAAATTCTTTTAAAGCAACGGAAAGGACTTTAATGAAGAAGGCTGTCGCAGAAATAGAGCTTCCGGAACCCTTAATCTCTTCTCGTAAAGCAATCAATTCGCTTACATCAATTTCCTCAAAGTGAGTACAGTGAGGGATCGTATACATGGACTGGACCATCTTTTTTGCAATCTGCTTGCGACGTCCGCGGAATGGCAGTGTATCCTTGTGGATGTGCCTTTTCTCGGTCGGAGCCCTTTCTTCAGAACCCACTTCCGAAACGTTCAGAGTCTTCTGTTCAGAAGCAGGTTCTGAAATATTCGAAACCTTCTGTTCGGAAGCAGGTTCTGAAATATTCGGAATCTCTTGTTCGGATCCCACTTCCGAAATGCTCGGAGCCTCTTGATCTCTTAATTTTACAAAGGCCCTTATATCTTCTTCGATAATCCGGTCTGCTGGTCCGCTTCCCTTGACTTCCATAATATTGACGCCGTTTTCTCGGGCAACTTTCCTTGTAAAAGGAGAAGCAAGGATTCTCCCCAGTCTCGCGCTTACTCCTACGGGAACCTTCACTTCAGTGGGCCTCTCCAATACAGCTACTGAAGACTCGGCAGGTTCGGCTTCTGTTTTTAAAACATCTTCAACGTTCTGGGACTCGCTAGTTTGAACTCCGCCTGAACGATCCTCCATGATCAGCAGGGTGGTCCCAACCTTCACAGTTTGCCCCGGGGACAATAGTAATTCTTTAATTACACCTGAGCGAGGAGCAGGAATCTCTGCGGTCATCTTGTCTGTCTGGACCTCCACCAAAGGATCATCTGCTTTGACGAAATCCCCCGGCTTCACCAGGTAACAATTGATGTCCGCTTCGGTCATGCCTTCCCCAATGTCGTGGAGCTTTACTTCAACCATCGGCACGCCTCCTAAAACTTCATTACTTTCTCTATTGCAGCTGCCACTCTTTTCGGCGTCGGCAGATAATGATCTTCAAACCCAAAATACGGCACAGGTGTGTCATAGCCTGTAACTCTTTCGGCCGGAGCCTTTTGGTAAAGGAACGCCTCATCATTGATCAGCGAGATCAAATCACTGCCAGTGCCTCCCGTCGCATGTGCCTCATGGACGATTACCGTTCGCCCGGTTTTCTGGACTGACTCTATGACAAGGTCTTTGTCGATTGGATAAAGTGTCCTTAAATCAAGGACGTCACAATTGACACCCTTTTGTTTCATTTCTTCTGCAGCCTTCATGGCTACCGGAATCATTGCGCCCCAGGCGATGACCGTCACATCGTCGCCTTCAGTCAATTTCTTCCCTTTTCCTATTTCAACCGTATACTTCCCTTCAGGAACCTCACCGCGTGAGGAACGATAACTTCTCATTGGCTCTAAAAAGAGGACAGGGTCCGGATCTTCAATTGCAGCGATCATCAAGCCTTTTGCATCATAGGCATTGGAGGGACAAACTACCTTCATTCCAGGCATATGGGTAAAAAGTGATTCCGTGCTGTCACAATGGATTTCAGGTGCGCGAACACCGGCGCCATAAGGAGCTCGAATCACCATCGGTACGGTAAAATGCCCCATTGTCCTCATCCGCAACCTTGAAGCATGGGTCATGATTTGTTCATATGCAGGATAAATGAAACCCAGGAACTGGATTTCCACAACTGGTCTGAATCCGTTCACTGCCATGCCGATCGCTGCCCCTACAAACCCAGCTTCACTCAAAGGAGTATCTACAACGCGGTCCTCACCATATTTCTCCTGAAGTCCATCAGTCGCACGAAATACCCCGCCATTTTTCCCGATATCCTCACCAAGGAGGATAACTTCCTTGCTTTCATCAAGCATCATATCAAGGCCTTCGGTTATCGCCTGAACAAGCGTCAAGGTCTTTGTCTGCAGTGCTGTTTCCATCATGCCTCACCTCCGATCAGTTCAAGGTACTCCCGCTTTTGTTTCTCGATTGTCCATGTAGGCTTCTCAAAGACATAATCAAAGATCACTGCCGGGTCAGCTTTAGGGAACTTTTCCATTTCCTGAACAGCACCATCAATTTCAGCCGCCGCTTGCTCCTCTATTTCCTTCACCCATGCTTCATCGTAAAGTCCTTCGTTTTTCAGCCAGCGTTCCAGCCTAAGTAAGGGGTCTGTTTCCATTCTTTTAAGCGCACTTTCACCTTGGTCACGATATTTTGAAGCATCATCAGCAGTTGTATGGGATCCATACCGCCACGTCATTGCTTCTATTAATGTTGGGCCTTCGCCATTGCGCGCACGATTAAGGGCTTTCTCTGTTTCAGCAAAAACGGCAAAAATATCGTTGCCATCAATCCTTACACCTGGGATATCATACGCAAGCGCTTTTTGAGCAATGGTTGCTGAATTCATTTGTTTACTGATTGGAACTGAAATCGCATACTGATTGTTCTGGCAAAAATATACGACCGGAGATTTGAAGACACTCGCAAAGTTCAAGCCTTCATGAAAATCGCCTTCCGAAGTCGCTCCATCACCGAAATAACAAATAGCTGCATTCCTGGTTCCTTTTTGTTTTTCTGCAAAAGCAGCACCTGCTGCATGGGGAATCTGGGTTGCAATCGGGATAGCAGGCGGGAAGATCTTTTTCCCATCCGGCGGAACACAGCCTTCATTTCGTCCATTCCAGAACAGCAATATATTCCTCAAAGAGTGGCTAAACACCATGGCTGCACCGTGATCTCGATAGGTAGGGAACATCCAGTCATCACTCTGCAGTGCAAGTGCGGTTCCAACCTGGGAAGCCTCCTGCCCTTCAAATGGCGCATAAGTCCCGATCCGCCCCTGGCGCTGAAGACTGATAGACTTCCTGTCCAGCGTCCGGATCCTTACCATTTCCGAATAAAACTTCTTCACTCGCTCTTCGGTCACTAAAGCCTTATGTTCTTCGGAAACAATGTTTCCGTTTTGATCCATCACCTGAAAAATCGGAAAATCCTTTTCCATCGGCTCACCCTTCTTTTTAAAAGTCTATGATACTATTACATTCTCACTGCCCATTTTGGGCGCTTCATATGAGAGAAGAAGCTGTTGCGTCTTGTTCTGGCTTCGATCCTGTTCTCACAAAATTTATTCGCAGCTTCAACCGTCGTGATTCCTTCTCGCTCTGCCTGCTTGTAAATATTTAAAAGAGAATTATAGATAGCCTTTGTCTTCTTCAGTACTCGTTCCTTGTTCGGTGAATACAGCTCATCCGCCACCTGGATCAGTCCTCCAGCATTGACAATGTAATCAGGCGCATAAAGAATACCCTTTTCCTGCAAATCGTTACCGTGACGTTCTTCCTTGAGCTGATTGTTCGCAGAACCAACGACTGCTTTTACCTGGAGTTGCGGAATGGTGTCATCGTTAATGATTCCGCCCATTGCACACGGGATGAAAATGTCTGCTCGCTGAGAGTATATCTCGTCACTGCTGACGACTTTGATTCCCGCTCCCATTTCTTTAGCTTTTTGAACAATCTGGTCGATTGCTTTTTGATTAATGTCTGTCACATACAGGTCTGCTCCGTTATCAAGAAGATACTCCGCTACCTTGTAGCCCACCTTGCCTAGCCCCTGGATTGCGTAGGACTTACCGGACAAATCATCAGTATCCCACAGGGCTTTACTTGTAGCCTGCAATCCAAAGATGACACCCTGTGCCGTTGGTACTGAAGAATCTCCGCTTCCGCCGTATACTTCATCGACACCTACGATACAATTTGTTTCTTTTAAAGCGTGAACAAAATCTTCCGGATCCGTCCCCATGTCAGTTCCTGTATAGAAGCGCGGCCCTGGATCGACTCAACGAACTGGCCAAATGCTCTGAAAAGTTCTGGACTCTTATCTTTTGTAGGGTCGCCAATGATGACTGCCTTCCCTCCACCGAAGTCGACATCAGCGGCAGCACACTTATATGTCATGCCTTTAGAAAGTCGCAGTACATCTTCAAGTGCATCGTCAACTGATTTATAAGGAAACATACGGCAACCGCCCAGTGCCGGCCCTAAACGTGTACTGTGAATCGCTATTATTGCCTTTAATCCAGTGGCTTCATCATTACAAAATACGACTTGCTCGTGCTCACGAATTTGTTCAAACATATCCATTGTTCTTCCCCCTTTATCCCGTTAAATCATGTTAGCGCTTACATTTTTGCGCAAAAATTTTTAACTGCCGGTAAGTAATTCATTTATCTTTTCTTTAAGAAGGACCACTTGTTTTACTTCCCCTACTCCTATAATGCGACCCTTGCTTTCTGCCCGCACATCGGTAAGTATGGTATTCTCTTGCAGGCCTGTGACGGATGCAGTTATGGTTACCTCTGCCCCTTCAACACATGGAGCTATGTGTTTAACAGTTACTGCGCCGCCCATACCTTCCTCATGATCCTCTAAAAAGGGAACGATAATTTGCCTCGATACCAACTCCATGTGATACACCATTGAAACAGTGGAGTACGCTGGATGGACGACTTTCCCCTCAAAGCGGGCAAACATTTCTGGTGTAACAATGACATTGATGGAGGCCGTCCGTCCAGCTATCAAACCATCTCGCATTATATCCCACCTTTCCAAGTTGCAAATATGTATAACGTTTATTTAACGCTATCATAACATTTCGTTAAATAAATGGTCAATAAATTGTAAGAAATTTTGGTATTTTCTTAAAAATAATTTTGATATAATATCTAATCGTTCTTTTCAACCATAAAAAATCAACCAGCTATTTTGAGCTGGTTGATTTTTGTCTAACTTAGTAAAGCCCGGTCGCTTGCCATTTTTGTTCCGCGGATTCGCTGGAATTCGTTGAGCAGGTCTTCGATTGTCAGCTTTGCTTTTTGTTCTTCATTGACTTCGAGGATGACCTGGCCTTTGTCCATCATGATCAGCCTGTTGCCAAGGTCAAGTGCCTGCTGCATGTTGTGCGTGACCATCAGTGTGGTGAGATGGTATTTGTCGACGATTTCTTTTGTAAGGTTTGTTATCAGCTCTGCACGAGATGGATCCAATGCCGCAGTGTGTTCATCCAATAATAGAATCGAAGGCTCGGTGAATGTTGCCATCAGCAGAGACAAAGCCTGGCGTTCACCGCCGGATAACATTCCTACCTTGGCATTCAAGCGGTTCTCTAGTCCCAGGTGAAGTGACTCAAGAACTTCCTTAAAAAGTTCCCTGCGCCTTTTTGTTACTCCGCGTCCCAAAGTCCTGCGTTTATTCCTGGAATAGGCAATTGCCAGGTTTTCCTCGATTGTCATGCTTGGAGCTGTCCCTGCCATCGGATCCTGGAATACACGGCCAATCAATTTTGACCGGTTATATTCGCTCATGTAAGTTACATCCTTACTGTCCAGTTCCACTTGACCATGGTCCGGAAGCATGACACCGGAAATAACATTCATTAACGTTGATTTACCGGCCCCGTTACTCCCGATTACTGTGACGAAGTCTCCCTTTTCCAGTGTAAGATTTATATTATCCAGGGCGATCTTTTCATCTGGAGTACCCTCATTGAAGACTCTATGAATCTGATTTAAGTGCAGCACCAGCCTCACCCTTTCCTTCAGAAGGAACAGCTGCCATCTTCATGTGCTCAAGCTGTCTTTTCACCTTCCGTTTTCTCTCTTTATAGCTTTCTATCATTTTCGGAGCAGTCAATGCCAATATGACGATAATCGCTGTAATCAGCTTCATGTCGCCTGGCTCAAGGAACTCAACCCTTAATGCCAGTGTGACAACGATTCGATAGATGATAGCCCCGCCAATGACCGCAAGTGTTGTTCTTGCAATCGATTTTGTACCGAACAGGGCTTCACCAATGATGACAGAAGCAAGGCCGATGATAATCATTCCGATACCCATGCCAACGTCTGCGAAACCACCTTGCTGGGCAATCAAAGCGCCTGAAAAAGCTACCATCGCATTCGAAAGGCCAAGACCTAAGATAATCATCAGATTGGTATTGGAAGAGAAACTGCGGATCATCCTCTTGTTGTCGCCGGTTGCCCGGATTGCAAGTCCAAGTTCTGTCTTCAGGAATGCATCAGTAAGAAATTTAATTGCCAGCGTTACGACAATCATGAATAGCAAGATTCCCCATGTTCTTGGAAGACTGTCTCCCAGTCCGATAGCCGTCAGGATGCCATTAAAGAATCCGTCAATTCCCGTCTTATCGAAAAAGTCCCTTACCGCTGTCATGGCAGTATCCGTGTTCAACAGAGGGACATTCGATTTACCCATGATTCTTAAATTGATCGAATACAAGGCAATCATTAACAGGATACCCGACAGAAGTGCATTCACCTTTCCGACTGTATGGATGATGCCTGTTAAGCACCCAGCGATGAAGCCGGCAACCATGGCTACCATTGTAGCAGCGAAAGGATTTGCACCATTCACAATCATGATAGCAGCGACCGCAGCTCCAGTTACGAAGCTGCCGTCAACCGTCAAATCAGGAAAATCCAGTACCCGAAAGGATAAATATACACCCAGAGCCATGATGGCATAGATGATGCCGGACTCAAATGCTCCAAATATGGAAGTAAACAAGTTGAATCATCCTTTCTCTTATTCTTCGTAAAACTCTGCGTCGTCTCCCCATTCTTCCTTAACTTCAACACCTTGCTCCTCGGCGGCTTTCTTGTTGATAGTAAGTGTTAATGATTCTGGAAGTTCAACAGGAATCTCAGAAGCTTTTTTGTTCCCTGATAAAATTTCTGCAGCCATTAAGCCTGACTGGTAACCAATGTCATAATAATTGAAACCGCTGGCTGCAACTGCTCCACGCTTCATGGAATCAAGCTCGCCGACGAATAACGGGATCTTTTTGCCATTAGCAACTGAAATAACAGATTCAAGAGCCGATACAACTGTATTATCAGTAGGAACATAGATCGCATCCACACGTCCGACCAGGGATTCTGCAGCCTGCTTAACTTCAGCTGAAGTAGAGATTGAGGCTTCAACCACCTTCGCTCCATTCGCTTCTGCAAGTTTCTTGACTTCCTTCAGCTGGACCTCTGAGTTCTGTTCACCTGCGTTGTAGATGACGCCAATCTTCTTGGCACCAATTTCATTCGTCATGAAGTCAATTGTCCTTTTGGTCGCGTCCGGATGGTTGTCGGTCGTACCAGTGATATTGTCGCCAGGCTTATCGAATGCTCCAACAAGTCCTGCTCCGATTGGGTCTGTTACTGATGTAAAAATGATCGGAATGTCCTTCGTTGCATTCAGTGCCGCAACGGCGCTTGGTGTAGCATTAGCGAAAATGAGGTCAACTTTATCGCCGACAAAATTATTCGCGATACTTGCCGTGTTATTCATGTCTGCCTGTGCGTTCTGGAAGTCATATTTTACATTGTCTCCCTCTTTGAACCCTTTGTCTTCAAGAGCTTTCTTGAATCCCTCCTTTGCGGCATCAAGCGAAGGATGCTCAGCAAACTGTGTTAAGCCAATCTTGTATTGCTTTTTGTCAGATGAACCGTTTGATGCTTCATTTCCTCCGCATCCTGCCAAAAGTAATGCACTGACCAAGACAAGAGAAATTGCTTTGACTGATTTCTTCATATAAATCCCCCTTGATTATTTATAAACCGGCAGTAAAACTATGTAGATTTAAATTTCCAGGCAGCCGGAACGCACCAATTTCAAACTCTCTTTCCTCCGTTGTGAAAACACTCCCCAATATTTGAAAGCGATTCCAAAAAGTATGATATTCACTATAGACACCGTAAATATAACGTTATATTAACACCAGCTATAATTTAAAGTCAATAAAATTCCGAAAATTTAGTATGTTACGATTTTTAATAATTAAACCATCACTTTAGCAAACTATCAAGATGTTTTTCAAAAATAATAAAACTTTTTCGCTTTTATGTGCGAAAGCAGATGTGAAACTCAGTAATTATAAGCTTCTTTTGTCTTTTCATTTTAAAAAAGCATGGAGGGGGTGTGGAAATAAAAAAACAATATATTAAAAAAGCATGCTTCAAAAGAGAAGCACGCTTTGTTGAATTATAGTAAGTTTTCGGCAATTCTCAGCCGATCCTTCGCTTCTTTTACCATCCGATCCAGTAATTCGTGTACGGTTGGAATATCAGAAACCAGTCCCGACACCTGTCCACCATTCATGAATCCATTTTCTTCGCTTCCTTCTAGCGCACCTTTTTTATGTATGTCTTCATTCGTCAGTTCGGCGAACTCTTCTGCGGTAATCCCCTGCTTTTCTGCTTCTAGCAGTTTGTCTGCATAAGACGTATTCAGCAGCCTGCGGATTCTTCCGACAGACCTGCCAACTATGACCGTTTCATGGTCGCTTGCATGCAGAAGCTTTTGCTTGTAGTTTTCATGAAACGGAGCTTCCTTTGTGGCGATGAACCTCGTTCCCATCTGGACGCCGCTCGCCCCTAGTGCAAGCATCGCAGCTAGGCCCTTTCCGTCCCCTATTCCTCCTGCAGCAACAACCGGTATGTTCACCTGAGCGACAATCTGAGGAATCAGCGCCAATGTCGTCGTTTCAAGACTAGAGTTTATTCCCGCAGCTTCATATCCCTCAGCCACTATAATATCAGCGCCTGCAGCTTCCGCTTTTTTGGCTTGCTTTACAGATGCAACAACCGTAATAATTTTAGTTCCAGCTTCTTTTAGCTTCGGAATGAAAGGCGCAGGATTACCCGCAGATAGTGTTACTACTTGAACCTTATGTTTGACGGCCAGGCGCAGGGTTTCTACCACATTCGGCGACACACTTAAAGCCACGTTCACCGAAAAAGGCTTTGATGTCCTCGATTTTGTTTCAAGAATAATTTGCTCCACTTCTTTAGCATGCATCGTTCCGGCACCAATTGTGCCCAACCCGCCCGCTTCGGAAACAGCTGCGGTTAAAGTAGCATTGCTGATGTTTCCCATTCCACCCTGGATAATTGGATATTGTATGCCCAGAACAGAAATAATTCCATTCACAAAAATTCCCCCTTCGTTAAATTAATGTTATACTAGTTCTAAAATTATGACAATTGAAATGGAGGATTTTTCATTGATTCTAAGTTATTTAGATAAAAAACCGGTCATTGATGAAACAGTTTTCCAGGCACCGGGGAGCTACATCATTGGTGACGTGAAAATCGGCAAAAATTCCAGCGTGTGGTTCAATGCCGTTTTACGTGGTGATGAAGATACGATATCAATAGGAGAAAGTTGCAGCATACAGGATAACGTCACTTGCCATCTGTATGAGGGCTCGCCGCTAGTCATAGAAGATGAAGTCACCGTCGGCCACAATGCGATTCTACATGGTTGCACCATCAAGAAAAGATGCATTATCGGCATGGGTTCGACAATCCTAGATGGAGCTGAAATCGGTGAAGAATGCATCATCGGGGCAAATACCTTGATTCCTGCGGGTAAAAAAATACCACCGCGCTCGCTTGTTGTCGGAGCACCAGGGAAAGTCGTGAGGGAAATCGGCGAGAAGGATCTTGAGCTGATTCAATTATCGATCGATACATATGTTCAAAAGGGTAAAGAATACCGGGCAACTTTAAAAGATATCAAATAAAAAGTGAGAGCCAGGCAGCAGACGCCTGGCTCTTTGCTTTAAATTATACCCATTTAACTAAATCATCCAATGGCCTTCTTGTCTTTGGGTTCGGTTCTGTTACACGATAGCCGAACGCGCACATAACGGATATTCCGAAATGTCCATCGTCAAGCAAACCTTCATCTGCCAGAAGGTTGTTCATTTTTTCAAAATTGAAACCCTCTATCGGACATGAATCAATGCCAATTTGCGCTGCCGCCGTCATCATATTGGCCAGGACGATATAAGTTTGTTTGCAGGCCCAATCAAATAGTGGGCGATCTCCGTCGAGCAATTCAAAATCAGACTTCTGGAATTCCTCGATTCGCTTGAGGTAATTCGCCATGAATTCCTCGGGCATTTTTTTCTTATTTCTAAAATGATCCTGCAGATATTCAGAGTCATATTTTGTATCAACCTTCGTCCTTGCAAGGATAATCACAAAATGGCTTGCTTCCGGAAGCTTGCCAAACGCTCCCCACGCAGTATTCTTAACTTTCTCGCGAAGCTCCGCGCTTTGTACAACAAGAAAGCGCCATGGTTCAAAACCAAAAGAACTTGGGGATAGCTGTCCGGTCTCCAGGATAAAACGGAAGTCTTCCTCTGAAATCTTTTTGGTTGGATCAAATTCCTTGGTCGCATGCCTAAAATGAAAAGCCTCAAGAATTTCCTGCTTCATAGCTTCTTTCTCACGCATATGTATCTCTCCTTCCAGGATATGTTTTTTTAAACTTATCATATTTCTTTTAGAATTGCCTAGAAAAAGGGTAAGCCTTAATGACTCTGCCAGTTCTCCCTAGGGGGATTCCACACCTCTTTGCCACGCACAACAGCTGGCGATCACTTAACGGGGCATTAGTTGCAAGGACGATGATGATCGAACCGTCTGCCGTCTCTGATAATCCTGTTTTTATTGAATCAATGCCATAACTCCCTGCCAGAAACTCTTCTTTTTTGCCGAAATTACTGAGCACCAGACAGCCAATCGTATAAGGAGCATCTGATTCAATCACTCTTGATGTCGTACCTATACTGCCTTTATGACCAAAGCAAACCATTCCTTTTCCCGCTCCGACTGCACCCTCTTGTGCCGGACTCGCCGAAGCTTTCTTAATTGCTTGTATGGCAAGTTCAGGTTTTACCGGAAAAAGGCGGATTGAATTTAAGTAGCAGTCATTGCATTCTCCGACGACAATATTAATGATACCGGTCGTATCGCCAATCTCTTCATTTTCGGAAAGCATATACTCCAGCGTACCCTGGGTAACAGCAGGGTACGCAAATGTATTTGTCAGCATAATGGGAGACTCGATCGTTCCGAGTTCATTCACTTGGACGAGGCCAGTCGTTTTGCCAAAACCGTTAAGAACGTAGCTGGCGGCTGTTTTTAATTCCGCCGTTTTGGCGAGCTCGCCTTTGGACAGCTTTTCCTCTTTTCACACCAAACCTGTCCGAACATTAGGCTACTTCGGACAGCTTTTCCTCTTTTCGCACCAAACCTGTCCGAACATTGAGCTACTTCGGACAGCTTTTCCTCTTTTCACACCAAACCTGTCCGAACTTCTGGCTTCTTCGGACAGCTTTTCCTCTTTTCGCACCAAACCTGTCCGAACTAAAAGCCCACCTGTCTCTTGGAAATTGATTGAAGAAGGCCATCCCAGGCATATCTAGGATGGCTTGATGCTATTCTAATATAAAAGGATGATCCATTACGTTGTAGTCCACGTCTTTATGCTTGATTTCGTTTCCTTCTTTAAAAACGGACTCAAAGAAGCGCGATGCTGGTTCTGCGAGTTCTTTGTAGTACTCGCTAAACAAGGAAGCGGCGTGGCTACCCAGCCATTTTTCAGGCAAAAGTTCTTCTGGAAGACCTGGGTCAAAGAAGAGGAATTTTCTGTATTCATGCACCAGCTTCGTGCGTTCAACGAAGCATTCAGCGTCCGTCATGCTGCCCTTCTGGATCTTGTTTTTATCGATGATGTATTTCTGGCTGTATTCACTGATGAATTCCTGGTATTTCGAGTTAATTTCCTGCAGGTCCCAGCTTTTTTCAACGAGGCGCAGATTTTCATGAGGTCCTTTGTACTCAGCAACAAAGAAATCGACATACTGTTCGATTTCGTATTTCTCGATCAGATCATTTACTTGTCTCTCGAGATTATTGGCTGAAATCCAGAAGCTGTTCGACATCGAGCCGAAGCCGCTCCAGATCAGTTCCTTGCGCAGTTCATCACGGACATTGCGAATTTCCTCAGGTATCGTATACATCAGGATTCTCCACTTTCCGTCCCAGTCTTCAGGTTTCAATTTAAAAATACGCTTGCCCGCCTCTTCGATCCTTTTCTGACCGCGAGGCGTGAGAGAATAGTAGCTCTTATTCCCGATTTTCTCAGCCTGTACCCAGCCCTGTTTATTCATGCGGGAAATTGCCGCTCTCACCGACTGGTCATTGTGGCTAAATTCATTCAGAAGGCGAATCAGGCTGCCAATCCAAATTTTGCTTCCATAATGGGAGATATAGTCACCGTATAGGGTAAAAATCATTGATCTTGTATTCAAGCTTATGTCATCCTCATCCGTTTTTGTTGTACGAAATAAAACCGTTATAGAATATTTTACAGTATTATCATTATTTTGCAAAAATATTTTACTTAAAAAGCGAAAAACCATAGGAATTTCTTCCTATGGTTTTATTGCGCTGTAAAGACAGGCTTGCGTTTTTCACTGAAGGCATTCAGTGCTTCAACACGATCCTTTGTTGGGATGGTGACTTCATAAGCTTTTGACTCAATTGCCAGACCAGTCTGCAGGTCTGTGCTGCTTCCATGCTGGATGGCATACTTCGCCTGTCTCACAGCAATCGGCGCATTCTGGAGAATTTCCCCGGCCAGCTCCTTACAGGCAGTCATGACATCCTCTTTAGGTTTTACCCCTGTCAGAATTCCCAGTTCATAAGCTGTATCAGCAGAGATTTTTCTGGCAGTCAAGATCAATTCCTTTGCCTTCATCTCTCCAACCAGCCTGGAGAGTCGCTGTGTTCCGCCTGCGCCTGGAATGATGCCCCAACTCACCTCTGTCATGCCCATCAACGCACTCTCTGCGGCAATTTTAAAATCACAGGCAAGCATCAATTCGAACCCGCCGCCAAAAGCAAAGCCGTTCACCGCGGCAATCGTTGGCTGCGGCAGCTCGGCAATCGCACTGAATACATCACGGATCTTTTTTACATTTCGGCGCACTTCTTCCTCAGTAAGATGCTTTCTTTCTTTCAAATCGGCACCTGCACTAAAGGCTTTCTCCCCTGCTCCGGTAAAAATGACGACTCTCACGTCTGAATCTGTATGCAACTTATCCACTAAATCCCCAAGTTCCTGAAGTGTTTCATAATTGAAGCAGTTCAGCGACTCCGGACGATCAATCGTCACATATGCAATATGCTGCTCTTTCTGAAATTTGATGTTGTTCATTTATCTCTCTCCTATATTCTCGATAATCGTGGCGATTCCCTGGCCGACACCTACACACATGGTCGCAAGTCCATACTTGGAATCCCGCTTTTTCATTTCATATAAAAGGCTTGTCAAAATCCTCGCCCCGCTTGCACCGAGCGGATGACCGAATGCAATTGCCCCTCCGTTTACATTGACCTTGGATTTGTCCAGCCCCAGCTCCTGGATGCATCCGAGGGACTGGGCAGCAAACGCCTCATTCAATTCAATCAGATCCAATTCCTCTACGGATAAGCTTGCGCGCTTCAGAGCCTTTTGAACTGCATATACCGGTCCCATGCCCATGATGGAAGGTTCTAGTCCCGCTGTTGCAGACACAATATATTTTGCCAGCGGCTTCAGGCCAAGCTCTTCAGCCTTCCCACGGCTCATCAATAACAAAGCCGAAGCACCATCATTCACACCTGATGCATTCCCCGCAGTTACGGTGCCATCCTTAAATAGCGGCTTCAACTTTGCCAGTTTTTCAACCGTCGTTCCAGGTCGAGGATGTTCGTCACGGTCAATGATCGTTTTGTTCCCCTTTTTATCTTCATAAACAACTGGAATGATTTCATTTTCAAATCGCCCGGCTTCCATCGCATTTTGTGCGCGAAGCTGGCTTTCTGCAGCGAATTCGTCCTGCGCTTCCCTGGATATTCCATACTTTATAGCCACGTTCTCTGCCGTCTCAGGCATGCTGTCTGTTCCGTACATTTCCCTCAATTTGCCGTTCACAAAACGCCAGCCGATGGTTGTATCGAACATCTCCATATTGCCGCGCGGAAAGTTCTTTTCTGGCTTTGCCATCACAAATGGCGCCCTTGTCATGCTTTCCGTCCCTCCGGCAATGAAAATCTCGCCTTCACCAGCAAAAATTGCCCTGACCGCATAGTTGACTGCATCCAGACCCGAACCGCATAATCGGTTGATGGTTGTCCCGGCAACCTCGACAGGCAGTCCAGCCAAAAGTCCGGACATCCTCGCGACATTCCGGTTATCTTCACCTGCCTGGTTCGCATTGCCTAGAACTACTTCTTCAATTTCAGCTGCAGGTACGTTTGGATTTCGTTCTATCAATGCTTTGATGACAACCGCACCTAAATCATCCGGACGGATGTGACGGAGACTGCCGTTGTATCTACCAATAGGTGTCCTGACCGCATCGACAATTACTACTTCTCTCATTGCCATCCCCCTTTATTTCGTGGTAACTGACTTTCTATAATCGTACACACCGCGTCCAGTCTTCCTGCCAAGACGTCCTGCTTTTACATATTGCTCCAGCAAAGGTGCCGGGCGGTATTTTTCACCAAGTTTCTCATGCAGGTATTTCAGATTATTCAAGCGTGTATCAAGACCTACCAAATCGCCCAATTCGAACGGGCCCATCGGGTAATTCAAACCCAGCTTGATGGCTTTGTCGATATCTTCTGGAGAGCCCAATCCTTCCTGAAGCATGTAAAATGCCTCATTGCCAACAAGTGCACTGATCCGGCTTGTGACAAAGCCAGGAAATTCATTGATGATGACAGTTTCCTTGCCCATTTGGATTGCGGCATTCTGGATGGCTTCTGCTGTTTCATCGCTCGTTTCAAGACCGCGAATGATCTCAACAAGCGGCATCTTATGTACCGGGTTGAAGAAATGCATCGCTATGACCTTTTCAGGGCGCTTTGTAAAAGAAGCGATTTCTGTCGGGCTCATAGTCGAAGTATTGGACGCAAACAAGCAATGTTCCGGTGCGTGCTGGTCAATCACTTCAAAGATTGTCTTTTTGATATCTATCTTTTCTGGTACCGCTTCGATAATCAAATCCGCATCCTTGACGTTCTCGGCAAGGAAGTTAGAATACTTTAATCTTGCCTTGGCTGTTTCTGCATCGTCTAACATTACTTTACCGCGGGCGATTCCTTTTTCAAAAATACTGTTGATTTCTTGTTCGGCGTTAATAAGCTGTTTTTCTTCAACATCAATCAGCACAGTATCAAAACCGCCCAGGCTGCTGACATAGGCAATCCCTCTGCCCATGACACCTGAACCAATTACGACGAGTTTCTTCATTATATAACCTCCTGTGATAAACATTGAAAAGCGAGCACCCGGATCATAGAGTGCTCGCCTCGTGTTTAGACGTTAAACGGATTTAGCGGGCGGCTGCCGTAGTAAGAGACGATACTCTTTGTTTCTGTATATAAATCCAGTGTTTCGATGCAAAGTTCACGGCCGAATCCGGATTGCTTATAGCCTCCGAACGGTGTGCCAGGGAAAGCGGAGAACGGGCAATTGATCATGACGATACCTGCCTGGATCAGCTTGGAAACTCTGGTCGCTCGTCCGTAGTCCTTCGTCCAGATCGCAGATCCCAGTCCATATTCACTGTCATTCGCCAGTTTGACAGCTTCTTTCTCATCCTTGAACTTCATAACGACGACAACTGGACCGAAGATTTCTTCTTGAACAGCTTTCATGCTGTGATCTGTTTCAGCGATGATGGTAGGCTCATACCAGTAGCCATTTTCATAGCCCTCCAGATTCGCAGCCTTGCCGCCTGCCAGAACTTGTGCTCCATCTTTGACGGCGGATTTCACATAACCGTCTATGACATTCATTTGCTCCTGGCTGATGACAGCACCAACATGAGTTTCTTTATCAAATGGGTTGCCAAGCTTCAGCTGCTTTGTTTTTGCCACGAACTTCTCCATGAACTCATCATATACATCCTCATGGACATACAATCTTGAACGGGCTTCACATGATTGACCTGTATTGTAGAAGATTCCGAACAGAGAGCCCGCTACTGCAGCATCAACATCCGCATCTTCAAAGACGATACTCGGTGACTTTCCGCCAAGTTCAAGTGTCACACGCTTTAGAGTCTGGGAAGCTCTGGCCATGATATCCTTGCCGATTGGTGTTGAACCTGTGAAAGCAACTTTGTCTACTTTTTCATGTTCAACAAGATAGTTGCCGACAACAGAACCAGATCCAGGAATGACATTGACAACTCCTTCTGGTACGCCTGCTTCTATACAAATCTCTCCAAGTACAATAGCAGTTAAAGGTGTCAAAGAAGCTGGTTTTACTACAACTGAGCAGCCGACTGCGATCGCCGGTGCGATCTTCCATGCTGCCATCATCATCGGATAGTTCCAAGGAATAATCTGGGCACAAACACCGACAGGCTCTTTTTCCGTGATATTCTGGAATGCACCAGGCATGCTGTTCACAGCACCGCGGTGGCTGACGATCGCTCCTGCGTAAAATTCGAAGTCCTCGATTGCCTGCATTACCTGTCCCTGTGCTGCAGCAAGGGATTTACCTGTATCAAGAATCTCCAATTCTACCAGCTCATTGAAACGGGAGCGCATGATTGAAGCGATTTTATTCAATGTGCGTGAGCGCTTGTTCACCGGGAAATGGCGCCACTTTCCGAAGTCGAAGGCATTTCTTGCAGCCTGAACCGCAAGCTCTGCGTCTTCTTTTGAAGCCTTAGCCACAGTTGCAACTTCCTCGCCTGTCGCTGGATTGAAGACTTTATAAGTTTCACCATTCGTGCTGTCCTGACGAACTCCATTGATGATCAATTGATATGTCTCGCGTTTTACCGCCATTGCTTCGAATTTTTGTTCTTTTACTGTTGTCACGCGTAACATCTCCTTTTAGTAAATTCTATTTATTCACCCTTGAAAACCGGTTTTCTTTTTTCCATGAACGCCTGGACGCCTTCCTTATGGTCGGCAGTCTGTCCGGCAATTCGCTGGCTCTGAGCATCCCTCTCCAGATAGTCCTCGAGGTTAGAGTGCCAGCTTGCTTTCAGGTTTCTTTTGATCAGGCCGATTGCCTTTGTCGGCATATTTGCCAGCCTTTCGGCAAAAGCGGCAACACTTTCATTCCAGTTATCCAATGAGTATACTTCCGTAACAAGCCCAAGATCCTTTGCCTTATCTGCCGGTATTTTCTCCCCAAATACAGCAAGCTCCATCGCTTTCGCATGGCCGATGAGCCGCGGAAGATAATACAGATTACCGGCATCAGGCACGAGACCGACATGGATAAATGCTTCTACAAAACTCGCTTTTTCAGAGGCAACCCGGAAGTCACAGGCAAGCGCAAGGCTCATTCCAGCTCCGGCCGCCACTCCATTCACAGCGGCAATCACCGGCTTTTCGCAACGATCAAGTTCCAGCAGCATTGGATTATAGCGTTTGCGAAGCACCTCGCCGTGGTCCATATCATCTGAGACCCCTGCCAAATCCTCACCTGAACAAAATGCCCGTCCTGCACCCGTGATGACCAGTGCCCTTACCTCTTTATCGCGGGAAGCGGACTTGATTGCGCTCTGGATTTCCTTATTCAACTGTTCGGTGAAGGCATTCAATTTATCAGGACGGTTCAGGGTAATGTAGGCTACCTGATTCCCCACTTCATATAAAACGGTTTCAAACACAGCTATGTACCCCCCTTATTTCCCTTTAAAATCCGGCTTCCGTTTCTCCTTGAAAGCCCTCATGCCTTCCTTCTGATCTTCTGTCGCAAAAAGCATATAGAAGTTTTTGCGCTCATATTGCATGCCTTCGTATAAAGGGTAATCGACCGCTTTCAGGACTGATTCCTTGATCAGCCTGACGGCAATTGGCGCCTGTTTTGCGATTGTATCTGCAAACTTTATTGTTTCTTCCATCAATACTTCCTCTGAAAAAGTCGAATTGATGATTCCATGGTGCAAGGCTTCTTTTACGGTAATGCGCTTGCCGCTAAGAATCCATTCCATCGCCTTTGTTTTACCGACGAGCTTTGTCAGTCTTTGCGTGCCACCTGCACCTGGCATCACACCAAGATTGACTTCCGGAAACCCAAACTCCGCATTATCAGCAGCGAACAGCATATCGCAGCATAGTGCCAATTCGAATGCACCGCCCAGAGCAAATCCATGTACTGCCCCGATAACCGGCTTCTTGATCCAGGCAAGCCGGTCCCAGTCGGTGAACTGATTTAACGTTTCCATGCTGATGGCATCAGCTTCCATCATTTCATCGATATCAGCGCCTGCTGCAAACGCCCTGCCCTTTCCAGCTAGGACTATAACCTTAACGTCAGAATCGTTATCGTAAGACTCCATCGCAGAAAGAACTTCCGAAACCATTTGTCTGTTCAGGGCATTCAGGACCTTCGGGCGATTAAGCTCGATTAATCCTACTTGTCCTTTAACAGACGTTTCTATCATTTCATAGTTTTTATTCATTCACTTCTTCACCGATCATCATTGTGACCAGATCACCCGCAAAGCTCATAACATCCTTTCCAGAAGCCTTGCCTTCAGCAGATTTCATTCCAGCTTTTAATGCATCATGGTCGTCATAATACATTTCGCACATAAGATAATATTTGCCTTCTCCACCCATTGGGCTGCCGACGATACGAGTCACTTCCATTTTGCGTAGTCCTGGAATTTTTTCTGTCAACGGAGCATGTGTTTCAAAATAATGCTTGTCAAAAGCCTCTTTATCCTGTGGATGCTTGTAAATTGCGATTAGTTTTACCATTAAAAATCTCTCCTTTTTCTTCGAAAGTTTTATAGAGCAAATAGAATATATGCTTTTATTCTTGAAGCTATTAATCAATTGATATGACAGTGCGTAATCTTATTACGACTTTGCTGTCACATCAAAGTTGATACAGGTTTCATAGCCTCGAATGGATTTTTGCACGACTTACAGTATAGAATGCTGCGACAAGCCGTTGGTCCAAAGAGGTTTTCCATCGTCGTGTAGGTGGAGCTGCAGTAAGGGCAATCAGCCTGCCACTCCCCAGTTTCGGCAATATGCCTTGGCGGAGGTGCGATGCCGAATTCCTTCAGCTTTTCCCTGCCCATTTCAGTCACCCTGTCTGAAGTCCAAGGAGGATGGAAAATGAACTTTACTTCGGCGTTTTCCGCTCCTTCAATGGTCGATACCGCCTTGATCACATTGTTTTTGATAATATCAAGAGCCGGACAGCCCATGAAAGTCGGCAATAACTTTATCAAAACTGTATCTGCTCCAATTTCCAGTTCCTCTAGCATCCCCAGTTCAATAATCGATACACTGTCGATTTCAGGGTCCTTTACAGCTTGCAAAGCTTCGATGATTTTATCTCTCATCATGCCGCATCACCAGCTCGCTGCCGGATCGGAATTATAAACCTCGCCTAATGTATCAAGAGCAGTCTGCAAATCTGATGTATGCTCTCCATTTCGCCCATTTCCGCTCTCCATTCCGAATTGAGCCGGCATCTTGAGGTCCAGGGATTCAAAAACAGGTGACATCAATTGCATCCATTTCGTTCTCAAAGCTTCCTCTGAATCGATCAAATTGTGCTTTGTGAGCTCATCCGCCTGTGACCCCATGGTGAACAGTCCTTCAAGCTCATCAAAAACCTTCTCCATAGCGGCTTCCATCCTGATTCTCGCTTCGCTTCCGGCGCTCACCAGTTGGGAGAACCATGTCTTCCAGTGCAAGAGATGGTAGTAAAGTTCCATATTGATCTTTACCGCTGCTTCACCCAACGGCTGGTAGGTTGAATTCTTCAGAGATTCAATTTTGACTTTCTTGACCTGTGCGTAAAAATAATTTCTTACTACCGCGAATGCCCAGTCATAATGCGGCTCATTCAAATACGTTCCCGGGCCGTTCACCTTTTCTAGTAAAATCGCATTCTTTCGTTCTGCTGCTGGCCTCGCATGGGCGAGATGGTCCGGATCACCAGCTCCCAGGTCGCTAAGAAGCTGATAAAACATCGCCGCATGTCCCATTGTATCCTGGCTGATTGAGGAAAAAGCGACATCCTCTTCAATATGAGGGGCGAGTCCCAGCCACTCGGAACCACGGTAGGCAATGATGAAGTCGTCATCTGCAAGCTGGAAGAGGAGCTCAACTGCAGCGTCGCGAAGGTCTTTATTTTTCAACGCATCATCAAGTTCGTATTTCATTTCTCCTGCTTCCCTCCCCATGACAAGATTTCTTTTTCATCCAGCATTTCCTGCTCGTAGTGGCGCCATTTCTTTTTCAAATAGCCATAGCCTTTTGTATTGCGGTAATCTTTGTTATCGAGTCTTTGCAATGTTTGACGTTCTTCAAGCGACATTTTCCTGATATCGTCACGCTTGACGATCCATATATCGGCAACCGGTTCCCGGCGCATGAAATTTTCCTGTGCCATCACAAGAGCCAGCTCTTGATTGGGCGCCAGCAATGAGAACTGGTACTGCATAGGGGATGTTGCCGTTCGCTTGCTGAACACTTCAAATTCCTGATAAAATCCTTTCCCAGACATGATCTCTCTCCTTTCCTGTGGGCTTTCCGCGGCTTTTTCTTAAACTATTTTAGCCTCATGCTTTAGCACTCAATGCGTCGATAACCCACTTATTGTTACTATAGGAAATCTCCCTCAGCCTTAGACGGTCCTTTGATTTAGTCCCATTGTTCTTGATGATTTGCTTGAACTTGCTCCAATCCGGCTGCTTGTATTGCCACATGCCTGACTCCTGGTCAAAATGCATTGTCTCATCTGGAAGCTTCAAACCAAGCGACAGGACCCTTGGAATATATTTTGTAAAAAAGTCCTGGCGGAGCTCCTCGTTGGTTTTCGTTCTTATTCTGTATTTGATGGTTGTATCCTGTTTGGAAGTTCCTGTAGTAGACGCATCCGCCGGACCGAAGAACATGAGAAGCGCTTCCCACCATCGGTCAATCGAATCCTGAATCATCGCTTTTTGTTCATCTGTTCCTTCTGCAAGCGCCATGATGATCGCCTCGCCATGCTGGGCGTGGAAAACTTCCTCCGCACAGATTCGCTTCAACGCTCTTGCATATGGTCCATAAGAAGCATCAAGCATATTCGTCTGGGATATAATCGCTGCACCATCGACAAGCCAGCCAATCAATCCGGCATCTCCCCATGTTTTAGCTTCCATATGGAAGACGTTGTGGAATTTTAGGTCACCGGAAAGCAAATCCTGAATAATGTTCTCACGTGATTTTCCAAGCGGCTCCATTAAATCCTCAGCAACCCTTAACAACAATTGACCGTGTCCCATTTCATCCTGCACCTTCGCCATGATTCCCAGCTTTCTTTTCAAAGAAGGAGCCTTTGGCACCCACTCTTTCTCAGGAAGCGCACCCATGATCTCACTGATGCCATGCATTGAAATTAGCTTGATTAGTGTCATTCGATAGTCATCAGGCATCCAGTCATCCGCCTCGATTTTATCGCCAGCTTCAATCCGCTTCATGAAGTGCTCATATTTAGCTTCTTCAGTCAGATGATCGAAAGAAATTGTGTTTTCCATGCTGCCATACCTCCTTTAGGTTTAAGTTCTAATTGGTTTTTTTGTTTTATCCACAATCCTTACTGCCTTGCCTTCAGAGCGAGGGATTGTTTTTGGACGATGCACACGCACCTCTATCGAAATCAGGCACTGGCTCTTCAGTAATGATTGAATCCTTTGCTCAAGCTTGTAGACCGAATCCGAAATCGGATCAGCCCCGATCATCGTGAAATATTCCTCATTCATCTCAACATGCAGCTCAAGAACTTTTAAAGTTCGTTTCTGCAAAATTTGAATTTGGTAATGTGGCGCAAGTTCAGGTACAGTCAACAGGCAATGTTCAATCTGTGAAGGGAAGACATTGACTCCATTGATGATCAGCATGTCATCAATCCGTCCCTTGACCCGTGACATTCTCACTGTCGTCCGCCCGCAGCTGCATTTTTCCTTCGTCAGGGAAGCGATATCCCCCGTCCGATACCGGATGACAGGGAAGGCTTCCTTCGTCAGACTTGTGAATACCAATTCGCCTTCTTCCCCATCAGGTACAGGTTTCAAAGAATCAGGGTCAATGACTTCCACATAAAAATGGTCCTCAGCAACATGGAGTCCTGCTTGGGCTTCATGGCATTCATTTGCGACACCCGTCCCGATTACTTCGCTCAGTCCATAAATATCGCATGCCTTTATTCCAAGCTTCTCTTCTAGCGTCCTTCTCATTTCTTCAGACCAAGGTTCAGCGCCGAAAATACCATATTTCAGAGAAGTTCCACGCGGGTCCTTGCCCATTTCCTCCATTGTTTCCGCGATATTCAGGATGTAAGAAGGTGTCCCGCAAATGACCTGCGGTTTAAAATCTTCTATTAACATGATTTGTCTCTGGGTATTCCCGCCTGAAATAGGTACTGTCACCATCCCCAGCTTCTCACTCCCGTAATGCAGTCCCAAACCACCAGTAAAAAGACCGTATCCATAAGCGTTGTGAAGGAAATAGCCTGGTTCACCCCCACCAAGAGTAATCGCCCTCGCAACAATCTCTCCCCACATGTCAATATCATTTTGTGTATAGCCAACCACCGTCGGCTTGCCGCTTGTTCCCGAGGAGGCGTGCACCCTTACCAGTTCACTTTGCGGAACCGCGAACAACCCGAAAGGATAATTATTCCTCAGATCTTGCTTCTCGGTGAAAGGAAGCGCTTCCAAATCTTCAAGACTAGTTAGCATTTCAGGAGAAAAATTGGCGCTCTCAAATTTCTTCTTGTAAAATGGCACCCTTTGAGCGACCTTCTCAACTACTGTCTTGAGTCTTTGAAGCTGAATTTCTTCTATGACCTCACGACTGCTCGTTTCGATTTCATGTAAAATCAAGATTTCGCCCCCTGTATTACATAAAATATTATTTGTATAACGTTATATAACCGTAACACAATAAAAGTGTTATATATTTTAAAACAAAGATAACGTGTATATAGGAAAAAGTCAATTATTTTTCTGAAAATTTTAATATTTAATGATGGATTTCTTCTTGGACATCGTAAAAATAATGATTGTTCAAGTTTTTCTTAATGATCATTGGGAAAATCGGAGTGGATTGCGATTTTTTCAAGATTGAGGGAATTACGAGTGATTGCAGGTATTTTCAGCGTATTACCGGTAATATTGCCTGTTTGTGAGTAATCCTTCTTATGCAACATCAAATTGATTCTAATAAAAAACGTCGTTCTGACCTTTAATAACTTTGTTTATGCCAGCATCTCTGAACACATTCTTCTGAACAAAAAGCGCAAGCGCCTCGTTCAGCCCCGACAAGCGCTGGAGGGGCCTGACAGTGAAGTCGTTCTTTGACTTCATTGGCAGGACCGAAGCGTCTCGAGGGGCTAGGCGCTGGAGCTGGATTAGGAAAACTACATGTAGTTATCCACACTTAAATAATTTTATAATTTCCTAAAAAACAAAAAAATGACCCCCTGACAGAGTCAAGAGGCCGATTTTTCTATTAATACATGCTCATGTACTGCTCGCGCTCCCAAGGGTGAACTTGTGTGCGGAACATATCCCATTCAATCTCTTTTGCTTCGATGAAGTGTTCGAGGATGTGATCGCCCAGTGCCGCGCTGATTACTTCGTTCTTTTTCAGCTGGTCCAGAGCTGCTGCCAATGTTGGCGGCAGATCGTCGATTCCTTCTTCTACACGCTCTTCCTTATTCATCACGTAGATGTTGCGGTCTACTGATGCTGGAGGCGTCAATTTGTTCTTGATTCCGTCAAGACCTGCTGCAAGCAATACTGCCATCGCAAGGTATGGGTTTGCCGCTGGGTCAACACTGCGGACTTCAACACGAGTGCTCATGCCGCGTGATGCAGGAATACGAATCAATGGCGAACGGTTTTTTGCAGACCATGCAACGTAACAAGGTGCTTCATAACCAGGAACAAGACGCTTATAAGAGTTTACAGTTGGGTTTGTTACAGCCGTAAATCCGGAAGCGTGCTTCAGAGTTCCAGCGATGAACTGGTAAGCAGTTTCGCTTAGTTCAAGCTTTTTATCCGATGGATCAAAGAATGAATTCTCGCCATTGCGGAACAATGACATGTTGCAGTGCATTCCTGAGCCGTTAACACCGAACAATGGCTTAGGCATGAATGTAGCGTGTAAACCGTGTTTACGTGCAATAGTTTTTACTACAAGCTTGAAAGTCTGGATTTGGTCACATGCTGTTAAAGCATCTGCATATTTAAAATCGATTTCGTGCTGTCCAGGAGCAACCTCATGGTGTGATGCTTCGATTTCGAAACCCATTTCTTCTAACTCAAGTACGATATCGCGGCGGCAGTTTTCACCTAGATCTGTTGGCGCAAGGTCGAAGTAACCACCGTTGTCATTCAATTCAAGTGTAGGCTCACCATTTACATCAAGCTTGAACAAGAAGAATTCAGGCTCTGGTCCGAGATTGAAATTTGAGAAGCCGAGCTCTTCCATTTCCTTCAAGACACGCTTCAGATTCCCGCGTGGGTCACCAGCAAATGGTGTGCCATCAGCATTTTTAATATCACAGATCAACCGTGCAACCTTACCTTTTTCAGCTGTCCAAGGAAAGATTACCCAAGTGTCCAAATCTGGGATCAAGTACATATCAGATTCTTCGATACGAACGAAGCCTTCAATTGAAGATCCATCGAACATCATTTTATTATCAAGCGCTTTTTCAAGCTGGCTGATAGGAATTTCTACGTTCTTGATTGTTCCTAAAATGTCAGTGAACTGCAAACGGATAAATTTTACATTTTCTTCTTTTGATAATCTGATAATATCTTCTCTTGTGAACGTCTTAGCCATTGTCAATGTTTCCTCCTAGAATTTTAATGATAGATTGTTGGTATTACTAATGAAAAAATCTCGACATGTCTCCTTGATTACCAGATCGGTTAAAGCGTCCTGCCTGCTGTAGTTCCTTGCGAAGCAATTTCCGTAAATCTGCATCAGATAGCTCACGTCTTGTTTTTTCAGCTTGTCTTTTTCTCAGCAGCACTAATGGCTGTCTGTTGTTTAACATTAAAAATTTGCTTAATGCCTGCCATGTTGACTCCCTGGTCGATCAAATCCTTGATCTCGAGGAGTTTGTCAATATCATTTAAGGAGAAGAGTCGTTTATTGCCCTCTGTTCTTGCCGGAGAAATCAATTCGTGCTCTTCGTAGTAACGAATTTGCCTTGCAGTTAAATCTGTCAGCTGCATCACAATTCCGATACTGAAGAGCGGCATATTCCGGCGAATTTCACTTCCGCCCATTTGATTTCTCCTCCTTCCTTTTTAATATACATTCATTATATTCAATGTTAGATATATTGTCAAATATATGTTAGATAATATGACATGAAAAATCATAAAAAAAAGAACAGGACTTACTTAGCAAGCGTCCTGTTGTATATTTACCTATTTTAAGAGAATTAAACCTTTTTCAATTAAAGAATCCACGGCAATGCAAACGGCCATCTTTACATGAGAATAGGTTAAACCACCCTGCACATACGCAACATAAGGCGGTCTGATGGGTCCATCTGCGGTCAATTCAATGCTCGCTCCCTGGATGAATGTACCAGCGGCTATGATCACATCATCCTCATATCCCGGCATATATGCAGGATGTGCCGTTACATGAGAATTGATTGGCGAAGCATATTGAATTGCCTGGCAAAAAGCAACCATCTTATCTCGGTCGTCGAACTGGACTGCCTGAATCAAATCGGTTCGCTGCGCGTTCCATTTAGGCGATGAATTCATGCCTAATCGGTCCAGCATTGCTGCAGTGAAAACTGCTCCCTTTCAAGGCCTGTGCAACAATATGAGGTGCCATGAAGAATCCCTGGTACATTTCCTGTAATGTATATAGTGATGCACCGGCCTCAGCCCCGATTCCCGGTGATGTCATCCGGTAGGAGCATGACTCTACATATTCCTCCTTGCCTACGATGTATCCGCCTGTTTTAGCAATACCTCCGCCAGGATTTTTAATCAAGGATCCAGCCATCAGATCTGCGCCAACATGACATGGTTCCAGTTCCTCGACAAATTCACCATAGCAATTATCAACAAATACAACGACATCGGATTTGATTTCCTTTACGAACTTCACCATTTCACCAATTTGCTCCACAGTGAAGGAAGGTCGTGTCGCATATCCTTTTGAGCGCTGAATGCCAATCATTTTCGTTTCTGATTTGATGGCTTTTTCAACGGCACTCCAATCGATTTCTCCATTTTCCGTTAAATCAACTGAATCATAGGAGATTCCGAATTCTTTCAAAGATCCGTTCCCGGTTCCCCGTATCCCGACAATCTCTTCTAGAGTGTCATAAGGTTTCCCAGTGATATATAGGAGCTCATCACCAGGCCGAAGGATGCCGAATAATGAAATCGAAATCGCATGAGTCCCAGAGATGATTTGCGGGCGAACCAGTCCCGCTTCAGCACCAAATACCTCGGCATAAACTTTCTCGAGCGTATCCCTGCCGGCATCGTCGTATCCATAACCTGTTGTCGGGATGAAATGAGAGTCGCTCACCCGATGTTTCTGGAAACTCTGCAAAACTCTGAACTGGTTTGAATCAATCTGTTCATCTATTTTCCTGTGGATTCCGGCAACTTGCTGCTCAATTTCGCTGACTAGCGGCTTCAGTCTTTGCCCGTTTTTCAAGTGTGTAAACATGTTGCTCTCCAATCTTCTTTAAAATTGATTCTTTACATCGAGAACCGTTTCAGCTGGCCGGTAATTTGATGGTCTGCCAAGGAATAGCCCTTGCAGACATAGCCTTGCTTTTCTTCATCAAAAGCAAGCTCGCGAAGAATCGTCTCATTTTTTAGCTGTGCAAGAAGTTTTCCCTCATCGGACGGCACCAGGACGTGGAAGGGTTCCATCATACCTATGATTGACTGTTCGATTTTCAACAGAAGGTTTCTCCGGTCTTCCTCATTGAACGCGCTTATAAACGCTGTTTCATTTTTGGCGTTCGGCACAAAATCCTGGTGTGCGATATCCCGTTTGTTATACACGGTAATCTGCGGAATCTGATGGACTTCAAGGTCCTCAAGCAATTTATTGACTGTCTGTTCATGTGAAAAATAATCTTCATTGGACATATCCACTACATGAAGAAGCAAATCTGCTTCACGAACTTCTTCCAAAGTAGAGCGGAATGCAGCGATTAAAGTCGTCGGCAAGTCCTGTATGAAACCAACCGTATCTGTTAATAAAGCCGTAAAGCCGCTCGGCATAATCGCCTTCCTTGTCATTGGATCCAGGGTGGCGAACAACTGATTTTCTTCAAAGGAATCAGCCTCTGTCAGCCGGTTAAAAAGCGTTGATTTTCCAGCGTTTGTGTATCCTACAAGGGCAATCTGGAATGCTTTGTTTTTCTTCCTGCGCTCCCTGTAGCGGTCACGGTGCTGAACGATCACCGATAATTGTGTTTTAATATCGTCGATTCTTTTCCGGATGTGCCGGCGATCGGACTCCAGCTTTGTCTCCCCTGGTCCCCTTGTCCCGATTCCGGCGCCAAGACGTGACATTTCAATCCCTTTTCCGCCAAGTCGAGGCAGCAGATATTGAAGCTGAGCAAGCTCAACCTGAAGTTTACCTTCTTTAGAACGGGCTCTTTGAGCGAAAATATCAAGAATCAGTTGTGTACGGTCAATGACTCTCGCCTTCAAACCTGCAGAAAGATTCCTGTTTTGGCTTGGCGACAGTTCATCATTGAAAATGATTAAGTCCGGTTCTAGCTCCTCCTCAAGGGCTTGAAGCTCTTCCACCTTCCCTTTGCCTATGTATGTAGCAGGATGAACCTTTGGCCGTTTTTGGACAACCTGCATCAGGACATTGCCCTTAGCCGTTTCTGTAAGCGATTCAAGTTCCTCCATCGAATACTGAAAACGAAGATCTTCCTCTTCAGCTGTCTGACAGCCAACAAGAATCACTTTTTCAAATACGTTTTCCTGTTCCAAATAACACCCTTCTTTCCTATATATATAGCTAATGACATCATACCAAAATTAAGCCGCAAACAAAAATTTTGAAAGTCGGGGGAAAAGTGGTTGTAAATTGGAATAAACATGATAAAATCAATATGTTTTCATTTAACTATTTTAGTATTCAGGCACCATTTTAACAAGAGGAGAAAAACATGATGACATGGGAAGTACTCAGCATGATTGGAACAATAGCATTCGCGATCAGCGGTGCGTTTATTGCAATGGAAGAGGAATATGATATCTTCGGAGTTTATATATTAGGAATCGTTACAGCATTCGGCGGCGGAGCAATCCGTAACTTGCTAATCGGTGTACCAGTCTCTGCATTATGGGAACAAGGCATTTTCTTCAATCTGGCCTTGATGTCAATCACCATCGTTTTCTTATTTCCTGGCAATCTATTAAAACATTGGCAGCGATGGGGTAACTTTTTCGATGCCATCGGGCTTGCTGCCTTCGCGATCCAGGGAGCGATCTATGCTTCAAATATGGGGCATCCATTAAGCGCAGTCATCGTTGCAGCTGTGTTAACCGGAAGCGGCGGCGGAATCATTCGAGACCTGCTCGCAGGGAGGAAGCCATTAGTATTAAAGGCTGAAATTTATGCAGTTTGGGCTGTGCTTGCCGGACTCGTCATTGGCCTCGGAATGGCCAATCAGGCTGTCGAACTCTATGGACTATTTGCTGTCATCACAGCACTCCGCGTAATATCCTATACCTACAAATGGCATTTACCAGTCCGCAAACTGGGCGTACATTAAGAAAAGCGCAAGCGCCTTGGTTAGCCCCGACAAGCGCTGGAGGGCCGACCGGTGAAGTGGTTCTTTGACTTCACCTGAGCGGACCGAAGCGACTCGAGGGGCTAGGCGCTGGAGCTGGACATTTCTCGAAGTGAAATTTCTACTTTCTTATCTCATAAGAAAAACGCAAGCGCCTGGTCAGCCCCGACAAGCGCTGGAGGGCCTGACAGTGAAGTCGTTCTTTGACATCATTGGCAGGTTTTCTTATTCACTAAAAAAGGCAGCGCTGGTGATGCAAATCAGCTCTGCCTTTTCTTTTTAAAATATTTTCCGCCTATATAATCTCCCTACCCATCTGACCGATTGCGTAATGGATGCCATGCTGGAGAGTCTGGAAGCAATCGAATTTGGATAGGTTGATATTCGATTGGGTGATTTCAATCCCTAGAGTGGAAGAAATTCCAACCAGAATTGTTTTCGTACCGATTAGTCTCGCTGCTGATCCGATTTTCTCAATCAGACTGACCGCATGTGGTCCTATTTCCTGGTCCATTCCTGTCAGATCCAATACAAGATAGCTGGCTTTATAGGATGGCAGTCGATTCAGAGTATTTATAATCAGCTGGTCTGCCCGGTCTTCATCGTATTTACCAATAAGGGGAACGACAACGATCCCCTCAAGAACCGGGATGATCGGAGACGAAAGCTTATTGACCAATTCTTTTAATTCAGATGTTTTTTCTTCAACAAGGCCTTCAAGTTTCCTGATTTGGTCTGATTCTTTCTTTCGTGCCAGCTGGTGAATATTATCAGCGATTGTGACATTAGAAGGGAAGTATTCAATCACACTGTGCTCATGACCCTCTAACTGATGCTGCTTAATTTTATACCAGATATTTGTTCCGAACAGTCCCGAGAAAACTCCGGCGTAATGTGCGGGCAGGAAACTCCCTCCTTTTTTCTTCCCCTGGGCAACATTCACTTTATGCTCCCAGCTGTCCCTCATAAAAGCTGTAAATGTTTTCGTTTCAAAGTTCAAATCCTTTATTAATGTTAACCCCCAGCCAGCGGTTGCATATGTATTTGTAATCATGTCAGCGGCTTCA
This sequence comes from Mesobacillus subterraneus, assembly GCF_020524355.2. Taxonomy (NCBI): domain Bacteria; kingdom Bacillati; phylum Bacillota; class Bacilli; order Caryophanales; family Bacillaceae; genus Mesobacillus; species Mesobacillus subterraneus. The sequence continues at coordinate 2,371,794 of NZ_CP129019.1, forward strand.
GATACGCTAACTTCCTTCATTTTTTCAAAATACTGGCTGACTACGAGTCCCTGGCGAAACCCGGTGGTTTCAAAAACAAGGTTGGAAGCTTCTTCACCAGAAATCTCTTCGATTGTGTCGAAAAACGTCTTCATTGCCGAAGAAATCCAAAAGAGCACGGCATCCTGTCCCTCGAATGTGAACTTACCAGATTTTACATCCCAGCCGAAGTCATAACCTACAACATCATAATTATACTCATACCCCATTAAATATTAGCTCCTTTTTATCTATATACTCATAAAGCTTCCTTTTTTAAAATATTAGTTTAGCCAAAAAACCTTTACGAACCCCCCGTTTTTTTACCCCGTTTTAAACTCTTCAAACCTTATTCCCTAAAATACATATAAAAATACTCTACATTACAAAATTTGAAGGCACATCAAAAGTGAAAGAGTACACAGCTCTTTGGCTAACCACTTCAACAATGTTCGTAATAAATGAATAGTCATTCCGATAGATTGATATACAACTAAAAATAAAAAGGATCCCAGCTTTACTGGAATCCTTAAGAACTATTTTAAGAATGACATGACTGAATCTGGATCGAAACCTAATACCCAATTTCCGTTTACATTTGATTGCGGTACACCCATTTGGCCAGTTGCATTGACCAGTCTTTGAGCTGCAATTGGATCTTGCTGTACATTCACTTCTTTATACGCTAAACCTTTATCATCGAGAAAGTTCTTCAGCATTGTGCAGTAAGGACAAGTGTTTGTTGTGTAAACTGTAATTTCGTTCATTTTGAAACCCCCAATAATTTATTTATACCTATAGGGGTATATTAACAAACAAAAAAAATAATGTCAACAAAGCTGCTGACATTATTTCCCCTTACTTTCATCTGAAAAAACAAGATCATTGCTGCGGAGCGTCATGAGTTCATGTCGGTCGTATTGATTTTGCATTAACAAACGCATCGCCTGCGCCCGGATGGATTTCTCAATCACGTTACGGACATAGCGTCCATTTGAAAATGCAGCGGCACCAAGGGTTGATTTCACATTCACAAGGTGCTCCCGCAACTTTCGCTCAGCCTCATGACTTAGACTATATTCTCTCTCCTTCAGCATTCGCTGGCCGATTTCCATAAGCTGATCTATTGAATAATCGGGAAAATCAATGACGAGTGGAAACCTTGAATGAAGTCCTGGATTCAGAGTCAGGAAAAACTCCATTTCTCTCGAATACCCAGCAAGAATTAAAATAAATTCATGCTGTTTATCTTCCATATGTTTTACCAGAGTATCAATAGCTTCCTTGCCGAAATCCTTTTCGCCACCACGGCCGAGGGAATAGGCTTCATCTATAAACAAGATGCCTCCCATTGCTTTTTTAATCAAATCTCGCGTTTTTTGCGCGGTATGTCCGATATATTCACCAACAAGGTCCGCTCTCTCCGCTTCGATTAAGTGTCCTTTCGAAAGGACATTCATTTTAAGGAAGAGCTTCCCGATAATCCTGGCGACCGTTGTTTTCCCCGTTCCCGGATTGCCTTTAAACATCATATGAAGAGCCTGTTTCCCAGCTTTCAGGCCCATTTCTTCCCGTTTCTTGTTCACATAGATCCAGGCATAAATCTCTTTGATCATCCTTTTCATTTCTTCCATGCCCACAAGTGCGCCGAGCTCCTCCTCGATTTCTTTTAAGGCTGCGTGCTCTTGCGGGATTGACTTTGGAACCAGCTGCGACTCAGGCAATTCCTTTGTCAACGTCTTCCTCTGCTGTGCGTTCAAAACAATGCTGATTTGACCGTTGTTTTTCTTTCGAAGCGGTTGGTCCAAAGATCTCACCTCTCATTCTGGAAACAGTATACACATTCTTGCTGTATTTGTGATATTTGCCTATACCATCAATCTTGGTAAAATGTGAATATTTTCATTGCATGAGGAATACTCCTGTGCGAAGGGCTCAATTTGCTCGACAAACTCAGCGGCATTCTCTCTTTTTGTCACAATATGCGCTTTCCCAAGAAATAAACCTCTATATTTATATGTATTCAAGGTGGGGGAAATTCATTTTTTAAATTAAAACAAATATCGCTTAAAAATAAAACTACAATGGTTTTGGAATTACCTTCAGTTAAAATACACTATCAAGATTGCCGTAACGGACTAAATTCCGCTTGTTTTATACTCAGAAGGATTTATTTAACATGAAATTGACCAAGACAAAAGAAAAAACCCGCATATGGCGGGTTTCCTTCGAGATTATTCAATTAAGCTTGCCCCTCAAAATCGATCTGTACATTCTTTTGCGGCGCGAATGTTGAGATCGCATGCTTATAGACAAGCTGCTGTTTTCCTTCTGATTCAAAAAGCACTGTAAAGTTATCAAATCCCTTAATCTGGCCTCTCAATTGAAATCCGTTCAATAAGAAGACGGTCACATTGATATTGTCCTTGCGTAGCTGGTTTAAATACTGGTCCTGAATGTTCACTTGTTTCATGGCGGATCCTCCTCTTTTATCTCTATTAATATGTATTCGCTTTTATCTCGAGCTTTCCTTCAATGAACTTGGAAATTTCGGCGAATTTTTTTTCAGCGTCGTTAGACTCTGACATATCAAACCATTCCACATTCATCTTGTTTCGAAACCATGTTAGCTGCCTTTTTGCATATCGACGGGAATTTTGCTTAAGATTTTCGATCGCCTTCTCCAGGGAGATCTTACCATCAAAATAATCGTAAAGCTCTTTGTATCCAATTGCCTGTATCGACTGGCAGTCTTTTAATCCCTTTTCGTAAAAGGACTTAACCTCATCAAGAAGCCCCTGCTCCATCATTAGGTCGACACGGAAATTGATTCTGCTATATAGCATCTCTCTTTCCATCGTCAGCCCGATTAACGCAGTTTCATACAAAAGTTCCGGAGATTGGTTTTCCTGCAACTCGCCCGCAGTTTTGCCGGTGCAGTGAATGATTTCCAACGCTCTGATCACTCGGCGGACATTATTAGGATGGATACGTGATGCACTTTCCGGATCGGCTTTTTTCAATTTTTCATGTAAATACTCCTGACCTTCAGCCTCTGCTGCTTGCTCCAAACTACATCTGAACACTGGATCAGAGGGTGCATCTGTAAAATGATAATCAAAAATCACTGACTGGATGTATAAACCAGTACCGCCGACGATCATCGGCATTTTCCCTCGAGAACTAATTTCATCGATTTTCTTCCGAACAAGCTCCTGGAATTCAGCGGTTGAAAAGCTTTCATCCGGTTCCTTGATATCAATTAAATGGTGGGGAATCCCCTCCATCTCTTCCACGGTGATTTTTGCGGTTCCGATGTCCATCCCGTTGTAAATTTGCATGGAATCACCGCTAATAATTTCACCGTCGAATTTCTTCGCAAGCTCGATGCTTAGCTTCGTCTTGCCAACTGCAGTCGTCCCAATTAACACAATCAATTTTTGTTTTTGTTCCAAAAAATTTCACACTGCCTTTTCATATAGGGTGTCAGCCATACCGTATCTGACATCTTCAATATATTTTACCATTAAATAGAAAGCAGTTGAACATCTATGCATTATACCCCTATTTTACAAATATTATTCTCTGATATCATCTTCTGAAAAAATTTTCCTCAACTTTTACAGTTAGATAACGATTCAGTAACAAACAAGCTTTCACCCCCAGATTCATGATAGTTTAATAGAAGTCTATGATGGTTAATAATTTTTAGGGAACTGGGTGAAAACACTATGTTATCAACTACAGAAATAGGGATTGATCTAGGTACAGCTAATACACTTGTATATAGTAAAAATAAAGGCATCGCCTTGAATGAACCTTCGGTTGTGGCGATAGATACTGAGACAAAAAATGTCCTTGCTGTCGGCAAGGAAGCTAAGGAAATGATTGGAAAGACTCCTGGAAAAATTGTGGCGATCCGTCCATTGAAAGATGGAGTCATTGCTGATTTCGATGTGACAACTGAAATGCTGAAGCAAATCATGAAGAAAGCTTCAAAAAAGGGCGGCTTTTCACTCCGCAAACCGGATGTTGTCGTCTGCACACCTTCCGGTTCAACAAGTGTTGAACGCCGTGCGATCCAGGATGCAGTCAGAAATGCTGGCGCAAAAAAGGTTCATCTGATTGAGGAACCAGTTGCAGCTGCAATTGGTGCTGGACTGCCCGTTGATGAGCCGGTAGCAAACGTTGTTGTTGATATCGGAGGGGGCACAACTGAAGTTGCCATCATTTCATATGGCGGTGTCGTTGCTTGCCATTCTATCCGCATCGCTGGAGACAGATTGGACGAAGACATCGTACAATACGTACGCAAAGAATATAATGTTCTCATTGGTGAAAGAACGGCTGAAAAAATCAAGATGGAAATTGGGTACGCGCTAGTTGATCATGAAATGATGGAACTGGATATCCGTGGCCGTGACCTTGTAACAGGTCTTCCAAAGACTGTTACCCTGAATTCTTATGAAATCAGGGACACAATCAGGGAATCTCTTCTTCATATCATGGAGGCAATCCGGGCTACTCTCGAAGACTGTCCTGCAGAACTGAGCGGCGATATCGTAGACCGCGGTGTAATCCTTTCCGGTGGCGGTGCATTGCTGAACGGGATTCAGGATTGGCTCGGCAGTGAGATGGTTGTTCCAGTACACATCGCACCGAATCCGCTGGAATCAGTTGCGATCGGAACCGGTAAGGCACTGCAATACATCCATAAACTTCAACCAGCTGTGAGATAAAATAAGAAAAGCGCAAGCGCCTTGGTCAGCCCCGACAAGCGCTGGAGGGCCTGACAGTGAAGTCGTTCTTTGACTTCATTGGCAGGACCGAAGCGACTCGAGGGGCTAGGCGCTGGAGCTGGACAAAGAAAAGCGCAAGCGTCTTGGTCAGCCCCGACAAGCGCTGGAGGGCCTGACAGTGAAGTCGTTCTTTGACTTCATTGGCAGGACCGAAATCGAAAAGTATAGCCGACTGCCCAGAAACGCAGAAACTGGAGACTCCGACAAAGAAGCGCTTTTTGCTTCTGCCGGCGGAGTTGAAGTTTCGGAGTTACTAGGAGGCGACACTAGACAATTCAAAATGCGGAGGCGACTGCCCAACTCCGACAAGCGTTGGAGGGGCTGACAGTGAAGTCGCTCTTTGACTTCATTGGCAGGACCGAAACGTCTCGAGGAGTTAGGAGCCGCAGCAGGACAAGCGACTCGAGGGGCTAGGCGCTGGAGCTGGACACTAATCTAAGGCATCAAAAAAGAAAGATTGCCAGTTTTTATTTGGCAATCTTTTTTCTGCTTCAAAATCTGACTATATAAATTGATAAAAAGTCATTTGTTAGCCTTTACTCTTTATACTGTTTCCTTAATCTGTTGAAGTATAGGAAAACGGGCAATGGGATGACGATAAAGCCGAGGCTTTTTATAATTTGATTGACCGCTCTGTCTTTTTGCCTATCCTTTTCTTCCTTAACATATATTTCATAATTGCTGCGAAGTTCTTCCTCGCTCATTTCTGTCTTCGAACCTTCAATTTTGCCATGGCTCACCATCTGCTTATATTCAGTAAAACTTTGATAGTAACCAGTTGGGCTAACTAGATCCGCTGTCGCCATGAAAATCGAAACCCCTCCGCCAATTACCATCATCAATGTAGCAAACAATACAAGATAAGTATATAAATGTCTGACCACTTTCTCTCCCCCTTGCTCTTTATTTTTCACTGCAAAAGCTACTATAAAAATCAGTACAACTACAGGTAGTATGAAAAATAATAATGAGAATACAAACAATATATCGCCCCCTTTGAATATTATAAGAGACAGTAACCCATTTAATGAATATATCATTTCATGTTTAATCAATTTCTTATTAGTGTAATTTTACACTATTATTATCTAAAATAGAAGAATTTTTATCCAACTGTAGTAATTTTTCATAAAAAAAAACAGTGAACCCAATTGGGAACACTGTTTCTTCAAGTAGAATACAGAGATAAATTTTCGTCGTCCAGCTTTCAGCGCTTGTCGAAGCTGATCAAGGCGCTTGCGCTCTTCTAATTACATTACCCGTTTGAACATTTTCTCCATTTCATAAGTGGAGTAATGAACGATGATTGGCCTTCCATGCGGGCAGGTGAACGGATCGGATGAACGACGCAACTCATCGAGTAATGCCTGAATTTCGTCGTTCCGCAGGTGGTGATTAGCCTTTATGGATGCCTTGCAGCTCATCATGATGGCTGCTTCCTCTCGAAGTTTTTTCAGATTGACTTTCTTCATCAACAAGAGTTGTTCAATCATGTCTTCAATCAGATCTTTTTCCTCCCCGCGAGGGAACCACTGTGGGTGTGAACGCACGATGAAGCTGTAGTAGCCAAACGGCTCAAGAAATACTCCTACTTTCTCCAGCTCATGCTGATGTTCATTTATTTTAATGCACTCATCCGCTGAATATTCAAGAGTGATTGGCACAAGCATTTCCTGTAGCTCAGTCGCCACCTCGCCTACTTTGTCCCTGAAGTACTCATATTTAATTCTTTCCTGGGCGGCATGCTGGTCAATTATATATAAGCCACGGTCATTCTGAGCTAGAATATAGGTCCCATGCATCTGCCCAATCGGATATAGAGGAGGGACTCGTGATTCTTGTACCTCTCCAACCTGTACTTGTGATGGAGGAGAATTCTCTGGTTCGAGAATTTCTTCTTCATCATGAACGAGTTCCTCATCAGAGACAGGGGCTGGAGCGTCGAAGGTCGTATTTTCTTGAGCTATAAAAGCATTTCTCCAGTCTGGAGCTCCCTGCTGTGAGCTATTTGGTGACTCGACAGTTTTATAGCTCCTGCTTAGCTCGGCAGCCTTTTCCTCAACAAATGGCTTTCGGTCTATGGTCGATTGTAAACTGGAAGGTTTACCTCCTGCTTCTGGCAAATGATCCAGCTCCATGAAGGTTTGTTCTGTCTTCGGTTTTTCCTGCTTATGAGTAACCATTCCAGCAGGAATCAATTCCTTCGTTTTGAAAGCATTCTTTATGACACTCGAGACTAGCTCATTCAACTCCTGTTCCTTGCTCAAGCGAACCTCCATCTTTGAAGGGTGAACATTCACATCAATCAAGAGCGGATCCATTTCAATATTCAAAAGAACAACTGGATACCTGCCGATAGGAAGTAATGTATGGTACCCTTCCTGTATTGCTTTTACCAGAGCATAATTTTTAATAAAACGGCCATTAATCATTGTAGAAATATAGTTGCGTGATGCCCTTGTGATTTCCGGCATTGATATATAGCCGCTAATTTTATAATCCAGTGATTCACCAGAAACAGGAATCATAGATTTAACCATATTAATACCGTATATGGCAGCGAGCACCTGTCGGACGTCCCCATTTCCTGTCGTCTTTAAAAGCTGTCGGCCATTATGGACAAGTCTGAAAGAGATATCTGGATTTGCCAGCGCCAGGCGGTTTACGACGTCTGTAATATTGCCAAGTTCGGTATGAATGGTCTTCATGTATTTAAGGCGCGCCGGAGTATTAAAAAACAGGTCTGAGATAATGATATCCGTTCCTTTACGGCTGTCTGCCTTACCAACAGACTCAACCTTTCCGCCTTCAATGACCACTTTATTGCCTTCGATTCCGGTCGATGTTTTCATTTCAAGCCTTGAAACGGAGGCTATACTCGGGAGCGCCTCTCCCCTGAACCCGAGAGTCCTGATCCGAAACAGGTCGTTTTCATTCTTGATTTTGCTCGTGGCATGACGCTGGAAGGCGACGAGAACGTCATCTTCCTCAATCCCGTCTCCATTGTCTGTGATCCTGACGCGGGCAAGCCCTGCTTCTTCAAGATCAATTTCAATTACTGTACTATTAGCATCAATTGCGTTCTCCAGCAATTCCTTAACAACAGATGCCGGCCGTTCTACTACCTCACCGGCAGCAATCTTATTTGATAACGCATCATCTAATTGAATAATTTTCGCCATTTCGTCACCTCCAGCATTTCGATCTATTATTTCAAGCTATTTTATTTACGCAGTCTCTTTTGAAGCTCATAAAGCATATTCAAAGCCTGCAAAGGTGTCATATCAAGGATTTCCAGTCCGTTTAATTGTTCGAGGACCTGCTTCTCCTTTTTGCTTGCACCACTAGCTTTCTTCTGTTCAGGTTCTTCATCAAAAAATGATAATTGCGACGCTGCTGCTGTTTCTGCGGCCTGAAGCATGCTTTGCTTGTCTTGTTCAGTTTGCAAAGTTTCCCGCACAGAATCTACGCTCTTCTTACTATTAAGCTCTAGCGAAACCTGTGTGTCTGTTTGCTCGAGCATGTGCAGGATTTCCGCAGCACGTTCTATCAGGTCTGCCGGTAATTCGGCAAGCTGGGCAACATGGATTCCGTAACTTTTATCAGCTGCACCCTCCCTGATTTTATGAAGGAAAACCACTTTTCCGTTCTGCTCAACTGCGCTGACATGGACATTCTTTAATTTTTTCAATTCATTTTCCAGTGAAGTCATTTCATGATAGTGAGTCGAGAATAGCGTCTTTGCGCTAATTTTATCATGGATATATTCAATCATTGCCTGAGCGAGTGCCATGCCATCATAAGTGGAAGTACCCCGGCCGATTTCATCAAAAAGGATTAAGCTGTCCTTCGTAGCATTGGTAATGGCGTTCTTTGCCTCAAGCATCTCGACCATGAAGGTACTTTGTCCTGAGACAAGATCGTCTGCTGCACCAATCCTTGTGAAAACCTGGTCAAAAATTGGCAATACTGCCTCTGCCGCCGGGACGAAACAGCCCATTTGAGCCATGATCGCTGTCAAGGCAACCTGGCGCATATATGTGCTTTTACCAGACATATTCGGTCCAGTTATCAGCAGGACTTCGCGTTCATTGTCCATATAACAATCGTTAGGCACATATTCCTGGGCATCCATTACTTTTTCGACAACAGGATGGCGTCCATCCTTCAGGACGATTTTCCTCTCAGCTGAAAAGGCAGGTCTTACATAATGGCGCTGTTCACTTAACTCTGCAAAACCAAGGATTACATCCAGCTCACTAAGAGCCCTTGCAAGCCCCTGCAATCTAGGAATATATTCTTTAATCGTCTCGCGGATTCCGGTAAAGAGTTGATATTCAAGCTCGACGCTTTTTTCCTCAGCAGCGAGAATCAAGTCTTCCTTTTCCTTCAGCTCAGGCGTGATGAAGCGCTCTGCGTTCGAAAGCGTCTGCTTCCGTTCATACTGGCCTTCCTGCAGCAAGTGCAGGTTGGCCTTCGTTATTTCGATATAGTAGCCAAAAATCCGATTATAGCCAACCTTCAAGGATTTTATGCCTGTTTTCTCACGTTCTTCACGCTCTAATTGAGCAATCCATGTCTTTCCGTTCCGGCTGGCATCTCGATACAGGTCAAGCTGGTGATCGTAGCCATCACGGATGATGTTCCCATCCTTCACAGAAATTGGAGGGTTATCAACGATTGCCTGTTCGAGGAGATCCGCTGCCTCCTCACAAGGATCAAGTCTGTCGGCCATCAGGGAAGCTTCCTGATGAGAAAGACTATCCAAAATATGCTTTAGCGACGGAACTTGTAATAAAGATCTCTTTAGCTGCATCAGGTCTCTTGGATTTAAATTGCCAAAAGCAACTCTTCCAGCCAAACGTTCAAGATCGTATACCTCTTTCAACTTTTCCCGCAATTCCTGGCGTTCAAAAAACTGTCCGACAAAAAGCTGCACCAGTTCCTGACGGCGGCTGATTTCAGCTTTGTTAATCAGAGGTCTGTTAATCCATTGCTTCAGCATCCTGCCGCCCATTGCAGTCATCGTCTCATCAAGCAGCCATAGAAGCGTTCCTTTTTTCGCTGTAGATCGAATTGTCTCTGTCAATTCGAGATTTCGCTTTGAGAAATAATCAATTTTCATATATTGCTGGACCTTGTAGACTGATACTTTTTGCAAATGGTCCAGGCTGCGCTTCTGGGTTCTGTACAAGTAATTGAATAGTCTTGAAGCTGTGTTTCTTAATTGTTCATTTTCCAGGTCAGCAAATAGTTCCGAAAAGCTTTCATTAAATTCAGTGTTATCCTCAATTGAAAGCGCAAGAATGGAACGTTCCTTCAGTTTCTTCTGGATTTCAGGCGAAAGAGAGCTTTCGATGACAACTTCCTTTGCACCTGAAATCGATAATTCATTAATAAGATCTTCGATACTGCCGGTAATTGTTGTGGCCCTGCTTTCCCCTGTGGATAGGTCGCTGCACGCAAACCCGAATGTGTTGACCGGGAAAACAGAAACAGTAGCGATAAAATTATTTTCTTTATCTAAAAGCCCTCGACCTTCCATTACTGTTCCTGGAGTGATCAGCTGGACAACTTCCCGCTTAACTACCCCTTTAGCAGTCTTCGGGTCTTCTGTTTGTTCACAAATTGCGACTTTGTAGCCTTTGGTAATCAGCTGTTCAATATAGTTAGGAGCGGAATGATAAGGAACACCGCACATCGGAATCCGTTCCTCACCGCCGCCCTCTCTGCTTGTAAGTGTTATTTCAAGTTCCTGAGATGCCTTTAGCGCATCCTCAAAGAACATTTCATAAAAATCGCCTAAGCGGAAAAATAAAAAAGCATCCTGGTAATCCGCCTTCACTTGCAGGTATTGCTTGATCATAGGGGTATATGTAGCCATATTATCCTCCAAAAATTCACTTTGCTTTATTGTTAGGATTTGTACAGAGATTCTGCCACTCCAGTTAATTTTATCATTTTCGGGTAATGCCAGTTGACCTGCTTTTACCCTATTTATTACATTGTTACGGTTTAGGGCAATGCAGCATGTACTTTTACTCGAATACCTTAATTCCTTCTTATTCAGTCAATCCAATCACTTTTCGACTCTTACTCTAAATATCTATTATAACTCGACAAAATATAATTTTCGATAGAATCCCCTTAAAAAGAATTACCAGTCCGTATATGGGCTGGTAATAATCAATTATATTTGATTCTTTCTAGTCCTATTGTGAAAAATAGTAAGCTGAAAGCAATCAGGATTACAGAAAAAGCCTCAACATCATTGTATTTCTTGGTCTTACGAAAAAGAAATCATTCAGGATACATCGGGCAAATAAAAAAGCAAGACATTCGTATGTCCTGCTTCTAAGGTTGAAATACATTATATTTCAACGCTGTTTCTACCCATTCATATCGCTTGTGTGTACCTAACTTGTCACCAATTTTCTGTCGGTGATTTTCAACTGTTTTGACTGATATATCAAGCCTTTCAGCTATGTCTTTCTGGGAATACCCTTTAACCGTAAGGATGAATACCTCTTTTTCTCGCTTGGTGATTGGAAGATCAACCAAATTGAATTGGTCACCCTCTGTATCATCTTCCCATATATGTGTATCGAACACCTTTTGGTTCGCTAAAATTTTATCTAGAGATTGGACGAGATCATCCCGCTTCAGCTGCTTGATCAGATAGCCATCAGCTCCAGCTTCATATGCCTTCTTTTGATAACCGATATCATCGTGCATAGAGAAAATGACTATTTTCGCCTCCGGGAGCAGCTTCCTAAGCCTTTCCAAAGTCGTCATGCCATCCAGGCCGCCCGGCATCGAAAGGTCCAGAAGTACCAGGTCTGCAGGAAAGTCCGAGGCAGCTTTAACAGCTTCATAGCCATCACAGGCACAAATCCTCCCATCAATGCAAAAAGATTGCTGCAATAGCATGCTCAGCCCTTCCCGGACGATTTCATGGTCATCAATGATCATTAAGTTCATCTTCTCTCACCCCCTTCACTTTTGTCAAAGAAACAAATCCTTCCACCCTAGTTGGGCCGCCTGCTTTGCTACTCCACTTAATGTCCCCGTCAAGCATCTTGCAGCGTTCGTACATATGCTTTAAACCAAGCCCTTTCGTTTTACATCCAGTTGATATAAAGCCATTGCCATTATCATAAAATTGAAAGAAGATATATTGGTAGTATGTCTTTAAATGAATGGAGAAATAGGTTGCTTTTCCATGGCGAACCGAATTTGTGATACTTTCCTGGATGATTCTGAATAAATGAAGTTCTTTTTCCGGATCCAGTTTCTGTTCCTTATCGAGTTCCATCTCTAAGAAGATATCGATTTGGTACAGCTTTCTCCAATCCTTAACCGCTTGCCGAAGCGATTTTTCCAAACCGATGTCATATACAATTTCAGGCCTGAGGCTTTTGGTGAGACTCTTAATATCTTTAAGCGTTTTTTCCATGACATTGACCATGTTGGTGACGTGATTTTGATATTTATCTTCGCTGATATTCTGTTTGATTACCTCGAGGCCAAGGAATATGCTATAGACACTTTGGCCAATATGGTCGTGTAATTCCATGGCAATCCTTTTACGCTCTGCCTCCTGTGCTAGCAGCGTTTCCTGTACAAGCAGCTCATGGAATCTTGCCCGTTCACTATTTTCGTTCTGGACTGGAGGCCGTATCCTTAAAACATAATAGACCTCTGCTGATATAATCATTTTTTTTAAAGACATCTCAAACTCTTCTAGTCCCTCATACACTGCCATATGGGAGTTGAAAAAAGGTATGGGATTATCAGAGGTTAATATACATCGGTTCTCATCCACTTCCAGCTCTCTTTCCTGGCAATAAGTACAGTAAGGTACTTTCTCACCAAGCTTCCAGCCGGTCATGTCAACTGCTTTTTCATTAAGATAATGAATCGTACGATCTTCAGCCATAACAATCATGCCTTCAGGCAGATGGTCGACAATTTCTCCCAAAATTTCTGGTTGTATCAACATAATTGATCCCTCGCTAAAACATCTCTTCGTCGCAACTCCATTTTAACCTCTATTTCAGCTGATACTTCCTCATGTTTATTAACATTAAGTGAAATCTACAGCTGTTTTATGTCTTATGAACATAAAGCGCAAACGCCTCGTTCAGACCCGACAAGCGAATTGAGGGCCAAGGCGCTGGAGCTGGGTGAAGAAAACTTCATCAAGTTTTCCACACCTCAATAAATTTATAAATTCATAGTTACCCATAAAAAAAAGACCCAATAAGAGTCTGAGTTAACAACATAACTATTTTCGTATTTACTGTGATCGTCTGTTTCACAGAGATCGTGAAATCGGTATGCTAATTAAAACTGATTCAGTTTTCTGTTGTCTGCTACGTAAGTTTATGCTTTCTTATGAAATAAAAAAACAGGCTGAGATCAGCCTGTTCAAAAGGAATGCCATCATTTCAATGTTTTAAGAACTTCCTCAATATCCTCATTGATCATTTCAGTTGCCTGAGTCATTGTCCTGACATCCTTTGATGCCCAGTAATCATATAAACGTGCCAGGTCATTACGATTATATACTTGACTACCATAGTGACTGTAGAAGTAGGCAACCAATAGATTGACGACATTGCCAGGAAGTTTGTTTCGGGTTGAAATCGATCTTAGTGCAATATTCTCAAGTCCGCGGATGTTATTATCAGTGAATTTTTCTACTACTTCAATTGGCATGGCGTTTTCACAAAATGTAAGAAATTCTGGATCGGTTAATTGTTTTTTCATTTGAAAATCTCCTGCTTAAATTTAATTATTCATATGTTTCCAGCGCGTCTTCTATAAGTTCAATGTCCTCGGATATTGATTGTTTTAATGTCGAACTTTCACAACGCTGGTATTCTTTATGAAGTCTTCTTAGTTCTTCGTAAAAAATCCGATATTCAAAGTTGTTATTCATAATCGCCCTCATTACTTTTTACTGTACTAAGAAATGTTTTCCCATTTATACCTAATGTCAAACAAATAATGAGATTGTGATTAAGCTAACATTACCATTAAGCTGTCGATGAAGGAAAGAGGCAATTTGGTTCATTTGAATTCCCCAACAACGTTGATGATAGATTTTTACCAAGATGCATTATTCATCAAGCAAGGATGAGTTATTTCATCTTATTTTCTCACTGTTTTCCAATCATTGTCAAAGCCTTTTGCAGGGCCCAACTCTGATGTTCATGAAATAACATTTTCACTGCTATTCCAGTTTCAACCCACCTAAGTTGATGGTCAGCCTCTACAGGTTCTCCCGAATCTCCGACTATTTCCGCACGATAAAAATACCCTTTGCCTAGATAATACTGCGAATCCTTATCAGAATAAAAATAACGTTGTGCATTTCCAATCCATTCTCCGATTTCAAGAAGCTTCCCCATTTCTTCCATGCCTTCTCTTACTAGACACTCCCCATGACTTTCACTTCCCTCCATCCCACCCCCTGGCAGGAAGTACTTCCCGTCGCTTGTCTGAATTAAAGCAATCCAATTCTTATTTTCATTAAGTATTATTCCATAGACACCAGGCCTCGAGGTATAGCTTATTCCTAATTCAAATTCTCCAAAGGTAATCATTTTTATTCCCCTTCAATTTTTTTGTAACTATTTTCATCCTTTTACTTTTCGTGTTTTTTCATAAATCTCCTTCCATTTCAGAGAATTACATTTGAACTAGGGCTTCATGATTTTTTTTAAAATACAGACTAAAATATTAGGGAAGAGAAGATGGAAAAGTAACTGGATTTGAACTAAGATCCTGCAATCTACAAAAGAGTTGCGATGCCTTTAGAGGTGAATGTTTGAAGTGTAATGATCAGCATGAATACAGCTTCTAATCCCTATAAATATAAAACAAGCTGAACCTTGGCAGGTACAGCTTGTCTAAGGTTATAATGAGTATATGCGCGGCTACTCTGCTCTGAAAAGAATCCTCATAGATATTGCAAAGAGGGTATGAAAAGTTCCAAAAAAAGGTCAGTAAAACAAAAAATCCGTGTTCTTAGGTGTGACCGACTGAATCCATGCAGCTTCTGCCGAATTCTTTGCAGTGACTGCAAATTCCGTAGCCCAGTGGCTAGAATGGAAAATGACTTCACCCTGCATAATAAAATTTACGGTGAACCACTTGAATCTATGATCCTTTTCACATTTGTTCAGAAGTAATTCTTTGGCGGTATTTATATTGGTCATTTTAAAAACAGTCATGTGATCGCTGACGTGAACAAAACTATTATAATCAGACTGAATTTCCTGAATTACATCCTGTTCTTCATTCCAGCAATGTATTTCCACAATATCAATTCCTTCAAGGAAATGTTCAACTAACGGCTTCCAATACATATAATCATCAGGGAGTGGAAAGGTAGTGTCCACTTCCTCAGAATAACTCCAGGGTATCGTAAATTGCACCTTCACTAACATCCCTCATTTACATCATAATTGGGAATAATATTCTGCTTTTTAGTCTGATATCCCTTCTTTTAAGTCCATTATTCTATTAAATTAATACATAAAAGACCTGGACATATTCTGCCCAGGTCTGCTTGCTCTATTTACAAAAATATTACAGGTACTGCTGCAGCCAGTAACAGATAACGCAGGATAAATCCGCCTGCAAGTACTGCACTTTCCGTAATCAAAGTAGATGTAATTCCTTGAAAACCGGAGGCAGCTACTTCTATTCCTGCCTGGCTCTGATGAAATTTACTTGAATTCCATAATTCGAGAGCCTCAATACTTATTGGAACCATCAATCCGATTACAATTAAACCGATCCAGAATAAAGTACTGTACTCACCAGAAAGCAGCAAGGAAACAGATTGTGCTGCTGACTCATTGGTTGATGAAGTGATCAGAAACATTGTGAAGATCAGGAATATTTCGGAAATCAGCAATGTTAAGTGGATTTTTTTGATGGACATCACTTGATGAATCACCTTTTTGTCCAAGATTGCTGAGCCAATCATTGTACCGGCAATTCCCGTTGAGAATGCCGACACCACGAACAGGATTGGTAAAATGGCGGTATTCCATAGCGGCACGGCCCCAATGACACCAATCAGGAAGCCGGTGTAAATGGCTGTAGCGACAGCAAATACGATGCCGACGTACTCCACGATTTTATTAGTATCTTTTTTTAGCAATTCCATTAAAGCAATATAGGCTGCAGCCATCATGAAAAAGCTAATGAAATAAGTACCGATGGTCATGACAGAACTGAAATTTGTAAACAAATAGATGAAGCGTAAAGGATCCTTCAGACCTGCTTCTGCATCGACAATAAGAAGCAATAGTCCTATTCCCATAAAAATCGGGCTGATTAATCTTCCGACAATCCTGACTGTTTTGGCATCAGGATATTTCCTTGCTGCATAGGAAGATGTTAAAAACGCACCGGCACTAAGTCCAGCAAGAAATAAATAGGCAGCGATAATTGTTCCCCAAACCATTATAATCACCTCACGTAGTAAATTTTTGCCTTGCCTAAGTCCGGCCTTAAAGGCTGGGCATTCATTTTAATAATCGCTTTTGAAACTTCACTGTTCGGATCATCTAAATCACCGAATATCCGGGCATTGCTGATGCATGTGCTGACACAGGCTGGCTGTTTACCCTCCGCCACAAGCTCAGCACAGAAGCGGCATTTTTCAACTACCCCGGTATTATGATCTTGTGTTCTCGCACCATAATGGCAAGCCACCATACAATACTTGCAGCCGATACACTTATCTGAGTCTACTAGTACGATGCCTTCCTTTGTCGTGTAGGTAGCCTTTGTCGGACAGACACTTACACACGGAGCATCTTCACAGTGCTGGCATTGTACAGGAATGATTTCATTCTTGACGTTTGGGAATACTCCCGTTTCTTTTTCGTAAAACTTAATATATGACTCTTCAACCGGAAGCTCATTCTGCATCTGGCAGCTTACCCGGCAAGCATAACAGCCGACGCATTTTCGTGTGTCTATTACCATTCCATAGCGTGCCATTAGCTCTTCACCTTCCTAACCTTCACGATTACTTCGTGGATATTTCCTGCTCCACTCCATTTTTCAAAATCGAATGGTACATGTTCCATATAGCCAAATCCTATGCCTTGTCCTATCTTTAAATCCTTTGAAGTGATTCCATAATGGCTTGGCACAAAAATCGCTTCTGGGTGGATTCTTTCTGTTATCTTCACTCGAATTCTGCTTGTTGCTTCACTGGATTTCAATTCAACCATATCTCCATCCTTGATTCCCAGCGCTTTGGCACGAACAGGATTGATCCAGATTCTCTCTAAATCATAGTCCTTTGTAATCTGCATTAAAATTGGAATGTTAGCTGTTTGAGTATGACTATGGATTGCCTGTTTCCCAGTGATCAGACGGAAAGAATCATCTGCCGGGCTTACTTTCGGCTCTATCCATTCGACAATCGGTTTAAAGCCAGCATCTTTATATGTTTCACTATAAAACTCTACTTTGCCTGAAGGTGTCTTCAGCTTCGGCATTTCCCCTAAGGTGATTTCCTCATTCTGAAACATGATAGTTCCTATATCCCTTAGCTGTTTGTACGTAATCCCTGTCGGAGCGAGCATCGCTTCGTTCAATTCATCAAGGGAGAAGTTAAAATATTGCCCAACTCCGCAAACTTTAGCTAACTCTGAATAGATTTCATGTATTGGTTTTGTCTCCGGGTGAACCTTTTCAACCATCTGCTGGCGAAGAGCGATACCTGGAATCTTTCCTGATAGACCTTCAATTACTTCATCACGTTCAATATAAGTTACTTCTGGAAGGACATAGTGTGCCAGTTGTGCCGTTTCAGACATTTGTACATCGATGGCCACAACTAGATCCATTTTAGAAAGAGCTTCCTTCATTACTTTTGGATTTCCATAGCCTAGCGCTGCATTAGAATGGTAATAAATAGCTGCCTTCATTTTTCCTTCCAACGCTTCTTTTGCAACGATCGTTGCAACACCGTGACTGTGATAAGCAAGTGGGAATTCCTTCTTACCTGCTTTTGGAGCCTCAGGTTCTTTCGGATTAGGGTGTATCGATTCATTTAAGTTTCCAAGGTTAGGTTTACCGCCAAATATACTTCCGCCTTTTTGCTGGTAGTTACCAAGTAAAGCATTGAACATCGCTACTGAACGGCCGGTTTCAGTACTATTTTCATAGTTACAGCCGAATGCTCCTCTCCACGATTGCTCAATCAACGCCTTCGGCTTGGCTTTGCCCATATCAATCGCAATTCGAGTGATTGAATCTGCAGATATACCCGTAATTTTTTCTGCCCATTCAGGTGTATATTTTTTCAATTCCTTCGCGTATTCCTCAAAACCAACAGTGTAGTTTTTAATGAATTCCATGTCATGCAGGTTTTCCTTTATCAATACATGGGACATGACCAGCACTAATGCGAGATCTGTACCAGGACGAATTGCAAGCCACTCGGTTGCCAGGTTGCCAGTATTATTCAAACGTGGATCGACAATGACTATCTTCGCTCCATTGTCTTTTGCAGCTGCTAATGCTTGGACGGAACTTGGACGGATGCCATCTCCATAACTCCTGCCAATGAACATAATGTATTTTGCATTGCTGATGTCAGCACTAGTTGACGATACACCAACCGTGTGCAAGAACCCTGAATCCCTTGAATTTGAACAAACAACATGGTGAGTATAGTAGTTCGACGAACCAAGCGCATTGATGAATCGAGGAGAATAAAATTTTCCTGAAGCCCGCGGATCTTCCGTCAATGCGACTGACTGTGGACCATATTCTTTGATAATCTTGTTCAATTTTTCTGCAATTTCCTTGTAAGCTTGTTCCCAAGTAATCGGCTCGAATTTCTTTTCACCGACACGCTTTAAAGGCTGTGTCAGCCTATCCTGGGAATAAACAACCGTCGCGTAACCATGCCCCCTGGCACATAGCTTCCCTTTTGAATAAGGGTGATCAGGGTGCCCTGTCAGCTTCCATAAACGCCCGTTTTTGACATGGCCTATCATTCCGCATTTACTTGAACATGCATTGCATGTACTAGGTATTTCCTTTATATCTGCATTTGCTCCTGCTTTAACATATTGATTGGACCATTCATTAAAGCCTACTGTCCCCGCAGATGCCAGTGCAGCCGTTGCTGCAGAGGCTTTAATGAATCCTCGACGTGATAATTTTGTATCAACCATTTTCTCTAGCCCTCCTTTTACTCCAGACCGATAAACATTATTAATTTTTTTCTTTAGCGCTTATACAAGGCATTGTTGTGATCGATGCTTTCTTCCGTTACTTCTGAATGTAAACTTATTATCTCTTTCGCAGAGTACCCAGTCCCTTTAATGGAATCTGTTAGTATAGCTCTTTTTAAAAGGAAGTCCTTCACTAAAAGCATCACCACCTTCAAGATTTGAAGCTTTTCAGGCAACTATTTCGTTGTGCATTTACTATTTCAACCAATGCTTTCGTCAATCTCTGATAAAATGGATGAGCCGTTACATCTGCAAGCTGCGATTCGAATTCATCGAGCCAATCAAAATGATCATCCAAAAATTCAGCAGCGGTATGTTCGGGGGCATTCTCAATGAAATAAGCCAACAATTCCAACAAGATTGCTAGATGGTCCGGCATACCCTGTAATTCAACAGGGATTTCAATCTTAAGCTTATCTAACAGGTAATTGATATGTAACGCCGAATCTCCTAATATATACCCTTTGTCCCTGGCAAAGGGCAGAGTGCATGTGTCATCCAGTGTCCACTGTTTGTATAAACATTCAATCGGAAGTGCAGCCTTCTTTTGCGTGCTGCCAATAGAGCCCATGTATAATTCTCTAAATTCTTCATAGTTCTCTGGCAGGACTTCCACTATGAAAATGTCGATATTAAAAAGTTCGTTGACCGCTTCTTCCAGCTTCTTCAGTAGATCTTGCTGCTGAATCTCATCCCAGATATCTCTGGTTGGCTGTTTATAAAGATCTGCAAGGACTATAAAAACATTCGCACACTCTGTTTTTTTATCTAAACCAATCACCGGGATTCACCACCTTTCGATTACAACTTCACTATATTTCAATCAAGTTTGTGAAACAATATACATTCTGTGGATATTCCCCCTAGAGTATGTGAAGGATTTCACCTAATACTAACGGTTGTCTTCCTTTGGAGATTATAAAGTAGCACTAAAAGACACCGAAACAAAGGCATTATGACGCTTTCATCAAGTAAGGAAATGTGAACATTCCTTTAAATATGTTTGAATATCCTGCAAACTCGCCACTATTTAGAAGCTATAGTCGTAGAATAGAAATATATGAATGATCATTCTTGAGGTGACCTATATGTCGCTACTAACCAATTGGCTCGAAAGCTTGAGCTATGAACTGGAAATATCAGAAGCGTGTTCAAAAAAGAAAAGTCCGTTGAGTACCTGTACAGCTTGTATCGAAGAATGCCCACAAGTGGCACTAACTATCGAAGATGGAACTCTTAAGTTAGATAAAAAGGCTTGTTCTCTCTGCGGATTGTGCATAACGGTTTGCCCGCAGCAGGCAATTGAAGGTCAGTCGCCTTCAAGGGAGGTGATCCAGGATCAACTTCTATTACAAGATGATTCCCCGCTTCCAAGCTTCATGGAATTGCTTTATTTCCATAAAAAAGGAGTCCGCTTTATTCAAAAAGTAGCTGCTGAGGAGGAGTTAGATAAACGCGTTGGGAAAGTCAATGAAGTTTTGAACGTCATGGAGCTCGATCCACTATTGATTACCAAGACCATATCAATTAAGGAAGAGACTCAACCAAAGCTATCAAGACGCGGTTTTTTCACGAAACTCTCGATGGATGGCAAAAGAACTGTCCTGTCTTCAGTAACGCCAGTAAAATGGAGGTTCAATGAGGACCGCTTTAATTCTTCTAACCTGTATAAAGAATGGTCGTTTCATGAAGTAACGATACATGAGGAAACATGCACATTATGTGAGGCGTGTTTTAACATATGCCATGCAGGGGTTTTCACACTGGAGAACGATATACTAACCATTGATGATCAACATTGTTCAGGGTGCAACCTTTGCTTGGACATCTGTCAGCAATTCGGTATTCAGATCGTTCATAACATCCACAAGGGACGTGAAGCAGCCTATCATGTGAAGAAAAATGAGTGTCTTACTTGCAGAAGCAGTTTTTACTCATGGGAAGAATCAAATGAATGTGATATCTGCAAAAAAATGGATAAACCTAATTTTTTCCTGTAACAACCTCTCAAAATATTAAATGAGGCACCGGTGCAAAGCTGCTGCATAAACAGCTTTGAAATCGGTGCCTTCCCTTTTTTCGCTACAAAAAAAACTAGGAAGTGAAAGCTTCCTAGTTCGATGTTATTCTTCCTCTCCCAGGAGGAAGTCTGGGTTCAAGTCTTCGAATTCGTCATCATCGATGCCATGACCCCACTCGTCATCATCGCAATCGCATCCGCCTGGATGAGTGACAACGCATACCTTCGTCTCACCGATAACTTCCACAAGGAATTCCCTCTCGACGTGAACGATGATTTTGTTGCCATTAGGCGAAATGACCGCTTCAATGCAGTTAGGCTGCTGCAGCACCTCGACAAGGACATCGTGGTCATCCAAGCAGTCAGGATCACGGTACTTCAGCTTGATGACATCGCAGTAAGTTACTTTCTCCGTCACTACTTCAGTTTTTGTATTATCATCAAAGGAGTACCAGATGTTGGCTTCGTAAGACCCGTTTACTTCAACCACTTTCCCTACCTTTTTTGCCTTATACTTATGGTTTATGACCCAAGCGCCCAGAATGCTGCTCGGATTATGCGCTGGGTTGATCGTATGATTGGACTGCGTGAATTTGCGTCCTTTCGCTACGACGGCTTTCGTAATAATCTCTCTGTAATCTCCCATTGCGAGCGAAACCTCCTCAATCTTTTTCAATTCATCCTATGCGTGATATTAGACTAGTGTGCGATTAATTTTAGAACTGCTGGTAAAAACTTAGGCATAGTTCATTGTATGCCCATATGCCCTGAATGTTCCCAATTGAAGAAAGTTGATGGGGATTTAGATTGCATTAAAGTGACGCGCACGAGGAAGGTACTTGCGAAGTCTAATCAAAATTCGGGATCCGATTGACTCTTATACATAAAGAAATGGCACCTGAATATTCAGGTGCCATTTACTGATTGTTATTTAATGATTGTGCGTATGGCAGCTTGCTTCGTTTTTCAGAGCCGCTCCTGTTTCACCGCGAAGTACATCTCCACCAGTGGATGCAACTACCTCATCAGTAACTGTATTGGATATCGTTGTGGCCACGAGCTGAAGCAATTCATTAACATCGATTTGCGACTGCTTGAATTCTTGTACCACCGGAATTTCATCAAGTTGTTGTTCTAAAGAAGCAATTTTTGCTTCAGTTTTCTTCAAAGCTTCTGTTTTTCCATAGTGTTGAAAGTTAACAGCCTGTTTTTGAAGACCTTTAATAGAAGAAATAAGTGTTTTCACTTTTTCATTCTCATGAATCTGTGCTTCCGCACGCTTGAAGAAGTCAACTTCTTCTGTTTCCGAAATCATT
Organism: Mesobacillus subterraneus; assembly: GCF_020524355.2. Classification (NCBI taxonomy): domain Bacteria; kingdom Bacillati; phylum Bacillota; class Bacilli; order Caryophanales; family Bacillaceae; genus Mesobacillus; species Mesobacillus subterraneus. Next base: position 2,394,229 of record NZ_CP129019.1, read on the forward strand.
CTTGCGATTTCTCTTGAACGCTCGATAATGTCATCTTTATTGTATTTTGCCAACTTAGTTCACCTCAACTGGTTCGATTTCTTCTACCATTTCCCCGTTTAAAGACCATGTTTTTGCATTTGTGATCTTTACCTTGACGATTTTGCCGATTGCTGTTTTAGTCCCAACAAAATTGACAAGTTTTAACTTACTTGTATAACCTGCAAGAACATCTGGGTTGTTTTTGCTTTCACCTTCAACGAGGACCTCAACAATCTGATCCTGATATTTCTTCATAGACTGTGCAGATTGCTCATTCACAAGTGCATTCAGGCGTTGAAGACGCTCTTTTTTCACTTCCATAGGGACATTATCCTGCATTTTAGCTGCAGGTGTTCCCTCCCTTGGAGAGTAAATGAATGTATAGGCTGCTTCATAACCAACTTCACGGACAAGTGACATTGTTTCCTCGAACTGCTCATCCGTCTCGTTCGGATAACCTACAATAATATCTGTAGTCAATGTAGCATTAGGAATTGCTGCCTTGATCTTGCCGACAAGTTCGAGATATTCTTCCCGGGTGTACTTTCGGACCATAATCTTCAATACATCAGTAGAACCTGACTGTACTGGAAGGTGGATGTGGTCCATCAGGTTACCGCCCTTTGCCAGCACTTCAATCAATTGATCATCAAAGTCACGCGGGTGGCTGGTTGTAAAACGAATGCGCGGGATATCAATTTTACGGATTTCATCCATCAATTCACCGAGACCATATTTCATATCCAAGTCTTTTCCATAGGCGTTTACATTCTGACCAAGAAGGGTAATTTCCTGATAGCCCTGTGCTGCAAGCTGACGGACTTCCTGGATGATATCCTCAGGACGGCGGCTGCGTTCTTTGCCTCGTGTATAAGGAACGATGCAGTAAGTGCAGAATTTATCACAGCCATACATAATGTTTACCCATGCTTTAATATTGCCTTTGCGCACCTTTGGAAGGTTTTCGATTACGTCCCCTTCTTTAGACCAAACTTCAACGACCATTTCTTTGGACATGTATGCTTCCTGGAGAATATGTGGCAAGCGGTGGATATTATGCGTACCAAAAATCATATCAACCTGGTTATAGGTTTTCAAAATTTTGTTAACGACAGATTCTTCCTGAGACATGCAGCCGCAAACTCCCAAAAGCAGATCAGGCTTTTCTCTTTTAAGATGCTTCAAATGTCCAAGTTCACCAAACACCTTGTTCTCAGCATTTTCCCTGATTGCGCACGTATTCAGGAGAATGACGTTCGCATCCTCAACACTGTCAGTAGGTTCATAGCCAAGACCAAGAAAAATACCTGCCATGACTTCTGTGTCGTGCTCGTTCATCTGACAGCCGTAAGTGCGGATGTAGAATTTACGCCCCTGTCCCATACCAATGAACTCTTCAGGGATATCGAAGTCTTTATGATACTGAACTTCTTCCTTGCCGCGTTTTTTTGCATCCTTCAGGGAAGGAGCTGTATATACTGCTTCAAAATACTTGCTGTAATCCTTGCTGGATTTTTTGTCCGAAGAATTTTCAGTTAGTACTTGCTGTCCTTCCAAGCGTTGATTTTCGTTCATTATAGATCTCCTTTCATTAGAAAGCGAGCAGGCAGATTGATAGAGCATGTCGCTGGTGCTAGCTTCACAAACAGTTCTGCTTTCTACTTTTAAAAGGGCTATATTTCACCCTGAAAATATAAAATATACACATTATAATAGTATAAACTCTTCAATCAATGAACACAATAGCAGGCACTGGAAATACAACATTCTCAGTAAAAAAAGCAGGCTTAATAAATTATATTACCTAACAGATTATCAATTTGTAGTGATGCTGGTCACTAATTCTAGTATTAGGAAAATTTTATAGGAATAACAAAACCCCAATCTTGGATGATTGGGGTTTTAATTCATTCCGGCTTGATTTCCGGATTTACATTACATGAATTCAGCAACTAGCTTATCAAAGTGAGCTTGATCTAGCTTCAGGTCAGCTTGAGAAAGCGGAGTTTCTGAATAACCGCTTATTAGCTCCTGATAAGATTTACGCTCTGTATTTTGATAAATTAATCCAGTCACAAGACCGTTGTGCTGCATCAAAGTCTGCATTGCAGCTTCTCGGTTTGATGGATCATATCCTTCAATATCACCAAGCTTTGTTAAGTTTTCCTTGAACCAGTCGTAAGTATTTACCTTGTTGTAAGTTACACAAGGGCTGAATACGTTGATTAAAGAGAATCCTTCATGCTTGATTCCAGCCTCGATTAGCGCAGTCAAGTCCTTCAGGTCTGTTGAGAAGCTTTGTGCCACGAAAGTAGCGCCAGCTGTCAAAGCCAGTTCCATTGGGGAAATGGCCTGCTCGATGGAACCTGCAGGAGTAGATTTCGTCTTGAATCCAGCAGCCGAACGCGGGGAAGTTTGTCCCTTTGTCAGACCATAAATCTGATTGTCCATGACAATGTAAGTGATATTGATGTTACGGCGGATCGCATGGACTGTATGCCCCATACCGATCGCGAAGCCGTCACCGTCTCCACCGGAAGCAATAACGGTTAGATCACGGTTGACCATCTTAACGCCTTGGGCGATTGGAAGCGCACGGCCATGGATTCCGTGGAAACCATATGAGTTAATATATCCGGAGATACGGCCTGAACAGCCGATCCCAGAGATTACAGCCAGATTTTCAGGCTCTAAACCAACATTGGCAGCTGCACGCTGCATAGCTGCCTGTACAGAGAAGTCGCCACAGCCAGGGCACCAGTTTGGTTTTACATTATTGCGAAATTCTTTAAAAGTCGCCATCCTAGAACAACTCCTTGCATTTTGTGTGGACTTCCTGCGGCAAGAATGGATTTCCGTCATACTTCAGGATCTTATGGATCTTCTCATGACTTCCGACATTCATCTTCATGATGTTTGCCAGCTGTCCTGTCGCATTGTTTTCAATCACTGCAACTTTCTTTGCAGATTTTACAAGCTGCATCATTTCATCAGCCGGGAATGGATGTACCAGGCGCACGTGAGCGTGGTTTACTTTCAAGCCATCCTTCTCAAGTCTTCCCATTGCCTCTTCAATTGCACCTCTTGTAGAGTTGAAACCTACGATCAACAAATCAGCTTCCTCATGCGGAGCATTCTTGTGGATTGGCGTATTGAACTTTAGATTGCTGATCTTACGCATACGCTTATCCATTTGCGCAATACGGTTAGCAGCAGATTCCGAAGGCTTTCCTGTTTCATCATGCTCAACACCAGTAACATGGTGGATACCGTTCTTCATTCCTGGGATTACACGCGGTGAAACACCATCCTCAGTCACTTCATAACGCTTGAAATATCCTTTATTATCAATTTCAGGAAGAGCTTCTGTAGCCAATTTACCACGGCGGATTTCCACTTTATCAAACTCAAGCGGTTCAACTGTCTGCTTTCCTAAAGATAACTGCAAGTCAGTCAACATAATGACCGGACACTGATATTCCTCAGCAAGGTTGAATGCTTCTGCTGCATCGTAGAATGCTTCCTGGACAGTACTTGGAGCAAAGACGATTTTAGGAATCTCACCGTGAGTTCCATAAATCATCGCCATTAAATCTGACTGTTCCTGTTTTGTAGGAAGTCCAGTTGATGGGCCGCCGCGCTGTGTATCTACAATGACAAGCGGTGTTTCAGTGATACCTGAAAGGCCGATTGCTTCCATCTTCAATGAAAGACCAGGTCCTGCTGAAGCTGTAATGGCACGTACGCCGCCATAGTTAGCGCCGATTGTCATAGTGACAGCTGCGATTTCATCTTCAGTCTGGATCACTGTTCCGCCAAGAGCAGGAAGTTTCTTGATTAAATATTCCATGATTTCTGAAGCAGGTGTGATTGGGTATGCAGCCATGAAACGGCACCCTGCCGCTACTGCGCCAAGAGCGATTGCATCATTACCAATCATGAACAGACGTTTCTGACCATCAGCCTTTTCAAGCTGCATTGTCTCAGCTCCGCCTAATTGTTCTTTTGTATATTCGTAGCCAGCTTTGATGGCTTCCATATTTTTATCGACAACTTGTTGTCCTTTGCGTCCAAAAATCTCCTGGACGACTTCTTCAAAAACTTGGATATCCAAGTCTAGAATTGCGCTAGTCGCACCGATGGCAACCATGTTTTTCATAAGAGATGTTCCCAATTCAGTAGCCATTTCCGTAAATGGAACCGCATACATTGCAGCTTGAGTATCCTCAGGCTTTTTTGGGTCAAACTTCGCATCAGCAATAATTACGCCGTTCTCATGCAATTCTTTGTAGTTTACATCGATTGTTTCCTGGTCGAAAGCTACAAGAATATCTAAATCGTCAGAAATAGATCGAACCTCTGTAGTGCTTACTCGAATCTTGTTATTTGTGTGTCCGCCCTTGATACGTGATGAAAAGTGACGGTAGCCATACAAGTAGTAGCCTAGACGGTTCAATGCAATAGAGAAAATTTCCCCGGTAGATTCAATTCCTTCTCCCTGCTGTCCGCCAACTTTCCATGAAAGTTGATTGATCATCTCTTACACCCCTTTAGATACGTAAAAAAATATGTAAAAACGCTTCGTTATTAAGTGTAGCACTTTTCCAAGTAATTCACTAGAATTAAACGGTTTATATCTTGTATTTCATGCTGAAATCTAGCAAATGGATGGTACTAAACGCTTACAATTCTAGACCTATGTGAATAAAAAAGCAACCCTTTAAGAATAATTATTGACGAAAATATGAATATTTTTTTATTTATTAAAATATTATAAGTTTCTTACTCAGCACCCCTTGGAATACTGTCCAGAAATTCGCTGTCTCCTTTGAATTTACGATCCTTGTACAGATAATCTGGTCGCCATATTCCCATAAAGGAACTTACTAACTTGTATATCAGAATAATATTTTTGTAATTCATTCCAAAGTTTTTCATATTGTTCATTTCCCTCGAGATTTTTTACAGTGAATTCAATTCCGTCAAAATCTGATCCGAATCCAACATGATTTTCTCCTCCAAGAGAACAAATGTGATCAAGATGGCGAACCACATCATCAATTGAAGCAGAATCTTTTATACCTGATAAGAATTCCGGTACAAAGGTAACTCCAATGACTGAATCCCTTTCAATCAGAGCATTAATCTGCTTATCCTTAAGGTTGCGCGGATGGCGGCAAAGCGAATAACAGTTTGAATGGGAAGCGAATACCCTGTCAGCTGCTTCCATTACATCCCAGAATGCCTGTTCAGATAAATGTGAGACATCGCAGATTGTCCTCGTTTCATTCAAAAGCTGGACAACTTGACGTCCAAACCTTGAAAGACCCGCTCCTCGTTCTTCAAGGGCACCATCAGCTACATAATTTCCAAAATTCCACGTCAACCCTACTGAACGTACTCCGAGTCTCAGCAAAGTGCGCAATTTCAATAAATCCTGCCCAATCGCATCACAGCCCTCCAGAGTGAGCACTGCACCAATTTCATCATGTTCAAGGAGCTCAATGTCCGCCTTGTTCTTAATCAGCTTGATTTGCGGATGTGACCTTAAGACTTTTTCATAAAATAAATCCGCCATCCTTAGGGCAGCTTCAAATTTCAGGTCAGGGTGAACAGATTCAGGTACATAGATGGCGAATAATTGGATTTTTGTAGCCGATGCCTTCAGCCGTTCAAGATTGACCTGCAATTCAGGAGATTTGGAGAAATCAAGGGACGGATCCATAAACAATTTATAAAGCACGTCACAAT